>NC_017668.1:0-2400000 GCF_000284515.1 Halobacillus halophilus DSM 2266 | reverse complement strand
CCAGAAGAGTTTCGAGAGTCTGTTTAATGGATTTTTCCTCATCTTTAGCAGCAATGATAACGGATATTAATAATTTTTCATCTCTGAAGGGTAGATGGTCAATTGAAGACAGAGTTTTAAATCCTTTATGAAAATCAACAAGGATTATAGTCCAAAATAAAAAGATCATTGTTAATAGCCAAAACATTAGAAGAACCCTTTCCTGTTGTCATGATTAAGCTTTCGATATTCCCGTGCCTGGTGAGGAAAATCAGTAAAAATACCGTCAATCCCTAATTGATAGCATTTCTTCATATGAGAAGGGCGATTGACTGTATAGACGCGCAGATTTAACTTTTCTTTTTGGCAGCTTTTGACTAATTTTTTATCTAATAATCGATGCTTAACATGAAGAGCATCTGCTCCTAAAGACTTTGCATAGTCTGGAAGGTTAATCATCTTAGTAGAGGTTAAAAAAGCCGTTTTAATGGAAGGGTTAATCTTCTTCATACGGAGAATGGTGTCCGAATTAAAGCTGGAAATAACGGTTCGTTCGACCACATCATATTTTTTTAAAGCTTCGTATACAATTCTTTCGATGTCTTTATATTCAATTACATTCGTTTTTAATTCTGCATTAAGAAACATAGGTTTCTCCTTGAACCAGCGAAGGAATTCGTCTAGTGTTACAATATAACAATCAGAAAATTCTGGGGAAAACCAGCTTCCAGCATCAAGCATGCGCAGTTCTGTGTATGTATAATCCTGTACAAATCCTGTGCCATTTGTTGTTCTGCGTAAGTTTTCATCATGAATAAGCACTGGTATTTGATCTTTCGTTAACTGAATGTCTGTTTCAATCCCTTCAGCTTTAGCAGAGCGCGCTAATTCGAAAGCGGCCATCGTATTTTCCGGTGCAAGGGAGCTTGCTCCCCGGTGAGCGTAAATAAGCGTTGTATTCATAAAGTTCACCTCTTATTCAGGTTGGACCTTGAGTTTGATTGTGTTCGAAAAACCAGAAAAAGTCAATAAGGAGTGTAAAACATGGGACAGTGGCAGACAAAAGAACAGTTAACCGATCTACTATGTTCGTTAGTGGAATATCCAAGTATTACAGGGAGTAATGCGGAGATCGCAGTTATTGAATACTTATATTATATTTTAGAAGATCGTAAATATTATCAAGATCACCCTGAGCACTTAAACCTTCACCCTTTGGATGACGGACGACAGTTGTTAACTGCTCTTGTAAAACAAGGAGAAGCAAAAGATACAATTGTTCTCATTGCCCACGCAGATGTGGTTGGAGTCGAAGATTATGGCTCCTGGCAGAACTTGGCTTTTCACCCGAAAGAATTAACACAGGAGCTTCATAAAAACCCGGGTGTGCTGCCTAAAGATGCCGCCAAGGATTTATTGACAGGAGACTGGTTGTTCGGCCGGGGAATTATGGATATGAAAGCAGGATTAACCCTGCACCTTTCACTGTTGGAAAAAGCAATGGAAGGGGAGTTTGATGGAAATTTACTGCTTGTAGCCGTACCTGATGAGGAAGTCAATTCAGAAGGGATGCTAGCTGCTTTGCCGGCTCTTGCAGAGATAAGAGATAAAGAAAATCTGAATTATAAAACAGCCATCAATGGAGAACCAATGTTTAGCAAATACCCTGGTGATCCAGCTAATTATCTATATACGGGATCAATTGGGAAGACGCTTCCCGGTTTCTTTTGCTACGGGAAAGAAACACATGCCGGCGAGCCTTTCGCTGGTCTGAATGCTAACTTGATGGTCAGCTATATTGCTCAAGAGATGGAGTTGAACGAAACTTTTATTGAGCAGGTAGATGGGGAGAGAACACCCCCTCCTATTAGTCTGATGCAGCGTGACTTAAAGCATCATTATTCCGTTCAAACACCACAGTCTGCTGTAGCGATGTATAATGTTTTATATATGAAGCAGACGATTGAACAGTTGAACGAAAAATTGTTACTGGCTGCCCAGCGTGCCCGCGCTAAAATCATTAATCATTACCATCACCAGGCCTCTTTTTATTTAGAAGGCACGCAAACGTCGAATTTTTCACCGGAAATTCAGATCCTGACCTACGAACAGTTGTACAAAGAAGCAGTAGAACGGTATGGAACGAGGGAGGTAGAGCGTCGTCAAAATCGTTTGATTAATCAGCGGGATGAAGGAGACCGTGATTTTTCTACGAGTCTTGTGCAAAATCTTGCTTCGTTATGTAAAGATATCAGTCCAATGATTGTTTTATTCTACAGCCCTCCTTTCTATCCATCTGTGTCTTCTCACCATGACCCGCTTATCCAAAGCGGTGCGAAAAAAGCGATCGAGACAGCTCGCGACAAATTTGGGGTGAACTTGACTGAAGTGGAATATTTCACAGGGCTTTCCGACTTGAGCTTTATTGGACCGGTTTCTATGAAATCTTCCATTGATCATTTACTTAATCAGATGCCTATACAAGGAAAAGGGTATGAATTACCTGCTAAAATTATGGAAACCATTACGATGCCTATCATTAATGTTGGGCCACGAGGCAGAGACGCCCACCAGTGGACGGAACGACTTGAATTAACTTACAGTTTTGATAAGCTCCCGCATATCTTAGCGGAAACCATCCATCATTTTTTCAGTTCATAAAAAAGCCCGGATGCTGTCAGGCATCCGGGCTTTTGTCATCTTAATTGTTCGGTTCATAAAAGAATCCTGCATCTGGACCAATCGGAAATCCGGTCAGCATCCATATGAATAACATTACGATCCATACAACAAAGAAACCTATGGAATAAGGGAGCATGGTTGAAATCAGGGTTCCAATTCCCACGTTTTTGTCGTACTTTTGAGCGAAAGCAATTACAATGGCGAAGTACGGCATTAACGGTGAAATAATGTTCGTCGTCGAATCGGCGATTCTGTAAGCTAAAGTAGTCAGCTCAGGTGAATAGCCAAGCTGCATCATAAGAGGAACAAACACCGGAGCCATAATCGCCCATTTTGCGGATGAGCTTCCGATAAACAAGTTTATGAAAGCCGCCACAAATATGAACGCAATTATCAAACCTATTCCATTCAAACCAATAGCATCCAGGAATTCGGCTCCACTTACAGCGATTACTTTCCCCATATTGGTATGCGTGAAATAAGCCACAAATTGTCCTGCTGTGAAAGCAAGAACAATATACATTCCCATGGTAGCCATAGTTTCTGACATTTGATTGGCAACATCTTTATCATTCTTAATTTCTTTTGTTATCTTTCCATAGACCAAACCGGGAACAAAGAAAATGAGCAGGATAATGGGTACTAGACTATGGAAGAAAGGGGAGGCGAGAAAGTCGTCAGGATTTCTCATCGGACCCCAGGATGGGACGACGAGAAGAGACAACAGACCGATTGTAATGATTAGAGCTAGAAGTGCTCCAAGCATTCCCTTCTTTTCAAGTTTCGTTACATAGTTGACCTCTTCCTTAACTCCGCCTTGGTAAGTTCCAAGTCTTGGCTCGACAAGTTTATCAGTTATGAGTGTTCCAACAATAGTAAGCACAAAAACAGACACAATCATAAAATAATAGTTCATGGTGTATAGAATGTTTTCTGCGTAGCCGGGATCAATAGTTTTAGCTGCTTCTTTAGTTAATTCCCCCAATAGAGGATCAAGAGACGTAAGCAGCAAATTAGCACTGAACCCAGCAGATACACCGGCAAAGGCTGCCGCTAATCCTGCTAAAGGATGACGACCTAAACCGGCAAAAAGGACAGCACCAAGAGGCGTGAGCACCACGTAACCTGCGTCGGCAGCCATACTTGACATGATACCTCCAAATACAAGAGCAGCCGTCATTAAGAAACGTGGCACAGATGTAACCAGCCCTCTTAGCATTGCGCTGATTAGACCGGATCTTTCAGCCACTCCGATACCGAGCATCGTAACTAGAACGGTTCCGAGTGGAGCGAATCCTACAAAGTTCTCTACCATACTTTCAAAGATATATTTGATTCCTTCGCTAGATAGTAAATTGGTAACTTCAAGAGTATCTCCAGTTGCAGGATCTTCTACCTGAATTCCAAGGGTTGAAAATATCCAGGATGCTAGGATGACAAGAAAAGCAAATATAGCAAATAACGTAACTGGATGGGGAAGTCTATTTCCCACACGTTCAATCCAGTCCAGTATCCGTACGGTACGACTTCTATTTTCTTGGTGTTCCATGAGTTTCCTCCTTAAAATGACAAGGCTAAAAATTTTACAATAACGCGTTAAAGTATAATAGCTGGAGACATAGATTTGAAGAGTTATTGAAAATGTTTCACTAGAAAGAATATTGTAAATTTAAAAAATAGTCGTGATATTTTTGAAACCAGCAGGAATATATTACGAAAGCGTGGTACAATGGTTATAAAATGAATGTTCATTCAGTTTGGAGGATACCGAATGAAAACCTTAAAAGATGCTATTTACCAAATCACACTTCCTACCCCTTATGCGGTGGGAGACGTACATCTATACCTACTGAAAGGTGATCGGCTCACCCTGGTAGATGCAGGTGTAAAAACTGACGCAGCTTGGAGTGAATTGGTAATTCAATTAAAAGAACTTGGATATAGTCCAGGTGATATAGATCAGATTGTACTAACCCACCACCATCCAGATCATATGGGATTGATCGAACATTTTCCTAATCTGAGCACAGTGGCTGCTCACCCGAAGTTAAAACCATGGCTTGAAAGAGAAGAAGCTTTCTTTTTGAGATATGAGGAATTTTTTCATCGTATGTATAAAGAATCAGGGGTGCCGGAACAGTATTTAGGCTTGCTCAAATCTCTTCGTAAACCCTTGAAATGGAGCGCAGAAGGCACATTGACACTTGAACTAACGGAGGGAGACAGGATTCCAGGGCACGAGGAGTGGGTAACGATAGAGACTCCTGGCCATGCTCAGAGTCATATTTCGTTTTATCGACAAGCTGATGGATCCTTTATTGGCGGCGATCATCTGCTTGCCCATATCTCTTCCAACCCCTTGTTGGAACCTCCATATGGCATCGAGAAGGATCGTCCCCGCCCCCTTCTTCAATACCGGGCTTCTATGGAAAAATTATTGGATAGAAATATTCAAATGGTATATCCAGGGCACGGAAAGACGTTTCAGAACACAGATAAATTAGTCATTCAGCGTCTTAAAAAACAAGAGGAGCGCGCACTCAAAGTCCTGAATATGTTTGAAGAAGAGAGTTTATGTGCATATGATGTATGCAGGCGTTTGTTTCCTAAACATATAGAAAGTCAGTTTGGCCTGACGATGTCTGAAACGATCGGCCAGTTGGATTACTTAGAAAACAAAAAAGCTGTAATCGCCGAATTTTCAGGTGAACAAAAATATTATTATGTAAACAGGTGATGGTTATATGAATGAATTAGTCAAAGATAAAAAAGTTTTAATAACGGGCGCTTCAAGTGGAATTGGTAAATATTTAGCTATTCATGTGGCGCGTGAAGGAGGCATACCCATTTTAGTGGCTAGGTCTGCTGATCGCCTTGCCATTATAAAAGAAAAAATAGAAGCTGCCTTTTCCGTACCTTGTTACTGGTACAAAGCTGATTTATCTAACGATGCCGAATGGAAAGATGTTATTGATCAAATATGCTATGATCATGGATCGATTGATGGATTGATCAACAATGCAGGGATGGCTGTTTTCGACCTGGTCTCAGAAGCAAAGTGGCAAGATATCGATCGAATGCTTTCCATCAATGTAAAATCCTTATTTCGAACTACTCATCAACTGCTCCCTCACTTCCTGCAGCAAAAGAGAGGGCACATAGTTAATATCGCTTCTCAAGCTGGCAAAATAGCGACTCCAAAGTCTTCTGTTTATGCCGCTACCAAACATGCCGTCATAGGTTTTACCAATGGTCTCCGTATGGAAGTGGAAAGTCAGGGAGTCTATGTGACTTCTGTGAACCTGGGGCCAGTACGTACGAATTTCTTTAATCAGGCAGACCCTACAGGAGCCTACGAAAAAGCTGTAGATCGATTTATGCTGGATCCTAATAAAGTAGCGGCTGAGGTAGTTGAGCACTTATTTTCTCAGCAGAGAGAGATTAATATGCCAGGCTGGATGAATTCGGGGAGTAAAATGTATTCTCTCGCCCCCGCTTTTCTGGAAAAAGCAATGGAACGCCAATTCAATAAAAAATAATGGTTCTGCTTTTCAGGAGGGTGTTGGTACTTTAATGGCACCATGAATGTGGTCCTATTATGGTATTTTTAAAGAGTCCACAGCCTGTTAATGTTGGAGAATGATAAATGTTTAAGTTGCTGTTAGCATTAGTAATAGAAATTACTCTGCCATCTGAGGTACCATGGTGGATAACATCAGCTGAATGAGCAAGAGAATTGCCATAGAGTAATCATTTTTTTATGATAGTGTTAGGAGGGATCGATATTGAAATTACGTATCACAGATGAGGCCAAAAAGAAGCTTGAAGATATGAAAGATCAGAGTCGCCCAATTATCCGACTGTATTATGATACAGAGGGGTGTGGATGTGGAGTGAACGGGCTCCCTACCATTCGGTTTACCGATCAAATTCTGAAGACAGATAATTTGGTGGTAAATGCAGAGTACAAAGTGATCATTGATCGTCAACAAGCCACTTTCTTTAAGCCGGATATGAAACTTGATTTCATTAAAAACAGCTTCCGCCTTTCAAGTCCTGACGGGATTCTTAATCCTATTATCTCTCCAAAAGATGTGAAAGAAGGCGAAGCCGTATGAGTAAGAAAGAACAAAGAGAAGGATCACTAAGTGAGCAGTTAAATGAGGATGTATTGACTCAGCTTCGTTCAAAAAAATCTGAATTAAAACAAAGCGAAGCCGAACGTTTGGAGCAAGAAAAGCAGAAACGACTTGAAGAAAAAAAGAAAAAAGAAGCAAATAAAAGCTTTGAAGAGCTTCTAAATGAAAGTGAACTTGATTGGAAAACGTTTAAAAAGTAGGCTTCCATTTATTGAATGGAAGCCTACTTTTTTTAACCTTAGATTGGATCTAATAATAGATTTTATACTAAAACAATACATAAGAAGCGACAAAGTAAATTAAAGTCATGAGAAGAGAAGGTGCTGCATAACGCCAGTGACTTCTCATACTAGCTGGGCGTATAAGCAGAAAGATCATAATTAATGTCATAACGAGTCCAAGACATGCAATAAATATATGAGAAGACTGGACAGAAGTAAGGATAGCTCCCTCTCTATACAACAAGTCGGTCAAAGCTAACAGTTGAATATTAAACAAATTGCTTCCCAGTATGGAACCAATGGCCATATTATAATTGGCCAACCTGAAGGCAGCGTACACGGCTACAAGTTCAGGCAGAGAAGTTGAGGCTGCAATTAGAAAGCTGCCAACAAAACTGGCATCAAGTCCTGATGCTTCAGCCATCCGGTCACCTGAAACAGATAAAGCACTTCCAGAAATAAAAACAATGACAGAAGCAATAATAAAGCCGATAACGGCTGCTTTCAGCGAGTAATCTTTAGTCAGTTCTTCTTCTTCTTGTTCGGATTCTCCTCCAGATATAAACTTCATACTGAATATATAAAGAAGGACAATGACGATCATCTCAATACCCACCCCGAAAATTTCAATCGAACCAGGCATCCAGAGAGAGAAAATAATAATGAGAAGGAAAACTAGGCCAATAGAGGCCGACGGAATATTCTCCTTATTATTCACTTTTTGAAATAACCGTTGTCTTCTATAAATAATATCCATACTGGCAAGGATGAGGAGATTAAATACATTACTCCCCAGCATATTACCAACCGCTATATCTGGGTTGTCAATGTACACAGCAGTTAAGCTTGTGGTTAATTCCGGGAGTGAGGTAGCTCCGGCGATTAAAAAAGTTCCTACTGCAGCACCGCTCAAGGAAGATTTCTTGCTAATAACGTCCCCGAACTGGTTGAGGTAGACAGCACTTATCACTACGACAACTGCAGCAAGGATGAATACAAAATAAATCATATCGTTTCTCCTTTCTGCCAGAACATAAAAAAACCCTGGCACAAAAATAAATTGTACCAAGGTCTTGCGTACTAAGCAGAACTTAGTCCAATGAACCAGGTATAAAGAATACCGTATTGACGGTTCATTAGCCGATATCCGGTCGCTACTCCCCTTGTTACTATTAATATAGCTTGAGTAGATAAAAGAGTCAAAGATTACGTTCTATTTCAAATGAGAAACGTTACGAATTCATCATCATCACTAAACTTCTGTTTACTCACAGCCTCTTTAGGAAAAATTTTCTTCTGGATCATACTTGCATATTTTGGAATTTAAAAAGATCCAATGTTATACTGAACTTAACTAAATATTGAAACAAGCTCTACTAGGGGTGCCTTCGGGCTGAGACAAATGCGTTTGAACCCTAGAACCTGATCTGGACGATACCAGCGTAGGAAAGTAGAGGGTGTAGCATATGTGTTTACAAATATCTGCTAAAAAACCGCTTCCCTATGGGGAGCGGTTTTTTTTATGGGAAAGGAAGTGAAATGAGTTTGAAGCGGGAACTTCATGTACTTTCAGATGGAAAAAAAGAGTTGGATGAATTCTGTCAGACTGCCCTGTCAATACAATCCTCCGTCACGGCTATACACCTTCGTGAAAAGCACCGGGAGGAAGAAGAAATAGAGAGATGGGTCTACACTCTTATAAAAGAAGGGATATCAAGTACAAAAATCATTGTAAACTCTTATTACTCGGTAGCTGGAAAATGGGGAGCAGCAGGAGTTCAACTTCCAGAATGTGGGCCTTCCCCGGAGAAGGTGAAAAGACTCTATCCTAATCTGAGAGTAGGTTGTTCCATTCATGGATTGGAAGCAGGATGCCAAAAAGAAAGGGAGGGGGCTGATTACCTTCTTTTCGGAAATGTTTATCAGACCGAAAGTAAGTCGGGACTTAAGGGTAAAGGCGTGAAATCATTAGCTTCATTAACCGAAGCGGTTTCCATACCCGTAATAGCTATTGGAGGAATTCACTTATCCAATTTGGAGAGAGTTCTTCAAACAAAGGTATCCGGAATAGCCGTAATGTCTTCCATTGCTGAAGCACACCACCCTGGGGAGAAAGCCTGGAGGTTTCAATCAAGGATTCAAAGGAGTTGTTATCATGCCTAAGAAGTACGACACGATTATAATTGGCGGAGGGATCATAGGCTGTTCTACAGCTTTTTATCTATCGAAGAAAGGGCAACGGGTTTTAGTTCTGGAGAAAAGATCTCTTGGACAAGAAGCTTCCAGTGCAGCTGCTGGGATGCTTGGGGTCCAAACGGAGTTGGAAGAGCAAAGCCCTATGTACGAACTGGCGCGTACGAGTCGAGAGATGTTTCCAAACTTAGCTGTAGAGTTAAAAGACATGACTGGAATAGACATTGGGCTTTCACAAAAGGGGATATTGAGACTAGCTTTTACGGAAGAACAGAGAGTTCGTTACCGGGAAATCGCTGCAAATCAAAAGCTGAAAGGGGAAGAATCCTTCTGGAAAGACAGAGAAGAAATAGTTGGAATGGAATCATGTCTAACAGATTCGTTAGTTGGAGGTATATGGTTTCCTAAAGAAGGCCATGTATCAGCTCCAGATCTTACCCAGGCTTTTGCGCGGGCTGCAGCTGTAAACGGAGTGACTTTTCGTGAATCTACTGATGTCTATCAGTTAATACGTGAACAAAATCAAGTAGTAGGAGTAGCTACAGACGCTGGGGAATTTTATGGAAGTGCCGTTCTAGTGGCTGCCGGAGCGTGGAGTCGTCGTTTTTTACCTGGTAAAGAACAGGCTTTATACCCTGTAAAGGGAGAAGCTCTAGCAGTTAAAACAGAAAAACCGATCCTTCATACAACCATTTTTACGGATGATTGCTATCTCGTTCCGAAAAAAGGCGGGGAAATAATTGTTGGAGCAACTTCTACTCCTTATACATTTGACCAGCGGGTAACCATGGAGGGAATCGAAGGATTGGTTCATAAAGCCAAGAGGCTTCTGCCTTTACTGGGGAAAGCAGAAATTGATCGGATTTGGGCTGGGACGAGACCTATGACTGGAGACGGTCTGCCGATTATGGGAGCGCACCCAGAATTGAACAGCTTATATTTTAGCACGGGTCATTATCGTAACGGGATATTATTAAGTCCAGTTACTGGGAAGGTAATGGCAGATTATATTGCAGGGGAAACGAAGCTCATAACAGATTTATCAGCTTTTTCACCTGCTCGCTTTCAAAACCATATGGAGGTGAGTTCATTATGAAACTCTTTATTAATGGCGAGGAAATGATAGTACCGGATGATGTGACTAACGTGGAGCAGCTTTTGGCCTATTTTAAATTAAATAATAAGGTTGGTATTGTCGAGAGAAATCAAGTGATTGTGGATAGATCTTTACACGCCGAAGAAGCTGTAACGAATGAGGACCGAATAGAAATTGTTCAATTTGTTGGAGGAGGATGAAAAAATGTTAACCATAGCTAATCGTAATTTTCACTCAAGGTTATTGCTGGGCACCGGAAAATATCCTGACTATTCCATTCAAAAGCAAGCTGTAGAAGTTTCCGAAGCAGAAATTTTAACTTTTTCCGTTCGCCGGATGAATATCTTTGAAGCAGATCAGCCTAATTTCTTGGAAATGATTGATACGGATCAATACACACTGCTGCCAAACACGGCGGGTGCTAAAACGGCAGAGGAAGCAGTCAGAACGGCTAAGCTGGCTAAAGCTTCTGGATTATGCGATATGATCAAAGTAGAAGTAATCGGTGATCAGCGCACCTTGCTTCCTGATCCAATTGAAACATTAAAAGCTTCTAAGATACTATTGGAAGAAGGCTTTATAGTGCTGCCTTACACTTCGGATGATGTTATGCTGGCAAGAAGGCTGCAGGACTTAGGGGTGCATGCCATTATGCCTGGAGCTTCACCGATTGGTTCCGGCCAGGGAATTATCAACCCATTAAACTTACAATTTATTATAGAACAGTCAACAGTTCCAGTTATTGTAGATGCGGGCATAGGTTCCCCGTCCGATGCAGCTCAGGCGATGGAGATTGGGGCTGACGGTGTTTTACTAAATACGGCTGTTTCTCAAGCGGAAGACCCTGTAAAAATGTCCCGGGCGATGAAGCTCTCGATCGAGGGCGGCAGATTAGGCTATGAAGCAGGTCGAATCCCTAAGAAAACTTACGCGACCGCAAGCAGCCCTACGGAAGGAGTGAGCATTGGTTGAAGGAAAGATATTCTAGACAAATATTGTTTTCACCTATTGGCGAAAATGGACAGCGAAAACTAAATGAAAAGCATGTGCTCTTAATAGGAGCAGGAGCTTTAGGAACAAGTAATGCGGAAATGTTGGCCCGTGCGGGTGTTGGGAAGATCACGGTAGTCGATCGGGATTATGTAGAGTGGAGCAACCTGCAGCGCCAGCAGCTTTACACTGAGAGGGATGCAATGGAACGTATTCCAAAAGCAGTAGCTGCAGCCGATCGATTGAGAGAAATAAATTCAGAAATCAAAATATCAGGTGAGATCATGGATGTTTCGATTCACGAAATTGAGGAACTGATCGATGGTGTAGACGTTATGATTGATGCTACTGATAACTTTGAAACCAGGCTGCTTCTTAATGATGCTTCACAGAAATATCAAGTACCCTGGGTTTACGGCGCCTGTACAGGTAGTTATGGACTTTCTTATACTGTAGTTCCAGGGCAGACTCCCTGCTTCTCATGTTTGTTAGGATCTGTTCCCATGGGAGGAGAAACATGCGATACCGTGGGGATTATCAGCCCTGCCGTTCAAATTGTTGCTGCTTATCAAACTACCGAAGCATTGAAGCTTTTAGTAGAAGATTACAAATCTCTAAGAAGAAACCTGTTTTATTTCGATATTTGGAAAAACCAACAGTCAACTATTAAGGTAGAAAAACTAAAAAAAGACGATTGCCCTTCTTGCGGGCAGGCAGCCACCTATCCTCATCTCGACCCTGTAAATTTATCTAGAACAGCGGTATTATGCGGACGGGACACGGTGCAAATTCGTCCAGCAAACAAGGAAAAAAGAAATCTGGATGAACTCTCTGACAGGCTTCAAGCTGTCGAGGGCGGAAGAGTAGAAGGTAATTCATTTCTTGTGAATCTTACGGTAGAAGGGCGCCGGCTGGTAGCTTTTCAGGATGGTCGCGTACTCGTTCATGATACGAAAGATATAAGTGAAGCCAAAACGCTTTATAACCGCTATATTGGAGGATGATTCCTAGCATGAAAACACGCTCTCTTACAATAAGAGCGTGTTTTTAATAATAGAAAGGAAGGATTATTAAGCCTGGGAATAGAAATTAAGATTATGGAACCAGCTGACGCAAGACCGTTGTCACACCCATGATCGCTTACCTAATACTCGTTCGAAACGTACTCCTATAATTTTGGTTACACAGAGAATACAATAAAGGCTAGAGTTTGGAGATCTCTCTACAATCTCTTTTCACAGAGATTAAGTAAAAATATAATGGAGGTCGTTCAAATAAATCGTTAACTACAGCCTGAAGGGGTTGGACAGGTGGTCAAACATGCCCAATTGGAAACAAATTAGGGATATAATTTTAAAGGAGGAATTTTATTCAGTAGAGAAAAAAGGACTAGCGATCCTTGGTATTGTAATTATTGCGCTCTTACAGTCGTTTACAGAATCTACATTGGATGAGAGCTTAGCGATTATTATAGCAGCAGCATTAATGAGTGGCTATTCTATTATGAAGTTGAAGCGGAAAGAAAGAATATACGAGTTTTTAATAGTATGTACATTAAGTCTTCTGCTGCTTGTTTGGGGACTTTACAGGGTCTTAGAAATAATAGTTAATGGTGTCATTTATTAATGGAAAATCAAAGAACATGCGCTCTACCCATTTAGTTCTCTTAACAATATTCATTGAAAGTAAGGGGAGATCCTAAGTATGACAAAAAATCTACTCAGGGTAGGAACGATTTATATACCTGTTCAACGTGTGGATGAAGCAGCAGACTGGTATGTAGATAAATTAGGAGCTTATGTCACGTACAAAGATGAGAATAAAGCTATAGTTAATATGGCGAACCTAATTTTCTTTCTTGTAAAAGCAAAAGAAAAAGAAACTGCCAATTTTATTGATGAGAGAGGTGAAGAGTGCTTTTCGATAACCTTTGAAGTAAATGGTAAAGAGGAGCTTGAAATACTTTATAACGAATTGGCTAGTCAAGGAGTCCAGGTTGGTCCATTTGAAAACAGAGGCCATGGTGGCAAGAACTTTATTTTTTACGATATAGATGGAAACATGTTTGATGTATGGAGTGAATTGAGCTCTGTCTTTAAAGAAAAGTTTGATATTGGTTGAAGAGAAAACGTCCCTTTTCATAAGTTAAAGGGACGTTTTCGTGTATTAAGGCATGCTGTCCAATGGCTGGTTTGGATAGTGAAATTCTCAATGATTAGCTTCCCAGTGATATTTAACGCTCCCACGCCCGCCTTCATTTTGTATTGGAAAAAAGTTTCATTATCTAATAATGAGAATGACGAGTAAATAATTTCTTAGCAAATACCGCTATCTCCAGCTTTTCGATCGTATTCCAGTAATGGTTTAATACATTTTCTTCTTTGTGATTAATCTTCTTCTTAACTAATGGGAACATCGTCATGTCCTTGAACCAATCCCCCTCCTCAGCAGCAGAGTGTGTCCAATCTTCCCAAACATTTTTAAGTTTAGGACTGTAAATACGTGGACTGTGCTTATTCAGTTCAATCGGCGTATGAGGTAGCATTTGGTTAGAACTAGGTAAATTTTTTTTAACCTCGGTAAAAAGATGAGGCCAAAAATCGTGACGTGACCCTGT
The DNA here is from genome assembly GCF_000284515.1 of Halobacillus halophilus DSM 2266. Taxonomy (GTDB): domain Bacteria; phylum Bacillota; class Bacilli; order Bacillales; family Halobacillaceae; genus Halobacillus; species Halobacillus halophilus. The sequence continues at coordinate 2,386,083 of NC_017668.1, read as the reverse complement.
ATGAGGATGCTGCTCTGTCCAAGTTATGATGTAATTAAGACGGCTTTTAATGGAATAAAGATCATGATAAAGTTTTTTACCTAAAAGAATACGATCTTCTAATGAAGAAAAATGGTGAACGGTTCCTCCTACAAAAGTTGTTTTTTTAGTATTTTGCGTTTCATAAGGAATAAGTATGTGATTCAAGTCAAATATATCTTGTAGTCTAAATAAGATGGTATCAAGCACATTTTTTTGATACTGAACATTCAGGATAACCCGGCTCTCGATATAATTTTGTTCGTTTATAATTAAGGCTGTCGTGAGCAGCGAACTGGATTGATTTTTCCAAAAGTGCATCCAAAAAGGCTCCATAAATCGTGATACATTCAAATGAGTCAGTAAGTGAAATAAGGAGGTATTTTGCTTCTTGCTCGCTTCGTAAAGTAATAACTGCGGATAGGCATCCTGAAATATGAGCCAATTTCCTCTTTCAAGAAAAAGGTAAAAATCATTTTGTTCTTTTGGGGTAAGCAGCCTGGTCAAAAATTCTCCTTTTAAATCAGTCATATTCCAGCCGGCATTTCTGGAAACTAAATGAGCTAGCAAAGACCAATGGATCTCTGGATGAAGTTTGAAATATTCTAGATAAGCCATGGTTCTAGTAACATTGTTCCTGTTTTTTTGCTTCGTTTTATCGCGAATGCTCAGGATAAGCTTTCTTTCTTCTTTCGAGAGGGTAGAAGTGGTTTTTTCTTTTATTTTATTTTTTAATTCAGCCTTTAACATGGAGTACTGGTTATGATTCGTTATCCATTTTCTTAACATTAGCTTCCGCCTCCTTTCACAGCGTGTATGTAGCGCATGATGAATACATTTAAACTATTGGTAGAAGAAAGAGGGACGAGGTTGGAGGAGATCGTTGAATTAGAAATAATGCGGCTTATTAATCTCTTTATAGAACAGCAAATTAAGGATGGATTCTGGAATTATCCATTGAAACTGAAATTATTACGAATGCTTATATGATTATTTTATTACGTACCCTTAATCTTCATGAAGAAGAATTGATTCAGCAACTTACCGCTCGTATTATAAGTAGACAGGAAAGAAACGGAGCCTGGAAGTTGTTTAATGATGAAGAAAGCGGCAACTTATCATAAACTATTGAAGCCTATTGTGCTTTGCTGTTTTCTGGATTATACAAGAAAGAAGATATTGAACTTCAGAAAGCAAGAAACTTTATACAAAAGCATCTATGTTTACAAAAATTTCGTTGAGTTTGAATGGACAATACCATTGGCCGGATAATTTTACTATCCCTGTTGAAGTAGTTTATTATCTGCCTCCTTCATTTCCTATACAACTTTACGATATATCTGTGTATGGAAGAGCAGACCTAGTTCCTATTCTTCTCCTTGCTCACAAAAAATATCAGGCTGTTAACAGTCAGACACCTGATTTCTCAAAGTTGAGCATCTATCATAAAAATCGGAGCGGTGAAGACTCTTTCTTTGAAGATGATACTCGTTCCATCGAATGGGTATTTTAGCTAGTTACTGAATGTAATGAGCCATAACGAGTAGAGTCCCGCACGGGGAGTGAAACGACCTTTGGCCATATCGATCGCCCCTGCGGCGTGTAGGGACGCAGGAAAGCGACTTATTTTTCAACCAACCCTCGTCCCTATTTTAGTAACGGGCCCATTTATATCGAAATCGAGTCTTCTAGTATTGGGAGCTTAACCTTAAAATCAACACGGAGGTTAACACAGCTAAATAAATAAAAAGCAGCGATCCATTCGGAATTAGGAAATATATGAACTTTATCAGGTTTACATCTTCACATTATAAGGTATGGGTAAAAATGGAATTTTTTAAGGGGGACACAAAATATAATAAGGAGTCTATAGAAGGTGACAGAAAAAATAAATAGAAATAATATGTCAAATAATGAAGAAAAGCTTAGGTATTCGTTTAGGAACATAGGTGCAGGAATATTGTTTGGTATAGGAGTAGCTGCTTTTATTGATGAAACCGTTTTTCATCAATTGTTACACTGGCATCATTTTTACGATAAATCAACTACCGATATCGGGTTAGTATCCGATGGATTCTTTCATGCTTTCAGTTGGTTTGCAACAGTGGCTGCTTTATTTTTAGTGGCTGATCTGCGCCGCAGAAATGCCTTCTGGCCTGTCAAATGGTGGGGAGCCGTTTTAATTGGAGCGGGAGGGTTTCAACTTTATGATGGAACCATTCAACATAAACTGATGCGAATTCACCAAATAAGGTATGTGGAGGATCTATTACCATACGACCTTGTATGGAATGGATCAGCTGTACTGATGATTATTGCAGGAAGCATAATTTTATATAAGACCCGAAGAAGGAACAGCATCCCAGGCGGGAGAAAATAATAGTGAATCACGCTCAGATTGCAAATGTTACAACCGGTATGTCCGCGCTATTTATAAGTATTGGAGCTCTCCTTATCGTTATCTTGTATATAGATGCAGGAGTGCGTTCAAGCCGTCATAATCGATTAAAAGTATGGCCCTGGTATCGGTATGTTAGTTTCGCATTTGGTATAGTTTGTGCTGCTATATCTGTTATAGGACCAATCGCATATCAGGCAATGAGCAATTTTACTATGCATATGGTCAGTCATCTCCTGCTTGGTATGCTTGCTCCTGTTTTACTAGTTATGTCAGCTCCCGTTACCTTACTTTTACGGTCACTTCCTGTAAGACAAGCGAAAATTGTGGCCAGCCTTCTTCGTAGTTATCCTGTGCGTTTTATGAGTCATCCTATAATAGCCTCTGTACTGAATATTGGCGGTCTTTGGATTCTTTATACAACGAGTTTGTACAGTTGGATGCATACGAACCTTATGGTTCATATCTTAGTGCATGTCCATATTTTTGCAGCAGGCTACATTTTTACAGCATCATTAATTTACATAGACCCTGTTCCTCACCGGCTCAGTTATATATACAGATCCATCGTTTTAATTGGTGCCTTGGCAGCCCATGGTATTCTCTCAAAATATATCTACGCTCATCCCCCTGAGGGAGTTGGTGTACAAGAAGCGCAGACAGGTGGAATGCTTATGTACTATGGTGGAGACTTTATTGACCTCATCATTATCGTGTTATTGTGCTATCACTGGTATAAAAATACGCGTCCGGGTGAGGTATTAGCTTAAATGTTTTATCCCAATCTGAATAGTGTTAAATCTTTCGTTGTTAGTTGAAATGTTTCCGGGAAATGATAGTGGGATGATTTTTCTTATGGAATACTCCCTGGCAGCTGGTGAGGTGGATAACTTATATTGAAAATAAGTTAAGTTAACGCTTATATTAAAGGTACTCTTTTAATATAAGCGTTCTTTTTTTGGAGCATAATCTCAAAGGGTATATAAGATCTCATTTTAATAAGAAAGATGGACTGATTTCCTAACCAGAAGAATAAATATCACTAGATAATTTACGACATTATATCCCATCTACCTCGGGGCAAGCGCTTCAGGTTTTCTTGACTATAATTCTATAACTAAAGATCTTAAAAAGGAGATGAGAATTTATGGTTCCAATTAAAAGACCCAGTATAGTCATTAAAGAATTCCCGAGTTATGACGATTATAAAAGAGTTACAAAGCTAATGGAAGCCTGCATAGCACATGATAATCTATCGCTCAAACTGGAACTTGATTATAAACTAAGTCATTCTTTTCATGAAATGAAAGATATAAATAAGTCCAATGAATTTATGTTTTATGAGGGAGAAATGCTTATAGGGTACATCGGTATATGTCAATTCGGGGCTGAAGTGATGGAAGTAAATGGAATGGTGCACCCGGATTACAGAAGAAGGGGAGTCTTCAGCCGACTATATGGATTGGTCGAAGGTGAGTGGCTCAGAAGGTCATCTGAAGATATGTTATTACTATCTGATCACCGTTCGCGCTCAGGTCACGCATTTATTAAATCTACTGGGGCTCACTATGAGAAGTCTGAATACGAAATGTTTCTGATGAATGAGTCAGTAGAGAAGACGGTTTCAAGGCAGATTTCCCTTAGAAAAGCAATGAATAAGGACGCAGAAGAAATTGCGAGACAAAATTACATTTTCTTTCAAACTGATCCGAGTACTGAACTCACTCTTCCAGAAGAAGAGGCTAAGCGTGGGATTGATATTTATATGGCTGAGCTTGAGCAATCATGTATAGGGAAAGTGCACTTGAATAGGGAAGGCAGCACCGGTGCAATTTATGGTTTAGGAGTACTACCAGAGTATCGGGGCAGGGGGTATGGAAGAGAAATTTTATTAAGATCTATAGAGAAACTGGATGAAATAAAAGTCCATGATATTAAGCTTCAAGTGGCAGTGAAAAATAGGAATGCTTTAAGTCTTTATCAGACTTGCGGATTTGAAGAAACCTCTACAATGGATTATTTTAAGCTCGCAAAGAGAAATCTCAAATGAGAATAACAAACGTCCAGAACATGTACCATGTTCTGGACGTTTAAATGTACAATTAGAAAACTTTTGTAGTCCAATCTTCACAATTCCATACGTCTGTAACAACATCCATATAGAAATCTGGTTCATGAGAAATAAGCAGGACACTTCCTTTATAATCCTGTAAGGCTCTCTTCAATTCTGCTTTCGCATCTACATCTAAGTGGTTGGTAGGTTCATCGAGTACAAGAAGGTTTGTTTCTTTGTTAATTAATTTACATAGACGTACTTTTGCTTTTTCCCCGCCACTTAGTACTTGCACTTTACTTTCAATATGCTTTTTTGTTAAGCCGCATTTTGCAAGGGAAGCACGTACTTCATATTGGGTAAAATGTCTAAATTCCTCCCAAATTTCTTCAATACACGTGTTTTTGCTTGTTTCTTTTAATTCTTGTTCAAAATAACCAATATGAAGATGATCTCCTAATTGAACGGAGCCTTCAACCGGCTGTATTTCCCCAAGAATGCTTTTTAATAGTGTAGTTTTACCAATTCCGTTCGCTCCAGATAATGCAATTTTCTCCCCGCGTTCCATAGATAAGTTGAGAGGTCTGGAGAGAGGTTCGTCATACCCGATGACAAGATCATTAGTCTCAAACAAATATTTCCCTGGAGTTCGAGCTTGTTTAAAGTTAAACTGGGGTTTTGGTTTTTCGGAATCAAGTTCGATGACGTCCATTTTATCAAGTTTCTTCTGTCGGGACATTGCCATTTTACTCGTCGCAGCATTAGCTTTATTACGCGCTACAAAGTCTTTTAGGTTAGCAATTTCTTTTTGCTGCTTTTTATAAGCGGCTTCAAGCTGTTGCTTTTTCATGTCGTACACTTTTAAAAATTCATTGTAGTCGCCCGGGTACCGAGTTAATTCCTGATTTTCCACGTGATAAATGATGTTTACGACACTATTCAAAAATGGAATATCATGGGAAATAAGAATAAATGCATTCTCATATTCCAGGAGGTATTTTTTCAGCCACTCTATATGTTCAACATCGAGATAGTTTGTTGGCTCGTCTAATAATAATATATCGGGTTTCTCCAAAAGCAGTTTGGCAAGTAATACTTTTGTACGCTGTCCACCGCTTAGGTCTGTAACATCGCGCTCAAGCCCGATTTCATCAAGTCCAAGTCCATTAGCAACTTCGTCAACTTTTGCATCGATCGTATAAAAATCATTGTTAGTCAATGTGTCTTGCAGCCGCCCGGTTTCTTCAAGAAGGTTTTCCAGTTCTTCGGGATCCACTTCACCCATCTTTCCAAACAGATGATTCATTTCACTTTCCATATCAAACAGATATTGGAATGCAGTTCTCAAGACATCTCTTATTGACATACCTTGCTGTAGATCTGCGTGTTGATCCAAATAACCTATTCGAATGTTTTTAGACCAAATGATTTTACCGGCATCAGGCTCTACCTTACCAGTAATCATGTTCATAAAGGTTGATTTACCTTCACCATTAGCACCAATTAAACCTATATGTTCGCCTCTTAATAGACGAAAAGATACATTTTCAAAGATAGCGCGGTCTCCGAAACCGTGACTTAATTCTTTTACTGTAAGTAAACTCATGTGAAACACCTATTTCCTTCTATATAATTCATACCCCTATCATTATAAAGGGGATGAGAAGAAAGTGATAGTAGAGATTCTTCTTGGTGAACAAAGGAGCAGTCTTTTTTAGGTTTTATACTGTCGTAGGGTTTAATATCCAATATCAAGTGGAACTTATTATACAATAAGATAGGTGGTTTTTTTGAAAAATCACCCAATTGTGGCAGACCGCAAATTATTTTGAAGGGGGCGAGGAATGTGAGCTTGTTTCGGAAAATAACTCTCCTATTAGCGATTATTTCTATATTTTTATTTAGCTACCGATTAATGAATGAAAACTTTGATCCACTTCCGAACTTCATTTTTTATTTTTTACCTGTTGTTTTCTTACTGTTCGGATTTGAAAATGTTAAAGCTAAACATCGTAGTGAAGGTTTTATTTATCTGCTTACTTTTGTCATTGGCTTCTCCATAGTAATAAGAGACTTATTTAATTTAATTTAACGTTCAGCGGTATGTGTTAAATTTTGTTTCTATTGCTGGCCGCTAAAATGTTCATTCCCTTCTATTCTGTGCGTGGGAAGGATCATAGATAAATAGTAAGTGGGGACCTTTTACAACGTATAAAAACCTTTCCTAGAACTAAATAAAGCGCCAAGCCTTTAAAGGCTTGGCGCTTTATTTTATTTGTTTACTTTTAGTTTAGGGTTACGCTCGGCGATAAAATCAGGACGTGCCTGATTCCCGGAGAAAGGTTCAACCAGCTGATTTTCTACACTGTTATAAACCATGAACATGTTATTTCTAGGGTAGGGTGTTATATTTCCGTTTGAACCATGCATAGTATTGGATTCAAACAGCGTTATAGCTCCGGCTTTACCTGTTGGAACAGAAATTCCTCCTTGATCGGCGAGCCATCTCATGCTTTCCTGATCAGGTACTCCTAACTTCTGTCTTTTTAGAGATTCCTTGTAATTATCTTCAGGAGTCTCACCGACACATTTCACATAGTAATTTTGAGAACCTGGTACAAGCATAAGTGGACCATTAAATGTGTAGTTATCTGATAATGCAATCGATAAACTTACGGCTCTCATTCTTGGCATGCCGTCTTCTACATGCCACGTTTCAAAGTCAGAGTGCCAATCAAATTCTTTGCCGGTAAATCCAGGCTTGTAATTAATTCGTGACTGATGAATATAAACTTCACTTCCGAGTAAATGGTTCACAATGTCTAATATTCTCTGATCATTAGCTACTTTTTTAAAATACTCATCACTATCGTGAACTTTAAAAATAGAACGAATTTCGTTTCCTTCCGGCTCGCGGATAATCATATCCGATTCACTGTCCTGATTAGAATTCTGCAGCTCAAATATTGCTTTTTGCATTTCAGAAACTTCCTGTTCAGAAAAGAAGTTCTCTATTTGAAGAAACCCATTTTGTTCATAGAAATCAAGTTGTTCGGTCGACAAGGGTGACTCATGGTCTTTTGAACGATCAGCATGAATAACAGGATCCTTCCTTTTTACAATTTCGGGTTCACTACTGTACCTGGATGGATAAAGATCTTCCACAATTAAACACTCCTTCTAAAATATTGATTCATGGTGTGCTTCATCGGGGTCATTCATTAGCCAAGAATAATATTTCAATAAATAAATCTTCTTGTGCTCCAACTGATACCCTTTCATATTCAGAATAAACATTAAATTCAAAAAACTAAACTAAACTTATAATTATATTGTAATAGTAGTAGTTGAGTAATCAGTGGGAAATCAGAATTACCATCTAATAATATATTTCGGAATCGTTTTATTTTGAAAAAATAAATGTCCCTGATACGCTTCTAGTATTGGATTTACTGTAATTAATTTAAAAGAAAGAAGATGAAGTTTATGTCTAATATACAAAAGAAAATTCAATCTATTCCTTTTTCTGTATTGGATTTATCTCCTATTACAGAAGGGGGCTCAGTGGCTGTTTCTTTTCAAAATACAATTGATCTGGCACAGCATGTGGAAGCATGGGGATATAATCGTTACTGGTTGGCTGAACACCATAATATGCCTTTTATCGCGAGCTCGGCGACCTCATTATTAATAGGCCACGTAGCTGGTAATACAAATTCAATTAGAGTAGGTTCCGGTGGAATTATGCTCCCTAATCATGCTCCTTTAGTTGTTGCGGAACAATTTGGAACTCTTGAAACATTATATCCGGGAAGGATTGATCTAGGTCTGGGACGAGCTCCTGGTACTGATGGAGTAACAGCTCAGGCTTTGAGGAGAGAACTGCAGAGTGATGGGCAGGATTTTCCAAGATTGTTGAATGAACTTCGCACGTATTTTGATCCTTCTTTAAGTTCTGGTAAACAGAAGGTCCGTGCTATACCAGGTACCGGTTTAAACATACCTGTATGGCTGCTTGGCTCTAGTGGATTTAGTGCCCAATTATCAGCACAGCTTGGTCTCCCTTTTGCTTACGCTAGTCATTTTTCACCTAACAATACACTGGCTGCTCTTGATCTTTACCGCAGTCAATTCCAACCCTCAGAATCTATGGAGAGTCCTCATGCGATGCTCGGAGTTAACATTGTAGCTGCAGATACAGATGAAGAAGCAGAACGTTTAGCTACCTCCTTATATCAACAGTTTTTAAATCTGATCCGGAATACGGAACTACCGCTGCAGCCGCCTGTTGAAAGTATTGAGGAAGTGGCGTCTGAAAGAGAAATAATGGCTCTTCGACAGCAATTAGGATCTTCAATCATTGGAAGTAAGGAATCCGTTCGAGAACAACTTCAAAGTTTTATTGATAAAACACAGGCTGATGAATTGATGGTCATTTCTCAGATTTACGACCACGAAGCAAGAATTCGATCCTATGAAATTGTAGCTGAACTATTTAAAGAAGATTCTTAGGACTAGAAGCGCCTGCTCACAGAGCAGGCGCTTTTTTAAAATTATTGTTCTAAAATTGGGTTCACTTTGAATTGTATAGGAATAGATTAGATGCTTGCCATTTATTTGTTGTTAAGAAGAGGATATAATCATATAAAGTAGGTAAACGAGGATGGAAGATAGGTGAAGAGGCTGTGGCATTGGCTGAAAGATAAATGGAAAATCATTAAACGTAGTATTGTACTGCTGACAGCATTATCCCAGCCCATAACAGTAATAATTGCTCAACGTTTCGGTCCGCTTTTTGAGGAATCTGGAAGCGATCCTTTTATTATCCCAGCAGACTACGCCTTCCTTATTTGGTCGATCATCGTGACAGGTACGATCATCTATGGTATTTATCAGCTCTTACCATTCACTTATAACTATAAATATTTGGATAAGATTTCCTTCCAATCTATTCTCATATTTTTAGGCTTTGATTTATGGATTATGGCTGCATTGAATGTATGGCTTCCTACCACCGTATTAATTTTTATGGCAATGGGAGTTGCGCTTAGAATCGTATTCCGTGAGCTTCTTTCAGTCTCTTTTAAAATTTTTTTGAGAAAGTAATTGTCCTTCTTACGTTTGCCTTATATTTTGGCTGGACGACAGTAGCCGTTTTCGCTAATTTAGCCTCTGCCCTTCATTATTATGGTTTGCCACTGAGTAACTTTTTAGGGTTGTCGAGGCAGTTACTTGTTCTGTCTTTAGCAGCCTTCACTGCTCATTATTTCTTAATGGAAATGAAATTCAGCCTGCCTTATTTCTTAACATTAACCTGGGCATTTATTGCGATTATTATAGGAACTTTGCAGAGTGGACCGGCCGCATTACCTTTAACGATTTTTACTATCGCCGCCACTGTGGTACTGCTTTATAAAGAAATTGTAAACAACACTTGGATTAGGAGTTTTAGCTGAATGATATTAGGTCAAAGAAACGCATAGACTTAGTCTATGCGTTTCTTACTCACTCTTATTAATATAAGTTAGCATAGTAGATAAAAAACAAGTTAAATAGCTGCTTGTTTAACTAAAAAATCTGTTTCCACTAAAGCGAATTAGTCTATTGGAGAGGGCACTCTTATCACTCTTATAGTGTAAAGAAAAGTTTTGGAACATAATAAAGAGATATCTAAAGCAAAGGGGTCATCTCATGGATGTAAGAATGGAAATAGTATACCACGTTCCAAAAGGTCCGCAGGCAAACTTTACTTCGGATGGATTACATGCTTCACAAGCCATCCTGATTGCAGAGGATATGTTAAAGACAAAGCGGGCAAAGTCGATAGCTTTTCTAGATAGCTACAACACGGAATGGACATTAAAAGAATTGAAGGAGTATATGATAGGAATTCAGACGGAGCCCCATAATGTAAAAGTATATTTTGACGGGGGTTTTGATTTGGGAACTAAGAATTCAGGGCTTGGCTGCGCCATCTACTATGATCAAAATGGCAAATCTTTTCGCCTTAGAAAAAATGTTTTAGTACATGAACTTGACACGAATAATGAAGCAGAGTATGCTGCGCTTCATAACGCATTACTTGAACTGGATTTATTAGGGGTACATCATTTGCCCGTAAAATTTATTGGTGATTCTCAAGTCGTTATCAATCAATTGATTGGAGAGTGGCCATGTCTGGAAGAATCACTGGCTAAATGGGCGGATCGAATTGACGAAAAGCTTATTCAATTAGGAATTCAACCTCAGTATCACTTAATTTCTAGGAAAGATAACCGAGAAGCGGACCGTTTAGCTTCTCAAGCTTTAAATAACATTGAGATTATTAGTACCAGTGAAGTTAATTAGTCTTATAATTATATTGTATAGAACTAGGCAATTAGAGAGATTCCATGTTAGAGAGGAGTCTCTCCTTCATGGGGGATTTTTTAGGAAAGAAAAGCATGAAATTTTTCACTATCATGTCTTTGGGGTTAAAATGATGATTTAACGGTGGATAAGAACTGGAGTCCCTATAGGGATGATACTGGCCAATTCTTCTACATCCCGATTGTACATACGAACACAGCCCTTCGAAACGGCTTTGCCGATCGAGCTGGGATTATTTGTCCCATGAATGCCATAATGTTCTTTTGATAAACTCATCCAGAGAGTACCAAATGGACCTCCTGGATTGGCAGCTTTGTTAATAATAATAAAGCTGCCTGTCGGTGTGCCTTGCAGCATTCGGCCAACAGCAATGGGATACTCCTTTTGCTTGACCCCATTTCTTATTAGCGTGAGTTTACGGTTGTTGAGTGAAATATCGATGCTGTAGGGGATGCTTGCTGTACTGGGAAAACCCGGGATGACGATAGGCTGGCCGGGTACAATTATATTTGGGTTTATGGTCGGGTTGGCTTTGATAATTTCCATTAAAGGTTTTCGGTAATCTCTGGATATCTGAGTTAGTGTTTCGCCTTTTTTTACATAATGAATCAATAGAAAAGCCTCCCCTTGTTTTAGGTATCCCTAAAAGATATATGAGGAAAGGTGTGGACATTATTCTCCAATCTAAAATAGGAAGAAGAGGAATCGAAATGAAAGTTAAAATTATACTTTCCATCCTTATGATCAGTTTACTATCCGGATGCGGAAGAGAAGAAGTAACCTTTGAAAATGTTGAAGAACTTCCTGGACTATTGGCACAACAAAAGCTGATGGTAGGAGGAAAAGGGGTATTTGAAGAAGGGGATAAACATTACGCGTTTATTGTAGTGCACAATGGAGAAACAGTAGAATTTGATCAAGTATATTACTTACCTGATAAAGACCAGGCCCTCAACTTTAAATACAAGATAAAAGGAGAACCTGAAGATGATAAGAAAAATCAGATGAATGTGGAAGTAATTGAGTATCATCCTGACCAGGAAATTAAGTCATACTGGTTTAATGAAAATCGTATATAAATTTTATATTAAGATGAACAAGTGCCTTAGTCTGACAAAGGTTCTTGTTCATTTTTTTAGCTCTGTTAAAGGTTATTGTTGATTTTTCACAAGAGGCTTATTACGCAATAGGGCTGGTTACTTGAAGACTCAGTTTCTAGATAATTTGGGTCCATTACGATATTTGGAGAAGGGCTGGTGGGGAAATAACTCGTCTTGTTCCATCACCCAGACCCTCGAGACATAAGCCGAGCATCAACGGACGGAAAGACCACCGTCCTTTTGATGCTCGGCTTATGCTGGTCGTGTCTTTCGGGGCGATTCCACATTTGAGGCCATACACGACGTAGGGTCGATCGACGTTGCCGCAGGACGTGGCGACCTTAGTCGATCCTCCTTTTACCAGAAGCTTCCTCGCGCGGGATCTCGCCTAGCTCCTTCTCCGGTTCTTACACTTCATAAGGAGGGAATAATACATCAATTCCTAAACGTCATGGAGTTCTATCCAGCTCCAGCACGCTTTTCTTTTACTTTTATAAGTTCCAGAATACCCCTCTTTTTAGATGGATCTTCGTTGCTTCCACGATGAGCGTTCGGTGGTGACGCCTGCGGGAACAGCGCGAGCCGAAGATCCACTTGGTCAAGCGGTCTTCTTGACCAAGTTAGCTGAGGCCGTGCCCGCGGCAAGCATCCACCGACAAGCGAGTCGTGAGAAGCAACACCAAACGTCAACAACTCCCCTGGGTAGAAAGGGGTTTTTCAGTGGCCTCATGAACATGATCGGTGAGATCCCGCATGGCCGGAAAGCGAAATCGTCCCCCGGAGGACATTCCGCATAACCAATATCTCGAAACCAAGTATTAAACAAACGGGTGCTTTACTTTAAAATCAATACGGAAGTTTAACCGTGCCTTTTTTATAATAAATTTTAAGTCTTAAGGGCACACTGTGAAAAAAGAAGTGGTGTTTTATGCTTACCAATGTACTACTTGGCTTCATTCTTCCTTTCAGTATCAATATTATTATTTTTTTGCGAAAACCGAGAATAACTATACTTATGTATACCTTAGGTGTTTCAATCGCGTTCGTAGCAAATGATTGGGGATTTAATATTTTTTGGAAAGTTAATCCTGAACACGATAATCCTTCCCTCCCTGCTATGCCATTCAATTTAGGGTATTTTCCATTACTGACGAGTACTTTTGCTTTGATAAAAGAAGCTCAGATCGTTAATAATAAAGTTCTGATTTTACTTTACTCTCTGATTTTTACAGTGCTAGAATATGTCGCTTTATATATAGGTAAAGTTGAATACTATAACGGGTGGATTATTATTTACTCGTTCTTTATTTACTTATCAGGATTTATAGTTTGTTATGGGTACATTAGACTTTTAAAAAGATACCAGATTATAGAATAGGGATGCATTTGCATAAAAGGGGAGATGATCACATAAATTATTTCAATAAGACAGGAATAAGAATATGGATTGGAAGGGAGACCTTCTTATGAAATACGATTGCATCATTATCGGTGGGGGGATTGCAGGCCTTCAAGCCTCCATCCAGTTGGGACGTTATAAAAGGTCTGTGTTACTGATAGATGCTGAGGATGGAAGGTCTTCATTGTGTAGGAAGTACAGTAATATTCTAGGATTTCCTAATGGGATAAGTGGACAAGAACTCCGTAAAGCCGGCCGACAGCATGCTGAAAACCTGGGAGTATCGATACGCAAAGACAGGGTAAAGGATGTGCATAAGAATGGTAGAGAATTTACGGTATATACGGTCGGAGGAGGAATGTTCAGCGGAAGAAACCTTCTTCTTGCTACCGGTTTAAAAGACCATATCCCTTCCATTCCAGGAATTAAACCCTGTCTTGGACTTTCGGTTTACGTCTGCCCGGATTGTGATGGTTATGAGATTATGAACCAGAGGACGGCAGTAATTGGCTCAGGAAACGCAGGAGCTTCTATGGCTATAAGTCTTTTGTATTGGAGTAGGGATATTATATTTATTAACCATGAGCTTGAGGACATTTCCCTTGAGTGGACGCAGCGTTTAGCAGCTGAGAATATTGAAGTGAAAACAGCTAAAGTAAAGGAATTGCATGAGACAAAGGGAAGTTTGAACCGTATAGAAATGAAAGATGGTAAGAGTCTCCAAGTGAAGAAAGCTTTCTTGGCTTTTGGAGGGAACCAAGTACGAACAGAACTGGCCGTAAAGCTTGGAGCTGAAGTCAATGAAAACCAACATCTTATCATTGATCCCAGGACAAAAATGACAAGTGTAGCTAATTTGTGGGCGTCAGGCGATGTAGCTGCTCACTCAGAACTAGTAACGGCTGCCATGGGAGAAGGTTCCCTCGCTGCTATATGGATCCATAAGGAGTTACTGAAGTAATAGGAGATGGACGTAGAAGGCTCTCTTTATTCCTTGCCAAAGATGTTCAATAGTCTTAATCCGTCACAACCTGTCTGACGTCACCGGGATTAAACGAAGTAAGGAGACGAGCGTCAGAGCATCTTCTTTCCAGATTATCATCTACCTAATAATAAAAATTTACAAAGGCCCTCAAAACTAAATGTTTTGCAGGCCTTTGCTTCTTTATTCTGTCATTAACTCAATAAAATTATCAAGTGGTTGCAGGGATTTCAAGTTCTCGTTACAACGATCGCTATCCTTACATATATAATTACCACGGCTGATTGGGTTTTCTGATGTCTTTTGCTTAATGGAGGTGGTAAACATTCCAACTTCTTCGTGTTCCTTACAAATTGCGCAAATGCCACTCTGCTTAGAAGGCTTGAAGTTCCCTTGAATCCCCAGTAAATCACCGTTCTTATAGGTTGCAATATATTTTCGGTTAGCTCCTGAGTCATTCCATCCTAAGTAAGATAGAGTACTCCATTCAATATTTTCTAACGAAGGAACTTTAAGTTTTTTTACTTTAGGAAATAATCGTTTAATGGTTTTCTCATTAAGCGGGGGGAATGTAAAGACATGCTGTTTTAAGCGAGAGAGGAAAAAAATAGCGTCTGTTTCGTCTTTAACATCCTGAACTTGTTCAATAATTTCTTTTTGATCATTTGATAAATCTGAGAATAAATCCACGACTTTTTCTCTAGTCATAGATTTTAAGGCTTGTGTGACAGACTGATCAATCGTGGATGTGTGCGTACTTAGCAGAGTTGTTATCTGGTCCTTGATGAAATTATACTGATCCGCTCTGATGAATGATTCCATATTTATACCTCCATGATGGTTGATATAAAAAAACGTATATGAAATATTGGGGGAGTTTTGTGATATCCTTAGCTATTATTTTACAAAATAAATGAAAAGCTATACAAGTTTAAAGGCTTTTGAAGTAAGATAGTTAATCCAGGAAATTAACGAATAATTACCTGTTCGGGTTAAGGTTTATTTCTTAATTTCTGTATTCAAATCATCGATTAATAGTATTTACAAATATATAGAAGCACGATTAGGGGAAATGGGGTAAATCCTGTAGGCTGATCGTACACAGAAGAGTGAGGAATAAGCTTAGATCATAAATGTGAAAAATGAAATGAAAAGAATGGATCGTCTAAACGAGGATAGAGGTTTGAAGTTATGTAAGTGGAAGATGAAGGATTAAAAAAATTAGGACTGGAGTCGAGGTGGTTATTTTAATCTTTGATTGATGCGATCCAATCCTTCAATTTTTGCTTTCTCAGTACTCAGTTCTTTTCTCAGTAACACATTTTCAGCAGTCATACCTGCTAAAATCGAAATTCCTACAAGGGTACGTAACACTTCGGGATCAGGAACTAAGTAGGTAACAGCAAATATAGAAGCAGCTGCTCCAATCAGGAAATCGGCTAGAAAACCTAAATATAGTCCCTGCGGTCTTATTCTTTTTTTGGGAAAGACCAATACTTTGCCATTTCTCATCAAATGAGCGATTACACCAGTCAGACCTCCAATTAAACCGGCGATCAATAGTGTATTAGCCACATTCACTCCCCCTAAATTTATAGTCAAAAAAAAGCGGCTTTGCGAAGATATTTAGAAACATAAGCTAATATGCACTAATCATCGACCAAAGATTCCGCCTTATAAACAAGCCTTATTATCCCCAAATATCCATCAATATTATAATGAACACTATGGGAACAGTATACAACTAATTTGTCAGAAAATAAAGACTTTTTTGGATATTTTTTACTTTACCTAGTAATTTATGGGGCTGATTTTATTAATAAGATCATGTATTTCCTTTTCATAATAAAGTACCTCTTTTTTTGTCGACGCCTCCATCATTTTTTTGAGCATATATTCATACTTTTCCAGATCTTTTGATTCCATATGGTCTAATCGAGTTCTTTCATCCGTATGCATTGTATCTAGAAATTGCTGGATATCTGTGAAATAATAACGTACTTCTTCAGGAGAAGAGGCATTCTTTAATAAAGATAGCATGTGGTCGAATTGTCTTTTCTGGCTTTCACTCATTTGAAACAATAGTCAGGGCCTCCTTTGCTATTCTTCAGTCATATTCACTTATTACCACTAACCTGATTCTTTCACACGATTACTGTTAAATTTATGTAGAAAATTCTTCTTATTGTAAGGCGTATTATAATAGTATGCCTGGGCAGGATAAAATTTCATTATAAACCTGTTCGATCCATTGACGGAAGTAAGTTTGAACAATATGAAAAGAACCTGGAAGGTCTTATATGTTATCCTTCAGGTTTTTCCTTGGTATTAAAGCTTCCATTCATGGGTTGCAGAATCCAGTACAAATACTTGGAAAAATAGATTGGAAGCTTCCACTAATTTCCCGTCTATTGTGAGTGTAGCGCGTATAATTACCATTCGCTCGTTTGATTTAAAAGGAATAATAGATTGGGGTGTCAGGATCCATTCCATTTCTTGATCTTTAAAGTACTCAAATGTTTGAGTCCAGCCTTCTACCGAACCTTCATAACCGTAGTCATTAGCTTTACCTTGACGGATTTCTCGACCGATTAAATCTTTAGATATAACAGCTCTCATATCTTCGGAATTTAACTGCTTCCAATTACGAAGATATTATCCAGGAACGAATAAAAATCAGTATTATCTTGTGTATACAATGAATAACACTCTCCCTTTTAATAGTCATAATTATTAAAACATTCACTGGATAAATTTTCAAACGAACAAGGAACCTGAATAATTCAAAGAAAATCATCATCATAAGCACATGAGGGAAATCTTAAGAAGTTGGTATGTGCTCCTTGTTGATCATCTTCAATTGAACTAGCTCCAAATTATATGTAAGACTCATTATCAAAATATTATATGGAAAAGAGGCTCAACATACAGGGGGTTAATGGAGCTTTAATAAAAAAAGAGCAGGCCGAATGCCTGCTCATAAATCCAACTTTCAATGGGATGAATGACTTAAGTTCGTTTTAAGTAAGTTGTTTTTTTAGAATAAGGAAAAGCCCTGCGCCAGCAGATACGATCAAACCTGCCAACATCATTAGCGGATTATTAGAGGACGTGTCAGGTAGTTCGCCACCCTCTTCTCCTTGCTCTGCGGAAGCTTCTTTATCTGATTCAGAAGAGGTATCTTCATCTGAACTATTTGATTCTGAACCATCTTCTTTATCAGCTACGAAGGAATCCCACTCACTCTGAGATACTTCACAAGGTAAGTTATCATTGTCTCTGTCCAGGTCATGAGGGTCATTATTTTCGTCATAACCATTTTCATACCAGAAGGCCATGACTTCTTCATGATTTTCGAAACTGTCACAGTCTTTATCGTTGCTTACTGCAGACTCGGAAGATTCGCTCGTTTCTTCTGAGTTTGATTCTTGCTCTTCAGAAGCTTCCCAGTCTTCAGTAAGGTTTTCACAAGGTTGTCCATCTGAATCATTGTCTAAACGATCAGGGTCGTTTTCAGCAGAAAAGTTATTGTCATTCCAGTACTGCATTACTTCGTCACCGGTCGAGAAATCTCCACAGTCTTTATCTTCATCAGCGCTGACAGCTGAGGCACCTCCTGCTACCATCCCAAGGGAGAGCAGACCAACAGCAAACATTTTCTTTAGCATCAAATTCCTCCTATAATTAGTAATCCATCCCAATGGCATAAATCTAGTAAAACATGGAAATGAGACCTTTTACAAGTGAAATTTGTAATTTTTAATAAATATTTTGAATATTTAGTCATTTTTCGTTAAAGTCAATGTATTAGTTGATTTCTATTTGAAAGGAGAATGGACGTGTAATGTGGTATAAAAATGAGGTGACCCAGACTCTGAATTGTGACTATCCGATAATTCAGGCAGGCATGGCAGGTGGAGTAACTACTCCTGAATTAGTGGCAGCTGTGTCAAATGAGGGAGCAATAGGAACGCTTGGAGCAGGGTACTTGAACCCAGATGAATTAACGGAAAAGATTAAGGCTGTTCAGAATAGAACACAGAAATCATTTGGAGTAAATATGTTCATTCCAGAAACTCCTCGGTATTGTTCTAAGCAAGTAGCCCGATCCCGCCAGCTTCTGAAATCTTATGAACAAGAGTTACATGTTAAACCCGGAAAAATAACAGAAAGGATAGAATCTACTTTTGAGGAACAAATAAATACAATTTTAAAATTAAAAGTTTCTGTCAGCAGTTTTACGTTTGGTGTGCCTGACAAAGAATTGGTAAAAGAATTACATAAGAATGGAGTGAAGGTAATAGGAACAGCAACCACAGTTGAAGAAGCTGTGATTAATGAGCAAGCTGGAGTTGATATTGTCACTGCTCAGGGAAGTGAAGCTGGTGGTCACCGAGGTACGTTCCACAGTTCATACGAGCAAGGAATGATAGGAACAATGTCTTTGGTCCCTCAAATCGTTGATGAAGTCGGTCTTCCTGTTTTAGCAGCTGGAGGAATTATGGATGGAAGGGGAATAAGCGCTTCTATTATGCTGGGAGCTCAAGGTGTGCAAATGGGCACAGCTTTTGTTACAAGTTTGGAAAGTGGGGCAAAAGAGCAGCATAAGCAAGCTATTTTGCAGGCAAAAGAATGCGATACGACTATAACTTCAGTATTTAGTGGGAAGCCTGCCAGAGGTATAGAAAATGATTTTATTAAACAAATGACGCCTTATCAAAATGAATTGCCAGATTACCCTATACAAAATGAACTGACTAAGAATTTAAGAAAAGAAGCGGCTAAAAGGAATAAGCCGGAATGGATGTCCCTGTGGTCAGGGCAAAGTCCACGCCTGAGCGGAAATAAGCACGTTTCTGAGATCATAAAGGAATTAATTGATGGAGCGGAGATGATCTATAGCAGTAGAGCCCATAAATCGTAGTTTTCATAGCGATTAAATGAAGAAAGTTCATTCATATATTCTCATTCGATGATCAGCTACGCCCCCTCCTTCACTGACCTCAACCACATTCTGAATAACCCGCCTGTAAATGTGAGCCGGGCTATCCAAGATGAAGGGAGGAGATTGTACTCTCATATGTTAGAAGCGTTTGACATCTGGCTTTTGCGCTGTAAAGACTTCGAAGAATCCTGAACGATAATGACAGACGCGATTACAAGAACAATCCCAAAGTATTGCCACCCATTAAGTTGTTCATTGAAGATTAAATACCCTGTCAGCGAAGCTACTACAGGTTCTACAGTAGCAATTATGGAAGCTCGGCTGGATTCGACATTTTCCAAACCTTTGGTATAAAAAAGGAAGGGAAGCATAGTTGAGAGGAATCCAAGTCCTAGTACGATAAGTAAAGTCAAATCGTTAAATAGATGAGTTATCTTCCATATCTGACTAAATGGTACGGCTGCAAGAGAAGCAAATAAAAAAGTGTAAACGGTAACGGTCAGCGAGTTATATTTTACAAGAGCGTACTTACCTAAAATACTGTAAAGAGCATAGAATAGTCCTGCTCCTAAACCAAGGATAAGTCCATATAAAGATATGGAACCTTCCACCTTTGGAAACAATCCGATTACAAGCGTACAACCTGTGAAAGTCATACATAAGGCTGCTAACTTCCTGGGCGTAAATGGTTCATTCATGAGGAATTTTGAAAAAATAGTTACAAAAATAGGTGCTGTGTAAAGAAGGACAAAAGCAATTGAGATGGAGGTCTCTTCCATAGCACTAAATAGACACCAATTGAATAATACAATACTTATAATGCCTGTACCCATAAAATAACGGCTGTCTAAAGGTTTTATCTTTAGATAACGCAGGTTTTTGCAAGTGTATATATAAGCAGGAATAAAAAAGCAGTGGATACCCTTATGGCTACAACTTGAAAAGGAGTAAAACCCATCTTATAGAGGTAGGTTACAAAGATACCGATGACGCCCCATAAAGCAGCAGCTATGAAAATTAAGATTAAAGATAATTGACGGTTCATAATCTCCCTCACTCTTCTTAAGTTTTCAGTCTATTATACAAAAAAGGAAGAGTGAGAGAAGCATAATTTAAGGATAATTTAACGACCGAGCTCCTCCAGCCTGTAAATGGCCCGCTTAACCTTGTTATTGTCAGAAATCCCCATTAGATGAATAGACTCATTTGGTGCAGTAGAATATGAACTAATTGTGTCAACTATTTCCTCTGATACCACGTCTACGCCAAGATCCGATAAATGAATAGGCAAGTTCATTTCTTTGTAATAGGAAAGTAGCGTTTGTACTTCATTTTCCCTTTTCTCCAACAATAGTTGGATTAGGATGCCATAAGCTACTTTATCACCGTGCAAGTATTGGTGGGTTTCATTCACTTTCGTTAATCCATTATGTATAGAATGGGCCCCTGCGATTCTACCTAACCGATCTCCAAATCCACCGACCATTCCTGCTGAAAGTATTATGGTTTCTACCACCCGCGTAAGCACAGGATCTGTTTTAGTTTGTCTCAAGTATCCCAATGCTTCATTTCCGTCCTCAATAAGCACATCCCGACACAGCTTTGCTGCATGAAGCGCTATATCAAGAGGGATAGGTTTAGTAGGTAGATTGCGGGTTAACACATCAGCTTCATACCATTTTGCTATAGTGTCCCCAATACCTGCCCGCAAAAAATCAACAGGAGAATGAACAAGTAAAGCAGGGTCCACGATAAGCATCAATGTACTTTTTTGAAAAATTGTATATTCTATAAAATTACCAGCCTCATCATAAAAAACACTGAGTGATGTCCAGCCCGCACAATTGGATGCCAGAGTTGGTATCAGTATAACGGGGAGGTTTAATTCATTTCCACAGGCTTTGCAAAGGTCTAAAACCTTCCCTCCACCAACCCCAAAGATGACGTCCGAACCACTGATTTCTTTACAAAGACGATCAACCTCTGCATGTGTACACTCGCCCCGATATTTCTTATAAATAAGGTCAACGTTTAAATCAGGAAAGAAAGGTTCCGCAGCTTCCCACGATTGTTCTCCAGAAATGACTGCTCCTTCTTCGAAGGTATGCTCTTCAATGAACTTGGGGAGACGTCCTAAAACCCCAGGTTCACAACAGTAAAATGTTGGTGCGCCTTGTACATGAATCGATTCCATACATTCACCTCAATGTTTGAATATTGTTATTCATTATCATCGGAGGACTTAGAATTGTCAATATTACGAATAGTCCTTATAGTATTACATTCAATTACACGCTGTTTGAGGACGAAATCACTTGTAAAATATTCACTTTGACAAACTAAATCGTTAAACATATAATTGTCGTTAAATTCTAAAAATATAGTCATCTTATCGTGAGTGATTGAGGGACAGGCCCGTTGATATCACAGCAACCTTCCTAAAGGGAGTGGTGCTAATTCCTTCAGAATGTACTTCTGGAAGATAAGAGTTTTCATTTACTAATATTTAAATGGAACTCTCTTCCAAAGGTGAAGAGTTTTTTTTATGGTGTGTTAATCAGAAATGGTGTTCTTTTATAAGATAGTCCACGTAATGCGTGTATTTATAATTAGAACTTGAATATAGAGTGATTTTTTAAAATGGGGTGATAACGTTGATTACAATTGAGCGCTTAAACAAAGTATTTGAATCCAAATCACAAAGTGTGGTGGGAGTAGATAATGTCTCCTTAACTATTAACCAAGGAGAGATATTTGGTGTAGTTGGATACAGCGGAGCGGGAAAAAGTACCTTACTTCGCTGTATGAATATTCTTGAACGTCCCACCTCAGGAAAAGTTTATGTAGATGGAACAGACTTACTGGCTTTGCCACCGAAGAGATTGCGCACGGCAAGACAGTCTATAGGTATGATTTTTCAAGGGTTCCATTTGGCAATGTCTAAAACGGTGGAAGACAATGTTGCTTTTGCATTAAAAGCCGCAGGAGTATCACGACAAAAAAGAAAAGAAAGAACTTTGGAACTGTTAGATTTGGTAGGTTTATCTGATAAATCCGACCAATACCCTGCTCAATTAAGCGGCGGGCAAAAGCAGCGCGTAAGTATAGCCAGATCTCTCGCTAACAACCCCAAAGTATTGTTATGTGACGAAGCAACTTCAGCTTTAGATCCGAATACGACAAAGTCCATACTGAAATTACTGAAAAGGATTAACAATGAACTTGGTTTAACCATTGTTTTGATTACACATGAAATGGAGGTAGTAAAGGAAATCTGCGATCGTTGTGCTGTGATGGAAGAAGGAAGAATAATAGAGCAGGACAAAACCTATAATTTATTTGCTTCACCAGAAAATGCGCTTACAAAGAAATTTATTAAAACAGTAATGGATTTTGAAATTCCCAACGAATTGTACGAGCAGTGCAGAGGCACAATCGTGCAAATGAAATTTGCAGGGAAAAAAGCAGAAGAATCCATCGTTTCCGATTTATTGAAAGAATTTAAGATTAGAGGCAATATACTCCATGGAAAAATTGACTATATTCAAAAAAAAGCACTGGGCATATTTGTAATGGAATTAGAAGGAGAACCGGAAGAAATCAGAAAAGCTCTTGAGAGCTTAGAACAAAACCTTGAGGAAGTGGAGGTGCTTCAAAGTGATCGAACAGTTCATCGAGTTGCTGCCGGAACTGAATAAATCGTTTTTAGAAACTTTAATTATGGTAGGGATAGGGCTTTTGGTAGCGTTAATTGTTGGTCTTCCATTAGGAATTCTTCTATTTGTTACCGATAGAGACCTTTTCTTAGAAAATAGATGGCTTAAGAGTATCTTGGGCGTTGTAGTTAACTTGGTAAGATCGGTTCCATTTATTATTTTACTTGTCTTTTTACTTCCATTTACAAACTTCTTACTTGGAACAACTACCGGTCCTGTCTCTGCTTCGGTCTCTCTATCAGTTGCTGCCATTCCTTTTTATGCTCGTATAGTGGAGTCAGCAGCCCGAGATATAGATCGAGGGGTCATTGAAGCAGCAATAGCTTGCGGAGCATCTCCATGGTTGATTATAAAAGATATCATCTTCCCGGAGATTAAACCGGGATTGATAAGCGGTTTAACTATTACGGCTATTAGTTTAATTGGATATTCCGCTATGGCAGGTGCAATCGGTGGTGGGGGAATAGGAGATTTAGCCATCCGTTACGGATATTACCGATATGATGATTTTGTAATGTTTACGACAGTCATTTTATTAGTGGTAATGGTTCAAGTAATTCAATATGCAGGAGACTTTATTTCAAAATCAGTAAAGAAAAGTTAGAGTAAATTATTGGAGGTATGAAATTATGAAAAAAGTAATGATGGGGATAGGTTTTATTTTAATAGGCTTCCTGCTTGCAGCTTGTGGGGGTAGTGAAGAGGAAAATGCGGATGCATCTGGAAAGGATACCATACGGTTTGGTGCTACATCAGGTCCATATAGTGATATGGTTACCGAAGCAATAGCTCCTTTGCTCGAGGAAAAGGGTTATAAAGTGACAAATAAAGAATTTACTGATTATGTACAACCGAACAAGGCTTTAGCCAACGGAGATTTAGACGCTAATCTATTTCAACATAAAATATTTTTGGACTCATTTAAAGAGGAACATGACCTTGAACTCTCCGAAGTTATTATTGTGCCAACAGCACCAATGGGTCTTTATTCCAATAAATATGAAGATGTTCAAAGTATTGAAGAAGGAAGTACGTTAGGGGTGCCGAATGATCCCACTAACCTTGCCAGAACACTAATAGTTTTAGAAGATGAAGAACTGATTACAATCAGTGAAGATGTGGACCCACTACGCGCTTCTCTAAAGGATATTGAGGAGAACCCTAAGAATTTGGAATTCGTGGAAGTAGAGGCTGGTCAGCTCCCACGCCTGGTAGATAGTGAGGACTTAGCAGCTGTACCAGGAAACTATGCTCTGGCTGCAGAGATGGATCTGACAAATGCTCTAGCGTTAGAGGATATGCCGGACGATTACCGAAACAGAGTAGCTGTTAAAACAGAAGATTTAGAAAAACCTTTTGTAAAGGACATGAAAGAGGTCATTCAATCCGAGGAATTTGAGAAGATTATTGATGAGAAATTCAAAGGTTTTGGTAAGCCTGCATGGATGAAAGAAAAATAAATATTCCCGCTCCTAAACTATAAATAAGGGTAGATATCATTAAAGCCTTCCGCTTAAATAAGCGGAAGGCTTTTCTATATTGAAATTCGAATAGATTCTCTTGAATAAATAGAGTTAAAAAGGGTTAGTAGCCCACTGCAGTGATGTCTTAATGAAGATACGAGGGTGTAGTTTGAGCTGAGCAACCATATATTCTGCCAGGTCTTCCGGCTGCATATATTTCTCTTTATCCTGCTCACTCAATTCTTCCCCGAAGGAAAGCTCAGTAGCTACCAGGCTGGGATTAAGTGTAAATACACGAATGTTATTTCTCCTAACTTCCTGCATAAGAGCTTCTGTCATTCCTTGTAAAGCGAATTTAGAAGCGCTGTAGGCTGTGGATCCGGCTGTCCCTTTAAGTCCACTGCTTGAAGAAATGTTAATGATATCTCCCTGGTCCTTCTCAATCATTTGAGGTAAGACGGTTCGGGTTACGTGATAGGTTCCAAATAGGTTGACTTCGAGGGTGTGCTTCCACTCTTCTGGTTCGATTTCAAGAAACGATCCATAGGTTCCAATCCCTGCGTTATTAATAAGAATATCCGCATTCCCGAGGGAAGATTGTAAGCTTGACACAGCTTGTTCTACTTGCTTTATATCCGCAATATCAACGGTAGCTATGCTTGCCTTTACTCCGTAGCCTTCAGCCTCCTTAGCTACTTCTAATAACTTACTTTCCGTACGTGCCATAAGTCCAACGTTTACTCCTTCACGAGCAAGCTGAATAGCAGTAGCGCGGCCGATTCCTTGGCCGGCACCGGTAATGTAAGCAATTTTGCCTTCAATAGATTGTCCCATATTTAATCATCCTTTCTTAGTATCTTTCTTTTTAAGGTTACCTCTATGAAAATGAAGATTCAAAGATAAGTGATTATACAAAAGAGTACAGTTCATTATAATTTACAATAACAATATTATGTAAATTGAATTAAATAGAGAATAAATAATGGATAATATCTCCTGCTTAACTAGTTAAATCCTTTACAAACGATCCAATACATGATAGTTTTAATTGTGGTTAAAAGGGATAGCACTTTTATCTGCAAATAATTAAATCTCAAAATGATATAACACAATTAATAAATTAATTGGTGGGAATAAGCTAGACTAATAGAGCTAGACATAAGCCAAAAAAGAACTTTAATATAAGTTCTTTTTTGGCTTTTTTTAATGGGAAAAAATGGAGGTTTTTAAATGAAGCACTTGAATAATTCTCTTCAGCAACAATCATTTCATGTTTTAACGTGCATTCATTTAGTTAAAAAAAGTAAGGAAGCTTACGAGCACGCAAAAGAAATAGTGGAATCGGGTTCTCCAATTTCAGAGGAAATATGTAAAGCATGTGCTGCAATTTGTAGAGATTCTGCTAAGAAGCTTAATGCTGCTAAAGACGGATCAATGGATAAAATGATTGAATTGTGTCTGGTAAATGCCACTTTATGCGAAGAAATGATTAGTATAGTTAAGAGTGATACGTAAAAAGCGATCTCAGCTGTATTTAAGCAGAAAAAGAGCCCCCGTAAGTTCCTCATTGGAATGGGGGCTCTCCTGCTTTTAACTATTTAACTTTCTTCCAGTAAGCTCCTTCTTTACTGGAGCGTAGAGGAGGAAATGTTTCTCCGCTTTCAAGTTTCACTTGTTTTTCATCTTCTGTAGGATTGCTTTGTTTACGGCCGTCCGTAAGTCCATCAAATTCGTATGTTCCATTTTCTGGTACGTTTTCGCCTGTCTTGTAACGATCTGCCATGTAAAATAGCTCCTTTAAAAATGATTTTAATTTGTTGTTCACCTTTCTATTTCCAAATTTTCCATTTAATAAACATTTAATTACAGGAATTTTATATTCTTATATAATAATAGATCTTTATAATAGTGGCTGAATCTCAGCCCTGCCAGGCAGGAGAACGCATTGAAATGCCGAAAAATCATTAAAATTTTAACGTATATATTGGGGATTTTAATGGCTTTTAAATCTTGGCTGATTAAGAGCTTTATAAATTTCGCAAAGACGATACCTGGAAGAAAGTTTATTATACAAAAAAAGTGGGGTAATATCATATTGTGTAATTTAGCAGCATGATTATCTAGCTATAATTAATTATTAGAAATAAGGAATGAGAGTATTGGAAAAAAAATCGTTAAATTCAGAAATAGCAGGTTATATAGGAAAGCTACTTCGAGATAACTTTGGTAAAGGACCCACATCTGTATATGTATCTATTAAAAAACCATTCATTTCAATTTACCTAAAAGATTTTTTAGCTCCCATCGAACGATTACTGGTAGGGCAGAAAAATTATCAAAAAGTTGAAGAAACCCGTGATTTAATGTTTGAAGAGCTAATCCCTGAGATAAAGGCAACATTGAGAGTATCAGCGGACCTACATATAAAGAACTTTTATTATGATTGGTCCCTGGAAAATAAAACTGGCGTTTTGCTTGGAGTTATGGACAATAGTGAAAGCAACGATGAGCATTTTTATCCTGAATTTCCTAATAAGGAAATATTGGAAGAAGAGATGATTAAGGTCAGTGAAATAGCACAAAAGGCGCCAGATCTCCTTAACTCCATGTACTTAAATAATCGAACTCTGGTTATGGAACGTAAAGGGATTTTGACAGAGCTTGAAAAAGAACTAATTCGCGAGGGTAATAAAGAACAATTATTGTTAAGTAAAAGACAGCTTGAAAAAAGATTGCTGGATATTAAGGTGTTTGAGTCCATATTAGGTGTAGGCATTAAAGACGTCTTTGTGGATTGGGATTTTTATTTGGATATTAGTTATCTGATATTTATTGTTAAACCAAAATGATTATCATAAACAAATCAGTTATTCTTTATTATGGTACAGATCAATCGTCCACAATTGCGTGGGCGTTTTTTAGTTGGATAAAAATTTAAATATGCAGGAAATGTAAAAAAAGTGTCTCTAATTAGTAATGATAGATTAGCATAAACAAATTGTCCGATGACCATACTTTTAACACATATATGCAAGCGATAACAAAAGTTGAAGGAGAGGATACCTATACGGCTGGGTGTTGCTCTAAGTGCTATCATCGCTCCGTTTGTCATTCTTGTGCTTTTTCAAATGCCTGCAAAAAATGAATGCTAATTAGTGATTCCATTGTAATAATAGAAGAGACTGTTCTATCCAAAGGTGCTGTTCTTTCTTTACACGTGTTTAGAGGCGCAGCAGGGAATGGGATCGGTCTCATAAAGTAGGTTGCCGCGGGTGCAGTGGTTCGGCTATCAGGTAAAGAGGGAGATAGTATCTGTAAAACTATTGGCCCTGCGGTACTTTATGGACTATTTACAGAAGTGGATGCTTTACTATTCAGGTCAATTTTTTAAGACGTTTATCGCTCTGCTTTCCCTGTCAACGAAATTACAGTAAAATGAAATAGAATTGTGATAGGAAGCTGGAGGAAATATTGTGGATTATAAACCTATAAGATCAAAGAAAATATACGAGCAAGTAGCGGATTCATTGTTGGAATCATTGAAGAATGGGGAATTAAATCCTGGAGATAAGCTTGACAGTGTAGAACACTTGGCGAAGAGTTTTAGTGTCGGTCGCTCTGCGGTAAGGGAAGCTTTAAGTGCGCTTCGAGCCATGGGGATCTTAGAAATGCGCCAGGGAGAGGGCACGTTCATAAAATCTTTTGAAGCTTCACGCTTTTCTTTGCCAACTTCAGCCGCTTTTCTAATGAGAACAGAGGATATGAAAGAACTGTTAGAAGTACGACAGATTCTAGAAGTTGGAGCTGCCGGTTCAGCTGCACTACACCGTGAAACGGAAGACTTAAAACCCATGGAGGAAGCTCTAATTGCAATGGCGGAAGCTAATGGAAATGGAGAACTTGGAGAACAAGCGGATCTTGATTTTCATATGGCCATGGTAAGAGCTACTCATAATGAAATGTTAATTCAATTAATGAATAGTGTTTCCGAAATCATGGTGCAGGCTATGAGGGAAACACGTAAACTTCTGCATTCGAAAGAAAGAACTGAAAAGCTTTTGCAGGAGCACCGTCGCATCTTTCAAGCCATTAAAGACGGCTCGGAACCTCAAGCACGTGAAGAAATGATGATCCATTTAAGAAATGTAGAAAAATCAGTTTCGCATATATTAAGGAAATAAGAGATAGTATGGGTTCAACATAAAAGTGCATTCCGAAAAAGATAAAGGCAAACCAGTTTCTTCTTGTGTTAGATTCCTCAAAGGCCCAAGTAACAGCACAGGTATTAAAATAAACTTAATCGTAGATGTTCAAGGGCCAGTAAAGGCAACATATAGCTTAGTAGAAGATCTCTAAAGCGGTGTGGTATAGCAGGTATATCCGCACCGCTTTTTTCTGCAGTGTTGAAAAAATTGGAAAAAACCTATTATATAGGGATAAGAGCTTTATTACATTTTGTTCGATTAAATTTCTGTGTTGATGTTAAAGAAAAGCTCCTGATCTTGGAAGAATCAGTTAAACTCGAGGTAATGGTTTACGATGAAGGTCTTCTGGGGCACGATTTAAATTCCCCGGTTCTGCGTCCTTCTGGAAAACAGGAAGGCGAGTTATTTCCCCACTAACCCTACTTATTCTATGGAAACGGACCAGAACATTTCGAAACTGATTCATCAACAACCCGTTACGGTAGTGAACCAATCTACTTAAAAAGAATTCACTACAACGATTAATAAATAGACTAGGAAATAGTAAACCTGATATGTATGAGAGCTTGGGTGAAGTTATCAATTAAATGGTAAGGGGAGATAAGGAATGAATCCAATTTTAATGGATGTTCGTACCGAAATTGAAACAGAAAGATTAATCTTAAAAATGCCAGTCCCAGGCGACGGGGCTGTAGTTAATAAAGCAATACAAGAATCACGAGAAGAACTACGGCCTTGGCTTGGCTTTGTCCAGGAAGTTCCAACTCCCGAGGATACAGAAGTAAACACTCGCGAAGCACATGCAAAATTTCTTACACGGGAAAATCTAAGATATCTTATTTTCTTACGAGAAAATGGAGAATTTGTAGGATCTACAGGTTTTCATAATATTAATTGGGAAATTCCTAAGCTTGAAATAGGATATTGGATCGATACCATAAAAAGTGGAAAGGGTTACATGAGAGAAGCCGTTGCAGCATTGACTAAATATGCATTTCAGGATTTAGAATGTGTGAGAGTAGAGATCCGTTGTGAATCTGGAAATCTTAAAAGCCGTTCGATTCCAGAAAGATTGGGTTATGATTTAGAAGGAATACTGCGAAATGAAGATTTATCGGTAGATGGGCAAAGACTCACTGATACATATATTTATGCCAAGGTGACAGAGTAAGATTCATCGCTATACTTTTATGGAATGGGGGAGAATTAATATAAATGGAAGATATTATCATTATAGGGGCTGGGGTAAGCAGTATATTTTTTGCTCACAAACTGGTTCAGGAGAATAATAACTTGTCGATACGGATTATAGATAAAGGAAAACCACTCATGGAGAGAAAGTGCGGATTGGATGAAGGTTTATCATGCACTTGTGGTGAGGATTGCAATAAATACATAGGGTATGCAGGCCTCGGGAAATCAGAAGGGAAATTTAATTATACAAATGATTTTGGAGGAGATTTGGGACGTAAGATAGGGGAAGAAAGAACCCTGGAGTTAATGAAAGAAGTAGACCGCACACTTCAAAGGTTTGGTGCAGAAAGTGTAGGGTTATACAGCACAAAAAATGAATTACTTGCAGCTAAAGCTGAAAAACTTGGTTTAGAAGTATTATCTGCACAAGTGAGACATTTGGGAACTCAAGTAGCTGTGGAGGTTTTCCAAGAACTCTACGAGACAATGAAAAAACACATTCACTTTACATTTGAAACAAATGTTATATCGGTTCAATCAAAAGCTCATAGTTTTTTGATAGAAACAGACAAAGGGAATTTTCATAGTAAACAACTAGTTATAGGAACAGGAAAAAGCGGAGGTAAGTGGCTAGAGAAGCAAATGAAAGACCTTGGTCTTAAAACTGGTGAAACTAGACTGGATCTGGGTTTAAGGATAGAGATGAAAGAAGACCAGCTGGACTCTATTTTAAAGGAAACATTTGAGACGAAGCTAAGATGTCGAGGGGAAGGATATGAAGCCACGACGTACTGTATGAACCCCCGCGGACGTATTATTCGTAAGTATCAGAACGGTCTCGTAATGCCTGATGGGCAAAATAAAAATGAAGAAAAGACCGAAAGTGGTAATTTAAATTTTACTCTATTTGTCCCCCGCTACCTCTCATCTTATGACAAGGCTATGCAGACAGCCCAATGTATAATAGGAGGAATTAATCAAGATAATGAACGAATTATTACCCAACGCCTAGGTGATTTTTATGCTAATCGTCCTTCTTCCGAGCTTTCATCTAACTTAATCAGACCCAGCCTTGAAGCAGAGGCGGGGAATTTAGTAGATGAAATACCTGGTTTATATCTCCGTGCAGTACTGGAATTTATGGAGAAATTGGAGAACCTTATTGAAAAACCAATCCATCCGGATACTTTGGTTTATGGAATGGATGCTAAATTCTATGAACCACAAATTAATACTACGAAAGATTTCGAAACTGAAATAGAAGGTTTATTTTTAATTGGCGATTGTTCAGGTGTCACACACTCTTTATCTCAAGCGGCTGCCAGTGGGCTTTACGTAGCAGATAGGATACTGCAAAAGAATAAAGGCCTTGGTCCATCATCTAATATAACGAGGTTAAGCTGGTGATTTATTTAGTAATTTAGACTGATTAATCATTTAAAGATCTAAGAATTCTAATGAAAAAAATGTTTTATTTTGGAAATGGTGGGTAAAGAGTAGTGGGTACGAAATGATAGGGAAAAGGTCTGAACTGCATCATCTTTGTTTTAGTACATACATAAGTCAGGAAATACCCTATGATGGATGCCTAATACAATTTAGGAGTGTTTGGATGTTTAAGAAGTTAGCCAGTTTGACCGCAGTTTTACTAGTAGTGATGGTACCGCTTCAGGTCGCAGCCGAGGAGATGAGTGCAGAGGAACTATTAAAGAAATCTAATGAGGCTATGATGGAGCTGGATAGTTACACGGTACGTTCCATAACGGAGCAGAAAATGCCAATGCAGGGCACGGAACAGGTTATTTCTACAGAATCCGAGGCTGACATAACATTGGATCCATTTGCGATGCACCAGAAGGTTAAAACCTCATTACCGGAAAGTGAAAAACAACTGGAACTTGAATCATACTGGACAGAAGAAGGTTTTTATCAGCAGAATCCTGAAGGGGATTGGGTTAAATTTGAAGATAATTTTCCAATGAGTCAATCCGACATTCAGGAATTGATGACGGCTCAATCTCAGGTTTCCCAGGCTTCAGAATTTGCAAAGGAAATGAAAGTTGAGGAGGCAGAAGGATCCTATGTAGTAAGTTATGAAGGTGACGGAGAAAAACTTCTGAAAGCTTCTCAACAACTTTTTCAAAACAGCATGGATGACAAAGAGATGGCGAAGATGATGGAAGAAATGATGAAACAAATGACTATTAACAATATTTCTTATCAATTAACAATTGATAAAGAAACTCATTATATGACTGGAATGATGATGAATCTTGACATGGATATGGAAATGGAAGATATGTCAACTAATATGGTACAAACTTTTGATATGTCTATCGATAATTTCAATGGAGTTGGAACCATTACCATTCCAGACCAAGTGGTGGACAACGCTAAGTCATTTGAAGAAACCCTTCCTGAAGGCGGTGAACTGCCAGATACTTCAAGTAATGACCCTGGTTTGGCTTTAGCTGGAGCGTCTCTCGCAATGATTGCTGGTGGAATTTTTGTTTACAGAAGACAAATGGCGAGTCGTGCCTAGTGTATGAGAGAGAAAAGCCGCATGTGTACATGCGGCTTTTCTTCCTTTATTATGGTATGAAAAGGAAATAATAGAGGTGAAATCGTGAATAAAGTTTTAGTAGCAATCATGTTATTCGGAGTCTTAATGGCTGGCTTTTATGGATACCAATGGTGGGACGGAACCAAAGCAGCTGAAAAAGTTCCTATGGAAGAAACCGAAGATTGGAGCAAACCTGATAATAAATCAGTAAGTAAAGAAGCCGGTAAACCCTCCTCAACAATAAATAATGTGGAAACACAGATAACCCAAAAAAGTAAGTCTCCTGATCCAGTCACTATGAGTGAAGAAATTAGCAAATACGAGAAAGGAGAAAATGTGGGAAGAGTAGTTATTCCGAGTATCGAAATGGGGTACGACACATTTTGGGGAGCTGATCCAGAAGTCTTAAAACAAGGAGTAGGTATGTATGTAAGTGAATGGACAACGACTCCTGAGGAAAAAAGACATACTGTACTTAGTGGCCATCGAGAGACCGTATTTACTGAATTGGGAGACGTAAAGAAAGACGACTCTATTTTTGTAGAATATGATGGAAAAAGGTATGAGTATAAGGTTGAAAAAATGTGGGTGACTGATGCTGATGACCGAAGCGTAATTGTGGAAAAAGACGAAGCTACTTTGACTCTATCCACTTGTTATCCGCTGGACTTTATAGGAGATGCGCCTGACCGATATATCATTCAGTCAAAATTGATAAATGTAAATGATATAGTCGAGTAAGCTGTTCAAAGGTGGAAACCTAATTTACTATTCATTATAAGGAGGGATACTTTGAGTGAAAGAAAAAGTATGCCTATATATATGGCTGCATTGCCCCTGTTCATCATGATTGTAGCAATGGGATTTACAATTATAAAGTATGAAGGAGCTCCTCATATCCCCTTATTATTAGGAGCTTTTTCAGCGTCCATTGTAGCTTTGTT
Source organism: Halobacillus halophilus DSM 2266 (assembly GCF_000284515.1). Lineage (GTDB taxonomy): Bacteria > Bacillota > Bacilli > Bacillales > Halobacillaceae > Halobacillus > Halobacillus halophilus. The sequence continues at coordinate 2,352,734 of NC_017668.1, read as the reverse complement.
TTATGGATATTCTTGGAACGAAATAGAAAGTAGTTTTTACTCTGGTATACATAAGGCACTGCCTGCCATTGTTATATTGCTTTTAGTTGGTTTAATTATTGGTTCATGGATCGGAGGCGGAATCGTAGGGAGTTTAATTTTTTATGGACTCAAGCTCATTTCACCTGGTTATTTTCTTATTTCCATTATGCTTCTTTGTACAGTGGTTGCTTTATCAATTGGCAGTTCCTGGTCCACCATGGCTACGATTGGGGTAGCGGGTATGGGAATAGGAATCAGCATGGGCATTTCTGAACCTATGATTGCGGGGGCTATCATCTCGGGCGCGTATATGGGGGATAAAATGTCTCCTCTTTCCGATACCACAAATCTAGCTTCAGGGATAGCAGATGTTCCTTTATTCGAACATATTAAACATTTGCTTTATACTACACTCCCAGCCTACGTGATAGCTGCAGTTATTTTTGGGATAGTAGGGCAGAGGTTTTCGGTAACAGGATATGAAAGCGAGCAAATATCCTTAATTATGGAGAACCTACAATCTCAATTCATTATTTCTCCATGGCTCTTGTTAGTTCCGGTAGTTGTAATTGTATTGGTACTTTTAAAGATACCTGCATTGCCTGCTCTTAGTGTAGGTGTTGTGCTGGGATTTTTATGTCAAGTTCTTATTCAGGGAGATGCAGTAGGAACTGGGGTGTTATCACTATATGATGGATACCAATTGAATACTGAAAATGAGCTGATGAATAATTTATTGAACCAGGGTGGACTTAGCAGTATGATGTACACCATTTCTCTGACCATTGTAGCTATGATTTTCGGAGGAGTTATTGAAGGTACTGGAATGATGAAGAAGATGATGGATGGAATCATCCACTTGGTACGCTCTACGCGCGCGTTGGTTCCTGCCACTATTTTAACTTCTATTGGTACGAACATCACGATGGCTGAACAATATATTTCGATTATAGTTCCAGCACGCATGTACGCAGATACTTATAATCAGAAAAACCTCCATAGAAAGAACTTATCGCGTGCAGTAGAGGATGGTGGGACTGTTACAAGCGTACTGGTTCCTTGGAATACTGGAGGTATATTTGTAGCCGGAACTCTTGGGGTAGAAACCCTTTCCTATCTTCCTTATGCTTTTTTTAATTTAGCAACCCCTGTGATATCTATTTTATTGGCGTTGACAGGGTTTAGCATAGTTAAAGCTGGACTGGAAGAAAAGAGTTCTTCAAAGATGAATAGAAATATCGGGTGAAAACACTTGAATCGTCTAGTAGAAAAGATGCAGAAAGACATTTGAGGGATTAAAGATCCACGTACCTAAAGTTTATTCATAAGGCTTGTTAAACTTCAGTGTTGATTTTAAGGTTAAGCTCCCGTTTGTTGAAGACTTGATTTCGAGATATTTGTTGAGTGAAAGGTCCTCCGGGGGGACGATTTCGCTTTCCGGCCCTGCACGACGCAGGGTCGTTCGACGTTGCCACAGGACGTGGCGATCTTAGTCGAACATCCTTTGTGCTGAGCCTCCTCAGGCTATGAACTGACCCCTTAAAATTGGACACATTCATTAAAATTATCACGCCGATTCTTGAAAGCGGGCTCGATAGGAAATGGGGCTTATTCTGAGCTTCGATTTGATGCGTTTATGATTATAATAATGGATATATTCCTCTAATTCTTGTTTGAAATGGGCCACACTTTCAAATTCTCTTAAATAAAGGAATTCCGATTTCATGATACCGAAAAAGTTCTCCATAACGGCGTTATCATGACAATTCCCTTTTCTGGACATGCTTTGGGTAACTTGATGGTCTTTCAATTTCTTTCGATAGGGAGCCATTTGGTAATGCCATCCCTGGTCGGAGTGCATAACCAGTTCATCCGATGGATGAAGGCGTTCAAATGCTTGGTCTAACATGTTGTTCACCAAGGAATAGGTGGGTCTGGAACCAATTGTGTACGTGATGATTTCTCCATTGAATAGATCTAAGACAGGGGAAAGATAAAGCTTCTCGCCAAATAGCTTGAACTCCGTAATGTCTGTCACCCATTTCTGATTCGGCTGATCCGCCTTGAAATTCCGATTTAAGATGTTTGGAGCCGTTTGACCAACTTTCCCTTTATAAGAACGATATTTCTTCATTTTCACCGTAGACTGAAGCCCCAGTTCTTTCATAAGACGATAGACTTTTTTATGGTTCACTTCATGACCTAGATTACGAAGCTCATTTTCAATGCGGCGATAGCCGTAGCGACCTTTATGTTCTTTAAAAATGGAGGTGATAAGCTCCTTTAATGGTCGGTCCGTTTTTGGCTCGAGTTGCTTTTCTTTCCAATGGTAATAGGTACTTCTAGGGATATCAGCTATTTCCGTCAGCTGTTTAACTGGAAAATGAAACCTTAACTCATCGATTACTTGCGCTTGTTCTTCTTTCGAGATGCTTTCTTTTTTTGAGCTAAGGTCTCTAACTTTTTTAAGTATTCATTTTCCATCCGTAAGCGTTCATTCTCTTTCTTTAAGGCTTCATAAGAATCCATTGAATCTTCTTTCTTCTTATGAGACGTCATCTGTGTTGGCCCCTTCCTTGTAGATTCAAGGGCTTCTTTTCCGCCTTCCAGCCACTTCTTACGCCATCGGCGTACCATGGAGAAATCGGGGATGTGAAACATAGCGGAAGCTTCTCGAATCGAATATTCTTCTTCCTCTATACGTTGAATTACTTTCAGTTTAAAGGCAGCTGAATAGTTTGTATAGGGGAAGTCGAAGGCTTCACTACCATGATATTCGGATAATTTCACCCAATAACGGATGGAAGAACTATCCACTCCAAACTCTTTTTCTAAGTCACGGAAACTGACATTTTCCGTGAGATAACGTTGGACGATCAGGTACTTTTCTTGAGAAGTAAGTTTAGACATATGTTGGGTCCCTCCTAAGTTTCATAAGGTGTCCAACATTTGGGGGTCATTACAGCTAAAGCCTTCCGGGGTCTCACCGATCATGTTTATCCCACAGGAGTCTACATCTTCCCCCTCCGGACCTAGCCAGATCAGAAACTCGAAACCATTTAAGACATCAACGGGTTCATGAGAAAATAGCATGTGCTCATATAGCTGTTCTTATGCTATAACGATGTAAAAAAGCCTGTCATAAAAGCATTTAGGACCGATTAGGAGGGAGAGCATTCTCTCTTATAAAAGCGTCCGTTATTCTCACTCGGCGGGGTTGGTGGGGAAATGACGAGACTCCCATGGGAGAAGGAACTAGATGAGATCCCGCAGGGAGTGAAACGAGCGAGGAAGCTCACCGTTCCCCCATAGGAAAGCGAGTTATTTCCCCAACAACTCTCATTTTTTTATGGCAACGGACCCAGTATATCTCGAAACTGAGTCTTATAGTAACCGGCCCTATTGCGTAATAAGCCTCTTATGAAAAATCAACAATAAACTTTATCAGAGCCATTCATAAAATGATCTTCCAATTAGGATATATGGCCCACATTCTTAAGAAAAGTAGCATGCCGTTTGATTGCATGCTATAACGCTTATAATGATTAAAAAAACCACTGCTTAAGTAGAGCAGTGGTTTCTTAGTTATTCCTTAATTTAAAGCAACTGGAAGCTGGGAAAGACCTCGCAGGAGAAATACCGGCTTCCATTCAGGTCTATTCATTGTACGGTTTAAATCGATATTTGGAAAAGCGCTCAGCAGCTCTTCAATAGCGACTTTACCTTCCAGACGCGCCAGAGGAGCACCGAGACAAAAGTGGATTCCGAACCCAAAGGCCACATGGGCATTTTTGCTTCTTGTCACATCAAATTGCTCAGCATGGCTGAATTTCTCTTCGTCGCGATTTGCGGAACTTATAGATGCTAGAACTAAGTCTCCACCCCGAATCTCTTGACCATGGAACTCCATGTCCTCCTCTGCCCAGCGCGCTGTTGAAAAGTCAACGGGACTATAAAAACGAAGTCCTTCTTCAATCGCAGAAGGAATGAGCGTTTGATCAAATTTGATTTTAGACATTTGCTCAGGATGTTCAAAAAGAGCAAACATTGTATTGCCAATTAGATTAACCGTTGTTTCATGGCCTGCAATTATTAACAAGACAACCATCGAGTATAATTCTGCTTTGGTTAATTGCTCTTCTTCTTCCGCAGTTTGCAGTAAAGAAGAGATTAAATCCTCTTCAGGTTCTGCTTTCCTTTTTTCGAAAAGACTGGTTAAGTAGGCGGTAAATGCTTCTACATCTTCCTGAAAATCAGCAGTCATATTGTCAGAGGCAGCTACTATGGTATTGGACCATTTTCTAAATTTGTTTCGGTCTTCAACGGGTACACCCAGAAGTTCACTAATCACAATTATTGGCAGAGGAAAAGCGTAATCATCAATTAAATCTACAGACCCTTTTTTATGTTTCATTTCTTCAAGTAGTTCTTGCGCAATTTCAGTAATTCGGGGTTCCAGTTGCTTAATCGTTTTAGGATTGAAATAAGGTTGGACCAGCTTACGAAGTCTGGTGTGGTCGGGTGGGTCAACGTCCAGCATCATGTTTTGAAATATATTCAGTTCATCTGCATTCATCTCTTCCCGTGAAGATTGGGAGAATAATTTATTCTGATCTTTAATAAAACTGGGAGACTTTAATAATTCTTTTACATGATCATACTTAGTTATAATCCAGGAACTATTGGAACCTCCACTGGACATAGGAAAAACCGGTTGATTTAAGCGCAGATCTTGATAAAAAGTATAGGCTCCTATTTTGAAGTTTGATCTATAAATAGTTTCAGTATTTTCCATTAAATCTTCCTCCTTTAAGTAACTATGGAGCATAACTTAATAGTAAAGGATGGATTACTATTGAACAACCAATATTTGGCAAGGAGGGGTGGTCTATCGGCTTTCTATTATTACATGAATTCCATGAATGATGCCAAACTAAGAAGGAAAGGAGGAGTTAAGTTGGGTAAAAAGAAGAAAAACAAAAGTAAAGAAGACTTAAATGCATTGAAAAGAGAAAAAGGCGAAAAAAATGGAACAGGAAAGCAGGATCCTTCTCGTTAGAACAATAAATCCGGTACCCTTCAGGGACCGGATTTATTGTTTATTAAGTGTCTGATTTATCTTCGATCAAGTGATTCAGTTGCCTGAATTTATTTTTAATAACAGATGTATCTGCGAATAGGTCATGAATTCCCTGGTGCCTTTTAGTAAAAGCGACCACTAAATAAGGAATTCCAAAAACAGCCATGCTAATGTATCTACCGATGCATTCGCGGAAGAATATCTGTCCGTTAGTTAAAGGTTTATCAGTCAGCGACTCGACGGATAAACCAAATATCATTTTTCCAAGAGTTGCTCTAAAGAACTTGGTCATTAAAATGAAGTAAAGGAAAAAGAGAAGGGAGGTAAGCAGATTAGAAGCACTAAACATCTCTATCCATAATTTTGCTCCCTCTAAATTTACTAAACCAATTAGTGGTTTAGTTACAACTGTGTTTACGCTCCAAAGCACAAGTAAATCAATAATATACGCAAAAAAACGTGTCCAAAATCCGGCGTATAGTAATCTCTGGATATCCTCTTTTTGACCTCTCAATAGAGAGAGAGGTGGTTTAACACCTGGATGCTGTTCTGTAGTTTCCATATAACTCCCCCCTTACTCGCTATATAAGTACATTAGTTTAGGTCCCTGGCGTTCACTGATGAGCTCCTCTATATAACGGATTTCATTATTTGGCAAGAAACTTTTAGCTAGTGGTAAATTGAAGAATGAACCGACACTGTTCTTATACTTAATGACCTGCGGGTTTCCGCCTATCTGTTCTTTAAGCGCATTTAAGGCATCTTCCTGAAAGCCAATTTGATCCACTAAGCCATTTTCTGCTGCTTGCTTTCCTGAATAGATTCGTCCATCCGCAAGCTCTCGGACACGCTCCTCTGGAATATCACGGCCAGTTGAAATCACATCGACAAATTCTTGGTATGAATCATCTACAAGCGTTTGGATGATTTCTCGTTCCTCTTCCGTCATTTCTCTTGTTGGACTCATGATATCCTTATATTTACCGCTTTTAAATGTATTGAATTTGACTCCATACTCATTTGCCAGTTCCTGGTAATTCACGTTTTCCATGATAACCCCAAGAGATCCGGTAAACGTTTCGTTTGAAGCAAAAATTTGATCAGCAGGAGTAGAGATATAGTAACCGCCGGAAGCAGCCATGCTTCCCATGGAAACATAGAATTCTTTATCAGCTTCTTTTAATTCTAAGAGTTTATCGTGAATTTCTGCACTTTCGTAAACTCCTCCGCCTGGTGAGTTTACATGTAGAAGTACACCTTTAATGGAAGGGTCTTCTTTAATGGTTTCCAATTGCTTCAAGAATTGTTCGTGCTGATAGCCACCCCCACTAAATGGGTTCGGGTTAGAACCTGGGTTGTTCATAATTGTACCTTCTAGATTAATTTGTGCAATGCGCTTGGAAGTAGAACCCTGCTCAATGATTTTCTCCTGAGGCTTCTCACTTCCTGAGAACATAGAAGTCATATTCTCCGCATCCTCATCAGTGGTGAATACATTAATTACTTGGAATACAATAGCTATTAATAGAATTCCGCCTGCAATAATACTTGCACCTACACGTTTATTCATAAGTAAATCCTCCTTCTTGAATGATGTAACTTTATCAGGACTATGAGAAGAGATGCAAGTAAATTCTTAGACCTCCTAAAAATTCGGCTTTAATCGTACTTACTAGAGTTCCTGACAGTTATTTATACGTATGAGAACAGGTAAGGTTTCGGCGAATTTAATTTTATAGTAAGTCCGGTTCACTTCGTAAGGATCAGGACGAATATAAAAGAAGGGTGAGAAACTCATATTTATAAAAAGTAATGTCTTTAAGAATATATAACTATTCATAGACGTTATATAAAATAGTCTATTTTGGTATAAAGACCTAGAAGTGCCGCTAACGTCCCGGTATCCCTTGTCTGCATATAGGATCCGTAAGACTTAGTGAGTGTGTTTATGATAAAGAGAATAGTTCTTAAGATATACAACCATTTATGTAAACCTCCGATAGTAGCTAAATTCAAACATCTTTTCTTAATTTTTGTAATTTGCAGACTATTACCACAAAATGTATAATTTGAGCCGTATGTAAAAATACATAAAAATAAGAAAATGGGGGGTCTTTAAATGAAAAAGGCTAAATGGTTATGGTTAGGGCTGGTTTTGCTTGCCAGTCTATTCCTTGCTTCATGTTCCAGTGGGAATGATTCAGAAACAAGCAGTAACGATGACAGTAAAGATAACGAGGATAGTACATCAAAGTCCAGTGAGCAGGTTCTGCACCTTTCCGAGGGAGCAGAAATACCGACCATGGATTCTTCCTTAACAATTGATGCTTTGGCTTCTCAATGGCTGGGGTCTACAAAAGATGGTCTTTATCGCTTAGGCGAAAATGGAAAACCAGAACCAGGGATAGCAAAAAATCATGAAATGAGCGAAGATGGTTTGACCTGGACATTCAATTTAAGAGAAGATGCTAAATGGTCAAATGGAGATGCAGTCACAGCCAATGATTTTGTCTATGCATGGAGACGAGCGGTTGATCCTGAAATTGGATCGGAATATGGTCCTTATATGATGAGTGGTGTAATTAAAAATGCAGAGGCCGTTTCCAAGGGCGAAATGGCTCTAGAAGAGCTTGGTGTGAAAGCAGTAGACGATTATACCTTTGAAGTAACATTAGAAAAACCAACACCTTACTTTGAGTCAATGACTACATTTGGCACATTCCTGCCGCTAAATCAAAAGTTTGTTGAAGAAAAAGGCGATCAATATGCACTGGAAGCTGACGGACTTCTTTCGAATGGTCCATTCGTAATGACGGAGTGGAATCATGGGGAAGGATGGAAACTTGAAAGGAATCCTGATTACTGGGATGCAGATGCTGTTCAGTTAGAAGAAATTAATGTAAGCGTAGTAAAAGAAACGGCTGCAGCTGTCAACCTTTATCAAACAGATGAAATAGATCGAGTCAACCTGTCTTCAGAATTCGTTGACGAGTATCGTTCGTCTAAAGAATTGAAAGTCGAAGAAGAGCCAACAATTTTCTTCCTTAAAATGAACCAGGAAAATGAAATTCTTTCTAATTTGAATGCACGTAAGGCGATTCAGATGGTAGTCGATCGTCAAAGTATGGTGGAGGTCATTTTAAATAACGGTTCAATTACCACTGGAGGTAATGTACCTGCTAACTTTACGAAACATCCTGAATCCGGAGAGGACTTCCGGGAAATTAATGGTGCATTAGTGGAGCACGATCTAAAGAAAGCACAGGAGTATTGGTCAAAAGCAAAAGAAGAGTTAAACATAGAGAATGCAGAACTCCGTTATTTGGGCGGAGATACAGAGGTTGCTAAAAACCTGGATGCTTATATTAAAGACCAGCTTGAAAAATTAGACGGCTTGTCAGTTAAGGTCGAAAGTGTTCCTTTTAAAGTGCGTTTAGATCGTGATAAGAACATGGATTATGACATCGAAAATTATGGCTGGGGTCCAGATTATATTGATCCGAACACATTTTTAAACCTATGGGTAACAGATGGAGGAAACAATAAGACCGGCTATTCAAGTGAAGCATATGATTCTCTAATTCAAAAAGCAGGAGATGAACTAGCTCAAAAGCCTGTTGAACGTTTTGAAGCCTTTTTGGAAGCTGAGAAGCTGCTTATTAAAGAGGATGCAGTTATTGCTCCCCTTTATCAGCGAGCAAGAGCACAGCTGTGGAAGCCAGATGTTAAAGGGGTAACCACGAATCCAATGGGACCTGATTACACCTATAAGTATGCCTATATTGAAGGTGAATAAATGATAGGAAGAAATCCGTCCCCGAGGGGACGGATTTTTTTGGCAGCTGTACTGAATTTAATCACTTATACAAAGGAACTCCGATACTTAGGTCTGCTTAAAAAGGTATGGATAATTTACTTCAGAGTCATCATTCTATACAATAAATAAAGGAAATAAGTCAGATCAACAAAAGGTGTAATTATGAAACATATTATTATTGGAGCAGGTATAGTTGGAGCCTCTACGGCTTATCACTTGTCGAGAAGAGGGGAAGAAGTTCTGATCGTAGACCGTAAAGACAAAGGACAGGCTACGAGGGCTGCTGCAGGAATCATATGCCCCTGGTTAACGAACCGCTCGAATAAAGCATGGTATCATTTAGTAATGGAAGGCGCGAAGTATTACCCATTCCTCATTAAAGAATTGGAGAACCTTGGATTAGCCGATACAGGTTATAAGCAAGTGGGAGCGATCAATATCTTTGATACGGAAGAGAAATTAGACCGAAAAATGGAGGTTGCTTTGGAACGCAGACAGCAGTCACCGGAAATGGGAGACATTACAAAACTAACTCCTACGCAGACCAAAGCGATGTTTCCTCCTGTAGCTGACCATTATAGAGCGCTTCATATCAGTGGCGCAGCAAAAGTGGATGGAGAAGCGGTTTCGCAGGCTCTACTTTCCGCAGCAGAGATGAACGGCGCTGTCTTTAATGAAGGAGAGGTTCAACTCGTTCATAATGGAGATGCTTCTGCTAGGGTTCTGGTAGATGATGAACATATTGAGGCAGATCAGGTAATCGTTACAAATGGGGCCTGGGCTAAACAATTATTTGCTTCTTACGGTTTAAATACAAATGTGACGTATGAAAAGGCTCAAATCGTTCATTTACAAGTTCCTGAAAAGGATACAGACTCATGGCCAGTCATGCTTCCGCCATTTAATCACTACATGCTGACTTTTGACAACGGAAAATTGGTTATTGGGGCTACCAAAGAAAATCGTGAGGATTTTGAAACGGATGTGACGATGGGAGCGGTTCATCAACTGTTAAATAAAGCTTTAAAAGTAGCTCCAGGACTTGCTGAAGCTGCTTATATTCAAACAAAAGTTGGTTTTCGTCCATTCACGCCAGGCTCTTTACCTGTTATTGGCCGTGTGCCGGGGCTCACGAACGTATGGATGGCAAATGGTCTAGGTGCATCAGGATTGACCAGTGGTCCATATGTAGGATCTATTCTTGCTAGTTTAGCGGCAGAAGAACAAGTAGAAATCAACTTAGATGATTATGATCCTTCTAACGCATTTTAATAAAACCCACAAACTCGAAGGAGTTTGTGGGTTTTTAAGGAATTAGCCATGTTTCTTTACTTTATCATCTTGATGCAGATCGTTAGCTACAGAGTCTTTTGTCTCATCGTTTTTGTGAGGCTTAGTAACAAATAGAGCTAGTACTATTCCTGCAAGGGATAGCATCGTGATTACGATAAAAGCTATGCGGACACCATATATGCCAGGGAAATCTATCCCTGGATTTCCCTGAGCATTTTGGGTGGAAGTGGTCATCACGGTCACTAGGATGGCCGTACCAACAGAAGCAGCCACCTGCCTCATGGTGTTATTCATAGCAGCACCATGCGCTATTAATTTTTGAGGCAATTGATTTAACCCTGCAGTTGTAACTGGCATCATGACCATGGATAAGCCAAACATACGGATGGAATACAGGATAGTGATGGAAGCAAAGGTTGTTTCAATGTCGAGAAAAACAAAAGCAGCTGAAGCCGAGGTTAATATGGTTAACCCTGTTAGAGCAAGCAATTTTGCGCCGATTTTATCAAAGATTCTGCCAGTCAGAGGTGACATAAAGCCACTAATGATCGCTCCGGGCAGAAGAGCAAGTCCAGACTGAAAAGCGGTAAACTCCCTCATATTCTGCATATAAAGCGGGAGGAGAGTTTCTACTCCTATTAAACCCATGAAAGCAATCATTCCTATAATGGTCGAAATGGTAAACACTGGATATTTAAACACCCTGAATTCAAGCATTGGGTGTTCCATCCGCAACTGTCTAGTTATAAATAGAAACAGTCCTATGCAGCCAATTAAAAGCACGTAAATGGCAGTTGGGCTGGTCCATCCCTCATTTCCAGCTACAGTAAATCCATATAGGAGACTTCCAAAACCAATGGAAGATAATCCAATAGATAAGGGATCTACTTTCGGAAAAGTAAGTTCAGTTACGTTTCGTAAAAAGAAATAAGATAACACCGTAATGACAAGTGCTAGTGGAAGTGTTACTAGAAACAACAATCTCCAAGAAGCAGCGGCTGTGACCCAGCCTGAAAGGGCTGGACCTATGGCAGGGGCGAAAGAAATAACAAGCCCAATATAACCCATAGCCGCTCCGCGCTTATTGATCGGAAAAATCATTAAGAAAACGGTTTGCATAAGTGGAAGCATAACCCCTGCGCCACTTGACTGAATAACTCTGCCTACTAGAAGAGTTCCAAAGTTAGGGGCTAAGCCTCCTACTACGGTTCCGAGTGTAAAAATGGTCATTGCGCCCAAAAATAATTGTCTGGTAGTAAAACGTTCAATTAAAAATGCGCTGATAGGAATCATAATTCCATTAACAAGCATAAACACGGTGGTGAGCCACTGGGCGCTGTTGGCCGATATATTCATCTCATCCATTATAGGGGGAATGGCTGTAATCATTAAGGTTTGATTTAATATAGTAATAAAAGATCCTGCTAGTAATAGAGCAGCGATCAGTACTTTGTTATAAGGGTTAGTGGTCATAAGCATCATCCTAGTTCATCGGAATATTCTAGATCAATTCTGCTATTATACGCCTGAACATTTGAAACAGACAACCACTTAGAGAGCAATTATTAAAATTTATATTTTTAGAAATATTAATAAAAAATAAATTAACTATAATATTATTATGTAAACTAGAACAAACTCCCGCATGGATGCTAGGGAGCTTGTTCTAGTCAAGATTGCATATTAAGTTTGGCCTGTGAAGAAAGGGACTGATCGAGTACTTCTTTATATTCGTTCAAGAGTTTGCAGAAGATGGTGTCCCAGGATTGATCCAGAGCATACTTTCTTGCTTCATTTTCCATTGCTGTAATCCTTAATGGGTTTGCTAGAAGCTTACATATAGCATCAATCATTTGAGTAGCGTTTCTAGGTTCGCACAGGATTCCTGTCTTCCCGTGCTGGATAATTTCCTGAACACCTCCAGATTTTGACGCTACGACAGGAGTTCCGCAGGCAAGCGCTTCAAGAACTACATTTCCAAAAGTTTCGGTTGTCGATGGAAAAATGAATAAAGTGGAAGTGGCATAAATGTTTGCTAATTCACTTCCGTGTACATAGCCGGTGAAGGTTACATTGGGAAGTTTCTCCTCTTGGAGTTTTTTGAGTAGCGGACCTTCTCCGACGATTAGCCAGTGAACCTTATCTTTATAGGGAGCGGGAAGATTTCTGGCCGTATCCATAAGAATGTCCAAATCTTTTTCAGGTGCCACTCGTCCAACATAAGTTAATAGGAAGGTGGGTTTACGATCATAGTAATCTTTGAGGTTTATATCATTTGTGGAAGGTTGGAATTTTGTACAGTCCACGCCCCTGCTCCAAATAGATATGTTTTGAAAATCTTGAAGATTTAGTTCGGTTCTCGTTTGATAAGAAGGAACAAACGTTCTTTGAAAATCCTTATAAAACCACTTTAAATATTTCCACATCCATTTTGATAAATATTGAAGGTTATAATAATCCAAATAGCGATCGAAATTCGTGTGGTAGGAGCCTACGATAGGAATGCTTAATTTTTTTGCATAATATAGTCCAGTCAGTCCCATATTGAATGGGGTGGCAATATGGATAATATCGGGCTTGAAAGATTCCAGATCTTTTTTTATACGAGGTGCGCAGGGGAATGAAAGTCGACATTCAGGATACAGGAAGAACGGAAAGCTATGAACAGGGCGGATATGGTCAGAGGGGAGCGAACCTTTAAAGTAGGGAATAAACAAACGATATTCAATTTTTTCCTTTTCCAAATGAGTGACTAATCTTTCCAGAGTTCGAGATACTCCATTGACTTGAGGCGTGTAAGTGTCCGAGAAAATGGCAATCTTCATATTTTCTTCCCTCCTTACATCATTCCTATGATCGATTAACGGTAAGACGGGCATCCGGTCTACCGGTATTATTTATTCGACCTTTCATAAGAATATGCAGAATAGGAGGCTAAAAGTATCTTTAATAGAATCCAAACAAAAAACCTACTTTATGTGTAGTAGGTTTTTTGAAGAGCATTATATTGTTGAGGTGATTAGTTGGAATAAGGGTGAGTTGAAAAGGCTTAGCTCAATGACATCATTAGGCTGCTTTTTTACCAAGAGATTGTTGACTGATGGTTTTCAACAAGATCATTTTGTCTTTAAACGTCAGTTTGCACCAGATACCTGCATTGATTTTCATTCTCTTCTCCTCCTAGGAAAAATTTAAGTATGAGTCATGGCTAATGGATCAATTCAACTTGTACTTAGCATATACCGTCTTTTCACCCAATATAAACAACAAAAATTTCTACATTGTTCGATGTTTGAGACTCTTTGATAAGTGATTTAGCAACTTATTGTCACTTATATGGCAAAATGACTGTAAAAAACAGTGAATCTTGTAATATAGATATAAGATTTGTCAAACGGTTTATTCGACTATACGTAAATTATTTTTTGGAGACTAAGCTAATAGAAGGGAAAATGGAGGAAGACGTGGAAATTATCGTTAAAGGGGTGAAAGGTTAATGAAGTATAAAGTAATTGATGGTCATAACGATACGTTGTTAAATTATATGGATGAAACTAGTGATTTTGATTTCTTAAAAGAATCTGATGCGGGGCATTTAGATTTGATAAGAGCTCAAAAAAGTGGATTCTCCGGAGGTTTTTTTGCGATATTTACTCCAAATCCGGTAAGCCCTCCATCCATCAGTGAATTTCTCACGGAAAAAGGCTATCAAGTGCCTTTACCAGATCCAATTAGTTCTTCCTATGCTCAATTACATACCAACAAGGTATTAGCAAAGATGCTTAAACTCGAGAAAGATTCACAGCAGCAATTCATAATTGTACGCAGTGAAAAAGAGATGCGCGATTGTCTGAACAAGAATGTGATCGGTGGAATTATACATATGGAAGGGGCAGAAGCGATTGATTTGGACTTTAATTCTCTTTATGTGTATCACCAAGCAGGCTTGCGGTCTCTGGGGCCGGTTTGGAGCCGGGCAAATAACTTTGGAGAAGGCGTTCCTTATCATTTCCCGGCTAGCCCTGATACAGGACCTGGGCTTACCGAAAAAGGAAAGCAGCTTATAAGACTCTGCAATGAGCTGGGAGTAATGATTGACTTATCCCATATGAATGAAAAAGGATTCTGGGATACAGCACGCTTATCCACACAGCCACTGGTAGCCACCCACTCTAATGCTCATAAACTCTGTCCTATTACAAGAAACTTAACAGACAAACAGCTGGATGCCATTAAAGAATCTAATGGAGTGGTCGGAGTAACTTTCTGTGCGAATATGTTAAGGACTGATGGAAGAATGGACCTGAGCGCCCCATTAGAAGCCATTACAGATCATATCCATTATATTGCAGATCGTATTGGCGTTGAACATATAGCACTCGGTTCTGATTTTGACGGCTGTACGATTCCGGACGTAATCAAAGACGTGACGGGAGTGCCTAAGCTATTGGATCAGCTTCTCCGTGAAAGCTGGACGGAAGCAGATATTGCTAAATTAACCCACTTAAATTGGCTAAGGGTTCTTAAAGAAACAGGGATTTAATTATACAGAGTCGTTAGACAAGTCAAACGCTTAGAGCTGCAAGCTCTAAGCGTTTCTTGTATTTTCTCCAGAAAATTGTAAGCATGTTACCGTTCACATATTCACAGAAAAAAATTCTAACTTCTATTAATAATAGCAGACCGATAAGAAAGTCTCCGTCAGGCTATTGATTATTTTCAATACTTTTATACTTAAGAGCGGTGCTTCTGGTAGGTAATTGGCCTGGTCATGGTTTGGATTTCGCTGAATATTTGTTCCGTAAGCGGATCAGCTTCCAGGTAGCTTAAGTTATCCTCTACTTGCTCAACTGAACTAGCTCCGAATACGGCTGTAGCCACGGCAGGATGGTGAAGGACATATTGCAAGGCAAGTGCGGTTGGAGTTCTTGCGTCACTGCCATAATCCTGCCATTTTTCAGTGAGTGCAAGGATTTCCTCCTGACTATAATCTAAAAAACCATCTTCGGCTTTTTGGGAAGCTTTATGGTGTCCTTTTGATGAAAGCATTCCTTTAGCCAGCGGCCCTCTGGCAAGTACACTAATATCATTTTCAGAAAGTAAGTCCAGAATTTCTTCTTCTGGCCTTCGATCCAGAGCATTATACTGCATCATGACACTGGAGATATTGGATCTATTAACATATTCACGTATAACATTCGGTCGAATAGAAGATATTCCATATTCACGAATAAGTCCATCTTGTTTCAGTTCATCAAAGGCTTCGATCGTTTCGTCCATAGGATCATCAATTGTACCGCCGTGGAGCTGATAAAGATCAATATAATCAGTACCGAGGCGCTGCAAGCTGTCTTTTACAGCACGTTTAATATGTTTTTTTGAAGGATCCCATGTCCAGCCTTCCTGTCCCTGGGTAAAGTTATTTCCTGCCTTAGATCCGATAATAAGATCTTCCCTGCGCCCCTGGATCGCTTTACCAACTATTTTCTCATTGGCTCCAAAATCATAAAGATCAGCTGTATCTAAGTAATTTACTCCAGCGTCTATTGCCCTGTCTATAATAGATTTTGCTTTCTTTTCATCAGTACCTAATGACATGCAGCCTAAGCTGATTTCGGATACATATAAGTCCGATTTCCCAATTTGTCGTTTCTTCATATTATCATCCTTTCTTATTTTTCCATTAAACGCATACGGAATCTTCGTTGTCTCCCTTCCACATATGATAAACTATCCATAGATTAATCGAGAGGATGAGAGACTGTGAAGAGGTTTGAAGAAAAAACTTACCATACAGAAACGATCTATACGGGCAAGATTGTTCAATTAAATATTGACAGTGTTACTTTACCCGATGGAAATACTTCTAAACGGGAGTTGATTAAGCACCCAGGTGCTGTAGCCGTTATTGCCCTTACGGATGAAGGTAAATTAATATGCGTGGAGCAGTACAGAAAACCAATGGAAAAAAGCCTGGTCGAAATCCCCGCTGGGAAACTTGAACCTGGTGAAGAAGCTATGACATGTGCGCTTAGAGAATTGGAAGAAGAAACTGGTTACACGACGGATTCTTTGGAATGGGTTACCTCTTTTTATACATCTCCCGGTTTCGCTGATGAGATTGTCCATATTTATTTCACAGATCAAGTTAAAGTCCTGGATCAACGTCCAGATGGTGATGAGGATGAATTCGTAGAGCTTATGGAGTTAACGCTGGGGGAAGCTGAAGAATTAGAAAGAAATCAACGGATTCAGGATGCTAAAACCGCCTATGCTCTTTTATACTGGAAGCTTCGAGTTTCAGAGTAAATCTTTTACCCCTTGAGCTCAGAGACATGAATGAGTCAAAAGAGGACGGTTAAAAAGGTCAGTTACTACTACATCTCATTTGTGAAATCTATGAACATTTACTATGAAATGTCTGACCAGACAGGCAGTACCTAAGGGTTGATCTTAAATACAATGAATGATGGTCTACTTTTATCTTTTTCTTCATAGATTGGTCATAGACCGGTTATGAGAAAGGATGGAGATTCCATGCAGAATAGTATGCGGGTGGCAGGGAAAGAGATACAAAGCCATGTAAATATTTTCGTTTTTATATTCGTCTTATTCATTATGGGAATTATATTCGGAGCGGTAATCGTTAACAGCATGAATTTCGTTCAAAAGCAGGATCTCTTTTTTTACTTAAAACAATTCTTTGAACAAAATATTTCCATGAATGGAACCTCAAAAGCTACTCTTTGGAAGGACAGCATCCTTTACCATTTAAAATATATGCTTCTTTTGTTTTTATTAGGTATCTCTGTTATTGGCATGCCCATTATTACCGTTCTATTATTTATTAAAGGACTTGTTGTAGGGTTTTCTGTAGGGTTTTTAGTAAATCAGATGGGCTGGTATGGTCTGTTGATCTCCTCAGCAGCTATAGCTCCTCAGAATTTACTTATCATACCTGTATACTTAATAGCTGGATCGCTGGCCCTGATTTTCTCTTTGACGCTTTGTAAGCAGCTGTTTATAAGAAGAGTGCATCAACCCATCCTTAAAGGGTTTGTTCGTTACAGCGCTTTTTTTGGGGCATTAATGCTTATACTGATCGTAGCTTCTACTATTGAAGTATTTTTTTCAAATACCGTTCTTGACTACGTGTTGAAGTGGATTTATCATTAATTTAGTAGTGATAATCATATTCAGTTTAGAATGATTATAAAACATAGATTAAAATAATTTTAATTTGACACTCCTTCTGACTCTGCTTATAATTAAATTGATTACGAGGGAGGGACGAACGATATGGAGCATCGTATTGAGAGAATTAAGAAACAATTGCATTCCCAGAGTTATAAGTTAACACCTCAAAGGGAAGCTACTGTTCGAGTGCTTTTAGAAAATGAAGAAGATCATTTAAGTGCCGAAGATGTCTACCTCCTCGTAAAAGAGAAAGCACCCGAAATCGGTCTGGCTACCGTATATCGTACGCTGGAATTGTTATCCGAATTGAAAGTTGTCGATAAAATAAACTTTGGAGATGGAGTTTCCCGCTATGACCTTCGAAAAGAAGGGGCGGAGCACTTTCATCACCACTTAGTTTGCATAGAGTGTGGATCGGTAGAGGAAATCGAGGAAGATTTATTAGGGGACGTTGAAAAGCTTGTAGAAGGACAATGGGGATTTCAGGTTAAAGATCATCGTTTAACATTTCATGGGATCTGCCGCGTCTGCCAGAAACAAGCCGTAGCCGCCTCGGCATCAAAGGGAAACGAAGAAAATTAATAAACTGCCGCTATGAAATCACATAGTGGCTTTTTTATTTTGGTAGACGTTTATTTTCTACAGACGGGATACGTCTTGATCTATTTACAAACTGACGGAAATCGTGTAGGTTTATCGTAGGTAGAACAATCATGTATATTTGACGTCCATCTGGGCATATCCTTTTACATAAAGGCTCTAGAAAAGGGGTAGCGGGATGGTTCATTTACGTCAAAATATACAGGAATTAGTTAAGGTTCTTATTGTATTTACTTTATGTACTTGCGTTTTTTATATGGCACTTCGTTTAGTACATGAGGAGTATGAAAGGCAGCATCGATATGATCCACCGAGTGGCGCGGCAGTAAAGGTGTACAAGCCGCTGGAACCGGACTGGCCGGATCGACTGTCGATATTCTTCCAATTAGGAGAGTAGATGGGTCATGGATTACGCGTTAGAAGATTTTTTTCATTATTTAACAGTTGAGCGAGGTCTATCATCGAATACTATTCAATCTTATAAGCGTGATCTAATGCAATACCAGCAGTTTTTACAACAGGAGTTAAATCTATCAGACTGGGATCAAGTAACAAGATCGCATATAATGAGGTACCTGCATGATTTGAATGATAAAGGGCGTTCTTCTGCTACAGTGGCTAGACTGCTGTCTTCCATTCGTCTCTATCATCAATTCTTAATCAGGGAAAAAGTGACAAATGAAGATCCAAGTCTCCATATTGAAACCCCAAAAAAAGAACGAAAGCTGCCAAAAGTACTTTCATCTGAAGAGGTGGACAAACTCCTTAATGTGGAAACGAAGGATCCTTTATCATTAAGAAATAAAGCGATGCTGGAAATGCTTTATGCCACAGGGCTTCGCGTCACAGAACTGGTCTCTTTAAAAGTAAGCGATCTCCATCTCACGATGGGATTTGTACGCTGTTTAGGTAAAGGGTCTAAGGAAAGAATTATTCCTCTAGGAGATTTGGCGAAGGAAGCAGTGCAAACTTATTTGGAACAAGGTCGTGGGGCGTTGGTCAAAAATAAAAAGACAGAAGAATTATTTGTGAATCATCATGGAAATAAACTGTCACGCCAAGGTTTTTGGAAAATACTGAAAGCGGTTGCCCGCGATGCTGGAATTTTAAAAGAGCTCACCCCTCATACGCTGAGGCATTCATTTGCTACACATTTATTAGAAAATGGAGCGGACTTGCGTGCTGTACAGGAAATGTTAGGTCATGCTGATATTTCTACCACTCAAGTTTATACACACGTTACTAAAACACGATTAAAAGATGTTTATCGCTCGTATCATCCTCGAGCATAAACTTTTTTGTTTTTAGTTGTCTGACATCCTACATCTATAAAGATTAGCGTAAAATAATTAAGTTATGGGAAAGTAAAAAATAGGAGGGATCGTTAATGAAACCATTTAAAAGAGTATTTTTAGTAGTTATGGATTCTGTGGGGATTGGAGAGGCCCCGGACGCTGAACAATTTAATGATAAAGGAGCCCATACGCTGGGTCACATAGCTGAACGTATGAATGGGCTTAATATGCCGAATATGGGATCACTTGGGTTGAGTAATATTAGAGAAATTCAGGGGGTCGAGCCTTCAAAACAGCCTAAAGCACATTATACAACCATGAGAGAAGCATCAAATGGTAAGGATACGATGACGGGTCATTGGGAAATTATGGGGCTGTACATTGATCAGCCTTTCCGTACATTTCCTGATGGATTTCCGGAGGAACTTCTGAGTGAAATAAAAGAAAGAACAGGGCGTGGCATTGTAGGAAACAAACCGGCATCCGGCACAGAAATTATTAAAGAACTGGGAGAGCATCACATGAATACCGGTGATTTAATTATCTATACGTCCGCCGATTCTGTGCTTCAAATTGCTGCTCATGAAGAGATAGTACCACCTGAAGAACTTTATGAGATCTGTGAACTTTGCCGCGAATTGACACTAGATGAGAAATATATGGTTGGACGAGTAATTGCGCGGCCATTTGTTGGAGAGCCAGGGTCTTTTGAACGTACTTCCAACCGTCATGATTATGCTTTAAAGCCTTTCGGAAGGACAGTTATGAACGAAATGAAAGATGAAAAACTAGATGTAATTGCTTTAGGTAAAATCTCCGATATCTATGACGGCGAAGGTGTAACAGAAGCGATTCGTACGAATGACAATATGGATGGAATGGACAAACTTATTCAATCGATGCAACAAGACTTTACAGGCATGAGCTTTTTAAACCTTGTCGATTTTGATGCGAAATTTGGTCATCGCCGTGATCCAGAAGGATATGGTAAAGCACTTGAAGCTTATGATAAACGTCTTCCAGAAGTACTAGACCTACTAAATGAAGATGATCTTTTGATCATTACAGCAGACCATGGCAACGACCCAGTTCATCATGGTACGGATCATACTAGAGAGCTTGTCCCACTACTTGTTTATCATAATGGAATTAAAGATGGAAAGGAATTAGAGCAGCGTCAGACGTTTGCTGATATTGGTGCCACAATATCTGACAATTTCTCGATTAAAATGCCGGAGCATGGAACCAGTTTTTTAAACGATATTAAATAGGAGGCCCATTATGTATCACTTACACGTAGAAGAAGCTTCAGAATATATAACGAAACAATTAAATGTTCAGCCAACCGTAGGATTAATTCTCGGTTCGGGTTTAGGGGTGCTGGCTGATGAAATTCAAAACCCCACAACAATCCTTTATAGAGATATTCCTCATTTCCCTGAATCAACCGTGTCCGGGCATAAGGGACAATTGGTTATCGGGGAATTGGAAGGAAGACAAGTCATTGCTATGCAAGGCCGCTTCCATTATTACGAGGGGTACAATATGCAGCAGGTTACGTTCCCTGTCCGGGTAATGAAAGAACTCGGCATTGATACCTTGTTTGTAACGAATGCGGCTGGAGGGATTAATGAATCCTTTAACCCTGGTAATCTGATGATTATTACGGATCATATTAACAACATGGGGGATAGCCCTCTTATCGGTCCGAATGATGATGAAAGGGGACCACGATTCCCGGATATGTCAGAAGCCTATGATCGTGACTTGATCGAACATGCTAGACAAAGTGCTGAAAGACTTGAACTAAGTGTGCAGGAAGGTGTTTACGTAGGCAATACAGGCCCAGCTTATGAAACAGGTGCAGAGGTTCGAATGCTACGTGTATTAGGTGGAGACGCTGTAGGAATGTCTACAGTACCTGAAGTTATTACAGCTAGTCACGCAGGAATTCGTGTTCTGGGGATCTCTTGTATTTCCAATATGGCTGCTGGAATATTGGATCAGCCTCTGACTCACGATGAAGTTATTGAAACCACCTCTCAAGTGAGAGAGGATTTCCTTGGATTTGTTAAGGAACTTTTAAAGTCATTACCAGCCTGAAGACATAAATAGTAAAGGGTGAGTTAAATGAGAATGTACGATATTATTGTTAAAAAAAGAGATGGCGGCGAACTAACGAAAGAGGAGATCTACTTCTTTGTAGATGGGTACACCCAAGGTGATATTCCTGATTATCAGGCTTCGGCATTAACGATGGCTATTTACTTTCAAGGGATGACTCAGGAAGAAACAGCTACATTGACTCAAGCAATGGTGGACTCCGGTGAGACAATTGATCTTTCTGCTATCAAAGGACATAAAGTAGATAAACACTCAACAGGCGGTGTAGGCGATAAAGTTACCTTCATTGTAGGTCCATTAGTTGCTTCTGTTGGGGTGCCAGTCGCAAAAATGTCCGGGCGAGGCCTGGGGCACACGGGTGGAACATTGGATAAGCTGGAATCAATTAAGGGTCTGGAAATTGAAATGACAAAAGATCAGTTCATCCATAATGTGAATACTCATAAGCTGGCAGTAGCTGGACAGACTGGAAATCTGGCACCTGCCGATAAGAAGTTATACGCATTGCGCGATGTAACAGGAACTGTCGATTCTCTTCCTCTCATAGCCGGGTCGATTATGAGTAAGAAACTGGCTTCTGGTGCAGACGGCATAGTGTTAGATGTTAAAACGGGCTCTGGTGCTTTTATGAAAACCCTTGAAGATTCAAAAAATTTAGCTCAAGAAATGGTGAATATCGGGAACAACCTTGGACGTCAAACGGTTGCGGTCATTAGCGATATGAATCAGCCGCTTGGGTTTGAAGTTGGAAATGCCAACGAAATTAAAGAAGCTGCTGAAATTCTGCAAGGAAAAAATGTAGAGGATTTGAGAGAGCTATCTTTAGAACTTGCCTCTCATATGACCGTTCTTGCGGAAGTATTTAATTCTTATGAAGAAGCTTATGAGGCTTTGGCGAAGAATTTGGAAAATGGAAAGGCATTTCAAAGTTTGCGGAATCTGGTCGAAGCGCAAAATGGTGATGTATCGATGATCGATAACTTAGACAACCTTCCTAAAGCCAAGCACAAAATCGATGTGAAAGCGGAGAAGAGCGGCTATATAGCTGCAATCGATGCAGAGTCCATCGGAATTGCAGCTATGTACTTGGGTGCTGGACGCGCTACCAAAGATGATGAGATTAATCACGGTGTCGGCATTACCTTGAACAAAAAAATAGGAGATTGGGTGGAAGAAGGAGAATCTCTAGTTGTTCTGAATAGTGATGATGAAGAGCCTCAAGCATCCATTACTAAAGTATTAGAGGCTTATTCTATTGCCGATGAGAAAGTAGAAAAACCTACGCTTATTTATACAGTGATTAAATAAAATTGTTGAGATTTTAAA
The DNA here is from genome assembly GCF_000284515.1 of Halobacillus halophilus DSM 2266. Taxonomy (GTDB): domain Bacteria; phylum Bacillota; class Bacilli; order Bacillales; family Halobacillaceae; genus Halobacillus; species Halobacillus halophilus. The sequence goes on along the minus strand of NC_017668.1, from coordinate 2,329,981 downwards.
GTCACATATTTTGAAACAGAGTTCTTCGCTATCCTTTTATAGTGGAGAACTTTTTTATTTAATCAACGGCATTATACATAAATCAGTCCCTTGACGTTTGGGGGGGGGACAGAAAGGAGACGGAAGTTTGAATGCTTGTATGGGTTAATTGTTCCTAAAAACCATAAATAGGCGATTATTGGCTGAAACAGGAATCAAATAGAAGAATAAAATGTTAAAAACAAGGTGTAGAATATTATTTCTGCGCCTTGTTTTTCTTTTCCTATAACTCTGTATAGAAAACCATATAAAGGGAAAAATAGGGGCACTTACAGAAATTGGAGGTCAATTGTATGCAAAAACTCATCGGCTCCATCCTTATTTTAATGGTAACTTTAAGTATTTTACAGCCAGCATCCATAAAAGCAGAAGAAAAATCTGCGCCCGATCTGGTGGATTCTGCTAAATCAGCCATATTGTTAGAAAAAAATAGTGGAATGATGCTCTACGAAAAAGATGCCCATCAGGAACTTCCTCCTGCCAGTATGACAAAGGTAATGACTCTTCTGCTTATAATGGAAGCATTGGAAAAAGAGAATATTAGTCTGGAGGAAAAAGTAAGAATCAGTGAACATGCGGCTTCAATGGGAGGATCACAAATTTTTCTAGAAGCTGGTGAAGAGATGACTGTTCAGGACTTGTTAAAGGGAATAGCTGTAGCTTCTGGTAACGATGCAAGTGTAGCCATGGCGGAGCGGATCGCGGGTTCTGAGAAAGAGTTTGTTAATCAAATGAATAAAAAAGCACAAGATTTAGGTCTGAAAAACACACATTTTGAAAACCCTACCGGACTCCCGGCAAAAGGACATTATAGTACAGCCCATGATATGGCTGTAATGGCTCGCGAACTCTTACTACACGATGAAGTCACTGAATATACAAGTATCTATGATGATTATTTACGTAAAGGCAAGGATAACGAATTCTGGCTGGTCACGACAAATAAGTTAATAAAATCCTATCCTGGTATGGATGGTTTAAAGACGGGTTACACTTCTGAAGCAAAATATTGTCTAACCGCTTCAGCTAAACGGGATGACATGCACATGATTGCGGTCGTAATGGGGGCGGAGACACCTAAAGATCGTAATTCAGATATCACAAGCCTCCTTGATTATGGCTTTGGGCAGTATGAAGGAGTCAAGTTATATGATAAGAAAGATACGTTAAAAACCATGAAGCTCACTAGAGGACAACCTGAGAATATTAAACTTTCTCCTGAAAAAGATGTTGTTATTCTCAAGAAAAAGTCCGAGAAAGAACAGGCTTATGACACTAAAATAAAAATGGTGGAACAAAAGGAACTCCCTCTTTCCAGAGGAGACCATATGGGATGGGTCATCGTTGAGAAAGATGGAAAAGAAGTAGCCAAAGTTCGTCTAGAAACAAAGGAGAAAGTAGAGAAGGCAAGCTTTATCAACTTATGGGAGCGTTCCTGGAGGAATTTGACGAGCTTTCAGAGGTTTTAGCTTTTTGCCACTAGTATTGTTTTTAAGCAGGAATAAGCAGCAGATTTTACGAAAGACTTAAGGACTCTTATAAGTTAGAGGAGGAAACCAATTGAGTCTTCGCGTAGAATTTGTTACTAAAGAAAATGTTTTGGTAGTTCGCTTTGAGGGAGAACTTGATCACCATGAGACAAGTAAGCTTCGCGAATCCTGGCGGGGCCAGCTGCAGCAGAACGATGTAGACCATGTAGTTGTTAATTTAGAAAAACTTAACTTCATGGATAGTTCCGGCCTTGGGGTTATGCTTGGGCGATATAAAGAGGTTCAAGCTTCAGGGAATGAAATGATTATTTGTTCTATATCTCCAGAAGTCAGGCGGTTATTTGATTTATCCGGGATGTTTAAGATTATGAGGCTGGTTGATAGCGAATCCTATGCTCTTGAACTATTGGGGGTGGCTTCATGCGAAATGAGATGACACTCGAATTCTTGAGTGTAAGTGAAAATGAATCACTTGCGCGCGTGGCGGTAGCGGCATTTATCAGTCAGATGAATCCTACAATGGAAGAGCTTACGGATATTAAGACGGTTGTTTCTGAAGCTGTCACAAATGCAATCATCCATGGATATGAGGAAAATCCGCATCAGAAAGTTATGATTTCATGTGCCATTGAGGGCGAACAAATTGAAATTATTATAAAAGATGAAGGCAAAGGAATCAGCGACATTGAAGAAGCTAAAGAGCCTCTCTTCACTTCAAAACCTGAATGGGAACGTTCCGGTATGGGATTTACAATTATGGAAAATTTCATGGATAAGGTGGATGTCACTTCTGAACCAGATAGTGGGACAACAATCCGTATGATGAAGCAGCTCACCTCAACTAGAGCTTTATGCAATTGAGGCGGATGCTACTATGAGTGATACTACAAAAGAACGCTTATCTGACCATAATGTCAAAGAACTGATTCGAAGAAGTCAAGCCGGAGACCAGGATGCACGGGACTTTTTAGTCGAAAAAAACACTCGATTGGTATGGTCGGTCGTGCAGCGTTACTTACGCAGGGGATATGATCAAGACGATCTTTATCAAATTGGCTGTATCGGCTTGCTCAAATCAATTGATAAATTTGACCTTAGTTATGATGTTCGTTTTTCCACGTATGCTGTTCCTATGATTATTGGAGAAATTCAACGGTTTATCCGAGATGACGGAACCGTTAAGGTCAGTCGGAGTTTAAAAGAATTGAACCATAAAGTCAGAGGAAAAAAAGAAGAATTAATGAAGGTTTATGGACGATCCCCTACAGTGAATGAATTGGCTGAAGCTCTGGGAATGACGAGAGAGGAAATCGTCCAGGCGGAGGAAGTTGGACGATCTCCACAATCTATATATGAAACGGTTTATGAAAATGAAGGAGACCCTATCACGCTAGTTGACCAAATTGCAGAAGAAGAAGATAACTGGTTTGAGCAAATTACCCTTCAGGATGTATTAAGCAGGCTTGAAAAAAGGGAACGGCTGATAATCTACTTGCGTTACTATAAAGATCAAACCCAGACGGAAGTAGCTGAACGTTTAGGTATTTCTCAGGTGCAGGTTTCAAGGCTTGAGAAAAAAATACTGGCTGATATGAAACAGACGATGAATGATACGAGTTAAACTGCGTTCAATAAGAGCGCAGTTTTTTTGTTGTATGCAATTGTATGTTTTTTTCCAATCGCACACATAATAAGCGTAAGTCACAGACAGGGAGGCGAAATTATGACGACTCCTGTTTATATCCGTATCAAACAATCGATAAATACAGACCATTTATCGACGATACGATTAGGAGATATAGCTCGTATCACTGGATCCAGACGTTACGAAACTGTGTTACCAAATATGGTTGTTCACAAAGTGAAAGCTGATGACCAAAACATAGTAGTTATTGATGGCTTCATGATTATTGAACAAGTTCTTTCTAAGTTTCCCCAAGTAGAAGTAGAACTGCTCGGTCCAACCCAATGTGTCGTTCACATTGAAAAGCATAAAAAGCAACCTTCTCTTTTACTGATTTCAGGGATTTGGGTGCTTCTTTTTATCGGTGCCGCCATGGCCATTATGAACTTTCATTATGACGTAAGCATGGAATCTGTACAGCAAAAACTCCATTTCATGCTCACGGGAGAAGAGAAAGAACATCCTTTATGGATTCAAGTTCCTTATTCTCTGGGGCTTGGAATAGGGATGATCCTGTTCTTTAATCATTGGTTTCAAAAACGTTTTAACGAAGAACCAAGTCCTATGGAAGTAGAAATCTTCAATTATCAGCAAGATTTAGATCGGTACGTAGCTGTAAAAGAAAATAAGGTGGAAAAACAGGATGCAGATCATTGAAGCACTTATCGGACTTGCCTCAGGTATAGCTGTGGGGACCGGTTTCGTTGCTTTTTTAACTGTATTAGGGATTGTACCTCGATTAATGCAGCTTAGCCACTCAGAGTCTAAGCTGCGCTTGTATGAGGCAGCGGTTATTCTGGGAGTATTCTTTGGAATATACTTATCGTTTGGCGATGGTCCCATACAAGTATCTATCATTGGTCTTGTGATCTGGGGGCTTTTTCACGGAATCTTTATTGGAATGCTGGCAGCTGCATTAACAGAAGTATTGAATGTATTTCCACTTTTATTTAAAAGAGTCGGTGTAGATGGTTTTTTATTTACTCTTCTTATGGCTCTCGTTCTAGGTAAAATTGCCGGATCACTTTTTCAGTGGCTGGTCTTTGTTCGATAACCACTTATAAAATAGAGGAGGTATATGCTTTGGACAAACAAAAACTGAACGAACAGAATTATGAGAAGGCGAGTAAAACTTATCAACCTAAACCTCCTTATGTACTTAATGTAATTAAGGCCTTCATTGTAGGGGGACTAATATGTGTGTTTGGAGAATTGATTACAGAAATGTACGTTCATTGGTTTGATTACTCTGAAAAGGATGCAGGCAACCCCACTGTAGCTACGTTAATTCTTTTGTCTGCACTGGCTACAGGCTTCGGAGTTTACGATAAACTGGGACAGTTTGCAGGTGCGGGCTCGGCCGTTCCAGTGACCGGATTTGCTAATTCAGTTACATCTGCAGCACTTGAGCATAAGAGTGAGGGGCTGGTTCTAGGTGTAGCCACAAACTTATTTAAACTGGCGGGATCTGTCATTGTGTTTGGAGTAGTAGCTGCTTATGTGCTAGGTATATTACGTTATCTTTGGTCGCTTATCTTTTAGGAGGAATATACTATGGGAAAAACGGGCGTGCAATCATGGTCTTTTACTAATCCAGTTTATATACAATCTTCAGGTACCGCAGTAGGTCCTCTAGAAGGACAGGGGCCACTCAGCAGCACTTTTGATCGTGTTCATGATGATCTTCACTGCGGAGAAGAAAACTGGGAGCTGGCGGAACGTCGTTTGATGATAGATGCTGTCCATTCCTGTCTTCAAAAAGCAGGAGTAGACGAATCGAGTGTTGATTTATTTTTAGCAGGTGATTTATTGAACCAGAACGTTACGGGCAACTATGTTGCCAGACAATTAGGAATCCCTTTGATTGGTATGTTCGGTGCCTGTTCTACCAGCATGGAAACCTTAGCTACAGCTGCAGCTTTAGTAGAATCTGGCTACTCAAAACAGGCATTAGTGGCAGTAAGCTCACATAATGCCACGGCAGAAAGGCAGTTTAGATACCCAACTGAATATGGAGGACAAAAACCTAAGACGGCAACCTTTACGGTAACAGGAAGTGGCGCAGCGTTAGTATCGACGACGCCTTCTCCAGTAAAAATTGAAGCAGCTACTATTGGAAAAGTCATGGATTACAAAATTAAAGATCCATTTGATATGGGATCGGCTATGGCTCCCGCTGCCTGGGATACAATTAAAACCCACCTGGAGGATATGGGAAGAGTACCGGAAGATTATGATGTCATTGCTACTGGGGATTTATCTTCAATAGGAACACCAATTCTACGTGATTTAATGAAGCAGGATGGTTATGATATTACACCTGTTCATAAGGATTGCGGTTTAATGGTTTATCATAGTGACCAGCCCGTTTTTAGCGGGGGAAGCGGATGTGCCTGTTCGGCCGTCGTTACCTATGGAAAGTTACTCGATGATTTAAAGCTGGGTACTTACCAGCGTATATTAATCGTCGCAACTGGAGCTTTAATGAGTCCTATGATGATACAGCAGAAAGAATCCATCCCTGGTATCGCACATGCTGTAGTTTTAACGAAAGGAGAAACCTCTCGATGAATTTTCTATGGGCTTTTGTGGTAGGTGGAGGAATCTGTGTGATTGGGCAGCTATTACTTGACTTCGCGAAATTAACTCCTGCCCACGTCATGTCATCTTTCGTAGTAGCCGGTGCGGTGCTCGATGCATTTGACTTATATGATAATTTGATTGAATTTGCGGGCGCAGGTGCAACGGTCCCAATTACAAGCTTCGGTCATTCGCTTTTACATGGGGCTATGGAACAAGCGGATGAACATGGCATTATAGGCATAGCTATTGGTATTTTTGAGTTAACATCAGCAGGTATCGCATCAGCCATATTATTCGGTTTTATCGTAGCTGTCTTTTTTAAACCGAAAGGATAGAAATTGATTAGGGAGGTGACATCTTTGAGTGAGCCGTGCAAAACCCCAATTGTGATGAAACTAGAACAAAATCGTAAAGTAATGAATGAACGGGTGGGTGTCGGTCAATCATTTGATATAGGTTTTCGTACGTTGCATCTGCTAAATCATGAAGTTAATCTTTACTACGTTACCGGCTTATGTGAAACGCCTATTATCGTGGAACTGATGAGACAGCTATTCGAAATGAATGAATTTGAAAGTGAAAGCGAGATGCGCTCGGTTTTTCAGCAGATCAAAGATGAGATTCCTCACCAGCAAGTTGAAGTGGTTTCTTCAATTGAGAAATGTATCACTCAATTATTATCAGGATTAGTTGTAATCTTCGTACAAGGGGAAACAGAAGCTTTCATCGTAGATGTTCGATCGTATCCCGGACGAACACCAGAGGAACCCGACACAGAGAAAGTTATTCGCGGATCCAGGGATGGTTATACAGAGAATATTATTGAAAATACCGCTCTAACTAGAAGGCGAATTCGTGATGAGCGTTTGAGGCATGAAATCATGCAAGTTGGAGAACGTTCGAAAACAGATATCTGTTTGTCGTATATTCAAGATGTAGCAGACCCGGGACTTGTGAAGCTCATTAAGAAGGAAATAAAAAATATTAAGATTGATGGGCTATCCATGGCTGACAAAACACTGGAAGAATTTCTTGTTCATCAAGGACGGAACCCTTTTCCGCTCGTAAGATACTCGGAAAGACCAGACGTTACAGCCGCGCACTTATTTGAAGGGCATGTCGTGATTATGGTGGATACATCCCCGAGTATGATCATTACTCCAACTACTTATTTTCATCATGTCCAGCACGCCGAAGAATTCCGCCAATCACCGGCTGTCGGGACTTTCGTAAGGTGGGTCCGTTTTTTTGGGATATTTGCTTCTGTATTTTTGCTGCCTCTCTGGATGCTATTTGTTATGCAGCCGGACTTATTACCCGAGCAGCTATCATTTATTGGACCTAATGAAGAAAGTACGATACCAGTGATCATACAAATTTTATTAGCGGATTTAGGACTTGAGATGCTCAGAATTGCAGCCATCCATACGCCTACGCCACTATCTACGGCAATGGGTTTAATTGCTGCCGTATTAATAGGACAAATTGCTATTGATGTCGGGATGTTTGTACCCGAAGTAATATTATATGTCGCTGTCAGTGCTATAGGCTCATACGCTACACCCAGCTACGAGCTTTCTGTCGCGAATAAAATGTCCCGCGTCCTGCTTGTCATATTTGTCGCTATGTTTGGTATAAAAGGATTTATGATTGGTATGACCCTGTATATAATAATACTTGCTCATACGAAATCTCTAAACACTCCTTATCTTTGGCCGTTTCTTCCATTTAACGCTAAAGCAGCACTTCAGATTGTTTTACGGATGTCTATGCCTTCCTTGAAAGTAAGACCGAGCATTGTTCATCCCCAGAATAATCAGAGACAAAGGTCGTAATTATATTGCCGGTTCTTTATCAATGTGATAAATTAAAATAAATCAACTCGAGAGATGTTCCTTTTATGAAGGAGCATTTTCTTTTTAAGAGCTACAAAAGGCGGTGTTTTTTATGAATTATGAAACAGATCAGCAAGGAGCGCTTCTGATTGGTGGCATTGCGGCCAAAGATTTAGCCGATCAGTATGGAACTCCCTTATATGTATATGACGTGGATAAAATGCGAGCAAATGCCAGGGCGTTTGTAAACACCTTTAAGGATTATGATATACCTGCACAGGTAGCTTATGCGAGTAAGGCGTTTTCATCAATTGCTATGCTTGAAGTAGCTCATCAAGAAGGGTTAAGCCTTGATGTGGTATCAGAAGGGGAACTTCATACGGCCCTTGAGTCTGGTTTTCCTGCTGAAAAGATTCACATGCATGGAAATAATAAAAGTATTCAGGAACTGGAAATGGCGGTTGAGAATAATATAGGCTGTATCGTGGTTGATAACTTCTATGAAATTGAACTGCTTCATGCTATTCTGCAAGAACAGCAAAAGGAAATGGACGTTCTACTTCGTGTAACTCCAGGAATAGAAGCACATACTCATGATTACATCCTGACTGGTCAGGAGGATTCAAAATTTGGGTTTGATATGTCCAGTGGTCAAGCAGAAGAAGCCTTTCAAAAAGTTAGGGACGCAAGTCGAATAAACATGAAGGGGCTGCACTGCCACATTGGTTCGCAAATATTTGAAACGAGTGGATTTGAAATGGCTGCGCGTAAACTCTTTTCAGCTCTTAATGATTGGTCTGAAAAGTATGACTACCAAGCATCCGTCTTAAATTTAGGGGGAGGATTTGGTATTCAATATACGGAAGAAGATCAACCGTTAGACCTGGACCAATATGTACACTCCTTAATAAAGGAAGTGACAAATCTTTCTACCTACTACAATTATCCTATTCCTGAAATTTGGATTGAACCAGGCAGGGCAATCGTAGGGGAAGCTGGAATTACGTTATATACAGTTGGGTCTATAAAAGAGGTGCCAGGAATCAGAACTTACGTTTCCGTGGATGGAGGAATGACAGACAATATCCGTCCAGCGCTATATCAAGCAAAGTACGAAGCTGTATTAGCTAACAAAATGAAGGAACGAAGCCATCAAGAATACGCTATTGCTGGAAAATGTTGTGAATCGGGAGATATGCTAATCTGGGAGACTGAACTTCCGAAAGTCGAACATAAGGATTTACTTGCAGTTTTTAGTACGGGAGCGTATGGTTATTCTATGGCAAACAATTACAATCGCTTTCAAAAGCCAGCTGTTGTTTTTGTTGAGAATGGCAACCATCAGTTGGTTGTCCGAAGAGAAAGTTATCAGGAAATGACAAGGTTAGATTTATCTTATTTGCACAGAGAGGGGTAGAAAGATATGAAACAAGCAACAATTGAATTTGAAAATGGAGAAAAAATGCTAATAGAATTATATGATGAGGCAGCACCTGGAACGGTAGAAAACTTTGAAAAACTTGCGAATAGTGAATTTTACGATGGATTGACCTTCCACCGTGTCATCCCCGATTTCGTTATACAAGGCGGAGATCCTAATGGAAATGGAACGGGAGGTCCTGGCTATACTATAAAATGTGAGACAGAAGATAACCCGCATAAACATAAACGGGGTACTTTATCTATGGCTCATGCCGGTAAAGATACAGGGGGAAGTCAATTCTTTGTCTGCCACTCTCCACAACCGCACTTAGATGGACGTCATACAGTATTTGGACAGGTGGTTGAAGGTGTCGATACAGTAGACCGTGTTCGTCCTGGTGATGTAATGCACAAGGTTAGAGTCGAAGACAAGTAATCGAATAAAGGAAGACATTCATGGTTGTCGATGTTTTTCTCCTGCTCTTCTTAATAGCTCCACTTGGTCTATTTATACATGAGATGGGTCATGTACTGTTCGCAATGATTTTTCGTGCGGAAAAATCCTATATTATTATAGGAGCAGGCAGGCTGATATACAAATTCCGTGTTGGAAAACTGCAAGTATATGTACGTATATTTTTCTTTAACGGCGGCCGCTCAATCAACGAGAAGACTCCATCTTTTTCGTTTAAAGAGAAAGCCTGGATAAGTATGGGGGGGCCTCTGTTAAATGGAATGGTGGCTTCTCTTCTTTTTCTGCGCCCAGTGACAGAGCAACCGGAAGGATTCTTTTATTTCTGCTTGTTTAACGGATATCTTGCCATAACGAATAGTTTTCCCTTTTATATCAAAGGTGTAAAATCAGATGGCTACCGTTTCTTTCAATACTTTAGGTCGGTCAAGTCTTAGAGTGTTGTTACAAAGGGTTGCATCTTCAAGTGAATTTGTTATTCTATATTTTGTATGTGAAACCAAACATTCCGGGGGAAGCTGAATGAGAAAGAAGAATTGGACATTGTTTATTTTTCTGCTTGTACTAGGATTTGCCTGGGGCATTTACTACTGGTTTGGAATTGTGCAGTAGCTCTTGCTGGTGAGAAAACTCTTGCGGCTTTATAAGGATTAGCGTCGCCGTTCTAAAGAATAGATTAAGAAAAGTTATTTTCATAATTGAGGGGTAACTATGTTAATTCGATATAAAAAATCATTTGAAAAGATTGCAATGGGTCTCTTGTCCTTTATGCCTGAGGTATCAGATTTGAAAATGCTTCAAGGAATCATAAAAGAATATGAGACGAATGAAAATTGGAATTTATTCTTATGGAAAGAAGAAGATATTCTTGGGACCATTGGAATTCGAGTGGAAGGTCGGAAAGTGATAATTCAGCATGTATCTGTAAACCCATCCCACAGAAACTCAGGTATTGGCAGACAAATGATCCAACGAATTCAAGAGAATTTCGGCGGTCAGTATGAAATTTGTGCAGATGAAGCTACGGAGTCATTTGTGGTAAAGTGTGAAACACAAAGACCTTCTTCACAAGTATAGGAAAGGAGATGTCCATAGACATCTCCTTTATTTGTGTTCACTTTTATTTTTTTCTTAATTTATGTTTATGAATTAAATAGTTATTTTGTAAATTACTCGGGCTTCCATAAGCTACATTCCATTTTCTACATAAGATTTGAACCTCTTCCCTCAACTTTTCATCCTTAATAGGAAGGTTCATACTCTTGTAAGAATAACCTTTCTCGATTTGTGTTTTCATTTCTTCTAATTTATTGGATAATAAAGAAAAAGAGATACCTACATTTTCGATATGATAAAAGTTAGGTTCAAGCTTTTCTAAGCATCTATTTATAAGGGTAAGTGCTCCTCGAAGATTACCCCTTCGGTAATGGTATAGACAAACGGCTATTTGTATGAGTAAAACCCAAACAGAGAGGCGGTTCTTGGGTTCAACTAATTTCCAATGTTCTTCAAGCACTTCATGGCATTCAAAATAATCTCTCGTTCCATGAAAATGAGCTAAAAACTCTATATACTTCTCAGGGTACATACTGGATACCTCCGCAATCTTTTCACTTCAATAATTATTGTAAACGACCGATGAACAGAACCACAAGCCGTAGTGTACAATTCACTTACTCAACATTTTTTGATACGATGATAATCGTCAATTGATAACAACAAAGGAAGAATACGATGACTAAAAGCTATCAAGTTAAAGTAGATGGATTTGAAGGACCGCTGGATCTTCTTTTGCATCTAGTGAATCGCTACGAAATCGATATCTATGATATCCCGGTTTCTAAAATAACCGATCAGTATATGAATTATATTCATACGATGAGAGAATTAGAGTTAGATCTTGCCAGTGAATACTTAGTGATGGCTGCTTCGCTGCTTGCCATAAAGAGTCAGATGCTGCTGCCTAACCCAACCCTAGAGGAAGTGGATGACGAAAGCTTAGAAGAAGATCCTCGCGAAGATCTTATGAGAAAGTTGATTGAATACCGTAAATATAAACAGGCAGCTGAAGGGTTAAAAGAAAAAGAAGTAGAAGCAAATAGAATATACACCCGCCCGCCTATGCGCCAGGAAGAGGTTCAAGGAGAGGCCCCTGCTATTAAGCCAGGGGAGGCGTCTATCTATGATATGATTCATGCTATGAGTAAAATGCTTTCCAGAAGCAATGCAAATGAACAAGTTCAAGAAACCAAAATAAAAAGGGATGAAGTCCCTATTCAATTGAGAATGGAAGAAATTTTGACTCAAGTTGATTTGCAAGAAGGTGGAACCTCATTTTATCAGTTATTTAAAAAACGATCCCGCCCGCACATAGTCGTTACTTTCATGGCTATCTTGGAATTAATGAAAAGTAATGACATCGTTTGTGTGCAGCAGCAGCACTTTGAGGAATTAATTGTATTTAAAATGGAGGATGCACCATGGAGTTAGAGGAATACAAAGCCATCGTAGAAGGGGTACTGTTCGCCTCCGGTGATGAAGGTTTAACCCGCAAAAAAATAGGTACCCTTCTCGAAATAAGCCAAAAAGAATTAAATGATATATTAGAAGAATTAAAACAGGATTACGAGAGTGCGCAAAGAGGCATTACCATCATGGACTCCCATGGGGTTCTGCATCTGACCACCAAACCTAAACATGCCCCTTATTATAAGCGGATGATCGATTCGCCAGGGAATACTCGCCTCTCCCAGGCCGCTCTTGAAACACTTGCCATTGTTGCTTATCAGCAGCCTATTACTAGGATAGAAATTGATGATCTTAGAGGAGTAAAAAGTGATCGAGCAGTGCAGACTCTTGTTACCAGAGGGTTAATTGAGGAAAAAGGAAGAAAAGAAGCTATAGGCCGACCTGTACTCTTCGGTACGACGAAGGACTTTTTAATATATTTCGGACTTACCTCTCTAAGTGAGCTGCCGCCGCTTTCAGAACTTAAAGAAGCAGAAAATTTAGAGGAAGAAGCGGACCTTTTCTTTGGTAATTTTACTGCAACGGATGAGTAGAATCTTAATTTATGAGAAAAGAAGAAGGTCTATATTAAGCAGCCTCAAGCTGTTAAGTAAATAGTTTAAAATAAGCATGCATATCTAAGCGGTTTCATCTCTAAATTTTAGAGGTGAAGCCGCATTTTTATGGATTTAGGCTCGTACATATAAATATGTATGGATCCAACTATCGTAAGGATATTATTCCAAGTAGTTATTCATGGTTTAATCACCTTTTTTTCCAGCCCTGTCTAAAACATGTAGATGAAAAATTTTATTGTCCCCTGTAACAGAACTGATTTGTCTCGAAACTGAGTCTTAAGCAATTCGGCCCTATTGTGTAATAACCTCTAATGAAAAATCAACAATAAACTTTAACAAAACCACTGTAAAAAATAGGATCTGTTAAACTTCCGTGTTGATTTTAAGGTAAAGCTCCCGTTTGTTGAAGACTTGATTTCGAGATAGTTGGGGACCGTTACTGTATATGGAAGAGGGCTGGTGGGGAAATAGCTCGTCTTGTTCCATCACCCAGACACTCGAGTCATAAGCCGCTCATCAACGGATGGAAAAACCGCCATCCTTTTGATGGTCGGCTTATGCTGGTCGTGTCTATCGGGTGATTTCACATTTGAACACTTTCCTATGGCCCTACACGACGTAGGGTCGATCGACGTTGCCACAGGACGTGGCGACCTTAGTCGATCCTCCTTTTACCATGATCTTCCTCGCTCGTTTCACTCCCTGCGAGATCTCACCTAGTTCCTTCTCCTGTTCTTACACTCATGATAGATGGAGTCATAAGCCAATGCTTAAACGGCATGAAGTGCTATCCAGCTCCAGCACCTAGCGTCTAGTGAGACTTCCCTCACTTCTGTACGATAAGTCAACATCGAATCGCTACGCTCTTCGTGTTTCCTTTATCTCCGCCAGCTCAGTCCAGTCCATACGCCGCTGACCAAGGTGCTTCCGCTTTTAAACGGGGAGTATCGACATTTCCCCACCAGCCCATCTTTATTAGGATGAACTGGCCCTTCGAAAAGAGAGAATCCTTTCCACCATAACTTGCCTTAAATTCTTATATGACAGGCTATTTCACATCTTTATAGCATGATAACAGCCATATTCAAATGCTCTTTTTGCTTATCATGAAGAAGTTATCTTAAGTCGTTTCGAGTTTCTGATTCGGCACGGTCCGGAGGGGGACGATGAAGACTCCTGTGGGATACACATGATCGGTAAGATTCCGGAAGGCGAAGCCTGAGGAAGCTTACCACAAAGGATGTTCGACTAAGATCGCCACGTCCTGTGGCAACGTCGAACGACCCTGCGTCGTGCAGGGCCGGAAAGCGAAATCGTCCCCCGCAGGACCTTTAAGCTAACCCACTATCTCGAAACTGAGTTTTACAGTAACCGGCCCTATTGCGTAATAAGGCTCTTATGAAGAATCATTAAACTTTAAAAGAGCCAAAAAATAAGAGAAAAAAACTTCTTTCTTCAGTCCATTAGCTTAGGAAGCTTGATTATTAGTTGCAGGTGGCTAGTACTCATAAGCTTGTACCGGGAAGCATAAGGTAAAACAAATGACGAAAACAGGGAGGGTCCCCCGGTGAAAAAGCGTATATTATCTTCTTTATGGTTAGCAATGGTTATATCATTTCTTATAAGTAATCCAGTACAGGCAAATCCAAACTTATCCGTTTCTGCTGAGCATGCGGTATTGATGGATTCTGAGTCAGGCCGCGTATTATACGAAAAAGATGCTTATGAGGCGTCCCTGATCGCTAGTACAACTAAAATTATGACTGCTATTATAGCAATTGAATCAGGGAAGATGGAGGAGAAAGTAAAAGTAAGCAGTCGAGCGGTACATACAGAGGGTTCTTCAATTTATTTAACCGAGAATGAGAAGATACCTCTTAAGGATTTAGTCTATGGTTTAATGCTGCGTTCAGGGAACGACTCAGCGGTGGCGATTGCTGAGCATGTAGGCGGAAGTTTGGAAGGTTTTACACAAATGATGAATGAGAAAGCTCTTTGGCTCGGTATGAATAACAGTAACTTTGAGAATCCGCACGGTCTGGATGGTGAAGAGCACTTATCAAGTGCTTATGACCTTGCCCTATTAATGGCTTACTCTATGAAAAATGAAACCTTCCGAGAAGTTACAGGAAGCGAATCCTTCCGTTCTGAAAACAGAGACTATGCTTGGATGAACAAAAATAAATTATTAACTAAATACTACGCACCTGCAAATGGAGGGAAAACTGGATTTACTAAGAAAGCAGGGCGAACCCTCGTAAGCAGTGCTCAGAAAGACGGCATGGAACTAATTGCTGTAACGTTAAATGCACCAGACGATTGGAACGATCATCAGCGAATGTTTGAGTGGGGATTTGACAACTTTGAAACGGTTAAGCTTCAATCCGAAGGTACAGTTGAAACCAATGGCCAAAGCTACTACTTGCCTCGTGACATTTACTTCCCACTTACTGCAGCTGAAAAAGAAGAGGTAAAAGCAACTTTCTATCGATATAATGGAGTAGAACAGGACAATCTAGCAGGTATACGTCAATTTATGGTGGGAGAGACTCCTCTTGTCCAGGCATCTGTATGGCATGAACGACCTAAGAAATCCCTTATATCCGGAATAAAAAGTTTTCTTGGCAGGATTACGGGGGTGGTGCCGTGGTCAACTTAATCTGGGCCCTGCTAGCTATTATAGGAATTGTTTATGCAGCCTTTAACGGAACGATGGAGGCTGTGAACAAAGCGATTTTTTCTACCCTGGACGAAGCTGTAATGATCGCGCTGAGCCTTGCTGGAGTACTTATTTTTTGGCTGGGACTTATGAAAATCGCGGAAGAGGCAGGATTGCTTAGAGGATTAGCTAAGTTATTCAAACCCTTTGTAAGAAAAGTTTTTCCAGATATTCCGGAAAACGATCCAGCTCTTGGTTATATTCTTTCAAATATGACAGCTAATATTTTCGGACTGGGAAATGCAGCGACTCCCATGGGCTTAAAAGCAATGAATGAACTTAAGAGATTGTCAGACTCTCAGGAAGCCAGCAGGTCTATGATAACGTTACTAGCTATCAATACATCCTCTCTTACTTTAATACCAACCACCGTGATTGCTATACGCATGAAGTACGGCTCAGAAGACCCTACCAGCATCGTAGGTGCAACTATTCTGGCCACTATAATTTCCACATGTGCTGCTCTTTTAATTGATCGATATTTTTATTATCGCAGAAAAAGGTTGATGAGAACATGATCAGCATATGGTTAATTCCAGGGATTATATTAATTGTACTTATTACAGCAACTCTAAAAAAAGTTCCTGCTTATGAGGTGTTTGTAGAAGGCAGTAAAGAAGGTATTCAAATTGCTATATCATTACTTCCCTTTTTATTAGGGATGATGGTGTCAATTGCTATTTTTCAAGCTTCCGGAGCTATGGGAGCTATTTTACAACTTTTTGAACCTGTAACAAGAGCGGTAGGATTTCCTGAAGAGATTCTTCCTCTTGCTTTCATACGCCCCATATCGGGTACGGCAGCCTTAAGCATGACAACCGAGCTCATCCGAACATACGGACCGGATTCATTTATCGGACAGCTGGCCTCAGTCATGCAGGGGAGTACGGATACGACATTGTATATCATTACTATATATTTTGGGGCCGTGGGAATTAAAAAAATGGGAGATGCTTTAAAGGTTGGACTATTGGCCGATCTGGTTGGTATAATAGCTTCTATAGTAGTTGTAGTCATCCTATTTAGTTGATAGGATGACTTTTTGTGCAAATGTAGCTATAATGTGTATAATGTTAAGGAGCTGACAAGCCGCGCTGGAATACATCAGCGTGGCTTCCTGTTGTGTATAGATTAAAGAGTGAAAAGGTTGGTGACCAGAGATGGCGGAAATGGAAAGACTGCAGAAAGTAATCGCCCATGCAGGTGTAGCTTCTCGTAGAAAAGCAGAACAAATGATTATAGATGGAAAGGTTAAAGTGAATGGTGAAGTAGTTAAGGAACTTGGAACAAAAGTGAGTTCGAATGATGATGTTGAGGTAGAAGGAGTACCAATTGTGAAAGAGGCTCCGGTTTATTATTTGCTCTACAAACCACGTGGCGTGATTTCAAGTGTAAGCGATGATAAAGGCCGTAAAGTGGTGACGGATTATCTGCCGGAAGTGGATGAGAGGATCTTTCCAATCGGCAGGCTTGATTATGATACATCCGGCTTGCTTCTTTTAACAAATGATGGCGAATTTGCCAACCTTCTTATGCATCCAAAGCATGAAGTTGATAAAGTTTATATCGCGAAAACAAAAGGGATTCCTACACGTGAACAGCTTCAGCAATTAAAAAAAGGAATAAATATTGATGGGGAGTACTTAAAGGCTGTTCACGCCAAGATTAATTCTTCTGATCCGAAGAAGAACAGTGCGATCATCCAGGTCATCCTTCATGAAGGAAAAAACCGTCAAGTACGCCGGATGTTCGAAGCTCTTGGTTATCCTGTCGATAAGCTTAAGCGTGAACGATACGGTACGCTTGATTTACGTGGAATGAACGCTGGAGACTCACGTCCATTAAAACCTCATGAAGTTAAACAGCTTCGACAGCTTGCAGAAAAAAATGTTGAATAACGTTCAAATTTTCCGTTTCCAATCAATGTTATAATGAGTTGGGAGTGAATGATATGAAGGAACAAACACTAAAGAAAAAACGTAAAAGGCTCGTTTTTCGTACCGTAATTCTTGCCGTAATGACTGGGTTGGTTATATTTGCCCTTATTTCCAACGCAAAAGAAGAAAAGTCCGTGATAGCTCAAGGAGAGCAAGCTCCTAACTTTCAACTGAAGAAATTTGGAAGTAACGGGGAGAGTATATCCTTAAATGATTTAAAAGGAAAAGGAGTTATGGTTAATTTCTGGGCCACGTACTGCGGTCCCTGTAAAGATGAAATGCCGTATATGGAAGAATTGTATCCTGAATTTAAAGAAAAAGGGGTAGAAATCCTGGCAGTTAACCTCGATTCCACTGAAATAGTCGTACAGAGTTTTATAGACCAATACGGTTTAAGCTTTCCGGTTTTACAAGATAAAAACGGACAGGTTATGGATTTATACAACGTGAGCAATCTCCCTGCGACTTTATTCATCAACTCTGAAGGTGAAATTGTAGAGAAAGTAATTGGCCCACTTACGCTAAGTAAATTGGAAGGCCATTTACAGAAGATTGTACCTGAGGAGTAGAGTTTACTTGATATTGTGAGGTTTTAATATGAATGAAATTACATGTGAGTGCGGTCATGTGAACCCGGAAGGGACGGTTCTATGTGAAGCGTGCGGGAAGCCGATTGAAGGGAACCAGCATATCAATGGGAACGAAGATAAAAAGCTTTTAAACATGAGGTATGATGGCAGTGCCCGGCGGTCTCAAACATATAACCGCACCATTGTGGACAAAATTTGGAATTTCTTTTCTTCTGTGAAGGTTGGTGTGTGGCTGATTGTTCTTACGTTAATTGCTTCAGCGGTGGGTACCATTCTTCCACAGGAAATGTACATACCTCCTAACGTAGATCCAGCTTTACACTATAGAGATCAATATGGTCTACTGGGACAGATCTATTACCAGCTTGGTTTTCATAATTTATTTAGCTCATGGTGGTATATGTTGTTACTTGCCATGACTGGTATTTCAATTGTCATTGCCAGTATCGACCGGTTTTTCCCTCTTTATAAGACATTGAAAAAACAAAAGCCAAGGCGCCATGAAATGTTCATGAAAAAACAGCGTATTTTTGGTGTGACAGAGTCCAATCAGATAGACTTGGAGCTTTACAAAAAGAATTTAAAAAAACGTCGATTTAAAATTTCCGAGCAGGATGGTCACATTCTTGCTGAAAAAAATCGCTTTGCCCGCTGGGGGCCCTATGTAAACCATATAGGTCTCATTATATTTTTAATAGGGTCATTGCTCCGGTTTGTCCCGGCATTTTATATTGACGATTTCATATGGGTACGTGAAGGTGAAACTTCCATGATTCCAGGAACGGAAGGCGAGTATTATATAAAGAACAAAGACTTTATCCTGGAAACCTACGATGAAAACGATCAAACAGATGCTCGATTTAAAGAAGCGATTCAAAATCAAGGTGGTCCAATTCCTAAAACATTTCAGACTAACGCAGTCATTTATGAACGAACGGATGAGATTATCCCTGGTAAGGAACCAGAATTAACAGAATTGAAAGATACCCAGGCTAAAATGAACCATCCGATCAAATTTGATGATTTTGCTCTTTATCAAGCCAGTTATCAGTTAAATGAGTTTAAAGAAATGACTTTTAAAATTCATGACAAAGGCAATGAAGATACAAACTATGGAGAGTTTACCGTAGATTTGGCCGACCCTAAGAATGAATACACGCTCGATAGCGGCTATCGTGTGGAGATAGATGATTATTTCCCTGAATATGAAATGCAGGATGGTGCGCCTGTATCTGTATCCAAATTTCCAAAAAACCCTGCTTTTGTATTTACGCTTTACCCTCCTGATTCCGAAGAAGCAGAAACTAGCTTTCTAGGAATTGGAGCCAATGTGGATGCAAGTGGAGAAAACAACTATAAAATTGGACTTGTCAATTTCGATGTCCGTGACGTAACAGGACTTACGGTTAAGAAGGATCACACGCTTCCGCTTATTGCTTTGGGTGGTGCCATTTTTATGATAGGCGTTATCCAGGGAATGTATTGGAATCACCGGAGAATTTGGCTTCAGCCTAAGGAAAATGGAGTATGGATTGCCGGGCATACGAATAAGAACTGGTATGCTCTTAGACAGGAGATAAACAAAGTGATTGCTGGAACTCATATTCAGGAGCCCCAGGATCAGTATGAAATGAAAGAATAGAATTTATTAGTGTTTGAGGAGGATAAAAATGGGAGATTTAAGTGCAATTAGTGGAAATTTACTATATGCTGCTTTTTTCCTTTATTTGATCGCAACTTTTTTCTTTGGGGCAACGATCCGGGACAAAAAGAGAACGAAAAGTAGAACTGCGGGGAATATAGGTATATCCATTACAATACTGGGTTTTATAACTCAAGTGGGTTACTTCATAACAAGGTGGATTGCAAGTCACCATGCACCAGTTAGTAACTTATTTGAATACACCACGTTCTTTGGGATGATGCTGGTGTTTGCATTCATAGTCCTGTATTTTATTTACAGAGTGGATCTGCTTGGACTTTTTGCATTACCTATAGCTTTATTGATCATCGCTTTTGCCAGCATGTTTCCGACTGAGATTTCTCCATTAGTACCATCTTTACAATCACACTGGCTCTATATTCACGTCACGACTGCTTCATTGGGCCAGGGTATATTATCAGTCAGCTTTGTAGCAGGATTGATTTACTTAATCTCCCAGATCGATCAGTCCAAAACCAGCAAGCACACATCGTGGCTCGAGTTCGTCATTTATACAATAGCTGCAGTGGTAGCTTTCATTGTTCTATCGTCTACCTTTAGTGCATTGAATTATCAATCGGTTTTTCAAGCGCCAATTGAAGGTCAGCAGGCGGAAATTACTTATCAGATGCCTGCCGTTATCGGACCCTCAGGTGGAGAGTTAATTACCGAGGAAGCTATGCAGCCCCTTGTTGAGGCACCACAGTGGATGCGTGGTGAGGATGCTGCTGTTAAGCTAAACACCTTTATTTTAGCCTTGCTTGGCGGCCTCGTAATATATGGAGCAGCAAGACTCCTGATGAGAAAAAGAGTTGGAGCTTTCCTACAGCCTATGCTTAGGAAGAAAGTAAATCCAGAATTGGTCGATGAAGTTTCTTACCGTGCCGTCGCCATCGGTTTTCCTGTTTTTACTTTAGGTGCTCTTATTTTTGCCATGATCTGGGCCCAGCAAGCATGGGATCGCTTCTGGGGCTGGGATCCTAAAGAAGTGTGGGCATTGATCACATTCTTTTTCTATGCAGCTTATTTACACTTGCGGCTTTCAAGAGGCTGGCAGGGAATGAGATCTGCGTGGCTTGCCGTTGGTGGTTTTGGAATTATCATGTTTAACTTAATTGCGGTAAATTTGGTGATTTCTGGACTTCACTCCTATGCATGATTTATTCTTAAAGGCAGGAAGGGTTTTTACCCCCCCTGCCATTTTTATTTATGAAATGAAATAATTAGTATTAATTAAGGGTGGTTAGACTTATGGAACAAGAAGCCAGAATATTAGTAGTGGATGATGAAGATCGTATTCGACGTTTGATCCGCATGTACTTAGAAAGAGAAAATTATATTATTGACGAAGCAGAAGATGGAGACGAAGCTTTAAAAAAAGCAATCGATGTGGATTACGATGTCATTCTGCTTGACTTAATGCTCCCGGGAATGGACGGTATAGAAGTTTGTAAAGAGCTTCGGGAAAAGAAAGCAACTCCAGTCATTATGCTTACGGCCAAAGGGGAAGAAGCAAATCGTGTGCAAGGCTTTGAAGTGGGAACTGATGATTATATTGTGAAGCCATTTAGCCCGAGAGAAGTGGTTTTAAGGGTGAAAGCTCTGCTTCGTCGTTCTTCCTCTACTAAATTTTTGGAAACGGATACTTCTGCAAGAAATGTCCTGGTATTTCCGCACATGACCATTGATAATGATGCTCACCGCGTAACAGCCGAAGGAAAAGAAGTAGCATTAACTCCTAAGGAGTATGAGCTTCTTAATTACATGGCACAGTCTCCTGATAAAGTTTTTCATAGAGAACAGCTCCTTAAAGAAGTTTGGCAATATGAATTTTTTGGTGACCTCAGAACCGTGGATACTCATGTGAAGAGATTAAGAGAGAAGCTGAGTAAAGTTTCAGCTAATGCGGCAGGTATGATCGTTACAGTATGGGGGATTGGCTATAAGTTCGAGGTAAGTGGAGAATAATGTTCTGGCGCAGTGTGGTAGGTAAGCTGTGGTTTACTATATTATTTCTTGTATGCTTTGTCCTGTTTATTCTAACGGTCTTACTATTAGAATTTTTTCAGAATTATCATATCCAACAAGCAGAGAGTCAATTACTTCAGACAGCTTCTAAAATTACAGAGGTAGTAGATAGGTATGAAGATAGAAATCTGCTTCTTTCTACTACGGCACTTGTTAAGAATCCTGCGAGCCGGGCGTTGATCACTTATGGACCTGATGAAGTGATTATTAGTGATAGCGAATCAAAGGCTCTGCCCAAAATGACTTACAATTGGATCTCCTCCGATAACGATTTATCCAAAGTCATAAGTGAAGGGCAGGATGTGAAAAAGGTTACAGAAATAAAAGAGTTTGATACAGAGGTTATGGTGGTGGGAACTCCTTTAACGGAAAGAAATGGAGCTGTTTTTGTTTATCAATCTCTGGATACGATAGAGGAAACTTCTGAACAGACCACCAAGATTATTTTTCTTGGAGCAGGGATTGCTATTATTTTGACTACGATCTTTGCTTTTTTCTTATCTACCCGTATCACCTCCCCCCTAATCAAGATGCGGGAAGGGGCCCTTGAGCTTGCTAAAGGGGAATTTAACACAAAAATCCCTATTTTAACTCATGATGAAATAGGAGAGCTTGCTATGGCTTTCAATCGCATGGGACGTCAGCTTAAATTTCATATTAATGCGCTAAATCAGGAGAAAGAACAGCTTTCGGGCATATTGCGCTCGATGGCAGATGGGGTTATTACTATCAATCGTGAAGGAGAAGTTCTGATTACCAACCCTCCAGCCCAGCAATATTTGGAAGCTGATAAGTTTGAGAATGATGAAGAAGCTACATTGAATCCAATTAATTTGCCGACTCCTCTTTATGAACTTTTTGATGAAGTGATATCCAAAGAACAGGAAGCGATGACTGAAGTATCCTTGCAAGGCCGCTCCTGGGTCATTATTATGACTCCATTATACGATAAAGACACTATTAGAGGTGCAGTTGCGGTCTTAAGAGATATGACAGACGAGCGCAGACTGGATAAACTTCGCAAAGATTTTATAGCCAATGTTTCCCATGAACTACGAACTCCTATTTCAATGCTTCAAGGGTACAGTGAAGCAATAGTAGATGATGTTGCGGAGAGTAAAGAAGATAAAAATGAACTAGCCCAGATCATTCACGATGAATCATTGCGAATTGGCCGACTGGTCAATGAGTTATTGGATTTAGCTCGAATGGAAGCGGGTCATATAAATTTATATGTGGAATCCGTAGAAATGACTTCTTATATGGACAAGATCGAACGGAAGTTTCAAGGACTTTCCAAGGAACGACAGGTAGCCTTAACCATAAATGTAGATCCAAATCTAGAATGGCTTTATTTTGATGCTGATCGGATTGAACAAGTATTTACTAATCTCATTGATAATGCCATTCGACATACAAGTGAGCATGGATCCGTAAACGTAATGATTGAGGATGGAGAACATGAATGGATGGCATCTGTATATGATTCTGGTCAGGGAATTTCTGAAGAGGACCTTCCTTTTGTATTCGAACGTTTTTATAAAGCAGACAAATCAAGAAAAAGAGAAACATCTAAGCATAAAAAAGGAACGGGTCTAGGACTGGCTATTGCTAAAAATATTGTGGAAGCCCATAATGGAATGATTAGTGTGCACAGTAAGGTAGAAGAGGGGACTACTTTTTCTTTCAGAATCCCTAAGAGGATAGATTTTACAGATAATTAGTTGCTAAATGGCGAAAATTGAGTTAATCTAGTAATGGATAAATAACTTTATATTGAGTGGATTCAGGTGCCTGAAAGGGCTTAAAACGGGAACCCGGTTAAAGGCCGGGACTGTCCTCGCAACTGTATGTGAATACGAAAAGGAAGTTCCACTGTGCAAATGCACGGGAAGGGTCCTTAGTAGGATGACGCACAAGTCAGTAGACCTGCCTGATCCCAGTGTTTCAAAGCTTCGGGGATTGAGCGTTTGAGACAACCGATCGGTTCTATGTAAATATTTCAACTAAACCATCTGTTTGTCTTAAGCTTGCCTTTAACGAAGGCAGGCTTTTTTTGATGGATACATAGTGTTAGGTTGTCCATTCGTCCTTTCGAAAAAGCCAGTACTAAAAAATGAGAGGATGGAAGCAAGATGAACAAACTTTATGCTTTAATGTTGGCGGTCTTATTAACGGCAGGTATCTTAAGCGGGTGTGGCACACAGAAAGAGGAACAAGCCAATGCCGTTCAGGAAGAGGAAAAACAGGAAGTCAGTGTCCAAATAGAGATCTCCAAAAATAATGGAGAGGAAATCTTAGCTGATAAAGAACTTTCCGTGGAGGAAGGCGCTACCTTGATGAAAGTCTTGGAAGATAATTTTGAAGTAGAACAAAGTGATGGAATGATTAATAGTATTGAAGGAATATCAGCAAATCAAGATAAGAAAATGGCCTGGATGTACACCATTAATGGAGAGGAAGCCCAAGTGGGAGCCAACGACTATGAATTAAAACAAGGCGATGAGATTGTATTTGATTACCATTCATGGGAATGATGGAAAATGAATATTTATAAAATCACCTTAATTGCCATGCTTGCCTCATTAGCGGTTGCGGGCAGAATTGCTCTAAGCCATGTACCTAATGTACAGCCGGTAACTGCCATTATCATTTTGACAGGGTTTTGGATGGGACCCGCTGCAGGACTAATTATGGCATTCTTAACAACCATTGTATCCAATATGCTTCTTGGGATGGGCTACTGGACTATATGGCAGGTAGTTGCATGGTCAATTATAGGTTTGGTTGCTGGTCTACTTGGAAAATATAAATCAGGTCTCCCCGTCTGGGGCCTTTCCATATATGGGTTTCTCTCAGGTATATTTTTCGGGCTGGTTATCTCACTTACGATGCGTTCTATTGGTCAGCCTTTCTGGGCTTATTATTTGGCGGGATTGCCTTACGATCTAAATCATGCTATTTCAACAATCATTTTCATCTTAGTTCTTTCTCCCGTTTTAGGTACATTGTTTAAACGTTACAAGAAGAGAAATGGACTAACTGAAAAAACACCACATATTGGAACAACCAATTATCGTTCTTAAAAACACAGGATGCCAGGGATCCCCTGACGCCTGTGTTTTTTCTTTCTATTTGGCTCTTTAAACTTCCGTATTAATTTTAATGTAAAGCTCCCATTACTTGAAGACTCAGTTTCGAGACTTTTGAGAGAATTAGGTCCGGAGGGGGACGATTTCGCTTTCCGTGGGCATGTGGTAAGCTTCCTCGGGCTTCAGCCCTGCGGGATCTTACCGATCATGTTCATCCCACAGGAGTCTACATCGTCCCCCTCCGGACCTTGCGATATATGGAGCTCTAAATCTTATTCGAAACGCACCGGTTTATGATGGAGATTAACTATTAAAAACAAGCGTACACGTGTGGAAAATTCCCGCTATAGAAACATTTGTGGCGGATCCAAGCACCTCTCCATCGCCTATAGAAGGGTCCGTCCACTCTTCAATCATAGGGTGGCGAAGGAAACGACGAGACTCCCGCGGGAGAAGGAGCTAGGCGAGACCCCACAGGGAGTGAAACGAGCGAGGAGGCTTGCCAGTTCCCCCGCAGGAAAGTGTTCAAATGTGGCATCACCCCGAAAGACACTCGAGACATAAGCCGATCATCAAAAGGATTGCGGTTTTTCAATCCGTTGATGATCGGCTTATGTCTCGAGTGTCTGGGTGATGGAACAAGACGAGTTGTTTCCGCAGCCATCCTCATCAAATTTTTGGAAACAGCCCAGATTATCTCGAAACTGAGTCTTCCACAATCCGGCCCTTTAGCTTAATAAGCCATTGGTTAAAATTAACAGGGACGTCTAAGAGATCCATTTATTTATAAATCCCTTTTAAGAGCCCTTCCTTTATATCTTTTTTTAAATCCTCATATTAAGATAGTGATGTAACTTTTTTCATACATATAACGACTAAATAGATAAGTGGGAGGTACCATTAGTGAAAACGTTCTTTGACGAACTTTACGAAAGTTATCATCATGATTTGTTTCAATATTTAATCTACATGGTCAGAGATCGCGATCTCGCTGAAGATCTTGTCCAGGAAGTTTATATAAAGGTGCTTAAATCTTATCAGTCTTTTGATGGGCGGAGTACTGAAAAAACTTGGCTGCTATCCATAGCGAGACATGTAGCGATTGATCACTTCAGGAAGCAAAAACGCAAACGGAATCGAATTATGGATTTTTTTGATTGGAATGAAAAAGGGGAGCAGCTTAAAGATTATGCTTCTTTGCCGGATGAAATCGCAATCCAAAATGATGAAATGAAGCAAGTTTATAAAGCACTGGATAATTGTACGATAGATCAAAGAAATGTAATTATTTTCAGGTTCATACAAGGATTGTCTATACAAGAAACAGCAGAAATATTAAATTGGAGCGAGAGTAAAGTGAAAACGACTCAGCATCGAGGAATGAGAGCCTTAAAAGAGATGATGGATAAGCCTGTGGAAGGGGGGGGTGCAGCGTGAAGCGTAAAACTTATAGCGAAGATGAATTAAAAGAATTGTTAGGAGAATTTCCGAAGATAGAAGATAAGCAAAGCAAAGAAAATCTTTATCGCTCCATAGAGCCTAAGCTTAATAAAAGAAAAAGAAGGATCGCTCCCTGGATAACTCCAAGTATGGCTACAGCTGCAGTACTGCTTATCCTTGCAATCGTTCTCCCTGTTTTCTGGAGTTCACTACCTTCCAATGAATATAGCGGCTCAGCTGATCAGGAAGAAAGTTCGACTGAGTCTGCAAATGAAAGTGGCCGGGACCAGGCAGAAACTACTGAACAAAAACCTTCAGAAATAGAAGGTTCCAGTAGAAATGAAGATACTAATCCTTCCTCTGATAATAATGAAACAGAATCACCTTTTACACTCCAGGATCGTTCTCCGGATATAGAGTCTTACGTTCTTCCTGGAAAAAATGGAGAGATAGTCGTACCATTTACAGTAATAAAACCCGGTGATCAGGAAGATAAAAATATTTCTTCACTCGTTAAGCCTGAAGAGTGGGGACTGGCTGAAGATCTAATCAAGGATTTAACCTTTAATATTGATGAAGAAAGAAACCAGGCTGAGGTCATTTTCCCGGATAACTTTTCCGTAAGCGGCAGTGCCTACACGTCCATTATATCCGAGAGTATCCGGTGGAAATTGTACCCTTATGATGTGAAAAACATTAAGCTTCAGACAGAGAGTGGATCACCAGTCGTCCTTGGCAACTTTGGAAAAATAGAAACTCTTCCTGTGGTTGAGCAAAATCGATATTTTTATCAAATTTACAGCGATCAGGGCAGCGAGCGTCAATTTCTCGTCCCAATAAAAACAGAGAGAGAGCTCTCCATTCAGGAGGCGTTAAATCGAATGAAAGAAAAACAGACTTCTGACAACGTAGATTCTGCTGTACCCAATCATGTAACCTTTTCTTCGATTGAAGCGGAAGGATCTGCTCTAACCATGACAGTTGAACACGATTCATGGGCAAGCGATAAGCAATTAATGATGATGATTGATGCGGTGTTAGCAACAGCTGAGAACTTTGGTTTTAACGAAGTGATCTTCGATAATATAAACCATGAAATAAATTCATTCTACAACTTAAACGAACCCATCCCGGTACCCACCTTTATAAATCCGATAGATATTAATGAATAACCTAAAGCCCCGTATTATGGATACGGGGTTTTTGATCACTTTAATAGGTAAGCAGGGAGGGGACGTGTTAAAATTAGGGGGACGTAGTAAAGGGGACGGTGCAGGTTGGATAAAGAACAATTAAGGATACAAGTAGCTGAAAAAATAAAATTAATCCGTGTGGAATATGGCTATACGCAATCAAAAATGGCTGAAGTGCTAGGCTTGTCTAAAAAAACCCTTGTCCAAATTGAAAAGGGACGCACAATTGCTGGATGGACCACAGTGGTGGCCGTGTGCGCTCTTTTTCAAGATAGTGAAGTTTTAAAAGGCGTTCTTGGAGATGCCCCCCTTGAAATTGCAGAAACCATTGCTCATCACCAAGTGGAACGTCCGGTGGGTAAAACGCTGGGAGGGAAAGTATGGTGGACAACGCTCAAGGAAAAAGAAGGTTTTTTACTGCAGCAAAATATGATAAGCAAGCATTACCGGATTATAGATGATCAATTTGACCGCTGGTTTTCTACCTTTGAGGAGGGAGAAGCTTATAAAAGGTTTGAAGAGCTGGATAAATGATAGAATCTTTTAAAAAAAAGAACCCCTTCGCATTCGGAAGAGGTTCTCCTTTATTATTCGTGCTTGTGCGCATTTCCTTCAAAAGGGGATTTTGCAATCTTAATAGAATCTGTAGGGCAGCCATCGAAGGCATCTTCCATGTCTTCTTCCCACACTTCAGGCACTTCCGAAACACCCTGGTTATCATCAAGTACAGAGTAAGCAATCCCTTCGTCGTCATAATCATATATGTCAGGTGCTGCAGCTCCACAAGCACCACATGCGATACACGTTTCTTGATCAACCATCGTATATTTAGCCACGACTGATGATCCTCCTTTGTATGTCCACTCACGAAGAGGAAACTGAAAAAATAGGGTACATAGTTATTGTAAAACTCCCGTCTGGAGTTTTCAACACGAACGGTAGATTCCCTAGTATCTGGAAGGAGGAGGCTGGTGTGTTTAATGTCATTATTTTGACATGCGTAAGAAAGTTAAATGGAGAGCGTACAATATCAGGAATATATAATTTATTAACTGGAAAACGTTCGTCTCAGACATTGCAGGACGCAAAGGGTTACGAATTGGAGCGTTATTTTGGTATTTATGAAGGGTTAGCTCGAGATGAATTTGAAGACAGATGTAAGCAAATTGAAAAAAATCAGTGGATTTATCTTGTAGATCGAATCTCACCCATTATTACATCTGATGGAGCTCGCTATCTTGATAACTATCAGGGGCCTTCATTTGAATATTTTAGCGGAATGAATAATCACCGGAATATCAGAGAATTTGAACACAGACTTTTACTAGTCATTCAGACGATTACTTCTATTCATGCAGGCAACTATACGTTTATCCCTGTTATCGATGACTCTAAAGCACAAAGGTGGGTTAAACGTTATTATGCTTCTCTTTCCCATAACCTGAATCAAGAAGTCAAAGGAATGTATAGTGAAATCTTGGATCTTTTGAACAATCGATCGTATTTGGAGTCAGAACTGTTCACTTTTCGGTTGAGTGGGGCTGAAGTGATAGGGCTTACCTATGAACAAATGAAGCGTAAGTATGACATTACAACGGAAGATGCTTACGTTTGTATTCAGCATGTACTTTATTATTTATTCCACGAGGCTAGAAATTCACCAGATTCCTACCCCTTCCTATTTGCGTGCACTCGTGGTTTAGATGGTGAGACAATGATCACTCAGTCAGCTAAGCATACGTACCACTATTTAGAGCTAGGGTGGACATTGGAAGCGATTGTTTCGAAGCGCCGCTTGAAAAAAAGTACAATTCAGGACCATATCGTTGAAGCAGCCCTAGTTATCCCGGATTTTTCAATCGAACGTTTTCTCAGTGCCAAAGATCAGCAAAGAATCATAGCAGCAGCTAATAACATGAATACGCTACGTTTAAAACAAATTCATCAAACTTTGAACGGTGAATTTGATTACTTTCAAATCAGATTGGCTCTGGCTAAAGGTAAGAAGTTAACAGCGAAAGGACAATCTTATGCAGATGTATAATTTATCTTTTCAATTAGAAAAGCACTTCGGATTTTCACAGTTTCGTGAAGGGCAACAGCCGATTATCGAGTCGATTTTATCTGGTCAGGATGTTCTTGGTATTTTACCTACAGGAACTGGTAAATCTCTTTGCTATCAGCTGCCCGCAAAGATTCAATCAGGAACCACGATTGTAGTATCTCCTCTTATTTCTTTAATGATTGATCAAGTGAAGCAGCTGAAAGCATCTGGCTATAAGTCAGTCGTTGCACTGAATAGTTTTATGGATCGTGCGGAGCGGAGAAAAATGCTGGAACATCTTGATCAATACGATTTAATATATATGTCCCCAGAATTTCTCCAGAATGACTGGGTTATGCAGCATCTTGTAAAGCTTAGTATCAGTTTATTTGTCATTGATGAAGCTCACTGCATATCACAATGGGGCCATGAATTTAGAACGGATTATTTAAAATTGCATCAAACCATTTCTAAACTTGGCGAACCAACAGTACTAGCACTAAGTGCTACAGCAACTCCAGAAGTCCAAACAGACATTATGGATAAATTAAAGCGTCCTCTTATGGAAAAGTATATTTATCCAATGGACAAGCAGAATGTCAGTTTCGCGGTCGAGCATTACGCAACTCCTGATCATAAAATAGATCGGATGATTCAGCTGCTTTCTGATCAGGCGGTTCCTACAATGGTCTATTTTTCCAGTAGACAATGGGCTGAAAAAGCAGCCTATCTGCTCCAGGCTAGGCTGAAGCAAAGGGTGGCTTTTTATCACGGAGGAATGGAGCAAATGGATAGGATGTTGGTACAGCAGCAATTTATGAATGATCAGCTCGATGTAATTTGCTGCACAAGTGCCTTTGGTATGGGAGTGGATAAATCTAATATTCGACTGGTTATTCATTTTCACCCCCCATCCCAGCTGGAATCATTTATCCAGGAGGTAGGAAGAGCCGGAAGAGACGGGAACCCTTGTGCTAGCCTAGTACTTTACGGGCCAAAGGATCATTATCTCCCTCAGATGTTAATAGAGAGTGAATTGCCACAAATGGACCATGTTCAAAACGTGTTAAGATATCTGCAGATGATATGGAAGAACAACACTTTAATTCCTTCGAATGACGAATTCGCTGAACTTCTGGAATTATCGGAGTCGCAATGGAACTTTTTACGTTTTCAGTTAGAAGAACACGGTGTGCTGAAAGAGAGAACTATCTTAAAAGATCCTAAAGAAACTTTTGTTGAGCGAAATCTGGAGGGTCTAATAAACAAAAGGTGGAAGTACAAGCAGGCAAAACTTACTGAAATGCTTCAATGGATCCATCATACTTCTTGCAGAAGAAAAAGTCTCTACGAATCCTTTCAAGCTGATATTCGAGAACCCTCAGTACCCTGCTGTGATTCATGTGGATTTACAATGGATACGTTAAGCTTTGAGAAGAGCGAGTTCCAAGCAGATGTTGATACTTGGAAAGAACGGTTAGCTATTATCTTTAGACAGGGGGCGAGGTATGAAACGAAAAAAACAGGCAGAAGTTATTAAAATGATGACGGATCAGGAAGTGACGCTTCAACTGATCCTAACCCAGCTTTTACTTTTAATCCTCTCTATTCTAGGCAGCTTTTTTTTATTTGATTCCTTTTGGTCAGAATGGAAATCCATATTCGAAGTAACGTTTAATGATTGGATATGGTTTGGGGTATTGCCAGGACTTATTGTTCTCATGATCGATTTTATTTTGATGAACAGGCTTCCAAAACAATACTATGATGATGGCGGGATTAATAACAAAGTATTTAAAAATCGATCGATCCCAGGTATCATTGGAGTTACATTATTAGTGGCTATAAGCGAAGAAATGTTATTTAGAGGTGTTTTACATACGGAATATGGATATTGGGCAGCCAGTTTATTATTTGCTCTTTTACATTTTCGTTATTTGTCAAAAATTGTTCTCTTAATCTCTGTATTGTTTGTCAGCTTTTTTATTGGATATATGTTTGAATTAACAGGCAGTCTTACGGTCACAATTACGGCTCATTTTATTATAGATGTGGTACTTGCCATGTGGATACGTCTAGGGAACAGGGGGGAATCAAGTGACTCAATCCCATCATAGTGAAGGTGTGAATAATGTGAACGAGAAGAAATTAACGAGTGAAAATATGAACACTTTGGATTTGCCACCGCAACGAAGTGAAGATAAATCTAATACTTTTATGACCAAGTGGAGTGCCAATCCTCTTTGGGTTCGTTACATCATTGTTTTCATATTTATTTTCATGATCCTGTTGCTGATTTTCTAGAAGTATAGGTCAAATACAAAATAATTCCCCGCCTACTATGGACGGGGGATTATTTTGTATGATATTAAAAAAATTGCTTTCGATCTTTCTCGAATTTAAGAATTTCAACTGCTTCTCGAAAACGTTGAGAGTGAACAACCTCTCTTTGTCTTAAGAATTTAAGACTGTCATTTAAACAAGGATCATCTGACATATTGATAATCCACTGGTAAGTAGCTCTTGCTTTTTCTTCGGCCGCGATGTCTTCGTAAAGATCTGCAATCGGGTCACCTTTAGCCTGTATATAAGTAGCTGTCCACGGACTTCCCGCAGCGTTATTGTAGTAAAGGGCATGGTCATGGTTTGCATAATGGGCGCCTAAACCAGCTTCTTTCATTTGTTCAGGTGTAGCATCTTTGGTTAATTTATAAATCATGGTAGCGATCATTTCCAGATGGGCAAATTCTTCCGTTCCTATATCAGTCAATAATCCAATAACCTTATCAGGGATGCTGTAACGCTGATTTAAATAACGGAGTGCAGCTGATAACTCCCCATCAGCTCCTCCGTACTGCTCAATCAAGTATTTAGCAAGTCTTGGGTTACATTCCGTTACTTTAACTGGATATTGTAATTTCTTTTCATAGTACCACATTGAATCCCTCCTTTTTTTATTCTTTACAGTTGCCAGGGCCAGGGGCTGTCTTTCCAATTCCAGGGGTAACCTGAAAAACTGGCCCCATACTGGCGCAACGGTCCGAAGTGCTTTTCATAATTTGCTTTCAAATCCCTACTTTGGACCGCCAGCTCATTAAATTGCTGAATAGCTTGGAAGTCATTCGGATGCGTATCTAAGTAAAGAGTTAGCTCCACAAGCGCAAAGTCTACGATTTGAATTTTCTCCATTAATTCGTATCTATCGGTTGCAGCTTTTGGTGGATTGTTCATGAATGTTCCCCTTTCCCTTGTGGAGTTGGATAAGGGTCGTAGAAGCAAGGCCAAAGCGTTCCTTTATAAAGTGCATCCCGCAAAGAGAATTGTGGAAGGCTCGGCTGTTGAAAACCAACATATAGATTGGGAGGAGTTTGATAGCAAGCCCTCTGCCGAGGAGGACATGGATCAAATGGACCGTGATACGGTTGATAACACTTAATCAAAGTAAACATGTATATCCCCTTCCTGTACTCATTATCAAAATTTATGATTATTCGGCATGTCCTATGCGAATAAAAGGAGGAATAAACCAGGTCTCTGGAGAAATGATTTAAAGAAGGATTCGATGCATAATAGAATATGAAGAGGTGAGCGTATGTTTGTGAAGAGTATTATGAAGCCTGCACATCGATCATACACTGCGAAGACAGATGATCGCTTAAGCGGCATTTTAGATTTATTGAATGAGCATGATCTTCAGGCAATGCCTGTACTTAATGATCGAAAGTTCTTAGGAATGGTTTCAAAGGAGATTATTTATCGGGCTTATTTTAATGCGGATCAAAGTAAAGAAACCTTTTTAAACGAAACGACCGCAGGCGATATTGCTGAAAATGAAGACTTCTATATCCATGATGAAGAAGTATTTGAACGCACACTGCCAGCGTTTAAAGGTTTTCCTTTACTGGCTGTTGTAGATAAAGAACGGAATTTTCAGGGGCTTGTCACACGTTTTGATGTGATTGAGCAGTTTGAAAGCGCATTTGGAAGTAAAAAGAAAGGTATTCGAATTGCTTTTACTTCTGAAGAGTCAAGTGGCCGAATTGAGAGACTGGGAGACATTATTAAAAGCTATCATGAAAATGTCATATCCCTGGCTACTTTTGATGAAACGGATAAGCTTGCACGTAGAATCGTTCTAAAAATTGAAAGAAAGGATAATATAGAACAATTTACAAATAAGCTGGAGAAGACAGGGTTTAGGATTTTAAGTGTTAAAGAAGTGTAATGACTAACTGCTATGACTTGTTCATAGCAGTTTTTTTGTGAAATACTTTTATGATACGATTAATTTTATTCTATCTTTGGGAGAGTGGGGCAAGTGTTAGCTGGGGTCTTAATAGTAGCAAGCTTGGGATTGTTATTTCTTGCAGGAATGTACTTTAGGGCAGAACAAGACTACTTGGATAAACATGTAATCGAAGATTCTGCTTTTCCTTTCGCTCAAGAACTGCACATTGTCTTTATTTCAGATGTTCATAACCGCGAAATAAATCAAAATACCCTTAACAAACTGAAAAATGTGGATGTTGTGATCATTGGAGGAGATCTAGTGGATAAGCGAACGCCTCTAACTAGATTGAAGAACAATCTAGAGAAATTAAAGCAGTGGAAAGCCCCTGTCTATTTTATTCCTGGAAATAATGACCATGAACTGGAAAGAGCCAATCTTCTGGATGTTCTTGATCAACATCATATTCATGTCCTTTCAAATTCGGATAATGAGGTAACCTTCCAATCGGAGGACGGGTTTCTATTAAGTGGAATTGATCCTTATTTTATGAAGCCCAGACGTCAGGCTGCCTACATAAATGATCACACTAACTATCAAATACTATGTGTTCACGACCCTTACGTTTATCAGAAAATGAATCGGCAGGATCAGAAACAGTTTGATCTAGTACTGAGCGGACATACCCATGGCGGTCAAATTCGCTTGTTTGGGTTAGGCCCTTACACAAGAGGAGGATGGTTTGAATCTGAAAAGCCGCCTCTTCTTATAAGTGAAGGGTATGGAACCTCACTGCTCCCCCTGCGTCTGGGAACTAGAGCAGAACTGCATTCTATTATCATTAAATCTTCCTGACAGGGTTATTCAAATATTATATAAAGAATATACAAATTTTACACGTAATCAACTATTCATATATAATTATAGGAAAAGGAAAGAGTTGGAGGAAGGCAAATGGGGACAAAGCAAGCAAAATACAATATAAAGGCTGTATCACAGATGGTGGGAATTCAGCCTGGCACTCTTAGAGCCTGGGAGCGCCGATACCAAATTGTTCGGCCATCCCGAAACGAAGCCGGGCATCGTTTATATTCAGATGAGCATATTAAAATATTAAAGTGGTTAATGGAAAAAGTGGATAAAGGATTCACTATTTCCCAGGCTGTATCCCTTCTTGAGAGCAATGAAAATGCAGTGGACGCTTCCAGTCATACGGAAAGCAGTAACCAATTAGAGATCCTGGGAGATGATCTTCTGAATGCGCTGCTGTCATTTGAAGAGAATGAAGCACAGAAGAAACTGGACCATGCTTTTAGCTTGTTTACCCCGGAAACAGTAGCCATTGATATTATAGGACCTCTCTTAGTGAAAATTGGAGACCTTTGGGAAGAAAACCGGATTACTAGTGCACATGAACACTTTGCAAGCCATTTCCTCCGTTCCAGAATGGGGATGATGCTTCTCTCCATACCTTCTGATGCTATGCTCCCCAAGGCTCTTCTTGTATGTGGTCCTAATGAGCGTCATGAACTTGGACTGTTGATATTTGCACTATATATGAAACGTAAAGGATATGACGTCATTTACCTTGGGCAGAGCATTGCCGGGGGCGACATTGATATTGTTATTGATGAAATAGAACCCTCCTACATGTTTATGTCCTGCACGTTAAAGAAAAATATCCCCATTACGGTAAGTCTGGCCGAATCTTTACAGAAGCAGTTTCCTGAATTGAAAATAGGACTGGGCGGCCTGGCTTATGATCGGTTATCGGAACTTGATAAAAAACGAATGGAGCCATTCCTTGTCGGAAACACTAAAAAAGATTGGGAGGCCTGGCTGACCAAGCATTAGCGGCAATGAAAATGAAGGTTGCAGTAAAAAGGTTGCCCCTGTAAACACACTTTAGATATAATTCGAAAAAAGGTGCCATAATCGCATCAGTCATCATACTATATAGATAACACACATTGTGACAGGGGGCGATCATGTGCGAGTGGAAAGAATGACAAATGAGAAATTTAAAATTTTTCTAACCTTTGATGATTTGTTGGATAGAGGATTATCAAAAGAAGAATTGTGGAGTGACCTTCCAAGAGTCCATAGAATTTTCAGCGATATGATGTATGATGCGGGAATTGAGCTCGGGGTCGAGTTAACAGGTGTGTTACTTGTGCAAGTTTATCTATTACAGGCACAAGGCATGTTAATTGTTGTTACCAAAACTGAGCCAACTGATATGGAAGATGAAGAAGATTACATGGAAATGAAAGTTACACTGGATGAAAGTAAAGAAATGATGTTTTCATTCGAAGATTTTGAACATGTCATCCAGGCCGGTATTCACTTACACAAGCTGGGTGTTACGGGTGGAAATGTATATTATTACAATGATTTCTACTATATGCTCCTTATGGATGAAGACATCATTCATCTGGATATCGATCAAGTTATTGCTTTACTATCTGAATTTGCCTCTGCCTCCTCAGCTACCTCGTACAGATTGGCGGAGTATGGAAAGCAAATTATGAAAGATAATGCATGCGGGACAATTAAAAATTATTTTTCTTAATCCGTTTTAAGTGGACGATGCTTTATAAGCTTCGTTCTTTTTATTTTTAATAGAAGCTCATGATAGAACATGTTACTATAGATAAGGATGTTTGAAATTTTAAGATGGTAAGAAATGGAGTGTCCATAATGAAGATTGCAGTATTGTATGGAGGGACTTCTGGAGAACGGGAAGTTTCTTTATCTACAGGTAAGGGAATAATAAAAGCGTTAAAAAACAAAGGTCATGAAGTGATCGCTATCGATTTTTCACCCGAAAAAATTAAAGATATACTGGAATTGAAAGTGGATCTTGTTTTCTTGGGACTTCATGGACGCTTTGGTGAAGATGGTAAAATTCAAGGCTTGCTTGATATGCTTAACCTTCCTTATGTAGGGTCAGGTGTATTATCTTCAGCTCTAGCTATGGATAAAGCAAAATCAAAACAAATCTTCTCATTAAATGGACTTCAAACTGCAAACAGCAAAACGTTTGATGTTACGGGCTTATTGAATATGAGTGACATAGTGGAAGATATCAAGAAGCATTTTCCTACGCCATTCGTGATTAAGCCGAACCAGGAAGGATCCACATTGGGACTAACCATTGTGAAGAATGAAGGTCAGATTGAAAAAGCCGTCCAAACAGCTGCTCACTCTGATTCTACTATTCTGGTAGAGGATTATGTTCAGGGAAGAGA
The DNA here is from genome assembly GCF_000284515.1 of Halobacillus halophilus DSM 2266. Lineage (GTDB taxonomy): Bacteria > Bacillota > Bacilli > Bacillales > Halobacillaceae > Halobacillus > Halobacillus halophilus. The sequence continues at coordinate 2,293,146 of NC_017668.1, read as the reverse complement.
AGTGACGGTCCCGGTCATAGGTCAAAAAGGAAAAGAAACGCCGCTTCCGGTTATTGAAATCATTCCTAAGAATGATTATTATGATTTTGACTCAAAATATAAACCAGGTGGAAGTGAACATATTGTTCCTGCCAAACTGCCGGATAATCTTACCGATCGACTAAAACAAGAAGCGGTGAAAGCTCATCAGTTATTAGGATGTGAAGTTTATTCTCGTGTAGATTTCATAATTAATGAAAAAGGGGAGCCGGTGATTCTGGAAGTGAATACACTTCCGGGGATGACTCCAACTAGTTTATTCCCTGATTCCGCCAAGGAAATAGGCTGGAGCTACGACGATCTTATAGAAAAATTCGTAGAACTATCCCAACTTGATAAATAATAGAGAGTGTAATCGCTTACATTTTTCAGGTTAAAGACACTAGAATGCTAAAACACGCTTTCCATAATAGAGGTGAAAGTGTATACTATTGACTGAAAGAATACCCTGAAAGCGAATGCACGGATATTAGGAGGTAAATGGATGGTAGCGGATAAGCCGACAGATGCTGCAAACGAAAACAATGATAAACTCGATGTTTTAAAATCCACACAGACGGTGGTTAAAAAAGCACTTGATAAATTAGGTTATCCTAACGAAGTTTACGAACTCTTGAAAGAACCGGTGCGGATGATGACGGTAAGGATTCCTGTACGGATGGATAATGATCATATTAAAATATTCACAGGCTATCGTTCCCAGCATAATGACGCGGTTGGTCCTACCAAAGGCGGGGTGCGTTTCCACCCGAACGTCTCAGAAAAAGAAGTCAAAGCTTTATCCATCTGGATGAGTTTAAAAGCTGGAATTGTAGATCTGCCTTATGGTGGAGGAAAAGGCGGGATCGTTTGTGACCCTCGTGAGATGTCTTTCCGGGAACTTGAAGGCGTGAGCCGCGGTTATGTTAGGGCTATCAGTCAAATTGTAGGTCCTACAAAGGATATTCCAGCACCTGATGTATTTACAAATTCTCAGATCATGGCATGGATGATGGATGAATACAGCCGTATAGATGAATTTAATAACCCTGGTTTTATCACTGGTAAACCACTTGTCTTAGGCGGATCACATGGCCGGGAAACAGCCACGGCTAAAGGTGTAACTATCTGTATTGAAGAGGCAGCTAAAAAGAAAGGCATAAGTGTAGAAGGTGCCAGAGTGGTGGTTCAGGGCTTTGGTAACGCCGGAAGCTTTCTAGCTAAATTTATGCACGATCGTGGAGCTAAGGTTATTGGGATTTCCGATGCCTATGGAGGATTGCATGATCCTGATGGTCTGGATATCGATTACTTACTTGACCGCCGGGATAGTTTTGGCACGGTCACAAATCTTTTCAAAAATACAATATCCAATGAAGAACTGTTGGAGTTGGATTGTGACATATTAGTTCCTGCTGCTATCGAAAATCAAATTCGCGAAGAAAATGCTCACAACATAAAGGCAAGTATCGTGGTAGAAGCAGCAAACGGCCCGACCACTTTAGATGCCACTCGAATATTATCTGAAAGAGGGATATTGCTTGTACCCGATGTTTTGGCGTCTTCGGGAGGAGTAACGGTTTCTTATTTCGAATGGGTCCAGAATAATCAAGGATATTATTGGACAGAAGAAGAAGTGGAAGAGAAACTCCATAAAGTGATCGTTAAAGGGTTTGATAACGTTTACAAAACAGCAGAGACCCGGCGGGTAGATATGCGTTTAGCTGCTTACATGGTTGGTGTAAGAAAGATGGCAGAAGCTTCTCGTTTTAGAGGATGGATATAGGTTGATTTGACCACAATTATCTCCTATCATTTACATGGTAGGAGATTTACTTTTGTTTATTAAATCGAACGTAAGTTCCAGATACTTCTGGAAAAAGGAGTGAGTAACGTGCATCAGGAAGAAAAAGTCATCATAATTGGCGGTGGCCCCTGCGGTATGAGTACAGCCATAGAGCTAAAGAAAATGGGCATTGAACCATTAATTATAGAAAAAGGGAATATTGTTAATTCTATTTTTCATTACCCAACTCATCAAACGTTTTTCAGTTCGAGTGAAAAGCTGGAGATTGGAAAAATTCCGTTTATCACGGAACGTCAGAAACCCGTGCGAAACGAGGCTCTCGCCTATTACCGTGCAGTAGCTGGCAGGGAAGAGTTACGCATAAATGCTTTCGAAAAAGTAATGCACGTGGAACAGGAGCAATCAGGATTTATAGTTAAGACTGAAAAGCGGACAGGTGAACAGGTGGAATATAAAGCGGAGGACCTGGTCATTGCGACCGGTTACTACGACCAGCCGAATCATTTAGGTATAAAGGGAGAAGAGCTTACAAAGGTTATGCATTACTTCAAGGAAGCCCACCCCTACTATAATAAAGATGTCGTAGTTATCGGTGGAAAAAATTCAGCAGCAGATGCCACTCTGGAATTGGAAAAGTCCGGAGCTAATGTTACGGTTTTATATCGCGGTGAAGAATATTCAAAAAGTATTAAGCCATGGATCTTACCTCAATTCGAAGCTCTCGTAAGAAAAGGTGCCGTAAGTATGGATTTTTGTGCGCATATTAAAGAAATTACTGAGACCGAGGTCATTTACGAATGCCGAGGGCAGGAAAAACGTATTGCGAACGATTTTGTTTTCGCTATGACAGGCTACCGCCCCGACCATAACTTTTTGACTAAGATGGGCGTTGAGTTTGATAGAGAGACCGGGCGCCCTGATTATAATGAAGATAGTATGGAAACCAATGTTCCTGGTATTTATATCGCTGGCGTAATTGCAGCTGGATACAACAATAATGAGATATTTATTGAAAATGGTCGGCATCATGGCGGAAAAATCGCTCGTGCCATTGGCAGTAAGAATTAAGCCATCCGTTTAGCTATCTCCCGCTTCAAAGAAGGTTTGGGAGATTTTTTGTATAAATTATCATTCCGCATTGTTTAAAGGGGGCTTTATTTTGAGTAAAGTAGTTTTACTTACTACGGGAGGTACCATAGCTAGTGTACCTAATAAGCAGTCTGGTAAATTATCCTCTGGTGCTTTAACTGGTGAGGAGCTGGCTGAAATGCTGAAGCTTCCAACGGATATTGATGTAGTAATCGACTCTGTATTTCAAAAACCAAGTATGCACGTAGGCTTTGAAGATCTTATATGGCTTAAAGAGAAAATTGAAGCTTACTTTGAAGATGATATGGTTTCAGGTGTGGTAGTGACTCATGGCACCGACTCTTTGGAGGAAAGTGCATACTTTCTTGACTTAACCATTAATGATCAGCGACCAGTAGTTATAACTGGATCTCAGAGGTCGCCAGGCGAGATGGGCAGTGATGCTTATATTAACATGAGACATGCCATTTATTCAGCGTGTAGTCAGGATTTGCATGGAGCAGGGGCTGTAGTGGTCTTTAATGAACGTATATTTCCAGCTAAATATGTAAAGAAAGAACACGCTTCGAATATCCAGGGGTTTAATGCTTTTGGGTTTGGTTACTTAGGCATTATTGATAACGACGAAGTTCATATCTATCAAAAACCGATAAATAGAGAAACATATGATCTTATAACGGATATTCCAAGGGTGGACATCGTTAAAACTTATTCAGGTGCGGACGGAGCTCTTATTAAAGCTGCACGTGAGAGTCAGGCGAAAGGCATAATATTAGAAGGTGTAGGAAGAGGGCAAGTAGCACCCGGAATGATGGCTGAAATTGTTAAATCAATTGAAGCAGGAGTGAGAATTGTCATTACTACAACATCAGAAGAAGGTTCCGTTTATACGACTTATGATTATTTAGGTAGTGCCTACGATCTCTATAAGCATGGTGTCATTCTGGGAGATGATGACGATAGTAAGAAAGCCCGGATAAAATTAGCGGTTATTCTAGCTTCCAATTTCGAGGGCGATATTACTTATTAAACTTCCACTGGAGCATAAGCCTTTTTCTAAGGCTCTTCCTGGTGAAAGAACTCTATGCTCTGCACTTCCCGTTTCTATTTATCAGAGTTTTCTCTATTATTTTTCTCGAAGGTATTCTTTCTTCCAGACAAATCATGTGTGAAATTCTAATCAAGCCTGATAAAAAAGTACCAGCCAAGCTGGTGCTTTTTTGATATTTATCCATTCGGACGTATCCCTTATTCCTTTTCCACATTCTTCATGATACCATTGAAATAAGGCGAAAGAATGAGAGAGGGCTGATTTTTATGGCCTTGCTGACTGCAGCCATATCTCCTGCTATAGCAATTATGACATTCATATACTTAAGTAAAAGAATTGAGCTAGAACCGCTCCCACTGATCATCCGCATGTTTATTATTGGCATCATCATGGTATTTCCCTTGATGTTTATTCAATATGCTTTTGAAACTGAAGGGGTATTTCAGACTCCGCTATTGAGGTCGTTTTTCTTAGCTGGGTTAATGGAAGAATTTTTTAAATGGTTTTTTCTATTATTTGTTGCTTATAGGCACTCAGATTTTGACCATCACTATGACGGAATTATCTATGGTGTGGCAATTAGTTTAGGCTTCGCAACAATAGAAAATATTATTTATATCTTTTCAAATGGCATTGAGATTGCCCTATTAAGAGCAGTTTTTCCAGTATCTTCTCATGCTTTGTTTGGAATTCTTATGGGCTTTTACATGGGTAAAGCAAAATTCGCCAGCAAAAACCAAAATTTATGCTTAAGTTTAGCCTTACTAATTCCAGTGGGTTTTCATACCTTGTATGATTATATTATTACGGTATTGAACCAGACATGGCTGTACTGGATTACACCATTTATGATTGTTTTATGGGTGATAGGATTCAGAAAGATAAGATTGGCCAATGAACATCATGAAGACCTTCAAAAAACATGATAAAAAGTAAACCGCCGTTGCAACGGCGGTTTTTTTAATGGATAAACATGTATAAAGTTTATAAATGGATGGACACTAATCTTATAAATAATACTACTGGTCAGGGGTGTAACTCAGATGATATGGAAGAAAATGATAATCATTGGATTGGGAGCCGCTATGCTCATCTTTCCTGTTTCAGAATGGACATCTGTCAACTCTGTAGAAGCTTTTTCAAATCAAGTTATACAGCATGGGACCACCGGAGATGATGTGATTGAACTACAAGCCAGATTACAATATCTGGGGTTTTATAACGGTAATATCGATGGGGTTTTTGGATGGGGCACCTATTGGGCCGTTCGGAATTTCCAATATGAATTTGGTCTTGAAATTGATGGTTTAGTAGGGGGAGAAGTGAAAAATAAACTGACCAAAGCTAGTAAATATGATAAGGGATTTGTTCAGGAGCAAGTGAGAAGAGGGAATGATTTCACGTATTACGGGGGTACTCCTAAAACTCAGCAGGTTAAACAGCAGAAACCAAAAGGAAACCAGGAACCTCCTCAGAAACAGGAGCCAACAGCTGTTAATGTTCCAAGCGGGTATTCTCAGAATGATATCCAATTGATGGCTAATGCTGTGTATGGAGAAGCACGAGGTGAGCCTTACGTTGGTCAGGTGGCAGTAGCATCTGTAATTCTTAACCGGGTGTCGAGCGCAACGTTTCCGAACACCGTCTCAGGAGTTATTTTTGAACCACGAGCCTTTACTGCGGTAAGTGATGGACAGATATGGCTTCAGCCTAATGAAACGGCAAAAGAAGCGGTTATGGACGCGATCAACGGATGGGATCCTTCTGGTCAGGCTATATATTATTTTAATCCGAACACGGCAACATCAGATTGGATATGGTCAAGGCCGCAAATTAAGAAGATTGGTAAGCATATATTCTGTAAATAGGAGGTGGAAGAATGGTTCGCTGGATTACAATTGTCGTATTAAGTATAGTAGCTGTAGGGACAACCGTCTGGGGCTACAAGGAAAATCAGGATAAAAATGCAGTACTTATTCAGGCGGAGAACAGTTACCAACGCGCATTTCACGAACTCACTTATAACGTAGATCTTCTGCACGACAAAATAGGTTCTACACTGGCTATGAACACGAGACAGCAGCTTTCGCCACAGTTGGCTGAAATTTGGAGAATCACCTCGGAAGCAAATTCAGATGTGGGTCAGCTTCCGCTTACTCTGCTCCCGTTTAATAAGACGGAAGAATTTCTTTATGAAATAGGGGATTTCGCTTATAGAACCGCTATTCGCGACTTAGAGAAGAAGCCTTTAAGTGAAAAAGAAATAAAAAAACTGGAAGAGCTTCATAAGCATTCAGGTGAGATTGAAACCGAGTTACGCAAAGTACAAAATGTTGTTTTGAAAGATAATTTGCGCTGGATGGATGTACAACTGGCACTTTCTACAAACAATGAAGCGGGCGATAACACTATTGTGAATGGGTTTAAGACCGTAGAGAAAACGGTTGACGGTTATACACAAACGACCGCTCAAACAGGTATAACGGCTGCCAGTCCAGAGAAAAGTTATAAAAATCTACAGGGGGACCCTATTTCAGAAGCAAAAGCCAAACAAATTGCCAGTCAATGGCTTGAGAAAGTTGATGTTAATAAACTTACTCTTACTAAATCAGGTAAGGGAGCTGATGTACCGACTTACACGGCTTCGTTTGATAATGGAAAGCGAAATGGTTATATGGATTTAACTGTAAAGGGAGGGCACCCTTTAACCATTATGATCAGCCGCAAAATGGGAGAGGTGGAAATTAGTCTTCACGAAGCATCCAAGAAAGCTGAGAAATATGTAGAAGGACTTGAGGCAGAAGGTTTAGAGCTGGCTGAAACGAACCAGTATAATAACATAGGGATCTTTCGTTATGTTTATACTAAGGATGACATTCGCTATTATCCGGAATCTGTAGTTGTAAAAGTAGGATTGGATAATGGTGAAGTACTTGGTTTATCCGCAAGAGATTACTACGATGATCACCAGGACCGGGAAATCGAAAAACCTGAAATAACAGAGGAAGAAGCACGCTCCAAAGTAAACCCGGGATTAGAAATACAGGAAAATCGACTGGCTGTCATCGAAAATGACTTAAAAGAGCTCGTATTATGTTACGAATTTTTAACCACTAAAGAAAATACGACGTATAGAATATTTATAAACGCTCAGAATGGTCAGGAAGAAAAAGTGGAAACATTAAAAAAAGCCGAAGTCAAATTTAATTAGTTTAGAAAAACCGCCATAGGTCTGGCGGTTTTTTTAATTCACAAGACCTATACACTTTCCATATTTATATAAAAATGAGATAATATAATCAATACAAAAGCCTTAGATAGTTGGGGGATAATATGCAGATTTTAAAAATTGGTATGCCAATCACCTTAGAAATTAACTCGAAGGATAAGGAAGAACCAGAGAAATATAAGTGTAAACTTGTTGATCACACGAAAGGGTATATCTATATTGATTATCCTATTAACGTAAAGACAGATAAAGCGGCTTTTATTATGGAAGGCACTGAAATCCAGGCGAGCTTTATTACTGAAGATCAATCCGTATATTGTTTTAACACGGAGGTAGTAGCACGAAAGAAGTTAAACATTCCGGTGCTCGTACTGACACTTCCTCCTCAAAAAGACCTTATTCGGATACAGCGCAGAAAATATGTGCGTGTAGACGCTTCAATAGATGTTGCGGTTCAATTTGAAAATCAATCTTTTACGGCAGTGACTCAGGATATTAGTGGGGGCGGAGCAGCAATTTTAGAACCTTATCATGTACAGATGTATAGGTGCCAGCGCGTAAACTTAACGTTAGTTCTTCCTATGAATTCCGGCGAGAACCGGTACGTGGAATCTGAGGGAATCGTAGTAAGAACAATTCAACAAGACAACGGAAAGAAAAATCAAGTATCCATACAATTTGAAAATATTTTAGAAAAACAGCGTCAGCTGATCATTCGATATTGTTTTGAGCAACAGATGAACATGCGCAGAAAGGCACTAAAGTAGCTACATAATAATGGATTTTTTCCAATTAGTTATGTTATTCTGTACAGAGTAATTAAGAGTCTCTCATGGTGGGTTTAACCGTCTGAGGGCTCTTAGGCGCGCTTTCGTTATTTAAGTGCGCTTTTATTTGTATAAGGTAAATTGGAGGAAACTGAACTCATGGATACTATGACAATTGCAATCGACGGCCCAGCTGCTGCCGGAAAAAGTACTGTAGCAAAAAGAGTAGCTGAAAAATTATCTTTAATATATGTAGATACGGGGGCAATGTATCGTGCATTAACTTGGAAAGCCTTAAATAATGGTGTCTCACTTGAAGATGAATATGCTCTGGCACAATTATTAAGGAAAACGGATTTAAAATTAGTGCAGAGCGAGAATGGACAGAGAGTCCTTCTTGATGGTGAGGATGTGTCGGACGATATAAGAACAAGCGATGTTACGAACCAGGTATCTATTGCATCCAAGCATAAAGACGTCCGGGAAGAAATGGTAAGCCGCCAGCAGGAACTCGTTAATCACCAGGGGGTCGTGATGGATGGCAGAGATATAGGGACTCATGTACTGCCTAATGCTGATGTAAAGATATTTATGATTGCCTCTGTGGATGAAAGAGCAGAAAGACGTCATAAAGAAAACCAGTCCAAAGGGTACGACTCAAACCTGGAAGACCTTAAGGAAGAAATCCGCAGGCGTGATGAAATTGATTCAAACCGTGAAGTTGCTCCGCTTGTAAAAGCTGACGATGCCGTTATTGTAGACACCACCTCTTTAACAATAGAAGAAGTAGTAGCGCAGATAATTAAAGTAGTAAATGAAAAGAAGGAGAGGGGGGATAAATAATGAGCTTATATAAGCTGGGTAAATGGATTTGTGCTGTCATCTTTTACCCTTTATACCGGATTAAAGTTATTGGTCAACACAATATTCCCAAAGAAGGTCCAGTTATTGTTTGTTCCAATCATATATCTAATGCAGATCCACCTGTAGTAGGTATTACAAACAGCAGGGACATTTACTTCCTTGCCAAAGAAGAATTGTTTAAAAACAGGCTGATTGGGGGAATTCTTAAAGGAGTCCATGCTTTTCCAATAAAAAGAGGCATGCGTGATCGTAATGCGCTCCGTCAAGGTCTGGAAATTCTTAATAATAATCATGTACTCGGTCTTTTCCCGGAAGGAAGAAGACAAAAAAATGGCGAAATTGGAAAGGGTTTGGCTGGTGCAGGTTTCTTTGCTCTACGTTCTGAAGCCTATATTGTTCCCTGCGCTATAGTAGGACCTTATAAGAAGTTTCAACGGTTGAAGGTCGTTTATGGTGAACCCATTGATATGAGTGGATACCGTGAGGAAAAAGCTTCTGCGCAAGTCGTAACAGATCGAATTATGGAAGAAATCAGAAAACTGCATAAAATTCACAGCTGATGGAGCGTAATCACTTGACAAAAAGCTCTAAATATTAGAAGTTAGAAAAAAGGGCATTTCTGTTTTAAAGGTTGTGTCGGAAATTGAAGGAGGTAGCTTGGTATGGATGAAATGAATCAAGAAGTATCTGGAATGCAAGAATTCTCTGCCGGGGACATTGTTACTGGTAAAGTTGTTAAAATTGAAGAAAAACAAGTCCTCGTAGATGTTGGATATAAAGTTGAGGGTATTGTACCTATTAGTGAATTATCCAGCCTTCATGTTGAAAAAGCTTCAGATGCAGTCAGTGAAGGGGACGAGTTGACCCTGCAAGTTAAAAAGGTAGAAGATGATGAAATCGTCCTATCTAAAAGAGCTGTTGATGCAGATAAAGCATGGCAGGACTTGGAAGACAAGTATGAGAGTGGAGAAATTTTTGAAGCTGAAGTTAAAGACGTTGTAAAAGGCGGTCTTGTTGTAGACATCGGTCTTCGAGGATTTATCCCTGCTTCTCTAGTAGAAACTTACTATGTTGAAGATTTTGAAAACTATAAAGGCAGAAACCTTTCTCTGAAAGTGGTTGAACTGGATCGAGAACAAAATCGTGTCATTCTTTCTCACAGGGCAGTAGTGGAAGAGGAAGAGTCAGCGAAAAAGCAGGAGGTACTGCACTCACTTGAAGATGGTCAGGTAATTGAAGGCACTGTTCAAAGATTGACAGACTTCGGTGCGTTTGTAAACCTTGGAGGTATTGACGGATTAGTACATATCTCCCAACTGTCTCATCAGCATGTAGAAAAAGCATCTGATGTAGTTGAAGAGGGGCAGACGGTTAAAGTTAAAGTACTATCTGTTGATCGTGATAATGAGAGAATATCTCTTTCCTTGAAAGCCACTCAGCCTGGTCCGTGGCATGATATTCAGGAAAAAGTGAAACAGGGAGAAGTGTTAGAAGGAACGGTTCGCCGTTTAGTAAGCTTTGGAGCATTTGTAGAAGTGTTCCCAGGTGTTGAAGGACTTGTTCACATTTCACAAATCTCCAATCGCCACATTGGTACTCCTGGTGAAGTCCTGGAAGAAGGACAGCAGGTACAAGTTAAAGTGTTAGACGTAGATGGAGAAGCTAAACGTCTTTCCTTAAGTATGAAAGAACTTGAAGCTGAACAAACTAGAGAAGAGTACCAGCAGTATGAGAAGGAAGAAGACAATTCCGGTTTCTCCCTGAGTGATATGATTGGCGATAAACTGGATAAATACAAAAAATAATTGAGTGGGTGTTGGATATGACAAGGTCTGAGAGGAAAATTGATCATATCCGCCATGCATTAGGTCACGAACGAGCTTATCACAATCATTTTGACGATGTGGAAATCGTTCATCAAAGTCTGGCCCGTCTGGACTTTAATCAATTGAGTATAGAAACACAAGTAGGGGAACTTCATTTGAGTTCCCCTCTTTTTGTTAATGCAATGACCGGTGGTGGTGGAGAAGAAACGAAAGAGATTAATCGGAACCTCGCTTTAGCCGCAAGTAAAACCGGTATTGGGATGGCTGTAGGTTCCCAAATGTCAGCCATTAAAAATCCCGAGGAGAGATCTACCTATGAAGTTGTTCGGGAAGTAAATCCTGAGGGAGTCATTTTTGCAAATGTGGGTAGTGAAGCTACCGTTCCTCAGGCAGAAGAAGCTGTCGACATGCTTAAAGCGGATGGACTGCAAATTCATATTAATACACTTCAGGAATTAATAATGCCTGAAGGAGACAGAGACTTTTCCCATCGTCTTCGTCGAATAGAAGAGATTGTATCTAAGATGTCTATTCCTGTGATCGTAAAAGAAGTAGGGTATGGGATGTCGAAAGAGACAGTGGAAACCTTATATTCTATGGGGGTTCGTTACATTGATGTAGGAGGTCAGGGGGGGACAAACTTCTCTAAAGTAGAGAATATGAGAAGAGCCACCCCCTTATCATCATTTAATAATTGGGGAATCCCTACCCCTATTTCCATTTTGGAATCTTCTTCTGTGTCCCCGGACCTTCATATTATTGCCTCCGGGGGTGTTCGCCATGGTCTGGATGGAGTGAAAGGACTCATTTTAGGAGGAAAGGCATTTGGAATGGCTGGAGGCCTTCTTCGTGTTCTGGTTGAAGAAGGTGAAGAGGCTCTGGTCAATGAAATTTGTCATATCCACGAAGAGATTAAAATTGCGATGATGCTGTTGAATGCATCCAATATTCATGACTTGTCACATAACCCCTATATACTATTTGGCCGGACTAAAGAATGGTCAGACCAAAGACTTAGCCCATGATTATAATCATGGGCTTTTTGTATGGGCAGATGTTTAAAGAAGGACATAGTGATCCATAATAAAAAGAGGAAGGGGTGGAAAGGTTTGGCGGCTATTTACTACTGGTATGCTTGGGTCCTTGCGCTTATCATCTTTTTTTTCATTCCATCATCAAATTTGCGGAGTAGGTTGTTACTTTTTATCTGGATCATTATGTGTACATATACCGTCGGTGATAATCAGTTCATAAACTTTCAGCTTTACTTTGTTTTGCTATTAGGCATTTTTGGCACTTATTTCTGGAAGATCACTCGTAAACATATGATCCAGCATTTCTGGCCAATTGTGTTAAGTATTGGTTATACAGCCGTACAGCTTTTTCTACTGGTGCAGCCAGTTTGGTCCAGACTCCCGGGTGTTTACCTGGGAGTAATATTTTTCTTGTTTGTTCTACATAAAATGTTTCAGGACCTCCCTAGTTTAATGGGGGCATGGCTGCTAATTAATGCATTTGGTACATTATGGTCTTATTTGGTACTTTCAATTTACATTTTGGAAGAACCTTTTTTCAATCAACAAACGATAATTTTTGTGTTAAAAGGTATGATCGTTTTACTTATCATGTATGGGATTCATCGATTAAAGGATTCTTTGCAACAGAAGAAGATTAAAACAATTAAAAAAGGAGGTGCGTATGTGTGAATGAATACACCTATCCAATTATTGCAGGTATTTCGGTGGGTACGGCTTTAAGAATCTTTATGCTTCGAACTGACTATCGTCAGTATCCTACCTATTTACATGGGAAAATTATTCATTTATCGCTGGGTTTTATAGCGGCTTCACTCGGGACTATAGCCATTCCCTCTATAATGGAGAAGGAATTTACAGCTGTTACCTTTTTAACGTTAGCTGCCTCCCAATTCAGGGAAGTCCGCAACATGGAAAGAAATACGTTAACAGAAATGGATTCTTTTGAACTTGTACCCCGGGGAAACACTTATATTGAAGGGATTGCTGTCGCTTTTGAAAGTAGAAATTACCTCGTTATATTTACTTCCTTCGTTGTCACGCTGTGCTATCTTGCCGTAAATGGATGGGCAGCTCTTGGTGCTGCTGTAGTGTGTTTTATTATTTCTTCCCTGTTAATGAGTGGTTCCAAGCTTTCCGATATCGTAACGGTGGAACTCTCAGAACTTAGCTTTAAAGGAGCAGGTTTGTATGTAGATAACATTTATATCATGAACATAGGACTTCCTGAACGTCAGGACGAAATATTAAAGTATGGGATGGGCTTCATATTGACCCCTAAGTCTTTTAGTGTTCGCTCCACTATAGCTAATCTTGGCCAGCGTCAAGCCATATTACATGATGTCTCCGTCACCCTTGGAGTTTTTAGAGATTCTGGGACCCCTGCCCTCGTTCCATTAATTAAACGAGATCTTAACGATGGGAGAATTGGTGTTTTTATATTACCTCAGGAGAAAGATCCTGTAAGAGCCAAAGAGATTATTTCCTCTGTGCCAGTACTGGAAAATGCCATACAAATGCCGTCAAGGAAAAGAAACCGGGAGGGCTAAAATATGAAGATGGAAAAAGCAATTCTAGCAGCGATCACCACCCAATCCGAAAAAGTAACCGGGAGCACGGCCGTTTTCCATTGTGAAACCAAAGAAGAAATGGAAGCTGTAGCTGCTAATCTTGAAGCTATCCTTGATGGGATCGCACACGCTTTGAGTGATCGATTATATATCATAGTAAAGCACTGATGAAAGCGGATCAGTAATTGTTTATTTTATTAATGTCTGCTAAAATATTAGAGTTAAAGGATTTCTGCTGTTCTGCGGAAGGAAGCTGCGCATCAGCTATCCGCGGAAGAGCAGTATTTTTATGTTGCGTGGTACAGATGAATAGAAAACTTAGGTGGAATTCTGTTTCTTGTTGTACCTCGGTATTTTAAAGATGAAGAAAACGTGGAATAATTAAAAATAGAAAAGAAGAAAGGAAGATCCTTTCATGAGAAAATCTGTCATGGCTATTGTTGGACGGCCGAATGTAGGGAAATCAACTATATTTAACAGGCTTGTCGGGGAAAGAATTTCGATTGTAGAAGATACACCTGGAGTGACGAGAGACCGTATTTATGCAGAGGGAGAATGGCTGAACGAACGGTTTAATGTGATTGACACGGGTGGCATTGAACTTGGTGATGAGCCTTTACTTGTTCAAATGAGAGAGCAAGCTCAGGTAGCTATTGATGAAGCGGATGTTATTGTTTTCATGGTTAACGGCCGCGATGGAATTACAGGTGCTGATGAAGAAGTTGCGAAGATCCTGTACAAATCAAACAAACCTGTCGTGCTTGCCGTAAATAAAGTTGATAATCCAGAAATGAGAGAAAACATCTATGAATTTTATTCTCTTGGTTTTGGAGAACCTCACCCTATATCCGGTACACACGGTTTAGGCCTTGGGGACATGCTGGATGAAGTGGTAAAATACTTCCCGGAAAAAATACTAGAAGAGATCGACGACGATATTATTCGTTTTAGTGTTATTGGTCGTCCTAATGTTGGGAAATCTTCATTAGTAAATACTCTTTTAGGACAAGAACGAGTCATTGTAAGCGATATAGCAGGAACAACTAGAGATGCTATAGACACCCCTTTTTCAAAAGATGATCGAGATTACGTTATAATTGATACGGCAGGTATGAGAAAGCGCGGAAAAATCTACGAGGCTACTGAAAAATACAGTATAATGAGAGCGATGAAAGCTATAGAGCGTTCCGATGTGGTTTTATCCTTGATTGATGCAGATACAGGAATTCAGGAACAGGATAAAAAGATAGCCGGCTATGCTCACGAAGCCGGAAAAGCTGTTATTATTGTAGTAAATAAATGGGATACAGTGGAAGTGGAAGAGAAAACGATGAAAGAATTCGAAGACAAGGTTCGTTCAAACTTTCGCTTTTTGGATTATGCTCCTGTTGTATTTTTATCAGCCAAAACTAAAAAGCGTGTTCACACCTTACTTCCAAGAATACTGGAGGCAAGTGAGAATCATGCCAAACGTGTTCAAACAAATATATTAAATGAAGTGATTATGGATGCTTTGGCTATGAATCCATCACCTTCCATAAAAGGACAAAAGTTAAAAATCTTTTATGCCACGCAGGTGTCTGTTAAACCTCCAAGCTTCGTAGTTTTTGTAAACGAACCGGAACTGATGCACTTCACTTATGAGCGTTTCCTTGAAAATCGAATCCGTGAAGCTTTCGGTTTTGAAGGTACGCCTATTAAAATCTTCGCCAGAAAGCGGAGTTAAGGGAATTTCAAGAAGGGAGCAGGTATCATGGGAAAAGTAGCCGTTTTAGGGGCAGGCAGCTGGGGAACAGCTCTTGCCATTGTCCTTGCAGATAATGGTCATGAAGTAGCCCTATGGGCTCACCGTAAAGAGCATGCAGATGAGATAAATGAAACACGTGCAAATGAGAAGTATTTAAAGGGTGTTACCATACCTGAACGGATAGTCGCTGATAATCAGTTGGATCGGGTCGTGAGTGGAGCCGACCACATCCTGCTTGTTGTACCAACAAAAGCTATGCGTGAGGTGTGTCAGAACCTTAGAGAGCTCATCGACCATAAAGTAACCATCACCCATGCATCGAAAGGGATTGAACCTGAGACTTTTAAACGAGTTTCAGAAGTCATCCATGAAGAGATCCCTGAAGAATTATATGAGGATATTGTTGTATTATCAGGACCTAGTCACGCTGAAGAAGTAAGCTTACGGCAGCCGACAACGGTTACGATCTCCTCTAAGGATCTAGAGGTGGCAGAAAAGGTGCAGGACCTTTTCATGAATCGCCAGTTCCGTGTTTATACTTCTCCTGACCTCATTGGTGTGGAGCTGGGCGGCGCGCTGAAAAACATTATAGCTTTGGGGGCTGGAATATCAGACGGCTTAGGTTATGGTGATAATGCCAAAGCTGCTTTAATTACAAGAGGGCTGGCTGAAATAGCACGTTTAGGAACATCTATGGGAGCTAATCCCCTCACTTTTTCAGGCCTTACGGGCGTGGGGGATTTAATTGTTACTTGTACCAGCTCCCACAGCCGTAATTGGCGTGCCGGATATAAATTAGGACAGGGAAATGATTTGGATGAGGTGCTTGATGAGATGGGAATGGTGGTAGAAGGAGTCCGAACAACGAAAGCGGCTTACCAGCTCTCTCAGACGCAGGATGTAGAAATGCCTATAACATCTGGTATTTACCGAATTTTATTCGAAAAAGCCCATGCAAGAGACGTGGTGGATCAGTTAATGACCAGGATCCGCCGTCATGAAATGGAGGACCTCACAAATATTCTTGATGAACAAATGAATGACTGACACATATAGAACCTCGTGCATATACTATCCAGAACCTAACGCACGAGGAGGTCAATTGTTTATGAGTGATTTTCAAAAGAATATCTTTGATCATTTGAAAAAGAAAGCTAATATCGACGCAGAAGATGTTTTTAACGTGGCAAATTCTGTTCAAAATGCTAATTTTAAAGATGAGAAAACGGTGCGGCGTTTAGTACGTCAATTGGCAAAAATAGCAAACAAACCGGTTTCTAAGCAAAAAGAAGATAAGATTGTTGAAGCTATCACGAAACAGGATATGCCTTTGGATATGAATACTTTAGGTAAGTTTTTAAAAGGATAGTTAACGAGTGGGCGTCTGAGGAGGCGACCCTTCGGAAAAATGCATATGATAACACGCAGCAATTATTACACATGAGCTGGATAGGGAATTATTTAGTCAAGCCGGAGCATAGCTGCTCCGGTTATTTTTCTTTAAAAAATGGAAATGTAATGAACCTTACATAAGTTCTGGGTTAGTATAGTTAATTTGGCTCGAAACAGGTAGGTATTTCCGCTTAATGGCAAGCGTGTGGTATAATATCAAAAGCAATTTGTGTACAAAGGGGGACAATAATGTCTGAGTCAATGCTCAATATGTACATCTCTTTTGCTGGAATTTTATTCTTATTTCTGGCGATTGGGTTAATTTTTTTAAGCCGATATAAATTAAAAGGCGTGATTTCTGGGATTGTGGCTTTTTTAGCCTATATGTTTATGATTCTGGGAGGTCTCATTATATTTTACATCGTATTTAGTGGACCGACAGCTTAAGGAAATGGAGGGCTCAACATGAAAATGCTAAAACTATGGACTGTGCCATTTCTTCTTGTAATTTTGACGGGCTGTCTTTATCCAAGCAACGAGCTTCAGAAAAATCAGGTACCCAATCAGGTACAGTTAGACTCTATCCAAAACGCGGTAGATACTTATCAGGAAAATACCAATGGTCTGTTACCCATTAAGACTAAACCTCAGGATACACCCATTTTTCAAAAATATCAGTTGGATTTTGAAAAGTTGAAGCAGCAAAACCTAATTGGCGAACCTCCTGGTACAGCCTTTGAGAACGGAGGATATTATCAGTATGTTATCATTCATCCAGAGGAAAACCCTACAGTAAAAGTTCTCGATTTAAGAACGACCGAAACCCTTCGCTCGTTACAGGTAAAAGTAAAATTCTTCAGGGATAATAATCGTTATCCACCATTTGGAGATCAAATTGCTAAAGGCGTCTACGCCCTTGATTACGAACAAATAGGTCTGGACGAACCTCCTATGATTGATAGTCCTTATTCTCAGCAAATGCTGCCCGTTTATTTAAATTCAGAAGGAAAATTGTTTATAGATTATCGAAAAGACTTATATGAATATCTTAGCAATAAGGATCATTCCTATGAATCTGGTGAAGATATCCGCTATTTACTTACGGATCATGCCCCGTTTGTACCAGGTTATTCTGAACCCTACACCATACTGGAGGGTGAACCCATCTTTATGAGCGAATATCAGTCATCTTGAAAGAGCCGTTCCCTGTTATGGGAGCGGTTCTTTTTGTGTGCTGAACGTGTTTAAAAGGATGAAGAATGATCTTTCCCCCTGCCTCATAAGCTTTAAAGAGCTAGTTCGGAACGTTTTACAGGAAGACGGTTCATTTAATTATATTATGAAGTTATTAATTTCTGGCATATTTCACTTAGATGATGTCATAGAATTAGATTGTCTAGGCTTGTATGATGGTGAAATTTTATTTGGGAGGGGATCCTTTGGAAAAGGTAGATATCTTTAATGATATTTCCAAACGGACAAATGGTGATATTTATCTGGGAGTAGTGGGGGCTGTACGGACTGGTAAATCTACATTTATAAAAAAGTTTATGGAATTAGTAGTCTTACCGAACATGGAAGAGGAGTCTGAAAGGGAACGTGCGTTAGATGAGCTTCCGCAGAGCTCAGCTGGAAAAACTATCATGACTACAGAACCGAAATTTGTTCCTAACCATGCAGCTACGATTAATATTGATGACCATCTGGACATACGTGTCCGTATGGTGGACTGCGTCGGATATGCTGTAAAAGGCGCTGTTGGTTATGAGGACGAACATGGTCCGCGTATGATTCATACACCATGGTATGAAGAAGCCATTCCTTTTCAAGAAGCAGCAGAAATCGGTACTCAAAAAGTTATCCAGGAGCATTCAACCATTGGAATTGTAGTAACGACTGATGGGACGATTGGAGAAATTGCACGAGCCGATTACGTAGAAGCTGAAGAAAAAGTAGTCGATGAGCTGAGAGAAGTTGGTAAACCTTTTATCATGATTGTTAATTCAGCTCAACCTCATGCTGATAGTACAGAGCGGTTGAGAACTGAACTTTCAGAGAAATATGATATCCCGGTTCTGGCCCTGTCGGTCGAAAGTATGAGAGAGCAAGATGTACAGAGTGTGCTTAGAGAGGCATTGTTTGAGTTTCCTGTCCTTGAGGTCAATGTAAACCTGCCAAGCTGGGTAATGGTGCTTGATTCTAGGCACTGGTTAAGAAACAATTTGCAAAATGCAATTGAAGACACAGTGAAGGATATTAAACGGCTTCGTGACGTAGATACTGTCATAGGAAACTTTGATCACTATGAATATATTACCGGGGCTCATATTTCTGGAATGGACCTTGGAGAAGGGGTGGCAGAAATTGATCTGCAGGCTCCTGAACATCTTTATGACCACGTGCTGAAAGAGATTGTGGGCGAGGAAATACGGGGCAAAGATCATCTTTTGGAAATTATGCAGGATTTCGCCATCGCCAAAAGAGAGTATGACCAAGTAGCAGATGCTCTGCAGATGGTGAAACAAACCGGCTATGGCATAGCAGCTCCATCTTTAGAGGATATGTCTCTGGAAGAGCCTGAAATAATACGCCAGGGTTCAAGATTCGGCGTTCGGTTAAAAGCAGTTGCCCCTTCCATTCACATGGTCAAAGTCGATGTACAGTCTGAGTTCTCGCCAATTATAGGTACAGAGAAACAAAGCGAGGAACTTGTAAGGTATTTGATGCAGGATTTTGAAGAAGACCCGTTGTCTATTTGGAACTCAGATATATTCGGACGTTCGTTAAGTTCAATTGTCCGTGAAGGCATTCAGGCTAAACTTGCTTTAATGCCGGAAAATGCCAGATATAAATTGCAAGAAACGCTGGGGAGAATTATTAATGAAGGCTCCGGCGGCATGATAGCCATCATCCTATAACGGCTCCCAGTGGGCCGTTTTAATTTTTTTGTTCAAATTTTTTTATATAATAAAGGGATTTTCTGCTGCTGCGTCGTAATAACTCGTATGGAGTGTTTAAAATAGAGCAAAACCCCTTCATATCAGTAGTTGAGGCTTCTTGCACCTGCGTAAGGTTTATGGTAAGCTACTCTTGAACTGAAGCGGAATTCACTCCTATAAATCGCTTTGTAACGCGATTGTTAAAGGATTCTCTATTGAATTTCGTTGGAAACTCGTTTAGTATAAGGCTTGTCATCATTTGATGACTGCTACATCAACATTTATAGTGGTTCTTTCCACTTGAATGAGATTAACCCTCTTGAGAGGAGGTGAATGTCATGAACAAAACAGATCTAATCAACGCTGTATCTGAAAAAACAGATCTTTCTAAGAAAGATGCTACACAAGCTGTCGACTCTGTATTCGAATCTATCATGGATTCACTTAAAGATGGTGAGAAAGTTCAGCTTATTGGATTCGGTAACTTTGAGGTTCGTGAGCGTGCGGCACGTAAAGGTCGTAATCCACAAACTGGTGAAGAGATCGAAATCTCTGCTAGCAAAGTTCCTGCTTTCAAACCAGGAAAAGCCCTTAAAGACGCGGTAAAATAAAAAGCTACATAGGGCTTTGGAAAAGGGTGCATTGTGCACCCTTTTTTTCTTATTAATAGACGTATTGTTTAAAAGGAATTGAATGTTTTGACATCAAAATACTTGTAAGAGATAGTAGTAATTAAAGAAAGGAGATTGTTGCAAATGACAACTTCTAATAATGATTTTTTTGTTATTAAAGCTTTAGAAGACGGTGTAAATGTTATAGGATTAACGCGAGGTACAGATACAAGATTCCACCATTCTGAAAAACTTGATCAGGGTGAAGTAATGATTGCCCAATTTACTGAACATACTTCTGCCGTTAAAGTTCGTGGCAAAGCCGTCATCCAGACAAGCCACGGTGAGATGACAAATGAAGGAGAGGAATAGGCTCTTATTGAGTATAGAGAAGCTACATAAAAAGCGTTTGAAGGTGAATTGTGCTATAATAGGTATGGTTTATTAGTGTTCACGAAGGGACCAGGTGATCAAGTTGAATTCCTCAGATCATTACATCAAACAACTTAAACAAAAAATTGAATCGAAAGTTCGCCATCCTTTTTTGGCGCGTTTCATACCGGAACCTGCTGTGGATGAGGATAAACTGGTAATTTTATCTTCGATCATGGATCATACCAGTCTTTCTTCTGTAAAGAAAGAACAGTATATTATCACCACTATGCTGGTTCAAATAGCTTTGGACACCCATGATCTTGTAACACTTACAGAAGATGATGATGACCAGGAAACCATCAGGAACCGACAGTTAACTGTTTTAGCAGGGGACTATTACAGTGGACTCTATTATTATTTATTGTCTCAACTTGAGGATATACCCATGATTCAAACGCTTGCAGGTGCTATTAAAGAAATAAACGAATTGAAGATGGAGCTCTACTATAAAGACGTAGAGTCATTTCAAGAGTTCCTGAACGGTCTGAAGAAAATAGAATCGTTACTCATTCAAAGAGTGGCTTCTTATGTTCAAAGGACAACAATCAATGATATAGCAGGAGAATGGCTTCTGGCAAAGAAACTACTTGAAGAGAAGAAAAGTTATCAGGAAGGTAAGTTTTCTCCACTCATCGATGTATTAGTTAAGCGGCCAGGTATTCTGGGGAATAGTGGACAAGTAATCGTAAATATTGAGCAAATGCTCCAGAGTCACGTGCATCGACTGGAAGCAACGGTATCTCAGCTGCCGATTCATTTTAACTGGCTCAAAAGC
Organism: Halobacillus halophilus DSM 2266; assembly: GCF_000284515.1. Classification (GTDB taxonomy): domain Bacteria; phylum Bacillota; class Bacilli; order Bacillales; family Halobacillaceae; genus Halobacillus; species Halobacillus halophilus. Next base: position 2,271,991 of record NC_017668.1, on the reverse strand, counting down.
CATGTTCACTCTGCTATTCATCATCAATTCAATCAGAGACAGATTGCGGAAGAAGGTTAAATATGGGCTCACAAACTAAAGAAGAACGTGTTCATCATGTATTTGAACAAATATATAATCGATACGATCAGATGAATTCCATTATTTCTTTTCAACAGCATCGTTTATGGCGAAGAGATGTGATGAAACGAATGAATGTAAGCAAAGGAGACCGGACACTTGATCTGTGTTGCGGGACAGGAGATTGGACAATGACTTTAGCGAAAGAGGTCGGTCCAACCGGAAAAGTAGTAGGGCTGGACTTTAGTGTAAATATGCTTTCCGTGGCCATTAAAAAGAAAATGGCGTTAAAAATGAAGCAAGTGGAATTTGAGCATGGCAACGCGATGGAATTGCCTTTTGAGGATGATCAATTTGATTACGTAACGATTGGATTCGGTTTAAGAAACGTTCCGGATTATAGGCAGGTTCTATCAGAAATGCTACGGGTGGTAAAGCCTGGTGGAAAGGTTGTCTGCCTGGAAACCTCCCAGCCGGAAAACCCTGTTTTTAAATCTATTTATTATTTCTATTTTAGAAATATAATGCCTTTATTTGGAAAGCTTTTCGCTAAAAGCTATCAGGAATACAGCTGGCTCCATGAATCGGCTAAAGATTTCCCGGGGAAAAACGAATTAAAAGAGCTGTTTGAGGATATCGGTTTTAAGAACGTAATAGTCAAATCCTATACGGGTGGCGTTGCGGCCATGCATATGGGTGAAAAGCAATAATTAAGGATGAAGCACAATGAAATTAGCCATGATTTACTCATTTCTGAAAAACGATCTGTCTTCTATAGAAACCGCTGTAAATGAGACCATACAGTCAGATAACCCGGTGCTACGCGAAGCTTCGAGCCAACTGCTGCAGGCTGGTGGAAAGCGTATAAGACCAGTATTTGTTCTGTTAGCCGGGAAATTCGGCGATTATGATATTGAACGTATGAAGGCTGTAGCTGTGTCTTTAGAACTTATACATACTGCTTCTCTCGTTCATGACGATGTAATTGACGAATCAGAGCTCCGAAGAGGAGAGCCCACTATAAAGTCACGCTGGGATAACCGAATCGCTATGTACACAGGCGATTATATTTTTGCGCGCTCTCTTGAAAACCTATCTGCTCTCGAAAATCCTCGGGCGCATCAGATTTTAGCCAACACCATGGTTGAACTTTGTTTGGGTGAAATTGAGCAAATCAGGGATAAATACAATGTGGATCAGAATTTGCGTACATATCTTCGTAGAATTAAAAGAAAAACGGCTCTGCTGATTGCGGCTAGCTGCCGTTTAGGGGCTATTGCAGCCAACGTTACCCCCCGTGAAGAAAAAGCCTTATATCAATACGGGTATTATGTAGGGATGTCTTATCAGATCATCGACGATGTTCTTGATTTTACATCTTCTGAAGAAGAACTTGGCAAACCAGCCGGGAGTGATCTCCTTCAGGGGAATATTACATTGCCTGTTCTATATTCAATGGAAGAAAGCGATTATAGGAAGCGTCTGGAAGAGTTGTTTAACAGAAAAGATCCATTAACTCCAGAAGATATTGAACCGTTGCTCGAGCGAATTAAATCTAATGATTCTATCCCCCGGGCTCTGCAGTTAAGTGACCGGTATTTAAAAAAAGCTTACGAATCATTGGATAAGCTTCCTCCAAACCGTGCTAAACAGACTTTAAAAGGGATTGCTAAATACATTGGAAAAAGAAGGGCATAATGTATTGCCATCCCTTCCAAACTTTGATAGAATTTGCTTTGGCACTTATTAAAAGCGCTTTCACACACTATACATAAACTGAGGTGGATGACATGGAAAAGACTTTTTTAATGGTTAAGCCTGATGGAGTTCAACGTAATTTAATTGGTGAGATTACTTCCAGATTTGAAAAAAAAGGGTATAAATTAGCAGGAGCTAAACTCATGGTTATTTCAAATTCGTTGGCCGAGGAACATTATGGCGAACATAAAGACAAACCTTTCTTTAATGAACTGGTAGAATTTATCACTTCCGGCCCTGTATTTGCTATGGTATGGGAAGGGGAGAGTGTAATTGCCGGGGCTCGTCAGATGATGGGGGCCACTAAACCTTCCGATGCAGCACCAGGAACGATACGCGGCGACTTCGGGGTAACAGTAGGCAAAAACGTCATTCACGGATCCGATTCAGCTGATAGTGCTAAAAGAGAACTCGAGCTGTTCTTCAACTCTGATGAAATTTTAAATTATCAAAAAGATAACTTAAACTGGGTTTACTGAGCATAAATCCTTTTAAAAACCGCCTGCAGCCAGGCGGTTTTTTTAGTGTGAGAAATTACGGTCGATTATCGTTTACATACCAGAATGGTTCAGCTACTCTAATAGAGAATAGATCAGTTAGGATAAGGAGCCCAGGTTATGAATGAGGATTACCGAGAATTCATCCAACTTTTACATACAGAAACAGGTATTGATCTCTCCCTTTACAAAGAAGCCCAAATGAAACGAAGATTGACATCGCTGCGGGATAAACGGGGATATTCGACTTTTTTAAATTACTATTCTTCCTTTCATTCCCAACCTCACTTATTGGAAGAGCTATTAGACAGGATGACTATAAACGTTTCACAATTTTACCGTAATCGAAAGCGGTTTGAAATTTTAGAAAAGAAGGTTCTTCCTTATCTTCTGCAAAATAAGAATCACTTAAAAGTTTGGAGTGCAGCATGTTCTACGGGAGAAGAGCCTTATACTCTAGCTATGATTATTAATCACTTCCTCCCTTTGCAAAACATCGAGATCATGGCTACAGATCTGGACGGCCAGGCTCTGGAAAAAGCTAGACAAGGGGTTTATCCTGAAAGATCGCTGAATGAAGTACCTGAAGAAATAAAAAGAAAATATTTTGTAAAGACAGGGAGTTCATATAAAGTCAACGATGATATAAGAAACTGTGTGACCTTTAAAAAACACAATTTGTTGGCGGATCCTTTCATACCTTCCTGTGATCTTATTGTTTGCAGGAATGTGTTAATCTATTTTACTGAGGCAGCTAAGCATTATATTTATGAGAATTTCAGTCGTTCCCTTGAAGGTGGAGGAATATTTTTTGTGGGTAGCGCCGAGCAGATTTTTTCGCCACAAAGATATCAACTAGCAGTCTTTGACGCCTTTTTTTATAAAAGGATGTGTAAAAGTTTAATGTAAATTTTTCATAGGAGCCTTATTACGCAATAGGGCATTATAGTAGAGGACTCGATTTCGAGATATTGGGTGGAGAAAAAGGCTCCAGAAAAGCGAGTTATTTCCCCGCCAAATCTTGTCCCCATTTTAGAAACGGGCCCAACTATCTTTAATTCGAGTCTTCATGTAATGGAAGCTTAACCTTAAAATCAATACGGAAGTTTAACGGAGCCTATAAAAAAATGGAATTTGAAATTGAGTAAGCGTTTTCAATGGCTTTTTATAAAAATTCGAACAATTTTGCGACACAAACGTTTATGCGTATGATATAGTAGTACGTAAAATTTATTGCTGAGATTAACTCAGTTCACTATACGATCAGGAGGGATGTTATCCATGCGTTATTTAACAGCAGGTGAATCTCATGGTAAGCAGTTGACAACAATTATAGAAGGGGTACCTTCCCATTTACCTTTGCTAAGCGAACAGATAAATGAATCTTTAATAAGACGGCAAGGTGGATATGGCCGTGGAAAAAGAATGCAGATTGAAAAAGACTTAGTAGATATTACCAGCGGGGTGCGACATGGTTATACAATGGGTTCACCTATAACTTTGGTTGTCCACAACGACGATTTTAAACACTGGACCGATATCATGGGAGAGGATCCGCTTCCTGAAGATGCGAAAATACGTAGAAAAGTAACGAAACCAAGACCGGGACACGCTGACTTAAATGGGGGCATGAAGTATGGCCATCGTGATATGCGAAATGTTCTGGAGCGTTCTTCTGCGAGGGAGACAGCTGCCAGAGTTGGCGCAGGCGCCGTGGCAAAAGTATTGCTAAGTGAACTTGGGATTGAAGTTGCTGGATACGTCAGAGAAATTGCCGGCATCGTAAGTGATGTAGATGAAAGTCTGACGTTAAAGGAACGTCGAGAAATATCTGAGAATTCACCTGTACGTACTTTTGATGAAAACGCAGCTGAAAAAATGAAAACAGCTATTGATGACGCTAAAAAGGATGGAGACACCATCGGTGGGGTCGCCGAAGTTTATGTAGAAGGTATGCCTCCTGGACTTGGGTCTTATGTTCAGTATGACCGTAAGCTGGATGCTAGAATTGCCGGAAGTGTTATGAGCATAAACGCATTTAAAGGTGTAGAATTCGGAATTGGCTTTGAAGCTGCCCGTCGGAACGGCAGTGATGTTCATGATGAAATTCTCTGGAGTGAAGAACGTGGCTATTACAGACGTACGAACCGTCTAGGCGGGTTTGAAGGAGGTATGACCACTGGTATGCCAATTGTGGTCAAAGGGGTCATGAAGCCTATCCCTACTCTTTACAAACCGCTTCAAAGTGTAGACATCGATACGAAAGAGCCATTTAACGCAAGTATTGAACGTTCGGATTCTTGTGCTGTTCCTGCAGCCTCTGTTGTTATGGAGCATATTGTAGCTTTCGAATTGGCTAAAGCTATTACCGAAGAATTTCCGTCTGACTACTTTCCAAGATTAAAACGGGCCGTTGATGATTATCGTAAGGAAGTCAGGGAGTTTTAAATGAGCTCTTTGACTATTCATGCAAACTCCCATGATTACGAGGTCATAATAGAAGAAGGAATTCGCCACGAATTGCTAAATTATATATCCAGTGATTATCAGAAAATACTGATCATAACAGATGACAAAGTTTCTAATATCTACCTGGATGACGTAATCAGTGGGCTAGGAAATGAGTTTGATCCTCACATTACTATCGTTCCAGCTGGAGAATCATCTAAAAGTATGAAACAGTATGAACGATTATTGGATGCCTGTGTAGAAGCACAGCTTGATCGCCGCTCCTTAATCCTGGCTTTAGGTGGAGGGATGGTTGGAGATCTTGCCGGGTTTGTGGCTTCTACTTATTTAAGAGGGATTGATTTCATCCAAATGCCTACGACGATCTTAGCGCATGACAGCAGTGTGGGAGGAAAAGTTGCGATCAACCACCAGAAAGGCAAAAACCTTATAGGGAGCTTTTATAATCCTGTAAAGGTTATTTATGATACCGGAACATTGCTTACACTTCCGGCAGAAGAGATCCGCTCTGGGTATGGAGAAGTCATTAAGCACGCCTTCCTGAGCAGCCCTGAATGGTGTAATGATCTGTTTCAAGTTTCGGTAGGTAATCTTTCGAGTGAACAAATAAAAGATGACCTTATGAAAGGAATTAAGGTCAAGGCTGGAATTGTAGAGAGTGATGAGCGTGAAAAAGGAATACGAAGGTATTTAAATCTCGGCCACACTCTGGCACATGCGATAGAAGCTGAGCTTGGTTACGGCAAAATCACTCATGGTGAGGCTGTTGGCATTGGATTATGGTTTGCTTTACGTGTTAGCCAAAGGAAACTGGAGTCATCCCTGCCAGTGGACCGCTATGCCGAGTGGCTGAAGTCCAATCATTATCCTGTTGAAATCCTTAAGAACCTGGACGTAGATACCTTACTTAAACGGATGAAATGGGACAAAAAAACCGTTCATCAAAAAATTAATTATGTCCTGTTGAATCAGATCGGCGCTCCATGCGTCGTTGGATTAAGCGATCAGGAAATACAAACAGACTTGAATCTATTTATTAAAGAGGTGAGTGCCACATGATCCGAGGTATCAGAGGGGCTACTACAGTGTCAGTAAATAGATCAGAAGAGATCATAGACAAATCTGTAGAACTAATGAACGATCTTATTCGTCAGAATCAAATCCAGCCAGAACAAGTTGTATCCGTTTATTTTACAGTTACAGAGGACCTGAACGATGGCTTTCCAGCCAAATCCCTGAGGCAAATAAAAGGATGGACTTATGTCCCTGTTATGTGTATGAGAGAAATTCCGGTTCCCGGGAGTTTACCTAAGTGTATCCGAGTAATGGTAACGGCTGAAACAGATGCAGCACAGCATCATATTAAGCATATTTATCATTATGAAGCTAAACAGCTTCGACCGGATTTAAAGAGTTGAGAGGAGCGTTCCTGTATGAAAGCTAAAGACATTTTAAGAGATATGAAACCCTACAAACCAGGAAAAGGAATAGAGGAAGTAAAAAAAGAATACGGGCTTGAACGAATTGTTAAGCTAGCTTCTAACGAAAACCCATTTGGGTTTTCTCCTAAGGTGAAACAGGAACTCCCTGAGTTGATTGCTAATTTAGAGATTTATCCTGATGGGTATGCAGCGGCAGTGCGTAGCAAAGTAGCTGAATTTATTAATGTGAATGATAATCAGCTTATTTTTGGGAATGGTTCTGATGAAGTTGTACAAATTATTTGCCGTACGTTTTTAGAGCCGGGAGCTAATACGATTATGGCTGCCCCTACGTTTCCACAGTATCGGCACAACGCTTTAATAGAAGGTGCTGAAGTGAGAGAGGTCCCCTTAGTAGATGGTCATCACGACCTGGAGGAAATGCTAAGGCAGATCGATGACCAAACGAGGGTGTTATGGATTTGTACGCCTAATAATCCTACAGGGGTACATATTGAGCGTGAAAAGCTTAAATGGGTCATGGATACCTGCCCAGACCATGTTCTAGTAGTATTAGATGAAGCTTATTATGAGTATATGGAAACAGATGACTATTTTGATTCTTTAGGTGCATTAGATAACTATCCGAACCTTGTTGTCCTGCGCACATTTTCAAAAGCTTATGGCTTGGCCGGGCTGCGAATCGGATATGGTGTAGGTCATCCCGATGTGATTCGCATGCTGGAACCTTCTCGTGAACCTTTTAATACGACGACTGTGTCACAGGCCGCTGCCATCTTAGCGTTAGATGACCAGCAATTTCTTCAGATGTCGCTTGAAGAGAATAAAAAAAATAAAAATGCTCTCATGAATTTTTGTGATGAAAATGGCTTATCCTACTATGATTCACAAGCCAATTTTCTGCTTATCCATCTTCCGTTCAGCGGTGACGAAATGTTCCAGCATCTGCTCGCAAAAGGATTTATTGTGCGTTCTGGAGAAGCATTGGGACTACCTAATACAATCCGTCTGACAATTGGCCGTTCAGAAGATATGGCTGTCATCCAGGAAGAAATGAAACAGAAACTAGCATCAGGAGTAAAGTAAATGAAGCAGACAGTATTAATCGTGGGCTTAGGACTGATTGGCGGCTCTCTTGCAATGAACGTTTCAAAAAAAGAAAACGTCCATGTTATTGGCATCGATCAGGATCCTGAAACCATAAGTATGGCGAGAAAGCAGGGAGTTATTCATAGTACTTCACATGATTTTAGTGACGCCGTGAAACAAGCGGATGTGTGTGTACTGGCTACTCCTATTTCTATAACCATTCAATATTTAAAACAATTAGAATCTATTGAGCTTTCTAAATCCCTTCTGGTAACGGATGTATCTTCTGTAAAAAACAATGTACTGGAAGCGGCAAATAACTTAAGTCATTCTAAAGTCTCTTTTGTGGGCGGACACCCAATGGCAGGATCCCATAAACAGGGATACACCGCTGCTAAGCCTCATTTGTTTGAGAATGCTATCTATGTGCTTACGCCTTCGCTTCACGCATCTGTTCATGAGGCAGAAAGGCTGAAAGACTTGTTCTCTGAAACGGAGGCAAGGTTCTTAACCTTTTCCACAAAAGAGCATGATGAGATGACAGCGGTAATATCTCATTTTCCTCATCTAATTGCTTCTTCACTGGTCCACCAGGCAAAACAATGGCAGGAAACTCATCCTTATATTGAACAGCTAGCTGCCGGAGGATTTAAAGATATTACCAGGATTGCTTCGAGTAACCCTAAACTTTGGCAGGATATTTTCTTCCAGAATCGAAATTTGCTAATTTCCATGCTGGATGATTGGATGAAGGAAATGGGCAAGGTAAAAGATTTTTTACAAAATGAAGAGAGTGAACGGACTTATAAGTATCTTTTAGATGCTAAGCATTACCGTGATGGGCTGCCTGTAAGAGACAGGGGCGCAATCCCTGCTTTTTATGATATTTATGTGGATATTCATGACCAGCCTGGAGCTATCTATCATGTAATAGGATTATTAGCCGATGAGGAAATTAGTATTAAAAATATTCAGATCCTGGAAATTCGCGAAGGGATCACAGGTGTACTGAGAATTAGTTTCGCTGAGAGTGACGAACAATGGAAGAGTAAAAAAGTGCTTGAAGCCCATCAATATGAAGTGATGGTACAACAGTAAGGGGTGTTTAATATGTCAGCCATAGAGTTACGTCCTCCGCAAAATAATTTGAGAGGTAGTCTTACTGTCCCCGGCGACAAATCTATTTCCCACCGGGCAGTAATATTTGCGTCTTTGGGCCAAGGCGTCTCCCAAATTACAAACTTCTTGACAGGTGAAGATTGCATGCGAACGGTGGAAGCTTTTAGACAGCTTGGTGTTCAAATAGAGCAGTCAGGGAACGAGTTGACTGTATATGGGAAAGGGATTCCACATTTGAAGGAAGCTGAATTACCAATAAATTTTGGAAACTCCGGCACTACAGCCCGCTTGATGAGCGGAGTTTTAGCTGGCCTTCCGCTATTTACTTCAGCATACGGAGACCCGTCCTTATCTAAGCGTCCTATGGATCGCGTAGTCCATCCTTTGCGTGAGATGGGTGCAAGTATTTCCGGGCGTAAGAATGCTTCTGTGCTGCCTCTGGCATTTGAGGGCACTAAATTAAAAGGCACTACGCATCATTTACAAGTAAGGAGCGCACAAGTGAAATCAGCTCTTCTTCTAGCCGGGATGCTTGCTGAAGGAGAAACAACGGTGGTGGAGCTTGGAGTAACCAGAAATCATACAGAGATGCTGATGTCTCAATTTGGAATTAATATCGATGTAGAAGGTTCTAAGATTACTATCCAGGGAGGGCAGCAGCCGACAGCCTCTAATTTTAGAGTTCCTGGAGACATCTCTTCTGCAGCATTTTTCATTGTTGCCGCTGCCATAAGCTCAAACAGCTCGATCACAATAAAAGACGTTGGTCTTAATTCTACTAGAGATGGAATTATTCAGGTGATGGAACACATGGGCGCTTCTGTGGACGCTAACATACATTCTTATGTAGGCGATGAACCCGTCGGTGATATTCAAATTAAGTCTTCTGCTCTGAAAGGTGTCAGAATTGAAGGAGAAATGATTCCGAATTTAATTGATGAAATTCCAATTGTTGCCCTGGCAGCTACGCAGGCAGAAGGGACTACTATTATAAAAGATGCCCGTGAATTAAGGTTTAAAGAAACCGATCGAATTGCAGCAGTTGTGAATAATTTAAGAGCACTCGGGGCTCATGTAGAACCGCAGGAAGATGGTATGATTATCCATGGGCCGACTCCTCTAAAGGGCGGAAAAGTCGATTCATTTGGAGACCATAGAATCGGTATGATGGGAGCGATCGCATCCCTCGTTTGTGATGCCCCGGTTACGATTGAGGACAAAGAATGTATTAATATCTCTTACCCGACCTTTTTTGACCATTTAAACCAACTGACTAATTAAATAGTTTTCATAGTTTTCAGTAAGCTCTCATACGATATAAAAAGCCTGATGGAGGTTTGAATCGTATGGGAGCTTATTGGTTTAGTGCTTATCTAGAGAAAGAGGGCGGAGGAGAGGTAGAGGAGCGACTAGTTTATGGAGAGAAGTTTGTTCGTAATCATTCAGGTAGCAAATCTTATGTTCAGATGAATACGGATGGTTTCTTTGTAACACCTGGGTATGTAATGCTTGATAACTTTGAGCCAATTTCCTTTAGTTCTACTCCGGTAGAAACAGCTGGTAATTACATAAAAAGAGGGTGTTCACTACTTCTTATTCAACACCTAGTGACTAGCATACGCCACTATCGTCAGCTTTATGACGAATATTTAAATAAATTATCCGGAATTCCAGTAAACTATATGGTGGTTCCAGTCATAAACGCTAAGCTTATAAAAGCTGAGATGGTCCGATTTTTTGCTAGAAAAGGATGCCCCTTTTTATGTATTGAAGTGGATTTGATCAATGACTTGAAAAATGTATCATGGGAATGGCTGGTCCAGGCTCAGGCGTACAAGAGAATTCCGCTGACTATCCGTGTCAAAGATTCTGAAAATACGTCGAACAACTATTCAGAATTATGGTCTTCACTTAGTAAGCAGTATGGTATCATTAAGTTATCAGAGTTACAGGATGATGAAATAGTTTCGTTTCAAAATCTAAAGGATAGTGGGATTTTTCCTAGTCGCGGTCGTTTAACATCAGGTGGGCAGGCTGATTATAATTTGTTTTGGAAGACTCAACATTCTTTGATTGATGAACAGGAGAAATTCATTTATCATAACCCTGTTCCAAATGTAACGATTATGAACGGGCAGGTTAAACAAGTCAATCAAACCTTGGTTGACCGTAAACCAGGCACTCATATTCAAGTGAAACTTCACAAGCATTTTGTTTAACAGAGAAAGGATGTCATCATGGAGGAAATACAAAAAGCAATTCGTCAAATGGAAGCCCATAAGACGGAAGATGCAATAGAAACTCTAACACAATATTTACCACATGCGGATGAAGAAGAGCGCTTTACCATTGCAGAACTCTACATTCAGTGGGGAATGATGGATGAAGCGAAAATGGTTCTTCAGGAACTGATTCAACGCTATCCAAAAGAGCAGGAATTAAAAGTGATGATGGCAGAAATTCATATCGATTTAGGGGAAGATGATGAAGCGATAGAGCTATTGAATCAATTCGGTCCTGAAGATGAAGATTATTTGCAAGTACTCGTTCAATTAGCTGATTTATACCAGGCTCAAGGGTTATACGAAGTAGCTGAGCAGAAGTTATTAACTGCTAAGCAAGTAGAACCTAATTCAGCCATTATCGACTTTGCTTTAGGCGAACTGGCTTTTTCAAATGGGGAATATTCAAAATGTGTTCCGTATTACGAGAACGCTATGCACCACCAGCCGGTTATGGGAGATATTGAAGTAGCTACGCGTTTAGCAGAAGCGTATGCAGCCAATGGTGAATTTGAACAATCACTTGAGTACTACCAAAACGTGGAAGAAGAGAATCCAGATGTAATGTTCCGCTATGGTTTTGTTGCTTTTCAGGCAAATCGTAATGATATAGCCATTAAGGTTTGGGAACAATTGATCGATAAAGATCCTTATTTTCATTCGGTTTATCCTCACCTGGCCCAGGCTTATGATTCAGAAGGTATGCCTCAGGAAGCACTGGATATGGCTAAGAAAGGTCTGGCAAAAGATGAATTTAATAAAGAACTCTATCATCTGGCCGGTACGTTAACTCACAAACAAGGAAACAAAGATGAGGGTTACAGGCTTATGAGAGAAGCTGTAGCACTGGATCCAGGCTATAAGGAAGCGGTTTTATTCCTAATAGAGAACTTTAAAGAAGACGCGGACTATGAAGCCATTATTGAACTTATTAATCAGTTGATCTCTCTTGGAGAGGAAGATCCCAATTATCTTTGGGAACTTGCCCAGGCTTATGAAGAAGAGGAACAGTTTGATGAAGCTTATGAGCAATATAAGCAGGCTTACCCTTCATTAAAAGAGGATACAGCATTCTTAAAAGCCTATGGATACTTCCTGATTGAAGAAGGCCGTATGAAGGAAGGACAGGAAGTATTTAGAGAATATTTAGCAATTGACCCCGCGGATACTGAAATTGAAGACTTTTTGGCGAGGCTTATGGAGCAAGAATGATTTGAATAATGAGGCGCGGGAGGGGCGCATATGCAAACACCTATATCTGTTGATGAAAAAAAAGACTTCGTCCGGTGGTTTCTAAATCATTATCAATTAAAGAAACGTGAAAGTGTATGGATCCTTAATTATTTGATGAATCATGAATCCTTACTTTCCAGTGTTCATTTTGTCCAGGAAGTGAAGTTCTGTCCTAGAGGTATGGAGATAAGTGCTCAAGGTGTATCCGATCCCCCATTTCGATTTTATAAAGGGCAAGTCATGACGAATGATGCAGAGAAGTCGTTCCACGATTTGAGAATGAATCAAGATGAACCCGTCTATATTCAAATGAATTTCGATAATGCTCAGCAAAGTTCGAAATACGCTCTTGTATTAGAGGAAAACCCTTACCTTCCTAAAGATTATTATTTGAATGAGCGCGATAAAAACGAAGCGGAACGCTTGCTCTCATTAAGTCTTCTTAAACACAGACAGAAAGAGTTGGAAGGGAAAATTGATGCTGCTTTAATTGATGGTGAAAGAAATAAATTTAAAGAATTGTGTAATGAATTAAGCAGTCTGAAACAGGATTTAAATACCTTCTTATAATATGCACTAGTCAGGAGCATTTTTTATCGCTCCTGACTTTTATTTTTTCGACAATCTAGTACAATAGAGAGAAGAAAGGCAGGAGATGATGACCCGTGCGATGGACAGAAAAAGATATTAAACAATACTTACCTGAGAAAGAATATATTGATACTTTGTTAATTCCAATGATTCCTTTTGACCCAGCTTCTGATCAAATGATGGGGAAACAAGCGTTTCAAAGGGAAATCAATCAGATTTTTACCAATCTGATTGAAAAAGAGTATAGAGGACGTATATTTTTAGCTCCAGAATATTATTACATAAGCGGAACGGCAGAGACAGAAGTATCACGATTGAACAGCTGGATCAGTCAGTTTAGAAAACAGCCTTTTAAACATGTGTTTCTTCTCACTTTTGATGCTAAATGGAAAAAACACGAGGATGAACTCACAGGGAAATTGTTGTGGGTTCCAGCTATCCAAAGTGGGAATATCCAATCTACAGAAACGCAATCGTTTGTAAAAGAACAAGCGGGACAAATCAGTGAACTAATCCAGGCATACTGGTAATAGAAAAGTTACGACAAGCCTTGATAATTTATTGACCGCGCCTTGAGATTGCGCTATCATGGTAATGTCCTAGTAAACTGTGTGTAAAATATCCATGTCATATGGATGACAGCATAGAGGGGGGAAAAGAATGAGCGATAAAAAACGAGTATCCCGTCGTCAATTTTTGAACTACACACTGACTGGTGTAGGAGGATTCATGGCAGCCGGAATGCTTGCACCAATGGTTCGGTTCGCAATTGATCCAGTATTGCAAACCAAAGAAGGCGGAGATATGCATTCCGTTGCATCTGTTGATGAGATTACAAATGAGCCCACAAGAGTGGAGTGGACCATTGACCAGGTAGATGCTTGGTATGAATCGGAAGTACAGAAAACAGCCTGGGTATACAGAAATGAAAATGATGAGATTGTGGCACTTTCTCCTATCTGCACCCATTTAGGCTGTACTGTGGACTGGGCTTCACAGGAAGACTATCCTAATCAATTCTACTGTCCATGTCACGGTGGACGTTACACCAAGGATGGAGTGAATGTTCCGGGAACACCTCCAACAGCTCCGCTTCCAGTTTTTGAGCACAAAGTGGAAGAAGGCATGCTTTACCTTGGAGACGCACAATCTAGAGGAGGGGGGAGTTAACAATGCTGCAAAGACTTTATGATTGGGTGGACGAGCGTGTTGATATTACCCCTTTGTGGCGTGATATCGCCGACCACGAAGTTCCGGAGCACGTTAACCCAGCCCATCATTTCTCAGCTTTTGTTTATTGTTTTGGCGGACTGACTTTTTTCATTACAGTCATTCAAATCTTGTCAGGGATGTTCCTGACCATGTATTATGTGCCAGATATTGAGAATGCTTGGAAATCCGTTTATTATTTACAAAGAGAGGTAGCATACGGTCAAATCGTCCGTGGCATGCACCACTGGGGAGCGAGTCTTGTTATCGTAATGTTATTCTTACATACGTTACGGGTGTTCTTCCAAGGCGCTTATAAGAAACCGCGCGAACTAAACTGGGTAATTGGAGTTCTATTGTTCTTCGTTATGCTTGGTCTTGGTTTTACAGGATACCTGCTTCCATGGGATAACAAAGCATATTTTGCTACCCAGGTAGGTCTTGAAATTGCTGCTGCAACACCATTTATAGGAGATGCGATACGAACGCTGCTTGCGGGTGATCCATCGATCGTTGGGGCCCAAACCCTTACCCGTTTCTTTGCGATCCACGTTTTCTTCTTGCCGGCCGCATTGTTCGGATTAATGGCCTTTCACTTTATCTTAATCCGTAAACAAGGAATTTCCGGTCCACTATAAAATGTAAGTTAAAAAAGGAGGGAAAGCTGTGCATAGGGGAAAAGGGATGAAGTTCGTCGGTGACTCACGAGTTACCGCCGAATCAAAAGCCAATTTACCAAAAGACTACTCAGAGTATCCAGGCCGTACCGAAGCGTTTTGGCCGAACTTCCTTCTTAAGGAATGGCTCGTAGGTTCCGTATTTCTAATCGGTTTCCTTATTCTGACTGCTGCTCACCCGTCACCTTTAGAGCAACAGGCAGATCCAACCAACGCAGGTTATATTCCATTGCCTGACTGGTATTTCTTATTTTTATACCAATTCTTGAAATATGAATTTGCGGGTGGAGAATTTATTGTACTGGGTGCAATTGTTATGCCAGGATTGGCTTTTGGAGCATTATTACTGGCGCCGTTCCTTGACAGAGGTCCTGAACGCCGTCCACATAAACGTCCAATAGCTGTTGGATTAATGCTCCTTGGATTTATTGCAACTTTCTGGCTGACATTTGAATCGGTTCAACACGCTGACTATGAAACCCGCTCTGAAAAATACGGAGTTAACGTAGAAGCTGTAGAATCAGAGATCGATAAGTCAGGCGAAGGCTACGCTTTATATGAAGCGAACTGTTTAAGCTGTCATGGTGACTCTTTACAAGGGCAAGGGAATTATCCATCTTTAATGGACACTCAGTTATCTGTAGACCAGATTAAAGATATTGCTGTAAATGGAGTCGGGCAGATGCCGGCAGGAGTCTTCGGAGGTTCAGATGAAGAATTGCAAGTATTAGCTGAATTCATCGCTAACGCCGGCTCTGGCGGAGGCGAAGGATCTGGTGAAGGTTCAGGAGAAGGTTCTTCTGAAGGCGAAGGATCCGGTGAAGGTTCAGGAGAAGGCTCTTCTGAAGGCGAAGGATCCGGTGAAGGTTCAGGAGAAGGCTCTTCTGAAGGCGAAGGATCTGGTGAAGGTTCAGGAGAAGGCTCTTCTGAAGGTGAAGGATCAGGCTCAAGCGAATAAGTTTTGAAATGATAGCCGCGCTCAAGGAGCGCGGCTTAATTTATATAGGGGGAACCAAGGTTGAAAGATTTAGTCTCCTACATACTCAAGAATCGTGGGTTTTTAATCTTACTATTTATCGTAAATCTTCTCGGAACGATCTATGGATATATTTGGTATGGTAGTCAGTTAGCTGTTACAGAACCTAAGTTTTTAATATTTGTCCCAGACAGCCCTACAGCCAGCCTGTTTTTTACAATTTTCTTAGGGTTTTATATCTTCAATAGAAATGTGCCGTACATTGAGGCACTGGCTCTTATAACGCTTCTCAAGTATGGACTATGGGCTGTTGTTATGAACGGATTGACTTTGGTTGAATTCGGCTCTCTCCCCTGGACAGGTTATATGCTTATCGTGTCTCACGCTGCCATGGCCTTCCAGGGTCTATTATATGCTCCGTTTTATTCTATACGAATGAGACATGTCCTTGTTGCAGCCATATGGACACTGCATAATGATGTTATTGACTACGTTTTTGAACAAATGCCTGTATACCCTGCGATCATGAAGTATATGGATCAGATCGGATATTTTACGTTTTGGTTAAGCCTTGGATGCATAGGGGTAGCTTATCTAGTTTCACAGAGGAACTCAAGCGGTCTAAATTCTGCCCATACTTCATAGACTCTCTATAAGACTTTTTAAGAGAGGGGAGAAGTGGAATGGGACGGGCGATTTTGGTCTTACTATGTTCCGTTATTTTCACACTCACACCGATGAATAAGCACCTTTACCTATCTGGACATTCAGAAGATTGGTCAGCCTTTTTCTTGCAGTACAAGCTTCTTATACAGGATGGAAAATATGAATTAGCTGGTAAAGCGTTGAATAACCGAAGGGCTGAATTGGAAAACTATATGGAGAGCCTATCTCCACAAAAAGAAGAGATAGGGAAAGAATTGCTTCAATCATTGATGGTTGACCTGCCAAAAACTAATTCAGTTGAGATTGGTCAATTGCTCATTTTTATAGAAACGGTAAGCGCTAACAACCATGTGGAGAATATAAATACACTCGTCTTTAACTATAAAAATAGTCTGGGTGACAATCCTTACTTAACAGGGGGAGAGCTTCAAAGCGAATGGGAGAAGGTTGTTCCAAGCCTTCTGACGTATTATTCTTATGATCAGTTAATTCCTATTGCTGAACAACTTTCACAATTTGCAGAGGGAGATTCCGACCAAATCCGTGAAACCCTTGCAGTTGAATTGAATCAGCTGCCTGAAGCTGTTCCTGCTTTAAGTATGGAAGCATTATTATGGACGGTACTACTTATTGGAGGTACAATACTAATAACGCTTGCTTATGTAGCTTTTAGGAAATATCAAGCCGTTGCCACTGTGGAAGGGTCAATCAAGAGAGAAAATAGTTGATTTTTTCAGCTGGTTTGACTAAAATTGACCTAAGAACTTTATTTACATCCAAGACGGAGGAATGAACCATGATGAGTTTTATTCTTTACTTCGCACTGATTTTGATTATCCCGATATGGGCTCAGTCAAAAGTAAAGAGCACCTACAAAAAGTATTCAAAAGTAGCTATCTCCTCATCCATGTCAGGAGCAGAAGTAGCTAGAAAAATATTGGATGATAATGGTCTGTTTAATGTAGCTGTTGAAGAAGTCAGAGGGCAGTTATCTGATCATTACGATCCTCGCTCTAAAGTTGTACGCTTATCTACGGATAATTTCCATGGGCGTTCGGCTGCCGGAGCTGCTGTTGCCGCTCACGAGGTAGGCCATGCGATTCAAGATGCTCAGGACTATGCGTTTTTACGTTTCCGAAGTGCGCTTGTACCAGTTGCGAGCTTCGGGTCAAATATCTCTATTTTCTTAATTATTGGCGGAGCTCTTCTTCAAATGACCGGCTTAATTTTTGCCGGAATTGTCTTCTTTGCCTTTGCTGTGCTTTTCCAGCTGGTGACTCTGCCCGTTGAGTTTGATGCTTCTAATCGAGCAATGACTCAGTTGGTGTCTACGGGAGTTATTAGAAATGAGGAAGAACGTCCGACGAAGAAGGTATTGAATGCTGCGGCTATGACTTATGTAGCTGGTGCGCTTGTAGCTCTAGCTGAACTGCTTCGCTTCATTTTCATGTTTTTCGGAATGGGAGAAGAATAATATAAAGTTATGCCCCGCCTCTCAATGGAAGCGGGGCATTTTTTATTTGGTGTTTACAATTTAGTCCCTGATCGGGTTTTTGTTTTCATCTAGCGTGAAACCTTCGCCCATTACGTCGTGAACGTGACTAACGGCTACAAAGGCATGGGGGTCTATGTGATCAATAATGGTTTTTAAGCGTACAATTTCGTTCTTGCCAATTACGCAGTAAAGAACGTCTCTTCTTTCACCGGAGAAAGATCCACGTCCTTCGAGTATAGTAATACCGCGATCCATTTCCTGCATAACTTTTCTGGAAATTTCATCACTTTTACCAGAGATAATGGTAGTACCACGTGCGGCGTAGGCTCCTTCTTGAATAAAATCGATAACCTTAGCGCCGATAAACACGGCTACGAGTGTGTACATACCTTTAATCGGGTTTAAATAAGTAACAATGGAGACAAAAATAACGACTGCATCAAATAAGAACATGGCTCGCCCCATACTCCAGCCTAAGTATTTATTGATGAGGCGAGCGATAATATCCACGCCTCCAGTCGTTCCGCCGTACCGAAAGATAATACCTAATCCGACTCCAATAAACACACCTGCAAATAAAGAAGCTAACGTGAGGTCAGATGATAAATTAAATTCAATCATATATATTTGTGAAACTCTAATAAATAAGGATACAGCAAGGATTCCGATTAATGAATATAGGAATGTATTACGCCCGAGTATCTTCCAGCCTATGATTAAAACTGGGATATTGAGAATGATATTCATAAGGGCTGGATCCCATTTAAATAAGTATAATAGCAATAAAGTTATCCCTGTGAATCCTCCCTCACCGAGTTCATTTTGAATGTTAAAATGAACAAGACCAAATGAAAAAATAGCAGAACCAATTAAAATGAATAAAATGTTTTTAAGACGCAATCCGAAGATTTTAATACCTGCTCACCTCCATAAATGTCATACGTTTCTCATTATAGAGTTTTCTCAATGAACAGGCAATTCTAAGTTTTTAGTTAAAAAATTTGTCAAATCGCCCCCTTTTGGCTACCATTTATAGAGATACTAACGTAAAAAGGGAGCGGATAACGTGAATTACACTACAGGAGATATTCAAAAGCGCGTGGACAAATACATATCCCAGTTTAAGGAGGGCTATTTTTCTCCATTAAGTTTACAAGCCAGGCTTACTGAAGAAGTTGGTGAAATGGCTCGTGAAATCAACCATCATTATGGGGAGAAGCAAAAGAAATCGACAGAGAAAAACAAAGCATTGGAAGAAGAATTAGGGGACGTCCTTTTCGTTTTAACTTGTTTTGCCAATTCTTTGGACATGGATTTATCGGAAGCATTCGAACAATCGATGAGTAAAATTGAAACACGAGACAAAGACCGTTGGACACGGAAAGAAGGAGAGAGTTCAAATGAGTAATAATATTAAGGTGATAGTAGCGGGACCTCGAGGTAAAATGGGGACAGAAGCCCTGAAACTAATTGAAAAAGAAGAAAACTTAACGCTCGTAGCCTGTTTAGACCGTAAAAACGGAGGAAAAAATGTCGTCGAAATAGATAATTTGCCAAACCTGGATGCGCCTATTTTTGACGATCCGGAGAAGTGTCTGAGTGAAATAGAAGCGGATGTGCTAATTGACTTAACAACTCCTGAAAATGGTTATAAGCACACAAAACTTGCCCTGGAACATGGTGTGCGTCCTGTTGTAGGAACTACAGGATTTACACCCGAACAATTAGAGGAATTGAAACAGCTCGCGGAAGAAAAACAAATTGGCGCTGTGATCGCTCCTAATTTCGCGGTAGGGGCTGTCCTGATGATGCAATTCTCTAAATGGGCCGCTAAGCATTTTCCAAACGTCGAAATCATCGAAAAACACCACGATCAAAAATTAGATGCTCCTTCTGGTACAGCTATAAAAACCGCTGAGCTCATTAGAGAAGTCAGAGAAAGTCATCGTCAAGGTCACCCTAATGAAACGGAAAATTTAGCTGGTGCCCGCGGTGCAGACTCTGATGGAATGAAAATCCACAGTATGCGCCTTCCCGGATTAATTGCTCACCAGGAAGTTGTTTTTGGAGGACTTGGGCAGACACTTACAATTAAACACGATTCCCATCATCGTGAGTCATTTATGAGTGGTGTTAAATTAGCCACTGAAAAAGTCATGCACCTGGAAGTCCTGGTGTATGGTCTTGAACACTTATTAGACTAAAAGGGAGACGGAACGATGAATATTGCGTTAATCGCTCATGATAAGAAAAAAACGGATATTATACAGTTTGCTATAGCTTATAAAGAAACATTACAGAACCATCAGCTGTTTGCTACAGGAACGACTGGAAAACGCATCGCTGATGCATCAGGTCTTCCCATTACTAAATTTTTATCAGGACCTTTAGGAGGAGATCAGCAAATAGGAGCAAAAATCGCTGAAGATGAAATGGATATGGTCATTTTCTTTCGTGATCCTTTAACTGCCCAGCCTCACGAGCCAGATATCAGTGCCCTGCTTCGCCTGTGTGATGTGCATCAGATTCCGCTTGCCACTAACCTGGCTGGAGCTGAAATACTCATTCACGCTCTCGATCGCGGCGATTTGGAGTGGCGGAAGATCATTAGAGAACAGAAGAAAGAGCAGGAGTGATCATATGGCTAAAATAGGAATTACCTGCTACCCTACAGTAGGGGGATCAGGCGTGATCGCGACAGAACTTGGCAAGCTTCTGGCAGAAAAAGGGCACGAGATTCATTTTGTAGCTTCCCAAGTTCCTTTTCGGTTAAATCGTGTGTATCCAAATATCTATTATCATGAAGTAGAAGTCAGTAACTATCCGGTTTTTCAGCATCCCCCTTATGATCTTGCGCTAGCTAATAAAATGGCTGAGGTCATAAACAGAGAAGAACTGGATATTCTCCATGTGCACTATGCCATGCCTCATGCTATCTGTGCTATTTTAGCTAAACAAATGGCTAAACGTGATGTAAAAATCATTACTACTCTTCACGGTACGGATATTACAGTGCTTGGTATTGATTCAAGCTTAAAACAAATGATCAAATTTGGTATTGAACAATCCGATAAGGTTACAGCTGTCTCTGAAAGTTTAGTTCAACAGACTCAAGATCAGCTTTCGACGGATAAACCGATAGAAGTCATCTATAATTTTGTAGATGAGAGAGAATATTATCAAAAGCCCTCTTATTCACTAAGAGAAGATTATTGTATTAAAGAAGAGGAAAAAGTAGTTATTCATATCTCAAATTTCCGCAAAGTGAAAAGAGTTCCTGAAGTTGTACATGCTTTCTCTAAAATTGCTGCTGAAGTCCCTGCAAAGCTTCTGCTCGTAGGGGACGGCCCTGAGTATTCTGATGTCCATCAGCTTGTAAAAGATCTGGAGCTTGAAGGACAGGTGCTTTTTCTTGGGAAACAGGAAAATGTCAGCGATCTGCTGTCCATCTCAGACTTAAAGTTACTTCTTTCTGAAAAAGAAAGCTTTGGTCTCGTTCTTCTAGAAGCTATGGCTTGCGGGGTGCCTTGTATAGGCTCTAATATTGGAGGCATTCCAGAAGTTATTGACCACGGTGAAACCGGCTATATTGCTGAATTGGGTAACGTTGATCAGGTTGCTTATTTTGCCCTGAAGATGCTGACTGATGAAGATTTAATGGACAAGCTTTCTGTTAATGCAAAGCAGATGGTAGAAACTAAATTTGCATCGGGAACAATTCTTACTCAATACGAGGAGCTTTATGAACGGGTGCTGAATAATGACTGAAAGCAACGAAACAAAATTGGAAGCGGCCTTTGAATTATTAGCAAAAATAGAGGAGGGAGGAGGAGAAGCTTATATTGTAGGTGGAGCGGTGAGAGACTATCTTTCCGGACGGCCACTTGGAGATATAGATATTGCTACGTCTGAGCCTCCCTCACACATACAGAAGATGTTTGATAAAGTAATTCCTGTAGGCATTGAACATGGAACGGTAATTGTCCGTTTTCGCTCAGTTTCTTACGAAGTAACCACCTTTCGCACAGAAGAAGGATATGAAGATTACCGCCATCCTGATGAAGTTACATTTGTACGTGACATAAAGGCAGACCTTGCCAGGCGTGATTTTACGATCAATGCTATGGCTATGGATCGATATGGAACTATAATAGATCCTTATTCTGGACTTGCAGCGATTGAAAACCGACAAGTAAAAGCTGTGGGTGATCCTTTTGATCGGTTTACCGAAGATCCTTTACGAATGATGAGAGCCGCCCGGTTTTCAAGCCAGCTAGAATTTGAAGTGGAAAATGGTACGAGGCAGGCGATCTCAGCTAAGTCCAGCCTGCTTAGATATATATCCGTGGAGAGAATTGCAGTGGAAACCCTGAAACTTTATAGGGGGCGTGGATACAAAAAAGCTATTTCGATGGTGAGTGATACTAATCTGATTACATACTTGCCAATCTTTAATACAATAGCGTCTTTCACAAATATTGCGCCGCTTGTGCGGTTATCTTCCTGGCCTGAACTGGTCACCTATTACCTAACTTATGCCCCTTCGTTTTCTATTAAAGAATGGATGAAAAGGTGGAAGCTTTCCAACAAAGAGAGACGTGAAACGGAAGAATTGAATAATGCGTTGAACGAATATCTAGTTAAGAATCGTGTTACCCCCTGGCTTTTGTACGTCCTGCCTGAATCCTTACAAAGAGCTTTTGCTAGAGTTTTACAGGCTAAGGGTCTCGCAGATGAGTCCATTCTTATGCTTTTAAAAGAGGGTTGTAAGAACTTACCTATTCTCTCGAGCAGGGAGCTCGCATTTCAGCCTCAGGACCTCATTTCTTTATATGCTGATAAACAAAAAGGGCCTTGGATTTCTGAATACATGAAGGAAATAGAGCATCAAGTCGTTGAAAGACATTTACCCAATGATTATGAAAAAATAAAGGAGTGGGCATTACTGTGGAATCCACCCGAAAACAACTGATTGATTTATTGGAAAAGGAAAAGGGATATGTATCTGGACAGCAGTTATCAGACTCATTGAATATTTCTCGTACGGCTGTGTGGAAGCATATGAACGAATTAAAAAAAGATGGCTACCAAATTGAAGCAGTTCGAAAGAAAGGATATAAAATTCTTTCATCTCCTGATAAGATTAGCGGCAATACACTTCAGTGGGGTCTGGAGACAAAATGGCTGGGACAGAAGCTCATCCATTTCGATCAAGTTGAATCCACTCAGGAAATAGGGCATCAATTAGCAAGCCAAGGTAAGCCTCATGGAACGGTTGTAATAGCGGATGCACAAGGAAAAGGAAGAGGTAGAATGGCAAGGAACTGGCATTCCCCTAAAGGAAAGGGGATATGGATGAGTATTTTGCTGCGTCCCGATCTTCCTCCTATGAGGGCGCCTCAACTTACACTGCTTGCTGCTACCGTGCTTGCCAAGATGGTAAGAGAGAAGACTAATCTTCACCCACAGATAAAATGGCCTAACGATTTGCTTATTGACCATAAAAAAGTCTCAGGAATCTTAACAGAAATGCAAGCTGAACATGACCAAATCCAATATGTGGTCTTAGGAATCGGCATGAACGTAAACCAGCAGTTGAATGAAATCCCGCAAGATATCCGACACAAGGCTTCTTCTTTAAAGATTGAGTCCGGTCAAGAGTGGGATATCCAACAAACCATTCAATCGATCCTGCGTCTATTTGAAAATACATATGATAGTTATGTAGAGCAAGGGTTTGAACAAGTAAAGAAGGAATGGGAGCATTTTGGTTATCGGATTGGAGAAGAAGTTACCATATCGACTATGAGGCGGGAATGGCAGGCTACCCTTATTGGGATCGAGCCAGATGGAGCACTTCGAGCCAGAGATAAGGACGGGAATGAGGAGAAACTATATTCAGCCGAGATTCATTGGGGGGAAGGAGGATACCATGCTTAATAAAAGTCAGTTCATAAAAATGAAACAGGAGAAAGACAAAATAGCCATGATTACAAGTTATGATTATCCATCGGCTAAAATTGCTGAACAAGCGAAAGTAGATATGATTTTAGTGGGAGATAGCCTTGGAATGACGGTACTTGGGTATGATTCTACCATTCCTGTTACGATCGCTGATATGATTCATCACGGCAAAGCCGTGAAAAGAGGGGCTCCTGATACTTTCACGGTAGTAGACATGCCATTTATGTCCTACCACGTGTCCACCCAGGATTCTTTACACAACGCAAAGAAACTTTTTCAGGAAACAGGAGCTCAAGCTTTGAAACTGGAAGGAAGCGGTGAAGTCATTCAGACGATGGAAAAACTTGTGCACGCAGGTATACCGGTGGTGGGACATATAGGTTTAACCCCACAATCTGTTCACGTTTTAGGAGGGTACAGAGTTCAAGGGAAAGATAAGGCAACAGCAGCCCGTTTACTTCAAGAAGCAAAAGAGATTGAGGCTGCAGGAGCCATTGCCATTGTTCTGGAATGTATACCAAGACAATTAGCAGAAGTTATTTCAAGAGAATTGTTTATTCCTGCGATTGGTATAGGAGCAGGGGCAGAATGTGATGGACAAGTCCTCGTCTATCACGATATATTAAAATATGGAGTCGACCGCTTACCGAAATTTGTGAAACCTTACATGGATAGTAACCACGTACTGGGAGAAGCTGTTCAATCTTACGTGAATGATGTGAAATCAAAAGAATTCCCAGAAGTTAAACATACGTTCACGATGGATCCTGACAGTCTGCCAGACCTTTAAGGGGTATGAAAATGAAAGTTATAAAAGAGATAAAAGAAATGCAAAAAACGACTGCTGACCTTACCCGGGCAGGAAAGTCGATTGGGTTTGTACCAACAATGGGTTATTTACATGAAGGGCACGAACGTCTCCTTCAGGAAGCCCGGAAAGAAAACGATTATGTTATATTAAGTATCTACGTTAATCCTCTGCAATTTGGAGAGCATGAAGACCTGGATCATTATCCTAGAAATATTGATCATGATCTGTCTGTAGCGAAAAGAAATGATATAGACTTCATTTTCCTGCCTGAAAATAAAACGATGTACCCGGCTCCATTATCCATAGAAATGACGGTTAGCAAAAGAGCACACGTCTTATGCGGTCGAAGCCGTCCAGGACATTTTGAGGGTGTAGTGACTATTTTGACCAAGTTATTTAATATATGCCGTCCGACAAAGGCTTATTTTGGTCAAAAGGATGCCCAGCAGGTGGCCGTAGTGGATGCGCTTATTCAGGACTTCAATTTTCCTGTCCAGTTGGTTTCTGTACCAACAGTAAGAGAGGACGATGGTTTGGCTAAAAGCAGCCGCAATATTAATTTATCTCCACAGGAAAGATCAGAAGCACCTGCGATCCAGAAAGCTTTACAAAAGGGGAGGAGCCGCCTCATGCAGACTCGAAACCCTGACATACAGGAGGCTATACAAGAAACCCGGCAGTTTCTTGAAAGGGAAACTCGTGGTAAAATAGATTATATTGAGTTATTGTCGTATCCTGAGCTGGAGCCTATTGAAACCTTCGATCGGCAAGTAATTCTTGCTGCTGCTGTTTATTATGAGAATGCTCGATTAATAGATAATACGGTTTTCCACCCGGGAGATATATCTTAATGAAGAGGTTCGAGGAGGACTGAATATGTTCCGTACGATGATGAAGTCGAAAATTCATCGCGCTCGCGTAACTGAAGCTAATTTAAACTATGTGGGAAGTATAACCATTGATCAAAATATATTAGACGAGGTAGGAATTCTGCCGCATGAAAAAGTCCAGATTGTTAATAACAATAATGGAGCTAGATTAGAGACTTACGTAATTGCTGGAGAAAGAGGAAGCGGAGTCGTATGCTTGAACGGCGCTGCAGCTCGACTAGTACAACCTGATGATATTGTTATTATCGTGTCTTATGCTATGGTAAGTGAGAATGAATTAGCGGACTTTAAACCTAAAATCGCGTTAATGAATGATCATAATCAGATTGCCGAATTGCTGGAAGAAGAACCACCGCTTACAGCTTTACCTTTTTAGTAAGTTTATAGAGCTGCATTAGTACAGAGGGGATCTTTGCCAGGGCTTCATATAAGGCGGGGTCCTTCCTTTTTGCTATTAAGTGAAGTTTGAAAGAGGGATATTGATGACTACATTTGCTATTGTGGATTTAGAAACGACAGGAAACGCTAAAGAAGATCGGATCATTGAGATAGGGATCGTGATTACGAAAGAGACAGGCTCCGTCATCAAAGAGTTCTCTTCTCTTATTTACCCTGACAGGGGCATCCCGCCGTTTATAACCTCTTTAACGGGGATAGAGGAAGAGGATGTATTGGATGCTCCCTTTTTTTCAGAAATTATTGATGAGGTTTATCATCTTATTAAAGACAGCTATATTGTTGCCCATAATATTGAATTTGATCTTGGGTTTCTTAATGGTGAATTTAAACGATGCGGTTACGAACCATTACATAATCCTGTTATTGACACCGTAGAACTCGCACGAATTTTAATACCTACTTCCCCCACTTTCAAACTGGGACAGCTGGCCGACCTATTAGGGATGGGACATGATCGTCCTCATAGAGCCTTATCTGACGCACAAGTGACAAGAGATTTGCTGATTTATCTTCTTAAGCGAATGAGTCGTCTTCCTGAGCGGACCTTGTTTCATTTACTGAAGGTAGAAGAAAAGCTTAAAAGTGAGCTGCGTCCTTTTATAACAAAAATAAGGGACGACAAACGTTACTCTCTGGAGAAAGAAGAGGGCTACACGTTAATACATGGAATTCCAGTAAAAAAATCCAGCCATCCTCAAGCGGAAAATTCCTCTCAACTTCATCCTTTTAGTAAATGGGTAGACGAAGCTTATGAAGATAAGGAAGGCATGAAAAAAGTCATGAAGCAATATGAATCCCGTACTGGACAAAGGGATATGACTGAACTAGTGTATGAATCGTTGGAGAAATCCAAGCATGCACTGATTGAAGCGGGAGCAGGGACAGGTAAGTCCATCGCTTATTTATTAGCCTCCCTATATTATGCCGTCCAAAACGGTCAGCGGGTTCTTGTAACGACTCATACCACTAGCTTGCAGCAACAGCTGCTTGAAGAGGAGATTCCAAGTTTAGAGCATTTATTTAAACGTCCTATTCGTACAGTTCTTTATAAAGGAAGAAGTCACTATATCAGTTTGATCCACTTTAGTTATGAACTTGAGCAATCCCGTCAGGACAACTATGATATTGCTCTTACAAAAGCAATTATTCTAGTTTGGCTTACAGAAACAGCCACGGGAGATGTGGATGAAATTCAATTGCCTTCCAATGGCAGGCAATTCTGGCACAAGGTCTCAGCTGAACAATCCACCAAGACGGTCGATTTAGATTTAGGGGAAGATTCTTTCTATCATTGGGCTCAAGAAAAAGCTTCTCATGCGGATCTTCTCATTACGAACCACGCATTGTTCTGTATGGACTTAGTAAGTGAAGAACCAAGACTGCCATCTTATGACCGTGCCATTATAGATGAAGCTCATCATCTTGAACCTGTAGCCAGTCGTTACTTTGGAATAAGGATGAATTATAAGGAACTGCAGAGACAACTTAGTCAGTTTAGTGATATGTTTAAGAAAAGTACCTATCGACAATGGGTTTTTCGTGAATCCTTTTACAAAGAGGCGAAAAAGTGTCAGGCAACCGTGGATGAAGCAAAAGAAGAACTGAATCAACTGTCCAAATATATTTTTCAAAGCATTAAAAGGGAAAACAAAGGGAACAGAAAAAAAAGTGACGTTGGCCGCATTCAGTATGGAATGAAAATGGGAGAGTCATCAGGGTTCCAGTCAACTGCCAGGGAGATGTCACACCGTTTTACCGCTTTATTATTCAAGTTAATTACAGGAATGGATCACATGCGTGAACAACTGCGATTGGCTGCAAGTATGGCAGAGGATCACTCATTGCCTATTTTAATAACTAGACTCGATAGACAGATTGAACTTTGCCATCAAATCCGGAAGCAATTAACGGATTACTTTGACTCTGATTCTGAAGAACTAGTGAAATGGATAGAAATAGAGGGAGAAGGTGCAAATAATTCGATTTACCTGTTCAGTGAACCACTCAACATAGCAGATATACTGAGAGAGGAATTATTCCATAAAAAAGAGAGTGTAGTGCTTACGAGTTCGACTCTATCTACAGAAGGCTCTTTTTCTTATATGAAAGAATTATTGGGTATAGATCAAGAGGACTTGATGGAATCAATTATTCCTTCACCATACTCCTATGATCGGCAGGTTCAGGTAATGGTTCCCAATGATTTTCCAGATATTAAACGTAATCCAGAAGAATATATCGATGCCATTAGTGAAGCGATCTATTCCATTGCCGAAGTGACCAAAGGAAGAATGCTTGTCTTGTTTACTTCTTATGATATGCTTAGAAAAACTTACAGCTTGCTGAAGGAGATTATTGATCCGGAGGAATTCATGATATTCGCTCAAGGGGTGTCAAGCGGGAGCCGAGATCGATTGAAGAAGAATTTTCAGTCCTTTGAGCAATCCATTCTATTAGGAACCAGTTCATTCTGGGAAGGAGTGGATATTCCCGGTGAGGACCTTTCCTGTTTAGTAATGGTGCGTCTGCCATTCCAACCGCCAGACCAGCCTGTTCAGTCCAAGAGAGATGCTCAAATGAAAGAAAGTGGCCGAAACTCTTTTATGGAAAGGTCACTTCCACAAGCCATTATCAGGTTTAAACAAGGATTTGGAAGACTCATTCGGTCCAGCACGGATCGAGGAGTTGTTTTCATATGTGATCAGCGGTTAATGGAAGCAAGATATGGAAAGTACTTTTTAAATTCCATTCCAGAAGTTCCGGTCAGCTATCGGTCTACCCGGGAGCTGATCAATCAAATGGAACAATGGTTATAATCCAAAGGTAATTTCAATCAACATGGTCCTTCTAAACTGTTATACTAGGAAGGGCTTGATAAAAAGATAAAAAATATTATTTCTGAATCATGGAGGGAAATCATGTGGAAAATAAAGTAGAAACCCTTTCGACGGTCCGTATTCAAAAATCTGACGACCTATATAAAATTGTGGATACTTTAAACCGTACCTTGAAAGATAAAAATCTAATGTTTGGGTTGGCACTTGATGATGAGGACAATGAAACCGCAGTCTTCACCATTTACCGTACCTAGCTGGCTGAAGTGGAGCTTTATCATTATAGGAGCTCTCTTCTTTCTCAGCGGGGCTTTAGCTGTATGGATGTACGTGAGTATTAACAAGGATCTTCACACTGGAGAGGAAGCAGCCCGGGAAATGGCGCTTAATCAGACAGAGATCGCTACAGTTGAAAAAGTAAGCATCTATCACGGTAAAAGTAAGGTACATATTGTGAAAGGAAAAACTCAAGGTGGTAAAGAAGGGCTTGTTTTCATCGATTTGTCCAAGAATGAAATCTTGAATGAACAAATGAATCAGGAAATCATAGCTGAGCAACAGCTGAAGCAGAGCTGGAGAGCGGATTGTCAAAATTGTATATATAAAAATATTCAATTAGGTTACGAAGAAGAGCAGCCGGTCTATGAAATTACGTATGTAGACTCGCAGAATCGATATGTATTTGATTACTTTAATCTTAATGGAGAACGATTTAATCAGCGATTTGCATTTAAACAAAATCAATAAAGGAGTGGATATAATGGAATTAGCTAACCGCGTTCAATCCCTTACGCCATCCAGTACCCTGGCGATCACAGCACAGGCTAAGGCTTTAAAAGCAGAGGGTCATGATGTGATAGGTCTAGGAGCAGGAGAACCTGACTTCAATACACCTGCTCATATCTTAGACGCAGCAAAAAGAGCTATGGATGAAGGCTTGACAAAATATACACCTGCAGGTGGGATACCTGAGTTAAAGAATGCTATAAGTGCAAAACTAAAGCGAGATCAAAATTTAACTTATACGAATGAACAAATCATCGTTACTACCGGGGCTAAGCACGCTCTTTTCACCCTTTTCCAGGTGTTATTGAATAAGGGCGATGAGGTTATCGTTCCAGCTCCTTACTGGGTAAGTTATCCTGAACAGATCAAATTGGCAGAAGGAAAACCTGTCATTGTAACGGCTGATGAGTCGAATAACTTTAAGATTACTCCTGAACAATTGAAGGCATCGATCTCTGAGCACACAAAAGCGGTTGTGATCAATTCCCCAAGTAATCCCACAGGTATGATGTACTCAGAAAAAGAATTACAAGCCCTTGGTCAAGTTTGCCTTGATAACGATATATTAATAATTTCAGATGAAATTTATGAAAAGCTGGTGTACACATCAGAAGAACATATTTCTATTGCTCAATTATCAGAAGAACTGTATAACCAGACCGTCATCATAAATGGAGTTTCTAAATCTCATTCTATGACAGGGTGGAGAATCGGATTTGCTGCCGGTAATAAAACTATTATAAAAGCTATGTCCAACATGGCATCTCACTCTACTTCCAACCCTACTTCCATCGCTCAATATGCTGCGCTTGCCGCCTACATCGGGAGTGATGAGGATGTAACTAAAATGAGAGAGGCATTTAAAGAACGCCTGGATGTTCTTTACGATAAACTTACATCTATTCCTGGAGTAGAATGTGTGAAGCCGTCCGGTGCCTTCTACCTGTTTCCAAATGTTCAAAAAGCGGCCGAATCAGGTGGCTTTTCAGATGTAGACGAATGGGTGAAAGCGCTCCTTGATCAGGAAAAAGTAGCTTTAGTCCCTGGTTCAGGATTCGGATCTCCGCAAAATGTCCGTTTATCTTACGCAACATCACTGGATCAGCTTGAAAAGGCAGCAGATAGAATTAAACAATTTGTTAACAATCATCAATCATAAAGTTAAGCTGGAGGTATAAGCGTGAAAACAACAATTTCTCAAGTTTCAAAACATCTTAATGAAGAAGTTACTATAGGGGCTTGGCTTGCTAATAAGCGTTCAAGCGGAAAAATTGCTTTTCTTCAGTTACGGGATGGAACTGGATTTATGCAGGGAATCGTAGTAAAGGCCGATATAGGGGAAGATAAATTCCAGGAGGCAAAAGCACTTACGCAGGAATCCTCCATGTATGTCACTGGCACAATTGTGGAGGATACCCGGTCTCCATTGGGATATGAAATGCAAGTGACGGATTTCGAGATCATTCACGAAGCTGTGGACTACCCAATTACACCTAAAGAGCACGGCACTGAATTTCTAATGGATCACAGACATTTGTGGTTACGTTCTAAACGCCAGCATGGAGTCATGAAGATCCGCAATGAAATTATTCGGGCAACTTATGAATTCTTTAATGAAAATGGGTATGTGAAAATTGATCCACCGATCTTAACCGGATCTTCGGCAGAAGGAACAACAGAACTTTTCCATACCAAATACTTTGAAGAAGATGCCTATCTGTCCCAGAGCGGTCAGTTATATATGGAAGCAGCAGCAATGGCCTTTGGTAAGGTGTTCAGCTTTGGACCGACATTCCGAGCTGAGAAATCAAAGACCCGAAGGCATTTAATTGAATTTTGGATGATTGAGCCTGAAATGGCATTTATGGACCACGAAGACAGTCTGGAAGTTCAGGAGCAGTATGTGTCTCATGTTGTACAATCTGTACTCAAGAACTGTAAAATTGAACTGGAAGCGCTCGGACGCGATACCGGGCAATTAGAAAAGATTCAAGCTCCATTTCCTCGCATTAGTTACGATGAAGCCATCCAGCTTGTGAAGGAAAAAGGATTTGATGACATTGAATGGGGAGATGATTTCGGAGCCCCCCACGAAACAGCTATAGCTGAAAGTTATGATAAGCCTGTTTTTATTACAAACTATCCGGCAGAGATTAAAGCCTTTTATATGAAGCCTGACCCAGCTAGACCAGAAGTGGTCTTGTGCGCTGATTTAATTGCTCCTGAAGGTTACGGTGAAATTATCGGAGGGTCTCAGCGAATTGATGATTTAGAACTTATGAAACAACGCTACGAAGACCACGGGTTGACGGGTGACGCTTATAATTGGTACTTGCAGCTTCGAGAATATGGAAGTGTACCTCACTCTGGATTTGGGCTTGGATTGGAACGAACAGTAGCCTGGATCGCAGGTGTTGAGCACGTGCGTGAGACTATTCCATTCCCTAGATTGTTGAATCGACTGTATCCATAAGTACGGGAAAAAACACCGATTACCCGCCTCATGGCGTTATCGGTGTTTTTCTTTGAAATCATAATCGGGAGTGAATCGTATGGCTAAGTATCAAAGTTTTCAATCAATGATAGACAATCAAATGATGATACCGAAGCAGCTGTTAACGGATTATCAAAAATTAGGTATGGGAGAAAGAGAACTCCTCTTACTTCTTCAGCTTCACCGTTTCCGTGCGGAAGGGAATTTATTTCCTACTCCTGAGGAATTAGCCCAATACCTATCCGTTTCCAGTCAAGAATGTTCACGCATTCTTCGCAGCTTGATTCAAAAGCAGTTGCTGCAAATCGAGCAGCAGCAGAACGAGCAGCAGGTCTTGACGGAATGTTATTCTCTTGAACCTCTTTGGGATAAGCTATTCAGCTACACACCAAGACGGAGGGAAGAAGCCCAGGAGTTTAATGAAAATATTTTTCCGTTATTTGAACAGGAATTCGGAAGACCATTATCCCCTTTTGAGATAGAAAATATTAATATATGGCTTGATGAAGAACAGCAATCCCCTGCTTTAATTAAAGCTGCCTTACGGGAAGCGGTATTAATGAGCAAACTAAATTTCAAATACATTGACCGCATTTTAAGAGAGTGGAAGAGAAAAGGGGTTCATACGGTCGAGCAGGCACGTGAGCAGGGAAAGCAATTCCGCCAGGGCGGAAACAACAGTTCGAAAAAGAAAGAAGAGGAAAACAAGCAAAAAAAACGTGATGTATCTTTATACTACAATTGGTTAGAGGAGGATTCATAAAAAGCCTACTATGCTGAATAAAACACAAATACGTTATTGTTTAGATGTTTTTAAACAGATGTTTCCTGAGGCAGAGTGCGAATTAAACCATTCGAACCCCTTCGAATTGCTCGTGGCTGTTGTGTTATCCGCTCAAGCAACAGACTCACTTGTTAATAAAGTCACACCTGAATTGTTTCAGAAATACAGGACACCATTTGATTATATAGAGGTGTCTCTTGAAGAATTACAGAATGATATTAAGCGAATTGGTCTTTACCGAAATAAGGCTAAAAATATTAAGAAGCTTTCTCAAACGTTAGTGGATCAGTTTAATGGTCAAGTTCCGCCTACGAAAGAGGAATTAGAAAGTCTGGCAGGAGTAGGCAGGAAGACGGCCAACGTCGTAGCATCTGTAGCATTTAATGAACCCGCAATTGCTGTGGATACTCATGTTGAGCGTGTTTCCAAGCGATTAGGCATATGCCGCTGGAAAGATTCCGTTCTGGAAGTGGAAAAAACACTGATGAGAAAAGTTCCCAAAGAAGAGTGGAGCGTTACGCATCATCGTATGATTTTTTTTGGCCGCTACCACTGTAAAGCCAAAAGACCAAATTGTGAAGAATGTCCTCTCTTGGTTTTATGCAGAGAAGGGAAAAAACGGATGAGAAAACAAGAAACAAGAGAACAATAATAATGTATGAAAAAAGCGAACTCCATTTCGGAGTTCGCTTTTTTTAAGCCGCTTCTTCTGTAGGTTCTTGTTCGTCTGTATTAGGCTGCTCAGGGGCAGGTTCTTCAGGCGCTTCTTCATTATTGCTGTCTTCAGAACCTTCAGAATCCCCGTTTTCACTGTTGTTTCCGGAATTTTCAGAGCCCTGATTCTCGCTCTCTTGATTGTTTCCTTCTTCGCCATTATCGCCCTGGTTGTTCTCATTACCTTCTTCATTGCCTTCCTCAGGGGAAGGAGGTTCTTCATCTGTATTTTCTTCAGGTGGAGTGTCTTCTTCATTTGCTGGAGCATCTTCATTATTTTCCTCTGGAGCTTGTTCTTCCTCCTCAGAAGGCTCTTCCGTAGAAGGCTCTTCATCAGGAGACTCCTCTTCAGGAGTTTCTAATGGATTTCCTTGGACCCCAGGTACTTGAACTCTTTCTCCAGTGGATTCACTGCTTTCGGCTTCGCCACTGTCACTTACAGCCTTGACGGCAAATTGATAAGTTGCCCCTTGCTGAACATTAGAAACGCTGGCACTTTTATCTTTTGTCGTAGTTAATTCTCTATAATCTCCGCCATCAATCGATACGGAGACCTGGAATGAAACATCCTCTGTATCGCCGTAGGACCAGTTTAAGTCAATGGAATTTGAGCCTTCGTTATATTGTCCTGTTAGAGAATTCACAGGATCCAGCTGTTTAAATGTCTTAGAAACCTTTGATGGCTGGTTATCAACGTGGAAAAGCTCTGTTACAATCCGGCTCTGCGGTGTATTCGAACTAGGCAGCTTAGCTGGACGTGATCCTTCTTCAACTTCAACTTGTACAACGGATTCTGGCTTATTAAAGTCAGCTGTTTCTTTACCTTCTGATAATTGAGTCATTAGCGGTTTGAAGATCTGCTTAGGTATATTTTTTCCGGCATCGGATAAACCTTTTTCCATATTATTATAGCCGGTCCATATGGAAATAGAATAGTTGGTGGTATATCCATTAAACCAGGAATCCGGTGCAGTGTCCTCACGGTTTGTCGTTCCGGTTTTTCCTGCTTCAGGTAGTCCGGAGATATTAGCTGCTTGCCCTGAGCCTTCTGACATAGTAGTCTGCAGCATATCACTGATCATGTACGCCGTATAGCTGTCCATCGCAGATTTCGGTTCCGGTTTAGTATCCAGTGTATCTTCGCCTGGTACTTCAATTTTCCTCACCGTGTAGGGCTCATTATAAACGCCCTCATTCCCAAAAGTAGCGAATGCTCCAGCCATTTGCAAAGGGTTTACCCCAGTTGCTCCACCGCCATATGCCTCTACAGGCTGAGGATTAACAATGTCTATCCCCAGCCCTGATGCAAATTCTACAGCCTGGTCCATGCCCACATCCTGCAAAGTTTTGATAGCTGGGACGTTGAGGGATCGGCTTAACGCATATCTTGCTGAGACCCAGCCCCTAAAACGGTTATCAAAGTTATTGATATCTTTTCCATTAACTTCATATTCTTCATCTTTAATTTGATGATAGGTGGAGATTTTATTATATTGTATCGCCGGACCATAAGCCATGATAGGTTTAAACGTTGATCCAGCTTGCCTTGTTATATCTGTGGCATAGTTTAAGTTACTACCCTGGTAATCGCGGCCGCCTCCGATTGCACGGACAGCTCCGGTTTTTGTATCTGTGACAGCTACCCCTGTCTGGATCTCCTCATCAGGCCACGAGATAGGACCATCGCTGCTTAAGAGCTCTTGCACAGATTCTTGGGCTTTGGGGTCAAGAGTAGTATAGATTTTTAATCCATCTCTGTGAATATCAGCTCCGTCCATTTTAGCTTTGACTTCCTCTTTTACTTTTTTAATAAATGCATCGTAAGGTGTCTCTTTTTCCGTTTCTGTTTTGTCTAACATATCCTTTACATCTGTTTTTCTAGCTTCTTCAGCTTCTTCTTCTGAAATTTTCCCATGCATAACCATCAAATTAAGCACCGTATTGATTCGATCTTTCGCAAGATCGGGATTTTCAAGTGGATTATAGGCCGATGGACGCTGAGGCAGACCAGCTAAAAGAGCTGCCTGCGGTAAAGTTAACTCATT
Source organism: Halobacillus halophilus DSM 2266 (assembly GCF_000284515.1). GTDB lineage: Bacteria > Bacillota > Bacilli > Bacillales > Halobacillaceae > Halobacillus > Halobacillus halophilus. Next base: position 2,236,647 of record NC_017668.1, on the reverse strand, counting down.
TAAGTCTTCTTTTCCGAAGTAGGTTTTGGCAGCTTCCGCAACGCCATAAGCACCTGCTCCGTAGTAGATTTTATTCATATACATTTCCAGGATTTTTTCTTTCGAATACTCCTGGTCGAGCTTAATAGCTAAATACTGTTCCTGTACTTTTCTTTCAATCGTCTTTTTGCTCGTTAGAAATGATCTCTTAACAACCTGCTGGGTAATGGTACTGGCACCTTCTGCGCCAAAGCCGCTCGTAATGTTAGCTCCGACCGCCGCTACTATTCTTCTGAAGTCAATACCTATGTGGTCGTAAAATCTTGAGTCTTCTGTAGCGATTACCGCGTCTTTAAGAACTGGAGGCAGGTCGTCATAAGTTACTTTGGTTCTTCGTTCTGCTCCGGCCAAGTCTGTAACCAGGTTATCGTTCATATCATAAACTTTTGAAGAAAAAGGAGTGGATAATTGCGATTCATCTAATTTAGGTGCACTTGAAATATAATAAGCGAACAACCCTCCGGTACCGATCATTAATACAAGACCAACGATCAATATGGTTAATAATATTTTCTTAAACAACGGCTTTCCTTTCTTTTTCTTAGAAGCCTTCATCTGATTTCTTCTTGCTGTACGTGATTGGCTTTCGTTTGCCATTTAGTTCTCCTCCAATTCAGAAATAAGCCTATCCAGAGCAGCAGCGTAATCAACTCTTGCCTGGAAATGGAAAGGAATGTGGTAACCTTCCTTTTTAATAAAAGCGTAGGGAATTGATTTTCTACCGCCTTTCCACTGCTCATCCCAAAATATAAATAGTTGCTTAGAAGGAAGTAAATACACTTCCTCCAACGGAGCAAACTTGATGATCATAAAACAAATTCCACCTTGTAGGTCCACTGCTTTCATATGGTCAATCTGGTGTTGATGGACGTTGCTTAAGGGGAATGACGTCTTATTTCTTGTTTCTTTAGCTTCGAAATCGATATACTTCCCGCGATAAACTCCATTAAAATCTGTGGTAGAAGCTTGCTTAAAATAGGCTTCCTTTATTACAGCAGCACTTCTTTTGGGATAATCCACATTTACAATCTGGACGGGGGTTGGTTTCTTATGAACTACTGCGATTTGAGACTCTAAGTAGTATTTGTTCGTTATACTGATATCTTCTTCCAGTGTCATTCCACGATTGCTGAACGTCGTCTTTTTTTGCTGTTTAGGTGCGGAAACATTCTTTGCATTAGCCGACCGTTTTCCATTGGGATATTTCATTCACTATACCTCCCTGCAGCCATGAGAGTATCATACCAAAAAATAACCTCCAAGGATATATGTGAAGGCTTCAATTTTTTAGACGTATGGACAACTAAAAGGTTTCATATATTTTAAGCATTCGACAAAAAGTTCAAATCATGGACAATTATACCATTTATTTTCCGAACTAATTACTCTATTCGAAAAAAAGAACTTGTTTAAGGGGGATTAAAAAAAGCTGCTGCTAATTAATTCAGCAGCAGCCCTTTTATTAAGTGGATGGACGGTTTTCACCAGCAAGCTTCGGATTATCCGTTTTCGCAGGTTCAGGTTTTTTAGGTTTTTGATCTTTCTTTTTTGGCATAAAAAGTCCTCCTTTACTGTCGAAGGTATTTGTTCAATTTGACTTGTTTTGTAGCATTAGTTCTAGTCTTGTCATTGGGGAAGGAGTTATACATAAACAGGAGAATTAAAAGGGTATCAGGGTAGAGGAGGAGATGAATGTGCAAATATATCGCACTTCTTCAGAATTCGAGGAGCAGCTGCTTAAATTGAAAGATAAAATGTCAGGTTTAAAGAAGCAGGTAGCCACAAAAACGGATGAGACTGTATTTAGTATGGCTGTAGCCCATAGAAAAGAAATGGATGACCTTTATGATGGATTATTTCATTTAAAGCAGCAGATTGAAGAAGTAAGGCTTGACCAGGAAGCTCAGGTTAGAGAGAAATATCATCACCCAAAGGACCAGGTTTCAGCTATATAATTCGTTGATATAGAAGATATAATCATGGTAAGGTAAACTAAAAAGGTGTGAATATATTTTGCCGTTAGAAGAACATACAAAAGATTTGAAGCAACTGATCGATCGACTCCATACTCAATTTCTGGAAACTGAGGGTCCCGTCGATAAAAAAAATCACGCTTTTTTTGAAAAAGTGAAGAAAGAGACCTCGCCTATGTTTGATCTGAACAGTCGGTGGAGTGAAGAAGCTGAGGAGTATGTAAAAAATCGAGGGGCAAGCGTACATCCGAATCAGATTAAATCTACGAATGAAAATATCGAAATGATTATTTTGCACAGCTACTATGTGGATGTGCATCGGAAAAGGTTTAAGGAACTATATCAATCCGTTCATTACGTTCTGGATATGATATTAAGCGATATAAAAAACAGGTAATAAATTATCTAAAAACCTCAGTGCAACCACTGAGGTTTTTTTGTTGATCTCCTATAATTTTTCAGAAGATGAAAGACTCTGATAATTATTCCGGAAAATAGAATTGAGGAGTTTGAATGGGTTAAGTTAAAAAAAGCTGCCGGATTAACCGGCAGCGAAGTTTATATAGAAATGTTAATTCTTTTTGAAAGCATAGGGAGTTTATTCATGTGTTGTTTTCTTTCCCGTAATTTTTACGATAATTAAATAGAATGCAGGTACAAGTAACAGGGTGAGGATAGTTGAAAATAACAAGCCAGACACGATAGACACCGCAAGTGGCTTAAACAAGACATCCCCTGTAAATATTATCGGCGTAAGAGCTGCAATTGAAGTTAGAGAAGTAAGTACAATTGGCCTTACTCTGGCACGCCCTGCTTCTATTACAGCTTCAATCGTAGATGAGTAGGTTTCTTTATTCTGTTCGATAAATTCAATCAATATAACAGAATTACGAACGACAATACCTGATAATGAGACAATCCCCAGAACTGCTAAGAAACTTAGTGGCTGGCCGGAGACGAATAGACCAATAATAGCTCCTGTAACAGCCAAAAATACAGTTCCGGTTATTAATACTGGCATTAATAACGAGTTGAATTGGATCGCGATGGTCAGATAAATCAGGAACAAGACGATCACGAACAGTTTAGCAACTTCAACAAAGAACTCTGTCTGGGCGTCTGTCTCCCCGCTTTCTACAAGAGAATAGCCGTCTGGTAAGTCTTCTTTAATTGCAGATACAACCTCATTGGACTTACTTGTAAATGTTTCTTCGGCACCTTCTTTTGGATAAGCTTCGACCGTAATCGTACGTTTGCCATCCAGATGAGGAATAGCCCCAACTTGTTCAACCTCTTCCTGAGAAATGAGTTCATCTAAGGAGAACGTATCAGGTGGTTGACCTTCACTTGGATTCTGCTGGCTGACTACCGTTAAATTTTCTAAATTAACCCCATTTGGATCTCCGTCATCAAGTATAATTTCCAGAGGAAGACGTTCGACCCCATTATCAAACGTTCCAAGAGGCACTCCGGTGTTAGCAAGCTGGAGCTGAGAAGTAATTTGACTGATCGGTATATTATTATCAGCCAGCTTATCACGGTCTGGATTAAATTGGGTAAATGGCTGTCCGGATCCAGCATTAATGGTTGCAATTTCTGCTTCATCGATGTCAGCCAGTCGATCCCTGGCATTTCTTGCTTCCTGAATGAGCGGCTCTAATTCTGGTCCTTGAATTTTCACCTGAACAGGTGGAGATGGAGGAGGACCAGACACAATGGTTTCCAGAAATACTTCTGCATTCGAAAACTCTTCTCTAAGAGGCTCTTCCCAATCATTAATAAAGGTAGAAGCGCTGGTTTCATCACGGTCTACTCTAACTAAAAGCTGTCCTGTATTTTCGCCTGAACGTGTCAGGGATGAGTTGAAGATACCAGGAAGACCTGTACCCGTATAAATCGCGGATTCCGTAATATTATCTTCTTGACCTGTTAAGAAGTTTTTCATTTCTTCAAGTTGCTCTTGAGTTTCTTCAATCGGCGTTCCCTGTGGATATTCTACGGATATAGTCACTTCGGGACGGTCCGCAGAAGGAAAGAACTCAAAAGGAATGCGAACAACCAGTGTGGCAAGTAGAGCGCATAAAATTAAACCTGTAAGAGCAGTGAGCCACGGTTTTTTAGTAGTCTTTGGCAGAATGGAGTCGGCATAAACACGTTCGATCCAATTAAAGAACCCGCCAAGGAGACCTGCTTTTGATTTATTCTGCTTTTTCTGCCGGCGTTTTCTTGCATATTGAACGGTTGGTATAAAGGTTAAAGCGATGATAGTTGAAGCAAGGATAGTAAAGATTAGCACGGTTGGTAAAGCCCGTATAAAATCACCGTTTGAACCTGATAAGAAAGTTAATGGGAAAAAGCTGAAGATAATCATAAGAGTAGAGGTAACAATCGATTTTCTTACCTCTTTAATTCCGCGTATAGTACCTTCTAAAGCACCATCTCCAAGCTGGAACCTTCGCTGAATATTATCATTAACTACAATGGCATCGTCCACGAGTATTCCAATGGCAATAATCATTCCAATAATGGATATCTGGTTTAAATCTACTCCTACGTAAGGGAGTGGAATAAGACCGATAATAATGGAAATCGGAATAGACAAAGCTACCAGAATAGCAGAAGAAATTGGTAAACCTAACACCATAATCACGATTACTGCAAAAAATGAGATCGAGAACGAAGTGATTAGATTTGTGAAGACTTCTTCTATAATCGTACTTTGTGTGTAGAATTGATCCACCTCAATAGCAGCTGGTAATTCCCCTGAGAGTGTATTAATTCTAGAGGTGATACTATCCTGTAAAGCGGATATATTTACTCCTTCCTTGGCAAGTACTGTCACAGATAACGCGGCTTTTCCATCATAAGAGATCAGGTCATCTACTTCTTCATTGATCACATTTATGGAGCCGATATCTTCAATGGTTACACTTTCACCTGCATTATTTTGACCAATTGATAATTGAGACAATTCATCAATATTTGAGTATTTATCAAGGATAAGCTGATAAATTTTGTTATCTTCCTGTTCAGTTCCTATTGCTGCAGGTGCAATTTCATTCTGGATGGATGAGATGACCTGTGAGGGAGATAATTGATTTTCTTTAAGCTGTGTATTATCTAAACTGACGGAAACTTTTTGCTCAGGCAAGCCTTTAATAAGAATAGATTCTACGCCAGTAATTCCAGTTAATTCGGTCCGCCAAGTTTCTAATGTATCTCTAAGATTATAAAGGTCTTCCTCATTGTCGGCGAGTAAGTGATAGGAAGCTACAGAAGATGAATTAAGGTCTGTATTTACATCAGGATCCTGTACCTCCCCGGGGAAACCGCGTGAAACATCAGAGACCACCTGTCGAATTTTTGAATTCACTGTATTCGGCTCAGCATCCCCGGTAAGTGTAGTGGTAATAGAACCAAAACCAGTGGTTGATGCTGATGTGACTTGGTCAACCCCCTGGATGTTTAATAATTCGGTTTCCAATGGATTAATGACGGTTCGTTCTACTTCCTGAGGCGTTGCCCCTGGGAAGACGGTAGAAATCGATGCAACATTAACATTGATCTCTGGGATTTCTCTTTTTGGGAGCTGAAGATAAGTAAAGATACCTGTGAAAATCAGCAGAATAATGAAAACCCAAATGATCTTATTGAATTGCAGTATTTTGGACATCTCTGTTCCTCCTTATTACCATTAAAATTAATCAGCTATTTTTTTGATTACATCAAGTATAAACTTTTTTTTGACACATGTGTCAAATATTAATGCCCTGAATGTGTTTTTTGAATAAGATTATGATCTTTTTGTAATCGCTTTACATATATGTTGAATTGTTTTATAATTATCTTCCCAATAAAAGGGAGGTTATAATATGAATCAGGAACAGTTAATTCAACATGCTAAAGATAGTCGGGAAAAGGCTTATACTCCCTATTCTAAATTTCCTGTAGGAGCAGCACTTCTAACAGCGGATGGCACTCTGTACACCGGATGTAATATTGAGAATGCGGCTTACCCGGTGGCGTGCTGCGCAGAGAGAGTGGCCATTTTTAAGGCCATTTCAGAGGGTCACGTTAAATTTCAGGAGCTGGCTGTAGTCGCAGATACAAAGCGTCCCGTTCCACCTTGTGGTTCATGCCGTCAAGTGATGAGTGAATTCTTTGATTCCAACGTGAAGATTCATGCTTCTAATCTCTTGGGAGATTGCAAAACGGTGTCTATGGATGAATTACTGCCATTTTCTTTTTCATCCGCCGATCTGCCGGAGGAATCTTCTTAGGTAATCGCTTTACATAGAGAGAAGGAGGGATGCGATCCTTCCTTTTTTTCTTTTCTTTAGCAGGAATTATATGAATGTGTACTTGACTACTTTGTAAGCTTCCTTTTTCATTTATGAACGATGGGGAAGTTCTTAGTAATATGATAATTTCGCCCAGTACATCTTGCAGATGCATGACATACGCTGATAAGGAATAGACGATAAGGAGTGAAAGTTGTATGCATCAGCATTCAATGCAAGGTCAAGGCGCTCAATCCTGCAATAGGCGTCCGATCGTTTGCCCAGTACAGCAATGTGTAGTAGACAATTTCTTTGTAGAAAATCAAGATTATATTCATCCGACGCACATATTAGTTCAAAACCATCATTTACTAAATAATTTTCATTATTTCCCTTATATGACTTCGGAGGCTAATTCTTTCCAAACTCAGGATTACGCCTTTCCACAAGGGTCTTCACCGGATTATAACTGGATGGATTACATGTCTCAAAACCAAATGGGTCAGGGCCAGATGCCGATGATGCCTCAGGATCAAATGGGAATGGGTCAGGGCCAGATGGGGATGATGCCTCAGGATCAAATGGGAATGGGTCAGGGCCAGATGGGGATGATGCCTCAGGATCAAATGGGAATGGGCCAGGGTCAGATGCCGATGATGCCTCAGGATCAAATGGGAATGGGCCAGGGTCAGATGTCAATGATGCCTCAAGGTCAAATGGGAATGGGTCAAGGACAAATGCCAATGATGCCGCAAGGACAAATGGGCCCAATGGAATAATTAAAATAAGCCACTAGCTGTGGCTTATTTTTTCATATAGGAAGATGAAAGCCTTCTCTTCTTGTCTAATTAACCAAAAGGGAGACAAAGCATGAAAACGATTGTTGTTACAGGCTACAAACCGATGGAACTCGGAATTTTCAACCCTGAAGATAGTAAAGTAAGCTTTATAAAAGAAGCCATTAAGAAAAGGATTCTATCCTTATTAGATGAAGGACTGGAATGGGTTCTGATTTCAGGTCAAATGGGGGTAGAACTTTGGACCGGAGAAGTTGTACTCGATTTAAAAGAAGAGTACTCGGTTAATCTGGGGATAATTCCGCCATTTGAAAATCAGCAGGAAAGATGGAAAGAAGCCTACCAACTGGTATATGAAGAGGTAACGATGATGGCGGATTTTTATAAGCCGGTATATAATAAAGGGTATGAGGGACCGTATCAATTTCGTGCTAAAGACCAGTTTTTAGTGGAACATTCCGATGGATGCCTGGTATTGTATGATGAAGAGACAAAGGGGAGCCCGGATTACTTTTTAACAGCGGCTTCAAACTATGCTGCTTCTCATACTTATCCTATTCTCTACATAACTCCATTAGATTTGGATGAAATAGTGGAAGAACTGAGAATGTCGAACCCAGATTACTGGAGCCAATAATTTTTTCTAAATACAAAATTGACATTTCCGTCAGCTTTTGAAAAAATAAACGTAATGTGCTGAACAGAGGTGAAGATAATGAACTTAGAAAATATCCACTTAACAAGTAAAGAGATTCTTGAAAAAGATTTTAAAACGTCCATGAGAGGGTATAATCAAGAAGAAGTGGATGAATATTTAGATTTAATCATCCAGGATTATGACCATATGCAGCAGGAGATAGAAAGATTACAGCAGGAAAATGACCGGTTGAAACGTATGTCATCCAGAGAATCGACACAACGTGTAAAACAACCCGCCAATAATAATCATCAAGTCAATTACGATATTTTAAAACGAGTGTCTAATCTGGAAAAAGCCGTATTCGGAAATAAATTCGCTGATTGATTCCACTAATTCCCACGTGACAGCGTGGTGAATATTTGGTACACTATTTTAGTGCATCTCTTAAGATGCTGACGAATCTAATGCATAAAGTAATTTTGAATACTCGGGTAATCGCTGTATGATTTTCATACAGAGGAAAGTCCATGCTCGCACAGTCTGAGATGACTGTAGTGTTCGTGCCTGACGAAACCATAAGTCAGGGTAGCTTATGTAAAGCTAACGGCAAGGAAAATTCCTAAGTCTGTTAAGATAAGGAATGAATACTTTGAAAGTGCCACAGTGACGAAGCCAAAATAGAAATATTTTGGGTGGAACGAGGTAAACCCCGCGAGTGAGCAACCCAAATATAGGTAGGGGCACTCTCTTAATGGAAAATGAACCAACGGAGAGGCCGGCATATAGTCGGCAGATAGATGATTGCCACCGGAGTACGAGGTTGACCGCCGTTTGCAGTACAATGGAACAGAACATGGCTTACAGAGTATTCAAAGGTCACTTTAATTATTACTACAGCACACACCCTTCTGAAAAGCCATCTTTGCTTTTTAGAAGGGTTTTTTTATGAATACATAGTAGGGGAGATGAGGAAAAATGGATCAACAGGTTACTTTGATTGCTACTGCGGCTATGGGCCTTGAAGCGATAGTTAGTAAAGAAGTAAAAGAACTTGGGTATGAAAACGTTCAAGTGGAGAACGGGCGGGTAGTATTTACAGCAGATGTATCAGCTATTCCAAGGGCTAACCTCTGGTTAAGAACGGCTGACCGCGTGAAATTACTGGTTGGAAAGTTTAAAGCTGTTACATTCGATGACTTATTTGAGAAGACGAAAGCTTTACCGTGGGAAAACTTTATCACAGAAGATGGTGAATTTCCTGTAGTAGGTAAATCCGTAAAATCGAAGTTGTACAGTGTACCAGATTGCCAATCTATCGTAAAGAAAGCTATAGTTGAGCGTTTGAAGAAAAAATACGGCGTGGCTTCCTGGTTAAAAGAAACGGGAGCATTTTATCGTGTGGAAATCGCTCTTCATAAGGATGAAGCGTTACTGACTATTGATACATCAGGGAGCGGCCTTCATAAACGGGGATATAGAGTTGGACAGGGGGAAGCTCCTTTGAAAGAAACGCTGGCTGCTGCACTCGTTCAAGTAACGAACTGGCATCCGGATGAACCTTTTGTAGATCCTTTCTGCGGGTCAGGAACAATAGCCATTGAAGCTGCCTTAATCGGGCAGAATATTGCGCCGGGTTTTAACCGGGAATTTGCTTCTGAGGATTGGTCGTTTATTCCACAAAAGGCCTGGGATGAAGCTTTTCAAGAGGCGGAAGACTGTGCCAATTATGATCAGCCTTTAAACATAACAGGTTCAGATATAGATCCGGACTTAATTGATATTGCTAAAAATAATGCTATGGAAGCGGGTCTTGGCGATCTTGTGACCTGGAAACAAATGCAGTTACGGGATTTCAAACCCAAGCAGGAAAATGGTTATTTAGTCTCTAACCCTCCCTATGGTGAACGAATGGGTGAACGCCCTGAGGTGGAAGAGATGTATCGCGATCTAGGAGTTATCATGAGAGATCATCCCTCCTGGAGCGTGTATGTGCTGACTTCCCATGAAGGATTTGAAAAACTTTATGGAAAGGAAGCCACGAAAAAGCGTAAACTATTCAACGGATTCATCAAGACAGATTACTATCAATACTTTGGAAAAAAGATACGTTAAATAGAGAATGGTGGAGTTAACCACCCATGAACTTAGTTTTCTTTATTTGTAGGATTTATTTAAAAACGGAATAAATCACATACTTCAGGTAAAGGTGAGGTGACCGCAGTGACTCAAACTGTAAAAGAAAAATTTTTTGATCTTCTGAAAGAACAATCATCCTATGAAGAAGCCATTGGTTTAATGGCATGGGACATGCGCACAAAAGCTCCAAAAAAAGGAATGGATAACCGTTCTGAAGTTTTAGGAGTACTATCAGAGAAAGTACACGAAATACAAACATCTGACAAAATGAAATCTTATATCGATGAATTAAAAGGGCAAGTTGAAGATCCAGTACTTGTTAAGTCGCTGGAAGAAGCAGAAGAAACCTATAATAAGACAGCTAAGATTCCTGGAAAAGAATATCGGGAATATGTAACGCTCCAATCCAAAGCGGAATCTATGTGGGCAGAAGCAAAAGATATGAACGATTTTGAAAGTTTTCGTCCATATTTAGAAGAACTGGTGGAATTCAACAAGCGATTTGCGGAGTACTGGGGCTACAAAGAACATCGCTACGATGCTCTCCTTCATAACTACGAACCCGGAATTACCGTATCTAAATTAGAAGAAGTGTTCCCGCGAGTGCGTAAGGCGTTGACGGATTTGTTAGATCAAATTAAAAAAGCTCCTAACCAGCCAGACCCTTCCGTACTTGAAGGGCACTTTCCTAAAGCTCAGCAGGAAAAATTCAGTGAAGAAATACTTAAGCGGATGGGGTACGATTTTGAAGCCGGCCGTTTAGATGAAACGGTTCATCCTTTTGCCATAGGTCTAAATAGCAATGATGTTCGTGTTACGACAAAATACGATGAAAAAGATTTTAGAACCGCTGTATTTGGTACCATTCATGAGGGGGGTCATGCTCTATACGAACAGAACATTGATCCAAAACTCAGTTTTACGCCTCTCGCAACAGGAACGTCCATGGGTATTCATGAGTCTCAGTCTCTGTTTTGGGAGAACTTTATATCGAGACGGGAATCCTTTTGGCAGAACCATTACGAGTTATTTAAAATGAATGCACCGGAAAAGTTCGAATCGTTGCCGCTGGATCAATTTTACCGGGCAATTAACGAAGTGAAGCCTTCACTTATAAGGATTGAAGCTGATGAATTAACCTATTGTCTTCATATAATGGTTCGATACGAGCTTGAAAAGGCTTTAATAGGCGGAGAAATAGAAGTGAAGGACTTACCGGAGTTATGGAATAAAAAAATGGAAGATTATTTGGGTGTGAAGCCTGAAATGGACTCTGAAGGCGTGCTTCAGGATATACACTGGGCAGGTGGAGATTTTGGTTACTTTCCGTCTTATGCATTAGGATACATGTATGCAGCTCAAATAGAAAATCAAATGAGTAAAGAAATTGATATTAACCGTGTGATCGAGCAGGGCGACTTCAAACAGGTTAAAGAATGGCTGACCTCTCGTATACATCAGTACGGGAAGATGAAAAAACCTCTTGAACTTCTGGAAGAAGTGACTGGGGAAGGGTTAAACCCTGATTATTTAGTCGACTATCTGACCAATAAATATAAACACATTTATCAATTTTAATATTATGATGAGTTATAAAACCCAGCTGTCAGTAAAGACAGCTGGGTTTTGTTTAATTAAGAAAATTCTTTTTTTAATTCAGGTTTTAATAATCCAGCATCTTCATAAACAGGAGCTATTTGTTCCGTAAACTCCGAGAATTTTTCATCAGCTTGCGATAAATCTGCCTCTTCCACATTAGATTCTAGTGCACTTGCAACTTCTTCATAGTAAGATTGAAGAGAAGGAAGCGCTTCTTCATATGTAGTCATGACATCTTCAGGCAGGTCGGCTTTTATTGAATAATTTGACGCTGCATCGGCAGCTTCTGCTGCGGCTGTTTGAGCTTCTTCTCCAGCAGATTTAATAGCTTCTGGGTCCGGCTCTTCAGCAACCATGGCTTCTTCATAAGCGGCAATTTTAGATTGGTAAGGCTGGAAAGTGTCCTGCATATTCATCTGGACGCTCATGATTTCTTTCTTCATTGCCTGCTCATCGTTTTTGCTTTCTTCTTCAGCTGATGATTGGTCTTCCGTCTGACTTTCAGAATCACTGTTTGATTCATCAGAAGAGTCATTATTACATCCGGCGATAACCAGCGTACCTGCAATGCCCAGCATAAGTAACCATTTCTTCATATATAATCCCCCTTTGAGTTATGTATCACGTTTATTCTAGGGGAGGCAGGAATGAATGTAAAGAAATTGCAAAAATGTTATAATATACTGAAAATTTTATTTATTATTTACTCGGGGAGGTCTTATTTATGTATTTACCAGATTTTCGATTAGATCATAAACTTGCCGTCGTCACGGGTGGCACCAAAGGTATTGGAAAAGCAATTGCTCTTGCCTATGCCGAGTCAGGAGCCGATGTGATCTTAATTGCACGTAATGAAAAGCAGCTAAAAAAAATGAAAGAGACCGTTGAATCTCTAGGACAGCAAGCTTATACGATTTGTAAAGATATCCAGCAATATGATGCGATTAAAGAGGAAGTGGAAGAAATCCGTGGTGATCGAGCTATAGATATTTGGGTCAATAATGCAGGGATGAACATACGCTCAGAAGCTGAAAACGTAAGTGAGGAAGAATGGGACCAGATTGTTTCAACTAACATGAAAAGTGCGTTTTTCTTATCTCAATATGCGGGAAGGGTAATGAAACAACACAGACAAGGAAAGATTATTAACATTTCTTCCGTAGGCGGTCATACAGCGTTAAGAACCGGAGTCGTATATGCTATGACAAAAAGTGCACTTATTCAAATGACAAAAAATCTTGCCCTGGAGTGGGGAAAGTATCAAATTAATGTGAATGCAATCGGTCCGTGGTACTTTCCGACTTCATTAACGGAGCAGTTGCTACAAGATGAAGATTATGTACAATCCATTCTTGAAAGAACACCATTAAACCGAATAGGAAAGCTTGAAGAAGTGTCGGGTGCCGCAGTATTTCTTGCCTCAGACGCAGGTAACTATATGACAGGCCAGACTCTGTTTGTAGATGGCGGGATGACGATTTATGGATTTTAAGTAAAGACGAGCAATTAACCTTAGTTAATTGCTCGTTTTTATTTTAAGTTGAAAACTGAAAGACAGCTTTCTTTAAGCTCATAATCTAGTGGGATTAGGAGCATATTAAAAAAAAGGAGGTTGTCAAATGGCGTATATACTTTCAACTGGACTGCAAGAAGCTGAGTACGAATATTCTCAAGACACAGTACAATCACTTATTTACAACCTTTTCCCTCTCAAATCTCATGAAAAAAAACGGTTGCTGCCAATCTTCGAACATGCTCAAATAGATAAAAGACAGTTCTCAGCAAGTATGGAGTGGTTTGAACATCCACACGGATTAAAGGAGAGAAATGAATTATTTCACGAAAAGGCGTTAAAATACGCGAAGGGTGCTATTGAGTCGTGCTTATCTAATCTTCAGTTCTTAAAGCAACAAGTGAGTCCTTCTATGGTAGATCATATTATCTTCGTATCTTCTACTGGAATCAACACACCTACATTGGATACTTACTTTATTAATGATTTAAACTTCAGAGAAACAGTGAAAAGGACGCCAATGTTTGGTTTAGGATGCGCTGGAGGTACAAGCGGAGTGGCCCGAGCGTTTGAATGGCTTCAAGGTCATCCAGAAAAAAATGTTCTAGTAGTATGTGTGGAATTGTGCAGTTTAACCTTCCAATTAACTGATCAGCGAGTAAGTAACTTTGTAGGAACTGCCTTATTTGGAGACGGTGCATCAGCGGTACTTATGAGTGGAGAACGTTCAAAACTTCGAGAAATGGCTTGCTTGCCCACGGCTAAGGTATTGAATTCAAGTTCAAGACTCAAGCCATTCAGTACAGATGTAATGGGATGGCGAGTAGTGGATACAGGATTTGAAGTAATTTTTAATAAAAGCATCCCAAAATTAGTAAAATCATTTTGGAGTCTCCATATGGAGGAAGTTTTAGCTGAAAACCTTTGGGAAAGCAATGAATTGCCATTTATCGTTGCTCATCCCGGTGGAAGAAAAGTGCTGGAAGGTTACAAGGAAGTATTTGAATTATCCGATCATACGTTAAAGTTTTCAGAGAATGTGTTGAGGAATCACGGAAATATGTCCTCTCCTACTGTTCATTTTGTATTAAATGAGGCGATGGCTAGTGAACCTGAAAAAGGTACAAGGTCCTGTATGACGTCCCTCGGGCCTGGTTTTAGTTCAGAAATCGTAAGTTTGGAGTGGGTGTAATGGAAGGATTTTTATGGATTCTGTTTTCTTTTTTGGTTATTCAAAGGTTAGCAGAATTAGCTCTTGCCAGATCAAATCGAAAATGGATGTTGAACAGAGGGGCCATAGAATCAGGAGAAAATCATTATATTTTGTTTATTGTGCTCCATAGTTTATTCTTTGTTTCCCTTTTTTCAGAGTTTGCTTTCCCTTCGTACCATTACAGTCGTTTTTTTTATCTTTCTCTAAGCATGTTTATCCTTCTTCAGGTCTTAAGGATATGGTGTATTTCAAGCTTAGGGAGAAGATGGAATACACGAATTCTAATCTTGCCTGATGAAAAGCCTATCAAAAAAGGTCCATATAGGTATATTCCTCATCCCAATTACGTGATTGTGTTTTTTGAATTACTATTTATTCCACTGCTTTTCCAAGCCTATATAACGGCAATTGTTTTCCCATTTCTGCATTTGCTTGTGCTCATGGTACGCATTCCAGCAGAAGAAAAGGCTTTAGAAGAGAGGGTTTAAGACTTATTGACAGTTGCTTTTTACTGAAGAGGTCTGCTATAATCTAATTAGTATTGAAAATCATTATCATTTAGAAGGGTGCGGGAACATTATGATGGTGATCATCTTTTTGGTTGTCGCTGTTTATAGTTGTTTGATGGTTTGGATATTGGCAAAGGTTGGATCAGTACCTGCTCGCTCGGTTATGGATATGGTAAAAGGGAATGTAAAACCAACTCCTTCACAAAATAGAAAATCATATGAACGAACAATTTCAGCCAGGTAAATACACCTGGCTTTTTATTTTTGCTATAATAGAGAAAAAGAAGGAAAAATGTCGAAAGCTGATTACTGTCTAATTCATTAGAACAACTGTAAAAAATGTGGCTTAATCTTACCGTCGTGTTCCTATATTGAAGAAGTGCTGCTCGTTTATACATATTGAGCGTTAAGCGTAATGGACCCATTTAAAAGGCAGTAAAATGTAAGGAGTGACTTATGAAAAAAAACCATGCATTAGCCTACTTTTTAGAGGATTTATGGTCAAGGGGATTTAAATTAAGTGATGAAGATGTAAGATTTATTTACTTTGGTAAGAATTCAGCCAATGCTTCCGAGTGGAAAACCATTATTGCGGTAAAGATCACTTTAAAATTCCAACAAGCTTTTGACCCAAGTTTTTTCATAAGTGTGTTGGAACATATAGCTAAGCCAAATATCAAATCGAAACGTCAGGCTTATCAATCTATAGAAGAACGCGTTTCATCTTCTAAACTTCCTTTACAATAAGGATCAGTGCCCCTCTTTTTAACATTTAAAATGGAAATAAACCTCTGTTATGAAGCAGGACATAATAGTTCGAACCGTTTCTTGAGGACTCTTACTTATCCTTTTGCTTTTTCCTCGCTTTAGTGCATTGCACCCCTAAACTTGGCTGCAAATCGGCCTTGAATAACCATTCTTCTCAAATTTCAGATCTCCATATTTTTAACTCTCACCCTGGTAAAAAGGTTGTCGACAAACATTCGGCAGCCTTTTTGGATTTCTGTTGAACAGAAAATATATAACAGAAAAAAACTTGTAGAGAACGATGGGTTTCCCTACAAGTGTAAATTCTTATTTCAGCGGAGTTTCGTATGCTTTAAGAGCGCGGCTCGTGCAACTCGGTCAGCGTTTTTATTTTGCTTTTCCGGCACCCATTTATAGAATACGTAAGGAAAGTTTTCTTCCAAATCCTGGATGGTTGTGAGTAAAGGTGAGAATTTTTCATTTTTAGTGTAGCCTTTTTCAATCGTATCAATAACAATTTTGGCATCAGATCGAATAGATATGATTTCATCTGGGAAATCTTCTCTGCATACTTCAAGGGCCTTAATTACGGCTAGAAATTCAGCCTCATGATTATTTCTTTCATTAAGATAGAAGCTATGTTCAATAAGTGTCGCACCTTGTTTAATAATTACGCCAGCAGCACTCGGACCGGGATCACCGCTTGCCGCAGCATCTGTATAAACTTCAATCAATTCAAACAACTCCTTCAATTATCAGGATGTTTAAACCTTTTAGCTGCATATAAAAATGGGGTGTCAATAGCAGCTACAATAAATTTAATAATATAAGTTGTCAAGAATATCTCCAGCCAAACTTCAAAAGGGTAGATCCCCAAAAATGCGATTGCACAGAAAATTGCGCTGTCTAAGAGCTGGCTGATCATCGTACTTCCATTATTTCTTATCCATAGTGTGCCGTCACTTGAGAATAATTTTTTTAAACGTGCATACAGCCATACGTCAAAATACTGACTGATAATATATGCAGTCAAGCTCCCAAGAGCGATGCGAGGCACAATGCCAAACAGACTTTCAAGAGCAGGCTGGGCCACATCATTTTCTCCTGGCGTAAACTGGATTGCCAGCTGCATCATGATGGTCAAAGAAATTAGCGTAGAAAAGCCCATCCAAACTGCTTTTCGGGCATCTCTTTTTCCATACTTTTCGTTTAGGATGTCTGTTGCAAGAAAGGCTGTTCCATAAATGATATTTCCAAGAGTAGCGTTCAATCCGAATAGTTCAATTGTTTTGACTACCTGAATATTGGCAACTACCGTGGACATTCCTATCCATACAAAAAGCCCGGGTTTACCAAAGATGCGGTAAACCATTAGTAATAAACTGAAATTAATGATAGCGAATAATATCCATAGCCATTCATTACTCATAGAACTACCTCCTTAGTTTTGATATCGCGGGAGTTCTCGAACCGCGCTGTTAGATCAACAGCCGTTAATTATACGAGGGAGGGCTTGTTTTTTCAAGCAAAACATAAAAAAAGCAGCCTCTATAGAGGCTGCTTTGGATTTTATTTATTGTTTTTCAACATTAGCTGCTTGTGGTCCGCGGTCGCCTTCAACAATTTCGAAAGAAACGGTTTGACCTTCTTCTAGAGATTTGAAACCTTCTTCTTGAATTGCAGAGAAGTGTACGAATACATCATTTCCACCTTCTACTTGGATGAAGCCGTAACCTTTTTCCGCGTTAAACCATTTTACTGTACCGTTTTGCATGATATGAATCCTCCTAAAAACTTCTTACACGTAATACGTGATAATTCACAAATGATGATAAGAACATAAAAAATCCATAGAAACTCGGAAAAATAAACTCCAGAGTACTTCTATGGGAACTACCTTGCATTTATGTTTCCGATCACCTTATTTGCTTAACTACAATATAACGTATCGATAAAGTGACGTCAACAATCTGAATATGATTTTTTATGAGAGTACTGGTTAATAGTTCATGATGGTTGTTTATTCAGTCTCCCATACGTTTGAATTAGCGGGAGCTGTGGAAGTTATTTTCTTATTCTCGTTCAGTAAAATAGAGGCTGTAAGTTTCAAAATCAGTCCGTTATTAGAAAGAATCGTCTAAACTTTTTGAAATGATGTAAAAAAAAGGTAAGATAGGTTATAAAGGGAGTGAACCTATGAAGACAGATATTGAAATTGCTCTTGAAGCGAAGATGAACCCTATTTCCTCAATTGCAGAACAGATGGGACTGGCAGAAGGTGATTGGGAACCTTTTGGACATTATAAAGCCAAATTATCCGACCAGCTGCTAAACAAACTGGCTGATCGACCAAACGGAAAGATTATTCTTACCACGTCGATTAATCCTACTCCTGCCGGTGAAGGCAAATCTACTGTAACGGTAGGGCTGGGACAGGCCTTAAACCAGTTGAATAACAAAGCGGTTATTGCATTAAGAGAGCCGTCACTTGGACCAACGATGGGACTCAAAGGCGGTGCTTGCGGAGGGGGGTATTCCCAGGTTGTTCCTATGGAAGAGATTAACCTTCATTTTACTGGGGATATCCACGCGATCACGACTGCTAATAATGCGTTATCTGCTTTTATAGATAACCATATTCATCAGGGGAATCAGCTGAACATTGATCCGAGAAGAGTTACATGGAAGCGGGCTTTAGATATAAATGATCGCTCTTTACGCCAAGTCGTTGTTGGTTTAGGTGGGGCTGTTAGAGGAGTTCCCAGGGAAGACGAGTTTACGATCACTGTGGCTTCTGAAATTATGGCCGTGCTTTGTCTGGCTGCCGATTTACAAGACTTAAAAAAGAGACTTTCTAGAATTATTATTGGCTATACATATCACCAAGAGCCGGTTACTGTTAATCAGCTGGGTTTTCAGGGTGCTTTAACATTATTACTGAAAGACGCCATGAAGCCCAATCTTGTCCAAACATTGGAAAACACACCTGCCATTATTCACGGGGGGCCTTTTGCAAATATTGCTCACGGGTGTAACAGTGTAATGGCTACAAAAATTGCTGCAAAGTTAGGTGACTATGTGGTGACGGAATCTGGGTTTGGGGCTGATTTAGGCGCAGAGAAGTTCTTAGACATCAAAACTCGGGCGGGGGATTTTGAGCCTGATGCTGTCGTAATTGTAGCTACGATTAGAGCATTGAAAATGCATGGTGGTTTGAATAAAAAGGATTTGCAGCATGAGGACTTGGGAGCCCTCGAAAAAGGGATGGAGAATCTTGAAAAACATTTGGAAACGATTCGTCAATTCAATCTTCCCTTTATCGTAGCCGTCAACCAGTTTTCTTCTGACACTCAGGCAGAACTTGACTATTTACGGAAATGGTGTGAGGCGCAGGGGGCACCTGTATCGGTGATTGATGTGTTTACAAAAGGAGGGGAAGGAGGTATTGATCTAGCTGAGAAAGTGGTAAAGGTCTGTGAAAGTAAATCTGCACATCTTACGTACACCTATGATTTATCCGACAGCATAGAGGAAAAGATCCAGAAGATTGCTGGTAAAGTGTACGGAGCAGCAGGAGTTCAATTTTCCACTCAAGCGAAAAAGCAATTACATCAAATAAAACAGTTAGGGTATGGACAATTACCCATTTGTATGGCAAAAACCCAGTATTCTCTTTCGGACGATCCTTCTCAGCTAGGCCGTCCGAGAAACTTCTATATTACAGTACGTGAATTCAGACTTTCTGTAGGAGCTGGTTTCATTGTTGCTCTGACCGGTGAGGTCATGACAATGCCAGGTCTGCCTAAAAAGCCGGCGGCCCTTCAAATGGATGTTACCGAGGATGGAACAATTAAAGGTTTATTTTAATAGAGTGTCAGCCCCTGGCTTTTTCTAGTCAGGGGGATGTTTTTTTTGCTACAATGATTTTAATTACATAAGAGGACAAGGAGGAAGAGGATTGGCTATTCAAATCGGTGTGACCGGTTGGGGAGATCATGCTTCCCTATATTCAGATCAAACAAAAGGAAACGAAAAACTATCTGAATATGCTTCTCACTTTCCTGTGGTAGAAGTAGATACCGCATTTTACGCAATACAGCCGCAGTCTCATTATGAAAAGTGGATCAAACAAACCCCAGAATCATTTAGATTTGTTATAAAAGCTTTTAGTCATCTGACAGGACATGATAGGCAGGAACGTACGAAACAAGAAGCGAAAGAATTGATGAAGCAATACGAAGAATCTATACAGCCTGCCTGGGAAAAAGGTAAAATCAATGCTCTTTTATTCCAGTTTCCACCTTGGTTTGATGTGAAAAAGCAAAATATACAAAAACTGCGCTTTATTAGAGAGTGGCTGTCCGATTATCCCCTTGCTCTTGAATTTAGAAACCAAAGTTGGTTCCAGCCTCAGTATAAAGAACAGACTTTATCATTTATGAAAGATCAACAGTGGATTCATACCATTTGTGATGAGCCTCAAGCGGGAGAAGGTTCTGTGCCCCGCGTTTTAGAACCCACCCACCCGAGTAAATCACTTGTCCGCTTTCACGGACGTAATATTCACGGATGGAATAAGAACGGCAGAGAGGATTGGAGAAAAGTTCGTTTTCTTTATAGATATAATGAGGAAGAACTAAGGGAATGGGCTGAAAGAATCCATGAATTAAAAAAGCAAACCCCGGAGATTACATTACTTTTCAATAACAATTCCGGCGGTGATGCTGCGGATAACGCTAAACAAATGCAGGACATTTTAGGGGTCACTTACGACGATTTGAATCCTAGACAAATGGACCTGTTTCAATTTTAGGAGGATTTATGGAGAAAGACCATCGACTCAAAAGAATTGAAACGTATGTAAAAAAACAGTTCGAGCATGATACGACAGGACACGGTTTTGACCATATGAAGCGTGTGGCGCTTTGGTCCTGTAAGCTCGCTGTGGAAGAGGAAGTCGACCCAGTGCTTGCAGAAGCAGCGGGCTGGCTTCACGACATAGGAGATGAGAAGTTATTTACAAATCCTGATAAGGCTTTAGAAGAAAGGAATCGATTACTACTCGAATTGAATTTCACTCTTTGCCAAATAAATGAGATTGAGAAAGCTATAGAAACTGTTTACTTTCGAAAAGGGAAAAAGCCTTCCTCCTATTTAGGCGCTGTTGTCCAGGACGCAGACCGGTTAGATGCCATCGGTGCTATCGGTATTGCTCGTGTATTTACCTATGGCGGGGCGAAGGGGCAGAGTATCGATAATGAACAAGAGGATACTTCCTCTTCTATCCAGCATTTTCACGATAAATTATTAAAGCTTTCTGGGATGATGAATACAGAAAGTGGACGACAGGAAGCTGATCGCAGGCATCGTTTTATGGAAAAATACTTATTAGAATTTAGTAGAGAAAAGCATCTGGACTAGAATATTCACCTAGAGGAGGAAACATAGTGGTTAAAAATGAACAAGCGTATTTAGATTTATGCCGGCACGTCCTGGATGCAGGACATGAAAAAGGAGATCGAACAGGAACAGGAACCTTTTCCGTATTTGGACACCAGCTCAGGTTTAACCTTGAGGATGGTTTTCCGCTTTTAACAACTAAAAAAATCCCTTTTCGGTTAGTGGCAAGTGAATTGCTGTGGTTTATTAAAGGTGATACGAACATTCGTTACCTTCTGCAGCATAATAACAACATATGGAATGAGTGGGCTTTTCAGGCGTGGGTGGAAAGCGATGATTACCACGGCCCTGATATGACCGATTTTGGACGAAGAAGCTTAAAAGATGAAGCATTTAAAGGTCAATATGATGAGCAAATGGAACGTTTTAAAGAAAAGATTCTCACAGATGACTCGTTTGCTGATCGATTCGGTGACTTGGGCAACGTTTATGGAAAGCAGTGGCGTGCGTGGAAAACTTCTCAGGGCCAGACGATCGACCAATTGAAAAACGTTATTGAAGGGATTAAGAGAAATCCGGATTCCAGGCGGCATATCGTAACAGCCTGGAATCCGGAGGATGTACCATCGAACATGGCTTTGCCGCCCTGCCATGCACTTTTTCAATTTTATGTAGCTGATGGGAAACTTTCCTGCCAATTATATCAAAGAAGTGCGGATATATTCTTAGGCGTTCCATTTAATATTGCTAGTTATGCCCTGCTCACCCATTTAATCGCACGTGAATGTGACCTGGAACCTGGAGAGTTTGTTCTTACACTGGGAGATGCCCATATTTACAGCAATCATATAGAACAAGTGCACAAGCAGTTAAACCGAACACCTGAAGCACTACCAAAAATCTCATTAAATCCTGAAAAAGATCGTGTATTTGATTTCGAGATGGAGGACATTTCCATAGAAGGGTATGACCCGTATCCTGGAATCAAAGCTCCCATAGCAGTATAAAATCAAACGAGGTGAAGGTAATGATATCATTTATTTTTGCAATGGATAAAAATCGCTTGATCGGAAAGGATAATGATCTTCCGTGGCATATTCCTAACGACTTTAAATTTTTTAAGGACAAGACCTGGGGAAAGACGATTATCATGGGAAGAAAAACATTTGAATCATTTGGTAAACCTCTTCCGGAGCGGAAGCATATCGTTATAACGAGTAACGAGAATTATTCTCATAATGGGTGTGAAGTTATTCATTCAATTGAGGATATAGTAAAGCTTGAAAAAGAACAACCGGAAAAAGAATGGTTCGTCATAGGGGGAAGTGTTCTCTTTGAGAAAATGTACCCTTATGCTGACCGAATGTATTTGACCTATATTGATGCCGAGTTCGAGGGAGATACGTATTTTCCTGAATTTAATATAGAAGATTGGGAGCTCATTGATGAAGACAAGGGGAAAAAAGATGAAAATAACCCTTACGATTATTATTTCAGAACCTACGATCGGAAGAAAACATGATTGAAGAGTTAAATGGTTGCGGCGTGGTCCTTGCCGGCGGAAGCTCTACGAGGATGGGAGAAGATAAAGCCTGGCTGAATCTGGGCGGAGAGACCGTAGCGGTACGTATTGCAAATGAACTGCACAAGACTGTTTCAACGGTAGTGATGAATCAGAATGAAGGTCCGGATTTACCCCTTCCCTCCATCCAGGATATTTATCAGGACGCCGGGCCGCTTGGCGGTCTTCACACAGTAATGGCGTCTAGAGAGGAAGAATGGTTTTTCTTATCAGCATGCGATACGCCGTTTATTCATGAGAGCGTCTATAACTACTTATCCTCTTTCTTAGACCAAACGATTGATGCTGTAATCCCGGAATATGAGGGTCGTCTTCAGCCGCTATCTGGTATTTACCGTAAGTCCTGTCTTCCCATTATTGAAACATTACTTCATAATGGAGAGCGCAAGGTAAGTCTTTTGCTAGAGCAGGTCCAATCGGTTTATGTAAATGATTTTCAGCCTCTTCCGAGTGAAGTTGTGAATCGTCATTTTTTTAATATGAATACCCCGGAAGATTACCGGAAAGCTCAGGAGATTTGCAAAATTTTATGAAACCAAGACATTTGGACAAGATCGTGATATGATAGGAAAAGAACCGTTAAATGACGATTGGATGTGTAGTTTTTCTTTTTATAAAACGATTGATCATTCAGGTTTACTCTTAAAAGGCGGTGAAAGATATGCTTTCAAGTATTGGAATCCCAGGCTTAATATTAATTTTAACCATTGCCCTTGTTATTTTTGGACCTAAGAAACTTCCGGAGATTGGCAAAGCAGCGGGAGAAACGCTAAAGGAGTTTAAGAATTCCGCTCGTGACTTGACAGATGAAGGAAAAGATAAGCCGTCCGACCAAAAAAATGACTGATACTTAAATTATTACCATATGAAAGAACATAAGAATTGGAGGGATGAACCATGTTATCGAGCATTGGTGTGCCAGGACTCATCCTGATATTAATTATTGCACTGGTTGTGTTTGGACCTTCAAAGCTGCCGGAAATCGGCAAAGCTTTTGGCAGTTCTCTGAAAGAGTTTAAAAAAGCGACTGGGGACATTATGTCCGATGGAGACAGCAGTAATAAATCCGAAAACAAAAATAAAGACGAATAAATGAATAAAGAAGGTGTAAGGGCCTGATCCTTACATCTTCTTTTTGTCAGGCTGCGTCTTAAGGCCTGGAGGTGGATGATTTGGCAGCTAATAAAATTAGTCAAGATATAGAAATGAATGTAACGGATCACTTAACCGAATTAAGAAAGCGGATTATTTGGACGCTTGTATTTTTTATAGCGTTCTTTGCGGCTGGATTGTATTATGTCAGGCCGATCCAGGGATTTTTTGTGAATGACCTTCCTTTTGAACTTCATATGACAAGCCCTGGAGAAATTATATGGATTGTTTTTACGATTGCCAGTCTAATTGCGATTGTAGGAACGCTGCCTATATTAACTTTACAAATCTGGTTGTTCGTTAAACCGGCATTGACCCCTAAGGAAACACGGGTGTCTCTGTCTTATATTCCGGCTATATTCCTATTGTTCATAGGTGGTTTAGCTTTTGGGTATCTGGTTTTTGTTCAGTTTATATTACCGTTCCTTTTATCGTTAAACGATGGGATGTTCAATGAAATCTTCACGGTGGAAAGATATTTCCGTTTTTTATTCCGTGTAACGATTCCCTTTGCGGTTCTCTTTGAGATTCCTATTCTGACCATGTTTCTGACGAGTCTTGGAATTGTGAACCCGGTATTGTTAGTGAAAATCAGGAAATACGCATATTTTGTTCTAGTGATTATTGGTACCATTATTTCCCCGCCTGACTTTATTCTTCAGCTGGTAGTGGCTGTGCCATTAATTGTGTTGTACGAAGTCAGTATTATATTATCGCGTATCGTTTACCGAAATAAATTGAAAAACCATCAGGAATATATGGAAAAAGAAGAAGAATAGCACTGTAAGAATCCTCTGAAAAACTTAACGAGGATTCTTTTTTATAGGTATCATTTTGCAGTTATGGTGTGTCCATGATAAAACTAAGGTACAAAAATTCAGGAGGAATAATTAATGAGGTCCTTTTATCACTATATGATGCGCTATCGAGGAAACCGAACAGAGAATGACGAGAAAAAACTTGCAGATTGGATGTTCCAGGATCACAGTTTTCCTAAGCAAGCCAAGACGTACGATGAGATCAGCCGGTACTTAGAATGGAATATTCCTTTTCCTAGTGCTCTATCGGTGTTTGATCGCTTATACGACACCTATTTGATTGAGGAAGACAATTAAAAAGAGAAATGATTGCGAGGAAGGAGTACAGCTTACATGAAAATATTGCACACAGCGGACTGGCATTTAGGTAAAATTGTAAACTACGTTCATATGACTGACGATCAAGCGTTTATTTTGGATAGATTTATAGAGATTGTGGAGGAAGAACAACCGGACGTGATTATTATTGCAGGTGATCTTTATGATCGTTCGATTCCCCCTAAGCAGGCCGTTGATTTACTGAATCAAGTGCTTACCAAATTAATCAATGACTTTCAAATCCCTGTGCTCGCGATCTCGGGCAATCATGACAGTCCCGACCGACTGGAGTTTGGCTCTCAATTGTTTCGGAGGCAAGGATTGTTTCTGGATACAAAGTTAAAAAGAGATCGTGAGCCAATCACTCTTTATGATTCTCAAGGACCTGTCCACTTTCATCTTATTCCGTATGTAGAACCTGCAGAAGTAGCTGCCGTATTTGAAGATGAAGAGATTAAGAGCCACCAGGAGGCTGCCTCCAGATTAATAGAGGATATCCAGAAGAGGTATAACATGGCGGAAAGGCACGTGTGGATCGGTCATGCTTTCTTAGCAGGCGGAATGGAGAGTGAATCGGAGGAACGGTTATCCATGATTGGCGGGAGTCCCTACATAGACGCACATCTCTTTAAAGATTTTTCCTATGTAGCTTTAGGTCATCTTCATCAGCCTCAAAGAGTGGCATATGATCATATTCGATATAGCGGCTCCATTCTTAAATACTCCTTTTCAGAGGTGCATCACCAAAAATCAGTGACCATTATAGATTTGCAGGAGGAAAACGATCTTACTTTTGAAAAGAAACCACTTTATCCCCTTCGCGATTTTGAAATAGTTGAAGGGTATTTTGAAGATTTACTCTCTGGAGAAGCAGCGACGAGTCCTCATAATTATCTTCATATTAGACTATTGGATGACGGTCAGCTTATTGATCCCATGGGGAAACTAAGAAAAGTATATCCGAATATTCTACACCTCGAGAGACGAAGATCATCCGTGAATACGCAGATCGATGAATTAAATAAGGTTAAAGAGCGTCAGCGACTTTCTCATGAAGAATTATTCCGCTCATTTTATGAAGATATTAAAGGAGACACGATTTCTGAACATAGAAAGAACTTAATCAGTCAGGCAATTGATGCGTTAAAAGAAGAAGAAAGGGGGCAGTAACCTTTGAGAGCCATTACATTAACCATCCAGGCTTTTGGTCCCTACCGTGATAAACAGAGAATAGATTTCTCTTCCCTTGGAGAAGAAGCCATTTTCTTAATTACGGGCCCTACAGGGGCTGGGAAAACGACGATATTTGATGCGATGTGCTTCGCCTTATATGGGCGTGCAAGCGGGAGTGATCGTGATCAAGATTCCATGCGCAGTCATTTTGCGCAAGAAGGAGAGTCTACCTATGTTGAATTTCTTTTTGAATTAAGAGGAAAGTTGTATCGTATTGTCCGCATGCCTAAGCAGATGAGAAGAAAAGAGCGCGGGGAGGGCTGGAAAGAAGAACCGGCTAGAGCAGAACTCTATATTACACATTTGGATAATGAAAAGCTGATGGCTACTAAAGTAAAAGAAGTGAATGATTACATTGAAGAAGTGATGGGGCTTGACTATGATCAATTTCGAAAAATGATCATGATCCCTCAAGGTGAATTTAGAAAGTTGATTTCAGAGAATAGTAAAGAGCGGGAAGATATACTGCAAAAAATATTTAAAACACAATTCTATTCTGAGTTAACCGATTACTTAAAAGACCAGTCCAAAACACTAGAAAAAGAAATTGAGCAATTTCAATGGAAAATTGAACAGGAAGTTGGCAAAATCCATTGGGGCACGGAAGCAGAAGTTACTTTGGAGCAGGAAGAACCGCAAAAAATTATCGACTTATTAGGCAAGCGAATGGAGAATCAGAATAGTCTGATCAAACAGGAACAACGTCAATTAGAGCTTTTGTCTTCATCTACGGATAAGTTACAGACCCAGTTCCATGAAGCCAGACATCTACATGAACAATTTACTGAACAGCAAAAACTCTTAGAAGAGAAAAAGCTGCTGCAATCACAGGAAAGCTCTATGAGTGCTCTTCAAGAAGAGCTCAAATGGGCCAGGCAGGCAGATGAAGTGAAAGGATTTGAACAACAATGGAAAGATCGAGAAGAGGAGAGAAAGAAAGCAGAAATAGACCAGGAAGCAAAGGCCCAGCATAGAATACGTACTGAAGCTGAATTTTCTAATATAGAAAAGGAGCATAAAGAACTTGAAGAAAAGGAAAAGAAACGCCAGGATTTAAAGAAAGAATGGGAGCAAAAAGAGGAAGAAAGAAATAAATTAACTCATTTCCTTAAGATCGAAAGCCAGTTAACTGAAATGACTCAAAAACTTACCAGAAGCAAGGAGCAGGTAACTGCTTTAGAGCAAGAGCTAAAGCGCCTAAAGTCAGAACGGCATCAACTAAAAGAAATAAGTAAAGATGAGCGTAAAGTTACCAGTCAAATGTATGAAGTTAAGAATGAAGTTGTACATTTGACGAAGCAGGTTAAGGATTTAAAACGTTTAGCAAAAGAGTGGGATGTATTAAAAGAGATGAGAGCATCCTATCAGCAGTTTATGAAAGATTTCAGGCAGATGGAAAAAGAGCAGAAAAATGCTAAAAGCTATTATGAAGCAGCGCTTGAAGAAATTCGTGAGCACCATGCTTATACGCTGTCTTTTCAATTGGAAAATGGGGCCCCCTGCCCGGTCTGTGGAAACTCCCATCATCCTGCGCCTGCTGTTCAGCCTGCTCAAGTTGTCAGTCAGACCCGGCTTGAACAGTTAAAGCAAGAGGCAGATGAAAAACAAAAATCCTTTCAGCAGATGCAGGACGAAGCGGTCCAAGTCAAGTCTAAAGGAGAAACGCAGCGGCAACTGACGGATACACTTTTTGAGGAGTATAAAAAAGTGGTAGGTGCTATGGATGAAGCCTCTATTCAAAGCGCGTTAAAGCAAAGTGAGCAAAGCTTAAATACGAAAAGGAAGTTATCGGAAGATTTGGCCAGGCAAGCTGAAGAGATGGAACAGTCTGTGAAAAAGCTTGAAAATATTGAACAGCGTGAGGAAGAGCTGAATAGTAAAATTGAGAAGGCTCAGCAGGAGTGGCATACGAGCTATCAAGAACAAACTCGATTACAGACGCAAAAAGAGTCCTTCCAGGAAAACTACTCTTTTGAAACGACCAATCCGCAAAAATTAAAACAACTCACAGAGAAAGCAGAAGATTCCTATAAAGAAGAGCTGAAGAAGTGGGAAAACGTTCAAAAACGCTATTCTAAGCTGCGCGATCAGCTGCAGCAGGCTAAAGTGGCTGAAGAAGAAGGAATTAAATATGTGAAGCAGGCACAAGAAGCAGAAGAAATTCGAAAAGAGAAGTTTAATCAAACGCTCGTTCAATTTCAGTTTTCCAATGTCGAAAGTTATCAAAACTCTCTTCTATCTAAGGAATCTATTGAAGAAAAGCAGGAAAAGATTGATCAGTATAAGCAGCAGAAAGCAATTATTCAGGAACGTCTGCATAGTTTGAATGAAAAGCTGGCTGATCAGCAAAAACCGGATTTAGAGGCTCTTCATACTAAATGGGAAGAAGAAAAACAAAAGCTGACTAAACAGCAGCAGATCGTGAATGAACTGGAAATGGCTTTGTCACAAAATAAACAGGTTTATGCCACCATGGAAACTTTGTTATCAGAACAGGGGGATTTAGCTCAAGCCTACTATGACATTGCAGAACTTGCTCAGCTATCCAGAGGGGATAATCATCTTCGTTTGTCACTTGAACGATATGTTTTAGCTGCTTTTCTTGATGAAATCATCGTTCAGGCTAATATAAGACTTGATCAGATGACAGATCATCGTTATCAGCTCGTGCGCAGCGATGCTCTAGCTAAACGGGGAGCTCAAAGCGGTTTGGATCTCGAAGTGATTGATCATCATACGGGCCAAAAACGTTCCGTGCGGACCTTATCCGGAGGGGAAGGGTTTAAAGCTTCACTTAGTCTGGCTCTTGGCATGGCTGATGTTGTCCAGTCCCACGCGGGAGGAGTACAGCTTGACACGTTATTTATTGATGAAGGGTTCGGTACTTTAGATGAGGTATCGCTGGAGCAGGCCATTGATTGTTTAAGAAGTCTTCAGGATGGCAATCGAATGTTAGGTATTATTTCTCATGTTCCGCAGTTGAAGGAAGAAATTCCGGCTAAATTGCAAATCCAAACAGGACCTGCTGGCTCCTCAGTCGAATTTGTCTTTCAATAAGAGAATGAAGAAAGGGGAAGAGGAGATGGCCACACCTTTATCTATGGAATGGATTTTGATTACGAATGGAAAAGAACAAAGATTAAACGATGAGGATAATTTGTTTGAGATCGTGTTTGAGGGGTATCGAATATTTCCTTTAAATGAAAAGCTTGAAATTAAACGCACGTTAAAATCAGAACAGCTTGGGGCGGGTATAATCGAGGAATTAACCTTTAAAAATCATTTTACTTATTGTAAATACCGTCTCGTTTCACTACATTCCGTCAATTAGTGATCAAATATGCAGGGGCAGATGTCGCATTATGCGCTTACCCGGGAAATAGTAGATCGATGATAAAGGAAATAATTTCACTTTTCCACCTTCGCACCATTATATTCTGATAGAAAGAGGGGTTATTTCCATGAAAGTCCTGGATAATGATTGGGGAAATCTTCTGGAAGAAGAATTTCACAAACCCTACTATTTGGATCTTCGGGAGAAATTAAAAAAAGAATATGGAAGTTATAATGTGTATCCTGATATGTATGAAATTTTCTCGGCTATGCAATATACATCTTATGAAAACACAAAAGTCGTCATTTTAGGGCAGGATCCTTACCATGGACCTGAACAGGCCCATGGGTTCAGCTTCTCTGTTAAGCCAGGAGTAACCATTCCTCCTTCCCTGAAAAATATTTATAAAGAATTAAGAGAAGATCTTGGAATTGAACCACCGTCTCATGGCCATTTAGTCTCCTGGGCTAAAGAAGGCGTACTCTTACTTAACAATGTATTAACGGTAAGGGCCCACCAGGCACATTCTCATCAGGGGATGGGTTGGGAAAGGTTTACGGACGAAGTGATCCGTATGTTAAATCAGCGGGAGAAACCTATTGTTTTCATTCTATGGGGGAAACACGCTCAAAAGAAAGGGAAATCCATCGATCGCTCTAAACATAAAGTATTGACAGCCCCTCACCCGAGCCCTTTAGCTGCCCATCGAGGTTTCTTTGGCAGCCGCCCTTTTTCGCAAGCGAACCAGTACTTGGAGGAAATTGGCGAGGAGCCCATTAACTGGGCACTTCCTGCAAACCCCGAAAATTCGTAAGCCCATACCAAGTTACGGAAGCGGGCATATGCTACAGTATCTTAAGTTACGGAGGGGTTATGAATGTTTCCGACAGGTCAACCGCCTTTCCCTCCTATGGGTATGTTTCCCGGACCCCAGCCCTACATGGCACCACAGGGTATGATGAGATCAATGGCCCCCTTATTAAATCAAGGAGTTAGAAGTGCCGGAGGCTTTCCTGGTTTCGGTGCAGCAGGATTCGGTGCGCCAGGTTTCGGTGCACCAGGTTTCGGGGGAGCTGGTTTAGGGACACAAGCTTTAGGAGCGGCTGGCAATGCAGCTAAAGCAGGCGGAGCAGGATGGTTAGGGCATATGCAGACAGCATTAAAAGCCATGCAAAGTGCCGCGCCTATGGTTCAGCAGTATGGACCGATGGTAAAGAATATTCCTGCCATGATTAATATGATGAAAATTATGAATGAACCGGATGAAGAAGACGGAGAAGAGGCAGAAGAAAGTCTCGGGTCTGAATCACTTTCAAGCGCGAAGTCTGAATCGTCCAGTCAATCCAAAAGCACCGCTTCTTCTTCTAAAAGAAGGCGTCAAGGCACATCACAGCCCAAGCTTTACATCTAGGCTGTGCGTGTGGCTTGATTTTTTTTCTTTTATTAGCAAGAATAAGGACATGCTTACATGTAACAACCTACGCATTGGAGGTCTTATTAATGAATAATGAATTGAAAATAGCTACATTTGCAGGTGGATGTTTCTGGTGCATGGTTGAGCCATTTGATGAAAGACCAGGAATTGACTCTATTGTTTCCGGATATACCGGAGGTCACACGGAAAACCCTACCTATATGGATGTGATCACCGAACAGACGGGTCACAAGGAAGCGGTGCAAATCACGTATGATCCCTCCGTATTTCCATACGAACGACTGGTCGAACTATTCTGGCAGCAAATTGATCCAACGGACGATGGCGGTCAATTTGCAGACCGCGGAGAATCCTATACGACGGCGATTTACTATCACGATGAAGAGCAGCGTCAAATCGCTGAAGCAAGCAAACAGCAGCTTATAGAATCAGGTAAATTCAAACAGCCGATTGTCACCCCAATTCTTCCTGCTGAGACATTCTATCCAGCAGAAGATAAACACCAGAATTATCATAAGAAAAACGCTTTTCATTATAAGCGATATAAAAAAGGTTCCGGACGTGCAGGTTTTATTAAAGAACACTGGGGCTATAAAAAGGATCAGGAAGAGCTGAAGAAGCGTCTGAGTGATATCCAGTACAAAGTTACCCAGGAAGATGCAACGGAAAGACCTTTTCAAAATGCTTATCATGATCATGAAGAAGAAGGTATTTATGTAGATGTTGTATCGAAGAAGCCTTTGTTCAGTTCCAAAGATAAATATGATGCAGGATGCGGATGGCCGAGTTTCACGAAACCTATTGAAACCCAGGAAGTAAAAGAAAAAATGGATACTTCTCATGGAATGAGACGAACGGAGGTGCGAAGTGAATACGCTGACTCCCATCTTGGACATGTGTTTGAGGACGGGCCAAAAGCACAGGGGGGGATGCGTTACTGCATTAACTCAGCTGCATTAGAATTTGTTCCTAAACATGACATGGAAGAAAAGGGATATGGATATTTAACTCATTTATTTGAATAAAGAGCCAGAATAACTGTTCCTTTAAACACGTATTGGGATCTTATCCTCCTTCCCTCTGGTTTTGCAGGAAAATGCTATAATAAAATAAGAGGGGAGGGGTTCTTTTTGGGACGAAAGAAAGCTTTAACGAAACAGGATGTATTAGATGTAACAGGCGAAGTATTGCAAGCAGAGGGCTTACATGGTGTTCATTTTAAAAAGATAGCTGATCTACTTGAAGTTGGACGAAGTACACTCTATGAATATTTCAAGAATAAAGATGAGCTTCTGCTGGCCTATATGAAAAACATGATGAAGGAAATGAATGATAAAGTTGATCGAATTCCTTCCGATGATCCCCCTAATCACAAATTGTTCCAATTGCTGCAAATTATTTTAGAACACGCTCAAATCTATCAAATTGACAAAATGATTCAGGATCTGCAGTCAAGCGATAAAAATGCGGCGATCTATTACAAAAATGAATTGGATGTAGATTTAATGAAAACCTATGATTTGATGATGAATTGGATCTCCGATGCAAAAGAAACGGGTATATGGAATGAAAATACAGATTCAGGTTTGATCGGTGACTTGATTTTTCACTCTATTTTATTCCCTAACCGAAAGAGACTGGGAGTAGATGAATTAGCTTCTCAGCTTTTTGGGATGATTGAACACGGGGTTGCCGATAAGCCTGGTCAATAAAAAGCCGCTACCTGTACTGGAAGCGGCTTTTTCCTGAATTAACCGAAAAAGGGGTTGCGCCATTCTGTTAGTAATCCGTAATGGCAGGACTCTTCATCCTTAATATAATCAGCCATCGGTTTGATGGGAGAACGACCAGACTTTAATAAAAATGTTATTACCGGGTCCTTAATCTCAGCGCGGATGACGAGATTCACATATTCTTCAGGGGTAAGTTCCTGATGGTATTTATGGTAGAGCGGCATCCTTGCGCCACCGACGAGACGTTCAAGGTTCAAGTGAACGACGTTCTCATACATCGCTTGAGTGAGCTGCCGTCCAAGCCCCAAAGAACGGTAATCGGGGTCCACACACAGATCAACTACATAAAGAGTATTTCCTTCTGGATTATGCGTATTCATAGTGCCTTCACCTGTCATCGAATCCCACGAATGATCGATGGTTTCATTGGTCATATCCGTTATCATTGTGGTCATGGAACCTGCTACCACCCCATCTACCTCTATACAAATACATCCCTGTGGGAAGATTTCCAAATGATTAGCCAGTTGTTCTTTGTTCCACCATAGCTCTGGTGGAAAAGGGGGAGGAAACGCTTTTTTTTGAATTTGAATTAGATCTTCGAAGTCATTTTCGTAATAATTACGCAGGTGCAGATGATTAAAACGGGAACGAGCACGGTCGTAACCGTAAATCCATTTATCCATTTTAGGGAGACTCCTTTCCAAACTTATTTGATATGTATAGGATTGTGAGAACAGGTTGTGAAGTACAATGAGAGAAGTGAGGAGGTTCCAAATATTTCTATCCAAAAGTCTATTCTTACCTATACGTTAGCGCTAACTGCCGGGATCATATTCTGGCTGTTAAATCTTCCTCTTCCCTGGATTCTTGGTCCAGTATCCGGGCTGGTCATGCTGAAATACTGGTGCAATTATGAAACAACCAGTCACGTATCGATAAGAAACGCAGCATTTGCACTGCTTGGCATTCAGATAGGCCTCACTTTTACCACACAAACGTTCACCTTAGTCGTTCCTTATTTTATTCCTTATACACTACTCTCTCTTGTGCTTATTTCTCTCAGCTTATTTTTAGCCTATCTCATCTCAAGAAAAACAGCAATCGATATCTCAACCAGTTTAATTGGGAGTGCACCTGGAGGGCTTTCTGCCATGATGGCAGTCAGTGAATCATTAAAAGCAAATACAGTCCTCGTTACTATTTTTCATACGATACGCTTGGTTTGTGTATTATTTATTATTCCCTTTGCAGCTACCCATTGGTTTTATCAATCTTCTTCTTCCATTATGAACTCCAACACGCAGGAAGAATCGTTATGGACTATAGTCATCTATGGCGGGGTATATATTATCGCACACTTACTTAAAGCTCGGATTCCGGCAGCTTTAGTTATTGTTCCTATGCTTATCATTGGGCTGCTTCAATCTATTGGTACTCCCCTCTATCAATTGCCGGATTTATTTTTTATTGCTGCTCAAATTATGATAGGTGTCCATCTTGGCCATTCAGTTTCTATAAGAGATCTATTACACGCAGGGAAATACTGCCTGCTGTATTTTGGGTTGGCTATTATGATTATAGCATTTGGAATCGCTCTTGGATTTTTGCTTTCCTGGTGGACAGGTATGGATTTGGTAACCGCTGTGCTAAGTCTTGCTCCAGGAGGATTGGTGGAAATGGCTCTTACGGCTCAGGCGGCGGGTGGACAACCGGCCATTGTAAGCTCATTGCAAATGATACGTCTACTTACCATCGTGATCATTCTGCCTATTTTCTACCAAAAGTTCTTACCCAAAACCGTATAGGTCTTCTCTTTGACAATATCTCGAATTAAAGATAAACTGATATTCGACGATAAGCTAGGTGAAGAATAATGCAAAGGAGAAGCGATCTACTATGAAAATGAAGCATATATTCGAGCAAGGAAAGCCTGGAAATGAACGTGTACTGCTGTTGCTGCATGGCACTGGCGGGACGGAGAAGGATTTACTTCCCGTTGCTTCCATGATTGATCCTGACGCTTCCGTTTTATCAGTCAGGGGAAACATCTTAGAAAATGGGATGCCCCGTTTCTTTAAACGTCTGCGTGAAGGAGTTTTTGATGAAGAAGACCTGATCAACAGAACAAAAGAGTTAAACGAATTTCTTGCTGAAGCTGCAGATGCGTACGATTTTGACCGCAATAAAGTAGTGGCTATTGGTTATTCGAACGGAGCCAATATAGCTGGAAGTTTGTTATTTCATTATGAAAAAAGCCTGGAAGGTGCATTACTGTTTCATCCAATGGTTCCAAGGAGAGGCATACAGCTCCCTGTTCAGAAATCCTTGCCCGTATTTATTGGAGCCGGCGAAAACGATCCCATTTGTCCAGCTCAAGAAACCGTTGATTTAAAACAGATGCTGGAAGATGCGGGGGCACAATTGACAGATCACTGGGAAAGATCTGGACATCAGCTGACCGAATCAGAAGTGAAGGCAGGAAGAAACTGGTATGAAAAACACCTAATCTAATGAATGAAAGTGTTTGTAACGATTGAGTCCTCTTTCCTTTTCAAGGTATGATAGGGATACAGAAGAATAAGGAGGATGAAAAGTATGATTCACAAGACTTGGGAAAACAACCCAACAATTAAGCAGATTGAATGCGTCCATAATGATGCGGCCAAATTCGTGGTAGAAAATGTTTTAACGCCTGGTAAAAGGTATGATGTTAAAAATGAAAGTGAAGAATTTTATTTTGTTATTGATAATTCGGGTCGTATGGGCGGCTTTTACAAAGAATACTTTAAAGAAGTATAAACTCTTCCGGCAGTGCTTACGCGCTGCCGGTTTTTTTATGTTTAGTGAGCAGGATATGGGGAAGTTATGGATATAGAATATTAGGTATAAAGGAGCAATGAATATGGTAATTGATAATATTAGAATTTACCAGCCATCATCCCAGTACGATGAAAACACCCGATATGCTGTAGACGTAGAAGAAGATAAAATCATGGCCGTATATAAAAGCCCCTATAAAGGAGATAAAAATGTCATAGACGGAGAAGGGAAGGTGCTGGCCCCTTCCTTTAATGACAGCCATATGCACCTGTTGAGATTTGGTCTCTTAAAAAAAGAGTTGGATTTAACAGAGGTAACCAGCTGGCGAGAAATGAAAAACCTTGTGGAAAATCATTATGATGAAATGGAAGAATATGATTGGATTTTTGGAAAAGGTTTTAATGATGCTCAATTCGATGACATAGATTATTTACTTACAGCAAAGGACTTAAGTGAAATACAGGTAAACTCCTATATTTATTTCATGCACCAGGATGGACATGAATGTGTCATTAGTGAGCAGGCTATGGACTTACTTAGAAACGATAAAGGGTTTGAGAAAGAGCCGGAAGAATTTAAGGAAAAAGATGACCAAGGGAACTGGACCGGTCGATTTAAAGATACTGCCGTCCATTACATTAAGCACCATTTCTGGGGGCGTTCAGTAGAGGATGCCAAGGAGGCGATTTCAGCTGCAGTACCTTACTTAAGTGAAGTAGGTGTTACTTCGGTTCACAGTGACGACATTAATTTTATTGGTTCTTATGAGAAACTATGGCAGGCTTATACTGAATTAGAACAGGAAGGTAAGCTTCCGATCGATGCACAACTTCACCATTATATTTTCAATATAGATGATCTTCATCACTATTTGGATAGAAGCGCTATGCGAACAGGAGATGGAACGGATCAAGTAAAAGTCGGTGCTGTTAAAATCTTTCTTGACGGCACGCAGCGCTTGTTCACAGCAGCCATGAGAAATCCCTATCCTGAAGCGCCAGATACACAAGGAACATTAATTTATTCCCAGTCGGAGTTAAACGACATGGTAAGAACTGCTTCCGAAAACAACATGCAGGTAGCTATGCATGCCATCGGTGACAGGGCAGTTGAACAAGCCATCGAAGCCCTTGAACAGGATGGCGTGGATACAAGCAATCGAAGACATCGAATCATTCATGCTCAGACACTTGCACCTGATCTGCTTCGTCGATTAACAGATTTAAAACCCTATATTGAAACCCAGCCCTCTTTCTTGTTAGGAGAATGGGATAAAAAAGAAAAGTGGACGCCTGAAGAACTTGTTCCTTATTGCGATGCTTTTCAAAGTTTATATAAAGCCCAAATTCCGATTACACTCAGCTCCGATCTTCCGATTGGTGCTATTAATCCGCTCGTGTCCATTTACACGGCTGTGAATCGGATGGACCTGGACGGTCAGCCGCCTGGCGGTTGGATGCCGCAGGAGAAACTTTCGGTGGACGCCTCATTCTCAGGTTTTTACAATACTCCGGCAGAACTTGAATACAGAGAAAGAGAAAAGGGCAGAATAGAAGCGGATTACCAGGCTGACTTTATCCTATTAGACCAGCACCCTAAAGAGGTTGCTGTAGAAGAAATTAATACTATAGAAGTTGTAGAAACCTGGCATAGAGGGAAAAGAGTGTATAAAAAGTGACATTTTCTCCTGAGCTTCCTTGTCAACACTCCTCCCATCAGCGATAATAAGGATAAGGTTAATTTAAGGGGAGGATGGAGAAAATGGACAAATTGATTTTAGTACGCCATAGTGAAACAGAAGGGCAGCACGAGGATTCTCCGCTGACGAAATCAGGGGTCCGCCAGGCTCAGGTGTTAGCTAATTTTCTTGATCAATCCGGTTATGAAATTGATCATATTATTTCCAGCCCTTTTTTACGAGCGATCGAAACAATTAAGCCTTTTGCCTTAAGTAAAGGATTGTCCATAAAAACGGATGAGCGTCTAGAGGAGCGAATCTTAAGCCATGAACCCCTGGATGATTGGGAAGAAGTTCTGCATGATACGTTCAAAGATCCCGAATTAAAATTTTCAGGCGGTGAGTCATCACAGGAAGCAAAAAAGAGAATCCTCTCCCTTGTAGATGAGCTTGAACAAGAGGATTGCGGGAATGTACTTCTTGTCACACACGGCAATCTTCTTGCTTTGCTGTTGCAAAAGTATAACAGGGAGATCGGTTTTTATGAATGGAAACGTTTATCAAACCCTGATATGTTTTTAGTGCAGAAGCAGGGGGGAGAATACATGGTAGAGCGAATTTGGCAGGAGAATTACTAGCCCCCCGGGAAATTTGCTTAATTTAATCGAATTTTAGCGGAAGTAATTGCTAATTTATACTATAGTCGTTATCATAGAATTTAGTGTTTATTGAAACTAATTAACGTGAATAGTAATTTAAACACATTTAACAACTAGAAGGAGGAGAATATCTATGGCATTTGTTATTACATCCCCTTGTAAAGATGAAAAAGCCGGGGAATGCGTGGATGTGTGTCCTGTAGATTGTATAGAAGAAGGTAAAGATATGTTTTATATTGATCCTGACATTTGCATCGACTGTGGCGCCTGTGAAGCTGTATGTCCGGTTGAAGCGATTTATATAGAGGATGAAGTACCAGAAGAAGAAAACAAATACATCGAGTTAAACCGTAAGTTCTTTGAAGAACAATAACATTCATACTTAAAACCGTCTCTATTTATTATTTAGAGGCGGTTTTTTATAGTTCACGGTTTTGCGATCGTCCGGGGTATGAATAAGATTGAATTAAAAAGGGTAAATATCTTGAGAAGCTTTTAATAGGAGGGAACACTATGACTAAACTAAGCAATAAAGTAGCAATCATTACAGGAGCAAGCAGCGGAATAGGAAAAGCGATTGCCCATCATCTTGCTGACACAGGTGCCAATGTGGTGCTTGCAGCTCGGCGATCCGAGAGATTACAGGAATTAGCGAATGAAATTACAGAATCCTATAATGTAGAAGCTAAAGTAGTGGAAACGGACGTCACCAAGAAAGAAGATGTAGAGCAGCTTGTAAAAGAAACAAAGGATCAATTCGGAAGTGTCGATATCCTTGTTAATAATGCCGGCGTCATGCTTTTATCTTTCTTAAAAAATGACCACGTAGATGAGTGGGAGCAAATGGTTGACGTGAACATTAAAGGAGTACTGTTTGGCATTCATGCCTCTCTTCCTGTCATGCTGGACCAGGATGCTGGACACATTATTAATGTATCTTCTGTCGCCGGCCATGAAGTCTTTCCTTCAAGTACGGTTTACAGTGCAACGAAATATGCAGTTCGTGCTCTTTCCATGGGGATGGAAAAAGAATTGTCACGCTCAGGAGTTCGAGTGACAAACATCTCACCGGGAGCGGTAGATACAGAATTGACCGAACATATCACAGATGGTGAAGTCCTTGATATGTTCAAAGATCGCAGTATGGATCCTCTAGAAGCGAATGACATTGCACGCGCTGTTGCTTATGCGGCAACACAGCCTTCTAATGTCAATGTAAATGAGGTTATTGTGCGTCCAATGCACAAAAAATAATAGGGAATAAAAAATCTTGACCGCAGGATATCCTGCGGTCAAGATTATTAAATGGTCCGAAAACTATCATAACTATTGGTTACTTCTTTCTCGGTTATATCCAAAGCTTGAACTTTGGCAAAGGGTGTAGGACCTTCATTTATTTTATCTATGAATTGTTTCAGCTGGCGTCCTTCGCCTTCAGCATCAATTTCAACCGTTCCATCTGACTTGTTTTTAGCCCAGCCTGTTATATCAAGCTCGTCGGCAATTTGCTTGGCCGAGGCACGAAAGCCTACTCCCTGTACTCTGCCGTGAACAATTAAATGATTTCTTTCCATTTAGAAGCACCTCCTGCATTTGGTATATTGAAGTTTTCCCCATTCTTTACTACATAAAAACTAAAAGAGGTGAAAGATATGAAAAAGATCGAACTAACGGATATAGAAGGTTTCCGTATCGGTCAGGCTAAAGATTCTCATGCGAAGACAGGATGCACTGTTATGATTTGTGAAAAAGGGGCAAAGGGAGGCGTAGACGTTCGCGGGGGTTCGCCTGGAACTAGAGAAACAGACCTGCTCCGTAGTGAAAACCTGGTGGAGGAAGTACACGCCGTGTTTCTTTCAGGAGGAAGTGCTTATGGGCTGGATGTGGGCACGGGAGTTATGCAATACCTTGAGGAACATAACATCGGTTTTGATGTGCAGGTTGCGAGGGTTCCGATCGTCCCTGGTGCGATTTTGTTTGATCTTCATACAGGTGAATCCGGAATTCGTCCGGACCGGAAGATGGGGTATCAAGCCTGTACAAATGCATTCTCCCATGTTCCTTTTAAGGAAGGCACTGAGGGAGCAGGTGCAGGTGCCACGGTTGGGAAAGTTCTGGGACCAGATCATGCCATGAAAGGCGGACTAGGCAGTTATGCGGTACAGGCTGGAAATTTGAAAATTGGAGCTGTCGTAGCTGTGAACAGCTTTGGTGACGTCATTGATCCGGAAACAGGACAGATTGTGGCGGGCGTTCAGAAGGAAGGGCGCTTCTTAGGAACGGAGAATGTGCTGATTCAATCCATAGAAAAGACAGACACAAACCGATTTAGTGGCAATACAACGATAGGATCTGTTATAACTAATGCTAAATTGACCAAGCCACAAGCTAATAAAATAGCTGCCCTTGCTCATGATGGACTTGCAAGAACCATACGTCCCTCTCATACATTTGTAGATGGAGACACTTTATTTACATTAACTACAAATGAAGTAGAGGTGGATCTAAATGGTCTTTCAAGTTTAGCCGCTCATGTGGTGGAGCAGGCTGTACTTCGTGCCATTCAAGGTGCTCAAGCTATTAATGACAGTTGAATTTGAGTTAATGTAGAAACAAGGAGGCAGGAATTTGTACGCGTTTGTTTATGGATCATTGCGCAAAAATGAACAAAATCATCATTTCCTCGAAGGAGCTTCTCTTATATCCGAACAAGCCTGGACGAGCGGCGAGCTTTATTCAGGATCTTCTTATTATCCCCTCTTAATAAAAAATGAAGCTTCTCTTGCTTATGGGGAATTGTACGAAATTGATGAAGGCATGTTACAACAGTTGGATCGACTGGAAGGATACCGTGAGAAAGATCCAGATTCATTATTTAAACGGGAAACGTCAGCGGTTCATACGCAGCAGAAGAGTTATTCTGCGTACGTTTATTATTATCCCCATCCACCGGAAGGAAAACCAGTTCTTCACCGAGACTGGAAGGTGGAACAATTATTAAAGAAGGAATCCTATTATTATTTCGCTTTCGGATCATGTATGGACCAGGAGCGGTTCTATAAAAGCGGTGTTCAGAACTTATTTCAGAAAATTGAAGGTGGAGCTGAACTGCAAGGATATCATCTGGGCTTTTCTTATCACCGTGCTGATGGAGGGCGAGCAGATATTATCGAGAGAAGCGGAGACTCAGTAGAGGGAGTGGTTTATAACATTACGGGGAAAGCTCTTGATTATTTATTTCGCCGGGAAGGTGTAACAAACCAGGTCTACAGACCGGTAGTAGTTGAAGTGACTCTTCATAATGGCCCCGTGGTAGAAGCTCTTTCGTTTACCGTTATTCACAAAAAAGAAAATCTTACTCCTCCCCTGCATTACGCAAGAGAAATCCATCGCGGAGGACGTTACTATTTAAGTAAGAATTACATGGAACGATTGGAGCAGCGGCTTCAGCATGAGCTCCCTGTGAATGAATTTACAAAATACCTCCAGCAAATGGAATAGAGGAGATCAAGACATGGTAAAAACAAACTGGAAAACATATACGGCAAGAGATTTTTCTCATTTGCATTATGTCTCTTTTGAAAAAGACAGACCCAAAAATCGAGCTGTAATCCTAATCCATGGCATTACCGCTGAGTTGAACCACCAGGAAAAATTTGCTGAATCGCTGGAAATAGAAGCCGATGTATTTTTACCGATATTGAGAGGGTACGATCAATTGAACCCTCGCGGGGACCTTTCTTATATGGAGCAGTTTGATGATGATTTATTTGACTTCATCCATTTTGTTAAGAAAAAAGGGTATGATCAAATTTTATTAGTGGGTCACTCGATGGGATGTGCTAATTTGTTAAGGCTGATTCATAGAAATCCTAAGGCAGCTGATCATTACTTATTTATTTCTCCTTTTTTCCATCCCACTCTTTCTGTTTACCGTAATGATGCTACGGATCAGTTTAAACCTTCTACAGATGTGGACTATGTTGTGTATCAGAAAAAAGCAGGATCTCTAATGGTATTGTACAAATTAGGAGTAAAGCGCATTTTGAATTGGACGGTTGCTCAAATCCCGGATGAATTCCATCATACAGGAAGGCTATCGCTCAGCTTCCGCTTGATGATGTCCCGCTTTCTCGAGGAAGTGCCGACAGACTTATTTCGAGGAATGGAAGACCGAGTACGTACTTACGTAGGAGAGCATGATGAAGTAGTTCATCCGGAGCGTTTAAGCGAATGGTATGAAGATACGTTTGGGATGAACATGACAATTGTTAAAGACACCGATCATAATCATATTCTGCACGATCCCGCTTTTCACACCTCTATTAGGGAGTGGGTTAAGGGATAGGGGCTCAAGGAGAAAAAAATGAAACAGATTTATACAGACGTTATCCAGTTTAAGGGAAGTCATTATGCATTCGGACGTTATCAGGCCGAGCAGCTGCAAGAAAATCCGCTGCTTACTAAGTACCGAAACCGAAGAACCAAATCCATGCGTAAATACAGGGTCAATCAAAAGGAAGCCAAAGCTTTTTTTATGAAATATTCAAGCGGGCTGTGGGCTGAATTAGAAGGACTTTCAGCCGGTTTAGGATGGCCGCTGGAGGAGGTTGTTCATGAATTCAGCGGCTGGCAGCAGGACTGGGTTCACTCAGGATGCTCCATTATGGCTAAAGAGAACTTCTTTGCTCGTAACTACGATTATCATCCGAAAACCTATGAAGGACGTCTTGTTCTATTTCAGCCTTCGGAAGGTCATGCTTTGATTGGTCCTTCCCAACGTATCATCGGTAGAACGGATGGAATGAATGAATACGGTCTTTGCGTAGGGTATAATTTTGTTAATCGAATTAAACCAGGAGATGGTTTGATCTGTTGTCTTTTAACACGAATATTACTTGAAAATTGTATGACCACGGATGAAGCGATTGAGTGGTTAAAGGAGCTTCCCCACCGTCATTCCTTTAATTATGTCCTTTATGATCGGAGCGGAAATTCAAGAATTGTAGAGGGTTCGCCCAGAGGGATTCGTGTTCGGCAGGAAAGTGTATGTACGAATCACTTTGAAGTCATTCCTCAGGAAAACCGTCGCCACGTGGAAGAATCCCATACCCGCCTCCGTTCCTTAAGAGAAGGCCATCCTCAACTTTCCACAGGGAGAGAAGCTTTCAAGTACCTGAATGAAACCAGGCATCCAATCTTTTCGAAGA
Organism: Halobacillus halophilus DSM 2266; assembly: GCF_000284515.1. Classification (GTDB taxonomy): domain Bacteria; phylum Bacillota; class Bacilli; order Bacillales; family Halobacillaceae; genus Halobacillus; species Halobacillus halophilus. The sequence goes on along the minus strand of NC_017668.1, from coordinate 2,193,826 downwards.
GGTACAGCCAGTGGTCAGGTACTATTCATACGGCGTGTTATTACCCTGAGTCTCTAACTATGCTTTTTGGGCTTGGAGGAGATAGCACTCCAGTCACATTCAGTCTGAGCGATTGGATGAAAGGGACCAGGTCACCAATTAAACGAGTTCTCGGGCAGTTAGATACCAAAGAACCACTTCCTTATATCGACAAATGAATTTTTTGAATGATCTTGTAAATAATACTCCATCGAAGTAATATCATGATACACTATACTCAAAAAGGGGAAAATGGCATGACAGCAACGAGAGAGACCGTAGCACAATTACAGAATCTCTATCAATACTTAAAAACGGAAGATCCTGCTCAGAGTGAGAAGGTTCTGGATGTAATTGATAAATTAATTCATGAAAAAGTAATGGTCGGGTTTGGAGGGCACTTTTCCGCTGGTAAATCCACGTTAATTAATCATTTGCTGGATAAACAAATGCTGCCTTCAAGCCCTATACCAACCAGCGCCAATATTGTGGAAATCACAGCTGGCGAACCTTATACGATGACTTACTTCCATCATGATCTTCCGGAAAAGTATGAAGGGGAAACGGATTTTGAAACGATACAGGCCTTGTGTAAGAATGGCAATGATATATCAAGAGTAGTGATCAGCCGTCCTGACTGCGGCCTGCCTGAACATGTTACCGTATTGGATACTCCTGGAGTAGATTCGACAAATGATGCGGACCGTTTAATTACAGAATCCTCTCTTCATCTGATGGATGTTCTGTATTATGTGATGGATTATAACCATGTTCAATCCGAAGTCAATGTTAAGTTTTTAATGGAGATGCAAGAACGCGGGACACCATTCTCTGTAGTCATTAATCAAATTGATAAACACAACGAAGCAGAACTGTCATTTGAAGACTTTAAACAGAGTGTCGAACACTCGTTCTCTAGTCGGGGAATTGAGCCTGAGGCCATATATTATATCTCTCTAAGGGACTTTTCTTATGATAAGAATGAGTATGAAGCATTAAAAGCAGCGTTTACCCAGTTGTATTCCTCTTCTTATGCTCGTGTGCAGGAGCAGGCTGTCAAGGCTGCAGAAACCATTATTGAGGAAAGCGTACATAATCGATCGGATGGATTTTTTCAGCGGGAACAGGAGTTAAAAGATCGTAAAGAGCACTTAGATAAAGGTATGAGTGAGAGCCATCTTACCCAGGAAGATCGAAGAGATACAGAACAAGTCATTTCAGAAGCTGCGGATCTTTTTAAACGGCGTGTATCTTCATTCATTCCGAACGCTTACCTCATGCCGAGTTCATTACGGGACGAAGCAGAAAAATTTCTTGAATCCAGACAGAGAGGCTTTAAAGTAGGGGTATTATTCACCAAGAAAAAGACGGAAGAAGTTAAAGAGGAAAGAGAATCCGCTTTTTATGATCAGGTCCTCGAGAGCATTGAAAAAAATTTAAAGTGGCCGCTTAAAGAACGTCTTTTGGAAGTTACGGAAGAGCTTTCGATAACTGATGAAGAGCTTCTGAATGAAATCCAGCGATTTAACTTCATATATGAGAAGGCTAAACTGCAGGATATGATAGAACCAGGTGCTTCTGTCACCGGTCACTATATTCTTCGGTATACGGATCAGTTGTCCAATGATATCAAGAAAGAGATGCGTCAGTTCGTGAATCAGTGGTGGAATCAAATCGAAAAGCACATAAGAAATGAAAAGAAAAAGGAGTACGAAAAAAACAAGTCGGTTTTCCAGGCTATGGAAGAAAAAGATCAGATTGTGGAAGAACTGGAACAGATGGAGGAAGATCTTGCTTCCTACCGAAAGAATTTGTACCAGAGCCTTGAAAATGAGACGCTTTCTTCCATGGTTAAGGATTTGATTAAGAACGACCTGGAGGAGCGCGAAAAGCGCGTTCAGCATAAACAGATTACAAGTGAGTTGTTGGAACAGACTGTAGAACGTAACTTTGACGAAGATCTGAGTCCGGAGCCCTCCCTCACAGAGGGCCAAGCTTCTATCGATTCCACACTGCAAAGAGTAACGAAGGCACTATCGATTGTAGAGGATGTTGAAGGCATTGACGGGTTAGTTCATCAGCTTCGGGATAAGCAGGACCGATTGCGTAACCGACACTATACGGTAGCGTTATTTGGCGCCTTTAGTGCAGGGAAATCATCCTTCGCTAATGCTCTTCTTGGAGATACTCTGTTACCAGCCTCTCCGAACCCCACCACGGCGACCATCAATAAAATATCGCCTTCCAGTGATGAAAACCCTCATGGTTCGATTCAGGCGATTGTAAAGAAAGAAGAAGAACTTTTAGATGATTTAGAACCGATTTTTACAAAGTTGGAATTGCGAAGTGATACTCTTTCCGGTTACGTAACACAATTGGAGAGTGTAAAGGACCTGAGCCGTCTGGATCACAGATCCACTTCATTTTTAGAGGCTTTTTTAAATGGATATAACTCGATGAAAGAACATTTAGGTCAGTCCATTTCTATTCCGTGGAATGAATTTTCTATGTACGTAGCTGAAGAGTCTAAATCGTGTTTCATCGAATCTGTGGAAATCTTTTATGATTGCCCTTTCACGGAGGCAGGAATTACGCTGGTGGATACGCCAGGAGCGGATTCAGTGAATGCCAGACACACCGATGTATCGTTTGAATATATCAAGGATGCGGATGCTGTCCTGTTTGTCACATACTATAACCACCCATTCTCCAAAGCCGATGAATCTTTCCTTACGCAATTAGGACGCGTCAAAGATAGTTTCGCTATGGATAAGATGTTCTTTATTATAAATGCGGTAGATCTGGCCTCTTCAGAAGAGGAAGTAAAGCATGTAGAAAAATATGTAGCCGATCAGCTGGGGCGATTCGATATTCGAAAGCCACGTCTTTTTTCACTATCCAGTCTAATAGGGTTACGAGAAAAACAGGGGGAGCGAGGCCAGTCATCCGGTATTAACGCGTTTGAAGCTCAGTTTAATCAGTTTCTGCATGGGGAGCTCGCTGAGGTTTTAACTCAGTCTATGGAGCGGAACTTAAATGAATTGAAAGAGACACTTGCTACGTTTATTGAGAATAATCAACTCAACGAAAAAGAGCGGAAACAGTTCTTGAAAAAAGCAAAAGCTCAACATGAGGAAGCTCTTGATGTAATAAAAGACTTCGACCGCATGAAAGAAAAAGAATCACTGAAGAATAAAATAGACAAACAGATCTATTATGTGCATCACCGAATGATGCTGAATTTCACGGATTATTTTAAGCGTCATTTTAATCCGGCCACCATTAATGGGAAAGATCAAACTATTCAGGATCAACTTAGAGAAGCACGTGATGAATTGGTTCAGGAAATAGAATTTGAGATGAATCAGGAGTTCAAAGCGGTAGGTGTTAGAATTGAGCGTCTTCTTGAAGGTTTGATTGACCAAATACAACAGGAATCTGAAGGCGAGTTAAAAAAAGTAAGAAAACACCTTAGACTGGAACGCCGGGAATGGCCATCGATTCCTTTACCTGCATTCCATGGAGAGCTTGTGATCGATGAGCGTCAATCCTCATCTATATTGAAAAAGTTTAAAAGTCCACGTGCTTTTTTTGAGCTTAATGAAAAAGAGGAGATGAAAGATGAATTCGCTGACCTCATCTCTCCCATCTTAAAAAATCAGCTAGATGAAGCAAATAAAATTATGAAAGACTATTATGAGCAGCAATGGCAATACCTCCTGGAAGATCATGTACATGAATGGCGCCATCAAATTGATGCTTCCTTCAATAGCCTGATTCATAGTGTAGAGAACCCGCCCGATATTGGTCCTCTAGAGAAAAAGTTTGAACAGATAAATAAACTGGTCTAACCTGAGCATTGTGTTCATAAGCTAGATCAAGTGAAAAGATATCTACGTGTAAGGACTTCTTCCTCCTTCTTACACAGCGAATCTTTGAAAATCACATCTCTGTAAAGGGTCTGAACTTATTTCAGGCCCTGTTTGTATGATGATCATAAAAATTCCCTCTGCGATGAAATGAATTTACGATCATGAAGTCTTTAGTTTAATCATATTTATAAGGACAAAGGAGGTAGAACAGTATGTATCCGTATTATTCCTACTCACCTTACAGGTCAGCTTATACTTCCCAGACAGCCAAGGTAACTTTTAGGAGTAGTCCGCTGGCTCCTGATTTAAAAGGGGCCATGTATTTTTACGAAATGCCATATGGGGTAGAGGTTTTTGTTCAAGTTGAAGGCCTGCCTGAATTTCAGATCTTAAAGGATGGAACACAGGTGGGGCCTCATGGATTTCACATTCATGAAAAAGGAATTTGTGAATTAGGAGAAGGAAAAGATCCTTTTGCTTCGGCCGGAGGACATTGGAACCCGGATCAGCAACCACATGGAAATCATGCAGGTGACTTCCCGGTGTTGTTTTCTAATCAGGGGAGAGCTCGGATGATTTTCTTTACAGACCGGTTTCGGGTTAAAGATATTATTGGAAAATCGGTCATCATCCATCAACAGCCCGATGACTATCGGTCTCAGCCTAGCGGGAAGGCCGGAAAGAGGATTGCCTGTGGCATCATAGAAAAATCGTGAAAAAGAGGAATAAATCTTATCAGAAATGGATATACTTAACTGTATAGGATGTTAAGAAGCACTACTTGACTTAACCGGTGAGTCATAGTATTATATTCTATATAAGAAATATCGCTTACCAATTAATAAGAATCACCTATTATAAAGAGTGATCAAGCATTATTGGTACTTTTTATAATATGTGATTTTTTCAGTATGGTAAGCACATATTAATTTTAGAAATATTGGAGGATCCATTCCTATGAAAACAGGTACAGTGAAGTGGTTTAACGCGGAAAAAGGTTTTGGTTTTATTGAGGTTGAAGGAGAAGACGATGTATTCGTACACTTCAGCGCGATCAACGAAGAAGGCTTTAAGTCTCTAGAAGAAGGTCAATCTGTGGAATTCGAAATCACAGAAGGTAACCGCGGACCACAAGCTGCAAACGTAACTAAATTATAATTTAAAAAATAGAAAGAGACTGGCTTCAGAGTCAGTCTCTTTTACATAATTTATGTCTAGAGGAGGCTTCAAACATGGCTTTCGGTAAAAAGAATCAGGCAGAAATTAAAGAAGAAGAAACTAAAATTTGGGTTTGCACATCTGACGACTGTAACTGTTGGATGAGGGATAACTTCAGAACAAATGAAGAAAATCTTTGCCCTAAATGCGGCAATCCGATGAAACAGGAAAATAAAGTCCTGCAAGTAGTGGAGAACAATAGTTTGTATTATAAAAATTAAGATAGCGAAGCGGCCGCCTTTCGAGCGGCCGCTTTTTTGTTTATAATGAAGCGTGAAGCGGGAAAAGACAACAATTAATTATGGGAGGGGTGCTATATGGATCCGAAGATGGAACATATATTATCAACTAAGAAAAAACTCAGAAAAAACACACTCGGCACGATACTTGAGCAATTCGACGGAAGTATTATGAAGTTATCCCAGTCCAGCCGCAAGAAGAAATATCAGAAAATGAGAGAAGATTCCTACAGCTTTTTTAGAGGCAGTGCTTATTTATTCTTCTTTGATGTTACTGAATTCCCCTTTACTTTTCACACTCCAAAAGATAAACCCACTTGGATTATGGGAGACATGCACTTTGACAACTTTAGTGCCTTCCTAAATGAAAACCATGACATTGTTTTCGATGTTGATGATTTTGACGAAGGTTATTTAGGTTCTTATTTATACGATATTCTCCGAATGGTTGTCAGCATCCGTCTTATGTCTGAAAAACAAGGATTTTCAGATAAAGAAGAAGATGAACTTGTTGATCAATATTTAAAAACGTATCGTAAGCAGCTAAAAGCCTTTCAAGAAGGAGACGAAGACCCGCAATATCTTCAATTTACTTCCGATAATACGAAAGGTCCAATTAAAAAAACTCTGAAAAAAATTGAAGAAAGACATGCTTCTCATGAGCTTGATAAACAAACGGTAGTCGATCATAACTCCATCCGCTCATTTGATATTGGAAAAGATAAACTTTCATCCGTCTCAAAACAGGAAAGGGACAAACTTGAATCCGCGTGGAAAGAGTATCTGTCATCTTTAAATCCAGAAACGAAAAAGTATGATTCATTCTACAATATTAAAGATGTTGTAAAGAAAAACGGTTCAGGTATTGGATCGACAGGTCTTAAGCGATATTACATCCTGATAGAAGGACAAGAGGATGAAGTACACCACGATGATATTATTTTAGAAGCCAAAGAGGCACGTTCTCCGATTCCAGCTTATTTCTTCCCTTATGATGAACAATTTTGGGAAGATAACAAACATCAGGGAAGAAGAGTCGCACACACCCAGCACGCCATGCACCATCAGGCAGACCCATATTTAGGGTACTTCCGAATGGATGGACATGATTTCTATGTGCGTGAAAGGTCACCTTTCTCAAAGGACTTAAGAGAAAAGAATCTGGATGACTATAAGAAATTTTCACAGACGATCAAAACCATGGCTCAAATTAGTGCGAAAATCCACGCACGCGCAGATGCAGATATCGAGAATGGGATTATGGATTACCATAGCGAAAAGGCCATCCTTAAAGCGATAGGCTCTAATCAGAAATTGTTTCGCCATCAATTAAGTTTGTGGTCCAGACATTATAAAGAAACTGTGGAGAATGATTTTGAGCTATTTAAAGAATGGCTGATTGAACAAGATTATTTTAAATCATAAGTGAGACCTGTTATATCTTTCGGATGAATGATATAATGTCTTAATGTTATACATTCGAATACTGGAGGATTTTTTATGTTAAATGTAAATAATGTTAGTCTTCGTTTCGGCGATCAAAAGTTATTTGAAGACGTAAATATAAAGTTCACCCCTGGAAACTGTTACGGATTAATTGGCGCCAATGGCGCAGGAAAGTCAACCTTCTTGAAAATTCTAAGTGGAGAGCTCGAACCACAGACTGGCGAAGTTTCTTTAAAGAACAACCAGCGTCTCTCTGTTTTAAAGCAAAACCACTTTGAGTATGATGAGTATCAGGTTCTGGAAACCGTGATCATGGGGAATACCCGTTTGTACGAAGTAATGAAAGAAAAAGATGCCATTTATATGAAAGGTGATTTCACTGAAGAGGACGGTATGCGAGCGGCTGAACTTGAAGGTGAATTTGCCGAGATGAATGGATGGGAAGCTGAATCTGATGCAGCTCGTCTATTGACAGGACTTGGTATTAAAGAAAACCTTCATGAAAAACAGATGAGGGATTTAGCTGCATCGGATAAAGTAAAGGTCCTGCTTGCGCAAGCCCTATTTGGAAATCCGGATGTTCTTTTACTGGATGAGCCTACCAACCACTTAGATATTAAAGCGATTCAGTGGTTAGAGGACTTCTTGATTGATTTTGAAAATACAGTCATCGTAGTATCTCACGACCGCCACTTCTTAAATAATGTATGTACTCATATTGCTGACCTTGATTATGGTAAAATCCAAGTTTATGTAGGTAACTACGACTTCTGGTATGAATCAAGTCAGTTGGCCTCAAGAATGGCTGAGGAACAAAATAAGAAAAAAGAAGAAAAAATTAATGACTTGAAGGAATTTATCGCCAGGTTTAGTGCCAATGCCTCGAAATCTAAGCAGGCAACGTCACGTAAAAAATTATTAGAAAAGATTACACTTGATGACATTCAGCCTTCTTCTCGTAAGTATCCGTACATCGCTTTTACGGCTGAACGAGAAATAGGGAACGATTTATTAACAGTAAAGAACTTATCTAAGACGATTGATGGTGTCAAAGTGTTGGATAATATCAGCTTTACACTTAATAAAGATGATAAAGTGGCATTAGTCGGAGCTAATGAAACCGCAAAGACTACTCTCTTTCAAATTCTTATGGGTGAAATAGAGCCTGACGAAGGAACGTATAAGTGGGGAGTCACTACTTCCCAGAGTTACTTCCCTAAAGATAACTCGAAGTTCTTTGAACGCTCTGACTTGAACCTGGTGGAATGGCTTCGTCAATATTCTCCTGAAGATGAAACAGAAACGTTCTTAAGAAGTTTCCTTGGACGTATGCTGTTCTCCGGAGAAGAAGCTTTGAAGAAAGCTAATGTGCTTTCCGGTGGAGAGAAGGTTCGCTGCATGCTCTCTAAGATGATGCTCTCTAAAGCCAACGTGTTACTATTAGATGAACCTACCAACCACTTAGACCTGGAATCCATTACATCTCTGAACAAAGGGTTGATTCGCTTTAAGGGATCGGTCATCTTTGCTTCCCATGACCATGAGTTTATCCAGACGATTGCGAATCGAATTATTGAAATTACTTCAAATGGTATCGTGGATAAAGAAATGAGTTATGATGAGTATTTAAATGATCCAGAGGTCCAAAAGCAAGTAGCAGCATTAGCTGAATAGTAAGAAGCCTGCCCATGAGGGCAGGCTTTTTTTTGATAAGAGAGGGTTTATAACTATACCATAAATTTGTGGACAAATAGAAAAGTTCTCTTGCCACTCATTAGAAAAAGCTGAATTTGTCATAATTTCACTGGTATACATTTTTAATGCAGAGGTTTGTAATCTCTATGAAACATGGATGTTACCTTTGAAATCAAACTGTTAGGTGTTTGTTCTTAAAATATAAAGAAATTCTGATAGTCTTGTAGTTAGTGAAATAAACACTTCGTGATTTTTGGAATTAATTAGAGGAGGCATTAACTACATGAAAAAGAAAATTTTCTCAGTAGCAGCTACGGTAGCATTAACAGGTGCATTCGCAACTTCTGTGAGTGCTGAAGAATATACGATTGATAAAGGTGACACGCTTTGGGGCATTTCAAAAAAATATGATGTATCTGTAAATCAACTGAAATCTTGGAACGACTTGAATTCAAATATAATTTACCCTAACCAGCAGCTTACGGTATCAAAAGAGACAAGTTCTTCTTCTGAAAAAAGCAGTAACGACGCCACTTATACGGTTAAGTCCGGTGATACTCTATATAAAATCTCTAACAAATATGGAATTAGCGTAGATGATCTGATGGATTGGAACAATCTTGATTCTACTCTAATCCACCCTGGAGATAAGTTTAAAGTGAATGGACAAGCTTCTTCTGAACCTGAAGTTTCAGCCAGTTCATCCAACAACGATGATTCATCAAGTAATGAATCAGCTTCTGAATCTAAATCAGAAGAATCTAGTGATTCAAGCAGTGATGTAGTGAAAGAATTTACAGCAGAAGCTACAGCTTACACCGCGTTCTGTACTGGCTGCAGTGGTGTTACTGCTACAGGTGTGGACCTTCGTGCAAATCCTGATCAAAAAGTTATTGCTGTGGATCCTGATGTCATTCCACTAGGATCTAAAGTATATGTAGAAGGCTACGGTGAAGCTATTGCAGCAGATACAGGCGGAGCTATCAATGGTAACCGTATTGATGTCTTTATTCCAGAGCGCGAAGATGCTCTTGATTTCGGCAGACAGTCTGTGCAAGTTAAAGTCCTAAGTGAATAATACCAGCATTCTCCCCCTTTGAAATTGCTATTATTCTATAAATAAGCCCATTTCTGTTTATTACAGAGATGGGCTTTTATATATTTATGTAGCGTCATTTAGCTTACAGGTAAGGTAAAAGGAGAAAGCATACAGGAATAACAGTGGTGTTCACAACGGGCTACCTTTGTTGCACATCGTCAATTATTTAAAAGATTCATCAGGTCTTAACAAAATCTTTCTTATAAAAGAGAGGTTTTTAAAGGCTGTGCAAGCTTGCTCATCTTAAGGTCAATACATAAGAAAAAAAGGTAAACCAGCTCTTGGATAGAAATTACAGTATTCGACCTCACGACATTATAGATTGGAATTGTTTCTTTCACTTTTTTAAAGGAAGGTTCTGTTAAACTTCCGTGTTGATTTTAAGGTAAAGCTCCCGTTTGTTGAAGACTCAGTTTCGAGATAACTCGGGTCCAATGCCAAAAAAGGATGGGGCGGCTACGGAAACAACTCGCTTTCCTGCGGCCCTACAAGACGTAGGGTCGATCGACGTTGCCACAGGACGTGGCGACTTTAGTCGATCCTCCTTTTACCAGAAGCCTCCTCAGTCGTTAACACTCCTTGTGGGGTCTCGCCTAGCTCCTTCTCCCGCGGGAGTCTCGTCGTTTCCTCCGCCACCCCAACGATATAGTGAACGGACCCTGCTATAGAAGACAGGAGCCAAGCTGTATCTGCCTCAAATGCTTCTATAACAGGGTTCCTACACGTAAACAAAACAGTAAAAATCAAGGTAGATTATAGATGATCCTTGTTCATTGGAAGGTGTGTATGCAGAGAACTTCGAGCTCTCAATGATCGCAAAGGGGCGGAAGGGAACGGCGAAGACTCCTGCGGGATGAACATGATCGGTGAGATCCCGGAAGGCAAAGCCTGAGGAAGCTCACCACATGCCCGCGGAAAGCGAGTCGTTCCCTGGAGCCCCTTTCTCTACAAAATATCTCGAAACTGAGTCTTCCACAATCCGGCCCTATTGTGTAATAAGCCTTTTATGGAAAATTAACAATAAACTTTAAAAGAGCCTAAAGGAAAAGAAAGGATATACACGGAGAGCGATATGCTCTTCTTTGAAAGTAACGAGCATAAAAACCCTCTTCAAGTAGCCTCAACAATGGTAAGTGGTGGATAGTTCCGTACTTAATTGATAGACTTGTTAAGAATCATCCATTGGAAGGAGTGCTGAAAATGAAAGCAATTGTACATGAACAAAAAGTTGGAGTCGAAGGGTTAACAGTAAAAGAAATGGAAGAGCCTATGCTTGGGGAAAAGGAAGTGAAAGTAAAGGTACATACAGCCGGGTTGAACAGGCGTGATTTGGCTGTCATTACTAAACGACACCAGCCGGAAGACCCTGCGTTAATTCCAGGCTCCGATGCCGCAGGTACAGTTATAGAAGTCGGGGAAAAAGTAAGCAGATTTCAAATCGGTGATGAAGTTTTAGTTAACCCAGGATTGGGCTGGCAGAAAAACAGTTCGGCACCTCCGGAAGGATTTGAAATCGTAGGCCTTCCTGATCACGGAACGTTTGCGCAGTTCTATACCAGTGATGAGAATCACTTCGAGGCTAAACCTTCACATTTAAGCTTTGAAGAAGCTGGAGTATTATCTCTTGCTGCTTTAACTGCTTATCGAGCTCTATTCACTCGAGGCAATTTGCAGAAAGATCAAACCGTTATGCTTCCTGGAATCGGCAGCGGTGTACTTACATTTGCCTTGAAATACGCGAAAGCTATTGGAGCCAGGGTTATCGTTACATCTCGTTCTGAAGATAAACTTCAACAGGCTTTAACATTAGGAGCAGATCGAGCCATTCATACAGAAGACGACTGGAATGAAGCACTTCATAATGAGTCTATCGATTTATTAATTGAAAGTATCGGCAAGGCTACATTCGATAAATCACTAAATATAATACGAAAAGGAGGAACCGTAGTAACCTTCGGGGCTACGACAGAAGATCAAATTCAACTAGATATTCGAAAGTTTTTCTATGGACAGTACAACTTGCTTGGCTCTACGATGGGCAGCGCAGAAGAGCTAAAAGAGATGCTTCAATTTATTGAAAAACACAACATAAAACCTCAGCTCGATCGTGTATTTTCATTAGAAAATTACAAAAACGCTTTTGAATACTTAAGAGATACGAAAAACTTTGGAAAAATCGGAATTTCATTTAATTTAGATTAAACGGGTTCGCGGATTTAACTCATTCTCTCTTAAAACTTAGTAGCAACTCCGAACTTATAAACAACAAAACAAAAATAACCGAACGAATGTGCGTAAAAGTAGACAAACTGTCCACTCTTTATTGTAAAATAGAGGTAGAAGCTTATACTTAAGGAGTGGATAAGGATGTCTCATAAAAATAATCCCAAGCGATTCGCTTTAAACATGAGTGCCGCTCAATTTACAAAGTTTTATATTATGCATTTACTTCAAATCCATCAACCAATGATTAGTGAACATTTTAAAACAGAGTTTAAACAATTAACAAAGAACTGGATACCTGCACCTTCTACGTTACTGGATACTCTTCACGACATGACAGAAGAAGGGCTCCTATACAGACGGGAAGATTATAAATCTCATGATAAGAAAAGACAAAAAGTGTACTGGTATTACCTGACTGATAAAGGAAAAGAAGAATTTGATGTATTAAAGAAGAGGTACAAAATCTTATTTGAGGAACAGTTACAAATCTTACAGCAAATCATGAAAGATGTATATAAGTAAAATTTTACGTAACTGCCGGTTTATTTGAAAGGAAGATCATCATGAAGCTCAGTGTTTTAGATCAGAGTCCTATTTCTAAAGGGGAAACTGCAAATGAAGCCCTTCACCATTCGATTGAACTTGCAAAGTTTACAGAGAATTTGGGCTACTATCGCTACTGGGTTGCTGAGCACCATAGCACGAATGGTCTGGCGAGTTCTTCTCCTGAGATTCTAATCGGTCAAATCGCTCAAGCTACTAACACTATTCGTGTGGGATCTGGAGGCGTCTTACTCCCTCAGTATAGCCCCTTGAAAGTAGCGGAGAATTTTAGAATGCTTGAAAATTTTCATCCCGGAAGAATTGATTTAGGTTTGGGCCGTTCACCGGGCGGGGGCAAGAAAACCAGATTAGCTCTTACAGATGGTATTGAAAAGCCGTTGAGTTCCTTTTCGCGGCAGGTAAAAGAACTTCAAAAGTTTTTATTTCAGTCTATGGAAAAGGGAGATCCCTATTTTGGTGTTACGGCACGTCCAGATAGTCTATACCAGCCGGAAATATGGGTATTAGGTTTAACGGAACGTGGAGCAAAACATGCAGCTATGCATGGAACAGGTTTTACTTTTGGTCATTTTATTAATCCTGATCATGCCGCCGACACATTGCAGACCTACCGTGAAAAGTTCAAGCCTTCCTTAGCTCGCCGTCAACCCGAAGTAAATGCTTGTGTGTTTGTTGTATGTGCAAATACAGAAGAAGAAGCAGAAGAGATGGCTAAAAGTCAGGATATGTGGCTCTTACAAGTTGAAAAAGGTCTGGAGACTAGAATTCCTCCTCAGGACGAAGTTAGTCAAGAAACTTTGACAGAAATCGAAAAGGATAAAATACGCAAGAATCGAAGAAGATGTATCATTGGTAATCCTGTACAAGTAGTAGATCAATTAGAAAGTCTTGCTGATGAGTATCGTATTAACGAATTTTTAATGATTACTAACATTTTTGATTTTAAAAAAAAGAAACACTCTTACCAATTGATTGCTAATGAATTTGCAAACAGGGCAAACCCTAACTGAGAAAAACTCCTCCATTCACCCATACCACCTTTCAAGCTCCTGCATATATAAGTAGTGAAAGGGGGAATTAATGTGAGTAGAGGATATGGTGGGGGCTTCGCGCTAATCGTTGTGTTGTTTATTCTCCTTATTATCGTAGGAGCTGCATGGTTGTATTAATAGTGGAAAGTGTGGCAGACGCCACACTTTTTCTATGGATTTCTAATCGACTAGACTGAATAAACTTAAGTTCTCAAGATCTTTGTTTTAAAAATTTTTCATCTAGGCTATAATGGGTTACATTACGTTACAAAGGAGCGAACAATATCCATGGATCATTCCCTGATTGGAACGATACAGAGTTGTAAAGTATCAAAGAAAATAACTAATGGATTTATTTTAAAATACAACGACACAGAAATATTGCTGCCAGATGAAGCAGTACATGAGGAGATTGATTTAGATCAGTCTATAAAGGTATTTCTATACACAAATAAAAAAGGACAGGCTGTTGCAAGCATGACTATTCCTGAAGTAACCCGCCACTCCTATGGATGGGCCGAAGTAGAAGAAGTGGTGACGAACATGGGTGTATTCGTGAATATAGGATTAGAGGATAAAGAGATTTTAGTTTCAACAGATGACCTTCCATTGCTAAAATCAGTCTGGCCGGTGAAAGGCGACTTTTTATTTGTCAGCTTAGAATTAGATAAAAAAGGGCGTCTTCTGGCTGAACCTATTACAGAGCAGGAAGTTTGGGATGATTTAAAGCCGGCTCCCGCTTCTATTTTAAATACCGAGACTCAAGGAAGAGTGTACCGCTCAACAAAAGCTGGCTCCTCGGTATTAACAGAAGAAGGGTATAGAGGATTTATCCATCCCAATGAACGAAAAGAGGAACCAAGATTAGGAGAAACTGTAGTCGCAAGGGTAATTGATGTAAAAGATGATGGATCAATTAACTTATCTTTACGTCCAGTTAAGAAAGAAAGTAGAAAAGAAGATGCAGATGTCATTCTTGATTACTTGAAGGAAAACGATGGGATCGTCTATTTAGATGATAGCAGCGATCCTGAGAAGATACGTGATACTTTTCAAATTAGTAAGTCAGCTTTTAAAAGAGCTGTAGGCAAATTAATGAAGGAAAATCAAGTGGAGCAGAAAAATGGAGCCACTAAATTACTTAATAGTTCTGATTAATACTTAGTAGCAACTCCGAACACTAAATAAAAAATAAACCATCCATACTATTAAAACCGCCATCTGTAATAACAGTTGGCGGTTTTAATACTTAATCCTCATATGTTACTTCGGTACCATCCTGGTAGGTTACTTCTAATTTGAATTCCTTATAAGGAGCTTCGAGTCCAAGAACTGTTAGCACTTCGCTAATTACATCGTCTTCTGGTGTGTTCTCATCAAAACTCATTTCTCTAAAATGGGGGGAAAGCTGGTTAAATGCTTCTTCTCCTGTAACTTTCTGCCGATCAAAATCGTCAATACGTGCTTCTGTTCTGTTTTCTAAATTAACGTAGTCAATGTGATAAGACAATCGATCTACATAATCAACTTCCAGCTCAAACCTATTAAAGTTAAAGGGCCGTGACTCATTAATCTGCTGATAAGAAATACTTTCTGGTGCTGGCTCATTTTGAGATGGTTCACTGGATTGATTGTTCGCATTGTTACATCCTGCTAACAACAAAAGCAGCAAGATAAAACTTGTACTTAATAATTTCAATAAAATCACTCCATTCTTTTATTATCCATAGGATTACCAAAAAAGTCGGTTTTCATAATTTATATGCAAGCACAATAGTTAGCTGCAGAGTTTGCTCATGTTATGATTAAGATATAGTCATTTCTCTGAGACTATAAAAGGAGAATCTGCCCATGAAGAAAAAAGTTTTATATGGGATGTTGTTTGTATTAATTGGGTCATTCATTACAGTGTCTGTAGTCAGTGGAAACTCATCTGGACAAGAGAAACATCAGAACGAAGAGGAAGGTGATCTAACCGTGACTAACTTTAACGGAGAGACTGTCACTTATTCTAAAAAGGAATTAAAAGACATGTTAACGTCAGTTCAATATAAGGTTACGCAAAAAGATGGTACGGAACGAGCTTTTGAAAATAAATATTGGGATAACACCGACGAGGGTATCTATGTAGATATCATTTCCAAAGAGCCTTTGTTCAGTTCCGTGGATAAATACAAATCTGGAACTGGATGGCCAAGTTTTACTCAACCGCTTGCGGAAGAGAATATTGTAACTAAAAAAGATCCAGGTATTTTTGGTTCCCGAACCGAAGTTAGAAGTAAGGAAGCAGATTCTCATCTTGGCCATGTATTTAAAGACGGTCCTCAGCCAACAGGACTAAGATATTGCATGAATTCAGCTGCGTTGGAATTCATTCCAAAAGAAGAAATGGCGGAACGTGGCTACGAAAAATATTTGGATGAATTCGAACAGTAAATTTTAAGAAGCAGGAAATTCCTGCTTCTTTTTTCATGATGCAATGATAATGATTATCATTGACTTTCTAGTTACTTTTCTCTATACTCACTATTGATAATGATAATCTTTATCAATAGTCAATAATACATATAAATACTGAATTACTCAACAAGAAAGGGAGAGCAGAATTTATGAAAAAGCTTAGCATTTTAGGACTAGTCTTATTTTCGGGGATTCTTGCAGCATGCAGTGATAATTCCGATCAATCTAATGGAGAAGAGGGAAAAGCCGCTTATTCATCGGAGTCTGAATCAACTGATGAAAGTAATACAGGCTCTATCACATTTGAAGATGGAGTAGGTGAAATGAGTATAGAGGGCGTGCCTAAAAAAGTAGTCGTGTTAGAGTGGACATATGTGGAGCACTTATTGCCATTAGGTGTTGAACCTGTCGGAGTAGCTGATCTGGAAGGCTATAATAAATGGGTGAATGTTGGGGAGCCTCTGAGTGACTCGGTAACAGACGTCGGCACAAGATCAGAGCCCAATTTTGAAGCGATTTCCCGATTGGATCCCGATTTAATTATTGGAGCTAAATATCGACATGAAAGTTTTAAAGATCAATTGGAAAGTATTGCTCCTACCGCCTTATTCGCTCCATATTCCGAAGAGGGTGCAGAGGATCAATACCAGCATTTATTAAATGAGTTTAATACTATAGCCAAAGTATTCAATGAAGAGGAAAAAGCTCAAAAATATATTAAACAGATGGAAGAAACTTTTAAAGAACAGGGAGAACGTATTCAAGAGGCTGGTTTTGAAAACCTGAATGCTGTGGTTGCTCAGGCTTTTACATCTCAAAACACGCCTACAATGAGATTATTTACTAATAATTCGGTCATCGCTGGAGTTCTAAATAAAATGAATGCAAGTAATGCGGTTAAAACCGACGAACCAGAGATTTATGGTTTTATCTCAACAAATGTTGAAGCTTTACAGAATTATCAA
The DNA here is from genome assembly GCF_000284515.1 of Halobacillus halophilus DSM 2266. Classification (GTDB taxonomy): domain Bacteria; phylum Bacillota; class Bacilli; order Bacillales; family Halobacillaceae; genus Halobacillus; species Halobacillus halophilus. The sequence goes on along the minus strand of NC_017668.1, from coordinate 2,176,993 downwards.
GACTCCCATTTCTTCTATTTAGTCCAAGATGACGATCCAATATTTGATAACCTGGCGGACAACCCGGCATGGACAAACCTTAATTTTGTGGAAAAGAATCTGACATATAAGCTTCCGGGAGATATGGGAACTTTTGCAGGACCACTATCAGCCGAAAGATTTTCTAAGGAAATAGCCAATGCACTATTAGAAAAATAATGTTCGTAAGGAGAGACCACTTTACTGCCGAAGTGGTCTTTCCATTTAATCAGGTTTTTTCCTACAATTATCATAATTATATTATACTAACAGAGGAGGAGGTTTTTTTATATGAAGTTCAAAGGGTTTTCGGCTTCACAAATTAGAATTGCGAGACCAACAGATCAACTAACTGAAATTGTGACTTTTTATGAAGAAGGAATAGGTTTACCAAAACTAACTCAATTTTCCAACCATGCCGGGTACGATGGAGTAATTTTTGGGCTGCCAGATAGCCAGTATCACTTAGAGTTCACTACTCATGCAGAGGGAAGCCCCTGTCCCGCTCCTACCAAAGACAATTTATTGGTGCTATACATAGAAGAAAAAGATGAAATCCAAACCATAATAAACCGCTTAGCTAATCAAGGATTCTTTCCGGTAGAACCAGAGAATCCTTATTGGGAAGAAAGAGGCACAACTATTGAAGACCCGGATGGATGGCGCCTGGTACTTATGAATACTAAGGGAATATGAGAGGAAGAAATTTATGCTTAACTTAAACGTAATGTTGCAAAAAGATTTCGATGAACTAATGAAAATGGAAGTTCAAAACTATGCAGATGAAAAGGTTAAAGCTGGAACTTGGACAAAAGAAGAATCTTTGCAAAAATCAAAAGAAGCTTTTCAACAGCTTTTACCCGATGGGCTTCAGACAACTCATCACTTTTTGTTATCTTTAAGCAACCCCGAGACGAATGATGTAGTAGGTTATTTCTGGTACCACTTTGATGAAAGTCACCCTCAAAAGGAGGCTTTCATTTATAACTTTTTAATCTTTGAACCATACAGAGGACAAGGCTTTGGGCGAAGAGCCTTAGAATCCTTAGAAAAGCATGTTAAACAACAAGGCGTTAAAAAACTTTCCCTACACGTTTTTGCTCATAACAAACGTGCTATACATCTTTATCAACAAGCTATGTATGATGTTACAGACATTAATATGTCTAAGTACATTGGATAACTAGTTGACATTAACAGTGAGAATGATTATCATTTGTAGTAGAATAGAAAATAATTTAACTGTAGGTGAAACCATGGATCAAAATAAAAGTGAATTAGCCAGAATTATTCGTGAGCGCCGCTCCGTAAAAAGTGGTTATTTAGCTAAAGAAGTTCCTGAATCATTAATTAAAGAGCTCTTAGATGACGCTCGGTGGGCACCAACGCACGGATTAAGAGAACCCTGGCGTTTTATATTTATTCCGACAGAAGAAAAAGAACATTTTGTCGAGGATATTGTGCAGACTTTTCCACGGGACAGACAGGAAAATAGAAGAAATTATTTTAGCCAGCCGGCAGCTTTTTTAATTGCTATAATGGATGAAGACCCACGTCAGAAACAATGGGAAGAAAACTTTGGAGCGATCAGTTCCCTTATACAAAATTTCCAGTTGTTAGCATGGGAAAGAGAATTAGGAGTCGTTTGGAAAACGAACCCTCAAATTCATGAGCCTAAGGTTCGTGAAATGCTGGGTGTGCAGCCTGGCGAGAAAATAGTCGGCTTTCTCCATCTAGGTTACTTTGATCAAGTACCGAAAACTAAAGATAGAACTCCAATTGAAGAAAGAATTACCGTATATAAAAAGAAATAATGATAAAAACCTCCTTTCTAAAGGAGGTTTTTTAAATTGAATGACTAGCTTCAATTAATAAGGGTTATTGGCCATGGTCTCACTGTTTACTTTTTATTGAAGAAGAAATCACTAATTTGAAAAATTGGAGAGCCTCCAGGCATAGAACGAAGCCTTATTAAAGGCATGGAGGCATTATGATAGACTCATAGCACGGTTGGTTTTATGATAATAGATAAGATATTTATAAAGGAGATTTTCAATGAATTTTGTAGCACTTGATTTTGAGACAGCCAACTCCTCTCGAGGAAGTGTCTGTTCGATCGGTTTAGTAGAGTATGAAAACCACGAAGTAAAACACGAATATTATCGTTTAGTTAAACCTCGAAAGAATTATTTTTCCCCGAAAAATATAAGCATTCACGGCATAACAAAAGATGATGTAGCCGATGCTTATGAATTCGATATTTTATGGAAAAATGAAATCCAGCCAATGGTTGAAGGGAAGTTTCTAGTGGCGCATAATGCTCAGTTCGATATGGGAGTCCTTCGAGCAGTACTCGATGAATATCGTCTACCATATCCTCTGCTTGCTTATAACTGCACCTTAAACATTTCAAAGAAAACATGGGAACTGCCACGTTATAATCTTAAGTCTGTTTCAAACCATATTGGTTTCCGTTTTAATCATCACCACGCACTTGAGGATGCGCAGGCCGCTGCTCATATCTTACTTAAGGCTTGCGAAGAGCTAAAGGCTGAAAATACAAAAGACCTGGTTGAAAAGACACAAACCACTAACGGCATGATGTATGACCAGCAGTATGAGCCTGCACGATTGAATAAGAAACAGAAAGCTAAAAGGCCTGAAAGTATAAATTATGTGGCAGCAAGCAGAGAAATTGACCGCAGTCATCCTTTTTGCGGTGCTTCCTTTGCGTTTACAGGAAGGTTAACTGCTATGAATCGTGAGAAGGCTGTTCAAACAGTTGCTAACCTTGGAGGATATACCTATTCGACAGTAGAGAGCACTACTAATTATTTAATTGTAGGAAGCAAAACCTACGATCAATATTTAAATGGAAAGAAAAACAGTAAGCTAGAGCGTACAGAAACACTATTAAGTCAGGGACATTCCATAGAAATTCTTCCTGAAAATGAGTTCCTGAATTATTTGTAAGGTTTACGGCATCTTGATTTTATAAGTTTTTTGCTACACAATTCAAATGCCTTTTATCTTTTAATAAAATTGGATGAATGGCTAAGGAGTGTTCTGACAGCCGTCCCAAGTTTATACCTGCTCCATAATAATAAGACTGCCATACAATTTTTGTACAATATTGTTCATGATCACTATAGCCGAGCGGTGTGAACACTTTATAAGCAGCTTTTGGATAAGTGGTATGAAGATGGTCAAGGTATCCGCAGGCCTTTATGCCAATTTGGGGATCTTTAGCAGAAAAAATCGTAATCGATCGAAATTTATTAAAATAACGGCTGACCGGGTCTTTCATTAACCCTGAAGGGATAGAGTGAATAACCTCTCTGCGGGAATTTACTATTCCTACGTGGCCCGCATATTTCGATTCACTTTTTCCGATGGGAGTAAATAATAAATCTCCTGGGGTTATGATTACATTTGTACCTGGATACGTAAGAGATACCGTATTGTCATTAGATGGTGCTTGAGCTTTTCTTGGCTTTACTGTATAGGCTGCTACACCTGCAAAAACTGCTAAGAGGATTGAATATAGACGTTTTTTCATAACTTTTCCTTTCTAGTCATAGATATATTTACATTCATGATATCACACAAATAGTTTGATCTGGGGAGGAGGTGAGGTATTTTACATTGGAGGGAACCAGGATGAGATCAGAAGAAGAGATGATGGAACTGATTCTTTCAGTTGCTGAAACAGAACCTCATATTAGAGGGGTAATCATGAATGGCTCAAGAGTTAATCCGAATGTTACACCTGATTTATTTCAAGACTATGATATTGTCTACATGGTTACTGAGCTGAACGCCTTTATTGCAGATCATTCCTGGATAGACGTTTTTGGTAAAAGACTGATCATGCAGATGCCGGATGAGATGCAATTGTATTCCATTGATCAAGAACCGAAGCAAAAATTCACCTACTTAATGCAGTTTATGGATGGAAACCGCATCGATCTTACGTTATATCAAAGAAATCACCTTCCTGAGAATCAAGATAGTTTAAGCGTTGTTTTACTGGATAAAGACAACAAACTGCCAGCTTTACGAGAACCTGATGACAGTGATTATCTAGTTAAAAAACCATCTCATAATGATATTGAGAGCTGTACCAATGAATTTTGGTGGGTAAGCACGTATGTAGCAAAAGGATTGGGCCGGCGTCAGCTTCCTTATGCCAAAGAAATGATGGAAGGTCCTGTAAGAAGGATGCTTAAACGCATGATCAGATGGTACATTGGTGCAAAAAATAACTTCCAAGTGAATGTCGGCAGTGCGGGAAAATATTTCGAATATTTTTTAGAAGATCATATTTGGAAGGATTATAAAAGAACATACGCAGATGGGGAATACCCGAACAATTGGAAGGCTTTATTCCAAATGTGTGAATTATTTATAACTTTAACAAGAGAAGTTACTTCCCATTTGAATTATCCGCATGCAGATTCAGAGGGAATTCACGTTTTTGAATACTTAAAACATATACATAAGAGTTCAGCCGATCAGCAGGATTCATATTAATCAATCGGATCTTCTGCTTTCCCGTATCGGATAACGTCATACACAGCCAATCCATCACTTGGTTTTCCGTCGTCATCACGGTAAGGAAATAATGAAAAGAAAATAAAGTAAACTGAGAAATAAGAGTATTGATAGAAAAACAAAGCCGGGGGCAATACATCTGCAAAGATTAGGTAATTAATCGTGAGAATTACGATCATGTTAAAGATACTTCCGGCTAAATATATAGACACGTGCGCCCACGTTTTGTTATAGGTTAGATCTTCATACTGACACCAGCCTTCCATGAAATACTTCTTTTTGACTTCTAGTTTTCCAATGTTGAAAATGGTCTTTCCAGTACCTATACAGAAATGTATCTTCCCTCCGAACAAACGGGCCACCCACACGTGTCCTGCTTCATGTACGAGAGTGACGATAGGTAATATAAAAAAGAAATTTATAAAGAACATCGGTAAATCACTTAAAGTAAACAATTTCAAAACCTCCATATTTTAACATCTATAAAAGACTCGATTATTATAAGGCACAAGGCAAAGCTTACCCCAATTTCTTAAATAAAAACTATTTTAAACCGAAAACAGCTAGAAATAGGAAATATATCACCGATTATTTTTCGAATATAGGATATTTTTTTAAAAAAAGCTTATAATTCAGATTTTTTGAAATGGATAATGAATGATTTATTATATAGAAAAGGTAAATTTGGGTTAGTTTGTTGTATATTATTTAGATGAAATGCAGGTGAAATGCTAAATTCGCGGGGGTAGAACAAATGTTCCGTTTTAACGTAAAAAAAGTCATCCTTTAAATAAGGGTGACTTTTTTGCTTCATTTATTTAACAAATTAGCCCCAGCTGTTTAAAAAAGTTTTAATGAGAAGCCTGCAGAACGAGTGAAACCAGCCATAATATATAGGAGAAATATTTTTAGAAGCAAAAGGGAAGGATTCTTTACTTTATGTAAACTTCGGGATGCCATATTTTGAAAGGAAAAATAAAGATGACGCTAATAATAAAAATAACAGTACAGGAGCTGCTAAAAGCCTAATTATATTTAAGCTTTCCCATGAGGAGGTTAACTGCTCAAGAGAAAGTAGCGAATTTAGCTTTAGAATATAATAAAATGCTAAAATCACGGAATGGGAACAAATGTTCGTTTGAAGTGTAATTGATGAATTTAGTGAACAAACTCGAAGAGTATTCAAGATCCATAAACAATTAAGGAAAAGTAGTTCAGAAGAAATATGGAAACAACCTAATATAAAAGGAACGTAAATATATCAGATCTTAGCATGACATGCTTTCTTAACATGAATCTTGAAGTTAAATTATAAGAAAGAAGACTTGGTTGATCCAGGATTTATAATGAGGATTTTAACAAGAATTGCTGAACGTGAAGAATTACTTAATATTTTAGTGGGCGGAGTAGGTCTTAAATGAAATTCTACACTTATTGATTAATTTAATTTTCTAGTTTACATAATATATATTATAGGAAGTAAAAGAAATAAGTTTATTTTTGTCTCATAATTCAAGTTTACTTATGATAGTGAGACAAAAGAAAAATTTCACCGTAGATCTTAACATCTTTAGATTAAAATTAATTATGTGGTATCGTATCCATACTGCTTGTTATAAGTCAGTTCAAATCAAAATAATATCTAAACGAAAAACTTATATTATGACTTACGGTTTTAGCACTCTTCAGCTTTAGATTCTCTATGTACGATTGTTACCTAAATAATTATTATTTTTTCGTTCCTATATATTCATTCCAGCCAAGCATTTTACTAGCTCTTCTTTTTTATATACTGAGTTTGCGTTTTATGTGTCTATCCAATAATATATATTCTCTGGAACCTTTTATCTCTGAATTAATTTTTAATTGTCAGTCAAATGTCATTGCTTTAAACTTCTTTGTTGTTAAATGTTTATCGTACTTATAGATTGTTTTTCTATTTTGGTTTTGGAGTTGCTACTAAGTTTTAAGTCAAATTATTCTTATAATTCTCCCCTATTAATGATCTGTTTCTGAATTAAGTGGAATTTATGAACCGGTTAGCCAAACCGTTTTATTAGGCTTTACTTTCTTTAAGCTTGTCTGGATCCTACTGTAAACACCATGCACTTCTATGTTTCGCCCCTTCTGGCGCTGCTGTTTGTTGCTTTTCTTCTGTTTGAATATGTAATTTGTTTTTTTGTTTATATAATTGGAGTTGCTACTAAGTTTTAAGTAAAAATGCTTAAATTCGAATCCCTATTGCTATTAATTCGTTATAGAGAACGTTCGATATAACTTGGTTTTTGTTTTTACTTCGGAGTTGCTACTAAGTAATTTGCAGAACTACCTCTCCAATTTATTGGAAAATGCTCGCTCAAATGAAAAGTCACAGAGTATTTACTCTGTGACTTTAACCTTTGATTTTTTAGTCGAGTACTCTTCGTTTTCTCCAAATACCCGTAAAGTTTCATGGTAATAATCCAGTATCTGTTCAGAAGGTTTTTGCCAACTGTGTTTTTCTGCTTCGGCTCTTGCGTTTTTACATAAGTACTTATAAAGCACTTCGTCTTCCAGACGGTTAATCGCATCGATCATACTATCTGTATTCTCATTTTCAAACAGAATGCCTGTTTTACCGTCTTCCACCTGTTCCATCGTAGGACCGCTTTTTGCAGCAATAACCGGCAGACCTGAAGCCATGGATTCTAAGATGACGAGTCCTAAAGTTTCCGTTACAGAAGGAAAAATCAGAGCGTCAGATGAAGAAAAAGCTTCTCTTAGTTCTTCACCATGTAATAGACCAGTAAAGACGGTATTGGTGCCCTCAAAAGTGTACTCAAGTTCGTCCTTAACAGGTCCATCGCCAACAATAGCTAATGAAAGGTCATCTCTTTGGTCAAGTAATGGTCTGATCTTGTGAATTTCTTTTTCAGGTGCTAAACGGCCGACAAATACGAGTAGTTTATTTTCAGGTTTCCCGCCAGAAAGACGCTCGCGCATTTCTTTTGTCTTATGCTTAGGATGGTAATGATCTACTGCAACCCCGCGGTCCCACACGTTTACATTATGGAAATTCTTTTCGTCCAGCTCACTCTTGATGGCTTGAGAGGTGCATAAGTTAACGTGAGCATAATTATGAAGTTTACGGAAATACCACCACACGAGAGGCTTGAAGGGATACAGTCGATAAAAATCCAGATACTTAGGTACATGCGTGTGATAAGAAGCAATTAACGGATAATTAAGCTTATTTGCGTAATACACTCCTGATACCCCCACGATAGCCGGGTTCACTACATGGACAAGATCCGGATTATGTTTTTGCAGTAAGCCTTTTACCTTCCGCTGAGGTAAGGAGAACTCTTTCGAACGATAAAAAGGCAATTTTGTTGCTTTAACCCCTTCTACAATCGCACCTTCATACTCCTTCACACCAAGGTCTGGAGCTATCACGACCACTTGATGTTCTTGACTTTGCAGGTATTTGATGGCTTCCTTCAGTCTGGTTACCACTCCATCTGTTGATGGGAGGAATGTTTCAGTAATGATGGCGATCTTCAAAGTGGAAAACTCCTTACTTCCAAGTGATTGATGGTAATACGTTTTCAGCAATAATACGGTCTTTATGTTCAACCGCTGTAAGCAGAATATCCCGAATGACGTCATCTGTTAATAGATGAGGTTCTAAACCTAGATCACGAAGTTTCGTGTTAACTGCATTATAGTAATGGTCTTCATTCTCAATTCTCGGGTTCTCAATTTTCTTAACTTGAGTATCCAAGCCTTCTTCATGAGCAATCTTTTGTACACGGTCAGCTAATTCCTGTACAGAGAACCATTCCGTAAACTGGTTGAATACACGGAATTCTCCGTTGTCAGCCGGGTTTTCTGCAGCGATTTCTACACAACGGACAGTATCCTCGATGTTAAGAAAAGCTCTCGTCTGTCCCCCTGAACCATAAACGGTAATGTCATGTCCAATAGCTGCCTGATTAGCGAAACGGTTCAGTGCTGTACCAAATACTCCATCATAATCCACGCGGTTCACTAGCATTGGATCAAGTTTTGTTTCTTCTGTATGTAGTCCATACACGATTCCCTGGTTAAGGTCTGTCGCACGGATACCCCAGATCTTACAAGCAAACATAATATTGTGGCTGTCGTGAACTTTGGAAAGATGATAGAAGGAACCAGGCTGTTTAGGGTAAGGAAGCGTATCTTTTCTTCCCTTGTGCTCTATTTCTATATATCCTTCTTCAATATCAATATTTGGAGTTCCGTATTCTCCCATCGTACCTAATTTAATTAAATGGCACTCTGGAGCAAATTCTTTTATGGCATAAAGCACATTCAAGTTGCCAATAACATTATTAGTTTGTGTATAAGCAGCGTGTTCACGATCTATCATGGAATATGGTGCTGAACGCTGTTCAGCAAAGTGAACGAAAGCTTCCGGCTTTACCTGGCGGAATACTTCTCTTAAGAAATCATAGTGATTTAAATCGCCAATGAACGTACGAATTTCATTACCCGTTACTTCTTTCCACTTAGCCACTCGATCTTCTAATGATGCTATGGGAGTTACTGAATTGGAATGAAGTTCTTCGTCGATTTTTCTGCGTGCTAAATTATCAACAATAGTTACATCGTGTCCTTGTTTGGAAAGGTATAATGCCGTTGGCCAACCGCAAAAACCGTCTCCTCCTGCTACAATAATTCTCATAATCTACCTCCTAGTTACATCTAGCCTTATCGTATTCCCATTATAGAATAACATTCTTTTCTTAATGAATGGTAATGTTTTAATGCGGACTCTTGAGCCTTATTCTACAACAGTAATGAGTATCTCCGATTTTGACTTTACCATTAATTCAAGTTTGAAACAATTAATTAATTGTTAAAGTAACTCGAAAGAAGTCGATATTTTAATCATTTGGAGTCCAATCTCCAAATGATGGAAATTTTTATGCGAAGCACTATCTTTTTACATATGTTAAATACCCGAATCTTTGAATGTTATTATTACCAAATTTTTTTAGAATACACTTTCTATTAGTGTTTTTATACCACGAATCACCCTTGTGAAAAAAGTACAATCATTCATTATAGACTCCATCTCCGGTATAATAGAAGGTGAGATTAAAGTACATTAAACTGGAGGCGGAGATCTACATGAATACATATGAAAAAGCCTGGGTTCCCTCGGAAAGTCAAATTAAAAGTACAAGACTATTTCAATGGATGCAAAAACTAGGATACGAAAATTATGATGCTTTCCACAAAGAATCTACTGAAGATATAGAATGGTTCTGGGATGAAGCCTTGAAAGAACTAGGAATAGTATGGGATCAATCGTATGAAAAAACGGTGGATTTATCCAGGGGAATAGCTTATCCTAAGTGGTTTACCGGTGGAAAGATGAATGTAGCTCACAACGCTCTCGATAAATGGGCTTTAAGTGACGACAAACAGGATACCGTTGCGCTTTACTGGGAGGGTGATAACGGAGATACGATTCAATTTACGTATGAGGAGTTATTCCATGAAGTAAATCGTGTCGCAAATGGATTACACAAACTGGGTATTGGCAAAGGAGATATTGTTACGCTTTACTTGCCTATGATTCCGGAAACACTCATTTCAATGCTGGCTATCTCAAAAGTTGGTGCAATATTCTCTCCAGCGTTTTCAGGCTATAAAGCAGATGCGATTGCTACAAGAATACAGGCTGCCCGCTCCAAAGCTCTTATCACAGCAGACGGTTTCTTTAGAAGAGGAAAAACCATTCCGATGAAAATGGAAGCAGACCTCGCCTGTGATCAATGCCCTTCTTTAGAACATGTAATTGTAGTAGAGCGTGCTGATTGTGAAATTGATTGGAATGAATACAGAGATACACCGTGGTCTCGTTTGCTAGAAAATGAAACCGTTTTCAAAACAGAAAGTATGGAAGCTGATGATCCTTTTATGATTATTTATACTTCCGGCACCACTGGGAGACCGAAAGGGGCTGTGCATACGCATTCAGGCTTTCCAACAAAAGCAGCATTTGATGCTGGAGTATGCATGGATGTTACGAGCGAAGACATTCTATTTTGGTACACGGATATGGGGTGGATGATGGGCCCCTTTCTAGTTTATGGCGGGCTGGTTAACGGTTCTTCTATAGTCATGTTTGAAGGAACCCCTGATTTCCCTGAGCCTGATCGTTTATGGAGTTTAGTAGAAAAATATCAAGTCACTCATTTAGGCATCTCTCCTACTCTTGTTCGATCCATGATGAAGCATGGGGAAAAATGGATTCAAAAGCATAACTTAAGCTCTCTTAAACTTATCGGCACCACTGGAGAGCCCTGGAATCCTGAGCCCTGGCGCTGGCTTTTCAAGCAGGCAGGCAACTCGAACGTCCCTATCTTTAACTACTCAGGCGGTACTGAAATCTCTGGCGGTATCCTTGGGAATGTACTAATTAAGCCTATTCAACCGGTTACATTTAATGCTGCTTTACCTGGTATGGACGTAGATGTATATGATGTAACTGGAGATTCTCTCAAGAATCAAGTAGGTGAATTAGTATTACGAAAACCGTGGATAGGCATGACCAGTGGCTTCTATAATGAAAATGAACGATATGAAGATACCTATTGGAACCGCTTCAAAGATACGTGGGTTCATGGTGACTGGGTCATCCTTGATGATGAAGGCTTTTATACGATTACAGGACGCTCTGATGATGTCCTTAATGTAGCCGGCAAAAGACTTGGTCCCGCAGAAGTTGAATCTGTGCTGGTTGAACATCCTTCTATTACAGAAGCTGGGGTCATCGGCGTTCCGCATGAAATTAAAGGTGAAGAGGCTATAGCGTTTGTTGTCCTTAATCCTAATGTAAAAGAATCAGAGGAACTTATAAGTGAATTCAAAAGTCACTTAGCTGATAAATTAGGAAAAGCTCTTGCTCCTAAAAAAGTGTACATCGTTGATGATCTGCCTAAAACGAGAAATGCAAAAGTAATGAGGAGAGCTATTAAATCTGCTTATTTAAATAAACCTGCAGGTGATTTAAGTGCTCTTGAAAACCCGAACACCATAGAACAGATCCAGACGATCGGTAAAAAGGCTACTTCTTCTACTTAAATAAAAACAACTCCTGATCTAATTTGATCAGGAGTTGTTTTTTTATACAGGATATACTCCGTGTTTTCTTTCAGTAAAGGTTACGTCTTTATTTTGGTAAGCTTCATATCGAATAGAAAGTTCTTCTCTCAGCCGGTCAGGCTGAATAATATCATCGATCACCAGCTCAGAAGCTAAGCGATAAATATCGATATTTTCTTTGTATTCTTCGTGTTTCTCTTTAATAAACGCAGGTCTTTCTTCTTCAGGAAGTTCAGCTATTTTGTTTGCATATACCGCATTCACAGCCGCTTCAGGACCCATCACAGCAATTTGGGCTGTTGGAAGAGCTATACATGCATCCGGCTCAAAGGCTGGACCTGCCATAGCATAAAGTCCAGCTCCGTAAGCTTTTCTTACAATAACGGAGATCTTAGGAACGGTCGCTTCACTCATGGCTGATAACATTTTGGCTCCGTGCCGAATGATACCTGCCCGTTCCACCTTCGTTCCAATCATGAATCCTGGAATATCTACCAGGAATAATAAAGGAATATTAAAGGCATCACAAAGCTGAATAAATTTAGCGGATTTATCGGCCGAATCCGGAAACAGCACCCCGCCCTTCGCTCTGGGCTGATTAGCAATGATACCGACCACACGACCGTCTATTCTCGATAAACCGGTAATAAGTTCCGGAGCGAATTTCTTTTTAATTTCGCAAAAAGAATCTTCGTCAATAATACGGTCAATCAACTGGTACATATCAAAAGGGGCATTCTGATTTTCTGGAATCAATTCTTCTATGGACTTTTCAAACGCTACAGGGTCAATACTTTCTTTTTGAGCAGGAGCTTTTCGATAATTTGCCGGAAAATAGCTCATGTATTTCCGTGCGAATGATATAGCTTCCTTCTCATCCTTAGCAAGTACGTCCCCACATCCCGAGACGGAGCAATGCATTTTTGCCCCTCCCATCTCTTCAAGGGAGACTTTTTCTCCAATCACTTTCTCCGCCATTCTCGGTGATCCCAGGTACATCGAAGCATTCCCGTCGACCATAACTACGATGTCGCAAAAAGCAGGTATGTAAGCTCCTCCAGCAGCTGAGGGTCCGAATAACAAACAGACTTGAGGAACCCGACCGGATAACTTTATCTGGTTATGAAAAATACGGCCGGCTCCCCTTCTATTGGGAAACATGTCTACTTGATCGGTGATCCTTGCTCCAGCTGAATCTACGAGGTAAAGCATTGGAAGCTGCAGTTTCATAGCTGTTTCCTGAATTCGAATGATCTTTTCAACAGTGCGTGCTCCCCATGATCCTGCTTTAACAGTAGAATCATTGGCCATAACACAAACCTGTTCTCCATTGATTTTTCCTATGCCTGTGACCACTCCATCAGCAGGAAGTTTATCGTCCTGATTATTGGCAAAAAAGGCATCTTCAATATTCATATCATCGTCGAATAATAACTGAAGGCGCTCTCGTACAAACATTTTTCCTTTTTCTGCATTTTTAGCATGATACTTTTCTGCTCCACCCGAGGAAATATGCTTTCTTTTTTCTTCTAACGTCTGATTCTTCGCCATCTTTTCCCCACCTTACTTTCCTTTATAATCTGGTTTCCTTTTCTCTTTAAATGCTTTCAGGCCTTCCAGACGGTCTTCCGTGTCAATCGTCTTTTGATAGCACTCCTTTTCAATTTGAAGTCCTGCAGATAATTCCTTATCGTATCCGTCATGTATAGCTTTTTTAGCCTGTCTAAGCGCAATAGGCGCATTGCGTGCAATGGAGAACGCAATATCCTTGGCTTCTTCTAACAGCAACTGAGGCTCGTACACATATTCCGCAAGTCCGATCGCATGGGCCCGCTGAGCTTCGATGGGGCGTGCTGTGTAGATCATTGCTTTCGCTTTTCCGAGTCCAATTAAACGGCTGAGTCGCTGGGTGCCTCCCGCTCCAGGGATAATTCCAAGAGAGGTTTCAGTAAGCCCCACTCTTGCTGAATTACTCATAATGCGCAAATCACAAGCTAAAGCAAGTTCAAGCCCCCCTCCAAAAGCGACCCCATTAATTACGGCGATGGTAGGCACGGAGATTTGTTCAATCAATTGGATGGTATCACCGATTTTTTCAACCGTTTGGATAACTTCCTGCTCGGACATATCCGCCCGTTCCTTTAAGTCAGCTCCAGCGCAAAACACTTTCGTTCCGCTTCCAGTAATCAATACTGCCCGCACGTCGGTCCGCTGGTTAATTTCTTCTGTTCGAGCTGCTAACTGATCCAGTAGTTCTCTGGAAAGAGCATTTGCCGCTTCTGGACGATTTAAAGTTAGTAATAAGACGTGTTCATTTACCTCTTTTAACGTAACAAGTTCGCTCATCTCACAACCTCCTTTCTTACCTTGATCTTTCTATTTGCATCACATGACTGGATAGCGGTTTATTTAATGTATCTTGAATAAATGAAGCAGCCTGTCTGAGTTTATGTTCATCTATTCCCGTCGATACACCCATCTGGTGCAGCATATGAACGAGATCCTCGGTAGCAAGATTGCCTGAAGCACCCTTTGCATAGGGACAGCCTCCGAGTCCACCAAGCGAACTGTCAAACGTGGTAATCCCATGATTTAACGACACCAGAACATTTGCTAGAGCCATTCCTCTCGTATTATGAAAATGCATAGCTATATCCTTGAAGGATAACTGCTTCTGAATTTCATGTAAGGCCTTATCCACCTGCTTAGGATTGGCAACCCCGATGGTATCCCCTAACGAAAGTTCATCTATGCCCATATCCAGCATATGTTTGCTGACGTCTATGACCTGTCCAATCGGAATATTCCCTTCATAAGGACAACCAAAGACGGTTGATACATAGCCGCGGACCGTTTTTCCCGCGCCCTTTGCTTCCTGAACGACTTCCCTAAGAACAGGGTAAGTTTCTTCAATCGACTTGTTTATATTTTTTTTATTATGACTTTCACTGGCTGACATAAACACGGATACTTCATCTACATCTGTTTCCAGCGCTGCTTCAAGCCCTTTCATATTGGGTACCAGTGCTGCGTACGTTATACCAGGGTTTCTCTCAATAGATGAAGCTACTTGTTTCGCATCCTTTAACTGGGGAATCCATTTCGGATGGACGAAAGAACTGAATTCAATGTAGGAATAACCGGCTTCTGACAATTGATTTATCCAGGAAATTTTATCTTCTGTCGGAACTTCCCTGGACTCATTCTGTAGTCCATCCCGGGGTCCGACCTCTTTGATCGTCACTTCTTCTGGTAACTCCAGCATACTATCCGCTCCTGTTATTCTATAATGGCAATAACGTCGCCTTCATTTACAAAATCACCTTCACTGACTTTTAATTCTTTTACACTTCCAGAGGCTTCTGAAGGGATGGGGATTTCCATTTTCATAGATTCTAAGATAGCAATGTCCTGCCCTTCACTGACTTCTTCGCCCTGCTGTACGACTAATTTCCATACACTTCCTGCCATTGATGCTTTTACTTCATTCATAATCCATCTCTCCTTATTGGTTGGTTAACGTAGGTAAGTAATAATCCTGGATAAAGGTTGTTTTTGTATTTCCTTTTTTAAATTGATCGTGCGTAATAATCCGTTTTAACATGGTTAAGTTGGATTTAATTCCTTCAATTTCATATTTATGGAGAGCCTGTGCCATCAGATCAATCGCCTGCTCTCTCGTCTCGCCATGTACTACGAGTTTCGCAATCATAGGGTCGTAGAAAGGGGTTACCTTCGAACTTCCATTTACAGCTAATTCATGGCGGATGTTTTCACCTTCTGGCAATTCCAGTTTTGTCAGCTGTCCCGGAGAAGGATAAAAGGTATTCGGATCTTCTGCATAAATACGAACTTCAATCGCGTGACCTTGAATCGAAAGGTCTTCCTGTTTAAGAGAAAGAACCTCATCTGAAGCGACTCTTAACTGCTGCTCGACCAAATCTACCCCTGTAATTTCTTCTGTTACCGGGTGCTCCACCTGGAGACGTGTATTCATCTCAAGAAAATAATAGTTTTCTTGTTCATCCACTAAAAATTCAATGGTTCCTGCATTGGAGTAACCTAGTCTTTCTACAGCTTTTAAAGCACTTTCTCCCATTTGACGTCGTGTTTCCTCAGAAAGTACTGGGGAAGGAGCTTCTTCCACCACTTTTTGGTGTCGCCTTTGAATCGAACATTCTCTTTCAAATAGATGCACAGCATTACCATGATGGTCAGCAAGTACTTGCATTTCGATGTGCCTTGGATTTTCGATTAATTTTTCAATAAACATTTTCCCGTCTCCGAAAAACGTCTCAGCCCGCTTGGAATTCCCTTCAAAGGCTTTTCCAAGCTCTTCATCAGAGTAGACCGCCTGCATTCCTATGCCGCCTCCACCTGCTGCCGCTTTTAGCATAACGGGATAACCAAATGATTGAGCGATGGATAAGGCAGCCTCTGCTGATGCTACCGCTTCATCCGTCCCGGGTACAATCGGCACATCAGCCTGGCTCATCTCATGACGAGCCGCAATTTTGTCCCCCATCTTAGCAATGACTTCTGGTCTTGGTCCTATAAATACAAGCCCGGCCTGGGTTACTTTTTCAGCAAACTCAGCACTTTCACTAAGAAGCCCGTAGCCTGGATGAATGGCCTCTGAGCCGGATTCCTTGGCAACTTTCAAAATCTTATCGATGTTCAAATAAGATTCGTTGACCCTTGGTTTACCTATTAAGTAACTTTCGTCCGCTTCTTTTACATAGGGGGCCTCCTGGTCTGCCTCAGAATAGACGGCTACGGTACTAATATTCATCTGTTTGCACGTACGTATGACACGAGCTGCTATTTCTCCTCGATTGGCAATGAGTATTTTTGTAAACACCATTCTCCACCCCTTTTTACGATTTCAAATCCATCATGTCCAGCGCATCTTCCCGCAGTTTAAACTTTTGAATTTTCCCGCTCGCTGTCATCGGGTACTCATCGGTAAACATGATGTACCTTGGAATTTTATGCTTGGAAATTTGTCCTTCACAGAAATCCCTTATATCGTTTTCTTCAATTGACTTTCCTTCTTTAGGAATGATCCAGGCCATGATCTCTTCTCCGTATTTCTGGTCGGGCACACCGACCACTTGGACATCCAGCACATCGGGATGCTGATATAAAAACTCTTCAATTTCGCGTGGATAGACATTTTCTCCGCCACGAATGATCATATCTTTCATGCGCCCGGTAATTTCAATATAGCCATCCTCATCCATCACGGCGATATCACCCGTATGAAGCCATCCTTCTGGATCAATGGCTGTTTCTGTAGCTTCCTGGTTCTTGTAATAACCTTCCATAACGAGATAACCCCGTGTGCAGAGTTCTCCAGGTATTCCCGCTTCTGCTTCATCTCCAATAGCCGGGTCAATGATTTTTACTTCTACGTTTGGATGTGCCTTTCCGACACTGGAAACACGAAGTTCAATCGGATCATCCGCCTTTGTCTGGGTAATCACAGGAGAGGATTCCGTTTGACCATAGGCAATGGTAATTTCCTGTGCCCCCATATCCTCGATGACACTTTTCATGACTTCCATTGGACAGGTGGATCCTGCCATAATACCTGTACGAAGAGTGGTGGGTTTCCAGTTTTCAAACTCAGAGTGATTGAGTTCGGCAATAAACATCGTAGGTACTCCATGAAGCGCTGTACAAGCTTCTTCTTTTACTGCCTTTAAAACCTGTAAAGGTTCGAATTGCTCAAGAATAACCATAGTGGCTCCTTTAGATACCGCAGCAAGCGTTCCTAATACACAGCCGAAGCAATGAAAAAAGGGAACAGGAATGCACAAACGATCTTCATTGGTAAGCCGCATGCAATCCGCTACCTGATTACCATTGTTGACGATATTATAATGGCTCAGCATCACACCTTTAGGAAAGCCTGTAGTTCCTGACGTGTACTGCATATTGATCACATCTTGATAGGATAGAGAGCGTTTACGTTCTTCAAGTTTTTCATCACTTGTTGATCGGCCCATATCGATTAAGTCATTCCACGTGTAGCACCCTGGATGTTCCTTATCACTTAAGGTAATGATGTTTTTTAAATGAGGGAGCCGCTCGCTTTGAAGATCTCCTTTTAATGAGGAGGAAAGCTCGGGGCAGATCTCTTTCAAAATATCAATATACGAGGTGCCTCTAAAATCTTCTGCTAGTATTAAAGTGGTCGCATCTGATTGTTTTAAAAGGTACTCGAGTTCCTGTGCTCTGTAATTTGTATTTACCGTAACAAGAACCCCGCCCATTTTTCCTGTGGCAAACTGGGAAAGAAGCCACTCCGGCTTATTATCAGACCATATAGCTACGTGTTCCCCTTTTTCTACCCCTAATGCCATGAGGCCTTTAGCTGTTTCATCAGCCATGTCGTTAAATTCCTTATAGGTTTTTCGCAGCTTCTTCTCCGGGTAAACAAAAGCTTCCTGATCAGGAAATTGACGAGCCTGTTCCTCTAAAAGTTCTCCTACAGTTGTTTCCAAAAGGGACATATACCCATTCCTCCTCTGTATTTATTAGCAGCCTAACTGACGAGCGATAACCAAACGTTGAATCTCAGACGTTCCCTCTCCAATTTCAAGCAGTTTAGCATCACGCAGATAACGCTCTACTTCATATTCCCTCATATAACCGTAGCCTCCGTGTATTTGGATGGCTTGATTAGATGATCGGAAAGCGGTTTCAGAAGCGAACAGCTTAGCATACGCTGATTCCTTCGTGAAGTTTTTCCCTTGATCTTTTAACCAGGCGGATTTTAGTACCATATTACGTGCCAGTTCCACTTCCATGGCCATATCCGCTAATTTAAACTGAATGGCTTGAAAACTGGAAATCGACTGACCAAATTGCTTTCTTTCTTTTGCATAAGCAAGAGCACGATCCAGGGAAGCCTGCGCGATACCGACCGCAAGCGCAGCAATGGAAATTCTCCCTCCATCAAGCGTGTAAAGGAACTGTTTAAACCCTTTTTCAGGATCTCCCAGCAGGTTTTCCTTGGGTACTTTCACATCTTCCAGGATGATTTCTGAAGTGTTGGACCCCCGGACGCCCATCTTTTCATAAGGACTGCTGATCTTCATGCCTGGAGTATCTTTAGGGATGATAAAAGCCGAAATAATGTTTTTACCATCGTCCCGTTTCCCTGAAACCGCCGTAACGGTAATAGACCGAGCATATTCCGCATTCGTAATCCAGCACTTTTCACCGTTGATGACGTAATGATCTCCTTTAAGTTCAGCTCGTGTTTTCGTCCCCCCTGCATCAGAACCAGCATTCGGTTCGGTTAGTCCAAAAGAAGCGAGTGCCTCTCCCTTCGCCAGTGGAGTTAAGAATTCCTGTTTTTGTTCTTCTGTACCAAAATAATAGATGGGGCTGGCCCCTAGAGAAACTGCCGCTGCGTAGCTAAGGCCTGTAGAACCGCAGACACGGCCGATTTCTTCTACAGCCAGGGCATACGTAACCGTGTCCCCGCCGGATCCCCCATATTCTTCTGGAAATGGGATACCAAGAAGCCCGAGCTTGCCCATCTCCTTAAAAATATCTTCTGGAAATTCCGCTTTTGTATCAATGTCTACCGCACGCGGATGAATAACCTCCTCAGCAAAATCACGAACCATTTTCCTAGTCATTTCCTGTTCTTTCGTCAATTCAAAATTCATATGATTCCTCCTCAGGGAATTAAGACCGACTGGTTGGTCGGTACGTAGTCAAAAAAATAAATGAAAGCGTTTACTTATTTTCGTAAAAAAAAGGAACGTGGAGCAGCTGGTTCAAGTAATCCGTCTCTTCTTTCCCCCCAGGCAGTAAAAAGTGTAAAATCAGATCCGTGAAAACATCTGAAATCTCATGGATCGAATGTGGACCATCCCGTTTATACCACTTATAAATCCAATTCACCATACCCAGTATCGCCATACCTGTAATAGACACTGGCAGTTCTTTGCGAAAATGTCCTGACTCCTGTCCTTCTTCGATGACTTGAAAAACCATCTTTTTAAATTCATCACGTTTTTGCTTAATCTGTCGTTCGTATTCAGGTTTAAGATAATTGCTCTCCTGATAGAAGACAGATATATGAGGTTTATATAGATCAAAAACTTGAACAAACGCATGAATGATAGCTTGAATCTTCTTGACAGGAGATGAGTGAATGACATTGGCCGATTGAGCTTCTTTCAATACATATGTAATAAAGGTATCGTGAATGACGAAAAGGAGTTCGTCTTTAGAGCTGAAGTGATGGTAAAAACCGCCTTTAGACGTACGAGATAATTCTACAATTTGATTGACGCTCACACCGTGAAAACCATAGCGATCAAATAATTCAAGCGAGGTTTGAATTATGTCTTCTTTTAAATCTCTCATACACCATCCCCAATCCGCTGAACTTACATTCATTTTAGCATAATTTTTTGAAAATACAAACGAATCTAAGGAAATATTGGAAGTGATGAACTTTTGGAATATAGTAAAAGACAGCCTCTAAAGAGACTGTCTTTTCATTAATCGCTATCTGGGTCCTCGGAATGAAACGGATTTTCATATAAAGGTTTAACCCAGGCTTCTGAAATTTTTCCATTCTGGTCTGTATCCATAACATAAGAGCCGTTACTGTACCGATCATTAGCTTTGTAGTCCATTACGTTCAGCGTAGTCGATTCCTCTTTTTCCGTTTTCAATATCACCTGATCATCTCGATGGACTAGATGAACATCAATCAGGCGGTGAGGATTGTTTTTTAATTCACGCAGCATAATGACACCCCGTTTAGCACGAGAAGCCTTTTCAAATTCTTTCAAACGCATACGTTTAACTGCAGCACGATGTGTAGAAAGAAACACGGAAGGGTCTTCATCTTTTTGGAAGATCTGCCCTGAAATGACCTCTTCTTCTTCTTTCAAATGAATGGCTTTCACCCCGGCAGCACGCTGACCAACAGCATTAACTTCCTCTTCGGAATACCATAGACCATAAGCCTTGTTACTGGCAATAAAGATTTCGGAGTGGCCATCCGTGACGTGGACATCCACAACTTCATCATTTCCTTTTAGATTAATAGCTACGAGAGCCTTTGAATGTCGCTGAGCCTGATACAGCTTCAATTCACTTTTCTTAACCATCCCGTTTTTTGTAAAGAAAAGTAAATATTGGTCTTCCTTGAATTCGCGGACCGGGATGGCTTCCACAATATGCTCATCTTTCTCCACCTGGACAATGTTCGAAATATACTGCCCTAAATCCTTCCATCTGATGTCTGGAAGTTTATGAACAGGCAGGAATAAGTATTTACCGAGATTCGTAAACAACAAAATGGTGTCCGTTGTATTCATTTCAAGCAGTCTCAAGAGATGATCCCCATCTTTAAGAGCGAAATCCGCTCCATTGGAGGCTGCGTATGACCGAAGGCTTGTACGCTTCAGGTATCCGTCTTTTGTAACAGTAACAAGTACGTCTTCGCTGGCTACCGTTACTTCAAGATCAACTTTAAGTTCTTGTACTTCATCTTCTATTTTGGTTCTCCGGTCTTCGCTGTATTGTTTTTTCATGCTCCTGAGGTCGGACTTGATAACTTTCATAAGCTCATGTTCACTGGCAAGTAATTTCTCCAGGTAAGATATTTGTTTGCGCAGCTCTTCTGCTTCCGCTTCAAGTGCCGTAATATCCGTATTCGTTAAACGATAAAGCTGAAGCGTGACAATGGCCTCTGCTTGAGCTTCTGTAAACGAATACTGATTCATTAATTGCTGTTTGGCATCCTGCTTGTCTTTAGAGCCGCGAATGGTCGCTATGACATCATCGAGAATCGAGATGGCTTTGATCAGCCCCTCGACAATATGCGCCCGTCTTTTAGCTTTGTTCAAATCATAGACGGACTGTCGGGTGACCACTTCCTTCTGGTGGGATATATACGCATCCAGCATCGTTGGCAAACTCAGAAGTGTAGGGGTCCGATCATGTATAGCTACCATGTTAAAACTGTACGATATTTGAAGATCTGTATGCTTATAAAGGTAGTTAAGCACACCTTCACTGTTAGCGTCTTTTTTTAATTCAATAACGACCCTGAGACCTGTCCGATCTGTTTCGTCACGTACTTCAGAAATACCCTCTACTTTACGGTCAATGCGAAGTTCATCCATCCGTTTAACCATGGTAGCTTTATTAACTTCAAAAGGAATTTCGTCGATGACAATCTGCTCTCGTCCGCCGCGGAGCTCCTGAATTTCTGCACGTCCTCTAAGTACGATTTTTCCTTTTCCGTTCTCATACGCTTTCTGAATGCCTTCCACACCCTGAATCGTACCTCCGGTTGGGAAATCAGGACCTTTCAGCTTAGTCATTAATTCAGGTACTTCTGCATTTGGCTTATCAATCTTCATAATAACGGCATCAATAACCTCGCCGAGATTATGAGGAGGTATTTCGGTGGCATAACCAGCCGAAATACCTGTAGAACCATTCACAAGAAGATTTGGAAATTTAGCCGGTAGAACAGTCGGTTCTTCAATTGTGTCATCAAAGTTTGGGATGAATTCTACCGTTTCTTTTTCAATATCCCTCAGCAGTTCTGATGAAATAGCGGAAAGTCTGGCTTCGGTGTAACGCATAGCGGCTGGCGGATCTCCGTCCACACTTCCATTATTTCCGTGCATTTCTACGAGAGGTTTCCGCAATTTCCACGTCTGGCTTAGACGTACCATCGCTTCATAAACGGAAGAGTCTCCGTGTGGGTGGTAATTACCAATTACAGTACCGACTGTTTTAGCTGACTTTCTATATGCCTTATCATGTGTATTTCTTTCCTGATGCATGGCATATAAAATACGACGCTGGACCGGTTTCAAGCCGTCTCTTGCATCGGGAAGAGCACGTTCCTGGATAATATATTTACTATACCGTCCAAAACGATCTCCAAGAACTTCTTCCAATGGTAAATCTAAATACTTCTCTGCCTCTGCCAACAGAATATCCCCCTTTTATGTTTGAATTTTGTCGTTTTCTAAAATGTTTGCTTCATCTTCCATACCGAAAGCGACATGGGATTCAATCCATTTGCGGCGAGGTTCTACTTTATCGCCCATCAATGTGGTTACGCGCCTTTCTGCGCGTGCCAGATCATCTATCGTTACCCTGATCAAGGTTCTGGATTCCGGATTCATCGTGGTTTCCCACAACTGATCAGCATTCATCTCCCCAAGACCTTTGTATCGCTGAATGGAATAGCCGTTCTTGAACTCTTTAAGAAGCTTGTGCATGCCTTCTTCATCCCAGGCATATTCGGTTTGTTCTTTCTTACCTTTGCCCTTAGAAACCTTATAAAGCGGTGGAAGGGCAATGAAAATTTTCCCTGCTTCGACTAGCTGTCTCATATAACGGTAAAAGAAAGTCAGCAGTAAGACTTGAATGTGGGCTCCATCCGTATCCGCATCCGTCATAATGATAATTTTATCGTAATTACAGTCTTCAAGAGTGAAATCTCCGCCGACACCGGCCCCAATAGTATGAATAATGGTGGAAATCTCTTCGTTTTTAAAGATATCAGCTATCTTCGCTTTTTCAGTATTAATTACTTTTCCTCTTAAAGGAAGAACCGCTTGAAATCTCCGGTCACGTCCCTGCTTGGCTGAACCTCCTGCAGAGTCACCCTCTACAAGATAAAGTTCATTTTTTTGAGGATTTCTGGACTGAGCAGGCGTTAACTTCCCACTGAGTAAAGTATCTTTTCTTTTTTTCTTTTTCCCAGAACGAGCATCTTCACGGGCCTTACGCGCCGCTTCTCTTGCTTCCTTCGCTTTTACAGCTTTCTTAATGAGCATAGAAGCTACATCAGGATTTTCTTCAAGAAAATAAGATAACTGTTCAGCCACTACAGCGTCCACCGCTGAGCGTGCTTCTGAAGTTCCTAATTTACTTTTGGTCTGACCTTCAAACTGAAGAAATTCCTCAGGGATTCGAACGGAAATCACTGCGGTGAATCCTTCACGAATATCGTTTCCTTCCAGGTTTTTATCTTTTTCCTTAATTAATTGAGCACGACGGGCGTAGTCATTAAAAATTCTTGTAATCGCCGTTTTAGCACCTGATTCATGCGTACCTCCATCTTTAGTACGGACATTATTAACAAAGGAAAGGATATTCTCTGCGAAACCATCATTGAATTGGAAGGCGAAATCAGCTTCGATGTCTTTATAGCTTCCCTCGAAGGATACAACGGGGTGAAGAGTGTCTTTCTCTTCATTGAGGTAGGAAACGAAGGATTCAATGCCATCATTATACTGGTAAACTTCTTTAATTTTTTCACTGCGTTCATCAATTAAATTGATTCGAAACCCTTTCAATAGAAAAGCAGCTTCTTTCAGACGCTCCGATAAGGTTTCGAAACTGAAGTTAGTCACTGAAAAAATGACCGGGTCCGGTTTAAAACGAATGGTCGTGCCTGATTTTCTAGTTGTTCCCTTATGTTCCAGGGAAGTTACAGGGAGCCCTCCGTTTTCGAAACGTTGATAATACCTTTCTCCGTCTCTGCATATATAGACTTCCAGCCATTCAGACAAGGCATTTACTACAGAAGCTCCGACGCCATGAAGGCCTCCGCTTGACTTATAGCCCCCCTGTCCAAACTTACCTCCTGCGTGAAGCACAGTCAAAATCACTTCGGGTGTCGGTTTTCCTGTCTGATGCATTCCGGTCGGCATCCCTCGTGCTTCGTCCTCTACAGAAACACTGCCGTCTTTATGAAGAGTTACCGTCATTTGATCTCCATGGCCGGCTAACGCTTCGTCTACGGCATTGTCCACGATTTCATGTACCAAGTGGTGGAGACCGCGGTGATCCGTAGACCCTATATACATCCCGGGTCGTTTCCGGACCGCCTCCAAACCTTCTAGTACTTGAATGGAATCATCTGAGTATGTTTGATTCTGCTTCGCCAATTTACCATCGGCTCCTTTCTCGTCAACTTCATGTACTACTATCATAGAACAAACGTTCGTTTGTGTAAACGCTCAATAAAAAATGCTGCTTGTTATATTGTAGCGATTTTATAAGGTTTCGCAAACATTATTCTACTATCAACATGAAAAAACCCCTGTTTAAACAGGGATTTTTTTAAAAAGTATATTCTTTTACATATAAACAGCATGGGCAACTTTAATGCAGACATCCATGATCACAGTCATATCTTTATCCTTTAACTCTTCGTAGGCTTCTTCGTGAATAACCCCTTGCTGCCCCCAAAAAGCTTGAGCAGGAATAGCAGAAGCCTCTTTAGCGACGTCCGGAAGGAATTCTGACCTTCTAAACACGTTTATGATATCGATGGATTCAGTAATATCGCTTAATTGAGCAACAGCCTTTTCACCTAATGCTTCATTGATGGTCGGATTAACAGGAATAATGCGGTATCCCGCTTCCTGCATAGCTTTACTAATCTGGTAAGAAGTGCGATGCGGTTTGTCTGATAGACCGACGACCGCAATCGTTTTAGAGTTTTTTAATACTTCCGCAATCACTTCGCGTGACGGGTTTTTAAACGTCATATTCTACCTCCTATTCTTCAATTAAGCCTTCGCTCACTAAATACTCGCGTGCGACTTCTTCAGGGCTTCGATCTTCATAATCGACTTCATAGTTCATTTGACGCATTTTATCTCCGGTTATTTTTCCGCCTAATTGATTAAGAGCATCTTTTACTTCAGGATATCTATCCAAAGTTTCCTGCCTCATAAGGGGTGCACCCTGGTAAGGAGGGAACAGATTCTCAGGATCTTCAAGAACCTTCAAGTTTAAGTCTATCATATATCCTGAAGTGGCATATGCATCGATAACATCTACTTGTCCGTTCTTAATGGCATCCTGACGCAAGCCAGGGTCCATCGTTTTTACTTCGCCAAAATTGAGGTCATAAACCTCTTTCATTCCCTGATAGCCGTCCTGACGATCATTGAACTCAAGAGTAAAACCCGCTGTGAATTGATCTTCCACTTGTTTTAAATCCCCAATGGTTTCTAAGTTATATCTTTCAGCAAGCTCCTGCGTAGTAGCTACAGCATACGTATTATTAAATTGCATGGGCTCTAAGAACGCCATATCATATGTTTCAGCCATGCCTTCTTTTGCCTGCTGATATACTTCCTGCGGCTCATTACTGTTCGCCTGTTCATCCAGCAAGGATACGATAGCCGTCCCTGTAAATTCAGGATATATGTCTATGCTGCCCTCTTGCAATGCCCCAAATACAAGATCTGTTTTCCCTAAGTTTGGTTTCAATCCTACAGAAAGATCCGTTTCTTCTTCAATAAGCATTTCGTACATGTTAATTAAAATAGCAGGTTCCGAACCTAATTTTGCTCCAAGGACGAGATCGTTTTTCGCCTTGCCCCCAAACGCTAATGGACCTACAGCAATTAATGCGGCAATAACCAAAAGACTTACAAGAGAGCGGAAACCAGACTTTGCGGATGTTCTCTCAAATAGTCGAAGGATCACATCTAAAATAATAGCTAACAGAGCGGCTGGAATAGCACCGAGAAGAATAAGATTCACATCACCACCGCGGTCAAGACCAAGGAGAATTAAATCACCTAAACCCCCAGCCCCTATTAAAGCAGCAATTGTAGTAGTCCCGACTATTAAGACCATAGATGTACGAATTCCAGCCATAATGACCGGCATAGCCAGTGGTAACTCTACTCGGGATAAGCGGCGAAAAGAATTCATTCCCATTCCTGTAGCCGCTTCCTTAAGAGCAGGATCTACTTCTTTAATCCCGGTGTAGGTATTTCTGAGTATAGGCAGAAGTCCATACGCTGTTAAGGCAATAACGGCAGGCGTCTGCCCAATTCCGAATAAAGGAATTAAAAACGCTAAGACTGCAAGACTGGGTATTGTTTGTAAAATGGCGGTTGCCCCGATAACCGGTTCCGCAACCTTTTGTTTTCGTGTTAATAACAATCCTAGAGGCACGGAAATGAGTGTGGCAATGACTAGAGCAATAATAGAAATCTGTAAGTGTTCCCAGATCTTCTCAAGTAAGACATCCTGTCGTTGAATAAAAACCTCTTTAAATTCGTTCATAGCTGTCCCACCCCTTTTTCATGGTGGTTTTCTTTCAAATAAAAGACGATATCTTTATAAGAAAGAGTACCTAGAAGCTGATCCTGTTTTACTACCGGCAGCATTGGATAATCTGTTTTTTCAAAAACGGCTGTAGCCTCTTTTAAAGTCATTCCATTTTCTAGAGCAGGAAGATCCATTGTCTCGCCATCATGAATCGCAGTGGCATACGTTCCATCGGGATTTTTTAACGCGAATGTTCCCTTTTTTGGAATCGTTCCTTTCTCTAGTTCATCAACAGGATACATTTGATTTTTTGTTCGGTCCATAATGACGTCTACCGCTGTTTCCCATGGAGTTTTACGGCTTCCTATGAAATCTTTCACAAACTCATTTGCAGGATGTAGTATTAGATTCTGAGGAGTGTCTAATTGAACAATCTCTCCAGCTTGCATGACACAAACTCTGTCTCCAAGAGCCATAGCTTCATCCATATCATGAGTCACAAACACAATGGTTTTCTGAATTTCCTGTTGCAGCTGTCTGATATCTTTCTGCAGCTGCTCACGACTAATGGGATCCAGGGCACTAAATGGTTCGTCCATTAATATAATATCCGGATCAGCAGCCAGAGCCCTTATAACGCCTACCCTTTGCTGCTGCCCGCCCGATAATTCGCTAGGTTTCCGCTTCCGGTGCTTTTCAGCATCTAACCCCACCATATGCATTAGTTCATCAATACGGTTAGAAAGGTCTTTCTTTTTCCACTTCTTCATTTCAGGAACAATAGATATGTTCTCTTCTATCGTCATATGAGGAAACAATGCAATTTCCTGTAATACATAACCAATATTCCAGCGGAGCTCGTGAATGTTATATTCGCGAATATCTTTATTATGTATAGTTATTGATCCTTCTGTAGGATGGATCAATCGGTTGATCATCTTCATCATTGTAGTCTTACCGCAGCCACTGGGACCAATTAAAGTTAACAACTCTCCGTCCTTCACGTGCAAGGCGATGTCTTTAAGAGCTGTTGTCCCATCAGGATACGTCTTCGTTACGTCTTGGAACGTAATCATGGTTTTCCCCCTCTTTATTCTAATAAAATATGAATTTTATAATTCCACAATTCCACAATTTCAAACATTTTGCAAAGATTCGAAATCATTTGGAACACATTGAGAAACTAATATTATATCTTCTCTATCCTGGCACTTGGCAAGAAATTTCTTGTCACACGATGCTGAATTGGTATAATAGGAAGTTGTTACAGCATTGGAGTTTAGTACATAAGTTTAAATCTATTGATCGTATATTATAAAGGGACTCTAAATCTCCTTATCCCTTAAATTAATAAGTTTAACCTTTACAATGAAGCGGTCGGGTTCTTTCCTCAAACCTCTCATGGTAAAATAGAATAAAGCAGCGAAGGAGATGAGTTGCATGGAATACGCTTTATTTGCTATTATCGCGTACTTGCTTGGGTCCATTCCATCAGGTCTGATAATAGGGAAATATGGCTATGATACTGATATTAGAGAGCACGGAAGCGGTAATTTGGGCGGAACCAACACTTTTCGTGTATTAGGCATTAAAGCAGGTTTAATTGTAACTTCAGCAGATATCCTTAAGGGAACTCTGGCAACAGCTCTTCCTTTATTGTTTGGAGCCGAAGTCATTACATTAATCATTGGGATCTTTGCTGTGATTGGTCATATGTATCCAATCTTTGCAGGTTTTAAAGGTGGAAAAGCTGTTGCAACTTCCGGAGGCGTTATATTGGGAGTTAATCCTATTATTTTCTTTATACTACTAGCCACTTTCTTCCTGGCTTTATACATTAGTAAATACGTATCTCTATCTTCTATGATCAGTGGTGTCGTCGGGATAGTTGCTACTCTGATTGTCCGAGACTTTGGGTTGACCATTGTAATTACTCTTTTCACGCTATTCGTGATCTACCGTCATCGATCGAATATTAAAAGGATTATGAATAAAACTGAACCAAAAATCACTTGGATGTAACCTGCTTTTCACGAGGTCTGTGCTAAAAAGCATAGACCTTCTTTTTTATGGAAACGATAGTAAAACAACCGTAGGGATAGGTTTTATCCTGTTTTTACCAACACATTAATAAAAGCATTAAATTGTATAAATAGATTTACATATTGTATACTTTGACTTAGAAATGAAGGCCTGAAAGGAGTCTTTTACTATGAACAAAACTGAACTAAACCATAATAAGCAATTACCTTCCAAAGAAGAGCGCCACCAATTATTTGGATCTGTGAACCCAGGTCCACGTACAAAACCGGTGGATAAAGATAAAATGGCGGATTTACAAAATTCAAAAAAAGATTTCCTTTTCGATATTGATATGGTGGGAATTTCAAACGTGAAGCACCCTATTCGCATTCCAAGTAAACTGACGCCGGAAATTCAGACAACGATTGGCACGTTCTCCTTTGGTTCCTCTATTGTGAAAGGTAGTAAAGGTACAAATATGAGCCGCTTCACAGAACAATTAGATAAATATCACAATGAAGGGTTTGCCATAGATATTGCAACCTTAAAAGGCTTTACCGAGGAACTTGCCGGTCGTTTAAAAGAAAAAGATGCTGAAGTGGAAGTACATTTTCCATGGTTCTTTGAAAGAAAAGGGCCTTACTCAGATCTTGCTGGTATGAACTACGCAGATGCTACGATTCGTGATGAATATAGGGAAGAAACCGGGCATGATGTTACGGTTACGTTAACTGGTAAAATTACTACTCTTTGCCCTTGTTCAAAAGAAATCAGTGAATACAGCGCCCATAACCAGCGAGGTAACGTATCCATGACTGTTACATTAACGGATGATTTCGACGAGCAGGAAATTGATTGGAAAGCGGCTTTACTTGAGGCGGCCGAAAGTAATGCAAGTGCCCGCATTCATCCCGTTCTGAAAAGACCAGATGAAAAAATGGTTACAGAACAAGCGTATGAGAACCCTCGCTTTGTAGAAGACATCGTTCGTCTGGTTGCAGCTGATTTATATGAACTTGAATTTGTAGAAGCTTTTTCCGTAACTTGCCGGAATGAAGAATCTATCCATCTTCACGATGCCGTAGCAACTCTGAGTTATGATAAAAAACAAGAGGCAGAGTAAGGACTTGATTTATGAAGCATGTCATGATTGGCCTTATAAATTTTTACCGTAAAGGAATCAGTCCTTTTTTTCCACCCAGCTGCCGTTTCCAGCCTACTTGTTCGGAGTACGGACTTGAAGCTTTCAAACGGTTTGGTTTTTTTAAAGGGGCCTATTTGACCATTAAGCGGATCTTGAAGTGCCATCCTTTTCATAAAGGTGGTTTTGATCCGGTTCCTGATAAGCACAAGAAAGACAACCATCTGTAGGTGAATTGTGGTTGTCTTTCTATTTTAGTAGGTTTATCTATACCCATTTACGGATACACCATATGGGACGACCGTAGAATAGAAGGAGTTGAATAAATAATGGATCTTACCGTTACAGAAGAAGCAGCTAAATGGTATGAAGAAGAACTAGATGTAGATGACAATACAAACCTTCGATTTTATGTCCGTTATGGAGGAACAGGTGGTCTTCAGCCAGGGTTTTCTCTAGCGATTCGAATAGAAGAACCATCTGAACCTATTGCGGAAACAAAAGTTGGAAAGATTACTTATTTTATAGAGGAAGATGATGAATGGTACTTCGGAGGTCGTTCTCTCCAGGTAGAGTTCAGCTCTAAATGGGAAGAACCAGACTTCCAATATCAATAGTCCTTCAATCAAACCAGAAACTCTTCAGCTCTAAGCTGAGTTTCTGGTTTTTATTTTCCTATTAAAGGGGTTCCCCTCATTCCCCCCTTCGTTTGGATAAAAAAAGCCGCCCTAAAAGGGCAGCTCGGCAATATAATTAAGGACTTAAATTGAAGCGTTCAATATGTTCCCATTTTTGTTCTTTCATTAAGATTTTATATTGGTGGCCCCCAAATAAATCAAAGTGTGGAAAGCGTGGATCATGATGAATCCAACGGGGGTCCAGCCCATATTGAGCTCCCCATTGGCTTAATTTCTCAAGATCACAACAGCCAACTTTAGTAACCGTATCGCATCCCGGGAAACGGTCATCAAGCCAGAAATGGGTTAAGAAAGCTATTTCACCTTTCTCTACTTTTCTTTTCCAGTCAACTAATTCTTTTCTTTTCACGCCAAAAGCCATTAGTGCTCCCCTTCCATAGCCGCTAAATAAGCTTCGTGCCACTCTGGGAAGCTCCGTCTTATTGATACTGGCCGGAAATTTTCTTTTTTTACAATGACGTGTTTCGTTTGTCCAGACACGGCTAATCTTCCATCTCCATGAACGACTTCGTATCCATAGGTAACGCGCAGACCATCATACTCATCGACCCAGGTTTTCACAAAGGCTTCATCACCATAGCAAACTGGATGTTTAAAACTTATATTGGCATCAATAACAGGGGAAACGACCCCTTGTTTCTCAATTTCTGAATATTTAAAACCAAGCTCTTCAATAAAAGCAGTTCGACCAATCTCAAACCATACGAGATAATTGGCATGGTAAACTACGCCCATCATATCTGTTTCTTGATACCTTACCTGTATCGGTGTTTCTACCACTTTCATCATTTATGACTCCCTTCGAACGGCTTGCCAGGCTTTTTCAAGATCGTTTACTACTAATTCATTCATATCTGCTGATTCATCTTCTACAATTCTCGTCGCCTGATACTGAATGGCTTCATTAACAAGATTATTTACAAACCGTCCATTTCCGCGAATTCGATGATCTTTATATTTCTCAAGAAGGAACTCTTCAGCCCACTCGTTAAAGGTGTAGCCGAATTGGTACGCTTGAAAATGTGTCATTTCCAATAGTTCCTGTTCATTGTAATCGGGGAAATGGAAATATTTCTTAAACCTTGAAGATAGTCCTGGATTACTTTCTACAAGCTGTTCCATTTCACGCTGGTATCCGGCAAGAATCACTACGAGGTTTTCATTATGTTTGGTCATTTCATCAACAATGGTTTCGATCGCCTCTTTACCAAATTCATCTCTTCCTCCGTTATAGAGAGAATAAGCTTCATCAATAAAAAGAACTCCCCCTAGTGCTTCCCGGATTTTTCGCTTCGTTTTCATTGCTGTTTGGCCGACATAACCGGCAACAAGATCGCTTCTGGATACAACAACCATATGACCTCTTTTAAGAAGACCACACTGCTTTAAAATATCCGAATAGATTTCTGCAACCGTCGTCTTACCCGTGCCTGGATTTCCTGAAAACACAGAATGTAATTGAATAGGTACGACAGGATATCCATTCTCTTTCCTCTTTTGCTGAGCTTGGACAAAAGAAGATAATTTTCGCACCTCTGCCTTTACGTTATCCAGGCCGATTAATTCATCTAGGCGATTCCTGGGAGAGAGCTTCTCATCGGCAGCCGAAGTGTCCCATGCCAGATCATTTTCATCAATTCTCATATGATCGATCCAGTGGGTTTTATCCCGCTCTGCCTCCTTGGCCCCTTTTTGGAAAATGGTTTTCATGACCAGATTTTTTACAGTACGAGCATTGCCAAAGGAATCATCCACACGCTCTCGATCAATGAGAGAGGTAAACTCATTTAGTGCGTTTGTCGTAAAAAAGAAATCATTATCAATAGCAGTCTGTTCTGCAATAGTAATCAATTCTTCCATTTTATAATCGGGTAGAGAAATATGATTTTGTTCAGGAAAACGGCTGCGCAGCCCAGGATTTGACCATAAAAATTGCCGCATCTCTTCTGGATATCCTGCTAATATTACGGCGAATTTTCCACCAAATTCTTTTCCGGTCATGGCCGAAACCAACGTGTCGATCACAGCTTGCCCATAATCATTACCCGTCTGGCCTTCACGCTTCAAACTGTAGGCCTCATCAATAAAGAGAACTCCACCAATAGCCTGCTTGACATAGTTCATTGTATTTTCTTCACTTTGACCGACATAAGAGCCAACCAAATGAGACCGGTTGACTTCAACGACTTCTTTTGTATCGAGAATTCCCAATTCATGATAAATATTTGCCAGTAAGCGTGCCATCGTCGTTTTGCCTGTTCCAGGATTGCCGGTAATAATCATGTGCAGCCCTGGTTCATCTACCATAGAGAAACCAAAATTCTTTCTGTGCTGCTGGTATTTTAGAAAATGATAATATCGTCTAATATACGTCTTAACGTCTTTTAGACCTACCATCTGATCAAAAGCTTCCAATGGATTACCGGAAGAAGCATCCGTTAAAAAGCGGGGTAGTCTTTTATACAGCTCATCCTGGTGGTCTGAAAGTTCTCTAGTACGTTCGTTAATTTCTTTAACAGGAAGACGAATTCGACGATTTTCAACTGAATTAAGCGCCTCAGCCATTATCTTTTCTAGAGCGTCTAATTGTTCATACACTTTCTGATATAATTTCATGCGGTTAGTCGCGTCTATTAGCGTTTTAGAAGCTAATTCTGAATCCCATTGGGCTTTCAATTTAGTTACATCTTCATGTATAAATCGAGCCTTTTTTGCTTTAGCTGAATCGTGATCTGTCTCATGAAGCACCCACTGTTCAAGTGGTGTGCGCTTTAAATGAGTATAAGCTTGCATCATCTGCTTCGATTCATATAAATCCGTGACCAGTGAATGATTACCTGCGAGCACCCTTGCTTCATCAATAAATTGATCAGCTAATTTCTCATGCTCTGGATGGCGTTTGATCCGATGATAGGCTAACGTCACATATAGGAGGGCCTTTAGTTCTGTGTCTTGTATTTCCTCTTGATTAAAATAACGAAGAGCTTCTACTTCTGAAAGCGGAGGCTTTTCATCTATACTTTTCCAATGTTTTAACTGTTCGATCATATTTTCACTTCCTTTCCTATCACCGATATTTATTTTATCATAGTGAACTGTCTATGTAGATGAACTCGATTTCCAATCTATTCTTCCATTACATGATAAAACCGCTCCAGCTAAGCTAGAAGCGGTTTCTTAACATTAATAATTCTGATTACGAGCCTCGTCTTTGATCTCTTCACGCATTGCATTGATGGATTGGTTTCTTCGTTTGTTCTTATCTTCGATGTTCCTCTTTTCTTCTTCCGTAGCAAACTTTAGAGAATCATGAGAAGCTTCGATGTTTTCAATGGTATTCGTTACTTTTTCTTGCAATTTTCCTACATTGTCCGACCGGTTATCTGGATTAGAACGATGAGTCATGTGGTGGCCTCCTTTTAAACCTGAGTTGACTTTACTTAATAAAGCCAATCCTTATTTTTTCCACCTTACAATCTTTTATACCATGCAAAAATCCCACCTTGTTATGATGGGATTTGTTTTATCATTCATCGGCAGAAGACTCCCTCTTCAAGCGCCGTGTCGAAGACCGGTGGCAAGGGGGAGATGAATGCCGTCGCCGTAAGGCGAATGCCTTTGAATATTCTCCCTTCCGTGATATCCTAAAGTAAGAACGTATGTTCCTGATTAGGAGGTGGAAAGGTTGAAGCATAAAGCGTATAACTTTCGTATCTATCCAAATAAAACCCAAGAATCGCTCATCGCTAAGACAATCGGTTGCGCTCGTTTTGTCTTCAATCATTTCCTCTCCGAATGGAGCAGTGCCTACAAGGAAACCGGAAAAGGTTTGAGTTACTCTACTTGTTCCAAACAACTACCCAAGCTTAAAAGAGAATTCCTTTGGTTAAAGGAAGTGGATAGCACGGCCATCCAAACTTCCGTCAAACATCTTTCTGACGCTTATAAACGGTTTTTCAAAAAGCAAAACCAAGCTCCACGGTTCAAATCAAAGAAGAACAGAGTCCAGTCCTACACCACAAAATGCACAAACGGAAATATTGCCATCCAGGATCGCAAAATCAAGCTGCCTAAGCTGGGGCTTGTGAGATTTGCCAAGAGCCGTGAAGTGAAAGGTCGCATCTTGAGTGCGACGGTTCGCCGCAATCCGACCGGAAAATATTCTGTATCCATTCTTGTTAAAACAGATATTCAGGAACTTCCTAAATCCAAAACTTATGTTGGCATTGATCTCGGATTGAAAGACTTCGCTGCTCTCTCGAATGGCACCACCTATCAAAATCCACGATACCTACGTAAGACCGAAAAGAAACTAGCAAAAGCTCAACGTATCCTTTCCCGAAGGGAAAAGGGATCTTCGAATTGGCATAAGCAACGTATTAAAGTAGCTAGACTTCACGAGAAGATAGCGAACTCCCGCAAAGATTATCTGCATAAGATTTCTACCGAAATCATCAAAAACCACGATGTGATCGGTGTAGAAAATCTCCAAATTTCCAATATGCTCAAAAACCGAAAACGATCCAAATCGATTCGTGATGTGAGCTGGTCGATGTTCACGTCTATGCTCGAATACAAAGCAAAGTGGTACGGGAAGCAGTTGGTAACCGTATCGAAAGTTTTTGCGAGTTCACAGCTGTGTTCCAAGTGCGGATACCAAAACCGTGAGGTAAAGAATCTCGCTGTTCGAACGTGGGATTGCCCAGATTGCGGCTGCCACCACGACCGCGACCTAAATGCGAGCTTCAATATATTGAAGGAGATTCAAAGAATCCTTACAACCGTCGGTGCGACGGGGCTAGCCTAATCATTTGAACGAACCGTTAGGTTCGTGCTCTTAGGAATCCCCCAACTTCAAGGAGTGTCAGCGAGTAAGTGGGGGTAGTTCAATCGTTCATTATGTCTTTGTTCTATCCGCTCATCAATTTGATCCATTAACTGCTCATCTTCCTCTATAGAGCGAATGTTCTCTTTAACAAGATCTTCAAACGATAAGGTTCTCTGTTTTCTCACGGAAATCTCTCCTTTTTTGTTAAGGATTTCCATTGAGAACCTGTATTATACCTATTCTAAAGCATTTTTCATTTCTATCATAAACTCATAGGTCATCGGACCAACTTTCCTGGATTCCTGAATCACTCCATCTGTTCCTATAAAATAAGTGGTAGGAATGGAAATCGTTTGATAAGTCTGGTGCAACTCCAAATCTTTATCCAAGAGTATGGGAAAGCTGTAACCCCCCTTATCTATATATGACCGGACCTCATCTATACTGGTTTCAGATCCTGTTCCATTTACGGCAAGTACTGCGACTTCCTCACCATACTTCTGTTGAAATCGTTCCATTTCAGGCATCTCGTCACGACAAGGCGGACACCACGTGGCCCAGAAATTCAGAAAAACTTTCTTCCCTTTGTAATCTGAAAGCTGAACAACTTCACCTTTTAAGGTCTCTACTTTGAAATTCGGGGCTTTCTCACCTTCTTTTAATCCACTCGGGGCGTTTGGAGCAGTCATACCTGCTCCTTTTTCTTCTTTATTGGATTCATATGTCTGTAATTCGCTGTCTGCAGGACTTGTCTCTCTTTCGCTCCAGACGTTGTACGCCACAAGAGATAATAGAGCCAATAAAAATACAGAAGCGAGCACTTGTTTAACCAAACTGGTCCACTCCCCTAATCATTCTTCATGTACTAAGTATAAGAATATAGAAATCCAAATATGTCTGTAAAGATAAATGAAGAAATTCTAGAAATATTGTCACACTCCTATGTAAAAAAGCCGCCTTAAGAATAAGGCGGCTTTTCCATATGAAACTTAACTCATTTTGTTACGCAAAACCATTTGAAGAATTCCACCGTGACGATAGTAGTCAACTTCAACTTCACTATCAAAACGAGCTACAACTTCAAATTCTTTCTTGTTTCCATCTTCATCAGTTGCTGTAACTTTAACAAGATCGTGTGGTTTAACATCTTCCCCAATTTGCACATCGTAAGTTTCACGGCCAGTTAACCCTAGAGATTCAATTGTATCCCCTGATTTAAACTGAAGAGGTAGAACGCCCATCATAACTAGGTTAGAGCGGTGAATACGCTCAAAGCTTTGAGCGATTACCGTCTTAATACCTAAAAGATCAGTACCTTTAGCTGCCCAGTCACGGGAACTTCCCATTCCGTAATCATCACCTGCGATAACGAGAAGGGGGGTTTCATCCTGCTGATATTTCATAGCAGCCGTATAAATCGGCATAACTTCTTCTGTAGGCCAATAAGTAGTAAAACCACCCTCTGTACCTGGAGCTAACTCATTACGGATACGAATGTTAGCGAATGTACCACGCATCATGACCTCATGGTTACCACGTCTTGAGCCGTAGGAGTTAAAGTTACGTGGACTTACACCTTTTTCCTGTAAATATTCGCCCGCTGGCATATCTTTAGGGATAGCGCCCGCTGGAGAAATGTGGTCTGTCGTTACAGAGTCACCGAATTTACCGACAACCCTCATGCCGTTAATTGGTTTAACGGATTCAGGGTCACTGGATAATCCTTCAAAGAACGGCGGGTTCTGAATATAGGTAGAATCATCATTCCAGTCGTAAAGCGGCTCATCCGTTGTGTCAATCTCGTTCCATTTATCATTGGAATCGAAGACATTTTCATATTCTTTACGGAAAATCTCTGGAGTAACAACTCGTGCAATTTCAGCTTTAATTTCTTCCTGAGAAGGCCAGATATCGTCAAAGAATACATCATTTCCATTCTGATCTTTACCGATTGCTTCATTTTTCAGGTCAATATCCACGGTACCTGCCAGTGCATAAGCCACTACTAATGGCGGTGAAGCCAAATAGTTCGCTTTAACAAGCGGATGAATACGACCTTCGAAATTTCGGTTTCCGGAAAGTACAGAAGAAGCGATCAAGTCATTATCCGCAATCGTTTCTTCAATTTCAGGAAGCAGTGGTCCGGAGTTACCTATACATGTAGTACAACCGTAACCTACCAGGTTAAAGCCTAATGTATTTAAGTGCTCCATCAGACCTGAATCCTCAAGATAGCGGGTAACTACTTTAGATCCCGGCGCAAGAGAAGTTTTTACGTAAGCCGGAACATCAAGACCCTTTTCAATAGCTTTCTTAGCTACAAGTCCTGCTCCAAGCATTACGTGGGGGTTCGACGTATTCGTACAGGAAGTAATGGCAGCAATAGCCAATGCTCCTGTCTTCATAACCGCTTTTTCTCCACTTTCAAATTGAACTTCTGCTTCTTTTTTGAATTCTGATTTATCAAGACCAAAACCATGATTTCCGGCCGGACCTGTTACAGCATCTTCAAAAGAGTTTTTCATTTTGGAAAGTGGAATTAAATCCTGTGGACGCTTTGGACCAGACAGGTTTGGTTCCAGTTCTCCAAGATCGATTTCAACTAATGAAGTGAATTCAGGATCTTCCTGTGCTGGATCATACCATAGCTGGTTTTCTTTACAGTACGTTTCCACAAGAGAAATTTGTTCTTCGCTGCGGCCTGTTAAACGTAAGTATTCAAGTGATTCTCCGTCTACTGGGAAGAATCCGCAAGTTGCTCCGTATTCAGGAGCCATGTTTGAGATCGTAGCACGATCAGCCAGCGGCATTTCCTGTAACCCAGGACCAAAGAATTCAACAAATTTCCCAACTACATTCTGCTCACGAAGTTTTTGCGTAACTTTTAAAGCTAAGTCGGTAGCTGTTGTTCCCTGAGGGAAGCTTCCATTTAACTTCACACCAATAACTTCCGGTGCCGGGAAGTATGAAGGCTGTCCAAGCATGCCTGCTTCGGCTTCGATTCCTCCTACACCCCAGCCAAGAACTCCTAGTCCGTTGATCATGGTGGTGTGAGAATCTGTACCGACAAGTGTATCGGGATAAGTATCATAAGCACCGTTGCCATCCTCTTTGGCATGGACAACATTAGCGATATATTCAAGGTTTACCTGGTGAACGATACCCGTTGCTGGTGGTACGGCGCGGTAGTTATCAAAGGCTTTTTGCGCCCAGTGAAGAAATTCGTAACGTTCCTGGTTACGTTCAAACTCCAGCTCCATATTAATGTTAAGTGCATCTGCTGTACCGTATTTATCAACCTGTACAGAGTGGTCAATAACGAGATCTACCGGCACTTCCGGGTTAATCTTTTCAGGACTTCCGCCCATGTCCACCATTGCTTTTCTAAGTGAAGCAAGATCAACTACAGCTGGTACCCCAGTGAAATCCTGCAGAATTACACGGGAAGGTTTAAATGGAACATCTTCCCCTTTTGATTTACTGGTTCCCCAGTTTGCTAGACTCTCAACGTGTTCGTCTTTAATCACACGGCCGTCATGCTGGCGCAGAAGAGATTCAAGCAGAATACGAATAGAGAAAGGCAGACGGGAAATCTTGCCCTGCCCCGCATCTTCTAAGGCTTTTAAGTCGTAATAGTTGTACGTTTGGCCATTTAGGTCAAATTGTTTGCGAGAATTATATGGATTGCTAGCCATACTTCCTTTTACCCCCTCATTATAATTTAATGGAGAGCCCTGTAAAAATGGCTTCCCCATTCCCCAATTAATGTACATTTGCGACCTTAAATTGTATAAGTTCACAAATCTGCACCCCTTATTGTAAATGAAAACGATTTATAAGTAAAATAATTAGACACTATTTTTTATATTTCGACTTCCTTGGAAAATACAAGTAGCAGCCTTCTTTTCGCCATCAACGACCTTGTATTTCCTGGAGGTTCCTTTTATAATTAAAGTAAGTTTATATATGAATGAA
The DNA here is from genome assembly GCF_000284515.1 of Halobacillus halophilus DSM 2266. GTDB lineage: Bacteria > Bacillota > Bacilli > Bacillales > Halobacillaceae > Halobacillus > Halobacillus halophilus. Next base: position 2,137,533 of record NC_017668.1, on the reverse strand, counting down.
ACAGGTGATAATATGTCAGGCGGATTTGCCCTTTTTATCGTTGCTTGGACCGTTGTTTTAATTACGTTAATGGGGATCGGCGGCTTCTTTATGTTTCGTAAGTTCTTAAAACGTCTCCCTAAAGAAGATGGGAAATCGATCATTGACTGGGAAGAATACTATGTCGATAAAACACGTAAAATGTGGACTCAGGAACAAAAAGATCTCTTGGAAGAATTAGTTTCTCCGGTTCCAGAATTATTTCGTGATGTAGCCCGGCAGAAAATTGCCGGAAGAATCGGTCAGGTAGCTTTGGAAAAAAAACGAAAAAAAATAACCCAAGAAGTGATTATTGAAGGTTATATTTTAGCCACTCCTAAACGGGATCATAAATTTCTTATTAAAAAACTTGAAGAAAAAGATATCGATTTGGAACCATATCAGCCATTATTTGATCGTTAAGAAGACCCGGCATAATCTGCCGGGTCTTCTTTTATGTTTCTAACGTTTTTTCAAGCCGCAAAAATTGCCTGAGCATAGCGAGTCTCCAGGTAAGAATCATTCCTAAAGCAAGTAAAAAGAACATTCCGCTCGTTTCTCCAAAGGAAATGGTTTGACCAATTATTAGCTTCAGGATAACGCGGAGAATGAGTAATCCAAATAAAATAAATACAAACGCTTTCGAAGGCTTAAGATAGATATCACCATCTCGTACCTCCAACTTGGAAGTTCTAATTAAAAAAATAGAAAAAAGCATACCTACTGCTACAGCTTCAATCACCTGTGTCCACTCCACTCGGAAAACAGGAAAAATGAACATAAAAGCACCGGTACTCATAAAAAACGGCGGGAGAATGATTTTTTTTATACTGGCCGGCTGCCTGGCTGCCCGCATTCTAATAAAAATCATAGCAGTAGCCATACACGCCGCAACCAGTGTGCTTGCTATTAACCAAAACATAAACATTCACACTTTCTTTTCTGATCGTCCGTACTTAACTTAACACACGTTCAATGGACTCGAGTACCATTCTTTCATCAAAAGGCTTAGCAATGAAATCTTTAGCACCGTTTTCTAGCGCTTCAACAATCAATTTTTGCTGACCCAAAGCAGAACACATCACTACTTCGGCATGCTGAGACTGAGTTTTTATTTGTTTCAGAGCTTCAAGCACGTTCATTTCAGGCATGGTAATGTTCATGGTTGTCAATTCTGGCTGAATCATAAGATGCAATTCTACCTCTTACTTACCATCTGCCGCTACTCCTACGACTTCGTGATTCGCTTTTTGCAGAATATTGGTGAGCGTCAAGCGTGTAAACTTCGCGTCGTCCACCACTAGTATCCGAGCCATACAAACTCTCCCTCAAGATCTCAACTTCGATCGTTTGCAATTGTCAGTATAATAGTCATTGTTATTCCAACAACCGTTAGATACACACCCAGATCAAACAATAATGCTGTAGCAAGTTCAGTTTTGCCTAAGATCGGAAGTTGAAAGTAAGCGTATGTCTGACTCAAAAAAGGCTGACCAAAAATAAATGAACCGATGCCTGTTCCTAAAGCTATAATTAATCCAACAGGAATGATATAGCGAAAGTTAATCGGCAGAATCTTTTCCATAGAACGTATTCCATATGCCATATACATAAGTACAAAAGCAGCAGACGTCATTAATCCGCCGATAAAACCGCCTCCAGGGGCATTGTGGCCTGCAAAGAATAAGTAAATGGAAAATCCTAAAATAATAAACGCGATTAATGTAGTCGTTGCTCGTAAAATAATGTCATTGGTGCGGGTCATATTCATACTCCTTTATTGTTTAATTCCTGATTTCATCATAATATAAAGTTTCTTCAAAATCCATTTCTTAAAAGCCCTGAAAACCGAATAAGCCAACTAAATAAGAGGTTAAGTCTGTCATCCAGTCAAAATATAAAGCAATTCCCATCATAATCATAATATAACCACCTATTTTCACAATAGTACCACTATGCTTTCTTACCCAGTTTAATTTCCCTACAAAGAAGGATAGCACTAGGAAAGGCACAGAAAAGCCAAGTGAATAGGCAAGCATCATGACCATAAATAACTCAGGACTATCCGCAGCTAAGACTAATACGGCTGATAAGATCGGGCCCGTACAGGGTGTCCACCCTAAAGAAAAGGTCAGTCCAATTAAAAAAGAACCAATAAAGCCTGCCGGTCTATTTTTAAACGCTATTTTTCGATCTTTCATTAGGAATTGGAAATTGAATACACCAATGATTACAAAACCAAAGAAAATAATTAAAATAGCACCTAAACGCCTTATGATCGTATCATTCTGAATGAGGAACTGGGATAAAAATGATCCCGAAAACCCTAGTACAAGAAAAATTGTAGTAAAACCTATTAAAAATGATATCGTGTGCAATAAGCTTTTACGCCTCAGCATGGCGTTATCGTCTTTTAACTCACTTACACTCATTCCTGTTATGTACGAGAGGAATGCAGGATATAAGGGGAGTACACACGGAGATATAAATGATAAGAAACCAGCCCCGAAGGCAATAAATATGTTTATTTCTGACATAATGCTTCCTCCAAAATTATACTAGACTCCTATTGTACCAAACCATATTTCAAAAAACGATGAAACAAGTGTGAACTTCTCAGAATTAACGGGACCATAAGAAAAGCCTTCTTTCCCCAAACAGAAAGAAGGCTTTATTTTGATTATTTCATTTGGTTGTTCATGGAACGCATCATTTGATTGATTTTCTTCTGTGATGGCTTCTGCCCCATCTGCATCATCAATGTGCGAAGCATTTGTTCATTAATTGGCGGGTTTTTCTTCAAATAGTTCATCATATACTTTCTTGCGATGAAAAAGCCAAGAGCTACTCCTCCGATGAGAGTGAGTACAGCAATGACGATAACCCATATAATACCCAAAGTCATGTCTTCGTCTTCCTCCTTCGTGTTATCTCCCATAACAGTATAGTAAATGGTTCACAGAAATACAATAGTCGTTTACGATAATAAACTTTCGCCTGCCAATGGGAATACCCAGCCATAATGATCTTCGTCCATTTGACGTTAAAATTGAGCGGGAAGACATCCTATAATGGCTTAAACACGACATTCTCTGCCTGCCACAGACTTTCACACTGAAAAAGACAACAATAATTCTTATTCATTATTATATCATATTGTGAGCTTTTATCGAAGAACGGAAGCTTAGCTATTAGGCAATTTTTTATCGCATTTTACTTCTTGGATCTATGAGAAGGTTATGGAGAGAAAATTTGAAAAATGATTATTCCATACGTATTCTGTCTACTACTCAGCGGCTGATATATAAAAACAAGCTGTCGGTAGCATACCAACAGCTTGTTTAACTGATCTTAGGAATTCATTAAATTCTCAGCGTGTTTAACTACATTATCTACAGTGAAACCAAAGTTTTCGATAATAGTATCACCTGGGGCTGAAGCTCCAAAGCGGTCGATGCCGAGCACCGTACCGTCGAGACCTACGTAGCGTTCCCAGCCAAATGATGCAGCCATCTCTACAGCTAAACGTTTACGAACATTGGAAGGAAGGACGCTCTCTTGATATTCTCTGCTTTGAGCATTAAAGCGATCGAAAGAAGGAATACTTACAACGCGAACGTCATAACCTTTTTTCTTCAGTTCATTTTGAGCTTTTGCAATCAACTGCACTTCAGATCCAGAAGCTAACAGAATAGCATCCGGCTCTTCCTTATCGGAATCACTTAATATATACGCACCATGTTTAACACCTTCATAAGCGTTTTCTGCCGTGCCTTCAAGAGTTGGCAGACCCTGGCGAGTTAATACTAATGCGTTTGGAGTGGTATTAGATTCCAGAGCCAACTGCCATGCCGCACTGGTTTCATTTCCATCAGCAGGACGGATTACCGATAGATTTGGCATGGCACGAAGAGAAGGTAACTGCTCGATTGGCTCATGAGTCGGTCCATCTTCTCCAACAGCGACAGAATCGTGAGTAAAGACATAGTTTACCGGAAGATTCATTAGTGCAGATAGACGAAGAGCTGGTCTCAGGTAATCACTAAATACAAAGAATGTTCCGCCATATACTTTAAGTCCGCCATGTAAGGCCATACCATTTAAAGCTGCGGCCATTGCGAATTCTCTAACGCCAAACCAAATATTACGGCCGGCATAATTATTACGAGAGAAGTCTTCTTCTTCTTTAACACTTGTTTTGTTTGAACCTGCCAAGTCTGAGCTGCCTCCAAAGAAATATGGAACTTTAGCAGAAAGGGCATTAATAACATCACCTGAAGCAGCACGGGTTGCCGGGCTGTCTTCACCAGCTTGATATGTTGGAAGTTCGTGCTTCCATCCTTCAGGAAGTTCTCCTTTAATAGCCGCTTCAAGTTCAGCAGCCAGCTCAGGGTAGCTTTCTTTATACTGTTTCATAAGTTCATTCCAGGATTGTTCTTTCTCTTCTCCATTTTGTTGAACTTTTTCATTGAAATCCTGATATACTTCCTCTGGAACGTGAAATAGCTCTTCATGCTCCCACTCATAGTGAGCTTTCGCTGCAGTAACTTCTTCTTCTCCAAGTGGAGCCCCGTGAGAATCAGACTTCCCAGATTTATTAGGTGAACCATAGCCAATTACTGTTTTAACTTCGATCATCGTCGGTTGATCTGTATTTTGCTTGGCTTCTTGAATCGCCTTTGCAATTTCTTCGGTATCTGTTCCGTCCTCAACACGAATAACTTGCCAGCCATAAGCTTCGTAGCGCTTTTCAACGCTTTCGCTGAAGGAACGGTCTAAATCTCCATCTAAGGAAATGTCGTTTGAGTCATACAGTACGACTAACTTTCCAAGTCCAAGATGTCCCGCTAAAGAAGCTGTTTCTTGAGAAACGCCTTCCATCAGATCTCCATCACCACAAATAGCAAAGGTGTAATGGTCTACTACATTATAGTTGTCACGATTGTATTTAGCAGCTAGATGTGCTTCAGCCATTGCCATACCGGTAGCCATAGACAAACCTTGACCAAGTGGACCCGTAGTTGCCTCTACACCGTCTGTATGTCCAAATTCAGGGTGCCCCGGAGTTTTAGAGTCCCACTGACGGAAAGACTTAAGATCATCTATTGTCACTTTATATCCTGATAAATGTAAGAGACTGTATAGAAGCATAGATCCATGCCCCGCAGATAGTACAAAGCGGTCGCGGTTAAACCAGTCAGAGTTCTTAGGATTGTGATCCATAAACTGCGTCCAAAGGGTATACGCCATAGGAGCTGCCCCCATTGGCATTCCTGGATGACCGGAGCTTGCTTTTTCAACAGCATCGATAGTAAGTGTGCGAATTGTATTTATTGAAGTTTGTTCAAGGCTATTTGCCATAATCGCCATTCCCCTTTCTCTTTCGTAAATATGTACATGTATTATCCTATAATGAAATTTCGTTTGAAACAAGCTTGGGGACGATATTTCAAGAAAAATCCAATGCCCTTGTTTAACTTTCCCTGAAAAGGGTTTTTTAAACAAAATAAATCCGTACATAAGCTGTACGGATTTATAAATCAGTTTTTCTTTTCATTTTCCTGCATTTCTCTTAATTTTTTAGGTGTAACATCTTTTCCTTCAGGGTCAATAACAGTAACACCCTTTAACTGATTCTTAAAGGATTTACGAACATTCTTCAGATATTCCTGTCTTAACTCCTGTTGTTCTTCTTTTTCCTTAGCGGTTAATTCTTCTTGCTTAGATTTATTAGCCAGTTCATTTATACGATCAATTTTTTCTTTAGATAACATAGATCATACCCCTTTATATATATATTGTGACTTACAGGATCGATTCATGTGCGAACAAGAAAAAGACAAGTGGCCTGAAGACCCTTGTCACTTATTCAATCGTAACCCTTCTCTTCTTTTTTTTCAAGTAAGACGTGCTCCTGATATCTTCTGTGGACCGTTGCCTTTGATACATCATATCCTAGTCCGCGAAGAGTGGCAGCAATATCTTTAAATGACAATTTATTCTGGCGTAAGCGAACAACCTCATCGATGGGAAATTCAATCCTTTCACGCCCAGGAGCCAAGTGCTGATTTGATAGATTAGCGGCAGGATTATAACCTTCCTCAACTGCCTTCCTCATTCCTCTGCGGATCTTCATGTTATGTATTTTCCGCTGATACTCTTCTACGATACCCACTATCTGAAGAACCATAGAGTCGGATTCGGCTATTTCCAACTCACCTTCATGGGAAAGTGAATAGATTTGAACGTCTAACTTATTTAATTGATGAAATAATGCAATTTTGGTGTTTCCTCTTCCAAGCCGTGTTTCATCTTGTATTAATAAGGCGTCCGCTTCCCTACTAGAAAAATATTCAAGCAAGCGGAAAATTCCCTCACGTTCGATTTCATACCCGCTTGCTTGTTCCTCTATACAATCCACAACTTCCATACTATGGTGTGCGGCCATCTGGTTTAATTCATTTCTTTGTCTGTTCAAAGAAGAAACTTGCGCTTCTTTTTCTGTACTTACGCGACAATATAGGATAACTCTCATGATGTTCGGCCCTTTCTATTAAGTGTTCTCATTCATCATATAATAGATTATCCAATGGAGACCATTGAAAAGTAAAGAAAGGCTAAACTTGCGATAAACAGCACCAGGTACGTAATATCAAGCTTTGACAGTTTGTTGAACATGATTAGACCCTCCAATTTTAGGAACGAACGTTCTTAAGAACTAATGTTCGCTTTTTCTAATTCTAATTATATACGAACAACAGTTCTTGTCAACCGGGTTTTTCGAACGCTTGTTTGTATTATTTAAGTAAGCATGGTACAATGTGGTTACTATAAATCCTATGTACGAGGTGTAAATCTATGAGTAAACTTTCAAAGAGACAACAAGAAATATTAGATTTTATTAAAGAGCAAGTAATTATGAAAGGTTATCCGCCTTCAGTCCGTGAGATCGGTCAATCCGTTGGCCTGGCATCCAGTTCAACGGTTCACGGACACCTATCGCGTTTAGAAAAAAAGGGATACATTCGTAGAGACCCTACTAAACCAAGAGCTATCGAAGTGATAGAGTTAGAGGAAGATCACAGTATCCCAAGAAGCGAAGCCTCCTATGCACCTGTCATTGGTAAAGTTACAGCTGGTTCTCCGATTACCGCAGTAGAGAATATAGAAGAATACGTGCCCCTTCCGGACTCTTTAGCCGGTACGGACGATAACACGTTTGTACTTGTGGTACAGGGTGAAAGTATGATTGAAGCTGGTATTCTGGATGGTGACATGGTCATTGTAAGACAACAGCAGACTGCTCAAAACGGCGACATTGTAGTAGCCATGACTGAGGATGAGGAAGCTACCGTTAAGCGCTTTTTCAAAGAAAGAAACCATATTCGGTTACAGCCTGAAAATGCTACGATGGAACCTATTCTTCTGAATGATGTTGCTATTCTCGGACGTGTTGTAGGTTTATACCGTACAGTTCATTAATTAAATATTAAGGGCAGCTCTTAAGAGCTGCCCTTTTTTTCATTTTTTTGGCTCTAGAATATTTGTTGGGGTAGATAAAAAATTTGGTATAAAAAAACACGCAAGCTCCAATCTTTACTACACTTGAATTGTCGAGAAACAAGCAGTAAAGGAGTTGCGTGTACGTGTATTCTAACATGCCCATACCAGGACTACAAAAGGCGATAATAAAGAAAAGTGAAGAAGTAGAAGGGGGATTTCATCTTCATGTGGAATTGCCGAGAAAGAATCACAGGTGTAAGGATTGCGGAGAATGGACCGATCGCATCCACGACTACAGAATACAGAAAATCCAACACCTTAAAATCTTTGAACGTACCACCTCCCTCTTCTACCGAAAACGTCGTTACCGTTGTAGGTGCGGGAAACGATTTTTTGAAGATAACGACCTGGTTGAGCGGTATCAGCGTCACTCGAAGGAGTGGAACCAGGCCTTAGGCCTTCGAGTCATTCAGGGAAAGAACTTCAAAGATACAGCTGACTTATTTCGTACTTCTCCAACCACAGTTATGCGCCGCTTTGATGAGTTGGCCATGCCTATGTTGGAGAAGGTGGAAACCCTTCCGCCTGTGATTGCGATTGATGAATACAAAGGAGATACGAGTGCAGGAAAGTACCAAGTCGTCATTGCCGACGGAGACACCGGTCAACTCTTGGATATTCTTCCGGATCGTTCCGTGGATACCGTGCGAGATTATCTTCGCGAGAAGGGATCGGAGGTCGAGATGGTGATTATGGATATGAGTCACGCCTTCAAATCGGCCGTCCAAAAAGCCTTGGGCAGCCCTATCATTGTGGCTGATCGTTTTCACTTCTGTCGCTACATCTACTGGGCTCTCGAACGAGTGAGAAGGCGTGTTCAGAAAGAATTTCATCATTACGATAGGAAGCAGTGTAAGCGAAAAAAGCATGTCTTTTATAAGCGTGAAGAGAACTTAACGGAAAGGCAACGCTGGCATCTAGAACGCTACCTAAGCATGTCGGAAGACATGCGTACCTCCTATGAATTGAAGGAATCTTTTAGAGAATGGTTTGAGAGAGCGAAGAACATTGGAGTTGAACAACCGTCTCAGGTTAAGAAAGAGTTACATAACTTCTATAAGCAGGTAGAAAAAGCAGGTGTATGGGAGTTTATGCAGGGGATTAATACTTTGAAGAATTGGCAGAAAGAAATCTTGAATAGCTTTACTTTCAATTATAGCAATGGATTCGTGGAGGGACTAAACAATCAGACGAAGGTTATTAAACGAAATGCCTTTGGTTTCAGGAGATATGATCGTCTTCGATTGAAGGTCCTCCTTCATCATCAATACAAACATATAAGAAATTTTCAAGTTGGTTAAGGGGCAGGAGCTTGCCTCCTACCCCAACAATTGACTTAGAACCATTTTTTTATTAATCCATCCTATTAATATTCAGAAGAAAAAATATAAAAAAACGTTTATTACTAATTTGTAGACGAACAAAAAGAGCAGCTGAAAAGTTCTATCCGAGACTGAGGTTCCCATGCCTAATTGAACTGCTTATACCATCAGTTTCCTTTCTTAATCCTCGCAAGATTAATCTTTTTCTAGAAAAGTGCTGGTTTACCAAGGATTTCATTCAGGGAACCTATTTAATAAACCGACTCACTGATTCCTAAAACGATCCGCAAAGCTTGACCTATAATAGATAAGGAGTTGATTAATATGGGCTTAAAATCAAAGCTCTCAAAAATTCTTAGAATCTGGAACGACGTGGATGCTGTTCGTAATAACCGAATTGGCCAGCGAGTCGGCAGAAGAGCTGCTGGTAAAGTCAGTGGGAAGCTCATTAGTAAGATTTTTAAATAGAGGCTATTATTACTGTAAACAAGCAATAATAGCCTTTGTGTTCACTGGAGTGACACAGTTAAATAAGACTCCATAAAACATCCAGGCTGCCATTAATTTGAATCAATGTGAGTTTGGCAGTTTAGTTTTTGAAAAGGTCAGTCTAGAGGACTGGATTATTCTGATTTTAACGTGGAGTAGAAGGATCCCGATGATGGCACTATCAAAGCAGTTCGCTCGTCGGGACATGCTTTGATAGTGCCTCTTTATTTGCCTCTTCTTGAGACTGATAGGACATACGCGTACTGTAAAACCTCATATATGTCACCGTGTCCTTCACATACCTTTCCTTAACATTTCTAATTCAAAGGATGTACCTTGTCTATCAATGTTATAGTAAGAGAGGATTTCGTTATGATATAAGTCCTTAATCGTAATAAAATACTCATCATAAAGTTAGAAAATACATGTTACACATTTTAATGGGCTTAATAGCCGTAAAGTTTTGCTCTAAAGAATTCGGTACCACAATCTTACTTTCTCCTGCGATAAAACACTATCTCTTAGGTTTACGCGACATTGAATATGTTATGTTATTTCTGCATGATTTTTGAAATGTGGTTCAATTAACTTTTATTTAATGTTCATTACGCCAGAGTATGGTTTTCTCCTCACACAACTCAATGATATCCTTCTCCAGAACCGATGGTCCCCACGACTTTCTCCGCAAGCGATCAAGGGGCTTTAGCTATACCAAAGCATTAAAAATATCTTTAGAGGACTTGCGCTTAAATGCTTCTACGGTTTGGATAAATACTCTTGGAACCACTTCCTTTCGATTTACCGGTAACTATTTCATCATTTCGTCTTTGCTTCATAATGAGCTATCTTATTTTCTTCAGCTGGGCATTTCATCCTCGTTTTCCGGTCCTTTCACATGAGAATATTGTTTATCTGTAGGTTAAGAGAACCGGTGGGTTCCCCCGTTCTTAAATTTAAATTGAACCACTTACTTTTGTAACTTATAAGGAATACACCTCCAAGTGTATTGTTACAACTTTGCAGATGTTTTTTACGTCTCATTTCAGTGGTCACTCTATACCTCAGAAGGACTTTTGTTATTATGTTTAAACTTCTTTGCTAGTCGCTCTATTTACTTAATACCGTTATTTCTTAAGTACTCAATTAAAGCGAACAAAATTTGCTCTTTACGTTCCTTATAATTAGTGTCCATCTTTATACGCTGGCTACTAAAAAGAAAAGCATCATGCAAATAAAAGATGCGGGGCGTAGCTTGCCAAGTATGTTCTGTAATCCTATTCCATATATATATTTCAAATTTTTCGGAATAGTTTTTTTGTTTAATACATGAGCGTACGTCTGTTTTTTTCACTTCAACGGATCCTTCGAACATATTTTTGCGAGCAATTTCCCACCACATTTCCGATCTATAAAATTCTCGTACATCATCCTCTTTAACAACATTTGTTGCATTAGGTTCTTGCGTTTCATTAACCAGTGTACGTTCTTCGATAAACGACCATAAATCATCTTTGTTTATTCGCCAGCCGTCCTTACGCGTTGCAGGTTCGACCCCTTTAATAGTGCCATTTCGCAGCCACCGTCGAAGGCTCTCCTTATGTGTCGTAATTTTATATTGCTTCAATTTTTCCAATGCTTGATCGACAGTATATTGTTCCATTCTACATCCCCTAACAAATCAATTGTTGTATATAAATCATAACACAACACGTGTTGCGATACACTTTAAAGTAGGTTGAATCTAAGATTATTGAACATTTTTAAACTAAAAAATGCTCCATATCCAAAGCGCTGGACGCTGTCGTTTTTAAGCAGACGCCGTCTTTTTATGCAAATTGTCAAAAGAGTTATTTTTATGAAAGGAAGCTAACTTTTTTATTACATTAACTTCTGGCTATTTGTCAGACTTGCTTGACAGATGAGACGCAATTAATGTTATCCAATAAGGGGAAGAAATGTTGTCCTGTTGAAATTATGGGTACATCAAAAAATAAACAATTGATGGATATACTTAAAATCAAGAATAAGTCCCACTCAAAAATTTAGATGAAATGGTTTAAAACAATTAAAATTATCGTGAGGTCAGGTCCCGTTTAGTCGGGAGCACAGGTAGGTCAATCTGGGGATAACTAAAAGTTTACCCAGCTTCTGAGGGGCCGCTGTTTGATGTACAATTCAATTACTCCTGCAAATATTCGCTTAAGTAAACACAATAATTTAATTGCAAACCCTATATTGTAATTCTATCCGGAGGGTTGCTTAATTTTGATAGGTATTCAATCCAATATTTATTGTCGGAGTCATTAAATTCATTATCTTGTATATCCGAATACGCATTAAGAGCATTAATAAATACTAAATTAACGGACTTTATATTCTCTAAGAATTTAACACAGGGTATCGGAACTTTCAGGTGGAAATAGAGGATGAGTTAGAAAGATGAAACATTTATAAATATAATTTATCCCACAATATAAGAAAAGCCCCAGCGCTTAGAGCGCCAGGGCTTGATGAGGATTAATATGTTTGTAGATATTGTTCCCGCTCCCAAGGGTGTACTTGCGTACGGAACATATCCCATTCGATTTCTTTCGCTTCAATAAAGTGTTCAAACAGGTGCTCTCCAAGAGCTTCGACCATAATTGGATCTTCCTGCAGTTCTTCCAGCGCATTGAACAGCGTGGCTGGCAGATCTTTAATGCCGTGTGCTTCACGTTCCTTTTTGTTCATCACATAAATGTTTCGGTCAACTGGAGTTGGGGCTTTCAATTTATTCTCCACACCGTCAAGCCCTGCGGCTAGTAACACAGACATCGCCATATAAGGGTTTGCGGCAGGGTCTACGCTTCTTACCTCTATACGAGTGCTTAATCCACGGGAGGTAGGAACACGTACGAGCGGACTGCGGTTCTGGCCGGACCAGGCAACGTAGCAAGGTGCTTCATAACCAGGTACTAAACGTTTGTAAGAGTTTACCGTAGGGTTTGTGATAGCCGTGAAGTTTGTGGCATGTTTAATGATCCCAGCTGTAAACTGATAAGCAACTTCGGATAATTCTTTATCACCGTTTTCATCATAAAAAGCATTTCCATCCTCGTTAAACAAAGACATGTTTGCATGCATCCCGGAACCGTTCACACCAAATAGAGGCTTTGGCATGAAAGTTGCGTGAAGACCATGCTGACGCGCGATCGTTTTTACAACTAGTTTAAATGTCTGAATATCATCACAGTGCTTCACAGCATCTGAGTATTTGAAATCAATTTCGTGCTGCCCGGGAGCCACTTCGTGGTGGGATGCTTCTATTTCGAATCCAATTTCTTCAAGTTCAAGCACAATATCCCGTCGGCAATTTTCACCTAAATCAGTTGGAGCAAGGTCGAAATAACCACCTTTGTCATTCAGCTCCATCGTTGGTTCGCCTTTTTCATCAAGTTTAAACAAAAAGAACTCAGGCTCTGTGCCTATGTTAAACGCGGAAAAACCAAGCTTTTCCATTTTTTTGATGTTACGTTTTAAGTTATAACGCGGGCACCCTTCAAAAGGAGTCTTGTCCGGGTTGTAAATGTCACAAATGAAGCGTGCTACTTTTCCTTTTTCAGATGTCCAAGGAAAGACCACGAATGTATCCAGATCTGGTACTAAGTACATGTCAGATTCCTCGATGCGTACGAACCCTTCGATAGATGAACCATCAAACATCATCATACCCTCTAAAGCCTTATCCAGTTGACTAAGCGGGATTTCGACATTTTTGATAGTTCCCAGCATATCCGTAAACTGCAATCGAATAAAACGGACATTTTCCTCATCAAGTTTCTTGTAAATTTCTTCTTTGGTTAACCCCATAATTCCAGTCTCCTCTCAACACAATTTAATGGAAGAATCTAGATAATTCCCCCTGCCTAATTCCAAGTTTACCTTGCCTTCCCGCGGTGAAAAGTTCTTGCTGCAGCATACGACGCAGTTCTTTTTCAGTTAGTTCACTATGAACTTCCTCAACTCGCTTCTCGTCATATGCCTCGTTCTCCGGCTGATCTGTCAGCTTAAGAACCTGCTTTATCCCTGCCATATTAACGCCTTGTTCAATGAGGTCTTTAATTTCCAGCAGTCGATCTACATCATTGAATGAAAACAGCCGGCGGTTCCCTTCTGAACGGGCAGGTTGTACTAGCTGGTGCTGCTCATAATAGCGGATCTGCCGGGCAGAAAGGTCTGTCAGTGATTGAACAATCCCCATCGGGAATAACGGCATGGAACGACGAATCTCATCACTCATCGTGTGCCACCTCCCCATAAGAATGATACTGCTTTAATTATACGATAAGTAGAGGATATGTCAACATATGTGAGGAATGTTCACACATATATATTGAAATAGTAAAAAGGTAAGAAAACCTCTCATTTTCTAGTTAAACTCTCACCTTCACATACCCTTCTTCTAACAGACGTTTGATTGCTGCAGTTACAGCTATCTTTACGTGAGAATAAGTTAATCCGCCTTGGACAAAAGCCGTGTAAGGAGGCCTTATAGGGCCGTCGGCCGTCAGCTCAAGACTAGCCCCCTGGATAAAGGTTCCTGCAGCCATGATGACATGATCATCATATCCGGGCATTGGGCTGGGCTCTGGGCTGACATGTGAATTAACCGGAGAAGCATGTTGAATGGACTGGCAAAATCGAATCATTTGCTCGGCAGAATCAAAATTTACAGACTGAATTAAATCTGTTCGCTCAGCATTATAGGCAGGGTTTGTGTCAAAACCCAGCAAGTTAAGAAAGTGAGCAGTAAACACCGCTCCCTTTAGAGCTTCTCCTACTACATGAGGCGCTAGAAAGATGCCTTGATACATTTCTTGAAGACTATTCAGGCTCGCCCCCGTTTCTTTACCCAGCCCTGGAGCCGTTAAGCGGTAGCTGCAAAGTTCAATGAGTTCTTCTTTACCGGCTATGTATCCGCCCATTCTTGCGATCCCGCCTCCAGGGTTTTTGATTAATGACCCGGCGATTAAATCAGCTCCTGCTTCAAGCGGCTCTTTCATTTCCACAAACTCTCCATAGCAATTGTCGACAAAAATAATGATGTCACTTTTTACTTCCCGTATCCGTTCGATTATAGAAGAGATTTGTTTTATAGTGAATGACGGCCGATCCTCATATCCTTTTGAACGCTGAATTCCTACCATCTTCGTAGCAGAAGAGATGGACGAAAGGATTTCCTCAACCTGAAAATCTCCCCCCTTGGTTAAAGGTATGGACTGATAAGAAACCCCGAAATCTCTCAGCGATCCCATATCCTTTTTCCTGCCTGTCCCTATAACGTCCCTGAGAGTGTCGTAGGGCTCGCCAGTGATATATAAAAGCTCGTCCCCTGGCCGCAGGACGCCGAACAAAGCAGTTGTAATCGCATGGGTGCCTGAAATTAATTGCGGGCGGACAAGGGCGTCCTCTGCCTTGAAAATTTCTGCATAAAGAGATTCAAGTGTATCTCTCCCAAAGTCATCGTAGCCATAGCCAGTTGTTGGGTTGAAATGAGAATCACTAACCCTTAATTTTTGAAAAGCATGGAGTACTTTCTCCTGATTAAATTCAACAATCTCATCAATTCGTTTATGTTCAGGTGTTATTTCTTGTTCACTTTGCATTTTAATGGTTTCGATATTCATGATGGTGTCTTCCTAACTTTTTATAGTATCTGATGTTTCAACGGGTGGTCCGGATGGATGAATCCATGAAGAGCATATCCCTCTTTATCCTCGTAGAAATCCATGCTGGTAATCATGCTGAATTTTTTGAATTGCTGAAGACGTTTACCTTCTGATGCAGGAATAAACACATCGTATTCATGCCACTCTTCCTTTAACACTACTTCTATCTTATCTAAGATCCGCTTCAAATCGATCCGGTCGTGTACACTAACGGTTAAGGATGGATGAGTTTCGGGGATGAAATCCTCACGAAGTAAATCCTTTTTGTTATAAACCGTAAGCATTGGCAACTGACCCGCTCCTAATTCATCAAGCAGCCGCAGAACTGTTTTTTCTTGCTGCAGGTGGTCAGGGTGAGAAGCATCCACCATATGCAGAATAAAATCAGCTTCTGTCACTTCTTCAAGTGTGGACCTGAAAGCAGCTATCAGGGTAGTCGGAAGGTCTTGAATAAAACCTACAGTATCGGAAATAAGGGCTTGAAATCCTGATGGAAGACTCATCTGTCTCGTCAAAGGATCAAGAGTAGCAAACAACAGATTTTCTTCATATGAATCACTTTCCGTCACACGATTAAAAAATGTGGATTTCCCTGCGTTGGTATAGCCTACAATCGCAATTTGAAAAGCCCGGTTTTCTTTACGACGCTGGCGATACTGTTCCCTCTGCTTGACTACAGCGTTCAAACGCTTCTTAATGTCATCGATTCTGCGTCTTATGTGACGGCGATCGGTTTCGAGTTTTGTCTCTCCTGGACCACGCGTTCCGATTCCTCCGCCCAATCGGGAGAGCTCCGTCCCCTGTCCTGCCAGACGAGGCAATAAATACTGGAGCTGGGCTAATTCTACTTGAAGTTTACCTTCCTTAGTGCGTGCGCGGCTGGCGAATATATCTAAAATAAGCTGACTTCTGTCCAGCACACGTCGTTCAACTTTATCCGAAATATTCCTAAGCTGGCCGGGAGTAAGTTCGTCATTAAAGATAATTAGCTCAGCATCTGTTTCCAAAGCCGCAGCTTTTATCTCTTCTAACTTCCCTTCACCCAAATATGTAGCCGGGTGTACCCGGTCCCTTTTTTGCGTGATAACTCTGCATATATCTCCATCCGCAGTTTCCGTTAACGATTGGAGTTCCTCAAGTGAAGAGTTAAACCGCTTTTCTTCCTCGTTAGGATCTTTTCTGGCTACTAGGATCACTCGCTCTTTACCTTGCATAATTCCACCTTCTTTTCTATATACCTGAATGATTCCATTCCCATCATACCAAAAAGTACCGTAGATAGATAACGGTACCATTATGGAGACGGAAACGAGTTCGTTACCGAAAAATCTTCCTCCTCTAAAGTCATTAAGGCTGCTTTCTTTTGATTTGGGCTGCTAATTACCCGCCAGGCGTGTTTGCGTATGGCTTCTTCTATTACATTGCGAACATATCGAGCGTTGGAAAAATTTCCAGCTCTACGGGAACAAACATAGGATAAATGCTGATATAATTTCCTTTCTGCGTCAGCTGTCAAACAGTAATCGCGATCACGGATCATGCCGTGAGCAATAGCTGCTAATTCGGAGGCGGAATAATTGGAAAAAGATAACTGGATTGGAAAGCGGGAGGCTAAGCCGGGATTAATTTGTAAAAAATCATCCATTTCATCCGGGTATCCCGCTAGAATGATGATGAATTGATTATGATGATCCTCCATGCATTTCACGATCGTATCAATAGCTTCCTTCCCGAAGTCTTTTTCCCCGCCTCTTGCCAGAGAATAAGCTTCATCAATAAAAAGGACGCCGCCGAGTGCCTTATGGATTAAGTCTTTTGTTTTTTTTGCTGTATGGCCTATATATTCTCCGACAAGATCACTGCGGTCCACTTCTATAAAATGCCCCTTCTCAAGTACTTCGATTTCATAAAAAAGCTGGGCTACCATTCTGGCGATCGTTGTTTTTCCTGTACCCGGGTTTCCTTTATAAACCATATGAAGTACCTGTTGATCAGATTTTAAACCTAGTTCTTTCCTTTTATGAGCAATTAATACCTGAGCATAAATTTCCTTAATACGAACTTTCAAATCCCCAAGACCCACGATCGATGAAAAGAAATCATCAATTCTACGAAAAGGTGTTAAGGGCTGCTCTTTAGGGCGAACGTGCTGGATGGGCACAGCTTTAGACTTCGTATCATTAAGAACAATGTTAATTGTTCCTGGCTTAGCTGTTTTTGCTTGCGAGTGCACATGGATCCCTCCTCGTTTCCATTCATCATACGCATTTAAAACCAAACCTGTGACAGCAGCCTATATAACAGGGGCCAGAAAACGATCAAAATAAAAACGGACGCTTATACAGCATCCGTTCTTTTAAAATTCTATTCTTTCTCCAATGACACGTTTTTCATCGGAGCAAACGTTGAAATTGCATGTTTGAAAATTAATTGCTGCTTCCCATCGGTCTCGAGAAGGACAGTGAAATTATCAAATGCCTTAACAGTCCCCCGAAGCTGGAAACCGTTAAGCAGAAAGACAGTCACTTGCATACGTTCTTTTCTCAGTTGGTTTAAGTAGTTATCTTGGATATTTACGGATTGAGCCATGGATTTTCCTCCTCTATTCTATCTGTATTAGTACCATTCTATTTCTCACTTCATCATTCCTGCTAAATCATTTAAAATTGTTTCAAATTTCTCCTCATACCCCTGCTCTGAAATCGAATACCAACGAACATTCATTTTATTACGAAAATAAGTGTACTGCCTCTTAGCATAGCGTCTGGAATTCCTTTTCAGCAGCTCTACAGCACGATCCAAACTGTATTCTCCATTAAAGTATGGAAGAAACTCTTTGTAACCAATGGCCTTCATCGCCTGCGTATGTTCATACCCTTTATCGTATAAACGTTTCACCTCAGCAATTAAACCCTGTTCTACCATTTGATCGACCCTGCGATTAATCCGGTTATACAACTCTTCTCTTTCCATCTCAAGACCTATAATTACAGGGCGGAAAGGCGATTCATTGCTCTGTTGTTTCTGATAATCACTCATCACTTTGCCTGTAGTTTCAAAAACTTCTAGCGCTCTCAATACACGCCGCTCATTGTTTGGGTGGACTTTTTCCGCCTGTTCAGGATCGACCGATTGCAAACGTTGGTACAGAGCTTCTATACCATATTCGGAAGCTTCCTTTTCCAGGCGCTTGATCACCTGCTCATCCCTTTTTTCCTCAGAAAAATTAAAATTGTAAAGCGTAGCCTGTATGTATAATCCGGTCCCGCCAACAATCACGGGTACCTTCCCCCGAGAACCGATCGTCCGTATAAGACTTTGAACCTTATTCTGAAATTCAGCTACAGAAAAACTTTCGTCCGGTTCTTTAATATCAACCAGGTGATGAGGAATACCTTGCATTTCCTGTTCCGTAACCTTAGCCGTTCCAATATCCATCGACTTATAAATCTGCATTGAATCTCCGCTGATGACTTCTCCTTCAAAACGTTTCGCAATTTCAACCCCAAGTTTTGATTTACCAACAGCCGTAGGACCAACTACAGAAATGACTAATGGCTTCATTTTTCACACCTCCATCACTGATACCCATTATACATGAAACGCATAGGAATCATACCTCAGAGCATATACTAACGTATTCCGTTACCACTACTAACGAAATACGTTAGTATGATTCAAAATATTCGTTAGTTATACTATCGAGATTCGTTAGTTTGTGTTATAGTATAAAAAAGGAGGCGTCCACAGTGGTTCATGAAAGAATTCGTTCACTAAGAAAAAATCGAAGGTTAACCCAATCGAACTTGGCTGAAAAGGTCGGTGTCTCTCCGCAGGTCGTGTCAAACTGGGAAAGGAATTACACTTCCCCTGATTTGAGTGATTTAACTAAAATTGCTCACGCGCTCCAAACCACTGCCGATTACTTACTGGGTATGAGCGATGAAAAAGAAGATGAAATTAGAGAGATCAAACAGCTCCTTGAAACGAAAGGGTATGACAAACCGGTTTTCTTTGATAAAAAAGCCTGGTTCGGTATCCAGCCTGATGACATAAAACAAATTGATAATTACTTCCGATTCTTATTACAGCAAAAAAATATATCGTAAGCCCCCTCCCCTACAAAGCGGAAAAAGCCAACATTAATTGACCATAAACAGATTATGTCAATTAATGTTGGCTTTTTATTATTTAAACTATATCCATAAAAAGGAAATGATTAGTCTCTGTCGAATTCTAGTATTAAGGAGGAGATATTCTTTATGGATGCTAAAGAAAAATTTAAGGCTCAAAAAGTGAGTTTGCAGTGCCCTCATTGTAATAAAGATATAGAGATTGGAACGAGTGCTGTCTTTGAAAATGACCAGACTATCACCTGCCCCGTATGCCAGACTAAAATTCACCTGGAAAATTCTGAAGCTTTAAATAAGCTAAGAAAACAATTAGACGGGTTAAAGAAATGGACTAGATCTTAAAAAAGGCCAACACCTCTGTATAGGTGTTGGCCTTTTAAAAGTACCTCACATAACCCTTTTAAACATTTTCTCCATTTCATACTCTGAAAAGTGAACAATAATTGGTCGTCCGTGCGGACATGTAAATGGATCGGTCGACGTTCTTAAATCTTCTAATAGTCGTGACATTCCTGTGTGATCTAAATAATGATTCGCTTTAATGGATCGTTTGCAGGACATAAGAATAGCTGCCTCTTCCCTCAATTTAAGAACATTAATGCGATCTTCATTCATTAACTGATCAATTATTTCATGAATAACTTCTTCTTCGAAACCTTTCGGAAACCACTGAGGATGACTGCGGATAATATAACTCTGCTCTCCGAATGTCTCAAAGAATAGACCAACTTTTTCAAGCTCTTCTTTATATTCCTCAATTTTTAATGATTCCTGTTTACTAAAATCAAAAGTGAGCGGCACTAGTAATTCTTGAACCTCATGATCTACTTCTGCTAATTTATCTCTGAAAAATTCATATTTAATTCTCTCTTGTGCGGCGTGCTGATCCACGATGTACATCCCATCTTCATTTTGAGCAATGATATATGTGCCGTGCACCTGGCCAACAGGATGCATTGCCGGTACGCGGCTCGGGGCCTTCTCTTCTGTTAATGAAATGTCCTCGCGATCCTGTTCTTCATTGACAGAGCTTTCCTCAGCTTCAAAAACAGGAACCTCTTCTTTAACTAGAGTATCCTGCCGAGCTGAAAAGGAAGCGGCCTCCTCGGCATCCTTTCTCTTTGAATTCTCATCTGTAATCGAATCCATTGAAAGTCTTCCAGCATTTTGTGCTGCACTTTTCTGCTCCGTATAAAAATCAAAAGCCCCCTGAGTGGATTTCTCTTTCTTTTCCGGTTTAGGGTTGGCATGCTGCACCTCAGGAATCAGTCTTTGCTCACGGAAAGCTTTCGTAATGGATTCCTGCAAGGCTTCAAACAATTCCTTTTCCTTACTGAATCGGACTTCTAATTTAGCTGGATGCACATTCACATCTACAAGTATTGGATCCATTTCGATATTAAGCACCACAATTGGACTTTTCCCAATCGGGAGTAATGTGTGATACCCCTGTAGTACTGCTTTGTTCAAGGGGATGCTTCGAATAAAACGTCCATTAATAATGGTCGACATATAACTACGGGAAGCACGGTACACTTCGGGCTTTGCAATATACCCCGTTACTTTAAAGTCCAGAGTATCTGCTTGAATAGGAATCATTTTCCTAGCTACATTCACACCATAAATTTTTGCAATTACCTGTAGCAGGTCTCCCCTGCCGTTGGTCTGAAATATTTCTTTATCATTATGAGTGCATTTAAATTTAATTTCTGGATGAGCGAGTGCCATTCGGTTTAGCACATCCGTAATATGGCCAAGCTCTGTGTGGATCGTCTTCATATATTTTAAACGGGCCGGAGTATTAAAAAACAATTCTTCAACAGTGATGTCCGTCCCCTGCCTGGCATCACTCTTGCTTTTGTTCATTAGTTTTCCGCCCTCCAAGTCGAGTTTTGTACCCGCCTGATCTCCTGTAGATGTTTGCACCCTCAGGCGGCTTACAGCTGCAATACTTGCCAGGGCTTCACCACGAAAGCCTAATGTCCGTACGTGGAATAGATCATTTTCACTACTAATTTCACTCGTGGCATGACGGTAAAAAGCTCTTTCACAGTCTTCCTCTTCCATCCCTGCCCCATTATCTGTAATGCGTATCTTTTGTAAACCAGCTTCCATTAGTTCAATCGTAACCCATGAAGCTCCTGCATCAATACTGTTTTCCGCGAGTTCTTTGACAACAGAGGCTGGCCGCTCCACAACTTCTCCAGCAGCTATTTTATTGGATAAATGGTCAGGCATAAGTTGAACATGCGCCATCTCTGTTCCTCCTTTACGATTTGATCCGTTTTTGTAATTGATATAACTCATTCATAGCATCCATCGGTGTCATTTCCATTAAATCCAGTCCTTTAAGATAGGATTCTACATTTGACTTTGATTTCGTTCCTTTTTTCGCATTGGGCTTCTGCTCTTCTACAAACATAGTAAGCTGCTCTTCTTCTAAGGAAGCGCTCGACTCTTCAGCAGCTGAACTGGAACTTTCAAATTGGGTAAGAAGAGCGGTGGCGCGATTAATTAAAGAGGAGGGGAGATCAGCAAGTTTCGCTACGTGAATACCGTAACTTTCATCTGCCGGTCCATCTTTAATCTGATGGAGAAACACCACATTTCCTTCGTATTCTTCCGCACGTACGTGGACATTTTTCAATCGCTCAAGCTGGTCTTCAAGTGAAGTTAATTCATGATAGTGAGTTGAAAACAATGTTTTTGCACGAATATGCTCGTGGATATGCTCCACGATCGATTGAGCAAGTGCCATACCGTCGTAAGTGCTTGTACCACGGCCTATTTCATCAAGCAGAATCATACTGTGTTCGGTGGCGTTACTAAGAGCATGGTTCGCTTCTAGCATTTCAACCATAAACGTACTTTGACCGGAAACAAGATCATCAGCCGCTCCTATTCTTGTAAAAATTTGATCAAATATTGGAAGAGTAGCAGATTCACATGGTATAAAACTACCCATTTGGCCAAGAATTGCGATCAATGCAAGCTGCCTCATGTACGTACTTTTACCAGACATATTCGGCCCCGTAATAAGAAGCACATCGGTCTCTTCATTCATATAAATATCATTAGGAACGAAGGTTTCATCTTTAAGTACGTTTTCTACCACAGGATGACGTCCCTGCTTGATGTCCACTAATCTGGCTTGTCCATATAAAGGTCGCACGTATCCATTTGTCTCAGCAATTTGAGCAAACCCTTGAAGTACATCAATACGACTGATTTGTTCAGCTAATCGCTGAAGCTCCTGAACATACGTTTTTACTTTTTCCCTTACTTCAAGAAAAAGTTCATATTCTAAATCTACACTTTTCTCCTGGGCTTCAAGGATCATGGTTTCTTTTTCTTTTAACTCAGGTGTAATAAATCGTTCAGCATTCGTCAATGTCTGCTTCCGTTCGTACATTCCTTCAGGCAGGTGACGCAAATTCGCTTTCGTTACTTCAATATAATATCCGAACACACGATTATAGCCGATTTTAAGAGACCTGATTCCAGTGGCTTCTCTTTCTTTCTTCTCCAATTGAGCGATCCATTGCTTCCCATTTCTTGATGCATCACGGTATTCATCCAGCTGCTGGTGGAAACCATCTTGAATTAATCCACCTTCTTTGATCGTAATCGGCGGATCCTCTGCTATACTGCCTTCTAATAATTCTTTGAGTTCATGAAGCGGATCTATTTTTTCGTAAAGGCTCTTCATTGAAGGATGATTGAAGGAACCCAGCGTTTCCAGAATTTCAGGTATTTTTCTTAACGAATTTCGTACTTGAATTAAATCTCTGGCATTCACATTGCCGTAGGCTACACGACCGGCGAGCCGTTCGAGGTCATACACAGAAGTTAATTGCTCTCTAAGAGTTTCCCGTTCGAAAAACTGATCCAATAACCCTTCTACCTGATCATGCCGAGCTTCTATCGCTTGCTTTGTAAGAAGAGGACGTTCCATCCATTTCTTTAACATCCTTGCTCCCATAGCTGTAATTGTCTTATCTACAACCGACAATAAGCTGCCAGACTTTCCTTGCTTCCGGAGAGTTTCGACTAACTCCAGATTTCTTTTTGAATACATATCAAGGGTCATATACTGGTTTAATTCAACCACTCGAACAGGCTGCAAATGATCAAGAGAGCGTTTTTGCGTCAATTGAATATATTGTAGCAGACGACCGAACCCAATAAGAAGCTTCTCCTGTCGTACCTCTTTTACTAACTCTTGAAACTCTTCTTGAATGTACGTCTCATCCTGATGAGAAATGGTGTAGCCCAGTCGATCTTCAAGAATTTCCTGCTGTTCGTGATTGAAGTCACTTGCTACAACAATTTCTTTAACAGGACGGCTGTACAATTCACTGATTGCTGCATCAAATCCTCCCGTGATTAATGCCACATTGTTTTCTCCTGTGGTCAGGTCGTTGTAGCTCACCGTGTACGTACCATCATTAAACTCACTGAGGGAAGCAAGATAGTTGTTTTCCTTTTCCTCAAGCATACTGCCTTCCATGACTGTCCCGGGAGTAATGAGCTGAACTACTTCACGCCTCACCACTCCCTTGGCCACTTTTGGATCTTCAACTTGTTCGCAGATCGCTACTTTAAATCCTTTTTCAACTAGTTGCTTTATGTAATTTTCAGCTGAATGATAAGGCACACCGCACATAGGTATCCGATCTTCAGCTCCACCGTCACGGCTTGTTAATGTAATTTCGAGCTCTTTGGAAGCACGGAGCGCATCGTTGAAAAACATTTCATAAAAATCTCCAAGACGAAAGAAAAGAAAAGCATCTTTATTTTCTGCTTTAATCTTTAAGTATTGCTGCATCATAGGTGTATATTGTGCCATAAAGTCAATCCTCCAAAACGTTCTGTGTTCATACTGTTCCAATTATAGCACACAACCTTAACTCTCTTGAACGAAAGCATACTCAACTAAAAAAAGGAAATGTTACCCTACCCATTTTAAAAAAGCTCTATCGCCTACTTTTAGAAAATTCCTAAAAGAGCCTAAATACATCCATCCTATACTTTAACTGAATTAAAAAAAGAAAATCCTCGCTGAAGTCAGCAAGGAATCTGTATTTAATCATGCTTATCGTCGTCACTGCTGGAAGAAGGAAGAAAATCAGTTTCAATAGTTGAAAAATCATCAGATGATAGCTCATATTCATAATCGTCATCCTTATCACAACCATGAGGATCGACTTTTACGCAAAGTTTGGTTTCCCCGATAACATCCACGGTAAATTCTCTTTCCACTTCTACCACGATCTTTTGACCATTGGCGGTTATATTCGCCTCTAAACAATTTGGCTGCTGGACAACTTTAGCTATTACTTCCACGTCGTCATGAATACAGTTATCATCTTTGATAGAGAGTTTAACAAGATCACAATAGTTCACTCGTTCTGTTACTACTTCGGTTTTCGTATTATCGTTATACGAATACCAGACATTGACATCGTAGCTTCCCGAGACCTCCACATGCTCCCCTTTTTTCTTTGCATTGTAAATGTGATTGATGACCCAACAACCCAGGATACTTGTTGGGCGGTGCGAGGGGCTGATCGTGTGCGTGGATTCTGTAAACTTTTTACCTTTCCCGATTACAGCTTTGGTAATGATCTCCCTGTAATCACGCTCAAAAAAAGACATAGGGTTTCACTCCTCCTTATTCTACCGCCCATCCTATGCAAGGGTTGGGCGAATGGTTACTAACATGATAAAGACCTAAGGACGTGTTTAATTCATTCTATGCAAGAGCCCAAAAAACTGTACGAAAAAAAATCCGCCAAAGGGATAAACCCTATGGCGGACATGTATTTGAGCGAAAAAAATATTTTTTTGTGATATCAAATCAGGAAATTAGCTGCAGCTGCTTCCTTTTGTTTTTGAGCCCGTTTCCCCTTTAAGCAGGTCTCCACCTGTAGAGCGAATGACTTCGTTTGTCACTTCACGCGAAATGGTGCTTGAAACCATTTGCAGGATATCATTAATGACGGTTTGACTTTCTTTAAATTCTGCTACTACAGGAATTTCATCCAGCTCATTCTGCAGACGATCAATTTCTTTTTCTACACGCTCTAATGCTTCTGACTTTCCATAAGCTTGAAAGTTTACAGCTTGTTTTTGTAAAGCTTTAATCTTTTTTATATGAGATTGAACTTTCTGGTTCTCATTCAACTTTGCTTCCAACTGCTTAAAGCGGTCGATTTCTTCTATATTCGCCATCATATTAGCTAGTTTGTGAGCTTCATCCACTACTTGCTTTCTAGTATACTCTGCCATTTATTTCACCTCTACACTTGCTTCCACCATTTCTCCATCTAGAGACCAGGTTTTCGCTTTAGTTATTTTCACCGGTACAATTTGACCGATGGATGATCTAGGAGCACGGAAATTGACTAGCTTGTTACGCTTCGTGTATCCAGCCAGCACTTCCTCATTATTCTTGCTTTCGCCTTCTACAAGAACATGAACAATCTCGCCTTCATATTGCTTCATCGCCTCTGCCGACTGTTCATTAACCAGCTTATTCAGACGTTGTAGACGATCTTTTTTCTCTTCCATAGAAACGTTATCCTTCATTTTAGCTGCTGGTGTGTTTTCCCTTGGAGAATAGATAAATGTATAAGCCGCTTCAAATCCAACTTCTTCTACAAGTGAAAGGGTATCCTGGAACTGCTCTTCTGTTTCATTTGGGAAACCAACGATAATATCGGTAGTGAGAGTAGCGTCCGGCATAGATTTTCGAATTCTCTTAACAAGCTCCAGATATTCTTCTCTTGAATATTTGCGCCCCATGATCTTAAGGACATCCGTATTACCTGATTGGACAGGCAGGTGAATATGGTCGAGCATATTACCTCCCTTAGAAAGCACCTCAATGAGCCGGTCATCGAAGTCACGTGGGTGAGAGGTTGTAAACCTCACGCGCGGGATATCTATACTGCGAAGCTCATCCATCAAGTCACCAAGGCCATATTCTAAGTCAAGGTCTTTACCGTAAGCGTTCACGTTTTGACCAAGTAAAGTAACTTCTTTATATCCCTGGGCAGCCAGGTGCCTTACTTCCTGAATTATATCAGCTGGTAATCTGCTGCGTTCTTTGCCTCGTGTATATGGAACAATGCAATACGTGCAGAACTTATCACAACCGTACATGATATTAACCCATGCTTTAATCTTGCCTTTACGGGAACGCGGAAGGTTTTCGATGATGTCTCCCTCTTTGGACCAAACATCAATAACCATTTCTTTTCCGAACATAGCTTCTTTTACAAGCTGGGGCAGCCGGTGAATGTTATGTGTCCCAAAAATCAAATCGATAAATGGATGCTTCTTCAGGATACGATTCACAACGGATTCCTCCTGAGACATGCATCCACAAACACCAATGATTAAATTCGGGTTTTCCATTTTTAATGGTTTTAAGTGACCAATTTCACCAAAAACTTTGTTCTCGGCATTCTCTCTTATCGCACAAGTATTAAGAAGGATGATATCCGCCTCTTTCGTATCCGAGGTGGACTCATATCCCATTTCTTCAAATATTCCGGCCATAACCTCTGTGTCATGTTCGTTCATTTGACACCCGTATGTACGGATCATATATTTTTTCCCTTTACCAGACTGATCCATATCTTCAGGTATTGTAAAATCATAATGCACATCTGTTTCTTTCTTCTTCCTCCGCTGCGCATCCCTCATATTCGGAGGCTGGTAAGTAGTTTCAAAATATTTCATGAAATCTTCACTAGACTTCTCTTTCAGACGATTCAAATTATTTTTATCTGATGTCGCTTCTTCGGGATTAACCTGACGAATTTGCGACATATCTTTTCGCTGTTGTTCGTTCATTGCGATCTCCTTTCAAGCCGAGCCTTCTAACTGTCTTATTATATCAAGTTTTTCTCTGAATTTTAAGTAGAATAGAGAATTTATCTTCATTCTCCAAAATAGTATCAGTTTTTAAGAAAAAAAGCCACCATGACTGATGATCATAGCGGCTTACCACGAAATTATATAATCCCTAATTTTTTACCAACGGCTTCAAATGCATCTAAGGCTTCTTTAAGCTCTTCTTTTGAATGTTCAGCTGTTACGATGGTACGAACTCTTCCCTTTCCGCGCTGTACAGTCGGGAAGACAATTCCTTGAGCGAATACCCCGTGATCAAATAACTCATCAGAAAATTTATGGGTTAGGGCATCGTCTCCGATCATAACAGGCGTGACTGGTGTTTCACTGATGCCTGTATCAAACCCAAGAGAAGAAAGTCCGTCTTTAAAGTATTTCGTATTATCCCAAAGCTTTTCAATTAACTCAGGTTCATCCAGCAGTACATCGATAGCTGTGTCGTTAGCTGCTGTAACTGCAGGCGGATGAGAGGTGCTGAACAAAAATGGACGTCCTTTATGAATTAAGTATTCCCTGAGTGTTTGCGTACTGGCCACATATCCACCGAGGACACCGATCGCTTTACTTAAGGTACCCACTTGAATATGCACACGACCATCAAGATTAAAATGATTGACCGTTCCGCGTCCGTTATCTCCGAGGACACCGCTGGCATGGGCATCATCCACCATAATGAGGGCGTTATACTTTTCTGCAAGTTCGACAATCTCCGGGAGCGGTGCAATATTACCATCCATGGAAAACACCCCGTCCGTCACGACTAAGCGCGTACGGTACTCAGAACTTGACTGCAGTGCTTCTTCTAAAGACTTCATGTCCACATGCTTATAAATTTTTCGATCCGCCTTCGTTAAGCGAATGCCATCGATAATAGAGGCGTGGTTCAGTTCATCAGAAATAACTACATCTTCTTTTCCTAAAATGGAAGAAAGTACACCCTGATTGGTAGTGAATCCGGATTGAAACACAAGAGCTGCTTCCGTGTGCTTGAATTTTGCAAGTTTCTTTTCAAAATCTTCATGCATTTGCAATGTTCCCGCAATGGTACGAACGGAACCAGTTCCAACACCAAATTCTTCGTTAGCTTTTTCCGCAGCTTTCTTCATCTTTGGGTGAGATGTTAATCCTAAATAATTATTGGAAGAAAGCTGAATGACTTCTTTTCCTTTAATCGTCACTCTTGATCCTTGAGCTGATTCCAACGGGATCAAACTTCTGAATGTTCCTTCATCCTTCATTTCATCTAATTGTTCTTGTAAATATTCAAAACCCTTCATGATAATTCCTCCTTAACAATTATGGATGCAGTACAACTTTCCCGCACTCGCCTTGATTCATTAATTCAAATCCTTTTTCAAACTCATCCAGTTTTAAGTGATGAGTAATCATTGGTTTAACATCAACCTGCCCTGATTGAAGCAGCCGGGAAACTTGCTGCCACGTTTCATACATCTTACGGCCTGTGATCCCTTGAACCTCTATTCCCTTAAAAACAATATCATTCGTTACATCAAGGCTCACTCTTTTCGTGGGCAGGCTTAATATAGACACACGTCCTCCGTTTGTGATCATCTTAAAACCCTGGTCCATGGCTACAGGATGGCCGCTCATTTCACAAACCACATCTACTCCATGTCTATCGGTTAAATCTTTAGCTCTAACTACAGGATCTTCTTCCCTTGAGTTAATCGTTGTAGTAGCTCCCATTTTTTCAGCTAGTTCCAGACGATAAGTGTTGAGATCAAAAGCCAGGACCTGGGACGCTCCCGCTGCTTTAGCTACACCCACAGCCATTAAACCAATAGGCCCGCACCCAATAATAGCCACGGATTTACCTGCCACATCGCCATTGAGGACGGTGTGTACAGCATTGCCCATCGGCTCCTGGATGGAGGCTATATCTGTCGGGAGATCGCTTGGGTTGCGCCATAGGTTACTAGCTGGCAGTGCTACGTACTCTGCAAAGCAGCCTTGGGTATCTACTCCAATAATCTTAGTATTTTCACATATATGGGATTTACCCGTCAGGCACTGAGGACAGTGACCGCATACTAAGTGTGTCTCTGCACTTACATAATCACCTACTGTGAAGTTATTTACTTTTTCTCCAACTTCAACAATTTCACCTGCAAATTCATGGCCGAAAACATAAGGTGGCTGTACCCGGCTCTCGGACCACTCATCCCAATTATATATATGAACATCTGTTCCACATATGGAAGTTGCCTGCACACGTATTAATACTTCATCATCACGAATTGAAGGAATCGCTACTTCCTTAAGCTCTGCTCCTTTACCGCGATGGTGTTTAACAATTGCTTTCATTGTTCCATTCACAGTGAACACCCCTAATCATTAATACAAGTTATAAAAGCTATGTACATAATAATTTTAACATGATCAGTTTTATTATCAACCTTAACTGTCCACTCTAAAAATACATTTGCACACAAAAAAAGCCGTACTCCAGAGAGTACGACTTCGGCTTGTATGAAGGTAAGCTTTATATTAATGCTATCGAGGCTCGACAATCAATTTGATCGCCGTACGTTCTTCCTCGTCGATCATAATGTCAGTAAAGGCTGGAATGCAAATCAAGTCTAATCCACTGGGGGCTACAAACCCTCTAGCAATTGCCACCGCTTTAACCGCCTGGTTCAATGCGCCTGCACCAATGGCCTGAATCTCTGCAGTGCCGCGCTCTCTCACAACGTTGGCTAAAGCTCCTGCTACTGAATTAGGTACGGATTTAGCTGATACTTTTAATACGTCCATTACTAGCTCCTCCTTCAATCACTATAGTTGTTCCATAACTACTATATTCTTGGAGATGTAGAATATTACCTTTTCATTATGAATCAATTTGTCACAAAATTCAAATAATCATTCGAAGAAAGGATGATCATCATTGATCTGAATTCGATTTACCTTTTTAGCTTTTCCTGTCCGTTCGTCCACATCTACCAAAAACCCACTTAATTGTGATCTTCCCTTTTTTGGAACTTCGAAACGTACAGGTAAATTTGTTAGAAAGCGTTTAAGTACAGCCTCCCGATCCATACCAAGAATTCCATCGTAAGGACCCGTCATTCCCACATCCGATATATAAGCCGTACCACCAGGAAGGATTCTTTCATCTGCGGTTTGAATATGAGTATGGGTCCCAACATTTACACTTACTCTTCCATCGACATACCAGCCCATCGCTTGCTTCTCACTGGTGGCTTCAGCATGAAAATCCAGAAAAATAATGGACGTTCGTTTTTTCGCCTCTTCTATTAATTCATCTACTTTTCTAAAAGGATCATCATTTGGAGACAGGAAAGTACGCCCTTGTAAATTAATGACGGCTACCTCAGTTTTAGGGGTTTTAACAAAAGTTAGACCTTTCCCTGGAGTCCCTTCTGGAAAATTAGCCGGTCGAACGAGATACTGTGCATCGTCTATAAAGTCAAAAATCTCTTTTTTATCCCAAGCATGGTTTCCTAAAGTTACAGCCTGAGCTCCTTTCTCCAGAAAACGACGATAAATTTTTTCTGTAATTCCTTTACCTGAGGCAGCATTCTCTCCATTAATTACCGTTACAGTCGGCTGGTATTTCTGTTTCAATTTTGGCAGATACTCATCCACCATATCTCGGCCTGGTGACCCTACAACGTCTCCTATAAATAATATCTTCATCATTAAACCCTCTCTATTTCTATTAATATTTTATTGAAAACATAAATGAAGCGGCCGCGCGGGCCGCTTCATATCTTTTATTTCGCATACTCCACCGAACGTGTTTCACGAATAACTGTTACTTTAATATGACCTGGATAATCGAGTTCTCCCTCGATTCGGTTGCGAATATCTCGGGCTAATCTAGTAGCTTCAAGATCATCAATTTCATCAGGACGAACCATTATACGTACTTCACGACCAGCTTGAATGGCAAATGATTTTTCGACCCCTTCGTAGGACTCAGAGATTTCTTCGAGTTTTTCAAGACGCTTAATATAATTCTCAAGTGTCTCACTTCTAGCACCTGGACGAGCTGCTGATAAGGCATCCGCAGCTGCTACTAGTACAGAAATGATTGAGGTAGGCTCTTCATCACCGTGGTGTGAAGCAATCGCATTGATTACCGTTTCATTTTCTTTATACTTGGTAGCTAGTTCTTTTCCAATCTCTACGTGACTTCCTTCGACTTCATGGTCAATCGCTTTACCTATGTCGTGGAGTAAACCTGCCCGGCGGGCGAGCATTTCATCTTCACCTAACTCTGCAGCAAGTAAACCTGATAAGTAAGCAACCTCTGTTGAGTGTTTAAGGACATTCTGCCCGTAACTTGTACGATACTTCAAGCGACCAAGAATTTTAACAAGGTCAGGGTGTAAACCATGCACTCCAACTTCAAAGGTAGTTTCTTCCCCTACTTCACGAATGTAGTCATCTACCTCTCGGCGTGACTTGTCCACCATTTCTTCAATACGTGCCGGGTGGATTCGACCATCCTGCACAAGTTTTTCAAGAGCCATTCGGGCAGTCTCACGGCGGATTGGGTCAAAACCTGACAGAATGACAGCTTCCGGTGTATCATCAATAATCAAGTCAATACCTGTTAACGTTTCTAAAGTACGGATATTACGACCTTCACGGCCGATAATACGTCCTTTCATCTCATCATTTGGCAAGTTGACTACTGACACTGTTGTTTCTGCCACGTGATCGGCAGCACATCGCTGTAAGGCAAGTGAAAGAATGCTTTTCGCTTTTTTATCAGCTTCTTCTTTAGCACGGTTTTCCGCTTCTTTAATCATAAGAGCTGACTCGTGTGATACTTCTTGCTCAACTCGTTCTAAAATAACCTGTTTCGCCTGGTCTGATGTCAAGCCTGATATGCGTTCAAGCTCGGTTTGCTGCTCTTGAAGCATAGCATTCACTTTGCTTTCCATTTCTTCAATTTGTTGTTGTCTCTCGGCAAGAGTTCCTTCTTTCTTTTCGAGTGAAAGATCACGCTGGTCAAGCATATCACTCTTACGATCGAGATTCTCTTCTTTCTGTGTTAAACGATTTTCAGTTTTCTGCAGTTCCATGCGGCGTTCGCGGTTTTCACTTTCCGCATCCTGGCGTAGTTTCTGATTCTCTTCTTTAGCTTCCAGAAGAGCCTCTTTTTTAGCTGAATCTGCATTACGACGACCTTCTTCTACGATCTGTTTTGCAAGTTCTTCAGCACTTGAAATTTTCGCCTCCGCAATCGATTTCCGAATAAGATAACCAACAACAGAACCGACGATAAGGGCAAGCAAAATGAAGATGAGCGAGGATATTATACCCATATTTTCACCTCCTCTTGCTATGAACTTGGTCCGTTTGTCGGTAGTACAAACGTTTCATTTTCAATGTGTGATTAAATTTAAATAAGGTTATAAAGATGAAAATGATACACATTCATTTTATGCCTGCCAATAGGGAATGTCAAGGAAACGTCAAATCCAGCCCACAGATTATTTGAAATATTTCAAACAGTCAGTCTTTATACTTCTGATTTTGTCGTTTCCGC
Source organism: Halobacillus halophilus DSM 2266 (assembly GCF_000284515.1). Taxonomy (GTDB): domain Bacteria; phylum Bacillota; class Bacilli; order Bacillales; family Halobacillaceae; genus Halobacillus; species Halobacillus halophilus. The sequence continues at coordinate 2,104,832 of NC_017668.1, read as the reverse complement.
TATCAAGTATAGTCTTATGTATAAAAAGACAGAAGCAGTGCATGACAGCCACTGCTTCTATTTGTAAGTGTCTATGGAATCAGATGTCGTTCCACCCACGCCAAATCAGATCAGAAATCAAACAGGTTATACGTCAAGAGTTTCCTGACTGTCTGATTTTTTTTCATTTTTTTCATTTTTTTCACCTTTTTCCTCTTCTTTAGGCTCCATTTGGTAATGATCACGAATAATGCGCTTAACTTCTTCATATACATGATTATTTTCCTTAAGGAACTGTTTAGCATTCTCTCTTCCCTGACCTAATCGTTCACCTTCGTAAGAGTACCAGGAACCGCTTTTCTGTATCAAATCAAGATCGGTCCCGATATCAAGTAATTCGCCTTCTCTGGAGATCCCTTCCCCGTACATGATGTCGACTTCTGCTTGTTTGAAAGGAGGGGCAACTTTATTTTTTACCACTTTAAGACGTGTTTTATTACCGACCATTTCATTTCCTTGTTTTAAGGTTTCCGCTCGGCGCACCTCTAAACGAACAGAGGAGTAGAACTTAAGAGCACGGCCGCCCGGAGTCGTTTCAGGATTACCAAACATAACCCCAACTTTTTCACGAATCTGATTAATAAAGATGGCAGTTGTTTTAGACTTGCTGATTGCTCCTGATAGCTTACGAAGAGCTTGAGACATTAGACGAGCCTGCAATCCTACATGCGCGTCCCCCATTTCCCCTTCAATTTCTGCTTTCGGTACCAGGGCGGCTACGGAATCAATAACGACCATATCTACTGCACCGCTTCGAACAAGCGCCTCCGCTATTTCCAATGCTTGCTCCCCTGTATCAGGCTGAGATAACAGAAGTTCTTCGATATCTACACCTAAACGGCGCGCGTATACTGGATCAAGCGCATGCTCTGCATCAATGAAAGCCGCCGTGCCGCCTTTTCTTTGTGCTTCTGCAATAGCATGAAGAGCTACTGTGGTTTTACCGGACGATTCCGGTCCATATATTTCTACAATTCTACCTCGAGGATAGCCGCCTACTCCCAGTGCAACATCCAGTGCCAGCGACCCGCTGGGTACTGTATTTACTTTCTGTTCGCTTCCATCCCCCATTTTCATGATAGAACCTTTACCAAATTGTTTCTCTATTTGACGCAAAGCTGAATCTAATGCTTGTTTACGATCACTCATATAAATATACCGCCTTTCAAAATTTCTATCCCTATCATAACTTGTTTTTGATAGTTTGCCAACTAAAAAGCGAATAAATGTTCCCTTTTTTTGAGTTGCTTTTCTTACAATAATGCTATTTCTTCCTAAGAAAAAAGAGTTATTATATAGGGGCTTCTTAGTCATTTATAAATTTTTGATATGGTGAAAAATTAATTCGTATCCTTTTTTTACAGCACGGGAACGAATCTTATCTCTGCTTCCTTCAAATTGAAAATAATACACAGAGGGACGCTCATCTGCGATTTGCAGTCCGATAAACACAGCGCCCGGTTCATGTCCTTCACTGGATTCTGGTCCAGCCACCCCTGTAAAACTAATGGCAACATCAGCCTCTAAAATCCTTTTAGCATTTACAGCCATCGTTTCAGCACATTCATTACTGATCGTTCCATGCTGTTTAATGAGAGAAGCAGGTACCTCAATCACTTTCTCTTTCATTAAAGGTGTGTAGGCTACAAGGCTGCCCTGAGTCACAGTAGAAGCGCCGGGCAGGGATATTAGCTTCTCGATGAATTTGCCTCCTGTAAGGCTTTCAGCTGCCCCCAGACGGTAGCCGGTTTTTTTAAGTAAGTCCCGCACCGTGGCCTCAATAGATACATCGTCACTTCCATAATAATAGGAGCCCACAATCTGTAATATGGTCTCTTTCATTACGGCGATTTTCTCTCTTGCCTCGTCGCCTGTCTCTCCAGTGGCAGTAATCCGCAGTCCCACTTCCCCTTCACTTGCCAGCGGAGCAAGTGTAGGGTTCGTCTGGTGGGAAATTAATGCAGAGAGTTTATTTTCCAAGGTTGATTCACCGATACCTATGAAGTACATCATTTCGGAAACGATATCAGACTGTAGTTTATAGGAACGCTGCAGATAAGGCAGCACTCCGCTATTCATAAGGGACTTCATCTCAGAGGGAACTCCCGGAAGAAAGATCCACGCTCTTCCGTCATGTTCTACAATTTGGCCAGGCGCCATCCCTTCTTGGTTAGGAAGTACAATACTCTCTTCAAAGACTAACGCTTGTTTTCGGTTATTCGCTGTCATCGTTTGTTTGTTTTTTTCGTAATATAGAGCTATTTTCTCCATCGCCTGTTGGTCTTCTATAAGTTTCTGCCCGATTATTTTTTGGGCAGCTTCTCTGGTTAAGTCATCCTCGGTTGGACCAAGACCCCCTGTGATCACTATAACGTCCGATCGACTGTGAGCCGCCTCGAAAACATCTTCCACTCTTTTTATGTTGTCACCGACGACACTATGCTGATAAACAGGTATACCGAGGCTTGCAAATTCTTTAGAAATCCATTGTCCATTCGTATTAGCTATTTGCCCGAGTAACAATTCTGTACCTACTGCTATAACTTCAGCCTTCATTTAGAATCCCTCATAACATGCCAGTTTTTCTGGAAGTATTCATATCCAGAATAAAAAGTGATAATTAGTGCTAAGTAAAGAGTAATGATTCCGAGAGGCAGGTTTAGGTAAGCAAAAGGCCAGTTGTGAAGCAGCAAAAGAGAAATGGAAATAATTTGTATCCAAGTTTTCAATTTCCCCATTTGACTTGCAGCTAAAACACTTCCTTCACCTGCCGCAACAAGCCTAAGCCCTGTAACCGCGAATTCTCGGCTAATAATAACAATTACAATCCAGGCTGGAGCAAGACCGATTTCGACTAGTACGATTAAGGCGGCACTTACTAAGAGTTTATCAGCGAGCGGATCTAAGAATTTCCCAAGATTCGTTACCAGATTATATTTTCTTGCAATATAACCATCAATCCAATCAGTCGTTGAAGCCAAAATAAATAGTATGGCTCCAGCCAGGTGAGCCACGGGTAACTCCCGATCCCCCATTTGAATAGATCCCCACTCGAACGGGACACTCATTAAAATGATAAAAATGGGGATAAGTAGAATTCTCGAAATCGTAATTTTGTTCGGTAAGTTCATTTTGTCACACTCCTAAAATCCACTAAAATAAAAGGCTGCCCTTTTAATGATTGAAGATGATCATCTCCTCTATGATCCACCTTCAGGACAGCCTTTTCGAATAATTTCACTTAAAGTTAAGCAAAAGCTTTTGGGTAGCCTGCTGGGTTTGAAAATCTATTTGTTCACCGTTGATTTTCACAATGGTGCCAAGAGCATTCCCTGTTTTAATAAATACTTGTTTCTTATCTGAAACATCAACCTTAACCGGAGAATCCGCCGGGCTGTATTCAATAGGGGAGATTAAATTCTCACCCGTTTCTTCACCTTGTATTTCTAAATAGGCAGTACCTTTCAATTCAATGGTCAAAGATTTCTCTTCAGCCGTTGAGATGTTATACGTATGTTGTGGAAAGTTTCCCGTTCCTTTTTCAGCCAGGGAAATTTCGAAGGATTCACTTTCCTGGTCATTCCCACTCGGATTTTCCTTCTCGCTTGAAGAGCTTCCTTCTTCGCCAGCTTGCTCTTTTTTTGTATCTTTCTCATCATCCGCCGACTCTTCACCTGATGATTCTGAGCTGGCCGGAGTACTTTCGCTGTCTTCTGGCTCAGACGCTTCCGGAACATTAATATCGTTGTTCGATACTTCCTGGTCAGCGGCCCCGCTTCCCAAATCATTATTACCATTCTTGATAAAGGTGTAAGCGACAAACAATATTCCAATTATAAGAACAAACGTCATGACGGTCGGTAAGTATTTGTTAATATTACCTCTTTTCGCAACAGGCTCTTTTGAAGAGGGCTGTACGCTTTTATACTGAGCTGCTCCCTCTTTCTCAAATGAAGGCATCTCATCTTTATGTTCTTCCATCATCTGTTCAGGATCAATACCTACAGCTGATGCATATTCTCTTATAAAAGCACGTGTATAAAACTTACCCGGCAAAACATTAAAATCATTCTCTTCAATGGCATGAAGATAGCGTGTTTTAATTTTAGTTGTTTCCTGCACTTGTTCAAGTGACATCCCTTTAGACTCGCGTGCATTCCTTAGTCGAGCTCCAATCTCCTTCTCCATGTAAAACACCATCCATTAATTTAAAAATCAAACATGGAAAACCCGTCACTCATCGACATATCTGGTTTTTCCACCGTTTCATACGTGATTACTTCATCATCGTTATTTCTTAATTCAATGATGTAATCAAAATCATCGAGTTTATACTCTGTTTCCTGCACAAAAATGTCTGGATGTTCAATCACTTTGGTAGCTGGAAGCCTCATAATTTCCCTCACAAGCTGCCAGTGCTGTTCACTTGCACGTCTGGCAGAAACAATGCCATCAATAATATAAAGGTTATCTTCCCTGTATTCTTCATCAATTAACTGATTTCTGACCGTCTGCTTTAAAAGAGTACTCGAGACAAAAAGCCACCTTTTATTAGCACATACACTTGCCGCTACTACAGACTCCGTTTTACCAACCCGGGGCATACCGCGAATTCCTACAAGTTTATGCCCTTCTTTCATGAACAGTTCAGCCATAAAATCAACGAGTACTCCTAAATCTTCACGATTGAATCGGAAGGTTTTACGGTCATCCACATCACTATGTATGTAGCGTCCATGCCTGACGGCAAGACGGTCTCTTAATTTAGGACGGCGTAATTTTGTGACTTTAATGGTATCCATTGTATCTAAAATTGATTTTAATCGAATAATCTGCTCTTCATCTTTGCATAAAAGCAGCATTCCCCTGTGGGAATTTTCTACCCCGTTTATTGTAACAATGTTAATCGCCATCATCCCGAGCAAAGAAGAGATATCTCCAAGCAGCCCTGGCCGATTATACTGTATTTCATATTCTAAGTACCATTCTTTTTTCTCCATGACAAAACTCCTCTGGAAAATGTCATTTTTTGTCCTTTAAGGACTCGAACTCACTATCTATCATAAAGGATTTTTATTGAATAGGAAAGTCAGGAAATGGATTATCTTTGAAAAATAGCAAAAACCGCACAGTGAAATGTGCGGTTTTTAGCAAATTAAGCTTGAGTTCCTTCGTTACGTACGAGTTTCACCATCATATTAGCAATAGCGTGTTGTTCCTTTTGATCAGCTACGTTCCAAAGATCACGAAGAACCGCTTCCTGATCATTTTCTGCATCTACTGAATTGGCAAGATATCCCCCAATTTCGTAAGCAATTTCTGATACAGCTTGTTGATCCATCCCTTGCCCTTGCGCCTGATGCAAACGATCGCCAAGAAAGTCTTTCCAAGAGTCAAAATTTTCAAGAACAGACATTGTTGTTACCTCCTCTAAGTTTTTCATACTTAGTATGAGAGGAAACAAACATTTTATGCACACATTTTTATTACCAACCGCCATTTACTCGCAGTACATGTCCTGTAACATAACTCGATTGATCACTCAATAAATAGCTGATGGCGTCAGCTATTTCATCAGGCTGCCCCGCTCTCCCAAGAGGTATTTCACCTTCTAAAGTATTCCATTCTTCAGGAGAGAGCATGTTATTCATTTTTGTTGCAACAACACCCGGTGTCACTACATTAACTCGAATTCCGCTTGGAGCCACTTCTTTAGACAATGCTTTAACAAAACTTATTTGTGCGCCTTTTACAGAGCTGTAGGCCACTTCCATACTTGCTCCTTCTTCGCCAAATATGGAGGAAACGGTTACGATATTGCCTGCTTTAATATGAATCATAAAGGGAAGAACGTGCCGGGAAATCATCCAGGGAGCTTTAAGATGGACATGATATAGTTCATCCATTTCTGCGTCAGTCATGTCCTGGAAAAGGCCTTTCCATAGATGACCTCCACAAAATACCACAGCTTCCCATTCTTTAGAAATGATTTGTAAAAAAGCTTGAATTCCTTCTGTAGTAGTTAAATCAGCCTGATGAGCTCCGAGAAATTGGCCTGCTGGAATTTGGTTTTCCAGTTTTTCAATTCTACGCAAATTCGAGTAATACTGCAGACCGACACGATATCCTTTTTCTACAAGAGTCCGGGTGACGCTATATCCAATTTCACCGCTTGCTCCAATGATTAGACAACGTTTACTCATCTTCCTGAGGTTTGACCTGGAAGACCGAAATAGCTTCTTCATTAATCCAGTGCTGCAGGTATTCCTCAGCATCGTTGGAAGTAAGCGATTCAATAACAGGCAGAACGTCAAACAGATCCACGCCAAGCGTGTGGTAATGAGTAAACTGGTTAGCAATAAATTCAAGGGAATTTAAAGCCCGCATGAACTGGCCGATTTTCTTACGCTTCATTCGGGTGAAGTCTTCATCAGAGATGCTATTTTCTTTTAGTTCATGAAGCATTTCTTTTACACGTTTAGTCATTTCTTCAGGCTTCCGTGTATCTCCGCCAAGGATAGTAAATCCGAATTGACGATCCAGTTCTGTTTCAAACTGAAAGCTGTCATCAATTAAATCATTACGGTATAGTTCCTCATAAAACGCACCACTCTTAGAGAAGTAGTAATCAAGGATCATGCTGGAAAGCAGCTCGGCTCGAAGTAATTCCTTCCCTGTTAAATGAGTAACTTTTTCTTTAACCCCAACCATTGCTTTAGCAGTAGTAACAGGCATAGTAATCGAATTATTGGCTTTCGCGACTTCCGCCGGTTCGTTCGGATAGGATCGATTAATTTCCGGAGCAGCCGGAAATTCTTTACTATCTTGATTTTCGCGAATTTGCTTCATCATCGCTTCTGGTTCTATATTACCAGCTACGAATAAGACCATGTTGGAAGGATGATAAAACGTTTCATAGCAAGTATAAAGGTCATCTTTCGTGATGTTTTGAATGGAATCCACTGTCCCTGCGATATCTACTTTTACAGGGTGATGATGATACAAGCTTTGAATGGTTCCAAAAAAGGAACGCCAGTCCGGCTGATCATCATACATGCGGATTTCCTGAGCAATGATGCCTTTTTCTTTTTCTACTGATTCCTCTGAGAAATATGGGTCCTGCACAAAATTAAGCAAAGTCTCCACATTTTTTTCTATTTGACTGGTGGCTGTAAATAAGTAAGCCGTTTTTGTAAATGAAGTAAAAGCATTTGCGGACGCCCCAAGCTTCGTGAAGTCTTGAAAGACATCACGATCTTCTTTTTCAAAAAGTTTATGTTCGAGGAAGTGTGCAATCCCTTCTGGAACGGTCACTTTCTCTTCCTGTCCAATAGGTGTAAAGGTCTGATCAATAGATCCATAATTCGTGGTAAATATACCGAATGTTTTAGCCATCTCAGGTTTCGCGAGCAGGAACACCTTCAATCCATTATCCATTGTTTCTGTGTAGACGGTTTCATTGATCTGGTCATAGACTAGTTCTTCCACAGTTATTCCCCTCCCTCAAGGCTGGTTAAAAAGTAAATAGTATCTAGTTTAATCTTATTAGCCATAGCCACAACATCCTGCTTCGTCACTTTTCGGATATGTTCAATTAAATCCTTAACTGGCATTTCAGCTCCGGACAGCATTTGGTGGTACAGGACTTCAATAATCCCATTGGCATTATCCATTGTTTCTTGCAGTTGATGAATCACTTGTTCCTTCGTTTCTTCTACTTGCTCTTCGGTGAAATCTCCGTTTTGCATCGCATCCATCTGCTCTAAAATAATGGATTTTGCTTGTTTGTAGTCTTTTGGATCAACACCACTAAATACAAGAAGCAATCCTTTATGACTTTCAAAACGAGAGGCTGCATAGTAAGCCAGGCTATGTTTTTCACGCACATTCATAAATAATTTAGAGCTTGGAAATCCTCCGAATAACCCGTTAAAAATCTGCAGGGCATAATAATCAGAATCACCGAATTTAGTGTACGTACGGTATCCAATATGAAGTTTACCCTGATTCACTTCCTCACGTTCCACGACTTCATTTACCTCTTGTACGTCTTTGGAAGTAGATACCTGATCGTTATCCTGATTGCTGCTGTTCTCACGGATGAAATACTGATCTGTCATTTTCTCAATTTCAGTTTGATCGATGTCTCCAATAACATAAACATCAAGCAGATCATTTTTTATCATTGACCGATAATAAGTATAAAGACTTTCCGGAGTAATCGAAGAGATATCTTCCTGATAACCGCTTACGTGTAGAGAGTAAGGTTCATCTTTACACATGTGATCCATTAAACGCATATTGGCATAACTCATTTTATCGTCTTTTACAGACGTGATCTTCTGCTCTAGCGTTTGTTTTTCACGTTCTACAATGGACGAATCAAACCCTTCCCCTTCTACTTTAGGAGCATAAAGAACTTCATTGAAGAGTTTTAGAGCTTCTTCCAATATAGGCTCCTGATCATTGAGGTAAGCTTCGTTAACCACTTCCATCCGGAAACTGATAACATGATTCTCGCCTTTTTTCGACCCATCACTGGATAGTACCGTTCCATATAAATTTTCAAACGAAGATTGGAATTCTCTTACATTCGGATGATTATTGGTGGCTTTTTGCAGAACATGAGGAAGCAAAGCCCTCTCTGTAATGCCCTCTCTTCTTAGTGGTGTTTTAAATTTAGCCACAATTGAAATGGTTTTATATTTTTTACTAGGTAGAATATGTAATCGATATCCTTGTTTTTCAAGCAATACTTCTTCCTTAATTTTCATTTCCCATCCTCCTTGTCGTTTCTCTACTATTATAGACTCACTCCACATAATTCATCCATAAAAAGCTACGTCCTATGCTAAGGTATATGTTTCGAAATGTAAAAAATTAAGCCCGGTGTAAGGACCGGGCTTAATTTATTTTAACGGTTTCCTTTAACATATGCCTCACCAAGAGACTTAGGAGCTTCCGCTCGTCCTATAAATCCAGCAAGAGCCAGGATCGTCAGGACGTAAGGAGCGATTAATAAAAATATTTGAGGAACGTCTTCCAATAAAGGCAAACTGGATCCAACAATACTTAAACTTTGGGCTAGTCCAAAGAAAATAGCTGCTCCTAATGCTCCCAATGGGTGCCACTTTCCGAAAATAACGGCTGCCAGGGACATAAATCCTTGCCCTACAATCGTAGCATGAGAAAAGTTAAGTGCTATGGTTAAAGCGTAAACGGAACCGCCGAGACCACCAAGCGCTCCTGAGATCATAACGGCTACGTAACGCATAGCATACACATTGATACCATTGGTGTCTGCAGCCATTGGATGCTCTCCAACCGATCTCAGACGTAAGCCAAATGGAGTTTTATAAATGATGAACCAGGCAGCAAAAGCTAGGATAATCGCTAAATAAGAGGTTAAATACCACCCTGAGAAAAACAGGTCACCCAATATTGGAATTTTATTCAGTACAGGGATATCAATAGTATAGAAAGGACGATCCACCATATCGGTTTGTCCTTTATCATACCATTGCTTTGTAAGAAACAGACCGACTCCTAAGGCAAGAAAGTTTATGGCCACTCCACTAACCACCTGATCGGCACGAAAGGTGATCGATGCTACGGCGTGGACCAGTGCAAAGATTGCGGACACGACCATTGCTACAATAATCGAAACCCAGGGGGTTGCATCACCTAAAACCTCATGAAAGGTTAAATTAAACACAATACCTACAAAGGCTCCCATAACCATAAGACCCTCGAGTCCTATATTAATAATTCCAGAACGTTCACTAAATACACCACCCAGGGCTGTGAAAATCAGAGGGGATGCAAAGAAAATGGCAGGTGGAATAATTCGAGCAAGGATATCTATGAATTCCATTTATTTCCCCTCCTTTTTAAAACGTAAAATAATCCATCGGATCATATAGCTTGATGCTACAAAAATAATGATAAGGGCGATGACGATTTCTACTAACTCTGTAGGAACGCCTGCTACGGTAGGCATGTTCAGGGCACCAATTTTAAGGGTACCGAACAAGAAGGCTGCGAGTACTACTCCAAGTGCCGTGTTTGCTCCAAGAAGAGCCACAGCGATTCCGTCAAAACCGATATTAGTAAATCCTGATTTAACAGACATGTAGCCGAAAGTCCCCAATCCTTCCATCGCACCCGCTAACCCTGCGAAAGCTCCCGAGATAACCATTGCAAGCACAATATTTTTACCCACATTCATCCCCGCATAGTTCGAGGCATGCTGATTAAAACCTACTGACCGCAATTCAAAACCGCGGGTCGTTTTATTTAAAAGAAACCACATAACCAGTGCCATAAATAGGGCAATCAACAATCCCCAGTGAAGGCGTGAAAAAAAGGTCATTTCAGCCAGCCATTCAGAGGCCAGGGAAGCCGTAGGAGCAATAGAATCGGTGCGGTCTTTACCATCTGTTATAACATTCCTAACAATCTCATTTGATAAATATAGGGCGATGTAATTCATCATAATCGTGACAATAACTTCATGGACGCCAAGTTTAGCTTTTAAAATTCCGGGTATAAACCCCCAAAATGCACCTGCTAATGCTGCGGCCAGCACAGCTAGCGGAAGGTGGATCATCATAGGCAGTTTAAAAGCCACTCCCACCCATACGGAAGCTACCCATCCCACAAAGACCTGACCTTCCACACCGATATTTAAAAGACCTGTACGAAGCGCAAAGGCGACAGCGAGCCCTGAAAGAATGTAAGGCGTAACCTGTCTCAGGGTTTCGCCTAAGAAATAAGCATCACCAAAAGCACCTGACCATAAAGCAGCATATCCTTTTAAAGGATTGTAACCAAAAACGAGCATAATAACAGCCCCTGATAATAATCCGAGCAGTACGGATATTATAGGAATTAGGATATTTACTGTTCGATTGGCAAACATTCAGCTTCCACCTGCTTTCTGTGGAGTGTTCCCTGCCATCATAAGACCGAGATCCTGTTCATTTGTGTCTTCCGGTTTGACTTCTGAAATAATTCTTCCATCGAACATGACTGCAATTCGATCACTTAAATTCATAATCTCTTCCAGCTCAAAAGATAGCAATAGTACAGCTCTTCCTTTATCGCGTTCCTCAATCAATTTCTTATGAATGAATTCAATCGCTCCAACATCAAGGCCTCGGGTAGGCTGTGCAGCTATAATTAAATCGGGAGAGCGGTCGACTTCACGTCCAATAATGGCTTTTTGCTGGTTTCCGCCTGACAGCGCTCTAGCTTTCGTATAAGCATTCGGCGTTCGCACATCATACTCTTCAATTAGTTCTTGAGCTTTTTTGTATATTTTCTTAAAATTCATAACCCCTTTTTTGGAAAAAGGCTGTTGATAATAACTTTGAAGAACCATATTTTCCCCAACCGGAAAATCAAGTACCAGCCCGAATTTATGACGATCCTGCGGAATATGAGATACGCCGGACTGAGTTACTTTTCTAGGTGATAAGTTTGTAATCACTTGATCATGAAGTTTGATGCTTCCCGACTCACTTTTTCTTAGACCTGCAATCGCTTCGATGAGCTCAGATTGCCCATTGCCATCAATACCAGCGATCCCGAGAATTTCTCCTGCTTTCACCTCAAGATTTAATCCTTTGACCATGTCCACCCTGCGCACATCTTTTACAAATAAGTCCTCGATGGATAAGAAGGTTTCCTTCGGATTCGCTGGAGTTTTTTCAGTAGAAAAGCTTACTTCACGTCCCACCATCAACGAAGCCAATTCGGTAGGGTTTGTGTCGGCTACTTTAACGGTTCCAATTCCTTCTCCTTTTCTAATTACAGTGCACCGGTCGCAGACTTCCATTATTTCCTTTAGTTTATGAGTGATCAGAATAATGGATTTCCCTTCTTTAACAAGGCTGTGCATAATCCCTATTAGCTCCTTAATTTCCTGAGGGGTCAAAACTGCAGTAGGTTCGTCAAGAATTAATATTTCCGCCCCGCGATAAAGCGTTTTCAATATTTCAACTCGCTGCTGCATCCCCACGGAGATATCACGGATCTTAGCGCCTGGGTCCACATTTAAACCATACCGTTCTGAAAGGTCTTTTACTTCTTTTTCAGCTTTCTTTATATCTACTGTTCCGCCCTTTTTAGGTTCATTACCTAGAACGATGTTCTCCGTTACCGTAAATGTATCGACCAGCATAAAGTGCTGGTGAACCATTCCAATACCAAGTTTATTGGCTACGTTCGGATCTGTTATTTTAACTTTTTCACCCTTCACCTTTATTTCGCCTTTTTCCGGCTGATAAAGACCAAATAAAACATTCATTAAGGTAGATTTTCCTGCTCCGTTTTCACCAAGCAAAGCATGGATTTCGCCTTTCTCAACTTGAAGATTTATATTATCATTAGCTACAATCCCTGGAAATTCTTTACGGATGTTAAGCATTTCAATAACGTATTCCATTGCTGCTCTCACTCCTTTTCAGTCTTAGATGAATCCATCTACGCTCCAGTCCAAATCCTCTCTTTAAAAATCATCAAATGAAGAGGGCCGGATATAATAACTCTTCATTTGATGATTTTTAGTCCATACAGTAAAAAAAGGCCGGCTTACACCAGCCTTTTTCCAGTAATCCTATAAGGAATTTACATAAGTTTCTAATTCTTCACGTGTGCTAGGTACTTCCACATCTCCATTGATAATTTTCTCTTTCCAATCTTCAATAGCTGTAATAATGTCGTCCGTTAGAGCTTCTTCATTCGTACGTGCCAGGCTGATCGCGTCATCATCCAGGCCGTATTCAATGGTTTCTCCAGCTGGGAATTCACCATTCATGGCCTGATTAGCCACATCCTGTACAGCAATATCCACACGCTTAACCATAGAAGTAAGCGTTACGTTATTGTCTCCAATAGCGCCTTCTTCATGCTGGTCACGGTCAACACCAATTACCCATACATCTTCATCTGGGTTATTCTTCTTAAGGTCTTTGGCTTGAGCAAAAACCCCGTTACCTGTTGCGCCAGAAGCGTGATAAATAACATCTATTCCTTTTGAATACATATCGGAAGCAATCAATTTCCCATCATCCGGGGCGTCGAAAGCTTCTGCATACTGTACGTCAACTGTAATATCAGCATTTACAGATTTAACACCGGCCTCAAAACCAGCTTCAAACTTGTTGATCAAGGCTCCATCTACTCCACCTACGAATCCAACTTGATTGGACTGGGTTTTCTTTGCTGCAGCCACACCAGCCAGGAAAGATCCCTGATGTTCTTTAAATAAAATACTCGCGACGTTGTCACCTTCTGCACCTGAGTCAACGATCGCAAAGTTTGTATCTGGATATTGAGCGGCAACCTCTTCAATAGCTGGCTGTAATAAGTATCCAATTCCATAAATTAAGTTATAATCCTGACGGACAAGACGGTTTAGGTTCGTATTATAGTCTGCATCACTTTCTGATTGAGCATAGTCATAACCTTCACCTTTAGACATTCCATTTTCTTCGCCAAATGCTTGCAAACCTTCCCATGCAGACTGGTTAAACGATTTGTCGTCCACGCCGCCTACATCTGTAACCATAGCTACTGAGAAATCTTCGTTACTACCGTTTTCAGAAGAGTTTTCCGTGTTGTTCTCACTATCTCCACCTGAATCCTCTGCTGAGTCTCCTCCATCATCAGAAGCACCACATGCTCCAAGAACTAAACCAATGACTAATAAGAGTGAAAAAACTAAAAGAAAACGACGATTTTTAAACAAAATAACTCCCCCTAATTTATTAAGTTTGACGCCTGAAACCCTTTGGAGTGTTTCTTTTACCCTTTTTCAGCAAGCCTCACCTCCCAAAATAGTCATTGGTACACACTATTGAAAACGCTTACACTCTTTTTCTTAAAACATGGAAACTGAATTTGTCAGCCCTAAAGTAATTGGAAGACAAAAGCATTGGTTCATCATCCACTGTGTAATGCATTTGTTTTAATAAAAGTAAAGCTTGTTCTGGTTCGCAATTTAAGATTGGTGAAATTTTTTCATGATAACCAATAGGTTCGATGTGAGTGACCGCATAGCTGATCGATTTCCCTGTGTATGCTTCAAGGATTCCGAACATAGAGTCTGCTTCTCGAATTTGGTCAATAGGCAGAAGTCCCTCAGGGATTTTATCAATGCAATAAACGACCGGCTCCTCGTCTGCTGTACGGACACGTTCCACTTTTGCTAAATTATGTAGATCCATAACAGCGAATCGTTTACGGTCTTCTATAGTAGCCTCCACAAGTTCAGCTGTGAGGTACTGCGTCCCAGGACGCATGCCCGACTTTGCAATCATCCCTGTTACACTATCAAGTTCCTCTATTCCGGAGGTAAAAAGCGGCTTAGGATTAACAAATGTCCCCACGCCATGTCTTCTGGTTACAACTCCTTCTTCTTCCAGGATTCGAAGTGCTTCTCTTAATGTCGCTCTTGAAACTCCAAGAGATTTAGATAATTGAAACTCAGAGGGTAATTTTTGCTTTTCGATGAAGATACCGTTTTCAATATCTTTTTTTATCTGTTCAATCACCTGCAAGTACAGGTGACGTGTATCGTGCTTTATGGACATTATCTACACCCCAAGTCTATTAAACTGCAATTAAGTGATCTGACATCTGACGTTTGACACATCATAATTTTTAATTAATATAACACTATTCCACAAATAAATAAATAGAGTTAGGACATTTTTCTGTTTTGTCCTAACTCTATTTATGACTTAATAACTATTTTCAGCTATATTAGCTGCTCTGATGATCAATTAAGAGGACTGTTCTTCCGATACTTGTGAGACGAGTACAGACCTTGGCTTACTTCCTTCATAGGGTCCTACGATTCCATTATCCTCCATCGCATCAATTAACCGGGCAGCTCGTGTATAGCCCACCCTGAATCTCCGCTGAATCATCGATACACTGGCACTTTGCATCTCAATAACCATCTGTACTGCTTCAGGATAAAGATCATCATCTACTTCCTGCTTCACTTCATTTTCTTCTTCTGGAATCATCTCTTCTTGATATTGAGCTTTCTGCTGTTCTACACAGAAATTGACCACACGTTCCACTTCTTCATCAGAAAGAAAAGCTCCCTGTACCCTGGTTGGCTTATTAGATCCAACCGGCGTAAAGAGCATATCTCCTCGTCCTAACAGTTTCTCTGCTCCTCCTGAATCCAAAATAGTTCTGGAATCTGTTTGAGAGGAAACGCTAAACGCAATACGTGAAGGAATATTAGCTTTAATGACCCCTGTAATAACATCTACGGAAGGACGCTGAGTAGCGATAATTAAATGGATGCCGGCCGCACGTGCCATTTGGGCCAATCGGGTAATTGCGTCTTCAACTTCATTTGACGCAACCATCATTAAGTCAGCAAGTTCATCCACCAGTACAACGATATAAGGAAGCTGAGGCTGTGTATCTTCGCTTTCTTTATTGTGTTTTTTTATATATTCGTTATAACTTTCTATATTTCTGGTACCTGTTTCTGAAAATAAATCATAGCGTCGTTCCATTTCTGATACAACTTTTTTAAGTGCACGTGACGCTTTTTTAGGATCAGTTACCACTGGAGCCAGTAAATGAGGAATCCCATTATACACATTTAACTCTACTTTTTTCGGATCAATCATCATCATTTTCACCTCGTGAGGTTTCGCCCGCATTAAGATGCTCGTAATAATACCGTTGATACATACACTTTTACCACTGCCTGTGGCTCCAGCTACAAGCAGGTGCGGCATCTTGTTTAACTCAGACATAACAGCCTCACCAGAGATATCTCTGCCCAAAGCAAAACCTAATTTTGCTTCTGTGTTGGACTTCCCTGTTTCCAAAACTTCCCTCAAAGAAACCATGGATATTTCTTGATTAGGAACTTCAATTCCTACAGCAGACTTCCCGGGAATGGGAGCTTCAATACGAATATCCTTAGCTGCCAGCGCCAGCGCCAGGTCATCATTTAAATTAACTATTTTACTTACTTTAACACCGGTATCTGGATACACCTCGTACTTCGTAACGGCAGGACCAACATGCACTTTGGTAACTTTTGCTTTGACACCGAAACTCTGAAATGTTTTTTCGAGTTTACGAACCGTTGCCTGAATGTGGGAACGCCCCTGACTTTGAGGACTTGAAGTGGGTTCATCCAAAAGTTCCATACTAGGTAGTTGATAATCGAAATTTTCTAATTCAGCCGTCGGCATAGATTTCTCCAGACCGGGTTCCTCTCCCTCATAATCTTCTTTAGAAGAAATATTTTCGGATAACTGACTTTCCGTTTTATCTTCATTTGCGTATGCATGGTCTGTAAAGTCCTGAATAATCGGTTCAGCCGGATTTTCATATTCACTAGTCTCAGGCTCATTAATTTCAATAACCGTCGTTTCTTCAGGTTTTTCTCGTTGGGATTTTTTTTCTTTAGGATGAGCCCTTGATTCTTTAATACGCTTAACCTGGTCCTGTAATAGGTCTTTTCCTTTGTTTCCAACTACGCTTACGAAGTTGCCAATTGACCATTCACTAATAAATATGATCCCGATTAAAAATAGGAAGAACGATAAAATAGCCGCTCCAGTACCTGAGAAGAGAAAATAGGTTACGGATAGTAGAAAGGCTCCGGAAAGTCCGCCGCCGATACTATAGAAAGACAACTCTCCCCGCATCATGCCGGTAATCCGTTCCCAGGTCATAGCTAAAATTGAACCTTCACCTGCTGCCAGTTCATCGGATAAAGTTTCTAAGTGAGTAAATAATAATAGCGAGACAAATACAATATATACTCCAATTAAACGTTTATGTAGGAAAGATGGCCAACTTCTCTTAACCATTAAGAAGACACCGAGTATAAGAAAGAATAGTGAAGCTACAAAATACCAGACCCCGAAGAAAAACTGCCAGATGCGCTCAAGTCCACCAGGCACAGCTCCATCGCTGATAGCTGAAGCTCCACTTCCAAAGACAGCAATTAAGATAAACAGCAGTCCCATCAATTCAAATTTAACTTGCTGTTTTAATCCAGACTGTTTTTTCTTAGATTTTGAAGAAGATTTTCTTTTTCTAGCCATTAAATAGACACCTCCAAATTAGTTGTTTATACTTCTGCACGCCGGAGCAGCCTTTAATTCATCTATGCACACCAATTAGTTTCAAAGAATAATAGAAGCAGCTTGAAAAGATAAGGATGCCGACTGTCTCTTCTGAGAAGGAGAAGAAAACATGTTCGACATCCTGACTAGCCATTATTATAATTATACCACATGAAAAGAGTGTGTTACGAGTCCAACCATTGTCCAGGCTGTAAGGATGGATCCATATAATGCGCTGGATCCGTAGACAAAACTTGCACAATTTGTTTTTTTCCATCGCCCATATCCTGACATTTTACAGAACACTTTTTGTCCTGATTGTAAATAATTTGCTGCTCTTTTTCATGGGAAGGGAAAATATCGTATTCACTAAGCGGTGTATAATGAATCATTGAACGACCTTCTTCTCATTTTCTTTATTATGATCAATTAATTCATTCAGTTTACTCATTGCTTCTTTCACTCCTCCTACAGCATCGATAAGCCCATGGTCTACGGCTTGTTGGCCGACTACATTTGTACCTATATCTCGTGTAAGATTACCTTTTGCAAACATGAGTTCTTTAAATTTCTCCTCGTCCACATTGGAATGTCTGGTAACAAAATTAACCACTCGATCCTGCATCTTATCCATGTATTCAAATGTTTGTGGAACACCTATGACTAGTCCGGTCATGCGGATCGGGTGAATGGTCATAGTAGCTGTTTCAGCAATAAATGAATAATCAGCGGAAACAGCAATTGGAACACCAATGGAATGCCCTCCACCGAGGACGATGGAAACAGTTGGCTTAGATAAAGAAGCAATCATTTCTGAAATCGCAAGTCCCGCTTCCACATCTCCACCCACAGTATTTAATAGTACGACTAATCCTTCGATTTTTGGATTTTGTTCAATGGCTATAAGCTGGGGAATCATATGTTCATATTTCGTAGTTTTGTTTTGAGAAGGCAGTTGGACGTGACCTTCAATTTGACCAATTATTGGAAGTACATGAATATTGGAATCAGCTGGCTGAGGTACATTGGATTGACCAAGCTGCTGGATCTTATCAACAATGGACGATTGCCCTTTGGATTTATCCTTTTCCTGTTCTTGAGGAGATTCTTTCATAAGGCAGGGCTCCTTTCGCTCTTTTCACGTAGTATGACTCAAGCATGCTGCTCTCATACATGTGATTAAATTAAAAGGGTCCATCCCTCTCCTGCCAACAAAGAAACCGAAAAGGGATCACACTCCCTTTTCGGTTCCATTTGACTTTACCTTATTTATAATCTGATGAATGGACTCGAGATCTTTATCTGACAAAGGTACTAAAGGTAAGCGAACTCCTCCGGTATCGATTCCAACCATCTTTAAAGCAGCTTTCACCGGTGTAGGAGAAGGTGCACTAAACATCCCCTTCATTAAGGGGAGGAGTTTTCGATGAAGAGCAGCCGCTTTCTTATCCTTTCCTTCTTCATAAAGCTTAAGCATCGTCTGCATTTCATTTCCAATAATATGGCTGGAAACAGAGATAATGCCATGAGCACCGATTGCGTATGAAGGCAGTGTAAGGTTATCATCGCCACTATATAAAGAGAAAGAATCGTCTGTTCGAGAAATAATTTCAGACATTCCGTCCAGATCTCCCGTCGCTTCCTTCACAGAAACAATATTTTTAATATGAGAAAGAGATACAACAGTATCCGGAGTCAGCCGAACGACAGATCTACCTGGAACATTGTAGATCATTACGGGTAAGTCAATAGCTTCCGCAATGGTTTTAAAATGTTGATAAAGACCTCTTTGGTCCGGTTTATTATAATAAGGAGCTACCAGCATGACGGCGTCGACTCCTGCTTCTTCTGCCCGTTTGGATAGATGAATGGACTTATCTGTACTGTTGCTTCCAGAACCCGCAATCACGGGAACACGCCCCTTAACTACTTGAACCACCTGTTTCCAAAGTTCCACTTTTTCATCTGCTGATAGAGTGGGCGATTCACCTGTTGTACCAGCCACTACTAATCCATCTGTTCCATTAGCTAATAAATAATCGATCAGATCCGCTGTTTTCTTTAAATCAATCTTTCCATGATTATCAAAAGGGGTAACCATGGCTGTTAAGACTTTCCCGAAATTCATGATGTTCTTTCCCCTTTCACCGTTTCTACGTTGAGCTGGAAAGATTCGTGAAGCGCATTAACAGCCTGAACAAGGTCCTCTTCTTTAATCAGCACCCATATCGTTGTATGGGAGTCGGCTGATTGGAGAATCTGGATACCGGAGTCTGTTAGAGACTGAACGATTTTAGCCGTAACGCCAGGAAAACCGGCAATCCCCGCTCCTACCGTAGAAACTTTTGCACACTTTTCTTTAATTTCAGGTTCATACCCTAAATCCTCAAGAATGCTGACCGCTTTTTTTGTATAAATATGATTGATGGTATAAATGACACCGCTTGGAGAAATGTTGATGAAGTCAACTGAAATGTTGGCAGCAGCCATGGACTTGAATACATCGGATTGTAATTTTGAGGGATCTTCTTTCGAGAGAACTTTTATTTGAGTCAGACCCATCATGTGGGCTATTCCCGTCACAACGCGATCGGAAATATCTTTACCCGCAGGTGGTTCCTTTATTCCAGTTACCAGCGTTCCTGGCAGGTCTGAATAGGTTGAACGAACACGAAGAGGCACCTTTGCGTACATGGCAATTTCAACTGCTCTAGGATGGATAACCTTCGCTCCCTGATAGGCTAAATTACAGATTTCATTGTACGTAATCACATTTAAAGCCCGAGCAGATGTAACCACTCGTGGGTCTGCCGTCATGATTCCGTCTACGTCGGTAAATATATCAATGAACTCAGCTGATAATGCTGCTCCAAGTGCTGCAGCGGAAGTATCGCTGCCTCCTCGGCCGATCGTAGTCGTTTCTCCTTTATCCGTCTGTCCCTGAAAACCGGCCACTACTACAACGTCATGAGATTCAAGTTCTTTATATATTCTTGCCGGATTCATTCGAATAATTTTAGCTCTTGTAAAATCATCATTCGTTAAAAATCCTGCCTGTGCTCCTGTTAAAGATACAGTTGAAATTCCTTCATTCATTAACTCATGTGTAAAAACAATGGAGGAGATGGTCTCCCCGCACGACATCAGGAGATCCTGTTCTCGCTCTGAAACCAGAGTGTCTGGATAATTAATCAAACTTAGGATCGTATCTGTCGCATAGGGGCTCCCTTTCCTTCCCATTGCAGACACGGTAACGACCACTTTATACCCTTCATAAAGGGCTTTTTTGACATGAGTGATGGCCCGGGACCTGCTTTCCCGATCCCGGACCGAAGTTCCTCCAAATTTTTGTACAAGCAGCTTCATTCGGCCACCTCAACTCATAAAAAGTTTACAGCCATTGATTAGCAACTATTCGCTCTGCAATTTGAACTGAATTCCATGCGGCCCCTTTTAAGAGGTTATCGGAGACTACCCATAAATGGAATCCACGGTCTTCATCCAAATCTTTACGAATGCGTCCAACAAATACATCCTTTTTTTCAGCAGAACTTAATGGAGTTGGATAGGTTTGAGTAGCAGGATCATCCTGCAGCACAATACCTGGAGCCTCTGCTAATAGACGCTGGATTTCTTCCACTGATACACCGTCTTGTTCAATCTCAATATACACACTTTCTGCATGAGATGTAAAAATCGGTAAACGAACACATGTGGCTGCAACAGATAACTTTGGCATATGCATGATTTTCTTAGTTTCATTAATCATTTTCATTTCTTCAAATGTGTATCCATTATCTTGAAAAACATCAATTTGTGGCAGGGCGTTAAAGGCAATCGGGTAATGCTTTTCATCTCCTTTAGCAGGTAAAATATTAGCTTCAAGCTCTTCCCCGTTCAGGAACGCCTGAGATTGTTCTCTCAGTTCATCATTAGCTTCATTTCCAGCACCTGAAACGGCCTGATAGGTGGAAACGATCACTCGATTAATCCCCAATGATTTCCTGATAGGTTCCAGGGCAGCGACCATTTGAATCGTGGAACAGTTCGGGTTGGCTATAATGCCTTTATGGTTTTTAATGTCTGCTTCATTCACCTCAGGAACCACAAGAGGTACATCTTCTGCCATACGATATGCACTCGTATTATCGATGACCACAGCACCTTTTTTTACGGCTTCCGGCGCTAATTTTTTTGAGACGGATCCACCAGCTGAGAATAGTGCAATGTCTATATCTGCGAAACTTTCAGGAGTCGCTTCTTCTACCACGTACTCATTTCCTTTAAATGTTGTCTTGAGTCCAGCAGAACGACTTGAGGATAAAAGTTTTAATTGATTAATTGGAAAGTCTCGATCTGCAAGTGTTTCAAGCATCTTTTGACCGACAGCTCCTGTAGCACCTACTACAGCAACGTTATATGTGTTGGATTGGCTCATCATTATTAACCCCTTTTCTTCATTTATTATTAGAATAGTTGAATTTGTCACTATTTTTGCTATTTTATCATATTACCACCGTAAGTTGGCGTGAAACAGGAAATTTACTCTTTATAACGTTCAATTAAAACCGGCTGAAGCTGTTTACCTTCGATCGCTTTCTCAATCGTCTTCGGGATAAGCGTCATATCAGCTACTAAAGAGTTTGGCTTTTTATATGGATGATCCTGCCCAAGCGGGACAAAATATATATTCTTCGTGGCCATCAACCGCATCACATTTACACCGTTCAATCCTAAAGCATCGTTTGTCGAAATAGCTACAACTACTGGACTTTCATTTCTAAGAGTTGCTTTTGCAGCCATTAGTACAGGCGAATCTGTTAATGCATTAGCAAATTTACTGGTGGAATTACCTGTCATAGGAGCGATTACCATACAATCCAGCGGACGTTTAGGCCCCAGTGGTTCAGCGTCTGGTATGGTCATGATTGGTTTCTCCCCTGTAATCTCTTCAATCGTTTTCAAGTGATCGGCAGCATCCCCAAAACGAGTATCCGTTTTTTGAACGGTATACGATAAAATTGGAACTACGATCGCTCCCGAACTTACAAGCTCACGCATGATCGGAAATACTTCGTGATACGTACAATGAGAGCCAGTCAGACCGAACCCTATTGTTTTCCCTTTTAAACTATGCGTCATGATCGATCTCCTTTCTAATGTTCTTACTTAATAAACGATAGACCACATCAGCGATGATCTGCCCCGCTGTTTTGGGTGCTACAATACCAGGGAGACCGGGTGCAAGAATAGCCTTAATTCCTCTTTTATCTGCATAGGAGAAGTCGGTTCCCCCTGGTTTGGAAGCAAGGTCAAGGATTAAGGCATGGGAAGGAAGCTGCTTTATTATGGAAGCGTCAACAACAAGCTGTGGAACAGTATTTAAAAGAATATCGCATTCCAGGTCTACATCTTGAAGGTTTGTCATGTCAATCGGAGTCAAACCCATCTCATAAACCCTTGCCGCACTTTTAGAAGATCTCACACCTACAGACACCTCAGCCCCAAGGTGATCAAACGTTCTGGCTAGCCCCATTCCCACGCGTCCTAATCCAAGAACGATAACTCTCGATCCATGAATGGTGAAATCAGTATGCTGAATCACAAGCATGATTGTACCTTCCACAGTGGGAATGGAGTTAAATATAGCGACATCGTCACGATCCATCAATGGAATTAGTGATCGATTCACACGTTTGGTTAAATCATTTAAATAGTTATTTGAAATCCCTGTAAAAATCAAACAATGTTCAGGGGTCTTCTTCAGCCAATCTTCCGATATTGATATAAGACGGTTTGAAAAAATTCCGTCCACATTCCCTTCTTCATCCATCCCAGGAATGGGGAGGATAATAGCGTCTAATTGTTTTACCTGCTCACTTTCAAAGTCAAGGTCGATGGCCTCAGTAAAACTTTCATTCAACTGATTGAAGCCGGCTATATAAACAGTTGCATCCCAACCATTCAGCCTTCGAATGATTTCGATCTGTCGGGCATCGCCCCCTATAACCGCTACATGAAATCCTGTCAGCATGCCGGATGTCTCCTTTTTTCTATGATCTAATCTCCTTGTATCCTATGCCGTACCATGCAGTTAGTGAAAGCAAATCAATGGGGGCTTTTCTAAGAAGTAAAAGTCACTAAAAAAACCATCTTATGGAATCGATAAGATGGTTTTTTGCATTCAATGTAATTGTCATGCTTTCTATACCCCTGCGCGACGAAGAGGTCTAAAAACGAACTACTTCAACATGAATAACAAAACGGATTTCTGGAAAACAGAGACATCCGTGAGAATGAACATTTTAAATTTATAAAGTTATTTTTTTAATAAAATCGTATCTGCGCCAATCGTCTTGATCTGTTCCCACTCAATGATTAATTCTTTTCTAGCAGGACCGATACCTGTGATTCCGTTATTTTGAATAACAATAGATTGTATTTTCCCTGTGCTCGGATCAAATATAAGGTCAGCTCTTCCAAGCACCCCCAGTTTTTGGCCATTTTCTACATTAATTACTTCTTTTTTAGCCAATGATTTTAACCTCATCATGGTCCACCCTTTCCTTATCGTTCTTCACTTAGCAGTGTCGGAAGAGAACCGATCCGGTAATTTTCTCTTTTAATCGACTCAATAAGATCAGGCAGACTGCCTGCGGTAACTTCTGTAGGATGCATTAAAATGGTGGCTCCATTATGAATGCGTCCCATCACTCGGTTCACCAGAACATCTGGAGTCGGTTTTTTCCAGTCAATAGTATCCACAGTCCACAGTACAGTTTCCATTCCCATCTCGTGAGCTGCTTCAACCGTCGCCATGTTAAAACTGCCTGACGGGGGTGCAAAGTATTTAACTTTCGTCTTTGTCAGTGCAAATAACCATTCATCAGCTTGTTCCAGATTATTTCTTGCCTCCTCTTTCGTCATCCGCCCCATATCTTTATGGTTATACCCATGAGTGCCAATTGTGTGCCCCTCTTCTTCTATCATCTGAACCAGTTCATTAAATTTTTGGGCAAATGCTCCGTCAATGAAGAAGGTAGCTTTCACCTGATGCTTATTGAAAGTTTCAATCATATCAGGAATATATTCTTCGCCCCAGGATACATTGATAAGAAATGAAACCATTGGCTTCTCCGGATGCCCCCTGTAGATAGGAGAAGGAGGTAGATCACTAAGTGAAACCTTAGGCTTAATCAGCTTAAACACGAGAAGTTTCGGATCAAACTTCCCTTTTTCCTTCATCTTTACATATGAAGCTTCCACATCCACAGAACGACCAATAATACCAGGGGTTTTCTTCCATACAGAGTCAATTCGAGCATCTTCAGCTTTCCATTCATAATTACTTTTTTTCTCTTCGATCTTCTGATAAAGAGCATCACTTCCTGAAACCGGAGCTTCAGTCCTTGCAGTCAGATAAGCCAGTCCAACTCCTGCAATAAAAAAAATAACCATAAAAAAAAGTCCAACTTTTCTTACTTTCATAAGATCCACTCCTAAAAAAAGTGTATGAAAGTAAAAAACTAGTTAGACCCTTACAACGAAAAAAAGAAACTGGCAAGCCAGCATCTTTATTTTCATTTAAATTGGAGCTACTGTTCAGTGTTAGCTTCCTGTTTTTTCTTCTCTTCTACAAGAATTGCTTTACGGGAAAGATTGATTCGTCCCTGATTGTCAATTTCTTTGACTTTCACTTTAATGATATCACCTATAGAGACAACATCCTCAACTTTACCGATACGCTCTTCCGCCATTTCAGAAATGTGCACGAGACCTTCTTTTCCTTTGAATAACTCTACAAAGGCGCCGAATTTCTCAATGCGCTTCACTTTACCATCGTAAACTTCGCCTGCTTCTACTTCGCGAACGATGTCTTCAATGATCTTCTGTGCATTAGCATTCATATCAGCGTCCGTAGAAGATATAAAGACGGTTCCATCCTGTTCGATATCGATTTTAACGCCAGTGTCTTCGATAATCTGATTAATCTGTTTTCCGCTTGGTCCAATCACATCACGGATTTTATCAGGACTGATTTTCATTGTCATAATCTTCGGAGCATACTGAGAAAGTCCGCTTCGGGTTTCTGGCAGTGTTTCAAGCATATGCCCCAGAATTTCCATACGGCCTTTTTTAGCTTGACCTAGTGCTTCTTCAAGAATTTCACGGGATAACCCTTCGATTTTAATATCCATTTGAAGAGCCGTTACACCTTTTTCAGTACCAGCTACTTTAAAGTCCATATCTCCAAGTGCATCTTCCATTCCCTGAATATCCGTCAATATCGTATAATCATCGCCTGATTTCACAAGACCCATAGCAATTCCAGCTACCGGCGCTTTAATAGGAACGCCTGCGTCCATCATGGCCAGTGTACTAGCGCAAATACTTGCTTGTGATGTAGAACCATTAGATTCCAGAACTTCTGATACCAGACGAATGGTGTAAGGAAATTCAGTTTCTGATGGAATCACTACTTCAAGTGCACGCTCACCTAAAGCACCATGTCCAATTTCACGACGTCCAGGTCCACGGATAGGCCCGGTTTCGCCTACTGAGAATTTTGGAAAGTTATAATGGTGCATGAAACGCTTGGATTCTTCTAAGTCCAGTCCATCTAAAATTTGAACATCACCTAAGGCACCTAAGGTACATACACTAAGAGCCTGGGTTTGTCCTCTTGTAAACAAACCTGATCCATGCGTCCGAGGGAGTAAACCTACACGGGAAGTCAAGGAGCGAATTTCATCTACGCCTCTTCCGTCTGGTCGAACTTTATCCTTCGTGATTAAACGGCGCACTTCGGTTTTTACGATATTTTCAAGAATGGCTCCAACTTGTTTGATCGTTTCCTCGTCTGCTTCTTGTTCTTCATAAGAAGCAATTACGTCGCTTTTAGCCTGCTCGATCGCATCTTCTCTGGCTTTTTTCTCTTCTGTTTTAATGGCAGAAACGATGGAAGCTGTTGCTTCTTCTTCAACTTTTTGTTTCAGTTCCGATTCAAGATCGAACAGCTGGACTTCCATTTTTTCACGGCCGACAGCTGCAACGATTTCTTCCTGAAACTCAACCAGTCGTTTAATCTCTTCATGGCCAAACATAATCGCTTCTAACATGTCTGCTTCCGGTACTTCCTGAGCCCCTGCTTCTACCATGTTGATCGCATCTTTCGTTCCGGCTACTGTTAAGTCAATATCACTTTTTTCTTGTTCTTCCACAGTCGGATTAATAACAAATTTGCCGTCTACTCTTCCAACAATAACCCCGGCGATAGGTCCTTCAAAAGGAATATTAGATATGCCAAGGGAAATAGATGAACCAAGCATCGCTGCCATTTCTGACGAGCAATTCTGATCGACACTCATCACCGAGCTGATGACTTGAACATCATTACGGAAACCTTCCGGAAAAAGAGGGCGAATTGGACGGTCGATCAAACGGGA
Organism: Halobacillus halophilus DSM 2266; assembly: GCF_000284515.1. Taxonomy (GTDB): domain Bacteria; phylum Bacillota; class Bacilli; order Bacillales; family Halobacillaceae; genus Halobacillus; species Halobacillus halophilus. The sequence goes on along the minus strand of NC_017668.1, from coordinate 2,078,227 downwards.
AGCCAAGACAGCTTTATCACTCGGACGGCCTTCTCGCTTAATAAAACCTCCTGGGATTTTACCAACCGCGTATAAACGCTCTTCATAATTAATTGTTAACGGGAAAAATGGAAGGTCCTTCGGTTCTTTGGACCCCGTTGCTGTAGAAAGAACGGTTGTATCTCCATAATGGATAAGTGCGGCACCATTAGCTTGTTTCGCTAATTCGCCTACTTCCACAGAAAAAGTACGGCCGGCCACATCAATTGAAAACACTTGCTTTTCATCTGCCATATAAAACTTAACTCCTCTCAAGAATAACTCATTAGTACAAGTAAGGGTTTAAACTCAGTTTACACCCTTATGTATGTAAACATACAGAAAAAGCGGGAATACTCCCGCTTTTTCTACCATCATTAACGACGCAAGCCAAGACTTTTAATTAAATCACGGTAACGTGTAATGTCATTATTACGCAGGTAGTTCAATAGGTTACGACGTCTACCTACCATTTTAAGCAAGCCACGACGAGAGTGGTGGTCCTGCTTGTGAGTACGTAAATGCTCATTCAATGCATTAATCTTAGCTGTAAGTACAGCAATCTGTACATCAGAAGATCCTGTGTCATTGTCATGAGTCTTGTACTCATTGATTAGTTCTTGTTTACGTTCTTGTGTGATAGCCATTATAGCTACACCTCCTGAAAAAATTTGAAATTCCCATTCCCCGAGCGGACGTCGGAGTTACGTTCCGCCAAGCGAAGGTTCCATAGTAAAGAGTACAATTTTTGAAGGCAAAATGCAAGGATAACCTTTAACCTATGCGAAAAAACTGCCGGATATCCTCTTTGGCTTTTTCCCTTTGCCTGCTTCGTTCACTCAATTGTTCAGAGAGATTTTCTTCTCTAATCAATTGATGGAAATACACGATAAACTCTGCAGGGACATCAGAAACTGGACTTTCAAGGCAGTGAAGATAAATCTTCTGGTTCATTGTTTCACTTCTTGTAAGCTCCTCGTCCTCTATGATCGCCATTCCTTTGTAATCTCTTTGATGATCCGAGATCGTTACAGCATAAATGCCGGGGTGAGGAAGGTAATAAGAGGAGCTAATAGCAAGGGAAAAACACGCACTCGACGTATCTTCCCTTCTTTCTCCTCTGACTGAGAACTTTCGCCCTAAAAGCTTCTGAACTTCAGAAACATTTCCTTCATCCAGTAAGGTACGTATTCTTGTAGAACTGACTTTATCCTCATCCTGGGCAACTTTTCTAACTACAGTGTGAGTGAATCGTCCCTTAGCATGTTCAGGGAGTGTTTCCATCGATCCCTTCCCCTTATGGCCATAACTGAAGTCATATCCTGCTACGACATGCTCGACTTTTAAACTAGCAAAATATTCATCTACAAATGATTGAGGAGATAACGCAGCAAGATCTTTATCAAAATGAACGACGAATAAATAATCTACTCCCATATTTTCAAGAATCTCCTCTTTTTCTTTAAGAGGAGTAATGTACTGGGCATGCTGTTTTTCTTTCTTTAAAACTACAGAAGGATGAGGATCAAAGGTCATTACTGCACTTTTCAAGCTTAATTGCTGGGCTTTCTTTACAGCCGTGCTGATCACTTGCTGATGCCCTTTATGGATCCCATCAAAGAAACCTACAGCTGTCACGTTAGGTTCCAATTCTATTGAGTCCGATGACGATTGCGACAGACGAAACGTTTTCAATTCACTCACCTGCTTTATTACTTATTATTAAAAGACTCGTAAGGGCTTTACATATCCAGTCTTGGTTGGATGCTGCTGATATATGGCTAACGCTTCTTCTCCACACAGAACTAAAAAGTTATCCGCATCAAGATGTTCAGGTTTATCTAATACCCTGCCATGTTGAATCAGCGGCTTCATATTTTCCGATACTTCCCATGATGGCATATGAGAAAGCCCTCTTTTTATGGGTAATAGCAGCTCGTGATGTTTATGTTCATCCACTTTACGTTGAATTTCTTCAAAGCGATAACACTCTTGTTCGGAAATATCAGCTGTTTTAGTACGTACAAGGGAAGACATATGAGAAGGATACCCAAGTGCGCGGCCCAAATCCGCACAAAGCGTTCGGATATAGGTTCCTTTTGAACATACAACCCGAATAGAAAAAGAAGCGGTTTCTTCTTCAAATACTAGATCACGACTCGTGACGTCTATTTGTTCAATTCTAACCTGACGCTTAGGTCTTTCGACTTCAATGCCTTCTCTGGCATACTCATATAACTTCTTCCCGTTTACTTTAACAGCTGAATACATAGGAGGAACCTGAATAATATCTCCCTGGAAAGAAGGTAATTCTTCTTTAATTTTTTCTAAGCTAAGTGAAGGACTTACAGGTTTTCTCTCGATTATTTCACCTTCAGCATCTTCTGTTGCTGTGGAATACCCCATCCTCACCGAAGCTTCATATACTTTGATCGTATCTGTCAAAAATGGAACGATTTTAGTAGCTTTTCCTACACATAAAGGTAATACTCCTTCTACTTCTGGATCAAGCGTTCCCGTATGACCAATTTTCTTAGTTTTTAACATCCCTCTAGCTTTACTTACACAATCATGGGAAGTAAATCCTTTAGGCTTCCATAATGGAAGAATCCCATCCATGAAACCACCTCAGAGTAAGTTTTTTATACACATAGAATCCGTGCTGCAAGAGCACGGATTCGTCAAAATTTTAGCTATCTGTGTCATTCAAATCGCGAAGAATCGTTTCAATACGATTCCCTCGTTCAATCGCCTCGTCAAACTCAAACATAATTTCCGGAGTCTTACGAAGACGAATACGCTGACCGATCTCAGAGCGTATAAACCCTTTAGCTTTGGCTAAACCAACGAGGGTATCATGTTTTTGTTTTTCATCTCCTAATACAGAGATGAAAATTTTAGCTTGCTGCAAATCGCCAGTGACTTTCACTTCTGTCACGGTAACAAAGCCCACACGCGGGTCCTTGATTTTTTTACCGATAATATCGCTCAATTCTTTTTTCATTTGTTCTCCGACACGATTAGCACGTAAATCATTCATAACTTCTTCACCTCTTCTGAACGAACGTTATAGCCATTCCAGAACGGTTTCCGTTCTTTCCAATTCTGGAAAAGAATCGATGAAGGACAGGGTCCTTTGAATGGTTTGTTCGGCTATAACCTTATCACTGGCTATCGTAACTAAACCGATACATGTGCGCTGCCAGAGATCTTGATAATCAAGTTCACTTACAGCTACATTGAATTCGTTTTGAATCCTTGTTTTCACACGCTTGAGGACCGACCTTTTTTCCTTCAGCGACTGAGCATCATAAATGATGCACTCGATCTCAGCACTCAAAATCATGTGCGTTCGATTTCCTGCATTTCATATGGCTCAATAATATCTCCGACTTTAATATCGTTAAAGTTCTTAATCGTAATTCCACACTCGTATCCTTGCTGGACTTCCTTCGTATCATCTTTGTAACGTTTAAGAGCATCGATTTCCCCTTCGAATATAACGACTCCATCGCGGATAATACGTACTCCGGAGTTACGGGATATCTTTCCATCGGTTACATAAGAACCGGCTATTGTGCCCACCTTGGAAACTTTGAAGATTTCACGAACTTCAACTTGACCTATGATCTTTTCTTCATATTCAGGATCAAGCATTCCTTTCATGGCTGCTTCAATCTCTTCCATTACTTTATAAATAATGTTGTGAAGACGAATCTGTACATCTTCGGATTCAGCAGCTTTTCGGGCATTTCCATCTGGACGAACATTAAATCCGATAATGATACCATTAGAAGCAGCGGCCAGAGCAACGTCCGATTCTGTTATAGCGCCCACCCCAGTATGGATGATTTTAACTTTAACGCCTTCAACATCAATTTTCTCAAGAGAACCTGCAAGAGCTTCTACGGAACCTTGAACATCACCTTTAACAATCAGGTTAATATCTTTAATATCTCCTTGTTTGATTTGTTCAAACAAATCGTCCAGGCTGACTTTAGCAGTAGAGCTCCGATTTTGTTCAAGAGCCTTCTGAGCGCGTGCTTCGCCGATGGAGCGTGCTTTCTTCTCATCTTCAAATACGAGGAAGCGGTCGCCTGCTTGAGGTACATTATTTAAGCCAGTTATTTCTACAGGAGTTGACGGGCCTGCCACTTTCACACGGCGTCCGATATCATTAACCATGGCACGTACACGTCCGAACGTATTTCCTACAACTACGGAGTCACTTACATTAAGCGTTCCATTTTGTACGAGAAGGGTTGCAACAGGGCCACGACCTTTGTCTAGTTCTGCTTCAATAACCGTTCCATACGCAAGACGGTCAGGATTGGCTTTCAACTCTTCCATTTCAGAAACGAGGACAATCATTTCAACTAACTCGTCGATTCCTTCTCCTTGAACAGCTGACATTTTCACAAAAATGGTTTCTCCGCCATAGTCTTCAGCAATTAATCCATATTCCATTAATTCCTGCATGACGCGGTCAGGGTTTGCCCCTTCTTTATCCATCTTGTTAACGGCAACGATAATAGGAACTCCAGCCGCTTTTGCATGGCTGATGGCTTCCTTCGTCTGTGGCATTACACCGTCATCCGCTGCTACTACTAATATCGCGATATCCGTAACCTGTGCACCGCGGGAACGCATGCTGGTAAAGGCAGCGTGACCTGGTGTATCAAGGAAAGTAATTTGTTTCTCATCGTGTTCGATTTGATAAGCACCGATATGCTGTGTAATTCCGCCAGCTTCTCCTTCAGTTACTTTCGTATGACGAATTTGATCGAGCAATGTAGTTTTACCATGGTCTACGTGACCCATAATGGTTACGACAGCCGGACGTTCTTTCAGGTCTTCAGGGTTGTCGTCAAATGTCATGTTTTCAATATCCGTTTCGTCAACGATCACTTCTTCTTCGACTTCCACATTAAATTCATCACAGATCAATTCAATGGAATCAGGCTCAAGCTCCTGATTTTTAGTAGCCATTACACCGAGAAACATTAATTTTTTGATAATTTCAGAAGAATCCTTGTTTAGCTTTTCAGCCAGCTCTCCTACGGTTAAGCTCTCAGAAAATGTAATTTTTTCTGGTGTTTGTTTCTTCTGCTTTTTCTGCGGAGTCTGCTGCTGGTTGGAAGACTTTTGATTTTTCTGGTTTTTATTCTTATTGTTTTTCTGGTTTTTCTGATTTGGTTTTTGCTGCTTATTGGATGGTTTATTATTCTTCTGGCCATCCGTGTTCTTGGCTTCAGTATTTGGCTTGTTCTTGCCAAAAGCCTGGTCCAATTGTTTAGCCACATCATCCTCTACAGTTGACATGTGGTTGGAAACTTCAACATTCATCTTTTTCAATTGCTCAATTACTTGTTTGCTTGCTAATTCATTTTTCTTGGCATATTCATATACGCGCATTTTAGTCATATATATCTTCACCCCCGAATAGATTCATCGAGTAGCGATTGCAACTTTTTCGCAAATCCTTGGTCAAGAACTGCGATCGCGACTCTCCCTGCCTTTCCGATGGCTTGTGATAGTGTTTCCCGATCATCAACCATATAGCAAGGTATATCATAAAAGCTGCATTTATCTGTCAGCTTTTTTTTTGTTTGTTTTCCTGTGTCAGAAGCGATAAGAACGATTTTTGCTCTGTTTTTCTGGATATCCCGAACGATCGCTTCTTCTCCAAGTGTACACTTTCCGGCTCCGAAAGCTAAACCTAATAAATTCAAATAACGTTTGTTCATTTTTCGTCTGCCTTAATTGTTGCTTTTAGTTCTTCATAAACGGCTGTGTCTACGGATGTATTCAAATGGCGATTTAACACCTGGTGTTTTTCTGCTTTTTCTATAACCTCAAGGTCTCTTGAGAGGTAAGCTCCTCGTCCGTTTTTTTTACCGGATTCATCTACGAAGACTTCTCCTTCTTTATTTCGGACGACCCTGATCAACTGTTTCTTTGGGTACATTTCCTGAGTAACTATACACTTTCTGAGTGGTTGTTTTTTAGAACGGGCCATAAGTACCCCTCCTTACTCATCAAACAATTCATCTTCTATTTCTTCGTCAACATCAGTTTGTTCACTTTCATCAAGCAGACCCTGATCACGTGCTTCACTTTCACTCTTAATGTCAATCTTCCAGCCAGTTAACTTCGCTGCCAGGCGTGCATTCTGCCCGCGTTTACCTATTGCAAGTGATAGTTGATAATCAGGAACGATAACCGTTGTAGCTTTTTCTTCTTCATCAACAAGAACTTCCACAACTTTGGAAGGACTCAGGGCGTTAGAAACATATTCAATCGGATCTTCCGACCACTGGACAATGTCAATTTTCTCACCCTTTAATTCATTAACGATAGCCTGTACACGCTGTCCTCGCTGACCCACACAAGAACCGACGGGATCAATTTCCTGGTCTTCAGCGTAAACAGAGATTTTTGAGCGGTCCCCAGCTTCACGTGCCACAGATCGAACTTCTACGGTGCCATCATAAATTTCAGGAACTTCCATTTCAAATAATCGCTTCAAAAGTCCAGGATGTGTGCGGGAGACATAGATGTGAGGGCCCTTGTTACTATTTTCCACCTTCGTAACAAATACTTTTAAACGATCATGAACGTCATAAGTTTCCGTTGGCATTTGTTCCCCTTCAGGCAGTCTAGCTTCAATTTTTCCAAGGTTAACGTACACGAAACGCGGATCTTTCCGCTGAATAATGCCTGTCATGACATCTTCCTCACGATCCACATACTCACCGTATATAATGCCGCGCTCAGCTTCGCGGACACGCTGAGTTACTACTTGTTTCGCTGCCTGAGCTGCAATACGCCCGAAGTCCATTGGTGTAACTTCGACTTCAATGACATCTTCTTCTTCATAGTTAGGATCAATTTCTTTCGCGCTTTCTAAAGCAATTTCCTGCTGGGGATCCATTACTTCATCCACAATTGTTTTTCTGGCAAACACTTTCATGCTGCCTTCATCTTCATTAATATCTACCCGAACATTAGTGGCTGAATTAAAGTTCTTTTTATAGGCAGAAATTAACGCAGCTTCAAGTGCTTCCAACAACAAACCTTTGTCGATGCCTTTTTCCTTTTCTAGATAATTCATGGCATCAAATAGTTCACTACTCAACAGTTTTCTCCCCCTTAGTTAAACGTGACAGCCAGATTCGACTTAGCAATTTTACTGAATGGTACTTCCAGCTGCTTCTTTTTTGTTTTTATTCGAATTTCTACTATTGCTGTTTCATTCTCAAAAGAAACGAGCGTTCCTTCGAACTCTTTTTCTTGATCAATGGGTTCGTATAATTTCATATATACATGTTCGCCTACATACTTTTTAAAATCTTCTTGAGTTTTTAAAGGTCTCTCAGCTCCGGGTGAGGCTACTTCTAAAAAGTATGGAAACTCAATAGGGTCTTCTTCATCAAGTTTTTCACTCAGTTTTTCAGAAACTTGACCACACTCTTCAATATCTACGCCTTCAGGTTTATCGATAAAGACACGAAGGTACCAGTTCTTCCCTTCCTGTTTATACTCGACCTCTACCAACTCCAGGTTCATATCTTCCAAAATTGGCTGCACGAGCTTTTCTGTAACGGATGTTACATGATGATGACTCATGATCTTCCCTCCTTTAAAAACACTTTCATACATTTTAATTTAGTATGGCATTCAATCATTGATTTCATTTCAATTCTGCATAAGCGGTGAAGACTAAAGAAGGTCCACGAGAAACCGCTATGAATTAAATCATAGCGGTCGAGTCAAACGGGCTTGAAGCCTCTAATGGTTCCGGTTTCTTGACAGTCATCAGCGTTAAATATGACGAAAGAGTGGGTTGCCCCACTCTTCTGGTCGTTCATATCGCTCTTCTCACCATAAAAAAATATACCATAGATGCTTAAAATATGCAATAGAGGAAGAATGACACCACTCTTAAGAGGTGTACACATTTCCTTTGCTTTCACTTAAAAGAGGGAGAGCTGGTTCTCGTCCGGCATTCCTTCCAAACAACCGAAGTTGTCCAAATATTCAAGGACAGTTTTTGAAATTCGGCTTCTTTCTCTTAAATCCTGTTTAGATAGGAATTCTCCTTCTTTCCTCGCTTTAACAATATTAATAGCCGCATTCGTGCCCAATCCATCGACCGCATTAAACGGCGGAATCAATTGGTTGTCTTCCACAATAAAGTCAGTTGCACTTGATTCATACAGGTCCACATTCTTAAAGCCATATCCTCTTTCACACATTTCGAGAGAAAGTTCTAACACAGTCATTAAGTTTTTTTCCTTAGGTGTTGCATCCAGCCCTTTAGCCTGAATTTCCTCTATGCGCTTTCGGATGGCTTCTGATCCTTTAACCATAGTATCTAACTCAAAGTCACTGGCTCTAACTGTAAAATAAGCCGCATAAAAATAGATAGGGTAATGAACTTTAAAGTAAGCAATACGTACAGCCATCAGTACGTAAGCAGCAGCGTGAGCTTTAGGGAACATGTACTTGATCTTTTTACAAGAATCAATGTACCAATCTGGTACTCCATGTTTCTTCATTTCTTCAATCCATTCGTCCTGCAGCCCCCGCCCCTTACGAACAAATTCCATAATCTTAAAAGCCAGAGAAGGCTCAAGACCTTTATGCATGAGATATACCATAATGTCATCACGGCAGCCGATAACTTCAGGAAGCGTACAAATCCCATCATTGATCAGCTGTTCAGCGTTTCCAAGCCAAACGTCCGTACCATGAGACAGACCAGATATAATGACTAGTTCAGCAAACGTACTAGGCTTCGTATCCTCAAGCATCTGACGCACAAATCTTGTTCCAAATTCTGGTACACCAAGCGTCCCTGTCTTGCACATAATCTGTTCAGCATTAACCCCAAGTGCTTCCGGGCCACTGAATATTTTCATCACTTCTGGATCGTCCACAGGGATTTCCTTCTGATCAATTCCACTTAGATCCTGAAGCATACGAATAACTGTGGGATCATCGTGCCCGAGTATATCAAGCTTCAGGAGGTTATCGTGAATCGAGTGGAAATCAAAGTGTGTGGTCCGCCATTCCGACTTTGTATCATCGGCTGGAAACTGAATGGGAGAAAAATCATAAATCTCCATATCATCCGGTACGACGATAATTCCTCCAGGGTGCTGACCTGTGGTACGCTTAACGCCTGTACACCCTTGCACCAAACGGTCAATTTCTGCATTTTTATACTGCAGCTGATGATCGCCCGCATACCCTTTCACATAACCATAAGCAGTTTTTTCAGCTATAGTCCCTATGGTTCCTGCACGAAACACATTATCTTCACCAAATAGATATTTCGTATAATTGTGGGCTTGAGGCTGATATTCACCTGAGAAGTTCAGATCGATATCCGGTACTTTGTCCCCTTTAAATCCTAGGAATGTTTCAAAAGGGATGTCCTGTCCATCTTTACGGAAAGCCGTACCACACTCTGGACAATCTTTCTCCGGGAGATCAAATCCACTTCCCACAGATCCATCAGTAAAAAATTCATGGAACTGACATGCTGGGCAAACGTAATGTGGCGGTAAAGGGTTTACTTCGGTAATATCTGTCATCGTTGCCACAAAGGAAGACCCTACAGAACCACGTGAACCAACGAGATATCCATCCTCCAGAGATTTGGTTACTAGCTTCTGGGAGATTAAATAGATGACAGCGAAACCATGACCAATGATACTCTCCAGCTCTTTTTCTAGTCTTTTTTCAACAAGCTCCGGAATTGGATCGCCATATAGGCTTTTCGCTTTGTTATAAGACATCTCGCGAATTTCCTGATCTGCACCTTCAATATTAGGGGTGAAGAGATCTTCTTTCACAGGAGTTACTTCCCCAATTTGAGACATGATTTTCCGGGTGTTCGTTACTACGAGCTCTTTAGCCTTGGCGTTTCCGAAAAATGACAGCTCGTCCACCATCTCATTTGTGGTTTTGAAGTGAACATCAGGCAGAGTCTGTCGATTAAGCGGGTTTCCGCTTTGTGAAGCAATCATAATTTGCCGGTACTGTTTTTCATGAGGCTCGACATAGTGGGTATTGCCTGTGGCAACCACTGTTTTTCCAAGCCGTTCTCCCATGGCAACCAGTCTTTTCAGAATGTCATAGATTTGGGCTTCGTTCTGAACCAGATCTTTCTCGAGTAAATGATAGTAATTACCAGGGGGCTGAATTTCGATATAGTCATAAAAATCAGCAACCTTTTCTGCTTCTTCCTCTGACTTTTGCATGATCGTTTCGAACACTTCACCCTTATCGCACCCAGAGCCCACAAGAATGCCCTCTCTCAGTTTACCTAAGCGTGACCTTGGTATCCTTGGCACACGATAAAAGTAATCCACATGCGCCTCTGAAACTAATTTATAAATGTTTTTAAGACCGGTACTGTTTGTAGCAAGGAGAGTGCAATGAGAAGGACGTGACCGCTGATAAGCTTTTCCTTCACCCATATAATCATTTAAGTTCTTATGATTGGTAATGCCACGCTCCATCGCTCGTTTAACGAGCTTCCACAATAAATAACCGGTAGCTTCTGCATCATAAATAGCCCTGTGGTGTTGGGTTAATTCAATATCGAACTTTTTACACAATGTATTTAATCGATGGTTCTTAAGCTCTGGTACAAGAAATCTCGCCAGTTCAAGCGTATCAATAACCGGATTTTGAGCTTTCTCATATCCAATCGCTGTGAAACCTGCATTCAGGAATCCCATGTCAAAGCTTGCATTATGGGCAACGAGAATATCGTTTTCCATCCATTGATGAAAGTCTTTTAATACCTCTTCAATCTCAGGAGCATCTTTGACCATGTCATCCGTTATTCCAGTTAAATCCACTGTGGTTTGAGACAGAGCCTGGTGAGGATTTGCAAAGGATTCGAACCGATCAATAATTTCTCCGCCCCTCACTTTAACTGCTGCAAGCTCTATGATTTTATCATAAACAGCTGATAGACCCGTTGTTTCTACGTCAAAGACGACATAAACATCAGACTCAAGATCCCGGTCCTGTTCTTCATAAGCAATCGGAACACCATCATCGACCAGATTGGCTTCAAGACCATAAATAACTTTGATGCCGTTTTTTTCACCGGCCGCATGAGCATCCGGATAAGCCTGAACAACAGCATGGTCTGTGATTGCAATTGCTTCGTGGCCCCATTCTGCTGCCTTAGCGATCAGTCTCCCCGGAGAAACCGGAGCGTCCATTTGACTCATTGTAGTATGAGAATGAAGCTCAATTCGTTTTTCTCCTTCTGGAGCTTCGTCTTTGCGCAGGATCGGTTTAATTTCGTTAATGTCATTAGCCATCATGGTGAGTTCGCTTGTGAAATTATCTGTTTGAATACTTCCCCGTGCCTTAATCCATAGACCCTGTTTTACATGCTTAAACATCTCCGCATGATCATCTCCACGTGAGAACATTTTTATGGAGAAAGAATCTGTGTAATCCGTAACTTTAAGAAGTAATAAAAACCTGCCCGACCGCAGTTCTTTTACTTCAGCTTCAAACACATATCCTTGGACAATTTTGCGGCGCTCTTCTTCCTGGATATTTTCCATAGGTTCAGGATCCTCTTGAATTTTGTACCCAATTTCAATAGGTCCCTTCGGCTTAGAATCGTCTTTTTCTTTGGCACGCTCTTCTTGATCTTTCACGGCCTGCTGGACAATTTTCTTATCCTCTTTTTGACGCTCTTCCTGGAATTTTTTAATTTGTTCCTGTTCTTCTTTCACACGTGTTGAAACCATATATGGAGGAAGTCCGGACTTTACACAAAAGCTCTGTAATGGTTCTTCCAACTTCTTTTTAACGGCATGGCTTTCTGCCAAATTCCTGCAAGTTAACATTATTTTATTTCCAGTTATCTCGGGCTGCTGTTCCAACAAGAGATCTTTATAACCCGGAGACAAATTGGTCATTGTTTTGATAAACCCGTTCCAATATTCAAGCGTATCGCTTTCTTCCATTTCTTTATTATCTGTTTCAATGGTCCATTTTACTTCAGCAATAGCTCTGAAAGTGGATTGGAGTTTCGTCGTAAATAATTCATAAACTGCCGGCGGCAATGGCTGCGGCATTTTAAAATGAAAATGCCATTCTTTCGTTTCCCGGTAAACGGTAAGCTTTTCCATCGTACTATCTCTAAAATGAGGTTCAATCAGTTCGTGTGGAAACTGGATCTGTTCCAGTAAATAATGCATTTTATCCTGATTGGTCACACCCAATGTGATTCCTCCCCTATTATCCCCTGTGCAAGGTCTTTACATGAATATACCCCTGCTTCACCTTTAAGCAAGGGTATATAAAAAAAACTGTTTATGAAGTCAGGATTTATACCAGTTGGTTACGTAGTTCAAGACTTCTTCTTGTTCCAAATCATATTGATTACTGGACATTCGTTCTTTTACTTCTACAACACCTTCAGAAGCACGCTTTCCTACCGTAATACGCAGCGGAACTCCAAACAGGTCGCTGTCCGCAAACTTGACGCCCGCTCGCTCTTTACGATCATCATACAGAACTTCCACTCCTGCTTCAATAAGTGTGTTGTAAAGAGCATCAGCTAATTCCTTCTGATCCTCTTTTTTAGGATTTAATGATAACAAGTGTACTTGATAGGGTGCAATATTGGCAGGCCACGTGATTCCGCGTTCATCATGATATTGCTCTACAATAGCTGCGAGCGTACGGGATACACCGATCCCATACGAGCCCATAATCATGGTCGTAGCTTTCCCTTGATCGTTCAGGAAAGTAGCTTTCATTCGTTCTGAATAAAACTCTCCCAGCTTAAATACATGGCCCACTTCAATCCCGCGAGCAAACTTAATCTTGCCTTCACCATCAGGGGAAGGATCTCCTTCTTCAATAAAACGAAGGTCGGCATACTGACTGACTTGAAAGTCTTTGCCAGGAGTAACATTGGTGAAATGATAACCTTCTTCGTTGGCCCCACAGGAAACGTTAACCAGAGCTTCTACCGCAAAATCAGCCACAACTTCAACATCTTCCGATACGTCAACAGGTCCTAATGAGCCGAAGCCAGCACCTACGACCTCTCTTGCTTCCGCTTCACTTGCCAGGTCTATAAGTTCAGCATCATATAAATTCTTAAGTTTTACATCATTTACTTCATGATCTCCGCGGGTAATGGTCATAACAAACTTCTCATCAACTTTAAACAAAATGGACTTTAACCCTTTTTGAAGTTCATGACCTAGGAAATCTGCTACATCTCTCATTGTTTTCTGATCAGGTGTATGGACTTTTTCCATCTCTAAAGGCGTTTCATCAGATTTAGTATATGTCCGGTTCACAGGTGCCATTTCAATGTTTGCGGCGTAACGTGAGGTATCTGAATAAGCTATTACATCTTCTCCTACTTCAGACAGCACCATAAATTCATGTGTATCTTTACCACCCATAGCGCCAGAATCTGCAATAACTGCTCTAAAGTTAAGTCCGCATCGTCTAAATACATTCGAATAGGCTTCAAACATCTGCTCATACGTTTGATCCAGACTTTCATAGGATTCATTAAAAGAGTAAGCATCCTTCATGAGAAACTCGCGCCCTCTCAAAAGTCCAAATCGAGGACGAGCTTCATCACGGAATTTTGTTTGAATCTGGTAAACACTCAATGGTAGTTGTTTATAGCTTTTTACTTCATTTCGAACCATGCTGGTGATTACTTCTTCATGAGTTGCTCCTAGTGCAAACTCGCGACCATGGCGATCATTTATTCTCATAAGTTCAGATCCAAAAGTTGTCCAGCGCCCTGTTTCTTTCCAGAGCTCTGATGGTTCAAGAGCAGGCATCAGCATTTCATGAGCACCAATCTTCTCCATCTCTTCTCTTACAATAGCCTCCACTTTAGAGAGGACACGTCGTCCAATTGGTAAGAAACTGTAGATTCCTGAAGCAAGCTGACGTATGTAACCAGCACGAACGAGGAGCTGGTGGCTCATAATTTCGGCATCTGCAGGATTTTCTTTCAATGTAGGGATCAGCATTTGGCTTTGTTTCATTAGATGCACCTCAGTTCTGTGAATTAATAATATTACTTTATAGGTTTATTTACTTAAAAAGCAAGCCGGAAGCCGAAGAGAGCTGTTGTCTCCACCGGCTTCCAGCTCTTTATTTTACAAGAATAGTCGTTGGATATCATTCCATGTAACAAGCAGCATTAACAACATTAATAAAGCAAATCCGATAAAGTGCACAATACCCTCTTTCTGAGGATCAATCGGTTTTCCGCGCACCCCTTCTAAACCGACGAACAGTAAGCGCCCGCCATCAAGGGCTGGAAGTGGAAGTAAATTTACAATACCTAGATTAATGCTTAGAATCGCTGTCCACATGATAAAGTTTGTTAATCCCGTTTTTACTACCTGATCTGTGGCATCATATATGCCTACAGGGCCGGATAACATGTCGAGGGAAAATTGGCCGGTCACCAGTTTACCAAGGTTCGTTAAAATTAAAGTAGACCATTCATAGGTTTGAGTGAAGCCGAAGGTAATCTTTTTAAAGAAAGAATCTTCAAAAGTTTGGGCTACTCCTACCTGGCCAATCTTCATATCCTGATTCTCCAAGGTTGCTGGAGTAACAGCAATTTGCTCAGTCTGACCCTCTCTTTCAACAGTTATCACAATTTCCTCAGACGGGTGACTGCGTACAATAGTGGTGAATTCTTCCCAGCTGCTCACGGATTCTCCATCAATGGCGATCACTTCATCACCTTTTTGCAGCCCTGAAGATTCTGCGGGAGAACCTTCTTGAATTTCACCAAGTACCGCTTGATTGGACGGGACACCTTGAATAAAGCCAAGAATCAGGAAAAGAACAATAGCCAGTACAAAGTTCATAAGAGGTCCAGCGAAAAGCTGCATCGCTCTTTGCGGGACGGATTTAGAAGCAAATTGACGATCGTAAGGGGCGATTTGGGTTTCTTTTTCGTCCATGACGAACATAGCTTTCGGGTCTACTTCAAATGCCAATCTCTCATCCTCATCAATTTCGTAACCTTCAATCATTAAACGATGATCAAGGTCCGCTCTTTCTACCTCAATGACCCGCGCATGGGGATGTTTGGATTTGTTATTCACAATAATCCGTTTTACTTTTCCTAGATCATTGAACTCAAGACCTACATGATGCCCTGCCTTTAATTCAACTAGTTCAGGATCCTCGCCAGCTACACGTACATACCCGCCAATAGGCAGAAGACGAATCGTGTACAACGTCTCATTTTTTGTGAAAGCAAATATTTTTGGCCCAAAGCCAATTGCAAATTCACGTGCAAGCATGCCAGCTCGCTTAGCAAAAATCAGATGCCCCCACTCATGCACAAACACCAGTAGTCCGAACATGAGTACAAATGCAATCACTGTAGTCAAATGAAGCACCTTCCTTTTAATTTAAATGGAAACGAACTCGTTTCCTGGTTTCCTCGTCAATAGAAAGTATGGTAGACAAGTCAGGGTTATGAATACGATCGTGCATTTCTAAAGATTGTTCGATCTTCTTTTCTATATCCAGAAATGAAATTTTTCCTTCTAAAAACAACTGAACGGCTTCTTCATTTGCTGCATTCAACACAGTAGTCATTGACCCTCCTGCACGTCCTGCTTCATATGCCATTCTCAGACATGGAAAGCGCTCAAAATCCATTTTTTCAAAGTTCAGAGTAGCGATTTCCTCTAAATTAAGCTGTTTGGTAATAGGTAAATTCAGTCGTTCCGGATAAGTTAAAGCATATTGGATCGGCACCTTCATATCAGGTGTTCCAAGCTGCGCCATGACACTTCCATCTACATACTCGACCATCGAGTGAATGACACTCTCTCTATGAAGAATAACATGGATCTGGTCATAAGGTACATCAAAAAGCCAATGCGCCTCGATGACTTCTAACCCTTTATTCATCATAGAAGCAGAGTCAATCGTAATTTTTGCACCCATACTCCAGTTTGGGTGATTTAAAGCATCTTTAACCGTCACTCCTGCAAGTTCTTCTCTTGTGTTGTCCCTGAAACTCCCACCAGATGCCGTAATAATTAACTTATGAATGTCTTCCTTACGTTCACCATTTAGGGATTGGTATATAGCGGAGTGTTCACTATCCACAGGTAATAATTCTACGTTGTGTTTATGAGCTTCTGCCATAACCAGATGCCCGGCGGTTACGAGCGTTTCTTTATTAGCGATGGCAATTAACTTCTTAGCCTGGATAGCTTTTAGTGTTGCTGGGAGACCTATACTTCCCATTACAGCATTTACTACTACATCCACTTCATCTGCAACGCTCGCTTCAATCATACCTCCACTTCCTGTAAGAATAGGAGTTCCATTCACATGACCTGCTAAGCTTTTCTTTGTCTCTTCATCCTGTACCACTATTAAGCGAGGTTCAAATTCCTTGATAAGGGGTAAGGCTTTCTCGATATTCCGTCCAAAGGCCATAGAATGGAGGGAGAATTCTTCAGGGTGCAGGCGGATTACATCCAGGGTTTGCAAGCCAATAGACCCTGTGGCGCCCAGCAAAGTTATTTGCTTCATCATTCGCTCTCCTTTCTATATTGAAATGAAATTAATGAGGTGAAGAATTGGCAGAATGAATATCAAACTGTCAAACCGATCAAGTACACCACCATGTCCAGGAAGGATTTTCCCTGAATCTTTAACCGCATAGTGACGTTTGAACGCCGATTCCACTAAATCTCCAATCTGGCCCGCTATCGAAACAAGTATAGTAACGAGAATTACGATGAAGAGAGAATGCTCCAGTGGAGCGATTAACTGAAAAATTATGGCAACCAAAACTGCCAGAAGGACACCGCCGACGGAACCTTCAATTGTTTTTTTAGGACTAATCTGAGGCCATAATTTGTGTTTTCCAAAAGTTCTTCCAAACACATAGGCACCCGTATCTGTAGACCAGACTACAAACAAAGCAAAGAAAATATAAGAAAGGTCCGCTTCACGCGTTTCTATTAAATAATTAAAACCCATCCCTATATAGATAGCTGATAATAATAGGAACCCGGCGTCGTCAAACGTAAAACGATTTTTTACGAGGACGGTGTAGCTAAGCAGTACTAGAACAGCCAGTAACGTAATTTCCGATTTTGTAATTAAATTTTCCGCGTCTATATAAGCACCGAGGTCTCTGTAAGGAAACATAAGCGCCCACATTAATAACAACCCCAGCCCAGACGGTACAGAGTAACGAGAAATTTTCTTCATTCTTACAAGTTCCAGTAAAGCGATACTTGCAATGATATAAATAAATATTCTGAATGGTATTCCACCGGTCATAACGATCGGTAAAAAAATTAGGGCCGCAACTACGGCCGTTATTGTCCGTTGTTTCATAACATACGTTCACACCTTATACTCCGCCATAACGACGTTTCCTTTTTTGGTAATCTAGCAGCGCCTTTTCGAAATGACTCTCATCAAAATCAGGCCAATATACTTCAGTGAACCAGAATTCTGCATAAGCTAACTGCCATAATAAAAAGTTGCTCAAACGCTGTTCTCCACTTGTCCGAATTAATAAATCAGGCTCAATTAGTTCACATGTGTACAGATTAGAAGTGAATAATTCTTCGTTAATATCTTCACTGCTTAGTTCTCCCTCTTCTACTTGAGCAGCTATTTGCTTCACTGCATTGATCATTTCATAACGGCTGCCATAGTTTAAGGCGAAATTTAGAATAAGCCCATCATTGTGCTGAGTCTTCTCTGTAGCTTCCTGAACTGCTTTTTTTGTATGTGGAGGCAGAACGTTAAAATCACCAATTGTCCTGACTTGGACATTTCTCTCAATGAGTTCTGGCAAATATGTATTTAGAAAATCTACAGGTAATTTCATTAAGAAATCAACTTCATTTTTAGGGCGTTTCCAGTTTTCGGTAGAAAATGCATAAAGCGTTAAAACTTTGACACCAATATCTGATGCATGACGCACAATCTTTTTAACCACGCCCATCCCTTCTTTATGGCCGGCAATTCGCGGCATATTACGGTTTTTAGCCCAACGTCCATTTCCGTCCATGATAATCGCTACATGCTGGGGCAAATGGCTTTGTTCAAGACCTAGAGGCTGTGGCTTAATTTCTTTCTTGTTTTTTGTAAATGGAAACTTGAGTGGCATACTTGATCCTCCAGTCCGTTTCTTCCATCTTTCTATTATATACTATAATCCTACAACATGCTGAGCACGACATAAAGACCTGTGCAAAAGAAAGCGCAGAGGCAGAAAAATCGTTTCACTTCTCAAACGCTTAGGGAAGAAGCGCTCATTAATCCATATTACTACTACCAAAGGACTGTTTATCTACAAGGGAGCATAACAGACCTAACATAAAAAGCCGCGCTGCCTAACATCTACAGCGCGGCTCTATATACCTATTGGCATATCTGAAAATGAAGCAGATTATACTTCCATGATCTCTTCTTCTTTCGTTTTAGCCAACTGATCGATTTTCTCAACGTGCTTGTCCGTAGCTTTCTGCACGTCATCATGATAGGAACGGAGATCATCTTCAGTTAGTTCTCCCTCTTTTTCAAGTTTTTTCAAACGATCGTTGGATTCACGACGAATGTTTCGAACCTGCACTTTTGCTTCTTCCGTATATTTGCCAACTACTTTAGCTAAGTCTTTACGGCGTTCTTCGGTTAAAGATGGAATGTTAATACGAACGACATTACCATCGCTGGAAGGAGACAGTCCAAGGTCTGCTTTCTGAATTGCTTTTTCAATTTCCGCAATTGCTGATTTATCATATGGAGTGATAACCAGCAAGCGAGGCTCTGGAGCGCCAACTTGAGCTAACTGGTTCAAAGGTGTGGCAGCACCATAGTAGTCTACATATACATTGTCCAGAATAGCCGGGTTTGCACGGCCTGCTCTTACAGTAGCAAGCTGACGAGAGAAAGCTTGTACGGCTTGTTCCATTTGTTGATTTGTCTCATTAATCACTGCTTTAGACATGATTATTTCCCCCTTACAATCGTTCCAATATTTTCACCCATTACGGCTTTCTTGATATTACCTTCCTCCATAATAGAGAATACCAGTAAATCAATATCATTGTCCATACATAATGAGGATGCTGTTGAGTCCATAACTCCAAGCCCCTCATTTAAAACATCCATATAGGAGAGCTGGTCGTATTTCGTTGCATTTTCATTCAGCTTAGGGTCGTCGTTGTATACGCCGTCTACATTATTTTTTGCCATAAGAATAACATCTGCTTCTATTTCGGCTGCTCTAAGAGCTGCAGTTGTATCAGTTGAAAAATATGGGTTTCCGGTTCCTGCCGCAAAAATCACAACGCGCTTTTTTTCTAAATGACGTATAGCTTTACGTCTAATATAAGGCTCAGCTACTTGTCTCATTTCAATTGAAGTTTGAACACGGGTCGGGATGCCCTGGTTCTCTAAACTGTCCTGCAATGCAAGAGAATTCATTACAGTAGCCAGCATTCCCATATAATCGGCATTGGCACGATCCATACCCATTTCACTGCCGACTTTTCCGCGCCAGATGTTGCCGCCACCGACAACCACGGCAATTTCTACACCGAGCTCGGCCACTTCTTTCACTTGACGTGAAACAGATTGGATAATACTTGGTTCTAGTCCGAAACCAGCTTCGCCGCTCAAAGCCTCTCCGCTGAGTTTCAGTACAATACGACGATAACGAGCAGTAGTCATAGTAACCTCCCGGGTAATTGCTATTCTTTAAGTTGGTCTGCTACAAATTCCTTAACGTTATGTAGCCTTTGAAAATAGGGAACACGCCATGTGTGTCCCCTATCCTCAGCAGTCATTATTTTTTAACTTGGCTCATTACTTCATCAGCAAAGTTTTCTTCACGTTTCTGCATTCCTTCGCCTACTTCAAAACGTTGGAAAGAATTAACAGATCCGCCGGAAGACTTAACGAACTGCTTCACTTTTTGATCAGGATCTTTAACAAAGTCCTGTTCAAGTAAGCAAATTTCCTGGAAGAATTTATTCAGACGGCCTTCTACCATTTTCTCAACAATATTTTCAGGCTTTCCTTCATTAAGCGCCTGAGTCTTAAGCATTTCGCGCTCACTGTTGATTTCTTCTTCAGGAATAGCATCTGTTGAAACATAACGAGGATTTACAGCTGCGATGTGCATAGCTACATCTTTCGCTGCAGCTTCATCTGTAGAACCTTCAAGTACAGTAAGAACACCAATGTTACCGCCCATGTGAAGATAAGCACCAAAAGCGTCATTATCCGTTTTCTCCTGGATAGAGAAGCGGCGCAGGGAGATTTTCTCGCCAATTTTAGCTACTACATCTGTAATATAGCTGCTTAGTACTTCGCCTTCACCATGAAGTTTCTGCTCTAGAGCTTCTTCAACTGTTGCTGGCTTTTGATTGACAAGGTGTTGTCCAAGTTCTTGAAGCAATTTTTTAAACTGATCATTTTTTGTTACGAAATCTGTTTCACAGTTTACTTCGAAAAGAACAGCTGTGTTACCTGAGACTTCAATTGCAGCAGCACCTTCAGCAGCTACACGGTCTGCTTTTTTCTGCGCTTTGGAAATTCCTTTTTCACGAAGCCAAGCCATTGCTTCTTCCATGTTTCCGTCTGTTTCAGTTAGTGCTTTCTTACAATCCATCATTCCAGCACCAGTTTTTTCACGAAGTTCTTTTACCATTTTAGCGTTTACAGCCATTGTAAAGCCTCCTTATGAGTTGAACTAATTTTATTATGTTTAGCACCTTGGACCGAAGTCCAGGTGCATTTCTTCTTTAAAAAAGGTGATAAAAGGAATTCCCCCTTATCACCTCCTGAAACTTCATTACTCTTTAGCAGCTTCTACTTGAGCTTCTACTTCTTCTGTAACTTCAGTTTCTTCTCCTTGCTTAGCTTCAAGGACAGCATCTGCCATTTTAGAAGTAAGCAGCTTAACGGCACGGATTGCGTCATCATTTGCCGGGATAACGTAATCAATTTCGTCCGGGTCACAGTTTGTGTCAACCATACCTACAACAGGAATGTCTAATTTATGAGCTTCCGCAATCGCAATGCGCTCTTTCCGAGGATCGATGACAAACATTGCATCTGGAATACTCTTCATTTCTTTAATACCACCTAGGAATTTAACTAGACGATCTTTTTCTTTAAGCATGTCAACAACTTCTTTTTTAGGAAGTACATCTGTTGTACCGTCCTCTTCCATACGCTCAATATCTTTCAAACGATTGATACGCTTACGGATTGTTTCGAAGTTTGTAAGAGTTCCGCCCAACCAACGTTGGTTGATGTAATACATGCCGCAACGAGTTGCTTCGTCACGTACAGTATCCTGGGCTTGTTTTTTAGTACCTACGAAAAGAATGTTTCCACCATTAGCGGCTACATCTTTCACAAAATTAAATGCTTCATCTACCTTCTTAACGGTTTTTTGAAGGTCGATGATATAAATTCCGTTACGCTCCGTGAAGATATATTTTTTCATCTTCGGGTTCCAGCGACGGGTTTGGTGTCCAAAATGAACACCAGCTTCTAAAAGCTGTTTCATAGAAATTGCAGACATAATTGTTCCTCCTGTTTGGTTTATTTTTAGTATCCTCCGCCTTTATCATTTTCTTTTACAAACTCTTTTGTAAGAGCAACCTATAAAAGAATCCAAAGACGTGTGTATTGACACCGACAGTAAATATACCATACCACCGTAGCTCTATCAAGTTTTTCACTTAATGTTTTTGCTCAAATTTAATAAATAGTTCAATTTCTGTTTTACCTCTGTCTAATTTCTTCGCGATCTCATCTACAGAATATCCTACTCTTCTTAACTCTAAAATTCGGTAGTTGTCGCTGCGTTCAAAAAAGTCCTTCCCCTCGTTAGACAGGGGTGGTGAATAATTAGTGTGCTCTTCTGAAGATTTTACCTTATAATGCTTAGAGGATATAGACTCATCGACAATTGCCTTTCCACCCTCTGTTTTTTGATCATTTATCGAATGCTTTTCGGGCTGAAGCCAACTGCTCATTCGTTTGTTCTCTTCTTTAATTTCCATTAAATAAGAAGTAAACATATCTTCAATTTCTCTAGCTACTTCCTCCTGGCGCATTTCAAGCTCTTCGTTTTTTTCCACTCTGGTGGAGATCGTTAAAAGGGTAAGTATTATCACCCCGTCAATAATAAAACTGATGACTAATAAGAATGTGGACATCTTGATTTTCACCTGCTGTACACGATCGGTCCGTAAAACCTTGTCGTTTGTTTTTTGGTTATTCCTGGAGTTGGGAGTCTTCTAATGGACGAAGGACTATTTCCCCTTTATGTATTACAGCTTCTAACGGGTTGTAGAGACTTTTACCCTGGATTCGTATTGACCAAGCCCTGGCTGTACGTTATCAAACAGTTTACCTTCTGCCTGCCCCTTGGCGTCTTTTACGTCTCTAATCTTACACTCTAGTCGTTTAAGCTGGTCGGTAAAATCTTCAATATCTTCTTCCGTCTCCATAAATGATTTTCGCTGGCGAGAAAAGCGATTCTTTCCTTAGAGGACCATTCGTCTCTGTTTATCTTTTTCTACTTGTTCATAATGTTGCGCCTCGCGATTTTAAACAGAAGCCTGCTGGTACACTGCCATTAATAATATGTAAGCTTTCGTCTTATCCTGAGAACCAGGTATCTTTATTTTATTCCGTTTTTCCACCACACTCTCCCCCTTGTATTTAAGAGTTCATCATATCGCTTAGTGCGGCTTTCAACTTAAATATGGCCTTTGCGTGTATTTGAGAGATTCTTGAAGTAGTTAAGTTAAGCACTTCGCCAATTTCCGTTAGTGTAAGCTCCTCAGTGTAAAATAAACTGATCACCAACTGTTCCTTCTCATTAAGCTTTTGAATTTGAGTCGCGAGCTCCTGAAAGTTCTCACCTTGAATCATTGATGCAGAAGGCGTCATGGTTTGTTCATCAGGGATCGAGTAACCAATTCCTTCTTTATGCTCCTCCCCACCGTCTTTCGGCCTTTCTTCCATTGAAAGAACATTAGCATATAATGAATCTTTTACCGTTTCTTCCACTTCTGCCGCTGTCATATTTAATTCTTTTCCGATTTCCGCCGAAGTAACCGGCCGCTGAAGACGCTGCTCCAGTTTTTCAGTCATCTGCTCAATCTTTTTCGAACGATCCCGGACCGAGCGTGGGAGCCAGTCTTCTTTTCTTAAACCGTCCATAATAGAGCCGCGGATTCTGAAAGAAGCATAAGTGTCAAATTTTAAATCTCTTGTCGTGTCGAACTTCTTCAATGCATCATATAATCCAAGCATTCCTAAGCTTCTGACATCGTCCTTACTCACGCTTTTGGGTAAGTGAGCAGATATCCTCTGCACGTGGTAGCTTACTAAGTAATCATAAAGCTGAACTAATTGATTAGCAGCTTCCCCATCTTTATTGGTTGTCCATAGTTCCCATAGTCTTTCTTCTTGAGGAGATGAACAGTTTGCCATAATAACCCTCCCTGCTCTTTCTATAATCAATCACTTATCCTGCGTTTTATCTTCTTTTAAAATATTCAGATATTACCAAAATCCCCTTTGATCAAGCTCTTTACTAAATGAAGCCTGTCAGAGTTTTGAGAAAGAGCTGCTACATATCCAGTCAGTCTTCTATATTCTAAGAGCCGGTAAAGAAATAGAAAAAACTTGTGGCACCTCGGATGACAGAGGTTTCCCATAAATTAGACAAAGGGTAAAGAGTATGAAATTTAGCAGCGTACAAGTTCCAGTTAATAGAGCCGTTTATCAAATAATCATTTCTTCCTTATTTACTGTTTTTATATGAAGATTTGAAGTAAGTGGATTAAACTCAATAGTCCTGCCACTTTGCCCTCCTACATCCTGAGCTTCAATAGGGATATGCAAACTAGCAAGCTTTTTCTTTACAGCCTCAACATTTCTAGGACCTATCCTCATCATTTCACTCGCCGGTGTAAAATGAAACATTTGGGCTCCTCCTGCAATTTTTGCTTTTAATTGGAAGCTGTCAGCCCCTGATCGACTTAATTTAATAAGAAGATCTTCTATAGCTGTATCTGCATATTTAAATCGATTAATATCTCCCTTCCTGGCTAATGAAGAGTCAGGAAGCATAATATGAGCCATGCCTGCAGCCTTATGGAATTCATCATAGAGTACTATACCTACGCATGAACCGAGCCCTGAGGTGCGAAGTTTTTCTGATCGTTTTGTTACTTTTAGATCAGCTATTCCCACTTTAACCATTTGGATCATCTTCGTCATAAGCTGATACTCCCAGGGCTTTAAACAACGTATCATATGAATCAGGGTCTGGAAATAAGAAGAAGTGCCCCTCAACAGATCCTTTAGTCTCATCAGATGAGTCTGTCAGGCAAGTCTCGATTACAATACCCTGATCACTGACTAGGGATAGTTCCAGTAAACCGAAACTTAAGATGGCTCCTGCCATATCCATATTTAGTGAAGGAACAGAGTTGTAAAGCGTCAATTGTGTAAAATCTGAGAGGGCTGTAAGGTAAGAGCCAGACAGAATATTCCCTAATTCTTTGAGAGCTGATACACCAATTTCCATAGAATTGGAATTATGAATAGTAAAAGACGCATCTCCAGTCATGATTCTTACAAAACGTTCTGCTTGAGCTGGCGGCAAAATGAAAAACATCCCCCCTGGTGCATTGCCTTCTATTTTTAAATACACACTGACAACAACCTCTTCTGAACCCCCTGAAAGTTCAACCACTTCGTCAAAGTCTGCCAGTCGAACCGAGGGGACAAACATTTCGATCTTTCGTTCAAGTAAATGGGAAAGAGAGGTAGCCGCGTGTCCAGCTCCGATGTTGCCCACTTCCTTAAGTACATCTATTTGAACAGCTGAAAAACGATCACTGAATGTCATAGATTTATACTTCAACCTTTTTCAGGTCATGGACCTCTTCAAGAGACAGCACCTTTTCAAGGTTCAAATGAACCAGCAATCGTTGTTCAAGATGTACCACTCCCTGTATAAAATCTAATTCTTCAGTTCCTATTGCTTCAGGAGAAGGCTCAATTAATTCCTGATTGATATCAAGAACATCATTAGCTCCATCAACAATTAACCCCACAGCCAGATCACTTATTTTAGCTGTAATAATCCTGGTTTGCTCAGCCATTCTGGTATATTCCATTCCTAATCTCTCACGCAGGTCTATTATAGGAGTAACAACCCCTCTTAAGTTAATCACTCCTTTTACAAACGGAGCCGTTCCAGGGACCCTGGTGATCGGCATGATCCTCTCAATGGAACCTACTTGATGAACAGGAATTGTATATTCTTCCTCGTTTAGCTGAAAGACAATTACCTTTAAAAAAGAATTCATTTCTTCCATTCTCATTCCTCCTCTATTTAATAAGTGCATGACTATCAAGAATTAATGCTACTTGACCATCTCCTAAGATGGTGGCTCCTGAAATGGCATATGCTCCGCTCAAATAGTCTCCGAGAGATTTTAAAACGACCTCCTGCTGCCCGATAAACGAATCTACAACAAGACCTGCCATTTTATCTCCTTTTCTAACCATAACCAGAGAATGATATTCCCCCTCTTCGTATGATGAAGGTACTTCTAACACTTCTTCTAAAAAGACGAGAGGAACTACTCTTCCTCGAAAATCGATCACTTGTTTTCTATGAACTAACATAACGTCTTCTTTCTTAACAATCGCCGTCTCAATTATCGAACCAAGTGGAATCGCAAACTTCTCTTCCTGCACTTCTACAAGCATGACAGATATGATCGATAGCGTTAAAGGTAGTTGCACGGAAAAAACGCTGCCTCTGTCAAGCTCAGAATCTACCGTAATGGTACCACCCAGCGCTTCGATCGTATTCTTAACTACGTCCAACCCAACCCCTCGGCCAGATACATCAGAAACCACGTCGGCAGTCGAAAAACCACTTTCCATTATTAATTCATAAACCTGTTTATTGTTCATGTTTAGGGCCTGGTGTTCTGTAATCACATGGTTGCTTACCGCTTTTCGAATGACCTTATCCCGATTAATTCCTGCACCATCATCTGCTATTTCTATAAACACATGATTGCCGCTATGGAAGGATTTCAACTCCAGTTTCCCTGAAGGGTTTTTTCCTTTTCTTTCTCTTTCTGCTGGACTTTCTATTCCATGATCAAGAGCATTGCGGATTAAATGAACAAGAGGGTCTCCAATTTCATCGATAACGGTTCGATCAAGTTCTGTGTCTGCCCCAACTATACTCAAGCTTACTTGTTTACTCAGATCTCTGGAAAGCTGCCGCACCATACGAGGGAACCGGTTAAAAACTTGTTCGATCGGCACCATCCTCATATTAAGAATAATACTTTGCAAATCTCCTGAAATCCTGGACATGTGTTCCACTGTTTCCTGAAGTTCAGCATGTTTCAATTCACTTGAAATTTGTTCCAGTCTTCCTTTATCAATGACAAGTTCCTCGAACAAATTCATCAGTACATCCAATCGATCTATATTTATACGTACCGTTTTATTCCCAGTCTGCATTTGATTTGTTTTTTCTGAGTTTACTGAAGCTATTTTCTCTTTAGATTTGGTATTGTTTACAGATTCTGAAGAATTGTTTTCTTCCTGAGAAGATAATTCAGGTGAGCGTCTGTCAATCAGGAATTCAGCGACCGCAACTCTCTCTATTTCCGAGACTTTATGTATCTTTTTTTCTACTTCTTCCATGTTGGAAGAGGTTATTAATAAAACTATAAAACTTTGTTCAAATTCTTCGTTCTCCAACTGCTCCACAGAGGGGACGGACAGAATAACTTCCCCCAATTGCTCAAGCACCTCAAAAACCATATAGACACGAGCTGCCTTTAACAGGCAATCATCTCTTAAAGTAATTTCGACCCGATAATTTTGCTGACCTTGTTCTTTAGACTGCTCTAAAACTGTGCGGGTAAATTCATCAATAGACATACTTGCCGAAGTGTTCACCTGTTGGGCTGGTTCCAAAGAAAACGTTGTGGCTTTTTCACCTTTTTCAATACCTTCAAGCATTTTCACCACCTGTTTAACATCCCGATTACCAGCACCACCACCTGCTATATCCATGACCATCGCTTCTAAATCATCTACTGAGTCGAATACGATATCCAACATGTCACCATCTACTTTAATTAGTTCATTACGCACCCCATCTAGAACGTTTTCCATCTGATGAGTTAAATTAGATAGATCCTGATACCCCATTGTAGCTGACATGCCTTTCAAGGTATGGGCCGATCTGAATATTTCATTAACAATGGACAAGTCTTCAGGGTTTTTCTCTAACAATAATAGATGATCATTAATTGCTTGAAGATGCTCTTTACTTTCATCTATAAAAACTTCTAGGTATGGGTTATTATCCATTCTTCTTCCCCCTCTTTGGTCTAAGAGCTTTTATGATACTGCTGCCAATTCCTGATAAATGCATAACTTCATCAGCCAATCCAGCATTAAAAATAGCTTTAGGCATTCCAAATACAATACAGCTGTCTTCCGACTCGACAATGCTATAAGTCTGTGGATATTTTCGTTTTAGCTCATGTCTTTTTCATCGTCTTGCTCCTTTACTAATGAACCGCCTCAATTTAAATAAAAATTCTTGATGGTGAAGTTTATTTTCAGATAGATTTATATAGTTATAGACTATATTACTGATAGCTTTGCTTGCCTGAGCTTCAGGAAATTGAATCGTAAAAGGCTTCTTCTGAATGATTGAACGAATGACAGCACGGTCCTCAGGGATGGCACCTAAATATTGAACTTGAGTTTTTAAATGACGATGAATTACTTCCTGAAGACGGAAGCTGGTATCTTCACTCTCCCTTTCCAAAGCATACCGATTAAGGAGTATCGAAATCGGAAATTCTTTTTCCCTGGTTAGTAATCGTTTAATAAGTCCGTATGTACTTCTAATTGAAGTGGAGGACAGTGTAGTTACAATGATCGCTTCATGGGCAGCCGTCATAAATTCTGAACAATTCTCTTCTACAGTTGATCTCATATTAAATAGAATGTAATCATAGGACCGGTTTAACTCTTCAAACTGAGATTGAAAATATTGAAACTTACATTCATCAAGCTCAGAAAACACTTCCACCCCTGTCCCCCCGGCGAGATAAGATACAGATGATGGCGCCTGCTCGATAAGATCATGAATGGTTTTCTGTTCAGAAAAAAGATGAGCCAGTGAACGTGAAGGATGAACTTCTAATAATCGGTCGATCGTTCCCTTACCAACATCTAAATCAAAAATTAGGACGCGATGATTTTGTTCTATTAGTTTAATGCCAAAGTTAACAACGAAGGTGGATTTCCCTTCTCCTTCTACTCCGCTGGCAATAGCAATAGTGCGGGCTTTAGGTTCCACAACCCGGCTGCCCGTCATACGTAGCCGTAATTGCTCGGCTTGATCATGCATAACCATATCCCTCTGTAACTTTCCTCGCCATCTTGTCAGGCGAAGCTTCTTCAATGTCGTCTGGAACATTTTGCCCGTTAGTTAAGTAAGCGACACCAATTTTATGGTGAACCAGGAAATTAATCGCACTTCCATAAGTAGAGGTTTCATCTTCTTTTGTAAAAATAACCTTGCTGATGGGAATATGAAGAAATTTCTCATAAATATTTTTCATATCCATATATTTACTTGTTAACGATAATACTAAAAAAGTTTCGGAAGCATCATTAAATTTTAGTAGCTGGTTTAACTCTTCTACATAAGAAGACTGCAAGTAATTACGTCCAGCTGTATCCACTAACACAAGATCAAAATCTTTATATTTTTCTATTGCTTTTTCATAGTCTTTGAGGTTGTAGGCTACTTCAAGCGGAACGTCCAGTATTTTCGCATAGGTTTTCAATTGATCAATAGCCGCAATGCGGTATGTATCAGTGGTAATAAAGGCTACGTTTAGTTTTTGATTCAAAACCGCTTCCGCTGCCAATTTGGCTGCGGTCGTTGTTTTTCCAACTCCAGTTGGTCCTACTAAGTGCACAAATGTTTTACCCAAATGCTTATGTCCAAAAGGATGTGGATTCAGACGCTTAGTGATCTCTTCCGTTAATAACCGCTCCCTCCCATCCTTTTGACCAGAATGATCTGTCCCTTGTTTCCGTTCGATACTTTCTACAATACTTGCAGCAAGTTCAGGTTCTAGTTCTTGCGCAATCAGATGTTCATACCAGGCTGCGAATTTTCCAGAGCCCGGCGAGTGATCATTTGTAGATTCTATCGTCAAACGAAGCTGCTTCAACTCGTTCATGATGGCTTCATTCGATGATGCTGCCGTTTCATTAGAATTTAATGCTTTAGAACTTTTTGAAGACTGCTCCTTCTTCTGGATAGAATCGAAAGAATCTACGGCTGCAATGACTTCAATAAGATCTTTCTTGAACCTTTTGAACAGTCCCCTTGCCTTGACTGTTTTTGTATTCAACACTACCGCTTCAGGTCCTAATTCACTTTTCACCTTTTTCATGACTTCCGGCATGGTAACTGCCTGAAACTTTTTCACCTTCATGCGACATTCACTACTCCTACACTTTGCACTTCAACAGTTGGCTCTAATTCGTTATAAGATAACACAACTACTTGAGGTAAGAATCGTTCCAGCAGCTGCTTGATGTACATGCGGACAGCTGGCGAGCACAACAAAACCGCTGTTTCTTCCTGAAGTGAAATTTGTTCAACTTGAGCTGCCACGGCGCTAATAATGGACTGCTGACTTTCTGGATCCAGTGCTAGATAATTGCCATGTTCTGTCTGTTGAATGTTGTCTGCAATTATTTTCTCTACTTTACCGGATACGGTGATGACTTTGACACTTTGGTCTTCTTTCATATATTGACGGGTGAGCTGAGCGGCTAATGATTGTCTCGCGTATTCAGCAAGCAGATCCGTATCGGTGGTCATTCTGCCGAAATCAGCCAGTGTTTCGAAGATTACAGGTAAGTTATGAACGGACACGTTCTCACGTAAAAGTTTAGCCAAAACCTTTTGAACATCGCCAACTGATAAAGGCTCCGGTGTAACTTCGGCCACCAGAATTGGATGGGATTCTTTCAAATGATCAATCAGCTGCTGTGTTTCTTGACGTCCAAGGAGGGAATGGGCGTGCTGTTTAATTACCTCAGTAATATGAGTGGATACAACAGATGGAGGATCAACTACGGTATAGCCAGATAATTCTGCTTCATCTTTCAGGTCCTCAGTAACCCATTTGGCCGGTAAACCGAAGGCAGGTTCCTGCGTTTCGATTCCTTCTAATTCCTCATCTTCGTCTCCTGGGCTCATGGCTAAATAATGATCAAGCAGAAGCTCGCCGCGTGCCGCCTCATTTCCTTTTATCTTTAACCGATATTCATTCGGATGCAGCTGGATGTTGTCCCTTATTCTTACAACAGGAATGACTATCCCTAATTCGATAGCCAACTGTCTCCGGATCATGACAATCCGGTCTAATAAGTCCCCTCCCTGATTTGAATCAGCGATCGGAATAAGTGCATAGCCAAATTCAAACTCAATCGGATCCATACTGATTAAGTTAACCACATTTTCGGGCGATTTCATTTGATCACTTTCTGTTTCATCCAGCTCTTCGGACTCATTTTCAACTGGTTCTTCAACTTCTCTAGAGAGCCAGTAAGCCCCAAATCCTAACACGGAAGCTATAAGAGTTGTAAGAAAGAATGGAATCGGAGTTAAACCTAATAGAAAAATAGTTCCAGCAGCTATATATAACAATTTAGGATACCGGAGCAGCTGACTAGTTACATCTGTACTTAAATTACCCTGAGAAGCTACGCGCGTGACTACAATTCCGGTAGCTGTAGATATAAGCAGGGCAGGAATTTGACTGACAAGACCATCCCCTATGGTTAATCGCATATAGGTATCAATTGCTTCACTAAAGGACATGCCCATCTGGACCATTCCTATAATTAAACCAAACACTATATTAATAAGTACAATGATAATACCGGCTATAGCGTCTCCTTTAACAAACTTACTTGCTCCGTCCATCGCTCCATAAAAATCGGACTCATTTTCAATTTTTTCTCTGCGCTCTTTAGCTTGGTGTTCATTAATCATACCTGCATTCAAATCAGCATCTATACTCATCTGTTTTCCGGGCATAGCATCTAAGGTAAATCGAGCGGCTACTTCAGATACACGCTCTGCCCCTTTCGTGATTACTAGAAATTGAATAATAACCAGAATGACAAATACGACAAATCCAACCAAAGGGTTTCCTCCGATAACGAAAGTTCCAAATGTAGCAATCACACCTCCCGCTTCGGCTTCGGACAGAATGGAACGGGTTGTTGAAACATTTAAACCAAGTCGAAATAATGTAAGCAATAATAATAGGGTTGGAAAAACAGCAAATTGTAGCGCTTCCTCCATATTCATTGAAACTAAAATGACAATCAGAGCAAGCGTAATATTAATGAGAATAAAAAAACTAAGGAGCCACCCCGGAAGCGGAATCACAAGCATGACGATGATCAGGATCACGCCTAATAAAACGGATAAATCTCTTGCTGACATCAGTGGGCCTCCTTTACTTTAGATTTTTTTCTCCAATTGATATACGTAAGCAAGAATCTCTGCTACTGCTTTATAGAATTGCTCATCAATGGGCTGATCGATCTCAGTGTTTTTATACAAAGCTCTTGCCAAAGAACGGTTCTCAACGGTAACTACGTTGTTTGCTTTAGCTACTTCTTTAATCTTTAAAGCGATAAAATCAACCCCTTTAGCGACAATATAAGGCGCATCTCCCTGATCCTCACTGTACTTTACAGCAATTGCATAATGGGTGGGGTTCGTAATTACCACATCCGCATCAGGGACTTCACTCATCATGCGGGAAGCAGACATTTGCCGCTGCTTCTCTTTAATTTTTGCTTTAATCTGTGGATCCCCTTCCATGTTCTTATGTTCATCTTTAATGTCTTTTTTAGACATTCGTATATTTTTCTCATGATCGTAGCGCTGATATGTATAATCGATAACGGAGAGAATAAGCAGGGCGAGTGCTGAAGCAAGCCCCATTAAAATAGTAGTGTTACCAAAAAAAGCGAGGGCTGCCTGTACGGATTTCTGGGACATCAGCATCATTTCATCTTTATTAACCCAGATGATCGCAAATGTTATAGAGCCTACCATGGTAATTTTCAGCAAGGACTTTACAAGCTCGACGAGAGCCCGTGCTGAAAATATTTTTTTTGCTCCCTGGATAGGATCCAGCTTTTTTAAATCCACTTTTAATGGCTCACCGGTGAACATAATGCCCACCTGCAAAAGATTAGATGCTATACCAGCTACAATAGCCACCCCCATTATAGGAGCAAGGACTTTACTAATTTCCCAGGTCATTTCGACAAAAATCGTATGAACTTGCATTTCAGTTACATCCCAGTGAATATATTCTTGAAACGCATGTTCATACATTCCTGTCATAGTTGACTTCATTTGGCTCCCCAGTAAAAACAGGACGCCAAATACCATTAATAGAAGAAAGCCGGTATTTACATCCTGGCTTTTGGGAACCTGTCCTTTATTTCGACTATCCTGTCTCTTCTTAGGCGTAGCTTTTTCTGTTTTTTCGTCTGCTGCAAAGAACTGCAGGTCTAAATGTAAGTAATTCATGAGCAGCTAGCCTCCGAATATTTGCATTAAACCACGCATGGTGGTGAGCATAGTTTCAAATAATTGTTCAATCAGCATCATATAAAAAGTCATGGCTATGACCAGGACAGAGAGAGCTATGAATATTTTCAGCGGTAAACCAACTACAAACACGTTTAGCTGTGGCACCGTCCGTGCTACTATTCCAAGGGCAATATCTACAAGAAACAAGCAGCCAACAATAGGCGCGGCCATTAAAAAAGCTATAACAAACATCTGGTTGAAAGTCTCTATAACATATTGGATCCACGATTCATCTTGAAGCGGCAGCAATTGATCAATTGGAATCAGGGTGTAGCTGTAAAACACACCTTCAATCATTAGGTGATGCCCATCAACGGCCAAAATAAACAACAGAGTAATAATATTGAAGTACTGACCGATTAAAGGACTTTGAGCTCCTGTTTGAGGATCTATAACATTAGCAATCGCAAATCCCATCTGAAAATCAATAAAACCACCTGCGATTTGAATCGCTGCCAGTACAATATAGGCTAGTAGACCAACCGTAATTCCGACAGCTGCTTCTTTGAATAAAAGCAAAAAATATTCCTCATCCACAGCAAGCTCAGGTATAGAAAGCGAGAAATACATTAGTAATGCAATAAAAAAGCTAAAACCAACTTTATGCTGATTTGGAACATTTCGATAGGAGAAGAGCGGAAGTGTGACAAAAAAGGAGGTTACTCGAATGAATATTAATAAAAACGCGGGAATGCCCGCTAAATTTATCGAGTCCAGCATAGCTACCCTACTAACATATTTAAGTTACTGAATATACCGGCAGCAAACTCTACCATGTTGGTCAGCATCCAGGGACCAAAAAATATTAAACCCACCATTACCGCCACAATCTTCGGAATAAAAGCAAGCGTCTGTTCTTGGATTTGCGTCGTTGCCTGAAAAATACTAACCAGGAGGCCGACCGCCAAAGCTAGAATCAACAAGGGACCGGTAATCATTAAAACGGTATAAATGCCTTCCTTAGCAAATGAAATGACCATTTGATCGTTCATATTATTGACCTCCCTCCTAAAATCCTTCTAATAGCGATTTTGTAATTAAGAACCACCCATCAACCAGTACAAATAATAATATCTTAAAAGGAAGTGATATCATGACGGGAGGCAGCATCATCATACCCATGGACATAAGCACGCTCGCTACAGCCATATCAATAACGAGAAAAGGGACAAATATCATGAACCCCATTTGAAAAGCTGTTTTAAGTTCACTGATAGCAAAAGCTGGTACAAGCGTAGTGAGCGGAACATCCTGAATGGTCTCCGGCCGTTCCATTCCTGAATAATTCATGAATAAAGCTAAGTCCTTCTGCCTCGTATGTTTCCCCATAAAATCCTTCATAGGAATACTTGCTTCTTCATAAGCTTCATCCAATGTAATTTCCTCATTGAACAACGGCGTTAAGGCCTGGTTATTTACTTCCTGGAAAGTGGGGGCCATTATGAAAAATGTTAAAAAAAGAGCAATACCAACCAAAACTTGATTGGGAGGCATTTGCTGAGTCGCAAGCGAAGTCCTGACAAACGAAAGTACGATCAGAATCCTTGTAAAACTCGTCATTAAAATCAATATTCCAGGAGCAAGGGACAAGACCGTTAACAATAGCAGTAATTTAACGGAAGTAGAAATATCTTCAGGATCTGAACCGGAGAAGATATCGATAAATTCATTCATGATCTCTGCCCTCCTGATCCTGTCTTGACGCATTCTTTCTTTTTTCTTTCATGTCTTTAAGCTGTTTCTCAAATAATTGCTGAAACTGTACCGTTGAAGTACTTTCTTCCTTTCCCTTATCCTTTTTCCATTTTCCTAGCCACTTATCCAAAGGGAAAGCTTGTTCCATTCCTTGATGTTTATTCTTTTGGATCAAAGCGCTTTTGGTCGAAGGATCCGAGATCTCGGTAATGATTTCTACAGAATCCCCAACGCCAAGGATAAACACTTGTTCGCCAATCCGCACAGCCTGAATCGAACGGTTAGGTGCAAGGTTCATCCCTCCCAGGTTTTCCATTGTTCGATTCTGATTGAATACTTTATTCCTAGAATTAAAAAACTTTAATAGTCCATATATGAGAACTAATACTAGCAAAAGAACAAAAACCAGTTTTACAATATTCCACAGTAAGGACCCTTCAGCTGCTTCCACCTGAGAGGGATTGCCTCCGGAGGGAGCCTCAGAATCCTCTGCTGAGTTTGAAGATGGGCATCCTTCAAGCTGAGGATTTTCTAAACACTCAGTGGCAGAGGGTGCAGCATGAACGACCCCTGCACCTCCGAGAAAAATAGTAAATAAAGCGATAATGAAAGCTGTCCATCTAGTTTTTCGATACATAAACATTCCTCTTTAACTTAAGGCTTTTTGAATGGCTTCAATAACACGATCAGCTTGAAAAGGTTTAACGATAAAGTCTTTCGCCCCTGCTTGAATAGCATCGACAACCATTGCCTGTTGTCCCATTGCAGAGCACATAATTACTTTAGCATTTGGGTTATGCTGCTTTATTTCCTTTAGTGCTGTAATTCCATCCATTTCGGGCATGGTAATGTCCATCGTTACGAGATCAGGGTTTTTTTCTTTATATAATTCCACCGCTTTTTTCCCATCCTCTGCTTCAGCTGCAATTTCATACCCATTTTTCGTAAGAATGTCCTTTACCATCATTCTCATAAAAGCTGCATCATCTACAATCATTATTCTTTCTCCCATCTTACTTCCTCCTTGATTAACGTAATTTACTCAGCCGATCTTTAGGGCTTAATATGTCGGTAACCCGTACACCGAAGTTCTCGTCGATCACGACAACTTCTCCCTTAGCCATCAATTTTTCATTTACAAGAATATCAACTGGTTCGCCTGCTAACTTATCCAGTTCTATCACAGAACCTGCTGATATTTCTAAAATTTCCTTTATTGTACGCTTCGTGCGACCAAGTTCTACGGTGACTTTTAATGGAATGTCCATCAGCATATCTAAGTTTCTTTGCTCATTGTTATTAAGCTTTACAGATTCAAAGTTTTGGAATTGAGCGGTCTGAATATTCGCCTCATTAACGCCTTGCCCCACCGGCCCTCCTACGTACTGAGGTTCAACTTCCTCGTGAGATGTTGATGTACTCGAACCCTTGTAAGACTCCCCCGTAGTAACAGCAGCTTTGGTGGGCTGATCGTCTTCTCTTGAACCCGAAGGTTTTTTTAGTGGTTTTTGAGGGGGTTCTTGGTCCTCAGGATTCATTAACTGGTCCACTAACTCTCTAGCAAAACCAACAGGAAGAAGCTGCATAATATTAGAATCGATCAATGTCCCCACTTTAAGCTGGAAAGAAACTTTCACAAGAGTTTCATCGTCTGGAATCTGATCCGTACCCCGGTCTTCCTCGAGGTTTAACACATCAATGGAGGGGGGAGAGATATCCACTTTTTTATTAAATATAGTTGACATGCTGGTCGCTGCTGACCCCATCATTTGGTTCATAGCTTCCTGGACAGCACTTAAAGAAATTTCATTTAATTGATCATCAGGTGAGCTGCCATCTCCTCCCAGCATTAGATCTGCAATAATAGCTGCATCTTTAGTATTAATAACTAGAACATTTTCCCCTGAGAATCCATCCGTGTAAGTAACACCGACTGCGACGTATGGTTTCGGAAATTCATCAGGCAGCCGATTACGGTTTACAACTGTGATTTTCGGTGTTGTAATTTGCACTTTCTGATTTAATAAGGAAGACAAAGCTGTAGCAGAACTTCCAAAAGATATATTTCCGATTTCACCTAGTGCATCTTCTTCAAGTATTGATAATTCTTCTGCCAAACCTTGATTATAAGATGAGCGATTAAGATCTTCGCCTGTACTGCCATTCAGAAGAGCATCTATTTCATCCTGTGATAACATATCGTCACTCATTTCTTTCCGCCTCCCCTCGATAGTCTTCTAAAACTTGCACAGCGAGATGATTTTTAATTGTACCCGGCTGTACATGAAACTTTTGTGTGTTATCTACTTTTAATGTCATAGGTCTGTCAATTTGCTGACTTAGTCGAATCACATCATTTTCCTTCAACCCTAAGAACTGCTGAATCGATATGTTGGATTCTCCGAGCAGAGCTTTCATATCTACTTCTGCCCCTTTAATAGTTTTCGCTAAAGCTTCATATTCTCCAGGATCTCTGTCTTTCGGCTGTTGCTTTTGCATCCAATAATGTACGGAGAGCTTCGGAATGATTGGTTCTAACACTACGTGAGGGATGCATATATTAATCATACCGCTCGATTCTCCAATGGTTGTGTTTAAGGAAACAACTACCACCGTCTCATTAGGCGATACCATTTGCAGGAATTGAGGATTCACTTCAAATTCTTCCAGTATCGGATCGATCTCCACTATAGAACCCCAGGCTTCCTGATAGTTATCGAGGGCTTTCTCAAATAAGTGAGACATAATTGTCGTTTCAATTTCTGTTAAGTTGTCCACTTTGCTAACACTGCTACCTCTGCCTCCCAGGACTCGGTCCATCATGGCATAAGCTACATTAGGGTTGGTTTCCAGCAGAATTCTTCCTTCTAATGGAGATACACTGAATATATTCAGTATGGTCATTGTTGGAATAGATCTGATAAATTCTTCATAAGGCAGCTGGTCTACTGAAGCGACCTCGATATTTACATATGTGCGCAGATGTGCTGAAAAATAAGTAGTAAGCAGCCTGGAGAAATTTTCATGTATTCTGGAAAGACTTCTAATCTGGTCTTTTGAGAATCGCAGCGCTCTTTTAAAATCGTAGGATCGAACTTTTCTCTCTTTTTCTTCATTCTTTAATTCTTCGGCATCCATTTCACCCGTTGATAAAGCGGATAGCAAGGAATCTATTTCATTCTGAGATAGAACCTCTTCTGCCACACTCTCACCCCCTTACCAGGATTGTTAATTATTGTAGAACTTTGTCTACTGTATAAACATCAGTAACGGTCCCCTGGCTCATTACGTCGTTCAATTTTGCTTTTAACTGGTCCTCAAGGTCACCCAGACCCGATTGAAACGATTCCGAATCCATAACCGCAAGTTCTTTAATCAATATATTTTGCATCTGGAAATCTCTCTTTTGTAATTCTTCTAAAGATGTTTTGCTGTCAGTTACCACACGAAAGCGGATGCGGACAAAGTCCCCATTCTTTAAATCCGTTGTAATATCCTCCGTCAGCATGGAAGACTTACGCATTTCATCAATGGATCTTTTTCCACTTACTTCATCTGTACCATTCAGATTCATGACGATAATAAGGGTGGCTGCACCGAGAAGAGTAAGTGTACTGAGGATAATAATCATTGTCTTAAAGACTCGATTTTTAATCGTCATCACCTGCCTGTCCAGCTATTCTAAAAAGCCCTACTTCTCTATAAAACCTTTTGATTTTCTTTACCACAATTTCTTCCTGCTCTTTAACCAGAAGCTTTTTTCCTTGAGTTGTAGTTATCATAGTGTCCGGATTGGATTGAATTTGCTCTATGTAGATTGCGTTTAAGGTAAACGAATCTCCGTTTAATTTCGTTAAAGCTATCATAATGATCAGGGAGGCTTTATAATCCGCCTCCCCGCCCTCCTCTCCGGTTATCGTTTCAAGTTAACTAGTTCCTGAAGAATTTCATCTGAAGTCGTAATAATCCTCGTATTGGCCTGAAATCCCCTTTGTGCTGTAATCATTTCAGTGAACGATTCAGCTAAATCCACATTGGACATCTCAAGAGCCCCTGCGACCATTTGTCCTGTTCCATCCTCTCCAGCAAGCGAAAGATCGCCTAATTCCGCAATGGGCTCACCAGCGTTAGTGGTATAGCGATAGGAATTGCCACCCACCTTTTCAAGGCCGCTTGGGTTAGCAAAGTTAGCCAGTCTGATCTGCCCTGCTACTTTAGGTGTACCATTAACATCTACATAACTTACAGCACCGTCCGGCTGGATACTAAAACTCTGAGCGTCTTCAGGAATGGTAATCATTCCAGCATTGTTTTGTGCGGTATTCGGACCGTTCTGGTTTATAGTATAAGGCTCACCAACTAAGTATTTTCCTTCATTGTTCACGATTGCCCCTTCAGAATCCAAATAGAAATTCCCCGCTCTCGTAAAGCTCGTATTCACGTTGTCAAGATTGAATGCTTTCCCTTCAGTATTAATGTCATCCGTTCCACCTTCGGCAAGCATAAACATCCCGTCTCCTTCAAGAGACAAATCCAAGGGGCGATTCGTAGTCTGGCGATTGCCTTGAGTATGGATTGTATCAATGGATCCTGTTTGAGATCCCAGCCCTACTTGAGAAGGGTTCAAACCTCCTCGCGTGTTGCCGTTTGCTCCCTCAGTAGGCCCTTGAGCTCCTGTCATCGTTTGACTCATCATATCCTGAAATGTAACGCGCCCTTTTTTGTATCCGTACGTATTTACATTGGCAATGTTATTTCCAATCGTATCTAACTGTGTTTGAAAGCCTTTCATTCCGGAAATACCCGCATACATTGAACGTAGCATATTGAAACATTCCTCTCATTTTGTAATTTGATCAGCCGCTTCCATCAGTCAGCGGTAGTACGGCCTCCCTTGAGGGTCCAGCCTAATCTTCTAAAACAATGGTGCCATTTATGTTTGTGAAAATTTGAGATGCAGCTTCTTCTCTTCCAAGCGCTGTAACTACAGTGTTATTTTTAGTACTTACTACAAAAGCTGCCTGGTTCGTAATGACTAAACTATCCGTTACACCTTTGGATTTGGCTTCCGCCATCTTATTAGAAATCTCATTCCATTTGTTTTCTTCAATTTCTATATTCCGTTGTTTCAACCGCTTTTCTGCATGTTTACTTATTTTTAATGTCTGAGTATCATTAAGAACCTTTTGAAAGGAGGTATCTGTTTTCGTTTTCGTTTTCGTTTTGTTCCCTAGAGGTGCTTGTAGTGGTTGGTGAAATTGATGAATGCGAGGATTCAATCTATTCACCGGAACTTTCTTCACCTGTATCACTGACAGATATAATTTGGTTGACTGGCAGTTTAAGGCCTGAATTCAACTCAAGAGAGGTATTTCCGTCTTTTTGAGCCACGGATGTAACTACTCCTTTTTCTACACTCTCCCGGGCCCCCGTTTCTTCATTAACTATTGGGTAGGTAACTTCCTTACCTATCAAACCGCTATATTGGACCAGGGGCGGTAGACTTTGAGTTTCTAAAAATTTCTCCATAGATTGAGACATATTCGTCATTTGTTCCAAATTAGAAAACTGAGTCATCTGGGAGATAAACTCTTTATCTTTCATCGGGTCAAGAGGGTTTTGATTTTGAATTTGCGCCATTAAAATCTTTAAGAAATCATCTTTTCCGAGTGAGGTATTTGTGCTCCCGGCAGCTGGCTGATTTTTTAAATAGTAGGACGAATCAATCGTATTCATGTCATCACCTAAACTTTCTCATTCATTAAAATATCGTAAAAAGACTCTCCATCCTCAGATTGTTCTTCACTATCCGAATCTATCTGATTTGACTGTTTTTCTTTTTGTTCTTCGTGCCCAGCTTGATCCTCATCGAAAGAATAGAATGACGGCTGGTCAGATAATCCCTCATTTTTTTCAACTACGACCTGCTGAGGGGAGAACATGTGACGCAACTGACCCATGTTACTTTCCAGCATTTCTTTCGCTGCTTGACTGCTAGCAATAATCTTCACGGTTAGTTCTCCATTTATCTGCGCAAGTTTCACCGTCATCTCCCCAAGATTGAGAGGCTTAAGTTTTAACTGCATTTCCATACTGCCCGGCTTGCTGGTAAACCACCGGCTG
Source organism: Halobacillus halophilus DSM 2266 (assembly GCF_000284515.1). GTDB lineage: Bacteria > Bacillota > Bacilli > Bacillales > Halobacillaceae > Halobacillus > Halobacillus halophilus. Next base: position 2,037,549 of record NC_017668.1, on the reverse strand, counting down.
GATTGAAGAATACGTTCCAGCTCTTTCATAAACTGGTTTGGGATAGAAGAAGACGGCTGATTCTGATGGATCTGAATCACATGTTGCTCTACTTTTGACATCGGCATGGTTTGAAGAGAAGATGCCGAGGTTCGAGAATTGTCCGTATGCTTCTCAATATACTGCGAAATCCACTTCCCCATTTCCTTTCCATTAATAGGCGACAACCTTTGATAACCAGACGGAACAGTTTGTCTATTCTGATAGGTATTCCATATACCTCTAAACAGCTTATTTTCAAATTCAGTTCCTTGCTCTGATAGCTTGCTCAGCATGGATGTCCATTTTCCCTCAGGTACTTGATTGGATATTTGGGAGATCGATTGAATGACATCTTTAATAACTAATACTTTGGTTGAATAACCATTGACTTTGGAATGAGCATCTCTATTGTTGTTTTCTAGACTATGAATGTTTTGCTGAAACTTAACCCATAATTTTTGGAGATCAATCTCTTTCTGCTCAAAGTTATTTAATAATTGGCTTTTTTCCAATTGTGTCACGTTGGAAGAAATAGGGAGGGTAATAAAGTGGGTGTCATTCGACATTTTCTTTTTTTGCTCCTCAGTGCCTTTAAGTACATTCTGAACCAAGTGTATGGTTTCATTTATGGTTTGAAAAAGATCTGAAACCTTTGGGTCTTTCACTAGGCTAGTCTCTTCTTTCGAATTACCCCCTTCTGTTTCCTCCGCTTTAATTACTCCTTGAAGCATTTTAAGAGCGGACTCTAACCCCGTTAATATGTCCAAATCTGAAGGCATAACCGCATCGTCTTCAAACTGAATTTGGAGCTCAGCCAGCTGTTCTAGTTCTTTTAACCCCTGTCCACTTCCTTGATCAGTTTCTTTTTGATAGAACTTAAGTTCTGTAAATAGTTCATTCAATTGGCGGCGAAGCTTCTGAACCATTTCATCAATTGGACCTATATCTGCCTTGCCCGGAACATTTAAACTCTCCCTATTCTCTTGCAGGGTGGATAATAAATCTTGAAATGATTCCTTGGGATTCTTACCTTCTATTGGGGAGTTAAATAGAACCAGTGGCTGGGAACGTGCTGTGCTAAACATCTGATGGACAAGATTCATTGTTTTCACCTCCTTTCAAGATCAAACGCCATTAATTCTCAGATGAGTTAATGATTTCACCAGCGATTTCTGCGGCTGCTTCTGGACTCATCTGACCGAAAATCAATCCTCTTTCTTCGCTTGCTACATTTTCAAGCACCTGTATAGCAAGATCTTGACTCATGTTCTCCACAATAGGAGCCGCTTCTTCCGGCTCCATTTGCTGAAAGGAAGCAGCCATGTTCATCACTTTCTCATTTTCAGGTTTTTCTTCTTTTACTTCTTGAGCTGATTTCACATCAGCTTCTAATTTAACTACCTTTTGTTCAAGTTCATCAATCTCTGTCTGTTTCGCGCTGAGTTCTTCTTCAAGCAGCTCAATTTCTTCATTCTTGGCGTCAAGAGAAGTCTGAAGTTCCTTGTTGTTTGATTTGGTATTTTCTTCCTCTGGAGCAGAAGCGCTTTGAGACATCCCTGGCACTTTACTTACATACTTGTCAGCTTGTTCTATTACATTCACACCGAGAAGAGTTAAGACAATCCAAGCTAAGGTGATGGCAAACACTATGGGAATAATAATTACAAAGAAGAACCATTGAAGTTTAGTGCCTTGCTGCTTATCCGTTATTTTCTTTGCCATGACCTCACCTACTTTGGAAATTTAAAAATTGTCTCATGGACAAATCATCCATTTGTTTATTTTCTTCATCTTTAACCCATTTTTGATGCTTTTTCTGCTTTTGTTCGATGAGCTTTTCAAATTTCTTCACTTCTACATAAGCGTCTGTTAATTTTTCCTGGGAGTTGTACATGGCCTGGCGGGCGTCTTGAACTTCAGGCTGAAGCGAGTCAATACGTTCCTCTAAGCGCTCTATGTATTGCTGGTGCTGAATAAAAGTCATAGCCTGAATCGTTCTTTTTGAAAGGGTCTGATGGAATGATTGCTCAGCTTCTTCTTTTTCCTTCAATACCTCATACAGCTGGGTTGCTTTCTGTTCAAATGTCTCGACTCGAGATTGATGCTGTTTCTCTTGCTCTGTCCTCTCCCGGTCCCTTAAATCCTTAATTTTATGAAAAGCACGCAAATGAGCCATACAATTTCCACTCCTATGTAAATAACTGTTTTAGCAAATCCTGTGATCCTTCAAAACTTGAAGGTTCTTGTACACCTTGCTTCAGAAAATTAATGATGGAAGGGTGATAATGAATCGCCTGATCAATATCCTTACTGCTGCCTTTTTTATAAGCTCCTATTTGAATCAGTTCACTATTTTCCTCGTACCTCGCAAGCAAAGCACGAAGACGTTCGGCTGATTGTTTATGTTCATCTGATGTAATCTGCTTCATTACCCGGCTGATTGATCTCAATATGTTTATTGCTGGAAATTGGCCTTGTTCTGCTAGGTTTCGATCCAGTACAAAGTGTCCATCAAGTATCCCTCGCACGGTGTCTGATACCGGTTCATTCATATCGTCACCATCAACCAGCACGGTGTAAAAAGCAGTAATCGTTCCTTTACTGCTCGTACCGGTTCTTTCAAGCAGCTTGGGTAAGAGAGCAAATACGGAAGGTGTGTAACCTTTAGTCGTGGGAGGCTCCCCTGTCGCAAGTCCGATTTCACGCTGAGCCATGGCAAAGCGGGTTACGGAATCCATCATCAGATTGACGTTGTAGCCAAGATCTCTAAAGTACTCGCTTATCGCAGTAGCAGTATAGGCTCCTTTAGTTCTCATAAGAGCTGGCTGATCAGATGTAGCTACTATAACGATGGAACGTTTTAGCCCATCTTCTCCGAGATCGTTTTCAATGAATTCTCTCACTTCTCTTCCACGCTCACCAATGAGGGCTATAACATTTAAATCAGCAGAGCTGTTTCTTGAGATCATTCCCATAAGGGTACTTTTACCTACCCCACTTCCTGCAAATATACCTACACGTTGTCCTTTTCCAACCGTTAACAAAGAATCAATTGCACGGACTCCTACTTGAATCGGTTCTTTAATAGTGGGCCTTGATAACGGATTAGGCGGAGACTGGTCTGTTGGATACATCGTTAAGCCTTTGGGTAATGCACGCCCGTCCAGCGGCTGCCCTGTCGCATCCAGAATCTTACCTATCAATCCTGGTCCTGCTTTAACTTTCATGGGTTCACCTGTTGCTTCTACTAAACTACCAGGACTGATATCTCGCATTTCTTTATAAGGCATAAGGAGAATATTCTCTTGATTGAAACCAACCACTTCAGCAGCAATGGACTGGTTCCGGTCAGAATGTGAATGGATATAGCATAAATCTCCAATCGAAGCTTCCGGACCTTTTGACTCCACCATCAAGCCTACCACCCGATGAATGCGCCCATAGCGTTTAAAGGTGTCTGATCGATCAATAACTTGTAAATAAGTATCCTTATTCATAAGGGACCGCCTCCTGAACCACACGGAAAACTTTCTCTCTCAATTCTTTCAGCTGACTGTCTATCCCAGCATCAATACGTCCAAAAGGGGATTCAAGCACGCATGAAAAAGGCTCCATCTCATCTTTTACATAGATAGACAAGTTGGTTTTCAAACTTGTCATTCTCTGCAATTCTTCTGCCTGGGACTGTATATAGCTATATTGATCAGGATGCACATAAATGGCTACTTCAGGCTGCTCCTGAACTTCCGTAACTACTTTTTTAACAAGGTACGAAAAAGACTCTGGATGGTCTTCCAAATGACAATTTAATATTTTTTCAGCTGCACGAAGAGCAATTTCGACGATGGTTTCTTCACTTGATGCTACAATCGAGTGATAAGATTGGTTCGCTTTCGCAATAATATGGTTTGCTTCTTCCAACTTTTCCGTGTAATCCTGATAACCCTGTGTTACACCGGCCTCGTATCCTTCTTTTTCTGCGGCCTGAACCAATTGAACTCTTTCTTCCTGCCAGGCTTTCTTATCTGCATCGATTTTATGCTCAGCTTGCTGAAGCAGTTGTGAAGCTTCTTCCCATGCCTCTTCTAAAATTTTTTCAGCTTGCTCTCTTTTTTGCTCTGCAATCTCTTGTTCATTGCAAAGATTTTCTTCCACGGATACAGCTGGTGTTAGCTTTTCGACAGGCTTAATCTGAATAATACGTTGTGAACTTTGATTGAAACTAGACAATAATGTCGTCACCCCCGCCGCGCGCTACCACGATTTCACCCACATCTTCTAAACGTCTAATGGTAGCCACAACTCTGGTTTGAGCCTCTTCTACATCACGTAAGCGTACAGGTCCCATAACTTCCATCTCTTCTTCAAACGTTTCAGCCATTCGCTGGGACATATTGGAAAATACTAGATTTTTAACTTCATCACTCGAAATTTTCAAGGATAAGCGAAGGTCTTCATTTTCAACTTCGCGTATGACTCTTTGAATGGCTCGATTATCAAGTGAGACAATATCCTCGAATACGAACATGCGTTTTTTAATTTCCTCGGCTAGTTCGGGATCCTGAATTTCTAATGAGTCTAATATTGTTCGTTCCGTACTTCTATCGACTCCATTGAGCACTTCAACCACTGCTTGAATACCGCCTGTTTCTGTATAGTCATGGGTTACTGTGGCTGAAAGTTTTTTTTCAAGTATTTGTTCCACCTGATTGATAATTTCTGGAGAAGTCGATTCCATCGTAGCAATTCTGCGTGCAACATCGGCTTGCAGCTCCTGTGGAAGTTCAGAAAGAATCTGGCCGGACTGGGCTGCATCCAAATAAGATAAAACGAGAGCAATCGTTTGAGGGTGTTCATTCTGAATAAAATTCAAAATCTGAGATGGTTCAGCTTTCCTTGCAAAATCAAAAGGCTTCACTTGAAGAGAAGAGGTCAAGCGTCCGATAATGTTGGATGCTTCGTCTTCCCCCAAAGCTTTTTCAAGAATGGTTTTGGCATAGCCAATCCCTCCTTGAGAAATATAATCCTGCGCCAGAGCAATCTGGTGGAATTGTTCTACTATTTCTTCTTTCTCTTTTGAATTTACTTTTTGAACTGAAGATATTTCGAGTGTTAATTGTTCTATTTCTTCTTCATTTAAGTGTTTGTATACCTGTGCGGCTACATCTGGTCCTAAAGAGATTAAGAGGACAGCTGCTTTCTGCTTTCCAGATAACTCTGACTTTTTTAAGGCCATTGAAGAACCCTCCCTTATTCTTCCGCGATCCACGATCGCAATAATTTAGCAAATTCTTCCGGCTTTTCTTTTGCCATCTTTTCTAACTGTTCTCTCTGCTGAGTCGAAGCGGTCACCTTTTCTTCAATCCCTGGGACAAAAGGACGTATTTCCTCTTCTACAGTGTCTTCATAAATTTCTTCTTCTTCTTGCCTTTTTCTTCTCATTAACAAAACGATTAGCACCACAATAACAGTCACAAGAACAGCTCCTATTGCGTACATCCACATTGGAATTCCAGGAGATGGCTGAGGAGGGGAAGGCTGTTCACTGAACTCTTGAAAAACGATTGATATTTTTTCCTCCGGGTTTACTTCTCCATAACTTTCATTAATGGATGTTGTAATCATTGAGTTAAGGATTGACTGCACACCCTCCTCAACGGTTTGCTGCTCTTCCGCAGATAATAGTTCAACAGCCCCTTGCTCATCAGCACCTTTAGTACTATCAATAGCTACCTGAATTCCAAGATCCCTTACTTTAAAAGGGCTTTCCTCAATATTTCTCTTAATGCGGTTAAATTCATTATTGATCGTTTCACGGTTCATTTCATAATCCCCGTTAGATCCATCTGCATCAGCAGGATAGTTCGCTACATCTTCCTCTCCTGCACCTGGGACTCCCCCTTCAGGCACTCCTCCTTCGTAGGTTTCTTCGATCCGTTCAATACTCACCGGCAGTCCTTCCATAGTGTCAGGGTCAACCGGCTCTACCAGTTCTTCGACACGATTTTCTTTTGTAAAATCAACATCTGCTGTAACGGTTGCTATCACTTTCTGCTGACCAATCATCCTGCCAAGCATACGCTGGACATCCTGCTTAATGTCACGTTCAATATTTTTCTTCACATTCTGCTGATATGTATAAGCGTCCTGACTTTCAGGTGAATTTGGATTATTTAAATCAAAATACTTAAAGTTTTGATCCATGATTACGATATTATCTTTAGACAAGTTAGGAACGGATTTCGAAGCCAGGTTATAAAGTGCTGCTATTTGACTGTTCTCCATCTGATATCCAGGTTGAACAGTCAGTACAATCGAAGCTGAGGCTGTTTGCTCTGTCTCGGATGCAAACACCTCCTCCTCTGGAATGTTGATCATAACTTTTGCATCCTGAATTCCACCGATTCCCTTCATCATGTTCGCAAGCTCGCTTTGCATCGCGTCAAGCTTAATCATATTAAACTCATTATCCGTCATTCCCCATGACGTATTATCACTAAAAAACCCATAATCTATCGAACCGCTGCTCGGAAGTCCTGCCGCAGCTAAATCTACAAGCAGGGTCTCTGCCTGAGGTTCTGGCACAAGGATCGATGTACCGTTTTCTTCCAATTCATATGAGACTCCTCTGGTGTCCAGTTCTGTTTTAATTTGTCCAATTTCCTGTATTGTTAAATCCTTATATAGAGGAACCATTTTTGAACTGGATGCGAATATACTCACCAGGGCTGCTATTAACAGGATAGCTCCTGTACCACCAAGTATGACCGCTTTCTGACCTTTGCTTCTATCTTTCCAAAACGAAGTAATACGATTTTTGTACTGTACTAGTTTTTCTTTCATAACTGCCCCCAAAAAAAGCACGCTGTCCGCGAATGTTATAACGATTTGTGTAAGTTGTATTACACTTGCATTCTCATAATTTCTTTATATGCTTCTACCACTTTATTTCTCACCTCTACCGATGTTTGCATCGTAATACTGGCTTTCTTTGAAGTAATCATCACTTCATGCAGGTTATCAATCTCACCGCTTGCCAGGGCTTTTGTTTTCTGATCCGATTCGATCTGGGTTTGATTCACTTTATCGATTGCATTTTTCAATTGATCAGCAAACTTGACTTGAGCCTCTGCAGGGGAGTTGACCGTGTTCATTGAGGGAGTACTTGATTGGATCGACGGTAATCCCGTTATAGTATTTAGATCTGGCATTTAATCTCTCCTTCTCGTTATCTTCCTATTTCCAGAGCTTTCATCAGCATATTTTTGGAGGCATTCAGAGAAGTCACATTAGCTTCATAAGAACGTGTGGCACTCATCATATCCACCATTTCCTGTAAAGGATCTACGTTAGGAGTCTGGACATACCCTTCTGAATTAGCATCGGGATGGTCCGGGTTAAACACTTGTTTGAAAGGTGTCTCATCCTCCGCAATCTTTGAAGCTTTTACACCCTGACTGCTTTCGGATTGAGTTGATAGTCGGGAGGCATTTTCGAGGTGAGACTTAAAACTTTTGTCCTCTGGTTCAAATACGACCATTTTCCTACGATAAGGCTCCCATTCTCCCTCTTCATTAAGTTCAGCTCTTGTGGAGTTTGCATTTGCCACATTAGAGGAAACTACATCCATTCTCAGCCGCTGGGCCGTCAAACCACTGGCACTTGTGTTCATTGCATCAAAGATACCCATGGTTAATTTCCTCCTTTAATTACAGATTCCATGCTCCTGAACTTACCACTCATGCGATCAGCCAAAGCTTGATAGTATATCTGGTTCTGAGCCAAGCTGCTCATTTCTTTATCAATGTCGACGTTATTTCCATTGTGGTTATATGTAGTACTATTGTTTGTGGTTGTATTGTAGGAGACGGATGCTTTATTAGGAAAATCGATATGTTTGTGACTGGTTTTTTTGGCTGATAGAGAAGCCTCAGCGCGGTTTAAGTGATCTTTAAAAACAACATCTTTAGCTTTGTAGCCTGGAGTATCCACATTGGATATATTGTTAGATATGGTACGGTTCTTTTCTGAAGCATAATTTAAGGACTTTTCTAATGTGTTAAACGTATCATTAAATAATTTCAGCTTAACCACCTCAATTCGACATGTTTCTAGGTTCACAAACCTAATTGTAAAAAAGTATGTATACCTCTGTCTATGTAGTACTACAGTATTTTTTTAATCACTCTATAAATAGAACTAAATAACCAGGACTTTAAACTTATAACAATGGTTTTTAAAGGATTTTGTCGAAAATACTATTATAATGAACATTATTACACAGTTCGTTCGGTAAATAAATTAGATTTACATAAATTTTATAAAAATATGATTTAGATGGGTATAAAACCTTGTTTTTCCAATTTTGAATATAAAAAAACCGCTGCTTTTTTAAAAGCAGCGGTTTTTCTGTATTTAACTTGTGCGAAGTTTTTGAAGCTCCACTAGGAAGTTATTGTTCAAGACTTTAATATACGTTCCTTTCATACCTAAAGAGCGAGACTCAATAACACCAGCACTTTCTAACTTACGTAAAGCGTTGACAATTACCGAACGGGTAATTCCTACGCGATCCGCTATTTTACTGGCAACCAGCAGACCTTCGTTTCCTTCCAGTTCTTCAAAAATGTGCTCAATTGCTTCCAATTCACTGTAGGATAAAGAACTAATCGCCATTTGAACAACGGCTTTACTGCGAGCTTCCTGTTCAATCTCCTCTGTTTTCTCATGAAGGATTTCCATACCAACCACGGTTGCACCATATTCAGCAAGCAGAAGATCATCGTCGTTAAAACTTCGGTTAATTCGACTTAGAATTAACGTACCTAATCGCTGTCCTCCTCCGATGATCGGAACAATCGTAGTCAAACCCTGCTCAAACAATTCTCGGTTTTCTACAGGGAAAGCCGTATATTCACTATCGATATCAATATCAGGGGTTGTTTCCTGGATATTAAATAAGTTCTGAGTGTATTCTTGTGGAAATTGACGTTCAGTCAGCATCGTCTTCATTCGCTCATTTTCAATTTCCTGATTAATAGCAAAACCAAGAAGTTTACCTCGACGGCTCAATACAAATGTATTCGCTTCGATCACATCTCTCATTGTGGCGGACATATCATTAAAATCCACCGATTTCCCTGTAGTTTTCTGAAGCATAGCGTTGATTCTTCTGGCACGGTCTAATAATTTCATCTGTTATTCCTCCTTATAGTATGTCTATAAAATAAAACGACTTAGATCTTTATTTTTCACAATAGAGGACAGTTTGCTGTCAACATATTGTGGCGTAATTTCAATGGTTTCCATCGTTACATCTGGTGCTTCAAATGACAAGTCCTCTAATAACTTCTCCAAAATGGTATGAAGTCGTCTCGCACCAATATTATCCGTCTCCTGATTCACTTCATGGGCAATCTCTGCGAGTCTAGTAATAGCATCGTCAGAAAATTCAACCTTTATACCTTCAATTTCCAACAAAGCCTTATATTGTTTCAATAAAGCATTGGAAGGTTCCACTAAAATGTTTCGGAAGTCCTCTACGTTGAGCTTATTAAGTTCAACACGAATCGGAAATCTGCCCTGCAGCTCAGGAATCAGATCAGAAGGCTTGGCCATATGGAAAGCCCCAGCAGCTATAAATAAAATGTGATCCGTTGAAACGGCACCATATTTGGTCACAATCGTCGAGCCTTCTACAATCGGAAGAATATCACGCTGAACACCTTCTCGGGAAACATTAGCCTGATTGTCCCCTTTTGCAGCAACCTTATCGATTTCATCAATAAAAATCATACCAGACTGTTCGACTTTGTTTACGGCTTCCTGACCTACCTCATCCATATCCACCAGTTTACTTGCTTCTTCCTGAGTAAGGACTTTGCGTGCTTCAGAAACGGGGAGCTTTCTTTTTTTGGTTTTTTTAGGCATGAATTGACTAAATGCATCCTGCATGTTCATCCCCATTTGTTCCATTCCTGATCCTTGCATCATGTCAAACATAGAGGATTGGGATTCTTCCACTTCAATAGTAACCATACGGTCTTCAAGTTCACCCAAATCCAACTGCTGACGAATACGGCTTCGCTTTGTTTCGATTTCTTTTTCTTCCTGGTTTGGCTGTGGTTCACTTTCCTGCTGATCTCCCTGATTAAAAAACATTTCCAGCGGGTTTTTAAAATTATTCTGCTGCTTCTTCCTTGAAGGAACAAGGAGTTTTACAAGACGCTTATTGGCTTGTTCTTCTGCCCTTTCCTTGACTTCTTCCATTTTTTCTTCTTTAACCATTCGAACAGCCATTTCAACAAGATCTCGAACCATTGATTCAACATCGCGTCCTACATAGCCGACTTCAGTAAACTTCGTGGCTTCCACTTTCACAAAAGGTGCTCCTACCAATTTGGCTAGTCTGCGTGCAATTTCTGTTTTTCCGACTCCGGTAGGGCCCATCATAAGAATATTTTTAGGTACAATCTCATCACGGATATCACCAGTGAGCTGCATACGACGGTATCGATTTCTAAGCGCGATAGCAACTGATTTTTTGGCGCTATTCTGCCCTATAATATATTGATCGAGCTTTTCTACGATTTGTTTAGGAGTTAAATTCAACGACATCTTCTAGGTCCCCCTTATTTGAGAACTTCCAGTATAATTTGATCATTTGTAAACACACAAATTTCTCCAGCTATTTCTAGTGCAGCTTGAGCGATTTGTTCAGCTGATTGATCAGGTGAATAACGCTTTAGGGCACGACCTGCACTTAAAGCAAAATTACCACCGGATCCAATAGCCAGAATTCCATCATCCGGTTCTATAACTTCCCCAGTACCGGAAACAAGAAACATATGATTACGATCCATGACAATAAGCATGGCCTCAAGCTTTCGCAATACTCGATCACTACGCCATTCCTTAGCAAGCTCCACAGAGGCTCTTGCTAAGTTGCCATCAAAGCTTTCTAGCTTTCCTTCGAATTTCTCAAACAAGGTAAAAGCATCTGCTACAGATCCTGCAAAGCCTGCTAATACTTGATCATTATAAAGGCGCCTTACTTTTCGAGCTTTATGCTTCATGACTACCTGATTCCCAAGCGTTACCTGCCCATCTCCACTCATCGCACACTGACCATTATGCTGGACAGCAAATATCGTTGTTGCGTGAAATTGTTGTTCCATATTCTCACCTCATTTATTTGCTCTTGGATGGCTGTTCATATAAACATGCCGCAAACGATCTTTTGTTACATGGGTATAAATCTGAGTTGAAGATAAGTGCTCATGTCCAAGCAATTCCTGTACTGAGCGGAGATCGGCTCCTTCGTTCAGCATATGGGTAGCAAATGAATGTCTTAGTTTATGGGGATGAATATCCACGGTTAACGCAGCATCTTCCACCATTTTATTGAGAATCATCCGAATGCCTCGAGCCGTTAAAGGTCCTCCTTTAGAATTCAAAAACAGTACAGGGGTAGGACTAGAGTTCTTTTGCTGAAGTACTCTTCTTCCATCTTCTATATAGGATTGCATGGCCTGACTGGCAAATTGCCCAAAAGGTACATACCTTTCTTTTCTTCCTTTCCCGTGCACGAGTAAAGTAGAAAGAGAAAGATCTATATCGTGCAGTTCGATCCGGGTCGCTTCGCTTACCCGAATACCAGTACCATATAATAATTCAATCAATGCTTGATTTCGCTGTCCCAGTGGATTTTTTTTATCGCTGACCGTAAACAAATGCTTCAATTCCTCCTGATAGAAAAAATCAGGGATAGGATTGGCTTCCTTAGGAAGTGAAACATTTAGAAAAGGGTTTTTTGTAACCATCTGTTCCCGCTCAAGAAACCGAAAAAAGCTTCTCAAGCTGGATATCTTTCTAGATACCGTTCTTCTAGAAAGTAGATTTGCATGTAGTTGTGATAAGTAAATACGTATGGATGAATAGTCACAATCCACAAATTTCAGTTGTTCCGCTTGTAAAAACTTTGCAAATTCATCCATATCAATAGAATAATTCTCCACTGTCAATGGCGATGCATTCTTTTCGATCTGTAAGTACTCAAGATACATCTGCTTATATGTTTGAAACTCTTCCATAGTTCACCTCACAAAGGCGTTTAAATTTTATCACACTTGTAATCGTAATCACAATGATATTAATGAAAATGTAACAAAATTCTGAATTGTTTCCAAATGAATTGAAAAAAATAACTCTTTATGGAAATTAACAGGGGTGAAGTGGAATCATTTACCTGTCAAGTATTTATTCTTACCAAACCGTAATTATAGCTTTCCATAAGTAGTGTGTCAATTCAAGAATGAACAAGCTTAAGTTAAGCTGTATTGTCGAAAAAGATACAGTTTTGGATCCTATACCCTAAAAGATATAGGAAAGACGAAAAAATTAACTCACTTTAATGAGGTACTGCAGGACATGGCAGGAGCGTTCTTGCTAATGCCTCAAAGCTGATTTCACACATTATGGAGTATCTCATTATAAATAACAATAGAAATTTAATGGAGAAAAAAAGAAAAGAGTCTACAACTATCATAATAGTCATAGACTCTTCCTTTTATAACCACAGGCTATGATTGTGGCTCTTCTTTATAGTCACAATTGGTACATGTAATTTGAGTACCTTTTTTAGCCCGCTTCTCAACAAGCAGAGCTTCACATTTAGGACACGGCCGGCTGATTGGTTTATCCCATGAGATAAACTCACATTCCGGATAACGGTCGCAGCCGTAGAACTTACGGTTTTTCTTGCTCTTCCTTTCGACAACGTCCCCTTTTTGACACTTCGGACATGTGACTCCGATCTTTTTAAGAATCGGTTTCGTATTGCGACATTCAGGGAAGTTCGAACAGGCTAGAAATTTTCCATACCGTCCCATCTTATAAACCATTTCATGGCCGCAATTCTCGCAGTCAATTCCTGCTGGTTCATCTTTAATTTCTATCTCTTCCATCTCTTTTTCCGCTTTTTCCAAACGAGGCTGGAAGTCTTTATAAAAATCACCGATGATGGAGACCCAGTCTTCTTTCCCTACTTCAATTGCATCTAAGTCATCTTCCATTTCTTTGGTGAAATCGAGGTCAATGATCTCTGGAAAATATTCAATCAGTTGTTCAAGAACAATTTCTCCTAGCTCAGTAGGTATGAAACGTTTGTTATCCAATGCTACATATCCACGGCGCTGGATGGTATCGAGTGTTGGCGCGTAAGTTGATGGACGCCCAATTCCCAGCTCTTCCAGGGTTTTAACCAGTCGAGCTTCTGTGTATCTCGGAGGTGGTTGAGTAAAGTGCTGATTGGGCGTGATTTCTTCAGCTTTCACGGTCATTCCTTCTTCTAAATGAGGAAGCAGCTTATCTTTTTCTTTTTTATTATCATCTCTGCCTTCAATATACACTTTCATAAACCCTTTGAATTTCACTTCAGAACCTGTAGCACGGAATTCGACTCCTTGGTTATAGAGGTGAACGGTCATGGTATCCAGAACTGCTGGTGCCATTTGACTGGAAACAAACCGGTCCCACACCAATTTATACAGGCGGTACTGATCTCTTGAAAGAATACTCTTCATAGCCTTCGGGTCTCGATCAGCTCCTGTAGGCCTGATGGCTTCATGGGCATCTTGTGCGCCTTCTTGTTTCTTGGTTTTATTACTATTACCCAGGTACTCACTTCCGAAGTTATTTTCAATATATTGTTTGGCGTCATCTTTTGCAGAATTTGATAAGCGTGTAGAGTCGGTACGCATATAAGTGATTAAACCAGTAGTACCTTGTTTCCCACCTAGATCAATTCCCTCGTATAACTGCTGCGCAATCATCATCGTCTTTTTCGCCCGAAAATTCAGCTTACGGGCTGCTTCCTGTTGGAGGGATGAAGTGGTGAATGGTAAAGAAGGGTTACGCTTTCTCTCTCTTTTATTTACCTTTTCAACAGAGAAATCTTTCCCTGTCATGCGCTGTTGAATTGTTTTAACGTCCTCTTCGTTTTTCAAATCCTGTTTCTTGCCATCGACACCATAAAATGAACCTTCGAATTTCTCTTTATCTTTTAAGAAATCCGCTTCAATGGTCCAATATTCTTCAGGGACGAATTTTTTGATTTCATTCTCACGATCAACGATAATTTTAAGCGCTACTGATTGAACACGTCCGGCACTTAAGCCTTTTTTAACTTTTTTCCATAGAATAGGACTGATGTTATACCCCACAAGACGATCCAATATCCGTCGAGCCTGCTGGGCGTCTACTAGATGAGAATCAATGGTACGAGGCTGTTTGAAAGAATCTTTAATAGCTTCCTTCGTAATTTCGTTAAAAACCACTCTGCATTCAGACGCTTCATCTATATCCAGACTATGAGCTAAATGCCAGGCAATAGCCTCTCCCTCTCTGTCGGGGTCGGCAGCGAGATATACTTTTTTTGCTTTCTTGGCTGCAGTTTTTAAATCCTTTAACACAGGTCCTTTCCCGCGTATGGTTATATATTTGGGTTCAAACTCATTGTCAACATCTACACCCATCTGACTTTTGGGCAAATCACGCACATGCCCGAGGGATGCTTTGACTTTATATTTCTTTCCTAGGTATCGTTCGATCGTTTTTGCTTTCGCAGGTGATTCGACGATTACAAGATAATCTGCCATATCGGTTCCTCCCATAGAGGTGTTTTCTCTATCTTCATTACATAACTTAAATCTTCCCTATTATTAAATACAATGAAACCGTTTGTCAAACATACCTTTCCCTCGTTTTAGAAATTTTACTTTCAACTGACCTTGAATGTAACACCTTTAATTCCTATTTTTCAAATTTTTTCTAGCCAGTCTTCAAGAATATCTTTGTAACTGTGTACAAGTTTAGCCCCTTGATTAATTATTTTATGACAGCCCTCACTTGTAGCCTTACCTGCAAGACCAGGCATAGCGTATACGTCTCTTCCTTGCTCCAAAGCCTGATCTACAGTAATAAGGGAACCACTTCTTAGGCGTGCCTCTACTACAAATGTTGCCCCTGTCAAACCTGATATAATCCTGTTGCGTTCTGGAAAATGGTATTTTTCAGCCTTTCGATCTGGAGGGTATTCACTAATTACCAGTTGCTTTTCAGATAAGTATTGATACAAAGCTATGTCATTGGTGGGATAGATATGATCAAAACCAGAACCAAGCACGGCAATCGTTGTTCCATTATTACGGCAGGCAAGATGGTGAGCATATTGGTCAATTCCTTTCGCCATCCCACTAACTATTGTAAAACCAAAATGAATCAATGGGATAAGAATCGATTTCATAGCTGGTAGAGAGTAAGAGGATGGGGTACGTGTCCCTACGACGCTCAACGCTAAAGAATTCGTTAAAAGTTGAGTATTACCTGTCATATAAAGTACAAACGGAGAGTCTGGAATAGCCTTTAACAAAGGTGGATACAAGTCATCCATTAACGTGACACACTCATATTTTTGTAAATGATTGTCGAGTTTCCTCATTATATTAGTGTCATGAATATGATGGAGAATAGATATCGCTCTAGGCAGCGGAATTGATAATAGTCGGGAAATTTGTGCGGGTGTAGATGTAAAAGGGAATTGAAGCTGAGGATCGATTTGAAACATCTTTCTAAGGAGAGGCCTTGTTACTTGAGGGGCATGATGAAGACGTATTAAGTTTTCTTTTACTGATTGCATACCAAACCTCTTTTCATATAATAGAACCGTGCCTTTAGAGACACGGTTCTTAATAATATTTCACTTCAATTATGGTTTGTCCGTTGATAAAAGGGCACACGAGCAGAATTTTTAAATGTTCCCGTGTTACCGCATTCGTTTATGAAGAAACCATCTGTTTAAACTGTTTTACATTTCTCAAGTAGACCTTGATCTTTAAGAACATTAATCAAAGTATCTCCCATAACAGAAGGTGTTTCTGCTACTTGGATACCACATTCATTCATCACACGGATTTTCTCGTCTGCGGTTCCTTTTCCACCAGAAATAATCGCACCGGCATGGCCCATACGTTTCCCTGGAGGAGCAGTGCGTCCACCAATAAAGCCAACCACTGGTTTGTTCATATTTTCTTTAACCCATTCAGCTGCTTCTTCTTCAGCAGTACCTCCGATTTCGCCGATCATGATAACCGCTTCTGTATCATCATCTTCATTGAAAGCTTTGAGTACATCGATAAAATCAGTTCCATTCACAGGATCTCCACCGATCCCAACGGCTGTTGACTGGCCGATTCCGGCTTCAGAAAGCTGGTGTACGGCTTCGTAGGTAAGTGTCCCTGAACGAGAAACGACACCCACGTGACCTTTATTATGAATATATCCCGGCATAATACCGATTTTACACTCATCTGGAGTAATTACACCTGGACAGTTTGGACCGACAAGGCGTGTTTTCTTCCCTTCCATAAATCGCTTCACTTTAATCATGTCCAAGACCGGGATGTGCTCTGTGATACAGATCGCCAAATCCATCTCTGCGTCTGTTGCTTCCATGATCGCATCAGCGGCAAATGGAGCAGGTACATAAATAACAGAAGCATTAGCCCCTGTTTTTTCTACGGCTTCTGCGACTGTGTTAAAAACAGGAATTCCTTCTACTTCTGTGCCACCTTTACCAGGTGTTACTCCGCCGACGATTTGGGTTCCATACTCCACCATCTGTTTCGTATGGAACAAAGCGGTAGAGCCTGTAATTCCTTGTACAATAACTTTTGTATCTTTGTTAATATATACACTCATCTGATTTCCCCGCCTTTCTTTACTTTACTAGTTCTACGATTTTTTGAGCGCCTTCCGCCATGGAGTCTGCAGAAGTAATATTCAATCCGGATTCATCCAGAATTTTCTTGCCTTGTTCAACGTTCGTACCTTCCAGACGGACCACTAGAGGAAGTGTCAAACCGATTTGTTTCGTTGCCTCTACAACACCTTCAGCAATTACATCACACTTCATAATGCCGCCGAAAATGTTTACGTAAATACCTTTTACATTGTCATCGGACAGGATAATTTTAAATGCTTCCGTAACTTTTTCTGTGGTGGCACCGCCCCCAACATCAAGGAAGTTAGCTGGATCGCCTTTATAATGTTTGATTGTATCCATGGTTGCCATCGCAAGACCTGCTCCGTTAACCATACAACCAATATTTCCGTCAAGAGCAATATAACTCAAGTCGTATTTAGATGCTTCTACTTCCTTAGGATCTTCTTCTTCAAGATCACGCAGTTCAGCCACATCTTTTTGACGGAACAGGGCGTTATCATCAAAATTTAATTTGGAATCGAGTGCAAGTACCTCGCCATCGCCTGTAGTAACAAGCGGATTAATTTCTGCAACAGAACAGTCTTTCTTCACAAAGACATCGTAAAGTCCGAGCATAAATTTAACAGCTTTGCCTAAAGCTTCTTTTGGAATATTGATATTAAACGCTAATCTGCGAGCCTGGAAAGGTGTTAGTCCTGTAACAGGATCAATAACTTCTTTAAAGATTTTTTCAGGTGTTTTTTCTGCCACTTCTTCGATTTCTGTACCGCCTTCTTCAGACGCCATCATCGTAATTTTACTTGTGGCACGGTCAAGCACTAAGCCTACATAATATTCGCTTTGAATGTCGCAGCCTTCTTCAATCAGTAAGCGCTTTACTTCTTTTCCTTCAGGCCCAGTCTGATGGGTCACAAGCGTCTTACCAAGAATTTCTTCAGCGTATGTACGCACATCATCGAGGTTTTTAGCAATTTTAACTCCACCGGCTTTACCTCTGCCGCCTGCATGGATTTGTGCTTTTACAACGGTTACATCGCTGCCTAGTTTCTGAGCTGCTTCAACAGCCTCATCTACGGTATAAGCTACATGGCCATTTGGCACAGAAACGCCAAAATCGCGCATTATTTCTTTACCTTGATACTCGTGAATGTTCATGTTTCATCCTCCCATCAAATTTCACTGCATGTACATTGTATAAAAAAACGCTATCAATTGTCCACACAAAGGCAGATATCTGTCGAAAAATTCATTAAATTAACTGATAAATTATTATGTAAACCAATTGAAGAAATATTCATCTATTATGATATAGCCTGATTCTATCATGCAGTATAATCTTTATCTGCTTTATAGATAAAAGCGAAAACCTCTGCTACGACGTGATACAATTCTTCTGGAATCTGTTCATTAATATTTAATTCTGATAGCAGTTCAACTAACGTTGAGTCTTCCTGAATGGATACTTGATTGTCTTTCGCTTTCTCCATTATATTTTCTGCTACATAGCCTGCACCTTTGGCTACAACCTTTGGAGCCGCTTCGTTATCAAATTGATAACGGAGAGCAATCGCTTCTTTCCGCTTATCTTTCATATTCGAAGATCAATTCCTTCCTTGTATTCAGGTAGAGCGTTGTCTTTACCGGACGTGTCTACCGCATGGTTCATTTCCTTAATATTAAGGGAAGTCAATTCATACCCCATGTTCTCAAGCCCGATTTTAAGGGAAGCTTTATGCGTTTCCATTGGTAATTCTATTAATGAATCATGATTAAATACAGTTACTCTTACCCATCTGGAAACTATATTTAAGTTAATTATTGTTTCTTTAAAGTTATTTAAGTCTAAAAAGAACATAATGTGACAATAATCAGGATCAATGTTACCTTCCTTCGTTTTTCTACCTGCCATATCTAAATAAACATCATTTTCTGAGCCGATTATGTTTCCTGGAAACTGTAGCGACATCTGCAGACTCTGGTTCGTTTCCTGCTGGGCCGTCAGTTGCATTCCATTTAACATCTGAATCATTTTTTTAGCTGTTTCCGGACGAATGATGCTGCTTGCATCCTGAAGACTGGAGAGCAACAAGGTCTTCAGAGAACTTTCTTGAGTGATTGCTTTTTCCTGGGCTGACGCAGGTTTTACATTAGACTCTTCTTGCAGGCCTGTCAGGTCAAGCATGGTTTTCATTTTTACAAAAATAGCTTCTTTCTCTGACAGGGAAAGTTCAGCAGCCGATCTTCCTATCCATTCAGTCAGGGTTTGGCGAAGAATCGGAGGCAGCTGCGTGGATTGCCATTTCTTTAGAACAGACAAACCTTCCCTAATGACCTGCTTCTCCGATGATCCACCTTCCGTTAACAAGATGGGGGCCGCACGCAGGAAATCTTGTAAAAGTTTTTGATTTTTTTCATCGGTGTAAAGGCTGCTTATTTTTGTTAAGACTTCGCGTTCTTTCAAAAATTGAAAATCTTCAGATACGGACTGGTTGGTCCCAAACGTATTATGCTTACTACGGAGAGAATCATTTCCAGATGGTATTTCCTTGGCTAAGACTTTTTCAACTTGATTCATAACACGATGCAAAGACTGTTGTTCAGGGGCTTTCAGCGGAAGCTGCTGATGAAAAAGCTGCTTCAGCCTGCCTGCCAGTTTTTCCATAGCCATCGGAAATGGAGGTGCTGACTTTTTAGATAGGCTAGCTAAATAAGTAGAAGAGGGATTTTCGTTACCTTTACTATGAGCTCCTGCCCATTCTGTCCAGGTATTTTGAAAAGAGGTGTAAGAGGCCTTGGAATCAAGAATCCCGGCTTTCTTAAATAATTGAAAAGAGTTCTGGCTGTTAATATTTACTTCTGTCATCAGTTTTACCACGGATGACTCCCTCAAGGACACAGAAGCTCCCTCTCCCTTTAAAGATGCTAAAAGAGACATAACCGCCCTGTCCGCAGCTGTTTTACTTTTAGAAGCCTCTATATGCACTTGCTTCATGGTTTGAGTTACACTATCCATCCTTTTAGTATGTAAAGCATTATAAACGGAAGGTTTAATCGGAAGCTGTTTTTGAAGCATCTGTACTAAAATCTCACGGGCAGCTTTTATGTCCTCTGCCCGTTGATGTAAAGCAGCCGCCTGTTTAAGATCAGACCCTTGGAAAGGTACACTTTTCTTTATAAGCTGAGAAGTAAGCAGACGGTTTTCTTTCGTAGGTTTAATTCCAAGCTCGTCCAAAAGTTGCTTTACCGTCGAATCCCTTTGGCTCTCACCTAACTGGGTAATTACTTTCAACTGAATTTTTTGATCTGTTGAGCCAACCTGAAATAAATAAGATTTTCCTTTTGATAGAGAAGCTTCCAATTGGGCTTTCACTTGTTGAGAACCCAGTTGCACAACCGCACGATTCTGTGGAAGAAGTTCAAGAATTTTTCCGTTTATAACCTGCCCTGTCTTAGGGAGAGCCCGCACCTCTTGTTGCTGAACTAATTTGCTAAGGCTTGAAATCAAATTCATTGCTAGTGTCCCTCCTTATATTCAGCTGTTCTCTTTGACAGGGGCGAAGCTTTTTCGATGCAGCGGAGACACTCCGTATGTTTTTAAAGCTTCTAAATGTTCTTTAGTGCCATACCCCTGGTTGGACCGAAAATGGTACATAGGATAGTTGTCGTGCCACTCAGACATAATCCGGTCTCGCGTTACTTTTGCGATAATACTTGCTGCTGCAATCGATACACTACGCTGATCGCCTTTAACTAAATAAGTCTGTGGAACTTCTGATTCCTCTAAATACATCGCATCAATGAGGAGATGTTCAGGTACCTGAGTAAGATCCATAACCGCTCTTTTCATAGCCAATTTTGTTGCTTGATAGATATTATGCTGATCAATTTCTTCGTTAGATACAATTCCGACCCCACAATCTGCATGGGCTTTTAAACTCTGAAAAAACTCTTCACGTTTAGCAAGCGGAATTTTTTTGGAGTCATAAAGTCCCTCCAAATAATAATCCTCTGGCAGGATAACGGCAGCTGCAACCACAGGACCCGCCAGCGGTCCACGCCCAGCTTCATCAATTCCTGCTATTATATGGCTCCCTTTCTCTCTGCAGGAGTACTCAAAAGACTTCATCTGCTCAAATTGATGCTTATATTCTCGTTTCTGATCCTGTCTCCTATCATATTGTTCAAGTAGTTTTTGTACACCTTTGCGATTATCGCTACGCAGTAAATCCAGATATTCTTCCTCTACACTTTCGTCTGCTAATTCTTTTTTGATTTGCGCAATCGTCCTGATTGTCATCGTATGTAAAACCTCCGCTATTTTCTTTATCGGACAAGTTCGTCTCGCTTTGTAATGAAAAAAACGCAAAGTGAGTTTTCTCACGTTGCGTTTACGTTCCGTTTATTCTGGACTTTCAAAACTGATAAGACCAAGTTTGCCGTTTCGTAAATCCTGTATAATCACATCTGAAACCTTATCGAAATTAATACGCCCTCCACTTTCAAGACAGCCTCTCTTTTTCCCAATCGTTTCAAATGCCGTCATGATATCATCGTAGCCTTCGAAGCCATAACGTTCTTCAAGCATTGATGGATAGTAAGCTTGTAAATAATCCAGAACATAGGCAGCCACATCTTCCGTAGGCAATATTTGATCCTTAATCGTTCCTATTGAAGCAAGGCGATATCCTACTTCTTCTTCTTCAAACTTGGGCCACAAAATACCAGGAGTATCCAGAAGATCAAATTCATTTTTAACTTTAATCCATTGTTGTTTCTTAGTCACCCCAGGTTTATCCCCAGTTTTGGCAATGCTTTTGTTTGCCAGTCGATTAATCAAGGTAGATTTCCCTACGTTAGGTATGCCGAGGATCATAGCTCTGGAAGCCCGAGGTCGGACACCCTTTGCTTTTAATTTTTCGATTTTTTCATTACCTATGCTTTTTCCAAGGTTGATAACGGCTTGTATATCCTGTTTATTGTTTGCTTCAATCGCAATGGAAGGAAAACCATTTTCTTTGAAATGCTCCAACCATTCTTTTGTTACCTTCGGATCCGCCAAATCTTTTTTCATAAGCACCATCATTTTGGGCTTGTCTCCCAATATTCCTTGGAGCATGGGATTCTGCGAGGAAAGTGGAGCACGCGCGTCAACTAGTTCAATAACAAAATCCACTAATTTTAAATTTTCTGATGCTTCCCTCTTCGCTTTAGCCATGTGTCCCGGGTACCATTGTATTGTCACGCTATCACTCCTAATTCATGAATTTGATGCGATTCAAAGGCCAGTATAAAAAGACGGCTTCGCCTACTACCTGCTCTTTAGGAATCGTACCAAGCATTCGACTGTCTGTTGAGTTGTTACGGTTATCACCCAATACTAACAGTTCACCCTCCGGAACTTCTTCATTACTGCCCGGCAATTGATCCATTGAAAAGTCCCTGGTCAATTCTTCTCCTTCTGGCAGTTCCTTTTTAAGCTCCTCTAAATAAGGTTCTTCGAATGCTTCACCATTTATGTATAACTGGTCATTACTGTATCGGACCGTATCTCCCGGAAGACCAATGATTCTTTTAATGTAGTCTTTTCTTTCCGTAGCGTGAAAGACTACTATATCAAATCTCTCAGGGTTCCCCAGAGTATAATTAATCTTACTTACGATTAAATGGTCATCACTATGAAGAGTATTCAGCATGGAAGGCCCTTCCACCACGACTGGAGCCAGTAGAAAAACACGCACAACAACTGCTAAAATAGCTGCTATGGCAAAAGCTTTAATCCACTCTAACCACTGCTTTTTCATCCATCCCCGCTCCCTTAGAAAGATTAGAAAAAAGGAGCTTGGCAAATGCAAGCTCCTTTCTACTAAAATTAGATAATTTCTTTAATACGGGCTGCTTTTCCGCGCAGGTTACGTAGATAGTAAAGACGTGCTTGACGTACTTTACCACGACGAGAACGCTCGATCTTAGCAACTCGTGGAGAATGTACTGGGAATGTACGCTCAACGCCTACGCCGTAAGTAATCTTACGAACGGTAAATGTTTCGCTGATCCCGCCATTCTGACGTTTAATTACAACACCTTCGAATACCTGGATACGCTCACGGCTTCCCTCTACTACCTTCACGTGCACTTTAACCGTGTCACCTGGACGGAAGTTTGGGTGATCCGTACGAAGCTGTTCTTTTGTAATGTCATGAATAAGTTGTTGCATCGTATTTCACTCCTTTTTAACTAATGCTCTTGCCCTCTAGGAGACAGCGGAACATCGTTTTCCACTTAAACCGAACGTTTAAGCACAACGTATAATATACCACACTAGCTGTTAAACTTCAACAATCATCAACGATTTTTCCATTCATTAATCCATTTTTGTTCTTTTTCGGATAGTACTCTGTTCGTTAACAGATCAGGACGTCTTTCATACGTTCTTCTAAGCGATTGATAGTGACGCCATTCATCAATTTTAGCGTGATTTCCTGAAAGTAATACTTCTGGAACCTTTTCACCTCTAAAATCAGCCGGTCGTGTATAGTGAGGGTGTTCGAGTAAACCGTTCGAAAAAGAATCCTCCGGAGCTGACTGTTCATTTCCAAGAACCCCTGGAAGCAAGCGGACTACGGAATCCATTACAACCATTGCTCCAAGTTCTCCCCCGGTCAATACGTAGTCCCCAATAGATATCTCATCCGTTACAAGCTCTTTTCGAATCCGCTCATCATACCCTTCATAATGACCACAAATGAATACCAAATGTTCTTCTTCTGATAATTCTTCCGCCTTTTCTTGTGAAAAAGGTTCACCTTGCGGGCACATTAGAATAACACGCGGTTTATTAGAGACATTGGCTTTAATATGGTTAACTGCATCGAATACTGGCTGGGGAGTCAAAACCAGACCCGCGCCGCCTCCATAAGGATAATCATCGACTTTATTATGCTTGTTAACTGTAAACTCACGAAAATTAACATATTGATAGGAAAAGGCTTCTCGATCCTGTGCCCGTTTCATAATCGACGTATTAAGTACACCTTCGAACATTTCAGGAAACAACGTTAGTATATCAATATGCATCAGTCCAGCAGCCCCTCTATTGGATCAATGATGATTCTTTGTTGGGACGGATCCACTCGTTTGACGACGGGCTCAATATATGGAAGAAGTAGATCGGAATTGTCGTGCCTTTCAACCACCCATACATCATTAGCTCCGGGAGTAAGTATTTCTTTTACTCGTCCTATCTCTTCACCAGATTCGAGATAAACGATGCACCCGATTATTTCACGAAAATAGAACTCGTGCTCCTCAAGGTCTGCCTGCTCCTCTTCAGAGACCATCAACATACCATTCTTATAACCCTCCACATCATTGATGGATGGATGCTCTTCAAAAGCAATCAGGTCATACCCCTTATGAATACGATGGGAACGTACCACAAGAGAAACAGGTTCACTCGTATCATTTACCCAATACAAAAGCTGACCAGGCTGGAAACGTTCATCGAAATCTGTGATCCGATGCACTTTGACCTCACCTTTAATGCCATGTGTATTTATTATTTTCCCTACATTAAACATTTGATTTTCCATGAATTTAATTACCTCGCTCGTATAACTTTTCCATCTTTAATGATGATTTGCTGCTCCGTCACGGCCGTTTTCCAGTCATCGCCTTCTTCTACTGTGAGTATAGCTTCCACTTCATCTATTTCCAATTCACTATGGTCAGGAAGAATGGAAAGCTGCGAAAGCTGGCCGGTAATCCACCGCATTTGCTCTTTCCTACGGCTAATCTCTTTAGAAAAGCGTTTTTCTACTTCTTGTTTTGACATTCCAGGCTTTCGTTCAAGCTTTTTTTGTTCAAAAGCTAATTGGCGGCATTCCTGATCCAATTGACTGGATTGCTTTTCAAAACGCTCTATTAAGAGTTCACGGCTGGTTTCAGTTAAGACTTGCTTCACGGGAATTTTCCGGATGATCTGCATCCACGAACCGCCTTTCTCATTTTTTCTCTGAATGGTAAAAAAGGGAAAGGTTAGCCCTCTCCCTTTTACATGAAAAGAAATATAAGTGTGGGGGACGAAGTCTGACTTCGGCACCATTACACTAGTTCATTCTTACATGATATCCAGATAGATTCTTTTTTCAGAATCGGAACCGGCCGCGTAAACGACCGTACGAATCGCTTTTGCAATCCGCCCGTTTTTTCCGATCACTTTTCCAACGTCATCAGGGTGGACGGAAAGATGGTAAACAATTTTATGCTCCTCTTCCTTCACATCCACTTTCACAGCGTCTGGCTGATCGACAAGCGGAGTAACAATCGTTTCGATCAAGGCTTGCATGATATCACCACTACTTTATTTTTGGTTTTTCTTTTCGTGGAACTGCTTCATGATGCCTTCTTTAGAGAATAAGTTACGTACCGTATCACTTGGCTGAGCACCATTAGACATCCAGTCCATTGCTTTATCAGCATCAAGTTTAACCTCGATTGGGTTAGCTACTGGGTTATATGTGCCGATTTGTTCAATGATACGGCCATCACGTGGAGCACGTGAATCTGCAACTACTACACGGTAAAATGGGTTACGTTTAGATCCCATACGTTTAAGGCGAATTTTTACTGCCATTTTTAACAACCTCCATATTTCTATAAATGTTTCACACAGATAAAGATTTTAGCAGATCTTCAATTGTGTGTAAAGGACTTTTCCATTACATAAAAGGAAAATTCATTCCTTTTCCTTTTTTGCCCTTAGTATTACTCATTTGTTTCATCATTTTCTTCATTTCTTCAAACTGTTTCAATAAGCGGTTAATTTCTGAAACCGATGTACCCGATCCTTTGGCAATCCGTTTTTTCCGGCTCGCGTTCATAACCGATGGGTCCTGGCGTTCTTTTTTGGTCATAGACTGGATTATTGCTTCGACGTGAACGATTTGTTTATCATCAAACGAAGCATTCTTCAGCCCTTTCATTTTGTTAGCGCCTGGAATCATATTTATGATCTCATCAAGCGGCCCCATATTCTTAACCTGTTCCATTTGGTCCAGGAAGTCTTCGAACGTAAACGATGCGGTACGCATTTTCGATTCAAGTTCTTTCGCTTGTTTTTCATCTACTTGAGTCTGTGCTTTCTCAATCAGAGTAAGCATGTCACCCATACCAAGAATCCGTGAAGCCATCCTCTCTGGGTGGAATGGTTCGAGCTGATCCAGCTTTTCTCCCATACCTGCGTACTTAATCGGTTTACCTGTTACAGCTTTAATCGATAGTGCCGCACCGCCGCGGGTATCGCCATCCAGTTTCGTCAGAAGAACTCCTGTAATATCAAGCTGATCATCAAAGCTTTGTGCTACGTTGACTGCATCCTGACCAGTCATGGCATCGACCACCAGGAAAATCTCATCTGGATTTACAGCTTCTTTTATCCGCTGAAGTTCACCCATCAACTCTCCATCAACATGTAGTCGACCGGCTGTATCCACGATTACGTAGTCATGATTTTCTTCCTTCGCTTTTTCAATTGCATTCTTTGCAATGTCAACCGGGTCTGCCTCAGTGCCTTCGGAATGGACTGGCATTGTAAGCTGCTTCCCGATGGTTTCCAGTTGTTGGATAGCTGCTGGACGATAAACGTCGGCAGCTGCCAGTAGCGGTTTTCGATTATGATTTTTACGCAGAACGTTGGCAAGTTTACCGGTTGTGGTCGTTTTACCTGCACCCTGTAGTCCCACCATCATAATCACAGTTGGTGGACGCTTTGCAACGGCAATCTTACTCTCATCACCGCCCATTAGATCGGTCAATTCTTCCTTAACTACTTTAATAACCTGCTGACCTGGTGTCAGACTTTCCATGACCTCTTGCCCAACAGCACGTTCACGTACGCGCTTCACAAAGTCTTTAACTACTTTAAAGTTAACGTCGGCCTCGAGGAGGGCTAGACGAACTTCACGAGTCATCTCTTTTACGTCTTGCTCCTCTACCTTCCCTTTGCCTTTGATTTTCTTAATTGTTTCCTGCAAACGGTCGGATAATCCTTCAAATGCCATCGAAGAGACCCCCCTATTCTAAATCTTGTAGTTGCGCCAGCCAATCCTGGAAACGGGGAGGAAGTTCACTTTGGTTAACTTCACCTTCCATTTCCTTAAGGATCTGCTGCCGCTTGCTGAATTTCTCGTATAATAGCAGCTTTTTTTCGTATTCTTCCAACATTGCTTCTGTTCGGCGAATATTATCGTAAACCGCTTGACGGGAAACGTCGAAGGTTTCTGATATCTCACCTAATGAGTAGTCTTCTAAAAAATATAATTCCATATAGTTTCTTTGTTTCGGAGTCAACAATGATTGATAAAAATCAAACAGATAGTTAACACGTGTCGTTTTTTCAAGCACCCTTGAAGCACTCCTTGTTAAGTGAAATACCTTTACATAAAAATACTAACGGAGTCACTCAGTACCTGTCAAGGTTTAAGCTTGATTTTCTCCTTCTTCCTCATCGAATTCTTCAACCATATCAGCGAATAATCCATACACAAACGCCTGAGCATCAAATGGTTCCAAATCTGTTACTTTTTCACCTAGTCCCACGAGTTTAACAGGGATTGAAAGTTCTTTTCGTATGGCTAAAACAATTCCACCTTTTGCTGTACCGTCCAGTTTAGTAAGAACGATGCCTGAAACGTCGGTTGCTTCCGAGAACGTCTTCGCCTGACTCATAGCATTCTGTCCTGTAGTAGCGTCAAGCACAAGAAGGACTTCATGGGGAGCATTTGGAATTTCACGTTCAATAACGCGTTTAACTTTTGATAGTTCGTTCATCAGGTTTACTTTATTTTGAAGGCGCCCAGCCGTATCACATATTAACACATCAGCATTTCGGGACTTAGCCGATTGGATCCCATCATAAATGACGGCAGCAGGATCACTGCCTGCACTGTGCTTAATTACATTGACTCCTGCCCGCTCTCCCCAGGCGTCCAATTGCTCAATAGCACCTGCTCGAAAGGTATCACCTGCAGCAAGGGTTACTTTCTTGCCTTCAGATTTCAGGCGGTGAGCGAGCTTACCGATGGTAGTCGTCTTGCCCACACCATTCACCCCGACAAATAAGTAAACAGTAGGGCCATCCGGATTTTCATTCAAACCTTCTACCTCTTCAGCCTCATCGTTTCCGTAATAGATTTCTACCAGTTTTTCAGAAATAACTTCTTTTACCTGGCTTGTATCTTTAATATTTCTTCGTTTGACTTCCATTTCCAGTTCATCAATCATTTCCATAACCGTGTTGACCCCAACATCGGCTGAGATCAGGATTTCTTCTAATTCCTCGAAGAAATCTTCATCTACGGTACGGTATTTGGCTACTAAATCATTAATCTTAGTAGAGAATGAGGTCCTGGTTTTCTCTAGTCCTTTTTTAAACTTGGAGGCTACAGAGACGTCATCCATAGGTTCTGCAGGTACGGAAAGTCGATCAAGTTTATCCTCGTAAGTCTCTGTTTCTCCCTCCAGGGATTTCCCTTCAGACTCCAAGGATTCCTTTCGCAGTCTTTCCTCCTCTTCTGCTTTCGAGTAAACTACCTCTCCGCCTTTATAGGCTTCTCCAGTGTAAGGGTTAAATGAATCAGCTTCTTCAAGTGATTCATTTTTGGGTTCGTTCTGGGAAGTACTTTCCTGCTGTTCTTCTTCCCCTTTTACAAATCGATCTTTCAATTTCTTAAAAAAACTCATCAACTCATCCTTTCTACGCTTCTAGTAATTCAGGTGTTTCTTCCAGTCGGACAGATACTAGTTTTGAAACCCCTGATTCCTGCATCGTAACTCCGTATAAAACGTCTGATTCTTCCATAGTACCTTTGCGGTGTGTAATAACGATGAACTGTGTATCTGCGCTGAACTCTTTTAAGAAGCGAGCAAATCGATCTACGTTGGCTTCATCTAATGCCGCTTCTACTTCATCGAGTACACAGAATGGTACAGGACGTACACGCAAGATGGAAAATAAAAGAGCTATGGCAGTAAGGGCACGCTCTCCACCAGAAAGCAAACTTAAATTCTGAAGCTTTTTCCCAGGAGGTTGGGCAACGATATCCACACCCGTTTCGAGCATATTTTCAGGATCTGTTAATTTAAGATCCGCACGTCCCCCTCCAAACAATTCCCGGAAAACTTCTTCAAATTCTGCACGAATCTTTGTGAAAGTATCTTCAAAACGCCGCTGCATTTCTCCGTCCATTTCACCGATAACACTATGAAGAGTCTGTTTAGCTTCCAGCAAGTCCTCCTGCTGTCCCTTTAGAAATTCATACCTTTCCAAAATACGATCATACTCTTCAATTGCTCCAAGATTGACGGTGCCAAGTTCTTCAATTGATCTTTTGATCAGCTTGACATCTGTGGATGCCTGATCAACATCCTCTACAGGAGGGTAGTCATTCTTAGCTTTTTCGAATGTTATAACGTATTCCTCCTGGAGATAATTCAACAGATTTTCAAGTTCTACATCCAGCCGGTTTGCTTTTACTTCTTTTTGCTGAATATCCTGGGTGAAGTTTTGCTGACGTCTTTTTTGTTCCTTCAACAATTGTTCAGCCCTCTGAATTTCCTGTCCATGCTCATTTCTCTCTTTTCTTCTATCCTGAATGAGTGAAGAAGTAGCTTCCTTTCTCTGTTTTGTTTCCTCAATGGAAGCCAGGACTTCTTCTTCCGTCTGGTTAGAATCAAAAACTTCCATTAAACGTTTATGTTCCTCTCGGTTTTCTTTCAGTTCGGCTTTAACGGAAGCTAGTTCCTGGTTGTACCGGTCAGCTTTTTCCTGTTGATTCTGGACAGATGATTCCTGCTCAGCCAGTTGAATCTGGAGCTCTTGTCGTCGGCTCTGTAAATTAGCTTCGTCCACTTTTTGCCGGTCTTTTGCAGCTGTTAAATCATCAATTTCTTTTTGAATATTCTCCAGTTTCTGCGTTAATGCTTTTAGATCTTTATCAAGCTCACTCATTTGATTATCAGCCTGATGCCTGTCTTGATCAAACTGAGCCTGATCCTGATCAAACAGCTGAAGCTGACTATTTAAATGATCCATTTTCACTTGCTGTTCACGCTTATCAGACTGTTTCTCATATTCTTCATTTTTAAGTTCTGCTACTTCCTGGCTGACTCGCTCTATTTCTTGCTGCTGGTTCGTGGTCTCATTCTTTAAATGTTTAACTTTTTGTTCCACTTGTTCAGTTTTGGATTGAAATTCGTGAATATTATCTCTTAGTTCCAACAGCTCTTTTTCCCGAGTAAAAAGCGACTGTCCCGACTTTTTCTGAGCTCCGCCTGACATCGAACCACCAGGGTTCACCACGTCTCCTTCAAGCGTCACAATCCGGTATTTGCGATTTAGGAATTGAGCAATCGAATTGGCGTGCTGTAAGTCTTCGGCGATAACAATATGTCCTAGAAGGTGTTGGATCGCTTTTTTAAAACGGCTGTCATACGTTACGAGGTCAGCGGCGACTCCGACAAAGCCTTCCTGCTCTGGGAGTTTTGAAGCCGCTTGGTTGTGTACGGAACGCGGCTGTATGGAAGTTAAAGGTAAGAACGTGGCACGGCCTTTATTATTATTCTTCAGCCAGTGAATCGCCTTTCTGCCAGCTTGATCATCTTTAACAACAATATGCTGAGCCTGGGCTCCAAGAGCCGTCTCAATAGCTGTTAAATAATCCCCCGGGATGTCGATCAGTTCCAGTACAGCACCTTCAATATTCATAAGCTGCTGGTTTTGTCTTGCTTTTAATACTTCACGAACACCCTGATAATAGCCTGAGAAATCTTCCTTCATATCTTCCAGCATTTCTTTTTTCGATCGCAGCTTTTCTAAGTATTGGTAGCCTTTATATAATTTCTCCTGCCACTCCTGATAGGATTGTTGATTTTCTTCCAGTTCTTCTTGAAGGCCGGCTAGATGTTTTTCCTTCTTCTCGCGCAGATCGGATATATTCTTCAGATTTTCCACAGCTTCAGTTAAGCTGGTTTCGAGGACTTCTCGTTCGTCCCTTAGATCACTGAAGCGTGTCTGTTGATGGCCTTTTTTATAATTGATCTGTGATACCTGCTTTTCGAGAGACTGCTTTTCATTTCTTTTGGCTGCCTGTTCATTCAGAAGATCAATATAATCACTTTTAAGGTCTTCGATCTGATCTTCAATACCTTCTATATCTTCACTAAGCGCCTGGTTCGTCTGCTCAAGATCATCCTTGGTCTGCTTTCGTTGTTTCTTGAACGCATTTAATTGTTTTGTTTCCTTCTTAGCTGTTTTTTGAAGTTCATCCAATTTACTGGAAAGCTCTTCATAATCCTGTTCGACTTTTGTTTTATTCTCTTCAAAGTGCTTATGACGCTCTTTCATAAGTTCTCGTCTGCCTTCGAGATTTTCCAGCTCTTTAGTTAGAACCAGCAGGGTTTCCTGTAGATCCTCAATCGATTCATCAAGAGCCTGCATTGTGTCCCGCTGCTTTACAACAGCAGTTTCTTTTTCTTCTATATGTGACCGCAGTTCTGATTCCTGTTCTTTAACCGTAGCCAATTCTTTAAGGAGTTCCTGCCACTCTCCATGAAGATTTTCTATTTGGGTGATTAATAGGGAAACCTCTATTTGTTTTAAGTCTTCCTTTTTCTCCAAATAGTCCTTAGCCACAGCAGCCTGTTCTTTTAGCGGTTCAAGCTGTCCATCTATTTCATGAATTATATCTTCAACCCGATTTAAGTTCTCCTGAGTTTCTGCGAGTTTATATTCCGCTTTCTTTTTTCTCTGCTTGTACTTCAAAACTCCAGCTGCTTCTTCGAAAATCGAGCGCCGCTCTTCCGCTTTCGAGCTTAAAATTTCTTCCACTTTCCCCTGACTAATAATGGAAAAAGCCTCACGTCCGAGACCTGAGTCCATAAATAAATCGACAATATCTTTTAATCTGCATGTTTGATTATTAATATAAAATTCACTTTCTCCCGAACGAAACACTCGTCTCATCACACTAACTTCCTGATAATCAAGAGGAAGGGTCTGATCAGAATTATCAAGCGTCAAAGTGACTTCAGCCATATTCTGCGCTTTTCGTGTGTCACTGCCTGCGAAAATGATATCTTCCATCTTCGATCCTCTGAGAGATCTGGCTGACTGCTCTCCCAGCACCCAGCGTATAGCATCCGTAATATTACTTTTGCCGCTTCCGTTCGGTCCGACAACTGAGGTGACGCCCGGTACGAAATCGACCGTTACTCTTTCAGCAAATGATTTAAACCCTATGGTATCTAACTGTTTGAGGAACATATTCATCCTCCTGTATATTCGCAATCTTTCACTCAACTAATTTATTTTATCATAAACATCCGCCCTACGGTAGGAAGTGATGACGAGCGATAAGAACTTTAATTTTTCCTTACAGCAAAGGGTTTTAAAAAGCAGAAAAGTATTTTATTATATGTATTAGCCCATACTAGGAGCTTTGAAGGAGGATTTGTCTTGAGTTTAGAAGAACCTACGCGCGAGAATCTTGAATTCATTATTAATGATATGGCCGACCGGTTACAAGTTGTGAACCGCACCATCATGGACCCGGATGATTACGATTTAGAGAAGTATGACGAGATTAAGGAATTACACGATATTGTTCAAATGAAAGGACAGTTAAGTGTGTCAGAGATCCAGACATTTGTTCAAGAATTGGGAAGATTTCGGAAACCTCAATAAAAAGGTTCAATAATAAAAAGGACAGGCCAGAACTTCATCCGAGTTCTAGCCTGTCCTTTTTTCAGGAAAGGGCTCCGTGATTTTCTAATGCTTTTTGGGCAGCCCGCTGCTCTGCCTCTTTCTTTGTTCTGCCGACCCCGATTCCACCAACTTCTCCCTGGATCCGAACATGAGCAATAAATTCTCTGCTGTGGGCAGGTCCTCTTTCTTCTACAATTTCATATTCAATCTTACTGTTTTTATCCCGCTGAATAAATTCCTGTAGCTGACTTTTAAAATCCATCGCATGAGAAAAAGCACCTTTTTTAACCTTAGGGTAAACATACTTCTCTAAGAATGTTACTACCTCTTCAAAGCCTTGATCCAAATACAAAGCACCAATGAAGGCTTCAAATACATCAGCGAGCAAGGCCGGCCGGTTGCGTCCACCTGTTAATTCCTCTCCTTTGCCCAATAAAATAAGCTCATGAAAGTTAAGGTCTTTAGCGAAATCTACAAGAGATGCTTCGCAGACTATAGAAGCGCGGAACTTGGTAAGCTCTCCTTCTGCCATATCAGGATACTCCCGATACAAGTATTGTGAGACACCTAATTCCAAAACAGCATCACCTAAAAATTCCAGACGCTCATTATCCTTGCGCTCCGTTTTACGATGCTCATTCACATAAGATGAATGTGTGAAAGCTTGTTCCAGTAACGAGATATCCTGGAAGTGGATATTGACTCTCTTCTGGAAACTGGAAAAATCATCCATAAATCACCTTGTCCTTTGCTATAAATTTCTCATCAATAGGAAAGGCTGCCTGCTTTTACACAGACAGCATGTTTGAAGGGTTATAGCACACTGTTTATGTAATTCACAGCGTTCCCAACTGTATTGATTTTTTCAGCTTCTTCGTCTGAGATTTCCATATCAAACTCATCTTCAAGCTCCATTACAAGCTCTACTACGTCTAAAGAGTCTGCTTCTAAATCTTCTTTGAAGGAAGCCTCCATTGTTACTTTAGATTCCTCAACGTCTAAACGATCAACGATGATTTGTTTTACTCGATCAAATGTATCTGCCATTGGACTTCACCTCCCTTCAGTCATTATAGTAAATTTTCAAGCGAAAAACCATATCATTTTTACATGACCATTCCGCCATCAACATGCAAGGTCTGGCCCGTCATATAAGCAGCGTCTTCTGAAGCTAGAAAACGGACAACACGAGCAACGTCTGCCGCTTCACCAAGACGGTTCAGAGGGATTAAGGATAACATCTGTTCTCTTTGTTCGAAAGTAAGCGCCTCTGTCATATCTGTAGTAATATAACCCGGAGCAACTGCATTAACCTGAATATTCCTTGAAGCAAGTTCTTTGGCATTTGATTTCGTCATGCCGATCACCCCTGCTTTTGCAGCTACATAGTTAGCCTGCCCAGCATTTCCTGAAACCCCTACGATAGAAGCCACATTGATGATCCGGCCGTACTTTTGTTTCATCATCTGACGCGTTACGCCTTTGGTACAAAGAAACACGCCTTTAAGATTCGTATCAATAACGGAATCGAATTCTTCTTCTTTCATCCTCATAAGTAAGTTGTCTTTCGTAATGCCTGCATTATTAACAAGAATATCAAGGCGGCCGAATTCATCTACGACTGTTTTAATCATGCGTTTAACGTCGTCCTCACTCGTTACATCAGCCTGTATTTTGATAGCTTCTCCACCCTGATCTATAATTTCCTGCACAACTGCTTCTGCTTTATCTTCACTGCCAGCATAGTTAACGGCGACTTTAGCACCTTTAGAGGCGAGTTCCATAGCAATGGCTCGTCCAATTCCACGGGAAGCCCCGGTAACGAGAGCTGCTTGTTCTTGTAACATTAAGACTCCTCCTTATACCATTGGATAAATTGGTCTACTGTTTCAGGATCCTGCACATTAAATGTTTTCATTCTTCGCTTAACCTTTCGTACAAGTCCGCTCAAGACTTTTCCGTTACCGATTTCTACGATGGCATCCACGTCCTCTTCAACAAATGCTTCAAGTATTTGCTGAAAACGGACCGGAGAATATAACTGCTTAACAAGCAGCTTCTCAATTTCATCTGCTTCTGTAACAGGACCTGCTGTAACATTCGCATATACAGGTACAGACGCTTCCGAAATCGAATTCTTCGACAAATGGTCGGCAAAGTCACCGCTTGCGGGTTTCATGAGACGAGAGTGAAAAGGTCCACTCACATTCAAAGGTAGTACACGCTTAGCTCCAGCTTCGGACAGCTGTTCTGATGCCTGAGATACTCCCTCTTTTGTTCCAGAGATTACAATTTGCCCAGGGCAATTAATATTCGCCAGGTCAACAGGCTCATCGTCATTGAACCCTTCCAGAACTTTCTCGATTTCCTCTTGAGACATCCCCAATACAGCCGCCATTGAACCTTTTCCGGTTGGATAAGCTTCTTCCATCAACTTTCCGCGCGTATGCACCAGCTGCACAGCCGCCATGGGGTCAAGGGAACCGGAAGCTACAAGAGCACTATATTCGCCTAGACTATGTCCCGCTGTCATAGAAGGTTTGATACCTTCTTCTTTTAAGACGTGGTTAATAGCTACACTATTCAGCAATAAAGCTGGCTGAGCGTTCTCCGTTTTAGTTAGTTCTTCCTGGGGCCCTTCGAACATAAGTGTAGTCAATGAATAACCGAGTACGTCATCGGCATCATCAAACATTTTTTTCACAGAAGGATAGAAGTCATACATTGCTTTACCCATTCCTACTTCTTGCGATCCCTGTCCTGGAAAAATAAAAGCTGTTTTTTTCACTTTTCTTCCTCCTCTGATTGAATGGTCTTCAGTGTATTCGAGATGGTTTGAGTGACATCAAGTTCGATCATTTCACAAGCCTGGCGGATAGCGTTATAAGCGGCCCGTTCGTTAGAGGAGCCATGCGCTTTAATCACAGGCGCTGCCAGGCCGAACAGCCCTGCCCCTCCATACTCTGAATAATCCAGCTGACCTTTAAGTTTTCTCAGGTCATTTTTGGCTAATCCTGCAGCAATTTTTGTCTTAAGATTGCTCATGAACGTTTTCTTCATCATAGAAAACATGGTCATTGCCGTTCCTTCTATGGTCTTAAGTGCTATATTCCCGGTGAATCCATCCGTTACGACGACATCCGCCGCACCATCCAGAAGGTCACGAGCTTCTACATTTCCAATGAAATTAATTGGGGCCTCTTTCAAAAGCTGGAACGTTTTTTTAGTAAGGTCTGTCCCTTTTCCATCTTCAGTCCCTACATTGAGCAATCCTACACGCGGCTTGGAAATTTTTCGTACGTTTTCTGCATAAATGGAACCAATAACCGCGTATTGCAGAAGGTGCTCAGGCTTTGCATCTACATTGGCACCCACATCAAGCATTAAGAAACCCTGACCGTCCTGGGTAGGTAATGTTGGGCTTAGAGCTGGGCGCTCTACTCCTTCCATTCGTCCCACTACAAAAAGACCGGCGCTCATTAATGCTCCCGTGTTACCTGCAGACACACAACCATCTGCTCTTCCTTCTTTCACTTCCTTAGCCATTAAAACCATGGAAGCATTTTTTTTCCTTCGGACAGCCCTGACAGGCTCATCTTCCGAAGTAATCACTTCTGTTGTATGTATCACTTTAATATTAGACTGTCCTTTTAGAAAAGGGGTAATCTGTTCTTGATCTCCGACTAAAGTGATTTCGACACCTTTAATCGTTTCAGCCGCATGAACAGCCCCTTTCACGATGGCTTCTGGTGCGTGATCCCCGCCCATAGCATCAATAGCTAGTTTCATAAATTGATCCTCCTTCTATTGATTCGAACGGAACATCTCAAATGTGCCCGCAAACACTTCTTCATTTCCAACGTAACTCTGAACGTTCACAATGGTGTGACCCCTGGAATCTTTCCCTTCTACATTGGCTTTTGAAACGACACGCTCACCAAGTTTCACTTGTCTACGAAAATGAATATCCGAGCGAGCGGTTAAAGCAAGTTCATCATTGATTACGGCCACTGCCAATGAATTTGCCTGAGCAAAGAGGTGATGACCTCTTGCTATATTATTTCTGGAAAACACGTGCTCTGGTCTAATATCTAAAATAGAAATGGCTCGTTCATCCAGCTCTAAGTCAACAACTTCACCAATGACTTCTTCAATCGGCAGGGCTTTTACAGTCTCATTCCATTCCTGGGTAGCTACTGATTTAATTCTTTCTCTCAATTCTGGAATAGACATTTCCATGCGGTCCAATCGAATGGTTTGGATGCTGACTCCAAAGCGTCGAGCGAGTTCCTCGTCCGTGGTAAATGGCGAAACCTCAAGCGTCTCCTTCAACTCTTTTTGCCTCATCTTTTTAGACTTCTTCATCGTAATTCCACCGTCCAATTAATCAAAAGCAGTCGCTTTATGACTAGGTACTAATAGTAATATATAATACCAAAATCAATTTCGCAAGGATCATGTATCGACCAATGGCAGCTCAGTTTACCCCTGCTTCAACTTGTAACAATAGAGCAGTCGTATCTAAGTGCACTCTTGTTCCTAAAGGAATACCATAATTGGGTGTACAATGTCCGGAAGGGAATCCTTGCAAGACAGGAAATTTGTAAGGCATGAAGAACTGGCGTAGTACCTTTTGAGTCTCAGCTAGCTCAGAAACCTTGAGGTTGAAATCACCAAGAATAACCCCTTTAACATGAGCGAACTTTCCTGCGAGCTGCAGTTGTAGAAGCATAGCATCAATTCTGTAGGCCGGCTCATTAATTTCTTCAATAAATAGAATTCTGTCATCTGTATTCAGTTCAAACTCGGTGCCCATTGAATCAGCAAGTACAGTCAGATTTCCTCCTACAAGTATCCCCTCTGCTTTACCGTTCTGAATTGAATTAAAAGGAAATTCAGGATAACGGAAAGTTATATTCTTCGGCATAAAAAGTTGACCTAAGGAGAGGATGGTTTCATTATTCAGGGGAGTTCGTCCTAGATCAGAAGCTACCATAGGTCCGTGGAAAGTAACTAAATTACTGTATTTATAGATGGCGGTGTGTAGATAAGTAATATCACTGTACCCCCAAAACACCTTTGGGTTGCAACTGATCATTGAATAATCAAGATAAGGAGCAAGCCGTGCCGTACCATATCCCCCGCGTGCGCAAAACACAGCCTTAATGCAGGGGTCCAGAAACATGCGATGCAAATCCTCTAACCTTGCTTCATCACGAGCAGCTAAATATGAAAAAGTATGGTCCTGATTAAGCACATGGGCGCCTAGTACAGGATCGAGTCCTAAAGAACGTAAAACGTCCAAACCTCTTTTCAGATCCTCTTCTATTGGAGGTCCAGCGGGGGCTATGACTCCTACTCGGTCCCCGTAGTTAAGCCGTTGCGCTTTAACCATTCTACCACCAGCTTTCATCAAGACTTCGAAGCATCTATGATGTTTCATATGAGGAGCGGAAGTAGAATATGTGAGAGAAACTGACTAATCCAGAACTTCACCCATTATTTGTTTATCCTGATAAATAAGATCTCTTAAAGGACGGTAACGACTATCCTTGTCCAGCCGCTCTTCTGTGATGATTTCAGCCGCATCGCGGCGTGCTGTTTCAAGAGCACGGTAGTCATGAACCATATCCGCTACCTTAAATTCCGGCATACCGCTCTGCTTTCTTCCGAAGAAATCACCCGGACCCCTAAGTTTCAAGTCCTGCTCCGAAAGTTCAAATCCATCTGTCGTTTCTGTCATGATTCTCATCCGCTCTTTCCCTACATCACCTTTAGGGTCGGCAAGTAAAATGCAATAACTCTGATCTGACCCGCGCCCTACTCTCCCACGTAACTGGTGAAGCTGGGAAAGACCAAAGCGCTCCGCATCATAAATTACCATCACCGTTGCGTTCGGCACGTTAACTCCAACTTCCACGACTGTAGTTGAGACAAGGACTTTTAATCGGTTTTCAGCAAATTCTTGCATGACTTCCTCTTTTTCTTCATTGTGGAGCCTTCCATGCATCAGTCCCACAGGTATATTGGGCTCATAAACAGAGGAGAGCTGGTTATATAGTTCCACGGCGTTTTGAATATCCAACTGGTCCGATTCTTCAATCAGCGGGCAGATCACATACGCCTGGTGTCCTTGATCAATTTCTTTCTGAATAAACGATAACACCCTATCTGTCATTTCTCCCTTTACCCAGTAAGTTTCTACCGGCTTTCTTCCTGCCGGCATTTCATCAATCACAGACACATCCATGTCCCCAAATGCTG
Source organism: Halobacillus halophilus DSM 2266 (assembly GCF_000284515.1). GTDB lineage: Bacteria > Bacillota > Bacilli > Bacillales > Halobacillaceae > Halobacillus > Halobacillus halophilus. Next base: position 1,998,721 of record NC_017668.1, on the reverse strand, counting down.
TAATCGCAAGTGTCCTTGGTATTGGGGTCGCCGTCATAAATAGAACATCGGGATAAAGTCCTTTATCTCTCAGTGTTCTCCGCTGACGGACTCCAAAACGATGCTGTTCATCAACAATAACAAAACCCAAATCATGAAACTCGACTTCATCCTGAATCAGTGCGTGGGTCCCAATTAATATATCAATATCCCCTGCCCGAACGGATTCTAAGATCTCACGACGCTTTTTTCCTTTAATCGATCCGGTTAGGAGAGCGACAGTAGCACGACCTTCAAACATTTCCATAAGCGACTGAAAATGCTGCTCCGCAAGGATTTCCGTCGGAACCATAAGCGCTCCCTGTTTCCCTGCGGTAATTGAGGCATAAAGAGCAATGGCAGCCACTGCCGTTTTACCAGATCCTACATCACCCTGAAGGAGACGATTCATTCGGTGAGGATTTTTCATGTCTTTCAGAATTTCCGCAAGAGAACGCTTCTGCGCCTGAGTCAATTCAAATGGAAGGGCCTGAACAAAAGAGGTTAGTTTACCATTGTCATAAGACTGGGCGTTCCCTGTAGTTGACTCCCGATGATGTTTTCTCAACAACTGCATTTTAAGCTGAAAAATGAGAAACTCCTCATATATGAACCTGCGCTTGGCGTGCTTTAACATGATTCTATTATCAGGGTAATGCATCTGCCGAATAGCTTGCGGGCGTTCGGGCAACTTGTACGCCCGCTGTAGTTCCTCAGGCAGAATTTCAGGTATCTCATGTTCATAGGCATCAATTGAAGCCTTAATGTACTTTCGAAGAGTAGTAAGGGGTACTCCTTCTTTTAAAGTATAGACAGGCTGAATCGGGGCCTGACTTTTGGATTCACCTTTCTTAAACTGGCTGACAGTGATCTGCAGCCTCTGTTGATCCCACTTCCCTGTAACCGTCACTGTATCTCCTGCATGAAGCTGTTTTTTCGCAAAAGCCCGGTTGAACATAACAGCTTTTACAGCAAACTGCTCCACTTGGAGTGTAAACGTTAATCGGGATTTTTTCCGGCCAAAAAAGCTAAGGGAAGGTTCAGAAACAACCTCCCCTTCGATCGTAGCTTTTTCATTATGGGTCAATTCAGTTAATGGTTTGACTTCATAAGAATCGTACCGAAACGGGAAATAAAACAGAAGATCCTCTATCGTAAAAAGACCAAGTTCATTCAACTGTGATTCCAGTTTCTCTCCAATTCCTTTTAATTCACTAATCGATTGGGTTAACACACTATTCACTCTTTCTTCAACGAAATTCCATATACTTTTGCTTCTAATTCTCTTCCCGTAGGAGTGGCAGCAAGGCCGCCTTGAGCAGTTTCACGAAAAGCTGAAGGCATACGCTGACCAACTTTATACATCGCATCGATTACTTCATCGCAAGGAATACGACTGGTCACTCCTGCCAGGGCCATGTCTGCTGCCACAACGGCATTTGAAGCTCCCATAGCATTTCTTTTCACACAAGGAACCTCCACCAGACCCGCAACGGGATCACATATTAAACCTAGCATATTCTTCAGGGTAATGGCCATCGCTTCTGCTGACTGAGAAGGCGTCCCTCCTGCCATTTCCACAATAGCAGCAGCCGCCATTCCCGCTGCTGAGCCTACTTCAGCCTGACAGCCTCCGGCAGCTCCAGATATCGATGCATTGTTCGCGACTACAAAACCAAAGGCACCCGAAGTAAACAGGTAACGTACCATTTGGTCCCGTGTTGGGTTCAGCTGGTTTTTCACAGCAAATAAAGTGCCCGGGACACACCCCGCGCTCCCTGCCGTGGGGGTGGCACAAATGGTCCCCATCGCTGCATTAACTTCATTGGTAGCCACTGCTTTACTAACGGCATCCATAAGTAAATTACCCGAGAGAGGTGTATGATTTTTCATGTAATTCTGGATAAGAACAGCGTCTCCACCAGTCAGTCCACTGTGGGATTTTACCCCTTTCAAACCATCTTCGATCGCTTTTTCCATAACCTCCAGGTTTTTTTCCATATGTTGATAAACTTCTTCTCTCGTTAACTCTTTAACTTCCATCTCCTGTCTGATCATAACTTCTGAGATTTGTATATTTTCACTTTCAGCTAGCTCAACTAGCTCGGCAACATTTCGAAACATAGATAAACCCTCCCTGAATAAATGTTAGTCGGATATTTTCGCCACCTGGGTAATGTGATCGGCACGTTCAAGCTCACTTAAGACGGAATCATCAATATTCTGATCCACTTCTATGACCATAAGTGCCTGTTCGCCCTGAGCTTTTCTCGAGACTTCCATACGTCCGATATTAATTTCATGTTTAGCTAAAATGGCTGTAGAGGATGCAATGGCACCATATCGATCATTGTGAATTAGAAGGATAGCAGGATGACTCCCGGATAACCGTAATTCAAATCCATTCAGTTCGGTAATTTCCGCTTTACCCCCGCCAATTGAGATTCCGACAAGCTCAAGTTCACCGTCGTCATCACCTATTTTTAGACGTGCCGTATTCGGATGGTCCGTATGTGCTTCTTCTTCATAAAAACGCACCTTCATGCCATTTTTTCGAGCTGTTTTTAAAGCATCCCGAATTCGTTCGTCATATGTGTCATAATCCAACAATCCGCCAATTATGGCCACATCCGTTCCGTGACCTTTATAGGTTTTTGCAAATGAACCATACAAGTGGACATTCGCATACTTTGGCTCTCTGCCAAATAGATGACGGGCGGCTCTTCCAATCCGAGCTGCTCCAGCCGTATGTGAACTGGACGGTCCAATCATAACCGGACCGATAATATCGAATACTGATCTATATTTCATTTCTTTCACCATCCCTATTTTCTCTCTTGGTTTCCAATAAGAAAACGCTTACTTTCGCAATTTGATCCTACTATATTTTATCACAATCCTAATCTAACAGCTTACTATTTACAAAAAAGAACAGATAAACTTGATAGAAAGGTTGGAGAAGAGTAGAATAAAAATTTGTGGGTTACTCGGTAGCCGGGCGGGAGAGGGATAATTTCATAGAGGAGATTGAAATGTTCAATCACCAGACTCAAAACGTCAGCTGGAAGAAAGAGTGGACAGCCGGACTGATCGGGTACTTTACCACGGTTTATATCGTAGCCGTTAACAGTCAGATACTAGAGAGTGCCGGACTTCCGCTCGAGAGCGGGATGGTAGCCACTATTCTTGCCAGTGCGATTGGCTGTTTGATCATGGCCATATACGCGAATGCGCCTATGGTTCTCATTCCAGGTATGGGGGTTAACGCCTTATTTGCCTACTCGATTGTCGAAGGGAGCGGTCTTAGCTTTCAAGAAGGACTGGCCGTCGTATGTATCGCTTCCCTGCTGTTTTTAATAACAGCTTTTACCAGACTTGGAGACTGGCTTAAGCACGCAATTCCCGAATCTTTAAAGCACGCGATCACTGTAGGGCTTGGTCTGTTTCTGACACTGATTGGGCTAGAGAAAGGCGGACTCGTTGTTCGTGGGGAATATTCCTTAATTAGTCTAGGAAACCCATCTTCAGCCGTTGTGATCACGAGCCTGATCACCTTGTTTATCGGGATTTTTCTTTTTACACGGAACGTTCCAGGTAATTTTCTTGTAACCATGATCGTAGGAACGATTATTGCCCACTTCACTGGAATTCTTGAGGCCCCAGGCTCCATGATATCTCTTGATGAACAATCCTGGGTATTTATCCCTGACTTCTCAGGACTTAGTGATTTCGGATTTTGGATGGCTGTATTCCCACTTGCCATTGTTCTTATTTTCGAGAATATGGGATTGATTCATGGACAGCTCGGAATGCTTGAACAGAAAGGAAAGTTTAAACGATCCTTTCAAGCCGCTTCTTTTTCTGCGTTAAGCAGTGGGTTTTTAGGAACGTCTCCTACTGTCTCATCTGCTGAAAGCGCGGCAGTAATCGCTTCAGGTGGTAAAACCGGAAGAGCCGCTTTGACAATGGCGATCCTGTTTATTGGAACCCTGTTCTTAATTCCCTGGATCTCAATGGTTCCTTCGACAGCTATCAGCCCGATTTTAATCATAGTTGGTGCGTTAATGGTTCAAAATATTAAAGAGATCCCACTGGATGAACTATCAGAAGCCATGCCTGCTTTTCTGATTATTGTGATGATTCCTTTCACCTACTCCATCGCTGATGGAATGGCGTTTGGATTTATTGCATACCCGATTGTGAAATTTGCCATTGGGAAGCAGCGTGAGCTTTCTACCCCTGTCGTACTCATCGCCATGGTCTTTCTCATCGAATTTATCATGCGCTCGCTTGGGCATTAAGAAAAATATAAAAACGCCTGATTTTTTGACAGGTATTTGTCCTCATTAAAACCCATGAAACTAGAAAGCTAGTTTCATGGGTTTTTATATTTCATCCCATTTAGATTATCTCCAGCGAATCGATATCCTCAAGTGACCGCAATCTAAATCTCCAACAGAAGTATATAACATAATGTTTAGTCCATCTGGCGTGTAACTTACGTCCATCTTTGACTGAACACCTGTAGACTTTAGTAATTGAATTACTTCACTTTTATTTGATTGCTGAGCTGCCTTCATAAGTTCTGCGGTCCATTCTGAGGAATTTGTTATGTGATCCATTAATACATCTGCTTCTTTTAGTAAACCCTTCATTTGTTCAGCAGATTTCATAAACAGTTCGGTATTTATCTCAGGGTATAGTCTGTGAGTGAAAGTATAGTCATGGGAATAAGGGGTTGCTTGAAAAGCGGGCCAGTATGTTCGGGGATAGTAATAAGGATAGAACAACCACACCCCTCCTCTTTCTCATTTGCAATCTACAACAGTATATGGATCAGATTTCAAAAAGAAAGTTGTCCATAATGAAAGCCGTTTTCTGCAAGGTTTAAAAAATGTCTGATTATAAATAGAGCTTATTGCGCCTGTTAGTCTGATGAGAAAAGCATGATGTTGATGTAAATCATCTCTCATCTGACGAAAGGATGTAAAAGCACAGCCCACCTTCAAAGAACCTTTAATACGACGAAAACTGCAGGGACTCGAGAAAGCGGATAGCATCAAGAACCACAGCCATTCAAGGTAAAATGAAAGAACACTGATTTATCTGCAAGTGACCCTTAGCATCAACCAAAAAACTCGCCCCTTTCTGCGAAGGAGCGAGTTCCATTTACCTATTAATGGCTGTAGAAGCGTTTCAATTTCTCATTAATTGTTTCTTAAATTATAAACCACACGAGCAGCTTCTGCACGAATGGAAGACTCTTTAGGCATAAATTTATTGCCTGGTACACCGATCATCAACTTAAGCTCGTATGCGGCTTTAACATCTTCGGTAAACACGCTGCGAATTTCATCCTCATCTTTATAGATGTGATCGCCTTCAGCCTTGTACTCTCCATTTTTATACTCGTAGGCACGTACGACCATGGCAGCCATTTGCTCCCGTGTAATGGAAGCAGATGGATCAAATTCTGTTTCGCTGACACCATATACAATTCCATTCTCGTAAGCGGCTGTAATTTCTTGTTGATACTTCTCAGGAACATCCTTGAATGGGCTTTGTCCTTTGGCAGTCAGTCCAAGTTCCCGGGTAAGCAGCATTGCAAATTCAGAACGAAGCAGCGGGTCTTTCGGACCATAGTTGCCATTGGGATAACCTTTTATAACCCCATCTGCGGCTAAAGTATATATTTCTTCCGCTGCCCAGTAACCCTCTGGTACGTCCGGAAAGACAGTCGTTTTTTCGGACGTTTGAAGATCGATCCTATAGTTCGCGTAGCCGTCATTTCTTTTTTCAAGAAAAGAAATTTTCTGCTCATCGTCCGCATACTTTTGAGCCTCAGGAGACGATCGGAAGGTCAACAAGGGGTCACCATCTACAGGTGCAAAAGACCAATTACCATCCGCTTTCGGATTAATGGTTTCATTCTGACGAATATAGTTTACAAGAACTTGCCGGTTTTCATCTGGAGATTTAACCACAATGTTATCACCATCAGGATTGGCAAATTTGGAAGCTGCCCGATAATTGTTGGTAGCAACTAAAAACTCCTGATCCTCATCGATGGCTTCTCCTTTATATTTAACATTCTTAATACGATGACTATCATGGATCTTTTCTCCATCATTATTGTAGCGAGGGGGTTCAGTTACATCGATTTCGTAGGTTAAACCATCGATCACGTCAAAGTTATAGCTGCGAAAATCATTATTCACCAATTCCTGCTGCTTATCTGAGTCTGTATTAATTTCGTTAAACTGTCCTGCACTCCATTCAAGCCATTCAACTACTTGCTCTCCAGTTATCTTAGAGGCTTGAAGGGTATTCGGATACTTATAAAGTGAAGTGGTATCTTTAATCGCAAGTTCTCCGGCTGGAATGTCCGTAAAATCGCCGACTCCGTCTCTTCCTGCTTTGAATGGGGCAGCAGCTGATAATACAGGTAATCCATCCAACTCAGTGCCTTGGATATATTTTTCAAGGTAAGCTTTCTGTGCATCATTTACAATTTGGACCGTAGGGTCATCTAATACCTGGGCAAAATAACTGTAGAGGGGAACTTCAGTTTCGCCTACAGGTGTAGCCACATACTCCCTGGTCGCCTCGTGATCATGTTGGACTTGACTAACAATTTCCTGGTTCGCCTCAACCAAAGGTTCTCCATTTTCAGAATCATAAATAGGTTTTGCATCAGCTCTGCCTTGCGTCACATCCCATTCACCTTCTGTATATTCGAGCTCCAAATCAATAATCCCAAGATCTGAGCCCCAAAAACCAGCTTGTGTGGTGGCTACGCCATTGATGGTTCCCTGCTCAAGGTTGATATTGTATCGACCATCTAATGAAGCATAATCCTCGCTAGGGAAGGTCTGATGGGAATGCCCGAACATAAGCGCGTCGAAACCTTCCACTGTCGATAGTTGATAGGTCTGATTTTCAGCACCTTTCTCATATTCTTCCTTTGAGCCCAGCCCCGAGTGAGCAATGCCAATAATAACGTCAGCACCTTCTTCTCTCATTGAAGGAATGAATTTTTCTGCGGTTTGTTTTAAATCTCGCGTGGTTACCTTCCCTTCTAAGTTGTCTTTATCCCACGTCATGATTTGAGGCGGTGTGAATCCAATAACTCCCACTTGAATCGTATGTACGTCACCATTTTGATCTGTAACTTCGCGATCCAGAATCACATATGGATCGAAGTAGTTCTCGTCGTTATCCGGATTGTCGTCACCGTCGTCTTTATATACATTGGCATTTACATATGGGAAGTCAGAACCTCCGACAGCTTTATCCAAAAATTCCAGACCATAATTGAATTCGTGATTGCCATAATTACCAGCGTCATAGTCCAGGAGGTTCATAGCTTGATAAACAGGATGCTTATGCCCTTGTTCATCTAATACCTTTTGATCAACGATATAATCAGCCATAGGATTGCCCTGAATCAAATCTCCATTATCAAAAAGCATGGAATTCTCTACTTTGCCTCTCTCCTGATTAATAAGCGTTGCAGTATTAACAAGTCCGACTGTGTCATCCTGCTTGTCCGTAAAATAATCATAATTCATCACATGACTGTGCAAATCCGTCGTTTCCATTAACCTTAAATCCACTACGTCCCCCTCATCCGTCTGAGCGTTTACGTTAGTCGTGCAAGTTGAAGCAGCTAAAACCCCAAGAACCATAGCCGATCGGAACAACCATTTCTTCTGATTTTGTTTCAAATCGTCACCTTACCTTTCAGTAATGTAGAATATTGTAATTATTTATATATTTTAACATCTAAAATAGAAATTTAGCAGTTTTTTTATACAGACCGACAATTAAAAACAGCAATCATCTTTCAACTACTTTTCATTAAAAAAGACTTGAAGAGAATAATAGTCTCTTCAAGTCTACTCCATTTGGACAGGGTGCTGAATGATTAAATGCCACTAAAAATCACCTGTCCGTTTCTGTTTAGTTATAGTCCTCCTGCCTTAATTATCAACTTTCACATAAAGCTTGTTTATTACAAAAAAAGTTCTCAAAATAGTCTTCAATCACCTGCATCTCTGAGTAAGGCACCTTCTCATCCCCGATAACCTGGTACCCCCCGAATCCGATTCCTGTTAATAAAACCAGATCACCAGATTCAGCTAAATCAAATGCATAGTGAATGGCTTCTTCTCGATGCAATACTGAATGGATTTGAGATGCTGCGGGCTCCTTGAATCCTTTTAACACATCGTTTACGACTTCCTGACGATCAGCGTGCCCCGGCTGATCAACACTGACCACAATTTCATCAGCCATACCCTCAGCCACTTCGGCCATCAAAGGGCGCTTTTTTGGATCCCTGAGACCCACTCCTGTGATCATAACAATTAAGTTGCGATAAGGAATATGTCGCACAGCACTCAATATATGGAAAAGAGCGTCAGGAGTATGAGCATAGTCTAAAACAATTTGAAAAGGGGCATCGTTTTCTACAATTTGAAAACGTCCTTCCGGACTCTTAATTGTCGAAACTACTGATAATATCTGTTCTGCCGAGTAGCCCATTTGGCAGCAAACCGCTACAGCAGCTAGGAAATTGGAGACATTATATGTTCCAAAAATAGGTGCATGCATATGGTAATCCTTACCGAACAAACGTAATGTAAATGAAGTCCCCTCCATCGTTGTACGGATTTCTTTAGCGGAGATATCTGCTGGTTCCTCAATCCCATATGTGATTAAAGTTCCTTTGAAACTTCTTATTAATTCTTCCGCCATTTGGGGATCATCTGCGTTAACAATTGCACTCTTGGACTGATCAAACAGCTTCATTTTCGCTTGTTTATAAGCTTCCATAGTACCGTGAAATTCTAAGTGCTCAGGAGTCAAATTGGTATGGACGGCTACATCAAAATGGATTGTGGCCAAGCGTTTCTGCTCAATCGCTATCGAAGTGGATTCAATGATTGCAGCATTCATCTCTCTTTTTCTAAAATAATGCAAAACTCGGTGAATATCAGGAGCTTCAGGAGTCGTAGGTACCGTCTGCTTAAACTCTGTCTTTTTCTCATCATCCCATATTCCGGCCGTGCCTAAACTACCCGTGCGCATACGAAGGTCGTTTAAAAGCGAATATAGGAAAGACGAAACGGTTGTTTTTCCATTGGTTCCTGTGACGCCAATGGTGTAGAGGGAGTTCGATGGGGAATCATAAATGGTTGAAGCTAACTGGGCTAGAGCCGTTCTAGTTTCGGGCACGCATATAAAGCTTATATGATTATAAAAAGTCGAATACATGTGTAACTTTTCACTCTCGGAACCAATGATGGTGTTTGCACCGTTTTGAATAGCCTGTTCAATAAAAAGATGTCCATCATGCTTTTCACCAGCAATGCATACAAAAGCATCGCCTTCTTCTGCCTCACGAGAATCATATACTACTGAGGATACGTATTGACTCCCAGGGCCATAAATGGTCCCTTGAAATAGGTTTTTAAAAATCACTTCTTTGTTAGTCATTATATGATATCATCCTTTGTTCACACTTTATGATACTAAAGCACCCTTGTTTGTTGTAAATTCCCATTGGTTTATGCCTATAAACTTTCAAAAGCTTCTGGATAGGTTTTCAATAAGTTTGCGAAAAATCCGTGACTTTTATCCTATTTTTCAATTCCAGAATTTTTGAATGATATTTAAAAATACGGAAGCTTATTAAAGTCGTATCGCTATAGTAATTATGCGCGTTTTGTTATTATTTTCCTGTTCTATAAATTGGAAAAAAGATAGTTGGAAAATAACCAAAAATTTGTCGAAAAAAAAGTTAAAAAAACTATTGCGTTACCCCCTTACTAGAGAGTAAAATTTTCATTAATTCATCAGTTAAGAAAACTAAAGCTGATTGAATGATAACCATTATTAAAAAGGAGGTCATTAAAATGACCATGCTTTATTCCAAGGCTCGCGAGCTATTTGAAGAGGACTACAAAAACACCCCGGAAGCCAAGGGATCCCAACTGTCTGCTTCCACAAAAGTGAAGCGAACTAAAAGCGGCAAACTTCTTATGCCTTTTCGTAAAAACAAAAGAAAATAAGAGAATGAAGTGGTGACATATAGCTATGAGAAGAAAGCAAATAAAGGATAACGGTACTCAAGCCGTTCCATGGAATCAACGTCTGCATGACTTAAGTAGTCAAAAGACGTTGATTTTTTAATGGAAAGAAAAATACTGAATTCACAATGGGGAATCTTATCTCTAATGAAAAATTCTTTTCGCATTATAAGATTACCCAACCTATAATGCGCCTCGCCGATTATCCTTATCATTTTAATTTTATATTAAACTAGCAAGCCTTTATTCCCACCCATTGTTTTCCTAAATAGGATCTTTAAAAGCTTTTTAGTTATATTCTATAAACCTCTATTCTTCGCCCCACATATAACCCCTGGTCTTTCTTTTTTCTAACACTCTAATCCTCTATTTAAGCTATCCCTTCCAAGTTAAAGAATCATAACATTCAGAACCGAATCTTTAGAGAAATAAAACTGCCGCACCCTTCTTCTAGGAGGAATACGGCAGCCTGCCGGGTAGCTTAAGATTGGTTTCGGAGCTGTTTTAAGATTTCAAAACCTTTCGTGACGGATTGACTCATAGCCTCACCACCACCGTATGCAGCAGCTACACCCATAGATTCATAAATCTCCTGATCCGAGCAGTCCATTGCTACGCATTGATCCATATGGTAAGTAATGCTGGGTTCGTCTCCTTCTTTCAAACTAATTGCCAGTGCCATTAAGTGTTTATTTGCTTTTGTAACTTCTCCATCATTAAATGCTTCACCAGTGAATCGATTGTACTCCTGGATGGTTTTGGGCAGATGCTCCGATAGTTGTTCAATTCCATTACGGTATTCCTCTAATATAGTATGGGCTTTTCTTTCCATGATTTCACTTCTTAATGTGTTCTATAATGCCATTCCTTTTTATACCAAACTATTGGATGTGCCAGCTATACATGACTAAGGAGCTCCTATAATCATCCATAATATGTATGACCTGAGGTGCCAGATTTTTACAAAAAAGCAGCCTGTGGCAGGCTGCTTTTTTGTTTATGTGGTTTGGTCTGTTGGTCGTACTACAATTTCATTAATGGTAACTTCTGCTGGTTCTTCCAGAGCATAACGTATTGTTCTGGCAATGCTGTCCGGCGTGATCGCCTGTTCGTAAAGTTCGTCTACTCCACCTTTTACATCTTCATCTGTAATGGTAGATGTCAGTTCAGTAGAAACCGCTCCAGGCGAAATGATCGTTGCTCTAATCTTACTCTCTGCAGACTCTTCCATTCTCACCCCGTCCGTAATCGCACGCACAGCGAATTTTGTACCACTGTATACAGCACTTCCCGGAAAGACTACGTGTCCAGCCACGGAAGAAATATTAATGATGTGTCCCTTTTTGCGTTCGCGCATATGAGGCAGCACGGCAGATATTCCATATAGCACACCTTTAATATTTACATCGATCATTTGATCCCATTCTTTAACCTTTTGTTTATTTAGTAAAGAAAGTGGCATCAATCCCGCATTATTTACAATGGCATCTATTTGGCCCAGTTCTTTTTGAGCGTATTCAGCAAGCTCTTCCATTTCATCATAATTGGTTACGTCAGTTGCTTTGTATATCGCGTGCCCGCCATCATCGTTTACTTTTTTCGCTAATTCTTCCAGCCGATCTTCACGTCTTGCTGCTAATACAAGTTTAGCTCCTTTAGAGGAAAGTTCTTTCGCCGTTTCCTCACCGATTCCACTGGATGCTCCTGTGATAATAACTACTTGATCTTGTAAATTCGTCAATGACTAGCCTCCTAAATATATTCTAACTCTTCCAATTTTATTTCGATTTCAAAATGTATGTTACCGAAATAAACTTGTGTTAAACATTACCTTTCTAAGCCATGGTTTTTCATTTAAAAAGCTCCCTTAATAGGGAGCTTCTGATTACTGAACATTTTCTATTGGTCTTTCATCCTTATCCTCACTATAGCTTAATACATCTGCATACTTTTTCTGCCACTTTCTAATGGAAAGTATGACTAACCCAATAGTTGCAAGTACAAGACCGATTAATACCGGCCAGAAATAAGGAAAGACCATCCCTCCCGAATAGGGTACACCAATAGGAGAAAAAACTATATAAGTGGCGCCTATACTTGCAATTAATATAACGGAAGTAGCTAAACTCTACTTCCATGGCGTCATGTTAATCTTCGGGCTATTATAAAACTTAAACGCCTTAGTCCTCGGCTTAAAGTAAGCGAAAGTAAGCATAATTATAACTTCTATTGCAAAAAGAATGCCGTAAATGTGAATGAAATGAATATTAACGGCAATTCCAAATAGCTGAGTGAATCCCCACACCATATTTGTTCAAACCTAAAAGATGAACTTTATTTGAAATATTTATCTTTTCACTTTTTCAATTTATGAAGTTTTGAATGAAATAAAGGGCTGGTTTATGATATATTTGATGAACTTCATGTCTAATCGTAATTGGGAGAGGAAGGGTCAATGATGAGCATTTTGTCTGCAGAATTTTATGAACAGCCTACTTTAGAGCTAGCAAAATCTCTTTTGGGCTGTGAATTAGTTAAAGAAACGGAGAAAGGCACGGCTTCTGGATATATTGTAGAAACAGAAGCATATATTGGTCCGGTTGACAGGGCAGCTCATAGTTTTAACAATAAGCGGACGCAGCGAACGGAAGTAATGTTTGGCCTGCCTGGTTATGTTTACACATACGTTATGCATACACACTGTCTGGTGAATGTAGTAAGCGGTGAATTAAACCACCCGGAGGCCGTTTTAATTAGAGCGGTCGAACCCAAAGAAGGCTTGGACCTGATACAGGAAAGAAGAGGAGATAAAAAAGAAAAGGACTTTACAAATGGACCCGGAAAATTAACGAAAGCCTTAGGGATTATCAAATCGGACTATGGACATCCTCTGGACCAATCACCACTGTATATCAAAAAAGGCTTTTCCCCTGAACATATTTCCCAAGGGAAACGAATCGGTATTGACAACTCTGGAGAAGCCCGTGACTATCCGTGGAGATTTTGGATCACAGAAAACAGGTTTATTTCCAGATAACGTTTAAGCCAATACTTTCATAAGAAAACACACCTTTGTATGAGGTGTGTTTTCTTATGAAAGTATTTTGAAATAACGGCGCTATCGTTTTTCACCCTAAGTAAAGGGTAACCTCTCCCCTCAGCAAAAATGCTTCGTTCATAAACCATTACTTTTTGTAAATCAATAGATTAATTAAAAGTGGATCCCTATTCATAGAGGCTACCTTTGAGATTAGCCATTTTCGCTCCTTATCTGCGCATAAAACCCAATTGCTGCTACAAATGAAGTGGTATGTACGGCAAGCAAGACACCGCTCCCCCCTCCATCAAACACCGTACTATTGATGAGAGTGGACAGCTGCATAACGAAGATAATTAACAATAGACAAGTTGAAATCTTCATACTATCAATTCCTTTGTAAGATTTTATTTTCACAAGTTTAACACATTTTTTCCTCAATTTTCCTTTAACTATTAATTTTACAGAATTTTTGGTCATTTGATTTACATCCACACTTCTGTCAGGCTTAGATAGTTAAAGTTAGATCTTGAAAAGAAAGCAAGGTGATCCCATGATTGAAATTAGAACTTCTACACTTACGGATGAAGAATTAAACAGAGGTGTCTTCGCGAATCAGGATATCCCGAAAAATACACTCATTCATCAGGCTCCTGTTATCCCTTATCCTAATGAGGAACATGTTCATATAGAAAAAACCCGGCTGGCTGATTATGCGTTTGAGTACGGCGAAAACCATACAGCATTCGTATTGGGGTACGGCATGATGTTTAACCATTCCTATGAGCCGAACGCGAACTATGTCATTAACTTTGATAACGATACGTTTGACTTCTATGCTTACCGGGATATTAAAGCTGATGAAGAAATTCACATTAATTACAATGGTTCAGTAGATATCCAGGACACGTTATGGTTCGATCAAGAGTAATAATAAAGAGGCACCCAGTAATCCGGGTGCCTCTTTACTTATGAGGTGTGCCTTAACACCTCATAATTTCAATTTAAGAAGGAAATCCAAGTATAGTTTTGGTTTCCAAGTATTCTTCAATACCATAGTCGCCCCATTCTCTTCCTATTCCGGATTGCTTATACCCTCCGAATGGAGCAGAAAAATCAGCTTCAGTGTCGTTCACTTTGATACGACCTGCACGAATTCCAGTTGCTGCTTTTCTTAGATTTTCCGGGTCATTACCTATTACGTAACCAGCTAAACCATAAATAGTTTCATTAGCAATTTCAATAGCTTCATCAAGCGTATCATATGTGATGATAGTGGTTACTGGCCCAAAGATTTCCTCTTGTGCAATTACCATATTATTTTGAACATCTGTAAATACGGTAGGTTTGGCATAATAGCCTTGGTCAAGCCCATCCGGCTTACCGGTTCCTCCCGTTAATAGAGATGCACCTTCATCTAGACCTTTTTCAATATAGGACTGCACGGTATCCCACTGTTTCTTGGAAATCAACGGACCTATCAGGTTATCCTCTCTTGGATCCCCTACAGGGAATTCAGGTAGAACTTTCAGCACAGCTTCTTCAAAAGACTTCTTCATTTTACTAGGAACAAGCACCCTTGTAGCAGCTGAGCATACTTGACCTGTGTTCGTTGCAATATGATTAACGGCTGCTCTTGCTGCGACTTCGACATCAGCATCTTCCAACACAACAAGTGGAGATTTACCTCCCAGTTCGAGCGCAAAATTCTTAATAGTTTCAGAAGCATTCTCCATGATTTTCTTCCCTACAGCTCCTGATCCAGTAAAGGAAACAAAGTCAATATCAGGGTGTGAACTGATCCCATTTCCTATAACTTCCCCTGTGCCATTAACTAAGTTAAATACACCTTTTGGAACTCCTGCTGCTTCAAAGATTTCTGTTAAAATAATAGCAGCAAATGGAGTCATTTCTGCTGGTTTTAAGATAACCGGGCTGCCTGCCGCAAATGCACTGGCAATCTTGGTCGAAGTTTGATTGGTAGGGAAATTCCAAGGCGTAATTAAACCACTTACACCTATGGTTTCTTTAACTACTGTATGACCACCGCGATCTTCCATGAAAGAAAAATCCTTCAATGATTCTGCCGCTTGTGAGAAATGATTGTAGCCCATTGTGTAATGAACTTTTTCTGAAATCTTCTGAGGCGATCCTAACTCATCCGTTATGGTTTCAATAATATCATCTTTACGTTTCTCATATTCTGCAGCAATTCGTTCCAGCATTTCTACACGTTCCTGTTTAGAAGTTTGAGAAAATGAAGGAAGTGCTTGTTTTGCTGCAGCTACAGCTTTATCTAAATCTTCTTCTGTACCCATACTAATTGTTCCTATTACTTCTTCCGTAGCTGGATTTATTACATCATAGGTTTCAGAGCCTGTTGATTCTACCCATTCACCGTTTATAAAATGCTTTAATTGATTCCGCATATTTCATATCTCCTTTTTTCATCTTTCAATTTATGATCAATAAAATAGATTTTAATCTTTCGTATAGCGTAATATATCCTTTATTTATCAAATCGAAACATCTTAGAAATTTGAAAACTGGAGTGAAAGCAGCACAACATGCCGTTAAGACTGCATATTTCATCTTTGTACATGCTTTAATTCTGTTGATCCTTCAGAACTCTTCTTAGTATTTTACCGGAACCGGTTTGAGGAAGCGAGTTACGAAATTCCACGTACATAGGTATCTTGTAAGCAGCCATGTTTTCTTTAGCCCAGAATTTTAAATCACTTTCGTTTATTACTATCTCTGGCTTTGGTATAACAAAAGCTTTCACAACTTCCCCTTTATGTTCGTCAGGAACGCCGATCACAGCAACCTGTCCTATAGCCGGATGTTCTTTCAGTAAAGCTTCGACATCCTCAGGAAATATGCTAAAACCTGACGATTTAATCATTTCTTTTATGCGCCCTTGAAAATACAAATATCCTTCATCATCCAAATAGCCAATATCTCCTGTACGCAGCCACCCATTGGAAAGACTTTCGGCTGTAGCTTCCGGCCTTCCCCAGTAACCTTTAAATACTCCCGGACTTTGAATAACAATCTCGCCGGATTTTCCAGCTCTCTGTACCTGACCAGTTGCTGGATCGCAAATCTCGATCGATGTCCCCCTGATCGGGACACCAACAGAACCGAATTTGATGTTATCCTGTGGCATATAGGTATCCACCGTGTGGGTTTCGCTTAACCCATATGAAGCTTCAAATAACTTGCAGTTAGGTGCGACTACCTTCCATCTCTCAGCTAAGTTCTCTGTAACCGGCATGCCAAAACTTGTACATAGATTCAGCTTCAAGTCCTCCAATTGATTCTCTTCGGCAATTGACAAAATAGCATCATTCATCGGCGCAATACTATACCATACGGTAACGCAGTACTTACGAAGGGCTTTAAATATCGACATGGGCTCGAACCGAGCAAACAGTACACATGGCGCGCCAGTGTATACAGGTATATTAACCCCCATAACCATCCCTGCAATATGGCATAGCGGCATGACAGCAAGCCATGTTTCTTTTTCATCTACTTGATTAACCTTTACAGCCGCTGCTGTTTTGTACAGCGCATTTTCATAAGTTAACATGGCTGCCTTTGGACGGCCGGTTGTGCCAGATGTAAAGGCAAGCAGAGCTGTGTCTTCAAGCTTTACATCTTCAGGATAGGTCCATGATTGAGATTCCTGCATAATCTCTTCCCACATTGTTTCGTTAGGATTAAGTTCAAGAGCCGGACTATTAAGATCTTTTGGAATCGTCCAACTGGGAGTATCAGGAATCAAGTCTTTATAACGAATTACAATAATACGCTTTAAATGTTCATTTACCTTACGTACTTCCGACAGGAGCTCCCCTCCCGCAAACATACCTGACATATCAACTTCTTTAATTAGATATTCAAGCTCATTAGCTTTATACATAGGGTTAAGCGGACAGACCACAGCTCCAATATACTGGATGGCGTAATGACCAATAATGTACTGGGGACTATTTTGCATAAATAATCCTATTCGATCTTCTTTTTCAAAGCCCGCTTGCCGTAAGAATCCTGCCACTTTTTGAACCTGATTGAATAAATCCCGCCACGTTATACTGCTTCCATAGTAGAAGTACGCAGGATCTTCAGGCCGTTCTTCAGCATGCTGCTGCAGATAATGAAATAAAGGTTTTTTCCCTCTACTGTACAGCTTTGCGCCTGCGGATGATTTTAAGTGTTCTTTCATAACTTCCATCCCTCCTCAATGAGACATAGGCCAGTCAGCCAGTCGCCTTTTACTTTTTAAATCGCCTGAAGCTCCCGACGATTCTAGAAAACGTATTAAAAAAGAGCGTGTGTGGTTTGGCTCAATAATATCTTCTAATAAGAATTTCCCTGCAGCCTTATAGGGGGAACTATCAAAGTTCCATTGCTCAAGGTATTTAGACCTTTCTTTTTCAGGTCGTTCAGCCTTCCTTATGTGCTTTCCATATACGACATTAATCCCTACTTCCGGACCCGTGAAATTTATTTCAGCTGATGGCCAAGCTGCTACTACATCTGCCCCCATTCCTGGTCCACACATATTTCCATACGCAGCTCCTATGCTCTTTCGGATAATGATTGAAAATTTAGGTATCGTTGATTTGGCTAAAGCTGTATTCCAATTCATAATTTTTGCAGGCATTTTCTGTTTTTCAGCGCGACTGCTGATTCTAAATCCAGGTGTATCGTGAAGAAAAATGAGTGGAATATGATAAGAATCACAGAGGCAGATAAAGTCCACGGCTTTATCACATTCCTCAGGTCCTGATGCCCCTGCCATATGCAGAGGCTGACTTGCAATCACTCCTGTTACACGACCGTTTAATCGAGCCAGTCCAGTCATCAAAGCTTTACCATAAAAGGGTCGAAAATTCATGAATGAATCTTTATCAAATAAACCCAGAATGAGTAATTGCATATCGTAAGCCCGCCTTAAATTGGAAGGCACAGTTTCTTCCAAATTGCAGTGCTCCATAGCAGAATCGATGGGTGGCTTCCTGGGAGGTGTTTCATCAGCGTTTGAAGGCATATAACTGAAAAATCTTCTTAATGCAGCAATCGCTTCTTTTTCATCTTCAGCAATATGATCAATCTGCCCAGTATAAACGGCATGCATATCCGGACCCCCGAGCTCCTCAGCGGACATCTCTTCTCCACTTGCAATCTCCAGCATACGTGGACCAGCTACAGCCATACTTGTCCCTCTTACTTGTGTAACAAAATCTGACGTCACAGCCATCCACGTCGGACCGCCGTAACTTTCTCCCAGAATCGCTGTCATAATTGGACTTTCACGGCCATGGTCTAACAGACTGGAAGGAAACAGCTTATCGCTAATTCCGTCAGAGCCCATTCCATCAGGCATTCTTAAGCCTCCGCCTTCACATAAATTAAAAAGTGGAAGTCTTCTTTTTTTTGCATAAGAGTGAAAGAATTCACTTTTTCTAAGATGAACTTCCCCTTCCGTACCAGACAATACCGATATATCCATCGCCTGTACAACTGCCTCTCTCCCATCGACGCGGATAATTCCTCCAATCAGACCATCAGCAGGGGTGCGTTCCTCCATTCCAGAAACCGGAGAATGAGCCAAAGCTCCTAATTCAAGAAAAGATCCTTGATCGGCAAGCAGATCAATTCTTTCCCTCGCACTATAAGACGTCTGTTTTTTTCCTCGATGTTCCTGAGCTTCCCTCTTTTTTTCTCTAAGTATTTCTGTATTCCTTTCCATAGCTTCCTCCTTTTGTAAATACTGACCAGTAGGTATGTAAGATTTAAAAAATGCACAATAACACTAACTCAAGTATAAATATACTTTTCTGAAAATTCAATATAGTTAATTTTTGTTTTTATTAAGTTATTAGCGTTTTACGTATCTACCCACCATAAAGGCAAGGTAGGATTCACTAATTCGCTTAATTTTAAAAAGCGCAGAACCGAATCTGCGCTTTTTTAAATCAACTATGAGCTTTGAGCAACATCCTGTTCACTTTCATTCGTTGTGGTTTCATTGTGGTCTTCCTTGTCCCTCCTGGGATTTTTTATAAAGAAGGAAAGAACAAGACCTATGATGGCCGAGATCCCTGCTACAATGAATGAAACATTAACCCCATGAACAAGTCCCTCTACTCCTTCTCCGGGACGCGCCGCGGTCGTCATTACTGTGACTAAAAGTGCTGTTCCTACTGCACCTGAAACCTGACGCATTGTATTATTCATTGCTGTACCATGAGCAATTAAGCGTGATGGAAGCTGGTTTAAACCAGCCGTTGTTACCGGCATCATCACCATCGCTACACCTAGCATGCGTACCGCGTTAATCACTGTTAAATAGGTTAGAGACGTTTGCGGTGTTAAATCTGCAAACATAAATGTCGTAACGGTGAGAATAAACAGTCCAATGATAGCAAGCCATCTTGCACCAAACTTATCGAAAAGTCTACCTGTAATTGGATTCATAAATCCCATAATTAAGGCTCCTGGCAGGAGCACCAGTCCTGATTCGAGTGCACTGTACCCCAGCATATCCTGCATCAGGATGGGCAGCACGGTGGCGGCTCCAATCATGGCGATAAATACGACCATCCCGAGTGCTGTCGTAAGCGTAAATATATTGAACTTAAATACCCTGAATTCAAGAATCGGCTGTTTCAACTTGAACTGACGAAGGATAAACATCGTCAATGTAACGGCCCCAACTACCATGGATATAAGTACCTGCTGACTCCCCCATCCGTTTGTGCCGGCCACACTGAATCCATATAACAGTCCTCCAAACCCTAAAGAGGAAAGAATAATGGAGGATACATCCAGTTTCGGATATGACTGCTTGGTTACATTTTTTAATATGAAGTAAGCAAGAATAAAATCAATAATTACAATTGGCAATATAACAAAAAATAAACTTCTCCATGGGAACTGTTCGACGAGCCAGCCGGATAGAGTAGGTCCGATGGCTGGAGCGAATGAGATCACCAGTCCGAACATTCCCATTGCTGACCCACGTTTTTCAACAGGGTATATGAGGAACAAAATGGTTTGCATGAGCGGGATAATAATTCCAGCACCAGAAGCCTGGATAATTCGTCCCAGCATTAATATAGAGAAATTGGGGGCTGCTGCACACACAAGCGTTCCAGCTGCAAATAAACCCATCGCTGTAAGGAATAACTTTCTAGTAGTAAAACGTTCAATGAGAAAAGCAGTGATGGGAATCATGACCCCATTTACCAGCATAAAAATGGATGTCAGCCACTGAGCTGTACTGGCTTCCAGGTTCAAATCCCTCATTATATGAGGCAAAGCCGTTCCTAGTAACGTCTGATTTAATATTGCAGCAAAAGCACCAGAGAGAAGTACGATAATCAATGGAACTTTATTTATATTTTCCGGTCCTGTTCCTTGTTGATTAGACATATAATTTCCTTCTTTCCATTCAATAGATGACGATTATTTAACAAGTCCTTTTTTTAATAAACTGAGTTCAGAAATATATTTATCCAGCGATTCCGTCTCTGAGAATTCATTGGATACACAATGAACTAAATTATGAAACGTTACCGCAATGAGAATCTGCATTAGATGATAAAATTCTTTTTCATTAGAAACATGAAGAGCTTCCATATCTACGAGTTGATAAATATCATGGAAACGGTGTTCAATATTCTGCTTCGTTAAATTTTTTGTAAACGCATGTTCAATTTTGTAATTCATATTCATTAGTACATTCCTGATAAAATTACTATTCCCGTTTTCTCTTGAGAATTGGAAAACCGTTTTATAAACCTCTGTCATCGCTTGAAACAGGTCTCCGTTAAACGCCTTTAAGTTTTCAATAAAATTCTTATGACGTTCTTCAGCATGCTCATTTAACAAATAGAAAAAAGCATCTTCCTTATCCCTAAAATATTGATAAAAACTCCCTCGTGGAATCTCAGCTCTCTTTAAAATATTGGCGATAGAAGCCTCGTATAAAGACACACGTGAGAACTCTTCCCGCGCAGCTTCAACCAGCTTATTTTTTTTATCATCGTTCAAATTAAAAAATGTTTGTTTAGGCATTCCTCTAACTCCTTACTCAACAAAATGACACCATGTCACATTCAGCACAAGAGCCACTATAAGTGACACTGTGTCATATGTCAAGAAACGGACTGTAAGGACTCATATTCATGTAGTTTTCATCAAAGTTACGAGTAAAAATGGGTGAATGTGCAGATATTAAATATGCTTCAAACTAATTGAGAAAAGGAGGTTACGACATGAAAAAGAAATTAATGTTATTAGCGTTGTCTATCGTTATGTCTACTGGACTTCTAACTGCTTGTGCAATGGACGACGATAATCAGATGAATAACCAGCCTGAGGACGTAAATTACGACCCAATGCGTTATGGAGACAATCAAAACCGTATGAATTACGATCGTATGGATGACCGTATGGATAACGGTCGTATGGATGAGAATCGTATGAATGAGAATCGCGGACCAGACATGGGAGCAGACCCCCGTGATGTAAGGGAGCCTGGTGAACGAGACACTCCTTTTAATATGGATGAGGAAGAACCAGACGTAGATGAAGAGCCTTCTGAAGAAAGACGCGATCAATAAGCACAGATTTTTTGTACAACGTGTTCATGGATTCAATATCTCTCCTTGGGTATGAGAAAAGTTCCCACACATAAGTCAAGCCTGCCCTATTCATAATAGGAAAGGCTTGAAAAGCCAAGTGTTAAAGGGGAGAGTTGAGTTTAATGAGAAGAAATGTACAATGGTGGCCGCTGGCCGGTTCAATTGGTATTGGTTTTGCAGCATACAGCGTGATGAATGGTCGAGGATCCAGAGATAAAAAAGGTCTTTCAGATTTAAGGAACATGGATAATGAGAACTAAACATCATTCTCTATCGATAAAAAAACAGTCAGCATTATGCTGACTGTTTTTTGAAATTATTCTTCATTTAATGAGAATAGCGGATCATACATACGTATAGGATTCGTAAACTTTATTCCAAAATCAGCCTGACTAACCACTTCCGGATCCAATATAGCATCACCTTCAGGTCTTATTCCGTTTTCAACCCAATCTGTTAAATCAGCAAAAGCTTCTGTTTCTTCTGCGGGAGTAAACTCGCAGTGACCTACAGCTCGAACAGCCCTGCTGACAAGTAAATCTGAATCTCCATTTGCAGCTACTTTCTCAGCATATAACTGTTCCATAGAGAAAGGTACAAATAGATCACCTAAAGTATGAAGTGTAAGTACAGGCTGATGAAGTTCCCCTGATATTCTAGGTATTTTTGAAAGCCCATTCTTATTTCGAGCTTGAGGGTCAGCAGTAATCTCAGGTATCTTCTCAGCTAAGTACATCTCTTCCACCGATAATTCTGAATTGGAATCAAGTTGGTAGATAGAATCTGTGTTATCGATGATATTGCCTGGTGTTCCATAGGAGAAGTCCGATCGGTATAGGGTAAATAGAAAATTATTCCAGCTTGAAAACGCAAGATCGAACAAGGGCCGCTCACCGCCTGATAAATACATCGTTAGATCTTGAAGCATTTCTCCTTCTGAAGTCAGTACGCCTGTATTAAGCCCGATCGCTTGTTTTATTTTAGGAACTACAGTGGTTTGATAGTTTTCTCCCGCTGGGAAAATAGGGTCGATTCCTGCTAGAACCTGGGAAGCAAGATTAAAATCTGCAAAAAAGTCAAATAATTCGTTATCCCCCATCACACCGCACATAGTCATGGCTCCATCATATTCATTGCGAAATTGTTCAATTAGAACCCCTGTAATATGTCCCCCCATAGAATGCCCCACTATATAAGTGCGCTTCGGCTTCGCGATTTTTCCGTTGAAGAACTTTCCAAGAGCATGGGTGTCTATGACTCCTTGTTTCACATCATAACCATTGGTGCTATAGCTGGACGCCCCCACGCATACCCTTTTTCCAGAAGGTATTTCCTTAAATTTTCTGGATTATCTACCGTTAACTCTTTAACCTCTGCATTTCGATACCCATGAGCGTAAAGAACAAGCTCCCCATTCCATTTTTCAGGGACTTCAATTCTATAACCTGCTCCCCTATGTACACCCCAATACCTATCTGTTTCTATCCCACTAGGTGCATCAAATGGCAGTTTTTCCTTATCTACAAAGTAGCTCGTACTTTCTGCTGCCTCTGAACTCTCTCCGTAAAACCCAAATAAAACCACGAAAAAAACCGCCACGCATGTAAACATACGTAAACCCATACTCTGCTTCCTCCCTTATTTGGTTAGTTATGAAATTAATGTCAGAATTTTCTAACATGAATTTATTTTACCTCAAACATTTTATATTTTCCATTCTTTTTAAGGACGTCAAAAAACTGGAAGGATAGTAATCCTTCCAGTTCTATGAAAACAGAATTTTACAAGCCGAAGGTCGTCATGCCTCCATCGATAAACATATTCTGGCCTGTCGTATAACTGGATCCTCTTGAAGCAAAGTAGAGAATTGATGTCTTGAGTTCCTCTAACTGACCGAGTCGCTTCATAGGAGTCCTGTTTTCAATCATAGATCTAAATTCATCATTCTCCAATTTTTCACGATTAAAATCTGTTTTGAAGAACCAGGGGCTAATCGCATTCACTGTAATGTTACTCCCCGCTAATTCACCAGCCAGTTGTTTGGTCAGGTGAATTACGCCTGCTTTACTAGTTCCGTAGACAGAACTGAAATACAAACTCACATCGCCGGCTACAGAGGCCGTATTAATAATCCGACCATACTCTTGTTCTTTCATATAAGGAACAACGGCCTGACTCATGAAGAATACTGACTTCAAATTCGTATCCATCACATGATTCCAATCATTTTCACTAAGTGTATGAACCGTTCCCTGTGAGGTGGTGCCGGCATTATTTACTAAGATGTCAATCTGACCGTACTCCTTATGTATTTTCTCTATTGTCATTTTAATCGATTCATTATCCGTCACATCGCAGACCATTAAGTCTGTACGAACCCCGGTTTTCTCTTCTATTTTACTTGCCGCTTTTTCTAATTTCTCTTTCGTTCTTCCGAGCAGAACAACAACGGCGCTGCTTTCGGCTAGCGTCTCAGCCATTACCCAGCCAATGCCGCTTCCTCCACCTGTTACGATTGCTACTTTTCCTTGATTTGAAAATAAATTAATGTAGATCACTCCTCATTGGGGATATTGCGGTATCTTTAATTGTTTTCCTTAATGGGATCATAAATAAACTCCTACCACTGCTATAGAATTGTCATTCAAATTAGTGAGACTCACACCATTTCATAGCTTTCTTTTCTATCTCGCTCACAAATTGTGATTTACCTTCTATATATGAATCGAAATCATTAGGAAACTGCATGGCTAAACGGTGCTTTAAGTTTCCATACTCTTTTCTTACTTCTGAATGAGAGCAAAGATAATCTCGAAATGCAAGGTGACGGGTAACATTCGAGTCTCCCTGCTCAAACACATGCACATGATGCGTTCGCTGATTCCCTCCTTTTTGAAAAAATCTACGGCCTATCATTCCGTGCTCTCCCTTGGGCTCGTAATTTATCATTCTCATTTGTTGATTACGCTGGTCAACCCGTTCTATATCTTTAACGATCAGCATTATGTCAATAACAGGCTTCGCTTTTAGACCTGCAACAGACGTACTGCCGATATGAAAAATATCGATTACTTCAGATTGAAAGATCCGCTCTAATTTTTTTCTTTCTGCTTCATATCTGAGAGGCCATGTTTCATCATATAAGTTGACTTGCACCCTCCTCATCAGACCATCCCTCCATTTCTATGTATATACATGATTGTTTCCAAAACATCGGTTGACGTCCAGCTTCATTATAAAGGATTAACTTTTTCTGTTTCAGAAAATTCGCTTGGACCTATTCCTTCTGCTCCTTCAGAAATAGAATTGAACATTTTGAGAACGTTTGCAAAAAAAGATTCTTAATGGAATTAGTTGGTATATAATCAAAGTAAGAAAGTGATTGCTCACCATTGCACAAGTATATTTCACCACTATTATGTAATTTCTAATTAGAAAGGTGGTTACTTGAAATGAAGATTCTCTTTGATAGGAAAAAAGGAGATCCATGGCACAGTTTTCAAGTTGGCAAGTGGCAGGATGAAATTAATGTACGTGATTTTATAATGAAGAATTTTGCTCTCTATGAGGGAAATGAGAAGTTTTTAACAGAGCCGACAGCAGATACGATAAGTTTATGGGATCAAGTATTGGACTTAGCAAAACTGGAAAGAGAAAATGGCGGCGTCTTAGATTTAGACACTTCAATCGTATCTTCCATTACCTCCCATGGACCTGGTTACTTAAATAAATCCGTAGAGAAAGTGACAGGTCTTCAAACAGACGCTCCTTTTAAACGTTCGTTACAGCCTTATGGCGGAATTCGAATGGCTTCCGCAGCAGCAGAATCTTATGGTTTTCAGTTGGATAAAGAAGTAGAAACCATTTTCACCACGTATCGGAAAACACATAATCAAGGCGTTTTTGATGCCTATACCCCTGAAATGAAACTTGCAAGGAAAGCTGGAATCGTTACTGGTCTCCCTGATTCATATGGGCGTGGGAGAATTATAGGGGATTACCGGAGAGTGGCTCTTTATGGTGTTGACCGTCTTATTGCAGGCAAAAAACAGGATTTACTACTGATGGGAAACACTATGACCGAAGAAATCATTCGTGATCGCGAAGAAACAAGTGAGCAGATTAGAGCGCTTAAGGAGTTAAAACAACTAGGATCCGCCTATGGTTTCGATATATCACGCCCTGCTGAGAACGCTCAAGAAGCTTTCCAATGGTTGTATCTAGGATATCTAGCAGCGATTAAAGAACAAAACGGTGCAGCTATGAGTCTGGGACGTGTATCTACTTTTCTTGATATCTATATTGAAAGAGACTTAGAGGAAGGTCTCTTAACTGAACAAGAAGCCCAGGAACTCGTAGACCATTTTATAATGAAACTCCGGCTTGTGAAGTTTTCGAGAACTCCTGAGTATAATGAATTATTTAGCGGAGATCCGACCTGGGTAACCGAATCATTAGCGGGGGTTACGCTTGATGGACGGCCTCTGGTTACTAAAAATTCTTATCGATTTCTCCATACGTTAACTAATTTAGGAGCGGCACCTGAACCGAATTTAACTGTCCTGTGGTCAGTAAGACTGCCAGAACACTTTAAAAAATACTGTGCAAAAATGTCGATTCAGACGAGTTCTATTCAATATGAAAATGACGATGTAATGAGAGAACGGTATGGTGACGATTACGGCATTGCCTGTTGTGTGTCCCCGATGGCAATTGGCAAGCAAATGCAATTTTTCGGAGCCCGGGCAAATCTTGCTAAAGCCCTGCTTTATGCCATTAACGGTGGGATCGATGAACGGTTAAAAATCCAAGTTGCCCCTCCTTACAAACCGATCACTACAGAGTACTTGGATTATGATGAAGTAATGTCAAGGTTCAATAACATACTTGAATGGTTAGGAGGTCTTTATGTAAACACGTTGAATGTTATTCACTACATGCATGATAAATACAGCTACGAACGTATCGAAATGGCGCTTCATGACCGTGATGTCCACCGTACAATGGCTTGCGGTATCGCAGGTTTATCCGTAGTAGCTGATGCTTTAAGTGCAATTAAATACTCAAAAGTAAAAGTGATACGCGATGAACAAGGAGTGGCAGTCGATTATGTTGTCGAAGGGGACTATCCCCAATATGGAAATAATGATGACCGGGTTGATCAAATTGCCGTAAGTCTAACAAAGCAGTTTATGAATAAAATTAAAACTCATCACACATATAGAAAAGCTGAACCGACTCAGTCCATCTTAACCATTACTTCCAATGTCGTTTACGGTAAACTGACCGGAAGTACACCAGACGGTCGCAAAGCAGGCGAACCCTTTGCTCCAGGAGCAAACCCTCTTCACGGCCGGGATTCTCACGGATCACTTGCTTCTTTAAGCTCAGTCGCAAAGCTTCCGTTTGAATATGCGCTCGATGGTATTTCTAATACATTTTCTATTGTCCCTCATGCTTTAGGAAAAGAAGAAGACACACAATACTCTAATCTCGCAGGCTTGCTTGACGGTTATATCATAAAAGGTGGCCATCATTTAAACGTGAACGTCTTTAATAAGGAAACGCTTATGGATGCGATGGATCATCCTGAACTATATCCACAGCTTACCGTTCGCGTTTCGGGATATGCTGTCAACTTTATCAAACTAACTCGGGAGCAGCAGCAGGATGTTATCTCCCGCACTTTTCATAACAGCTTATAAAAATAATGTGAATGAGCTCATAAGGAGGAACCAAAATGCCCCACTTCAACCATACAATGAAGGCAGCTGTTGTGCATGATTTTAAACAAGATTTAGAAATGCAGGATGTACCTGTACCAAAAGTCGAACATGGCCAAGTACTGGTGAAAGTTAAAGCCAGTGGAGTATGTCATACAGACTTACATGCAGCCCATGGAGATTGGCCAGTAAAGCCTAACCTTCCTTTAATCCCCGGCCATGAAGGCGTCGGTGAGATTGTAGAGGCCGGCCCCGGTGTCACCCATGTAAAAGTTGGCGATCGGGTAGGTATTCCGTGGCTTTATTCCGCATGCGGACACTGTGAATACTGCCTTTCAGGACGCGAAACACTTTGTAAAGATCAACAGAATGCAGGATATTCTGTTAATGGCAGTTATGCTGAGTACTGTCTCGCTCATGCAGATTACATTGTCAAAATTCCAGATAATTTAACTTACGTTGAAGCTGCTCCTCTATTCTGTGCAGGGGTGACCACTTACAAGGCTTTAAAGGTAGGAAATGCCAATCCTGGAGATTGGGTAGCCATTTATGGAATTGGCGGCCTTGGACATGTAGCTGTTCAATACGCCAAGGCTATGGGATTTAACGTTATAGCCGTTGATCCGTTTGATGAAAAATTAGAATTGGCACAACAATTAGGTGCAGATAGGACCATTAACCCGCTAACTGAAAACTCTGCAGAGTTTATCCAACGCGAAATCGGAGGCGTCCAGGCTTCTATCTGTACGGCTGTTTCTAAACAAGCCTTCGGTGAGGCCTACAGGGCAGTTAAACGTGGTGGTAAATGCGTAGCGGTTGGACTGCCTCCGGAAACGATGGAAGTTCCAATATTCGATACGGTGTTAAATGGAGTCAGTATTGAAGGATCCATTGTCGGAACCAGAAAGGATTTACAAGAGACTTTACAGTTTGCAGCTGAAGGAAAAGTAAAAACTATCGTTGAGACAAAAAGATTAGAAGATATTAATGAAATATTTGCTGAGCTTGAAGCAGGTAAAATCAATGGAAGAATTGTATTAGTGAACGATTAACCACCCCATTTCTGGAAAGGAGGCTGATCCCATGAGAGGACGTATTCATTCTATAGAAACTTGTGGAGCTGTTGATGGACCCGGCCTCCGTTACATTATTTTCACTCAAGGCTGTCTGCTTAGATGTCAGTACTGTCACAATCCTGACACCTGGAAGATAAGGAGTGGAAAAGAAATGACTGTCCAGGAAATCCTTCAGGATATTAAGGATTTCCTCCCCTTTTTCAAGGCTACCGGAGGAGGCGTGACAGTGAGCGGAGGAGAACCATTGCTTCAAATTGATTTTTTAGCCGAACTATTTAAAGAGTTGAAAAAGATGAATGTTCATACAGCCATTGATACTTCAGGAGGCTGCTTTAATCGTGCTCCCCACTTTCTTAAGAAACTGGATGAAGTACGTACCTATACCGACCTGGTGCTGCTTGACTTGAAACATATTCACCAAGAACGGCACAAAGATTTAACAGGGGTTTCCAACGCTCATATTCTGGATTTTGCCACCTATTTATCTGAGAATCAAGTACCCGTTTGGATTCGGCATGTACTGGTCCCTACAATTAATGACCAGGAGGAATATTTACATGGCTTAGCTGATTTCATTCAAACACTATCCAATGTAGAAAAGGTTGAAGTTCTTCCTTACCATCTTATGGGAGTCTATAAATGGAGGGATCTAGGGCTGTCATATAAGCTAGACGGAATTGAACCTCCCTCTCAAGAGCACGTGACCCATGCTCGTCAGATTTTAAATCATATCTCTCACTAACCAGCGAAGCAGGTTCCTGCCTGGATTCTGCTTCGTTTTCTCAAGCTAATGTAAACGTTAACAAATACGACACAAATTACCTTTTCAAGATCACTGAAGTAGTGGTATAATAAAAGTGTAAAGAAGATAAGAAAAAAACTTAAACAATTTAGGTGGCTCAACCATCGCGAGTTCGTTTCCAAGCGAACCTTGACTCAGACTGACAGTAAAGGGAACACATTTCCTGTGTAAAGGATGCAATCAGCCCAAACTAAGGTCGAGTCCGAAACTGCGCTCAATTATGGGTGGATTAAAGCCACTGCGTTTCACTCGTCAGACCATGACCCTTCAAGACAGTTAGGAGACTTTTTTGAAGAGGTAGTCAACCTGTTGAAACAACCTGTTACCATTTTTACAAATTGGACTTAACCAAGATGAAGAAGGAAACGAATTCTCCTTAGAATCATTCTTCTGAGTATGAGCAAGTTAATTAAATATGTAGGATCTAGGATGATTCTTACATGGTTGGGTCACCTAAGTTGTTCACTACTAAAGCCTGTTATCCAATAACGGATAACAGGCTTTTTTTATATGAAAATATCTAAAATTTTTGTGGCTCTAGAATATTTGTTGGGGTAGATAAAAAATTTGGTATAAAAAAACACGCAAGCTCCAATCTTTACTACACTTGAATTGTCGAGAAACAAGCAGTAAAGGAGTTGCGTGTACGTGTATTCTAACATGCCCATACCAGGACTACAAAAGGCGATAATAAAGAAAAGTGAAGAAGTAGAAGGGGGATTTCATCTTCATGTGGAATTGCCGAGAAAGAATCACAGGTGTAAGGATTGCGGAGAATGGACCGATCGCATCCACGACTACAGAATACAGAAAATCCAACACCTTAAAATCTTTGAACGTACCACCTCCCTCTTCTACCGAAAACGTCGTTACCGTTGTAGGTGCGGGAAACGATTTTTTGAAGATAACGACCTGGTTGAGCGGTATCAGCGTCACTCGAAGGAGTGGAACCAGGCCTTAGGCCTTCGAGTCATTCAGGGAAAGAACTTCAAAGATACAGCTGACTTATTTCGTACTTCTCCAACCACAGTTATGCGCCGCTTTGATGAGTTGGCCATGCCTATGTTGGAGAAGGTGGAAACCCTTCCGCCTGTGATTGCGATTGATGAATACAAAGGAGATACGAGTGCAGGAAAGTACCAAGTCGTCATTGCCGACGGAGACACCGGTCAACTCTTGGATATTCTTCCGGATCGTTCCGTGGATACCGTGCGAGATTATCTTCGCGAGAAGGGATCGGAGGTCGAGATGGTGATTATGGATATGAGTCACGCCTTCAAATCGGCCGTCCAAAAAGCCTTGGGCAGCCCTATCATTGTGGCTGATCGTTTTCACTTCTGTCGCTACATCTACTGGGCTCTCGAACGAGTGAGAAGGCGTGTTCAGAAAGAATTTCATCATTACGATAGGAAGCAGTGTAAGCGAAAAAAGCATGTCTTTTATAAGCGTGAAGAGAACTTAACGGAAAGGCAACGCTGGCATCTAGAACGCTACCTAAGCATGTCGGAAGACATGCGTACCTCCTATGAATTGAAGGAATCTTTTAGAGAATGGTTTGAGAGAGCGAAGAACATTGGAGTTGAACAACCGTCTCAGGTTAAGAAAGAGTTACATAACTTCTATAAGCAGGTAGAAAAAGCAGGTGTATGGGAGTTTATGCAGGGGATTAATACTTTGAAGAATTGGCAGAAAGAAATCTTGAATAGCTTTACTTTCAATTATAGCAATGGATTCGTGGAGGGACTAAACAATCAGACGAAGGTTATTAAACGAAATGCCTTTGGTTTCAGGAGATATGATCGTCTTCGATTGAAGGTCCTCCTTCATCATCAATACAAACATATAAGAAATTTTCAAGTTGGTTAAGGGGCAGGAGCTTGCCTCCTACCCCAACAATTGACTTAGAACCATTTTTGTTTCCTTCATGGAGTCCGTATTAGACCTTAGCGTTTCGCCCTCAGAAAAGAACCTTTAGAATAGCTGTACTTTGAATTTTCGGATGAGATCTGTCATAGTTTCAATTGATACGAATTTCGATTATATTAAGAAATTATAGGGTAAATTTTATATAGTGAATCGAAATATGACTTGAAAGGGTTGTGGTGAACAAAATGCTATACATATGGGATATCGAGGAAATCATTAAAACTACTTTAGAGCAGCATCGCTTAGATATAAACTACGAATCTAACAATAGTCTCTCAGCACCAATGAGTTACAATGTTTCTACAAATACTATCCGCTTTCATTACCTGGAAGTAAATGGTTACATGAGTAAGGTGAAAATAAAAGAGAGCGAAGAAAATCTTGTGAAAATTATTTTATATCACGAGATTGGCTACTACCTTACTTTTAAGAAGCACAAACACGACCTGAGAACACTCATGTACGGTGGCGATGAAGAAATTGCAGAATTAAAATCCATCATAGAAACCAATGCATGGGATTATGGAAGAACCCTTGTGCCCGAAGAACTTGTTGAGTCTTACGATCAAGTTCGTGAATTGGACAAAATGCTTATTAAAGGTCTGTAATTAGTCATCCCGATAAATACTAAAAGGTTTTCACGAGTATATTTAAACTTGTGAAAACCTTTTTTATTTTAAGCTCTGTTTAGTTTATTATGAAATTTTCATAAGAGGCTTATTACGCAATAGGGCCGTATACTGTAAGACTCAATTTCGAGATATCGTGTTAGTCTGTAGGCCCTTCGGGGGACGATTTCGCTTTCCGCGGGCATGTGCTGAGCCTCCTAGAGCAAGCTCTGCGGGGTCTCACCGATCATGTTCAACCCGCAGGAGTCTGCATCGTCCCCCTTCGGACCTGCCCAAAATCAGAAACTCGAAATCATTTAAGACATCGATGGGTTCATGAAAAAAGCATGGGATCAAGAGGCTATTTTCATGCTATAACGATGTGAAATAGACTGTCACAAAAGCATTTAGGACCGATTAAGAAGGAGAGCATCCTTTCTTATAATAGCGTCCGTTATTCTGACTCGGCTGGGCTGGTGGGGAAATGGCGAGACTCCCGTGGGAGAAGGATCTAGGTGAGACCCCACAGGGAGTGAAACGACTGAGGAGGCTCACCAGTTCCCCCACAGGAAAGCGAGTTATTTCCTCACCAGCCCTCTTCCCTTTAACGTAACGGACCCATTCATCTCGAAATCAAGTTTTCAACAAATGGGAGCTTTACCTTAAAATCAATACGGAAGTTTAATAGAGCCTACTTTTAAAGAATTCTCCATCCTTTTACTGTTCGTCCGATTAATTCTCAAAAAAGATGTGTTGACCACCACTTTTAATCCTTCTAAATTACATGGTTCTTTCATTTAATGTAAAGAAGGAGGACATGCCATGTTTTTACTATTGATCAGACAAATCTTTCTAGGTTTATCAATTGCCGCTCCTATTGGACCGATAAATTTAGAAATTATCAGAAGGGGAATTTACCAGGGATTCTGGCCCTCCCTATTTGTAGGAGCAGGAGGAATGACAGCTGACCTAACACTTATGTTTCTGATGTATAAGGGATTATCCGAATACTTAACTTTAGGTTCAGTTCAAGTCTTTCTATTAGTCCTTGGCGCTCTTGTCTTAACTTACACGGGGTTCCAAAGCCTCTTTAGCAAGGATGATGATATTACCGTTTCATCTAAGAGGGAAAAAGATTTACGCATTGGACTCCTTGGCCCTTACCTTACCGGTCTATCCCTGGCAGCTTTTAATCCATTAAATATCCTGTTCTGGCTTGGGATCTACGGTTCCGTTTTAAGTGAAACTTTTCAAGAAGATAATGTAATAAAAGCTTTCTATATAAGCAGTGCCATTTTTATTGGAGTAGGATTATGGAATTTAAATTTAGCGCTTACCGTTCACTTTAGCAAAGGTATTCTGAAACCACGAATACTTAGAGCAATCTCAGTATGTTCGAGTCTATTTTTACTGGGTTTAGGAATTTATTTTGCCTATAAAGCGGTCGTATCTATCCTTCCCTTCATAACCTAAGTCAGCCTTATAATTTATGCTTACAACACTTATGGCTTTTTAGAATTTTAAAGAATAGATCGGTAACCTATTCTCGAGCATGTACCTCTTGCTCAGAAGAGTGTTTTCGTTGAAGCAGTGAGGAAACCCAGAACAAGATGATGATAGCAGCAAGGTCAAGCACCCTGATTTCTCCATATTCAAGGATCGCATAGACGAATGATACAATATAGAAAACTCCAAACAAAGCTGAAATATAAGATAATAACTTTTTCATAAAACTTCTCCTTTTTAAGAAGATTTCTTCTAAAATCTTCAAGGTCTACAACGTTAAGTTTACCTGTCCACTCCTAATAAGATATTCATCTTAATTAAGCATCAAATTATGGACTTATATTCATCACTAACATAAGAACCACCGGAGTAAGGAACAGTAAAGATAATAAGACAAGACATAATCCGTGCACAACTTTGTTCCCTCTTTCTTTTTCCTTAAAAAATCCTTGAGCAGCCAAAATAATACCCGCGAGCGAAACAGGAATAACTAAAAAAATGAGCCCATAGGAAATCCATGATATTGTATAAAAAAAGACGGCGGCTATACTAACGAAGAAAAATGTTATGAAACACAAACTAAATGAAGCCTTAGCAAGTCCAGACACCCCCCTCCCCCTTATCGTTTCAGAAGCTTAAAGTAAAGCATTACTGAAATATAATAAACTACGGTCAAAATAACAATCAGAATAACAGCTTCCACAATTTTTTCCATTTTATATTTATTCGAGTATCCTAGAAAATAAAGTAGCCACGAGACAATAGGAACTACACCCAGCCAATACATAAACTTACGATTTTCCATCTAACCGACTCCTACTAATTAATAATTTATTCTGTTTCTCTTTTCCTTTACGAATCATTAGTTAAACCGTTTTATTGCTTTCTTACTTTTATAAAATTTTTTCAGGCTAAGCTACGACCCAAACGTATTGTTGAACTGTCCTTTCCTTTAAGAATAGTCTTCCCCTGGCTGCACAAGCTATCAAAAAGGAGGTTGTGCTGCCAAATGAACAAACAACGTGCCCAGCAAATAGCTGTATCTCCTGTAATGGCTCATGTTACCTTTAATAATCAGCCAATATACATCCAACATGTGGATGAAACAAATGGCACAGCGCGAATTTATCCGATTGACCAGCCAGAAAATGAGTTGGAAGTTTCGCTTAATGAATTGCATGAACTGATCTAAACTAAAAGAGCATCCTTCTGAATAATGAAGGGTGCTCTTTGGTTTATTAAAGAGGGGCTGTGCTTTCTCCTTCCACCAGGTAAACCGGTAGTGAGATTCGGCGATTCTCAACCGGCCATGCGTTGCTTTTTATCTGTTCAAAAAGCAAATTCACTGCAGTTACTCCCTTCTTACCTACATCCTGCTTAATTGTAGTAAGCTCCGGAATCATGTAGTTAGTAAAATAAACTCCATCAAATCCAGTAATGGAAAGATCTTTCGGGATCTCATACCCTTTTTCATTCAGACGCTTGTATAGGCCGAGAGCAGTAATATCGGAGAAGCATATGACCGCTGTGATTTCCGGGAATTTCTCGATTATATCATCGGCAGCTGCATAGCCACCTTCGGCTGAAGTATCTGTTTCGATTAGGAGGGATTCATCATAACTGTCGAAGGCTGATAATTCTTCTTTGCAACCCTCCCACCTAAAGTGGTTGACCGAATTATAGGTTAGCTTCCCTGACAGAAGGGCTACCTTTCGATGTCCTAGTTGAAGTAGATGCTTAGCAGCAGCGGCGCCTCCTTGTTTGTCATCAATACGCACCTGATATAGACTTACATCCTCTAGATAACTGTCGATATACACAGCGGGAATATTGGATTCTTCAGCTACTTTTACAAAAGAGGAGTTCTCTTCAGCTCCAACGATAATCACACCATCGAGGTTTCTTTGATTAATAAATGCCGATAATTCTTCAGCTGAATCGATACCCTTCAATACGATGGAAAATTCATAACCGCTCGCTTCTGCTTCAATTCCTGAGATCAATTCCCAGTAGAATGGATTATCTTTAAGCTTTCGTTCAGGCTGAGTTACAGAAACCACCACACCGAATAAATATGATTTGTTCGTCCGCAAATTTTTCGCCGCTAAATTACCTTGATATTGGTATTGCTGAATGACCGAGCGAACTCGTTCAGCCGTTTTTTCGGATACTCTTCCTTTATCATTAATCACATTGGATACCGTAGCTATCGAAACATTCGCTTTCTCTGCAATATACTTGATCGTTACTTCTTTTGGCAGCACGTTTGGAAACCTCCGCATGGAACTAATCATTTATTATGTTTTAAATAGTAGCATATCTTGGAGTGGTTTCGTATCGATTTTGCCAGTAAGAATCAAAAAAACCCCCTCTGGAAGTCGCTGAGGGGGTAATCAGATTAGTTTTTCACTTTAACCACTACGGTCGTCAGTGGCTCTAGCGTGATGCTGTCTTTATCCAGTGTAAAACCAGACGGGTCTTTTACTTTTTTCGTACCTGCTTCGTCTCTATCCACCAGAACCTTTTCTTTTCTAAGATCTTCTTCAAGCGAAAGCGAACGTTTCTCGCTGTCCGCGTTTATGAAAACGTAGTAGGTGCCTGTATGATCTGTGGACTCATTCCTGTAGCCAATCAGAAGGTCAGAGGATTCGATTTCAGGTGCTTTGATTAAGCTTACATTTTCATTTACCAGCTCCTCCGTGCCTAAACGGAAAGCATTAGTGGATTTTCTAAGCTCAATCAAACCTTTCGTGTATTCCATGGTTTCTTTATGAATTCCTTCTTCCTTAACTTTATCCCAGTCAAACATGTTGACTGCATCAGAAGAATCATAGGAATCGTGTATGAAGTAAGGGTTATCGAACGGTTCACCATTTTCATCTACCATATAAGTGGATTTTTCTTCTGGCACGCCGTCTCCCTTCCATTGCTTCGTTCTTCCGTATTCTTGACCAGCATGAAGGAAAGAGATGCCTTGACTTGTTAAAATCATAGAGTTACCAATTCGGATCCTTTTCTGAATCTCTTCTTCGTGTTCTGCAGGATCTTTTTTAATGGATTGGGCAATCACATCATGCAGCGGTAAATTATCATGGGCTGCAATATATTGAACGATATCTCCCGGATCATCTTCTGACACATTTCCAGGCTGGGCTTTAATATTGTTAAAAATCGTGTCAATATCTCTAGCGCCTCCGGTTATGAACCTGGGTTCACCTTCACTGCCAAATCCGGATTTTAACTCATTTCTTATTTCATCTGAAAAAACCGCTGCGCCGTTAGTCTCGTCCATCCAGTCCTGATCAGCGGGCGTAACTTCATTCTCTGAACTTCCATCTCCTACAAACGTGCGCCATCCTTCCCCAAGCATGAGGATATCCGGGTTGATTTGTTTGGCTTCATCGTAAGCTTTTTGGACGCTTTCTGCATCCAGATCACCCATTAAATCAAAGCGAAAACCATCAATCTTAAATTCGTCAACCCAATATTTTATGGAATCTACCATAAGTTTTCTGGACATCGCATGAGTTGTGCCGACTTTACCGCCGCCATAACCGATTTTAGCGTTCCCTTCTTCATCCATAAAATGATAATAATCTGGGACCAGATCCTCGAGGATACTTACCTTGGCTGTATGGTTATAAACGACATCCAATACTACACCCATTTTATGTTTATGAATTTCTTTTACCAATTCTTTAAATTCTGCAATACGGGCTTCAGGGTCTGTAGGACGTTCGGAATACATCCCTGTCAGAGAGAAGTAGCTGTGGGGGTCATAGCCCCAGTTATAGTTATTGTCCTTTGAAGAATACTCCAGCTCCCGTTCATCAGCTTCAAATTCATCGCCAAAATAATATTTCATGACGGGAAGAAGCTGTATGTGCGTTACACCTAATTCCTTCAAGTAATCTAACTTTTCACCAAATGCTTCAAACGTGCCAAATTGGCTATCCAGCTCAGATTCAAGATCCGGGTCCGAGGTAATATCCCGTACATGCGCTTCCCAGATAATGGCATCTTCTCTTTTTTCAAATCCTTTAATTTTAGCGTAGTTAAGCTTTGGACCAATAGATGAAGGATCTACTATTGCCGCTTTACCTACTGTGTCTTCATCATCATCTCTGGAGGCAGCCATCGACTTGGCGTAAGGATCAAGTGCTGTCCTGGTCTTACCGTATGCTTTCACTTCATACTGGTAGTAATAACCAGTTAAATCTTGAACTCCAGTGTTCTGCTCATTTAGGGTTATTTCAAAGACCCCTTTTTCACCTTTAGTCATAGGGACTGACTTTTGTACAACATCATTCTGGTCCTGTTTATCGTAGAGAGTAACCGATACCTGTTCAGCTACAGGAGACCATACTTTGAGTTTAGTTGATCCATCTTTGTAAAGGGTAGCTCCAAGATCGTTTCCATCATAGGAAAATTTCTTATCAATCAATTGCCAGGACGCCTTCGCTTCTGTTTCCTGATCATTGAACTTTACCGTGTAGGCTTTCGTTACCTCCAGGACTTGCTTTATAGTTAATTGAACCGTTTGACCTTCTACCTGAACCTCTTCGATCGTTAATGTCGTGCCATCGGGCTGCTCAATTGAAAAATCCCCTTTTGTCCAGTCGGCCGGTACATTACTTACATTAACTTCTACTTGATGATCGTCTGTAATTTCAGCATAAGTCAGTTCTGTAGAAATTTCCGGTTGTTCTACATACACATCGGCGTCACCCTGAACAAGCCAGAATTCTCTTTCACCTGAACTTGGAAAGCTTCTGTCTCCAGGTGTGTCCTTATCATCACCTTTATGTACGATAAAATTAAGTCCATTTTCAATATTTTCTACCGGTATGTCAGCATAAGCTCCCCAATCGGAACTGTTCTCAAAAAGTACGGGGTTACCCCAATCCACAACGTAATTGATCGCGGGGTTCTGATCATCTTGATTCCATAAGTGCAAGCCCCAGTCTTTATACTCTTCATCCATACGTTTATAATGCACTCTGATATGATCCTCAGGAATGATTGATTCGCTCATATCTTCTCCACCTGCAAAGGATGGTGTGGGAAAAAAACTCATAAATAGAAACATAAAGAAACAAATCCCTCCAACAATGAAACATTGCAATTTACTCAAATTTACCCCTCCTTAAATTTTAAAAACCTAAAAATTATAAACAACATAATGATTAAACGTTTAACCACGAGAATAAAAAAATGGAAGCGTTAATTTAAAACGCTTTCAAAGAAAAATATAACATAAATTGGAGAGTTTTTAAGTTAATATGACAATTTTTAGAAAAGATTGGCACAATTACCTAAACATATTTTCTCATTTCTATTTAGTATTTATCATCTTGCACTTGGTACGTTATAAATGTAAAATATGATAATTCAATGAATTTTTTCCGAACATAATGCATATAAAAGGCATTTAATGTTAATTTACCTTATGTACATTAAATGCCAATGTATTTAGGAGGCATTATCGATGAATAAAGAAGATTTACAAACTAAAATTGAAGAAACAAGAAAATATATGTATGAAGCTTACAATCAAGGTGAGGATTACAATAAAGTTGTTAACATCTCTCAGCAGCTGGACGATTTACTAAACAAAATGGTAAAGATCAAGAGTAATTGTAAGTTTGTTTTACTTCTGCTCCCTATCCTTATATAAAAGCTTAGAAGTATTTGATATAGCATCCGCTAAATCTTAGGTGAATACACCCTATTATCAATGACTTAACACAGCTTTAACCCTAATAACTTCAAAGCTTAATCGGGTCCATATTTTTCATGATTCTACTGTCTAACAATTCGGGTAAGTAATGCTCATGTTTGTTTACAAAAATTCCATTGGTCACCTGCTTTATAGATTAAAATGATCATATCTACTATTTGTGAGCATATTCAGGAAACTGGATGTTTTCCTTTTAATTGAGCAGTTTCAATGCACCTTTTGTCCACTTGTGCTAAGCTTTAATGAGTTAAAAATTGCGGCGTCTATTCATACCTTTTGAATAGACGCTTTTATTTTTTTACCGATCCTAAATTAGGTGTTGAGAACATGAAGAAAGTGCTATTATTACTGGCTGGTTTTGCAGCCGGTTATCTATTTGACTTAATGAGTGTACCAGCGGGATGGCTGCTTGGAGCTATGCTCGTTGGTGCTTTTTATCGTCTGTTCATTAATGAGGTTAGCTATCCCAATTATTTGTTTAATCTTTCTCTTGCCGTTATTGGAATAAGCATCAGCTTAAGTATTCAAGTTTCGATGTTTCAAGAAGCTGCCAACTACTTGCTGCCACTAGCTTTAACACTGGTTACGCTACTTGCAGCAAGCTGGTTCTTAGGTAAGCTCCTTGCCAAATATTCAAACCTTGATGAGAAAACAGCCTTGTTTTGCTGCTTACCAGCGGGAGCTTCCGTAATGATGGCTCTGAGCAGAGAATATAATGCGAATATGAGCATGGTGGCCGCTTTTCAAACGGTAAGGATTATGATGCTTGTTTCTACTATTCCTATTGTCGCCGGTTTCATGACGTCCTTTATATCTACTACAGATGCTCAAGGGACAAACTTAGCCACAGGAAATGAAAGCAGCCTGTCTATGGGGACCGCCATTTTATTTTACTTACTGCTTACGGTTTTAACTCTATTACTGGCACGGAAATGGGCAATTCCTATTGCTCCTTTCTTATATTCCATTGTGTTAGGATTTTTGTTCATTACGTTGGTGCACCCCTTACCCTCTATGCCAAATCTGATGGTTGGCGCAGGTATGGCTTTACTTGGAGTGATCATTGGTTCTCGCTTTGATAGGGAATCGCTGTTAGAAATTAAACAGATTGGCTGGATGAGCCTGGCTGTACTACTAGCCTTCTTCTTACTTACTTTTGTCATCACCTTTGTATTTTATATTTTGACGCCACTTGACTTTATAACCAGCTTAATAGCCATTGTACCCGCAGGCGCCCCGCAGATGGCATCCGTCGCATCTTCGCTTAATTTAGACGCAAGTATTGTAGCTGCCATGCAGGTCATTCGATTGCTGGTCATCATATTAATTATTCCAATGCTCGTTCCGTTTCTGGTAAACAAAGAATCAGACCATCTATAAGTGTCGAATGTAAAAAAATGGGGGACCTGGTCCCCCATTTTTTTACATTCAAGAGTTAGTAAGGGTCTGCTTTAGTTCCTTTTCTCCGAGATACTCATTTGCCGATTCTAACCTTTCGTGTTCATTAACAGAATCCCCTTCATAGCGTTCGTTTGAAAGAGGCTTGTCTGACTTCAACCCCGCTTCCACTACAACTTCATTTGGATAGGACGATTCATGAATTTTAGGTTTATCCTCTCGTTTTTTCACATCCATCACCTCTTTACGTAGTTTGAGGGTTTTAGCTGTTTTTATCCTATTAAGGACCAACTTTACTTCCTTCTTTGAATGAAAAAAGCAGCATGGAGGGGACTTTCCCTCTCATGCTGCTCATTTAGTTCGTTATTCTTTTGGGTCCTGTTCAACTTCCGTCGTATTTTCCGACTCCTCTTCTTCCATAGTTGCAGAAGCTTCATCAAACTGCTTGGACGCTTCAGAAGAGAAGTTCGTAACATTACCTCTAGAAACATAACTTTCAAGCATAGCTTTCAAGTCCATTCCTGTAGTTTCCTTTAATGATTCCTGGATACCCAACATGGTTGAAGTAACACTGTTTGCTACTTTCGCTGATCCGCCATTGGAATTGGATCCTCCCATATCGATTACCTTCATATCCTTAATTTGTGATAGAGGAGCTGACACTTTCTCAGCATATTCAGGTAATACATTAATCAACATTTCTACAATAGCTGCTTCACCATAGTGTTCCATAGCTTTAGCCATCCGTTCTTTAGATTCTGCTTGCGCAATTCCTCGCTGACGGATAACTTCCGCTTCGGACTCCCCTTTTATTCTCTCCGTATCTGCTTCAGCTTCGGCTCGTTTGGTTACTTCATAAGCTTCCGCGTCGGCAATGGAACGGCGTCGTTTATTTTCCTCCTCTTCCAGCTCAACGGCTCGCTGTTTCTCTATGTACTGAACCTTAAGTTCCTCTTCTTTAATTTGCTGAGCAAGCTTTTGACGTTCTAACTCGCCCGCTTGATTCGCGTTTTCTTTCGCACGGTTAGTATCTTTCTGGAATTCTGCTTCCTTAATGTCCTTTTCCTTAGTTGATTCGGCTACAGCCGTAAGTCTTCTGTTTTCTTCATCTTGTGCTTCCTGGTCATTTTTCGCCTGATAAATGCGAGTCTCTTTTGTTGCATCCGATTCAGCCATGTTCGCTTTTTTCTGAACCTCAGCGATGTGCGGGCGACCGAGAGCATCAATATATCCATTTTCCTGGTCAACGTCTTCTACATCGTTTAAAGCGAATGAAGTGATTTCGAAGCCCATTCCTTTTAAATCAGCTTCTGCTATTTTTTTTACTTGCGTATTCACTTCTTTAAAGTCGTTATAGATCTTTTCAATAGGAAGAGAAGCTATAATAGAACGGAGATGTCCATTGAGCACATCTTTCAATTCTGATTCACGCTCGTTTTGTTTCTTTCCTAAGAATTTTTCAGCAAAGTTAGCCATAATTTCCAGTTCACTGCCTATGCTGATTACAGCCGTACTAGCTACTCTTACCGGAATTCCTTCTTTAGTATAAGCTTTTTCTGAATTCACTTGCAGCTGAAAAGAAGTTAAGTCAATCGGTGTGGCTGTTTGAAACATTCTCAAGCGATATCCACCGCCGCGAATGATTTTAACAGATCGTCCATTTTCATCTTCGAACACATTTTTTTCCTGCTGCGGATCTCCAAGTTTCGGACCTGTCACGATTAAAGCTTCGTTGGAGCTTGCCGTTTTGTAACGCAGGCGAAAAATCACAAAAGCGGTAATTCCCCCTATTAGTACGACGATTCCTAAGACGATTAGGATGATTGCGAGTAAAGTATTCTCCAGCAAATTTACAACCCCTTTTTCTATTTTTCACTTATTTTTATTATAAAAAAATAAGTTCACCATTCCGTAACGAATTCGTACCGGGTAAAGTTTCACAATTTAATATATTTATTTTAAAATTTTCCTTTGAATTTCTCACCTTACAGAATACTCTTCTCAATGAAAAACCTCTCATATTTCCTTTGAAAGTATTATAGCTTTTAGCCAGGGATCTCCCATCTGTCATTCTGTTTTTTTACAGGTACAGAATTCCTTAATTTAATTACCCCTGCTAAACATGCGCTTAATTAAGGAAAAAGTTCTCATAATTTTATAATTTAAATCCATAGCCAGTTCCCCCAATATAATCAAAAGATAGGCTCTTAATCTATCTTGTTCTGAGAAGTGTAGTATATTAATCTTTCCGCAACTTGAATGTCTACACTAATAATTAGAAAAATCTTTGCCCGGCTAAATCCACATGTGAAAGGATAAATAATTAATATCCATATTTTAGTATTGAAATCAATAAAAATTAACTTATATTACGATAAGTTTTAATGGTATAATTCCCTTATTATGGGTGAGCGATTCCATTATTTAATCCTAAGGAGAATTAGATGCAGAGAGAATTTAAATATATTGGCGAAAAGATCATTAATCACAAATACCAGTTGGCTAAAACATATAGTAATCATATACCTACTATTTCTCAGGCAAATTTGGAAAAACGAGGGATGGACGAAAAAGAATATATGAGCGTGCGAGAAGAGCTTGTGGAGTTTTCAGGTGAAATACTATTCAAAGAAGAAGATGAGGTATACGAAAAGGTTCAGAGTTGGGCAAGGAAGGTTTCCTCTCTTACCATTGAATACGGGATATCTTTAACTGAATCCCTGCGAATTATTTCAGCCTATCAACCTATCATTTGGGATTTCTTCCAAGAGGAGCTGGAACTAGAGAAAATATCTCCGAAAACCGTAATTGAGACTACTAAAAAAATAGACCGTCTAGTGGACTTAGTGGTCAGAGTGTTTGGAGAAGTACACGAAAACCATAATAGACAACTAGCTGCTACCGCTTATAGTGCGATGGAAGAATTATCAGTGCCCGTAGTCCCCGTTGCGGAAGGACTAGTAGTCATACCCCTGGTAGGGGAAATCGATACGAGTAGAGCGGAACTTATTAAAGAAGTTACTTTAACCGAAACAAGTGGAACCAACATAGAGCAGGTCATATTTGATATATCGGGGGTCCCTATCTTAGATACTATGGTAAGTAATGAACTCTTTAACATTATTCAGTCATTAAAACTACTCGGCATTGAGACAAGTATTACAGGGATCCGCCCTTCTATTGCTCAGACCATCACATCATTAGGAATCGACTTTAGCAATATTCATACGTGTGCCACCCTCCAGCAAGCCCTGGCTAAATTTGGATTAAAACGAGTAAACACCCCTTAACAGCTCCCTGCTGCAAAAGGGGGGTTATCGTTAAGTGTTATATACTTGCCTCATTTGTTCAGGAAAGTCAATAAAAGGATTCCGATTCCCCTGAATGGAATAAATCGCCTGATTTCTATGCTGCTCATATAAACCTGGAGGTTCTGCCTGATGCCATTGAAGGAGTAGCTC
Organism: Halobacillus halophilus DSM 2266; assembly: GCF_000284515.1. GTDB lineage: Bacteria > Bacillota > Bacilli > Bacillales > Halobacillaceae > Halobacillus > Halobacillus halophilus. The sequence continues at coordinate 1,954,672 of NC_017668.1, read as the reverse complement.
TTCGTCCACTTTCTTTCTGTATCCGGGTTCAATTTCTTCGGGATATCTTAATAAGAAATACAGCATGGAACGAGCAACTGCACCTTTTGCATACTCGGGCTCAAAATATTCATTCTCTGCTTTTCCACACTGGCTTTCAACACGGTTTACTGCTGCCTCTTGAATGGGGTAATTTTCAAAATCGTAATAAGGATAGTTGCTTCTGATTGAATTACATCGAGGGTCACATGTAAACAGATGATGAAGATCGCCTCGCATTGGTTCTTTTTTATCATACCAGGATTGTGGAACAACGTGTTCACAGTTATATTTCAAAAGACTTGAGAATTCACCCGGGATTTCAGGTTCTGCAGAGGCCGCTTTCATTTTCAAATAAGTTTCGAAATCTTCCTGAATGACATATTCAGGTTCTCTTGCTTCGCCTGAGTAAATGCTTCTTAGCTTTCCATCCGGTCTTAAATCGACCCAAGGATATACATATTCGCTAGGATCATAGCGAACCTTTTCCCTGTGGGTGGACTGGACGAGTTCGCCTAATGCTTTACGATTCGCTTCTTGAAAGTTGATGTTCCTATAGTAGCTTTTTATTGATTGCTCGGACTTACCTGGGTCATAATACAATTTTTGATCTTTCAAGATATCCTCAACTGATGTTTTAGTTTGTAACAGACGCTGCTCCAGCTGCTTTACATCTGCATAGTCTGCTGACTGACGGTTTTCAAATTCCTTATCCATTGAAATTCCTCCTTTACTGTATAGCTACATTCTTATTAATAAACCGCATCTTTTTTCTCCCATCCCCCCGTTCCATAGTAAATGAAACGACCTGCATATATTCCTCTCACTATAAAAAAAAGCGACACATTAACCGCGCTGCAGCTACAGTTCCAGATTAACTAGTTAACATAATAATATTATGATTAATAATGATTTTGACTTTCCCAACTTAGAGCTCATCTTTAAGGGGTCCCATCCCCTCCAGCTCCCCCTCTTTCATAGTATCTTGCCGTTTTCTCATGTGCTTTGTCATATGCTGCTTCCTTTTTCGTTCTCCGCTGCTTATTCAGTTCATCTCCATAGAACCGATTGGTGTTTCCGCCAAAGAAATCCCGAAGCATACCATAAAGCAATGGCAATACGAGTAAAGAAATAATTATCATTAAAAACCAAAACCCGTTGATCATTATAATAGTATCCTCCTTTTTTTCTTTAAACTTTTCACAAATAGTTTCTCATAATCTAATAATTGGTTAAATTAATACCCCTTACATTTGCTTATAGATTCATTTTACCGAGAATCTTCCGATTGTGTTAGATCATGTCTGCTCATTTTGTTCAGAGTAGCAATCGTGTCTTAGAGATAGTTCCATTCTGCTGACTTGTTCACCGGGGCGGATGGTTTCATGAACACTCTCGAAACTGGGGATCTTAGTCTACGAAATCTCGGTTTGGTAAACCGTTTATGGAAAATAGAGCCCCTACGTTTTACCGATCCAAATAAAAAAAGAAGCCCTGATGGACTTCTTTTTTAAGAACGTTTACTTGTAAACAAAAGGAAAATAAAATAAGGGGCTCCTATAGTGGCTGTAAACACACCCGCCGGCACTTCTAAAGGTAAGAATACAGTGCGGCCGATTAAGTCTGCTCCCATAACGAGAATAGCGCCGATTAAAGCTGATATAGGAATTAGCGCTCCATAGGAGGACCCTACCAGACGTCTGGAAATGTGCGGAGCCATTAACCCTACAAAGCCAATTCCGCCAGCAAATGCTACAGCGATACCTGTGAGTGCGGTAGCTAGTATCAGGAAGATAAGCCGGTCCCTATTCAAGTTAGCACCAATACCGGCAGCCGTTTCGTCTCCAAGTTCATGAGCGTTAATCCTTCTCGCTACCACTAATGAAAGGAACAATAATAGCATCACGACGGGTATAATGATCCTCACCTCTTCCCAATTAGAACCGTACACACTGCCTGTAAGCCATATGTTTGCCTGGGAAGCCCGGTAAATAGGACCTACAATCATAAGAGTAGTGATGATGGCTTGTGTAAGAGCAGATATGCCGACTCCAATGATGATTAATCTCATAGGGGAAATCCCATTCTTATAGGCTAGAACATAAAGCATAACGCCTACAAGAGTAGCACCTGCAAAAGAAGCAAGAGGCATCCAGCTTATACTAACAGTTAAAGCATTATCTTCGTTACTGAAAACCGCCAGAAACGCAACCACTCCAACGCCTGCACCACCCGTAAGACCGATAAAATCTGGCGAAGCCAGCGGATTTCGTATCATCCCCTGAAGAATGGCTCCGCTTACAGCAAGTGCCATACCTACAAACAAGGCATTCAGAATTCGCGGCATTCGAAAGGAATTCACAATCATCTGGTTTGAGCTTTCGCCCTGTCCGGCAAAAACCTTTAATACGTCCACAGGATGAACAAAGAGTTGTCCCAATGAAGCCGAAAATAGAAAAACAACCAGCAACACTACTGTTAGCACTCCTAAAATCGTTAACGTTTTAGAGTCATATCTGTTTCTTGTATGTCGAATAGAAGTTTCTTTACTCATGAGCTTTCTCCCCCTTTACGCGCTATATAGAAGAAGAAAGGCGTTCCTATAACGGCCGTCATAACTCCTACCGGTACTTCTTCCGGCATGATTACGTACCGGGCGCCTACATCAGCTAACAAAAGTAATACAGCGCCCATAATCCCTGAATAGGGTACGACCCATCGGTGATCCTGGCCAACCATCCACCTGGCGAAGTGTGGAACCACAATTCCTACAAATCCGATGGGGCCCGCAACCGCTACAGCACCTCCAGCTAAAAGGATAATAATGATTCCTGTTACAGCTTTGATCCAAACCGTTCGCTGACCTAAGCCCTGGGCCACGTCTTCTCCCATAAGAAGAATGTTAATATGCCGGGCAATAAATAAGGCACCAAGCCAGGCAGCAGCTAAATAAGGGAGCACTGGAATTAAATGCTCAAGATCTCTGCCCTGGACAGATCCTGCCAGCCAGAATAAAACTTCATCCAGTGCTTTTTCATTTAATACCAACATTCCTTGAGTGAAAGAAGAGAAAAGAGCTGCTATGGCCGCTCCAGCAAGTGTCAGCCGCATAGGTGTCAGCCCTTCTCTCCCTATTGAACCAATCGCATAAACGGTGATGGCCGCGAGCGTGGCTCCGGCAAACGAGATCCACGTTAGTCCGCCTATAGGTACAGCAGGTAAATAAGCGATAGCAAGGACCACTAAAAAGGAGGCTCCAGCATTAACTCCAAAGATTCCTGGTGAGGCTAAAGCATTTCTTGTTAAAGCTTGCATTAATACTCCAGCCATGGCCAAAGAAGCACCTACACAAGCTGCAATAATGGCTCTCGGAAACCTTACATCCGTAATAATGATGTGTTTATTGGATTGATTAAAATGAAAAAATGCCTTGTAAACATCAGCGAAATGAACATCTGTGTATCCTAAAATAACACTGGCTAAGGTGGACAGGAGGAGTACCAGTACCCCTATGAAGATCCCTATTCCTTTCCAGACTGTTGAATGTAATACCATAAACCTTATCCTTTCAAACTTATACTTCCCAAATCCTAGTAATAAGTCTATTTGTAGAACGTATGAGTGTCAACGAATTTGAGAATCATTTTCAATTTAACTACAAAAATATGACAAAATCTATTGACTTCTTCCTCGATTTTATATAATCTCTTATTGTAAATGATAATCATATTCAATTAGGGAGTTGCTATTATGTTAAAAAGGTTCTTAGCACCATTAGCTCTATTGATGGTTCTTTCATTGGTTTTATCTGCTTGCGGAAATTCTTCATCTGAAGAAGATACCACCCAGGACAGCGAAGATAATTCTAATGATTCTGGATCTGAAAACTTTGAGCCATACACAATCGAACATGCAATGGGAGAAACAACGGTTGAGGAAAAGCCAGAGCGTGTCGTCATCCTTACTAATGAAGGTACAGAAGCCCTTCTAGCTATGGATGTTAAACCTGTAGGAGCAGTTAAATCCTGGACAGGCGATCCATGGTACGATCATATCAGCGATCAAATGGAAGGCGTAGAGGTTGTCGGGGACGAATCTAACGTAAATATTGAAAAAATCCTTGAACTGGAGCCTGACTTGATCATCGGTAACAAACAGCGTCAGGAAGATATCTATGAAAAGTTAAACAAAATTGCCCCTACGATTTTCTCTGAAAAACTACGTGGCGAGTGGCAAAGTAATTTCATGACCTACGCTGAAGCTCTAAATATGGAAGACAAAGGTCAACAGCTGATCGACGAATATGATCAGCGACTACAAGATTTTGCCGATCAAGCCGGAGATAAATTAAATCAAAAAGTATCAGTCATCCGTTTCTTGCCGGACCATGTACGAATCTATCATAAGGATTCTTTCTCAGGTGTCATTTTGGAACAAATCGGGTTCGAGCGACCTGAATCCCAGGATGTAAATGATTTTATGGAAAAAGCGACTAAAGAAAGAATTCCAGCCATGGATGGAGACGTCCTCTTCTACTTCACGTATGAAACAGGAGATGGAGCAGCAAGCAATCTGCAAGAAGAATGGTTAAACGATCCCCTCTTCCAAAACCTTGATGTTGTAAAATCCGGAGACGTTCATGAAGTAAGTGATGCGATTTGGAACACAGCAGGCGGATATATTGCCGCTAATGAGATGGTAGATGATTTGGAAAAATACTTCTTAGAAAATGAAGAGTAAGCTGAAAAGGAATGGCCGGGAAATCCGTCCATTCCTTTTTTATAATGCTCTGTTAAGTTCCCGTGTTGATTTTAAGGTAAAGCTCCCGTTTGTTGAAGACTCAGTTTCGAGATAACTCGGGGCCATTGCTAAAAAAGGATAGGGCGGCTAAGGAAACAACTCGCTTTCCTGCGGGGGAACTGGCAAGCCTCCTCAGTCGTTAACACTCCTTGTGGGGTCTCGCCTAGCTCCTTCTCCCGCGGGAGTCTCGTCGTTTCCTCCGCCACCCCAACGATATAGTGAACGGACCCTGCTATAGAAGACAGGAGCCAAGCTGTATCTGCCTCAAATGCTTCTATAACAGGGTTCCTACACGTAAACAAAACAGTAAAAATCAAGGTAGATTATAGATGATCCTTGTTCATTGGAAGGTGTGTATGCAGAGAACTTCGAGCTCTCAATGATCGCAAAGGGGCGGAAGGGAACGGCGAAGACTCCTGCGGGATGAACATGATCGGTGAGATCCCGGAAGGCAAAGCCTGAGGAAGCTCACCACATGCCCGCGGAAAGCGAGTCGTTCCCTGGAGCCCCTTTCTCTACAAAATATCTCGAAACTGAGTCTTCCACAATCCGGCCCTATTGCGTAATAAGCATCTTATGAAAAATCAACAATACACTATAACAAAGCCTTTTATAAAGTAATTCTGCTATATCAACTTAACCCAACGGTTATGTGTATTCGTTAACCTGCCTCTTTTCACCTGTCATTAAGAAAGTTTTAAAAACGCAAAGTCTCCTCCCTTCTAGTTTGTGATGCGAGCGGGAACATTGTAAAATCCAAGATAGGATAAAAGTTCAGCAGAAAGTAGGTTCGTTTATGAGTCTTTTCATTCGTTTCTTGATCGTAGCCGTCATAATAGCGGGATGTTCGAGTCAGGATACAACACAATCCAACCAGGAGAATGATACTTCACCCGTAAATATAACCGAGAGGAAATTAGATGAGGTTGTGTTCACGTACAAAAGTCAGGACTATCAGGCCAAATACTATATTGAATGTCTGGCACAGGCTGAGTGTGAAGATTTTCGTCAAAAGGAAATTAAAGTAACCGACAGTCTTGACCAGTTAAAAGAAGCCATTAAGCCCGGGTTAATCAATGCGGACATAGGAGATAAAGTACAAATAAAGTTTCCGGAAAGCTTTTCTGAACCTGATTTTCTCTCTTATCAAAAAATTCAAGGCGGTACGGCTATTGAAGAAAAAGTAACCAATCAGTCCATTACGATTAAAGGTGAAAAGGATAAGAATATGACTTACATCATTGATGCTTCCTGGGGAAGTTCAACGGTAACTACAGCGTCGGTCAAATTTGTTTTTCTAGTACCTCCAAAAACTCAGTAAAAAGCGGAAATTTCAGGTTAACTGAAATTTCCGCTTCTTGTTTACTTATTGCTAAGCGCTCCAAAGTTTTTCATATACTTCAGCTTGCACATCTTCATGGTGACGAGCTGTAACCAGACTCACACCTACATAAGCCAACAGGGATAAAATTACTGGCAGGACCACCGTATGCATACCAAAAGCGTTCGGCATAAACGAATGAAACAGAATATAACTCCCTACTCCTGTGAGTATAGAAGCAAGGGCGCCACTCGCGTTTCCTTTCTGCCAATAAAGCCCCATAATTACTGGCCAGATAAAAGCAGCTTCCAACCCTCCAAATGAAAAGAGATTCAGCCATATTAACAGTTCTGGGGGATTAACAGCCATAGCGAAAACAAGTATCCCAATAACAGCTGTTACACCTATACTGAATCGTTTAATCCTCTGATCATCTGCTTCCGGCTTTACATAGTTTAGATAAACATCTTTTACAACCGCCGAACTAACCAGCAGCAGTAGAGAGTCAACCGTAGACATAATGGCGGCCATGGGTGCTGCCAGCACAATTCCAGCCAGCCAGTTAGGGAGAACTTCCATCGCAATCTTAGGCATGACGGTATCCCCTACTTCTATACCCGGAAGTACTGAGCGTGCAAATACCCCCGTAAGATGCATACCAAGCATGATGAAACCAACTACAATGGTACCTATAATAAGAGCTTTATGCATGCCTCTGGAATTTTTATAAGACATCGCTCGTACAGCTACCTGAGGCAGCCCGACCACACCTACTCCAACTAGTATCCAGAATGAAGATACGTATAGCGGAGTAAGAGATTGATCGGAACCAAATGGTGATATAAGAGCCGGGTTTTCTGCAGTTAAATCAGAAATAATATTCCCTATGCCATCACCGGCAATAATGGTTCCTATTAAAATGACCAGTGTACCCAGAAACATGACTACACCTTGAATGGTATCCGTAATCGCTACCGCACGAAAGCCTCCAATAATGACATAAACCAATACGGACACGGCAAATATAAACAATGCCGTTGTATATGATAGGCCAGTGAGTGATTCGATTAATCGGGCTCCGCCAACCCATTGAGCAGCCATTGCCGAAAATAGAAAAATAATAATGCTTGCTGCTGATAAAATGACTACCCATTTACTTTGATACCTTTCTTTTAAGAAATCAATCAAAGTAACCGCTCTAATTTTCCTCGCCATGATGGCAAACTTTTTGCCAAGCACAGAAAGTACAAAGTACCCTGTTGCCAGTTGAGACATAGAGAGTAAAACCCATCCGAGTCCCATTGTGTATGCAACTCCCGGTCCTCCTACAAAACTGCTTGCACTTCCATATGTAGCTGTCATCGTCATGGCAAGGATAAATCCCCCAAGCTGTCTACTGCCAAGAAAATATTCTTGTAGAAAATTGGAGGTGGATCTAATATGCTTTGAGGCATAGAAGCCTACAAAGAAAATAATCACCAGAAATAATAAAAGCGGTATAATTACCTCCCCATTCATTCCTCATCCTCCTCTTCAAACGACACTTCTTTGTACAGATACTTAACAGCCAGCATCACTAATATAACGACCACAATAGTCGATGCGATGCAGCTGTAGAAAAACCAAGCCGGCAGTCCCCAGATATAACTATACTCTTCTACAGGTTTTGAACCCAGTCCGTAGGCAAACCCGAACCATAATGCAAAATTGATCATGACCAGAACAATCCCGATTAAGGCTTCTCGATTAGCTACTCGATACCTTGCATCCTCCTCGAATCGTTTCGTTTTCCTCATACATGTACTCCTTATTTAGTAGATTTCAATAGAATACTATTTTTTACCATAACACTTATATGCGAAGATACAGAATCTAACCGCTTCATTTTATATGAATTGAATGGAATGGTTCAAGAACATAAACTCGTAGTTTTAGTAGAAACCTGTTTCCGACGATTTGACTTAACTAGCTTAAAAGTCCCAAAGCCCTTCATTTGACAAACCTGTCTTTATTTTTTAATCTAAAATTAATTTAATTAGTATGTATAGCAACTATTTTTCTGGTGGCATACCATAGAGAGGGATAGACCATGAAGTTATCTTTTGAAGATTATATCAGCATTAAAATCCACCGTACGGATTTAAAGTTGACAAATTACATTAAATCAAGACTTGAACCCTATAACCTTGCTCCTGAACAGAATCTCATTATGATGCTTCTCTGGGAGGAAGATGGACTAAACCAGAGGCAGATCTCCAGGAAGTTAAATAAAGATAAAACGAATATTGCCCGTATGGCTTCCAACCTGGAGAATAAAGGGTTTATTACTAGGAACTACTCAAGTGAAGATCGTCGTTCATTGGAGCTTTATCTAACGCCAACCGGCAGCGAGTTACGCGAAGAAATACTGCCCGTGACCGAAGAGTTCAATAAGATTGCCACTAAAAATCTAACGAGTAGAGAGAAAGAGCAATTAGAAGATCTTCTTAGCAAGATAGACCAGAACTTCAATGAAATCCCCGAATAATATCATGTATGTAATTTTATTAAATAACAGCAATAGCAAATCAATTAGAAAGGATGATAGAATTGGATGAAACACACTTTAAAAGAGATGTGAAAGATTCATGGTATGTGAAATATAACGAAATGGGCTTCCCGGCTATTCAAAAAGGATGGGTATTACCTGTAGACCGCTGGGCAGAATTCGATCCGTTCATCCTGATGGCGGAGGACTGGTTTAAAAAAGGCACGTTTCCTGACCACCCGCATCGTGGTTTTCAAACCGTCACCTATGTAGTGGATGGGCGTCTTGAACATATTGATAATGGCGGGGGACGTGATATTCTTGAACCAGGTGACGTTCAGTACATGAATGCAGGCTGGGCCGCTCGTCATGCAGAAGATGGTGTGGAAGATGATATCGCGCACACCCTCCAGCTTTGGTTAAACCTTCCTAAAGATAAAAGAAATACGGATACGATCTATCAGAATGTGTACTCTGAAAAGGCCCCGGTTGTTCCGTTTGAGGGTGGTTCCATAAAGGTTTTTTCCGGAAACATTGCAGGAGTTGAAGGTCCTTTGGAATCTATTGTTCCTTTTACATTAAGTGAGATTAATCTGGCTGAGGATGCCGAACTTTCTCATTATATACCTGAGAACCATAACGCATTTCTTTACGTGTTAGCCGGCAGTATATCCGTCGGGACAAGCAGCACCGAACTAAATAAACATGGTGTGGCAACACTTACCTATAAGGACAAAGGAAACGAGCATCAATCCAGTGAACTAAAAATCAGAGCTAACCAGCGTCAAACTAAAATCCTCGTCTATTCTGGTGCTCCAATAAGAGAGAACATTGTTCCTTATGGTCCATTTGTTATGAATTCAATGGATGAGATCAAGCAGGCTTATCTTGATTTCAATCAAGGCAAGTTCGGCCCACCTGCTGAATAAAACGCCTTGAATGTAAACTTTTCAATAATTAGGTTATGGTACACGTTATTGCAGTTTTTTTATATGGGGCTTATTAAGCTAAAGGGCCGTTTAGTTGAATACTCAATTTCGAGATAATTCTGGTCCATTACGATATTTGGAGAAGGGCTGGTGGGGAAATAGCTCGCTTTCCTATGGGGGAACGGTAAGCTTCCTCGCTCGTTTCACTCCCTGCGGGATCTCACCTAGTCCCTTCTCCCATGGGAGTCTCGCCATTTCCCCACCAGCCCAACTGTATTAGGGCGAACGGCCCCTTCGGAAAGAGAGTATCCTATCTCCTTATCCCGCCTGAAATGCTTATATAACAGGCTATACAGCGTAGTTCCAGCCTGAAAAGGATATACGCCCATGTTGTTATTTCTTCTCAAGCGGGTGAAGAACGAAGCTGTTTCGAGTTTCTTATTTGGCCAGGTCCGGAGGGGGACGATGTAGACTCCTGCGGGATGAACATGATCGGTGAGATCCCGCAGGGCTGTTAAGCCCGAGGAAGCTCACCTCATGCCCGCGGAAAGCGAAATCGTCCCCCGTAGGACCTTCCGCTCAACAAATGTCTCGAAATCAAGTCTTCCAGTAATGGGAGCTTTACTGTAAAATTTAAAGAACTAAAAATAAAAGGAAAGGAGGGCTATTATGGCTTTTGTTATAACCAGCCCGTGCGAATCAGAAAAAGCAGGTGAATGTGTTACCGTTTGTCCTGTAGATTGTATTGCAGAAGGTCCGGATCAATTTTATATTAATCCGGATGTTTGTATCGACTGCGGAGCATGTGTGGCAGCCTGCCCTGTAGACGCAATTGTAGAAGAATATGAAATGACACCTGACGAAGAGCCTTATTTGGATAAAGCAGAAAAATTTTTCGGTAATATATAGAAAAAAGCGCCAAATCCCCGTGTGGATTTGGCGCTTTTATTAGAGAAAAATCTAAAGATTTAATATAATTTTTGGAGCGCTTCTTTATCAAAAGGCAATAAATCATTCTCCTGACCTTCGCGCACTTTCCTTACCCATTCAGGGTCCATTAATAAAGAACGGCCTATAGCTACGAGATCGAATTCTTCCTGATCAAGTTTTTCAACAAGACCATCTAGACTGGTGGTATTGGCACCAGAAAAATTCGTAAACTCTCCGTCCAACCCAACGGATCCCACTGAAATCACAGGCTTGCCTGTTAATTTCTTCGTCCATCCTGCTAAGTTTAAATCAGAGCCTTCAAACTCTGCTTCCCAGAACCGGCGGGTAGAACAATGGAAAATATCGACACCCGCTTCCACAAGAGGCTGTAGAAAACGTTCTAATTCACCCGGTGTTTCAGCAAGTTTAGCTTTGAAATCATTCATTTTCCATTGAGAAAAACGAAAAATAATCGGAAAATCAGGACCGACTTCACGACGACATGCTTTTACAATTTCTACAGCAAACTGAGTACGGCCTACAAGGTCACCACCATAACGATCAGTGCGGCGATTCGTATTCGCCCAGAAGAATTGGTCAATTAGATAGCCATGAGCCCCATGAATCTCTATCCCATCAAACCCTAGACGCTTAGCATCCGCTGCGCCTTGAGCATATGCTTCCACTAATTCACTGATTTCCTGCTCTGTGAGAGGTTCCGTTACTGGTTCACCATCAAGACTCAAACCGGATGGCCCTACCGGCAGAGCTTCCTCATTTGGCAGATCGCCTTTGCTTCTTGTCATACCTACATGCCATAGCTGAGGTACAATTTTTCCGCCTGCATCATGAACCTGTTTTACAACATTGCTCCAGCCTTCCAGTGCTTTTTCCCCGTGAAAAACAGGAATACTGGCTCCTGAAACGGAAGCTGGATGATTAATGCCGGTTCCTTCTGTGACAATCAGCCCCACTCCATTTTCAGCACGACGGCGATAGTAATCAGCTACGTTCTGATCAGGAATGTTGTCTGGTGAATATCCTCGGGTCATGGGTGCCATGACCGTACGGTTTTCTAATACAAGATTATCGCTATTGAATGTTTGGAATAATGGTTCGGTTGATTGATTCGTATTAGTCATTTTTCAAATCCTCCTCTTTCGTTCTTGCAAAGAGTATTATGGCAAATACATGAAGCGAAAGAAAGCAATCTGTTTATATCCAAACCATCCAAAGTGTAATTGAATCTAATAAAACACAAAAATGCTGAACCCCTGTAGGCTCAGCATCTCTACCCTTTGTGCCCTGACGGCATCCATTTTATATTAGTAAACATTCGTGATCATACAAATAGGAATAACGAATATCAATAAATAGAAAATGCTCGGCTGATAGAGGAAAGCTGAATGTCCGAATCATATCCTTCGTTTCAATATCCGAATAAATCTCAGAGAGAATGCCTTTGTTCCATGTTTGCATTTGCATAACGTTTTCTAAGAAATAAGGCCGGAATGCCCAGTTGGAACCTCGCTTATACGGATCGATCTCCCAGGTGTTTTCGTGCTTATTAAAGTTTGAGGAAACTTGCTGACCATCACTGTTGCACACGAACATACGAAAGCTCTCCTCATTAAATTCAGAGGTTGCCGTTTGGATAAATGCATCTACTTTCTTCTGACCTTCCCATTTAGGAAGTAATTCTTTAATTTTCTTTTCCCATAACAGGATATACTTCAGCCTTTGCTCCACGAGCGATTTTTCACGTTTAATATAATGGGCTATTTTAGTACTCACATTTAAAGAAAGGGATTTTGTATCAATAAGTGAAAATTCCGGCCTCGCCAAATAGTGGCCCTGGTAATATCTCCCTCCATGTTTCCATGCGAAGTATAGCTGAGATTCATCTTCAATGTTTTCAAAAAGTAAAGCAGCTCCTATACGTCTTCCAAGCATGGATAAAGAGTACATAATATCCTGAAATCCATCAGAATTGTGCTGCCTGATTATGGCAGTATTGATCTTTAAAATATGAGGTTCCAGCTGACGAATGCGGTCAATATTTGAGCTCCTCGCACCTACGTTGTCAACTGCAATTTGGATGCCATATGTTTTGTAATAAAGCAGCAAATTGCTTAACACTTCAAATTCCTCATCAAAATCATGTTCTGTCACTTCAAGCACAACTCTTTCCATAGAAAACCCTTGGTTTTGGAACTTGAGAAGCGTGTCTAATAGATCCTCTCCATTATTCACCATTAATTGTTTCGCATTTCGATTGATGAATAATAACCCGTCCCGATTAGATTCAACCATCTGTGAAAGGGCTAATTTCAACAAATGCTGGTCAACTTCTACTTTAAACTCCTCAGGCACATCGTCATCATGGAAAAAGAACCCTAAACTTAGCCATTCATGGCCATTATAATATCTTCCCAGTACTTCATAACCGACCACATCATGTCTTATCGCACTTACTACAGGGTGATAAACAGGCTTAATTTGATCCAGATTCCCTACAATATCCAATGGATCCATAGTTCCCCCTCCTGCATGCCGTTCTCTATTTCCAGCTGTATCCACACGTGCTTTCTCTCTATTCATTGTAAAACCCTCATTAATCCTGTCATTATTTATCCACTTCTCCTGTTATTTCTACTTTTATGTAGTAAATTCCTGCATACCACTGATGTAAAGGTAACTCTTCCCCATATTATTATAGGAATCTATCTATTTTTCAACAGAATAAAACAATAAAAAACTAACTGAAGTCTTTGACAGAGTAAAATATATACTGTAAATTAACTAATAGACGAACGATTATTTGTTTGTATTTTTAAACATTCGTTTTCAGGAGTGAAAATTATGGAAAATGTATTTGACTATGAAGATATTCAACTAGTCCCTGCTAAATGCGTAGTAAACAGCCGGTCAGAGTGTAATCCAACCGTTATGCTGGGCAGCAGACAGTTTAAGTTACCGGTAGTACCCGCGAATATGCAAACGATTATTGATGAGAAAATTGCTCTTTTCCTAGCTGAAAATGGGTATTTTTATATTATGCATCGTTTTGATCCTGAGGCCAGATACACGTTTATCAAAGATATGATGGAACGAGATTTGTTCACTTCCATTAGTGTCGGGGTAAAAACTGAAGAATACCAATTTATCGAGCAGTTGGCATGTGAGAAATTGATACCAGATTATATAACCATTGATATTGCTCATGGTCATTCCAATGCCGTTATAGAAATGATCCAGCATATTAAGCACCATCTTCCTGAAAGCTTTGTAATCGCTGGAAACGTCGGAACACCGGAAGCGGTCAGAGAACTTGAACATGCTGGCGCAGACGCAACTAAAGTTGGAATCGGTCCAGGTAAAGTATGTATTACTAAAATTAAAACCGGATTTGGTACAGGTGGGTGGCAGCTGGCTGCACTGCGCTGGTGTGCCAAGGCAGCCAGTAAACCAATTATCGCAGATGGAGGCATTCGAACCCATGGCGATATAGCAAAATCCATTCGATTCGGTGCCACTATGGTCATGATTGGTTCACTATTTGCCGGTCATGAAGAATCTCCAGGAGAAACATTTGAGAAAGACGGCAAACGCTTTAAGGAATACTTTGGGTCTGCATCTGAATACCAAAAAGGCGAAAAGAAAAATGTAGAAGGCAAGAAAATGTATGTGGAGCATAAAGGCAGCCTGGGTGATACTCTTGAGGAAATGGAGCAGGACCTTCAATCCTCCATTTCCTATGCAGGTGGAAACAAGCTGGAAGCATTAAGAACGGTGGATTATGTGATTGTTAAAAACTCTATATTTAATGGAGATCGTGCCTATTAAATGAAAAAAAGGAATGAGCTGATTCAAGCTCATTCCTTTCTTTATGTGGCCGTATACACTTCATGGGACGGAAGTTCTAACAGGGATAACTTACCTCCATATACGGCTCCGGTATCTATATCTACCTGATCTTCATAGTAAGCAATGTGTCTTACAGGTGTGTGTCCGTGAATAACGGTTTTACCAAGACCTACCCTTGCCGTTTGACGCGTCCAAAGCATCGTTTGTTCTTCCTGTTCCTGAAGGGGAATATGCGGCATTAATCCGGCATGTACAAAAATATATTCTTCCGTTTCATAATAGAGCCTCAGATTATTTTCCATCCATTCCTGGTGTTTCCGAAGTTCTTCCATGTTTCCATTATAAGACTTAAAAGTTGTGGAAGCGCCGTTCAAATCCCAAAGTTTCTTGGCTTCCTTTTCATATTTAGAACGTATAAATAAATCGTCGTGGTTTCCTTTAATTGCAATGGCTCCATCATTCTTAACAAGATCAATGACTTTTGCAACTACATCTCTAGAGCAAGGACCCCTATCCACATAATCCCCAAGCAGAATCAACTGATCTTCCTGAGGATTGTAGGAAGCCTCTTGTAAGACATCCTCAAACTTTTCAATATCTCCATGTATATCAGAAACTACAAGATAACGCATGGATCAATTCCTCCTTTAACCTGCCGCTAAATTGCAGTAACAATTTCGTAATCTGGAAAAATAGGTACAGGTAAATACTATTTGTCTATTTCTTTTTTTGAAGCTCATCAAACCCTTCTAGACTATTTGTAACCTATTTGTAATAGAATCCATTAGAATACAGGCTTTTCCGCCTCTGAGAAAGCCTGTATTCTAATGGATATTTTATTGCGAGGTTCCGGCCGGCGATAGTATTGATTTGCCATGATTGTTATTAAACCGTAGGTCCCGATAGTTAAGACTAAGTTTTGAGATTTTAGTTTGTGGTGAAGTCCTGCAGGGGACAGTTCGCTTTCCGGCCCTACACGACGCAGGGTCGTACGACGTTGCCACACGACGTGGCGTTCTTAGTCGAACCTCTTCTGTACAGAGGCTTCATTTATTTTGAAGCTGAGTCTAACAGTATCGGGCGTTTTCTGGAAAGGCAGCACTTAAGAATAACGGTGTATTCTGTTAATCCATTAATTTTTAATATAAGAAGCATAATCCAGAATTTCCTGGCAGATTTCATTCCAGTCGTAGTAGTAATGATGTACTTCCCTGGGATCTACAAACATTCTTTCTACCGATTCATACTCTCCTCTGAATACGTAAAGATTTTCGATTTCCATCCGGTAAAAAACCTGGTAACCCACTTTAGGATAAAGACTGTAATCATTCCATTTTGGTGTATTACAGTGATCAACCACGATATGACCTAAGTGTTTACATTCCCCGGAGACATATCCCTCTTCCATTACTTCACGTTTAAAACACTCCAGAGGGGTCTCTTCTGGCTCCAAATGTCCACCTGGGAAGTTCCATCCTCTGTAATTGAGATTGACTAAAAGCAACCGATCCCCTTTAAAACAAAGACCGTGAACACTAGTAATCAAATTTCTGGCAGGCAGCTGCTTAGCATATCTCCAGGTTAAATTCACTCTCGATGCTCCCCAATTAACATGAATCGTAGTCAATTGACCTCCTCCTCTTTAAGTTTAACTATTCTGTTTATCTATTTAATATAATTATAGATTATAGTTGTTTAAAAAGTCTGACTAATTTTGGCATCTTTTCATGTTAATCCTATTAAATATTTACACGAAGAACGTGATTGAGGTAGAAAAACTACGAAATTTAATAAATATAAGTGTTCAAATGCATCTGCTGAAGGAAAGACTTGTATGAAATAAGATTTAAGACAGATGGACCAGAGTGATAGCTCTAGTAGAACCAAACTCAAAAGGATAAGATACGCCGCATTTTTTAGAACCTTTTTGGGAGGTGCACCTTATTTTTCTGCCGTACAGAATGCCACAGGGGGCGAACAGTATCACGGAAGAATGATTCTGCACGCCCCCTGGCTTCCTACTATAGTTTTTTGCTTATGAATAATAGAAGGAGATAGCACTTACAAAGCTTTAACCTGACAAGATCCATCTACTCCGCTTTTAATAACTTTGCATTGATTGCTACTACAACGGTACTGAAGCTCATTAAGATAGCTCCAACAGCTGGGCTTAGAACTATTCCGATTGGAGCAAGAACACCTGCCGCAAGTGGAATGGCGAAAATATTATAGCCAGCAGCCCACCATAGATTCTGGACCATTTTCTTATACGTGTTTTTCGATAGATTAAGAATGGAAAGGATATCTTTTGGATTGCTTTTCACAAGAACAATATCAGCCGTTTCCACTGCAACATCTGTGCCACTCCCAATAGCAATTCCTACATCAGCTGTAGCCAGAGCCGGAGCATCATTTATTCCATCTCCTGTCATAGCGACCTTTCGCCCTTCAGCCTGAATTTTCTTCACTTGATCGGATTTATGATCTGGCATAACTTCCGCATATACTTCGTCTATCCCGATTTGCTTAGCTACCCAGTCTGCTACCTTTTGATTATCACCTGTAAGCATAACGGAGCGAATGTTGTTTTTCTTTAATTCCGCTACGGTTTCTTTCGCAGACTCTCGTACCATATCAGCCAGAGCAATCATTCCTGCATAGTTTTGATCAATTAAAACAAAGACAACCGTCTTGCCTTCTTCCGATAACTCATTAAATGTATCCGTATCGTAAGAATACCCCTCATCCTGCACGTAGCCTGGACTAACCACTTTTACAACTCTATTTTCTACTTTTCCTTGAAGTCCTTGTCCAGTCATGGACTCAAACTCTTCCACTTTACTTAAAGAAACACTTTCTTCTTGAGCTTTATCCAATATTCCTTGCGCAAGAGGGTGCTCGGAGTTTTGTTCAACACTTGCCGCCCAGTACAGCAACTGGTTCGTTTCGTAGCTTTCCTGAGGCACAATGTCTGTAACGCCGAATTCCCCTTTTGTCAGGGTCCCTGTTTTATCAAAAATAACGGCATCAATATTTCTCGCATTTTCGAATTGAGTACGATTTCTAATGAGCAGACCCTGCTTGGCTGACAAGGAGGTGGAAACGGCTACAACAAGAGGAGCAGCAAGCCCCAGAGCATGTGGACAGGTTATAACCATTACGGTGACCATTCTCTCGACAGCTGTATCAAAAGGAAAGCCTAGAGCCATCCATATAATAAACGTACTGATTCCAGATCCAAGTGCTAAATAAAACAACCACTTAGCAGCCCGGTTCGCGAAGTCCTGCGCTCTTGACTTAGAGTTCTGAGCTTCTTGAACCAGCGTAATAACCTGGGATAAATAAGTGTCATCTCCCGTTTTTTGAACTTGAATGGTCAAGCTGCCTTCCTTATTTATGGAGCCCCCTATAACTTCATGATCCTTCCCTTTTTCTACCGGCACGGATTCGCCCGTCAACATGGATTCGTCTATGGCTGATTTCCCCTCAGTAATAATGCCATCCACCGGTATTTTCTCTCCTGGTTTTACAAGTACCAAGTCCTCTGCGCCAAGTTCACTAAGTGGCACATCTTCTGTTTTTCCGTCAGCGTTGAGTCGGTGAGCTTCGTTAGGCATGAGTTTTACTAACTCTTGAAGCGCATTTGATGCGCCCATCACGGATTTCATTTCAATCCAATGGCCAAGGAGCATGATATCGATCAGAGTCGCCAGTTCCCAGAAGAAGTTCCGGCCTGACCAACCAAAAATAACAAGTGAACTATATCCATATGCAACGACAATAGCCAAACCTATTAGAGTCATCATTCCTGGGTTTTTATTCTTTAGTTCATCAATAGAACCTGTAAGAAATGGCCACCCCCCATAAAAGAAGACGAACGTAGCTAATCCAAACAATACATATTGGTCATAAGGAAAAGAAAATTCTAATCTAATGAAGTCCTGGATCATAGGTGACAATATAAGAATAGGTATAGTAACTAATAAGGAAATATAAAATCTGCGTTTAAAATCCTCAATCATACTGCCATGATCGTGACCTTCATGTCCGTCGTGGTTTCCATGTTCATGATGATGCTGTTCTTCATCTTGAGCATCTGTGTGATTATGTTGATGAGCCATCGCTTATTCCTCCTCGTAAAAAAATAGCACATATATACATTTACCGTGTAGGGGTATTTATAAACTTAAAATAATTATTATGACTGCACAAAAAATCACAAGCTCTTTTTTAAAGAACTTGTGACCTTTAGCATGTACCAATTTTATTAAGCTATGCTTTTACAAGCGTCTGCACATTTGAAGCACGCTTCTGCACACTTCTGGCAGTGGTCATGATCGTGTTTTTTGCATTCATTTCCGCATGCTTCACACATTTGAGCGCATACACTCGCTAGCTCTTTAGCAAAAGGATTATCTCTTACTAAGGCCTGCTCAAGGAACCCGCACATATCTGCACATTCGCGATCAAGACGGATGCAATCCACCATATGAGCTACATTGTCTTCTTTTAGACAAGCATCATAGCAGTGATTACATGCCTCCATACATTCGTGGAGAGATTCAATTACGGACTGGTACTGTTCATGAGACATAAATTATACATCCTCCTTAAAATTGATTACATAAATTCAATTACCCTATACCCGTATCCCATTAAACTATTTTTTCCATAAAACATCCAAATTTGTAAAAATACATAAAAAAAACCCGCCCAAAGGCGAGTTTCTTCATAAATTTTCACACTTATATTTTTACTCTTTTCAGCCGAAGAGCATTGCTGACCACGCTGACCGAACTGAAAGCCATAGCCGCTCCAGCTACCCATGGTGCGAGTAAGCCGATAGCAGCAACCGGAATTCCGGCAGAGTTATAAGCTAATGCCCAAAACATATTTTGTTTAATATTGGCCATGGTTTTACGACTGAGCTTGATCGCTTTGCTCAAGTTCTCAAGATCGCCGCCGATTAAAGTAAGATCAGCAGTTTCAATGGCTACATCTGAACCTGTGCCAATCGCAATACCAATGTCTGCTGTAGCAAGAGAAGGAGCATCATTGATTCCATCTCCCACCATAGCCACTTTCTCTCCTTTTTCCTGTAGTTCTTTTACCTTCTCAGCTTTTTCTTCAGGAAGAACTTCGGCATAGACCCCGTCAATTTCCACCTGGGAAGCTATCGCCTGAGCCGTTCGTTCGTTATCGCCTGTTACCATGTAAATGCTAAGTCCTAATTCTTTGAGGTCCTGGATCGCTTGCTTTGAAGTTTCTTTGATCGTGTCTGCCACCGCAACATAACCAGCAAGCTCTCCTTCTATAGCAATAAGCATGGCTGTTTTTCCTTCACTCTCATGTTTAGTAAGAATATCCTCAAGCTTGGTGTAATCAATGGTTTCGCGATTCATTAGTTTTCTTGTACCGACGAAGACCTGTTTTCCACCTACTCTAGCTTTGATTCCATACCCGGGGATGGCTTCGAATTCCTCCGCTTCCTGCGGCGTGACGCCATTCTCTTCCCCATAATTTACTATAGCTTCGGCGAGTGGATGTTCAGAAGCTTTTTCAGCAGCTGCCAAATAACCAAGGACATCTGTTTGATGGGGCTCGACAGTGTCAAAGTTCGTGACTTCCGGTTTACCTTTAGTAACCGTACCCGTTTTATCAAGCAGAATAGTCGTCAGTCCTTGAGTACCTTCCAAATATTCTCCCCCTTTAAAGAGGATCCCCTGCTCGGCTCCTTTACCTGTACCCACCATGATGGATGTAGGTGTAGCAAGACCAAGCGCACATGGGCATGCAATAACCAGTACCGCTATGGCTGCTTCAAGCGCAGGAGGAAGCTCCCCGGGAGAAACGAATGCGAACCAAACCACAAACGTAAGCACCGCAATACCAACTACAATCGGAACAAAAATACCGGAAATAACATCCGCTGTCCGTTGAATAGGGGCTTTAGATCCTTGGGCTTCTTCCACTATTTTCACAATCCCAGCGAGGGCTGTGTCTTTCCCTACTTTTTCAGCCTTCATTTGGATCGTTCCATTTTTATTGATGGTAGAACCAATCACTGTTTCTTTCTCATACTTCTCTACAGGCAGGGATTCACCAGTAATCATCGATTCATCTACAGACGTGGTACCTTTTATTATCTTACCATCTACCGGTATTTTCTCACCTGGTTTAACAAGGAGTACATCTCCTACTTCTACTTGATCCACTGGAACTTTCTCTTCCGTTCCACTTCGCAGCACAGTAGCTTCCTTCGCTTGCAGGTTCAAAAGTTTCGTCAGCGCCTGGGTAGTCCTTCCTTTTGCGAGAGATTCAAATAATTTACCAACCAGGATTAATGTAATCAGAACGGCACTGGTTTCAAAATACAATTCCGGCATAATATCCGGATTCAACTGCCATCTAATCCCTTCCGCCACACTATAAAAATAAGCAGCGGACGTACCTAAAGCTACAAGCACATCCATATTGGCACTTTTATTCTTCAAGGCCCGGTAAGCCCCAACATAGAAAGGAGCTCCGATATAAAATTGAACCGGTGTAGCCAGAACAAACTGAAACCATGGATTCATCATTAGTTCTGGAACAGGAAAGCCCAAATCCCATGGCAAGTGACCGATCATCGTATAAAGAAGGGGTAAAGAAAGGATGATAGACAGGAACAGCTGGCGTTTTTTCCTTTTAAGCTCTTCCTCTTTATAATCTTTCTGTTCATTACGGTCTTTTTTAATTACGGCGTCGTAGCCTAAATCTTTGATTTTTTCTATAACCTGATCCGTAGAGACGAGCCCTGGCTGATATTCAATTACGCCGGCTTCCGTTGTTAAGTTCACCGAAGCTTCTTCAATGCCGTTCATACGACTTAACCCTTTTTGAATACGAGTGGAACAGGCAGCACACGTCATTCCGTGGATATCAAGTTCTACTTTATCTGTCTGTACACCATAGCCTAACTTTTCAATTCTTTCTTTAATATCTTGAGGCTGCGCTTGCTCGTTGTTATAAGTGATGGTCGCATTTTCCATCGTTAAATTAACGCTTGCCTCGACTCCATCCATTTTATTGAGAACTTTCTCTATACGGGCAGAACAAGCGGAACAAGTCATTCCCGTAATTCCCAAGTTCATTTCTTTTCGTTCACTCATGCATTGATCCTCCTTATTTGGAGAACTGTTGGACAACCTTCATCAATTCATCAATGGCTTCTTCGCCTTCCCCTTTTCTAATCGCACTGGCTACACAATGATGCGTATGACGTTCCATTAATGAATAGCCTACTCGGTTCAAAGCTTTGTTAATAGCCGATATTTGAATAAGGGTATCCACACAGTACCGGTCTTCTTCCACCATCTTTTGTACACCGCGAACTTGACCTTCGATTCGCTTTAATCGATTAATGACAGATTGTTTTTCTTCATCTGTCCTAGGTGTAACCGGCTTTTTCCCACTATTTTCTGGTAAGGTATTGTCTTCCATTTTTTCTCGCTCCTTCTTAATCAATATACCCCTTATAGGTATTTACAGTCAACAAATTAACTCTAAATATAAGAGGATGATTTCTTTTATTTTTCATTATTACCAAATTCAATTAGCTTCCTTTTAATTGTGAAAGGAATTGTTTATTTCCCTACCCCAATAATAGTCGTTAGGATAAGTTTCGACAAATATTGAAGGTTTATTTTTCAACTTTTTCCTTAATTACATAAAAAAAGACCATCCAGTATATAACTGAATGATCAATAAGCCTATTTTATTGTTGTTGGTCCATTTTTTCCCATTCCTTCTTGGAGTCGGATTCAAGTTCCTCCCAGGTGATTTTGTCACTTAAATATTTTTGTACATTTCCCCCGAGATAATCTCCCCATGTGCCCGGATATCCAAGAAATACCCACCCTGTGGTTTTTTCTTCTGATGCATACTGATAGATTTCTTTTGAAATTGGATCAGCGATTTTTGAGGTATCAAATTCTTTATAAGCAGGAATAAATTTAAAGTCTTGCAGAACAGCTTCTTTACCCGCTTCTGAAGTGTACATCCAGTCAATAAAATCTTTAGATGCCTGAATGATTTCATCATTGCTGTTTTTGTTTACAGCCCAGTAGTTTGGAATTCCTACAGGCAGTTTACCTTCTTGTCCATCCACCGGAATAGGAATAATCCCCATATTACTTTCAGCGAATTCTGGGGCAAGTTGATGAACAGAAGGATAAATCCAGTTCCCCTGCTGAATCATGGCTACCTCTTCAAGCGCAAAGTATTTCTCTACTTGTTGGGAATAGTCTAAATTCAGTGTTGGTTGAATCGAATAATCCACCTGTAAGTCGATCATTCTCTGAAATTCTTCTCCTTTTGTAAACTCTACAGAATCTGATTCATAAGCTTCTAAAACAGATTGATTGAACTCAGGCGCTAAATAAACATTTGATAAGTGATTACCCGGGACCCATTTTTCCTTTCCCGGAAAGGCGAAAACTTCTTTAATGCCTAATTGATCTTTTTGGCTATCGAGTGTTTTTACAGCTTTCTCTAGATCTTCATAGGATTTAATCGATTTTGCATCGACGCCTGCTTCTTCAAATACTTTCTTATTATAGATGAAACCGTATCCTTCCTGATTAAAAG
This sequence comes from Halobacillus halophilus DSM 2266, assembly GCF_000284515.1. Classification (GTDB taxonomy): domain Bacteria; phylum Bacillota; class Bacilli; order Bacillales; family Halobacillaceae; genus Halobacillus; species Halobacillus halophilus. The sequence goes on along the minus strand of NC_017668.1, from coordinate 1,931,652 downwards.
GAAGACCATGTATTTCCCCATTTTTAGTGACTGGTTCCAATGAACCCTTTAGAGCGAGTTCCTTTGCTTTTGTATCCGATAAATCAGCCAAATACTGTTCGTAATTAGCCGCTTCTGTCGGGCCAGCAATACTGAATATTTCCGGTTCCTCCCCAGAAGCAAATTGTGTTTTAAGTGCACTGGCATAATCAGATCCTCCGCCTACACTGTTTATCTTAATATCAATCTTCGGATTCTTTTCCTCGTATTGTTCAGCCAAGTCTTCAAACTGATCATTGAATTCTACTTTTCCTTGAAAAATTTCAATGGTCATTTTATCTTCTGAATTATCCGAACTGCCACCTGATGAGAATGAGCACCCCGCAAGCAAGGTACCTGATAACACAATTGGAGCTAATAACTTAAAAGTTTTCATAGCTTTCATCCTCCCTTTATATGATATCGGTTTCATAAATCTTAAAAATTTTTTTGTTTCTCCATTGCTTATTATTCCAGTCTTTTTAGGGATTCTGCGTAGGATTATAACGGAATTATCAGATCTGATATCGGTTTCACATTTATCCGAAATACTAATTCCTGATAAATTGCTAATCAAGAATTAATTTGTATTATACGGTACTGTGAAATCGTTTTCAAGACAAAATTTAAATATATATAAAATTACGTAGATTCTCTCTCTATTAATTGAATGGGCAGTTGAACCTCTTCAACCATACTATCTTTATTATTCATCATCTTGATCAACAGTTCTACAGATTTGATTCCCATTTCATCAATTGGCTGTTTAATCGTGGTCAGTTTGGGTTCTACGATTTCGGCCAGAGGCTGATCATCAAAACCAATCACGGCTAAATCATCCGGAATCTTTAAACCATTTTCTTTTGCTTCGCTAATAATTCCTGCCGCTACTTCATCACTGCCTGAGAAAATTGCTGTAGGTTTATCGTTCATAGATAAGATTTCCTTCACAACTTTTTTTCCATCCTCAATGGAATGTCTCTTAATAAAAATCCAGCTGGGGTTAGGACTTAATTGGTGTTTATCCATAGCTTTTTGGTAGCCTGTATTTCGATCAAGGTCACGACCGTATCCAGCAAACAATCCCCCAGTACAATACGCGATTTTTTGATGTCCTTTGTTAATTAGATGCTCCGTACCCATATACGCACCCTTCATCTGATCCAATCTCACTTTAGATACAGAAGATTGATTTACGTACTCATTGCAAAGCAGGATGGGACCATATTGCATGTAAGGTTCTATTGTCTCCCAATCATTTTCTATTGACGTCATAATGATCCCGTCTACCTGTCTGTTTTTTAATAAGTTAAGAAAATATAATTCCTTATCTTTGAGATCATTACTTTGGAATATAATAACTTGATAATTGTTTTTAAATGCTTCCTGCTCAATAGAGTTTACTAAATAAGAAAAAAAAGGATTCACAATCCGGGGGACAATCACCCCTATTGTATTCGTTGTGTGGCCTCTTAATCTTCTAGCGGAGGGATTTGGATAGTACCCGATTTCTTCCATGGCCTTTAATACTTTTTCTCGTTTATCACTTGATATATAAGGATGATTATTAATCACACGTGAAATCGTCGATTTTGAAAGTCCAGTAATCCTTGCTACATCTGAAATCGTTGGCATTCCAATTCTCCCCTCTGTTAATCCTTTTATGAAATCAGTTTCATACTCATTTTACCCTTTACCTTGTGAATAATTCAATTTAATTTTAAATCTTTTATTATAAGACCTTCTTAGAAAACCCATTATAAGGCGGCACTATATCAAAAAAGAAGTCCAGGCAATCTGCCCGGACTTCTTTTTTATTTTACAATTAATACGGGGATATCCGATCCTTTAGCTACTTTTTCACTCACACTGCCAATCACAAATTTCTTGATGCCGCTGTGACCGCGACTTCCAATTACAATTAAATCTGCTTCATGAGTGGAAGCAAAATTACATAATTGATTCACTGGATCGCCTTCCAGCCATTCATATTGAATGGGAATCTGTTCACCTTCAAGTTTTCTTTTGACCTCTAGAAAAATGGGGTGGTTTCCTGCGTAAGCTCTTGGCTCACTTTGCACCACTTCTTTTTCATTGATTCGCTCTTCAGACCCCCCGACGTACGCGCCTCCTTCTTCAAGCGTCATGTCATTACGCATGGTCATGTTAAAACCTGTATTATTTTTGTATTTATCCTTTTCTTTCTCTACAAATACCACGGAGATTTGTGATTGCTGGGTTCTGCTTAATTCTACTGCATGAGTCAAAGCTTTCTCGCTTCCTTCTGAGCCATCATATGCTACGACTACTTTTTTATACATTAAACTTCATCCTTTCCATTATTGAATAAGGAATATCCAGCATCACCCATGCCTTAAAGGGCTTGTTTAATATATACCCGCTGTATCCTGAATTAATTTTATAGTTTGATAACAATTACTTAACAGATTATGTAAAACTTTAACCTCTAATGTTAATCAGCCCTAGTCTTTTATTTCCTTTCCCAAAGATTTTCTCTTAAAATCTGAATAGTGAATAGCGTTTCTAAGGCAGTAATGCGGAAGTTATAAGTAGAAAGCCCTTTAATCTTCTTACTACAATTCTTATAATTATGCTTTGTTAAAGTTTATAATAGATTTTTCACAAGAAGCTTATTACGCTAAAGGGCCGGATTGTGGAAGACTCAGTTTCGAGATACTTTTATGACAAGAAAGGTCCTGCGGGGGATGATTCGCTTTCCGCGGGCATGTGCTGAGCCTCCTCAGTCTTCGACTTCCGGGGTCTCACCGATCATGTTTATCCCGCAGGAGTCTTCATCATCCCCCTCCGGACCTGGCCAAATCAGAAGCTCGAAACCACTTTAACTCGTAAGGAATTAGACCAGGTGGTTCTGTACCTATTTTTAAGGGTATAACGATGCACAATAGCCTGTTATAAAAGCGTTTAATGCAGATTAAGGAGAAGAACTTTCATCTTCTGGAAGGGTCCGTTCGCAACATTATAGCGGGGTTGGTGGGGAAATGGCGAGACTCCCATGGGAGAAGGGACTAGGTGAGATCCCGCAAGGAGTGAAACGAGCGAGGAAGCTTACCGTTCCCCCATAGGAAAGCGAGTTATTTCCCCACCAGCCCTTGTCCATCTAACGTAAAGGACCCATTTATCTCGAAACTGAGTCTTACACAAACGGGAGCTTTACTTTAGGATCAACACGGAGGTTTAATAGAGTCTTTAATTAAGCAAAAATTAGAACATTCAGTGGAAGGTTGTAAGTTGAAGCTGTATCCATTATGATAGAAATAGTGAACTTTTTTATAGAGGAGCGTATTTATGAAACCATCCATTTATGGTTTAACGTTTGATCAACTGACGGACTGGGTCACAGAGCATGGTGAGAAAAAGTTCCGAGCCAAACAAATTTGGAATTGGCTTTACCAAAAGCGTATAACTGATTTTTCTCAGATGAAGAATGTGAACCAATCTTGTATTGATCTTCTACAGGAACATTTTACAATTGAAACGTTAACCGAGGAAATAAAACAAGAATCACAAGATGGAACGGTCAAATTTCTGTTTAAATTACATGATGGAAATATTATAGAAACTGTTCTTATGAGATTTAACTATGGATTATCAGTATGCGTTACGACACAGGTAGGATGTAATATTGGGTGTTCCTTCTGTGCGAGTGGCGTACTGAAAAAAAACCGTGATTTATCAGGCGGTGAGATTGTCGAGCAGATTATGCAAGTGCAGCAGCACCTTGACAAACAACAAAATGATGAACGTGTCAGCCACATTGTGGTAATGGGAATAGGTGAACCATTCGATAACTATGATAACTTGATCGACTTCCTTAAGGTTGTCAACGATCAAAAAGGTCTATCTATCGGTGCTCGTCACATTACTGTTTCTACAAGTGGGATTGCACCGAAAATGTACGAGTTTGCCGACGAAGGTATCCAGATCAACTTAGCGCTTTCCATTCATGCGCCAAACAACGATCTTCGGACTCAGATTATGAAAATTAACCGGGCGTATCCCCTTGAAAAGCTAATGCCGGCCATTGACTACTACCTTGAAAAAACAAACCGGCGGATTACGTTTGAATACATTTTGCTTAAAGATGTTAATGATCATAAGAAAGAAGCTGAAGAACTCGCTGATCTTCTGCAAAATAAAAAGCATCTCTCTTACGTCAACTTGATTCCTTACAATCCTGTAGCGGATAACCCGTATGAACGTAGTGAAAAAGAATCCATTCTTACCTTTTATCAGACATTGATGGATCGCGGAATTAGATGCGGTGTCCGTACCGAACATGGCACAGATATAGATGCAGCTTGCGGTCAGCTTAGAAGTAAACAAATTGAAAAAGAAAAAGCGCGCAAACAGAAAAAATTACAAACCAATTAAAAGCATGAGGCCTCGGCCTCATGCTTTTTTAATCAGGGTTCGGTGTTTCCTATCTTCTAAAAAAAGCCCCCCATTCCTCTATTACGTTTCTTTAGCTGCTCTATACTTATCTCAATCTGCTTTCCACCTAAATGTACTTTCGCTCTCCATAATTACATTCGGATGTTTCTTCAATTCTTCTACTAATACAAAAAGTGCTTCGTCCTTCTTTTTAGCTTCGATCATGCAATCAATTTGATCAGTTGAGCCGGTAGTTTTTTTGACAAAATCAAGAAATAATTCAACATCCACAAAATCTGCATGACTTTTAAATTCGTGCTGACTTTTCGGACTGGATATGTGCATTTTTACGGGTAAGGGTGAACGGGACCATGTATGTAAAACACGTTCCCAGTTGGGATCCCATTGTTCGTTGTCATAATTGGCAAGATGATGATGGATATCAAAAACAAGGGGGATATTTAACTTCTCACAAACGTACAAACAATTATCCAATGTGTAGGATGTATCGTCATTTTCAATCATAATCATCTTCTGAATCCCCTTGGGAACGAAGGCCCAGTTGTCAATAAAGCGTTCCAGCGATTTTTCTTTGTCCTGGTACCTTCCTCCAAGGTGAATCACACATCGATGAGTTGGATCAAGGCCCATTTGGTACAGTAAAAGGTAGTGATACTTTAAAACCTTCATCGACGTTTTAAAAATTTCTTTATCGATTGAATTTATGACCACGAAATGATCGGGATGGAAATCAAGTCTTATCCCCCCTTTTTTAGCTAAAGCTCCAAGCTCGCTAAGATCCTCTTTAATGGCTGACAGGTAACCCCACTTTTCTAATGCTTCGTGAGTAGCAAGCGGTACCAGGCGGGAGCTTAACCTGAAGAATTCAATATGATGAGTTTTATTATGCTTTAAGAGCCTTATACAATTCTGTATATTGGATTGAGCAAGACGCTCAAGTTTTCTAATCGCCGCTTCGCGGTCTCGAACCGCTGAAAACCGTTTATACGTCATGGTTTGAGAGGGGGAAGCATTTTGAAGATTTACGCTCATGGCCACATAGCCCAGCCTGTATAATGTCATCTGCCATCACCCAGTTCATTTTTAACTTAGTTTCTGCGAACCCGCATAGATTATGTAAGGTATGAACACCTGATTAAAAGAACGCAGAAAAACAGGATGCCCTTATTTACAGCTTTACACTACGTACAGCCACAAAGATAAACCTGCAAATACTGTGATAAATACAGCAGTGAAAGCCCCTTTCTCTTTCTTGCTAAATCCCATTTTCTTTTCTAAATCGTTTATATAAATATTCATTAATAAAAATCCAAAAAAAGTGAACGCAAACCCGGCTGAATCGTTTATTACAGACATCATTCTCATAACTCCTAAGCCCACAAGGATCATCCCTAAATGACCCAGTGCCATATAAAGGTATTGGTTTTCTTTTCAAATTTCATACTCCGCCCCCTTCGCCTGCAAACAAGAGATAATTATCCGCAGTCGTTTTTTAAGTTCTATTTTTCGGTTCTTTATGTTCAAAATTGTATATTGGATAACCAATCCTTCTAAAAAATTCTTCATTAAATGCTGTTATGTAACATTATCGTCACCTTTTCCGCCCTTTCCTTAATGAAGTGAATGCTATATTTCGATATACTTAACATGACTTGTTTTTTGAGGTGGTGAATCATAGTGGAGTTAAAAAAAGATTTTAATTATGTTCCATGGGTGATTGGTCTTTCCGTAGCGATCAATCTCATTGTGTTAGCTTTATTGTTTGTTCCTGAAATAGAAAGTGGGACTGGTTTCAACATTAAGCTTCTTCCCCTTTTGAATGCGATATTAAATTCATTTACTTTTGTCTTCTTACTGGCTGCGCTGTTTATGATCATTCGTAAAAATGTGACGTGGCATAAGCGTTTTATTCTTGCAGCGTTTACAACTACAGCCCTTTTTCTGGTTTCATACCTAACGTATCACTCTATGTCTTCGTCCACATCCTATGGAGGTGAAGGGGTTTTACAGTATATTTACTACTTCATCCTCATCTCTCATATTTTACTGGCTATTGTCATTGTTCCACTGGCGTTGATTACTCTGTTCCGCGGTCTCGCTATGAAAGTAGACAAGCATCGTAAAATTGCAAGGTGGACTATGCCTATTTGGCTGTATGTGAGTTTAACAGGAGTTATTGTGTACCTGATGATCTCTCCATACTACTAATCATAACGAAAAAGCCCGATTTTGGAAATGAATTTCCAAAATCGGGCTTTTTTAAGATCTGGAGCCCATGATAAAAAGCTTTCCCCCGAGGAAAAGCTTTACTTAATATCTATATACCCACTGTTTGGGTATCTTTTTGGCGTTTTAATCGTCAAAATGCCATTTTCGAAATGTGCAAGTGTGTCTTTTTCCGAAATGGTGAAAGGCAGAGTAACCGTTCGTTCCATTACCTGCCGGGTCTGCTGCCTGTGATATTGATGATGCTGGTCACTCCTCATTTCGGTAACTTCTGTATGTTGGACAGCAATCCGTATATGGTTCCCTATAATTTCTACTTCAATCTGACTCCGATCAGCTTCAGGAAGCTGTGCTTGAATAATGACCTCGTTATTGATTTCCTGTAGTGAGACTGGAAAGGTATGCTCATGTAAAAAATCCCCCAGTTGTTTTATGGACTGACTAAAGTACGAATCCATTGATCGAACGATTTTATGGAAGGCATCATTCAATAGTTTTGGAAATTGCTCATCCTGCTGACTCATCACACTCATCCCCCCTGCTTTCCCTAACAATCTATGTTGGGGGATGCCGAGTGTTCTGGGCAGGTTCACTAATTTAAGTGAAAGAATGATTAGTCGAATATGATACGGGGAGGCTGCCACTCAAACCAGCGGCCGTGTCCATCGGTCCGTCCAATGGTATGCCTCTGTTCCTTCTGATTAATAACAGCGTCTACATGAAGTTTCTGATCATCCATATTATTATAAATATGAAAAACATTCCTTCGCTTACCAATCTGTCGGATTTTATTAAGTAAGTCCTTTTTCATCGAAGGCGAAAACTGGTTGGCTACATGGGTATGAAAAATACATAGGGTTTCATTTGCTGGTACGTTTGCAGCAAGAGTTTCCAGCAGTTCGAGAGCGTTTCCTTCTACAAGCTGGGGAGGATTTTTCGCATAATGCAAGGCAGCTTTCTCAAACAGAACCCTTCGTTCATGATGCTCTGGCCAAATGAGGGCTTTTAACCACAGGTATTCTTCTTCATTAGTTAGATCTGAAATATTCAGATCCACTCCGATTCGTTTACCAGCAGGCGGTGATGTTTTTAATAAAAAAGGAGCTGTATTTGTCCTTACTTCTGAAGACAAAAGAAGCGATGAGTTTCTGTTTCCATATACCTCTTCTCCTTCATATGCGTATGAATATTGATCCCATAACAGTTGTAACCCAGCACTTGAGCCAAGCTCGATCATAGCCAGTGGCTTCTTGGTTAAACGGTGAACTTCGCAAAAAACCGGGTAAAGATAGGCGCATCTCCGCACTTCATTTGTCTGTACTAATTTTGTCTGCAATAGTGATCCAATTTCCTTCGAGTATAGTCTGCAGAAATTTTTAAAATATGGAAATGATTTTTCAGGCTCCATAGGATGATCCGTCATACTTCTATAAAAATGCTTAAGTTTATGCGGCTTGCCTTGAAGTAATAAATAATGTACTGCTCCAAAAAGTAAATTAGGTACCGGCTGTCCTTCCTTTACTTTTACAGAGAAGTTCATAACATCCTCATCTTCAGCAATATTCCTAGCTAGTACTTCATATAAACGGCTTACTCCTCTGCATTCTTCTTGAGCAAATGTACGGTAGATACTGGCTAACTTGCTATTCATCATCCTTATCTCCCCTATTCGTATGTAAAAAAAAAGCGCAATCCAGAGTTTGTATTGCGCTTTTCTTTTAATCATTAATCTGAATCACTTGAGCGGGAAACATACGGATAAATGGGATCTTGCAAATGAAACTCGTAGGTTTTTCCATCTACGATTCCAACTATTTGATCACTATCATATAATTCTAATAGAAATTGAGCCATTTCCTTAGCCGTATGGTATTGAGGTACATTTCCTTCGTATTTCAGCTCATCATTATCAAACGAACGATTTATAAATTCCGTCTCAGTAGCTGCCGGTGCGAGTACTTTCGCCTGCATAGCAGCACCTTTACCAGATAACTCCTGTGCTAGTCCCTCCGTAAACGCACTCACAAAAAACTTCGTTGCACAATAGGTTACTGCGTCAGCCACAATGGTGTATCCTCCACCTGAGGAGACATTAATAAGCTGGGTTCCTGCTTTATTTTCGTAATCCCGCACAAATAAGGATGAGAGAATCGTTAGAGCTTCGTTGTTTAATCGAAGCATCTTCTCTATTTTTGAGAGGTCGTGTTCAGCTATAGGATCGAAATTACCAAATCCAGCATTATTGATCCATGTTTCTATTTCATACTCACTAAGGTCTTCGTATAATTGATAAACATTTTCTGATACTGATAGATCTGCTGGCCTGACAATCACATTTACATCAGGTTGATTTTTCTGGATCTCACTTTTTAATTCTTCCAGTTTTTCTTCTCTTCGTGCGACTACGATTACATGTCTCCCGCGCGCTGCAAAGGCATGAGCTGCTTCATAACCTATACCTGAGCTGGCTCCTGTGATAACTGTGTACTTCATATAAAATCCTCCTGCATCTTTTATGATATGTGATTCCCTCTTATCATAACCCTCCCCGTTCACTATAAGGCAAATGTTAGGACTTACATCCAAAGAAACTTTTATTACCGAGCTATTCAAACTGCTGGCTAAGCAGAAGAGGTTTATTCAAGAACAGGACCAGACAAAAATAGAAATAAAATGCTATCATCCTATAAAATTACTTCTTCCTATTACTCTCGAAATTTCCAAGCATCTATTAAAAACTCGCCCCGTTACTATTGTTCAACTTTTACTTAGTTTACCAACATTTATGTTAAATTCATACAACTATGTTTGCGATTTCCATTTAGGTGGAAAATATTTGGACACACAAATTGTAAAGAGGTGGTTACATTCTATGAATAAGAACTTAAGTAAGGGCTGGATATTTTTCTTCGGCGCCTTAGGCGGTTTGCTGTATGGATATGACACGGGAGTGATTTCAGGTGCGCTTTTATTCATTAATGAGGATATTCAGCTATCCAACTTTCTTGAAGGAGTAGTTGTGAGTTCTCTGCTCGTTGGTGCTATTGTTGGCGCAGGAATGAGCGGGTATGTATCGGACCGGTTCGGGAGGAGACGCGTAGTATTTGTCATTGCGCTCATCTACTTAATAGGCTCTCTAGTTTTAGCTTTATCACCAAACGCAGCCATTCTGATTGCCGGTCGTGTCATTCTTGGTTTAGCTGTCGGGGGTTCAACAGCCATTGTGCCGGTTTATTTATCTGAAATGGCACCTACACACCAGCGCGGTTCACTTGCCTCTCTTAACCAACTAATGATCACAATTGGTATTGTGCTTGCTTACTTAGTCAATTACGCCTTCACTCCCATTGAAGGCTGGCGCTGGATGCTTGGACTTGCTTCAGTACCCGCTCTTATCTTAATGATTGGAGTACTGTTCATGCCGGAGAGCCCCAGATGGCTCATCAAACATAATCGTGAAAAAGAGGCCCGTAAAATCATGGCTCTTACCCGTCAGCAAAGTGAAATCGATGACGAGATTAAACAAATGAAAAAGATTGAAGAAGTCGAAGAAAGTACTTGGGATGTACTGAAATCAAAATGGGTTCGCCCTATGCTTCTCGTCGGAAGCGGTATTGCTGTCTTCCAGCAATTTATCGGTATCAATGCTGTCATTTACTACGCGCCCACCATTTTTACTAAAGCCGGACTGGGAAATGCAGCATCGATCTTAGGTACTCTGGGAATTGGTATCGTTAACGTGCTTATGACGCTGGTTGCTATTGCAACGATCGACAAATTAGGCCGCAAGAAACTTCTATTAATAGGAAATGTGGGAATGACCCTCAGCCTAGCCGTGCTTGCGACTATACTATTCACAGCAGAACTGACCACAGCTATAGCGTGGATGACCGTGGTATTCTTAGGATTGTTTATCATGTTTTTCTCAGCAACCTGGGGACCTGTTGTGTGGGTAATGCTGCCTGAGTTATTCCCTCTTAAAGCGAGAGGAGCAGCCACAGGCTTCACAACTCTATTACTCTCCTTAGCCAACCTGATTGTTTCCCTTTTCTTCCCTGTTATGCTGGGAGCCCTGGGAACAGCTTGGGTCTTTGTCATTTTTGCAGGCATTGGAGTACTTGCCTTCTTATTTGTCATGAAATTTGTACCTGAAACCAAAGGACGCAGTCTGGAGGATATCGAAAGGGATTTAAGAGGTGAAGCTTCATAGATAATTCTTGTTCTTAAGAGCACTATCAAATGATGGTGCTCTTTTTTTGTGAGGATTAGTTAAACTTGGTTGATGATTTTAATAGATATTTATTCATACTATCGGATTGTTGAAAACAATCTTTTCCGTAAACAGTTACGATTATCCTAATTTATGTAAATAAGTTACAATAGATCTATAGTCTACCAAGATTCACTTTTTTCAGATAGAGAGGAATGAATATATGTCAAATGGACCGCAACTAATCGGGGAATTAATTTTACAACATAAGTATTCGATTGCGCAGGAGATTCACGATGAACGAATGGCTCATGTTTCGATGACCATTGCGCAAAAGGCGGATTTTCAAAAGATTGAACCACATGTAATCGATACCCGAGTCAACTTTATCCAAATCTTTGGTGAGTCATTAGCTAAACAATTGGATTCTCGAACATCCTCCAAAAAAATAAAAAAATGGGCAGAAGAGAATGGAAGTTATTTTTTTTCATTAGGAGCAGACTTGGATGAATCCTTAAAAGATACGAGTTTCTACAGAGATTACTTATGGAAATTCATCCGCGATCACTCGATCAGAAATCAATTCTCAGCTGACACGATCTTTAAGATACGCGCTGTCATAGATCCTTTACTGGATACAGCTGTCTATCATTTCGGTCATTCCTATGTGACCTCTTTGCAGCAGTCGCTTGAGAGTGCCCGAACCTCTTATCTTGCTTTATCGGTCCCTGTAGTGCCGCTTGGTCCAAGTACAGGCATTTTACCTTTGCTTGGTGCAATAGATGCTGAAAGAGCTCATTATTTAATGCAAGAAACGCTGAGCCAGGCAGAGAAATTGCATTTAGATCACTTGGTAATAGACCTGTCCGGAGTCTCCACGATTGATACAATGGTTGCCAATCAACTGTTTAGAATTATCGAATCCCTGGATTTAATTGGCGTAGAGACGATTATAACCGGGATTCGACCAGAAATCTCGCATACGATGGTTTCATTAGGTTTGAAGCCAAAGCATCTTAAAGTCAAAGGCAATCTCCAGCAAGCATTGAAGGAATTCAATTTTTAACCGTAAAAAAAGAGGAACCGTTATATGAGGTTCCTCTTTTTCACGCTATAAAATATTGCTTCATTATTTGCTTATTCCACTGCAAAGATATAAGCGTAAATCGGTTGTCCGCCTTTGTGAATCTCTACTTCAAGATCTTCGAACGTGTCTTCCACGTAGGCTTCCAATTCAGCTACCTCTTTTTCATCTACTTCTTCACCGGAGATGATGGTGAGGATTTCATCTTCATCTTCATCAATCATTTGGTTAAGAAGTGACTTCGCTGTCGTAAATTTGTCTTTATCAGTCGCAGATATTTTGCCATCGGCTATGCCCATAAAGTGACCTTTTTCAATCGATAGCCCTTCGATCTGGGTGTCTCTGACGGCATACGTAATCTGGCCAGTCTTTACTTCTCCCATAAGACTGGTCATTTCATCTTTGTTCGTATCAAGATCCGCTTCCGGGTTAAACCCTAGTAGAGCACTCATACCCTGAGGGATCGTTTTTGTAGCGATCACAGCTACTTCTTCTTCAGCCATATCTGCAGCCTGCTGGGCTGCCATAACAATATTTTTGTTATTTGGAAGAATAAGAATCTGCTTTGCGTGCGCCTGTTTGATGGCTTCAGAAATGTCCTGGGTGCTCGGATTCATCGTCTGTCCACCCTGAATGACAACGCTTGCGCCAAGACTTTCAAACAACCGCTTGATTCCATCACCCATGGAAACTGTCACTATCCCGTATTCAGCTTTTTCTTTGGGCTTTTGAACATCTTTTTTATCGCCGACAATGGAGGTATGTTGTTCGCGCATGTTTTCGATCTTCATATTGATCAAGCTGCCGAACTGCTGACCGAGATTCATGGCTTCTCCGGGGTACTCCACGTGAACGTGTACTTTAATTAAGTCTTCATCAGAGACTACGAGCAGCGAATCTCCCATTTCACTTAATGCCTGACGAAATTCTTCTTCATCAAATGGATTTTCTTCCAGCTTCTTTTCTTCGAATTTCACCATGAACTCTGTGCAATAGCCGAATTCAATGTCTTCCGTATTCATGAAATCCTGTGCCAGCTTATGGTGTTCTGCACTAACCATTTCATCCATTGATACAGTTTGATCTAATTCAGGGAGTTCTTCTCCTCTTAAGTTAGCAAGAAATCCTTCGTAAATGGTCAAAAGACCTTGCCCGCCGCTATCAACTACACCGACTTCTTTCAATACAGGGAGCAGTTCCGGGGTTCCTTTTAATGATTCACGCGCTGCACTTACTACACCTTCAATAAAAGAAATAATCTCTTCTTCTTCTTCAGCCAGGTTAGCAGCTGCTTCAGCTGATTCTCTCGCTACAGTAAGGATCGTACCTTCGACAGGCTTCATTACTGCTTTATAGGCCGTGGTTACTCCTCCTTCAAAAGCCTCTGCTAAATCCTTGGTTGTTAAGACTTCCTTCTCTTCGATAGCTTTGGAGAAGCCTCGAAAGATTTGAGAAAGAATGACACCTGAATTGCCGCGAGCTCCCATCAAAAGCCCCTTAGCGAAAGCTTTCGAAATTGCACCGGCATGATTTTCATCCACGTTTTTTACTTCTTCTGCTCCTGAAGTCATAGATAAATTCATATTCGTCCCTGTGTCGCCATCCGGGACAGGAAATACATTTAACGCATCGATCATTTGGGAGTTCTTTTGTAAATTATGAGCTCCTTGTAAGATCATTTCGGCTAATGTTTTGCCGTCTATATTTTGTAACGTCACGCTTGCTTCCTCCTTTGACTACAACGAAACCTATTCACTTGTCACGCGAACACCTTGAATGTAGATATTCACAGAGTCCACGGATAAGCCTACCGTTTTATTTAATGTATATTTTACTTGTGATTGAACGTTATGAGCAACTTCGGAAATCTTCGTGCCATAGCTTACAATGATAAACATATCTATATGAAGGCGCTCATCGATTTGTCTAACCACTACGCCTCTGGAAAAGTTTTCTTTGCGAAGCATTTCCGATAATCCGTCTCGGATTTGATTCTTGGACGCCATGCCTACAATTCCGTAGCATTCCACGGCTGCCCCTCCTGCAATTGTAGAAATGACATCATTGCTGATCGTAATATGACCATACTGATTAGTGAGATCAACAGACATATGAATCCTCCTTTTAAACTCATCAACTTCATGCCTATATTATAACACAAGGAAGGCAAATGATTAGACGTTCACTTTTCAAAAATTGTACCTGATATTCCTATTATACTTTGAAACAAATTAAAGTATCTGTCAAGAGAAAATTCTTGATATAATTCTTTTCACTATATTGCAAACATGAAGTTGGTATGATACATTAATTAAGTATCTGAAGATTTATGTATGTAACAGGAGGGATTATCATATGGCACGTAAAAGTGTAATATCCGGTAAAGGAACAAACACTGGAAATCACCGTTCACACGCAATGAACGCTAATAAACGTAAGTTTAAAGCTAACCTGCAAAAAGTACGTATTCTTGTAGATGGCAAGCCGAAAAAAGTTTATGTAACAGCACGTGAATTGAAGTCAGGTAAACTTACCCGCGTATAATTCAAGGCTTCCTATCAGCGTAAGAGATTCTTGCGCTCCGTGTCGAAGAGGTTCTTCGACCAAAAAAAGCACCCTTCCGGGGTGCTTTTTTTGTTAATCTTTTTTAAAAGTAGTTATGACTGCGCGTACCAGGCCCCCGAGAAACCTTGGGAGTTTGATCGTATAAAATCTCAAAGAGCTCCCTCCTCCTATATCAAGCTAATGCAGAATGCTTGTTTCAGCCTCTATTAGTCAAGTCTTTACTTCTTATTACTAATAGTATGCCTGAACGAAATGAAAAAGTACCTGTATTATGAATCAGACAATTAGAGACACATAGGGTTGAACCATAAGGTAAATGGGCATTTTGCAGAGGATAATAAAAACCTTGAAGGGTGAGACCAGTTACTTCAAGGGTCATCGGTAAAAAGGATACATAAGGAAATTCATGATCCGCTTTAAGCGTATGCTCACCTTCAGCTGCTAATTCCACTTGATTCTGATGGTCCCTTATTGTACAGCGTACTCCTTTCTTTAATAAAGGATAAAGAAGTTGCAAATTGGCCATTGAGTGATCGATTCTTCCACCCGTCACCCCGAATAATAGAATATGCTCCGGGTTCCAATTAAGTGCCTGATTGATGGCCAGTTCAAGATCCGTTTCATCTTTTTCATTCGGGTATGGACTAAACTGGATGGATCTCTCTTTAATTTTTTCCAAAGAGGCCTGATCCACAGAGTCAAAATCTCCAATGGATACGTCCGGACATATATCATGTTCAAGAAGAACTTCGGCTCCCTGATCAGCTCCAATCCAAATACGCTCTTCATGGTCAAATGATTTCAAGTCAGGAATATAAGCTTTTGGTCCGCCTCCTACAATCGCTATAGATTTCGCCAAAGAGATCAACCTCCTTACTTAGTGAATTGTTATAACCTCCACGGTGGTTTTAGAGTAAAGCTCCCATTACTTGAAGACTTGATTTCAAGATAACTTGGGTCCTTTACGTTAAATGGAGGAGGGCTGGTTGGGAAATAACTCGCTTTCCTATGGGGGAACTAGGTGAGCTTCCTCGCTCGTTTCACTCCCTGCGGGATCTCACCTAGTTCCTTCTCCCATGGGAGTCTCGCCATTTCCCCACCAACCCAACCATTTCATGTGAACAGACCCTTCTGGAAAGAGGAAGATTCTCCTGCTCAATCTGTATGAAATGATGGTTTGACAGGCTATTGTGCATCGTTACGTCCTCAAATAGGTTACAAACCATATGGTCTAATTCCTCACCACGCAGGTGATGGTTGAAGTGGTTTCGAGCTTCTAATTTGAAAAGGTCCGGAGGGGGAAGATGAAGACTCCTGCGGGATGAACATGATCGGTGAGACCCCGGAGAGCGTTAGCTCGAGGAGGCTCAGCACATGCCCGCGGAAAGCGAAATCGTACCCCGCAGGACCTTAATCTCATCAAAAATCTCGAAACTGAGTCTTACAGTAACCGGCCCTTTAGCTTAATAAGTCTTTTTAAAATCAACAAAACATTTATTAAGAGTCTTCTAAACAAAAAGCCTAAAGGAACTGCCATCAGGCACTCCTCCAGGCGCATAAAACTGCTCAGTTTATTATTTTTCAGCTTTTACAGAATGACGGATGACTTCGATGGCTTGGCCGCGATCCTCTTCTTTAAAAATGGCACTACCGGCCACAAGTACGTCGGCACCGGATTCAATGCAAATCGGGGCTGTTTCCTCTTTTACACCGCCATCAATTTCTATCTCAAAGGAAAGCGACTGCTCTTCACGCCAATCAGCCACCTGCTGAATTTTTGGAACGACAGATTCTATAAACGATTGCCCGCCGAAGCCAGGATTTACCGTCATAAGGAGCACGAGGTCCACGTCCTGGAGCACAGGCTTAATCGTTTCAGCGGGTGTAGCTGGATTAATCACGACCCCGGCCTTAACCCCAAAGCTCTTAATTAGCTGAAGGGTCCGATGTAAATGTGGACAGGCTTCCTGATGAACCGTAATAATATCCGCCCCAGCTTTTGCAAAAGCCTCAATATATTGATCAGGATTTTCAATCATTAAGTGGACATCAAGAGGCAGACTGGTCACAGGACGAATGGCATCTACGATAAGAGGACCAATCGTAATATTAGGTACGAAATGACCATCCATCACGTCCACGTGAATATAGTCAGCACCTCCTTGTTCAACATCTTTAATTTCTTCTCCCAATTTAGAAAAATCGGAAGCCAGAATGGAAGGAGCAATCTTTGTCATCATTAATACCTCGGCTTTCTATTTTGGATTTCTTCTAGAAATTGCAAATAATGTTCGTAACGCTGCTTGGAAATATCCCCTTCTTCTACCCCGTGTTTTACGGCACATTTCGGCTCTTTATTGTGCAGACACCCACGAAACTTGCAGTCATCCTGTACTTGGACAAACTCCGGAAAACATTCAGGTAATTGTTCCAGTTGCAAATCACCGAATTCCAGTGAACTAAATCCGGGTGTATCAGCTACAAGACCACCAGATATTTCATATAATTCCACATGTCTCGTGGTATGCTTCCCGCGTCCCAGGCTTTTAGAAATTTCGTCTGTGTCAATTGAAAGCCTTGGATCAATCGTATTCAAAAGAGATGATTTCCCGACGCCTGACTGACCGGCAATGACAGTAGTGCGGCCAGCCAGGTGCGCCCTGATCTGTTCCATGGATTCAGCATCGTTCACGGCAGAAAGGATAACGGGATAACCAACCGACTCATACATCTGTTGATAGACTTTCATATCATTTGCTCTTCCTTCATCTAACTGATCCATCTTGGAAATCACAACGAAAGGTTCAATCCGTTTTGCTTCCACTAGCACAAGAAAGCGATCCAATAGCAAAGCGTTGAACTCTGGATTGGCGGCGGATGTTACAATTAATGCCTGATCTACATTAGCAATTGGAGGTCTGACAAACTCATTCTTTCGCTTGTCAATGGATAATATATACCCTTCATCCTGTTTTTCGGCTTTAAATTCTACGGTATCTCCTACGAGCGGACTCACTTTCTTTTTCCTGAAGTTTCCACGGCCTCTGCATTGATAAATATGTCCTTCGTAAAGAACATAATAAAAACCGCTCAACGCTTTAATAATTTTCCCTACCGGCATACTTTCACCTTCTTAATACGGAACACTTCCTTCTTCAATGACCTCGTCACCTCTTTGTACTTTATAGGATGCTTCGGTTCCTGGCTGAATGGTTAATGGAATTTCAAACACGGTATCCTCTGTAATGGTTTCCTCTTTAAATACATCGGATAGTTTATGGTCCATATCTTCAATATAAATCAGTACTTTTTGTTCAGTCGCTTGTGTGCCTTCAGACGGTTCAGATCCTGCACCGGAGTCTTCTGTTGATTCCTGTTCTGTTTCAGGTGCAAAGGGAACCTCTATCTGAATGGTTTCTGTCCTTGGAGGTTCTTCTTTAGGTCCTAATGAAATCGTAATGGAAACCGTAGATCCTTCTTTAACCTGGGTTGCGGCTTCTGGATTCTGAGAAATCACTTCACCTTGCGTCACCTGATCAGAATAATTCTCAGTTACGTCAACTTTAAGGTTTCGTTCGTTCAAATATTTCGTTGCCTCTTCCTCAGTCATTCCTTCTAAGACGCCAAGATTAACTCTCGGAGGTCCATTACTGACCCGGAAAATCACTCGCGTTTCATCCGGAATAACTTCTTCTCCTACCTGAGGCGAAAGTTGAGCTGTAATCTCACCTTCAGGCTGCTGACTGCTTTCTTTAAATGGAATGATGGTCTCATAACCTTTATCTTTAAGTTCCTGCTCCACTTTTTCATAATCCTGTCCCGTATAATCCTTAAACTCGGCTCTCTCTTTCCCCAGACTTGCATATACCACCACTTCAGATTCTTCCTTAATAATCTTACCTGGTTCTGGTTTTGTATGAATAACCATCCCTTCAGAAACCTCGTCGGAATATTCAGTTTCCCTCTTCACTTCCAGATTCATCTCTCTTAGCTGGCTATAAGCTTCTTCATACTCCATGCCTGATACATCAACCATTTCTACGTTGGCAGGCTGAATAATACCCGGGATTAGAAACAGGGCAGCGACTCCGCTAAGTAGTAAGATTAAAATGGGAATCAGCCAGAACCGCACTCCTTTTTTCTTTTTCTCTTTGTGGAGCGATGACTGTGCTGCCTCATCTTTAGACGGCTTCCGCTCACGAATGGGAGAGGTTGGACTGGTCTGACTATGAACGATTGTATTCTCTTCTTCCTGGGCTCCGTATGTGTCATCCGTAATGACAGGGATAGCCTTTGTTTTCTCATCTTCTTCTTCAGCAGGTGTTTCGAACGCCGGCTCATTTACACGGTCGGGCTCCAGACTTGTTTCTAAATCCTCCTCCATCTCCACGACTGATTCATAACGGTGAAAAGGATCTTTAGCCGTTGCTTTCAATACAATATTTTCCACACTTTGCGGCAGATTGTTAATCCACCTTCGAAGCGAAGGCGTCTCATGCTGGAGGTGCTTTAGAGCTATTGATACCGGCGATTCCCCCGAAAAAGGAAGCCTGCCGGTTAATAGTTCAAAAAATACAATGCCGAGCGAGTACACGTCTGATTTTTTTGTGGCCATTCCCCCGCGAGCCTGCTCAGGTGATAGGTAATGCACCGATCCAAGTACTGAGTTGGTCTGGGTCAGAGATGTGGCGCTTAAAGCCATAGCAATCCCAAAATCGGTTACCTTTACATGCCCGTAATGATCAATCAAAATGTTCTGAGGCTTTATATCGCGATGAATAATTTCATTATCATGGGCATGGGAAATGGCTGATGTAATTTGTCTCATGATATCGACTGCTTCCGCGACGTCGATCGGACTATGCTTTTGGATATACTGCTTAAGCGTCATGCCGTCTACGTATTCCATGACCATATAGTAAATATCTTCTTCTTCTCCTACATCATAGATATTGACTATATTCGAATGAGCTAAACTGGTAGCAGACTGAGCCTCTCTATGAAATCGCGCAATAAATTCCTCATCGTTTTCATGCTCTAAACGAAGAATCTTAATCGCAACTTCCCTGTCTAAAATGACATCGTGAGCCAAATAGACGTTGGCCATTCCACCGCCGCCTATCATATCCTGAATTTGGTAACGGTCATTAAGGAGACGGTCGTTAAGCATTAATCCGCACCTCTTTTCTCATCTGTGCTGTCATAATGCACAACGGCAATCGTAATGTTGTCTTCTCCCCCGCGATCATTAGCAAGATCCACAAGCTCCTGACAGAACTCCGCCCATTCTCCTTCAAAAGAAGCGAGCTTAGACAGTTCTTCATCACTTACTTTGTTCGTGAGTCCATCGGTGCAAAGGAGCAGTCTGTCTCCAGGCTCAAATTCAAGTGTTTTTGTATCCACTTTAATGTCATACTCCGTCCCCAGTGCTTTAAGAAGTACGTTTTTACGTGGGTGGTGTTCAGCCTGTTCCTCCGTGATTTGTCCAGATCGGACAAGTTCATTAACGAGAGAATGATCTTCCGTGAGCTGTTTAAATCCATACGCATTAGCATAGTAGCAGCGACTGTCTCCAATATGGGCAATCGTTATAAAGTCTTCTGTACAAATGGCCGCGACTACAGTCGTTCCCATACCATGACAGTCCTCATTCTGATTAGCATAAGATATAATTTCGTTATTTACTGACTGGATGGCAAACTTTAGCCATGATTGAGATTCGTCAGGCGTATGAAGCTTCTCTGCTTCCTGCCATTTGCTATGTAGATGAGAAGCTGCTTTCTGACTTGCTACATCTCCTGCACGGTGTCCTCCCATTCCGTCGGCAACTACCGCTAAGATTTGACCGGAGTCATTCTTAAATACGCCGCCGGCATCTTCATTATGATTTCTTACCCTGCCTTGATCTGTAAGATAAAAGCCATTCATGGACTCACCTCATTTTCGGTAAGCTCTGCGGCACAATCGTAACGGCAAACTTCCTTCGATACTTACCGCTGACCCTTGCGCACGAAAAGCAAAAAATTGGAAGGAGGGGGCCATGATTGACCCCTCCAATTATTTTGATTGTTTGACTAGCCTCGTCAAAAAGAATCCATCTGTATCAAAATCCTGCGGAAACATCTGAAGGCCAAAGTCGCTTTGACCTTTTGAACCTTTCGTGACCTCAGGAAGATCATTGAAGAATTCGTGATCGACCGTAAATTCAGGATGCTGTTTCAGAAAATGCTGTACAGCTTCTTCATTTTCGTGGCGGTCCACTGTGCATGTACTATAAACCAGTTTTCCACCTTCTTTAAGAAGCGGTGCAACACGATCCAGTAATTCATCCTGTATCTTCCTAAGTGAAAATACGTCTTCAAGTTGTTTGTGATACTTAATATCCGGTTTACCCCTAAGAACCCCCAGGCCAGAACAGGGGGCATCGAGTAAAATCCGATCAAATGAAGCTGCTTCATGCAAATCAGCAAGATTTCTTGAATCAGCTTGACTTGCCTGAATAGACGTTAACTGTAGCTGTTCAGCTTTCTTATTTACCAGTTTAGCCTTTTTAACATGTAAATCATACGCAACAATTTCGCCCTCGTCTTCCATTTTCTCAGCTATATGGGTGGTTTTCCCCCCTGGGGCACTGCAGGCATCAAGAATTGTCATCCCTTTTTCAAGATCCATCATCTCAGCGACAAGCATAGAACTTTGATCCTGAATCGTTACTTTACCCTCGGTAAACAATGAATGCTTCAGCAGCTGTCCTTCACTGACTACCATACCTTGCGGCGACAGCAGACTTTCTTCCACTTTGAAGCCATCTTCTCTTAACTGCTCCATAGCTTCCAATCGTGAAATCCGCAGCGGCTGCACGCGAACAGATAGAGGCAGATGCTGCATGTTAGCGCGGCACATTTCTTCTGTAATGCTTCTGCCATACTGATCCATCCAACGCTTCACCAGCCATGCAGGATGACTCGTTTCAATCGCTAAGCGTTCCACTGGCTCCTCAATCTCATCCAGACTGCGCAGGCCTTTGCGCTGAACGCTTCTCAGTACACCATTTGTAAAAGAAGAAATCCCTTTGTGTCCGCGTCTCTTTGAAATTTCAACGGCTTCATGAATAATGGCGTGGTCTGGCACGCGCTCAAGAAACTCCATTTGATAGACAGACATATATAAAAGCCAGCGTACCCATGGTTTGATTTTCTTCTGCTTTGCCACAAAGGGCTGAACATAATAATCAATCAAGTCTCTTCGCTGAAGAGTTCCATACACAATTTCTGTAAGAAGAGCCCCGTCCTGGCGGGACAGCTCCTGTTTCGTAATCTCGCGATCTAACAGAACGTGACTGAATCCGCCCTGCTCTCCAATTCGAGTTAATAAGTCAAGCGCCGTTTCCCTCAAAACATATTTACTCATCGTGCTCCCCCAGACGTTCGCCTTCAGTTAGTGACTGACCGGTTCCGTTAATAAAGGAGCGACCGTCCATTCGTTTTTTACCAGAAGGCTGCAGGTCCACAATTTTAACGGCCTTGCCATCACCTGTCTGCACAAGGAAACCGTCTTCTGCCATTTCCACAACGGTTCCTGGTTCCTGATTAAACGTACCGTTCACTTTCTCGAGCCACCAGACTTTCAGCGGCTTTCTATTCCACAAAGTATAAGCTACCGGCCAGGGATGAAGTCCACGCACGTGATTATAAACTTCCTGTTGATCCTTGTACCAATTAATAAGCTCTTGTTCTCTTTTAATATTTCCGGCAAAAGTGGCCAGGGAATGATCCTGCGGCTGTGGTGTGATGGAACCTTCCAGTAAAGAAGGAAGTGTCTGCATGAGCAGATCAGCTCCGGCTACGGAAAGTTTATCATGCAGGGTGCCCACGTGATCGTCGTCGTCAATAGGAACAACCGTTTTAGCCAGCATATCGCCTGCATCAAGCTTCTTCACCATATACATAATGGTGACACCGGTTTCCTTTTTCCCTTCAAGAATGGCGTAATGAATCGGAGCGCCTCCGCGGAATTCAGGCAATAACGAGGCGTGAACGTTAATACAGCCGTATTCAGGTGCCTGAAGCAGATCTTCTGTAAGGATCTGTCCGAAAGCCGCGGTAATAATGAGGTCAGGCTCATATTTTAATACTTCCTCATATTCATTCTTAATCTTTTCCGGCTGGAAAACCGGAATGCCGTGCTTTTCAGCTGCGACTTTAACAGGCGGCGGGGTCATAACCTTCTTTCTGCCTTTCGGCCTGTCTGGTTGAGTTACAGCGAGAACTACATTATATTGATCTTCCATCAGCCGGTCTAAAACCGGCACAGCAAAATCAGGCGTCCCCATAAATGCAATGCGTGTCATCAAACAAGTCTCCTTTCCTACATCAACTGGTACGGTTGAAAATCGACCACGATCTGCAGTCCATTTTCCTGTTTCATTTCATCTTCATAGTAGTGCAAAATCCGTTCTACGAGCTTTCGCTGCTCTGGTTCCTTCTTGTATTTTACCATGCATTGATAGCGATATCTATTATTGATCCGAGTAAGTGCGGAGGGTGTTGGTCCAAGCACCATAGACTGATCGGATAACTTCTGTCGCATAAACTGCACAATCTTTTGAGTAACTTCCTGAACCTTCAGCTCATTTGGATGAGAAACCGTAAATAAGGTCAGGAAGTAATAAGGAGGATAATTAAAAGCTTTTCTTAGCTTCATTTCTTCTTGGAAAAACTGCTCGTATTCATACTGACTGGCGAGCTCTACACTGTAATGCTCAGGTGTGTAAGTCTGAATAATGACTTCGCCCGGTTTTTCATGACGTCCGGCTCGTCCGCTTACCTGTGTAATAAGCTGGAAGGTTTTTTCAGAGGCACGAAAGTCAGGAAGATTAAGAAGAGCATCTGCGGCCAGCACTCCTACCAGGGTCACATTACCAAAATCCAACCCTTTGGCAATCATTTGTGTACCGAGCAGTATATCGGCTTTTTTATCTCCAAATTGCTGCAGGAGTTTCTCATGAGCGCCTTTTCTTCTAGTGGTATCTACATCCATCCTGATCACTTCCGCTTCCGGTATAAGCTGCTGAAGAACTTCTTCTACCTTTTGCGTTCCGGTGCCAAAATAACGAATGGTTTTACTTTCACATTCAGGGCATTCGGTTGGCATAGGCTCTTCATGAGAGCAGTAGTGGCACTTGAGGCGATTTTGGTTTTTATGATAGGTCAGCGCGATATCACAGTGCGGACATTCCATTACGTGTCCGCAGTCCCGGCACATGACAAAGGTGGAATAGCCCCTTCGGTTCAGGAACAAAACGACCTGTTCCCTGCGTGCCAGCCGCGCTTCGATTTTCTCTTTAAGTACTCTTGAGAACATAGACCGATTGCCTTCATGAAGCTCCTCCCGCATATCCACGAGTTCTACTTCTGGCATCACGGCATTATTCATCCGCTTTGATAACGTTAGCAAATGATAATTCCCTTTGGCTGCGCGGGCATAACTTTCAAGAGCCGGGGTTGCACTTCCCAGAACAACGGGAGATCCATGGCGGCTTGCCCGCTCGATGGCCACATCTCTTGCATGGTAACGTGTCCGGTCTTCCTGCTTATAGCTGTTTTCATGTTCTTCGTCGATAATAATGATCCCAATATTTGAAAAGGGAGCAAAAATGGCCGATCGGGCCCCTACTACAACCTGAACTTCTTTGCGCTGAATCTTTCGCCACTCATCATATTTTTCCCCTGCAGAAAGGGCACTGTGTAGCACGGCTACTTTTGATCCAAACCGTCCCTTAAATCGCTCTACCATCTGCGGGGTTAAGGCGATCTCAGGAACGAGCATAATCGCCTCTTTTCCGTTATCAATGACCTGCTGAATCGATTGTAAGTAGACTTCTGTCTTACCACTTCCCGTTACACCATGAAGCAAAAACACTTCATGCTGCCTTTGTTCTATGGATGACAAAATCGGCGTTATAGCCTGGGACTGTTCCTCCGTAAGTGGAAATGGTTCTGTCCGTTCAAAATTACGATTTCCATAAGGATCTCTGAAAACTTCCTGCTCATATTCCTGAAGTACTCCCTGTTTCACCAAAGGTTTAACGGAGGCAGCAGTCGTTCCCAGTGTCTGAAGCAGTTGTTTTTTCGTAATTGGTTCTTTATGATCCATAAAATATTCGACAATCGCCCGCTGTTTTTTAGCTTGTTTGGATAAGTCCACCAGCACTTCTTCAAGCTGCATGGTATCCATTTGGGGCTCCAGCATGCTGGTGACTTTTTTAGTTTCCCTGCTTTTCACTTCATAATGAACATCCACTTCCCCATCATCTATATGCTTCCTGAGCATTTTATAGCTGAGATTGGATTGTTCAAATTCTTCATAGTCAATGACAGCTCTTCCATCAAACAATGGATCTAAATCCGATTGAAGATACTCGTCTGTAAGCTTCCAAAGTTCTTTTCTATATTTTGCTTTCATCACTTGTGGAAGCATCACCTGAAGACAGGAAATATAGTAACTAAGTGTCTTTCGCGAGAGCCATTTCCCAAGTTCGAGTAATTCCTCTGTGAGCACTGGTGTCACGTCCAGGACATCGATAATATTTTTAATTTTTGAAAAGTCGCTCTCCTCAGAAATAGATACGACATACCCCATTATTTTTCGGGGGCCAAAAGGGATAATCACCCTGACCCCCGGCTGAACTATTCCTTCAAACTTCTCTGGAATTCCGTAATCAAAGGGGCGGTTCGTATTTTGTGAGGGGACATCAACAATCACATTGGCAATGGTCACGAGGGTTCACCCTTCATATCATGAACAGACTCTTCAAGGATTTTACGGGCCAGGTCGTCCTTAGACATTAAGGGGTATGTGTTTTCTTTCCCTGTGCTGAATATCATGAGTGAAGCGTTCGTATCATGACCGAAACCAGAACCTTCCTCAGCCACGTTATTAATCACAATCGCATCGAGATTCTTTTTCTCAAGCTTTTGTCTTCCGTAAGCCTCAAGGTCATTCGTCTCCGCCGCAAAGCCGATTAAATACTGATGTTCTTTCTGCCTGCCAAGCTCTTTTAGGATGTCCTTTGTTCGTTCCATTTCGACAGCGTAATCGCCTGAGGATTTTTTCATCTTATGCTCATAGGTCACCTTAGGCTTGTAGTCTGCAACAGCTGCAGATTTAATTACGATATCCTGTTGGGGATATTCTTTTAACACCGCCTGATACATATCCTCAGCTGTTATAATGTCAATTCTATTGACGCCACCTGGTGTGTCTAAATCGACCGGACCTGTGATGAGTGTGACCACTGCTCCCATAAGCGAAGCCTGACGGGCCAGTGCAAATCCCATCCTACCTGTCGAAGGGTTCGTAAAATAGCGGACAGGATCAATATTTTCACGTGTAGGTCCTGCTGTAATGAGAACTCTCTTCCCCTGGAGAACCTTTGTTTTATTAAACTCGTTTTCCAACACCTGTACGATGCTTTCCGGTTCTTCTAAACGACCTTTACCTACATAACCGCATGCTAAGTAACCTTCACCCGGTTCGATAAAGCGAAAACCCCATTCATCCAATTGCTTCAGATTCTTAATTACCGCAGGGTGGCTGTACATATGCACATTCATCGCGGGTGCTATATAGACAGGAGCTTCTGTTGCAAGCAGAGTAGTTGAAAGCATGTCGTCGGCAATTCCTCCTGCTAACTTTCCAATAATGTTCGCCGTCGCAGGGGCAAGCAAAAATAAGTCTGCCCAGTCTGCCAGATCAATGTGCTGGATTTGAGTCGGGTCGACTTCTTTAAATGTGTCAGTGTAAACCGGTCGTCTGGATAGAGCCTGAAAGGTGTTTGGCCCTACAAAATGATGAGCGCTCTCTGTCATGATCACTCTCACTTCAGCTCCAGCCTGCGCCAGCTTACTTGTAAGGGCTGCTGCTTTATACGCTGCAATTCCTCCAGATACTCCTAAGACGATCTTCTTCCCTTCTAACATAGGTCCGTCCTCCTCCGTTCCTGTAAAGGATAGGAAAAGCCGCGCTATAACAACCAGGAAGCGCGGCTTTTTCTACAAATTATTCAAGAAGCTCGTAGCTTTATGTGGTTTCTGTACGAGACTGTATTTCGTCGGAATACGTGTAGTCGAGTTTACCATCACGAATTTCTTCCAATGCCACACCCACGTGCTGATGGGAAGTTGGTTTATCTACCATTGGAGCACTGCCCTGCTTCAATTCACGGGCTCTTCTTGCTGATAAGGTTACCAATGTGTACTTGGATTTGATTTGTTTCTGTAAAGAATCAATGGACGGTTCTAACATCATAATTTATTCATCCTCCAATGCTTTTTTATACTGATGAGCTACTCGCTCACGTTTGCAATGTTCACTTGCGACAATGGATTGTACTTTCGTAACCGCATTGTCAATTTCATCATTGACGACAACATAGTCGTAGGCGTCCATCATATCGATTTCTTCTTTGGCCGCATGCAAACGGTTCTTCACTTTATCTTCCGTTTCTGTGCCACGATTCACAATTCTGTCTTTTAATTCCTCCAGAGAAGGTGGAATTAAAAATATGAACACGCCTTGCGGAAAGTTCTCGCGGACTTTAAGTGCGCCCTGTACTTCAATTTCTAAGAAAACATCCTTGCCCTCGTTCAACGTTTTTTCCACGTATTGACGCGGCGTTCCATAATAGTTGCCTACGTACTCGGCATGCTCAATCAGCTGACCCTCACTGATCAGTTTTTCGAATTCCTCTCTTGACTTAAAGAAATAATCAGTCCCGTCTACTTCCCCTTCCCGGGGATTGCGGGTCGTCATAGAGATGGAATAACGAAGGTCGGTAGATTGGTCGAACAGTGCTTTTCTTACTGTTCCTTTTCCTACACCCGAGGGGCCGGAAAGTATAAATAGTATTCCCTTCTCATCTATCACTGCAAAAGTCCTCCTAGTTCTCGTCGGAAATCTCGTCGCTGCTGATTACACGCTGACCTACCGTCTCCGGCTGTACAGCTGACAGGACTACATGATCACTGTCAGTAATGATAACGGCGCGTGTACGACGACCGTATGTAGCATCTACTAATTTATTATTGTCACGCGCAACCGTAATAATACGTTTAATAGGTGCAGACTCCGGTGACACGATAGAAATGATACGGTTGGCAGATACTACGTTACCAAAACCGATATTGATTAACCTTAGACTCAAAGCTGACTCCTCCTTCTTTTGACCAGGACAAAATAATCATTATCTCTATTATAAGAAAAAACTAGTCATAAACACAATTACTATTCAACATTTTGTACTTGTTCTTTCATTTTCTCTATTTCACTCTTTAATTCTATAACCCACTCTGTCACTTTTGAATCATTGGATTTCGATCCAATTGTATTTACCTCGCGGTGCATCTCCTGAACAATAAAATCAAGCCGCCTTCCAACAGATCCTGTCTGTTCGAGTGTCTTGGTAAATTGAAAGATATGAGAACGCAGCCTTGTAAATTCCTCCGTGACATCCCCTTTTTCAGCTAACAGCCCCACTTCCTGAAGAATACGGGCATCATCCGGCTGAATTTCTTCCTTCACGTAATCTTCAATTCTAGTACGAATCCTGTCCTTGTATTCATTAACAACGACCGGACGTCGGGATTCAAGTTTTTCAAGCAGATGACTGACGCTTGATACACGGACCTGGAGGTCTTCTGTAAGCCTTTTACCTTCGTTCTCCCGCATAATAATTAACTGATCGAGAGCGTGTTCCAATGTAGATAAAAGTGATCGCTGGAGTTCGTTTGTGTCATCCTCTATATCCTCGGTAAAGAAAACATCGTCTAACTTGGATACCATATCAATAGATATATCCCCCGTCAAATCGTACCGATCCTTCACTTCATGCAGTCTGTTTATGTATTGATCAAGGACATTCCAATCCACAGACACTTTTTTTTCAAATAGTCCCTGACCCTCCAGGGAAATAAACAGATCTATTCGACCTCGCTCCATCTTATCCCTGACAATTTTTTTAATTTTTTCCTCTAAAAAAAGCAGGGTTCTTGGCATTTTGGGGGAAATGTCCAAATATCTATGATTGACCGAGCGTATTTCGATCAAAACCCTGGATTCTCCTACTTCGGTGGAGCTTTTCCCATACCCTGTCATACTATTAACCATGATCCATCACCTTTACGTTCGTTATTTAATCCTATTTTACCAAAAGGAGGACTGTAAACGCGAATCATTGACCTAAGGTCTGACTTATAAGAGAATCGCATAAGCAGTGATATTCCCAGCCTTTGGTCGTGTAGAGGCGGGCAAAACATGCTATACTGTCAACATTAGAGAGGTGAAGACAATGTCTTTTGACGGAATTGTAACCCGGGCGATCACCCATGAACTGGAGGAAACGATCCAGTCCGGACGAATTATGAAAATCTATCAGCCTACAGATACAGAACTTGTATTTACGGTTCGTGCACAGCGTAAAAATCATTCCTTATTATTATCGGCTCATCCGAGCTATGCACGCTTCCATTTAACGAAGGACGATTATAATAACCCTAAAGAACCGCCGATGCTTTGTATGCTTCTTCGTAAGCATCTGGTCGGAGGATTTATTGAAAGCATTGAACAGGTCAGCATGGAACGAATTGTAAAATTTCAGGTACGGACTCGCAACGAAGTAGGCGATGAAACACTTAAGACTTTAATTATCGAAGTCATGGGCAAACATTCGAACATCCTGTTAGTTGACGAAGAGCAGGGACACATTCTCGACAGCATTAAACATCTTCCCCCTTCTCAGAACCGGCACCGGACCATTATGCCTGGCCAGCCTTATAAACTGCCGCCAGAGCAAGGGAAAATAAGCCCCATCGATCTAGAACCTGATACATTGTTAAGAAAGCTCGATTTTAACGCTGGGAAAATCGATCAGCAAATCCTTAGAACCGTAATGGGCTTTTCCCCGATGATCACAAAAGAAATTGCCCACCAGGCAAAACTTGGTGGACGAAAAGCCTACGCCGATGCTTATGGTGATGTTCGGGAGCGTATCCTGAACCATGACTACGAACCTCGCGTTCATTTAGCGGAACGGGAACAGTTTTATGTGTTTCCCCTACACTCTTTTTCAGAAAAAGTTGAAACTTATGACACGGTCAGTGATATGCTGGACGGCTATTATTCAGGGAAAGCAGAAAGAGACCGAGTAAAACAGCAAGCAGGCGACCTGTATCGCTTCCTAAAGAATGAGCGGGACAAAAATAAGCGGAAAATTAAAAAGCATGAGCAGACGTTAAAACGTTCAGAATCAGCGGAAGAGTATCAGCGTCTAGGCGAATTGTTAACCGCTCACATGCATATAGTGCAAAACGGAGACGCTGAAGTTACAGTCGTAGACTACTATGATCCTGATCAATCAGAGCTGACTATTGAACTGAATCCAAATAAGTCACCAAGTGAAAATGCTCAAAACTATTTCCAAACGTATCAGAAACTGAAAAAATCTAAGCAGGTTGTTCAGCAGGAAGTTAAAAAGGCAGAAGAGGAAATTCAGTATTTCGAACGGTTAATTCAACAAGTAGAATCAGCCCGTGAGCAGGACATTGAAGAAATTAGGGACGAACTAAGAGAACAAGGGTATATGAAGAAGAAACCTTCCTATCACGGTAAGAAAAAGAACAAACCTAAGAAGCCGGCACCGGAAAGCTTTTTATCGAGTGACGGTACGCTGATTTATGTCGGCAGAAACAATAAGCAGAATGAATATTTAACCAATCGTATGGCTAACAAATCCGATATATGGCTGCATGCGAAGGATATCCCAGGCTCTCACGTAGTCATTCGAAATGAGGATCCAAGTGAAGATACTCTCCTTGAAGCAGCTCAACTGGCAGCTAACTTTAGTAAATCAAGCCAGTCTTCTTCTGTTCCGGTAGATTATACTCAAATTAAGCATGTGAAAAAGCCGTCAGGCGCAAAACCAGGCTTTGTTACCTATGACCATCAACAAACGCTTTTCGTTACACCCGAATTCTCATATGTTAGAGAACTGAGACGGGCAGCAAAAGAGAAAAGCAAAGAAAATTAAGTCCAAATAATAATGGAGGGTGCCCGAGTTGAACTCGGGCACCCTCCATTATTTTATGGTCCTTGCTGCTTAAAAGTCACCAGAAAACTGTTCTTTCACGTTAAAAAATAGGCAAAAATAACAATGGAACCAACATAAGAAAAAATAGCCTGCGCCCAGTATCGGTTTCTTTCTCTCTTCAGCATATACATGTTCCATAGAATAAACAGCGTAATCGAACCTGCCAGGCTCAACAGCGGCTGCCAGGAAAACATGGATTCCATGAAAGAAAAAGCCACCCACGTATATAAATAGACAAAGCACGTGAGTAACCCAAGGGACGCGTTCATTAATATGAAAAAAGAATGCTTTCTTGATTTCAATATCATCACCATTACTTTCTGATGATTCCATCCTACTAGGAGACGCTCCAAATAGCAACTGACGCTATGTTAATTTTGCGTAAAGACAGCGGGATCTTTTTTCCACTCATTCAGTAACTGGACTTCTTTCTCTTTCAATTGACCTTGCTGAATTAATTGAAGCAACAACTGGTCAAAGCTCGCCAGCGATTGGTAAGACAACTCACTTTCCAGAAAGGCTTCATTTGCTCTTTCTAAATTGTAGGTAAAGATAGACAGCACCTTTTCTACTTCGACTCCAGCCATCCGTAATGCTTGGGCAGACTCAATGGAGGACTTACCTGTAGAAATCAAATCTTCGATTACCACGGCGCGCTGCCCCTTTTCAATGTGCCCTTCAATTTGATTCTCTTTCCCATGTTTCTTTGGTGACGAGCGAACGTACACCATCGGCAGATCCAGTCGCTCAGCTACCCAGGCTGCATGAGGGATACCAGCAGTTGCACATCCAGCAATCACATCGACATCCAGCTCAAGCTCTTTAATTAACTCTACAAAACCATCAGCCACACGGCGCCGAATCTCTGGATATGACATCGTCATGCGATTATCGCAATAGATAGGTGAACGAAGCCCTGACGTCCAAGTGAACATGTCATCGACTTCGATTTTAACGGCTTCAATTTTTAATAAATCCTGTATCAGCTGATCATCCATTGGTAAATGCCTCCTTCACGGTTTCATAGGCGTGCCGAGGGTCTTTGGCGTCCCTGATTGCACGGCCAACCACAATTGAATTGCTCTGTTCCTTCTTAGCTTCTTCAGGTGTTGCCACTCGCTTTTGGTCATGCATCTCCCCTGAAGGCAGACGAATGCCAGGAGTAAGCGTGTAAAATTCTTTTCCTGCAGCTTCTTTTATTAGACGTGATTCTTTAACTGAACATACGACACCATCCGCTCCATTTTGTTCAGCCATCTCTGCGTAATGAACCACCATACTCTCTAATGATCGGCTGAGAAGCAACTCGTTTTGGATCATTCCAGCATCAGATGATGTGAGAATGGTCACCGCGAGCAGTAATGGGCGTTGTGACTCATCTACCTGTTCAAGTCCTTCGCGCGCAGCCTGGATCATATCAGACCCTCCCTGGGCGTGAACGTTAACCACATCTACTCCGAGGCGGGCCAGGTTTGCCATCGCTCTTTGCACGGTTTTTGGAATATCGTGAAGCTTCAAATCCAGAAATACAGGATGATGATTTTCTTTTAACTGCTGGATAATTTGCGGGCCTTCTCTGTAGAAAAGCTCCATTCCGACCTTCACCGGGATGCCTCCCAGTTGATACGATTGCAAAAAATGAAGAGCCTCTTCTCCTTTTTCAAAATCAAGCGCGAAATAAACCGGACGCAGCTGTTTCATAATGTGCCCCTCCAATCACTTCCTCTATAGATGAAAAACCATATCTCTCAAGGGCTTCAGGTAATTGTTCGATCAGTTCTTTACATATGAGAGGATTCTTGAAATTCGCGCTTCCTACCGCAACAGCGCTCGCACCTGCCAGCAAATATTCGATAATATCATCTGTCGTTTCAATTCCGCCCATGCCAATAATCGGCAGGTTCACGGCTTGATAGACCTGGTGGATCATCCGGATGGCCACCGGTTTGACGGCTGGTCCAGACAGCCCTCCTGTCTGGTTGGAAATAATCGGCTTTCTCGTTGCCGGATCAATTCTCATGCCTGTTAATGTATTGATCATCGATAGCCCATCCGCTCCACCAGCTGCTGCCGCTTTAGCGAGAGCAACGATGTCTGTCACATTTGGTGAGAGTTTTACATAGACCGGGACCGTACTTACCGATTTGACCCTGGATGTTACTTCTTCGGCAAGTCTTGGATCGGTGCCAAACTGCACACCGCCTTCTTTTACGTTCGGACAGGAGATATTTAGCTCCAGTGCATCAACTTCCTTACAAATGGTTGCTGCTACATGTTCATACTCTTCCATCGTGCTCCCGGAAACATTGGCAATCAAAGGAGTATCGTAAGTTTTTAGAAAAGGAATTTCTTCCTTCACAATTTTCTCTACGCCTGGGTTCTGAAGTCCGATCGCGTTCAACATTCCACTGGATGTTTCAGCTACTCGCGGTGCCTCGTTTCCGTACCGCTTCTCGCCAGTGGCAGCTTTTAAAATAACCGCCCCTAACTCGGAAAGATCATAAAACTGAGCAAACTCTTTCCCAAATCCAAAACAACCAGAGGCTGGCATAATAGGATTCTTCAAGTCTAGTCCAGGCAGGGAAACTGAAATGTCCATTACAACACAACCTCCTTCGCTTTAAAGACTGGTCCATCACAGCAGACGCGGCGGTACCCTTTTTCATCGTCTTCCGGTGTATGAACGACGCAGGCAAAACAGGCTCCAATACCGCAGCCCATTCTTTCTTCCATCGATAGATAACCGCGCACGTCATCCAGCTGATTCGCTATGGCTTTCAACATGACCGTTGGACCGCATGAAAAATACGTATCAAAGCTCCCGCGCAGTTCCCCGGTTCGGTCGGTTACAAGTCCCTGTTCTCCCAGACTGCCATCATCCGTCGTCACATATACAGAGCCAAGTTCCTTGAATTCCTCGACTAAAAACGCCTCTTCCTTACTCCTGAAACCAAGCACTGTCGTAACTTTTATACCTTGTTCGACGAGCTGCTTTGCCAGGTAGTAAAGGGGAGGGACCCCGATCCCCCCACCTACTATTAAGGCTTCGCGCACATCTTCTTCAATCGGAAAGCCCTGACCGCCTGGTCCAAGAACATCAAGTTTATCTCCTGTCTGTTTCTCAGTAAGAGCCTGCGTTCCATCTCCTAATACTTTAAAAAGCAAGGTAATCTCGCTTTTGTCTGGGTGTACATCTGCAATGGAAACAGGACGTCTAAGAAAGAAACGATCACTAACCTGGATATGCACAAATTGACCTGGATCTTTGACTTCTTCCGCAATCTGACCTTTCAGGACCATTCGATAGGTATCTTTCGCTACGGCACTGTGCTCAACGATTTCCATCCATTCTCTTCTCATGAACTTCTCACCGCTTCCATTGGCGGAATGGCGCGGGCTGTAAAGGTCATGACGTTAATGACATCCACGATCGCTTTTGCTGTATCCAGACTGGTCAGACAGGCAATGCCGTGTTCGACTGCTTCCCTGCGGATGCGGAATCCGTCAGATCTAGCTCTTGATCCTGTATTCAGTGTGTTAACGACGAACTGGACATCTCCGTTCTGGATTAGATCAATCACATCCCTCTGATCAGATCCTACTTTTCCGACCGCTTCTACAGGAATGGAAGCTTCTTCAATAACGGCAGCCGTTCCTTCGGTTGCAAACAGCTGAAAGCCTAATTCATAAAAAGTCTGTGCGATTTCCAGCATTTCTGATTTATCTTTATCAGCTACGGTTAGTAAGACGGACCCCTGGGTTGGTATTTTAAGCCCTGCGGAGATCATTCCTTTAAATAAAGCTTTTTCAAGCGTCTGGTCATATCCAATTACTTCACCTGTGGATTTCATCTCAGGTCCAAGCGTCGTATCAACGCTTCTTAATTTCTCAAAGGAGAAGACCGGCACTTTCACGTATACACCATCTGGCTTGGGAGCTACCCCTGAAGGAAAGCCTAACTCAGGCAACTTTTCACCTAGAATAACTTGAGTTGCCAGTTTAGCCATAGGTACGCCGGTAATCTTACTGAGGAACGGAACGGTACGACTGGCTCTAGGGTTCACTTCAAGAACGTAAGCTGTATCCTCAAACACCACAAACTGAATGTTGATTAGCCCCTTCATGTTTAACTCTCTGGCGATTTTAGTTGTTGCCTCAATGCACTGATCTTCAAGAGCCTGCGCCAGACGCTGGGTCGGATACACACCCATGGAGTCACCGGAGTGAACACCAGCTCGTTCAATGTGTTCCATAATTCCTGGAATAAATACATCATTACCGTCTGTGATGGCGTCCACTTCAATCTCCATCCCGGTCATATATTTATCTATTAAGATCGGGTGGCCATTGTGGACCGTTACATTCGTTTCCAAGTAGGTCTTCAACTCTTCTTCGGAATAGACAATCGCCATTGCGCGGCCGCCGAGTACATAGGAAGGCCTTACGACGAGTGGATAACCAATGTGAGCGGCTGCCTGAAGGGCTTCCTCTTCACTTGTTACGCTCTCCCCGCCAGGCTTAGCGATCTCAAGCTTGTTCAGCAGCTGTTCGAATAAGTCACGATCTTCTGTCTGATTGATAGCATCCATCGTGGTTCCTAATATTTGAACTCCCTGGCGGCTTAACCCTTCGACAAGATTAATGGCCGTCTGTCCGCCGAACTGGATGATCACGCCTTCCGGCTCTTCCAGGTCGATGACGTTCATAACATCCTCAAGCGTAAGCGGTTCGAAATACAGCTTGTCCGATACGCTGAAGTCTGTGGAAACCGTTTCCGGATTATTATTCATTATAATCGCTTCATAACCCATTTCTTTAAGAGCAAGTACCGAGTGAACCGTAGCGTAGTCGAACTCTACCCCCTGGCCGATTCGAATCGGTCCAGAACCAATTACGAGTACTTTTTTGTTATTGGAAGGCAGTGATTCATTCTCGTCTTCATAGCTGCTGTAAAAATAAGGCGTTTCTGATGCGAATTCACCGGCACATGTATCCACCATTTTGTAAACCGGCAGAATGCTTCGCTCTTTACGATAGTTCATTACATCATCGATCGAACATTCTGCAAGACGGGCAATTTGACGATCCGCGAATCCTGCCTGTTTGACTTTAAGGAGTAAATCTTCCTGCAGGCCATGCTGCTTGAGTTCTTCTTCTAAATGGATAATGTTCTGAAGCTTGTTTAAAAAGAAGTAATCGATTCCTGTTTGTTCGTGCAGTTCCTGAATCGTATGTTTTCTTCTTAAAGCTTCCGCTAAGATGAAGATCCTTTCATCATCTGCGGACTTCATACGAGTAAACATTTGCTCTTTTGAAAGATCTGCAATCGAGCTCATGTATAGTTCTTCTGTCTCACCCTCCAGGGAGCGGACACCTTTTAATAAGGATTCTTCCAGTGTTCGTCCAATTGACATGACTTCACCAGTCGCTTTCATTTGAGTCCCAAGCTTTCGGTTTCCTTTAGCAAATTTGTCAAAAGGCCAGCGTGGGATTTTCGTAACCACGTAGTCGAGTGCTGGTTCAAAGCAGGCATAAGTGGTGCCCGTAATAGGATTTTGGATTTCATCAAGCGTCATGCCTACCGCAATCTTAGCCGCAAGTTTGGCAATTGGATACCCAGTAGCCTTTGAAGCAAGCGCAGAAGAACGACTGACTCTAGGATTCACTTCAATCACATAATATTGAAAGCTGTGAGGATCTAAAGCAAGCTGAACGTTGCATCCGCCTTCGATTTCAAGCGCGCGTATGATATCCAGGGACGCATTTCTAAGCATTTGGTATTCTCGATCACTTAGTGTCTGGGAAGGTGCTACTACAATAGAGTCTCCTGTATGAATGCCTACCGGATCAAAGTTCTCCATGTTGCATACGACAATCGCGTGATCGCTTTTATCGCGCATCACTTCATACTCTACTTCCTTAAATCCGGCAATGTTCTTTTCTATTAAACACTGCTTTACCGGCGACAAGGCGAGACCGTTCCGTGCGGTTTCTCTTAGCTGGGCTTCATTATCGCACATACCTCCTCCTGCACCGCCCATTGTATAAGCGGGGCGGACGATAACGGGATATCCAATATCCTCGGCAAAGTTGAGCGCTTGATCTACAGAGCTTACAATTTCACTTTCCGGTACAGGTTCGTTCATCTGATGCATAAGAGAACGGAACTTCTCACGGTCCTCCGCTTTTTCAATGGCTTCAAGCGGTGTCCCTAACAGTTCGACTCCATATTGTTCAAGAATACCGGATTCACTTAAGCCAACGGCCATATTCAAACCTGTCTGACCGCCAAGGGTAGGCAGAATGGCATCAGGTTTTTCTTTACGAATAATTTTTTGCAAAAATTCGACTGTCAGAGGTTCCATATACACTTGATCGGCAAAGGTATGATCTGTCATGATTGTCGCCGGATTGGAATTGGCAAGAATAACTTCGAAACCTTCTTCTTTCAGAGATTGGCAGGCCTGCGTGCCTGAGTAATCAAATTCTGCCGCCTGTCCGATAACGATGGGACCGGACCCGATCACCATGATTCTTCTTATATCTCTACGTTTTGGCATGCTGAGTCCCCCTTTTCTTTGGCTAGGTTTTCTTTTACTTGGCGCAGAAACTCATCAAATAAATGAGATGTATCTTCCGGACCTGGTGAGCTTTCCGGATGGTACTGGGCAGTAAATACCGGGAATTGCTTATGCTGCAGTCCTTCTACGGTCTCATCGTTCAGTGACACCTGTGTCAACACGAGATTCGTATCGGTAAGCGAATCTTTATCGACCGTGTAACCGTGGTTTTGTGAGGTAATATATGTCCTTCCGGATTCAAAATCCTTCACTGGCTGGTTTGAACCTCGATGACCAAATTTCATTTTCGTAGTGTCGCCTCCTGAAGCAAGAGCAATCAGCTGGTGGCCCAGACAAATCCCAAAGATCGGCACAGATCCAATTAATTTTCCAACGGTCTCAATCGCTTCTGGCACGTTCTTTGGATCTCCTGGTCCGTTCGACAACATCACGCCGTCAGGCTTAAGACGCTCGATTTCTTCCGCGGAGGTGTTATATGGAACAACTGTCACGTGACAGTTTCGCTTTGTAAATTCTCTTAATATCCCGTGTTTCATGCCGTAATCAATCAGAACAATCCGATAACCGCGCCCTGGAACGACATATGGCTTAACCGTCGACACTTGTTTAACCTGATCCGTAGCAAGCTTAGTCTCACCTAAGATTTGCAACACTTCACTTACAGGACGTTCGCTTGAAGTCAGCATCGCCTTCATCGTTCCATGTTTTCTAATAATCTTGGTAAGCTTCCTTGTATCAATACCGCTGATGCCAGGAATTTCTTTCGCTTTTAAAAATTCATCCAGTGTCTCTTCGCTACGGAAGTTCGACGGTTGCTCACAATGCTCCTTCACTACCACACCGAGTAAGGATGGGTTCACCGTCTCAAAATCATCACGATTAACTCCGTAGTTTCCGATTAAGGGATAGGTGAAAGTGACGAGCTGCCCACAGTAGGAAGGATCTGAGATTACCTCCTGATAGCCGGTCATTCCAGTATTAAATACGATTTCCCCTATCGTTTCCTTTTCACTTCCAAACCCTTCTCCGACAAAAATGGTGCCATCTTCAAGTACGAGCTGCTTTTTCATTTTGTGCCTCCTCCCAAACGATTTCTCCATTTGATAATGTTAATACTGGAAAACCTTTAGCTGTCCAGTTATGAAACGGACTGTTTTTGCCCTTTGAGATAAATTGGTGACGGTCAATTACCCTGCTTGCTTCTATGTCAATGAGGGTAATATCCGCAGGGGCCCCTTCTTCCAGGCGCCCGTAAGGCAAACCGAACACGTCAGCCGGAGCTTGGGTCATCCAATAAAGAAGCTGTTCCAGTGTAATCACTTCTTTTTCGACTAATTCTGTATAAAGGAGAGGAAACGCCGTTTCGAATCCAGTGATGCCAAAAGGAGAGTTCAAGAAACCTTGCGTTTTGTCCTCTTCCGTATGAGGGGCATGGTCGGTAGCGATAAAGTCGATCGTCCCGTCCCGTAGGCCTTCAAGAAGAGCCTGCCGATCCTCAACCGATCTAAGTGGAGGATTCATTTTA
This sequence comes from Halobacillus halophilus DSM 2266, assembly GCF_000284515.1. Lineage (GTDB taxonomy): Bacteria > Bacillota > Bacilli > Bacillales > Halobacillaceae > Halobacillus > Halobacillus halophilus. The sequence goes on along the minus strand of NC_017668.1, from coordinate 1,892,865 downwards.
AACATGGCGTCATCTTCAAGAATCGAATGTTCATTCAAAATCAAATGGTGAGGTGTAACCTCTGCCGTTACCCGGATACCCGCCCTTTTGGCATCTCGGATGACGCGGACAGATTCCTTAGTGGACACATGACACACATGATAGTGACAGTCAGCAGCTTCAGCGAGAAGCACATCTCTCGCTATTTGAATGGATTCGGCAATGTTTGGAATTCCCGGGAGATTTAAACGTTCGCTTACCTCTCCCTTATGGGCCACTCCTCCGTAAACGACCGAATTATCCTCACAGTGAGCCACGACAGCCTTGTTCACACGGCTCGCTTCAAGCATTGCCTCATACATTTTTCCGGCTGTCTGAACCCCAACTCCATCATCTGTAAATGCAAAAGCTCCATTCTCACTTAAAGCTTCCATATTGACGAGCTCTTCACCAAGCTGTCTCGTTGTAATCGATGCGTAGGGAAGTACGCGGACATGAGCATCTTGATTAATTTTATCCCACAAGGCATTAAGATTTTCCTTTGTATCAGGCACTGGTCTTGTATTTGGCATCGCGCAGACGGTAGTGAAACCGCCTTTTGCCGCCGCTTTTGTCCCGGTTTCAATCGTTTCTTTCGCTTCCCCGCCCGGTTCTCTCAGGTGGACGTGAACGTCAACCAGACCAGCAGATACAAGCTGACCTTGAGCATCAATCACTTTGTCTGCTTTCTCTTCGATAGAGGAACTAATTTTTTGAATGAGACCCTCGTTAATGAGTACCTCACAAGCTTCCCATCCTCCGTTAATTCGCCTTTTACCATTTACAATTTTTATCTGCATTTACAGCTCCCCTTTCAATAAGGCTTGAATGATAGCCATTCGAATCGTCACACCATTGGTCATCTGTCTGAAAATCCGTGATTTTTCTGATTCGACAAGCTCGGCATCTATTTCTACTCCCCGGTTCACCGGGGCAGGATGAAGAATAATCGCATCATCTTTCATTCTAGATTCTCTTTCTTTCGTTAAGCCATGGTCTTTCAAATAGGATGAGGCAGATGTCTTTTGTTCGTGTCGTTCATGTTGAATTCGGAGCAGCATGAGAACATCACATTGTTCGACCGCTTCATCCATCGTTATGTAGCGATGGGAGAAAGTTGAATCTTTCCACTCTGGTTTTGTCACAAATGACACCCTGGCACCAAGCTGTTGGAGCGCATGAGCGTTGGAGCGTGCCACTCGGCTGTGCTTAAGGTCGCCTGCGATGGCTACGTGGAGACCTTCAAACTCTTCAAATTGTTCTTGTATGGTATATAAATCGAGCAGAGATTGAGTCGGATGTTCGCCACATCCATCGCCTGCATTAATAAGAGAAAGGTTTAAGTTCTCTGCGCAGCTGTCCAGGATTCCGACTTCAGATTGTCGCACGACTGCTACATCCGCTCCGATCGCTTCCAGAGTTTTCAAAGTATCATGTAAACTTTCTCCCTTCGTAAGACTAGAATCCATTCCATCGAGATGCAGAACATCCAGTCCAAGCTTTCGCTCTGCTATGTGAAAACTGCTCTTTGTTCTTGTGCTTGGTTCTAAAAACAGGTTAGCAGCGAATTTCCCTTCAGCCTGCCAGGAGAGATCTCCATTTTCCAAATCCTTTGCGATCTTGAATAGATGATGAATTTTATCGTTTGTTAACTGTTTCATGGAAAGTAGATGCTTCATGTTTCTTCTCTCCCATCGTAAAAAATTTTATAAAAAAAGCACCCCCGAGTGTATGGGGGTGCTGAACTCGCATGACAAACGAGCTCAACCCGTTACACCCTTCTAAGCCTCACTGGACTTGGTTAAAACGTGTGCGTTGGTTAAACTATACCGCTCTTTTATTTTCTTCTTCCATTTCTTCTTCGCTCGGTTCTTCAAACATGCTTCCGTTTCCTTCCCCTTTTTCTTTACCAGGAAGGATTTGATTAAGAAGCACACCGATAATGGCTGCCAGAGCCATACCTTCGATTTGAAAATTATCTGTGAACTGAATAAAGGCTCCTCCGATTCCGATGACTAGAATAACCGAAGAGATGACCAGATTTCGTTTTTCACCCAAGTCAATCTGATTATCAATCAACATTCTCAGGCCGCTTGAGGCAATGATTCCGAACAGGAGGATGGAAACTCCGCCCATCACAGCAGATGGAATAGAGCTGATCAATGCTGTAATCATCCCCAGGAAGCCGAATAAAATGGCAATTACTGCGGCCCCTCCAATAACGAATACACTGTACACTCGAGTAATGGCTAGCACGCCAATGTTTTCACCGTAAGTCGTGTTTGGCGGTCCGCCCAGGCAGGAGGCAATCACAGTTGCTACTCCGTCTCCTAAAATCGAGCGGTTTAATCCTGGATTTCTTAGAAAGTTCCTGCCCACTACTTTTGATAGGACCATTTGGTCACCTGTATGCTCGGCTATCGTTACAAGCGCAAAGGGAACCATGAGAAAGACAATCTCCCAGCTGAACACTGAAAGCGGCGAGAAATCAACAAAGGGTACAACAAAATCGGGCATTTCAAAAATGGCTCCTATAACTCCTCCAAAAGATTCTGCTGATGTAAGAGCTGTCCACTCACTTTTCAGACCACTAGTGTCTACGATCCCTTGAGAGAGTGCAAATAGATACCCGCCTACGATTCCAAATAAAATCGGAAGCAGGGAGAAAAATCCCCGAAAGAATATAGAGGCGATGATGGTTATGGCCAGGGTGACCAGAGCTACCATAAAATGAGTGCCGCTGTAAACATTTCCTTCCTGGCCTGGGAGGTACATGGCCATATCAATAGCGGTAGAAGCAAGTCCCAGTCCAATCACCATAATGACGGGACCTACAACGATCGGCGGTAACAGTTTCGTCAGCCATTTCGTTCCAAACAAGGTGATGAAGAGGGCGACGAGTCCGTACACAAGTCCGGTCAGAAAGCTTCCGATCATGGCTCCGGCTATGCCGTGGTTCTCGGATACTTGAATAATAGGAGCAATAAAAGCAAAACTGGATCCGAGATAAGCTGGTATTCTTCCTCGTGTAATTAATAAGTAAGCTAGTGTGCCAAATCCGCTGGATACTAAGGCAACTGACGGCGGCAGTCCGGTTAAGAATGGAACAAGTATCGTGGCGCCGAACATCGCAAATAAATGCTGTAAGCTTAACGTTAACCATTGGTGCATTTTAGGAACTTCATTGATATTAAGAGCGGCTTTTTGTTGGTTCATGTTGATTTCCTCCTTTTTATTTACATTCAGGCTGTGAGGAATTTTAGTCATAAAAAAACCTCCTTGCTTAAAAGTGCGCAAAGAGGTAGACGTGTTATTGGAACACGTATATCATTACGACCTTTTAAGCCTCACGGGACTTCCTTAAAGGTAGTGATTGGTATGATTTTATTTTTCAAATATGGTCACTTGATCCGCTTCGTCTGTCTCCGAAAGGGTGACGGTTACCACTTCATCTTGAGAGGTAGGCACATTCTTTCCTACAAAATCTGCACGAATCGGAAGTTCCCGGTGTCCTCTGTCGACAAGTACAGCCAACTGTACTTGAGAAGGACGTCCAAGGTCAATGAGAGCGTCCATTGCGGCACGCACCGTACGACCCGTATAAAGAACATCATCTACGAGAATGACTTTCTTACCATCGATATTAGCTTTAATATGAGCTGCTTTCAATTCAGGCTCTGCCTGGTCCTTCTTCGGAGTCAAATCGTCACGGTAGAGCGTAATGTCCAGCTCACCGCCCGGCAGGTCTTTGCCTTCGATTTCCTGAATTTTATTTTTCAAGCGCTGAGCAATCGGGACCCCTCTCGTTTTAATTCCCACAAGAACAAGATCCTCTACTCCTTTGTTCTTTTCAATAATTTCATGAGATATCCGTGTCAGCGCGCGGCGAATAGCTGCATCATCCAGAACGGTTGTTTTAGATTTCATATTCATTCCCCCATGCAAAAAACCCCTTTTCCGCGGAAAGGCAGAAAAGGGGTTTGTGTACACACGAATGCCGTGTATAATCCGTCACCTTTTCAGCCTCACGGGACTGCTCTTAAAGGACTTTTTTATTCTATCCATGATTATGTCATGGCTTGTCCGGTTTGTCAACGGCGGTTCTTCAGAAACGTAATCATATCCGTAAAATCTTCTGGAGGATCGGCCTCAAATTTCAACCATTCTCCTGTACGGGGATGTTCGAATCCAAGAGATTTGGCATGCAGGGCCTGACCCTTCAGTCCCCATGTTTTCCGCGGCCCGTACTTTGGATCACCGGCAAGCGGATGACTAATATACTTCATATGAACACGGATCTGGTGGGTACGTCCTGTTTCGAGCGTACACTCAACCAGCGTAAAGTCTTCAAAATGATCAAGCACTCTGAAGTGAGTAACCGCCTCGCGTCCATTTTCTACAACCGCCATTCGCTGACGGTCTTTCGTGTCACGTCCAATCGGAGCATCAATCGTTCCATATTCATGAGAGATCAGACCGTGAACGATCGCTTCATATTTTCGCTCGACTGATTTATTCGACAACTGCTCAGCTAAAGATTGGTGAGCCTTATCGTTTTTAGCTACAACTAAAAGGCCGCTTGTGTCTTTATCAATGCGATGGACAATGCCAGGGCGTTCTACTCCATTAATTCCTGAAAGTCCCTTACAATGATACAATAAAGCATTTACGAGAGTTCCGCCTGAATGTCCGGCAGAAGGATGAACCACCATTCCTGCGGCTTTATTCACGACCACTACGTCATCATCTTCATATACAATATCAATGTCGATATTTTCAGGGGCAGCTTCCAAAGGTTCTGGTTCAGGGATGCTCCACGTAATGGTTTCCCCATGCTGCACTTTATAATTACTTTTAACCGCTTCTCCATCTACTTCAACCAGCTTATCTTTCAGCCAGCCTTGAATTTGAGAACGCGAGGCATCGGTTATGACTTCTGTCAAAAGCTTATCGATCCTTTTAAACTCGTCATCCGGCCTTACTTCGTATTGTTCACTCACTGTTCCAAACTTCCTTTCTTCTTTCGCTCATCCAGCAATGTAGCGAGCATGACTAATATAACTCCAATGACTAAAGCAGAATCCGCAACATTGAAAATAGGAAAGTCGTACGTGAAAATTAACGTGTCAGCAAAATCTACCACTTCTTTACGGAACACACGATCAATAAAGTTACCGATTGCCCCGCCAAGAATTAAAGATAAGGACACTCCCGCTAGTCTGCTTTCCTTTGCGAATTGCTGCATGTAATAAATGACGACTCCAATCACGATAATGGTAATAATATAAAAGAACCACATTTGTCCCTGCAGTATTCCCCAGGCAGCTCCCTGGTTACGATGGGAAGTCAGGTAGAAAAAATTCTCTATAACCGGAATGCTTTCCCCAATCTGCATATTAGATACCACAAGCCATTTGGTCCACTGGTCAAGAATGATAATAGCCAAAGCTATTATATAATACACGTACATAGGCTGCCTCCATCAAGTATATTCCTTCGCTATTGTACCATAAATTGAGCGGGCAGCATTTACCAACAGAAAAAGAAAATTAGCAGCTTTCACTTCATTGGTCCGCTTTACCGTGCCATTCCTCCCGCACCTGGAAGTTGAAATGCCGCCTCCCCAAGAGACGGCATCTGCTCACCCGCTGTTCATTCATGCTATGTAGAAATTAAGAGCGGTTTTGATTCGGTGTCAGTTCCTTATCAATAGCTTCTTCAAGGGTTTCACTTCCATCAAGCTCCGTCTCAAACATATCTTCCCAGCCCTCATGGTCAATCATCTCCATTTGAGCTTCCACAAGCTTGCGTACGCGGATTTTAAAGAATTTGGCCTGCTTTTTCATCGTTTCCACTTCTGAAGAAATTCGACGAGATTTCTCTACGGCTTCATTAACAATTCGAGATGCATCATTTTCAGCTTCTTTAATAATTAAACTGGATTCTTTATTGGCATTGGTTTTTACTTCTTCTGCTGTTTCTTTAGCGACTTCAATTGATTTGTTAAGGGTCTCTTCAATATTGCTATAGTGGCTGAGACGTTCATTCAACTCGCTTACTTCCTGCTCAAGCTCTTTCTTCTGGCGAATCACCATTTCATAGTTTTTAATAATCTGATCTAAAAACTCATTCACTTCATCTTCGTCATATCCTCTGAATCCTCTTGTGAATTCTTTATTATGAATATCTATTGGTGTTAATGGCACACCAGACACCTCCCAGATGTATTCCATTCGTAGATTAGTTTCGACCATTTGAGTGAAGATTCCTTCTTGAATCAGCCTTTAATTCAATTTAGAAGTGGATACTTTATATTTTTCTTTTTTTGTTAAGCCTTGAATTTCCTCAAGCTTACTTCTGCCCTGACCTCTCAAGGAAATTAGATCTCCCTCTTGCAGCTGAAAAGCACCGTTTTCTACAACACGGAAATTGACTTTTACGTGGCCGCTGTCGATGTGCATACCTGCTTTCTTCCTGGACATGCCATAGATTTCTTTCACGAGAACATCAAGTCTTAGTGAGGAAACCGTTGTATTTTTCATAACCCACGTCTCTTCACTCTCAAGCATTTGAGATAGCGGCTTTTCTTCAAAGTTAACGGTTGCTCGCTTGACTCCTGTAAAATTCATTCGTATATAGTCACTAATTTCCTGATCGGTGATGATCTGGATGACCCCGTCCTTCACGACCAGATCTCCAAGCTTCTCTCGTCTGATCCCTAAAGACATGAATGCTCCAAGAACGTCCGGGTGCTCAAGGGTCACAAATTTTGCCGGATAAGATGCTTCCAGCATGGTGAGCTGGTAATCTTCTTCTTCAATGATTTCGTACTCAGGAGCAATAATGGCCCGTTTGCGCTCGGCTTGATCTTTTCCTCCGCTCAGACCAAAGTTGAAGTCTGGATGATTTCCCATAACCGCTTTTACAATGTCCTGCTCCCTTGGATTTAAAAAGTCGCTCAACTTTCTCTGATACTTGAGCTCTACGTCCTCCCTCCAGGCCAAAACCTGATCAATGAAGGGTCGTTCCTCTTCCCTGAAATGCTGATAAATATCCATAGCAACCTCCAACCAAAAATAAAGGGAACAGATATATGGGCGCTTCACAGCGTAATTCCCAAGACCTGTTCCCATTTTCAAACTATTCCTGCAAGCACATTATACAGCTCATGTAAACCGGCTGACGCAAACCTGAGTACAAGGATTGCTACAATCGGTGAAATATCAATCATTCCAAGTGGAGGAATAATTTTGCGGAACGGCTCTAGAAACGGCTCGACTAAACGTCCTAACGTTTCCCCGAAGCTCGATTCCTTGGCACCTGGAAACCAGGATAACAGAATATAAATGATTACAATCCAGCTGTATATTTCTAATACATTCGTTAAAATACTAAACAAAAACGCCATGACTTACCACCTTTTATAAAGTTCCTCATCTTCTTGCGAAATCATATCAGATATGGAACCTGAGATTTCCACGTTGTCAGGAGTACATAGAAAAGTCTGAGAACCTAACTTTTGAATGTCTCCCCCTATAGCATATACTGTACCGCTCAAAAAATCTACAATTCGCTTCGCCTGATGATGGTCCACCCGTTGAAGATTAATAACCACGGCTCGACGGTTGACGAGTTCATCGGCTATTTCCTGAGCTTCATTATAACTGCTAGGTTCGTTCAATACCATTTTGGAAGAGGACTTCGCACTTTTCAAACTAACGACATTCTGCGTATCTTCTTTTCTGCGGCTTCGCTGGTTCTGCTCGTATTCTTCTTCCATTGGTTCATCAGTCTCCTCATCTACATATTCATATTCATATTCGTCATCCAAAGTAAAAAATGACCGTAATTTATTTTTCATACTCACGCTGATCACCTCAAGTTTTATTAGTTAACCTACAAGGCTGGAACCAATCCGGATATGAGTCGCACCTTCTTCAATGGCTAAACGGTAATCATTGCTCATTCCCATAGATAAATATTCGCAAGGAGCATAAGGCAAATGTTTATCTCTGATTTTATCGCGCAAAGCACGAAGCTGCCTGAATATCCCCCGCAGACGTTCATCGTCAGCATCATGAGGTGCCATGGTCATTAACCCTGCTACTTTGACGTTTTCATAGGATTCCATTAAATGCACAAAGTCTTCCACCTCTTCAGGCGCAAGTCCATGCTTGGACTCTTCCTGACTTACATTAACTTGTATAAAGCAGGGGACTGGGGCTGACGCCCGTTTATTAATTTCTTTTGCTAAAGACTTCCTGTCCAGCGAATGGATCATAGTGATCTTATCAATAACCTCTTTCACTTTTCTTGACTGCAGGGACCCTATAAAATGCCAATTTGCACGGGAACCAATGGCTTCGTATTTTTCCAGCAGTTCTTCTTTACGATTCTCGCCCAGGTTAACAATTCCCGCATCAATAGCTTCTTGTGCACGCTCCACGGATACGTATTTGGTCACTCCAATAATCGTAATATCCTCAGTGGAACGCCCACAATTATAGCAGGATTCCGCAATATTTTGTTTTATTTTTTCAAGATTTTCAACTACCGACATCTTTCTCTCCTTCCACCATCAGCCCTTCAAACCAATAAAACCAAGCATACGCCCTGTTTGTCCCTGGTCACGGCGATGGGAGTAAAACAAATTCTCTTCCTCGTATGTACAAAGCCCCGAGACTCTGACGTTCTCTTTATGCAGCCCTGATTTAAGTGCCATGGACTCATTCAATTTCTTTAAGTCCAGCTTGTACTTTCCAGAAGAAACAGGTACAGCTGATTCTCCTTGAAATCCCATCGGTATCTGATCATATACACGCTGATCAACCTCATAGTGCTCCTCGCTTATGCATGGTCCAATGACGAGTTCGATCTCTTCAATAGAACAACCTTGCTCAGTCAAATGGCCAATCATCTGCGAAACCATATTTCGGACCGTTCCCTTCCAGCCCGCATGGGCAATCCCAATCCAACCGGAAACCGGGGCGTAGAAGAACAAGGGTACACAGTCCGCATAGAAGGCTCCTAGTAACAGACCTGGTTGATTAGTGATCAATCCGTCAACTCCAGCGACTGCTGATTCATGAGAGAATACTCCTTTACCTTTTTCCCCATTTCCTGCCACTTTCACACGGATATCATGAATTTGTTCTCCTATAATCCAGTTTTCTAAAGGAAAACCGGTTTCCTGTGCTAGTTCTTTTCTGTTTCGCAGTACGGTGTCAGATTCATCCTGAACATGGAGCCCCATGTTCAGGGTATTAAAAGGACGTTCACTATGACCACCTTGTCTAGTGGTAAGACCTGCAATTATATTTTCATGATTCGTAAAACAAGAATATTGTCGCAACGTTTCTGCTTTAAAAGGTTCATGCATGTTACCACCTCAATTTCCCTTCATTTTAACACATTATTCATCTTATTTCTTGTATTATTCTTTCGAATCTGACTTTTGAGATACAGAATAACCAGCAGCGCCTGACTTCTTAATAAGAATCACATCAGCACCAATATTGACGATCTGATCCCATGGTATGACCATCTCTTCCTCTTTGCCAAAAAGTCCCATCGCCTTCCCTTTCATCGTCAGGACAAGTCCGCTTAATCGCCCACGCTGTGTGTCTATATCTAAATCGCTGATATATCCCAGTCGCTCTCCTGTTTCCATAGCAATCACGTCTTTAAGCTGTAGTTCTGAAATTTTCATCATTCATCCCCCTTTCCTTCACTATATGCTTCAATGTCGCAACACTTGTGAAAATAAAAGACAAAGCAGGCGTAAATGTTTTTTCAGAAAGACTAGGTTAAAGGTTATTGTTAATTTTTTAAATGAAGCTTATTACGCTAGATGGCCGGATAGTTCAAGACTCAGTTTCGAGATATTGTCTGGAGAAAGTGGCTCCAGGGAACGACTCACTTACCGCGGCCCTGCACGACGCAGGGTCGTTCGACGTTGCCACAGGACGTGGCGGTCTTAGTCGAACATCCCTTGTGGTGAGCTTCCTCAGGCTTCGCTTTCCGGGATCTCACCGATCATGTTCATCCCGCAGGAGTATTCGCCGCTCCCTTCCACCCCTTTGCGATCAAGGAGCGTTCAAAATCCTCTACGTATATACCTTTATATGAGGGAGAATGACTATGATCAACGTTAAATTCCGAGTCTGTCCAGGGAGATAAACGCCACTATAGAAGCATTTAAGACGATTTCAGGTTTCCCATTTTTCCTATTAGCAGGGTCCATTCACAAGAAATTACTGAGTTGGAGAGGAAATAGCGAGACTCCCATGGGAGAAGGAGCTAGGCGAGACCCCACAAGGAGTGAAACAACTGAGGAGGCTCCTGGTAAAAGGAGGATCGACTAAAGTCGCCACGTCCTGTGGCATCGTCGATCGACCCTACATCGTGTAGGGCCGCAGGAAGGCGAGTTATTTCCCCTCCAGCCCTCCTCCCTTTAAACGTAACGGAGCCATTTAACTTGAAACTGAGCCTTCCAGTATCGAGAGTTTGTCTGTAATATCAATAGGAGAGCTTAGCAGACCCTTGAGAAATAACGAACTGAAATTTTCTAGCTACTGAAGAGTTGTTCTAACTTTTTAAAGATAAACTATAATTTTCACTGAGGGCATTTTTACTGCCTTATCGAGTGAAGAATACCTCTTCGAAGGACAAAAAAAGACTGTCGAGACATTCTCGACAGCCAGAACACTTATGATCAAATAGGGTACTAATGCTTATTGAAACATAGACGAATTCATTTCTTTAATAGCAGCTTTTTCTAATCGGGATACTTGAGCTTGAGATATTCCGATTTCTTCAGCAACTTCCATTTGAGTTTTACCTTGGAAGAACCGTTTCGTCAGAATCATTTTTTCACGATCATTCAATTTCTTCATACCTTCGCGCAAAGAGAGTTCGTCTAACCAGATGGAGTCTTTTTCACGGTCATCTTTTAATTGATCAACCACAAATATTGGATCTCCTCCATCGTTGTAAATTGGCTCAAACAACGACACTGGATCCTGGATGGCATCCATTGCAAATACGACATCTTCTGGTGGAACCCCCATCCTCTTAGCAATTTCATGAGGAGCAGGGTCTTTATTGGTTTCACCAATCATCTTTTCTCTCATTTGTAACGCCTTATAAGCCGTGTCTCTTAAAGACCTGGAAACGCGTATCGGATTATTATCCCGTAAATACCTGCGTATTTCTCCGATAATCATAGGTACAGCATAAGTAGAAAATTTAACATTATGGCTTAAATCAAAATTGTCTATGGATTTCATTAATCCAATGCAGCCTACCTGAAATAAATCATCACCATATTCTCCGCGATTATTGAAGCGCTGAATAACCGATAATACTAAACGAAGATTCCCATTGACTAATTCCTCACGTGCTTCCGTTTCACCACTTTGGAGACGTATAAACAGGGCCTTCATTTCTTTATTGGTCAGCACTGGAAGTTTGGATGTATCTACTCCGCATATTTCTACTTTGTGTCGTGTCAAATAAGACCCTCCCAAGAAGCTGTAATCAGTTCTCAGTATCTCCTTGGGAGGAAAAATTATGCATCTGTATTATTAGTTCTATTAGACCATTTTATCGAATTCACGCTGTAAGCGGCGAATAATCTTTTTCTCAAGCCTTGATATATAGGATTGGGAGATCCCCATCATATCCGCTACATCTTTTTGGGTTTTTTCTTTTTTTCCGATTAAACCAAACCTTAGTTCCATAATCTGCTTTTCACGATCATTTAATTGATCCAATGCCGACATTAGTAATTTCTTGTCTATTTTCTTCTCAATACCTTTGGTCGTCAAATCTTCTTCCGTGCCTAAAATATCCGATAATAATAGCTCGTTTCCATCCCAGTCAACGTTTAGCGGTTCATCAAATGAAACCTCTGTTTTCAATTTATTACTCTTTCTCAGGTGCATAAGAATCTCATTTTCGATACAGCGGGAAGCATAAGTGGCGAGTTTTATTTTTTTCTCAGGATCGAATGTATTGACGGCTTTAATTAAGCCAATGGTACCAATACTGATTAGATCCTCTATATTTAACCCCGTGTTTTCAAATTTTCGAGCTATATAGACTACAAGCCGCAAATTCCGTTCAATCAACATAGCCCGTGCTGCTTTATCTCCTTTAGGCAGAAGTTCAAGCAGTTCTTTTTCTTCTTCTCTTGAAAGTGGAGGCGGTAAAGCTTCACTACCTCCAATATAATAAATTTCGTCTTGCTTAATCCCAAGCTTAATTAAAATACGATAAAACCACAGCCTTAATTTAAAAAACCATTTGACCATGTCATTCCCCTTCCCTTAGGCAGTTTTTCCTTTAACCATTATGTGGGGATGTATCAGCATTTGATAAAGACGATCATGTGTGAGGTCATGATGCTGCACACCGACCAATGGCTGCTTCATTTCTAAATTTCCTTGTGGAGTTACAATTGATATTTGATCCACTAACACCGTAACAAGCAGTTGACCTTTAGAACCTGCGGCTTGAAAAGGTACTAAGCGAACAGACGATTGAATGTCTGAGGGCAATTCTTCCATTGAAGTCAGGATTTGATCTACTTGAAGTTTTTCCAGTACTTCCGGTTCAAGAAACTGGCCCATCACCGTATGGTCAGCCAGGAAAACCATTTTTCTGCTGATTGGATCAATTAATTGATTACCACTGTCGACCATTCCACGGCAAAGGACTTCTTTCCCATTCCAAGTGATTTTTACATCATAAATGTTCTCAAGCTTCATTTGGTGGACGCTTACTTGCTCCATCCGCCACTTTGTGAAGAAAAATGAACAAGGAAACCCAATACATACAAACATCCAGCTGACAGGATCACCATATCCCCCTGAAAATGTTACAATCGATCCTCCTTGAATACTTATTTCCGTGGCTAGGAAAAAATGGACGCCAAGCATACTCCCCCCGATGGAAAATGTAATAAAATAAAAGCTGACCAACTGTAGAATAAAAGCACGAAGTGAGGTAAAAGAAAAGGCAATTCCGATGATAAGTAATGAAAAGACCAGCTTCCCAAGGGTGCTCGTCAACCAGAGATCCGGCATAAAGATAGATATAGGCACAATGCTGGAGGCTGCAAAAGCGGCGCAAAACATACGGATTTTAGAAGATCTTGCCCTTACCACACCCTGAGTAAGATAGAGGATCATGGCATCCATTAAAAGATTGAGCAACCAGACAGCATCAAGATAGATGACCCCCGCTCCCTTCATCTATTGTTATAAGAAATTATAAGCCTGTCCGCCTAAAAAGTCTGTCACAATATGAATAGCAAGCTAGCAAGTTTTGTAACATCATGTAACGGCCTATAATCTCAGCATATTTTAGTTAACCTTCGTTACTCTTATCATATCTTACCCACCAATCCTTCTCTTCTGCATGATCAAATATCGTTTTTCAGGAGTCTTGTCAAAAGTATCAATAATTGATCAATCAGAATGAAATCAAATAGTTATCGCGAAGGGTTATTTTTTGATTGATTAAACCTTGAATTGATTTTACAGATAAGCTCCCTTTTCTGGAAGACTTGATTTCGAGATATATGTTGAGCGGAAGGTACTTCGGGGGACGATTTCGCTTTCCGGCCCTGCACGACGCAGGGTCGCGGTAAGCGAGCCGTTCCCTGGAGCCCCTTTCTCCAGACAATATCTCGAAACTGAGTCTTCAACAATCCGGCCCTTTAATTGAATAACAAGCATATAAAATCAGCAATAAAGTTATACATATCCCACGAAAAAAGCCCGCTGCACCTTGTGAGGTGCAGCGGGCTTTAGGTTCATTTTAACGGCGACGATTCCGGTTTCTTAGGAATGTCGGGATATCCAGGGTGTCTTCTTCCTGGTTTGGCTTTTGATTTTGCGGCTGAGGGCTTTCACGACGAGGCTGTTCCTCACGTACGCTGCGCTCAGGCTGACTAGGTTTTTGCTGGCTCGGACTTGGCTGGCTTGTAGATGGACGTTTCTTTTGCCCTTGAGCAATTTGTGTCTCATCAAAACCAGTGGCAATAACCGTAACTACAATTTCATCTTTGAGGTTTTCATTGATAACTGAACCAAAGATAACATTAACTTCCTGATCCGCTGCTGATGTAACGATATCAGCTGCTTCCTGAACTTCATACAGGCTCAAGTTGGTTCCGCCACTAATATTCATTAGTACGCCATGTGCCCCATCAATGGATGTTTCAAGCAATGGTGAAGATATGGCTTTCTTAGCAGCTTCTGCGGCTCTGCTTTCACCCGTAGCTATTCCAATGCCCATCAAGGCTGATCCTTTGTCTACCATGATGGTCTTAACGTCTGCGAAGTCAACGTTGATCAGTCCTGGAACAGCAATTAAGTCTGATATACCTTGTACACCTTGACGAAGAACATTGTCTGCTTCGCGGAATGCTTCGAGCATCGGTGTATTTTTATCAACAATTTCAAGAAGACGGTCATTTGGAATGACGATCAGCGTATCTACGCTTCCTTTCAACCCTTCGATTCCGCCTGCAGCTTGTGTAGAGCGTTTACGTCCTTCAAATGTAAACGGACGTGTTACAACACCTACGGTAAGCGCACCAAGTTCTTTAGCAACTTGTGCAATGACCGGTGCAGCACCTGTTCCTGTTCCGCCGCCCATTCCGGCTGTAACGAAAACCATATCTGCTCCTTGAAGAGCTTCTTCTAACTGTTCCTTACTTTCTTCAGCAGCTTTGCGGCCTACTTCCGGGTTTGCACCCGCACCAAGACCTCGAGTCAGTTTACCGCCAATTTGCATTTTAACTTCTGCTTTAGATAAATTCAGTGCCTGAGCATCTGTGTTTACGGCGATGAATTCTACGCCTTGCACTCCATGCTCAATCATACGGTTGACGGCATTACTGCCACCGCCGCCTACTCCGATAACTTTAATGGTTGCCAGTTGGTCCATGCTTGTATCAAAATCTAACATCTTCCGTTCCTCCTAATACACGAGATTACAAGATTTATTGTTTGTGTCCGTCCGCTGACCGACCTTGACCTGTCATTAATCAAAGAAATACTTTAATAAGTTGGACAAGCCTGATTCTTTCTTCTTCTCGGGCTTTTCATTTTCTTCGTTTTGCTGTTTCGCAGCACGTTTCTGTTTTTTAGGCGCTGGTTGTGCAAATTCTTCAGTTACAGATGGGAAAATCTCTTTTCCTTGTATTTTCGCATTACGATAGGCGAATTGCAAGATACCCACTCCACTTGTGAACTGTGGTTCTCTTACACCGATATAATCCGGGATGGCCAATCGAACATTCGAATGGAATACGTCCTGGGCAAGTTCCAGTATGCCAGGCATGTTCATCGTTCCGCCAGTCAGTACAAAACCTCCCGGCAATTCTCTTACTCCCATTCGCTGTAGCTCTTCAGCTGCTAAGACAAATATTTCTTCTAGTCTAGCTTCAATCATATCAGATAATTGCAATTGATTGAATGCCTGTTCGCGATTACTTCCAATGATTGTGACAGAAAATGTTTCCTGTTCATTGGCATCATCAAAAAATGCATGCCCATGCTCGACTTTCACTTTCTCTGCTTCTTCTGTCGATGTTCTTAATCCGATCGACAAGTCTTTTGTAATGTTATCTCCACCGAATGGAATTAAGCTGGTTCCTTTAAGGTGACCATCTTCAAAAACAGAAATTGTGGTAGATCCACCGCCCACATCCAGTAGCGCAACACCAAGATTGGTTTCGTCGCTGGACAAGGATACTGTCCCTGAAGCAAGAGGCTGAAGACAAACATCCAGTACCTCAAGCCCCGCACGCTCAACACACTTCAAAGTGTTATGTAAAACGGTTTTAGCACACGTAATAATCGTACCTTCCATTTCCAATCGAACGCCAATCATTCCGCGAGGATCCGTGATTTCATCCTGTCCATCCACGATAAACTGGCGGGGTATGACATCAATAATTTCTCTTTCTGGAGGTATAGATAGCACCTGGGCTGCGTCAATCACCCTTGTAATGTCTTCATTACCAATCTCTCTGCTTTCACTTGAGACAGCAACCACTCCATGGCAGGACTGCAGCTGAATATGATTACCGTTAATACCTACCACTACACGGTCAATTTTCATATCTACCATACGTTCTGCCTGTTCTACTGCTGAACGTATAGAATGGACCGTCTGATCTATATCAACAATTGCCCCTTTTTTCATACCGTTTGATTTCGCTGAGCCTACGCCAATAATATTGAGGGTATCATTTGAGATCTCTCCAATAATTACCTTTATACGACTCGTTCCTATATCTAAGCTAACTAATATTTCTTCTTGTTTCACCAGTGGCGCACCTCCTATTACAAGCCATTTGAGTAGTTCAAAGCATATCGAATTTACGATAAAAAAACAATCTTTGCAACCATTTCGTAAATCAAATGATACATTTTGAGTCTCCGGCTTTTCTTTAGATCATTTTTAAAGCTATTCTTTTAGTTGATTTCCACAAAGTCTAAAGAATATCCTTTTCATTCATCGCATTTTTTCAAATTTAAGTCAAGGAACATTCGCTGAATTTACATGAATTGACTCTGCTGCCGTCGAAACGTTTTTAACTTTTCCAATATCCTTATCAATTGTCTAAGGTTACTGTCCGGATTCTTCCGAGCTGGAATCGTCTGTAGAATCAGATCCATCACTATCTTCTACACTTCCGCTTTGCTCAGTGCCCTCCTGTTCAGAGGCTGGAGTGTGTTCCCTATCAGGCTCGGAATCCTCATTTGTTTCAGGTTGAGGGGTTAACTCCGAATTTGCCTGAGGAATGATATTTGTTTCAGATTCTGGTGCTGCTTCCGGATTACCTTCCGGGTCATTATTTGCGTCAAATTCAGAGATTGGTTCATCGACCTGATCCGGGCTCTCGGCTTGGACTTCACCTTCCGTATTTCCTTCTTCCCCCGCGCCGGCATATTCTTCAAAATAAGCACCTACATCGATATGAATAATCCCTTCAGCGCCTTCTTCCAATTGAGCCACAATGGATGGATAGATGGTCATTTTATTAGAGAAATTACGGATAGAAGCAAGTACCTGAAAACCATCGTTCATATACAGCCTAATTTGATAAGGGTTGTCTTCTTTAGGCTCCCAATGAATTTCGGAAATTAAATTTGTTACACTCTGAGGTAATTCCTTTAACTCTTTGGACATTTCTTCAAGATAAGTCTGTTTTGAAAAGCCGGCCAGAATCGGCGCATCTCCTCCAGGAAGTGAAGAAGCGGCTTCTAGTTTAGTTCCATTTTCAAGAATGGCAGAGAATTCACCGTTCGTTTGCACGTATCCGATCCGTTCTGCTTCTTCTACTTGAATCTGAACAGTATTCGGAAAATCTCGATTCACATTCACACTCTTAATTTCTTTATGAGATTCAACATTATTTGTTATAGAATCAGTATCTACTTTCCAATAATTAGTCTCTGTGGTTATATTAGCCAGTTCTTTTATTTCATCAGCAGTTACATGCCTTTCCCCCTGGACTTCTATATTACCTACATTACTCAGCGGTGACTGTAAATAAATCACAACCGCAATAAGTATAAAGAGAATCATCAAATAAAGAATCAGTCTTCTGTTTGCTTTTTTCCTTCTTGTCTGCTTCAACTTAGGTATGCGATCTTCTATGGAAACGACTTTTCTCTCTTCCATAACGGGCATTTCTCCTTACTGCTAGACACCCTTTCGATGCTGCATTAAGCTGTATGAAAGAATGATTTACCATTACTTAATTCAATGAAGGGGTTTCTTCATCTAATGACTCCCATTATATCACAAATTTTCGCTAACGGATTACGTGAGTTAAACTAGTTTAATAATATTTTCTCCTATTTTCTCATTTATCCGCTTTCATTGACTAGTATGTCAGAATTACAGCTTCTCGTCATCCGTTTTCCACGAGTTTCACAATAAAATTATAGAAATAGACCTGTTAGATTTGAGTGTAGATTTTACAGATAAGCTCCCGATACTATATAGACTCAGTTTCGAGATAAATAGGTCCATAAAAGCATGTTCGACTAAAACCGCCACGTCCTGTGGGAACGTCGAACGACCCTGCGTCGTGCAGGGCCTAATCGTTCAATAAACCTCTCAAATAATCTATAACTACGTTTAATAAAGTCAGGGAAATAACAAAAAGACGATGCAGATAAATCTGTATCGTCTTTTAATGACTTGAAAATCTGCTGACGCTAAGCAATAATCCTAGCGAGGCAAGAGTAAGAGTGAGAGATGATCCGCCATAACTCACTAAAGGAAGCGTAATCCCGGTTACGGGAATCAGCCCCGTTACTACACTAACATTAATCATCACCTGAATGGACACCATGCCCACAATACCCAGAGCAAGAAGTGAACCAAAAAGGTCAGGAGCATAGAGACTGGTCCTGATTCCTCTCCATAGGAGAATGAAAAATAAAATCAGGATAAAAGCTCCCCCCAGGAACCCGAGTTCTTCTGCAAGTACCGCAAAAATAAAGTCTGTCTGAGGCTCAGGTAAGTAGAAGAATTTCTGCATGCTGTTTCCTAACCCAAGACCAAGCAATCCTCCTGGACCAATGGCATAGAGAGACTGGATGATTTGAAAGCCGCTTCCAAGAGGGTCTTCCCATGGATGAAGAAAAGCAGTAATACGTTTAATCCGGTAGGGAGCTGAAGCAATTAAAGCGATCATTCCAGCCATACCCGCCCCTGCCATCCACATAAAATGGCTGATTCTGGCTCCAGCAGTAAACATCATCACCATACATGTCCCAACCATAACCACGCCTGTCCCTAAATCAGGCTGAAGCATAATTAAAGCAAATGGAACAAGGATTAAAGCTAGTCCAGGAAGAAATCCCTGCTGAAATGAGTTCATTTTCTTTTGACGCTCAGACAAGAAACGTGCCAGAAATAAAATCAAACCAAGCTTCATAAACTCGGAAGGCTGAATACTGAACATCCCTACGCCAATCCAGCTCCTAGCTCCCCCACGTACCATACCCACACCTGGAATTAACACAGCAATTAGAAATACAAGACACATGATCAAAATCCACTTAGAGTGCCCGTGCCATACGTAGTAGGGAATTCTTGATAACGTCACCATGGCAACCAGTCCTACTGTGGCAAAAAGTATTTGACGCTTCGCAAAGAACCAGGGGTCATCAAACTTATACTCGGACCAGATGCTTGATGAACTGTAAACCATGATAATCCCCATGATCAATATCCCTAGTATAGCGGCAACTAACCATAAATCCGGCTTTCTTCGTTTTTCCTCCATAAAAAAAGCCCTACCTCCCATCTGAATGGAAAACAGGGCTCAAGCTTGTCGCATAAAGCCCTTACTTCAGCTTATGCACAGCTTCTGTAAACATGTTGCCTCTTTCTTCGAATGTACGATATTGATCCCAGCTCGCACAGGCCGGAGATAATAATACGACGTCATTTTGATTGGATAGACGATAAGCTTCTGTTACAGCCTTATCCATAGTTTCTACGTTAATGATATCTTTGATACCGACAGACGTACCGGTCTCTTTTAGAAGATCAGCCGTTTCACCAAATACGATCATTGCTTTGACGTTTGAGAGATACGGGGCAAGCCCTTCAAAGCTGTTACCCCGGTCCAGCCCCCCTGCGAGCAGAATAATCGGCTGCTGGAACGATCGCAATGCATAGGAAGTGGCTAATATATTGGTCGCTTTGGAGTCATTGTAAAAGAACCTGCCGTTTTTCTCCTGCACGTATTCCAATCGGTGCTTCACGCCGGCAAAGGTCGTCAGCACCTGGTGAATGGCTTCATTGGAAATCCCGATTGTTTTCACCACAGCTAGAGCGGCCAGGATATTTTGCAGATTCTGCTCCCCTACCAGTACGATTTCCGATTTCTTCATAATAGCTTCCTCATTAAAATAGATCCATTCTTTATCTGTCCATGCCCCACTACCCTGCTGATTAAGAGTAAAAGGGACCTGTTTCGACTTGGTACCCGGAAGGTAGCTCATGATCTTCTCATCATCGGCATTGTAGACAAAAGTATCTTCTGAGGTCTGGTTTTCTATAATTTTTGCTTTTGCATTATGATAAGCCTCAAGCGTGCCATGATAATCTAAATGAGCTTCGTAGAGGTTTAATAACACCGCAACGTCCGGTTTGAACGTTTCTGTACCCAACAACTGAAAGGAGGACATTTCAACAACCATGGCCTCTTCATCGCTGGTCGAACGAGCTACTTCACAAGCGACTTTTCCAATGTTCCCTGCTACGGAAACAGGCTGATCATCAGCCTTAATGATCTCGTGGATTAATGTTGTGGTCGTGGTTTTTCCATTGGAACCCGTAATCGCAATCAGCGGACCGTCATGAAGTCTTCCCGCAAGCTCTACCTCCGTAACGACTGGGACTTCCCGTTTTACAGCTTCAGCAATTAAGGGGTTCTCATATGGGATGCCTGGGTTTTTAACGATCAGTTCTATTCCTTCAAGCGCTTCAAGCGGATGGCCCCCTGTAATGACTTCTGCCCCTTTTTCGATTAACTTCTGAACTTCTTCACTCTCTTTATCAGCCTTCAGGTCGTTGATTCTAACGTTGATCTCTGAATCAAGCAGAAGATGGGCGGCCGCCGTGCCGCTTTTAGCTAAACCTACGACTAACACATGTTTATAAGGAAAATTCTTTAACGTCTTCATCCAAACATCACCTCAATATAAATCCCAAGCACGGCGAACACAAGACCTACTGTCCAAAACGTTGTGACGACGCGCCACTCGGACCAGCCTTTCAGTTCATAATGGTGGTGCAGCGGGCTCATCTTAAAGACTCTCTTGCCTGTTGTTTTAAATGAAATAACCTGGATAATAACGGAGAGTGTTTCGAGTACGAACACCCCGCCAATAATTACAAGGATAAGTTCCAGTTTTGTTAAAATAGCTGCGATTGCAATTGCTCCACCAAGAGCGAGCGATCCGGTGTCCCCCATAAACACCTTGGCGGGGTGGGCATTAAATACAAGAAAACCTAGTAATGCTCCTACAACAGCAAGTGTAAAAATAGTTACTTCCACATTAGACTGATCCGTCCACGCGAGGATAGCAAAGGCTCCGAAAGCAATAGCTGCTGTTCCAGCAAGCAGTCCATCCAAACCGTCTGTTAAGTTAACCGCGTTGGATCCCCCTACAAGCATGAATAATATGAGCAGGCCATATCCCCAGCCCAGTTCCAATTCAAAAGACGTGCCAGGTACCGTAATAAAAGTAGGAAAACCTGTTCGTTCTAAAATAATGTAAACAACAAGTGCGATAATAATTTGGCCAGCCATTTTCTGTTTTGAAGTTAAACCGAGATTTCGCTTTAAGGCTACTTTTATATAATCATCTAAAAACCCGAGCAGCCCATACCCGAGCAGTACGAATAAAACGAGAAATAGGTGTACATTGGAAGAACCCGGTGTAAACCAGTATGATGCACAGAGCGTAGTGACAAGTACCGCAATGATAATCATTACCCCGCCCATCGTAGGGGTTCCTGATTTTTTCTGGTGAGATTCGGGCCCTTCTTCTCTAATAGCCTGACCGAACTTCAAACGTCTCAAATAAGGAATGATGATCGGTGATATCACAACTGTAAGAGCGAATGATAATGCCATAGTGATTAGTAATATGTAGTCGTTCATTTTCTAGTACCTCCTGTTACTTCGTTGTCCATCATCTCCTATGAATCATTTTACGAGATCGTTCAGTAATTCCTCCAGCTTCATTCCTCTCGAAGCTTTAATAAGAACTACGGTATCGGCCGTTAATGCTGCACGTACATGATGACTTAAAGTTTCTTTATCTGTAAAATGCTTTGTTGCTATTTGTGGCTGCCGTTCAGCGACCGCCCTGGATATTTCTTCGGAATGCTCGCCAATGGTATAAACGGCATGAATTTTATCGGTAACGGCTTCAGCTACACTGCGGTGTAAAACGCGGGACTGTGACCCAAGTTCAAACATATCCCCGAGAATCAGAACCTTGCGAGACTTCGTAGTTAGTTGAGCCATCACTTCTATCAGAGCCTTCATTGAGGTCGGCGAGGCATTGTAGGCGTCATTTATAATTAAAGATTCATTTATTCCGATATGTTTTTCATAACGCATGCTCGACATCTGAAGATGGTCAAAGCCTTCTTGAATTTGATCATTGGACAGTCCTGCTTTTTTTGCAAGAGTAATGACGTAAGACGCATTTTTCACATTATGCTTTCCAGCGAGAGGAAGATTATAAGTTTCTTTTTCATTAACCTTGAATTCACTGGCATCGTCTGAAGTGCTGATTATCTTCACTTGGGTATCGCTGGTGCTATCGAACCCGCATGATAGTGATCTTTCATCCAGTTTGACGGCATGTAACAGCGGTTCATCCCCATCAATGATTAACGCACCATCCTCTGACATCCCATCCTTGATTTCCAGCTTAGCAGAAGCGATGCCCTCACGGGAGCCAAGGTTTTCAATATGAGATTCACCAATATTTGTTATGATGGCATATTTAGGATGAGCAAGTTTTGATAAGACGGAGATCTCACCCGCCCGGTCCATCCCCATTTCCAGGACGAGAACTTCTGTATCCTCCTTCATGGCAAGGATCGTTAAGGGAAGTCCGATATGATTATTATAGTTTCCAGCTGTTTTATGCGTCTTATACTTCCGGCTTAACACGGAAGCCGTCATATCCTTTGTCGTTGTCTTTCCATTGGAGCCGGTTATTCCAATGACTAAAGGACGAACCTTCTGCAAATAATACTCCGCCACTTCCTGAAGTCCTTTCGTTGTATCCTCAACAAAAAAGACAGGGAAATCGGTCGGTACGGCGTAAGGAAGATCTTTATCCTTCTGCCAGAGTGCTGCGACCGCCCCTTGTTTAATCGCGTCCTTTATAAAATCATGGGCATCAAAATTCTCACCCACTATAGGTATAAACAAACTCTGCTTAGCTTCCACTCTTGTGTCGGTTAGAACTTCTCTTAATGTAATTCTGTCTTGTGCCGCTCCTTTAAATTCAGGGAAGAGGGTAGTCAGTTCTTGCACTTCTAAAATCATGATGGACGCTCCTTCATTCTCTTTAATATCATTTTTGCTACTTCACTATCATCGAAATGGTGTCTCACACCATTCACTTCCTGATAGGTTTCGTGTCCTTTTCCGGCAATAAGTACCATATCCCCTGACTTTGCGCGCTTAAGAGCATGTTCAATCGCTTGCTCCCGGTCTTCAATTAATTCAAATGGATCGCTCAAGTGACTGGTCATATCTTGAAAAATCTGCTTAGGATCCTCCGAGCGTGGGTTATCTGTAGTAAAAATCACATAGTCGGCCCTGTTCATCGCGGCATCTGCCATATACGGGCGCTTACTCCGGTCTCTATCTCCCCCGCACCCCACCACTACGTAGATGGAACCTTTACAGAATTCTGAGAGGGTATTTAAAGCATTTTCCAAGGAATCCGGTGTATGGGCATAATCAATCACTACTCCATACTCTTGCCCTTCCCGAACCGGCTCAAAACGTCCCCTCACTCCGCGGGTCATTTCGAAAGCATGTTTGATGACGGTAAGAGGAATACCCGACAAAATGGCTGCTCCAGCTGCGGCAAGCATGTTATAAATACTGAAAAGCCCCATTAGAGGGCTGTTAATGGCAATTTCCCCTTTAGGTGTTTTCAGAATATAAGCAGCGCCTGTCTCTCCTAGTGTGATGTTCTTTGCCATTATATCTGCATTGCTGTGAATCCCATACGTAAGCAGGGATTGTGAAGTCGAGCGGATAAAACGCTTCGCCTGCTCAGAATCTTTATTTATGATAGCAAACTTGCGCCGCCCTTTATTATACCCGTTACCTAATTGAGCAAACAATAGGGACTTAGCCCGAAGATAATCATCAAAGTTATCGTGGTAATCTAAATGATCGCGGGTGAGATTGGTGAAGATGGCAATGTCAAAATCACAGCCATAGACCCGGCCTTGATCAAGCGCATGCGAGGAGACCTCCATTATTGCCGTCGTTACCTTCGCCTTGCGCATTTCCGCAAAATAACGCTGAAGTGAGAGACTGTCCGGAGTGGTATTCTTAACAGGATAGGTTTTTCCTGCGATCGACACTTGAATCGTGCCGATCATCCCTGTCCGTTGATTATTGTTCCGAAAAATTTCGTCCAATAAATACGTAATGGTGGTTTTCCCATTCGTTCCGGTAACTCCGATCACCCTCAAGTGCTCAGATGGAAATCCATAAAAAATAGAAGCCGCCATTGCAAGTGCCCTCACCGTATCATTGACGATCACAACAGGCAGGCTGGTTGTGACTTCTCTTTCCGCCATGACGACAGCTGCCCCTTTAGCTTCTGCTTCTTGCACATATTCGTGTCCATCCGCTTCTACACCGTGAATGCAAATAAAAAGGTCGCCGGGACCCGTGGATCGTGAATCCATCGAAATCCCTTGAACCGTAATGTCTGACAGGGGTTGAGTTACTTTATAAAAAGGCATAAGCTTCAGTAACTTTTTCATTTTCATAACTGTCACCCTTACCCACATACAAGATTCATTATAGCAAATTGACGAACCTTCTGTATGCCCATTATTGTTTTTTTGAACGGTTTATCGTTACGGTTCGTTCACCAAGTTGAAACAAAATGCAACAGACGATTTCTAATTCCCCATATAAACCCGGACCTTGGATCCGCTTGGCACCTTCACTCCAGCTTCAGGAGCCTGGGTAATCACTTTATCTCCTTTTCCACTTGCCTCGATTTTTAAGTTGGTGAGCAGCTGATTGAGCTCTTTCTTCTCAAGTCCCGTAACATTCGGAACTTCAACCAATGGCTCATCAGGCCATGTGTATTCTTTTTCCAGCCCATCTTTACGCGGTTTCACCTCTAAGGCCCTCAGGCTGTCTTCCATGATATTCCCAACGATCGGAGCCGCGACCACGCCGCCAAACTGGACGGTATCCTTCGGGTTATCGATGGCGAGATAAACCACTAATTCAGGATCATCTGCAGGCGCAAAGCCAATGAAAGAAACGATATGGTTGTTTTCCATATACCTTCCGTCAGGTCCAACTTTCTGAGCGGTACCCGTCTTACCACCTACGCGATACCCTTCGACGTAAGCTCCGCGACCTGTTCCTTTAGCCACCACGCTTTCCAGTGCCTTACGGATTTGTGCGGATGTTTCTTCTGAGATTACGCGATCCTTTACTTTCGGCTCATTCTTTTCTTCCGCTTCTCCTGTGACTGGATCAAGCCAGGCTTCCTGAATATAAGGCTCGTAATAATATCCTCCATTCACAGCTGCAGCTACGGCCATTACCTGTTGAATAGGGGTAACAGAAACTCCTTGTCCAAACGCTGTCGTTGCCTGTTCTACAGGACCAACATTTTCAGGCTTAAACAATATTCCTTTGCCTTCCCCTTCCAAGTCTATACCGGTCTTTTCACCGAAACCGAACCGGTCAATATATTCAAAAAGTTTATCTTTTCCTAAGCGCTGGCCCAATTGCACAAACCCTGGGTTACAAGAGTTTTGAACAACTTCCAGAAACGTCTGATCCCCGTGTCCTCCCCGCTTCCAGCAGTGTAATGTGGCTCCATCTACCTTCACAGCACCTGAATCGTGAAAATGTTCCTCGTGAAGATCGACCAGATTTTCTTCAAGCGCCGCTGCGAGCGTAATAATCTTAAAAGTAGAACCCGGCTCGTACGTACTCCAAACCGGCAAGTTGCGATTATAAACCATTGGTTCAACTTCCTGATAATTTGCTGGATTAAAATTCGGACGCGAGGCCATAGCTACTACTTTCCCAGTATCAGGATCCACCGCTAAAGCGACCGCTCCATCTGGATTGTACTTGCTTTGGGCAATATCCAGCTCTCTTTCAATAATGGCCTGCACTTTATAATCAATCGTAAGCTGAAGATCTTTTCCGTCCACCGGGGGGTTGTAGATATCGGCCATGTCAGGCATTCGTTTCCCCTTAGCATCGGAGAAGAAAGAAAGGGCTCCCTTTTCACCTTTAAGTTCATCATCATAGTAGGCTTCAAGACCAAGCAGTCCCTGATTATCAATGCCGCTGAAGCCAAGAACATGGGAAAGAAACGAACCATGAGGGTAGTATCGCTCCGAATCTTCTGCGATGTAGACACCAGGCATACCAAGGGATTGGATAGCTTCTGCTTTATCTTCAGAAATTTTGCGTCCTTCTGGGTGGATTTTTTCAATAGATATTTGTTTCGTAACGTGGGTGTACGCTTTCTCCACACTCATCTCAAGAATTTGAGCTAAATTCTTAGCCGTGGTTTCAGGATCCTTTACCTGTCTTGGTACAACCATAACGGTTGGAGCCGACTGATTACCGACAAGCACTTCCCCATTTGTATCCACAATGTTGCCTCTTTCTGGTTCAAACGTGATATCACGGCTCCATGACTCTTCTGCTTTGGCGATCAGAAAATCACTGAGTACAAATTGCACGTACCCGAGCCTTCCAATAATGACACCAAAAATAACCATTCCCACAAGAAAAACAGTGATCAACCGCTTCTTAACAATGACTTGTGATACTCTTCTCATCCACATAACTCCTTTTGAAAGTCGGTAGAGTCAGCTTGTATCACTATATGCATTGTAGAAGCGATTAGAACACTGCCTGGAATGGTCTTCCTATCATTCTGGCGGTGCTAGTTCCACCACCAGATAACCTTCTTCTTTAATCTCTGAACCTGGAGCTATACTCTGCTTGGTTACGTACCCATTACCCATCGTTTCTATATTAAAGCCAAAATACTCGGCAAGACGGTGGACATCTCTCAAAGAATAGCCTGTCAGGTCAGGCATCGTTGGTTGATCGGTTATAACCATTATTCTCTGGTTCTTTAATACCTCAGCGCCTGGTTCAGGTAATATTCTCTCTACCTCACTGCCTTGACCAATCACTTCCACCCGATTGAAGTTTTCTTTTAATCGGCTGGTCGCTTTCTCCACAGAAAGATCGGTGACATCAGGAAGTTTTACTTGAGAGACTTTGGTTTGACTCTCCTCATCTGGTTTAATATCGAGATAATGGAGGCTGTTTTCCATGACCGTTTTCACAATGTGAGATACAGGATCTGAGCCATACTCGGTATTATCCAAATTAGGCTGCTGGACGGCCACATACATTAATAGTTCAGGATCATCTTTCGGAGCCATGCCCATGAAAGAAAACGTGTAGTTCTCTCTTCCGGTCATATAGCCGCCTCCTGGTTTACTAATCTGTGCGGTTCCGGTCTTACCCGCAAGGGAAAAATCATCAAGTTTAAATTTCTGACCGGTTCCATTTTCCGAAGTGACTACCTGCCCCATTAAATCTCTCACCTGAGAGGCTGTTGATTTTGAAATAGGCTCTCCAATAACTTCAGGGGAGCGCTCTTTGATCACTTCCCCGTCCTTACTTGAGGAAATTTTTGAAAGAATATAAGGTTTCATCATTTTGCCATCATTTGCAATGGATGTAGCAGCTGTCATAAGCTGGATCGGTGCAACCGTTGAGCCTTGACCAAACGCGGTCGTAATTTGCTCAATTGGCTTATCAAAAACGAATGAACCTGTTTTCTCTCCAGGTAAATCAATTCCAGACTGTTGATTGAGATGAAAATCAGAGAGATATTTCTTAAACATATCGGGTCCTAATTTCTCATAAGCAAGGATGGATGCAGCAACGTTAGAGGATCGCTGAAATCCTTCGTTAAAAGAAATCATCCCCCAGCCCTCTCCATTGTTATGATCGCCAATAGTACTTGAATTCTCCGTCACTTGATACCTGCCGGATTTATACAGTTCATCACCATCATAAACACCTTCTTCGATGGCTGATGCCCATGTGAACATTTTCATAGTGGAGCCTGGTTCGAAAGGATAAGCTATCAAATCATTGTACCAGTTCTCTACCTCCCCAAGGTCATTAGGGTTATAACTCGGACGATTACTCATGGCTAAGATCTGACCTGTATCTGGATCCATAACACCGGCCATGATCTTCTCCGGACTGTATTGTTCATCTACTTGAGACATAGCATCTTCCAGAAAGGTCTGGATCTTCTGGTCAATCGTCAGGTAAACATTTTCTCCGTCATCCGGCTCTTTCATCACCTGATTCGGATCCAGCAGTTTAGTTCCGTATTTATCACGTTCATAGCTTATTTTTCCTTCTTCTTCTTTCAAATACTTCTGCATTTGCTTTTCTATTCCTGTAATTCCTTTGATATCGCCATCTTGTGACCGGGCAAACCCAATGAGATGGGAGGCGAAAACCCCGTTAGGATAATAGCGCTTAGCTTCTTCCTGAAACGTGATACCATTCAAGTTTAAATCTTTAATCTCTTCCATTTCTTCTTGAGAGATTTCCCGTCCATTAGCGCCAAACTCTACTTGGAAGCGATCATTCTCCTGACCATTCTTAATGGTTTCAATCATTTCACTTTTCTTGAGTCCAAGTAAAGGAGCAAGATTTGAAGCCACTTTTTCAGGATCCGTTACGTGTTTGGGATTTTCAAGATTGGCCGAATAGTCCGGGTCTACAATCGCCTGTAAGCGATACATAGGGCGATCATAAGCCAGCACCATTCCATTCTTATCATAGATTTTACCGCGGTCGGCATCAATCTTGTAAGAACTTGTCCTGATCTCCTCCGCCCATTCTTTTAGGTCTACACCTTCTACAGTCGCTGTAGTTTCAATATAAAGGAACCGGCCGACAATAATCAGAAATACAAAAGAAAACACAAGGATGAGCAGAGCTGCACCCCTATGTGTGTTTGGGTTTTTCATATATACATCACCAGTTTTAAGATTTTATCACTCGATATTAGCCGCTTGTTTAACTTGCGCATTTTGGATGTCCAGTCCATTCTCTTTGGCGATCTGAAGAATACGGTCCGGGTTGCTCAGTTCTTTCACTTGAAAAGCCAGGTTCTCATTTTGAGTTTCCTGTTTAGAAATATCCTGTTCCAAGCTTCGAATATCACGATTCAGCTCATCCGTGGACGCCGAAAATTGCACAAGAAATACAGAGGCTGCGAGAAATAATGTTGTGGCTGCCGAATAAAGCATCTTTTCCCCTGTACTGATCCATTGCTTTTTGCGCAGCTTTACTTTTTTAACCTGTTTCTGTCTCTCAGGCTGATGAAAAGGCTGCTCCTCTTTTCTTATTTTCTCTACACTCATGTTTGCTTCCACCCTTCTTCAAATTGAAACTCTGAATTCCAAGGTTTAATCTTCTCTACAACTCTTAATTTTGCTGAGCGTGAACGACGGTTTTCTTCCAATTCTTCACTTTCCGCAACAATCGGTTTACGTGTAACCATCTCAAATGGCGGCTGTTTATCTTCAGGGATAACGGGGATATTTTTGGGCAGAGGCGGATTAGAACTCCATTTTTTAAAAGCTTGCTTACATAAGCGGTCTTCTAAAGAATGGAAGGTAATCACGGCAATCCGTCCATTCACGGCACACACTCGGGCAGCCTGATGCAGACTATCCTGAAAAGCACCCAGTTCGTCATTTACGGCAATACGAATTGCCTGAAATATCCTCTTCGCCGGATGCCCGCCCTTACGCCTGGCGGGTGCAGGGATTCCCTCTTTAATTAGTTCGACAAGTTCACCTGTTGTTTCAATCATTTTCTCAGCTCGTGCGGCTTCAATTTTTCTGGCAATTTGTTTAGAAAATTTCTCTTCTCCATACTTAAAGAAAATTCTTACGAGACGCTCATACGGCCACTCATTCACGACTTCTTTGGCACTTAGTTCATTAGACTGATTCATACGCATATCTAAAGGTGCATCTTGATGATAGCTGAATCCACGTTCCTCAACGTCTAATTGAGGACTCGATACACCAAGGTCGTATAAAATCCCATCGACTTCGGTGTAACCTAATTCTTCCAGTTCACTCTCTAATTCTCTGAAGTTTGCATGCACAAAAATCACTCGATCCGAGTATTCATCTAAACGTTCACGAGCCGCTTCCAGGGCTGCTTCATCCTGATCGAATGAAATTAAACGGCCCTTCTCGCTTAACATGGAGGCAATCACTTCTGAGTGTCCTCCACCGCCAAGCGTACAGTCGACATATGTACCGTCAGGATGAATGTTTAAGTGCTTTATAGTTTCTTCTTTTAATACGCTGTAGTGTTCAAACATGTGCTCACTCGTTTCTTATCTTCAAATATCAAAATTAAGCATATTCTCCGCAATTTCAGAGAACGATTCTTCCGATGCCTCAAAATACGTTTCCCATTGTTCATGGCTCCAGAACTCAATACGGTTGGATACGCCAATAACAACACATTCTTTCTCAAGTGAAGCATATTTCCGAAGTGGTGGAGGAATATTGATTCTTCCCTGCTTGTCTACCTCACATTCGACGGCACCTGAAAAGAAAAACCTAGTGAAAGCGCGGGCATCTTTTTTGGTGAGGGGGAGTTTCTTAAGCTTCTCTTCAAGGAGCTTCCACTCGTTCATAGGATAAGCAAATAAGCATTGATCTAAACCTCGAGTAAGGACAAACGTTTCCCCAAGATCTTCACGAAATTTGGACGGGACTATGATCCGCCCTTTCGTATCAATGTTATGCTGGAATTCACCCATGAACATGTTGGTTCCCCACCTTCTGTCTTCACCTTACCACATCGCCCCACTTTTCTCCACATACTTTTAATTTTTCTGCACCTACAAAAAAAATCCTGCCTGAAAAGGCAAGATTTTAAAGGGATTAACGATTTTTTTATGAGGTGGAGAAAGGTGGAGGGTTTTTACACGTACACCACATAATGATCCTGATCAAACGTTAACAAATGCTGATTTAGTCGCTGGAAAACGTCCGTTCCCTGCTGATTCACCCACGGGAGGATACTCCACATCCGTTCTTGAAGACCGCCTGCAGGGTGGAGAAGTAAATCCAACTCATTAAACTGGGTCACTTCTTTTTCGTATTTCTCTTCCAAAGTTTTAGCCATCCGCTTTTCTAAATAATCAACATGCTGGTAAATGTAATGAAGATTTTTATCTGCAAGACCTTCAAGATCCGGTCCCAGTTCCGCTGATTTTTCTCTAAGAGGCTTATGAATACGCTCAATTTCCTCTTTCACCTGAGCACTAAGCTGAGGAATAGGCGGGGCACTCTTGGACGCAATCCACCTCATTTTCTTTTCGCCGGTGCCAAATTGTACAGCTTCCTGAGGTTCTACGTGGAAGTGTTTCAACTCCTGCTCGGCCTTACGGTCTACCAATGTAAAGGATAAACGAGGAAGTACCGGAGGCATTTGAAGACCGACGGCTTCAAAGCCAGGTTTAAGTACAGACCAGTAATTAATCTCGCCTGGTCCACCTATAAACGCGAGTACAGGAAATAAGAAATCCTGCATGAGCGGTCTTGACACTACATTATTGCTTAAACACTCAGGGTGGTGTTCTGCTATCTCTAATAATTCCTGTTCTGATAACAGGAATTCATTCTGTTTGCCCCTGAAGCTCCCATCTTTCTCACGAGTGAGAAGAACACGCTCTCCCTCATGATGGTAGAACAAATGAGCATCTTCTGCTTCACTTTCTAACACCGTCTCGTATCCTTCCTGGGCATTTAACTGAATGGATGAAAAAACACGATGAGCGATTTCGGCATTATGCTTAATCATTGAAGTAAAGTAAGCAGACTCAAGCTTACGTACTTCCGGACGATGAGCATCCATCACTACCAGACCTTCATCTGGAAAAAGGAGATAAACCAGTTGAGCAAAGAAATCACTATAGCTCTCCGACTGCTCCAATAAGCGCAGAGTCTGTTGATAAAAATCACCCGTGTATTCGGTCTCATCTATCTCACTGAATATTTGCTTCAGCCATTCTTCTCCAGCTCTCTGGTCAATTTTAATATCTGAGACGGAAGCTTTCCGGTCCGGCTCCTGGGAGATCGCCATCTTTTTCATTCTCCCATGACTATTAACCATAATGTGGTTAATCTCATCAAAATCATGATCCTCTCCGGCAATCCAGAAAACCGGGAGAACAGGCTTACCTAGTTCCGCTTCCTTCTTTTTAGCCAGCTGAAGAACAGAGATGATTTTATGAACCGTGTACAATGGACCTGTAAGCAGCCCCGCCTGTTGTCCCGCTATGACGACGGTTGCGTTTTCATCTTTCAGCCTTTCAATATTGTCCAATGTACTTTCCGGTGCCCCCCACCGCTCATTCATTTCTTTTAAAACCTCCGAAAGATTGCTGCGCTGGTAGGTTTGGCCTTGCAAGAACTGCAGCCTCTTCTCCCAGGCTTCCGGATCTCCGGGCTCATATGAGAATTTATCTTTTACGTTTTCGAAGTTATATTTATAATCATGAAACAGTCTCTGTTTCGGCTTTAATTGAATAGGATCGATACGCATTTATGAACTACTCCTTTGTCGGGCAAATATTCTTTGTAGTATGTATCCTCTTAGTATTGTACAAAAAAGATTCAGGGAGTTCATCTAATCTGTTTCTTATCCCAATAATCGATCGACCAGACCATAAACAGTCAGCCCTAAATAGAAAAGGGTAAAAACTAAGAAGCTGACTCTCCAAAAGCCCTTGAAAGCCCGTTTGAGCTGAACATCATGATCCTTTCGATACTGGACAATTAGGGAAAGGCCCAAAAGAATTAGTAGAAAAATCATAATAAAAGCAAAAAAATTCTGTTCAAATATAACGAGCAAAAGGACGTGCACAGATAAGATGAAAATGGGCGCGGTGAAATTAGCGGTCTGATGAATAGCTTTCCACTTGTGACGCTTGAATTTCCTGGCAAACACATAGAAAATCAACAGTACCGGAACTGGCAAGGTGAGGATCGCAGCCAATGAGAAAACCAGGAATTCCATCATCTGTTCGTTTGTCTCCCCTCATTTCGAACTTCAATGGCGTGCACGGCATCCACTACAAATTGGTGGTTCGGCAAAGGATGAGCGCTTCGTTTTATCAAATACTCATTTATGGCTTCAATTTCAGTTTTTCTCCCGTCTTCTAAGTCCATGAGCATAGAAGATTTATTTTCAGACGTGAGTTCTGCGATCAATAATACACGCTCCCATTCCTGGTCCACGCTGCGCCCTAATACCATACAGGCTTCCTGGCACAAACGCCAGGCCAGGGATCTAATATAATGATTTGTACAAACAGCTCCATTTCTAACCTGAAACAGGCCTGTTAGAGGATTGATTACAGAGTTAATCAGCAATTTCGAAGCAAGCATTTCCTCATAATCTTCTCTAAAAGAAATCGGGAACTCTTCGGTATGCAACGCTTTTATCATCTGTTGAAGACCAGCTTCCTGAAAAGGCAGGGCGGCCAGATTCATTTTTCCTTTTCCCGTATGCTTTACACGCGTGCCCCCTACTTTCAGTGCGCCGTGTTCAACCACCCCAAGCCAGCATAAATTCCGAAGTTCTTTTATTCGCTCCAGGTGGCCCATCCCATTTTGTAAAAAAAGGCATGGAACATCTGAAGGCAAGTTCATGTCTAATAACGGATCAATATCTTTTTGCTTAACTGCAATGATTAACAGATTATGATTCTTTACACCCTCTTCAATGGTATGTGCTCGCACCCGAGTAGATTCCCCCAAACCATCACAATGTACGCCTTCTCTTTCTATATCATTTCTCTGCATTTCTCTCCTTACATACAGATGAACTTCGTGGTTCCTGCCCAAATAGGCAGCCGTTAGCAGCCCTATGGCACCTCCCCCAATGATTCCTATATCCATCGATCTTCCCTCACTTCGCTCGATATTTTTTATTATTGTAGCAGACTCTTATGTACAATAGCAGTCGATAATTGTCAGTCCACTAATTGTTCATTTCATTCTGAAAATTTTTATATTATAATAAAGGAAGATAAAGATAAATTGAAAGGGGAATCTTCATGATGACTTCCACGAAAGTAAAACCTTTACTGGTCAATTATAAAACACTAGAAGAATTCAAACGTTTCAAAGAATATGGCAACCAGGAGCTTGCTATGCTTGAAGATCTGGAGAGCAACATTGTAGAGAATGACAGCGAATCGCCTTTTTTTGGCGTCTATTATGGAAGCGCTTTAGTGGCTCGCATGAGCTTATACCGTGTTCGCGCCAAATACGATAAGTATTTCGTTCCTCCTCAGGACTATCTCGAGCTGTGGAAACTTGAAGTCCTTCCTGACTACCGGGACATGGGCTTTGGAAAAGACCTGGTCGAGTTTGCGAAAAGCTTCGAGCTCCCTATAAAAACGAATCCCCGTATTAATTCCCACGGTTTTTGGGAAAAAATGGGCTTTCAAAAGGCGAATTATGATGTGGAGCGTGACTTAGGTGAAAATCCACTCATCTGGATGCCTACAGGTGTCGAGGAAAGAAATGCAAACGCTTAATAATATAAACACAAACAAGGCCGCTACATGACGTGTAGGGGCCTTTTCCTTATCCGGACTTTACAGCGGGAAAACCCGCCAGTCGGGCCTATCAGTTAATGAGAATACAATAAAATAGCTTTGTTCGTTTACATAGGAGTCTTCTGATGTTGTTTGACCCAATGAACGAGTTTATCCATTTCATTCCAAGCCGCTTCCCACTGTTTCAACTGGTGTCTGAGCTTCTGATTGTCTTCACTCAGCTGTTTTAACTCATATTCAAGCTTCTGTTTCCCTTTTTCGTCATACTGTTTTACTTTCATTTCTTTTAAGAAGGATATTGCAGCATCAATCGATAGTGGTGAATCTTCAGCTGAAGGTATACTTGTATAAATCGTGCGCTTTTCTTTGCGGTTTTGTTTCGCCTCTTGAATTTCTTCGTAGTAATCTTTTCGTACGGTCGCATTCCATCTAAACCCACAGGCTGCGGGCGTTCTATTCAAATGTTCAGCGACTTCCTGAAAGGCTTCAAGCTGTGTTTTTCCTTCCCGGATGTACTTAAGAACCGTGTTAGCCAGAAGTACATCTTCTTCTTCCTTCCAGGCGTCTTGTCTAGGGGCATCCATACCATCCCTCCTCTATTGTTTGTTTATAGTTATGCAGAAAGGATGGTTGATAGAATAGTATTCATAAATTTTTTCTTGTGCTCATAAACTTTTCCACCGCTAGTTTGTGTTCCTCTGTTTCCCATAACTCTGAACAGAGCCGTACCTCTTCTTCCATCCGCTCATAAAGATCCTCTGGAAAGCTTTCTTTGAGCAGCTGTTTTTTAAATACACGCATTTGAGCCGCCGTTTTATTTAAAAAAGGCTGAATATCTTTTAATCCTTTTATATCTTCCAAAGAAGATATTTTATGCAGCCAGCCTATATGAAGCGTTCTCTCTGCTTCATACATTTCCGCATCCATCAGCCAGTGAGCGGCATTTCCTGAAGTTAGACGCTGGTATAGAAGGGCCCCTCCGCCCCATCCAGGAGTGATCCCGAGGTTGCCCTGAACGAAGCCGAACTTAGATTCTTTACGTCCATAACGGAAATCACAGGCCGTAGCAATTTCACAGCCTCCTCCTCTAGCTTGACCGTTCAATAGAGCGATCACGGGTATAGGCAATGTAGCGAGCTGATGGAGTACCTCCATCATGGGGCGTAGCAGATTATAAGCTTCATCTGCTGACATATCACCGTGAAATTCGTTTAAATCGCCCCCTGTGCAAAAAGCACGCTCCCCTTCCCCAGTAATGACCAAAAATTTCAGCGTATGCTCCGAACTTACCTGATTCAACGCTTCCTTCAGCTCTCTAGTCATCTGTCGAGTAACCGCATTCATTTTTGCAGATCTTTGAAGCGTGAGTACTGCATAGTTTTCCTCTTTAATGTCCAGCCGGACCTGTTCCATCTCCATCACCTCTATTCATTAATTTAACACAAAAACTCCTCAGTGAAGATCATCCAGAAAAGCTCCCATTACTTGAAGACTCAGTTTCGAGATAAATGAGTCCTTTACGTTAGATGGACAAGGGCTGGTGGGGAAATAAATCGCTTTCCTATGGGGGAACAGTGAGCTTCCTCGCTCGTTTCACTCCCTGCGGGATCTCACCTAGTCCCTTCTCCCATGGGAGTCTCATCATTTCCCCACCACCCCAACTATAATGTTGCGAACGGACCCTTCCAGAAGAGATTGGTTCTCCTCCGTAATCTGTATGAAACGCTTTCATGACGGGCTGTGTGGGTCGTTATATCCTAACTACATGGTCTAATACTTCATTATGCAGGTGATGGTTGAAGTGGTTTCGAGCTTCTGATTTGGCCAGGTCCGGAGGGGGATGATGAAGACTCCTGCGGGATAAACATGATCGGTGAGACCCCGGAAGTCGAAGACTGAAGAGGCTCAGCACATGCCCGCGGAAAGCGAATCATCCCCCGCAGGACCTTTCTTGTCATAAAAGTATCTCGAAACTGAGTCTTCAACTATCCGGCCAGATTGTGTAATAAGCCGATCATGAAAAAAGTTGCAACGTTTAAAAGATCTGAACATAAAAAAAAGAGCCTGACTTATGTTCAGACTCTTTCTCCAACAAGGATTTAGTTGTTAACTACTTGTTTTCCGTTGTATTGTCCACAAGATTTGCAAACATGGTGTGGCTTAGTGAACTCACCGCAATTTTCACACTTGTGCATTTTTGGTGCGTGAAGTTTTTTGTGAGTACGGCGTTGATTTTTGACTTTTTTAGACGTTCTGCGCTTAGGTACTGCCATGTTCTACACCTCCTTTTATTTACGATTAGAAAACCGAAACGATTTTCTTATTCGTCTTCTTTTTCATCTAATAATGATTGCAGTTTAGCCATTCGAGGATCCACTTTGTTTTCCTCTGGTTCCTCAGTAACTACTAGCCAGCCTTTCCCTTCCTGGGGGGCTGCATCCTGAGCCTCATTATCATTGGAAAATACTCTAGTTGGAATCTCCAACTGTACATTTTCCTTGATATAAGGCGTCAAGTCAAGCACTTCTCCCTGCACTGGATGAACTTCGGAATCATCTTCTTCCTCATGATAAGGAGAAAGATTGAAGGCTTCCAGTGCATCAATTTTAAACGGATAAGTCACATCGACTAATGTCCGGGCACAAGGTAAAACCATTTCTCCATCAATTGAAAAAGTCACCGTAATATCATTTCCGTGTGTGACGGCTTGACCTTTGACATGGACAGGGAAAATCCTGCGAATGTCATTTTTCATTTCTTCTAATTCGCGAATATCTACCTCTTCTTCAAAAACAAACGGTTCGTCACCTGCTTGTTTAAGTTTCTGGAGAGGAAATTTCATAGTTATCACCTCATGGCAACAAGAGTTATTGTAAAAGGATTTACGTCATTTGTCAATATTTTTTCTTTACAGCAAATGCTACCCATTTCTCAATGGTTTCATTAAGATAACATATTTTACCCTTTGTATGCGAATTTTCTTCCTCTTCATGATAAAATAAATTCAATACATGTTTAAATCTACTTTATTTTGAAGGAGGAACTCATTTGAAAGCATGCGGGGTTATCGTGGAATACAATCCTTTTCATAATGGTCATCTTTATCACCTGGAACGTTCGAAAGAAACTGCAGAAGCTGATTGTATGATTGCCATCATGAGTGGAAACTTCCTGCAGCGTGGGGAACCTGCCATCATTGATAAATGGCACCGGGCTGAAGCAGCCTTAAAATCTGGTGCTGATCTCGTACTGGAGCTTCCCTACATATATGCTGTTGAGCACAGTGACTATTTCAGTCAGGGAGCCGTGCAGGCTCTTTCTGAAATTGGGGTGGAATCTATCTGTTTCGGCAGTGAAAGTGGTGATATACAGGCTTTTCTAAGCGCTCACGATCATTTGGACCAACATGCGGGGCTTTATGATGAAACCGTAAGGAAACATTTAAATCAGGGGTACTCCTTTCCTGAAGCCTCTCGTTTTGGTTACCAGGCTGTTGAGTTGCCAACGAATAGTATTGATCTGGCTCAGCCCAACAATATTCTGGGCTACAGCTACGTAAAACAAATCCTCGCCTACAATAATCAGATTCGTCCTCTTACCATTAAAAGAGAAAAAAATCATTACCATGACGAAACGATTGAGGGAAATATTGCAAGTGCCACCAGTATAAGAAAAGAACTCTTAGCTGACGGCATGAACCTCCTTGTTCAGGACTCTATACCAGAAGCCACTCGGGACCAGCTGCTTTTATATAAGGAAAACAAGGGCATGTGGCATGAATGGAATCAATATTTCTCCTTACTGCAGCACAAAATCTTAACTTTGAAACCAAAAGATCTTCGTTCTATCCAAGGAGTCGATGAAGGGCTTGAACACCGGCTTCAACGAATCATTAAAGAATCTGAGAATTTTCAGCAGTTTATGGAAAAATTAAAGACGAAACGTTATACGTGGACAAGATTGCAGCGCACGCTCGTGCATATTTTGACAGGCACTGAAAAGCAGGATGCTCAATTGCTGCTGAACCAGCCTCCACCTTATGTACGCGTATTAGCTATGAGTGACACCGGGAAAGATTATTTGCGTTCGACTAAGAAACAGATGAGAATCCCTTTACTCACTCAGCCACAGCAAATGAATCATCTTATGCTGGATATTGAAGAGAGAGCTGCAATCGCATACTACAGTGTTTTAGAAGCTTCTGTAAGAAACGCTATGATCAAAGCGGAGTACGGTGCCCCCGTTCAACATTAAAAAAGAAGCAGCCTTCTCAGGAGGCTGCTTCTTTCGTATCAGGCTGGTTCAAGGTCCTTTAGATAGGTTAGAGCCTCTTGGAACGTATCCACGGGAACTACCTTCATTTCTGTCTCAATGTCCTCTGCGGTCCGTTTGGCTACTTGATAATTTGAGTTTTCACGTCCATCTTCATTCGGAGCAAAAAAGATGTCCGCCCCATCATTCGAGGCCGCTACCACTTTCTTATCTATACCGCCGATTCTTCCTACTTGCCCTTCGTAGTTAATTTCACCGGTCCCCGCAATTTGAAATCCTTTCGTAACATCGTTTTCTGTTAACTGATCATAGATCTCAAGCGAGAACATTAAGCCAGCGCTGGGTCCGCCGATTTCTCCGCTCTTCACTTTAACTTCTGGATCAACCTTGACGGATCGATCCGTTACAAGGGAAATTCCTACCCCTACTTTATCTGGATTGTCAGGAAATGGAGCAAGCTCGATGTCTTTTTGAAGCGTCTCTTCATCTCTTTTGATCGTTAATGTTACATTTGATCCTTTTTTCATATCCGTGACATAATTAATTAAGTCGCTGGACTCCTCGATTTTCTTTCCATCAACTTCCAGAATTTGATCACCTGATTGCAGTTTTTCTTCTGCAGGCATTCCTTGAATAACACTCATGACAAAAACGCCTTCGAAATTAATTTCTATGTCTCTATCTGCCGCCTGATAAGCGACCACTTTAGCCGCTTCCTGAGAAGATTCCATCATTTGCAGCTGAGCATGGTAGTATTCTTCTTCCGATACACCCTCTGGACGGATTTGTTCGATCGGATAAACTTGGTTGTATGGCCTGATTTTAGCCATCAGCCACTGTATTGGTGTTGCCTGTCCGCCTCTTACGGTTACCAGATGCATATCACCTTCACTATCATATCCATCGACGACTTCGACAATCGGGTCCAAAGCGTCAGCAGAACCTGGTTTGTAAATATAAAACGGTAATCGATATGCCGCTAAAAATGCAATAATCACTGCGGTTATGATTCCAGTAATAAGTACGCGCTTATTGGCTTTCATTCTTTTAGGGCTCCTTCCATGCAGCAAGCCTGGTTTGGATATTTTTAATCTGGTCTTCCGCTGCTGCTTCCCCCGCGGCTACGATATCTTCAATATTCGTAAAAGCGCGGGAGCTATATTTGGATACATCTGGACGAATCATAACATCAGCATCTGTTGATACTCCCATAGCATTCACTAATTCATCCTGCATGATGTCTATACTTTGCGTAATAACATCATAGATGGTATTGATATTGGGATCGGCGTCAAAATGAGCGCAATCTACTGCGATTACAATGTCAGCGCCCATCTGTTTCACAACAGAAACGGGGACACGGTCCATTACGCCTCCATCAATATACAAACGCTCATTGATTCGTTCCGGCACAAAAATCCCGGGAATGGCGATGCTAGCCCGGACTGCCTCACTGGCAGGACCATCTGTAAAAATCATCTTTTGCCCGGCGTACAGATCTGTCGCAATAATCGCCATAGGAAGAGGGAAATCTTCTATGTTCTTTCCAAAAGTAAAAAGACGGATGTACTCTTTAATCCGTCGTCCCTGAATAAAGCCCATCTTCGGGACGGTGAAATCCAAATAATATTTCCGTTTAAACGTAAAAGCGAGTTTGTACATATCCTCAATCTTTTGTCCAGCCGCAAAAAAAGAGCCTACTAAAGCTCCCATGCTGCTCCCCGCTATCATATCGATTGGAATTCCGTAACTTTTGAGAACCTTGAGAACGCCCAGGTGAGAAAAACCACGTGCTCCTCCCGAACCTAGCGCCAAACCGATCTTCGGACCTCCCACCTGCTATTCCCCCTTCAAGACTTTGCTATATTTTATGGAATAAATCGTTATCTTATGAGCGTACATATGGAATATAGACTAGCCTTCCTGTTACATGTCCAAATATATCCTCATTCTACTATGGATGATATTAGAAGTACAGAAAACCGCGCACGTTGAGGAGGCGTTCCTTATTTCCAAAATAAAGACGATGTGGCTGACCTGTTTAACTCTTGGTTTTGCCGTGTCCTTAATTATATACCCTAAAGCTGCCTTGACCGCCAGTTTAAGGGGCCTTGATCTGTGGTGGGAGGTGGTCTTTCCATCTCTTCTCCCGTTCTTTATTACGGCCGAATTGCTTATTGGATTTGGTGTGGTTCATGGTCTGGGAGCCCTGAGCGAACGATTTATGCGCCCTTTGTTCAATGTACCCGGGTCCGGCGGCTTTGTGTGGGTCATGGGAATGGCAAGTGGTTACCCTAGCGGAGCCAAATGGACAGCTGACCTTAGAAAAAAAGGCCAAATCTCTCAAATTGAAGCAGAGCGCCTCATCTCTTTTACCAATGCATCCAGTCCGCTTTTTCTTTTTGGAGCTGTAGCTGTAGGTTTTTTTCATAATGCTTCTCTCGGAGTAATTCTTGCTATCGCTCATTATGGAGGCAACTTCATCGTAGGTATAGCTATGCGTTTTTACAAGAGAAAAGAAGAATCTCCCATTCGAGACCAAACCTACCCAACCTTCAGAGAAGCTTTCATCACTATGCATCAGTCTCGTTTGGACGATGGTAGATCAATAGGGAAATTAATGGGGGATGCCGTGTCCCGATCTGTTGACACCCTTCTGATGGTCGGCGGGTTTATTATGCTATTTTCCGTTCTGACAGAGCTGCTGAAACGAACAGGTATCCTGCCCGCCTTATCCCCTTTGTTCCATATGATCGGCCTTCCTGAAAGCTTTCCTATACCGCTTATGGCCGGGATGCTGGAGATGACTACCGGAATCGGGGCGGTGACTCAAACACATGAATCCTTACTAGCCCAGCTCATGCTTGTAAGTTTCATCTTAGGCTTTCACGGCTTCTCTATCCAGGCTCAAATTGCAAGCATTATAGCAGAAACGGATATCCGCTTTAAGCCATATGCCCTTTCCAGACTGACTCATGGAGCCATTGCGACCCTGATGATTGCTTTTTTATACCTTTATGTCTACTCCCCATCTGAGCCGGCCGACAGTCTTCCGATATGGAACCCGACCGAACAGCTTACCATCCCGCTTTTGGAATTCTTTCACCATTTCGGGCCGCCGATCACCATTGTCATGATTATGTTTACGATGTTTGTGAAATGGCAGTCCAAACGTACTGAATCAAATGAAGATGAAAATGACCACTACGAACATATTTCGTAGTGGTCATTCGTTATTCAAACTTAGTAAATAAAGCTTTTTCTACAGGAGGAGGTACTAAATCTGAAATACTCGCTCTGTATTTGGCTACCTCTTTTACGATGCTGGAACTTAAAAAAGAATATTGGTTATTTGTCATCATAAAGAACGTCTCAATATCAGCGTTTAATTTGCGGTTCATCGATGTAATCTGCATTTCATATTCGAAATCGCTGACGGCACGCAATCCACGGATGATCGCCTGGGCATTCTTTTCTTCTGCATAATCCATTAATAAACCACTGCAGGAATCAACAGAAACGTTGTCCAGGTTTTTGGTTACTTCCCTAAGGAGCCCGCAGCGTTCCTCCACGTCAAACAGAGGTGCTTTACTCTGATTATTAAACACAGCAACAATAACGTGGTCGAACACTTTTGCACCTCGCTGAATAATATCTAAATGACCGTATGTAACCGGGTCAAAACTGCCTGGACAAATAGCTAATGTGGGCATTGTAATCCCTCCTTACTTAAATATTGTCACACCTATATTACTTCCATATACATCTGAATCCATCTGATCCAATCGACCTATCGATGCAGGGATTTCTTCAGACGCATCGTGTTCACAAATAATAACTCCCTGCTCTGCCAGCAATTCATAATCTAAAAGCGCTTCCATTAATTCCTTGTAGGAAAACTTTTTATAGGGAGGGTCAAGAAATATGTAATCGAACGTTAACCCTCGTTTGCCCGCTGCTTTCATGGCACGTTTGGCATCCGTTCTGAACACTTCTGTACGGTCCGTTAAATCCAATGTATGGATATTTTCATATATGGTCTGGATCGCTTTTTGCTGCTGATCTACAAATATACAGGACGACACACCTCTGCTCAACGCTTCAATGCCCAGGCCTCCGCTTCCTGCAAAAAGATCTAAAGCTTTACCTCCATCAAAAAAAGGACCAATCTTGTGAAAAACCGCTTCCTTTACTTTATCCGTTGTTGGTCGAGTTTGATGAGTCGGGACAGATTTTAACTGACGCCCTTTAAAGTCACCCGCTATTACTCGCATCGTTTGTACACCTCTTTTGTCATCATTCCCCATAATCCTACCACAAAATGAAGGCTGCAGGAAATTGAAGGTTTTAATAAAGAATTCCGTTTCTCATGAATAAAAGAAAAAGTGCAAGTCCATACTAGAATTGAAGCAGATGACTGCTTCTGAAAACGGAGAAGGCTTACATCCCCATAAGTACTTCCTCCGGTTTCTCCTCTCCCTTTACTTTCTTGAATCTCAGGGTTCGAGGAAGAAGGGCTGTCTATGATGGACAGCCCTATTTTTTTTGCATTAAAATATCAGGCTGCTTATTACGCTTTCATTCGACAGGGAAACTTATCACTTCTTCTCAATCCAAAAAACTCTCCACCTTCAAAGAGGTTCCTTTTATTAAATGAATCCATCTCATAAATGGAGTGTTCACAAGCCTGCTGATTTTTGCTAGTGTAGTCTTGAATGCGTTTAGGAAAGGAAGTAGAATGATATGATCCAGAAATTCATCGAACTAGGCGAAGGTTATGCAGATATTTATGAACTAATTGAACTGGGTTCACTTATGCCAGATAGAATTCAGCACGCGATCGCTTTCTACAGCGAAGTAAATGGCAAACCGCTGGCCTCATTATCCCTGGTCATGAAGCCGGCCCGTGGTGATAAGTTTCAGCCTATATATATCTGCCGGGAAGGGATACCAAACCCTCATGAGCAGCCGAATAGACGATTTGATTTGTTTAAAGAGATGGCTGAAAGTGCCGGAAAAGAGGTAGCCGAATTCACAATCAAACCATCAAGCTTATTTCCGGAAACTGAATTATTTTACCAGCATTTAGTCGGTATTTTACGAATGAACAAATTTATCGCTCCACTCTCATAATAAAAGAGGCCTCCCTGAAGGAGACCTCTTTTTTATATGCCCATTTTGTAGTCATATTGTTTCGCTTTATCAGGTTTTGCGTTTTCATAATCCGTCTGAATTTCAGGTTTATGTGAGGGAATAACACGGGAAACAAATGGTAACCGCTCTAATTTTTCCATTTTGAATTCTAAATCTTCTTCATTCACATATAGAACCGCATATTTTAACTTTTTAGAGGCATGAATGAGATGACCGTGTTTTTTTATCTGCCTGACATTTTTCATATGTTGAAAATATACAATAATACCTTGTCGTTTCGTTTTAAT
Source organism: Halobacillus halophilus DSM 2266 (assembly GCF_000284515.1). GTDB lineage: Bacteria > Bacillota > Bacilli > Bacillales > Halobacillaceae > Halobacillus > Halobacillus halophilus. Next base: position 1,848,614 of record NC_017668.1, on the reverse strand, counting down.
CATGACGACACCCTGCTTTACGTAGTATTTACCGTCAGTGTACCAAAAGATAAAGTGAACGGCAATTATTCTCTGATTATTCTTTCTAAAAGGAGTCCTTTTTATGAAGACGGACCACGAACGGGCATTTGAACTTTTTTCAAAAGATTTGCAACAGTCTCCTGTTGTGAAGAGCGTACAGTTTAAACAAATTACCGGGCTGCCTTTTGTGTATCTCTGGCCGGATTGTACAGCTGACCAATCTGTAGTGGAAGATCAGCTTAAGAGGTCCGCTGCTAAAGCTATGAAAGGAAAACGCCTGACCCTTGCGATGAGTTATGTACGCAAAAGTCAGACGTTCTATGTGTACCGTGTGCGTTTTCTAGTGCCTCAACGGAAAATGTTCTGCTGCGGCAACTTCTGTGATGACTGTATCCGATTCACTTAAGTTTAAGAGCACCCACAGCTTCCGCCGCTTCCGCATCCGCCACTGCAGCCGGAGTCGGTAAGAGCCATTCCGTTTTTTGGAACTTTTATTTGTTCACTTACACTAAAAGCCACGTTTTCGCTAATTTCATCCAACAGCTTTTGCACTTCCCGCTCCGCTTTTTTGAAATGAGCCACGGTTTCGTGCATGTCCATTTCTCTCTTCACAGAACGGACTTTCTTCATAATATCATTATAATCCGGATGGTAGCGCCCGAAACGCTGAACATCCTCATAGTGTTCTTTTATATCAGCAAATCTCTTGATGAGCGCCTGAGCGTCGCGATCATTCTCAAGAGCGTACTTCGCTTCATTATAATGATGCATTGTATCTGAATTCATGACCATATGGCCAATCGTTTCTGAACTATCAAGCAGATCGACAATTTCCATTGTAGCTAGCATTTTAGATGTCCACCTCCACTTCTATCTTATCAAATAGGACAGCAGATTGAAATGAGTTTCGTCATTCCCTGCTGTCCTATTTTATAAAGAATTTTTTTCGCCTGCATCTGATGAACACTTTTTATATAGATGCCGTGGACTTTCGGAGTCTCGAAGCTTGATCTTAGTAATAAGGGTACTCTAACTCTCTACGATCTTTGTTGGAATCTTTCTTAGCTTTAGATAAGAATTGTTGAAATTGTCCTAATGCCCCATTCAGTTCATCCATATGGCGAGATACCTCTTCCCAGTCCAGCTCTTCCATTAATGCTCCTAACTGCTTAAACAAATCCTTCTTATTAGATGAAGTACTCTTCTTCACCGCAGGCAGGGATTCCCAGAAACGATCCTCCGCCCCCAAAATCATCCACTTCTCATAATAGCTTTGAATCAGTTTATGATTTTTCCGGATTTGTTCCTTCACACGAGGATGATCATCTACAAATTCTTTAAAGCGCTGGACATTCGGGTGCAATTCATTTGTACTCATAAGTTCACACCTCACTGTTAGATCTACTCTATAGCCTATGCACCTAAAATAAGGACGTTCTTACCCCATGAAGGAAATTTGCGAAAAACAGCAAATTCTAGTTTAATCTTTCAAATCCGTTGATTTTAAACCTTCCATCTTCTCTCGTGAATGAGAATCGGTATGGATGCTGGACTATATCTGTTCCAAAGGAGCGCTTAACTTCTACAGTTAAATGAAACCTATAGTAGTCCCGAGTTACTTCAACCGTATGTATGTCGACTAGTTGTCCTTTTGGGTTTTGTTCAGATTGTAAAGTGGCAAATGCCAGCATTTCCGTCATCATTGTTTGAACCTCTTGTTTACGCTGCTTGGCTGATCGTATATCTTCGTTCAGCTGGAAGTACGATTCTACCTGCTCCACCCCAGCTTTTTCTAAATGATTTGTGGAATAAAAATAAGGAAAAAATAGCTGGTAGCTAAAAAACAAGAGGATGGTACCAGACAGAAGAGTTTTTACGATGAAAGAGTACCTGAAAGAACGCAGCCATTTACTCAATTGAACGCCAGTCCAAAGACTAGCCGTCACCACACCAATCGAAGCAAATAAAAGCAGGGCCTGGTTTCCATCTAAAAATGTAAATTTATTAACGTTCAACACGAATATGTAAAATAAAAACAGGGAGACCAACATAGCAAACGTATCATCTGCAAACTTGCGCATAGATCTTAAACCATTCCCCTTTCCTAAAGCTAGTCTTGAGTTTCCATCCATCGTTCTTTGATGCGCTAAGCTTATCATAGGTTTAAGTTTTCTTCATATACAAATTGCCGCTTTTTCCAGCTCCTACAGGAAGGAAATGGATACAAAAAGAAAAGGCAGAGTTCTCCCTACTTATTTTATTTGATGCTCATCTGACTTTTCTAATTGACGAAAAGTTCGAGCCCTGAATAAAGACGCTTTCGCAGGATTTGTATAAATAAAAGACCTGCTGAGAGCAGCAGGTCTTCCTATTGAATCACTTAATGAAGTTCAGGGCGTTCAGAAATGTCTTGGAGAGCTACTCCTGCCGCATGGTCTGACATATCTTCTACAGATAAATCACCAAGAGAGATGATCCCTGATAATTTTCCATTTTCCACGACTGGAAGTCTGCGGATTTGATGCTCAGCCATTATTTTGCTCGCTTCTTCAAGCGTAGTCTCTGGGCTGCAGTTGTATAAACGATCGCTCATGACCTGCTGGATTGGAGTAGTTTCTGGTTTCTTATCGGCATAACCACGCAGAACTAAGTCACGATCGGTTACCATCCCCATCAACTGACCCTGATTATCGCATACAGGAACAGCCCCTACGTTCTTCTGCTTCATAATTTGAGCAGCGGAACTAAGCGTATCATCCGTACGGCATACAGATACATCACTAGTCATTATGTCTTTCACTGTTTTCATAGGAAATCCTCCTTATAGTAATTCAATATCAATGCTTAGTGTCCCCATTTCAACAAAATTATTACATGCAACCATGATCCTTATGTAGTATAATTAAATCGATATCGTCTATAATGCTGAATAAAGGCGTATAAGAAATCACAGAAATTGCAAGTTCAGCTTTTTCGTACTAAAATTAATGAAATACATACTATTTGTGAGGTGGAAGAGATGAAACTTGAAAGTACAGGTTTAGATGGACTGGTTGTAGATTTCAATCCCTTAACGGAATTAATGGAAAGTAACGGTTTCATTCTAGGTGGATCCTGGGATTACGAACGTGTGACCTACGACTATAAACTGGATGCCCCGGAGAAAAACGTGACTTATTATGTACGCGTACAGGGCTTCGCCATTGAAGGGGATGTCGACCGTGGTGACGCGGTGATCCGACTGATGGATCCTCTTCTAGGCCGTCACTACTATCCGCACGGCGTGGAATACGGAGAACAGGAAGGCTTTTCTGAAGGTATTATTGAAAAAGCAAGAAATTTAATTAAGAAAATTCAGGAACCCGCCAATAAGTACCACAATCAGGTACCTGAGCATATCGTGCTTGAGAAACTAACCAAATGGGCGGAAGAAAACCAGAATCAGGAAGTTCTTCAAAAAGTTAAAGAGCTTTCCAACAACCCGGAACAGCGTAAATAAACGACTTCCGATGGTTGTCACCCATCCGATGTTCGGAATGTTCCAATGGAGTCGCACATCATTACTTAAATGATGAGCGGCTTTTTTTAAAAATGCCTTCCAGATTTGTCGAGTTGGTTTAGGGAAAGGAGATCCATACATAAATTGTTCCGATATCTAACTAAAAAACAATGGGTCCTCATAGGGCTTTTCATACTACTTATCATTGCGGGATATTATATACTGCCAGTCTCTATCCCATTAATTTTAGCTCTTGTGACCGCTTTATTCCTTAACCCATCCATTCGATGGATGCAATTCAGGTTCCGAATGAACCGAAAAATGGCTGTTACCATTGTATTTTTGCTCTTTCTAGTCTTTCTTGGTTTACTTGGGACGTTTGCGGTTACCAGGGCCGTGGCTCAAATTGTTCAGCTTGCCGATCATGCGCCGGAATATATTAATCAAATGAATCAAGTACTTCTAAATTGGCAGAACAATATGGACAGTTTCACTCGCAATATGCCCCAGGAATTCGTTGATAAAGTAGCGACTGAATTGACGAATGCTTTTGATCGCACTACTACGGCCATCTCGCAGCAGCTGCAGTTATCCAATATCGCGTCCGTAGCTGCCAAAATACCTGAATACTTAGTTAGTTTTCTTGTGTATTTAATTGCGTTATTTTTATTTATGCTAGAACTACCCCGACTCAGGGAAAAAATGCATGCTGGTTTTACGGAAGCTACTTCTGAGAAAGTTAAGTTTATGAATGCACGTTTAGCGTATGTAGTTTTTGGTTTCCTAAAAGCCCAGTTTTTAGTGAGTATTATCATTTTTATCGTCTCTTTAGCAGGGCTTTTGTGGATATCTCCCGAAGTGGCTCTGATTATGTCACTGATTATATGGATGATTGATTTCATTCCTATTATCGGCTCTATCGTTATTCTCGGGCCCTGGTCGGTGTATATGCTGATTATTGGGGACATTTCGATGGGAGCCAAGCTCGGTATATTGGCAATTACCTTATTAGCCATTCGCAGAACGGTGGAGCCGAAGGTCATGGGGCGCCATATAGGACTTTCCCCCCTCGCCACTTTAATAGCCATGTATCTTGGTCTTCAGCTTATCGGGCTTGTTGGTTTTATCTTAGGTCCACTGGTGGTCATTGCCTTTAATTCCGCCAAAGAAGCCGGAATTATCAAATGGAACTTTAAACTATAAAAAAAGCCTGAAGCTAAAATAGCTTCAGGCTTCTTATAGGCCTTCTTTATAGCAGTCAGGCTTTGGGTTATGCACCTTTTTTTCCTTTTTAAACCGTAAAATGTCACCATTCTTTCCTGTATGAGAAAACCCATTATTGATCAGCACTTTCTGAGAAGCAATGTTTCCTCGATCACACTCTGCCTCCACACCCTTTACTTCAGGATGACTAAACGCCCATGTACACAAATGATCTACAGCTTCAGAAGCATAGCCTGCATTTCTTTCTGAATGAACGATGTGATATCCAATTTCAATTATTCCATTATCATTGGGTCTGCCTTTAAATCCAATATCACCTACGACACGTTTTCCTGATGCATCCATTATGACCCAGGGCCCAAAACCAAGCTCTTCTTCGTCCTGTTCAAGTTTTTCTGCGTAAATAGGCATAACAGCCTTTAAACCATAGTGTGGCCAATTTTTATTCCAGGGCAGCTGATACTTATAATAAAAAGCCAGTGGATTTTTCATTAGCGTCTGAGCTAACTCCAATGAAACAGGCATCAACCGCAGGCGTTCTGTGTATATACTCATTCAGTTCCATTCCTTTCCTATGTATCCTCACGTAATTATAGTCTTCTATATACCTGTTCTTCCTCTACCTTAAACAACCTAAACGTACAATAAAGCCTGTTAAAAAGATATTTTCTCTAAAGCTTTATATAAGCAGCTGATGACGTAGTAAACTTTAAAAGCTAAAAAAAGCAGCGAATGCTTGAGCACGTCCGCCGCTTTTTTGTAAATGTTTACGTCCCTAATATAGCTTTTATCATGCTGGTTGTCGTTCCGCCGTCGTAAATAATGTATAGAAGTAAGTACACCGCTACACCTGTAATAGCAGTAGAAAACCAGATGATACTGGTTACCGGTCCTACTTTGCGATGCTTAGGAATTTTACGTTTAAACGCAAGCGTTAAGGTAACTATTCCGAAGACCGCACCTACAGTGGCCAATAGGATATGAAAGATCAGGAAAACCGTATAATAAATTTTAATTTCATCAGGACCACCGAAACTAGTATTTCCGATAAAAATGGTCCGGCTCACATAAATAATAAAAAACGTTAACGCGCTGATAGCTCCGGCAACCATCACTTTTTTATGACCGGCTCTCTTATTCTTCGCTATGAGTACCCATCCAATGGCTACAAGTACAGCACTTAACACAATAAAAAAAGTACTAAGGGTCGGTAATAATGGCATCTTTCCACCTCTTTTCGGACAACTGAAAACAATAGGTCAGGGAAAGTCTATTCACTGTAATAGACTTTCCCTGATCTTATGATTCGCTTGGTATATGAGCAGGCATTGGATCAATTGTATTTCTCTCCTGGTTAAACCAGCTGAAGAATATATAGGCAATGATCGCTCCGAAAATTATTTCTTGAGTAATTTTCATGATGATCCCGCCCAGTTGCTGATCTTCAACTAGGGGCATCGGCGTAAAGTAACTTGGGCCGCTTAAGTTTGCTGCAATATCATTTAGTACGTTAGCGGGCACACATAAACTCATCGCCTGAATCCATGCCCCGGATTGGGAATAGGTGTCGTATAAAGGAGTTCCTGCAAAAATGATTAATCCACACGCAGGAGTTATTAGTACTCCATTGGCAAAGATAAAACCAATCTTCATGATCGGGCTTAGTCTGTTTAACTCCTCTAATGGAGGAAACACAGATACCCACATCACAAAAGCGGTAAACAGGATGACCGTCGTAATAATAGCATGCGCGACTTCATCAGATTTGGCATAGTCAAAAATAACAGGCATGTGGTAAAGAGAAAATAAACCGTTAAATAATAGAAGCGACAATAGAGGCTTCGTGAAAAACCGTAGTATATTTCCCAGTCCTTTTACTTGGAAAAGCTTCTTCCAAATCCAGGATGGCAAGCCTTTAATGACGAGTATCGGAAATAACAGATAATAAAGGGCCATCTGCGTCATATGGGCCGTAAACATAATATGGCCTAATAGATCTACAGGAGACCCTTTGACTACGTAAAGCAGAACCATACCTGAATAGAACATCACTTGTTGTGATATAGAAGGCTGTTCAGCCCCTTCCGGTCTTTTTGGTCCCGTTATATAAAAGTATAGAGCCGCTAACAAACAGACAAATAGTAAATAAAAAGGACTCCATAATGCTCGGAAGCCGAATATTTGAAGTTCTAACCACATTGGCATCTCACCTCAGTTTAATTTCTTTCTTCTCTATTTTAACTAACTTTACATAAAAAAACGAGTCCTGCAAAGGGAGATCAAGGATTGTTCATAATTTAGCCATAACTTCAGCAGGCATACAAAAAGACCGGGTACCCGGTCTTTTTGTAATAAGTTACCTATTATCTTTTAAATTGGATTACCACCAAATAATGGAGGAAAAAGTGATAATGGTAAGTCCCGCTACCGCAGCGCCACCATACATCATTAAGGCAGGCATATTATGTCCTTTATTCTTCATGTGCATGAAGTAATAAAGCTGGAATGCCACCTGTACAATAGCCAGGATAATTAACGTTGGGATGACGAAATAGGAATTCACTTCCATGATCACCATGCCAAAAGCTACAAAGGTAAACAGAATCATAAGCACAAAGGTGATAACCTGCTGCTTCATCTCCTCTTTATGCTGCTTCTTTTCATATTCCATCTGTCTTGTTGGCTTCGAATGGGAGCTATTTGCCATTGATTAACCCACCTTTCCCATAAGGTAAACGACTGTGAAGATAAACACCCATACGACATCAATGAAGTGCCAGTAAAGGCTTGCTACATAGAATTTCGGAGCGTTATATAAATTCAAGCCGCGTTTTTGATTTCGGATCATTAACGTAACGATCCAGGAAAGTCCAAACAAAACGTGTCCTCCGTGAAATCCAACCAATGTATAAAAGGCCGAAGCGAAGGCCGAGGACCCAAAGGTAAACTCGTACTCATGAACATAATGGAAAAACTCATAAATCTCAAAACCTAAGAAAGCCAGACCTAAAAGAACGGTAATAGCTAACCATGTCTGCATCTTACGAAAATCGTGATTCTTCATATGATACATGGCATACACACTTGTGAGGGAACTTGTTAAAAGTAACATGGTCATTAAAAAGACGAGTTCAAGACCAAACAAGTGTTCAGGGGTGTTTTCCCCTACGGTAGAACTGTTTAAAGCAATGTAGGTGCCGAATAGACTGGCGAACAATACAGTCTCTCCGCCTAGAAAAAACCAAAAAGCAAGAAATTTATTTTTACCTTCAAGGGTGGCTTTTTCCGGATCATGCGGCATATGCTTTGGATTCAATACATCTTCATGACTCATTATTTGCCAACCCCCTTCTTAATATCTTCTTCCAGCTCTTCTTTATGAATATGGTGTCCAAGATCATCTTTCAAGGAACGAATCAACATTGAACCTAGTGTAATACCCATACCGATCACGGCTGCCACGAGCCATGTTTTATCATCCGTTTGATAAATAAATCCAAAACCGGCGATGAATAGACCTAAGGACATGGTGAAAGGCAGGATGGAAGCGTTAGGCATGTGAATGTCACCAAGTGGCTCTGCTGGAGTCATTCCTTCTTTACCTTCTGTTTTTTCAACCCATAGCGGATCTAAACCACGTACTAAAGGTGTTTGTACGAAGTTGTAGTGAGGTGGCGGTGAAGGCATCGTCCATTCTAGCGTACGACCATCCCAAGGATCCCCACTCACTTTCTTCTCCTTAACGGCTGTGTAAACAATGTTGATTAAGAAGATAACGGAACCAATAGCCATTAAGAAAGCGCCAATCGTACTAATCATATTACCAGCTTCAAGTCCTTGTCCCTCAAGGAAGACCCAGTAACGACGCGGCATTCCCATTAGACCAAGGAAGTGTTGGATAAAGAACGTTAGGTGGAACCCGATGAAAAATGGCCAGAATGCCAATTTACCAAGCTTTTCATTAAGTACTTTACCAAACATTTTCGGCCACCAGTAATGTAATGCTGCAAATATACCAAAGACTACACCACCAACGATAACGTAGTGGAAGTGACCAACTACGAAATAAGTATCATGGTACTGAAAGTCAGCTGCTGCCGCTGCAAGCATAACACCCGTCATCCCTCCGATAGTAAAGGAAGGAATGAACGCTACAGACCAGAGCATAGCTGAGGTCATTCTTATCTGTCCGCCCCACATCGTGAAGAGCCAGTTAAATATTTTGATCCCTGTCGGAACAGCAATTGCCATCGTTGCTACAGCAAAGATGGAGTTAGCGATTGGTCCCATACCTACGGTAAACATATGGTGAGCCCACACCATGAAACCAAGGAAACCAATCAAAACGGTTGCGAAGACCATCGCTGAGTAACCGAACAATCGCTTTTTAGAAAAAGTTGAGAATATATCACTAAATGCTCCGAACAGAGGAAGAATTAAGATATAAACTTCCGGGTGTCCGAATATCCAGAATAAGTGCTCCCAAATAATGACGTTTCCGCCTTTCGCTACATCGAAGAAGGCAGCACCAAACATACGGTCAAACATCATAAGGAACAATCCTACAGTCAATGCAGGGAATGCGAATAGAATTAGTGTACTTGTAACAAACGTAGACCAAGTAAACAGCGGCATACGCATGTAAGTCATACCTGGTGCCCTCATGTTAACGATGGTTACCAGGAAGTTAATACCACCAATTAATGTACCAGCCCCTGAAATCTGAAGCCCCATCACATAATAATCGACTCCATGGCCCGGTGATGTGGTAGATAGCGGTGCATAGTTCGTCCACCCAGCATCAGGAGCCCCTCCTGTAAACCAGGAAACGTTTAGCAATAGGCCACCAAAAAGAAACAGCCAGAACCCTAATGAGTTCAAGAATGGAAACGCTACGTCGCGCGCTCCTATCTGCAGTGGAACCACCGCATTCATTAAAGCGAATATAAGCGGCATGGCTGCTAAGAAAATCATGGTTGTACCATGCATCGTAATCATTTCATTATAAAGCCCGGCAGAGATGAAATTGTTATCTGGTTTCATCAATTGAATTCGTATTAACATGGCTTCGAGCCCGCCGATTAAGAAGAACAGACCGCCTGCTACCAAGTAAAGATGTGCAATCTTCTTATGGTCTACAGTAGTCAAGTAATCCCAAATCGCAGCGCCGAGCCCACCATTTTGCGCTGCTGTAGTACTCACGCTTTAACCTCCCTTTTCAAACCTCTTTCTCGATTTTTGAATAATAATTTACTTATCTGTATTTCGAGTAGGGATATCATTTCCTACGTCCGAATGTTTAAGCTGAAGTAAATAATCGGCAATTTTACCGGCTTCCTCTTCTGATACAAGGTTTGCCGGCATGTTATTGCCTGGCTTAACTTCATCAGGGTGAACAATCCAATTCACCAAATTCTCTTTGGAAGGTTCTAATATACCGGCAATTTTCTCGCGGTTTCCAAAGTTCGTAAGGTTTGGACCTACGCCGGCCGAGGATCCTCCAATCGCATGGCAGCTCATACAGTTATTATTGAACAATTCCTGCCCCTCTTGAGCTGAAGTAGTCTCCGGTGTTGCTTCAGGATCTACGTTCTGCATGTCTTCTTTCCATTGTTCGAATTTATCAGGACTGACCGCCACGACCCGGAAGTCCATTAAGGAGTGGGAAGGACCGCAAAGTTCTGCACAATGCCCCCAATAAACTCCTTCTTCGTATGCTTCTAAGTACATCGTGTTCATGTTCTCACCAGGGTTTGTATCCATTTTCCCGGCAATGGAAGGCAGCCAGAAAGAGTGAATAACGTCACTGGATTTAAGATTTAAGTATACGCGTTCCCCTGTAGGGATGTACATCTCCTGACTTATGGCAATCTCCTCTTTTGGATAGTTGAAGTGCCACCAGTACTGATTTCCTGTAACCTCGATCGTCATAGCGCTTTCATCTTCTTGAGATGATTGATCTGCTAAATCGAAGGTAGCTTGCACGGTAGGCACAGCTAATACAAGAAGTAAAATAATTGGAATCACTGTCCAAATTACTTCCAGTGCTTTATTACCTTCCGTCTGCTTCGGAATAATGTTCTCTTGTCCTTTCTTCTCTCGATAACGAATAAGAACAAATGCATAAATGGCCATTACGATAACGAATACAAAAATCATGATCGCAATGCTGATCATCATAAGATCTAATAATAATTCCGCTCCGTAACCCTTAGGTTTCAAGGCACTCAGATTATCTACACCACAACCCGACAGGATTAAGGTAAGAGCACCGAACAATGCCAGAGTACGGAATTTTCCCATCCAACCTCTCATAAGTGATACCTCTCTTTCTCTTGTATAGTACTTTATTTATTAAGGAACTGACTCAATAAAAATTGAGTCAGTACTTTAAAAAGGAAACGGCAGTGTAACTACAACCATCATTAAGAACATGATTGTCAAATAGTTCAAAGAATAAACAAACATCCATGTAGCCCACTTGTAATCATCTTTCATAAAGAACCCGTAGATGCCAAGCACCAGCCAGCCGGCTGACAACGTGAAGGCAATAACTAAAAAGATGCTGCCTAAAGAAGCCAGATAAATCGGCAGCGGAAGTAGACACGCTACATAAATCACGATTTGACGCTTCGTCATTTCAAAACCATGTACGACAGGTAGCATAGGAATACCAGCTGCTTTATAGTCTTCCTTTTTCTTCATCGCTAATGCCAGGAAATGAGGCGTCTGCCATATAAACATGATTAGGAACAAGATAATCGCTTCAAGCTGAAGTCCAGGATCGATAGCTGCCCAGCCGATTAATGGAGGTACAGCACCTGAGAAACTTCCAATCACCGTATTAATGGTGTACCGTCTCTTAGACCACATCGTATAGAGTACGACGTAAACAAACCATCCAAACGCTCCAAAGATCGCGGCTTCTACCGTGGTAAATAACAGAACCACAACCCCAAGAAGAGAGGTGCTGATTCCGAGTCCTTTAATGAGAGATAATGACATTGTTCCGGTCACGGTCGGACGATTCTTTGTCCGCGACATAATCGGATCGATATCTCTATCATACCAATTGTTAATAATACAGCCGCCCGCTATCACTAAAGCGGTACCGGCCATGGTCAACAAGAAAGTGACCCAGTGGTCTATAAAAGAAGATCCTGTAAAATGCAAAGCAAGCCAGAATCCTGCAAATGTTGTTATTAAATTGGAATTGATGATACCTACTTTAATCAGACTCTTTATATCAGCTAACATTGAAGATTCACGGACAGGTGTCTGCCCAATCATGTCTGTAGAAGCGGATTCGACTGTTCTAGGGTTGTCCATCGTAATATCCTCCTCCTTCTACCTTCTTTACACTTCCTTTACATCTTCTGGTGAGCGTAAAGTTAAGAGCTGTTTCTGACTGTAAAATCCTTTGAGGTCAAGAAACATCAAGGTAATTGTATCATGGAATTAGGCTTCTATCTATTTAAACAATAGATTTTTATTAATTTGTGACAAATCTGTGACATCTTTCACAGGCCAAAATCCCACGTTTATACCTATTGTAACGTACAGATAGCCTTTGTAGGTTTACATTTATTGACTATTTCTTGACGATTGTCATCCACCTATTTATTTCTAGCAAATTCCAGACCGGAATGCAAGGTTTCGTCTATAAAAAGTAAAAATAATATTACATTTTCGGAAAAGTTTTTTAAAGAAACTACCTGGTCGATAAGTTCAAATTATAGCTACGATCTTTCAAAGTGATTTCACAGTATAGCTCCCGTTACTTGAAGACTCAGTTTCGAGATATTGGAAGTGAGGGAAGTCCTGCGGGGGGCGATTCGCTTTCCGGCCCTGCATGACGCAGGGTCGTTCGACGTTGCCACACGACGTGGCGTTATTAGTCGAACCTCTTCTGCGCGGAACCTCCTCAGGCTTCGCCTTCCGGGGTCTCCCCTGTCATTTTCATCCCACAGGAGTCTTCATTGTCCCCCTCTGGACCTTGCGAAATAGGGAGCTCGAAATGCACTTCGAAGATGCCTGTTCGACAAAGATAATGAACCTGAGAAGCGAAAGAGTATCTAGCTTATTTAAGTGTATAAATCCCGCTTTATAAGCATTTAAGGCTGCTTCAGGATGATTCCCCCTCTTATGAAAGGGGCCGTTTTACGTTTCAGGCTGGGTGGCGAAGGAAACGACGAGACTCCCGCGGGAGAAGGAGCTAGGCGAGACCCCACAGGGAGTGACAGCGACCGAGGAGGCTTGCCAGTTTCCCCGCAGGAAAGCGAGTTGTTTCCGCAGCCATCCCTCCTCTATATTAAGTAACGGACCTAAGATATCTCGAAACTGAGTCTTCAACTATACGGCCCTTTAGTTTAATAGCCTACATATTTAATATGCCAAAAACGTACAAACTTTCGTTTATGATCACTAATAATAAGTCCAGGCTTCCTTCCTTCGTATCTACTCTGTTACCTATTTAGACATCAAAAAACGATCTGCCTTTATCGAACAGGCAGATCGTCCAAACTATTTTACTCAAATTCGATCAATAGGTCTCCAACATGAATTGCTTCATTATTCTCCACGTAAATATCCTTAATTACACCATCAAATGGAGCCTGGACGGTCGTCTCCATTTTCATGGCTTCCGTAATCATCAGGTGGTCGCCTTTTTTCACATTTTCACCTTGAGCGGAAATTACTTTAATAACCGTCCCCGGCATACTGGCGCCGATATGCTTTGTATTTGATTTATCTGCTTTAGGACGCTGTTGAACAGTGGCTTTAACATTTTCGTCACGCACCACTACTTCACGCGGTTGACCATTCAACTCAAAATAAACGGTTCTTGTCCCATCTACTTGCGCTTCACCTATTGAAACCATTTTTACAATCAGCGTTTTTCCTTGTTCAATTTCCACTTCTATTTCTTCACCGAGGCGCATTCCATAGAAAAACGTCGGCGTATCCAATACGGACATATCTCCATACTGCTCTGTGAATTTTTGATAATCCATGAAAACTTTTGGATAAAGGGCATAGCTGATCATATCAAAACTTGTCACTTGACGATCCAGTGAATGAAATAAAGTCTCTTTCAGGTTATTGAAATCTACAGGGTCCAGGAGTTCTCCCGGTCGAACCTGAAGGGGCTCTCTGCCCTTAAGAACAATGCGCTGCAACTCTGCAGGAAATCCTCCGTAAGGCTGTCCAAGATAACCTTGGAAAAATTCCACTACACTATCTGGAAAATCAAGAGAATCACCACGTTCATATACATCATCTTCATTTAACCCGTTTTGAACCATGTAAAGCGCCATGTCTCCCACGACTTTTGAAGAAGGCGTCACTTTTACAATATCACCGAACATGTCATTCACACGGCGGTACATTTTTTTCACTTCATCCCAGCGGGGACTTAACCCTACTGCTTTAGCCTGCTGTTGAAGGTTACTATACTGTCCGCCCGGCATTTCGTGTTCATACACCTCTGTATGAGGGGCCATCATGCCACTTTCAAAATCAGCATAATACTTTCTCGTATCCTCCCAGAAGTGCCCAAGCTTCTCATAAGACTGGATATCAACGTCAGGCTTTCTTACACTTCCTTCAAGCGCATAGTACAGGCTGTTTGCACTTGGCTGAGAAGTTAAACCTGCCATCGGTCCTGCAGCTACATCCACCACATCTACTCCTGCTTCTACGGCTCTAGCATAGGTGAAGATTCCGTTACCGCTTGTATCGTGTGTATGCAAATGAATCGGGATGTCAATGGTTTCTTTAAGAGTGGAGATTAGCTGGTAAGCAGCTTCAGGTTTTAAAAGTCCTGCCATATCTTTGATCCCTAAAATATGCGCGCCCGCATCCTGTAACTCTTTCGCTACTTTCTTGTAATATTCCAGATCATATTTAGGTCTTGTGGAATCGAGAATATCCCCGGTATAGCAGACAGCAGCTTCTGCAACCTTATTGTTCTGACGCACAGCATCAATGGTCAGCTTCATGCCTTCCACCCAGTTAAGACTATCGAATATACGAAACACATCAATACCTGCATTGGCACTTTTTTCAACAAATTCACGGATCAGATTATCCGGATAATTTTTGTAACCAACAGCATTGGAAGAACGCAGCAGCATTTGGAAAAGGACATTAGGTGCCTGTTCTCTTAATTTAAGCAATCGCTCCCATGGGTCTTCCTTCAAAAAGCGGTAGGATACATCAAACGTAGCTCCGCCCCACATTTCCAGTGAAAACAACTGGGGAAGAAGCCGGGCAGTTGGTTCTGCGATATTCTCTAAATCTTTCGTCCGGACTCTTGTTGCAAGAAGAGACTGATGAGCATCCCGGAAAGTGGTATCCGTTAACAATACTTCCGGACGTTCCTTCAGCCATTCTGCTAAACCTTCCGGCCCTCTCTCATCCAGAATCTGCTTTGTACCTATCGGCATAGATTCAGAGTATTTGAGATTTGGTACTCTTGGATTATGAAAGGTGGGCTTCTTCCGGTTTCCATAGCCCTCAAATCCATTGATGGTTCGATCAGCTATATAGGACAACATCTTGGTCCCGCGGTCTTTTCGTTTAGGAAAAACAAATAATTCAGGAGAACGGTCGATAAACATCGTATTATATTCACCGTTCAAGAATTGCTTGTGCTGAATCACATTTTCCAGGAAAGGGATATTCGTTTTGATGCCCCTAATCCTGAATTCTTTTAAATTACGGACCATTTTATGTGCAGCCTGGTCAAAATTAAGTGCCCATGTTGATAATTTAACGAGCAGAGAATCGTAGTAAGGAGAGATGACAGCACCCTGAAACCCATTTCCCGCATCGAGACGTACACCAAAGCCTCCTCCGGTCCGGTACGCCATAATCTTCCCGGTATCCGGCATGAAATTGTTAAGCGGATCCTCGGTCGTAACCCGTGACTGAATGGCATATCCATGTGTTCTGATTTCGTCCTGATGAGGAATGGCTACTTCTGAGCTATGTAAAGCATGACCCTCAGCTATCAGGATTTGAGTCTGAACGATGTCGACTCCCGTAATCATTTCCGTAATGGTATGCTCTACCTGGACTCTTGGATTGACTTCTATAAAATAAAATTCGTCCCCCGTTACTAGAAATTCAACGGTTCCCGCATTAATGTACCCTACGTTATCCATAAGCTGAACGGCAGCATGACAGATCTTTTCTCGCACCTGTGTATCCAAGGAAACGCTGGGTGCCACTTCGACCACTTTCTGGTGACGGCGCTGCACCGAGCAGTCTCTTTCATAGAGATGGACAATATTTCCTTCATGATCTCCGATAATCTGAACTTCAATGTGCTTTGGTTCTTCTATTAGTTTTTCTACATAAACGTCATCACTGCCAAAGGCTGCTCTTGCTTCAGAGCGAGCACGGTCATAGGACTCTGATAACGTTTCAGCACTTCGTACGACTCTCATCCCTCGTCCACCGCCGCCCATAGCAGCTTTGATCATGAGTGGGTATCCATTTTTATCTCCAAATTCCCGAATTTCCTCCAAGTCTTCCACCGGTCCATCGCTTCCAGGAATAACAGGTATGTCTGCTTGCACCGCCTGATCTCTTGCTTTTACTTTGTCACCGAACATGTTTAAATGTTCACTTGTCGGCCCGATAAAGATAAGTCCTTCTTCCTCACATCTGCGAGCGAAAGCAATATTTTCTGATAGAAAACCATACCCCGGGTGAATCGCATCCACTCCGACGTTTTTAGCAACTTCGATAATGTTTTCAATATCTAGATAGGCATCAATCGGTTTTTTTCCTTTTCCGACCAGATAGGCTTCATCCGCTTTATAGCGGTGATAGGAGCCAGTGTCTTCTTGAGAATAAACCGCTACCGTTCGTATATTTAATTCGGTACATGCCCGAAAAACTCGGATAGCAATCTCTCCGCGGTTCGCTACTAATACTTTATTAATTTTTCTTAGTTCTGCCACGATCTCACTCCTCCATTAGTCCTGTATCGATTCGTACTCGTCTGCTCAGGCACTTCGTACTCCTCGTCCTCTTCTTCCTTCGCTTTAACAGTCCGGGCAATATTATTCAAGATCCCGATCGCAAACATGAGAATGATCAGAGATGAACCTCCGTAGCTTACAAATGGAAGTGTAACTCCTGTAATCGGCAATAGTCCGCTCATGGCTCCGAGGTTAATCATGGTCTGTATCGCAACCATCGAAGAAATGCCAATGGCGAGCAGTGCACCGAATGCATCACGGCATTTTGAAGAAATGTAAAGCCCTCTTAAAACAATCAGTCCTAAAAGTCCCACAGTAATTGCAACTCCAATAAACCCAAGCTCTTCTGCAATCACAGCCATAATGAAATCAGTATGAGGCTCTGGTAAGTAGCCCAGTTTCTGGACCCCCTGGCCGATCCCCTCACCCAGTAGTCCTCCAGTTCCAATAGCTACGTAAGATTGTATCAAATGATAGCCATCCTCATCTGGTGACTCAAAAGGCTGATAAGCTCCTGAGAAGCGCTCCAGTCGTTCATCTGTTACCATTTGCGAACCGCCTACCACAAGGATGGCGACCGTTACACCAACTAAAAACAATATATGTTTTCCACGAATCCCAGAACTCATAATGATAAGACTCGCAATTAATCCGATAACAGCAGCTGAACCAATATCCGGCTGTCTTATAATCAGCCCGAGGATCACACTCGTTAAAATAAGCGGGGGAACGACGGCTTTTGAAAAATGGGTAATGTACCGCTGTTTCTTTGCAAACACAGAAGAAAGGTAAATAATCAGCCCAACTTTAACAAACTCAGCCGGCTGAAAGTTCATAAACCCTAAGTTATACCAGGACACAGCATTATTCACTTCAGACCCAAAGAAAAATAAGCCTCCAAGTAATAGAATCATGAGGAGTACTGCGAGCTTCGACAGGCGCTTCCAGTGCCGGTAAGGGATTAAAGAAACGGTAATCATCAGAAACAGACCAATTCCAAACCATTGCAGCTGTTTGATAAGAAAGTGGTTACTGGCGACATCAAACCGGATCGGTCCATAAACCATACTTGCACTGTAAATCATGACGGTGCCGAAAGCTACCAAAGCAATAGGGGCAAATAATAAGCTAAAATCATACGTTTTTAAATGTCGAATCATGTTTATTTATCCCTACTTTATATATTTGTTCTCTTTCATACTGCAAAAATCCTTCTTTTCTGACATTTCATTTCTATATGTATGAGCTTCACGCTCATTTTTACAAAAAAAACTCAAATTACAACAGAACTTGTCGCAATTTGAGCTTGTCCATTCATGATCTTTGAGCAGCCTCATGTAAGACGTTTAGTTGTTGTTCCAAATTATCTAATATTTGTTTACCTTCCTCTTCGCTGATCAAATCCAACCGGACAGCGAAATGGATTTCGCGTGATAAACCGAACATTTGTGTATCTAAAACTTCCTCATAAAGTGGACACTGAGGCATAGTCAAATTGTCCATCTGTACTTTTATTAATTTTAAAATCTTATCAGCGTCTTCTTTTAGAAGGGCGTAGGCTTTCTCACGATGATCCACAGCCACATCAGACAACATCATTATCCCCTCCCATTACAGTCATTCTTTTAATAATATTATCGTCTGGGAAGGAAAATTGCAAGATTCAATTAGCTTATCTAATTAAAAAATTGACAGATCATAACGATTCGACAATAGTTCCAAAAGTCTGAGCCCTACGACACTATTCCCCTTCTCGTCAAGGCTTGGACCATAAACAGCAATCCCGCCGAATCCGTTAAGAGAAGCCACCACCGATCCGGACACACCACTTTTAGCAGGCATCCCCACTTTAATCGCAAATGATCCAGATGCATCGTACATACCACAAGTAACCATAAACGTTTTACAGATCCGTGCAAAGTGTTTAGGAATGATCTGACGGCCGGAGTCTAAATCTCTTCCTTCATTGGCAAATAGAGCGCCAATCCTTGCAAGCTGAGGAACATTCACTTCGATTGCACACTGTTTTGTATAAGCATCGAGCGTTTCTTCTACGCTGCCTGTAACAATCTGATGCTGCTTCATATAGAAAAGGAGAGAACGATTTAAGAAGGCTGTTTCAAACTCAGAGGCTGCTACCTCTTCGTTATATCCGATTGTATGATCGTCCGTCATTTCATGGACAAAACTGAGAAGACGCCCCACCTTTTCATCCGGAGTATCACCGTGAATCATGTGTGTAACTGAAAGAGCTCCAGCGTTGATCATAGGATTTAAAGGCTTGGAAGGGAGCTGCTCTAATCGATATATCGAATGGAACGGATCGCCTGTCGGCTCCATCCCGACATGATCAAATACATAGTCTTCGCCATTATCCATTAATGCTAAAGCCAGTGAGATGACCTTCGTAATACTTTGCAGGGTGAAAGTTGCCTCAATCTCCCCAGCATGGATAGAACTTCCATCTATATAATGAATGGCAACAGCCAGTTCTTCTGGATTCTGTCTGGACAATGCAGGAATATAATCAGCCACCTGCCCATCATAGGCATACGGCCTGACGTTCTCTAACCATTCTTCAAGAATTTCTGTGGTGATTTCTTTATTCATTGTAAAAGACCTCCTTTTAATGAAATCGACTTCATTTTTTGCTATGATTTGGATGGATGATTTATAAATGAAAGGTGGCTGCATCCATGATTGTTCAAATACAAGGAAATGTTAAATTTCCAATCACGCTAGATCCTACAGTTTGGATATTTGATGACCGTAAAATGACATTCGATCAAGTATTTCACCCTGAGAAAGCAAAAGCCGAAGAGGAAGAAGAAGATGAAATAAAAAGAAAGTCTTTACGATTCACCAGGGAAGTGTACCAGCAGAAGCTGAACCCTCCCGTCAATAAAAGCATACGCCGTCAGGAAAAAGAACAAATATTAAAAGGTACATTTCTTATGCCACTAAAACCTTTTCTTCATACTAGTGAGCCAGACTCAGAAGTGAAGGAAGCGGCCCTTGTGACGGATGAAGGCGAACAGACTATCTCCGCTGATCAGCTTGCGGAATCAGTCCTTCTATTCGCCGAAGAAGGAAAACCACTGAAGGAAAATGGACCGGTACATCTTTATTTTAACGATGGTTCTAACCGTTCCCATCCAATCAAAGGAATTAAAAAAATCGTAATGAAATAAAGAATGGGGCAGCTTTTTCAGCTGTCCTTTTTTGTATAATTTTTCAGTTAAAACGCAACCTAGAACTAAAAAGTGGTGTGCCAATTGAAAAAATTATTAATTGCAGTTCTATTGCTGCTCCTCGCAGCGTGTCAGCAAAATGACGAAGAATCTCTTTGCAAGAAAGACAGGGTGATTCTGAATTTCAATATGTCAGCGATTCTGATCCCGTTAATCGGAAAAATATGACCAGTCAGCAAATTGCCCGCCGTCTGGCGAACCTCGCCGTTGAAGTCCCGGATGTTCATGATGCTACAGCCATCGTATTAGGCAATTATGTAGCCGTAGGAGTGGACGTAGACAAAGATTTAGATCGTTCCAGGGTGGGTGTTATAAAATACTCTGTCGCAGAAGCTCTTAAGCACGACCCTTACGGAAAACAAGCGCTTGTCATAGCTGACGCTGACGGGGTAGAACGCTTGCGCGGCCTTGGCAAGAAAATGTCCCAGGGGCATCCAGTGGAAGCGGTGACCGATGAACTTAGCCAGATCGTTGCTCGTTACATGCCGGAAGGTCCAGCCAATGACACACCGCCTACTAATCCTAACCAGGAGTCAATCCCTAAGAATGAAAATAAGAAACTGAATCAAATTGAAAAAGAACAATCCAGGGAACAGTGACAGAAAAACAGCTAAATCCTTAAAGGATTTAGCTGTTACTTTTTTCTAGGATTTCTCTCTCTTTCTCTGTCAGCTCATTGTAGTATTGAACACCAAACTGAGAACCTTCAGACACCATCTTCGCATTATCATGGTCTGCTGTTTCTTCAGGTCTTCCGGCTTCCTCTACAGGCAGGTCATCTTTTTGACCGAAATTACTTTTTACTGATTTAGCCTTGTCCACGACTTGCTTCCTATTCTCTTCATCTTTCATAAAGTAAGCAATCGCACCTCCTGTAACGGCTCCTACTGCGGTATAAATCCAACGTTTTTTCATAATAACCATCCTTTCTACTGCTTGTATTTAACCTTTCCCCTCCATGTAAAACTCAAACATGAAAACGGATAAAATTACACTTATATCCATCAAATATGTTATGATAGTCACTAAGATAGTCAGTATTGAGGTGAGAATTGTGCGTGTACAGTGCGTTATTTGCGACAACATTGAGAAAATTGACAGTTACTGTCTGCAAGCCAAACGATTGAGAAACAGACGGATTCACACTTATATGTGCCAGACCTGCCACGACCGTATTGAAGAAAACACAAAAAAACGGCTGGCTACCGGTCAATTCCGCTTCAATCGTGAAAGAAAAAAAGAACATCATCTTCCATAGTTGATATTTACTAATAATAAAGGAAGGCTCCCGATAGATGGGGAGCCTTCCTTTTTAGGATTGTTTCTCTTTTCGTTCCCGGTGCAGGCGCAACCTGTAAACACCCATGATCACCGCAGCTACCATTAAACTTTCTGGCAGGGGCAGGTTCAAACCTAAAATCAACGTCAACAGAAATGTGCCGATAATTAGTACTGCATAAACAACTACCGTTTTCATAAGCGGCAGTTTCCTTGCAAAACCCAGTTTAAATGTAATAATAGCCAGAATTACAGTGGTTAAGTATAAAAGCAAAAAGGAACGAAATAACATCCCTACTTCCGATTCATCATTCATATTGACTTCATTGCCGAGGCCCTGAAAAAAGAAATCAGCGATAGGCCATAAATCACTAGGGACGGTCAATGTTGTGTTATCTGCCATGATGTTCCTCCTCGTATTCTCCTCTATTCTGTGTTTTATGATACTAGATACGATCTAAAGAAGCTACCCATTCAACAATTTTCATTTTTTGGACAAATCCTTTATAATAACTTTTGAATAGGGGTGAACTTGTTGAAGAACTTTCAAATGAACATGGGTGTATTAGCCTTCTTCGTCATACTATCATTTATTTCTGTAGGCTTTGCCATTGGCCAGGAAAATTTCTGGCTCGCCGGCTTCTTTTTTTTACTCGGTTTTATCATTATGAGTTTTGGATTACGATTAAAAAGAAAACTGAATGCATAAGAAAAGCGACCCCTTTTAGCGGTCGCTTTCTTTTGTTTTGAGCTGTACATAGTCATCGATAATTTCGTCATATATATTGGAGCGGCATGCTAAAACAGTAGTTGAATTTAAAAGATCAAGCTCACCCTTGTCCGCACGTGTAACGGTTCCGCCTACTTCCTGTACCATGATGGCACCAGCCGCATAATCCCACGGCATCAGTGTCATAGTCAAATACCCATCCACAATGCCTTCGGCTACAAAGGCTAATTCAAGAGCAGCTGAACCATAAGAGCGTGTACTCCGAATGGTCTTAACTAATTCCTGAATGCTATCATGCTCCACATGTGGATTTTCAGGAATCAACCACGTGGTATTTAATGTAAGAATGGATTCCTTGAGTGGTCTCGAATCGTTATGCTCAGGAAGCTGTTTTTCGTTTTTAAAGACTCCTTGTCCTCTTTTAACTGAATACAGCACGTCCTCCATAACATTATAAATCAGCCCAATCTCTCCAACCCCATCTTCATATATACCAATCGAGATCGCAAAATTTCGTTTTTGATGAACAAAGTTCATCGTACCGTCTATTGGATCAACAATCCAAATGGTTCCTTTTAAATCTTCAAGAGAATCCCCAAAACCTTCTTCTCCTAATAACAAATGGTCGGGATAGTTGGCTCTTATTTTATCGGCGAAAAACTGTTCTGTCTGCTGATCCATTTCCGTTACTAAGTCATTAGGATTCGATTTCGTCTCAATCGACCTTGGAGCATCGATATGGTCTCGAATATGGGAGCCTGCTTCCAATATCCATTGCTTAGCTTGTTCAAAAAGCTCTTCTTTTCTTTGTATATCCATTTTCTCATACTCCTTTACATCAGATGGTTTCTATCATATCAAATCACGATGGTTTATTTCACATATTTACCTCTAAAGCTATAGTATATCCACGTTGATCTTCACAGATAAGCTCCCTTTACTTGAAGACTGACTTCGAGATATTTGTTGAGCGGAAGCTCCTGCGGGGACCTTGCCGAATGAGAAACTCGAAACGGGTTCATTCTTCACCCGCGTGAGAATAAATAATCACATCGGTATATACTTTTTCAGGCTGGAACTATGCTGGATAGCCTGTTATATAAGCATTTCAGGCGGGGTAAGGGATTGGATACTCTCTTTCCTAAGGGTCCGCCCGTTCGTCCTAATAAAGTTGGACTAGTGGGGAAATGACGAGACTCCCATGGGAGAAGGAACTAGGTGAGATCCCACAGGGAGTGAAACGAGCGAGGAAGCTTACCGTTCCCCATAGGAAAGCGAGTTATTTCCCCACTAGCCTCCTCCGTATATTATAACGGACCCCGATTTATCTCGAAATCGAGTCTTCCAAAATAGGACCCTTTAGTGGCATAAGCAACCATTTATGAAAAATTAACATGTTTAACAGAATCAAATCAAAAAAAACAAGCAACTATATGTTGCTCGTTAATTGATAGACCATTCAATCAGCTGTTTACGAAGTTCGGCGAGCCTGTTTTTACTTTTCTTTATCTGGGCTTCATCCTCCGCTAGCATTGCATCATGCAATGTAACTAATTCGTAATCAATCTCCAAACGGATCACCGGGAGCTTTTCTTCAGCTTCTCTTTTACGCAGCGCTTCCATGACATGTTTCATTGCCAATCCCTCCCTTTCAAATCCTTACTATATATATATGTGGCAATTGCTTGAGAAGTTTCAATTAGATTACTTATATGTAACCCATTTTTAGAAAATTCAAACCCTTGAAACAGATTGCTTAGTAAAGATTTTTACGTGTGGTAAAATAAGATCGATTGTTTACCTAGGAGTTGATAGAATGACTAATTTTAAAGGGTTTACCCAAAGAGATTTCGACGTTTTCACCATTCCGGGACTTGAAAATCGCATGGAAGCTTTAAAGGAGCATATTTCTCCCAAGCTAGAAGCAATTGCCTCCGAGCTTGCTCCCGATGCAACGGCGATGACCGGGGATGAGATGTTTGTACATGTTGCACGCCACGCGAGGCGTAAAACGAATCCTCCAAATGATACATGGGCGGCATTAGCTTCGAACAAGCGAGGCTATAAAAAACTTCCCCACTTCCAAATAGGCTTGTGGGAAACGCACGTATTTATCTGGTTTGCAGTGATATATGAAAGTCCTATTAAAGAAAATTATGCGGATACGCTACAATCTCATAAGAAAGAAATTATGAACCATATTCCTGATCACTTTGTCTGGTCTGGGGATCACACCAAGCCTGAGGCCATCTCTCACGGTGAAGTGGATTCTGATAAATTTGATGCCATGACCGACAGACTCAAGAATGTTAAGAAAGCAGAGATCCTGTGTGGCCAGCAAATCGAGCGGAATGATTCCAGACTTAAGGATCCTGAGGGTTTCATAAATCTTTGTAGAGATACGTTCCAAACTCTCGAACCATTGTACCGCTATACAAAAAAACTTGATTAAAAAAGCAGCCGCTTTACATTGCGGCTGCTTTTAAATTATTGTTCCATTTTTATTTTGTCTCCTGCTGCTGATTCCTTTGCTTTTTTAACTGTGCGATAGCAGGAATATCCTGATTCTTTCTCAAACTGGCCGCAAAGCTTCTTTTCTTCACTCTTAGATGGCACAATTTGTTTAAAACGTGTGTAAGACAGTAGAAGGTCGTCACGGTTCACTTGCTTCTCGTACGCTTGCTCGACCATCGAATAAAAGTTTACAACATCGATAATTTCCTCTTTCGTCCAGTATATTTCATCAATTGGATAATGATAACTCATTCTATCCCTCCTTATGTACCTAATTCCATTTACTGCGTATACCTTCGGCCTCTTGAATGATTCGCCGGAACAGTTCAGCGACTGAGGGTACATCTGTGATACTGGAAGCAACTTGCCCTGCCCATGCAAATCCCTCTTCTACTTCCCCTTCATAAATGTATCTCTTATTCGCTTCGCCGCCAATGTAATCTTTTAAACCTTCATAACCCCGATCCTCGGATTCAAGCTTCAATATTTCCTCCGTCCATGGATTTTTCAAGGCTCTTGCAGGGGCCTTTAAGCTTCTTTTTATAACGGTAGTGGATGTCTCCGTTGCCTCAATCAATGCTTGTTTGTATGCGGCATGGGCGTGGTGGCATTCTTTTGTGGCTATAAACCTGGTCCCCATTTCGATACCTTCGGCCCCCAGTGCCAGCGCAGCCATAAGTCCCCGGCCGTCCCCAATCCCGCCGGAAGCAATCACAGGAATGGATACCGCATCTACTACACGCGGCGTCAAAACAAAAGTACCGACGTCATCTCTTCCTATGTGGCCGCCTCCTTCCTGACCAACAACCATAACTGCGTCTGCACCTAGTTCTTCAGCTTTCTCTGCCTGTCGTCTGGCAGCAACCAGTACAAGGGTCCTAATGCCTTTTCCCTTTACCAAATCCAGTACAGGCTTAGGATTGCCTCCTGTAACCGAAATAGCCGGGACCTTTTCCTCTACAGCCACAGCAACCATATCTTCAAATGGCCTACGTTGTTGACCAATGGCAAAATTCACACCGAATGGATTCCGAGTTAAAGTACGTAATCGCTTAATCTCCGCACGGAGTTCATCCGGACTATTCATGCTCATCGCTGTTATCTGACCAAGACCACCTGCGTTGGAAACGGCAGCGGCCAGCTCCGCGTATGCTAGATAGGCCAGTCCCCCCTGGATAACAGGGTATGTAATCCCTAATTTCTCTGTTACTTGGGTTTTCCAGTTCATGGCTTCTCCTCCTTTTAAGAACAGTTTACCATGAGGTCTAATATGAAGCACAAGCCCGGTTTTTTTACTAGCAAATATAAGGGTACTTTGCTATAATTCACATGCTTTCTATTTATAAAGAGGTGCTTATACGTTATGAACCAAAACCAAACTCCTTTATTTACAGGGGTTAAAAACCATGCAGATAAAAAACCAACTCAATTTCATATACCCGGCCATAAAGGCGGCAAAGGGATGGATAAAGAATTTCAGCAGTTTTTAGGCGATAATGCCCTATCCATTGATTTGATTAACATTGAACCTTTGGATGACCTTCATCATCCTCAGGGAATGATTAAAGATGCTCAAAGTCTTGCAGCTGAAGCTTTTGGTGCCGATTATACATTTTTCTCCGTCCAGGGAACTTCCGGAGCTATCATGACGATGATTATGAGCGTTTGTCAACCAGGAGATAAAATCATTGTCCCCCGAAATGTGCACAAATCGATCACCACAGCCATCATTTTTTCAGGTGCTAAACCTGTATTTATTCACCCAGAACTTGATAATAGACTCGGTATTTCTCACGGAATTACACCGGAAGCTGTTGAAAGAGCCTGTATGGCACATCCCGATGCTAAAGGTGTGCTTGTCATTAATCCGACTTATTTTGGAATCACGGCTGACCTCAGTCATATTGTAGATATTGCTCATTCCTTTGATATTCCTGTACTCGTAGATGAAGCTCACGGTGTACACATCCATTTTCACGAGCGGCTTCCGCTTTCTGCTATGCAGGCAGGTGCAGATCTTGCCGCTACAAGTGTCCACAAACTCGGCGGGTCCCTTACTCAAAGTTCGGTGCTGAATTTAAGAGAAGGTCTCGTATCTCATGAACGAGTGCAAACGATCATGTCGATGCTCACGACAACATCTACATCTTATATTCTGTTAGCTTCACTTGACACAGCAAGGCGCCACCTGGCCATGAATGGTCATGAACTTATGGAGAGCTGTATCAGGCTTGCGGATAGTGCGCGAAAAAGCCTTAATCAAATTCCATCTATCTATTGTCCAGGAGACGAAATTTTAGCGAGTGATGCAACACATGACTATGATCCCACAAAGCTGATCATCTCTGTCAAAAATTTAGGCATCTCCGGGTATGATGTGGAAGTATGGTTAAGAGAAAACTACTCCATTGAAGTCGAGCTTTCAGATTTATACAATATCTTATGTATTATCACTCCTGGGGACAGAGAAGAGAATGTTGAACGGCTAATTGAAGCTTTAACAGATCTTTCCGAGCAATCCTCAGGGACAGTCGAAACAAAGGAAATAGTGGTCAAGGTGCCTGACATTCCTGTACTTTCACTCTCTCCCCGTGAGGCGTTTTATGCGTCGACAGAAGTATTGCCGCTGCGCGATGCTGTTGGTCGGATCAGTGCGGAATTTGTAATGGTTTATCCACCCGGTATTCCCATTTTTATACCCGGGGAAATCATAACCTCTGATAATATTGCTTATATACATGAAAATATTCAAGCAGGCCTGCCTGTGCAGGGTCCCGAGGACTCAACACTTGAAACGATTCACGTCATTACCGAACAGAAAGCCTTCAAATAAAAAAGCCCGCTGCTTTAAACAGCAGCGGGCTTTTTGCGTCTTTTATTTTTCCGTTGTATGGCACGTAGGGCATGTGCTGTAAAGGGTAGATACCTTTTCATTTTCGTAGTGTTCAATCACTTTTTGACAGTCCTGACAAACGATTGTACCCATTAACATCCACTCCTCATAATTTGTAATCGCTTTCAATGTACATTCATTTTAATATGGCACAATCGAAAAATCAAGCCCAAAAGTATAACATTTTTTGAAATGTGCCACACTAATGAGTTACACTCATTTCATATTATGTTTTCGACTTGCATAATAGTCCATTAAAAAAAGGATGATCGAGTCGATCACCCTTTTTTTTTATTATTTTGGCGTCTTAATGAGAGCTGGATCAAGCAGGTCATAACCTTTACTGCGGAGTCCCGTCACAATGTCATCAAGGGCCTCTTTAGTCCATTCACGATCATGCATAAGAAGGTTGGCACCATTACCCAGCAATTCTGTATTTACCATAATA
Organism: Halobacillus halophilus DSM 2266; assembly: GCF_000284515.1. GTDB lineage: Bacteria > Bacillota > Bacilli > Bacillales > Halobacillaceae > Halobacillus > Halobacillus halophilus. The sequence continues at coordinate 1,820,763 of NC_017668.1, read as the reverse complement.
TCGGCCAGGTTATCGGCATCCATGTATTCTTCATTCCAATCGTACCCATAGGTCCAATTCATAAGCAGCATCTTCTCTTCAGCTGCTAACTGTTGGGAGTAATCCGTGTTTTGACCAAAAGGCGCACGAAAAAATTTAGGCCGTTCGCCAGTAATTTCTTCAATTTTATCATTCAATCCCACAATCTCTTCTTTTTGTTCTTCTTGAGATAAGTCAGGTAAAGAAGCATGAGTCATCGTATGGTTCCCGATCGGGAATCCTAGTTCGTGAATCTTTCTAAGTTCTTCTTTCCCTTCTTCTGAATCAATAAAGTGGCCGTTTACAAAGAATATAGCTGGAGCATCCGCTGCTTTTAACGTTTTCGCCATTTCCAGTCCATGTTTATCTGGAGCATCATCAATCGTTAAAAGAGCTACCTTGGGCTCGGCATCATTTATCGGTTCAAATGACCAATTACCCGTAATCTGATACTGAGCTTCTTTTGGCTCATCTGCTGACGCTTCGGCAGCAGCTTCTTCTGATTTCTCGCTCTTCTCTTCCTTCTCGACTTTATTATTTTCATCCTTTTCTTCTTTAGCTGAATCTTTTTTCTCATCTGCCTCCTGCGTTGTCTGCTCTTTATTCTTCTCTTGATCTTCTTCCCCGCCATCTTGACCATTTGCACCGCCACAAGCCGCTAATACCACTATTAAAAACAAAAATATGCCTAACCTTTTCATTGAATACCCTCCACTGTTATGTATTTCCAACTACACTATTATATAAGAAGAATGTGGATTTCGGCTATCGTTATATAGAAATTTAGGTTATAATATTTAATCGTTAACCTTTGGGCAGTTATTAAAAATTTAGGTGGTATGTATGTTTCAAAAATTGAAGCGTTTTAAGATTCTAGGAGGACGTACTTTAAAAACGGGGATTTCTGTATTTTTAACCGCACTAATTTGTGGTTTTTTTAATTTGCCTATTGTTTTTGCCGTTATAACAGCCATTGTTACAGTGGAGCATACGGCAGCTGATTCGATTAAAAAAGCGTTGGTACGCTTTCCAGCCTCTGCTATCGGGGCTTTGTTAGCGACCGTCTTTTACAGTTTTCTTGGTAAAGGAGCTTTAACCTTTGCTCTCGTAGCCATGCTGACAATAGCGGTATGCCATAAATTAAAACTGGATGACGGAATTATTGTGGCCACTATTACAGCTACGGCTATGATCCCAGAATTTCAAGACCATCATATTGTTTCGTTTTTTAGTAGATTGGGTACTACTTCAATTGGCATCGTTCTTTCGACCCTTGTAAACTTTTTCCTTTTACCACCTAACTATTCCCCCATGATTTACAAAAATATTAATGATTTGTATAATCAGGCTGGTGTCCTGCTCCAGCGTATAATCTCAAGCATTACTGCAGATTCTAAAGAGAAAAATCGTGGGATTCAAAAATCCTATCGTCAGTTAACTGCCCATTTGGAAAGAACATATCAGCTGTCTCAATTTCAAAGAGAAGAGTGGAAATATCACAGACATACGAAAGAAGAAATGTTAGCATTTCAATTTTCTCAGAAGAAGCTCAGAACTTTTCAGCAAATCGCTTATCATCTGGGGAACCTTCAGTATGTAAATACGAAGGCTGCTGATTTTACTGACGATGAAATCGATTTGCTCGAGAGTCTGACTGAGGATTATGTTAAAGTACTGCAAGACCCCACTCATACGATTAGTGAAGATCAGTTTACAAGGGTCGAAAGGCTGGACAAGGTCTTTTGGAAATGGAAAGAAGAGCATGTGCAAAGGGACTCTAAGTACAGGCATCATCTGCCGCAGCAAACGATTCTCATTTATGAACTTTTATGTTTTCATGATGTACTGGAAGAACTGCAAAACATGTCTCATAAGCAGCAAAAGTTAGTCCATGACTGCTATGGACAATAACATTTTTACCAGGAACGCTGGAAAAATAAAGTTAGAAGGGATGATCAAAGTGAAACAGGTTTCAAAAGTATTCTACATTTCAGTAGTTGTAGCACTATTATTTATCGCTTGGGGAGTCATCCCTGAAAGCGTGCTGCCTACTTGGAATTTAAGTAACATAACATCTAATGTTCAAGGTTTCTTGACGGATAAGTTTGGTTGGTTCTATCTATTGTCAGCTACTGGTTTCGTTATCTTCGCTATATTCTTAGTCTTTTCTAAATTTGGAAAGTTAAAACTAGGAAAACCGGATGATGTACCGGAATACCCATATATCACTTGGTTCGCTATGTTATTCAGTGCAGGTATGGGGATTGGACTTGTATTCTGGGGAGCAGCGGAACCAATTTCCCACTTCCATACTCCACCGGTTATAGGACAAGAGCCTGCAACGGAAGAAGCCGCACAATCAGCTATGAAATACAGTTTCTTCCACTGGGGCTTACACCCTTGGGCTTTTTACTCTGTAATTGCTCTGGCACTTGCTTATTTCAAGTTCAGAAAAGATGCGCCAGGTGTAATCAGTGCGACTTTAGTTCCCTTATTAGGGGAGAAACGAGTTAAAGGTCCACTTGGAACACTGATTGACTTTATTGCCGTATTTGCGACAATCTTTGGTGTAGCCACTTCTCTGGGACTTGGCGCCCTGCAGATATCAAGTGGACTAGCCTTTACGGTTGATGGGCTTGAAGATACTTTCACTCTGCAATTAATGATTATTCTTGCGGTAACCGTACTGTTTATGATCTCAGCGATGACCGGTTTAAATAAAGGAATTAAGTACTTGAGTAATACCAACATTGTTCTGGCTCTTTTACTTATGATCTTTACGCTGTTCGCTGGACCTACGAACTTTATTTTGGAACTCTTTACGACCACGTTCGGTTCGTACGCACGTGACCTTCCATATATGAGCTTCCGACTAACACCGTTCGCAGAAGATAGTACGTGGGTGAAAGACTGGACCATTTTCTACTGGGCTTGGTGGCTTTCCTGGGCTCCATTCGTAGGAACCTTCATTGCCCGTGTTTCTAAAGGCCGTACGATCCGTGAATTTATTCTAGGCGTACTTCTAGTACCAACCGTCTTTGGTGCTCTATGGTTCTCCGTATTTGGCGGTACAGCCATTTCTCTAGAATATTTCGATGGAATTAACATCATTTCCGATGTAAATGAACTTGGTAACGAGGTTGCTCTCTTCTCCATGCTTGAGCACATTCCTCTAGGTGGAGTTATGTCCGTTATTGGTCTTCTATTAATCAGTACATTCTTTATAACGTCAGCTGACTCAGCTACTTTCGTTCTTGGAATGCAGACGACCAATGGCAGCTTGAACCCTAAAAATCAAGTGAAATTTACTTGGGGTGTTATTCAAGCCGGAGCAGCTGCTGTGCTTCTGTGGCAGGGCGGATTAGGCGCCTTACAGACAGCAGCCATTATTTCAGCTTTCCCTTTCACCATTATCATGATTCTTATATGCTTCTCGCTATATAAGACGTTTAATGAAGATGCCAAAGAAGCTGGACTTAAAAAGAAAAAAAAGGCTAACCAACATTAAATTCTCCCCTCCTTTATAGGGGTGTTACCAGACCGTCGAGAATCTCTCGGCGGTCTTTTTTATCTTCATTTATAAATGGGATTGGTGGAGTGCTAATCCCCAAAAACCACTTACTTCGTTTTTTATTTCCACTACTTAATTAAACCTAACTGCTAATTTTCCATAAAAAGCATATTACGTTAAAGGTCCGGAGTATTGAAGACTCAGTTTCGAGATAATTCGGGTCCGTTACGATATTTGGAGAAGGACTAGTGGGGAAATAACTCGTCTTGTTCCATCACCCAGACACTCGAGACATAAGCCGTTCGTGTCTATCGGGGTGATTCCACATTTGGACACTTTCCTATGGCCCTACACGACGTGGGGTCGATCGACGTTGCCACAGGACGTGGCGACTTTAGTCGATCCTCCTTTTTGCCAAGAGCTTCCTCGCTCGTTTCACTCCCTGCGGGATCTCACCTAGTCCCTTCTCCCATGGGAGTCTCGCCATTTCCCCACCAGCCCAGCCGAGTAAGAATAACGGACGCTTTTATAAGAGAGGATGCTCTCCTTCTTAATCGGTCCTAAATGCTTTTATGACGGGCTATTCCACATCGGTATAGCTTAAAAATAGCCTCATGATCACATGATTTTTTCTCATCAACCCTCCGATGTCTTAAATAATTTCGAGCATCTGATTTTGCCAGGTCCGGAGGGGGACGATGTAGACTCCTGCGGGATGAACATGATTGGTGAGATCCCGCAGGCTGCAAAGCCCGAGGAAGCTCACCTCATGCCCGCTGAAAGCGAAATCGTCCCCCGCAGGACCTTCCGCTCAACAAATATCTCGAAATCAAGTCTTACACAAACGGGAGCTTATCTTTAAAATCAACACAAGCACGTTCATCTGCATGTTCTTCCCCTTTTTTGTTACAAAATTGATTATTTATTAACATATGGATTAATGATAAAACACTCGGTTATCATTTCAATGACATATCCATTACAATGGCAGGTTCTCCTTTTTTGTTTGTTACACTTGTCCTGCAACAGATTAGAAAAGGGGTGCAGACAAGCCATGACGTACAGTAGAATTATTTCATTAATACTCATCATTTTATTAGCAGGCTGCATTCCTCAATCTGACAATGTGGAAGTTTTACAAGCCCACTCTGAATCTTACGGTGTTTATCTATATACGGAGATAGATAATGACCATCCATCAGAAGCCGATAACTATTTAACTGCTCTACTTGACTGGAAAATGAAACACGAGCACAAATCCCTTTCGTTTGAGCAATCAGAGGCTAATACAGGACAGATTGATGTCGATGAGGACCAACTCCCCACCCTCGTTGTTAAAAGAGATGGGAAGGTCATCGAATTGATTTCTGGAGATTCTGGATCACAGGATATTATGAATAAATTAGAAAGTTCTATATCTTTAACTAATAAAAACTCCTGAACGAATTCCGTTCAGGAGTTTTTCAATTGAATGTATAAGAATTAAAACCTATCTCTATCCGAAAATTTCCCACCAACATCTTTCTCTTCATAGCTTTTCGCACATAAGCGATTATCATACTTAAGAATATTTCTATAGTGTAATGAAATATTAGCGAATTAGTGATAGTGGTCTATTAGGTTAATCCCCCACTTAGGAATCATCATAAACTGACAAAAAACTCCTGAACCAGCATGGATCAGGAGTTTTTTAACATTATTTAGTGATGTGAATCGGGCTGCCCATGGCTACTTCAGCCGCTTCCATTGTAATCTCACCAAGAGTTGGGTGAGCATGGATAGTTAAGGCAAGATCTTCAGCGGTCATGCCTGCTTCAATGGCAAGTCCTAATTCAGAGATCATGTCACTTGCATTTGGTCCTGCAATTTGAGCACCAATCACTAGATTGTCATCTTTACGAGTAATCAGTTTCAAGAACCCGTCACTATCATTAAGAGAAAGCGCGCGTCCGTTAGCTCCGAATGGGAACTTAGATGCTTTCACATCATATCCCGCTTCCTTAGCTTCATCTTCTGTATAGCCAACAGAAGCAAGTTCTGGATCGGAGAACACAACAGCAGGGATGCCTAGATAATCAATTTCTGATTTTTCACCGGCAATAACTTCTGCTGCGATTTTACCTTCATAAGAAGCCTTATGAGCGAGCGGAGGTCCATCAACGATGTCACCAATCGCATAAATGTTATCAAAGTTTGTGCGACACTGCTTGTCGATTTGAATAACACCTTTATCGCTCATTTCAACACCAAGTTCTTCAAGACCGATTTCGTCTGTATTCGGACGGCGTCCTACGGTTACAAGCACGTAATCAGCTTCGATGGTTTTTTCTTCACCTTTTACTTCATAGGTTACTTTTACGCCATCTTCCGTTTCTTCTACCCCTTGTGCCATAGCATTGGTAACAATATCTACGCCTTTTTTCTTCAAGCGTTTCTTAACGAGAGAAGACATTTGCTTCTCAAAGCCGCCAAGGATGTCTTTCATGCCTTCAAGGATAGTTACTTCCGTATCGAAGTTCGCATAAGCCGTACCTAGCTCTGTACCAATGTAACCGCCGCCGATAACGACCATTTTCTTCGGTACCTCATTAAGAGCAAGTGCTCCAGTAGAGTCAATCACGCGCTCAGAGAACTTGAAGTTAGGAAGTTCAATTGGACGGGAGCCAGTCGCGATAATACAGTTATTAAACGTGTACGTCTGGGAGTTCTTATCATCCATAATACGCACTGTATTTTTATCTACGAAGTAGACTTCACCTTTTACGATATCGACTTTGTTGTTTTTAAGAAGTCCTTCTACACCGCCGGTAAGCTTCTGAACAACTCCGCTCTTCCACTCTTGTACTTTAGAAAAGTCTACCGTCGTGTTTTCAGACTGAATGCCCATGTCCTCGGCACCTTTGGCGTGCTCATAGCGGTGACCCGCCTGAATAAGCGCTTTGGAAGGAACACAGCCTACGTTCAAGCAGACTCCTCCAAGGTTACCTTTGTCTACGATTGTTACGTTTTGTCCAGTTTGAGCGGCACGGATAGCAGCTACATAGCCGCCAGGTCCCGCTCCAATGACTAACGTATCTAGTTCAATTGGAAAATCTCCTACTACCATACTTTACGCCTCCATCATAATTAGTTGTGGATCGTTCAGTAAACGCTTGATGTTATTCATTGCATGCTGAGCTGTTGCACCATCGATAATACGGTGGTCAAAGCTTAGGGAAATAGCAAGAACAGGAGCTACAACTACTTCGCCATCACGAACCATTGGTTTTTCAGCAATACGTCCAATTCCTAGAATAGCAACTTCTGGATGGTTGATTACTGGAGTAAACCATTGTCCGCCGGCAGATCCGATATTTGTAATCGTTGTAGATGCGCCTTTCATTTCTTCGGATGTCAGTTTACCATCGCGAGCTTTGACTGCCAATTCATTGACTTCACTTGAAATGGAGAAGATTGACTTACGGTCTGAATCTTTCACCACTGGTACAAGCAAGCCTTTGTCAGTGTCTGCTGCAATACCAATATTATAATAGTGTTTTTGAATAATTTCATCTTTATCGTCATCTAGTGACGTATTTAATACTGGATATTTCTTAAGCGTTGATACAAGCGCTTTTACTACATAAGGCAAGTAAGTAAGCTTAATATCCTGTTCAGCAGCTACTGCTTTGAATTTCTTACGGTGAGCAACAAGTTCTGTCACGTCTACTTCATCCATAAGGGTTACGTGAGGAGCTGTCTGCTTAGAATTCACCATAGCTTTAGCAATGGCTTTACGCATACCGCTCATTTTCTCGCGAGTTTCAGGATACGCTTCTCCAGCTGCTGGGGCTGTCTGAGCCGCGGCTGCTGTTTCTTGCTCTTCTGATTCTTCGCTTGCTGTATCCGCTGCCGCCTCGGTTTGGTCGCCGCTCATGAAGCTCTCGACATCCTCTTTCAAGATACGGCCGTTTTTACCAGAGCCTTGTACTTTACGGATATCTACATCGTTGTCGCGGGCAAATTTACGCACGGACGGCATAGCTACTACACGCTTGTCTTCATCTACATCACTGTCACCTTCAGCTGCAGGCTGTTCAGAAGCAGATTTTTCTTCTTTTTGCTCTGATTGTTTTTCTTCTTTCGGCTCTTGTTTAGTTTCCTCTGCGGAATCATCAGAAGATCCTTCATCAGAACCTGTGTCTTCGGAGCCGTCATCGATTGTGATAATGACCGTTCCTACTGTAGTTGTTTCGCCTTCTTCGACATGGATTTCTTTTACTGTACCATCGACTTGAGACGGAATTTCAACAACTGCTTTGTCGTTTTGCACTTCGCAAATGACGTCGTCTTCTTTAATTTCATCACCTGGTTTTACAAACCATTTGGCAATTTCACCTTCGTGGATACCTTCACCGATATCAGGCAGTTTAAATTCAAATGCCACGCTTACTACCTCCCATTATTAAAATGATTAAAAGTTCATTACTTGGTTAACTTTTTCAACTACAGAATTGTAGTTTGGAAGCCAAACTTCCTCTGCTTGAGTGAATGCATAAACAGTATCAGGTGCATGAACACGCAGTACTGGAGCTTCAAGATGCAGAATAGCTTTTTCTTGAATTTCAGCAGCTACGCTTGCTGCAATACCTGCCTGCTTTTGTGCTTCCTGTACAACAACTGCACGGTTTGTTTTCTTAACAGATTCAAGAATGGTTTCATAGTCAACTGGGCTGACTGTGCGAAGGTCGATCACTTCAGCACTCACACCATTTTCTTCTAGCTCTTCAGCTGCTTTCAGGCAAGAGTGAACCATTGCGCCATACGCTACTAGAGTAACATCGGTTCCTTCGCGTTTAATATCTGCTTTATCAAGTTCAATTGTATAATCCTCTTCTGGAACTTCGCCGCGGAAAGAACGGTATAGTTTCATATGCTCAAGGAAAACGACTGGGTCGTTATCGCGGATTGAAGAAATTAATAGTCCTTTTGCATCGTAAGGTGTAGAAGGAATAACGACACGCACACCTGGCTGCTGAGCGATTAGACCTTCAAGACTGTCGGCGTGAAGTTCAGGTGTATGAACACCGCCGCCGAAAGGAGAACGAATCGTAATCGGCATGGAGCGTGTGTTACCTGTACGATAACGGTAACGAGCCATTTGACCATTGATTGCGTCCATTGTTTCATAAACGAAACCAAAGAACTGAATTTCAGGTACTGGACGGAAGCCAGTCAAAGCAAGTCCGATGGACATACCGCCAATTCCAGACTCAGCTAGTGGTGTATCGAATACGCGATCTTCACCGAATTCGTCTTGAAGACCTTCTGTCGCACGGAATACTCCGCCGTTTTGACCAACGTCTTCACCGTAAATCAGCACGTTTTCGTCGTTTTTAAGCTCGGTTTGCATCGCGTTTGTGATAGCTTGGATCATTGTCATTTGTGCCATGGTCTACTTCGACTCCTTTTCCTTATATTCTTCCATCTGTTCTTCTAGGTTAGGTGGAAGTTGTTCGTGCATGTTACTGATCAGATCTGTAACTTTTTGTTTCGGTGTATTGTCTGCTTCTTTAACCGCAGCTTTGATTTCTGCTTTCGTATTTTCAATTAATTCATTTTCTTCTTCTTCCGACCACAGGTCTTTGCCTTCGAGGTACTTACGGAAACGGACGATAGGGTCTTTCTTCTCCCATTCGCTGTCTTCATCGTCTGTACGATAACGTGTAGGGTCGTCCCCTGCCATTGTGTGTGGACCATAACGGTAAGTAAGAGTTTCAATTAATGTTGGACCTTCACCGTCAACCGCACGTTTACGCGCTTCTTTTGTAGCTGCATAAACGGCAAGTACGTCCATACCGTCTACTTGAATTCCTTCAATACCAGCTGCAACTGCTTTTTGCGCAATGGTTTGAGCAGCAGATTGCTTTTCAACTGGTACAGAGATCGCAAAGCGGTTATTTTGCACAACGAAAATAGCTTGCGCGCCAAACGCTCCGGCAAAGTTAATTCCTTCATAGAAGTCACCCTGGGATGCTCCGCCGTCACCGGTATAAGTAATAGCCACTGCATCTTGGCCGCGTTTTTTGAAGCCTAGTCCCACACCGGCTGCTTGTGTAATTTGAGCACCGATGATGATTTGAGGGCTAACTGCATTCACGCCTTCTGGCATTTGGTTTCCTTTAAAGTGACCACGGGAAAATAGGAAAGCCTGGTATAGAGGAAGGCCGTGCCAAATTAGCTGAGGCACATCACGGTAGCCTGGAAGAATAAAGTCTGCTTTTTCCAGTGCGTATTGACTTCCAAGCTGAGAAGCTTCCTGTCCTGCTGTAGGAGCGTAGAAACCTAGACGTCCCTGACGGTTTAACGCGATGGAACGCTGATCCAATATACGCGTATAAACCATACGCTTCATAATTTCTTTTAAATCTTCATCTGACAAATCAGGCATTGCATCTTCATTGACGATTTCGCCTTCTTCGTTCATGATTTGAAACATTTCGAACTGATTTTCAATGTTCTCAAGAGTACGTTTCAAAATCGTTCACCTCTTCCTTTCTTATTCTAAAAATAGATGCTGTGATTAGCTTTCCCAAATATGAAAAAAAACTGTACCGATTTGCTCTTTACGTATTACCCTGTACACAACTTCACTAATCATACGTAAAATCTCAGCTAAACTGTTACATTTTCCCTGGAAGATTTAATGGTACAATGTAGATCCACTTAGTAGTTTAGCTCAATTCGCCATCATTCGTCAATTACAACCTTAGCTATAACCCATATATAGTTCTGTGCCTTGCGCACAGGGCGTGTAAAATGGAGAAAAAAGATAGAAATACCGCCTCTACTGTACCATTGAAAAATTAAGCCTGTATTAATTTTAAGTTTTTTCTCTGTATCATGCAAATAAAAAAACCGCCAGACGCTGACGGTTGATAAGTATGTATAGCTTGCTAAGCGATTTCGACAATTATTCGGACTTTTCAGTTTCTTCGTAGGATACATTGAGATCAAGTGCTTCGTAAAGTTCTTTCTTTTCATTATTATACTGATCTGTATATTCGTTGAATTCTTTATTAGCCTCAATGACCTGATTATAGCTGTTATTAATACTTTCAATTTTCTTCTGCATATCTTCTTCAGCTAACTCTTTGTTTTGAAGCATATCATACAATTCTTTATCATGTTCTAATGCTTTGTTATAAGCATCATATAATTTCTGATAGGCTTGATAACGGCTGTCCATCGTTCCAACAAGTTCCTCGGCCTTTTCTTTCGCTTCTGCCTGCTCTTCATCTAACTCATCGATCAACGGTTTGATCTCATTGAACTCTTCTTTGGCGGCTTCAATACTTTCTTTTTCCGCTTCAAGTTTCTCCTGTCTTTCTTCTACAATTCCAGCGGCCTCTTTAGAAAGCGACTGAATTTTATCAAATTGATCCATATTCAAATCAATTATTTTCTCATAAAGCTCCTGTTCTTCATTTTCGAGCTTAACGAGAGGCTGCTGCTGTTCCCGGAAACCTTCCTCTTTCTCAACTGCTTCTTCCAGGTGATTGTACACCTCTTCCTGAGCAGATGGACCTGTACACGCAGCCATAATAAAAACAACTGCTGCCAATGCCATGAACAAACGTAAACGCACGATCACTTTTTCCCCCTTTTATGCAGACTGCACCTAAAACATGATTGTAATCTTGTGATATGTACAATAGTATAATAAATGAAATTAAATTGGAAGTGACTTTTTTCAAATGTTTCCAATAATCTTGGAGCAAAGACACAGGTCCGCTTCCCTATTTATATAAGATGGTATAATGTTCAAGTGGGAAAGGATGTTTAGTATGATAACTATGGAAGATATCGTTCGGGAAGGGCACCCGGCCCTACGGAAGGTGACAGAAGAAGTAGCTCTTCCTCCTTCTGAAGAAAACAAGGAAACCCTGGAAGCCATGCTTCAGTATTTAAAGAACAGTCAGGACGAGCAAGTGTGTGATCGATATGGTCTGCGTGCTGGGGTTGGACTAGCTGCGCCGCAGATTAATGTAAACAAACGAATGCTTGCCGTACATTTTATTGATTTAAAAGATAAACTTTACAGCTACGGATTATTTAATCCTCGTATTGTAAGTCATTCGGTGGAACGCTCTTACCTTTCAACAGGTGAGGGATGCTTATCTGTTGACCGTGAAGTACCTGGCTATGTGCCAAGGTATCGCCGCATCACAGTAAAAGCGACAGATCTTGAAGGCAGCGAGGTTAAACTTCGCCTGAAGGATTATGCCGCGATTGTTTTCCAACACGAAATTGATCATCTTCATGGCATTATGTTCTATGATCATATTGACCCTGATGATCCATTCAAAGAGCCTGAAAATGCTGTTCCCGCTGATCGATAAACCTCTATAAAAAGAAGCCTGCCGAAATCCCGGCAGGCTTCTTTTATTGGGTTTATCCAGAGACCATAACCCTAATGTGCCAATCGTTATAAGTGATTTTCAGAGGCTTATTCAACAATAGGACCGGTTACTGTAAGACTCGACTTCGAGATAATTTGGGTCCGTTACGATATTTGGAGAAGGGCCCCTTCGGAAAAAGAGAATTCTGTTCTCCTTAACCTGGCTGGAATGCTTATATAACAGGCTCTATCCCAAAGTTTCAGCCTGATAAAAGGATAAAGCTCATGTAGTATTTCTTCTCAAGCGGTGAAGGGTAAAGCCGTTTCGAGCTTCTAATTTGGCAAAGTCCGGAGGGGGATGATGTAGACTCCTGTGGGATAAAAATGACAGGGGAGACCCCGGAAGGCCTGAGGCCTGAGGGGGCTCCGCGCATGCCCACGGAAAGCGAAATCATCCCCCGAAGGACTGTCCTCTCAGCCTAAATATCTCGGAACTGAGTCTTACAGAAAAGGGAGCTTACTGCAATGTCCATAATCCTTAGTCAGGAGCGTGCTTTTAATAGTCCCAGGTCGTAGATGGCTTTTACCAATCCGCCTTCATTTACATCGGTGGTTACCATATCACTAACCTGTTTAGCTTCGGGAACAGCGTTTCCCATGGCTACTCCTGTACCCGTTTCCCGCAGCATTTCAATATCATTTAACCCGTCTCCGAATGCAATGGAATCCTCAATTCGAAGACCAGCTGCTTCAATCATTTTTTTGATTCCCTCAGCTTTCGATCCTCCTCCTGGTAAAACATCACAGGAGTAAGGGTGCCAGCGGATGTAATCAAATGCTTTGTGAACACTTCTATAGTCTTCAATTTCCCCTCCCTGACAGAACAGAAGGGATTGGAAGATTTCCCGGCCTTTATAAAAAGACTCATCTACCTGCGGATAGTCGAAATGAAGCGAACCCAGGCTTTTTTCAATATGAGAATGTTCTTGCTCGGAAGCTCTCATGGTTTCATGGTTCATAAAAACCATGGGATGATTGTTTTCTTGCGCATGTTCATGTAACTTTTCCAAGTAACTTTCGGAAAGGGGGTTTTTGTAGACTACTTCCCCTTCCAATATGACGTACTGACCATTAAAACTTACAAAGGAATCGATTCCAAGCTCTTCCCTTATTTCTTCGTACATGAATGGTGCACGTCCAGTAGCAATTGCGCAGTAAACGCCAGAATTTTGCAGCTGCTTTATAGCTTCTTTCGTTTCTTCTGGCAGTTGTTTTTGATGATTGAGTAATGTCCCATCGATATCGAAAAAGGCGATTTTCTTGTCCATAAAAGTTCCTCCATCTCTGTATTCCATAACTATTTGGTTATCCCATCATAATTAAGTTAATTGTTTGGCTATACTGTAGCACGAGAGGATAAATTTGAGAAGAAAAACAAACCATAATAACAAATTCTACTATGTAAATGTTTCATTCTTAATCAAACCGTATTATACTAGTAGTAACAGGGATTGGGCGGTTAACGTTTTAGTGCTTTTTTCATCAGTGGAAGGGGATGGATTCACCATGATGAAGCGATTGTTAAGGAAGCTGAAAAAACGTTGGAAAAAATTGATGGAACGCAAGACATATGCTTAGAGCCCACTGGCCGGATGGCTCCAAAAGCTAGTTCAACTACCGTTATCATTACCATACGATAATTAAACGTGCTATTATTAATGACAGGACAAGAATGTGGAAATTATATCTAGTTAGGAGCGATAATGTAATGATATACAAAGTATTATATCAGGAACTGGCGAAAGAAGTTCCTGTCCGTGAACGTACTCAAGCCATGTACGTAGAAGCGGAAACCGAAAGAAGAGTTCGTGAAAAATTGGCTAATAAAGGATTTAACATTGAATATATCCAGGTGCTTAATGAGGATCATCTGGCTTATGAACAACAATCCGAAGATTATCAAGTGGAGAATCTGTAACGCATGAAATTTGTAAAAAATGACCAAACAGCCGTATTTGCCCTTGGCGGTCTCGGCGAAATTGGAAAAAACACATACGGCGTTCAGTTTCAAGACGAAATCATCCTCATTGATGCAGGTATTAAATTCCCTGAAGATGAACTTCTGGGAATCGATTATGTTATTCCTGATTATACCTATTTAGTTCAAAATCAGGATAAAATTAAAGGGCTCTTTATTACGCATGGTCACGAAGACCATATCGGCGGAATCCCTTATTTACTACGTGAAATTAACATCCCTATCTATGCTGGGAAACTTGCTGCCGGCTTACTTCGAAATAAGCTGGATGAGCACGGCCTGCTTCGTAACACGAAGATGCATACGATTCAGGAAGATGATGTAATTAAATTTCGCAAAACATCAGTATCCTTTTTCCGTACCACCCACAGCATTCCAGATTCATACGGAATCGTTGTGAAAACACCTCCGGGTAACATTGTTCATACCGGAGACTTTAAATTTGATTTCACACCTGTCGGAGAACCTGCTAATTTAGCTCGTATGGCTGAAATTGGAAAAGAAGGGGTTCTCGCCCTGTTATCAGATAGTACGAATAGTGAAGTACCTGGCTTTACCAAGTCAGAACGTGTAGTTGGACAAAGCATTGATGATATATTCACACGTGTAGACGGACGTTTGATATTTGCAACATTTGCCTCAAACATCCACCGGTTACAGCAAGTTGTGGAATCGGCAGTTAAAAACGGCAGAAAAGTTGCCGTTTTTGGACGCAGTATGGAATCATCCATCCGTATCGGACAGGAGCTCGGTTATATCCGCGCACCAAAAGATACATTCATAGATGCGCAGCAAATTAACCGTCTTCCGGCCAACGAAGTGGTTATCCTATGTACCGGTTCTCAAGGTGAGCCAATGGCAGCTCTATCCCGTATTGCCAATGGTACCCACCGTCAAATTCAAATTATGCCTGGCGACACCGTCGTGTTCTCCTCTTCCCCAATCCCTGGTAACACGATCAGTGTCAGCCGCACGATCAATAAATTGTATCGTGCAGGAGCCGAAGTTATTCACGGCCCATTGAATGACATTCATACATCAGGGCACGGCAGCCGTGAAGAAATGAAGCTGATGCTGCGTCTGATTCAGCCACGCTTCTTTATGCCGATCCACGGTGAGTATCGCATGCTGAAAGAACATGCGAAGTTAAGTCATGATTGTGATTTAGCCCCTGAAGATTGCTTTGTTATGGATAACGGTGATGTATTAGCTCTTGGTAAAGATGAAGCGATGGTCGCTGGTAAGATTCCATCTGGTTCTGTATATGTAGATGGCAGCGGAATTGGCGACATTGGTAACATCGTACTGAGAGATAGACGTATTCTTTCTGAAGAAGGCCTCGTAATTGTAGTGGTTAGTATAAACATGAAAGAGTTCAAGATCGCTTCAGGTCCAGATATCATCTCTCGCGGATTCGTCTATATGAGAGAATCGGAAGACTTGATTAAAGAAGCGCAGAAACTTGTAAATAATCATGTTGAAAAAGTTATGGAACGCCGTACGACACAGTGGTCTGAAATTAAGAATGAGATTACAGACACCATTGCACCATTCTTATTTGAAAAAACAAAACGACGTCCAATGATCCTTCCGATCATTATGGAAGTATAAAGACACCGAAAACCCCCGCTGATTAAATTCAGCGGGGGTTTTTTAAAGATCTATTGACTACAACATATGCTTGCTAAATGATCATAACGTTTAGCACCGACACCGTTTTCTACAGATTTTGAACCTCAGAAAGACAGGGCTGGTTTCTCTTGTTGGAAAATAGAACTTTTTATAATCGTTTTAAAGCTTTTTTCAAATCAGGCAGTTCTAGGGATCCATTCTCAAAAAAGTTCTTAACAATATACTGGGAATAGTTAACGGCTGATTGATAGTCGATATGGCCCGGCAGTGGTGCCATATCTTCAATAGCTACATCGATAATAACTGGCTGGTTGGATACAAAAGCCTGCTTCATTTTTGGTGCCAGCTCCTCATAGCTTTCAATTCGATAACCTTGCCCTCCACAGGACTCTGCGAATTTTGCAAAGTTCATTTCTCCTAAATTGGTGGCATGGTTAGGATGGCCCATTTGAGCTTGTTCATATTTGATTAAACCAATTTTACTATTATTTAAAACGATGATTTTGACTGGAAGATTATATTTAACCGCGGTCACAAAATCATGCATCACCATGGAAAAGCCACCATCACCAACAATACCGATTACTTGTTTCTCTGGGTAGGCAACCTGTGCAGCAATCGCACCTGGTAAACCACTGCCCATGGTGGCAAGCCAGCCGGAAATAACAAACTTCTGGTCCACAAATGGCAGAAAACGCGAAATCCAGACCGTTACATTCCCAACATCTCCTGAGATAACAGCTCCAGATTCCATATGATTTTCCAGTTCATACATGACTTGAGGCGCGTGTAAAGGATTCTCTTCAGAACGCTTCTCCTCTTGAAGAGCAATATGCCAGTTCTTCATTTTTTCCTGGTATTTTTCAAGGAATGGACGCTCTTCTATAGTTGTGATTCCTTGAGTCAAAGCTTCCATCGTTTCTTTCGCATCCCCGGCTAAACCTAATTTAATCGGATAATACTTCCCAAGATGCTCTGGTTTGTTATCGATTTGAATGGCATCTACATGGTCGGGCAGGAAATCCCGGTAAGGGAATTGAGTGCCTATAAGAATAAGAAGATCCGTTTCTTTCATGGCATGATAAGCCGGTTTCGTTCCAATTTGTCCTGTATGCCCGAGGCAGTAAGGGTGGTGATCTGGTAAAATCCCTTTCGCTAGAAGACTTAAGATTACAGGGGCTTTAATGGTTTCAGCAAAAGCCATTAGCTCTTCTCTTGCACCAGCTGCTCCTTTACCTGCTAAAATCACTGGCCTTTCTGCCTGCTCAATTCGTTTCTTCGCTTCTATCATGTTGTTTTGTTTAGGCATCATCTCAGGCTGAAATAGGTTGCTTGCACGTAACCGTACATCGTCCGTTTGCTTTGCGGCAAAAAGATCATCAGGAACAATCAGCACAGATACACCTTTTTTAGCGTAAGCTTCTCTCACGGCCTGATCCAGAAGATCCGGCAGCTGTTCCTGTGAGGCAGCCCGTTTATTAAAGACCGCTACATCATCAAACATGCGCTCAAGATTCTGTTCCTGAAACGCTCCGGTGCCCACCTGATCACTTTGAACATGCCCTACAATGGCGAGTACAGGTGCCTGGTCCGCTTTTGCATCATACAAACCGTTTAATAAATGAATAGCACCAGGACCTGTGATGGATAGCGTGACGCCTAACTTTCCGGTAAGCTTCGCGTAAGCTGCTGCTGCGAGCGCTCCTGTCTCTTCATGTCTTACCTGTAAAAAAGAAAGTTCCTCTTCTCTTTTCCTTATATCATCAATAAATTCATTAATAGAATCTCCTGGCATTCCATATATATGATTGACTCCCCAATCAATTAACTGCTGGGTTAATACTTCGCCTGTACGTTGATCGAACATAAGTATCATCCTTCCTAAGTTTCCTAGTGCAATGAATATTGTCTATAGCACTTTATATTTCCCTTTTGCTTAAGAAGTAAACTAAACTGCCACCAAATATTGTATATTTGTTTATCCCAAGCATCTTTTTTTATGCTCTCTTAAAGTATAATGTTGATTTTTCATAAGAGCCTTATTACGCAATAGGGCGGTTTAGTTGAAGACTCAGTTTCGAGATACTTTTATGACAAGAAAGGTCCTGCGGGGGATGATTCGCTTTCCGCGGGCATGTGCTGAGCCTCCTCAGTCTTCGACTTCCGGGGTCTCACCGATCATGTTTATCCCGCAGGAGTCTTCATCCTCCCCCTCCGGACCTTGCCAAATTAGAAGCTCGAAACCACTTTAACCATCACCTGCATAATGAAGTATTATCCAATGTAGTTAGGATGTAACGACACACATCGCCCGTCATGAAAGCATTTCATACAGATTACGGAGGAGAACCAATCTCTTCTGGAAGGGTCCGTTCGCAACATTATAGTTGGGGTGGTGGGGAAATGGCGCGACTCCCATGGGAGAAGGAACTAGGTGAGATCCCGCAGGGAGTGAAACGAGCGAGGAAGCTCACCGTTCCCCCATAGGAAAGCGAGTTATTTCCCCACCAGCCCTCCTCCACATAGAGTAACGGACCCATTTATCTCGAAACTGAGTCTTACAGAAAAGGAAGCTTTACCTTAAAATCAACACGGAAGTTTAACAGAGCTTTTTTTTAAATATCTCACCGTTCGTTATCATATGAGTTTCGTTTTTCAAGTATAGAAAGCGTAATAGTAATGGAAGGAAGGGCTGCTGCGGAAAACGATTCTTACAATATCGGGAGCTTAATTTAAAAAATTACGACGAAGAGTTTACAAAGCGTAGAAATGATTGGCTTTAAAAGCTAAGAAAAAAACCTGCCGGCCGGGCAGGTTTTCTTAAAATGATGATTAATCTTCAACTACAAGATTTTTTTCAAAACGACTGATGTCTTTATCTGCTCCGATGACAATCAATACGTCATTTTCGCGGATTTCTTCTGTGGCCATTGGAGAGACAATGACATCTTTCTTCCTTTTAATAGCCACGACGTTACACCCGTACTCAGCACGGATATCGAGATCCACCAGAGTGCGGCCGCTCATTTTGCTTCCTGCTTTAACCTCTACGACACTATGGTCATCTGATAATTCAATGTAGTCGAGAATGTTGTTGGAGATGATATTATGTGCAATTCGTTTACCCATATCACGCTCAGGGTGAACAACGTGATCAGCCCCAATTTTAGCTAGTACTTTTTCATGATAGTCATTTTGTGCTTTTACAGTAATGGTTTTAATGCCCAATTCCTTCAGCATTAAAGTGGTGAGGATACTCGCTTGAATGTTATCCCCGATTGCTACGATGACGTGATCAATATTACGCAGGCCAAGTTCCCGCAATACGTTTTCATCAGTAGAATCGGCGATGACAGCATGTGCCGCTATATCTCTATATTCGTTCACTTTATCTTCATCAAGGTCTAAAGCTAATACTTCCATGCCTTCACGGCTAAGCTCACGGCAGATACTGCCGCCAAACCGACCGAGACCTATCACGGCAAATTCTTTTTTCATGATCTGTCCTCCATCTTTTCAGTAAAAATCTAACGTTATTCTATCACATTATACGCTTCTGCACATCATAAAGTATGAATGTAATAATATCCTATGGCTTACAATTAGACTGTCTCTGTTAAACTTCCGTCGTGATTTTAAAGTTATGCTCCCTTTTGTTGAAGACTCAGTTTCGAGATAAATGGGCCCGTTACTCTAGATAGAAAAGGGTTGGTTCGGAAATAACTCGTCTTGTTCCAACATCCAGACCCTCGAGACATAAGCCGAGCATCAACGGACGGAAAGACCACTATTCTTTTAATACTCGGCTTATGCTGTTCGTGTCTTTCGGGGTGATTCCACATTTGAACACTTTCCTATGGCCCTGCAGGATGAAGGGTCGATCGACGTTGCCACAGGACGTGGCGACTTTAGTCGATCCTCCTTTTGGCCAAGAGCTTCCTCGCTCGTTTCACTCCCTGCGGGATCTCACCTAGCCCCTTCTCCCATGGGAGTCTCGCTATTTCCCCACCACCTCCACTATAATGTTGCGAACGGCCCCAAAAGTGGGAACCTTAAATCGTCTTAAATGCTTCTATAGCGAAGTTTATACCCTGTAGATACTCGGTACTCAGCGTTGATCACATAGGTTGTTATTTCTCATATGAAGGCATTTACGTAAAGGATTTCGAGCTTTCAATGATCGCAAAGGGCCGGAAGGGAACGGTGAAGACTCCTAGGTTAAAAGTGGAAGCACCTTGGTCAGCGGCGTATGGACTGGACATAGGAAGTTCGACTAAAATCCCCACGTCGTGTGGCAACGTCGAACGACCCTGCGTCATGCAGGGCCAAATGTGGAGGTGCCTTGTTCAGCCTCGCCAAGCTTAAGAACGACCATGAAAGGAAGGGCTCTTCTTCCTATCATGGTTGGACTTAAGACCTCGAGAGGCTAGGCACCGAAACTAGCCTTGAGCTGGCGGAGATAAAGGAAACACGAAGAGCGTAGCGATTCGATGTTGACTTATCGTACAGAACTGAGGGAAGTCTCACTAGCCGCTAGGTGCTGGAGCTGGATAGCTCTCCTTGTCGTTTATGTTCTGATTTTCGAGTAAGACTAAAAAAAGTGTAGGAATGGAATGAACATGATCGGTGAGATCCCGGAAGGCGTAGCCTTAGGAAGCTCACCACATGGGATGTTCGTCTAAGACCGCCACCTCCTGTGGCAACGTCGAACGACCCTGCGTCGTGCAGGGCCACGGAAAGCGAGCCGTTCCCTGGAGCCACTTCTCCACCCAATATCTCGAAACTGAGTCCACCACAATCCGGCCCTATTGCGTAATAAGCCTCTTATGAAAAACCTACAATAAACTTTAATGGAGATCGCAATTAAAAAAACTTGCAGAGAACTATGATCATTCTCTGCAAGCTATTTTTTCACCGTATTATTTTTTACCTTTGACATAATCAGCATCAAACAGGAACATCCTCATCAGCATCACAAGTGATGGAATGAGTAAAAATAGTCCGGCTATAAACACGACAATTAAGGCCACCGCCATAGATTCACTTGTCACTCCGCCAGACAGTGTTACATACGGGTATAGCAGATAAGGTAGATGGGAAGCGCCATAACCGAAAAAGGCTACAAAGAATTGGAGCATAACCGCGATAAAAGCCCATCCATAATACTTGCCCTGGTAGATTAGGAATACTGCAGCCATAAAGAAAGCCACGGAAATTCCAAAAACCCACCACAGATCGATTGCCCGCTGGAAGTGTTCCGGGTTTTGCTGACTAAGCGCAATAAACGTGGTCAGGCTGGCAATAATGGTTGGCGAACTCCAGAATAATGCGTACTTCCTAACTAAATCAAGCGCAGGTTCGTCCCCAGCACGCTTTGCATAATAGGCGAGGAACATGGAGCTGATATACAGAACAGAGACGATAGCTAGAAAAACCACACTCCAGGAATAAGGACTGGAAAACAGCTCTCCGTACATCAGTTGGACCCCGTTCTCTGTTTCTTTAATATAACCACCCTCGGAGATCGTGAGGGCCGTTGACAGAGCAGCAGGTATCAACAAGCCTGTGGCTCCGTACAAAAACATGTACAAATGATTCTCTTTTGAACCATAGTTTTCAAAGGCGTAAAACGAGCCTCGAATAGCAAGCAGGACAATTGCAATACTTCCCGGGATTAATAGGGATTGCCCAAAGTAATAAGCCATATCCGGGAAAAACCCAATCAATCCAACAAAGAAAAATACGAAAAATACGTTGGTTACCTCCCAGACGGGAGAGAGATAACGAGAGATCAGTTTATTAATGATGTGATCTTTTTTTGTTACTTTAGCAAAATAAGCAAAGAACCCGGCACCGAAGTCAATCGATGCCACAATGAGGTAGCCGTAGAGAAACAGCCAAAGTACAGAAATACCAACTAATTCGTAACTCATGAGTTAGTTACCCTCCTTTGTAGCTGCCACTTCAGGATAACGATGTTCAAGCTCATGTTCAGCCGGGTTTCCTTTAAATATCTTACGGAGCGCGATTACACAGCCGATCGACAGCACAATGTATAAGCCAATGAATAGAATAAGCATCCATCCAACATATGGCGAGGTCGTTGCCCCTTCAGAGACAGTCATAAATCCTCTTAGAATCCATGGCTGCCGTCCAAGTTCCGCAAATACCCAGCCAAATTCGACAGCGGCCATGGATAATGGTCCGAGAGAAGCAATCCCCCATAAGAGCAGCGGGTGATATTCGTTCCACTTCTTCACCTTCCAGAACACCAGGTACATAAGGGAAACTCCCAGTGTGAAGAAACCGATCGTCACCATTAAGTCAAACATATAGTGAATCCAAAGCGGAGGCTCTTCATCATCCGGAATTTGATCCAGTCCGGTTACCTCTGCATTAAAGTCGCCGTAAGCTAAAAAGCTTAAGCCATTTGGTATCCGGATCGCATTCTCCACTTCCTGATTTTCATTTAATGTACCGAAAACAACCAGGTCTGCTCCTTCTTCCGTTTCAAAATGCCATTCTCCGGCAGCCAATTTTTCCGGCTGCTCTTTAGCAAGAAACTTAGCAGATAAGTCACCTGCAATGGCGGTAGCTATGGCAAAAATGAATACGGAAACGACCGTAACCTTTAAGGCCTTCATATGGTAAAGAGTATTTTTCTTTTTCAATAAATAAATAGCTGCAATGGTCGCAAGGACAGCTGCTGCGGTTAAATAAGATGTAGAAACGACGTGAAAAACCTTCGTGGGCGTCGCTGGATTAAACATCGCAGCTAATGGTTGAATGGACGTAACTGTATCTCCTTCCAGTTCAAACCCTTGCGGAGTATTCAGAAAGCCGTTCACCGATGTGATGAAAAATGCTGATAATGTAGACCCAATCACAACAGGAATGGACAACAGCCAGTGGTACATAGGATTTTTAAATCGGTCCCATGTATAAAGATAGATTCCTAAAAATATAGCTTCAAAGAAAAAAGCGAAAGTTTCCATGAAAAGTGGTAAGGCGATCACCTTACCTGCCAGCTGCATAAAGCTCGGCCATAACAGGGAGAGCTGTAATCCAATCGCGGTTCCTGTCACAACCCCTACAGCCACTGTAATGGTAAATCCTCTTGTCCAGCGTCTTGCCAGCAGCGTATAGTGAGGATCTTTCTTTTTAATTCCTATAAATTCTGCTATGGATATCATGACCGGAATACCTACACCAAGCGTCGCAAAGATCGCGTGATACCCAAGAGTAAGTGCAGTCAGCATGCGGCTAAGCGTAGCACTATCTAAATCAAACATCTTCCCTTCCCCCTCTTACTGCTAGTAAATCTTATGAATTCAGACAATCTACCCCTAGTATAATAGGTGAAAACGGTTTAAGTGCGATAGGTATATGACTATTTTGTGACAAACTTCACAAAGTCTTAATTTAAGTTTATGATACACGATATGGTCTTTGATGTCTAAATGTATGCCTAAAACGTTTTGTAAGTTCTATTCCCTATCCCTTATGGTTTCTAACGATAGATTGCACACTAAAAAGACACCCCGGTTAGGGTGCCTTTTAGACTCATGAAGTGATAGGTGAATCAAAATCCTAGATGGCATCAAGCATTTGGAACTGGGCTTTCACTAATTCATAATACTCACCTTTTTGATCCATTAATTCATCGTGTGAGCCGTTCTCAAGTATGCGCCCATTTTCCAGCACATAAATATTGTCCGCTTCACGGATCGTGGACAGCCGGTGAGCAATAATAATGGCGGTTCGACCATGTAACAATTTACGGAGGGCTTTCTGGATACGTACTTCCGTTTCGGTATCGATACTTGCCGTAGCTTCATCCAAAATTAAAATTCGCGGATCTGCAAGCAAAGCACGGGCAAAGGAAAGCAGCTGCTTTTCTCCAGCCGATAGAATACTACCGCGCTCTTCTACTTCTGTATCATACCCATCGCTTAAACGATTAATGAAACCTTCCGCTCCTACCACTTTAGCCGCTTCTTTCACTTCTTCATCACTGGCAGTTGGACGACCAAAGCGGATATTCTCAAGAATGGTTCCGGAGAAGATAAAGGTATCCTGCAGCACGACACTGATTTGCTGGCGCACACTGTCAATAGTCGCATCCTGCAAATCGACTCCGTCAATTTTAACCGCTCCCTTGGTAGGATCGTAGAAACGGCTGATTAAATTCGCAATGGTCGATTTCCCAGACCCAGTGTGCCCCACCAGAGCCACCGTCTCTCCCTGTTTCATTTCTAAATTGATATCATGGAGAGCGATCCGTTTTTCATCATAAGCAAATTGAACGTGGTCAAATTCTATATGACCTTTCATGTCTTTCAGTTCAACCGCATTTGTCTTCTCTTCTACATTTGGCTGTTCATCCAGGAACTCAAAGATCCTTTCCGAAGAGGCCATTGCCATGAGCATTTGATTGTACATCATACCAAGCCTTGAAATGGGCTCCCAGAACATACCCAGGAAAAAGGCAAAGGAGACGAATTTACCAATGGAGATATCCCCGCTCAGGATCAGATAGGCACCGAAAGAAATAAGGATAACGGTTCCTACCGCGTTACTCATCTCTACAAAAGGCCGGAACATCGCACTTTTTCTGGTCGCTGTATTCCAGGACTGAAAGTTATCGGTATTCACGCCGTTGAAGTACTCCGCATTTTCTCTTTCCTGTGAAAAAGATTGCGTAATTCGAATCCCTTGAATACTCTCATTTAAATGAGAGTTGAGACGAGACTGCTGAATCCGTACATCCTGCCAGGAGCGCCTGATATTGCGGCGCAGTTTCGTCGAAATATAAAACATAAGCGGCATGATCACAAGTATGGCTAAGGCAAGCTTAGGACTCATCCAGAACAGGATTGCGATAATCCCGGTAAGCATGACCACATCCATAAGCAAGTTGATAATACCATTCGTAAACAATTCCTGTAGAGAGTTTATATCATTCATTATTCTTACAAGAATGGAACCGGCTGATCTTGAATCAAAGAATTTGTGAGAAAGCCGCTGAACATGCGAAAACAAATGCTGCCGAAGGTCATAAATCACATTCTGACCTAAAATATTTACATATTTAATCCTCAGTGTATTTGCAATATAACTAAGCAGGTAAAGAATAGAAATACCGACAACAAGTTGAATTAAAAGATTTGTATCACTGTTGCCAATAGCTTTATCAATGGCTACTCTACCAATTAAGATCGGCACGACCAGACGGACTATTGTTGATACGAGCATCGCGATGATTGAAATTGGAAGCAATGTTTTAGAGTAAGGCTTCACATAACGGAGCAGTCTCCACATTTGCGACCAGTTAAAGGGCTTTTCAACTGCCTGATCCTGTGTATATTTAAAACGATTTAAATGTTTATTTGTGACAGGTTTATGTTTCGGTTTTTTTGCCACCTGGTTTTCCCCCCTTCTTTAAGCATTAGAAGCATTGAGTATTTTTTCTTTATCCTGATACTGGATATCGTAGATCCTCTGGTATGGACCGCCGTTTTCAACAAGTTCGTCATGAATGCCTCGCTCTTTCACTTCCCCGTCTTCCAGTACGAGAATTTCATCCGCATGTTTCAAGGAAGAGATACGGTGGGCAATAATGAAGGTTGTCCTCCCTTTCATGACCTCTTGCAGCGCCTTTTGAATTTGGAACTCCGTTTCCATATCAACGGCTGAAGTTGCATCGTCTAAAATAAGTACGGAAGGATCAATCAGGATAGCTCTTGCAATCGCAATTCGCTGCTTCTGTCCTCCAGACAGCCCCATGCCTCGTTCTCCAAGCAGAGTGTCATAACCCTCCGGCATTTCCATGATGAAGTCGTGTGCCTGCGCCCGTTTGGCTGCATCCATCACATCTTCAATCGTGGCATCTGGATTGCCGTAAGAGATATTTTCCTTAATCGTAGTAGAAAACAAGAAAGATTCCTGCAGGACAAATCCGATGTTTTTCCTTAGAGTTTTTAGCCCAAATTCTTGAACCGGAGTACCATCGAGTAAAACCCGCCCTTTCTCTGGTTCATAAAATCTGGTGATCAGTTGCGTAATACTGCTTTTACCTGCACCCGTTGCCCCAATTAAACCAATCGTTTTACCAGGAGGCGCATCAAAGGTAATATGTTTTAAGGCTGAATCGTCGTCTTTTGTATAAGTTAACGTCACGTCTTCAAACGTCACATGACCTTGTAAGCGATCTTCGACGATCGGATCCTCTTTTTCCTGGATATCCTCTTCCGCTTCCAGAATTTCAAGTAAGCGCTCTCCAGAAGCTTTTGATTGGGAGAACAGGTTGATGACGAACCCTAAGTTCATAAGCGGTCCAAGAATGTACCAAACTAGACTGAAAAAGGCGACCAATTCCCCTAATTGAAGCGATCCCTCGATGACTAAGTAACCTCCGTATGCAAGCAGAGCCACCACGCAGACATTGCCGATAAATTCCATCAGAGGAAAGAAACGTGCCCATATATTTGAAGTTGTAATATACTTTGATCGATAGTCTTCGCTACGATCCGAAAACCTTCCGATCTCAAAACTTTCTCTGGACAGTGATTTCACCGTATTCATGCCGCTGATATTTTCCTGTACTCGTGTATTCAGTTTCCCAAATGACTTCCGGATTCGCCGGAAAGCTGGGTGTACTCTGCGATCAAAGCTGTACACTACAACAGCCAGGAACGGCATGGCCGCCATTGTCACGAGAGCAAGCGGAATGGAGTAATAAAACATCACACTCAAACTGATTACAATTAACAAGGTAATACGAATGAGTTCTGAAAAACCAAAGGATAAAAAGAAGCGAAATCCTTCTACATCTGCCGTTAAACGGGACATCAAGTCTCCCGTCTTCGCGTTATCATAATATTTAAAGGATAGACGCTGCAGTTTTTTATATAACTCATCACGCAGAGTGAAAACGGAGCTGATTCCAAAGTATTCTCCTAAGTATTGATGAAAATAAGTCGCAATCCCCTTCACGATCATTAACAAAATAAAGATGCCGCAAATGTATGGGATTAAATTATACTCTTCGCCCCGGATCACTTCATCTATCGTTTTTTGCAGGATGACTGGATAAACTACCGTAATTCCGGCTACGAATATCAGAGATAATACTGATAAGAAAAAGAACTTGCGGTAGGGCCAGTAAAACTGCTTTAATTTTTTAAAAGTCTCCATAATCCCCCTCCTCCAAATATTTTAACGTATTTATAAATATATCGGGTATCGAAATAAAATTCCACCCTTACGTGCCAATTTTTAAAAATTTCTGCCAGTTTGAATCATTCAGCCAGTGACAATGGTCATATCCTGGTTATTTAAGATCCGGTGAATTTCAAAGTTGCATTTTAAGATAGGCTCCCGATTGCGTAAGATCGGGTTCGTTTACTTTGTGTGGCAAGAGGCTGCCAGGGAGACTATTGCGAGATAAAAAATGAGGCCACTGAAAAACTCCTTTCTACCCAGGGGAGTGGGTAACGTTTGTTGTTGCTTCTCACGACTCGCTTGTCGGTGGATGCTTGCCGCGGGCACGACCTCAGCTAACTTGGTCAAGAAGAGCACTTGACCAAGTGGATCTTCGGCTCGCGCTGTTCCCGCAGGCGTCACCACCGAACGCTCATCGTGGAATCAACGGAGGTCCCTCTAAAAAAGAGTGATTATCTTGAACTTATTAACTGTTTTTTCTTCAACAAAGACTACATAAAACGGGAGAGGCGATGGTAGACCGTTATTCATCTACGAAATTGAGTAAGTATGATGGAGTCCCTTTCTCCGCCTAATATCTATCACAAGCTGAGTCTCACAGTATAAGTCCCTCCAGCTGAATACATGCTTATAAAAATTCAACAACAAAGCTTCCATTTAACTTGCCCTAACGTAAAAAAAGCAATCCCCATAGTTATATGGGAATTGCTTTCTTGTCATTCCTTATTTTTGGTTAAGCCCAAGTACGCGATTCACACGTTTACGAAGCATTTTCATTCCGCCGCCTCCAGCTTGAAAATGACGGAGGTTCCCTTCTTCATCAAATACATAATAAGCAGGTACGTACTGATTATCAAATGCATCCGTAAGAGCGTGCCGATTATCAACATATATCGGCTGAGTAATGCCATGCTCTTTTGCTACTTCCTGAATTTGATCTAAGTCGAGATCTTTTTCAGAGCGAGGCATATGCACAGCAATTACGTTTAGATCATCCCTATATTCATCACGAAACTCATTGACATTAGGCATGGCTTCTTTGCACATTCCGCAGCTAACTGACCAGAAGTGAATTAATGTCGGTTTATTTCCGATTAAATCTTCTTTCGTTAATGGCTCGCTGTTATACCATGTGGTTGCTTCTGGCAATTCAGGCATCGGTGTTCTTAAACGCATAATCGAATCCTCCTCTTGCTTGTTTAAGATGGAAAAGGGTCTAACACCTGACATGTTAGACCCTTAATCTTTATTAAAGGGAATTTATAGGGTTTCTTGTCCTGGCTTCCAGTTAGCCGGGCATAGTCCGCCGGTTTGAAGGGCCTGCAGGACTCGAAGCGTTTCGTCTACATCACGGCCGATATTGTTGTGGTTAACTACTTGATACTGAAGTTCACCTTCTGGACTGATGATGAATAGACCGCGAAGAGCCACACCTTCCTCTTCAATCAGTACACCGTAGTCTTTAGATACCTGGTGATTTGTATCTGCAGCCAAATGATATTCAAGGTCACCTAGACCATTATCTTCGCGGGAAGTATTGATCCACGCAAGGTGTGTGTGAATGGTATCTGTAGATACTCCTATTACTTCAGCATCCAGATCTTCGAATTCATCGAAACGATCAGATAGCGCTGTAATTTCTGTAGGGCATACAAATGTGAAGTCCATAGGGTAGAAGAAAAGGACTGTCCATTTGTCGTTCTTCATGTTCTCTTCCAGTGAAACTTTACCGAATTCTTTGTTAGGAAGTACTGCATCCATTTCAAAGCGTGGTGCTTGCTTGGCTACCATACGATCTGCCATTTGAATCCCTCCGAAAAATAATTTAAAAATGTAATGACTGTCTTTATCACAGTACCTAGTATAACGAGAACGTTAATTATAGTCAATTTTAGGTAATAATTAATTTAATCTGATCAGTTCCCATAGAAAGTTTTCTTACGATTAGTATGTGCTACTCCGTTTCTCATTAAACAATAGTTCATCAGAAAAGTAAAACTATATATGTGTCACCCGAAATGTTCTCCATGAATTGTCAAAAAACGAAATAATAATTGAAATGATTCTGGACTTTCCGATATTCTATAAAGGAACCCTAGCAAGTTTTGGAGAAAGGAGTCGTAAAATGAATATATTTGAAGAAGGTTTTAAATTCAATCCTTCCGTTGTCGTGGAGTGGATTATCACTGGAGGGCTCAAGATCCTCCTTTTACTGATTGCCTTTGCTATAGTGAAACCGCTTGGTAAAAAAGCTATTGGCGCGGCAATGAAACGGATGAGCAACCAGCGGAAATTATCAGATGGACGAAGTCAGACGCTTGAAAAACTGGCTATTAATATTTTTTCCTATTCCCTTACTTTCATTTTCATTGTCATGCTGTTAAGTGCGCTTACAATCGAAATCGGACCGTTGCTCGCTGGAGCAGGAATTGTTGGTCTTGCCATTGGCTTCGGCGCTCAGGGACTGGTTTCCGATATTGTGACCGGTTTCTTCTTATTATCAGAGCGGCAGGTTGAAGTGGGAGACTACGTAACCGCTGGCGGATATGACGGAGTGGTTGAGGAAGTAGGTATACGGACAACTCTGCTCCGCAGCTTCGATGGAACCCTGAATTTCATCCCAAACCGGAACATTTCAGGCGTAGCCAATCACTCCCGTGGAAACATGCGCGCGCTGGTGGATATCGGTATTGGTTATGACGAAAACATTGATCAGGCTATGACTGTCCTAAAAGAGGTTGCTGACGAGTTTGCAAACGATGAGCGTTTTAAAGAAGGGCCAAGCGTTCTTGGTGTTCAAAACTTAGGTTCTTCCGATGTTGTCATCCGCATCTTAGGAAAAACGGAAAATATGGAACAATGGGCTGTGGAGAGAGACTTGAGAAAAGCTATGAAAGAAGCTCTCGATCAGGCAGGCATTGAAATTCCTTATCCTCATCAAGTAAATGTAACGAAAAAAGAGAACGATTAATCGCTCTCTTTTAAAACTGGCCCGGGGAAACCCGGGCTATTTTAATGGGTATCTTCCCATGCTTCTACTTTTTTAATCTGACCGTCTTCCATATCCACGATTTTAAACTGTAATTTGTCTTCCGCTACAATGGTACCTTCCCTTGCTTCATAATCGCGAGTATAAATCCAGCCGGAAATCGTATCGATATCTTCGTGGTCTAAGTCTAATTCAAAAAATTCGTTGATATCCTGAATGGATGTTTTCCCTTCCAGAAGGAAGTGACCATTTTTCAGTCGTTTAATTTCACGCTCTTCTTCATGATCAAATTCATCCCGAATTTCCCCAACGATTTCTTCCAGAATATCCTCTACCGTCACGATGCCGGAAGTTCCGCCATACTCATCCATCAGGACGACCATATGTGTGCGATCTTTCTGCATTTTCACAAGCAGGTCATGAATCGGTACATTTTCAAACACTTTCATTACCGGTCTAATAAAGGACCTGAGTGATCCCTGCTCCTGGACATCTTCATAAAAGAATTCTTTCATATGGATAATTCCGATCACCTGATCCTTATCCCCATCTACCACAGGGTAGCGGGTGTATCGCTCCTGTTTCATCTCGCGCAAAACATTTTTAATAGAATGATTAACATCGATCACAGCCATTTCAGTACGTGGAATCATAATTTCTTTAGCCGTCCGATTGTCGAACTCAAAAATACGATCCACATAGGTGTACTCGGAACGGTTGATCTCTCCTTTTTGATAGCTTTGCGTTAAAATGTGTCTTAATTCATCTTCTGAATGGACTTCCTCAGACTCATTTGCCGTTTGAAAACCAAATAAGCGAACAAGTATATTCGCAGACCCGTTTAGCAGCCAGATCAACGGATACATAAGTTTGCTGTACAACATCAAAGGTCTGGCAAGAAGAAGTGTTATCGCTTCAGCCTTCTGTATGGCTACTGTCTTAGGAGCAAGTTCTCCTAGCACGACATGCAGAAATGTAATGATGAAGAAAGATATAGCAAAGGAAACGGTATGAGTGATCCCGGATGGTAAATTAAAATTACCAATTAAAGGATCCAGCAGGACTACAAGCGTTGGTTCACCAAGCCACCCGAGTCCTAAAGCGGTAATCGTAATGCCCAGCTGACACGCGGACAAATAATAATCAAGATTGTTCAGCACACGCAGCGAATTTTTGGCTTTTTTATTGCCTTCTGCAGCCTTTGCCTCTACACGTGTCTTTCGAACTTTTACGATCGCAAATTCACTGGCCACAAAAAAAGCTGTGAGGATGATCAAAACGCCTACCGCTAATAGTTTAATCGTCGATTCCATAATTCAACTCTCCCTGTTCTATGTACTGGAGGTAAAAACCTCCACCTGTTTCTTAGGAGAAACGAGCGTCCACTTCCTGACAAACTTCATCCGCAGTCTTCCCATGAGCATCAATAACAGAAGCTTTGGTTTCGGCATCCATGATGCCCATTACGTTGCGGTCCTGCCCGGAAATAACACAACAATCACAGCTCGCCGCATCCTCCTGTTTTTTCATCTCAACCAATTCATACCCTTTTTGCTGAAGAGCTGAACGTATATCACTTAGATTTTCTTCAATCCCTATTCTTTTCATCACCATCCACCTCCCTGCTTTGTATTAACAAGCATCTATTAGTGTTTACTGAAGGCAGATGGGTATGCATCCATATCGTTTACAGTCCTCTCATATGAGCTTCAACCAGGTTCACTCCTACAAGCATTGCCTCTTCTTTTGGATTTAGCGCCGATTGGTGCAACCCGGCTTCTGATTCCACTCCAAGCCAGAACATAAATCCAGGAATTTCCTTCAGCATGTATCCGAAGTCTTCACCTGTCATAGCCATACTTGCATCTTTAAACTCGTAAGAAGAGCTATCTACCGTATGTTTGAAGCTCTGGACAGCTTCTGTATCATTAAAGACTTGATAATAATTGGAGCCGTAGTGAATAGAAATATGGCAGTCGTTGCTTATTTCAAATCCTTTTGCCAGTTTTTCAATGTCCGATTTGACTTGATCCATCGATTCCGGTGTCAGGGTACGGATTGTCCCTTCAAGTCTCGCTTCCTGAGCAATAATATTTTGTACAGTTCCAGCTTCCATTTTACCTATTGTTATCACCGCGCTGTCGAGCGGGTCTACGCGACGGGCAACGATTTGTTGAAGGTGGGTGACAAACGAACTGCCTGCAACGACCATATCCTTCGCCATATGAGGAAAAGCAGCGTGACCCCCGACGCCTTTAAAATCGATAAATAATTCACTTGTATTCGCAAAAAGCAGTCCGGGTTTCGTGGATACCGATCCTACCGGGAGCTCTGGAGCAATATGCAGCCCAAATATGGTATCGGGTTTATGCTGCTTTAGAAAATCAGCCTGAAGCATAGGCTCTGCCCCTCCCGGACCTTCTTCTGCCGGTTGGAACAGAAAGACCACATGATGATCAGCCGGATCTGATGCAAGCCTCGTCAAGACACCTAAAGCAATCGTCATATGAAGATCATGACCGCAGGCGTGCATCCTTCCTTGATGAACGGAACGGAAGTCGAGGCCTGTTTCTTCATTTAAGGGTAAACCATCAATGTCTGCACGATAGCCGATCGTTTTCTCCCCTCTCTTTCCATCCACTTTGACAAATATTCCAGTTCTCCACGTTTCAATGGTCAGAGCCTCCTGAGGAAGCTGCTTAATATAGTCCAATAAAAATGTCTGTGTTTTTTCTTCTTGAAATCCAAGCTCAGGAATCTGATGCAAATTTCGTCTTACTTCAATTAATTTTTCTAGTTCCACGGGGGACCCTCCTTATAAGAAAGGCCTTGCTGCTTCAGCAAGGCCTCATTCATACTTATTGATCTAATTTACGAAGTTCTTGTTTAATTTCAGTTTTTGATTTGGTCTGGTCATCGATATCTTTAATTTTCTTCGCTGGCGTTCCTGCTACGAGTGTATTAGGTTCTACGTCAGCCGTAACGATCGATCCGGCTGCCACAACAGCACCTTCACCGACCGTGACGCCTTCAAGAATAACAGCATTCGCTCCGATAACCACGCCATCCTCAATGACAACAGGACTTGCAGAAGGTGGCTCAATAACCCCGGCTAGTACAGCACCCGCTCCGATATGGCAATTTTTACCTACCGTAGCACGGCCTCCAAGTACGACGTTCATATCAATCATGGTGCCTTCTCCTACCACAGATCCGATATTGATCATAGCCCCAAGCATAATCACGGCTCCGTCTCCAATTTCTACCTGGTCACGGATAATAGCGCCTGGTTCAATACGCGCGTTCACTTTTTTCAGATCAAGAAGTGGAATGGCTGAATTACGTCGATCATTCTCAATGACATAATCATTAATCTGACTGCTGTATTTTTCAAGTAGAGGCTGGATTACTTTCCACTCTCCAAAAATGACGCCCGATTGCCCGGAGACAAAATCTTGTACTTGCTCTCCAAAATCGAGGCTTTCAAGCTGATCCCCTTTTAAATATACTTTCACAGGTGTTGACTTTTCACTGTTTGAAATAAATGAAATAATTTCATTAGCATCCATTTGATTCAAGTTAAACTCCTCCTTTTATGTAATTCTTTCACCCTTTACTTTATCAAAGCGACAAGGATGATATCAAACTTCTTTTTTTGGAAGTCGCAAAATCAATAAAAAACTTATAATTGCCAGTATAAGGATTCCTATATATACCACATGCAACCCTGAAGTTAGTCCTGATTGTAACACTTCCAGGGCGCGTTTGCCTAACTCATTTCTCCCGCTTTCCCGTAAAAGTAAATTTGTGGAATCCACGGTAAATTGATCTGGTAAACCCGACTGTTCAATGGCTGCATTAATCCGGCTGTTCAGCAGTCCTCCGAGCAAGGCAGCACCAATTGCACTGCCTATAGTCCGCATAAACATGTTCGTTGCTGTCGCTATCCCTCTTGTTTTCCAATCTACCGTGTTTTGAATAGAGACGATAAAGGAGGTTGAGGAGAGCCCCATGCCTATTCCAATGAACAGAGAGCCAATGGCTGCAAATAATGGGCCTTTATCAGGCGTTAATACTGAAAATAATGAAGCTCCTATAATTAGAGATACTCCGCCGAGAATAGAAGTCGGACGGAAGCCTATTCTGAGCACAAGCCGTCCGGCAAGGGTGGAAGCAATAGGCCAGCCGATCGACATAGCCGTCAAGGTGAAGCCTGCCACAGTGGCTGACTGCTCCATAACTCCCTGTACAAACGCCGGAAGATAACTCGTAACCCCCATAAGTATCATACCTGTCGTGAGAGAGGTTAAATTCGCATAGCGGATGGACTGGTACTTCCAAATATGAAAAGGCATCATCGGCTCGCGTGCTTTTCTTTCCACAAAGTAGAACATAATAAAGCTGATAATAGATGCCATTAATAAAGCAAACATAGCCCATGATTTCCAGGGGATACCTACTCCTCCCTCTACCAGGATAAACATGAGTGTACTGATCGTAATGACCACCCAGAAAGAACCAGCCACATCAATGGGTCTTTTTTCTTCAGAAACATCTTCATGGAAGAAAAAAATGACACCAAGTAAAGCCAACAGGCCAAGCGGAACGTTCATCCAAAAAACATACGGCCAACTGAGCACATCTACAAAAAATCCGCCCAGAGCTGGACCTGTCACGGCTGAAATCCCCCATACACTGGACAGATAACCTTGGATTTTCGCTCGTTCTTCCTTTGTATAAATATCCCCGACGATCGTGGTCGCTATCGGCATTAAGGCCCCTGCCCCGAACCCCTGAATGAGTCTGGCAACAATTAATACTTCCATCGAAGGAGAAAGCGCAGAGGTCACAGCCCCGATTAAAAATAAGCTGATTCCCATCATAAAAATCGGCTTTCGGCCAAATATGTCAGATAAGCGTCCAAACAATAATACTGTCGCAGCATTTGTTAGTAAATAAGCTGAAAATACCCAGCTGTATAAACTAAACCCTCCGAGATCAGCCACAATGCTCGGCATGGCTGTCGACACGATCGTTGCTTCGATAGCAGCCAGAAACATCGCCATCATAATGGAAGCTAATACGAGCCCACGATTTCTTCTCTTTTTCTTTGTCATGCGGACATCCACCTTTAAAACCATACGCTAGATTAAATATTGCTAAAGTAATGAAAGAGTCCACTTCATCGTACGTTTTTTGTAAGACTCTATTTTTTTGATTTTAATAAAATGTCTATTAAGCTATAGAGCCGGATTGTGGAAGACTCGACTTCGAGATAATCCGGGGTCCGTTACTTAATAGGTATAGGGTTGGTGGGGAAATAACTCGCTTTCCTATGGGGGAACGGTGAGCTTCCTCGCTCGTTTCACTCCCTGCGGGATCTCACCTAGTCCCTTCTCCCATGGGAGTCTCGTCATTTCCCCACCAACCCAGCCGAATAAGAATAACGGCCACTTTTATAAGAGAGAATGCTCTCCTTCTTAATCGGTCCTAAATGCTTTTATGACAGGCTATTTTACATCGTTATAGCATAAGAACAGCCTCATGAGCACATGCATTTTTCTCATTCACTCGTTGATGTCTTGAAGGGTATCGAGTTTTTGATTTGGCCAGGTCCGGAGGGGGACGATGAAGACTTCTGCGGGATGAACATGATCGGTGAGATCCCGCAGGGCTGTTAAGCCCGAGGAAGCTCAGCACATGCCCGCGAAAAGCGAAATCGTCCCCCGCAGGACCAAATTCTCACAAAAGCCTCGAAATCAAGTCTTCAAGTAATGGGAGCTTTATTGGAACATCATCTCGTAGATTTTCCTGACCTGAACCATAATAAAATAGAGGGCACCGATGTGATGCCCTCTATTTTATCATAGCTGCTATTTATAGTCTTTTGTTTATACCCATTTAAATGTCTCGTGATAATGCTTACTAAATTGCTTAAGAATGGTACGCCGGGTGACAATTCCATCAAATTCACCATCATCGTCAATTACACAGACGAAAGGAAAATCAATTAACTTATGCAAAGCGTCAATCATACTGTCTTCATGATGGAGATATGGAAAATCCTTATCCATCACTTCTTTTACTTGAATATCAGATAAACGGTTTAATTCAAATTCTTCAATGCCTAGAGTTTCTTCTAAAATCTTCGACTTACTGATGACCCCTTTAAACTTAAAGGTCGGATCTAAAACAGGAATAGAAGAATAACCGGTCTTTACCAGTACCAGCAAAGCGTGCTCCAATGGATTGCCAACTTGGACATGAGCTACTTTTTCAGAAGAAATCATTAACTCGGATACTTTTGGAATAACTAATGCTTCTTTTTCTAAACTTACCATAAACTTGTTCTCTCCTTTTTCTCTTGCAACTGAAGGAGCAGAAAGACGCTTTGGTTAACCAGTAAATATAGTAACATACATCTGGATAAATCTCGACCTGCAAATTCCGACAAACCTTTTCCTGAAGGGTTTTCAGTCTATTTTTTATACCCCTTATCTATCTATATATAAACCTTGTTGTTTATTAAATATTTACGAAGGCGTATAATAAAAAGCAACATGAATTTATTGGGGCTGAGAAACTAATGATGACACACACGTTTTCAAGACGCGAAGAAATAGCGAACGCTATTACGCACGGGATTGGTGCTGTATTAAGTGTAGGTATGCTGGTGATGCTGGTCGTATTTGCAAGTCTGGAAGGAAACGCCTGGCATGTGGTGTCCGTTTCTATATACGGGGTTACCATGCTTGTGCTGTTCGTTTCTTCTACACTTGTGCATAGTTTTCCAGCTGGGAAAATGAAAGACTTATTCGAGATTTTCGATCATTCAGCTATCTATTTGTTTATTGCAGGGACCTATACCCCGATCCTACTCGTGCCACTGCGTGGTTCCTTAGGATGGACACTGTTTGGAATTATATGGGGAATGGCTATTTTAGGGATCATTTTCAAAGTCTTTTTTGTAAAACGTTTTGTCGTTCTTTCTACACTATTCTATGTACTAATGGGATGGCTTCTTATTATTGCGTGGGGACCGTTAACCACTGAAGTGCCGGCAGCAGGAATAACTTACCTGATCCTCGGGGGTGTGATGTATTCCATCGGTTCAATCTTTTATGTATGGAGAAGCTTCACGTACCACCATATGGTTTGGCATTTATTTGTGCTTGGTGGCTCTATTTTTCATTTCTTCACTATTTTCTTCTATGTAATCTAATTGCACAAAGAAACCGCTGCAGCGTGCAGCGGTTTCTTTAATAATTTTTTTAATTTACCAATTAAAATGGAAATTTATTCAGCCACTGACCTCCATCCAACGTAACGACTTCCCCGTTCATGTAAGCGGCTTCATCGGAGAGTATAAAACGAGCAAGACCAGCAATTTCTTCAGGTTGTCCTACTCTACCAAGAGGAACAGACTTCAACGTGCGTTCCGTCGCTTCTTCGGATTGAAACAATCGCTCTGCTCCCCCTGTCCGTTCAATCGGTCCCGGAGCAATGGCATTAGCTCTGATTCCATACTTACTTCCCCACTCCACAGCAAGCGTTCTCGTCATAGCAAGCACTCCAGCTTTTGCCGATGCAGAATGAATAACACCAGCTCCTGCACCCCATGCATATGTAGCGACCATGTTTAAAATAGATCCTTTGATTTGGTTTTCTATCCAATAGTTACCGACGGCCTGACTGCAGTAGAACGTTCCATTTAATACAATATTGATGACCGAATTCCATCCGTTTGGGGATAGCTTTTCTGCGGGCACGATAAAATTACCGGCTGCGTTATTAACCAAATGGTCAATTCTACCAAATGCATCCACGGTTTCATTAACCATTCTCTTTGTGTCTTCCACTTCACGCACATCCATAGCAATTAGTAGAAGATGGTCTCCATTTTCTCCAGCGATCTGCTTTTTTGCTTCCTCCAAACGCTCCTGCGATCGTCCTGTGATCGCGACTTTAGCACCTTCTTCAAGAAATCTTTTAGCCATATAGAGCCCCATACCACTTGAGCCCCCTGTAATAATGACCACCTGATTATTCATTTCATCATCCTCCTATCTCTCTATATATTCTACATTCCACATAAAAAAATGAATTCCTGTTCATTTTTAAAAAAATATTAAAAAGGAGGAGAATCTTCCTAAGTTTGAATAAAGATTTTCGTGGTATAATGACCAAAGAATTCAGGGGAGAGGACTTTCTATGAAATTAACCAGGCGCAAGTTCATTAAGAATATGGTGCGCAGTTTTCTAGGATTTCTAGGTTTAAGTGGACTGAGCTACTATTATGCCAAGTATATAGAACCTGATTTATTAACCGTAAAAAAGTTCAGCATTAACCATTCGAAGATTCCCAAAAGCTTTCATAACGTCGATATCCTTCAATTCTCCGATACACACATCGGATTTCATTATGATTTAAATAAATTCGAGCAGCTGGTCGAAACCATGAATCAAAGAAACCCGGATTTAATTTTATTTACCGGGGATTTAGTAGATGAACCGCAGACCTACTCCTTTACGGATCGGCTGCCAGCCTTATTAAACCGATTAGAAGCTCCACTCGGAAAGTACTGGATTTATGGCAACCATGACCATGGTGGATACGGTACAGAGAAGATTTATGAAGTTATGTCACGCGGAGGGTTTACCCTGCTTCAAAATGAACACACATCGATTCAGAAAGAAGGCGAATCCTTTACCCTTGCCGGACTAGATGACGTAATGCTTGGACGTCCAGACATAGAAGAGACCCTGGCCCAACGTAGCGAAAACAGTTTCACGCTTTTTCTCGCCCATGAACCTGACATAGCTGACCAAGTCCAGCGGTATGGGGTAGATGTTCAGTTATCTGGTCACAGTCACGGCGGACAAGTACAGCTCCCTATCTACGGCTACCTGGTTACACCTCCTTTAGCTGAAAAATATGTAGAGGGTCATTATCGTCTCCCAGATGGAATGGATTTATTTGTAAGCCGAGGTTTAGGTACTACACGGATGCCCTACCGCTTTCTCTGTCGCCCGGAATTCTCGATCTTCCGCTTAAAATCACCAGAAATCTAACTATTTTTTGACAGTGAGCACTCGATGACTGCCTGCCGGAAAGCAGTGGTACACTTAGAAGAGAGAAAAGTAAATTGGGGGATTTACATGAAACGCAGAACAATATGGGTACTCGGTTTGGCAGTTTTACTTCTGACAGCATGCGGGTCTCCAATCGAAACAAATATGTCCAGGGATGTGAATTCCCTTGAAGCTGTAAATCAGGATGGTGAAAAAGTCATTCTGCCGGAAGACTACAGCGGTGAATACTGGATTGCTGATTTTATTTTCACAAGTTGTGAGACGGTATGTCCGCCGATGACCGGAAATATGTCCCGTTTACAGCAGGAGCTTGACCAGGAAGGGATGGAGGTCCCGCTCGTTTCTATGAGTGTAGACCCTG
The DNA here is from genome assembly GCF_000284515.1 of Halobacillus halophilus DSM 2266. Lineage (GTDB taxonomy): Bacteria > Bacillota > Bacilli > Bacillales > Halobacillaceae > Halobacillus > Halobacillus halophilus. The sequence continues at coordinate 1,781,518 of NC_017668.1, read as the reverse complement.
ATACTGATACTCCTGAGAAAATGAAGTCGTTTGCTGAACCCTATCAGCCTGATTTCAGCCATTGGAACTTTCTTACGGGTTATTCCTTCCAGGAGGTAAAAGAATTTTCGATCAAGTCTTTTCAATCTCCAGTTAAACAGCTGGAGAACTCCAACCAGGTTGCTCACGGAACCAGTTTTTACCTGGTCACTCCAGAAGGAGAGGTCATTAAAAGCTATAACGGTACAGAAGCTGGAAGTGTGGATCAGATTATTGAAGATTTGCAAACATTAAAACAAAATCAATAGAAGTCTAATGAAACATTACGCAGATCATTAAAGAAAAGCTCCCATTACTTGTAGACTTGAATTCGAGATATTTTTGGTTCGTTACTTCATATAGAGAAGGGGTGGCTGCAGAAACAACTCGCTTTCCTGCGGGGGAACTGGCAAGCCTCCTCAGTCGTTACCACTCCTTGTGGGGTCTCGCCTAGCTCCTTCTCCCGCGGGAGTCTCGTCGTTTATTCCGCCACCCCAACGGTATCTAGTGAACGAACCCTGCTACAGCAGACAAGAGTTGTACTTCATCTGCCTCAAATTCGGTCGCTACGCGTAAACAACCATTAAAACTCAGGGTGGAGAATACATGATTCTTGTTCATTAGAAGGAGATGTTGCAGAGACGTTAGAACTCTCCATGAACGAAAAGGGGCGGAAGGGAACGGCGAAGACTCCTGCGGGATGAACATGATCGGTGAGATCCCGCAGGGCTGTTAAGCCCGAGGAAGCTCACCACATGCCCGCGGAAAGCGAGCCGTTCCCTGGAGCCCCTTTCTCCACACAATATCTCGAAGTCGAGTCTTACAGTAAACGGACCTATTGTGTAAGAAGTTTCTTAGTATACGAAGCATGTTGTTTCACATTTTCCGTAAAATTAAATGTAAATTTTTTGCAATTATAACAAAAAACACATATGATAGATTTACACAATTGGATAGAAAGGAGAAATGTTATGAAGAATTATGCTCTCTCAAACAGAGAATTGGCCGAATCCCTGTTTATTGTTAACCGACACGCCAAAACGGCACCCGAACCTAAACACTTATATGATATAAAAAAATATACAATTGATAAACTTCTGCAGGAAAGCCGCGCTAAAAAAATTGGACTCCATTTCTCAGATCACCCTAAGCTAAGCCAGCAACATTCCACCCTCCTCATTGAAATTGCCGGGTACTACTTTCATATTCCAGCGAACAAACAGGATTTCGACCAGTTAGAACACCTGGGTAAAGTCGACCAGTCGTACAGAAATCCAAAACCAAAATTGTCTCTGTCCAAAGCCAAGCGAATACTTTATCGTTATTTGAATTGGGAACAGCCTGTGAAGAAGCAGCCAGCCTACGCCTCTCAGTCCCGTCCTGCTTCCAGTTTTCTTGGCCAGCGTGATGTATCCCTGTGGAACCAAAGACGCCGTAAGCATAATTAATTTTCCGAGATGTTCTGAACCATGTTTTACCGCTTGAATAATAAGGAAATAGAGGTTGTAGAGGAGGATGATACAAATGAGTACTGATATGTTGGAAGATTTCCAATACCATCTAAAGAAATACATGGAATACACAACAGAAATGCGTGCTGCTTTTGAACACCTGTCGGAGCATCAGCAAAAAATCATTGTGGAAGCGTCCCCTACCAAAACCGGACCTGAAACATTATCCAAGCAGGCATATGCCTGGCACGATGAACTTTACAAACGGTTGAATATCGAAAAATAATGCAGAGAAAGCCGCTGGGATTCAGCGGCTTTTTCCGTTATAAGATATAGTGATCGATCCATTTGACCAGTTCAAGAATTTCAGGTTTGGATACTTGCGCCTCGGCTCCGACCTTTTCCCCTTTATGGCGAAGATCATTTGTAATTAAAGAAGAAAAAATGATAACCGGAAGAGCCGTCATCTCTTCATTTTCTTTAATGATTTTCGTCAGATGATGCCCATCCTTCTGCGGCATTTCAATGTCCGTGATGACCAACTGGTATTCTTCTTCTACCACTTTCCCTTCATCCACTAGCTGCTTAAGATGATCGAGTGCTTCTTTTCCATCCTCGAATACAACAGTCTGGTCATACCCCGCTTCTTCAAGTGTCTCCTGTAACAACGCCCGGAGAAGGCTGGAGTCTTCAACGACCATAATCCTTTTTTCGGATCTCTCCCTTTCCCCAAGGTTCCGTAACTGTTCCTTAGTGATACTGGACTCAGGACTAATATCAGCGGCCACTTTTTCAAAATCCAAAAGCAGCAGCATGTCGCCCTCCATTTTTACAATACCTGTAATTTTCGTTTCCAGTCCTTGATACATTTTTTTTGGTTTCTCCATCTGCTCCCAGGAAATCCGATGAATTCGTGTGACCGTATGCACATGAAAAGCAATTTTCATTTGATTAAACTCCGCTAGAATGAATTTATCCTGTGCAGGTTGAGCTGAAGGGTCAAAGCCCAGAGCGTGAGCGGTATCAACCACAGGCACGACTTCCCCTCTTATTTCTATAATTCCTTCCACGGAAGGATGCGAGTGAGGAATATGAGTAATAGGCTGCGGGTTAAGTATCTCTTTTACTTTAATTACGTTGATACCGAATCGATTGGTTCCAATGCCGAATTCTACGATTTCCAGCTCATTCGTTCCACTTTCCAGGAGTACGCCTTGCTGATTTTCCATAGGTTATCGTCCTTCCTATTTTCGTTCATTCTCTCTATATATCGTCTTCAGAAACTCCTTATTCAACAGAATAGAACCATAAAAAAACACCCTTTCAGAGAGGGTGTTCTAACTATCATTTCTGATGACTAAATAGACGATGAGACCTATGACAGGGAAAAACAAGGTGCCGAGTAAAACCATTATGGCAAACTCCGAACTCCTCCCTTTTCTTCGAGAGTCACGGTAGGACCATATACTCGTTACGATATTTAAAACCAATAAAAGCAGACCAAATAAAAGAAAGGTGAACAGAAGCGTCAGGTTAAATTCCATCATCATGGTGTATTCCCCCTTCTGTAAGCTTTACGAATTGTAAAGGCAGAAGGTTTCAGAAAACTACGCAGCCTGTTTTTTCGCTCGCTCTCTCAGATGAGTCCATGTTTTTTTGCACATTTTAAATAGTACGTACATGACTCCATAGCTGCTGACCGCAAGCAGACAAATAGACCAGTAGTAATCCGGAAGTGTCGACTGCTCCTGACTCATCGCATACCTGTCCACGAGCTGTAAGAACGCAATCGTAATTAAGCTGCTTGTAAAATAGCTCGCAAAGGTGTTCCAGTTTTTTACCATCATCCATTCAATGATGGGACGAGAGACCCACATCAAGGACATAACCAGGACAAAAACTAGAAAAAACTGTATATGCTCCGGTTTAAAGCCGACCATACGAATCACATCATCATTTAACATCGCAATCACATGATCCAGCACAGCATAATCTATCCACTTCTCCATACAAAGCATCTCCCCGTGTTCATGATACAACCATTATGAACATATCCCATGGAGAATAAACTTAAGAAGATAGCAGTCCTTTGTTCTTTGCCCACTTTAATCCTTCTCTTTTGGTCAAAGGCCGGAAAGATTCCGACTCCAATAATTGGACTACGGCTTCCGTATCTGTTTTACTATATTCGCGAAGCGCCCAGCCTATTGCTTTTTCGATAAAAAACTCTTTCTCGCCCTTCAGCTGACGTGCCGTCTCGAATAATAACCCCTTATCTGTCTGCTCTTTATACTTTAATTGATGAAGCATGCTGGAACGCCTTACCCAAAGGTTGCTGGAATGGCTCCAGTTTTCAGTGATTGGTCTTAATTGTTCAGGATAACGCTTAAAATATCCGCCGCATAAATTGGACGCAATCATATCCACGGTATCCCACCATGAGGCAGTCATCATCAGTTCTTTATAAACCGCGATAGAAGATGGAACGGCTTTCTTCACACCTTTTTCCAATAATCCAAGAGCTGCATAATGACATTCCCTTTCTGGCTGCTGGAATAGCAGGATGGCCGCATCCATCCGTTCAGTTTCCGAAATCGTCCTATATTCTTTATAAATCGGACGCAGAATGGGTGTGCGCTCAGGACTTTTAATGCCATAAAACAGGAACTGGTGTTTCATGTAGGCTTCCATAGCCGGCCTGTTCTCTTTATTTTGATGCTCCTGGAAGGTGTGAATAATGGCGGACTTAATTTGTTCGCTTCTCTTCACTCAGATCATCCCTTCCCTCAGGTTTGTAAAAAGGCTGCCAATTGATCAGCCTGGCTTTGCGCTTCCTCGTATCCTTGAGTGTACAACTGGTGAAGACGATCCCGGTTCCTTTCAATGCGGCTTACCTGAAGGGGCTTCATTGGCCGGAGTACAAAGGCTTTTCCTGATTGTTCCATCCGCTTCACTTCATTCAATCTTTCATTATAACGTTCATGGCGGTTAATCAAGGATTGAGCGAACATCGGAAACTGTCTATATTTCCGGTTAAAATACCAGCCCAATTTCATCTTTCCTTTTAAGTAACCGTCATTTCTAGTTAACACGAATACATGTTTAGCGTTTCCATGCTTAATTGAAGGACCGACTGGAATCGGATCCGAAATCCCCCCATCCATCAATTGTTTCCCATCATACATAATGCTCGGGGCAACCAATGGAAGAGAACTCGATGCACGCATCACTTTCAATAGACTCTCCCTCGTTGGGAAATGATCATAAAACTGGGGTTCCCCAGTTTCAAGATCGGTTGTTCCAACCACAAAATCAGCCTTCTTTGATTGAAACGATTCATAATCAAACGGAACCAGATCATTCGGAAGTTTATCAAAAATAAAATCCATTCCAAATAACTGCCGTTTCGTAAACATTCGTTTATAGGATATGTACTCGGGATGATCCCCGTATTCAACCATGACTTCATAATTTCTGCCTCTTTGTCCAGCCACATAGGAGCTTCCATTGCAGGCACCTGCTGAAGCACCTACCACAAATGGGAATTGGATTCCTTCGTCGTGAAAGAAATCCAGAACACCTGCCGTATAAGCTCCCCTCATGCCTCCGCCTTCTAAAACTAAACCCGTATCTTTCATCGATGGACCTCCTTTGTGCTTGTACCCCTTATTATACCAGTGATATGCCAATTTTAAATCATCCTGCCTATCTGTGGCTTTATGTCTTCTTACATCTTACTAAAAACCAGGATCTGTTAAACTTCCGTGTTGATTTTTCATAAGAGGCTTATTACGCAATAGGGCCGTATAGTTGAAGACTCAGTTTCGAGATATCTTAGGTCCGTTACTTAATATAGAGGAGGGATGGCTGCGGAAACAACTCGCTTTCCTGCGGGGAAACTGGCAAGCCTCCTCGGTCGCTGTCACTCCCTGTGGGGTCTCGTCGTTTCCTTCGCCACCCAGCCTGAAACGTAAAACGGCCCCTTTCATAAGAGGGGGAATCATCCTGAAGCAGCCTTAAATGCTTATAAAGCGGGATTTATACACTTAAATAAGCTAGATACTCTTTCGCTTCTCAGGTTCATTATCTTTGTCGAACAGGCATCTTCGAAGTGCATTTCGAGCTCCCTATTTCGCAAGGTCCAGAGGGGGACGATGAAGACTCCTGTGGGATGAAAATGACAGGGGAGACCCCGGAAGGCGAAGCCTGAGGAGGTTCCGCGCAGAAGAGGTTCGACTAATAACGCCACGTCGTGTGGCAACGTCGAACGACCCTGCGTCATGCAGGGCCGGAAAGCGAATCGCCCCCCGCAGGACTTCCCTCACTTCCAATATCTCGAAACTGAGTCTTCAAGTAACGGGAGCTTAACCTAAAAAACAACACGGAAGTTTAACAAGCCAAAAACTAAAAAAGCAGCCCTCTGGTATGCGGCTGCTTTTCTCATATGGTATCATCAGTTAACATAAGAGGATTCAAGTTTCTTTGTGTGTTTTTCATCTATTAGTTCTTCAATTTTATCAATGGCTTTCTGATCTTCTAAAAGCTGTTGTTTATTTTGAGCGACTAATTCTTCAAAAGAGATTCTGCTCATTCTCATAACAATCAAACTCCTTTCTATTAAACTACAATCAAATTATAACAAAATTCTACAGAGAAACTATCGAAATTGTTTGAACATTTTGTTAAATATATGTAAAGAGGTGCTCAGCAATGGAACAATATATCAATCCCCGCCTAAACGATATCCAAATATCAGGAATTCGCCGCTTTTTTAATATGGTGAACCAATATGATGATGTCATATCCCTTACAATTGGCCAGCCAGATTTTTATACACCTGATCATATTAAGCAGGCCGCCGTAAATGCGATCCAGTATAACAGGACGACTTACACTCCGAATGCTGGAATTCTTGAGCTAAGACAGGCCATCGAACAATATGTATCCGAAAAATATGGGTTATCCTATCAAGCCGAGGAAGAAATAATCGTGACGGTCGGAGCCTCCCAGGCGATTGATGCCACACTTCGAACTATTCTTACCCCAGGAGACGAAGTTATTTTACCAGGTCCTGTTTACCCTGGATATGAACCTTTGATTAAACTTGCGGGAGCCACCCCCGTGTATGTAGATACGAGAGGGCAGGATTTTAAACTCACAGCTAAGCAGCTTGAACAATCCATAACATCAAAAACGAAAGCCGTTATCCTTCCCTATCCATCTAATCCTACGGGAGTTTCGTTGACGGAAAGTGAGTTACGCGGAATTGCAGATGTATTGAAGAAATATAAACTGTTCGGATTGGCCGATGAAATTTATAGTGAACTGGTTTATACGGGGAATCATACATCCATCGCCCAGTTTTCGGATGTCCGGGATCACATCATTGTAATTAACGGTATTTCCAAGTCCCATGCCATGACCGGGTGGAGAATTGGCTTTTTACTTGCTCCCTCCTGGCTTGCCAAGCACATCTTAAAAGTACATCAGTACAATGTTTCCTGCCCGACTTCGATCAGCCAGTATGCAGCGCTCGAAGCATTGACTAATGGAAAAGAAGATCCCTCCTTTATGAAGGAAGAGTATAAAGAACGAAGGGATTATGTAATGAGACGGTTATCTGGAATGGGACTTGACTACGTCGTGCCTGACGGAGCCTTTTATATCTTCCCTAAGTTTCCTATGGATGGGATGACGAGTTTTGAAAAAGCCGTCCAGCTTTTAGAAGAGTGCCGTCTTGCCTTGGTTCCTGGGGATGCATTTTCTACTTACGGCGAAGGGTACATGCGATTATCGTATGCTTATAGTCAGGACACCCTCAAAAAAGGACTGGACAGACTGGAAGCTTTTCTCGCCGATTAAAAAAAGCCTGCAGCTTAAGCTGCAGGCTTTTACTTATTAGCTTTATGTTCAATTTGATTGAGGACAGCATCTAACTCCTGGCTGATTTTAACTGTCTCTTCACTGGAAAAACCTTTTTCTAACGCAACTTCAGTCATCCGTTTGCGAAGTGCTTCTATTTTAATGGAAACAGGATCTTCCTTTGATGTAGTCACGACAGGCTACCTCCTTGACTTTAAGGGCATGTTACAACAAAACAACGGGAAAGAATGTGTGTTCCCCTTGACAGAAAAATTATCTCAAGATTTTTTATATTTGTAAATGTAGTTGCCAAAACTTCTATTCAATCGACAATAATTTTACACATGTAAATTATCTGTTAAATCAATGCTTTCCTGTCTTTTCTTTTAAGTGGGATGTGATAAAATATAGAAGAAGTGAACATTATCTAATTCCATGTTCATGGAGAAAGGAAGATAAGAAGTGTCAGAGCAATCTAAGAACGAATGGCTCGAGTGGATTAAAGCCATCGTCGTAGCCATTGCGTTAGCATTCATTTTACGTACTTTTTTCTTTGCTACTTCTATTGTAGAAGGCGCCAGTATGGACCCGACACTTGAAAATGGTGAACGCGTCATGTTCAACAAAATTATTTATTACATTGATGAACCCGAACGGGGAGACATCGTCATTATTGAAAGGCCGGTAAAGAGTTATGTGAAGCGCATTGTAGGTCAGCCGGGAGATACGATTGAAATACGCGATCATACTTTGTTCATAAATGGGAAAGAACAAAATCAGCCCTACCTTAATCAAACAGCGATTCACGCCACTAGAGACTTTGGTAAAGTAGAGATCCCAGAAGACCACTATTTTGTGATGGGAGATAACCGTTCCATCAGTAAAGACAGCCGTAATGGACTTGGTTTCGTTGAAGAAAGCGAGATTATCGGTCGAACAGAGCTCGTGATTTATCCATTTAATGAGTGGGGTCTGACGAATTAATCAATAAAAAGACGAGTCTGAGAAGTGTATGACCACTTTCAGACTCGTCTTTTTTATTTGACCGAATAAATCTTTTCAGGCAGTTGATGAAGCGTTTCAATTAATAGATCAAGTTTTCCCTCAACGCGGTGCAGTAAATAAAAAGTTACCGCTATCGGGAAGCCGACATCTGTAATGAAAGGCAGCCAAGTTTCCACCCTGTTCACCTCCTTTTCACTTCCTGGTATGAGGTTTACATATGACTTTGCGAAGATTAAAACCTTATTAATACATAGCCCTTAGCATGTAAATCCTCTCATTACTCCAGATTTATATCTTCTATTTCTGAAAAGTTAACCCCTTTGATTTTCCTATAGTACTTATTCAACAATAGGACAGGATTGTTGAAGACTCAGTTTCTAGATAATTCGGGTCCGTTACGATATGTGGAGAAGGGCTGGTGGGGAAAAAACTCGCTTTCCTATGGCGGAACGGTGAGCTTCCTCGCTCGTTTCACTCCCTGCGGGATCTCACCTAGTTCCTTCTCCCATGGGAGTCTCGTCATTTCCCCATATCCGTCAAGCTAGTAAGTGAATAATTCTAGATAAGCAGTGGTCCAATCCTTCAATTACACATATTTCCAATCAAGGTTATATTGACTCCTAAAGGAGTCAGTAATAAAAAGAAGGGAATCTTTTATTTATAAGTTAATCCTAAAACATCGAACGGACTTTCATGTTTTTCTTTGTGGTCTTTCCTGCCGTGTCGCCTAGCGTTTTCGAAGATAGCTTCTAATATCTTTACGACACTCTTCGAATCAGATTTTATTGGAGACACTAGATATGGCAAAGCCTGTTTCACGATATCCATGCACTTATATTCACTTGCTTCTATTCGGTGTTTCCAATATAAATAGTGACGACACTGGAAAGTCACCATGGAAGAGAGAAGAATCTCAATTAACGTTCCATATAAATGACATTCCAATCGATCTTGATTTATTTTTCGGACATCATCCATTTCAAATAGGGATTTCCAAGCTTTAAATAAGATCTCTACCTGCCACCTTATGGAATACAAAGGGTAAAGGTCTTGAGCGGCCAAATCTTCCTGTGTTACATTGGTCACAAGGATTTGAATTTGAGTTCTTTGATTGGCAGAAAGGGTCTGGTGACCTTTCTGCCTTTTTAAATGTAACGCTCTTTCCCGTTGCTTTTGTTGTTGAAGCGTAAGCTTCTGAGCTACAATGCGAGCCACATAGGAACTTCGTGAATCTCCTCCCACTTTTATGAATCCATAATCAATGGTTTCTCCCGAAACCTTATGTTTCAGATCTTCCTCAGGCTTAATTTGTATCCAACCTTCTTTCGAACTCCCGGTCCAAAACTTGGTTTGGCTCGGCACTCTGCTAATGAAAAATGCCCCTTTACTCTCCATCTCCTTTATTAATCTTGCCGAATAATAACCTAAATCCCGTAACAGTAGATCCCCTGGTTCCAATGACTCCATCTGATCACGTGCGGCATCTTTATCACTTTTAGCTTCTGCTTGAATCTTATGGTAGAGTAACTTGCCCCTGAGCCATTCATATTCTAGTTGTACTTTAACTCCATGCCCCTGTACTCCTGGATAATCGGAGTAAGAGCTGGGCAGACGAAAAGATGTCGCATCCATAATTCTAAGGCGCGAGAATAATGAATGATGTTCCAAAACCGACGAAGTTATTTCCTGCTTATCGGCTAATTGCTTATATACTTGTTTTAGAAAGGAAACCGCTTTATCGTTAAAACGTTCATGCAAAGCTTGTTTAGAGATAAAAGTATGGAATTCGTAGGAGATTTGGCTACATAAGTTAGGTAAGGTGTTTTTGCCCACGGAATCTTTTAAGAGGGTGCATAAACTTAAGAATGCTTCTGGTTTAAGTTTACTGGTCCGTTTCAAAAATCCCGTTTCTTTAGCTGTTTGTCGTAGAGAATGATCTCCTAAAGTTTCTGTAATAGCTTGAGCCATAGACCGAAGGTGTTTACTAAGATCCATAAAATTATCCTCCTTTAGAAATTTCATCTAAAAGAGTAACGTTTATAAGGGAGTTACGAAATTATAGAGCTTAGCTTGACGGGTATGCGTCATTTCCCCACCAACCCCGCCGAGTGAGAATAACGGACGCTTTTATAGGAGAGAATGCTCTCCCTCCTAATCGGTCCTAAATGCTTTTATGACAGGCTATTTTACATCGTTATAGCATAAGAACAGCTTCATGAGCACATGCTTTTTTCTCATGAACCCGTTGATGTCTTAAATGGTTTCGAGTATCTGATCTGGCTAGGTACGTAGGGGGACGATGTAGACTCCTGTGGGATAAACATGATCGGTGAGACCCCGGAAGGCTTTAGCCTGAGGAGGCTCAGCACATATAAGAAGTTCGACTAAGACCGCCACGTCCTGTGGCAACGTCGAACGCCCCTGCGTCGTGCAGGGCCGGAAAGCGAAATCGTCCCCCTACGGACCTCCGCTCAAAAAATATCTCGAAATCAAGTCTTTAACAAACGGGAGCTTTAGTGGAAGGTTAGCCCTGTCCTTAAACGGATTTGCTTTTTTTAGAAAGACAGCCGCTATTTATCAAAAATAGCGGCTGTGCTCAATTATTAAATTTCTACATCAAATACATTGCGTTCCACAATGCGTGCTTCTTTTTTAGCGACTAAATCCCCGCCGCTTGTCGTAAAACAGTTCTCCAGCAGGATCGTGTCCATAACGGAATTAATCAGGGCCGGATCTGCCGGCTCAACAGGCTCGTCCAGGGTAAGGGTTACGGTACGGTTTTCTTCGTTTAAGAATTTCAACTCCAGCTTTTTCAAGTTCATTTCTCCTCTTCTATTCTATTTTTTTACAAATCAATCAAAATGGAATTATCATTGCGTTCAACCGCATACAATAGATGCTGTTGAAGAGGCGCCATTGCCGTTGCTACACGGTATAACTGATCTTCAGAAGCTGTGATTTTAATGTTGTTGAAAGACTTCGTACGAAAGATTGTGTTCCCTTTCTCATCCTGCCCATTTTCAAGAACGAGTTGAAGCTGTGAACGTACAATTTCAGTGCTTACTGCCATTATGTTTCACCTCCCTTCACTTCTATAATCGAAGGGAAGCTCAAATAGGTGTCAAAAAAAAAAAGATTCGCAGGATCAGCTTAATAAGCTTCTCCCACGAACCTTCTTCTTTCTCTTATATGATATGTCATTCCAAAGTTAAGTACATATTACCCTCGATCGAAAATACACATTCCAATGAGACCTAGTGACACAATTACACAAACAATGAACATAACTACTTCAGCCATATCCTCACTCCTTTCCTCTACACCTATTTTAGCAAAAAACAAACGAATTTGCTGAGTCTATTTTTAGTCGAAATGATCCTATCCATTCATTATAAAAGATTCACTTCCTTAATGAAAAGTAAACTACTAAAATTCATAGGACTGTCATAACTTTTAGACCACTTTGTGAATGATTGCACAAAGTATAGCACCTTAATGATTACTCTAATATACTATTGGTGTAAGCAAGAGATTAGCTAATCATGTGAAGTGTTGAACAAACTAAAGGAGTGAGTATTATGATTAATCAATGGATTCGAAACAATGAGAAAGCAGCCCTTATCTTGACCGTCATTCGTGTGTACTTAGGTTATACGTGGCTCACATCTGGATTAGGAAAAGTGACAGGAGGATTTGAAGTAGATGGCTTCTTAATGGGAGCCATAGGCAAAGCAGAAGGTGCTCATCCTGCGGTTCAGGGATGGTGGGCCATATTCTTAGAACAGTTTGCCCTTCCGAACCATGAATTGTTTGCTTTTCTAGTAATGTGGGGTGAAGTATTTGCCGGGATCGCTCTCATACTTGGATTATTTACGAATATCGCTGCTCTTGGAGGCATCTTGATGAACTTTGCGTTTCTGTTCAGTGGTACCACGAGCACGAATCCACAGATGGTAATACTGACTGTCTTCCTGTTAGTAGCGGGAGCAAACGCAGGTAAATACGGACTTGATCGCTGGGTTCTTCCTCATCTTCCTCGAAAAATAGCCTGGCCTAAAAGGAAAACGCTGGCCCATTAATCATTATTAAATATTGTTAAAGTCCTATGGCATATTCCATAGGACTTCTTTCTGTTTAATCCCCTATCCTTTGAGGTATGATTAGATAGAAAATACTTTACAATACATAACTTTTTTAATTCGAGAGCAGGGTGAACAGATGGACACAATCATTTATCGCTTTTTCATTTTCTGGTACATATGCGGCGTTATTTTACTTACATTCGACTTGCTTCCGCCCTGGCTGGAGTGGGCCAACAGTGTATTTTTAATTACTGCAGGCGTGATTGCCATTATTTATTTTATTCGTATGTACGGGGCAGCTGGAGGCGTGCTTTACAGTTTATTTATTATCGTTGTCAGTATATACGTCGAACATCTGGGAGTAGCTTACAATTTTCTGTTTGGCTCCTATGATTATAACCAGAATTTCGGATTAAAGATCTTCGATACGCCTGTAACCATTGGGTTCGCCTGGATGTTGATAATTGGCTGTTCTCATGAATTGGCGCGGGGGATTACGGAGAAATGGAGCGGCTTCTTCCGTCTTATCTCTTTCGTTATTACGGGTGGACTTCTTGCTGTGACCATGGATTTGATCCTTGATCCAGTTTCGTACAAAGTTAAAGAATATTGGATTTGGCAGGAGCCTGGAGTTTATTACGATATCCCCTTTTCCAATTTCATGGGCTGGTTTATTCTTGCCGCTATATTTCATGCCGTATTTCTACTATGGAACCCAGTAAAGGTCTCTCACTCTTCGCTTTGGCCGTCTCGTATGGCTCTTACGTTTGGCCTAATTATAGGGATGTTCTGTATCATGGCCATCAGTGGAAGACTGTTTGGCGCCGCTATTTTAGTTGGCTCTCTTGCCGCACTATGGTATATCATTTATTTTTGGAGGAAGAAAGGCTATGCTGAAAGCTAAAAAGAATTCATTCATTGAATGGGGATTTTCCAAGTTTAACCGCTTTCTATTGAAGTCACAATTTAAGCACATTAATGTATCCTATTCTACCCTGCCTGACGGGCCTGCCCTATTTTTAATTAATCATTCTACATGGTGGGACCCATTGATGATTTATCATTTGAATAAAGAGATCATTCGGTCCGATGGTTATGGAATGATGCATGAAGACGGGATCAGGCGCTTTCCTTTTTTCCGCAGGATTGGTGCTTTTTCCATTAACACCAACGATCGGAGACATCTGCTTCGATCGTTGAATTACAGTAAAGCGCTGCTTGAGCAAGGCAGCACGGTATGGATTTTCCCTCAAGGAGAGGAGCAGCATTTGGAGAAGCGCCCGCTTGAGTTTTTCACAGGGGTCGCCTACATAGCTAAGAAGTGTCCCACCGTCCCTGTCGTTCCGATTTCCATTTACTATTCGTTTGAACATACTAAAAAACCAAACGTCTACATTAAGATTGGGGAGCCACTGGATCGAGAAGTGTATGCTTCTTTAAACAGAAAAGAAATGACGCGTTATTTTGAAGAACGATCCACCGAACAACTGGATCAGCTGCGTGAAACGATTATACAGGAAGACCATCAATCGTTTAGAACCATGTAGCAGAAAGGAAGAGAGACCATGACCTTTTTTACCATTGTCCTGATGATAACGGTTCTTCTCAATCTGTGGACGATCCTAAACAGCTTTTTCTTACTGCCTTTAACTTCAGCTAAAAATTTAAAAAACGAGCCCCGTGTCTCCCTTCTCATTCCTCTAAGAAACGAAGAGGAAAACGTGGAGGGGCTGATGAACTCCATTAATAACTTGAGCTACCCTTCGCTTGAGGTGATTTTTCTGGATGACCATTCGGAAGATAAGACGTACGAGAAGCTCTTACATGAAACGAAAAATGATCCACATTTAAAGGTGCATCAAGGGAAAGAACTGCCGGATGGCTGGAATGGAAAAGTTCATGCCTGTTATCAGCTCTCCAAGTTAGCAAGCGGGGACTACTACTTATTTCTGGATGCCGACGCGCGCGTTGCACCTTCAATCATCGAAAAGACCCTTGCCACGATGGAAAAACACGGAGCTTCAATGCTAAGTGGCTTCCCTCATTACCCAAACGACCATTTCCTAAGTCATATGCTGGTACCGCTTCAGCACATGGTCGTGCAGCTTCATCTGCCTCTTGCTGTGGCTAATTTCACGAAACAACCGATGTTCACAGCGGCGTGTGGGATTTTTATTATGGTGGAACGAAACGCCTATGAAGCGATCGGCGGACACGAGTCCGTTAAAGGATCACTCGTAGAGGACGTGCACATCAGCAGGGAGATGAAAAAGCACGGCTATAAAATGGTGCTTGCCAATATTACACCTTCCGTCCTTTCCTATATGTACCATCATCCTAAAGAAACGTGGGCCGGTTTCCAGAAAAACATCTATACCGGATTAGGACGATCAGCAGCGCTGGTGGTTATCTTATCGCTGCTTTATACTCTCTTATTTCTTGTACCATTCGGATTTATCGCTGTGGCTTTTGTAGAAGGTAGCTGGCTGTATGTGCTCCCCTACTTATTAACCGTATCCTTTAAAATGTATGTCGATGCTCGCACAGGTCATCCATTATGGCTGTCCTTTTTCATCCCCGTGTCTATCGTTTTGCTTATTTTAATTATGATTTCCTCGATGACGGTACATATCAGGGGAAAATCCTATCAGTGGAAAGGAAGGTCTTACGAATGAAAGTTGCTATAGTCGGCGGCGGCTTAGGTGGGCTTTCGGCGGCTGTCACCCTGGCCAAAGCCGGAGCTGAAGTTAACCTTTTCGAAAAGAACGATCATTTTGGCGGGAAGATGATGCCTGTCAATGAAGCAGGCTATCATTTCGATTTCGGGCCGAATACCATCACCATGCCAGAGGCATTTCAAGATGTCCTTCGGCAGGGAGGTTTAGAAAAAGAACTCTCCTTTACTAAACTTACTCATCATACAAGAAACCAGTTTAAGGATGGCACAATCTTTGATCTGTCCTCAGACCGGCAGTATATGAAGCAGCAGCTCTACCGTCTGGATCAAAAAGGCTTTCAGAACTATGACGCCTTTTTACTGGAAATTGAACGCCTGTTTCATTTATCAAAAGAATATTTTCTTCATCGGACCTTTTCCGGGTGGAAGGATTACCTCTCTCCTTCCCTGGCGAAAGGGTTTGCCCAGGTGAGGCCGCTTGAGTCAATGGATCATTTTTTCAGAAGATATTTTTCTCACCCCGGCATCATTCAATCTCTTAACCGTTATTCTACCTATGTAGGCTCGAATCCCTACGTTACACCGGCTACATTTGCCATGATTGCTCACCTGGAATTAAATGACGGAGTTTACTACGTCCCTGGCGGAAATACGAAGATCGCAGAAAACATGGCGAACGCTGCAGAAAACCAGGGAGCTCAGCTATATAAGAACACACGAGTAGAAAAAATCTTAACCCATAACAAACAGGCCACTGGCGTGATGGCTGGAGGCCATACTTACGAAGCAGACTATGTGATCGTGAATGGAGACCTATTACAATCCGTTCCAGAATTAATCGATAACGAAAAGCGCGCCTCATTATCTGATAAAAAGATCCGTTCCTTCGATCCTTCTATATCCGCTTTCGTTATTATGGCTGGGCTGGACACTACTATGCCGGACCTACATCACCACCACGTTCTTTTTTCCAGGAATTATGAAAAGGAATTTTCAAGTTTAAAAAATGGCCAATATCCTGAAGAGCCTACCATCTATATCGGAACGTCTGCTAAGTCGGACTCGACTCTTTCCTCTGAAGGAGACAATTGTTTCATCCTGGTTAACGCCCCGGCGCTTGGCACTTCAACTGAAATAGATCGGGAAAGGTATAAAGAGAAGATTTATGAGGATTTAGCGCACTCCGGACTCCCGATTAAAAACCACGTATCTTTCGAAAAAGTGATCGGCCCTGAGGAAATTGAAAGCCGCTTCGGTGCATATCGTGGTTCCCTTTACGGTCCCTCTTCCAACCGCCGGCTCCAGGCGTTTATGAGACCATTCAATCAGTCTCAGGATTTCAGCAATCTGTACTTCTGTGGAGGCAGTACCCACCCGGGAGGCGGCTCTCCAATGGTCGTTCTCAGCGGCCAAAACGTAGCCAACCAGATCCTTGGCAAAATTGTTCATCCCGAATAGGAAAAAGGTTCTGATAAAAATTATTATTGATTTTTCATAAGAGGCTTATTACGCAATAGGGCCGTTATCTGTAAGAGTCAGTTTCAAGATGAATTGGGTCCGTTACAAGATGAGGAGGTGGCTGGTGGGGAAATAACTCGTCTTGTTCCATCACCCAGACACTCGAGACATAAGCCGTTCATCAACGGACGGAAAAACCACCATCCTTTTGATGCTCGGCTTATGCTGGTCGTGTCTTTCGGGGTGATTCCACATTTGGCCCTACACGACGTAGGGTCGATCGACCCTGCATCGTGCAGGGCCGGAAAGCGAAATCGTCCCCAGGAGGATCTTCCTCATAACCAATATCTCGAAACTGAGTCTTACACAAACGGGAGCTTAACGTAATTATCCTCACGGAAGTTTAATAGAGCCAGAAAAAAAGCAAATTATTGCATTTCCGCAATAATCTGCTTTTTCATTTGATCAGATACGTAGTTTCGCTTCCCAAAGACCTGATAATCGTTATTTCTCACTGTTTGGATGATGGCCCGGTACATTTTCGCAGCTCCTCCTACAGGAGTTCTTGAATAAACGGGGTACTCCGGCAGAGTAGCTAATGCATTACGATAGTAGTGCTCAGCATCCTGGGCTAAGTCTTCCCAGAGCTGTATAAATGCTTCATTTACCTTCTTGTTATGAAGGTCTGTACGAGTATAACCATATTCGATCATCATCTGTTTAGGGATATAAATGCGATGATTATCCAGATCTTCTCCGATATCCCTCAGGATATTGGTGATCTGCATCGCATACCCAAGTTCAATGGCACCTGTTTTAACTCTGGAGACTTTACCGGGGGCAAGCACAGGTAAAAGCATAAGCCCAACCGTACTTGCGACATGATAGCAATAATGAAGGAGATCGTCTTTTGTATCAATCGTTTTCGGATATAAGTCCATGCGCTGACCGACAATCATCTCATAAAAAGGCGCCGGATCAAGAGGAAAACGTTCAAAAGCATCCTGGAGAGCAATCCAGCATGGGTCTTCCGTTTCAAGCCTGCCCTCCATAAAAAGATCAAACTCTACAGCAAATGCTTCCAGCTCTTCTTTCGGATTTTCCCCTTCATCCACAATGTCATCGGCCCTTCGACAAAAGGCATAAATGGCCCATACAGCCCTCTTCTGATGTTTAGGGAGCATGGCGAAAGCTTTCGAGAAAGTCTTGGAATGTTTCTCTATTATGTTTTTGCAATGGTCATAAGCATTATTCAAGTCCATCATCTCTAAACACCTCGCTTATAATTATGCCTTTCTTCAGAACCATTTTGCAAATGATCCGCTAGCAGCTTAGCTCCCTGCATGACTATGGGGATGCCTCCTCCAGGGTGAATCGAGGCTCCAACCGCGTATAGATTCGAAAGAGAATACGGCTTTAGCTGAGGGCGGAAGACGCCTGACTGAAAGAGGGTTGGGGCAATACCGAAGCTTCCACCTCCATAAAGACCGTCTCTTTTGGCTTCTTCCGGTGTCCTCACCTTCATCCAGTTCATATGTTTCCTTAATTCCGGAAAACCTCTTTCCTCCATCTGCTGAAGCACGTGGTCAATTAATTGATCCTTTTTACTCCAGTCCACGTCGTCTCCCGCGGGCACAGGTATTAAGGTATAAAGAACCCCTTTACCAGCAGGCGCTAATGAATCATCAACGATCGAGGGATGAAATGTGTAAAAAGAAGGATCATCAGGCAGCTCTTTCGTATCAAATACCTGCTTCATATGCTCGTCAAAGTTTGAAGACATGAAAAATTGATGGATCGTGTGATTCGGATAGATCTTATCCAGTCCCATGTATAGAAGCAGGCAGCCGGATGAAGGTGTATAATTCCGTTTGTGCTGCCGTTCCTCAGGTAGTAATCGATCCATGGTAGGAAAATCCCCATTCAATATAAGTTCATCTACCTCGACCTCTTTATCTCCAGCTGTAATAGACTTCACCTTAGAGTGCGATGTGTGAAGCTGTTTGACTTCGGCACCGGTGTGAATCTCTACCCCTCGTTCTTTGAGACGCTCGACAATCAAATCGACCAGGTGAGCATATCCGCCTTTCATATACCAGATCCCGTGTTCATGTTCGCTGTATGATACCAGCGAATACATTGCCGGAGACTGCTCCGGGTGGCCGCCAATATAAAGAGTCTGCAATGTATAAGCTTCCACCAGCTGCTCGTCTGCAAAATAGCTTCTCATCATCTTCTTAACATTTTGATAAGCTTTCAGCTGAATCAACGTTTTGATATTCTGCCCGGAGAAGAAACGGCGTTTGTTTACAAAGGACTGCTCTAAAAATTGAGATTTCCCTCGCAGAAAACGAATTTTCATATCTATAAGAAACCGGTCAAATTGCTTCTCACTTCCAGGGAATTTGGCTTTCAATTCCTGCTTTTGCTGATCAGGATCCGAATATTTAGTAAATGCACTCCCATCTTTAAACCGGATATCATAAAGCGGATCACAGGCAATGAGCGGAATATCTTTTCGTTCAAAACCGCCTTCTTCCAATATAGTGAGAAGCATTTCCGGCAGCAGAACGATGGTCGGCCCCTGGTCAATTTTGTAAGGCCCATTTCTTTCATAGGTCAGACGCCCACCAAGATAATCGTTCTTTTCAAAGATGGTAATTTTCCTATCCTTATCTTTGGAAAGAAGCAGTGCTGTTACTAAGCCGCCAATTCCGCCCCCTACAATAGCCGTTTGGGTTTGCTTCATGAGGTTTCCGCCTCCTCTCTGATCCACCCTGTTGTTATTCTGGCTGATTCAAGGATGGTGGGCAGCCCGCTCCCCGGATGTGTGCCCCCGCCGACAAGCCAGCAGTGGTCTAATTCCTGAAAGCGGTTGTGGGGCCGGAAATACATCATTTGAGAAAGCTGATGGCCCAGGCTGAACGTAGCACCTTTGTGAACAAAGTGATCCGTCTGCCACTGTTTAGGCGTTAACACTTTTTCTGTCACAATATGATCACGAATGTCATGGAACCCAGTTTTACTTTCAAGCTCATCAAGGATAAGATTTTTAAACGTTTCCTGCTTTTCATCCCAGTCGATTTCAGAGTAATTGTTCGGGACAGGGGCTAAGATGTAAACAGCCGAATGACCCTCTGGCGCTAATGTATCGTCTGTCACACTTGCGTTATGAATATAAATCGACGGTTCGTCGGATAGAACAAGATCTTTCGTCATTTCATCGACATTTTTCTTATAATCTTCCGCGAAGAGAATCGTGTGGTGAGGCATCTGTTCATAAAGTTTATCCAATCCAACATAGATCATAAACGTGGAGCAGGAATATTTTTTCTTAGCCAGATTTTTCTCAGAGTATTTCTTCAGCTCATTCCCCTCCACCATATGACTCATGGCATTCGCGAAATCAGCATTTACGATGACCTCGTCTGCTTCAAATTCTTCTCCGGATTCAAGTTCAATCCCAACGACTTTTTTACCCTCTGTTTTAAATTTGCGGACGCCGTTCCCCAGGTGAATCTGTCCTCCATGTTCCTCGGTCACTTTTGCCATCGACTTGGAAAGCTGGTTGACTCCGCCTTTCGGATGAAAGACTCCATACTCATGTTCCATATAAGAAAGAATCGAAAAGGCTCCCGGACATTCCCATGGTGACATGCCTAGATACTTGGCCTGAAATGTAAAAGCGATTTTTAATTTTTCATCTGTAAAGTATTCGGATAATACTTGATAGACCGACTTTCCGAGCGATAGCTTAGGAAGTGCTTTCAAAGCCCGAAGACTTACATAATCGGTCAGCTTGTTATGGCGCGTCTGAAGCAATGGAAGCAGGGCATCCATTTTCTTTCTCGTATCGTTCATAAAGCGGACGTAGCCTTTTTCGTTTCCTGGGAAATGCTTGGAGATCACGTTCAGCATTTTCATGCGATCACGGTACATCGGCACCCGCTTCCCATCGAATTGCAACTCATACATCGGTGCAAGTTCGATTAAATCCATATAGTCATGAGCATTTCTGCCGGACATTTCAAATAATTCCTCAACGATATGAGGCATACTCAAAAAGGTCGGACCTATATCGAATGTATAGTCACCTAAAGAAAAATGACCATTTCTTCCTCCGACGAACGGTTGTTTCTCAAATACATGAACATCGTAACCTTTTGAAGCGAGGATCATAGCCGAAGCTAATCCTCCAGGTCCTGCTCCTATCACTGCCACTTTCTTCATCGCGCCCACCTTCTCTCTATATAACGGCTAATCTAAAATCATTATACAAAATATCTACGCGGCAAACGAATAATATCCTTTATTCGATGTGCTCAAAGCCCTTCTTTCGTCTTACTGAAAATTAAAATCCTTGCGCAATCCGTTATTATTTAGGCTTTGTTAAACTTCAGTGTTGATTTTAAAGTTAAGCTCCCATTACTTGAAGACTTGATTTCGAGATCTCTCGTGAGAGGGTTGGGTCCTGCGGGGAACGACTCGCTTTCCGGCCCTGCACGACGCAGGGTCGTTCGACGTTGCCACAGGACGTGGCGGTCTTAGTCGAACTTCTTATATGTGCTGAGCCTCCTCAAGCTAACGCTTTCCGGGGTCTAACCGATCATGTTTATCCCACAGGAGTCTCCCCGTTCCCCTCCGGACCTGGCCGAATCTTATACTCGAAACCATTTAAGACATCGACGGGTTCATGAGAAAAAAACATGTGATAATGAGGCTATTTTCAAGCTATACCGGTATGGAATAGCCTGTCATAAAAGCATTTAGGACCGATTAGGAGGGAGAGCATCCTCTCTTATAAAAGCGTCCGTTATTCTTACTCGGCGGGGTTGGTGGGGAAATGATGAGACTCCCATGGGAGAAGGAACTAGGTGAGATCCCGCAGGGAGTGAAACTAGCGAGGAAGCTCACCGTTCCCCCATAGGAAAGCGAGTTATTTCCCAAACAGCCCTTCAGAAAATATCGTAACGGACCCAAATTATCTCGAAATCGAGTTTTCAACTACCCGACCCTATTGTGTAATAAGCCTCTTATGAAAAATCAACAATAAACTTTAACAGAACCATTATTTATGAAAAAACCATAGGAAGAACATCCCCTGGCGATGGTATGTAAATGATTCTTTTCGCCGCTAATCCTAAGACTCCTTCATAATTTCTTAAGATTCGCAAATAATATGCAAGCAAGGAGGCTGATGGTGATGTACGCTAACCAAAGAATCTCAGGACCCTATTTCCCTTCTCACGTGACATCTTCTCCTGATCAGAAAAGGTTGATCAATGAGCAGTTGAACCACTGGTGTGAAGAGATTGAATGCAGTGAACAAGCCTTGAACGATTCCCAAAAAGAATTCCTTCACCAAAAGAGCAAAATTATAAAATTAGCTCCTTCCACCTTTATGAATTAATCCTCTCTAGGTGAATAACCATACACATATGCCGCCTCCTGCATACGCTGAGTATGTAAACAACAGGAGGTGAGCTTATGTACGGAGGCTATCCTTACGGCGGAAGACGTTGCGGAAGATATGGTGGAGCTGGTTATGGTAACAACTTTGCCTTGATCGTCGTATTGTTCATTCTATTGGTAATCGTTGGTGCAGCATTTTACTGCTAATGTAAAAGAATGATCTTCCTTAGATATAGATCTCGGGAAAATAGATCAATTCGAACAAAAAAAGCGCAGCCTGATGGCTGCGCTTTTTTGATTTAACCAATGATTAACCTCTCTTTCGGATAATGGTAATCCCCTTTTGTTCTGTCCTTTTGGAAAGAGAACAAGAAAGTCAATATACCGATTCTCCCAAGGAACATGAGAAGCATTAATACAAATTTCCCAAATGTAGTCATGCCCGGTGTAATACCTAACGAAAGCCCCACTGTTCCAAACGCAGAACACACTTCAAACAGAAGTTCATTTAAAGTAAACGGTTCACTGATCGATAAAGCCATTAAAGCAATAAAGCAAAGCAGCAAGGCCATCATCATGACCACAACGGCTCTGTTTAAATCTTCATTATGAACCTCTCTTCTAAACAAACGAATCCGGCTGCCGCCTCGGGCGAAGGTTAAAATGAATATGACAACAAGAGCAAAGGTAGTGGTCCGTATTCCTCCTCCAACACTGCTTGGAGATGCCCCGATAAACATTAACGAGGACATAAATAGCTGCGTCTGTTCTGTAAACTGATTAATATCCATGGTTGAAAGCCCGCCACTTCTTGTCGTGACCGACTGAAACAGGGCATAGAAAAATACTTCATGCCAGTCTTTGCCGGCAAAGAAATGATTAAACTCCAGGAGAATAATCATACCCGTCCCCAGCAGAACAAGCACAAAAAAAGTGAACGTGGTTAATTTTGCAAATAATGAAAAACGAATCGTTTTTACATCATTGTTGTTAAATAAATACTGCTTGACTTCAATAAGTACAGGAAATCCGATGGCTCCTGCAATAATTAAAATCATATTAATAAATTGGACAAAATAGTCATCCTTAAATGGAATGAGTGATTGTCCGGTGATATCAAAACCACCGTTTGTCATAGCACTAATGGCTCCAAAAAAGCCTTGTAAATAAGCCTCGCCAGGATCATAGTACTGAAGGTAATACGTCCCGAGGGTTAAAAAACCGATAAATTCAATGAGAAGTACCACGAGCACGATTTCCTTGACCATTTGGACCATTCCCTGGAAGGAAGTCCGGTTTTGGTCTGTCATAATGAGACGCCGCTCTTTCAAGCCTATTTTTTTCCCGAGCACAAGCCAGATCAACGTGCCGAGTGTCATAACTCCAATTCCGCCAAACTGTAATACTAACGCTAAAATAAATACCCCGGTTGTACTAAATGTCTCCGCCGTCGGGACCGTCGTCAGACCTGTGACACTCACGGCGCTGACGGCTGTAAATAATACGTCTATGAAATCCAGTTTTACGCCCGGTTTATGGGCGACAGGTAAAGCAATTAGTATAGATGAAATGGTAACCGCAATTAGATAATATATGGCAATTAATTGAAATGGCGATAATTCATTCAGCCAGCGCAGGCTCTTTCTTCTCACCCACATACGATATCTCCTTTAACATGCTGTTTCCGACTTAATGATTGAACACCATTCCTATTATAGCAGGGTAATTTGTGATTTTCTTTACCCGATTTAATTTTTCGCTCTAATTCCTATGTAAGGAGGCGTGGAGCGGATTACGAAGAGGATTCTTCCGCTTTTTTCTTGAAAGCAGCCAGAAGTTCTTCATTCTGGTATCCTTCATCCATAAGCTGACGCAGAGTCTTCTCTATTTGCTCCTGTTGGCGATTCACAATCGACCCCATAAAAATAACATTGATATGATCCCCAATTACATTTGTATCAATCGGTGTCACTAGAAACGTAGCTGGCTGGTTACTCGGTTTTGTAATTTTTACCTGAACCATAATTTCCTCATTGTGGTTGCACATACTTTGGAAAAAATCCTGATAGCTTTGATCCACATACGCTTCGATGATCCATCGTCCATGATCATCTTCACGGTTAATAATGAGTCCATCCAGCAGTTTAATCCGTCTTTGAGTAATATCTTCGTTTTTCTCTTCTATGATATCCAAAGAAATTAATTTAAAGGTTTTCATGGAAACTCCCCTCCACAAACACATATTACCTTTATTATAGAGGACGGTTACGATTTGAGCAAAGGCTGAATGATTTTACCAGATAAAGTTTGAATCAGCCTATGATTAATAACGACTCTGCAGCGTGCAGGTGCAATAGTGAGACTGGTTAGCCATCAACCAAACTCGCAGATTGGATGAACAGCTCAATTCCGTGTAAGCTAAAAGAGACAAGCTAAGAATACAAACTGGGAGGTAATGTTGTGATGAAAGCAGTTCAAGTTACTGGATATGGGGATGTCGATCAATTAGAAGTGGTGGAAAAAGATATTCCGGAGCCCAAAAGTAACGAGGTTTTAATTAAAGTGAAAGCCTGCGCGATTAACAATACCGAAATCTGGATGAGAGAAGGTGCATACGGAACAGGAGGCAAATCTGGCTGGCGCCCGGAAGGTGTTCAATTCCCTCGAATACCCGGTTCCGATATAACAGGAACCATTGAAAAGGCAGGCAGCGAAGTAGATCAGCATATGATTGGCAGGGATGTCGTGGTTTTCCCTTTTACTTCAAGCGGAGACGAAGGTAAGGAACATATAGCGGAAGATATGTCTTTCATTGGTTCAGAATACGATGGGGGATATGCGGAATACGTCGTGTGGCCGGCAGAGCTTTGCTTTGACATGCCCTTATCTGACTACACCGATAGCGCCGTGTTCTCTGTCAGTGGCATGACAGCATGGCACATGATCGAACAGCTTCAGGTACAGCCTGGAGAAACGATTATGGTAACAGGAGCCAATGGAGGCGTGGGTTCATTAAATGTGCAGATTGCTTCTCAAGTATTTGGTGCCAAAGTTATCGCCATTGTAGGCGACTTAGCATTGGAAGAAAGATTGAAAGAACTTGGTGCAGACCATGTTCTCTCTTATCGTTCTGAGCGACTGTCCGAAGAAATCCTGGAGGCAAACGGGGGACCGATCGATTCTGTAGTGGATGTTGTCGGAGACGCTTTGTTTTCTACTTCTCTGGAAGTATTGAAAAAAGGCGGGAAATTCTGTACTTCTGGATCTGCCGGTGGGCAGAAGACAGAATTGGACTTTCGCACGCTCTACTTGAAACATATTACTCTCTATGGATCCGTACTGGGAACAAGAGCCGAGTTTAAGCGCATGCTTCAAGCCATTTCAGAAGGTAAAATTAAACCCGTGATTGACCGGACGTTTCCTTTGGAAGAAGCAAGAGAAGCACAGACTTACTTTAAGCAAGCCGGCAAAACCGGAAAGATTGTTCTGATTCCATAGTAAAAGACTTTTGTAAATCCACGATGTACAATCTACAAGTAAAGCTCCCGTTTGTTGAAGACTTGATTTCGAGATATCTGTTGAGCGGAAGGTCCTTCGGGGGACGATTTCGCTTTCCTGCCCTGCACGACGCAGGGTCGTTCGACGTTGCCACAGGAAGTGGCGATCTTAGTCGAACATCCCTTGCGCGGAGCCTCCTCAGCTTCGCCTTCCGGGGTCTCCCCTGTCATTTTCATCCCACAGGAGTCTTCATCCTCCCCCTCCGGACCTGGCCGAATCAGAAACTCGAAACCATTTAAGACATCGACGGGTTGATGAAAAAAAAGCATGCGATCATGAGGCTATTTTTATGCTATAACAATGTGAAATAGCCTGTCATAAAAGCATTTAGGACCGATTAAAAAGGAGAGCATTCTCTCCT
Source organism: Halobacillus halophilus DSM 2266 (assembly GCF_000284515.1). GTDB lineage: Bacteria > Bacillota > Bacilli > Bacillales > Halobacillaceae > Halobacillus > Halobacillus halophilus. The sequence continues at coordinate 1,755,634 of NC_017668.1, read as the reverse complement.
ATAAAAGCGTCCGTTATTCTCACTCGGCTGGGCTGGTGGGGAAATGGCGAGACTCCCATGGGAGAAGGGACTAGGTGAGATCCCGCAGGGAGTGAAACGAGCGAGGAAGCTCACCGTTCCCCCATAGGAAAGCGAGCTATTTCCCCACCAGCCCTTCTTCAAATATCGTAACGGACCCAATTTATCTCGAATTCGAGTCTTCAACTATCCGGCCCTTTCGTATTATAAGGTTAACCAGAATTCTAGATATTTCTGGTTGACCATTTTTAATATGGTCTTATTATTACAGTAGCCAGGGTAGAACGCCCCTGCCCGTGGGACTTAGATCCCGTCAGCTAAACCGTTCACCCCCTACTGGTAGAAACATGTTTGAGGCTGGTTGGGACAAGATCCCGTATAACAAGCGAAGCTATGATACTACTAGGAGGACTAGGGGTTACTGGCAAGATGAATCTGAGGAGGAGATATAGAATGAATCCAGTCGTGGGTCTGGATGTTTCAAAAGGAGAAAGTGAGGTTCAGGCCTTTTTAGATAAAGGAAAACCTTACGGTAAAAGTTTTAGCATCAAGCATGACCTGGATGGACTAGGCTCACTACTTGAGTTTATGGAAGGTGTAAAAGATGCAACAGGCATTCAACCTTCGGTTGTACTAGAAGCTACTGGACACTATCACGCACCAGTGGTGCAGTTTCTGGAGCAACATAACTATTTATTGATTATTGTTAACCCTTTGATCTCTCATAGAGCTAAAAGCTCAAGTTTACGAAAAGTTAAAACGGATGCCATTGATGCTTATCGTCTTTGTGAGCTTTACTACAAAGAAGATTTAGAACCTTATAAAAGACGCGGTACTCAGCTTTTAAACTTGCGTAATCTTACAAGGCAACACGAGAATATTACGGGAATTTATGTGCAAACCAAATTACAATTTCAAGCAGTACTGGATCAAATATTCCCTGAATATAAAGGGGTTTTTGGTGACTTATACTCAGTGGTGTCTTTACTTGTGTTAAAGGAATTCCCTTCATCAGAAGACATTTTAGCTGTTAGCCAAGATGCGTTAGCTGATAAAATCAAGGAATTCTGTAAGAGTCGGTCTAAGAGATGGGCAGCGGAAAAAGCTCAGGAACTTAAGAAAGCAGCTGCACGGAACCCATTCAAAAAGACACTTTATCAGAGTCATTTACTGAGTCTTGGTATGTATATCAATATGCTTCTTCAATACAAAGAGCATCTATCCAGATTGGACTCAGAGATAGATGCTCTCGCAAAAGAAGTTGAAGAATATAAGATCATCCAATCTATCCCTGGTATTGGAGAAAAAATCGCTGCCACGATTATTTCTGAGATTGGGGAGATAGACCGGTTTAATCACCCTAAAAAGCTAGTAGCATTCGCAGGAGTTGATCCAGAAGTACATGAATCAGGTAAGTTTAAGGCGACTTTAGTTCGGATTACAAAACGTGGTTCAAGCCGACTACGTCATGCCCTATATATGGCCGTTAGATCTGGTATTCGTGATTGTCGCAAACAAAAAACAACAGCCGAAATTATCCCTAGAAACAGAAAATTAAGAGCGTTTTACGACAAGAAGCGAAAGGAAGGCAAATTATATAAAGTAGCCGTCATTGCTTGTGTAAATAAGCTCTTACATTGGATTTATGCTTTATTAAAAAACAAAACCACTTTCCAAGATATAGCGTAATCACTATTTCCATCTAAATAATACAAAACCTTCCAATCAAACATTTGAGGAAGGTTATTTGCCATGCGCATTTTTAGTATAACATGGGTTACCTTAAGTTTTTATTGAAAAATGTTGACAAACTATTAGCTGGTTTAGCTGAAGATCTATCTTATTAAGGTTTATAAAATTGTTTTGCAAATCCTAGTAAAAAAGCCGGATACCCAGCTCGAGGGTATCCGGCTTTTTCAGCCACCGATATACGACATTTCAATTTTCTTCTTCGTTGGTTTTCCATTGGCACGGTCAATTGAATATTGGTCATCTCTTCTCGTCCATATTTTTATAAGATTGGAAATAATCGCTTCATCCGGCTCCCCGCCCCTCAGCAACTCACGAATATCATGACCTTCTGAAGCAAAGAGACAGGTGAACAGCTTTCCATCTGCTGAAAGACGTACTCGCGTGCAGCTGCTGCAAAAAGCGTCTGTAACTGAAGAGATCACGCCAATCTCTGCCTCGCTTCCTTCATAACGATACCTGGAAGCTACTTCTCCAAAATAATTCGCGTCAAGCGGCACTAAAGGCAGTTCCTGATTAATTTCTTCAATAATCTCTTTTTTAGAAATGACAGAACCCATATTCCAGCCGTTATGATTTCCTACATCCATAAATTCAATAAACCGCAGTGTGTCACCTGTTTCCTTGAAGTAACGTGCCATCGGAAGAATCTGACTCTCGTTCATACCTTTTTTCACAACCATATTGATCTTTATTTCAAGCCCTGCATCCCTGGCGGCTTCTATTCCTTTAAGTACGGGACTGGTTTTAATCCCTCTGCCGTTCGTCTGCTGAAAGACTTCATCTTCAATGGCATCAAGACTTACGTTCACACGATTAAGACCCGCTTCTTTGAGTTTTTTCGCCTGTTTAACGAGGAATACGGCATTAGTTGTTACGGCAATGTCCTTAATCCCATCTATCTCGTGTAATCTTGCCACCAGTTCATGAAGATCCTTCCTCATCAGAGGCTCTCCTCCCGTTAGACGGATCTTCTCGACTCCAAATTTCGAAAAGATTTGAACAAGCCGGATGATTTCATCGAAACTTAGAAGCTCGTCCTTTGGCAAAAATTTATAATCATCACCGAAAATTTCTGCCGGCATACAGTACGTACATCTAAAATTACATTTATCAATAACAGAGATTCGCAAATCCTTCATTGGGCGTTCATGCTGGTCTAATACATAATCGGTCATACCTTCACTCCTTCTGTGTCTTATCAGAAGCTCTCTTGTCCTGTCTGATCTTCTAGTAAAAGGGCTTCCACGTTGTCTCCTTTCTCATAACCCCGCGTACCTCCTGGGAGCATAATGAGCACATTTGTATGGGCAAGCGAAGAAACAACGGCGGACTTGTCCATACCGACCGGGTCAACGATCACCCTTCCCTCCTGGTACCGCAAGTACCCTCGCACAAACCTGGTAAAAGGATTGGGCTTTTTAAAATCTTTTCCTAATGTAGCTTGAATCCGTTGATGAAAGGGTTCGGACCGCCCTAAATAAGAAAGAATGATGGGATAAGTAAACAACTCAAACCCTACATAGCAGGCGGAAGGGTTCCCTGATAATCCAAACAACAATTTCCCCTGGTAAGAAGCTACCGTCGTCACACTTCCTGGTCTCATGGCTACCTTATTAAATAACACGTCCGCTTCTAACTTCTCATATATATCAGGCATTAAATCATAATCTCCGACCGATACGCCGCCCGTCGTAATTAATACATCCACCTTATCTAAAGCTTCAGATACAGATTGATAACAAACATCAAAGTCATCTTCCAGCTTTCCAAAATAATGAGCTTCTCCACCTGCACGCTTCACTTGAGAAACAATCATGTAGGCATTGGAATTACGTATCTTCCCAGGCTCTAGAGGCTCATCAACATCCAGTAATTCAGTTCCGGTGGCGAACACGCCTATAACTGGCTTTTTATATACATTCACATCGCTATAGCCAAATGTGGCCAGCAGAGCTTTTACTCCTGGGTTAACCTTCGTGCCTGCTTCTACCAGCACGTCACTTTCTTTGGTTTCCGATCCTTGTTGGATAATATTCTGATTTACTTCCATAGGACGCTTTAAAGACATCCAGGACTGGCCATCCTGTTCGTACGTCTGACATATCTCGAACATAGCTACGCAATCGGCACCTGAAGGAATTTCTGCGCCCGTCATAATACGAACGGCTTCTCCTTCCTTTATTGGCCGGCTGGCACGATGGCCGGCCCCTACCGTTTCCGTTACCCGAAACTGACCGCTTTTTTCCTTTGATAGCCCTTCTGTATCTTCGGAACGTAATGCAAAACCGTCATACGGCGATTTATTAAAAGGAGGAACCGGGTGTGTAGCTACGATATCTTCTGCCAAGGTGCGGTTATCGCAAAACTCCAGAGGAAGAATTTCACCCTCCGCCTTCTTTTTATAGTTCATCACCGAATTCACTGCATCCGGTACAGGCATAGGTTTTCTATGTAAACTCATGTCAACAAAGCCTTTCTGTATAAAATTTCTGCAGAACATCTTTTCCTGACCTTAACGGATTTGACAGTTTTTTTCAAAGGTTTAGCATCCTAAATCCCGTAATACCGTAAAAAATGACAATCCCCCAGCCAAAATGACTGGGGGTTGCACCTTATAATGAAGTATATTTTAATTTTGTTTGATTAATTTGTTCTTCAATTGCTTTCGACCTTTGGAATGACCTTTCTCGTTCTGCCCGGTCCAGCTTTTGGATATAAATCGTAAAAATAAGCACGTTGATCCGCATGTTTCCCCCTCCAATACTACGTAACTAAGCGGTATCCTTCTCGTCGTTTAACCAATCCATAAATTCCATCCTTAGTGTGCTGCTCATAATCTTTCACTCCTTTTTAATTTACATGTAATGGATAAATGAGGATTTCCTGTCAAGCCATTGCTCTTTTGCAGACGGATGGTATCCGGGCAGTGGCGCGTAATTCTCTTCCTGGCGTCTACTTACTTGAATCTTAAAAATAAACAAGTGGATCGTCATGTTTTCCACCTCCTACATTAGTGTATATTTATATCAAAAGAGTAAAATTACTCTTTGATAGCATAATAAAAAACCACAGGTCCCCTGTGGCTTCGTTTTTAGCAAACGATATCGTGCTTTCATTAAAAAAGCCACAGGAATACAATATGCGTAACCTGCGGCTGTTATGAATAAAATGATGAAAAAGTTTACTCAGTAATTCCTATGTGCGCAGGCCGGTGTTCGATTGTCTGGTTTACAGTCATTGTAATGTTCATCATTTGTCTCGACCTCGCTTTCAGAAAATTTTGCTTTCAATGGAATTATATAGAAGGCTGATTTAAAAGTAAAGCCTAATTAGGAAAAACGTTATACTTTTTATCCAGAAAGTTCTCCCCGCTTTTCTAAAACAGCTTCAACTTTTAGATCCAGATGGTGTAATAATTGAATCGCTTCACTCTTGTCCATTTGCTTATAGTGATGCAACCCGGATGGCTGCTCATCTTTTTCATCGGCTACTCTTACCACTTCTTGAAGTTCTGTCCGCTGGGCTTCAAGGGAAAAGGGAAGATAACTGTCTGTGTGGAGAAGTACAGCAAGCGATACCTCTTTTGCCACCAGTCGGTCTTCTCCGAGGCGAATCAATAATTTATGAGCGCGTTCCGCTCCCTTAATGGCATGAATATCATGTTTTCGATATTCTTCGTAGTCCCACTTACCGTCCCGGTACCACTCATAATGCCCCATATCGTGAAGTAACGCTGATTTTGTCGCAAGGTCCGGATCTACATTGGATTCAATCGCCATATCATAGGCATAACCTGCTACGGTGACCGCGTGATGGATGCCTGATCGCTGTAAGTATTTCTGTGTGATACGGTGCTTAAATACATCGACTAATGTTACGCGTTTGATACGATCACCTCCAATTTTTTAAGATAATACCACGTTCCACCTTGCTCTACAAGCCTTTTCCAATCCATATGACGACACAGGTTTATGAATAAAGACATTAAGGTAAAGTGAGGCAGGAGGGATTACTATGAATTTTCATGATGAAATTGTTTTAATTACGGGTGCAAGTAATGGGATCGGCCGAGGTCTGGCTTTATCCTATGCTGAACAAGGCGCCACCGTGATTGCCTGTGATAAGGATGAAGAACATGGCAGGCAGCTGGTAGGAGAAATTAGAGAGAACGGCGGGAACGGTTTCTTTTTTTACTGTGATGTACGTGACCCGAAAAATATAAATGAATTGTTTGATGAGATAAAACAACACGTCGGCACGATCTCCATTTTAATTAACAATGCCGGGGTCAGTTCATTCCAGCCGCTTTTTGAACTGGATATTGAGCAATGGGATGATGTGATTCAGACCAACTTGCGTAGTATTTTCCTATTTTCCAAGCAAGCTGGAAAGCTGTGGAAGAACGAAGGTGTACAGGGAAGAATCGTTAATATGGCTTCAACGCGAGCTTTTATGTCTGAGCCGGACTCAGAAGCCTATGCGGCTAGTAAAGGTGGCATTATAGCACTCACCCACGCATTAGCATCCTCTCTATCTCATTATAACATTCGTGTAAATTCCATTAGTCCGGGCTGGATTCAGACAGAGAACTACGAACAGCTCCGCGAGGTCGATCATGAGCAGCACCTGTCTAATCGAGTTGGAAAAGTCGAAGATGTAGCCAAAGCCTGTTTCTACTTAACTGATCGTTCCAATGATTTTGTAACAGGAGAAAATTTGACTGTGGACGGCGGTATGACAAGGAAGATGATTTACAAACATTAACAAAAATACGGGGAGTCAGGTTTAGGACCCTTGACCCCCGGGTAGTGTAAAGCAAGCAGAAAACATGGAGGTGACAAGGATGGAAGAATTATCATCATATCAATTGCACCTGCACCAACCCTTACAAACCAACCAGGTTATGAAACTCTACAAATTAGTTTCTAAAAGTAATCAGAACGTTTATGTACATCAAAACCATTTGATCGCTGACAGTGGACACTTGCCTAAGCTTATGTCTTTTTTTCTATTAATGGATATCAATGAACCTCTTGTTATGATTATTGACGGTGAAGAAGTGGAACAAACTTTTCAGGAGATTGAGAGCTCCTGGAAGGATAACATCGCCGAGGCTAACTGCCGAAGAAGGTACACAGATTCTATCATAAACAGTAACTCATCTATATTCGTATAACCTCTATAGAGATACATATTTACAGCACATAGAATACGGACCCTAAACGGCTCAAAAGAACTCACTTCTAAAGGAAATGAGTTCTTTTTTATGTCTTCTGGTAAACCATATTTTACTCCCTCCTCTTCCCAAAAACCCCTTCCTATTTCACATACCTGATTTCTTCCCTGCGTAAAATCCGATATAATGATAGTGTACCTACTTTTCCTAAGGAGTGAGTTTTCTATGTATGATGTAGCTATTATCGGGGCAGGACCAGCCGGAGCCAGTGCTGCTTTATTTGCAGCAAAATCAGGTGTGAAGACAGTCATGTTCGACAGCGGCAAGAGCATAACAGCGAAAGCATGGGTGGAAAATCACTATGGAGTAAAAGAAATAGAAGGTCCTTCTCTACTTCAGACAGGTCAAGAACAAGCGATTAAATTCGGTACAGACCTTGTAAAAGATGAGGTTCAAAAAATTAACGAAAATGGAGCTATGTACACAATCGAAACGTCAGAAGGCACTTATGATGCCGAACACATCATTTTCGCTACGGGAATGTCCGTAAAGCTAGCTGAGGCCTTTGGTTTGGAAACCCGAGATGGACGTGAACCAAGGGTAGCTAAAATTATTCAAGTGGATAAAAACGGCCATACGTCTTACCCTAAAGTGTGGGCCGCTGGAACAGTTGCCGGATTAAGTGTTCATACTATTATTACCGCAGGCGATGGTGCAAGGGTAGCGGTAAATGTAATTAGTGCTCTCAAAGGAACACGCTACGTTGATCACGACGTCTTAAAATCATGACTCGGTAAGCGGGATGTAATCCCCAGCACTAGGACAGCCACTTTTAGAATTTCCACGAAAAACATTATTTTTTATTCACTTCTAAAAAGTATTACTCGAAAAAAAAGCTATCCCATTGTAAACATGGGATAGCTTTTTTACGTTATTTAGTCCGGCGCTCCTGCACGTCAAGAGAGACTTCCAATTCATTAAACACGATAAATTCATCTCCTTTGATTGATGATATTTAAAGTGTAGTCGAATTCCGTCTTTTCTATAACGGTCCGCCGGGTGATTTTCTTTCAGCCTTCAGTCGTAAACCACCTCAGACTCCTTAATCGAACCAGCCTTTACGCTTGAACCACGTGAACATCCCTATGGAAACGCCAATCATAATGATCCAGACAACCAAATAGCCATATTGAGTATTAAGCTCAGGCATGTGCTGAAAATTCATTCCATAGACCCCAACAATAAACGTCAGCGGCATAAAGATAACGGATATAACCGTCAGAATCTGCATTGTTCGATTGGTTTGATGAGAGTTTAAAGACAAATAACTGTCCCTGATATCCTGCGTCATCTCACGGTTCGATGCAATAATATCCGCTACTTTTATTAAGTGGTCGTGGATATCGGCGAAATACTCCCTACGGTCACGCACACCTTCTAAGTGATGAGTGTTCAATACCCGGTACAATAAATCACGCATCGGGTGCACCGTCTGCCTCAATGTAAGCAATTCACTTCTGCGGTCAAACAGTTCATCCAGCAGTCTTTCCATGGAAAGGTTCTTCGTATTGGATTCAATTTCGTTAATATGATCTTCAATTTCATAAACGATCGGAAAATAGTTATCCACTACTTTATCAAGGATCTGGTAAAGTATGAAATATTCATCTACTTTGCTCATATCCTTACTGCGTTTGAGCAGGCGCTCAGCTATGTCCAGCGAAGGAGCAGGCTCCTTATGGAACGTAACGATGGCACACTCTCCCAGGAAAATATCGATTTCTTCCCTTTCAAGTTCTTCTCGATTTACGGAATGAAGCACAAAAAATGTATGGTCATCATAGTAATCTAACTTAGGCCTCTGCAGCTCGTGAAGACAGTCTTCAATAGCTAAAGGGTGAAAGTGGAAATAACTATCCAGCAGCTTGACTTCTTCATCAGTAGGGGATTCAAAATCTACCCAGTACCAGTTCCAGTCGAGTGTAGATAATTGCTCAAGCGTTAAATTCTTTTGAAGTCCATCCTTATTCGAATAGGCCGTTACATAAATCATATACTCACCTCTTACTTATGTAGCTTCTTCTCCTCATACCCTGACAGGAAAAAGAAAAAACACTCAACCTGATTCTTCCAATGTGATAGGATAAGACTGAAGAACTCTTAAGGAGCTTGTATACTATGAATAAATCGAAATTTAACACCCATTTAACGGGAAAGAAAGTAACCCTGCGGTCCATTCAGGATGAAGACATCCCTCTGCTCTGGGAGAAAATTTATGCACATGAGCAAGAGTGGAAGAAATGGGACGCCCCCTACTACCCTCTTGAACCGCATACGCTGGAAAGCTACCGCAGCCACGAGAACGCTCGTAAAGAACGCTTAGGTTCTGAGGAGCCGGATTCACGCCTGCTGATTGAGGTGGATGGTCAAATAATCGGAACCGTGACGTATTATTGGGAGCACAAACCATCTTTATGGCTGGAGGTAGGCATTGGTATTTATGACCCTGCCTACTGGAATGGAGGTTATGGTACAGAAGCATTAACGTTATGGATTGACCATCTTTTTCAATCACTTCCTATTGTACGTGCAGGATTAACTACCTGGTCAAAAAATGAACGAATGATGAAAGTGGGAGAGAAATTAGGTTTGACATTAGAAGGTCGGATGAGGAAATGCCGCATTTACGAAGGTAAGTTTTACGACTCCATCCGAATGGGAGTGCTTCGAGAAGAATGGAATGAGATGCATCGTGACTAAATTAAAGTTCTATAAAGTTACGTCGATCGCGCTGCTATTTCTATCCATCATCTTAGCGTATATGTGGTACGATTCCTCAAAGGCTCAGCCTGTCGATTCATTTGCCGTTCAAGCTTCCTCTTCAGCGGTCAAAGAACTGCCGCGTAATCTTGAAGATGTGAAACAGACTTTTAATATGTATCATACGCGAGAATCAGGGGAACAGAGAATTTTCCAGCTCGGCTCTCTGTTATCGGATCAACTGATGGATTTACATGACCAAACCCGGCTATTCAATACTGCCCAGAGAACCAGCCTGCTAAGCGGTCAATGGTTCGGGGAATACAATGAAGCCCTTCGAAACTTAGACTTCATCATTACGGAGTATTCAGTCGGCCAAACGGAGGAAAAGAACCTAAATGAAAAACAGGTGGATAAAGAACTAAGTAAGCTTATAAGTGAAATAACCAAGATCACTTCTGCTGATGATTTTTCAGTTGCAGACGAAGAATCATTCCATTCAATAACCCAAGAAATTCAGAAGTTTAACCAAAACTTCCAATAATCCATCCGCCCCTTCCCCTCCTCTGGCTCTCTAAATCACCGTGTTGATTATTAAAGAAAAGCTCCCGTTTGTTTAAGACTCAGTTTCGAGACATTGGAGGAGTGGAAGGTCCTCCGGGGGACGATTTCGCTTTCCGCGGGCATGTGCTGAGCTTCCTCGGGCTTAACAGCCCTGCGGGATCTCACCGATCATGTTCATCCCACAGGAGTCTCCATCGTCCCCCTCCGGACCTTGCGATATGGAGCTCGAAACCACTTAAGACATCGTCTGCTTAATGATAAAAAGCAAGTGATTATGAGGCTATTTTCATGCTATAGCGATGTCAAATAGCCTCTCATATAAACATTTAGGTCCCGTTAAGAATGAAGAGCATTCTCTTATAACAGGGTCCGTTATTCACCCATGGCTGGGTTGGTGGGGAAATGGCGAGACTCCCATGGGAGAAGGGACTAGGTGAGATCCCGCAGGGAGTGAAACGAGCGAGGAAGCTCACCGTTCCCCCATAGGAAAGCGAGTTATTTCCCCACCAACCCTTATCCATCTTACGTAACGGACCCAATTTATCTCGAAACTGAGTCTTCAACTATACGGCCCTATAGCTTAATAAGTGTTTAACTATGAATGATCTAAAAGTTTATCAGATAAAACAAAAAAAGACCGCCGAGTTAGTCTCGGCGGTCCTTGAACGATCCTTTTACTTAAGGATCGTTTTTTAATTTTATGCGAAATATTGGTTCAACGGCGGTACGATTTGTTTCTTACGGGAAACTACACCTTCAAGTACAGCCTGGTTGCCGTCTAATGTGACATTAAACGCCTGAGCTACCGCTTCTTTATTCCCAACCGCTACAACTGTGGAGTTGTTCGTAAGGATATCCGTTACGACCAATAAGAACAAGTCGGATCCTTTATCTGCTACAGCTTTTTCCATAGCCTGTTCAAGTTCTGCTTTGCGAGCAAGAACATCATCGGTATCCACGGTATTCACCTGAGCGATTTCAACATTTTTATCACCCATTGAGAATTCTTTTGCATCAAGGGAAATAACTTCTTCAGCAGACAGTCCGCTGATATCAGCACCTGCTTTTAACATTTCCAGTCCGTACTCTTCTGCATTCACGCCAGCAATACCTGCTAGTTCTTCAGCAGCCTGACGGTCCTCATCCGTGCACGTTGGAGATTTAAACAATAGAGAGTCAGAAATAATGGCAGAAAGCATTAGTCCGGCCATCGGTTTAGAGATCTCTTTGTTATTTTCTTTATAAAGTTTGTTTAAAATCGTAGCCGTACAACCCACGGGTTCAGCACGATAGTAAAGAGGTCCCTCCGTTTCGAAGTTAGCAATACGGTGGTGATCAATAACCTCAAGAACTTTAACTTCTGCCAAATCTTCTACACTCTGCTGGCGCTCGTTATGATCAACCAGTATAACTTGTTCCACTTCGTCGGATACTTTCTCAACCAGCCTCGGTGCTTTTACATCAAAATAGTCGAGAGCGTATTGAGTCTCCCCGCCGATCTCTCCTAAACGTACCGGCTCTGTATCAAAGCCGAGTGAATTTTTTAAAGCGGCATAAGCAATTGCTGAGCTAATGGTATCCGTGTCAGGATTTTTATGACCAAAAATTAATGTTTTATTCATTGTCATCTTCCTTTCTCCATGTGCGTAGTTATGTACGTCTTTTACAGTGACGATTATAAGACAAAAATAGCCTCTCGTCCATCTTATCGCTGCAATAAACGATTAATCAACCACCATACGGATAGAAAATGGCATGAGACCTAACGTTCATTCATTTTATGAATGCTTTTAACAAAAGCATAACCTGCCATAACTTGGATAACGGTTCCGGCTGAAGGATTTGTTAAGATAATGGTAGGTGTTAAGGATGGAAAGGGTAGAAAATAGGGTACAAATAATATATAAAGGGAAGGAACTACCAATAAAGCAATCAAAAATCTATTCACTTTAAATCTCCCTCTATTATTCCACTCTCTTATCAGTGAGCCTGCCCCCATTAAAAAGCCTACAGGAATGTACGCAGTCTGACTAAATAACAGATACAAATAAAAGCTGTCTGCTTCATTAGCTTTCATTTGTAAATATTGGAATAACAGAGAAGCGATCCATAGATAAATAAATACCATTATTGCCTGTCCAAGAATTACCCAGTACGTACGCTTCACCATTTATCACCTCTACTAGTAAGCATACGATGAGGAGATTCAAATATTTCTAAAATTTTTTTAAATCCGTAAATCCTGTGGCATGACTGAACTGAGAAGGTTTAAAGAGGAAGGATGCGGGGTAAAAGTAAAAAAGATGTTTGAGAACTAATAACACTTTGTGTTAGAATTCCTTACATACACCAACTAAGTGAGGTTCTACTCCAATTCCCTTGGAGCGAAACTCCTCATAATAAATTAAAGAGAGGGTAATGTATGACTTACACGAAAGAAACGATTAAGCAGGAAGTACAAGCACACAAAGTAGAATTCATCGTACTAGAATTTACAGATATGCTTGGGGAAACTAAAAACGTAGAACTCCCTATCGATGAACTAGATATGGTATTAAACGAAGAAGCTATGTTTGACAGTTCTTCCATTTCAGGTTTCTCTGACATCCAAGAAAGTGATATGTACCTTGTTCCAGACTTAGATACGTTCTTGGTTCTGCCTTCCCTGGTAGACGAAGATCAAAGTGCTCGCTTTATTTGCGACATCTATAAGCCGGACGGTACACCTTTCGAAGGTGACCCTCGTTATATTTTGAAACGCGCTATGCAAAAAGCGGAAGATATGGGCTATACCGTTAACGTAGGTCCTGAACCAGAATTCTTCCTATTTAAACTTAATGAAGACGGATATCCAGTTAGAAAGTTCAACGACCGCGCTGGTTATTTCGACTCTTCCCCTAAAGATAAAGGAGATAAAGTACGTCGTGACATCGTACGTACTCTGAAAAAATATGGCTTTGAAATGGAAGCTTCTCACCACGAAGTTGCCATGGGTCAGCACGAAATCAACTTCCGTTTTGACAACATGCTGAAAACGGCAGACAATATCCAAACGTTCAAAAACGTTGTAAAAGATATTGCAACAAACCATGACTATCACGCAACATTCATGCCTAAGCCGATCACTGGTGAGAATGGTTCCGGTATGCACTGCCACCTTTCCCTATTCCAGGATGGCGATAGTGCGTTCTTTGATGAGGATGCTGAGGATGGCGTTTCTAAGACAATGAAACAATTCATTGCCGGAATTCTGCATCATGCAAGCGGAATTGCTGCCATCACCAATCCTAACGTTAACTCGTACAAGCGTCTAGTTCCTGGGTATGAGGCTCCGGTCAGTGTAGCATGGTCTCACTCCAACCGAAGCTGTATGATGCGCGTACCGACTACACGTGGAAAAGGAACACGTTTTGAAGTGCGTAACCCGGACCCTACAGCAAACCCTTACTTGACGCTGGCTGTTCTTATTCAAGCTGGACTTGAAGGTATCCGTAATGAACTGGATGCAGGAGAAGCAGAAAGCCGTAACTTGTATGAAGTTGATGACGACAGTGTACCAACACTTCCTACAAACTTAAAAGAGGCAATTGAAGCTCTTAAGAAGGATGAAGTTCTTCTGGAGGCTCTAGGTGAGCACACAGCGCAGGCTTATATTGATGATAAAGAAGAAGAATGGACCGACTATTCTCTTCAAGTAAGCCAGTGGGAAGTCGACAAATATATGAACAAATAAAAAGTAATACCCCCATCTTAGATGGGGGTATTTTTTATGAGGGGTAAATCTTTCCTTTATTAGGACCATGAAGCATCCGATTCGTTCGATGAGTCCCGTATTGATCTTTCAGCTCCAAACGGTGCAATTCTCTTTTCAGTTTATTAAAGCTGTTCAGCCGTTCAGCTTCAAGCTCTCCCTCTGCAATAGCCTGCTGAACTGCGCATCCTGGTTCTTGCTCATGCTGGCAATCCCTGAATTTACATTGCTGGCTCAAGTTTTCGATATCGGAAAAGGTACCCGCTGTTGTTTCCTGATCACCCCAAAGCTGTAACTCTCGCATCCCGGGAGTATCAATAATAAAGGCCCCTTCCGGCAGCTCAAACAATTCCCTGTGCGTGGTTGTATGACGCCCGCGTTCATCGCTTTCACGAACATTTTTTGTTGCCTGGACTTCTTTATGAAGCAGTCGATTAATTAAGGTTGATTTACCTACTCCGGAAGAACCTATTAAGGATATAGTCTCTCCTTCGTTAACTTCTGTAAGTAGCGAAACCATTCCTTCTCCCGTCAAGCTGTCCACTGCATAAACTGGAACCCCGGGAGCAACACGCTCCACCTGCCACAGCTTTTCAGAGACCGTATCGCAAAGATCACGTTTTGTGCAAACAACTACTGGTCGTGCACCGCTCTCATATACCTGCTGCACGTATCGCTCAAGTCTTCTGACGTTAAACTCTTTTGTCAGAGCCGTAACGATAAATACAGCATCTATATTAGCAGCGATAATCTGCTCTTCGTTCCCCGTGCCTGCTTTTTTTCTGGAAAGAAGGGTTCTTCTCTGCAGGATGCGTTGAATTAAAGCCTTAGAATTATTGTCGTAAGGTTGAAAGATGACCCAGTCTCCTACGGCTGGATAGTCTCTATTCTCCGTTATTTCATTATGAAAACGGCCGGATAATGTACCCGTATAGGTCTTAGATTCTGTTGCAATGCTGTAGATCCCATGAGTGGATCGAACCACACGTCCAGCTTGTTCCTGTTCGTTCATCTGTTTGCTAAAATGCTCATGAAAATCTTTTCTTTCGTTCCGTTTCATTTAATTCCTCCTGAACGCGGAGGACGTCAGAAGTTGATGGGTCCTCCACTGTATAATGTGATGGATACATAATTTAATTTCTTCATTGTGTTTGCCATAAAACATCAACTCCTAACGTGTAATTACTTTATAGTATAGCAGAAAAAGCAATTGTAGCTGGTAACTTTTTTGTAAACGTAGAATCACCTTCTAAGTGCCGTACTTTAGCCTTCAACTGTCCCATGAAGCATGGAGTAGTATTCCACTTTATCATTTGATGTCGAAAAGCCATGTTTCCCATTATCATAGGCGATCAATATATACCCTAGCTCACTCTCAAGCTCCATGATGCTTCTTTTTTGTTGTTCGGTTAGTTCTGCTATCTCCCAATCCATATTTTCACTTCCTTATCCGTAATTTTATCTTTATAAGGAATAACTTTTATTCCTCTTTCTGTCGCTTTATTTCGGTTTCCTCCGGCAGTTTCTTTGAAGCGCCCGGTATCTCCCTCGATTCGAAATTGATTACATCTGAGGAATAAACCGAAACACTCATCTGCCCTCCATATACATTGGCACGAAGCAGTAATGGCTGATTATATATGTTTTTAAATGTGAAGTCCGGGCCGTACCAGCTGACCGTTGCATCCCGGCCTTCAGGTACATAAGGCACTCGTTTACTGTGGGAATAACGCTGTTCAATCTGTACACCAGCATTGTCTACGGCGTTAAAAATCGTTGAAGAAACCTGACAGATTCCCCCGCCAATTCCTTCCGACACTTCACCTCTCACAATAACCGGGGCAGGCATGTATCCCTTTTCCTTCGTTCGTTTTCCAACCACTTCATTAAAAGAGAATGTTTCCCCCGGAAAGACTACCGTGCTGTCGATACTTTCAGCAGCCAACCGAATATTGTGGGTCCGTTCTTTGTTATTGGAATTGAAATACGTATCATAATGACCAATTTTTTGAGAACGAAGACTGGCAAGGACCTCACTGTCTACTTTCGGGTGAACGGTGTTTATTGGAACTTCAATTTCATGCTCACTCTGACTGTACAAGGAATGAAACAGGTTTTTAGAAAAGTCTTGTTTATCGAGTTTATAACCTGTTTTTTCAGCTACAATTTCCCCAGACTTTCCTATTTTAGCGTTCACCGGCTCTTCTTGAACGAGCTCCCCCACCCGTTCCATAATTTCATGCACTTTAGTATGGTCTGTAAAAGGCTGAAGAATAGGATCCATGAGAATGTCTGCAGGATGTATCGTAAGTATTTCTTCCCCTTGATGCGTGATGGCCAGTTCCTCCTTTTGACTAAACGGGGAAATAAGCAATAAGAAAATAAACATGTTCGCTAATTTCATAAACGAAACCTCCCACTTCTAGTTTGAGTAGAGGATAGGATTTCATGTAGAAATTATTTGCTAAGATTTAATGTTCAAATGCTCATTTATTTATATACTTGTTAATAGAAGCAAGCTCTTCATTCTTACAGAACCAAAAAAGGAATTATACTCTTTTGAGTACAATTCCTTTCCAATAACTGCTTTTAGTTATAGTTAAAGCTCTGCTAAAACTCCTCATTGATCTTACAGATAAGCTCCCTTGTGGATTAATAAACCTCTTGAAAATCAATCACAAGTTTGAACATAGCCTTCATTGCATTCAATTTATATTCACAGCTTCTCCTGTTTTGGCTGACTCGTAAAGAGCCTGGATAATTTGCTGGATCCGCACTCCTTCTGATGGACTACTTAATGGTTGTTTGTTATGAAGAATACATTCTATAAAATCATGAATAAGGTATTCGTTTGCATCTCGTTTTTCTACATAAGCAGGGGTTGTATCCACCAGGGTGTCATATTTTTCCTGGAATATTTTTAATGGAAAAAGATCCGCTCCGCCCTCGTCACCTATAACGGATACTTTTTTGCTGCTCAGCTCTTCTACGTTTGCAGCAAAAGTAGATTCAAACATAAGAGAGGAACCGTTTTCAAACGTAATCATTCCCCTTGCCATATCTTCTACCGAAAAGTTTTCATAATCCCATTCACCCATTAAACCTACTCCCGGACGCTGACCAATCTTTTGATAAGTAGCCCCTAAAACCGTTTTAGGCTCTGGATATCCCATTAAATATAAGGCCGTATCCAGCATATGAACACCATTATCGATAAGTGTTCCTCCGCCCTGAAGTTCTTTATTTGTGAATACGCCCCAGCCCGGGATTCCTCTTCTCCGGTTATAATGCGTCTGGGCTGCATAAATTTCGCCTAATTCATGACCATCAATGTATTTCTTTAACGTCTCCACCTCAGGTTGAAAACGGAAATGAAAACCATAGGTTAAAAATTTCCCAACCTTTTCTGCTTCTAACGTCATCTTCTCGACTTCCTCCACCGTCATTGCCGGCGGTTTCTCACAAAGCACGTGGCATCCGGCTTGGAGAGCTGCAATAGCTTGAGAGGCGTGGAATTTGTTTGGGGTACAAATGCTGACAGCATCCAGTTCCTGTTCTTCAAGCATCTGTTGCTCATCTTCATAGGCATGGGGGATCGAAAACTCTTCTGCACATTCTACAGCTTTATCTTTATTATGGTTAGCCACAGCTATAACCTCAACGTCCTGACCATAGCTTTGATAACTCGGAATATGAGCACTTCTGGCAATTCCGCCCGCTCCAATAATTCCAATTCGAATGGGTTGTGGCATTTAAATCCTCCTATTAGTACGCTTATTTATTTCTGATAGTAATTTTTCACCAGTTCATCCATCACACGATTGGTACGCAAAGCGGTCTCACCCGTACTTGGGGAGCTCCCTTTACCTGTCAGTTCATCTACAATCTCCTGAATGAGATGCTGTTGAATATGTTTGGGCCGTTCAATAATAAACTGTTTAGTATCTGATTCTTTAATTAGTGTAACCGGTTTTTCATCAAAGGAAGAAAAAGTAATCTCCCCTTTGGAGCCTACGATTCGATTAAGATCCTCATTTTTGTAAGAAGAAAAATTCCAGACACCATTTCCGATTACGCCGCTCTCAAAAAGGAAGGTTCCGCTTACAATATCCTCTGCCGGATAAGCTTTCGCCTGGTTGGACGCGATCCCTTTTGCCTCTTTAATAGGACCGAGTAAATAATCAACCAAATCCAGTGTATGAGAGGCTACATCATAAAACAGGCCCCCACCGCTTACTTCAGGCAAAACCCTCCAGGGCAGGTTATCATTCTCATCTTTCTCCACTAGTTTTTGGGTCTGCTGTATGGAAATAAAAAGAATATCCCCGATTTCATTATTGTCGAGTAGTTCTTTTACTTTTAAAAAACGAGGGAGTGAACGTCTATAAAAGGCTACATACAACGGTACTTGCTGTTGATTACAAGCTTCTACCATTTCCTTGCATTCCTCTACATTTAAAGCCATTGGTTTTTCCACATAGACAGGCTTGCCTGCTTCAGCTGCTTTCAGGGTGTACTCTTTATGAGAGGCAGGAGGCGTCGCAATATAAACAGCATCCACATCAGGATCGTTTATTAAATCGTCGGCTTGATCATACCATTTTGGTACCCCATGACGTTCAGCGTAGTCTTTCGCTAAATCTCCGTTTCGCCTCATCACCGCTTCCAATGAACTGTTTTCTGCTAAATCAAACGCAGGTCCGCTTTTTACTTCAGTAACATCACCGCAACCGATAATTCCCCATCTTACTTTTTCCATTGTTAGTCTCCTCTTTTTGAGAATATAGTATATCTTTTTCACCCAAATTCTCTTTATAAAACAATTTTTTAGGATATTCAAGAAAATCTCTAAATAATCAATATAAAAAGGTTTATACATCATAGACCTTTACTCCAATAAAATAAACTGGAAGTTCTTCTTAAACCCAGCAAATATGTAAAAAATGCGTTCTATCCCTATAAGGGGCCAGAAGGAACAAGAAAAGAGCAAGCCTCTCCAAAGGACTTTGCTCTTTCTTGTCAAACTTCCATATAAATATCGACTTAGAATAGCACGGAAGACTTGTGGACTATCATTAATTCAACCACGTGATACAGCCTTCTTAGCTGAAACAGCGGCAAAGGTAATCGTAATGGTGCAGGCGATCACGATGGCAATGACGCCCTGCATCAGATCCCAAAAGATCCACCCATCAATTAAGACCGTCCGCATACTTTCAAAGATATAGGTTGTCGGGTTTATAGTGGCGGCCACTTTCAGCCACTGGGCTTCAATTAACTCGTAAGGGACAAAGGTGGTGCTTAAAAAGATAAGCGGGAAAAAGATAAATGTCCCTGCCTGTGCGGCCTGTGCATTCTTCGTACGAAGCGCAACTCCTGCGGAATAACCGGCGAATGCAAGCCCCCATCCAATTGCGATTAACAATACAAACAGAATACCTCCAAAGCCTGTTTCGACTTCCAATCCCAGCAGGAATGCAATTCCGATAATCAATAAAGTCTGGATAAATAATTGAAGCATTCCCGCAATAATAGGGCCGAGGACAATAGCCAGTCTCGAAGCAGGGGTAAGCAAAAGTCTAGAGAAAAATCCGTTCTCAATGTCTTTCACGATTCCCTGTCCGGCTCCCCCGGCTCCTCCAATTGCAGCGGACACAATAGACACGGGAAGGATAAAGGCGAGATAGTTAGCTCCCTCAAACATGGGAAGCTGGGAAATGCCGCTTAGCCCTCCTTCATATACTAATAGAAAGAAAGCGGAAATCATTAAGTTTGGAATAAAAGAAAATGGATTTCTAAGCGTCGTCTTCACACTTCGGATCGTGATCAGCCATGTATCTTTCCATACGCTATTCCCCATGATCTTCTCCCTCCTTTTCAGCCTGCTTACTTGTAATCTTTAAGAATATGTCATCCAGGGTAGGTGAAGATAAATTAACGGTGGCTACTTCAATATTCTCTTGATCCAGCAGCCTCACGAGTTCCAATAATTGTTTCGTGCCATCTTCTACATAAACGGTCAGCTTACGGTTTTGCAGGATCACGTCACTTGGACCCATATGCTCCTTCAGAATTCTTTCTGCTTTTTCTTCCTCTTCTCTGCTTGAGAAAGTCAAAGCGATTAGATCATTGCCTATTTGAGCCTTTAGCTCTCGCGGAGTTCCAGTGGCTACAATTTCACCATCATTAATAATACTGATTCGATGGGCAAGGGAATCCGCTTCCTCTAAATATTGTGTCGTAAGAAAAATCGTAGTTCCATTCTCTTCATTTAAACGGCGCAGCTCTTTCCAAATGGCCATTCGATTGGAAGGATCCAGACCTGTGGTCGGCTCATCTAAAAATAAAATCTTAGGCTCGTTCACGAGCGTAAGAGCTAAATCGAGCCTCCTTCTCATTCCTCCCGAGTAGTTGCCGATTCTTCGTTCCGCTGAATCTGTAAGCTGTACAATGTTCAGCAGTTCTTCCGCTCTAGTTTTAGCCTCAACTTTTGAAAAACCAAAGATGTTAGCTTGAAGTTCGATCAGTTCCCGACCGGTAAGATCCGGGTCCACTCCTGTTTCCTGTAGAGCAACTCCAATATATCTCCTGACCTTCTCCGGCTCTCGAATCACATCGTGCCCGGCTACAGTTGCCTTGCCGCCTGTTGCATTGATTAAGGTGGTCAAAATTTGCACCGTTGTGGATTTGCCGGCCCCGTTAGGCCCCAGAAATGCAAAGAATTCTCCATCCTCCACAGTAAACGACACATCTTTTACCGCCTGCACATTTCCCTTCTTAAAGGTCTTAGATAAATGTTCAACTTCAATCTTCCCATTCACGGCCATCACTCCCACTGAAATTTTCGGCACTAGTGTCAAAAAAATGCTTATCTTTAAGATAACGAAAATCCACAACAATTTCACCCCCTTAGCATTCCCTGTGACACATTGAATAATTTTTACATAGAATTAATAATCCTTCCGTTTAACCGCCATGTAAACTGGGAATTATTGAGTTCGTGTAAAAAACAAGGAATCCATCAATACTAGACATGATTCCCTGTTGCTACAGGGTTTTGAGGGTGATACGATAAATAAAATCACAAATTATCTAAAAATAAATTCAAGGAGGTGAGCTGATGAATTTGGAAATGCTACAAACTTATACGTGGATGGCTCCGAGCTTAACCATCATTTTACTGGTGACTTTAATAGGTTCATTTTATAGCTTCAAACAGCAAAAATTCAGTTTGATGATCGCGACCGGTATGGTTCAGACCGTCCTGAGTCCACTCTTACCTGCAATGGCAGGGGCAGTCGTGCTGGGACTCGGAATTTTACAATTTTATATGGGCATAGTGAACTCGCAGAGTTCTAAGAACAGCCAAAGTTGAAAGATGAGTATCCTATAGATACATCATCTTTTTTTATTTTTTGAAAGGTCTTTCGCGCTGGAATACTCGAACCTTCACCATTCCTTTCAGCTCCTTTGATCGGGCTATGTTCAACTAAAATCACGGCGTAACCGATTGGGATTGTACTCTTTTCACCTGCAATTATCTAAATTTTGGTATCAGTTCCGTCGGTGCACTCGGTTGCGCGGTCTGAGCACTCGGTTGCAACGTCACAGCCCTCAATTAACTCCACTTCAGTCGTCTCATCCCGCCCGAGGAAGGAAATTCTCCACCCCTTTCACCAAGCTATTTCTCATAATCGCGTCTGTAACAATAATGCACTTTAGTTTAACGACCTCTTGTGAAAAACCTATTAAACAACTGTTACGTGAGGCCATCATTAAATCCAATCATTATTCAAACCTGAAAGAATCTGTTACCTTATATTTATGCAAACCCAACTTACAACTACCTTCAGGAGGCATAAATATGAACCAGACTATTGAAACGATATTAAACCATCGTTCGATTCGGAAATTTAAAGACATTCCATTAACAGACGAGCAATTAGATACGATGCTTTCAGCTGCCCAGCAGGCCTCAACTTCAAGCTATATGATGGCTTACAGTATCATCGGAGTAACGGATCCGGAGAAAAAAGAGAAGCTTGCTGAAATCACGGGGCAGGAATACGTTAAAAATAATGGTCACCTTTTCATCTACTGCGCGGATCTGCACAGGCCGACCATGATGGCATCCAAGGAAGAATATGAGCAGATGCTAGCCAATCTTGAAAACAGCGAGCATTTTCTAGTATCCTCTGTAGACGCTGCATTAGCTGCTCAAAATGCAGCCATCGCTGCAGAATCGATGGATCTTGGCATCTGCTATATTGGCAGTATTCGCAATAATTTAAGCCAGGTGGATGAACTGCTTTCCTTGCCGAAGCATGTCATTCCCCTTTTCGGCATGGTGACAGGCGTACCGGATCACCAGCCAGAGCGTAAACCACGCCTGCCGCAAAAAGGTATATATTTTGAAAATGAGTATAAAGAATCCACCCAGGCTGTCGAATCATTTGATGCGCGGATTAAGGAATATTATCAATCCAGATCCAGCAATAACCGCATTGATTCCTGGACGGATCAGATGCTACGTCGCTTTACTACACCAATGAGAATGGACGTCACTGATCTTGTACAGAAGAAAGGCTTCAATAAACGATAATAGTTATATAGGAAAATGGAGCGTGATCAACATGTTGAAAGACGTGGCTTCCAAGCTTAAAAAAGCAAATTCTATCGTAGTCCTGACGGGAGCCGGGGTGTCCACAGCAAGCGGCATCCCTGACTTCCGTTCCAGTGAAGGACTGTGGTCGGAGGATGAAAGCCGAGAGTATTATATGTCCAGTGATTATTTCTATCACGATCCAGTAGATTTCTGGAACAAATACAAAACCATTTTTCAAATGAAACTGCTAAAGGATTATACACCAAATCCTGTTCACCAATTTATTAAAGAACTTGAATCGGATAAGGACAAGGTAACGGTCATTACTCAAAACGTCGATGGCCTGCATTTGGCAGCCGACAGCAGTCACGTCATTGAGTATCACGGCACCTTAAATCAAGCCAGCTGTCCAGAATGCGGGGAATCGTACTCCCTTGATTATGTGATGAGTACGGAAACTCCCTACTGCCAAAACTGCGGTGCCGTACTGAAACCGGATGTCTTATTGTTCGGTGATATGATTACGGCTCATGATGAAGCAGAACAGGCTATTCAAACGGCGGATTTCCTGCTTGTCATGGGAACCTCTCTTATGGTCACTCCTTTCAATCTTCTGCCCCATTACGCCAAGCAGGAAGTCGGAATGGAAGCAGCTTTGATTAATAGAGAGCCAACTGTTAAGGACCGGTTATTTGATTATGTCGTGCATGATGATTTATCTTCATCCATTGAGAAACTAAGAAGTTATCTTTCTTCTTTATAACAATAAAATGAAGGCCAGTTCCTATCTTCTCGGAGCTGGCCTTTTACATTTCATTCCTAGACCGCACGGTAGCTTACCCCACCAAGTGAATGGAAGCATTTTTTATAATAGTCTCTCTTAAACCTTCGTGTTGCTTTTAAGGTAAAGCTCCCGTTTGTTTAATACTCAGTTTCGAGATAAATGGGTCCGTTACGTTAGATGCATAAGGGTTGGTGGGGAAATAACTCGCTTTCCTATGGCCCTACACGACGTGGGGTCGATCGACGTTGCCACAGGACGTGGCGACTTTAGTCGATCCTCCTTTTGCCAGGAGCTTCCTCGCTCGTCTCACTCCCTGCGGGATCTCACCTAGTCCCTTCTCCCATGGGAGTCTCGCCATTTCCCCACCAACCCCACTAATATTTAGTGAACGACCCTGCCAGTAGAAAAAGTGGGAACCTTAAATTGGCTTAAATATTTCTACAGCGGCATTTACCATTTGTAAATATTTAGTATTTAGCGTTAACCACATAGGTTATCTTTCCTCATATGAAGGCGTATAGGATTTCGAGCTCGCCATGCTCTCAAAGGGGCGGAAGGGAACGGCGAAGACTCCTGCGGGATGAACATGATCGGTGAGATCCCGGAAGGCGAAGCCTGAGGAAGCTCACCACATGCCCGCGGAAAGCGAGTCGTTCCCTGGAGCCCCTTCTCTACACAATATCTCGAAATCAAGTCTTCAACTAAACGACCCTATTGTGTAATAAGCAATAAATGAAAGATCAACAATAAACTTTAACTGAGCCTTTTATTAAAAAAGCTCACCAGTTCTTGATGGCTGGTGAGCTTTGCTGAAGCTATGCTTTTGTGATACCTAATCGTTGAATCAATGGTTTCAGGGTGAGGCCTTGAACAATAAGTGAGAACAGTACAACAGAGAACGTAAATAACAGTACCTCTTCTCTTCCACCAAAGTCCTGTGGCAGACTTAGGGCAAGTGCAATGGACAAGCTTCCACGCAGCCCTCCCCAATTTATAAGGATTCTTTCTTTAGCATTTAGATCTTTAATCCATCCTGTACTAATATATAAGGCAATCGTTCTTCCTACAAGCACAATGAGAATTGCTGAGATAATCAGCATCCATTGTCCCGTAAAATCAATATTGCGGATTTCGATGCCCACCATTAAGAAAATCAATGAGTTGGCAAGTAGGGTGATCACGTCCCAGAAGGTGTTAATATTTGTTTTGGTCTCTTTGGACATGCCGATTTTTGCGCCATAATCTCCGAACATAAATCCAGCCACTACTACCGCAATAACACCGGATGTGTGAAAATGCTCGGCAATGAAATAACTTCCGAAAAACAACAGAGCGCTGAAGGCAATTTCAAGCGGGTAATCATCAAAGATACGAATGATTTGGGATAATATAAAGCCAAGAATCAACCCGATTAATGCACCACCTAACGCAAATTGCAGAAACAGCAGCACACCGCTTCCTAAACCAGCCCATCCCATTTCAATATAGGTGAGCAGGTAAATACTTGCAATCTTAAATAACACGACCGCTATCCCGTCATTAAACAACGATTCGCCTTCCATCACAGTGGATAACTTCTCAGGAACACCTAATGATTTAAAAATCGATAATACACTTATTGGGTCGGTCGCACTCATTAAGGCAGCAAAGGTAAAAGCCACAGCGAGAGGAAGATCAAGCAGAAAGTAAGCCCCTCCGCCAATTACCAGCCAGGAAATAAACGTGCCAATAAAAGCAAGGCCGATCACCGGCTTTTTTTGCTGATAAAGGTGATGGAACGGCAGTTTCAATGTGGCATCACCTAATAAGATAGGTAAAAATAAAGAAATGACCGTTGCCTGGAAAACATCCGATTGAGTTATGTAAAATTCGGCTTCTTCAATGATCGGAAACTCCGTTAAACCTAGAACCAGGCCCACTAGCACGAGGGCAATAGAATAAGGTTCCTTCAGTAACTTAGCGATTCCGATTACAGTGATTGAAATAGCAAGTAAAATTAATATTTGAATAAAAGCGTCATGAAATTCGTGCATAGTGGCCCTCCTGATCTATTTCTCTATAGTATTGTGTCACACTTTCCTTTATTTACTATGAACCACTTTGAACAGCGCTAAAAATTCTCAGACACAACCAACCCTGACTAGGTAGTATAGTTAATTGGCAGAAGCGACCATCTAATAGCTCTATGTAAAAACAGCGCCAAGGTCATCTGTAGGTCGCTACACTAAGCGTATGGTTTTCACAGGAAGATGGTGTTTCTATTCTCGGATCTCTAACGAATTTTGTGATTTCTTCTATAAATTTCCTCTCTCCCTGTAGTCTAAACATTTTATCTATAATATTATGATCGTCTATCATCCAATTTTTCTTAGGGAAATGGTCGACTCATTCCATAAAAAAAGTGCCGAGAATGTCCCGGCACTTTACCAATTAACTTACATATTAATAACGGTTACTTTATCACGCACAACAGATTCAAGGCTCTCACGAATACCTTGCACCCCTAAACCAGATCCTTTAACCCCTAGGAATGGGAAGTGATCCGGGCCACGTTCTGTTTTAGCATTGAGCTGAACGGTCCCTACTTCCAGTTTTTGAGCAATTCCAATCGCTTTATCCATATCTGTAGAGAAGACACTTGCCTGCAGACCATAGTCGGATTCGTTAGCCAGGCGAACAGCTTCTTCACTTTCAGAGATGCGGATAATTGGCAGGACAGGACCAAATGGTTCTTCCCATGCGATTTTCATATCAGAGGTTACGTGATCGAGCAGGGTAGGATATAGCAAGTTCCCCTCGCGCTTGTCCCCTGTAACGACGGTTGCCCCTTTTTCTTTAGCGTCATCGATGAGGCTTTGTACATAATCCGCGCTTTTATCATTGATCAAAGGTGTTACCGTGGCATCATCTTCCGGCATACCGACAGAAAGACCATTGACTTGATCTGTTATCTTGCTGACTAGTTCATCTGCTTTTTCGTTCTGAACCAGTACACGTTTGATCGCTGTGCAGCGCTGTCCAGAATAGCTGTAGGCACCGGCTACGATTTCTTTAGCAGCTTTGTCGAGATCAGCATCTTTAAGAACGATGGCAGGGTCTTTGCCGCCTAGCTCAAGCACTAACGGGATCATGGAAGACAGATCAGCAATGTGACGGCCAGTAGCTGTACCGCCTGTAAAGGTAATCATGTCCACTTCGGGATGCTGGACAAGGAAATCACCAATGACAGAACCTCTTCCAGTTGCTACTGTAACTAAATCACTTGGCAGACCAGCATCGATCAGTGCCTCGATTAATTTAATTCCGCTGATGGCTCCCTGAGTGGCAGGCTTAAAGATGACACTATTTCCCTGCATTAAGGCCGGAGCAATTTTAGATGCAGAAAGGTTAACGGGATAGTTGAAAGGACCAATGGCCAAAATCGTACCTCGCGGCGTTTTCTCTGCAAGACCGATTTTATTAGGGTTGCCTCCCTTAAAACCGTCCCCGCGTTTTACGCTTCCGTCTAATCGGAAGGCCTCTTCCACTGTATAGCGGATGTATTCAGCGGTACGGGAGACTTCTGAAACAGCTGAGCTGCGTTTCTTAGCCACTTCGAGCATAATGGATTCGCCAATTTCTTCCTTACGCTCTTCAAGAATTTCTGCCCATTTTTTCAGAATTTCTCCGCGTTCCTGAATCGACTTCTCCCCCCAGGTGGATTGAGCGGCTGCCGTTTTCTTGATGGACGCCTCAAGCTCTTCTTGAGAAAGCGAAGGTACCTGTCCGATCGTTTCTCCATTGTGAGGGGACGAAATCTCAACGCTTTTTCCAGATTCGCTTACATTCCATTCCCCATGAATTAATGTTTTTACGCTTTGTTCTGTTTTTGTTGCCATGATTGTACTCCTCCCAATAAGTCTCAAACGAACCCGACCTTCCTATGGGTAACCGTTTGAGTTGTTCTTATAATTACTCCTGGTTTTCCTTTGGAGTGAATATCGTTCTCATGTTCTTGCTTATAGCATGCAGCAGGAATTCAAGTTACCCAGCATCCATCTCTAAATATCGCAATATTCTGAAATTTCAGCATTCATATGGGAACGATTCCAAATACATAACCACTCTTTAAACATTTAAACAGTACATTTCCTTTCCTATTGTAAACTTTTTCAAGTTTATGCTTTAGAGCGATAATGTACGCGCTGTTTTTATTACTATAAAAGTTCTGACTTTTTTTATCAAGTGTTCAGACTCCTGATTTGATGGGATTTATCAAGGAAGCGTTTTCACTAAGCGGGGTGGAAAAGAGCGCAGAAAAGCCCAGGCTGCAAGGATGTATCCCTTTGCATGCCTGGGCTTTTTTAAACCAATAATTTTTTTATAATTTTATTGTTTTAATTTAGGGTTTTCTTGTTTAGCCTGCTCTACTCGAGGTTTACGGTATCCTCCAGCAATGTCTGCCTGTTTAAATTCTTTTGCATAGGCTACTTCCTGAGCATCTGAAAGTTTAAACCCACTTCCACCGATTGGTTGATACTGTGAATTACGTGCCATTTTGTACTCATCCTTTCTCTAGAAACTGGGTTACATTTAGAGGTTACCCTGCTTCAAAATGGAATAAACATACGTTTTATAATTTTGTGCGTTCGGGCAGTCTAAATCAAATTCCATTTGCTCACTTCTCTTGACTCTAAAAGATCCTCTGTATTATCCCGATAGGTTTTATAATGGACTGTCTCAATATGGTTCTGGACAGCACCGCTGTCTTTCCATACCTCGTATAGGAAAATAGTATTTGATTCGATGGATTGATGAAGGTCATATTGGAGACACCCTTCTTCTTTCCTGGAGACCTTTTTCACCTTTTCAAGTTCATCAAGCAACGCGTCTTTATGACCGTTCTTTGGTTTAAATACGGCAGTGATCGCTATTTTAGCCAAATAAATCCACTCCTTCCATGTTCACTAACTTTATCACGAGTTTTCTTCCTCTCACACGTATTTGAACTTAGATTACGTGAGCAAACTATTTCGTTTTTTTCCTTGTTGCGTGATATAACCATATGCGTAGGACAAAATAATTACCAAAATGCAGAACAGGAGGCTGACCATCATGAGCTCAAAGCAAGTATTAATGGTCGTAACCAATCACGGGAAAATTACCGATGATTACGAGACTGGACTATGGCTGGAAGAATACGCCGTTCCTTACAATGCCTTTAAAAAGCAAGGCTATGAGGTGAAAGTAACCAGTATTCAAGGCGGAGAAGTTCCTCTTGATCCAAACAGCATCCCTGAAGAAGAAGTCTCGGAATGGCAGGAAGCTCAGGAAGAACTTAAAGATACCGCTAAACTTTCTAAGGAAGACGCAGAGGGATTTGACGGAATCTTTCTCCCGGGCGGACATGGAACCATGTTCGATTTCCCTGATAACGATACCCTTCAATATGTATTGCAGCAGCATGCAGAACAGAATAACATAATCGGTTCGGTATGCCATGGCCCAAGCGGACTGGTGAATGCCACTTATGAAGATCAGACGCCAATCGTTCAGGGTAAAGCCATCGCTGCGTTTACAGATTCGGAAGAACAGGGCATGGAACTCGATCTTTTTATGCCTTTCATGCTTGAAACGAAGCTACGTGATCTAGGAGCCCATTTCTCTAAAGGGGAAGATTGGACTTCTCATGCCGTACGAGACGGTAATCTGATCACCGGTCAAAATCCGATGTCGAGCGAACGTGCCGCTGAATTGATGGTTGGAGCTCTAGAAGAAAAATAAAGCAACCACAAAGTTTAGCTCTTCTCTTGATCAAGAGAAGAGCTTTTATATATACATAGATCCTTCGCTTAGAGTGATTCCTCAGTTGAAATCCTCTTTCTTGCCTGTTACTAAGGGGTTAAAGTTAACTCCCGTCCTTCATATCCCTCTGTCGTTGTTAGATGATACTCCCCATCCACCCAGTCTTTCAGTTGATCGTGGTACCATTCACTTCTAAAATGGCCGGATTGCCCCGGTCCTATCAGATGATAGGCTTCTTTCATATTCTCAAGGTCCAGCACAAACCGCCAGGAAGCTCCGTGATTAACCAGCCCTTTACTGTTATATCCAGCCGCCCTTACAGTGATACGGCTGCCGCTGACCGGCAGAGGATCGCCAGGGTTAAAGAATCGTTCCAACATTTGAATGTTCGACAGAGGATGAGTAAATTCAACAGCATGACCCGCTCCCCACGTCCACTCCACCGGGGTTCCCCCATGTTCCTTGGTTAGTTCTGTCATGGTCTTTTGATAAGCAGCCGTAACCACCTCGGAAACGCCTCCGTTTTTATTCATCCAAATCGAAGATCCACTGTCCTGAACTTTACGCAGCAATTCATCGGTGGTCTGGCCGGCTCCATGGAATAAATCAAGCATTTCTTTCGGGATCGCTTCGTTGTATAACTCTTCCTGAATATTTGCCATCCAGGAATGAAAAATAAGCGGCTGGGCGAGCTCCTTCTGGTCCTCATAGTTCCATTCCTGCATGAGTTTGAGTGCTGCTGTTTCGGACTCGGAAAGTGCCTCCTTTTTCGTAACCTCAAGTAAATAAGGGACAAACTCCTGAGCCTGTAAATTCTTCACGTCCATTTGCATATCCATCACTTTCTCAGAAGTTAATGGTTCCTTTTCTTCAAGCATCTCGACAATACGCTGATAGCGATAAGGCTGAGCCCAGTTATGACTAATATGATAAGGGTAGTTGTCGTCCGTAATTTTATTATTGGCGGTAGCTACGTATCCTTTTTCAGGATTTACGGTTTTCGGAAGCTCCTCAAAAGGAATATATCCCTGCCACAGGTCTTCCTCTTCCCAGCCTCTCATGGGCAGTAAAGCATCGTCGCCATTATTATAGATAGGAATTTTCCCATTCGCTTTATAAGCGATTGTGCCATCCTCAGAAGCGAATACGAAATTTTGAGCCGGTGCCAGGAATTTCTCCAGCCCTTTTTCGAACTCGTTCCAATTTTCCGCTCGATTAATTTCCAGTATGGCTTCCAGTTCAGTGGTAGGGTCCAAAGCTGTCCATCTGAGAGATAAAACAACGTCGTCACCGCTTTGTTCGGCGAACTCACTAATTACGGGTCCATGTCTGGTTTCCACAACTTCATAGTCCAGGGTTTCCTGATCTTTTACCCGAATCGGCTCCTGAATCACTTCTGCCTGCTCCCATTCGTCTTCAAATAAAAATTGACTGCTATCCTCTGGGTTTCTTTTCTCTAAGTAAAGCTGCTGAACATCCGGACCAACATTGGTTACTCCCCAGGCAATGTGGTTGTTATGTCCTAAAATAATCCCTGGAATCCCTGCAAAAATAACCCCTGACACGTCATAATCCGGTGCACTTAACTGCATCTGATACCAAATGGACGGGGTGGCCAGCCCGAGATGAGGATCATCTGCAAGTATGGGGGCACCTGATTCGGTCATTTCCCCGCTCACCACCCAGTTATTACTGCCGTTAAACTCGTGTGGAATTACGATATCTTTAAAGCTGGCAGCTACATCTACTTGTTCCGTTTCCTCTAAAACCTTCGGAGCGTCATCCGGATAAGCAGGAAACAATTCCAACGCCTGTTCTTCTGAAAATTCGTTGGTCAAATAGTAATTAAAGGCCTGGCGTTCCCAGTGGCCGCCTAAATCAAAAGCCATGTACTTTCCTATTGTTAACGAATCCACCGGTTTCCATGGATCTGGAGAAAAGCCCATCAACGCAAATTCAGGAGGCAGCCGGTTCCCCTCTTCCGCTTCTTCCATATATGCATTTACCCCTTCCGCAAAGGCCTCGAGGCTTTGGATGGCTTCATCAGAATAAGCTGAGAGTGACGCTTCGGCTGCTCTTCTTAACCCAAGCGTTCGAAAATATTGATCCTGTTCGATGGTGGCTTCCCCGACCACTTCACTTAACGTTCCTGAGGCCTGCCTCCTGGCCAGTTCCATTTGAAATAAACGGTCCTGTGCCTGGACGTACCCTTGAGCTATAAATAAATCACGCGATGAATCTGCAGTAATATGAGGTACTCCCTGTTTATCACGAACCACTTCTACTGCACTGCTGAGCGATTCCAACTGAATTTCTCCACTTACTTCAGGTAAGCTGCGACTTGTGTAAACGCTTACAAAAATAACGAGACCTGCGACGATTGCCATTAAAATCATCCCCAGGATAAAGACGGTTTTTTTCCATCTTTTTTTCGGCTTTGGTTCTGTATATGTACGTTTGGCCGTCTCCATGTGATCACTCCCCCCTGCCATTATATCTCAATTGGATAAATAATTGAATATAATAAAAAGGCTGGACAGGCTCTCGGATGATTAGACTAGTTTAGTACCGGGTACATACTTCAGAGCATGAGATGCTATAATTTTGGAGGTGAACGGAAGTGGAAAAAACAAATATTCAAGGTACTTCCATCAATGCAAGTCGTCTCGGATTAGGAACATGGGCGATCGGCGGCTGGATGTGGGGTGGAACAGATGAAAAACAATCCATCGATACCATTCATACAGCGCTTGATCATGGAATTAATCTTATTGATACCGCTCCAGTATATGGTTTTGGACGCTCCGAGGAAATTGTAGGAAAAGCCGTTCAGCAATATGACGGAAATCGAGAGGATATCGTCCTGGCAACCAAAGTAGGCATGGACTGGAACGATGACGCTGTTTTTAGAAATGGAAGCAAAGAACGAATTCATAAAGAAGTGGAAGACTCCTTACAGCGCCTGCAGACAGACTACATTGATGTCTATCAGGTACACTGGCCTGACCCGATTACACCGATTCACGAAACGGCAGAAGCACTGCACTACCTTCATAAGCAAGGTAAAATTAAAGCGATTGGTGTAAGTAACTTTTCACCAGAACAAATGGATATATTCAGGGAAGCAGCACCGATTCATACGCTGCAGCCACCGTATAACTTATTTGAAAGAGATATTGAAAAGGATATTCTTCCTTATGTACAGGAACACAATATGACTACGATTTCTTACGGATCCCTCTGCCGCGGTCTGCTTTCAGGTAAAATGTCCTCTGACCGTGAGTTTGAAGGCGATGATTTGAGAAATGAAGATCCTAAGTTTCAGCAGCCAAGATTCAAGCAGTACTTAAACGCGGTTCAGGAGTTGGATCAGCTCGCTCAGAACCGTTACGGTAAACGCGTCCTGCACCTCGCACTTCGCTGGGTGCTTGATCAGCCAGGTTCCGGAGTCGCTTTAATGGGCGGCCGTCGTCCGGATCAGCTGGACCCTGTTAAGGAAGTGGAAAACTTCAGCATTGATCAGGAAACGATGCAGGATATCGATGAAATTCTGCGCAAGCATATTCAAGATCCAGTAGGACCTGAATTTATGGCTCCACCTGACCGTCAGGAATTAGGACTTAAATAAATTTCACCAAAACCGAGCTTGCCTGCCAAGCTCGGTTTTTCTATGATTGTAATGGAACCATTGTCATGCTCAATCGTATACAGCAATGTACATGAAAGGAGGTCAATCCGTGGAAGTTCTCATATGGGCTATTATTATCGTATGTTTTTTAGCCAGCTTCGCAAGTGTTATTTTTCCAGTCATTCCCGGCCCACTGGTCTTATGGATCGGGTTTCTGGCTTATTTCTTCTTTCTTAATGGCGAAGAATTATCCTGGTTTTTCTGGACAGGCATTATCCTATTAACGGTATTACTAATCGTCTCTGATATTATAGCGAACAGCTATTTTGTAAAGCGATATGGAGGAAGTAAGTGGGGAGAGCGCATGGCCGCTGTTGGTGTCATCGTTGGTTCATTTATTATCCCGCCGTTTGGAATTATCGTTCTGCCATTCATTCTCGTGATCGTGACGGAACTGATTCAGAAAAGATCCAATGAGGAAGCATGGAAAGCCGCCATCGGTTCTCTGTTTGGGTTTTTAAGCGGGACGGTAGCGAAAATCGTGATTCAACTCATCATGATTATTTGGTTTTTCTTTGAGATTTAACAAATATGTAAAAGTCCCAGGTGGTATCCATCTGGGACTTTTACATGAAACAAGACCTTCCATAAAATCTATTTTTATTATCCGCCCATTCTAGAGGGTTCAGTTGAAAATGAATCATGCTTTCTCGCTTCTACCTCTTCCGTTACTTGGACAACAGGCTCATCCCAGGGATGGTTAGGGTAAATACCATGTTCAATAATGTTTCTTAGCAGCTTTTCATCTCTCGGAATGGAAAATTCCACTCGAACCGAAGTAACCTTAGTCGTTTCTCCTATGTTCCCTTCTGTTGGTACGGAAGTTTCAGAAGGAACAAACTGCTCTACTCCATCATTGGAATGCCAGACCACATGTTTATAATGACCATATTCTAAGTCATCAATCTTCAATACCCCTTTAATAACCTTCTCCAGATATTCTGGTACGACGAACGTTCTGATTCTATAAATTGGCTTTAACTGCATATACAATCTCCTTCCCTGCGTACTTGCTAACTATCTTACCACTTATTTCGGCTTCTTATTTCTTCCATTTCTATACGGGAATCGCTTCTTGCTAACCGGGTGCCTTTTCGGTCTACGAAATGGATATTTCTCTCACGACACTAGTCCTATAGAAACTGATCTGATCTTAATGAGAGAGTTCATGTAGTCTCCCGGATTTTTTAGGGATGGCGGGAAGTGAGGGATTCCTTCAGTGGACTCTCCATTTCTGTCGATACACCTTCAACACTTCTCTCTATGAATGGTTAGAATAGAATAAGAAGACCACCTAAACCTATTAAGATTATACATCCAATGAAAACAGCTTTTATGATTCGACTTTCTTTCGATTCCGGGAGAAGGATTCGTTCGAAATACCTTATGATGCTTCCCATACAGAGAATACTAACCACGATTAAAAAATTCCCTATATAGTCATCTACTAATAAAAATTTTATTGAAGCAAGCAACAACATTAATATGACGCCATAACCAATACTCAAATAGAAAAGCTCTGTTTTCTTTTTTTCTTTCAAAACCTTCTCCTCCTTACCCTTTAGATAGGATTTCCCACTTTTGTTCTGATAGTATAGATAGACGTGTAGTTGTTAACCATAGAAGATCTATTATCATGTGAAAATGTTTATATTCTCCAATTTATAAGATTTGAAACCTATTCTTTAATCTCACAATAGACCCAGAGTAAGTTCCATAAAATACTACAATACAAAAACAGCCCTCTCCTGGGTGCATGAAGGAGAAGGCTGTTTGATTTGTTATTTAGTTAGTTACGTCCCATACCTTTTAAGAAACTCATGAGCATGGTAATGCTGCGATTGATTTCAGGGTCTTTCAGCGCTTTAGCTAAATCCAGGACGGATGTTTTTTCCTTGGAGGATGCAGCAGTGTTCATCTCCTCCATACCCTGGTTAAGCTTAGAGGTTACGTCCCTTACTGTCTTCAAATCCAGATCACCCAGCAGATAGACGATTTCTGGAATATTCTCCAGAATACCCGTATACATATCACGGTTGATTTCCTCTACAATGTTAGCGAGTATTTCTTTTCGTTTGTAGGTGAAAGCCGTAGCAGCATCCAGCGTCTCACTTTCCTCAAGAGCTTTTAAAAGATCAATTCCCTTTAAAATGGCTGTTTTATTATCGGCAATGGCCGCTTTTACTTCTTCAAAATCTTTCTCAATTTGTTCCTCGCGGCTGGCTTCATACTTTTTAATGCTCGTAATTGGTTTCGCCATTATCGCTTCACCTGACTTCCAGGAAATTCGTAATCGTCACGCTTCCATTTCTCCTCAACTTTAACACTGATTTGAGGGACAGGATTACCGCGTCTATGATTGTTATCAGGAATTGGTGATTTACCTTTTTTCTTAAGCACTTTCATTTTCACCGCAATTTCTTTATAAGCTGGTGTATCTGTGTCCTTATCGACCCGGTTATCGGTAAGCAGGTTCACCGCTGATTTTCCGGTTCCATTCATAGGCACGAACAGCTCTTTCCCTTTCACACGATCCGTAACGGTTACAGTTCCAGTCGCTTCACCTGATTCAGAGATCAGCTTAACCCGGGCTCCTTCTTCAATGCCCCGTTCTTTCGCCAGCTCCTCTGAAACCTCTACGAAGGAATCCGGTGTCTTCCTGGATATACCTGCGGAACGGTACGTCATATTCCCTTCGTGGAAATGCTCCAGTAAACGTCCATTATTTACGTGTAAATCATATTCTTCTGTTGTGTCATACATTAATTCAAAGTCTAATGGATAAAGGCGCGCTTTCCCATCCTCGAATGGAAAACCATCTACGAAGAGCAATGGCTCGTCTGTTCCATCTTTCGCTACTGGCCACTGAAGAGAATCATAGCCTTCCAGACGATCGTAAGTTACACCGGCAAATAAAGGAGCCAGACTTGCCGCTTCGTCCATAATTTCAGATGGATGCTTGTAATTCCAATCAAAGCCTGCTTCTTTAGCGATATCCTGCAGGATTTCCCAATCTGGTTTTGTTCCTTGCAGCGGCTCTAAAGATTGATACAATCGTTGAATCCTTCTTTCCGTATTCGTGAACGTCCCTTCTTTCTCTAAACTTGGAGAAGCCGGAAGAACAACGTCTGCGTATTCCGCTGTTCGTGTAAGGAACAGATCCTGCACGATAAAGAAATCGAGTTTTTCAAAAGCGGCAGTTACGTAGTTGATGTTGGCATCGACGATTCCTGTATCTTCCCCAATCACATACATCATGGACAGATTGCCATCATGAATGGCTTCTATCATTTCGTGGTTGTCCATGCCTTTTTCATGTGGCAGATCCACACCCCATGCCTCTTCATAACGTTTTCTTACTTCATCATCCGTTACGCTTTCATAGCCTGGGTATTGGTCAGGCTGACTTCCAAAGTCACTGCAGCCCTGTACATTGTTGTGACCGCGAAGTGGATACGCGCCTGTGCCCGGTTTGCCGTAGTTACCTGTGATCAATAGCAGGTTGGAAATGGCTGTACTCGTATCGCTTCCCAGCATATGCTGCGTTACACCCATCGCCCAGCAGACGGACACCGTTTTGGCTTCCACAATCTCCTTGGCAAGGTCTTTCAAGTCCTCTTCTGAGAAGCCAGTCATATTGGCAGCATATTCCAAAGTGAACGGCTCCAGGCTTTCTCTGTAATCCTCAAAACCATTTACCCAGTCGTTCAAGAAGTTTTGATCTTCCCAGCCCTGGTCCAGAATGTACTTCGTTACGGCAGAAATCCATACAAGATCGGTACCGGATTTAGGGCTGAAGAAACGATCGGCGCGTTTAGCCATTTCGTGTTTTCGCAGGTCAAATACGAACAGTTTTTGGCCAAACAGCTTTTGGGAACGTTTGATTCTTGAAGCTAGCACCGGATGAGACTCTGCAGTATTTGAACCAATGGTCATCACTAGCTCAGATTTAGCTAAATCATCAATGGACCCGGAATCTCCTCCATAGCCAACGGTACGGAATAGACCTTTGGTGGCAGGTGCCTGGCAGTAACGAGAGCAGTTATCGACGTTATTCGTACCAATGACCTGGCGGGAAATCTTCTGCATCAAGTAAGACTCTTCATTGGTCGCTTTAGAAGAAGAGATGAACCCTAGATGATCGGCTCCTTTTTCAGCTTTAATTTCATTCATACGGCGAACCGCATAAGCAATTGCTTCTTCCCACTCTACTTCTTCAAAGGTATCTCCGCGGCGGATCAGCGGTTTTTGCAGACGATCATCTGAGTTCACATAATCCCAGCCAAATTTCCCTTTGACACAGGTGGAAATGCCGTTTGCCGGGGACTCAGGATGAGGTTCTACCTTCAGAATTTCGCGGTCTTTTGTCCATACATCAAAAGAGCAGCCAACTCCACAGTAGGTGCAAACGGTTTTCGTTTTATCGATACGCTCTTCACGCATGGCCGCTTCTGAATCAGATACGGCAAATAAAGGCCCGTACCCCGTTTCCACTTTTTTCGTTAAGTCGATCATCGATTTTAAAATACCTGGCTGCTGATCGGTTAAGAAGCCGGCTTCTTTTTCCATTCCTACTTCCATCATGGCATTACATGGACAAACGGTAGAGCATTGGCCGCAGTTTACACACGAAGACTGGTCAATCGGCACATCGTTATCCCAGATAACTCTAGGCTCCTGGCGTTCCCAGTCAATGGTCAGCGTTTCGTTTACCTGAACGTCCTGACAGACTTCTACACAGCGTCCGCAAAGAATGCACTGATCCGGATCATATCGGTAAAAAGACCCGGAGTCATCACGGTTATAAGATGTCGGCTGAAACGGACGGGACTGGTGATCAAGCCCGAAGTCCGCCATGGTATTATGAATCTCGCAATCTCCATTATTATAATCACAAACGGTGCAATAAAGTTCGTGCTTTTCAAGCACCCGATCAAGCGCCTCTTTTTGTGCTTTATGTACATGAGGCAGCTTCGTCTGGACCCGCATTCCTGCTTCCACTTTCATTCCGCAGGCGCGCTGAATTTCCCCATTAACCTGAACCATACATGTATCACATGTCTGGATCGGCCCAAGGGATTCGTTGTAGCATATTTGAGGTACATCCTCGTCTGTTGTGTTAATTAAATCTAATAAATTCTGCCCCGGATCAGCTAAATATTCCGTGCCATTAATGGTCACGACGGTATGGTCTCTGTCGTTCAATTGAATTCCTCCCTGTTCGGTGTGACGGTATCGTCCTTTTCTTTTAACTCAATACGCTCCGGATGAGTATAAACATTCATCCTCCCGCCGCGTATGAATCCGACAGCGGTTATGTTTAGATCTTCAGCAAGCTGCAGGGCTAAATCCGTAGGAGCCGATTTAGACAACAGGCACCCGATCCCCATTTTCGATACCTTCAAGAGTACTTCTGAAGAAATGCGACCGCTGAAAATAATGACGTGATTCTTTTTGCGGCCTCCGTTTTTAATGACGTGACCGTAAAGCTTATCTAAAGCGTTATGTCTTCCTATATCTGAAAACTGGATTTCTATTTCTCCATCTGATGCTATGGCCGCCTGGTGGACCCCGCCCGTACGCTGAAAGGTGTGGGCGTTTTCATGAAACGATTCCATCAGCTGCATGCAGCTTTCCGGAGATAAAGTAAACTGATTCATCACGGTGCGGGCCGTTTTGGCATCATTTTGAAAATAAAAAGCCCGGCTCTTCCCGCAGCAGGAACCAATCCAGCGTTTCTGTTCGCTTTCTCCCACTGGAATGGGGCG
Organism: Halobacillus halophilus DSM 2266; assembly: GCF_000284515.1. GTDB lineage: Bacteria > Bacillota > Bacilli > Bacillales > Halobacillaceae > Halobacillus > Halobacillus halophilus. The sequence continues at coordinate 1,716,984 of NC_017668.1, read as the reverse complement.
AGAAGTTTCCACATAAGCAAATCCTCGTTCTTCATCTATAGATAGCTGTTCTATTTCCTTTATGGTATAAATTGCTCCTTCGGTTGCCAAAAACCCAATCACCAATTCTTCCAGGTGATCCGGGGTACAGACCATTGTGGCAAACTCCTGGCCATTAATCATAATGGTGAGAGGAAACTCTTCGGCCACAATGTCCGTCGTTGCATAGGCGTCAGAACCATCTACACGAACCATATTCCACGTTTTTGTACCTTTACTCATAGTTCCTCCCTCTTCCCAGTAATTACAACTTATTTTCCTCTTTTGGAAAGTTTTAAACCTTTGCACCCATAGCTTTCCAGCTTAACACTGGTAACTATCTCCTATTGTTCCAACTTATGACTGTTTTTTCAAATATTTATGCCTGAACAACCTGTACATAAGAATTAAAAGTCCACTAAAAAACCCGACCATCCCGCCTGTAAACCCTACATTCCTGATAGGAAAAACGTCCACCGCTAATCCTCCACCCACCATCGTCATGCCAAGGATTACATTCGAACCTGATTCAATAAATCCAAACACACTACCCTGCCGGACGGAAGGAATCCTTTTCATAACGAGTGTATCCAGGAAAGCTCCCGACATTCCGCCGATCAGAGCTATCACAAAAAAAGAGAGCATAAGCTGATATAAGGTTCCCGCCTGGCTCGCAGCCCCCTGCAGCACCCCCTCCACGACAAGCGCAAGTATGGAAAAGAGCAGCGGATGACGCTTCACAAGTTTCATTAAGAAAAAACTCGTCATGAGTCCCGTTCCAAGCGCACCATAAAGTAGACCTACCCCAAGCTCACCGCTCGAAAAAATTTCAACGGCATAGACGCTGATCATTACGTTAAAAATTCCGTCCATCCCTGCCCCTAACCATTGAATGAAGACTACCAGAAGAATACCTGTACTCAGCCAGTCCCGGGCTTTCATCTCTATGCGTGGAGGTTCGGAGTTCTCTTGAACAGGGTTTTTCTTTACTTCCAGTTTTCTAATTAGAAAAGCGGCTGCAGCAAATGACACGGCATTAAACACAAACACTATGTCCGTTCCAAAAAAATAGGCAGCGGCGCCCCCTGTTACGGACCCTAAAATAAGCACAACTCCGGTTCTAAATTGTTCCAATCCATTAACTACCGTTAATTGTGAAGGTTCGGTTATCTTTCCAATCGTGCTTTTTCTAATCGGCTGATAAAAAGCCTCCCCGCACGACAGGACGAAAATTCCTGTGAAAGCCATCCACATATCCTTATCCGATTCAATCAAAGCAAAGCTGAGGGCAAAAGGAATCCGAAGCAAGTCAGCGGCTATCATAAGGTATTGGGGAGCGATTCGGTCGGCGGCTTTTCCACCGATCGGCGAAAGAAAAAGGTAAGGAAAAATCCGCATACCGAGTGCTGTCCCTACCGCCATCCCTGAGCCGGTAACCTGCAGAATAAGCGTCAACACGGCGACCTGGCTGAATCTGTCCCCCACTCCACTAATGATGCCTGATTGAACTACCCCCACTTACTCGCTGACACTCCTTGAAGTTGGGGGATTCCTAAGAGCACGAACCTAACGGTTCGTTCAAATGATTAGGCTAGCCCCGTCGCACCGACGGTTGGAAGGATCCTTTGAATCTCCTTCAATATATTGTAGCTCGCATTTAGATCGCGGTTGTGGTGGCTGCCACAATTCGGGCAATCCCACGTTCGAACAGCGAGATTCTTCACCTCACGGTTTTGGTATCCGCACTTGGAACACAGCTGTGAACTCGCAAAAACTTTCGATACGGTTACCAACTGCTTCCCGTACCACTTTGCTTTGTATTCGAGCATTGACGTGAACATCGACCAGCTCACATCACGAATCGATTTGGATCGTTTTCGGTTTTTGAGCATATTGGAAATTTGGAGATTTTCTACCCCGATCACATCGTGGTTTTTGATGATTTCGGTAGAAATCTTATGCAGATAATCTTTGCGGGAGTTCGCTATCTTCTCGTGAAGTCTAGCTACTTTAATACGTTGCTTATGCCAATTCGAAGATCCCTTTTCCCTTCGGGAAAGGATACGTTGAGCTTTTGCTAGTTTCTTTTCGGTCTTACGTAGGTATCGTGGGTTTTCATAGGTGGTGCCATTCGAGAGAACAGCGAAGTCTTTCAATCCGAGATCAATGCCAACATAAGTGTTGGATTTAGGAAGTTCCTGAATATCTGTTTGAACAAGAATGGATACAGAATATTTTCCGGTCGGGTTGCGGCGAACCGTCGCACTCAAGATGCGACCTTTCACTTCACGACTCTTGGCAAATCTCACAAGCCCCAGCTTAGGCAGCTTGATTTTGCGATCCTGGATGGCAATATTTCCGTTTGTGCATTTTGTGGTGTAGGACTGGAGTTTGTTCTTCTTTGATTTGAACCGCGGAGGTTGGTTTTGCTTTTTGAAAAACCGTTCATAAGCGTCAGAAAGATGTTTGACCGACGTTTGGATGGCCGTGCTATCCACTTCCTTTAACCAAAGGAATTCTCTTTTAAGGTTGGGTAGTTGTTTGGAACAAGTAGCGTAACTCAAACCTTTTCCGGTCTCCTTGTAGGCACGGCTCCATTCGGAGAGGAAATGATTGAAGACAAAACGAGCGCAACCGATTGTCTTAGCGATGAGCAATTCTTGGGTTTTATTTGGATAGATACGAAAGTTATACGCTTTATACCTCAACCTTTCCACCTCCTAACAAGGAACGTATGTTCTTACTTTAGGATATCACGGAAGGGAAAATATTCAAAGGCATTCATCTCCCCCTTACCACCGATCTTCGACACGGCGCTTGAAGAGGGAGTCTTCTGCCGATGAATAATAAAACAAGCGGCGGTACGAATCGTTTGCTAACATCCCTTAGACCCTCCACAATTTAAAATTAGATACTTATCTAATTAGTTGGTTAAAAAAAGAGACCAACGTCATCATTAGACAACGACGGGCCACATTTCTTCAGGGTTAAGTTCATAACGATTGTTCTCTCTGTACATGAAGTGATGCATAATCCATTCTCTTCGCACCGTAGCATAATCCTCAAAGAACGTTTGAATGTATTCGTTCACTTCTTTCTCCTCATAAGTTTTTCCTGGTTGGAATGCTTTAACATAATAAGCCAGAATAACGACTCGCTTCTTCAACTGGCTGGGCATCTGCTTGAGTTTTCCATCTACCGTGATAAAGTTTTGAAGAATCTGGCGCTCCTCTTTCTCTGTTACCTGCCATTCTTTATCAGCCTTCACATTTTCATCTCCTATTCGTGTCACAGCCTCTGCCATAAATGTAAGTTTCTTTTCATCCAGATAAAAATAAATCGTGTTTTTATCCCGGCGTGAGTAAACCATTCCCGTATCCTTTAATTTTTTTAAGTGATGGGTAATTGTCGGCGGCCTAAGGCCAAGTTTCCCTGCAATAGCTTGCCCATGAAGCGGTCCCTGTCTAAGCAGAGCAATAATACGTAACCGTGTTGGGTCCCCAGCGGCTTTATGAAAGGCTACCATTTTATCTAACTGCATAATAAGTCTCCTTTTCTATCTAATTAGCTAACTATCTAATTAGATGATAATGAAATTAACTAGTGAAGTCAATGTCGATTTTCTTTTTTTGAAACCAATAAAAAAATCAGCTTAGTTCTATCTAAGCTGACACTTTATTGCCGTGCACTATTTATATTTTTCGTCTAATTGTTCTTTCCACCGAACCAGAATGAAGATAATAAGCACAATCATCACTACGATAATTAGAGTTCGCAGCAATCGAAGATCTTCAAAAAGATCAAAATAAGACAGCACCAGGGTAATTCCAATAATAACTCCTGCTGCCACCAATATGCTTCCATAAATTTTATCTCTTAAATCTTTCATTGACGCCCCTCATTCTTTACTTTTTCAAAAGTTCCTCTAGCTAAACCAGAGTACTACACCTAGTAAAGCTATTAAAAATAGTCCGATTTCCACCAGGGAGACTTTAAAATTCTGTCTGTTAGATGAGAACTTCCATTCTGCGAAGGCCTGAAAGCCAAGCAGGACTACTGTAAATATGGCTACCATTGCCGATATAGCCAATGGCTTATTTATAGTCCACGGCAACGATGCGAGGATAAGGATTATAAATAAACCACGAAGCCTCGAGTCCCCTTTTTTATGAAAATCATTAATATGATTATAGGAAAACCATTTCTTCTTATCTGCCCCTAATAGGTTCCTCAAAATAAAAGAAATACCTATTAAAGGAACTATAATGGCTGCCAACTTTATAATAAAAATTATGTCAAAAACATGATTCGCTACACCGTTTTCCATCAAACTCACTCCAAGGTCGTCCTAATTACGAAAACGTTTTAACTGGAAGGACAAAAAGACCCAATGATCCTTCATCGGGTCTTCCGTTTCATACCTTCTGAACCTAGCTGTTGAGCGTCACTTTTCTTTACGGTCTACTTCGAACGTACCCCAGTCGTAGCCTGATTTCCCCCAGCTGATTAGAAACATAGCTTGCGCTGCAATCATCAGGAGTACAATGACTAAACCCATCCTGAAAACCACCTTTATTAAAGTGACATGATATTCTTGGTTAACCTTAATTTAACATATTTAACCAATTCATTGAATAGAAAAACACCTGTTATTAAAGACTCATTAAATGTGTCTGGTGATCTTATAAGCAAGTTGTTACAGTATAGGGCCGGATTGTGGAAGACTCAGTTTCGAGATATCTTGTGAGAGGAAAGGTCCTACGGGGGACGATTTCGCTTTCCGTGGGCATGTGCTGAGCCTCCTCAGTCTTTGTAATGACCCCCAAATGTTGGACACCTTATGAAACTTAGGAGGGACCCAACATATGTCTAAACTTACTTCTCAAGAAAAGTACCTGATCGTCCAACGTTATCTCACGGAAAATGTCAGTTTCCGTGACTTAGAAAAAGAGTTGGGAGTGGATAGTTCTTCCATCCGTTATTGGGTGAAATTATCCGAATATCATGGTAGTGAAGCCTTCGACTTCCCCTATACAAACTATTCAGCTGCCTTTAAACTGAAAGTAATTCAACGTATAGAGGAAGAAGAATATTCGATTCGAGAAGCTTCCGCTATGTTTCACATCCCCGATTTCTCCATGGTACGCCGATGGCGTAAGAAGTGGCTGGAAGGCGGAAAACAAGCCCTTGAATCTGCAAGGAAGGGGCCAACACAGATGACGTCTCATAAGAAGAAAGAAGATTCAATGGATTCTTATGAAGCCTTAAAGAAAGAGAATGAACGCTTCCGGATGGAAAATGAATACTTAAAAAAGTTAGAGACCTTAGCTCAAAAAAAGAAAGCATCTCGAAAGAAGAACAAGCGCAAGTAATCGATGAGTTAAGGTTTCATTTTCCAGTTAAACAGCTGACGGAAATAGCTGATATCCCTAGAAGTACCTATTACCATTGGAAAGAAAAGCAACTCGAGCCAAAAACGGACCGACCATTAAAGGAGCTTATCACCTCCATTTTTAAAGAACATAAAGGTCGCTACGGCTATCGCCGCATTGAAAATGAGCTTCGTAATCTAGGTCATGAAGTGAACCATAAAAAAGTCTATCGTCTTATGAAAGAACTGGGGCTTCAGTCTACGGTGAAAATGAAGAAATATCGTTCTTATAAAGGGAAAGTTGGTCAAACGGCTCCAAACATCTTAAATCGGAATTTCAAGGCGGATCAGCCGAATCAGAAATGGGTGACAGACATTACGGAGTTCAAGCTATTTGGCGAGAAGCTTTATCTTTCCCCTGTCTTAGATCTATTCAATGGAGAAATCATCACGTACACAATTGGTTCCAGACCCACCTATTCCTTGGTGAACAACATGTTAGACCAAGCATTTGAACGCCTTCATCCATCGGATGAACTGGTTATGCACTCCGACCAGGGATGGCATTACCAAATGGCTCCCTATCGAAAGAAATTGAAAGACCATCAAGTTACCCAAAGCATGTCCAGAAAAGGGAATTGTCATGATAACGCCGTTATGGAGAACTTTTTCGGTATCATGAAATCGGAATTCCTTTATTTAAGAGAATTTGAAAGTGTGGCCCATTTCAAACAAGAATTAGAGGAATATATCCATTATTATAATCATAAACGCATCAAATCGAAGCTCAGAATAAGCCCCATTTCCTATCGAGCCCGCTTTCAAGAATTGGCGTGATAATTTTAATGAATGTGTCCAATTTTAAGGGGTCAGTTCATCTTCGACTTCCGGGGTCTCACCGATCATGTTTATCCCGCTCTTACCCTTCAGGAAGTTGCAAACGTCAATCATGTCCTAAACGACATGTAGTGCTCTCCAGCTCCAGCACCTAGCGGCTAGTGAGACTTCCCTCACTTCTGTACGATAAGGCAACATCGAATCGCTCCGCTCTTCGTGTTTTCTATATCTCCGCCAGCTCACTCCAGTCCATACGCCGCTGAGCAAGGTGCTTCCGCTTTTAAAATAGGAGTCTACATCGTCCCCCTCCGGACCTTACTGAAATGAGAGGATCGAACCCCCTACAACATCACCTGCGTGATGAGGAATTAGACCATTAGATTTTCTACCTATTTCAGGATGTATTAACTCTCAATAGCCTGTCATAAAAGCATTTAATCCAGATTAAGTAGGAGAATCTTTCTCTTCTAGAAGGGGCCGTGCACAAGAAATCGTTGGGTTGGTGGGGAAATGGCGAGACTCCCGTGGGAGAAGGATCTAGGTGAGACCCCACAAGGAGTGAAACGACTGAGGAGGCTCACCAGTTCCCCCACAGGAAAGAGAGTTATTTCCCCACCAACCCTTATCCATCTATCGTAACGGACCCATTTATCTCGAAACTGAGTCTTCAAGTAATGGGAGCTTATCTGTAAGAAGCAATAAGATGATTGGACGGATCTCTTTTTTGTAAGAGAGACGTCCCTATTTCTGGTTTTTCATAAACGCGAGGACTTTCTGGTCGATCCAACCTCTTTCCTGTTCTCTGCCCTCAAAGTTTTCCGTATGCAGATAAGCTGTTAGCGCATCATACAAGTCAGAGTCTGGTAAATCGACGCTTTCCATGTAGTTTAACCGGTGGAGTTGAGCGATAATATCCGCTTTCACTTCCCCTTCAACGGGTAACCTATGCTCCTCTAGCGTTTCTCCAAAATAGAGCTGCTGCAGTTGATAAATGCGTATAAGTTCCTGGATAGGTTCAGGGTGATCATCCACGCGAAGATCCACAAAAACGTCACTCAAGCCGCCGTACCCGCCTTTATCTTTGACAACATAAATAGCAGCAGATTGTTTTCCGCGGCTGTCTCCTCCAGCTTTCTGGGCAGCTTTTAATCCTTCCAGCAAACGGTCAGCGAGAGACCCCGAAGCTTGCTCAAAAGCACGCCCCATATGGGTTACCGTTTCTTCGTTCACCAGAATATTTCCCTGTGCCGCATAATGTTCTCCGGTTATGCCGCCTGCCCACTCATAACACTGCTTACCTGTGAAAGTGGCAGTATTTCCTTTTGCATCTACTATTCCTACCTGACGATCTTCTGAAAATTCATCCTCCGCCGTCAGTTTCTCAATCACTTCACTCGCTGTATGACCTTCTTCAAGAAGGGAAAGTCCATTCGGTCCGTAGGAAGGGTTAGCAAAAGCCTGGGTCGCAATGGCTCCCACACCCGCTTTGGCCCAGGGAACAACCGAACCTACCCCTAGAAACTTCGACTGTACGGCCACTCCTAACTCTCCCGTTTTCGGATCATATCCTGCGATAGAAAACGTGGCGATAATATTCGATTTATTTTTATTCATATTTTTTCCCTCCATTCCGTACTTTTTCGACTCCTATCCTGATAAATCCTTCTTAAAGAAAATAGAACATTGATATGTTTCTACAATAAGTAAACGGGTATTATTCCTACTGTACATCATTATTGAAAAGAGGAGATGATACGAATGAAACCGATGATTCGAGAATATAGCAATGATGAAAAATTAATGCAGGATGTCAAATCATTAAAGGATAGTGGAATCCATCCAACCGATATTTACATTCTTTCTCATGATGACGACCGCACCAAACGCATCGCCAATAATGTAGATGCAAACACGATCGGTTTTTCCGAACAGGATTTCACCAATATCATCAGTAACATTTTCAGTAAACAAGGTGACGAGCTGCGGACGAAGCTTGAGGAAATGGGATTCTCAGAGTCTGAAGCTGAAGAGTATGAAGAGGATATGGATGAAGGAAAAGTTCTTTTAATTCTGACTGACCAGGAGAAAGCTTCAGGCATTTTAGACTAAATCAAAGGTAAAGCTCACTGACGCTGTCAGTGAGCTTTTTTTAATAGGTAGTAAACCAGGTCCATTTTTGCAGATGATACGTAATGTAGCGAATAAGAGTTAAATTCCCTTTGTATTCCTCATAGTCTGCTGTATAATGGCCGCTGTCATTATTCCAGATCCGATCGAAGTATTGGTCTACCTCTTGAAAAACGTCCTCGTCTGAATTCCCTTTAATCACCACATCCGCTTCCAGGTTTAAATTCGCCAGATTACGCCGGGTGTAATTCGCAGAACCCCCGATGATTACACTATCGCTGCCTTTATTAATATATAGCATTTTGGCATGGTACTGTTCAATATTGACATCATACCAGCGTAGGTTAATGTTGTTATTTCCAAGCCGCTGCATTTCCGCTGCTACCGGCAGGTTAGGGAGTCCGGGTTTCTCATGGCCGAAGGACTTTTTATTCGGATCCATCACAATATTGACGGTTGCCCCGCGATCCGCTGCCTTGTCCAGAAGGTCTATAATTTTGCGATCCGACAAGTAGTACATGCCGAGCCACACTTCATCACCTTCTCCTGCTTTTTTCAACTCTTCCTGTATCGAGCGATAGATTTTTCCTTCGGTAACAAACTGAGCAGTCAAGTTACCTTCCTGTTTCTCCCAGGAACGGTTTTCATACGCTGGGAAGTCAGCTTCTCCAGAATAATTGACCACAGCTTCCTCTGCCTCTAAAATATCTTTAATAATCGGACCTTCCATCTTAAACGCTGCATTCTCATGATAGCCACTTGCATCATGAGGGTTTGCTGTCGAAACCATAGCCGCATCCTCTGTAACGAGCAGCTTTCTATGATTGGCTTTAATATTCAGTAGTTTTAAGTAAGAGCGCAAGGTAACATCCGGTGCTTCTTTAGCCAGTGGGTTACCGATCCAGCCTTCTCCTTCTGTGCCTGTCCAGGAAAAGAACAGACGCCAGATACTAGAGTAGACAGGGTTAGAGTCGCGCAGTTTATTCAAATTTGTTAAAACCACATCCACCCCAGCATCTTCCAGACGGCGAATGGTCTCCGATTCATAGGATCCATAAATCGTGTTAATCTGATCGGTAATAAACACAACTTTAAGATCCGGAACTTCTTCTTTCTGACGGACAATCGCGTTGACCAGATTCTCTGAAATAGCAGGAAAATCTTTCTCTCCATTCGTGTAACCATTAAATAAAAACATGTCTGCGACAATAAAGTCATCCGCTTCCGCAATCGTGTTATTTAACTCCTGAAAGATCTGCCTGTCGTGCACCGTTTCCCCTGATTCATTCTCATAAGTCAGATCGTAAAAGAACTCAATATCATCCATGGAATGAACATCTCCCTCATAAGAAACTCCTTCAGGAAGAGCCTTCCAGGATGTGTGATAACCAATCGTAATAGAAAGTATGAGTATAAATGCAAATATAATCCAAAAGACCTTGCTTTTATGTAAGTTCTTAAGTTTCTTCACGTTACGGTCCCCCTTTTTAAATACTTTACAGTTTAGCCCTAATCCTTTTGGCTCAAACCTGGTAAATAATAGGTGGAACCACCTATAAAACCCTGACTAGAAAAGGGACTCTAGACAGGGTTTTATTTATCTTACGATTAACTTGGGACGCTTCACAAAGAGCAGGCTGACAACCAGGGCACTCAGGATAAAGGCAGGGAGCATATAGCCGCCATTGTAGAGCAGAGAATATAACCAAACAGGCTGACCTTCTGGTGCAAATTTCCCGTAAAATATAATACCGGCAATGAAGTGACCGATAAACCTAAGAGAACTGCCAATAAGACAGCCGATAGCTATCCACATGACTAACGACTTTTTATGATCTTCTTTAATCGAATTCCACAGTGGTTTCGCTACCACTCCTGCAAGACCAATGACCGCAAAAGCCAGAATGTAGTCGATCACGGTTTGCATAGGAGTGATAATGATGGCCCCGGTCAGGATCTGATAGAATCCCAGTAACAATCCGGTTAACACTCCGCCTCTCACACCCCAGCGGAAAGCCATAATAAAGACCGGAACCATGGCAAATGATATCGATCCGCCCTGAGCCCACAGTTTAAAGGATAGAAACGGAATAATATCCAGCAAGATGGCAAGGGCTGAGAAAATCGCCACCTCTACCATAAATAATACTCGTCTATTTTGCATTGTATCCTCTCCTTATTAAAGACACAAAAAAAGCAATGCCAAAGGGAAGCTTCCTGATGGAGGATTCCCGACTGCATTGCACCATCAAAAAAGCCGCCATCCCTGCGCCAGTATTAACTGACAGGTTCGAAGGGTCAGAACATCGTTCACTCTCAGCCGGAGGGCTCCCCTTGAAGGCTTTATACCGTTACTTTTCTTGATATTCCATATTATAGTAGTTTTCCGTTAAATCTTCAACTAATCTCTCTTTTACCGAATGGAGATCTGATGGTTACCCCATTGTCTTGGCGTACATCTCAAAGAATTCCAGACTTCGCTCAATAATTAAGTCCTGATCATGGTCGAGCGTAGCCACATGGTAGCTGTTTTCTAAATGGACAATTTCTTTATGTTCAGAAAAAACGGAGTCAAAGATCATCTCTGAATTATGAGGCGGAACCACATGATCTTCATCCGATACAAAAATTAGAATCGGACAATGTATATCTGACATCCCTTCTTCCACCTGGGTCATTAAGGTAAGCAGCTGATTGACTGAACGTACAGGCGTTCTCTCATAAGCCAGCTCTTCCACTTCCGGATTTTTAATATCGGAGCCAATCGCATCTATAAAACGCTCTTCCATAGCGACCGTTCCTTCCATTGCTGGAATTTTAATAGCCGCATTAATAGGAATGACGCCTTTAATGTCTGGGAATTTCTTTGCAATATGAAGAGCTAATGTACCACCCATGGATAAACCAACCACAAAAATCATGTCGCAACGATTTTTCAGCCAATGATAGCCATCTTCCACTGACTTGATCCAGTCCTCATAAGAGGTGGTTTCCATATCTTCAGGTGTTGTTCCGTGACCTTTTAATCGCGGAGCACAAACGGTGTATCCTTCTTTTGCATAAGCTTCCGCCAGAGGTCTCATGCTTTGATTCGTGCCGGTAAATCCGTGAGAGATGAGGATACCTACTTCATTCCCTTCGAAGCGTATTTCCTCTGCTCCTTTTAATATGATTGGTTGTTCTGCCATGACCGATCTCCCCTTTCATTTCCTTCTGTACTGTTACCCAGATTTTGGATTACGAAACTAGGAGGATCGTATTTGGCTCAGAATCAGCTTTTCAAGCCATGTCCAGGGCAGCACCCTTTTCAGGATAATATTGAACCTGACACCGGGGCCAATCGGATAACGCAGCCTGGATAAGCTGTCCTTACCCGCTAACTTAGTCATTAAGCTGGACACATCACCAGGGTCACTCCGTTTCCCCTGCTGCATGGCTTTCCAAAGATCTTTCAAGTAATCGGCGTATGGGGAATCAGGATTGTGGGCCTCCTCAGGAAGCTCCATCCCGGAGGACCAGATATTCGTCTGATAGGACCCTGGCTCAATTAGTGCTACATCAATTCCGAATGGTTTCATCTCGAGCCTCAGACTCTCGGAAAATCCTTCAAGTGCATGCTTGGAAGCAACATAGGCTGATAATCCCGGAAAGCCTATTAAACCACTCACACTACTAACATTCATGATCTTTCCGCTTTTCTGCCGTCTCATAATTGGCAGAATGGCTTGGGTTACACGAATGACGCCAAAGAGATTCGTTTCAAATTGACGTCTGTACGCTTCAATAGGAACTTGTTCAACAAATCCACCTAGAGCGTATCCGGCATTGTTGACTAATATATCAATTCGTTCCGTTTGCTGCACTCGATTCTCAAATTCAAATAATGAGAAAGAATCGGTCACATCAAGCGGCCAGACTTCAATGCGTCGAGTAATTTCTTCATCTATATCTCCTGAAAAAAATGCCTTAGCTTTATCCATATTTCTCATAGTTGCGATCACGTGAAATCCTCGTTCTGCGCACTTTACGGCTGTTTGAAAACCAAAGCCGCTAGAAGCACCTGTTATTAATACTGTTTTTTTCATCCAATCGCCTCCTAATCAGCGTCTCTTAGAATTTCTATAAAATGATCACGTTCCCCTTCTTTTCATAACCCCGTTAAGTATTTGCTAATTTGATAACTTATTCAGCTAAAGAGCCGGTTACTGTAAGACTCAGTTTCGAGATCTTGGGTGGAGAAGGGGCTCCAGGGAACGGCTCGCTTTCCGTGGGCATGTGGTGAGCTTCCTCAGGCTACGCCTTCCGGGATCTCACCGATCATGTTCATCCCACAGGAGTCTTCGCCGTTCCCTTCCGCCCCTTTGCGTTTATGGAGAGCTCGAAAATCTTTCCATAATCGCCTTCCCATGAACGAGATCCATACTGGTTTTCACGTGTGTTTACGTGTAGGAAACCTGTTATAGAAGCATTTGAGGCAGATGCAGTATGGCTCCTTTCTCCTATAGCAGGGTCCGCTCATCAGCTATCGTTCGGGCGGCGAAGGAAACGACGAGACTCCCACGGGAGAAGGGACTAGGTGAGATCCCGCAGGGAGTGAAACGAGCGAGGAAGCTCACCGTTCCCCCGTAGGAAAGCGAGTTGTTTCCGTAGCCGCCCTCATCCTTTTGGGGCAACGGACCCAAGTTATCTTGAAACTGAGTCTTCAAGTATCGGGAGCTTTACTTTAATATCAGCACGGAAGTTTTACGGAGCCTTTTTCTAAAGGAATTATAGGGGCTGGGGACGAATTAGTGATAGAATAGGATAGGTTTGAATCGGAACGAAACGTATTGATAGAAAGGAAGTTTCCTATAATGTCAGAAAATAACACAACCCTTCGCCAGCTCACACCATCATACGACCCCTGGGAAGCCTATATGGACGTAAAAGAACACGGAAAAATGACACTCTCTAATATAGAATTTACTACCACGACCCTGTGCAATATGAGATGTGAACACTGCGCGGTCGGATACACACTCCAAAATCAGGACCCGGATGCGCTGCCCATCGACATGATCCTCGAACGTCTGGATGAAATTCCTCACTTGCGAACGTTAAGTATTACAGGCGGGGAACCTATGATGTCTAAGAAATCAGTTGACCAATATGTCCTGCCGCTATTAAAGTATGCACACAGCCGAGGTGTACGTACCCAGATCAATTCCAATTTAACTCTGCCTTATAAAAGGTACCTCCCGATTATTCCGTATCTGGACGTCCTGCACATTTCCCATAACTGGGGCACGATCGAAGAGTTTATACATACCGGTTTTGCCCGTATGGAAAGAAAGCCTTCAGAAGATAATCGTAAAATGTATTTCGATCGAATGGTTGAAAATTCCCAGCGCCTTTCCGATGAAGGTGTCATGGTATCCGCCGAAACGATGCTTAACCGGCGTACTTTTCCTTACCTGGAAGCTATCCACGACCACGTAAACGAGATGAAATGTGCCAGGCATGAATTGCATCCTATGTACCCTGTAGATTTCGCTAGCAGCCTGGAAACTTTAAGCCTTGAGGATATGCGCAAAGGGATCAATCGTCTGCTGGACCACAGGAACGATAATATGTGGATGTTATTCGGAACGCTTCCCTACTATCCTTGCAGTTCCTCTCAGGAAGACCTCGATATGCTGAAACGTTTGTATCGGGAGAAAAATGTCACGGTGCGTAATGATCCGGATGGCCGCTCACGGCTAAACGTCAATATTTTCAGCGGAGATATCATTGTGACAGACTTTGCTGATGAAGCTGGTCTTGGCAACATTCAGAACACTTCCCTTCCGGAAGCTTTTGAAAACTGGCTGGAGTCAAGCACAGCGAAAAGTTTAAACTGTCATTGCCCGGCGGTTGAATGTCTCGGACCCAATGCCTTGGTTAAAAACACGTATTATCAGGATGTGAATTTCCAAACACGTGAAGCCAAAATTACCTTATGAAATAAGTAAAGCTTAGAGGCATGCCTCTAAGCTTTTTTATGTAAAAAAAAGCAGGTCTGGGGCTAATCTGCTTATTCAGAAACTATATTCCTTGACTTCAAGATAATTCATCACGATATACTGGAGCATAGAAACGAAGATTGTAATACAAAGGGGAAATGGATAAAGTTATGACCATTACGATACGTGAAGCCAACCAAGAAGAGCTCGGCTCGATTCGGGAGCAACGAGTTCAAGCCTATGAAGACCATGTTTATGCCTTGCCTGACGAGCATTGGCAGGCTCTTAAACAAGCGATCTCTTCAGAGGCTGATCAGCAGCCCGGCGTCGATCTGCTCGTTGCCGAACTCGATGGAAGTCTTGCGGGAAGCGTTGCCCTTTTTCCTGCCAATACGGACGCATATGAAGGCTATGTAGATGAACTGGACTATCCTGAAATAAGGGTGCTTGCCGTGTCTCCGGAAATCCGCGGCAAAGGAGTGGCATCTGCTTTAATAGATGCCTGTATCGAAAGAGCCAAAGCTAAGGGTTACCGTTCGATCGGACTTCACACGGGTGATTTTATGTCTGGAGCTATTGCTCTATATGAACGGTATGGATTCGAGCGCGTGCCTCAGCATGATTTTGAACCGGCGGATGACGGGATTATTGTAAAAGCCTTTTATCGTACCATTTAATGGTAGAAATCAGCCTAATCAGATTTTCACTATGGGATGCTTAAAGAGGTATGAGACAGGCACTTCATGAACATCCGGGTTTAGAAGGTACTTTAGCTGGATACATACTTGTATCAACGAAACGTAGGAGGCATAGAATTTATGAAATCATTTGAAGATGCTTTAAAACATAAAGTAGGACTCGGTACAGCTCCGCTTGGAAATATGTTCAGGGAAGTGCCTGAAGATGAAGCTCGATCCACGATTCAAACCGCCTGGGATCAGGGCGTGCGTTATTTTGATACTGCACCCTTTTACGGGGCAGGTTTAGCTGAGATGCGTCTTGGCGAAGTATTATCGAACTATAACCGTGACGACTATGTGTTAAGTACGAAAGTCGGACGCTATATGACAAATGAAAAAGAAGAAAAAGAAGGATTATTCAAGGATGC
This sequence comes from Halobacillus halophilus DSM 2266, assembly GCF_000284515.1. Classification (GTDB taxonomy): domain Bacteria; phylum Bacillota; class Bacilli; order Bacillales; family Halobacillaceae; genus Halobacillus; species Halobacillus halophilus. The sequence goes on along the minus strand of NC_017668.1, from coordinate 1,701,542 downwards.
CCGTGATAACAAGGTCATCACGGATTACACCGCAGAAGCTACGGAGAAGTCAATTGAACAAAGTCTGGAACGTCTAAAAACAGACCGCTTAGACTTTGTATTTGTGCACGATGTCTCCCCCGACTTTCATGGTGACGAATGGAAAGCTAAATTTGAAGAGGCTAAAGAAGGCGCATTCCGTGTTCTGACACGACTGCGTGAAGAAGGAGTTATCCGCGGCTGGGGTTTAGGTGTGAACACAACTGAACCGATTGAGCTTGCCATGGAGCTTGAAGACACGAAGCCAGATATATGCTTATCAGCTACCCAGTACACTCTGCTCCAGCATGAGCAAGCTTTACAGAACATGATGAAATCAGCTGAGGAAAACGACGTAGATATTGTGGTGGGCAGCCCTTACAACTCAGGCGTACTTCTGGGCGGCGATCATTACAATTATGAGAAAGCACCTGAAGATATTCTAGAACAGGTCAACCAGTTAAATGAAGTGGGGCAAAAATACGATGTTCCATTAAAAGCAGCTGCCTTGCAGTTTTCAACCGCCCATCCTGCAGTAAAATCAATAATCCCGGGCTCTACTCGTCCTGACCGTATCAAGGAAGACCTTGAGATGATTCAGCGCGAAATCCCGAAAGAATTCTGGGATGAACTAGTGGATAAAGGATTTATTTCCTCTGAGGCACCGTTGCCTATTTCAAAATAGAAAGTCTGAATAAGGTAATAAATATCACAGTTTAAAAGTATTCTATCAGACTGTCGAGGAGAAACTCGGCAGTCTGATTTTTTATTGGCTCTGTGAAACAATGGGGGTGATTTAATTTCCATAAAAGAGTTTTTCCTTTTATTGAATTAGTCAAGAGCAGTCCTTTAGGGAGCTTTTTTCTGGCGACGCTTATCTTTTAGATCTAAAATAAAGGCCCATCCACTTGAAGCGATGATTCCAGCCCAAAAAACAAACGCAGATGAAAATAAAGGACCTTCAAAAAAATAATCACCGATTACATTAACAAGCAATAACATCATATAAACATAAAAACCCTGATAAATTCCCTGGCGTGAATTCTTGATCTGACTTTCAGACATCTGCTTGAAAAATATGCCCACTTCTCCGCCTCCTTTTATAAGATCCCGAAATCGAACGTTTCAAGAGCCTCCTGCAAGGAAATCAACCACTCTTTTTAAAAGTCGAATGAATTACTTCTTCATTAAATAAGGCTCTAGAGTCTTTAGATAGGCTTCACTCTCCGCTATATGCTCCTGGTACTTCGTCACTAGAAAGATGACTGCCGCCACATAAATACATAATCCGACTATGCTTAAGACAACGTGCCAAAAGCGATTAATATACGGACGCGATCGCGGGAAAAACCTTTCACCTATGACCTCATAAGCAATTTGAAATGGTATGAGCGCAATCAGGACCATGCCTGCAAAAACTTGTTTAAAGCGTTGGGGAAGCACATGCGGTTTAATCGAGTCGTCTAAATGAGAAGAAGCAATTGTGTATTGGCTGGAAACTTCACCCTTCCAGTCATACTCTTCCACTATCGTTTTCTCACCCTGTATTTCAAAGCCCGTGCCCAGTGGCACGTGATAATCTCCAACTGATAAATAGAAAAATAAAGAGTAGATTCCTATGATGAGAAGGACTTTAGAAATCCGGAACCAGATTTTTTTCATGATCACACTCCTCTAAGATGTTGTTTGTCACCACCGCTCTATTAGAAATATCCGTGGTATTTCATGAGAGCTCTAGGTAATTTCAAGGTGTTTTCCCATTTACTATAATGACTTTCCGCCTCTTAAGATCCATGATTTAACAGGCGTTTAACCGCTCTTATCTGCCCGCGGTGATTGATTTCGTCTTCCATCACATGAAACCACAGGTAGTATTGATTATAAGGAACGCCGTGGCTCCATTTGTCTTCTTCCAACAGCCACTGATCATCTTTAGCGGTTAGCCTGGCTAGTGTGTTTGCCCGGGTTTGATTCAATCGGTCTATGTAATAGTCTAATGGCTGGTGATGAATCGATTCTCTCGCCTGATCTCCAAGCTCTAGAGGCAGTTTCCAGTCAGCGTACTCCTGATCTGTTAAGTCTCTTTTCTCAAAAGACACTACTTGATGCACAAATTCTATGGATGCGATATGCATTAACAGTGCACCGATGGTGTTCGATGACTGATCCGTAAGAGCATCTAAATCTGCCTGGCTCAGATTAGCAATCTCTTGCAAAGTAACCTCCCGTGTGTGCTCAAGCATCGATACAAGCTCCCCTATTTTTTCCGTATACCCGCTTATTGATTTAATTCGATAATCCACCTTCACGATCCCCTCCTATTCATATATTTCCAGATTAGCAGAGTTTAGGAAAAATCCTAGTCTAGTATTTTTCCTCGTTACGTTATATGCTTAAGATGACATAAGAAGAGGGCTGTCAGAAAAAACAGCCCTCTTTTCTAATCATCATTTTCCTGTTTGTTACGGTAATACTCCACTGCTTCCCGCAAGCGTTCATTCTCCTGTTTTAAGGCTTCTACATCTTCTTCGTGGATCCATTTGTACAGTAGCAAACCGCTGACTGTTAATAGAGAAATCCACCATCCGATCAAAGAGAACCACTCCCGTTCATGTGGGTACTCCCAATATAAAAGGCCGACATGAAAGTCGGTAAAATGAATCAGCGCTACAAACGATATAAGCAGCCAATTCCACCAGGCCCCTTCTTTTTTTCCATTGGTCTTTTTATATTTTATGGACCAGGCCCATAATGCGATTACCATAACCATAAACCAGACGAATACGCCCCACGAGGTTGAACCAAAGAACATATGATCCTCTCCCAACGCTGTTTTCATGATTATTTTAATGGTGGCAGCTGTGAATCTTTTCTAATAACCGTATAGTGGGCATCTATTTTAACATATATATCCAATTATCTTTAAGTTACTTTCTAAGCCCCCGCCCAGATAACAGCTTAATTCATTCGTCATTCCTCCATATCATATTGCGCTGTCTTCTTTCTTAAGCTATGACTGGCATATATAATGAATGCTAAAATGAAAGGATACACAAACACCCCGCCTATAATGACTAAACCAAGTACTGGAGCAGGATCGTCTGCAGGATGATTGATGGGAAAGAGGGAAACAAATATGTAGGTCATTAAAATAAAATAAGGAAACCAGAGTACCACCGTGAGGTAATCTGATTTCCTTTTCTCCATCCACCGGCTAATAACCAGGTAACAAACAACTGCTCCCCCAACCACCCAAATTCCGAGAAGGAGCATTGACACATTGACCACCACACTTAACTCCATGTTTAACAGCCTGCTGAGCCGATAAGTATTAACCATCAGCTCAGCCGCTGCAAAAAAGAGGAAAGCAACTAATATACTGACTGCATTTATTTTCCCAAAGTAAGCCATACATCCACCTCACGCGCTGCACGTCTGTTAGTCGTTCTTAAATTGTTTTGAATGCTGCTTAGCAAAATCAATAATTTTTTTATACGTTTTCGGATCTATTTCTTTTTTTGAAGGTACATAGAGTTTTGCCGTTCCTTCGTCCAGTATTTTTATCATCTCTTTACCGCGAACATATAAGATCACATATAAAAAGGGATGGGTCATCTGGCTTTGATACAGGAATTCCTTAGGGAAATCAGCCGTAATGAGAAGACGGTCTTCCACTTGCTTCAAGGATAGCTTGCTGTAACATTCAAGGTTTTCTATATCTTTAAGATACATATAAACCCCTCCTTTATTTTACTAGTCATTCGACGTCCAGCTGCTTTTGAGTGCGAATGATTTAATCCTACTCATTGACTATTTCCTATATTCCCTAAAAACATGAATCCTTTGTAAATTTTCGAAGACATTTTTCTTAAGTTGATAGCTTATCTTATTAAGCCCTGAATATGCAACTGTTATGTCAGAATTTTTACCAAATTTAATAATACACTCTTAAACTTCCGAATTGATGTTAAAGTAAAGCTCCCGTTTGTGTAAGACTCAGTTTCGAGATAAATGGGTTATAAGGAAGGTCCTCCGGGGGACGATTTCGCTTTCCGTGGGCATGTGGTAAGCTTCCTCAGGCTTCGCCTTCCGGGATCTTACCGATCATGTTCATCCCACAGGAGTCTTCATCGTCCCCCTCCGGACCTTGCCAAATCAGAATCTCGAAACGGCTTTATCCTAAACGCGCATAAGAAGATATAGCCCTCATTTACGATAATAAATTTCAGGTTGGAACTATGGGGTATAGCCTAATATATATACATTTCGGGCAGGTTAAGGAAGAAAGGCCCCTCACTTTCCAGGGGGCCGTTCCTCCTAATAAAGTTGGGCTGGTGGGGAAATGTCGAGACTCCCATGGGAGAAGGAATCAGGTGAGATCCCGCAGGGAGTGAAACGAGCGAGGAAGCTCACCGTTCCCCCATAGGAAAGCGAGTTATTTCCCCACCAGCCACCTCCTCATCTTGCAACGGACCTAAGATATCTCGAAACTGAGTCTTCAACAATCCGGCCCTTTTGCTTAATAAGCCCTTTTGAAAAATCCACAATTATCTTTAAAAGAACCAATAGATAAAAGACGCTTTTCATTTAGAAAAGCGCCTTTCTGAATAGATATTTACCCTTGTATATCACGACGCCGATAGCCGATAAATCCGACAGCCATCAAGACCGCTGCAATAACGGTTAGCAGGATAAGCACAACTGTATTTACGTCTTCAATGGGAAGTTCAGGAACGTGCCCGAACGGGGTCAGACTTCCCACCCATTCATCAAATTGAAATACTCCTCCTAAATAAACCACGAAAAAGGAATAGCCAAGGTACAGCCATGTGATGCCAGTAAGTTTCGGCAGTAAGCCTGTCAAAAGAACGGCGAGCCCAATGAATATCGCGAGGGCCGGCAGATAAACCATCGCAGCACCATAGATTGTGGCAAGTGAAGGTCCATCTTCCAGTACGGCCAAAGCCGCTGCTCCAAGACCAAGGGCTGCAAGGGATAACATAACAAAACCAACAATTAAGGAGATCAGCATGTAGCTTGCAAGCAGCCGATTACGTGAAACGGCTCTTGCTAATAGATGCTCCGTGCGCCCTTTTTTCTCTTCCCCTCTCAGTTTAAAAACCGCCATAAGAGCGGGAATTGTGCAGATCATAGCGATAATCGACATCAGCTTCGCAATAAATTGCTCTGTTAGTGAGCCACCTTCCAGTCCACTGAGCAAATCTTTCATAATCTCCATATCTTCAAAAAACGTATCTAAATCCCCAAAGATTGATCCATAAGAAGCTCCAATTAACAACACGCCGATAGCCCAGGCGATAATTCCGGTGCGCTGCATTCGAAGAGCAAGGCCGATCGGACTTTGCAGGGCAGTAGATGCTCTGGTTTTACCAGGTCTTGATGGTAAAAATCCAGCATCCAGGTCGCGAATGGAATTGATATACAAAGACACCACAATAAGAATAAGAGACACTCCAAGAGTCAGCAGTACCGGCCACCAGTAATCATTGACATACACTTCCGTACCTGTAACCCAGCCAAGAGGCGAGAACCAGGAAAGTGTCTCATTACTCACATCTCCAATAGCCCGAATAAAATAAGCTGCACCGAGTGCTGCAAACGAGAGTCCGATCGTTCCACGCGAGCTTTCGGACAACTGGGAGAAAAACGCGGTAATGGCTGCGAATATGATTCCTGACGCTCCTAAGGCTGCTCCGTATAAGAGAGACCCTTCTAAATCGATGCTTTCAATTCCTAATGCATACAATCCGGCGGCTGTCAGAAGCGCAAGCAGGATGTTTACTCCGATCACCACAATTAAAGCAGCATTCAGGCTGGCTAAGCGTCCGGCAGGCAGTGATCGAATCAACTCAAGACGACCATCCTCTTCTTCTGCCCGGGTGTGACGAGCCACGAGTAAGATACTCATGATGGCTACGGTAACTGCAGTGAAAAGCAGCATCTGATGGGCAAGCATAGCGCCGAACGTATAATCATCAAGTCCATAACCTTTTCCAACCATAGCGGTCATCGCAGGATTAACCATGGTCTGGGCTATGGTCTGTCGATTTTCTTCTGTAGCATATAATCCCGTGAATGCCTGGGCCGTCAACAAGGTAATTCCGGAAAGCGACAGCAGCCAAATAGGAATGCGGAAGCGGTCCTGCCGCAGTAGAAAGCGGCTGAGCACCCCTGTTTTACTCGACATTTGCTTAAACATTACGCTTCACCTCCGTCTCCTGTGCCTCCGGATTCATAATGACGCATAAACAGGTCCTCTAATGTTGGCGGAGCGCTCTCAAGCTTCACAACCTCGTAGGAGCTGATATGCTTGATCACCTGGTCAAGCTGTTCGGTATCAACTTGGAACGAAAGGACACGCTCTTTTTCTTTCACATCGTGCACGCCAGGGAAATCTTCTAAAGAAGGAATTGGCTGCTTTGTTTCAATCAGAAGATGGGTTCTCGTTAAATGACGCAGCTCTTTTAAGGACCCCGTTTCAATCATCTGTCCCTGACGAATAATACCGATCCGATCACATAGCTTTTCGACCTCAGAGAGAATGTGGCTCGATAACAGAATGCTTTTCCCTTCCTTCTTAAGCTCCGCTACACTCTCCTGGAAGACTCGTTCCATAAGCGGATCGAGCCCGGAGGTAGGTTCATCAAGAATATAAAGATCCGCCTCAGAAGCCAGAGCTGCAATCAATGCTACCTTCTGCCGATTTCCTTTCGAGTAGGTCCCGCATTTTTTTGAAGGATCCAGATCGAACTTCTCGATCAGCTGATCTCTCCTGTTCGATGGATTTCCGCCCCTCAGTTTTACAAAAAGGTCAATGACTTCTCCGCCTGTTAAATTCGGCCATAAATTCACATCTCCCGGAACGTAAGCGAGACGTTTATGAATCTCCACGGCACCTTTCCAGGCATCCATTCCGAAAATTTCAGCTTTTCCTTCTGTTGCTTTTAACATGCCGAGCAGAACACGAATGGTAGTGGATTTACCTGCTCCGTTCGGACCGATAAAACCATACACCTCTCCTTTATTCACCTCGATATTCACTCCATCAAGCGCTTTGAAATCGCCGAATTTTTTGGTGAGCTGTTTAGTACGTAATACAGACATGATCGATCCTCCCTTTTTGTAAAAGCGTATTATTTATAAAAAGAATACTTGAGAACTTCAATATAACCATCCAGTTCCTGCAACGTTTCTTCGAGATCCATCTCATTGATACTCAAGCCTTTAAATTTGGCCTGCTGTTTGTAAGCAAACCCTTCCATCGACCAGCTGATGATTTCGATGATCTTAGAAACGTCTAGACCTTCTTTAAATTTTGACTTATCTATATCCTGGAGCATTTCACGGTAGTTATGGTTGATGAATTTTTCTTTGCGGCTGTCCAGTTCACTTTTAACCTCCCTGGAATTCTCGCTCATAGCCGCATTAAGAAAGTTAAATATATGCTCATACTGATGAAAAAGCTTGATTTTTAAAGCAGCGATCTGCCGGTGCCTGCTGAAAATATCTTTATCTTCCCAATCGACTTTCTGCTGCATTTCCTTTAGAAAAAGTTCAACAAAATAGTCATACAACGTTAAATATAATTCTCTTTTATTCGTAAAGTAATGGAATAAAAGGCCTTTTGAAATTCCGGCTTGTTTAACAATATTATTAGTAGATGTGTTTTTATATCCATTTTGAGCAAATTCTTTCATAGCCGCATTTAAAATACGATCCTGTTTTTCTTGCTCCAACGCAAGGAATTTTGGTTCCATAACATTCCTCCCACCTATTGACCAGTTCGGTCAATTATATCTTACTCCTATTGACCAAATTGGTCAACAAAATTTTTTGAATAAATTTCCCCATAACCTTCCACCTCAGGTCATCCATAATCTGGATGACCTGAGGTGGAAGGTTATTCCATTTTAAGCATCAAAAGTAATCGTATAATAGGGCTGGTTCTGGTAAAATGGAAAAATCATGGAAGAGAGGTGCAAAATTGAATGAAGAAACATTTATGTAGCAGCTTATTAATTTTACTTTTACTATCGGCCTGTTCCAATGAGGATTACGACAAAGCGATGGAACAAGGCGTTCAAAGTCTTGGAAATGAGGAATACCATCAAGCGGCCGTTTACTTTGAAAGGGCTAAGCAGGAACAAGACGACCAGGAAGCAGCCGCTTATTATCAGCAGGCGTCTGCCATGGACGAGGCCCTTGAATCCTACAAGCAGAAAGATTTTGAGCAGGCTTTAACGTCTTTAAAGAAGGTAATGGACGTGAATCAGGGGTTAGAAACGGTTCAAAAAGATGCGGAAAAAATGAAAAAAAAGATCCAGACGGAACAGGAACTAACGGCTTCTTTTGAAAATAACATCAATGAGCTGGAACAAGATATTGAGAAAGGCAACGAGGACAATGCTGAAGAAACTTATGAGATGCTGAATAGTAAACTGAAGCAGCATCCTTCCCTTGAAAGTTATCAGCCGCAGCTAAACCAATTACATAAAGAGCTTGAGAATCTTCTAAAAGATAAGAAAGAGTCCCAAACGGCTAAGGAGTCTGAGCAAACGACTGCCGAATCCGATGAGACTTCTAAGAAGTCTGTCTCCGAATCAGCACCAGAGGATGATAAAGATCCGAATCAAGAAACTTCCACGGATCAGGAAGAAGAGACAGAAAAACCAGAGAAGTCTGATGAGGAAAACAACGAAGCTGAATCTTCCAATGAAGAAGAAACCAATAAAAATCAGGATAAAGAACCAGAAATGACTTATACCTCTTATAGCAATGAGCGCTTTGGTTTCTCATTTGAATACCCTGATTTCTTAACGATGGCTCCACCTCCTACAAATGGAGATGGTGTAGAACTCTATAGTAATGATGGTTACGAGTTGACCGCTTATGGCACTCACAACATGGACCCCTCCAAAGATATCGACGATTACTATAATCAGGCTACTGCTGAAATTCAAAATATCGCTTATCAAAAAAAGACAGATGACTGGTTTGTATTATCTTATAAATCGAACGACATAGTAACTTACTCCAAATTCTATCTCGGTGAAAGCCAATTTAATAGTCTTACGATCACCTATCCTGATAGCCAAAAAGAAAAATACGATCCCATTACGGCACGAATCTCCAAAAGTTTCAGCGCAAATCCAAAATAAGTAAACTATCCAAAAAAACCCACCTCAGGTCATCCAGAATCTGGATGACCTGAGGTGGAAGTTTATGCCTTATTTCTTTCCCATCCTTCTACGTCTTTCAGGGAGCTTTGGCCGTTTTGATGTTTGTGTTTAATCACGGAAAATGTTCCATCCGTCTCAAGTACAACAGCTTCCGATTCTTCTACGGATGCCAGCCCAGCAGCTCTAATCGCCTGCCTCACTTCATCTTTCTTCACGCGCTCTTTCTTTAGGGCCTTCTCCATATACTGTCCTTGATACAGAAGCAGCTGAGGCTCTCCTTTAATGAGGGATGTAAAACCTTCGGACCGGACTTCAAGCCATGTTACGGCAAATTGAAGTATAATCAGCATGCCCAGTCCAGTAAGCCCCTCTACAATCGTCATTTTGTTCGATAACATGACCGAGGCGACCACCGAACCAATCGCTACTGTAATGACCATATCGAACATATTCATTTTCGATAATGTCCGTTTCCCCGATATTCTCAGCATAAAAATTAACGCTGGATAGACGGTGAGCGCCATGATAATGATTCGTATCACACCGCTCCACCCATTAAATAACATACAATCCCCTCTCTTTTTTGACCAATATCCTCCGAATTCCACAATAAACCAGCTAAAAAACTTTTCAAGCACAAAAAGGAGCCTCTGTTATCGTCAGAGACTCCTTACCCCATTATTGTTCGGCCTTCATTTTATAGTATTTGTAGAGCGCCTGTGTTCCATCATTGCTGCCGCCTACTTTACTCAGTTCGTCATAAAGCGACTTCGCAAGCTTAAGGCCGGGAACCGGCAGTTCCATCTGATCCGCTGACTGAATGGCAATTTCCATATCTTTAATAAAATGTTTCACGTAAAAGCCGGGGTCAAAATTATCGTCAATCATTCGCGGTCCCAGGTTGGACAGCGACCAGCTCCCCGCTGCTCCGAACTCAATCGACTGCAGCACCGTTTTCGGGTCTAATCCGGCTGTTTCAGCATACGTAATGGCTTCGACCACGCCCATCATATTGGAAGCAATGGCAATTTGGTTGCACATTTTCGTATGCTGTCCGGCTCCTGCAGGGCCTTGAAGCACCACATTCTCTCCCATCACTTGAAAGACAGGAAGTAATTTTTCAAAATGTTCAGCTTCTCCACCCGCCATAATCGTTAGTTTTCCCTGTTTGGCCCCCGTGTCTCCCCCAGAAACCGGAGCGTCATACGCGTGAAGACCACGCTCTTTTGCTTTTTCGTATATCTCTTCGGCCAGCTGTGGAGAAGAGGTCGTCATGTCGACTAAGTACGAGCCTTCTTTTGCATTATGTATAATTCCATCGTTACCAAAGTACACTTCTTTCACATCACTTGGATAGCCCACCATCGTAATCATGATATCTGCTTCTTTCGCAAGCTCCGCTGGATTTTCCTGCCACTCTGCTCCTTCGTTTAACAATTCTTCAGCTTTCTCTTTCGTCCGTGTAAACATCTGTACAGGGAAACCTGCCTTCATTAAATTGCGGACCATACTTTTCCCCATCACGCCTGTTCCAATAAAGCCAATCACTGGTTTTGACATGTAACTTCATCCCCTTCTTACGATTGTTAAATTGAGTATATCAACTATGACTTTGGAAAGACAGAATATGGATTTATTAAAAAGGACGATTCCTGCATAAGAAATCGCCCTTTTTATTTCTTATTTAATTAACTTAAGCAGTTCTTCATTAAACTTCTCTTTCTGGTCGTAAATCAAACCATGACCACTGTTTTCAAAGGAAACAAGCGTCGCTTGATCGATCCCTTTCTCTAATTGTTTAGAAAATTGATAGTCACAGATTTCGTCATTGGTTCCGTGCAGCAGCAGCGTAGGAACGTTAATAGAGCTTAGTTCATCGCGAAGATCTTCATCACGAAGCGATTCAGCACTTGCAATGGTACCATAGGAAGAAGCTTCAAGAGCCAGGCCAAGGAACCATTCTTTAAGCGGTTCTGAGATTTGGGAATAATAGAAATTACTGCCGAATTCAGTTAAGGCAGCAGGACGATCATAGAGAATCGCCTCAATAAGGCCGGAAACCTCTTCTTTATTCATTCCATATGGATAACCGTCACGCTGGGTGAAGCTTGGGGCAGCTGCGCCAGCCAGAATTAATTGAGCTAATTCGTTATTCGCATACTTCGTTGCGTAGCGGATACTGATCGGACCGCCCATGGAGAATCCTAGCAGGAAAAAGTTCTCAAGTTTCAATTCCTCAACCACCACTTTGATATCATGAGCGAATGTATCATAGTCATAGCCAAAGGCTGGTTTATCAGACTGGCCATACCCTCTCAAATCTATGCCGATGAAGCGGTAGCCTTGTTGTGGCAGCATATTCATCTGGTATTCAAACATTTTGTGGTTCAATGGCCAGCCGTGGATAAAAACAATCGGCTGTCCTTCGCCAATATCTTCTACAAATACATTAACATCCTGTTCTACTTGTATAAATTTACCCATTTTATTCCACTCCTTTTCAAATTCACAGATATGTTCCCATCGAAGGAACCGTTCAAACACCTATCCCGGGCTTCATCAGCCAATTCAACTCCTTACATACCTATAGCCATTGTAAAAGTTATGGATGACTTTATCGAAGACTTATTACACAATAGGGCCGTTATCTGTAAGACTCAGTTTCGAGATATTTTGTAGAGAAAGGGTCTCCAGGGAACGGCTCGCTTTCCGCGGGCATGTGGTGAGCTTCCTCAGGCTTCGCCTTCCGGGATCTCACCGATCATGTGCATCCCGCAGGAGTCTTCACCGTTCCCTTCCGCCCCTTTGCGATTATTAAGCGCTCAAAATCCTCTACGTATATACCTCCATATGAGGAAAAATAACCTGTGATCAACGTTAATTCCGAGTCTGTCCAGGGGGATAAACGCCGCTATAGAAGCATTTAGGACGATTTCAGGTTTCCCGTTTTTCCTATTAGCAGGGGTCCGTTCACATGAAATGGCCGGGGTGGCGGAGGAAACTACGAGACTCCCGCGGGAGAAGGAGCTAGGCGAGACCCCACAAGGAGTGTTAACGACTGAGGAGGCTTGCCAGTTCCCCCGCAGGAAAGCGAGTTGTTTCTGTAGCCGCCCTCATCCTTTCTTGGCAACGGACCCGAGTTATCTCGAAACTGAGTCTTACAGAAAAGGGAGCTTTACTGTAAGATCAACATATAACAAAATATAGTTATAATATCAGGCCGATCTACCCATACTAGATACGAATAAAAATTCTCTAAGATGGGATGGAGTCATATGAACGGAAAATACGTAATTTATCACCAGGTAACCGGCGGCGTTATTAAAAAAGCAACCATCTACGCGCCTCATCGGGAAACCGCTAAAAAAACCTATTTAGCTAAAAACCCTAAAGCGAAAATCACTCACGTGTTCACGGTCTAATTTCATTTTTCCGATAAAAAACAATCAAGCTGGCTCACTTAGGAACCAGCTTGATTGCTATGCACGTTACATTATATATTAAGAATGAAAATCGAGACCAGACTGCACTTCCTCAATGTAACCGGCGCGAATGACATAATCTCCGAAATGCTCATTCTCCTGCCGCTCTTTCGCGTATTCGAACAGCATCGGCTTGATCGTGCCTAAAATCTCTTCTTCGCCAATGTTTTCCTTGTACAGTTTATTCAGGCGATTTCCTGTGAAACCTCCGCCTAAATACATATTATATTTGCCAGGTCCTTTTCCAATAAAACCGATCTCACTGAGCGCCGGTCGTGAACAACCGTTAGGGCAGCCGCTCATCCGGATGACGATTTCTTCATCCTGAAGACCCGCTTCGTCAATCACATCATCCATTTTATCAATTAAGGATGGCAGATAGCGTTCTGATTCCGCCATCGCAAGGCCACACGTTGGAAAAGCGACACAAGCCATGGAATTTCTGCGCAGGGCGGAGTTGTAACGCCCGTCGGTCAAGCCGTACTGTTCCACTAGCTCATCAATTTCCTGCTTCTTCTCTTCTTCGACCCGGGCAATGATCACGTTCTGGTTTGGTGTCAGGCGGAATTCGCCGTCATGAACTTTCGCAATTTCGCGAAGGCCCGTCATAACCTGGTTGTCCTCGGAGTCCTTGATCCTGCCGTTTTGGATAAACAGGGTCAGATGCCACAGACCGTCGCCTTCGACCCAGCCATAGCGGTCGCCATTATGGTCGAACATATAAGAACGCTCTTCTTCCAGCTCCCAGCCGAGGCGGTCATGAAGTTCCTGCCGCACCCAGTCAAGTCCATGGCGATCCACCGTGTATTTGAACCGGGCATTTTTTCTTTCCGACCGATTTCCGTAGTCACGCTGTATCGTTAATATTTTCTCTGCCACATCAACGATTTTTTCAGGCTCGCAGAATCCGATCACACGTGACACTTGCGGATACGTATTCGTGTCGCCATGAGTCATGCCCATACCACCGCCGACGGCCACGTTAAAGCCTTTCAGTTCGTTGTTCTCCACGATAGCAATAAAACCAAGATCCTGGGAATAGACATCAATGTCATTGGAAGGCGGCACCGCGATTCCGATCTTGAACTTCCGCGGCAGATAAAGCGAGCCGTAAATCGGTTCGACTTCGTATTCATCCTTGCTGTCTTCCACTTTTTCGCCATCAAGCCAAATTTCATGATAAGCCTGCGTGCGCGGCAGCAAGTGCTCACTTACCTTTTTTGACCATTCAAAAATCTCACCATGAATATCCGACTGATACGGATTGGCATTGCACATCACATTCCGGTTCACGTCCCCACAGGCAGCAATCGTATCCATCAGAGAATCGTTGATCATTTGAATCTGCTTTTTCATATTCCATTTCAATACGCCGTGCGTTTGAAACGTCTGCCGGGTCGTCAGCTTCAGCGTATGATTGCCATACGTATTGGCAATCTCATCCATCACCAGCCACTGATCCGGAGTCGCCACTCCACCCGGTAAGCGAACCCGCGTCATAAATTGATAAGCAGGCTCAAGCTTCTGCTGCTTACGCTCCTGCCTCAGATCCCGGTCGTCCTGCATATAACTGCCGTGGAACTTCATAAGTTTTGTATCTGAATCTGGCACACTACCCGTAATCGGATTTTGCAGACTCTCCACAAGCGATCCCCGCAAATACCGGCTTTCTTTCTTAATCCCTTCCATTTCACTAGGAGGACCATGCTGCTGGCTGTCTCTTTCTTTACTCATCCAATCGCTCCTTTCTCTTCCCCTTTAATAAACATCGCGCTGGTAACGTTTTTCTTTTCTTAAATTATCGATATACGATTCCGCATCTTCACGGGACATATTTCCTTCTTTTTCAGCAATCGTGATTAAAGCTTCATGAACATCCTTTGCCATATACTTTTCATCACCGCAGACATACACATACGTCCCGTCCTGGAGCCATTGATAGACTTCAGCGCTTTTCTCAAGCAGGCGGTGCTGCACATAAACTTTCTCTTCGTTATCACGTGAAAAAGCGACATCCATGTTCGTTAGTACGCCTTCATTTAACCAGCGCTGCCACTCCACCTGGTATAGAAAATCGCTGACGAAATGCTGTTCACCAAAGAACAGCCAATTCTTGCCGGGTGCTTCCGTTTCCTCCCGTTCTTCAAGGAATGAACGGTACGGGGCAACACCTGTGCCGGCTCCAATCATAAGCACCGGCGCCTCAGGATTTTCCGGCAATTTGAAATTCGGATTTTTTTGAACAAAAACAGATAGCTGGTCTCCATGACTCGCGCGCTCAGCACACTGAATCGAGCAGACACCTAAACGCTGCCGACCGTGGGCCTCATATCGCAGAGCACCAATGGTCAGATGAACCTCATCTGGATTGGCAGCCTGGCTGCTCGCAATGGAATATAGACGGACAGGAATTTTTCTAAGGATGCCGATGAAGTCATGCACAGTCCCTTTCCAAGGACCGAAATCCTGCACGAAATCAAGCAGATCCCGCCCGTAAATATAGGCTTTCCACTGCTCAGAATCCTCAAGCAGCTCCGTCAGCTGTTCGTTATCCGTCAGCGTCTGCGCTTTTTCAAGCAATGGCTTCGTTAGACAAGTCGTTTCGTAGGTTGACAAAAGCGCCTCTCTGACGGAACGAATTTCTCCGTCTTTATTAATCGGAACGGATTCCTCTGGATTCCATCCCATCTCTTTAATCAGTTGATCGACGAGCGATTCATCATTTTCCGGGAAGATCGCCAGGCTGTCTCCGGGTTCATAAGATAGATTCGATCCCTCCAGATCCAGTTCCAGATGGCGTGTTTCTTTATTGGACCTACGTCCATTCAAATTAATGTTTTCCAGAATCTCAGCGTGGAATGGATGGGCGCGGGAATAAACTGGTGTGTCGTCTGCCTGGACGGACTGGCTAGTGGCAGATGGTGCTTGACTGCCACTGCCTGCCTTCTGCTCATTTAATAGAGCGAGTACACCATCGAACCATTCACCCGCTGGCTCTTCAAAATCAAGGTCACAGTCGACTCTAGGATAAATGCGCTCTGCTCCGAGCTCCTCAAGCTTCTGATCAATATCTTTGCCTGTCTGACAGAAGAATTCGTATGAACTGTCCCCTAAGGAGAGAACAGAGAATCGCACACCGTCAAGTTTCGGGGCACGTTTGCTGAATAGAAAATCGTAGAAAGAAAGAGCATTATCCGGCGGATCCCCATCTCCATGAGTACTCGTAAGCACGAGCAGGTCTTCCACTTTTTTTAGGGCTTTCGGTTTAAAATCATCCATAGATGAAACCGTGACTTGATAGTCCTGCTCTTTTAATTTGCCTGCGTATTCATCCGCTAAGGCCTGGCAATTGCCAGTATGAGATCCGAATAAAATGGTAATCTCTCTTGTCGCTTCCACTGTTGTTTCTTGTGTCTGCCCGCCCGTTTCCGGGACTTGGACGGCCGTATCAGCTTCTGTTGCTGCACTGGATAAATAACCGCTCAGCCATATCTTCTGCTTTTCATTTAACGTCGGCAGTAAACGGTTTAACAGATCGGCTTGATCCTGATTAAATGGGCTGTTCATAACCTCTAATGGCAAAAAAACCACCTCCTGTAAAAATCGATTAATAACTTTGGGTCAGCTGTTTAAAGTATTGATTCAGTTTAACTACCATGGCACCCATTTTCTGATTTTCCGGCTGGAGAACTTCAGTAATTCCCTGATCTTCCAGCTCTTTTGCTGTTACTTTTCCAACCGCAACCGCCAGTACCTGGTCATTAAACTTGTGAATTAAGGTTTCCTGATCTTCGGTATCCTCAAATAAATTTTTTACTTGCGTTTTACTTGTAAATACAACCGCTTCGACAGATTGGTCAAAAATCTCCATTTTTAATTCCTGAAGATGGGCTGTTTTCGGTTTTTCAAAGGAGTAAGGCTGAGAGAGATAAACCTCATGCCCCATCTCTTCCAGGGTCGATTTCCACTTCGCATCGTCAAGGTTATAGGCTTGAAGAAATACGCTTCCTCGTTCCGGCGCCGCTCTCAATTCCTTCATCAGTTCAGCCATCGTCCCATCAGCAGCCAGTAGTTCGGGCTTAAGTTGATGTTCTTTCATCCAGTCCGTCGTCTTCTTCCCACGTATGGCCAGTCGGCTGGTTCTTAATTTTTCTATAAAATCCTCGTGCAACTCATTCTTATGAGCCGAGTCGGCAAGCGTTCTGGCTCCGATTCCTGTCGTTAAGATCACCCAATCAAATGAACCGGCGATCAAATCGCGGACGTTTCCAGCGCTTGTGGATTCATCCAGGTTCATTTTTCCCTGAATAGAATACACCACTGGTTCTCCGCCAAAATTCCGGATCAGTGTTCCGATTTCTTCCGCTCTTCGATCAGCTGCTACGGCCACCCGCTTTCCTTGCAGTTCACTCATCGTCATCCCCTCCTTCCGTTTTTTGCTTAAGCCATTCCAGCATTATGTGCTGCTTCGCTTCCTCCCTATAATCCTCCTCGACGAGCTGTTTAAGGGTTTCCTGTTTCTCTTCACTCGAAAGACGGGATCGTTTAATGTACAGGCGGCATGTATATAAGAAGTCAACGTAGTCCTCATAAGTATGATCGTACTTCTGTTCGAGTTCCTCTTTCATTCGTGAGGCAAGCTTGGGACTTGCTCCTCCCGTCGAAACTGCGATCGACAGTCTCCCGCGTTTAATATGACCCGGAAACTGAAGGTTGCCTCGTTCCGCCTCGCCTGTGACATTTACGAGCGGAACCCTGGAGGAAGACTGCCATACCTGTTCATTCACCAGTTCGTTATTGGTCGCAATCACCACTATGTAAGCATCTTTAATATCCTTTGGCTGGAAGAGCTTTTTCTTCCATGCCACTACGGAGTCCTCTGCCATGACACTCAGTTCAGAAGTTAAGTGAGGGCTCACAACGGTAACCTGCGCCCCGCTTTCAATTAATGTACGGGCTCGTTTACAAGCCACCTTTCCCCCTCCAATAATGACGGCCCTGCGATTTTCCAGCTGGACCATCAGCGGTGCGAATGCCATACCCTCAACTCCTTTCTTTAGGACAGGACCGGAAACGATTCCTTGTTCTGTAATGCTTCCTTCACCCGGTCTGCGAGCGCCTCTACTATTCCAGGGTGATCCTGTAAATAGTGAGTCATTTCGATCGAATGACCTGCAGCCTTAAGCTCATCGATTCTCTCCTGCATAGAACGGATCAACAGTCCCGTAAACCATAAATAGGGAACGACAATCGCCCCTTCCCCTGCTCGGCTTAGAGAAGTCTCCAGCCCTTCTTGAAACGTGGGACCACATGCAGCCAAATAGCAGACGTCGACGTTTGAAGCATTGGTTTTACTTTTCAGTTTGTTTGCAATGGATTCAATATCACGCTTCGTTTCCGGCTTGCGGCTGCCTCTGCCCACTAAAAGAAGATTCAATGGAGAATTTTGTAATGTTGTGGTGGATTCAATACGGTCAACCAGGACATCAACCAGCCGGTCCTGTACGCCGAGCGGTTTCCCATACGTAAAGGTGATGGAAGGAAAGCGCTCCTGCATATGCTTGATTTCTTCTGGAAGATCCTTATAGTAATGACCCGCTGACAGAAGAAGCACAGGAACGACAGCAATTTCAGAAGCCCCGTTTTGAACCAGTTCCTCTACTCCATCCGCGACATTAGGAGAAGCAATCTCCAGGTAACAGATTTTGTATAAGGGAACGTTCACATGGGCCTGCGCTTTCTCGATACAGGCGACTGCTTCGCTTCTTGTTTCTTCGACTCGACTTCCATGACTTACGTATAATACGGCCTGCATATTTTTCCTCCTCTTTAGCCCACTACTTGATGAAATGGATTCTCTTCCTGTTGTGGAAGGGATTCAAACCACTGCAGTGAATCCCGAAGCTTCACCACTTCCCCCACGACGATCATGGATGGATTGGCTATATCTTTTGCTTTTTCTACGATTGTGGAAACCGTTCCTGTCACCGTCTGTTGGTGTTCCGTTGTTCCCCATTGCACGAGCGCAATCGGTGTATCAGCCGAACGTCCATGACGGATCAGCCTTTCACAAATGTCAGGCAGTTTCTTTACGCCCATGTATATGCACAAGGTATCCATGCTTTTCACAACGCTCTCCCAGTAGGCTTCTTCGTCGATTCCAAGTTTACTGACCCCTGAGATAAAAGCGACAGACGAACTGAAATCACGGTGGGTGACCGGGATGCCTGCATAAGCTGGAGCAGCAATTCCAGAAGTGATGCCCGGAACAATTTCGTATGGAATCCCTCGTTTGGATAGGGCCTCCGCCTCTTCTCCACCCCGTCCGAAGACGAAAGGGTCGCCGCCTTTCAGACGAGTGACGGTTTTTCCTTGAAGCGCAAATTTGCATAACAGACCGTTAATGCTCGATTGACTGAGGGAGTGGTTGTTCGGGCTTTTTCCACAATACACAAGTTCGGTTCGCTCTCCTGCTTCATCTAAAAGCTCCTGATTGACAAGACGGTCGTAAAGGATCACGTCTGCCTGCTGAATGGCCTTTAACCCTTTGACGGTAATTAAATCCACATCTCCTGGTCCTGCACCAACGATAAATACTTTGCTCATCCTTTGACCCACCCCTTTTCGATTAAGAAAGCAACAAGCCGGTCCGCACATGCCTGCTCATCCAGACTGCCGGATTCTAATCTGAGCTCAGGGGAAGCGGGTGCTTCATAAGGAGCATCTACACCGGTAAAGCCTTTGATTTCACCTTTTCTTGCTTTCTTGTACAAGCCTTTTGGATCGCGCTTCTCACACTCTTCTACAGGACAATCCACGTGGACTTCCAGAAATTCGTCTTTGTTAAATAACTTTCTTACCTGATCGCGGTCCTCCTGATAGGGAGAGATAAAAGCCGTCAGAACGATCGATCCGCTGTCAGCAAAGAGCTTCGCGACCTCGCCGATCCGGCGGATATTTTCTTTTCGGTCCTCTGCTGAAAAACCAAGATCGCTATTCAACCCCTGCCGAATGTTATCCCCATCCAGTAAGTACGTTTGCAGCCCTTTTTCGAACAACTGCTTATTGACTAAATTCGCAATGGTTGATTTCCCGGATCCAGATAAACCGGTCAGCCAGATCACTCCGCTATGGTGTCCGTTCTTTTTTCGATAATCGTTTACATTTACTGCAGCATCATGCCACGTGAGATTGGATCCCATATCCATCATCCTTTCCGTTATGAGTCAGTGGTTTGTTTATCTCGTAGTCCTTCAATTAGCGTCTCAACGACCTCGGGACGGCTGAACGTTTTTGGCGGTTTTTCGCCATTTCTGAGCAGTTCACGTACCTTTGTACCGGAAAGAATGACGTGGTGTTTGGCATCATGTGGGCACGTCTTGTGGGAAGCCATTGCTTCACACGCCTGGCAGTAGAAGCTGTGCTCAAAGAACATTGGCGTTATTCCCAGTTCATCTTCTGTGAAATGACTAAAGATTTTCTGAGCGTCGTAAGTTCCGTAGTAATCGCCTACTCCTGCGTGGTCACGGCCGACAATGAAGTGGGAGCAGCCGAAGTTCTTACGGACAAGACTGTGAAAAATAGCTTCACGTGGACCAGCATAGCGCATAGCCGCACTAAAGACAGCAAGCACAACACGATTCGCCGGATAGTAGTTTTCGAGCAGCACCTGGTAGCTCTTCATCCTTACATCACTCGGAATGTCGTCGCTTTTCGTTTCGCCGACAAGTGGATTTAAGAACAGTCCATCTACCGTTTCCAAGGACGCTTTTTGAATATATTCGTGAGCGCGGTGAACCGGATTACGGGTTTGGAAACCAACGACTTTACTCCAGCCCAGGTCCTTAAATAAGTCTCTCGACTGGGCAGGGTCCAGGTAGAACTTTTCGTCATGTTCCTTTTCCGCACGTTTTGTCAGTTCAATTTCCCCGGCCACGTAATAGTCCGGACGGCCGTAAAGTTTATTTACGCCGGGATGCGCGGATTCTTTGGTTAAGTACACATTCTCTGCTTCTTTTTCTTTATCCGATGAATAGACTTCACTAATCGTGATCGTACCGTATGTCGTACCGTTTTGAACGAGCGCGGCTTTCTGTCCCGGCTGAAGCTCATTCGCCTTTTCTTTATTTACGGGCAGCGTAATGGGAATGCTCCACGGTGTTCCGTCTTTCAGCCTCATATTCTCAACGACGGAATGATAATCTTCTTGATTCAGAAAACCGGTTAAGGGGCTGTAGGCCCCGTTCCCGATCAGTTCTAAATCACTTAAAGCCATGGCATCCAGTTCAATTTTTGTGGTAAGGGCTGAAGTGTCAGCTCCTTCGTTTATTTGATTGACAAGCGTCCCGCCGTGGGGAGCGATAATTGTAGACATGTGATTTCCTCCTTTATTCACTCTCGTTGTTACCTGTCGTATGAAGACCGCACTCGGTCTTGTTAAAGCCTTTCCATCGTCCTGAGCGATCATTGCTGTCCGCTGCAAACGTACAAGGGATGCATCCAATACTTGGATATCCTTTATCGTGCAAATCATTGTAATCCAAGTCGTTTAGTCGGATATATTGCCATACGTCGTCCCATGTCCAGTAAATAAGGGGACAAACCTTAATCGATTCAAAACGGTCATCTTTATTAACAAAATTCGTATGACTTCGGCTTACTGACTGTTCGCGGCGCAGTCCGGAAACCCAGGCTGTGGCCCCGCTCAAAGCTTCTTCCAGCGGTTTAATTTTACGGATGAAGCAGCATTTGTCCGGCTCTCGTTTCCATAAGGCTGAGCCATGTTTTTCGGCCTGCTGATCCAGTGTTAATTCCGGTTTTTTCATTTCAATATTCAAGTCCGGGTATTTTTTCTTCACCTTATCGATTAAATCGTATGTTTCCTGAAAATGAATTTCCGTATCAAGAAAAACGATGTGGGCATCTTTTTTAACTTTTGCTATTAAATCTATGAGTACAATTCCTTCAGCGCCAAAGCTGCAGGCGTAGGTAATCGAAGAACCATAGGTATCATAAGCCCATTTCAGTACTTCAAGTGCCCCCTTGGTTTCTCCTTCAGGGCCCAGATTTTCAAAAGGATCGCCTGTGAACTCTTCATAAGTTATGGCTGGATTAGTCATTTTTATCCTCCCTTCCCACAAAACAAAACGCTACAAATCAAAAACCTCTCTCCTTGAAAAAAGAAGAGAGGCGTACAGCATGAATAAGCCAGCGTCTCATCTTCTCATCTTTCAAGTGATAGCTTGCTGGAATTGGCACAGCGTCTGTTGACCCGTTGCCGAGGCTTCAAAGGGCCAGTCCCTCCACCTCTCTAGATAAGAAAACGATGATTGAATTTTTTTGAAATGTGATTGATTAAAATCTTATGCCCCTTTTTACTATATGTCAATGCTTAATTTAAATATTCTGTATTTTTAAAAATCGTTCTTGACAGGACTTACCTTTCCCCTTTAGATTGAATAGTATCTTAATTTTAAAATTAAATAATCCTTATAAAGAGCCGGGGAAGGAATCTGGTCCGTTGATCCCGCAGCAACCTCTCCTAGTTGGAGAAGGTGCTCATTCCAGCAGACATTGTCTGAGAGATAAGGTTAAGCTATTCAGCTTTTCACCTCTTTCCTCAGGGAAGAGGTTTTTTCTTAGCCTTTTTACAGAATGCTCTGTTACGCATTGTTATTTTAGCTCTGTTGAACTTCCGTGTAGATATTAAAGTTAAACTCCCGATACTGGAAGACTCAGTTTCGAGATATCTAGTGAGAAAGTTAGGTCCTGCGGGGAACGACTCGCTTTCCGGCCCTGCATGACGCAGGGTCGTTTAGGGCCATAGGAAAGTGTCCAAATGTGGAATCACCCCGATAGACACGAACAGCATAAGCCGAGCATCAACGGACGGTGGTCTTTCCGTCCGTTGATGAACGGCTTATGTCTCGAGTGTCTGGGTGATGGAACAAGACGAGTTATTTCCCCACCAGCTCTCATTTTTTATGGCAACGGACCCAGTATATCTCGAAACTGAGTCTTAAAGTAAACGGCCCTATTGTGTAATAAGCTTTTAAGGAAAAAACAAACATAAACTTTAACAAAGAAGTGACTTTATTCATTTCAGGTCCATATAGTGTAAGAATTGAGATGGAAACTGCTTAGAAAACAACTCGTTCTTCTTTGCTCTGTAAGCCTGGTCAGGAATACATAACAGCTAGATTTTTTTAAACATAAAACCAAGTAAATCAATCAGAATAATAAATTATAGAAACAGGAGTGATGTAACTTGAGAAGATTACTTATTTTTTCGTTCGTCGGTTTTTTTGCCCAGCTGATCGACGGTGCGCTGGGGATGGCTTTTGGACTCAGCTCTTCCTCCCTTTTGCTCGCCTACGGAGTGGCTCCCGCAATTGCCTCCTCTTCGATCCATATGTCTGAAATCACTACAACAGGCGTTTCAGGGTTTTCACACTATAAGTTCGGAAACCTGGATAAAAAATTAGCCCTGACCTTAATTGTTCCAGGAGCGGTCAGCGCATTTTTGGGAGCTGCTTTTCTTAGCAATTTGCCTGGAGATATGATTAAGCCTTTTATCTCCTCTTTCTTACTTTTGCTCGGGATTTATATCATCGCTCGTTTTCTTTTCCTGCGCCCGTCAAATGAGAACCAGAAGAGAAAGCCGCTCAAAAAACGCTTTCTGTACCCGCTTGGCTTCCTGGCAGGATTCATGGATTCCATAGGCGGCGGTGGATGGGGTCCTATCAACACTCCTGTGCTCCTATCGCAAAAGGGAGCGACCCCTAGAAAAGTCATCGGTACGGTGGATACGACCGAGTTCGCCGTGACGACTTCTGCCACCCTCGGTTTTCTTATATTTTTAGGAATCGATCAGTTCAACTGGCTGTGGGTTGCGGCTTTTGTTATTGGGGGAGTTCTGGCCGCCCCACTTGCCGCCTGGCTGGTTCGGATTCTTCCAGCTCTGATTCTCGGAGTGCTTGCCGGTGGTTTCATTATTCTAGTGAATCTGCGCACTGTACTGCAGTCCGTTTCCATCAGCGGTGATGCGCTGACACTCATTTATACCGTCCTCATTGCAGGCTGGGCAGCATGCGTCCTTTTCTCCATTAAACGAAACATTCAATTTAACCGTCAGGGGAACTCTCCGTTAAAAGAAACGTCGTAGCAGCCGCCTAACTATGCATGCCGCCAATCAGACGGCTCTTCGGGCGGTGACATCCAACAGGAATCTGGATGAGAGTGGTCTGATCGCATGCTTTCAAATCATAGAGGGAATCACAATGGTTCACATCGAATCCAAGTAGTGGGTGGCCGTTCATACCAAGCGCACTTGCCGAGAGCAATAGACGCTGCAGCAGCACCCCCGCTTCCATGTGCTCTATTCTGTACCCTCTGTGCCCCAGCTCATTTTTATAAAAGGACCGATCTCCTGCTATATGAAGACAGATAGGGATCTGATGAAAATTGACGTAATCCATGTTCATTCCCGCCTGCAGCTCCGGACGAAAGTCCCCCTCTTTTAGTTTTATTAACGAATGAGAGAGACTGTCATACCGGTAAGCTCCATCCGTGATCCCTTCCACTTGATAGAAACATCCGTATAGGGATAGGCGAGAAACCGGATCCCCCTCTCTATCGAGGTCCGTTGGAGATGGAAAGGGAGCGCATGCATGCTGAAGCAGGGCAGCAAGCTTGGCTAACTCTATCTTTTCTGGTATAAAATCCATCTCCGGGGAATGGCGGTTTCGGAATACCTCGAATGCATCTTCGTTCAACTTTTCTCCAACAGGCAAAGGAATTTTCGACCTGCCCTCCGTATTCTCTTTTCCTTTTTTCAGCCGGCGGAATAATCCAGGCGACTCTATCATCGAGCTTTGATTGACCTGGATGATTTGAGAGAATTCCTTCACGTTTTGGGATCTTTGAAAATAGCTGGTTTCAAGCTTTGGAAGTTCAGTACACAAATCCTCCGCGCTTCGTTCTGTTCTGCTGTCTCTCTGAAGACCAGGTTGTTTCGATGTGGACATAGGGATCACTGCATATACACTTTCTTCCTTGTCATCGAGACCGAGCAGATCATTAACCGCACGATCCATAAATTGAAAATGAACCTGGGCATAAAAACGAAAGGATTGGCTCGTCTCAAGCAGCTGGCCTATTAGCGCGCCGGCATCAAGTCCCTGCAGACGATAGGAGAAGTTGTGGTATTTAAAGAAATTCTTCCAGAACATCGAAGTAATGATCACTGCCCCGAAACCACTCTCAAAATCAGCGTTATGGCCTAGAGCTGCATTCAAATAAGAGTCAAAATTCCCTTCCCTAAGTAAGAGAAGGCGATGGTGAGCAACATCATAATGATAGACACCCTGCGGCAGGTCCTCCACTTTCAAATACATATACAATTCGTTTGGATAAAGACCCCCGCCTGAGGGAGCGAAGCGCCGCAGGGACTGAATCGTCTCCACGTCTTCTCCACCCGCCGGCAGTGCTGTGTGGCTAAACTGGGTCAATCCATAGGTGTACCACAGAAA
The DNA here is from genome assembly GCF_000284515.1 of Halobacillus halophilus DSM 2266. Lineage (GTDB taxonomy): Bacteria > Bacillota > Bacilli > Bacillales > Halobacillaceae > Halobacillus > Halobacillus halophilus. Next base: position 1,676,312 of record NC_017668.1, on the reverse strand, counting down.
ATAACCAATGGCAGAAAGAGCCGTGTTCGACCCCGCCCCCTCTTCTCTAGGATCAAGCGGAATATCATGAGGCAGCGGAAACTCCTGCAACCCCCGGTAAATCTTGAAAGGTAGTGGAGCGTCTTCCCAATCAACTACCCATTCACGCGGATTCACAACGTCACTTTGAAAATGCAGCTGCTGTAAGAACAAATCTAGATTCATCACTAGCCTCCTTGGCCCCTTTTAAGGAAATGGATGCGGATAAGGGTTAAGATCCTCTAACGTGAGAGACCGATTAACATAACCGAGTTGTTTCGGCACTTGTAACACTCTCTCAAGCCCTGTGATGCGAGTGAGGTGGTGACCAAACGTCATAGGCAGCATCCCAGGAATTAATACTTTTACGCAGTGAAGATCGTTTCTTCGGATCTCGGGTGTGGTTTGATCGACTACGATCACATCGAGGTCCAACTCGCTGAAGGTCTGCAGAAGATCTCTCACATCATCCGTAAGATCCGGGTGGTTCCGCTTCCCGCTAAACGCCTCCGCAAATGTCTGCTGCGGCTGCTCTTTTTTCAATAAAAAGTCCAGCCGTTCTTCTGCTTCGGGAAGTCCATATAACATTCCGTGGTCATCCATTTTCTGAACAAGCGATGAATCATTCAGCATAGCAGCATATTTGTCTTTATTCTTTTCGAATTCCTTATTCAATGGTTTAACCATGCCAATACTTTCTGCAATCGCACTTTTCACCGCTTTGACCGGATCCAGGTGGGCACCCGCTGCACAAATAAGATTCATCCCCGCTTGATTAGGATCGATTTTTTTAATAATCGTGAATATACACGGAATGCCGTGTTCGAGGGTTGCATTGTACAAGTAGAGATCGTAGCCTGCTTCTTCCCGCATACGATCGATCATTAAATTCAGTTCTTTATCTTTCGAAGAGTACGGATCAATCCGTGGAAGCGGGAGTCTGGCATACCACGTCATGAGAAAAGAATCCCGTTCCAGCACCTCGAGCATCCCGTGAAAAATGGCTTCCTCCCGGCTTCCGCCGAGGGCACATCCATTAGAAGTCTCAAAAACGAACCCATCTCCGCAGCCCATGCTGTAATAAGCCAGCCGCTCCGGAACCAACACAGGGGATTTTTGCTGGAGGGAGCAGCCCCACACCCAGTTCATTTTTTTATCTGGATGGAAAGCCGTAAAAGGAAAATGGGGCTGTGCGTATTGTTCGTTCGTATGAACTCCTACATGAAGCGGATGGAGAGCGGAATCGAGATTGTTGTAGCTTTCGTAGACGGTGGTTCGTTTCCCCCGCGGGTCCATCCCACAGGATCGTTCGAGCCCTTCAAGTATGGCGGTCATTTCACTTTCTGCGTAGGAATTGGTTCTCCCTGCCGTTCCTTCGTCCCCGCCAAGGATAGGAAGGTTGACTATTACATCGGCAAACGGAGTTTCAAAATCCTGCAGTTTATTGTTTAACAATCCAGTCCGCGGGTCGAGATAATCTTTCGAAAGGACGCCGCTTAACCCTTCCTTTGACCGGCAGCGATAGCTGTTTTCATGAATCTTCATACATGGCTCAAGCGTTATTTCAGCAGCGGAAGCTGAATCATCGGGCGTTATACTGCAAACTCCGCATGTAGAATCCGGTAAAATGACATGACGTGAACTCTCCAGGCTGCGAAGATCCATCCGGTAAATCGATTCTTCGAGCGAAGACGGCCTTCCTTTCAACACTTGCTCTACTTCCCTTTTGATTAGAAAAGCCATTTGCTTGAAAGCTGTTTCAGACCCCCATTCATCCTGTCGGGCGTCTTGATTTTCAATTAGAGCTTGATGAACCTTCCACAAATCCTGACGATCGACAGCGGCCATCAGCCGCCGGGACTCCGCACATTGTGAACAGCCTGCTCGGCCGGGTCGTACAAACGGGCCGACCACACCGGCACCAAAGCTCGCGAAGGCCGGCATCCATACCACCCCGCACTCCCTGGCCGCCGCTTCTGCCTGCAGATAGATCGATGGATCCCAGGCATCGCGCAGCACCAACATCATTGTCGTGCCTCCGGGGATAGGGGTGTTCAAATCAGGAAGCCGGACAAGCTCCCATTGCGCGCTTAATTCCTCTGCCGTAAGCTCAAGCAGCTTTCCTTTTCCGATCATTGCAATGATTGGGCTCACCCTGATTCCTCCTTACTCACAACCACGCCAAAGAGATCAATGATGCCATCATCTTTAAAAGGATCCATGGTTACTTTTATAAAGGAAAGATCTTTATGGCTGCGTTTTATCCGCTCAATGACAGACTGAAGCACCTCCGGATCATCTGACTCACAGGAGGGAACATCGACGAGTAGGACCAATCCTTTTTTAAACTCCTTGATTGAAACTGTGGATGCTTCAGGGAAGGTGGTGTTATTTTGTGCCTCTACCAGGGTCCGACGTAACGCTTCGCGTAAAGCGAGGGTGCGAGTAAATCCGACGGTTCCATACCATTGATTGTTACGGTTTTTTATCCACACCACAGGAAAGCCATAAGCATCTTCTCCGATACCTAATTCCGGTTCTTTGTTCATGGTCGTTAACGCTTGATAATATAAGCGGCAGCGTTCATCTTCCACCTTACGTAACTCCAGTCTGGCGGGTGTTCCTTTCTCCTCGTTCACTTGCGTTTTCCAATTTTCTTCAAGCATATTGGTCAGGGCACGGCTGATCGCTGTTCTTGTACCTGATTCCCCCGCTCCTAAATACAGTCTGCCTCCCCGGTCCTTGGCAGCTTCTAAAGCATTCAAAATATCTTGCTTTAAAGGCGCCAGATACTGTTCAACTCCCGCAAGTCCTGCTTCCTTTCTCGCTTCTTCATGGGTCATCGCTGCACAGATGATGCCTGGATGTGGCTCCACTAATTGAATATCAACCGCTTGCACCTCGCATTGAGATAAAGGCAGCTGGGGCAGATCTCCCTCTTCATAACGATGCAAGATTCCTAATGGTCCGGACGCCATCTCACTAAAGTAATACAACCATTCCTGATTCTCTTCTTTTTCCTTCGTTTCCTTCAGTACGTTTTCTACTCGTTCGGCCGCTATGCTTCCTGTTACAAGTGGATTTGGTTTGAACGGATGCCACTTACCTTCCAAAGTTTCATTCGTGAGGACAAACATATGGTTGGAAGGATGAACATCCGGCACCCCGGTCACCTTTTTAAACCATTCGAACACAGCCACATTTGTAAGCATCGCTGCGGCTGGTGAGGAAATCGATCGTTCCGCAGCCTCCTTGTCTGCTTCTTGGGTGTGAAGACTGCGCCATGCAGATTCAAAGCAAGGAACCGAACCGGGCTCTTCCATAGGACCCGCAAATCCTGCTGTTCCGCTGCATAGAATGGGGATAAACCATTTTTGCTTTTTATGGCACTCTTTTAGGACAGCCTCCCTCTCCTCATGTTGGTCTTTGTGTGAAGCACAAAAAACCGCCTCATATGGTTCGATTTCATCAGTCCAGGAAAAAGGATTTTCCATGGCCAGGCTGACAGCAGCCTCAGGATCCGATTCCCTTGCCCAGGCTTCAAGCTCCCTCACGCGACGACGACTGCTTTCATTCTCATCGGTTATGATCACATGAACCCCTGCCAGCCCGGAGGTAAGCAAAGCGGACACTACACCGATCACCATGTCTCCTTCACCAACGACTATTACTTTTTTTTGCCGGTATTGCTGGAACCGGAAGCAGGCAGAATCGCCGAAGCTCTCCAGAAATTCGATCTGGGAAGCGAATTTCGCCGCTACCTCTGGATGTAATTCGTGATGACGATCTTCACTTACATCTCGGAGAAACCCATTCGTATAGAGAACTTCCGCCATTTCGTAGACACGCGTACGGTAGGGCAGTGATAATCCTTCGGTTAAATCAGCCATTGAGTGTTCTCCATTAAGCATGGGAACCAGCTTCTCCACCCATTGTTGAATGGCCTTTCCTTCCATCCGAAACGAACCTGCATTATTTCTAAAATAAACACTTCCATTCGATTCTGGCATAAAAAAAGTACCCTTTTTGACCTTCAAACGCATCGAAGGTTTTACATTCACCATGACACTCCTCCTTACCAGCTGAGCTGACTTCCTTCTACGATTCTATGTACGTCCCTTTGTCTCATATGTCTTTCCTTATAAGAAGTACCCCTGCAGCCAGTTTCTGCAGGGGTAAGGAAAAACTATATATAATGTAAAATGCTTAACGTCCGCAGCGACCGCAGCCTGCACAGCGTCCACATCTCGCACAGCCACCGCAGCCTCCACAACCGCCGCAACGCGCACAACCGCCGCAGCCTCCGCAACCGCCACATCCAGCACAGCGGAAACAGCCAAAGCAGCCAAAACACACAAATCCAAAACCACCAATTAATCGCGAATCTTGGCCATAATTATGAGCCTGCTCACTCGGTACTAACTGCTGGGCATGGAATTCTCCAACATCCAAATGCTGAAGTTCATTTTGAAACTGATTCATATGGGTAACCTCCATCAATATTCAGATTTACTCTGGTCCTGAAACCATTCGAATTCTCATTCATTAATAAAGACACTTTCCCAATCAGGGTATGATGAAGGCCTGGGCACTGTTACTCGGAGGTGTGGGGAAGTCGTCTAATAAGCAGTCAGTAATCAGTAATACGAGGGAAATTTGAGAGGATAATAGGTTCTAGTTTCAGGCTGCCATCAGAAGCTGGCGCGTTTAGGAGATGCTGCGGCTGATTAAGCTTTACTGGGGGCGAATTGAGTTGTGCTCTACCTCGATTGCGCCGTGCTCTACCCCGATTGCGTCGTGATCACCCTCAATTGCGCTGTGCTGCTAACGGAGTGGACTGCCAAAGACTCCTTATTAAAGTTAATAGAGAAAAAGCTGGTATTCTTCTACTTTAAAAAAGAGAGCTATTAATTAGGCGGATCTATCAGGACTAGAGGGTTCCAATTCTATTGTTCTCTTTTCTTCCAAAAGCTTCACGGCAGCTGCTGCCAAGAAAATCTATGTCGAAAACTTTTCATCTTCGTCGGTGGAATAAACGAAAAATAGCAACAATACTATAATTATTGTTTGGCGAATTTAACTTCAGGAGGTAAAAAGGATGAATGTTGTTGGAAGTAAGTCAAGGTTTTGGGTGTATGCTGCGGTCATTTTTTCATTAGTTGCTGCTTTTGTCTTCACCCCTTTTTCAAAAGCAGAAGCCACAATCAATTATGGTGAGGAAGTGGCTGCCGTAGCGGAGAGATACGCGGGGACCCCATTTAAGTGGGGAGGAACGACGCCTAAAGGATTCGATGCAAGCGGATTTACTCAATATATCTATGCATATTCAGCTGCTAAAAAGAAAATCGCCCGCACAAGTGCGGATCAATACAAGCAAGGAAAAGTCGTTAAAAAGCAATCCGATTTAAAGTTTGGAGATCTTGTATTCTTTGATACGGCTGGAAAAGGCAAGGTTTCATTTGTGGGCATATACACGGGGTCCGGTGAGTTTATTGCCGCTACCTCTCACGGTGTCAGGACACAAAAGCTCTCCAGTTCTTATTGGAAATCCAAATATGTAGGCGCAAAGCGTCACTTCTAATTTAAAAAAGCAGGGACCTTCTCAAAGGAAGTCCCTGCTTACATAATTGTTATTTTATTAAAGCCCCGTCCCTCTATTTCAATTGCCTCTTTTAAGCGTGCATGTTGATCCTACACAAAAGCTCCCATTTGTGGAAGACTCAGTTTCGAGATATCTAGTGAGAGAGTCAGGTCCGGAGGGGAACGACTCGCTTTCCGGCCCTGCACGACGCAGGGTCGTTCGACCTTGCCACACGACGTGGTGTTCTTAGTCGAATCTCTTCTGCGCGGAGCTTCCTCAGGCTTACAGCCCTGCTGGAGCTCACCGATCATGTTCATCCCGCAGGGGTCTTCATCGTTCCCCTCCGGACCTTGCGATACATGGAGCGAAATCTGTTCCAAACGCGCCGGTTTATGATGGAGGTAAACCTATAACAATGAAATTGTAGAGTGGAAAATTTCCGCTATAGAAGGATTTGAGGGGACTCAAGCACCCCTCTATCGCCTATAGAAGGGGCCGTTCACTCTTCAATCATAAGGTGGCGCAGGAAACAAGGAGACTCCCGCGGGAGAAGGAGCTAGGCGAGACCCCACAGGGAGTGAAACGAACGAGGAGGCTTGCCAGTTCCCCCGCAGGAAAGCGAGTTGTTTCTGTAGCCACCCTTATCTATTTTTGGCTACGGACCCAAGATATCTCGAAACTGAGTCTTACGCAATCCGGCCGGATAGCGTAATAACTCTCTTATATAAATATCGTTTAGTTTAAGGTAAAATCTCCTGAGCTCGTTTCCACAAGAATTTGATACTTCTGTTCTCCTTTATAGCCTTTCACCTCATGCTCTGCTCTTCTTTCATAATGAATACCATCCAGTTGAATGCGTTCTTCACCTGAACTTGATTGGTAGTCCAGAATAAATGATTGAGGTTCTTCTTCAAACAAAAATGTGACATCACCGCTTGATGTATGCGCAGTTAGATTTCCCGCCAGACTTTCATGCGATACATCAACATTTCCTGAGGAAGATTGAGCTTTCATTTCATTAAACAGCAGCCCTTTTCCTTCTATATCTCCGCTGCTTGTTTTCAGTTCGACCTCAGCGTCTGACCCTTTGATGTTCGTCATCATTACACTTCCACTGGAAGAATGGAGGTTCAACTGTTCGTCAACTTCCAGACTGGATACTTCAATATCACCTGAACTTGTGGCAGCGATCAGCTGACTTACTTGAAGATCACGAAGTGTTACTTCAGATGACGAGGTGCCTATATTTACTACTTCCAGTTTCTGCTTCGGTACTTTGACGAGTAATTCTAAGTCATCTCCTCTGACAAAACCAAAAGAAAATCCAAGTCCATTGCTTTTCTTTTTAAGGTTTACGTTTAACTCGCCTTCTTCCTCTTCAACTTCATACGAATACTCTTTCCATTTCCGAGCATAGCCACTTAGGGTCACTTCAATTTGATTGCTTTTTCCTTCGACAAATTGGATATCAGCTGATGAAGTATCTACATGGATGTCTTGAATTTCACTCGCCGTAAAGGCTTCTTCCTTATGTACTTGCAGCTTTTCATCTTCTATTGATTTCGTAGCCTGAAAGGAGAACAATGTTCCTATCCCTCCTAGTATCAAAGCAAACACTACAATCCATCCTGCTTTTTTCATATGCTCTTCTCCTCTCACGATAAAATTAAGAAACTGCCGCGGATGAGAAAAAATTTTGTCCATTATACTGAGCAAGTTCTAATTTTAAAAACCATTCCATTATTTTTTAATATACTAAAAATATACCTTACTATTCTTTGTGAAGATAGATACCCAAAGTGAATTTTCTAAATAATCAAAGTCTGCACAAAAAAACAGCCTCCTCCCGCTAGAGAAGACTGTCTATTTATTAGAAGTTTACTTTAATTTTCACTAAATCCTGAATACTGCCATCTTTAGCACTTCGACTATAGACCCACAACTCTCCCGAAGCTGATGTAGGCTGTCGGTCAAAAGAAACGGTACTACTGAAAAATCCGTAAGCAGGGCCACCTTGATCGGTCATAGTGAAGCGTTCATTAGACACGACTACGCCATTACTGTCCCTCAGTTGATAAGTCACGACCGCCTCAAATACTCTCGCGTAACCTTCTACTTTATCTCCGCTGTTAAAGGTGGAACCAGGCAGGGGACGGATCACAAAAATATTCCTGGAAGTCGGGATCGGAATAATAAGGTGATAATCCGGCCAGATCACATCTCCTTGAAAACCAGGCCGATCGGCATTCGCTTCTTCAATGTCAGCCATACTCACCCCAAATCGCCTCGCAATGGAATACAGCGAATCACCACTGACAATCCTATAAGTGAACGCTGGAACAAGCAGGTTCTGCCCTACATTAATTACGTTGGGATTCGAAACATTGTTCACTCCCGTAAGAAGATCAACGTGAGCGTCAAACGTTTGGGCGATAGCTGATAGTGTATCCCCGTTCGTCACGATATGGGACAAGATCGGAGTGGATGTTGAAGTAGGGATGACTAAAACATCATCCGGGTAAATGAATCCTCGGTCTGTCACAGGCGGATATAAGTGGTTAGCATTTTCGATCGCAGCTACTGTGCTGCCAAAACGACTGGCAATTGAAAATAGAGTGTCACCAGGTTTGACCGTGTAGATCAGCCCTTTTGTTGAAATAACAGGCATTCTTACACCTCCTCTCTCTATATAATCTATGGAAAATAATAGAATTGAGAACGGCATTTATCATACAAGCTATCCAATTAGACAAAGGTGTATGATCATCTTTATCCCATATGAATTTTCTCTTCATCTCCTTATAAAGATTCGTTTTTCTGCCTTACATGAAGCGTTTTCAATCCATCAATATGCTGAAAATTTTGTTACACTATAGAAAACGACAGTGGAGGGATGAACGATGAAGAAATGGGCATTCGTTTCAGATTTTGATGGTACGATTTCAAATAAAGACTTTTACTGGGTGATCATTGAGAAATACTATCCGGAAGGCAGAGACCTTTTTAAGAAGTGGAAAGCAGGTCAGATGAAGGACATCGAATTTTTACGCTCGATCTTCACATCCATCAATCAGCATGAGGAGCAGATTATTGAGGATATTCTCAATATTCCGATTGATGAGTATGTGCCGGCTTTCATTCAGCACGTACAGAACAATGGCGGAGACTTTTATATTTTAAGTGCGGGAACCGATTACTACATTCATCACATTTTAAAAGAATACAACATTCAGAATGTGACCGTTTTTTCTAATGAAGGATATTATGAGGACCAAAATGTTCATTTAAACATGGATCCTTCCCACCGGCATCATTCGGAACGCTACGGCATCGACAAATCCAAAGTGATTCAAGAGCTGAAACAGGAATACGAAACTGTTCACTTCGCCGGCGACAGCGAGCCCGATTCACATCCAGCTGTCTATGCCGATGCCACCTTTGCGAAAGATGCTCTGCAGGAAATTCTAAGCGAAAAAAATATCGCCTTCACTCCTGTGGCAACCTTTCAGGACATCCAGGCTGATTTAGAGAAAAAAGGGTATTTGTCGCATGACTAATCCCATTACAAATATCCCAATTCCAGCTATTCTGGAAATTAAGAGCGGCATCATTTACAATCTTCAGGACATTTTTGACCGCCATGGATTTGAAAATATCCTGATGTTGTTTGATTCATTTACGATGGATCAATGGGAGGCAAACATCAAAGATTCTCTTTCTACTACCAAAGTGGATACAGTCCTTATGCAGCCCCATGCCGAAGTCCATGATCTGATTAAACAGGCTTTTTCCATAAAAATGTATGACGCGATCGTTGCGGTGGGCGGAGGTGCTGTGATTGACTGCGGAAAATATATGGCCTTTTCCCGCCAGACTCCTTTTATCAGCATTCCAACGTCAGCCTCCAACGATGGATTTGCGAGCAGTAATTGCTCCTTAATGATTGAAGGAAAGAAAACGACGGTCCCTGCCAAAGTTCCGTATGGCATCATTGCCGATCTTGACATTATTCAAAACGCCCCTTCCCCTTTTATTTTGGCTGGCGTAGGAGACTTAATGTCCAATATTACAGCCCTTTACGACTGGGAATTCGAAGATCGTCAGGGCGTGAGCCGGGTGAACGCTTTTGCGTCCATGCTCAGTAAGAAAGCGGTGAACAGCTTTGTTCGCACTCCTATGCATGACATCCAGGATCCTACTTTTTTAAAAGAGCTCGTCAGTTCGTTAACAATGGGCGGAGTGGCCACCATTATCAGTGGAAACAGCGCACCCATAAGCGGCTCGGAGCATCTGATTTCCCATGCGCTCGATAAGTACGCTGAACACCCTCACATGCACGGAATCCAGGTGGGGATTGCGACTTATATTATGGCAAATGTACAGGAACATCGTGCCGACCGGATGCAAAAAGTGTTTACACGGACAGGCTTTTTTGATCATATAAAAACGCTGGAAGTGAAGAAAGCGGATTTCAAAATGGCCATTGAAAACAGTCCAGAAATCAAGCCGCACCGGTACACGTATTTACATGAAAAGAAATACCAGCGTAAAGCATTGGATTTTCTGGATCAGGACCCGATTCTTCAAGAAATATTACGATAGTTACGCAGGAAAACACCTCTTTAGAGAATAGCTCTGACGTTTGATGCAAACATTAGAGATATAAAAAAGGAGGATGCTGCTCATGAATAAAGAACGCGCTAAAGAAATTTTCCACTCCCCTGAAATGATTGCGGTCACCCATGAGGACCGACCGATTTACATCGAAGAGGTTATTGAGAGAAGTGAAACCGCAAGAATTCACCCCGTGGATCAGCCAAATGTGTTCCAGGAAGTTCCGTTGTACGAACTGAAGGAAACGGAAGTACAGCATTAAAAACAAGCCGCATCTAAGGTCGGGTCTTAGATGCGGCTTCTTTTATATGTAATTATTCAATCTGTACCTATAGATAATGATACTTTTCTTCTTTTAACCCCGACCTCTTTTTCCAATTTCGCCCGAGTGAAATAAAACGATATAACCCATACATCCCTAAGAATAATCCAAAACAGAAGAGTTCTAAATTCACGTAGTACCATACCCCTTCCCCAAGCGCATCAAGCGGCGTACTCACATCAGGCGTGCCTGCCAGAAACAAATAATTCGTCCCGATTTGCCGGTTAAGAAAAAATATAAATACAGCATAAAGATTTAAATAACCGAACATCATAAGGAGCGATCGGAAGGTGACTCGTGCAGAACTAACCAGAATTAAAAATATGCCGGTCCAGGCTAAAGCCATATGGTGCAGAAAAAATTTCAAAAAACGAAAGTGTGGAAACGAGTAAAACACCTCTGGCGTTAACAATGTTACGATCGGCGGAATAATGCCAATGAAATAAAGAATTTGTATGACCTTGTGACGATAAAAAAGCAGAGCCACCATCCCAAGTATGGAAGCAATTCCGCATAAGTGAAGCGGAGCATGATCTTCCATATTCCAGTTATGGTTTGCAAGCCCCCAGATCGTCTGGCCAATTTCGCCACCCAGCAGCAGCACGAATAATGTCCATCTGATGATTTGCTGGAGCCTGTCATTCTTTTGAAGAGTCTGGTGAAAAATCAGCAATAAAGCGATTCCTGAAAAAAGAATTGCGAGCATGATCATGTGACTCGTTGATAAAAATTCGAACCTGTCTTGTATTTGAATATTAAACCATTCTGGCATTTTATCCTCCTTCCAATCTTCTTAGTACGATTGTCCGGTTAAATGGTTTCAGATAAATATAAACGGGTATCTTTAGTAATAAGTATAAATACCCAAGAGGAAAACCCTATGAACCAAGATTTATTATTACTTTAAATACGTCCACTACCTCTATAATTTGATTCATCGATATATAACAGAAGTTTATCGAATCGAAAAAGTCATAAAACAGTTATTTGAGTACATATGGAAAGCCCCTCAATCATTTTCAGAAAGTAAACCTTTTTCAAAAACGTTAACCATCTTCTGCCTGAAGATCATTCAGACGGAAAAAGCCTGTGACCCTGTGAACTACCCACCACTTAATTACTAACGAAATTTGAAGTGGGGGCTTCTCGGGTCGTAGTTGCTTCTAGTAGCCAACCAAATTTGCCGAGCTAACCCCATTGTCCCAACGGTTTATATTATGGAAATTAGGATTACTGATGCTCCGAAAGGAGCCTTTTTCCTTCTACTTTTATGTTAATAGCCGCGTTCACATCGCGGTCTTGAACGTGGCCACAAGCGCATTTGTAAGTTCGTATGCTCATTGTTAGTTGTTTATCAATACCACCGCATTTGGAGCACGTTTTAGAGGATGGGAACCATTTGCCGACCTTGACAAGCTTCTTTCCAAGCTCTTCGAGCTTGTAAGAAAGAAATGAGGCGAACATTCCCCATCCGTTATCGTGCACGCTTTTGCCGAATTTAAGAGCCTTAGACATATCTTTCATGTTAAGGTCTTCAATAGCTATGGCATCAAAGTTATCAGCTAAATTACGGCTCCACTTGTGGCAGAAATCTTTGCGTTGGTTTGCTACTTTTTCATGTAGCTTCGCTACTTTATTTTTCTGCTTGAACCAACGGTTCGAGCCTTTCTTTCTGCGTGATAACACGCGCTGCTCTTTGGCTAGTCTATCCTCTGATTGACGGTAGAAACGAGGGTACTTGGCTCTCGTGCCTTCGTTTGCTACAAACAATTCCTTCATAGAATAATCTAGACCAATAATATTTTCTGGTTGAACCTCTTTAGGTTCAACTTCGTATTCAGTAAGAATAGAAACATAAATTTTACCTGTCGCAGACATTGAAACCGTGACCGATTTCAACTTGCTTCCTTCAGGTATTTGTCTATGTTGTTTCAACTTCACCCATTTGAGTTTCGGTAATTTGATATAGCCATCCTGGACCATAATATTTCCGTTAACCACATTTGTCGTATAGCTCTTACGAGCTTTACGGCTTTTGTGTTTTGGGAATTTATTTTGACCAGTAAAAAAAGCCTTATAAGCTTTATCCAGGTTCATTTGAGTGTTGGCCAAAGCAAGACTATCCACTTCTTTCAAAAAAGGATATTCTTTTTTGTATTTCGCTGGCGTTGGAAACTTCATTTTCTTCAGTTCGCTTTGGTCATTTTTGTAATCTTCATAAGCTAAAATGCGGTCATCCAGCATTTTGTTGAATATAAAGCGGGCAGAACCGAAGGTTCTTTTAATTAAGTTTAGTTGCTCAAAATTTGGTTCTGTTTTGAATTTGAAAGCTTTGTTCTTTTTGACCATATCAAATTACCTCCTCTCAACAGAATGTTTGTTCGTAATTCAATAGTACCAAAAAATTCTTCGAAAGTCTTTTATTATCAAAAGAAAAACAAAAAAAGAAACAATTCATCCCCCACCTAAAATGCTAACGCATTTTTGAGGAAGGGGACTTCTTGCTAATTTCGTTAAAAAAGTAGGCTCCACGTTTTCTATCGACAAGTATTTTTGACGCTTCTGCCGCACTCTATTAAAATAGTAGAGAACACTAGGAAAGGGGCGTCCCTATGCCGGAGTTAACCATTGAAGATAGAAAGATCCATTATGATTTACATACCAAACCAACGATTTATTACGTAAAAATTTATATGGATGAATTGAATGGAGCTCAAGTTACCGCTCCCGAGAAAAGAAAACCTGAATTAATCGAGGCTTTTCTTCAAAAGAAAGCCGCCTGGATGAAAGAAACATGGGAAAGCCATCATACCGACCTGTACCATGTCGATCATCTTTCATTGGAAGACGGACAGAAAATCAATTATTTAGGACGCGCTTATCAATTAATCCTGGAGGAAGGAAATGAGTTTGCTTTTTCCTTCAACAAAGGAAAGTTCCTTTTCACCTACCCTGAAGATGAAAAAGAGGACGAGGTCAGTAAACAACTGATCGGACTTGCGAAAGAGTGGTTAAGGGAAAAATCCGAAAAAAAATTCTCCGATCTTCATTCCAGAACGATTTCATCTGAAGAAGATGCCGCCCGATTAGGGAAAAAAGGCGAGGACGCGATCGTGTTGAATTGGCGGTTGATTCAACAGCCTAAAGAATCCATTAAAGAGAAAATCCAGAAACTAATCGATGAAGAAACGTGTTAAATACCACGACAATTTCCTTTCCTTCGAAGCTTGCAGAGTAACCTTTTATTCTGCAGGCTTTTTTTCTTATTTTAATTTATCTTTTCCACTTCAAATTTTAATCTATCTATATCCCAGACATCTTTCTCATAATTTTTGATCACCTTCACCTCAACTTTCTGCCCTTCCTCATATTCATTTGGATTGGGAACTCGTATAGTTTGAACATCAGGCTTCTTTTCGAATTCATATGACTCTTTAGCAGATCCTTCATTGCTAACTGTTGTCCATGCGTCAACATTGACTTTCATGGTTAATTTCTGTGATGTCCCCTTGTATAAACGTTCCTTCTTTCAGGGAACAACCCATCAAAATAATAGATAAAGTTCCAATAAGGAAGAACATCTTTCTTTTCAGCATTTGGCAGCCCCCTTGCCCTTATTTAATACTCCTGCCCATTCTTATACTTATGTATCCGTTTCTATAATTAAGTTGGTTCACGTTTTCCAGGCTAGAACTAAGCCAAAATTCAGTTTAGTAATATTGGCTATTTTCTCTTCTTTTTCCACTTCTCTTCTACAATTTAGTAAGAATACTCTTAACGCATAACCTTCCTAAGTTACCGATCAGGTTCAACTTTTCATACGTTTGAATGAAAATTCCGTTTCAAATTCCTCACAAAAAAATGGTTCTAAGTCAATTGTTGGGGTAGGAGGCAAGCTCCTGCCCCTTAACCAACTTGAAAATTTCTTATATGTTTGTATTGATGATGAAGGAGGACCTTCAATCGAAGACGATCATATCTCCTGAAACCAAAGGCATTTCGTTTAATAACCTTCGTCTGATTGTTTAGTCCCTCCACGAATCCATTGCTATAATTGAAAGTAAAGCTATTCAAGATTTCTTTCTGCCAATTCTTCAAAGTATTAATCCCCTGCATAAACTCCCATACACCTGCTTTTTCTACCTGCTTATAGAAGTTATGTAACTCTTTCTTAACCTGAGACGGTTGTTCAACTCCAATGTTCTTCGCTCTCTCAAACCATTCTCTAAAAGATTCCTTCAATTCATAGGAGGTACGCATGTCTTCCGACATGCTTAGGTAGCGTTCTAGATGCCAGCGTTGCCTTTCCGTTAAGTTCTCTTCACGCTTATAAAAGACATGCTTTTTTCGCTTACACTGCTTCCTATCGTAATGATGAAATTCTTTCTGAACACGCCTTCTCACTCGTTCGAGAGCCCAGTAGATGTAGCGACAGAAGTGAAAACGATCAGCCACAATGATAGGGCTGCCCAAGGCTTTTTGGACGGCCGATTTGAAGGCGTGACTCATATCCATAATCACCATCTCGACCTCCGATCCCTTCTCGCGAAGATAATCTCGCACGGTATCCACGGAACGATCCGGAAGAATATCCAAGAGTTGACCGGTGTCTCCGTCGGCAATGACGACTTGGTACTTTCCTGCACTCGTATCTCCTTTGTATTCATCAATCGCAATCACAGGCGGAAGGGTTTCCACCTTCTCCAACATAGGCATGGCCAACTCATCAAAGCGGCGCATAACTGTGGTTGGAGAAGTACGAAATAAGTCAGCTGTATCTTTGAAGTTCTTTCCCTGAATGACTCGAAGGCCTAAGGCCTGGTTCCACTCCTTCGAGTGACGCTGATACCGCTCAACCAGGTCGTTATCTTCAAAAAATCGTTTCCCGCACCTACAACGGTAACGACGTTTTCGGTAGAAGAGGGAGGTGGTACGTTCAAAGATTTTAAGGTGTTGGATTTTCTGTATTCTGTAGTCGTGGATGCGATCGGTCCATTCTCCGCAATCCTTACACCTGTGATTCTTTCTCGGCAATTCCACATGAAGATGAAATCCCCCTTCTACTTCTTCACTTTTCTTTATTATCGCCTTTTGTAGTCCTGGTATGGGCATGTTAGAATACACGTACACGCAACTCCTTTACTGCTTGTTTCTCGACAATTCAAGTGTAGTAAAGATTGGAGCTTGCGTGTTTTTTTATACCAAATTTTTTATCTACCCCAACAAATATTCTAGAGCCAAAAAAATAGAGAGGCTTCCCTCTCTATTTCTGTCTTAATAATCTCATGCTGTTTAAAATAACCACCAGAGCCGCTCCTGTATCACTTAAAACCGCCATCCATAAGGTCAAGAAGCCCGGGAAGATTAACAGCAGTGCTGCAAATTTCGTAATTAAAGAGAACCACACATTCTGTTTAATAATCTTTAAGGAACGCCGGCTTAACTTGATGGTATAGGGCAGTTTTTCTAAATTATCAGCCATTAAAACAATATCGGCCGTTTCCATAGCTGTATCTGTCCCTGCACCGCCCATGGCAATGCCGAGATCAGCTGTGGCAAGCGCCGGTGCATCGTTAATTCCATCTCCAACCATCGCTACACTTTTTCCTTCTGCCTGCAGCTTTTTAACAGCCGTTACTTTTTCTTCGGGCATCAAGTCTGAAAAGTAGCGGTCTACCCCTGCTGAATCGGCAACCTTTTTAGCTGTTCCTTCATTATCCCCTGTCAGCATAACCATTTCTTTCAGCCCTGTGCTTTTCAGTTTCTGAATAGAGTCGAGCGTGATCTCTCGAATTGTGTCCGCTACGCCTATCACACCAATAATCTCTGTGCGAGTACCTACGATGACGATCGATCCGCCCTCATGCTGAATGGAATGAATATGATCACGAATTTTATCCAGTGGAATCTCCATCTCTTCGAAAAGTTTGGGGTTTCCGGCAAAGTAGTCGACGCCATCAATAGTGGCTTTCGCGCCTTTTCCTGCAATCGCCTGGTAATTCAAGCCGTCTTTTACACTGATTTCTCTTTCTTCTGCATAAGCCGTAATCGCTTTAGCAATAGGATGAGTCGAGTGAGTTTCGATGGTATGAGCCATACGGAGGAGCTCGTCAGTCTGATCGTTCAATGCAAATACTTGAGAAACTCTCGGTTTTCCTTCTGTTAATGTTCCGGTTTTATCAAAAGCTATCGCCTGAACAGCTCCTGCTTTCTCAAGGAAGGTTCCTCCCTTAATTAACACTCCGTTCTTGGCTGCATTTCCAATCGCTGAAACAATCGCGACGGGAGTAGATATGACGAGAGCACATGGACACGCAACTACCAGCAGAGCAAGACCTTTATATACCCATTCGCCAAAGCTTCCGAAGCCGGCAAGAGGCGGAAGCACCATCACAAGCAGCGCCAGACTGAAAACAATCGGCGTGTACACTCTGGCGAAACGATCCACGAAGGCTTGAGTTGGAGCTTTTTTCTCCTGAGCCTCTTCTACGAGATGAATAATCCCTGCAATCGTTGTATCTTCTACCAGTTTGGTTACGCGGATCTCAAGAGAGCCGTGCTCATTAATCGTTCCCGCAAAAACGGTATCGCCCTCATGTTTATCCACAGGAAGAGACTCTCCCGTAATCGGGGCCTGATTGATGCTTGATGAACCTGCAACGACTTCCCCATCGAGAGGCAATTTCTCTCCTGGTTTAACGAGAATTCTGTCCTGAATGGAAATACTCTCAACTGGTTTCCTTACCCACTCGTTTCCTACCTTTACAGTAGCTTCAGATGGAGCAAGATTAATGAGACTTCGTATAGAATCCCTCGTTCGCTCAATGGATCTGTTTTGGAGCGTGTTCCCAAGCGCAAACAGCCAGACAACCATCGCACCTTCAAACCATTCACCAATAAGGGCAGCACCTATAGCGGCAGATGCCATTAGAACGTTCATATCCAATGACCGGCTTTTTATGGAATAAAACGCACTTCGAGCCGGCTTGTAGCCTCCGATTACAATGGAACCTGCATAGAGCAGTGTGATCAGCAAAGCAGGAAGATTCGTAAAGGAACTTATAAAACCTAAAGCCAGTAAAACCCCGGAAACGGTGGTTCTTATATCCTTGGGTTTCTTCTTTGTTTCATTATCTTCTGTTTTTCTTGAGGTTTCCAGAGAAGCTGTAAAACCTGATTTCCCTACTTCCTGAATGATTTCTTCTGATGAAGTATTATGATCAATCTGCATCTTACCCGTAGAAAAGTTTACACTTACTTCATTCACCCGCGACTGACTGCCCAGATGTTTTTCAATGGTTTTTGCGCAGGAACCACAATCCATTCCTTCAATAAGATAGGTTTGAGTATTCTTTTTATCCTGGACCCTTTCAGCTTCGAAGCCTAGTTTCCGTACAAGGATGGGAACTTCCTGTAAGGCTTCCTCGTCTCTTGCCTCCACCTTCAGCTTCCCAGTTCCATAATGAACTTCCACGGTTTGAAAACCATCCTGCTGCCCCAGACTTTTTTCAATGGTGGCGGCGCAGGAAGGACAGTCCATCCCAGAGACGTTAAAAACGGTTATTCCGGAGGAACGCGAAAGGGATGACTTTCCTGTATGTGTTTCCTGGCTCTCGTCATTAGAGGTACTATTGCTGCAGCAGCTGGACGTTTCAGATGCTGCTTCTTCAATAGCTGCTCCATTTTCTTTACTGCAGCACGATGTTGGTTCCTTTAATTGAACAGCTTCATCACCTTCTTTACTACAGCACGTTGCACTTTCAGTTGATTGAACTGATTTATCACTTTCTCTACTGCAGCACGATGTTGGTTCCGTTTCTTTAACAACTGTTCCGCTTTCCCCGTTTACAGGCGAAGTGCTCTCGTTTGAACAGCAGCTGCTTTCTTGCTGTTTTTCTATCTGACTCATATAGCTGCCTCCATTCTTCTTCATCCTTTACTTTCTTTATTTTTCATGGGCATGTGTCATCGCAATGTTTACCAGCTGATGCACATGTTCATCTGCTAATGAATAAAAGACCAGCTTTCCTTCTTTTCGATATTTCGCTAACCCCATGTTTCGTAGTAAGCGTAAATGGTGCGAGGCGGTAGCGTTTGTTGAACGTATAATATTGGCAACATCGCAGACACACAATTCTTCTTCTAGCGTTAACGCGTAAGCAATCTTTAACCGGGTTGAATCGGATAAAGCTTTGAATATAAGTTCGACTCCCAGTACATCATCCATTTTAGGCTGGACGCGTTCTACGAGCTCTTCATCGTAACAAAACGTATCGCATGTATCTTTTTCAACTTTTTTCACTATTTTTTCACTCACAACTTCCACCTTCATTCTAATAATTGTTTGAATGTTTGTTTATAGTGTATGCTCCATACATCAAAAGAGTCAACCTTTTCATTCAAATAATTGTTTGAATATCTGAACATAAGGTTCTGTTAAAGTTTATTGTTAATTTTTCATAAGAGGCTTATTACACAATAGGGCCGTTATCTGTAAGACTCAGTTTCGAGATATTTTGTAGAGAAAGGGTCTCCAGGGAACGGCTCGCTTTCCGCGGGCATGTGGTGAGCTTCCTCAGGCTTCGCCTTCCGGGATCTCACCGATCATGTGCATCCCGCAGGAGTCTTCACCGTTCCCTTCCGCCCCTTTGCGATTATTAAGCGCTCAAAATCCTCTACGTATATACCTCCATATGAGGAAAAATAACCTGTGATCAACGTTAATTCCGAGTCTGTCCAGGGGGATAAACGCCGCTATAGAAGCATTTAGGACGATTTCAGGTTTCCCGTTTTTCCTATTAGCAGGGGTCCGTTCACATGAAATGGCCGGGGTGGCGGAGGAAACTACGAGACTCCCGCGGGAGAAGGAGCTAGGCGAGACCCCACAAGGAGTGTTAACGACTGAGGAGGCTTGCCAGTTCCCCCGCAGGAAAGCGAGTTGTTTCTGTAGCCGCCCTCATCCTTTCTTGGCAACGGACCCGAGTTATCTCGAAACTGAGTCTTACAGAAAAGGGAGCTTTACCTTAATATCAACACGGAATTTTAACAGAGTCTTACGTAAAAAAGCTCAGAGTAAATTTACTCTGAGCTTTTTTAAATTCGTATATTTTAAGACAGCTTTCCTTCAAACGTACTTCTCCATTCCACTATGTTGAATAGATCCGCCAGTGATTTACAATGGGTTAAACAAACTTCTCTGCGTACCTCTTAGTCCGCAACGCATTCGCTCCATCCATAAAGCTCAGCTCGTGGACTTCAGCCACTTCTTTATACGTTACATAGCCATTCACCACATTCAGCCCTTTTAACAACGCTTCATTTTCAAGACACGCTCGCTCATGGCCCTTATTGGCGATCTGGATAGCGTAAGGAATCGTCACATTCGTCAGCGCCATTGTTGAAGTCCGGGGAACAGCCCCCGGCATATTTCCTACCGCGTAGTGCACCACTCCATACTTTATATAAATCGGATCGTCATGCGTGGTTACGTGATCCACCGTCTCGACGATACCTCCCTGATCCACAGCTACATCAATAATTACGGACCCCTGCCTCATAGCTTGAACCATCTCTTCTGTAACAAGGCGCGGGGCCTTTGCTCCTGGAAGCAAGACCGCTCCTATGACCAGATCGGCTTCCCGAACCGCTTCCCCTATGTTTAATGGATTGGACATTAATGTATTGATCGAAGAACCAAACAGATCATCGAGCTGACGGATCCGTTCGGGATTTAAGTCTATCATCGTAACATCGGCCCCGAAGCCGACGGCAATTTTCGCTGCATTTGTGCCTACGACTCCTCCGCCAATAATCGTCACCTTACCTCTTTTTACACCGGGAACACCACCAAGCAAAATGCCTTTCCCACTGCTTGGCTTTTCTAAGTATTGAGCGCCTTTTTGTGCGGCCATGCGTCCAGCCACTTCACTCATGGGAGTCAAAAGTGGCAGCGTGCCGTCGGTTAATTGCACCGTCTCATAAGCGATCGCTACGACCTTTTTCTCGCTCAGGGCTCTAGTAAGCTTCTCATCCGCGGCCAGATGAAGAAAGGTAAATAGAATCAACCCTTTATAAAAGTAGTGATACTCTTCTGCGATTGGTTCTTTTACCTTCATCACCATCTGAGTTTCCCAGGCTTCAGCCGCTGTATCCACGATCGTTACACCCACCTGAGCATAATCATGATCCGTAAAACCTGAGCCTTCCCCAGCCCCTTTCTCCAACACAACTTCGTGGCCTTCCTTTATAAGATTCGCAGCCCCAGCAGGGGTGATGGCCACCCGATTTTCATGATTCTTTATTTCTCTTGGAATCCCAATCTTCATCCGTTCTCTCTCCTTCTCTATCTACAACTGATGGAGTGCATCGACCAAGGTGTTGAGCAACAATTGCATGTCTTCTTCCTCGATGGTGAGCGGGGGCGACAGAGTGAGAACGTTATTATACCCAGCCACCGTCATCCCGTTCTTACCTATTAAAATGCCCTGGTCTTTGCAATAGCCAATCACCTGGTTGACTTTGCTCACTTCGAGCGGCTCCTTTGTCTCTTTATCCTCCACGAGTTCAATTCCCATCAAAAGGCCTTTGCCACGTATATCTCCCACATACTTATGAGCCCCAAGACGGTGACGGAGTTCATTTCTCGCGGCTTCTCCAAGCGCCCTGGATCGGTCGAACAGATTTTCTTTTTCCATAATCTCGATATTCTTAAGCGCAACCGCACAGGCTGCCGGGTGACCGCCGAACGTATTGATATGGCGGAAAAAATCATACGGTTCGCTGCCGCAAAAGGCTTCATAAACCTCTCTTTTAACTGCGGTTGCAGAAAGCGGCAGGTAGGCGCTTGTAATTCCTTTAGCCATTGTGATGATATCCGGTTTGACGTCATAATTCATAAATCCAAATGGCTTGCCTGTCCGGCCAAACCCACAGATGACTTCATCCACGATCATAAGGGCGCCGTGCCGTTCACATACGGCTTTTACTTCTTTCATATATTGCTCTGGCGGAACAATTACGCCTCCCCCCGTAATGATCGGTTCCATAATGACCCCGGCGATGGATTCACTATGTTCCCACGTCATCACGCGGTCGATATCCTGCGCTCCCCACTGATCCTTCTCACTGTGATCATTCCGATATTCATCGGGCGGAGCTACGTGCAGGAAACCCGGACCCAGCGGCTCATATTTATACTTGCGCTGAGCCTGCCCCGTCGCAGCGAGCGAGCTGGTAGAGTTTCCATGATACGCCCGGTACCTGGATATAAATTTGGTACGGTAATAATCCCCTTTTTGCTGATGGTACTGCCGGACCATTTTAAAGGCCGCTTCATTCGCTTCCGACCCGCTGTTGGAAAAGAAAATGACATAGTCATCACCTAAAAGTTGATTAATTTTTTCTCCTAATTGAATCGCGGATACATGACTCTGTGTCATCGGCATATAGGATAATTCTTTCATTTGCTCGAAAGCAGCCTGAGCTAATTCTTCTCTTCCATATCCAATATTGACACACCACAATCCCGACATAGCGTCAAGATAACGGTTCCCTTCTACATCCGTAATCCAGGAACCTTTCGCACTTTTGGCTACCATTGTATCCTCAGGTTTATAAGGTTTCATCGAATGCCATACATATTTTTCGTCTTTTGTCAGCAGATCGTTCTTCACATCAGCTTTTGTCAACGGAGGTACCCCCTTGATTTAGAAAATATAAGGTAATATTTTGAATTATCTTAATTATCTAACATATACAAATAACTTTCATTAGACATTGTGTCAAATGGTTAAAACGATCCTTTCACACAATGACTACAAAGCGGATTGAACCGAGTTTCTTCTATTATATAGATGTTTTCTCCTTCTCCACGTGGATTTGCGTCCATAAAAAAACACTTATTCCATGTCAGAATAAGTGAACACCTGTCTATAAGTGTGAATAGAAAAAGTTGTTAGCTGTAAATGGTTTTTTGATACTCATTGGCGAGCAGTGCAAACTCAAGGACCTGTCTTTTTTCCGATTCCATGAAGTCGGATCCTAACAGTTTTTCCAGTTTCTCAAGCCGGTGATATAAGGTTTGGCGAACGACGAAAACTCTGTCCGCTGTTTCTTTTTTGGACCCATTGCAGGATAAATAAACCCTTAAGGTTTCTAATAAGTTCGCATTGTGCTTCTGATCATATTGAATGATCGGCTCTAAATACTCCTCCACCAGTCCGTTTAAGTTGCTATGTTTATGTACGAGCGAGATCAGCCGATACATGTGCATATCCTCATAAAAATATTTAAAGTGGCCAGCCGGCATTTTATTCTGAATCGACAAGGTTTCCTGAGCCGTTTGAAAACTCTCGTGCAGAAGATTTAGTTCCCTGACAAATTTACCTCCGGCTATTTGAAACGAATCAATGCTTGAATCATTGAGCAGACTGATTTTCTTCAATCGCTCAATTCCTCGTTTAATTCTAATCTTCCAATCTTCTTCCCCTTTTTTATTGAGCAGAATAAAGGTTAATAAATGACGCTTTTCGACGGCAAAAACGAAATATCCATTTTGATCAAAAATGTTATGAATCAGCATATTCAAGTACGCCAGGTCTAAATTGTTATCACGGCCTTCTGCCATTTTTAATTTTACCGTCAGGACGACAGCTCCTGAAACCGGCTGATGGATTTTGTAAAAGGATAAGTGGTCTTTAATCTCTTCAGGACTATGCTCACCTTGCAGCCATTCAAGAAGCCATTCGGTTTCCCTGGCCTTCCGTTTTTCCTCTGTGTAGAGTTCCCGCAATAAATACTGGGCCAAAGCCGTTGCTGTACGATCCAGAAGGAGGGATTCAAATTCAGTGAATTCCCGGCAGCTGGATATTAAGTAAATGGTCGCAAACTCCCTTTCAAATACTTGTACGGTCTGTTTGACCAGTTGTTTCGATGAGGAATTCTGGATACTGGCAAGCATGGATTCCCTCTCTTTTTCTCTCATAGCTGGAATCGTAACGATCCTGTGATCTTTTGCAATGTAAATCAACTGGCAGTTCACATATTGCTGTAAGTTTTTTAGAATTTCGAAATAGTTATCAATCTTTAACAGGCGCTTATTTAAGCGTTGAGAGTAGTCTTCTAAATTCGTGATTAATTCATATTGTTGATTAATTAAGTGCGCATGAATGTCCTGAGTAATGTCCACGAATGAAACTTCTTCTTCAAAAATAATAATCGGAAAGTCGTGCTTATCAGCAAGCTGGATCGCTTCTTCCGATATGTGATCAATGAAGCTTCCCAGTTCTATGCAGATTCCCGCTACGTTCCGCTGAATCATTTGTTCCAATAAATTCAGAAACAGGCTTTCATCATCTTTCCACCCAAACCCTGTTGCTAATACTAATTCGCCGCCCTTCAAATTGCCTCGGACTTCGATCGTTTCAAACACGTGAACCCACTTTACTTGGCGGTCCATCCCCTTTTGACCAGCTACGACTTTCGCTGAAGCAAAAAGCTTTCGATCCAATATGTTCTCTAGTGATATGCGATACTTCATAGAAATACCCCTCTTCAAACGTACTACAAAGCACCAGAAAAATCTAACTAATTGTGAGAAAATTTAACAAATATAAGAGGATGAGCCTAAGCTCATCCTCTAACAGTCCTTCTATTGAACTTGTTTTTGTCGTTGCTGCTGAACTAAAATAGTAGAAAAGTATTTACGAGAGTCTGGATGAAGTATATGCAGCCGCTCTTTTTTACTTTTTTCCGGATCATTTCCCTTGTACTCAAACTCTACAAATGCCCCGCTCAAATTCTCTGTCACACCTTTAATGGTGTAACCCTTTTCTAATAAAAAGTCTATTTTTTCACGTTCGATTTCAAACTCCTGATAAGTTGACATCATTCTCCTCCTCGTTAAACATCGACTTTAGCCGGGGCTGATTCTGTTCCTGTTTTCCGGCCAATTTTCTCTTCCGCAAAGCCTTCCCCGATATTCCAGTCACGTCCGACCGTTATGCCCAGGTATTCTTCATCACTCGGGTTTTCAATCTCTGCCTGCGGATGTTTTTTGAAATACCAGTGTTTTGCAAGCAAGTAGTAAAGAAGAGCACCGACTCCAAATCCTACAAAGAAGGAATAGGTACTGAACGTGTAAGCGGCGACACTGCCTATTGCCCAGGAAATGACGCCCGCCCAGTTGATACCGCCATCGTACCGGTACTGCCCTCCACTTTTATATAAATCGTGGACATTCATTCTCCGTTTTCTCAAAAGGTAATAATCGGCGAAAATAATTCCGACGATCACGGAGAGGATAGCAGCCGCAATAAGTAAGACCGGAATCAGCAGATTGAAGATACTCCATGGCTGAATGACTGTTCCAATCAAACCGGCAATAAACACCCCGGCCCAGAAAGGAAGCTTAGGTCCGCCGACATTCGAGAAGATGGTCGCCGCCGGCACGATATTAGCGGAGACGTTGGTGGACCACTGCGCCAGCACAATCATTAATAGAAGAATACCTAAGACTAATCCGCTGGCCGATTCCTGAAGGGCGACAACCGGGTCAAAGTTCGATACGGCAATATACGAGACTGCGCCAAGAACGACAATGAAGGTCTGTGTCAGCGGCAGACCGACCAGGCTTCCAACCAAAGCTCCCTTATTCCGTTTTACCCAGTTTCTTTCATGCTTGGGCGCTTTAATAAACCGGGAAATGGACGAAATATCGGCCGCAAGTGTTGCCCAGTATCCCATGTTACTCACAACGACAATGACAAAAGCCGTGAAGGCTGCTCCCCCTGTAACAGGGCTCTCAACCCATCCCCATATATCCTTGTTCTGAGCTGAAGCTTCACCGGCCAGATTAAAATACATCCAGATACCGATTAAAATAATGATCGGGGCTGCTAGATCGGCGAATTTCTCTACGGCTTTAATCCCAAGCGCTGTATTAAATAATTGGAATAAGGCAAAAAGGACGTAGCAGACAAACCAGTTATCAAAACCCGTTAAGATATTTAAGATTCCATTAATAGCTGTAGAGCCAAAAAACGTGTTGATCCCAAACCACATCGATGCAGCCAGCCCTCTGACTACGGAAGGGAAGTGGGTTCCAAGGGTTCCAAAAGGAGCTCTCATGTAAACGGGAAAGGAAATACCGTGTTCAATGCCGATATCTGCGGTCAGCGTGATGGCGAACCCTATTAACAGGGTCCCAAGCAGCGTTCCGAGTACCACCCAGATGAGGGAAATGGATTGGACGCCTGCTCCGCCAATCGCAAAGGCGGCGAGTACAACAGCCATTCCAATCCACATAAATGTAAATCCGAGGGTGCCGATTTTCTTTTCGTGGTGAGGAATAGGCATGAGGTCCGGAGACTTTAAATGATTATCTTTTTTATCCATAGATATGGAATCCTCCTATTATGATACATGGGAATTGTAAAGCAGCCCTCTGTGAAATACTGTTGTTGATTTTTCATAAGATTATTAAACAATCGGGCTTTATAGTGGAAGACGCAGTTTCGAGATATCTTTGGTCCGTTGCTAATATAGAGAGGGCTGGCTACGGAAACAACTCGCTTTCCTACGGGGGAACTGGCAAGCCTCCTCAGTCGCTTTGTAATGACCCCCAAATGTTGGACACCTTATGAAACTTAGGAGGGACCCAACATATGTCTAAACTTACTTCTCAAGAAAAGTACCTGATCGTCCAACGTTATCTCACGGAAAATGTCAGTTTCCGTGACTTAGAAAAAGAGTTTGGAGTGGATAGTTCTTCCATCCGTTATTGGGTGAAATTATCCGAATATCATGGTAGTGAAGCCTTCGACTTCCCCTATACAAACTATTCAGCTGCCTTTAAACTGAAAGTAATTCAACGTATAGAGGAAGAAGAATATTCGATTCGAGAAGCTTCCGCTATGTTTCACATCCCCGATTTCTCCATGGTACGCCGATGGCGTAAGAAGTGGCTGGAAGGCGGAAAAGAAGCCCTTGAATCTACAAGGAAGGGGCCAACACAGATGACGTCTCATAAGAAGAAAGAAGATTCAATGGATTCTTATGAAGCCTTAAAGAAAGAGAATGAACGCTTACGGATGGAAAATGAATACTTAAAAAAGTTAGAGACCTTAGCTCAAAAAAAGAAAGCATCTCGAAAGAAGAACAAGCGCAAGTAATCGATGAGTTAAGGTTTCATTTTCCAGTTAAACAGCTGACGGAAATAGCTGATATCCCTAGAAGTACCTATTACCATTGGAAAGAAAAGCAACTCGAGCCAAAAACGGACCGACCATTAAAGGAGCTTATCACCTCCATTTTTAAAGAACATAAAGGTCGCTACGGCTATCGCCGCATTGAAAATGAGCTTCGTAATCTAGGTCATGAAGTGAACCATAAAAAAGTCTATCGTCTTATGAAAGAACTGGGGCTTCAGTCTACGGTGAAAATGAAGAAATATCGTTCTTATAAAGGGAAAGTTGGTCAAACGGCTCCAAACATCTTAAATCGGAATTTCAAGGCGGATCAGCCGAATCAGAAATGGGTGACAGACATTACGGAGTTCAAGCTATTTGGCGAGAAGCTTTATCTTTCCCCTGTCTTAGATCTATTCAATGGAGAAATCATCACGTACACAATTGGTTCCAGACCCACCTATTCCTTGGTGAACAACATGTTAGACCAAGCATTTGAACGCCTTCATCCATCGGATGAACTGGTTATGCACTCCGACCAGGGATGGCATTACCAAATGGCTCCCTATCGAAAGAAATTGAAAGACCATCAAGTTACCCAAAGCATGTCCAGAAAAGGGAATTGTCATGATAACGCCGTTATGGAGAACTTTTTCGGTATCATGAAATCGGAATTCCTTTATTTAAGAGAATTTGAAAGTGTGGCCCATTTCAAACAAGAATTAGAGGAATATATCCATTATTATAATCATAAACGCATCAAATCGAAGCTCAGAATAAGCCCCATTTCCTATCGAGCCCGCTTTCAAGAATCGGCGTGATAATTTTAATGAATGTGTCCAATTTTAAGGGGTCAGTTCACTTCACTCCCTGTGGGGTCTCGCCTAGCTCCTTCTCCCGTGGGAGTCTCGTCGTTTCCTTCGCCAACCCACCCATGTTAGAATAACGAACCCTTCTATAGCGGGATTCATCCAGGTGGACAAGCTCGTTCTTAAAGAAGTCTCCACCATAAACCAGAGTGTATTAAACATGATTTCGAGTTCCCTATTTCGCAAGGTTCGGAGGGGGACGATGAAGACTCCTTTGGGATGGACATGAGCGGTAAGATCCCGGAAGGCGAAGCCTGAGGAAGCTTACCACATGCCCACGGAAAGCGAAATCGTCCCCCGAAGGACCTAATTCTCACAAAAGTCTCGAAACTGAGTCTACAAGTATCGGGAGCTTTACTTTCAAAATCAACCTTGAGGTTTTACAGAACCTTATCGTTCAACAGCCGGGTCGCTTGATTCTTGTTATCTGTAAGGCAGGACTAGTTTTGATAGAGTTCTTCCTGGGACTGTTTGAGTTCACCGAAACGGGCACGCTTCAGGTAGTTGCCGGATCCGATTTTTCCGACAAACTCCTTATCACGGATGACGAACTCTCCACGTGATAACACGCTGACTGGCTGACCGGTTACTTTTATTCCTTCAAAAGGATTGTAATCAGCGGCCATGTGACTCGTTTCAACCGATATCGTACGCTCGACATTCGGATCAAAGATGACCAGGTCTGCATCGGCTCCCACACTGATCGTTCCTTTCTGAGGGAAAATGCCAAATGTCTTCGCAATGCGAGTGGAAGTAATGTCCACAAACTGGTTTAGACTGATTCTGCCTTTTTTCACCCCTTCTGAGAACAGCAGGCTGACCCGGTCTTCGATAATTGGCCCGCCGTTTGGAATCTTCGTAAAGTCACCTTTTCCTAAATCCTTCTGCCCTTTAAAATCAAAGGAGCACTGATCCGATCCTAATGTCTGCAGCTCACCTGTCTTCAGCGCATTCCATAGCACGTCCTGGTGCTTCTTCTCACGTAGAGGCGGAGACCATACGTATTTGGCTCCTTCAAAATTCGGTTTTTCTAAGTAGCTTTGATCGAGCACTAAGTACTGTGGACACGTTTCCCCAATCACTTGATAGCCTTTCTTCCTCGCTTTTGAAATTTCTTCGACCGCGTTTTCACACGAGACGTGTACCACATAAAGCTGCGAGTTCGCGAGTCCGGTTAATTGAGCGGCACGGCCAGTCGCTTCTCCTTCCGCTTCAGGTGGACGAGTTAATGCATGATAGATCGGGTCGGTCTGTCCTTTTTCAAGCGCTTTTTTTACTAAGTGATCAATGACGTCCCCGTTCTCGGCGTGCACCATGACGAGAGCGCCGAGTCTTTTCGCTTCTTCCAGCGTGCGGAATAAAGTCTCATCATCGGCCTGAAAGACATTTTTATAAGCCATAAATACTTTAAAAGAGGTAATTCCTTCATCCTCAATGACGCTTGGCAGCTGCTCCAGTACGCTGTCATTCATTTCACTGATCATCAAATGGAAGCTGTAATCAATGACGGATTTATCGCGTGATTTCGCGTGCCATTGATCGATCGAATCCTGAAGCGGCTTCCCTTTATTTGTTAGACAGAAATCAATCACCGTCGTCGTTCCGCCATGGGCTGCAGCAATCGTGCCTGTCTCAAAATCATCCTTACTCACCGTGCCGCCGAACGGCATTTCTAAATGGGTATGAGGATCCACCCCTCCTGGAAAGACATAGTTGCCTTTCGCATCGATAATCTCAGCTGAAGAATCCGACAGATCCTGTCCAATCAATACAATTTTTTCATTTTCGACCATAATATCCGCTTTATACGTATCGGCTGCTGTGACAATGATTCCATTCTTAATAATTTTCTTCATCATAACCCTCCACACTATTTATGTTTATTTGATCAAATCCACTTCACAGGATGAGGCTGCGCCAATCGCTGCCTGTCTTTCATTCCATGTCATCGGCGGTTTACCATTCGCATAGTCCACCATATCGATTGCCCCATCAACCGGACAGACGATAGAACATAAATTACAGCCGACACAATCTTCCTCACGCACCCTCAGAATATCGTTGCCATCCTCATCTTTCAGCATGTCGATACACTGGTGGGAAGTGTCTTCACAGGCGATATGGCACTTATTACAGTTGATGCACACATCATTATTGATTTTGGCAACAATCTGGTGGTTCAAGTCCAAGTTGCCCCAGTCCGAATACTTTTCTACGGATTTACCTACAAGATCCATCACCGAATCGATACCTTTTTCATCCAGATAGTTGTTTAACCCGTCATTCATGTCCTCGACGATACTAAAACCGTGGTGCATCGCGGCTGTGCAAACCTGTACGCCTGTCGCTCCCATCAGCATAAACTCGACGGCTTCCCGCCAGCTTGAAACCCCGCCCATCCCGGAAATCGGAACATTAATTTTCGGATGACGCGCACATTCCGCTACCATATTAAGCGCAATCGGCTTCACGGCCGGACCACAGTAGCCGCCATGGGCGCCTTTCCCAGCTACGTTTGGAATCGTATCCCACGTATCAATATCCACTCCGGCAAGACTGTTAATGGTGTTGATCATACTGACCGCATCAGCCCCGCCATTCACGGCCGCCTGTGCTGTAAAGGTAATATCCGTAATATTCGGGGTAAGCTTTACAATGACCGGTGTTTCAGCCACTTCTTTCGCCCACATCGTTTGTTTTTCCACGAGCTCCGGGACCTGACCGGATGCAGCACCCATCCCCCGTTCTGCCATTCCGTGCGGACAACCGAAATTCAACTCCAGGCCGTCCACGCCGACTTCCTCCACACGCTTCACGATTTCATGCCACTTTTCCTGGGTAGGTTCGACCATTAGAGAAGCAATGATCGCATGATTCGGAAACCTCTTTTTCGTTTCATAGATTTCTCGTAAATTCACTTCCAGCGGTCGATCGGTTATCAGTTCAATATTGTTGAATCCAGCTACTTTTTGACCATTAAAACCAACGGCGGCGAATCGCGAGGTAACGTTCAGGATCGGTTCCCCTAACGTTTTCCAAACGGCTCCACCCCACCCGGCTTCGAATGCACGCTGCACCTGGTACCCAGAGTTGGTTGGAGGTGCCGAAGCCAGCCAAAAGGGATTGGGAGATTTTATTCCTGCAAGATTTAAACTCAAATCAGCCATATCATTACGCCTCCTGAAATAGTAGTTTTACATCGCGGCTGTGGGTGCGGGAGCTAACTGTTTATGAATGGCCATGGCGACTTCTTTACCCTGCTGGGCGGCTGTCACCACCATGGCTTCCCCTTGTCCTTTTGCAAAAATTACGTCTCCTGCAGCGAAAACCTTGGAATTGGACGTTTGCAGGGATTCAGGGTCCACTTTGACGACACCGCCTTCATGATCCAGACCGAAGGCCTCAATTAAATCGGAATAGCGTGTCTGTCCGATCGCTTTAATAACGGCGTCGGTTTCGATGACAAATTCAGAACCTTCCACCGGTGCCGGTCTTCTTCGTCCATCCGCGTCCGGTTCGCCCAGCGCCATTTTCACACATTTCAGGTGCGTCACCTGATTCGTCTCATCCCCAATGATTTCGATTGGCTGCGTAAGCCAGTTGAATTCCACATTATCCTGTTTGGCAAAATCGTATTCAAAATCATAAGCGGTCATTTCTTTCACGGTACGGCGGTACACAATTTTCACATCCGCCGCCCCTTTTCGAGCTGCACAGGTGGCCGCATCAATCGCCGTGTTGCCTGCACCGATAACCACTACGTTTTTACCGAGCAGTTCCTTAGTGAGAGGTCCTGATTTCGTACTCTTAACAAACTCAATCGCATCATGCACACCCTGCAGTTCTTCCCCTTCAATTCCAAGCATCGGGACATTCCCCATACCTATGGTCAGGACAATCGAATCATATTGCTCGGATAATTCTTGAAAAGTAATATCGGTTCCGACTCTAGTGTTTGTCCGTATTTCAACGTCCATTTGTCGGACCTGATCAACTTCCCAGCGGGAAATATCCTGCGGCAGCCGGAACGACACGATGCCGTACGTATCCAGCCCTCCAGCCTCAGCCTCCGCTTCAAAAATCGTTACCTCATAGCCGAACCGGGCAAGTTCACGGGCTGCCGATAAACCAGCTGGTCCTCCTCCCACAACGGCCACTTTCATGCCATTCTTTTCTCCAGGTTTGAATAACAGTTGTTCGTTCTTGATGGCCCAGTCGGTCGCAAACCGCTGCAGATCACCAATCAAAATCGGCTGCGTGGAATGATTTAATACACACGCTCCTTCACAAAGCTCCTCGGTCGGGCAGACGCGGGCACACGTAGCACCGACAGGATTCGAAGACATGATCGTCGTGGCCGATCCCTTTAGATTGCCAGAAGCAATCTTTTTGATAAACTTCGGAATATCAATGCTTGTTGGACAAGCCTTAATACAGGGAGCATCATAGCAGTACAAGCAGCGGTTAGCTTCTTCTATCGCTTCCTGATTGTTAAGCCCTTCGTGTACTTCCTCGAAGTTTAATTTCAAGTTCTCTAGAGATATTCCTTTGCTTTTTAACTGAGTCAATGCAATGAACCTCCTTTAATAGATACTTGCAAAACGATTCAGATGAATGGCTATACAAAAGAAGTTCTACATAGGGAAAAGTGATCTATTTTCCTTTGCTCTATGAAGAACTTCTTCTAGGATTCTGGAATTCTCTGTTACGGCAGAAGCTGACCCATCTTCTCGTAAGTCTCTGGACGACGATCCCGGTAAAACTGCCACGTATCTCGGACTTCCCGAATAAACTTCTTATTCATTTCACCAATGATGACTTCATCCTGATCACGGCTGCCGGTAGCGACAAACTCTCCTCTCGGATTCACAAGGTAGGACTGACCATAAAATTCACCCATATTCCACGGACCTTCATAACCGACACGGTTAATAGCTCCTAAATAATAGCCATTTGCTACCGCATGAGCCGGCTGCTCAAGCTTCCATAAATATTCGGACAGACCAGCTACAGTAGCTGACGGATTGAAAACGACCTCCGCCCCGTTTAAGCCAAGCACGCGTGCCCCTTCAGGAAAATGACGATCATAGCAGATATAAACGCCGACCTTAGCAAAAGCAGTATCGAACACGGGATATCCCAGGTTTCCAGGCTTGAAGTAATACTTCTCCCAGAATCCATATCCCTTGTCCCCTACACCCACCTGAGGAATGTGATGTTTGCGGTATTTACCTAGATACGATCCATCCGCATCGATGACAGCCGCTGTATTATAGTACGTTGCAATCCCTTCTCTTTCATAGATTGGAAGAACAATAACAACTCCAAGTTCTTTGGCAAGCTCCTGAAATTGAACCGTTGTCGGACCATTTGGAATTTCTTCTGCTGCATCGTACCACTTTGAGTTTTGTTCCGAGCAGAAATAAGGACCATAGAAAATTTCCTGCAGGCAAATGATTTGCGCTCCTTTTTCTGCCGCTTCCCGAACCAGTTTAATATGTTTTTCGATCGATGTCTGTTTGTGAACTTCGACCGGTTCATTTCCATCTACATCGTGAGAAGCTTGTATTAACCCAATCTGGACTTTATCGGACACGTAAATTCCTCCTTATGTAATAAGATCCCTAATTTTTTAAAATGGCTTTCACCCGTGTAAAGTCTTCACCGTTACGATCCTTACTGATTCACCTCCTCACAATTATTTTAAATTTTCTTTATTTGCTGAATATTTTGTAATTTATATATACTTTACCGTAAGTTTATTAATTTGCCATTATACATACTGTAAAATGTTAATTTGGAACGACTATGCGTTTTGTCAAAATAAAGGGGTGGGATCGATGCACGTAAGGATCTGTTTAAAGGAAGGATTAATTAGGGAAAATCAAAAGAAATTGAAAGAAGCGGAAGTCTTTACGTCTTCCGCTTTTTCAGTCCATTAATACCAGCGTTGAGTCAGCATTTTCCTCTTCGTATAAAAATTCAGCCCGTCTTTTCCGTTGGCATGAAGATCTCCATAGAATGATTTCTTATTACCAGAGAAAGGAAAGAAAGCCATAGGGGCAGGAACGTTTACATTGACGCCCAGCATGCCCGCATCCATTTCTTCTCTGAACTGCTGTACAGCCTTGCCGCTTGAGGTATAGATGACAGCTCCATTCGCAAATTCGGATTTATTGGCCGTCTCAATGGCTTCATCCAGGGTTTCGGCGCGTACAATACTTAGAACCGGTGCGAAGATTTCATCTTTCCAAATTTTCATATCTTCGGTCACATAGTCGAAAATCGTCGCTCCTAAGAAATAGCCTGATTCATTTTCACGGAGTTCTACCCGGCCGTCACGAACAAGCTTCGCGTTTTCTTCTTCACCGGCTTCAATATAACCGAGCACCCGGTCTCTGTGGGACTCACGAATTAACGGTCCTAAGTTTGTCTCTTCCGCTAACCCATCTCCTACATTTAACTGATCAGCAGCCTCTTTCAGTTTGGCAACCAGTGGATCAGCAACTTCGCCGACCGCTACTACTACGGAACAGGCCATACAGCGTTCCCCGGCGCTCCCGAAAGCTGCATTAACAATTCCTTCGACAGACTTATCGAGGTTGCAGTCCGGCAATACGAGGGAGTGATTCTTGGCCCCGGCAAGTGCCTGCACACGTTTTCCATGGTTCGCAGCCGTTTTATATACATATTCCGCTACGGGCTGAGAGCCGACGAAAGATATCGCATCAATCTCTTCATGCTCAAGCAGACCATTCACTACATCATGAGCACCATTCACCAGGTTCAGTACTCCTTTTGGCAATCCAGCTTCATGCATGAGTTCCACTAACATCTTCGCAAGAATCGGTGTCCGCTCGGAAGGCTTCAGGACAAAGGTGTTGCCGCACACCAATGCCAGCGGAAACATCCATAAAGGAACCATCATAGGGAAGTTAAAAGGCGTAATTCCTCCGACTACACCGACTGGATAACGGTACATTCCCGAATCTATACCTTCCGCGATATCCGGCAGCACATCCCCCATCATTAAACTCGGCGCTCCGGCAGCGAATTCTACACACTCGATTCCCCTTTGGACTTCACCCGTCGCATCTTTTTTCGTTTTTCCGTTCTCCTGGGTCAGCACTTTGGCTAGCTCATCCCGATTTTCCGTGAGAAGCTGCTGGTATTTGAACATAATACGAGCTCGTTTAGGAACAGGCGTCTTCTTCCAATCTTTAAATGCCTGTCTTGCCGATTGTACAGCTTTATTTACGTCCTCTTTCGATGAAATAGGAACACTTGCGATGATCTCTCCTGTAGCGGGATTGGGCACATTCTCCACTTGCCCACTTTCAGACGAAACCCATTCTCCATTAATAAAATTCTGAATGACCACCTGATTCGACTTCGAGAAAGTTGTCTCCATCTTTTCACCTCAATTGGTAGATTCTGTTCTTTTTTGCTCAGATTCATTATAAATTCAGAAAATTCCAACATCAATGGACGAAATGTCAAATGAATATCTCATCTAATTGACACTATGACGGTCGTTGTGGATTTGGAGGGAATGGAAAAGCAGTAACCTTCACTTAAACAGAGCATACAAAAAAACCGTCCAATCAACTATCGATCGGACGGTTTTTATTAAAATTTTTTGGAAGACTCGGCTTCGATGCTTTTTCGGAAAAAATGGTGGATGGGAAATCAAATCTCTCCGCTCTTTAATCCCTACCGATTAAAATGCCTGGATTAGGCCATGATCTACCTCATTATTGGACAGTGCGCCTTTCCATTCGGGCCGTGCGCATCCTCCGCACCCTCCATTGAGCCGTCAGATCTCGATCCTCGCCCTACCATCACATGTAACAGTGCCTTAATTTATATTTAGATAAACAATAGTAAACTTAAGGCCATAACCGCCATACCGGCTACCACGCCATAGATGGATAAATGAGCTTCGCCATAACGGCGGGAGGCTGGGAGCAGTTCATCCAGTGAAATAAATACCATGATTCCGGCAACTCCTGCGAATAAGACTCCGAACATTACATCATTCAAGAATGGCATCAGGACTAAATACGCAAGTATAGCGCCAACCGGTTCGGACAGTCCACTAAGAAAAGAAAGCTTGAAGGCTTTTTTCTTATCCCCTGTGGCAAAATAGACCGGTACGGAAACAGCGATTCCTTCTGGGATATTATGAATGGCGATCGCCGCTGCAATCGCGATACCGAGGCTGGGGTCGTTAAGCGCCGCTGTGAAAGTGGCAATCCCTTCTGGAAAGTTATGAATTGCAATCGCCAGTGCTGTGAACGTCCCCATTTTTAATAAATGAGATTGATCGACAGCTGGCTCAGAAGCGGACATATCTTCCACTTTTTTCACTTCATGCGGATTTCCTGCTTTTGGAATCAATCGATCAATAACAGCAATGACTACCATTCCACCGAAGAAACCGGCGACGGTAATCCACTTACCAGGTACTTCCCCCATAGCATTTACCAGTGAATCCTGGGCCTTGAAAAAGATTTCCACCATCGATACATAAATCATGACTCCTGCTGAGAATCCAAGTGCCAATGAGAGAAATCTAGTATTTGTCGTTTTTGTAAAGAACGCTAGTACGCTTCCGATCCCTGTGGCTAACCCGGCAAGCAGCGTTAAACCAAAGGCTAATAATAAATTTTCCATTTGTCTCTCCCTTTCTTCTCTGTCTAATCTAGAATCATTGTAAATCAAGTTTTTCCTTAATGCAACTTTTTTAGCTGTAGTAATATTTTATGTGCCTATTTAAAAAATGATACTGGAAATATAAATCTTCTGATGTACTCTATTCGCCTATCCTGAACCGGTTCAATAAAATTTAAAAAAGCACAGCCCGAGGGAGGACTGTGCTTCGCTTTTATTCATGTTTGCCTCTCGTTTTAAATGACTAATGCAGTTGTTTGATCCTCTTTTAGCATTTATCGGCAGAAGCCTCCCTCTTCAAGCACTGTGTCGAAGACCGGTGGTAAGGGGGAGATGAATGCCTTCGCCTTCAGGCGAAGGTTTTCGTTTTCTATTTTTACGGTCGTATGGTATTCTGAAATGAGAACGTAAGTTCCTGTATGGAGGTGGAAATGGTGACGCACAAAGCTTATAAATTTCGCATTTATCCTAGTAAAGAACAAACAACGTTAATTGCTAAATCCATCGGATGTTCACGTTTTGTGTTTAATCATTTCCTCTCCGAGTGGAACAATGCTTACAAACGTTCTGGTAAAGGTTTGTCTTATGCAAAATGCAATAAACAACTTACACAAATCAAACAAGATTTCCAATGGTTAAAAGAAGTTGATAGTACAGCTCTGCAAAATTCGTTGAGGAATCTTGCAGATTCTTTCGATCGTTTTTTTAAGAAACTTAACAATAGACCGAAGTTCAAGTCTAAAAAGAATAGAAAGCAATCTTATACCGCTCAATACAACAAAGGCAATATCAGAATAGTCGGTAATAAAGTGAAGCTACCAAAGGTAGGCTGGGTGCTGTTTGCTAAGAGTCGTGAAGTAGAAGGGCGTATTTTAAGCGCAACTGTTAGGCGGAATCCTTCAGGTAAACATTTTGTTTCTATTCTTGTTGATACAAAAGTCGAGAGACTTCCTAAAACCAACTCCTCTGTGGGTATTGATCTCGGATTGAAAGACTTCGCTGTTCTCTCGAATGGCACCACCTATGAAAACCCACGATACCTACGTAAGACCGAAAAGAAACTAGCAAAAGCTCAACGTATCATTTCCCGAAGGGAAAAGGGATCTTCGAATTGGCATAAGCAACGGATTAAAGTAGCCAGACTCCATGAAAAGATTACGAACTCTCGCAAAGATTATCTGCATAAGATTTCTACCGAAATCATCAAAAACCACGATGTGATTGGGGTAGAAAATCTCCAAATTTCCAATATGCTCAAAAACCGAAAACTATCCAAATCGATTAGTGATGCGAGCTGGTCGATGTTCACTACTATGCTCGAATACAAAGCAGAATGGTACGGAAAACAATTGATACCCGTATCGAAAATTTTTGCGAGTTCGCAACTGTGTTCCTATTGTGGATACCAAAACGGTGAGGTGAAGAATCTCGCTGTTCGAACGTGGGATTGCCCGAAGTGTGGCAGCCACCACAACCGCGATCTAAATGCGAGCTTCAATATATTGAAGGAGATTCAAAGGATCCTTCCAACCGTCGGTGCGACGGGGCTAGCCTAATCATTTGAACGAATCGTTAGGTTCGTGCTCTTAGGAATCCCCCAACTTCAAGGAGTGTCAGCGAGTAAGTGGGGGTAGTTCAATGGACTAATCAAGGGTATTAATACAGTCTTTTTTCCCCCAACGATTAAGTCACTTGAAGTGAACCATCAGCCAATGTCTCGGTGTAAGGGGTCCTACTTTATTTACATAAGTAAATTATAGTAAATAATATTACCTTAAGAATTGTATTGAAACTTCACTTCCACCCGCGCAGATGTCTTTAGTTCTCCCGGTGCAATCGGAACAGCACCGCTGCTTACCATTTCGGCCTGAGCAAACGACCGGGGCGCCGCTCTTCCTCCATCTTTTTCAATGATTTGAATCGGAGTTTGATCAAGCTTAAGATTCATCGTGTTAGCAATCGTCTGAGCACTTGCCAAAGCGTGCCCCAGAGCGATTTGTAACGCCTTTTGATAAGCAGCTTGAGGACGCTTAAGGGTGAACTGGATACTGGCTATCCGGTTTGCACCATTCGATACAGCCGTATCAATGACATAACCGGTTTGCTCGACGTCTTCGATTGTCACAGCAAGGATATGTGTCACTTCATATCCTCTAAATACCTGCTTTCCATCTATATAATCATATTGAGGCGATACGGAATATTCAGCTGTCTGGATGTTTTCCTTAGGGATTCCCGCTTGAACGAGTGCATCGGTGATCTGCTGGATGGTTGAACTGTTCAATGCTTGAGCTTTGCGAATGTCCGTATCCTGATTAACGAACCCTATTTGAGCACTGGCTGTGTCCGGCCGGGTAAGTACGTGGCCTTCGCCTTGGACCGTAATTGTACGCCGCCCTTCCTGATGATCCCGCATCAGCCCCTGGTAAGAAAGACTGTTCATGTATGGAGTCCACCTTTCCCCTAACATCGTTTACTATTATTTCATGTGGGCAGCCATGAAATTATTCCCTAAGCAAAAAGAATCGTGAGAGGAGCACGGCCAGAACATAGGGGTGCTGCATAGACTAAATTATCTCATAAGCGAGAGGAGTGTTTTTTATGAGTAACCGTCCCAACAACGATCAGCCAAAAAGAAAACCTTCACGTACTTCCTGTTGCGGAAAGAAAAGAAGAGGCACGTCCAAATAGCATTTTGAGAGTCGCAACGGTGAGATGCGGCTCTTCCATTTAATCAGTAATCTACTACTTTTGTTACATAAATGTAATACAAATGTCTCATAAATTGGCTTGTATATACATCCTTCCAACTGCTATACTCCATACAGTAAAACTTTTGGAAGGGGATCATCGTCATGAAGAAATCCTGGATTCTACTTTTTTCTATTGCTTTTTACACCTTAGGAATCTTAAGTTTCAGCCCTAATTCCCAATCAACGATTGCTGCCGAAGAACTGGACAAGCCAGCCGAAACAGTGCAGAAAGTTAACAAAAAATCATCTGAACTTGATACAAAATCGACCACTCATAAACGATTTGAAAAAGAAGACAAGAAACCATCAGCCTCAAAAGATAAAGAAGAAAAACCTGAAACAGAAGTAAAACGCACTGTAACCGTAGAGGCTACTGCTTATACAGCTTTTTGTGACGGATGCAGCGGCAAAACGTCTACAGGAATTGATCTCCGTGCCAATCCTGACAAAAAAGTGATTGCCGTAGATCCAGACGTGATCCCCCTGGGTTCTAAAGTGAGAGTACCCGGTTACGGGGTGGCCGTTGCCGGCGATATCGGTGCTGACATCGAAGGCCGCCGCATCGATGTCTTCCTGCCAGAAAAAGACGAAGCGTTTGACTTTGGACGCCGCGACGTTCAGGTCGAAATTATTCAATCTTAATTAATAGCTCTTTAAAAGCTTATAATGGATAAGTAACACCCCCCTGGTTTTCTAACCAGGGGGGTGTGTTAGGTTCAACTTAAGACCAAGTAAAGCTCGTCCACGTTAATATAATTTATGCTCGTAACTTTCCCTGCTTCATTCGTTTGTGCCTGGCCTCGAACTTCCATCGTTTTACTTTCTCCGCTTTTGTTATTATTATAGGACACTTCCATCGAAAATTTGTAATAGCTGTTCTTATTTTCTATCATTATACCTTCCGTTTTCAACGTAAAATCTGGATGCGCTGCCCTTAAATATCTCAGAGCACCACTATCATTTATTACAAAACTTTCATAGAAACGTTCACTAGCGTAAGGTTCAATACGCTCTTCAAAGTATTCATTAATTTTTTTAAAGTGGTTATTATAGTCTTCGCTTCCAAATTCAGTGTTACCCATCCCGATTAAAGCTTTTTCCAACTTTTCGTTAGGTCCATTAAATACATTCTGCAAAACAGTTCGTATGTTTGACTTACTCTCGCTTTCTTCTTCACCGTTTACCTCGGCTGAGGAAGTAGAAGAGTTATTCCCCACTTCAGAAGAAGTCGAAGAGTCAGGATCGGAATTAGAGGTGGAATTAGAGCAGCCCGTAACTAAAAATAGTAAAGCAAACAACGCGATGGGTTTCCAATACTTCTTAACCTTTTTCAAATTCAAGGTGTAACCCCTCCGAAGAATCCATAATCATCCTTCTTACTTTTTCTATCACCTTTCGAAATTGTGCACTGATTTAATCAACTGTAACGAGCCTCCACTTTTACCAAAAAAGCCCATCTCCATTTTAAGCGAAGCTGGGCTTTTATCCTTACTCTCTGGAGAAATCGGTTCGGTCGGCACCTTCTTCTAAGTAGAAGCCTTCGACAGCTTTCGTATGCAGCACGACCCCGTCCTCAAGGAACCACCAGGAACCGCGGTCCAGTTGTTTCACAATAAACTCAGAAGCCTCCCTCTGATCCATCGCCTCACTTAAATCCAACTCATGCGTAATTACTCGTTTACTATCGAGCAAAAAGACTACCTGCCATTCTTTCTTACTTGCCATCGTACCACTCCTTTTATGTAAGATATTTACTCTTTACCCTCCCCACCTCTGCTTTAATCGTGAAATACGCAAAAGAAGCCGCGCCTTTAAAGGACGCGGCTTTATTATGTAATTATGCTGGGGGAGGTGCGCCAGATGTTCGCCAGGAAGTTCTTCGACTTGATTTAATGGACCCAAGGAAAAACCAACGACTGAAAGTTAGGCAAGCGACAGGTATAAGACATCCCTCCAAATTTTATTATTAATCAGCTGTCCTGTCTTCACTCATAGTGTACCACTTGTCCAAAACTGAAAGTGTTAAGTCTTCGTTAAGACTGTATTTCTTTTTATTTATCTCATTCTATGCACAACGATTTACATTTAGAAGGACAATCCCTTACAATAATGAAAGTTATAAAACAAAGTAAACAAATAGGAATTAGGAGGTTTTAATTTATGGCTCAAGCTGTTTCTCAAACCAGCTACGAAAACCGGCCGTCTTCCACGGCTGTAGGCGAACTGGAACCTGTTCAAAAACCGTTCGTCTGGCTGGGTGTTCTTATATCTGCACTACTATTTATCACGATTGTTCAAGTCACAACATGGACGCAGGGCGTTCTTTTCGTTATAGGGTTAGCCTTTGGTCTAGCCTTGTTATACGCTCGTTTTGGTTTTACTTCTGCCTTTAGAAGATTAATTTCCGTTGGTAACGTGCAAGGGCTTCAGGCTCACATGCTTATGCTCGCCGTTGCTACCACGCTGTTTGCCATCATTTTAGCAACCGGCTTCAGCTTTACAGGCGTTGCACCGCAAGGGTATGTCTTTCCAGCCGGATTAGCCGTCGTCGCTGGTTCCTTCATGTTCGGAATCGGCATGCAGATGGGCTCCGGCTGCGCATCTGGTACACTCTATACGGTTGGCGGCGGTAAATCTTCCATGTTCCTAACGCTTCTTGGATTTATCGGAGGATCTGTACTCGGTGCCTATCACATAGGTTTCTGGCGCGACCTACCGTCCCTGCCGGCCATTTCTCTTGCAGAAAGCACAGGCTTAGGCTACTTCGGCGGCTGGGTTCTGCAGATTCTTATTTTTCTAGGGATCTACGGAGCGACCGTTAAATTTGCACGCAGGAAAAACCCGCCGCAAATGACACCGCTAACGACGACAAGCGGATGGAAGAAGCTCTGGAGAGGCGCTTGGCCGCTCCTTGTCGCTGCCGTTATTCTCGGAATACTGAATGCGATCACCCTGACGGTACGCGGCAATCCATGGGGCATCACCTCAGCCTTTGCCCTCTGGGGATCTAAATTCCTTCAGATCTTTGGTGTAGATGTCGCAAGCTGGACGTACTGGCAAGGTTCGGATGCTTTAAATAAAACGGTACTGGCTGATTCCACCAGCGTGATGAACTTCGGCATCATTCTTGGCGCTTTCATTGCCGCTTCCTTTCAGGGAAACTTTAAACCTGGAAAAATTAAACCCGGTATTGCAGCGGCTTCTGTTATAGGCGGCGGCTTGATGGGGTACGGAGCCCGTCTGGCCTTTGGCTGTAACATCGGTGCTTATTTCGGCGGCATCGCCTCCTTCAGTCTGCACGGCTGGGTTTGGATGATTATGGCGCTTGCCGGCACGTATCTCGCCTTGTTTATCCGTCCGTTGTTTGGTTTGAAGAATCCTAGTCCGAAAGATTCCATGTGCTGATTCTCTAATTAAAGGGCGCAGAGCTTTGTAATAAGCTCTGCGCCTTTTTTTACTAAATCCGGCCGTCTAGCTTAATAAACCTATTCTCAAAAATCATCAATACCGTTTAACAGAGGTTATGTTTAATAGGGGTCATGTTTACAGAATAACCACGCCGACTAGAATCAATAGCGTGCTAACCAGTTTTCTTCGCGTTATTTTTTCGTTAAAAAATAAAATACCAAGCAGGGTTGTCGCTGCAATGGATACCCCTGACCAGACCGCGTAGGCGATCCCTACTTCAATATATTGAACCGAAAGGGTTAGAAAGTAAATACATAACCCAAACAGTACAAAGGATAGAAGACTTGGAAGAATACGTTTGAACCCAAGGGATAATTTCACAGTAACCTGGCCAAGAGCTGCCAGTATAAGCGCCGCAATTAGATACCCCATTTAAGAATGCACTCCTTTCATAGAACGACCTCTCGTATTGAGTCCATAAATGCCGGAAAGTATTAGCACTACACCGACCATTTTTTGAAAACTTGTCGTCTCACCGAACAAAATTATACCGAGGATGGTGACTAGCCCCGTCCCTCCACCTGACCATAAAGCATTTATCATTCCCAGTTCATGATTTTTTGTAATAATGATATATAAAGTCAATGCCAATAGATAGCTGAGTATGACGACCACACTGGCCGCTGCGTTTTCGAATCCGCTCGTGTACTTCATAAAAGTAGCTCCAATTACCTCTAAGATAATGGATAGTCCCAACAGAATATATACGTTTTTCATCATTGGCCCTCCTTCTTCATCTGCTCTTATTTACAGAATAACGCCTGAATCCTTCGCAGAGGTAATACAAAAAATTTATGAAATCATAACTTTAAGTTATACTAAAAGTAAAATATAGAAGTTATTGTATGATGAAACCTTTTGTATCAGCCATTCCATTACGCTAAGTTATAGAAAAAGAAAGGAGAGCATCCTGTTGCTATTACACAAAATCAAGTACTTTCTGGAAATTGCTGAATGGAGAAGTTTTACGAAAGCAGCGGAAATATTTTATATTTCGCAGCCGGCTCTAAGCAAACAAATGAAGTTGTTAGAAGAGGAACTTGGCTTCCCTTTATTTGATCGGTCGGTGCGAGGTGTAGACTTAACGGACAAAGGGCATGCGCTATATAAAGATTTAAAGCCCCTATTTGCGCAAATTGAACGAACCATTCATCATTATCGAGACCATGATCAAATCCGCTTCGGTTCCACTCCTATGATTAGCAGCTATTTTATTCACCGCCATTACGATAAACTCATCCAAACGAATTTTCATGTTACGACGATTAAAGACGACAGTCGGGATTTACTGCCTTTATTAGAAGCAGACGAAATTGACGCAGCGATCATTCAAGATGAGCCATCTTACTCGAACCTTTACTCGAAGTTTTTGTTCAGGGACAACTTTCTGGCAGCCGTTCCTCTTACCTCAAAACTTGCTTCCTTGGAAGAAGTAACCATCGAACAGTGCATGAAAGAACCACA
Organism: Halobacillus halophilus DSM 2266; assembly: GCF_000284515.1. Classification (GTDB taxonomy): domain Bacteria; phylum Bacillota; class Bacilli; order Bacillales; family Halobacillaceae; genus Halobacillus; species Halobacillus halophilus. The sequence continues at coordinate 1,632,366 of NC_017668.1, read as the reverse complement.
AATTATTCCTCCAGAAGGCTCCCTCACCAATCAGTTGAAGACTATTATGGAGGAGAAGCAGTTCAAAGGAGAAACGATAGAAACCCAGTATCATGCTATGGCGGGACTCGTTTCTCTCGGACTTGGAATTGCTTATCTTCCTGAAATCATGGTGGAGCAGATTGAGTATAAAGGGGTCGTGTTTCTTCCTATTAATGGGCAGCCATTGGCACGAAATATGTATTTATACGCAGTTACCTTACCGATCCTTGAATTTTTAGAGGGAAAGTTAACGAATTAAGAGGCACGTAATGGGATTATAGCTATGCTGCAGCATACGGTATAGTTTATTTCCTACTTCAATTTTTTAAATGGGGTATTTGGGCCGTGCGACTCCTCAATTGGGCCGTCAGAAGAGCATAAAAAAAGACTTTGCCTCTATCGCAAAGTCCTTCTAAAAATCATGTGAGTGATTTCTTTTCAGCTTTTAGTGTTTCGACTTCTTCTTTTAAAGACTCCAATTCATCTAGTAACTTCACAACCATCTCATCACTTTTCCGAAGTTCTTCTCCTAATGATTCGATCGCTTCTTCGTCCCAGATAAAAGGATTTCCATAGGAAGGGGTGATAGGCAGGTTTTCATAAACGCTTCCCTCTTCCTCATCTGTCGGTTGAAAGTAAATGACTACTTCACAGCCGGCATCACCCTTAGCAATCCGTTTTCTCAAATTGACTTTTCCATACCCCATCCGTCGCGCGGCGATGCCTCCAAAGACACTTGAAGTCATGGCACACAGGTGAGGAGCATCTTTGACAACATCGCCAAAAGGGCATCCTGTCGCTTTAACAATCACCTTGTCCGGATGTACTTCCGCGATTCGGAAATGGCCGCCAATAGAGTTTTTTATATCTACAATAACTTCGGCGTAGCGTTCCACAGACCACTGTTCATTCTTCTCGCTATAGAATGACTCAATCCATTCTCCTGTTCGAATTCCTAATTGCCGGATATATTCTTCTGCATGTCTGCCGACTGTGCGTTCATGTAAATGAGCATATTGAGTGATCAGTTTGGATAGGAATAATGTCCCGCTGAGTGATGATGGCATGCTGATTACCCTCCCTGTTAGACTTATTATATACCTCTCTATTACCAATTTGTAATTCGGATACTCTTAAATCTTGAAAATAATTTCAATTATTTTCAAGATTTATATAAATAAGTTCTGACGCGCTTAATCGAGCTTATGAAGATAAATTATTAAAGTAATTAATAGAGGGAACGCTCGTCATTTTGCATGTTATTATCCTTTTCAGAATAATAGTTCCAAATGTAGTAAACCATCCAAAACACGACAATCGGTAAAAATGAGTACCATCTATATTCAATAGGGAGAAAAATTACTAGTAACACGGTCATTAATAAAAAGGGAGGCATCAGGATCCAGTATCGTTTATTTTTAAAATGGTTCATGAACATCCTTTTCCTTTCAACCTGAAAAAATTATGGACTTTTTCAATTGGATCGGTAGATATCAGCAAGTTTTCCGTCCTGCAAACCATCATGAATACGTTCTAGTCTATTCTAAAAAAAGCGCCCGAGCATGTATTCACCCGGACGACACTTCGATCACTTCAATATTTTCGCTGTAAACTTACGGCTTCGCGGGCCGTCAAATTCACAGAAATACAGCCCCTGCCATGTGCCGAGGACGAGATTTCCGTCCTCAATAATCAGCGTCTGGGAATGGCCGACTGTACTCGTTTTCATGTGCGCAGCTGTATTCCCTTCGGCATGACGATCTTCTGCCATATCCCACGGGTAAACTTCCCTGAAGCGGCGCAGCATATCCGTTTTTACATCTGGATCGGCATTTTCATTTACCGTTAAGCCTGCTGTCGTATGCTTCGAGGATACGATGACGACACCATCGGTTATCCCTTCATCTTTGATCCACTGTTCAACTTTAGACGTGACATCAATCATCTGGTCATGATTATCTGTTTTTACATCGAACGTTTTGATCATTAAGAGTCACCACCTATTTGCGAAGCTGCATAAGCTTCTAATTTTTCATATTTCGTCTGTTCTTCGGTAAATTCTTTCCTGTTTTCCACGTGAAAAGTACGTGAGCTCCAGTCGAGCTGCACCATGGCTTCGTATACATTCGTTGCATTCCCTCTTAGCTGAATGGAGAAACTTTCCTTTTCTTTCTCAACCACACAGTTAACAAGTCCGCCTTTGTTAATGACCACAATCGGTTCGCCTGTTTCATTCGGTCCATGAATGGTAGAAACAAGAGAAGAAGCAGACATAGCCGTTCCGCAGGCATTGGTCAGACCAACGCCGCGTTCAAATGTCTGGACGAAAACTTTATTTTTTTCTAAGAGTTTCATAAAACTGACGTTCACACCGTTAGGGAACACTTCAGGTAACTGGTTCGCTTTTTCCCCCACATGGGCAAGCTCTTCCTGGTTAATGTCTTCCACAATAGCAACGATATGAGGGTTCGGTACGCTTAACGCCGTAAAGGTCAAATGCTCGGGCAGTCCCGGAATAGTCGTTTTCGAAGCCGGCTCGGTATCCACGCGGACCGGAAGCGAAGCAGGCTCAAACGATACCGGTTCAATGGCGACCGAAAAAGTATCGATGCCTGGAAAAATCTCTTCCACCTGACTAACAGCAAGCATCGCTTTTTCCGTCTCGACCGCAATATGGGTCTTACCCTCTTTTTCCAATACGTGTCTGGCCACACAGCGGAGGCCATTGCCGCACATTTCCGCTTCCGTGCCATCCGAATTAAACATACGCATTCTCGCTTCCGCTTTATCACTATCCATTACGAATAGGATACCATCAGAACCAATCCCATCGTTCCGGTCACATAATAAAATGGAAAGGTCCTCTCTTTCTTTTTCGGTAAACGTGTAACCATGCGTGAGCTCATCAATCAGGATAAAGTCATTGCCAGAGCCATGGCATTTAATAAATTGAATATCCAAAAACGTATCCCCCTGAAATCTAATTTTCTATTATCATAGCATATGTACAAGGGGATTATGAATGAATGAACTTCCTGCAGAACCCAGTTTGTCTTTCTAACAAGTTTACATACATCAATATTGCTTCCAATCAGGGGCGGCCGGCGTTTCACAACTCCTTTTAAGTGGAAGATGAAGTAAGGATAGTAAAGAAAGGATGATAGCATGACGGAACAAATGAATGCCGTAGGATTATATAAGCATTTACCCATTTCTGAAGATAACAGCCTGGTTGATGTCACCATAGACAAGCCCGAAGCTTCGGGTCGTGATATTCTCGTGAAAATTAAAGCCGTTTCTGTAAATCCAGTAGATACAAAAGTCCGTGCCAACGGAGAAGATGAAGAGGAGCCTAAAATTCTCGGTTATGATGCAGCAGGCGTCGTAGAGAGCGTTGGTGAAGACGTCACTTCTTTTGAGCCAGGTGATGAAGTGTATTACGCCGGTGTGATCAGTCGTCCAGGTACGAACAGCGACTATCACCTTGTAGATGAACGTATTGCTGCCAAGAAACCGCAGTCTCTGTCCTTCAGGGAAGCGGCCGCTTTGCCTTTAACAGGCCTGACCGCCTGGGAAGCTCTTTACGAAAGATTGGGAATCTCAACAGATGAAGATAAAAACAAAGGAAAATCCATCCTTATTATTGGTGCTGCAGGCGGAGTAGGTTCCATTGCCACCCAGCTTGCCAATGAAGCCGGCCTCACCGTTATCGGTACCGCTTCAAGAGAAGAGACCGTAAACTGGGCCAAAGACCACGGGGCTCATTACACCATTAACCATCGGAAGCCGCTTCCACAGCAGCTTCGAGAGTTAGAAATCGATGCAGTCGATTATATTTTCTGTTTAAGCTCTACAGCTGAACATTGGGACAACATGACCGAAGCCATAGCACCGCAAGGGAAAATCTGCAGCATTGTGGAAACAGAAGAACACCTGGATCTTACCGCACTGCAGCAGAAAAGCGCTGCCTTTGTCTGGGAATTTATGTTCACCCGCCCGCTTTTCGAAACGGAAGATATGCAGGAACAGCAGCAGATTTTAACTCGAATCGCTGAAAAAATAGATAATAACTCTGTCCGAACCACTTTGACAGAAACGCTGACCGGCCTGAATGCCGAGCAGCTTCGTGAAGCTCATCGAAAAGTAGAAAGTGGAAAAATGATCGGGAAAGTTGTCGTAGAGGCAGAATAGCAAAATGAAACTTATAAAAGACAGGCTTGAGTGGTCACTCAAGCCTGTCTTTTATAAACTAACAATGTGTCAGTCTTTAGTATTCTCTAGACCATCAGGGAGCCACGAAAGCCCCTGGCAGCGTAGTATGATTCTGCCCCGTTGTGATAGACAAAGACGTGATCGTAACGACGATCGCAAAAAAGTGCTCCCCCGCGTTCTCTAATAGCTGACGGCGTTTGGACCCAGCTCGATGTTTTCTTATCAAACTCGCCCATTTTCTGTAACCCGCGATATTGTTCTTCGGTTAAGATCTCAATTCCCATGGAAGCTGCCATATCGATCGCACTGTTTTCAGGCTTGAATTTTTTTCTTGCCTCCAGCGCCTCACGGTCATAGCAAACGCTTCGGCGGCCTTTAGGACTTTCCGATGCACAATCCATAAAAATGTAGGTGTCTTTCTTTTCATCATACCCTACAACGTCCGGTTCCCCGCCTGTTCTTTCCATCTCATTCAACGACCACAGTTTTTCAGAGTCAGCCTCGAGCTTCGCCTGAAGAGCATTCCATTCAAAGCCTTCATGGCGGTGCATGTTATGTTCAAAACGGTCCTTCAATACATTGAATAATTCTTCACTTTGATCCTTGGATAACATCTTTTTATTACTCTTTGTCATGGTTATGCCTCCTAAAATTCTGATAGGCTCATCCTAAACATAGCTTAAGATGAACGTCTCATTCATCCATTATCTATAAAAAACGGAAAGCATGCCACTCTTGTTTGAAGGAATCTGTTTTTAGGGTTCACGATCACGCCAGCGAACTTTTTTACTTTTTAAAGAGGAATTACTTTTTGTTGGGCGAATAAATGAGTAAGAAATACGAGTGCTTAAGAATAGCAGGAGGGGTTCTATGAGAGTATTAGTTCTTGGAGCAAGTGGGGCTACTGGTAAAGAAGTCGTCAGGCAGTTGATTAAAAGGCAAATCAATACGCGCATTCTCATCCGGAAAACGGCCGTGCTTTCTGAAGATATACAAAACCATCCACTAGTGGAAACCGTGAAGGGCAATATCAACGAATTAACCGACTCTGAAATGAGCGTCCTTTTGCACGATTGTACGACCATTATCTCATGTCTTGGTCACAACGTTACCTTCAGGGGAATGTTTGGTAAACCTCGCTATTTGGTATTGGATGCTATAAAGAGGATTACAGAGACGATCAAAAAGGATCCTTCTAAAAATATAAAGCTTATACTTATGAGTACAACCGCTTATACGAACCCTGTATCTGGAGAGAAGAATTCGATAGCAGAAAGGATGGTCTTTTCCCTCCTCATGCTTATACTTCCTCCACATCGGGACAATGTCAAAGCTGCCAATTATCTGGTTATGACGACAGGTCATGAGGACAAAAATATCGATTGGATTGCCGTGCGCCCCGACTCTTTAATCAACGAGACGGATGAGAGTTCCTATGAAATTTATGAATCCAAGGTAAGGAGTCCTTTATTTAATCCTGGGAAAACCAGCAGGATTAACGTCAGTCATTTTATGGCTGAACTAGCTGCAGACAATGCTATATGGGATCAGTGGCGGTTTAAAACGCCGGTGATTTATAATAAAGAATGCCTTTAAGATTTATACTGTCTTACTGTTAAAAGTTTTTAGCACCCCCCGTTCGCTATACTTTTTTTAAGCCCTATTATGAGGCTTCACTCTAGAAACGCAGATACTATATTATTGTTTATCCATTACGGCAAAATAATTATCTTCATTATCCGCAAAATTAAACACTCTACCCGATGGCATATTCACAATTTCCCCTACGTTTATTCCTTTGTTTTGCAAATCTCTATATAGATGTTCAAAATCATCAGAGTAGAACATTAAAGAAGGTGTATCAAGGTTTAATTCTGGAGACATGTTAGCAACGATCTCTTTGTTGTGAATAACAATGGTCGTTTCAGCTCCTTTTTTTGGAGCTATTTCAAACCATCTCATTCCTTGATCGTTATTCTCTTCTGAAGTCACAATAAACCCTAATTTCTCTGTCCAGAAATCCACGGCTTCTTCCTGGTTATCAACATATAACATAATTTGACCTACTTTAGTAAACACGATTCTCCACTCCCTATAAAGTTATACTCTACTATTCTGTATCCAGTAAGTGAATCCCTCCTTCTCTAAACTGTCTCAACATAATAGCTCCACATTTCCTAATTATTCCGGATAAGTCTCAAACTTTAATCAAAAGCTTGTTGCTATCCAAATGAGTAATAAAGCGAAGATTATAACAGCTCCTGTATGAACCCAGTTTCCCTTAGGTTTACCTATTCCATTAGCAAAATCTTTAAGAATAATAGCTCCCCAGCCTCCAGCGACTAATAGGACAATGATGACTGTTATTACGATATCATTCATTCAAGACCTCCATTTTCTGTTTATCCGTCTATTACCTTGATAGTAAGTTTAAAAACGATCCAAATGCTAAAAAAAAGACGATTACTCTTAGTAAGCAATCGTTCCCGTTTCCTTAAGACTCGATTTCAAGATAAATGAAATAAACACTAAAATACGCCTGATAATGAGTATGGTAAAATAGAAAGAACTCTTTTATAACTATAGAAAGGTGTGGATTCGATGGAACTTATCATTTTAGGAGTCATCATAGGTGCCATCTCAATTAGTGTAATTAAATTTGCAATTAAAGGAAAGTCTCCGAATGATAAAGGACAAGAATACACTCCTACAAGTGATGTGTATGGCGGAAAAAATAGAGATTATAGCACTCAAGCACCAGCTGAAACTCATAGGAAAGCTCCTTATGAAGAGGTAGACTGAACGCAATGAGCGAAGAATTGATATTTACCTTACTGGGAGCGATTATCCTTTTATTCAAAAATCGCTCCTGTTCCAACTTGATTTCAAGATGCAGTTCTGCAACTAATACCCTATTGGCTTGAGAGATTTTTCACAGTTTTTTCTCTAAATCATCAATCCTCTTTTCAAGATCTTTTACAGTTTTACTATTACTCAATGCTGTCGTAAAAGCAGTAATACCGAAAGTGAATGACATAATTCCAAACACAAAGCCCATAATTACGAAAGTATCCACATTATCCCCCCCCATTAATAACTTCACAATAAACCTCAAGTGATTCCAAAACTCACGTCAGTAAAAAGCACGATATTCCCAATGCTTATGTAAATTAGCGAGTACTATTTAAGTATAAATAAAGCCCCCCGTTTGCGGAAGACTCAAATTCAAGATATGTTAAGTTAGATAAAAGTTGAATAGGTATCAAAAACCCATTATGAAATGATTGTAGTATTTGATAATTATTAAAGGTAATTTCGTTTAACTATAGAAATATAGAAATACACTGGTGAAATTAGAATAGGGAGTGCTTTGAATTGCCAATACAAGAATTAATGCCTTTAATAATCATTTTCATATATTTAGTTATTGCTGGTGCCATCGTTTTTGGTATTTTATCTATTATTAAATACTTTAGATCAAGAAAAGCATCAAAAGAAAATTTAGAAGATAGGGTCAGCGGTCTAAAAGAAAAAGAAAATTCCTTCAAGAATTGATTAAATAAGAGAGCATTATGCTAAAGATAAACCCCTGTTTACGTATGACTTGATTTCAAGGTAATCTTAACGCTTATATTACCCAAGCTCCCAATATAACGTATGAAGTACCAATGATTAATGCAAAACCCTTTGCCAGTCTATACGGGATTTTATTAAACAATTTAAAAAGACTTTCCCACTCTATAAAGCCGCTTGAACCAAATCTTGCATCATCTTCATAATCTTCTTTGCGTTTCATTTTAAATATTGAGGAATTTAGGATTAAAACTCCCCATAGTATAAGAATCGCGCCCAAAACCAAATCCGTTATTTTCTCCTTTCATTACATAGAAGAAGTATATATATCAATTTATTAAAATGTACGATTAATAACAAAAAAGTTTCAAAAATATCCCAATATCTCGAAACTGGCTCTTCAAAAGTACCCGATAAGACAAGTAATCAGTGTTGGCAAAAGGACTAACGTTATTATAAACAGGTTCAAGGTAGCAATCCTCCCTATTCATTTTATAAAGCTAAAAAGGTACCAACTCCCCCTTCAAATTCCGGTTGTAAATTAACTACACCATTCAAGTTCCAAATAATACCATTAATAAAGCAAAACAGTCACTTAATGTAATTATTACAAAAATGAGTCTTCAACACTCTCCCCCAACTCATAAGTAAAATAAAAGACGACTATACTTATGGGATAATTGCCCCCGTTACAGGAAGACTTGAATTCGAGATAAAATAATTAACTTTTCTCCGTCTTACTATAAAATTTAGCCCATAGATAAAAGATAATCACGGTTACTATTGGAAGAAAAGATGGTATCCATTGATAGTGGTTAGGTAAGGTAAAAATTAAAATTATCGTTAATAACCATACCGGAATAACCCAAATAAAAAACATTCTAACTATTTTATTTCTAAAACTAAGCTCAAACTCCATCATTCATCCCCCTTTTTCTATACAGGTTCTTGGACAACGTTATTTTATATTAACTCTTGAAACTAAGTCTTCAACTATCCTGCCTCGATAGTAAAAAAAAGCGATTGTTCTTATTGAGCAATCGCCCCCTATTGATGAAGACTTGAATTCGAGATAAATTGGTGGAAGTCTTCAATTAAACTATCTTTTGTGAAACGAACATTAACTATCGCTAGCCTTCTTTTCAGGAGGGTATTTTTCTTCGAATTCTTTTATTGCTCTTTTTCTTGTGAGCATAAATAATACAATAGCTCCAAGAATGCATCCTGGTAAATATAAATCATTCACTTGAAAACTTCCATCATTCCAATTGGAAAATCCTAAAGCATACGCTAGATATAGAAAAGCCGAAGTAAAAAAAGTTAATAGAATTACCTTCCATGAATATTTAAAGACATTTTCTAACCACCACATAGTCAAACCTCCTATAACTTTAAAAGAAGTATTCTAATAGGTTTCAAACCTTTAATTGTGTTATTTCATAATTTCTACATAGCTTAAAGGATTTATTTATTCTTAATCCTTATTAAAATTGATTCAATTTATTAATATTAATTCCAATTATTTCAAAACTTCATTGATTGCTCAAGTCAATTAAGAAGACATCTCAAGAATGTCTCGAATTCAAGTCTTTAAGTATTCTACTAGTTAGTAAAAAAGCGATTGCTCTTATTGAACAATCGCCCCCAAATCTTGAAGACTCGGTTTCGAGATAAACCCACAAAACCCCAAAGACATATCGGGCTTATTCAACTAAAGCACCCGTTAGTTTTACAATGCGCCCCTATCCCGATATAAAAACAACGTAGGTGCATTTAATAAAATGGTAACAATGACAAGTACAGTTGAAGCAACAGCTACAGCGTGCATTTCCGACAGAGCAGACCAATCTTCAATGTTTACCAAGTAAAGGTTATAAAAAATTTGTAAACATATCGCGATAGCACAAGCGCTGAAACTGATAATGGTAAGAGCAATCCATTTCTTATTCATCTGTTTTTTACCTACCGCAAGATTAATAATAGGAATTATCCAAGCAACTAATCCAAGTACCAAACTGCCGATGTTAAGCCAACCAGCATCGAACATATTTCATCCCACCTTCATTTTTTCTTTCTAATTTCTCCTCAACAAAATGTCTCGATTGCGGAACATACTACAAAAACACTCTTCCACTAATCTGCTCCGTCAGGTAAATAGTTAAATGCCCGGTATTCCTTGCACTTATGTAATTAAGGGCAAATGATCTATTGAACAATTGCCCCCTATACAGGAAGACTTGAATTCAAGATAGTTAGACTTTATTCAAATTTATATTAAACCCCAAAATTCAGTCTTTACTAATGTGAAGAACAATATAAGAGTGAACACCATATTACAGATGGTTACTTTATAAGCGTTAGGGTTTTCTGCATACTTATGTTCCATAAACGCTCTAAATACTTCAGAAACAACAATAAAGATAGCAAGTATAAACCACGGTTGTAAAAACCAATACCAATTTGTAGGTCCTCTCGTTGAGTTTATAAAATACCCTAACAAAATACTGAGGATAGCGATAACCCTAATAATCCAATCAATTTTTTCATGTTTCTCATTAACATGGTTATAGGAAAATAACTTCTTTCTCTCCATCTTCAACCATCTACTAATTATTACATTAAAAGAGACTAACAATAATAAAAAAATAGATATCACTACTACTAATCTCAGCCAAAAAGTAGGCTCTAAGCCATACTGATACATAAAACCCCTCTTCCCTGATACTGAATTTGCGTTTTAAAATATTCAATATTACTAACTTGCGAGAACTTCGAGAATTATCTTATTATCCATACAATACCAATTCAATTTACTTTCAAAACTACCGATTATATCGAAACTGAGTCTTCAACTAACCTGGTTTAGCAAAGAAGCGATTGCTCATATTGAACAATCGCACCCTTTTCAGAAAGACTTGATTTCGAGATATATTGAAGCAACTCTTCTACTAACGCACCCGATAGTATAAGGGGCGCTATATGAATTAGTGTTTATTATTAATGAAATATTTATATAAATTTACTACTCCTAAAACAATGAGAATGGTAATGGCAACGTTAAAAAAATTGATTTAAAAGTGTAGCTAAGCGAATTCATACTACTTACTATTGTAGAACCTAAAATAAAAAATAATGCCACTATTAAAGTTAATCTATTTTTCATACTTTATCCTCCATATAAGTTGGAAATCTCTCTTCCATACCCTGTTCCGTTAATTCAATAAGCAATCGAGTCATTTTTAGTGCAGTTATCAAATTATTCCACCTTATTTATTTTTGAACCTCCATTTCCCGTTTAATGACTCTAGTAAGTTTAAAAACTATCCATATTTTAAGAAGAAGACGATTGCTCTGATTGAACAATCGCCCCTTTACAAAAAGATTCGAAATCAGGATATATTGGTCCAGGACGCCTGTAATTTAAAGAGCACACAAAGATACCTACATACCTAGTATTTAATATTTAGCATCTTATAAAGAGCATAGATCGCTGTAGAGAGACTAATTCCAGAAAGTATGATACCAGTTACTAGAAAGATATTTGTATTTGTTTTAACTTTAGAATCGTAAGTATATGCAGCGTAATCAGCATCCGCCACTAGGGCATTTGTTAAGCTCGTCCCGAGACTATTGCTAAAAAAGATGAATATTAGTCCAATAATCCCTAATAAAGAACCTAATACCAGTATTCCCTTTAAGCTATTTTTCCTCATATCCTCTCCCCTTTTAACCCATGCACACTCTATTGCCTCGTTAGTGAAAGCGGTTGTCTCTATTAAACAGTTGGCCCCGTTTTTATAAGACTTGAAACTGAGATAACTGCCAGGTTATGTAGTGTAAAATCACACCTAAAACTATGCTCAATACTATAGTGTTTGTTATTGGACATTCAAATTAACGTCTTTCCTCTTCTTCATTTTATTTGCTGCGAATCTAATTATTAAATAAATGAGAAGTACATTTAACATAAGAGTTGCAGGATTAATTGCCATTCCATCATTACCGCTAAATAAGTTATCAAAAAGCCAGACACTGTAAGGTTCTTTTTGGTGTATCGTTATATACTTTAATGGAAATCCAAAAGTGTGGTTGCCTATTCCTTCGCTAGAATAATTACTGGGTATGAAATATGGTATAAAAATACATAAGAGCAAACTCCAACTCATATGTTTCCATTTTAACCTCTTCAAAAAACCCCTCCCTGTAAACTTTATTTGCTTTTTAAATTTAAAATTTATATTCCTCAGAACCACTATGCAAGTGGAATTAAGGGGGATCAGTCATTTAAGCAATAGCCCCCGATACAGTAAAACTTGATTTCGAGATAATTAGGCATTTCCCTCTACTTTCACTCTTCATTTTGATACATTTTATTTAGTTTGTTTTCTATTTTCTCTGTTCGTCTTTTTACGTTTACCAATAATGATATGACAGTCAAGAACAAAAGCGGTACAACTACAAATAAAAACAGCGATGCCAACTGCCCTGCAACAATACTATTGATATTAACCCTCCTAGAGCATTATTAACTATGATTGTCTCACAGAATAAAACAAGGGCAATATTCTAGATTTGCCCCCTTTTCTTGAAGACTCGAATCCGAGATACTTTGGGTTTAATATCTTCAAACTAACACAACCGCCCTCAGCCGATGATTAAATCTAGAACCGCCATCCCAAATACGAGTGAAAGCGCAGTTATACAAACCATTGAGTATATCCTACTTTTTCCTTTTGCAGGCATCTCTATGAACTCTCGAATGATCATAGCTGGAGCTAAGAACAGCCATACGTTCATCCACCACGAAAAGGGACTATCAGTAAATAATCCCATTAAACACAATAGACCTGCGATTAATAACAAACTTCTACTTATGTACTTTGCTTTCTTTTGCATATGCCCTCCTAACTGAACAAAATCTCCATTTAAAGTAACAGAAAACACCTTCTTATAAGAAAGTCTTAATTATTTTTATTTAATTATTTAGCCAATAAATCTTCTAGTATTGCGGAAGCGAACGTTTCGCTATCCCGCCATTTAGTTTTAAAAGTTCCACCACTCATGTTAAGTAATCGCCCCCGTTTACGTAAGACTCAGTTTCGAGATATCCTAATTTACAAACAAAAAAAACGAGCTTAATTTTACTGTTGAACTCAATACCAGATGTTGGATATAATTATGTTTACTCTTATTAAAAGGTGATTATATGCAACCACTAGGATACTCTTATGATTTATCTCCCCCTTTATTTTTAATTGTTTTTACAGTTATCTGCGGGATAACCTTCTTGTATTTACATTTAAAAAACAAAAAGAAAAAGAAGAATTTCAAAAAATTACTTCTTTTAGGTGCAACAATTTTCTATGTTTTAAGCGTACTAAATTTAACTTTTTTACCAATAACGGTCAGTCTTAAAGAGGGATTTTTTCCTGACCTATCTTCTACCGAATACTACAACTTGGTACCTTTTGAGACAATATCGCAAGCCTTAAGTTACGGAAACTATGTTCAAGTATTCGGTAATATCACACTTCTCTTACCCTTACCTATTCTAATTGGATTACTGAGCCGAAAGGTTATAGGTTTTTTAAATCCCTACTACTATTAATTGTAATAACTCTCACGGTTGAACTAACCCAGCTAATTATTAACCTGTCTACAGGTGTCGCCAATAAAGTTACAGATATAGACGACTTTATATTGAATGTATTCGGCGGTATGATAGGTTGGTTTTTCTACATAGCTTATATTAAGTTTTTTACCCAAAAAGAATTACCCCGAGAGAATTTACAGCGAGCCACAAGTTGAGGTGGCTCGTTTGATTATCTACAATCTCCTCTTGGTAGTTCACCATTTCATACTGAGCGTCAATCCTAATTATCCATAGTTACTAAGATATTAAAGAATAGCCCCCTTTAGCCATCTAGTGAAATAACATTAGTATCTCTAAAAATGGTCAACTTCCTATTTTCATTAACCATTTACGTAATTTGGCTTTTTGATAATACACCTTACTGTTTATTACAATATGCGGAATGCTTGGGTATTCGGCAATCAAGTGTTTTGCATCTTCATTAGAAATACCAATAAAATGATGAACCTCATTCTCTTTAATAAGTTCGTGGTAGTCATTTTCGTTTAAAGATTCTAAAATTGAGTTTGGATTTTTCAAATCTTTTAATCCTTCCCCAATTAAATATCCAGCTATAACAATCCCTAATCCTAACCAAATCATCCAAATCCCTCCTGATTATCAAATAGTGAAAAAGCATATTCTTTTCAAATTATTTTATTCTTTTTCCTTTATCTCCTTTAGTAACTAAACTATTCATTTTGACTCTTCAGTTTTCGGTGTTTAAGTCCTTTGTACAAGACCATCATTACTGGAGGAGTAAGACCCACCAGTAGAACAGTAATACTCTCCTTAGGTCCAATCCAGTAAATCAACACCATTATGACGATAGAGGCTAGTACAAACAACCATCCAACCTTTTTATCTAGCATACTTTGCCTCCTTACCTTTCCTTTTTAATTTCGTTTCCAATTATTTCAAAATTACACTGATTACTCAAGTCTAATTAAAAGACATCTCACGAGAATATCTCGAAACTGAGTCTTCAACTAACCTGCCCTTCGTATTATAAGGTTAACCAGAATTCTAGATATTTCTGGTTGACCATTTTTAATATGGTCTTATTATTACAGTAGCCAGGGTAGAACGCCCCTGCCCGTGGGACTTAGATCCCGTCCTGGTAAACCGTTCACCCCCTACTGGTAGAAACATGTTTGAGGCTGGTTGGGACAAGATCCCGTATAACAAGCGAAGCTATGATACTACTAGGAGGACTAGGGGTTACTGGCAAGATGAATCTGAGGAGGAGATATAGAATGAATCCAGTCGTGGGTCTGGATGTTTCAAAAGGAGAAAGTGAGGTTCAGACCTTTTTAGATAAAGGAAAACCTTACGGTAAAAGTTTTAGCATCAAGCATAACCTGGAGGGACTAGGCTCATTACTTGAGTTTTGGGAAGGTGTAAAAGATACAACAGGCATTCAACCTTCGGTTGTACTAGAAGCTACTGGGCACTATCACGCACCAGTGGTGCAGTTTCTAGAGCAGCATAACTATTTATTGATTATTGTTAACCCTTTGATCTCTCATAGAGCTAAAAGCTCTAGTTTACGAAAAGTTAAAACGGATGCCATTGATGCTTATCGGCTTTGTGAGCTTTATTACAAGGAAGATTTAGAACCTTATAAAAGGCGCGGTATTCAGCTTTTAAACTTGCGTAATCTTACAAGGCAACACGAGAATATTACAGGAATTTATGTACAAACCAAATTGCAATTTCAAGCAGTACTGGATCAAATCTTCCCTGAATATAAAGGGGTTTTTGGTGACTTATACTCAGTTGTGTCTTTACTTGTATTAAAGGAATTCCCTGCATCAGAAGACATTTTAGATGTTAACCAAGATGCGTTAGCTGATAAAATTAAAGAACTCTGTAAGAGTCGGTCTAGGAGATGGGCAGAGGAAAAAGCTCAGGATCTTAAGAAAGCAGCCGCACGGAACCCATTCAAAAAGACACTTTATCAGAGTCATTTACTGAGTCTTGGTATGTATATCACTATGCTTCTTCAATACAAAAAGCATCTATCCAGATTGGACTCAGAGATAGATGCTCTCGCAAAAGAAGTTGAAGAATATAAGATCATCCAATCTATCCCTGGTATTGGAGAAAAAATCGCTGCCACGATTATTTCTGAGATTGGGGAGATAGACCGGTTTAATCACCCTAAAAAGCTAGTAGCATTCGCAGGAGTTGATCCAGAAGTACATGAATCAGGTAAGTTTAAGGCTACTTTAGTTCGGATTACAAAACGTGGTTCAAGCCGGCTACGTCATGCCCTATATATGGCCGTTAGATCTGGTATTCGTGATTGTCGCAAACAAAAAACAACAGCCGAAATTATCCCTAGAAACAAAAAATTAAGAGCGTTTTACGACAAGAAGCGAAAGGAAGGCAAATTATATAAAGCAGCCGTCATTGCTTGTGTAAATAAGCTCTTACATTGGATTTATGCTTTATTAAAAAACAAAACCACTTTCCAAGATATAGCGTAATCACTATTTCCATCTAAATAATACAAAACCTTCCAATCAAACATTTGAGGAAGGTTATTTGCCATGCGCATTTTTAGTATAACATGGGTTACCTTAAGTTTTTATTGAAAAATGTTGACAAACTATTAGCTGGTTTACTTGAAGACTCAGTTTCGAGATAATTAGTTCAAAATCAAATATAAACACTCAACTTTAACAGAGATTTTCACGCTAATTTTTTCACCCTACCATGTGAAAGTGATTTCCAAGTGGATCATTAAATAGTACAGTCCATTCTCTAGTCAAGTTTCTAGATGTAAGGCGTTGAGGCTACTTTCACTTTCGCTGTACGGGGGACTCTATTATTCAGAACTCAAACAATCTAATTGATATTCATCTGCATAAAAATGGACAACGTGAAAATAAAGCACGCTGCGAAGATTAAAAAAGCTGATATATTCAATAGTTTATATATAAATAGATCTTCTCTTGAGATGCCTAACCCTGTTAGTACCTTGCCAAAGATAGAGTAGGCTGGAAGTAGCATGAAGCTAATAAGAGCTACCATGGATGTGTCCGAGATAAAAAAGTAAATAACAATAAATCCAGTAATGAGTACCCAGGCCATTCCTTCCGCCAATTTAGTTATTCCACACATTGTAAACTCCTTTTAACAAGTTAGTTGTTTAACTAATATCAAGTAAAATTATCCGCTGCAACGATTCCCGCAAGGGTTATAGTAAAAATACTAAAACCTTTTATTAGGATTTAAAGGTTTTCTACTTAGTTGCTTTATGCGCTAAGAATAAGCCGCCACCTGGTAACACCATAATGAGAAGCAATATAAATAGAAAACGTTCAATAAAAGTCCCTTTAGAACCTTCCACTCTTAAAATAAATTACCATGCAGCCGTGATGAGGCACAATAAGGATAGAGTGTGTCGCATAGAAAAATCCCCTTTTAGATCCACCGTCTTATCATTCATATTAACACACCACTTTACATTTATTTACATTAAATATGCTTTATTTTATTTCCAAACCTTTATAGTATGATAGAAAATAACCTCTAAATGAAAAGAGAACAAGAGTCCCGGTATTTAGGACTTTTGTTCTCTTTTCATCTGGTACTTTGGCACAACAAAAAATTATTAAGTTTTCCCTGCATATAACAAATCTTTGTAATGGAGGCTTGATTTTATCTCATTTGCAAATGGTACATGATCAGCAATAACAAACTTCCAATTCTGTTCCTTTAGAAACTCTTCTCTTTCTCTCAGTTCCTTTATTTCAATTAGATCTTCTAAAGAACGGGTAACTGGGCTTGGATTGTTTTTGGCTAATTGATTTCTATAATGGTTTCTAAAATCTTCTTCCGTACAATTGTTTACTTTTATAAAGTGGTTCATTAGCTTCTGCATGACAAAATTTCTTTTTTTGCGATCTTTAATTCTGAGCGCAGCATGCTGAATATGCTTTAAGTCATGACAGGATTTACATAGAGATTGTATATCGTTCAGGATCAACAGAAATTCTTCCTCGTCATACTCCCAAACTTCATGAGCCTGGAGATGTCCTTCACCTCGACAACCACATACCTCGCATGTAAAATCGCTTTGCTCCAGAACATGGTTTCGAACGGAAGTCCATAAAGCACATGGTATGGAGTCCCTTACCGTTTTATTCTGAGCATAAGAAGGCTTTCGAATTTCGATTGTTAGCTTAAAATCAGCCATAATCCCCTCCATTTGAGACTACAATTCAACAGTAATTGTCTCTAACCTATTAGATTCTATCATTTTGTCTTTACGCGAATTCTAAAGTGGTAAAATTATTTAATTCTATTGATAAAGGCTATCGTACAAGCGTAATTGCTAGAATTTCATAGATTACTAATGTAAGAGATCTCCTACATTCCTATGGTGAAGGAGGGAGAGCTATGAACTTTCTAAGAAACGTAGCCGCTGTGCTAATTGCTGTCTTGTTTTTAGTGGGACTATTGTTAGCTGTTTTACTAGGTTCAAGTGAACAACGCCAAATAGTCAGCGACTGTATTAACGAGATTCTTGGAACCATTAGCTAGACTTTAAAGGGCTGTGTTGAAAAACATAGCCCTTTAAAAATTTCAATCCACATACAGGTAAAGCTGACCCTAAGACATGATAAACGTTGACACACTCGTGATAAAGCCCGTCCCCCTAAACTTTCGGCTTGATGGATGGGATTCTAAAATAACTTATGACACCCTGATCAGAGAGAATTTTCCTCCTATGAGAGAGCAACAAAAGAACATGATAGTTCAATTAAAGATGTAGTGTTTTATTTTTTACATAATGATCCGCAAAGTTGCGTTGTTTTACTGAAGATAAAACCCTTATATCATTCAAACAATTGAAGCGTCATCACCTAGGGTTGTGGCATTCTCTGGTCGACTTCTCCCTCGAACCTTTGGTAATCTTACCAGTATTCTAATAAAATATCGTTCCCCTCAAAATTAATCGTGAAAACCACCTTATCGCGACGGGGCTACAAATTCTACTTTTATCCGATCCGGGTCCTCAAAGAATACCGCATAGTAATCCTCACCACCCGCAAAAGGATGCTGGTTTTCGTATAAGATCTTAATATTATGCTCCTTCAGCATCTTTGTCATCTCATCTACTCTTTCACGGGAAGAAGCTTGAAAAGCCAAGTGATTTAAACCAGTTCTGCATCTATGATAAGCTACATCCAAATACTTATCTTCTGTTTGAACAAACACCAAGTAAGTTTCCCCTAGCTTCCAGCTATGTCCTTGTTCCCATTTTTGATAAGAATGATAGCCCAATTCCTCTAAGAACCATCCCCAAAATGATTCCGACTTCTCTAAGTCAGATACATAGATTTCCACATGATGAAGTAATCCCTCAGACATAATAACTCGCCCCTTCCTAGAAAATTAAATAATAAAGATTAACAGTTTTATGTAAGAACAATTTAATCATTCCATTTTCTCTAACTTAATGTTTTATACATAATCACATGGGGACCTATTTCAGGGTAATCAAATACGTCTCCGTATGCTTGAAAACCGAGCTTCTGATAATATTTCTGGACCGAAGTTCGCCCTTTACACCATAGTATGTCAGCTTTCCGCTCATGTAATATCCGTTCAGCGTAATGAATTACTTCTCTTCCTGCTCCCTTGTTCCTGAATTCTTCCGTAGTAGCCATCGCTCTTAAACGGTATTGCTTAGGGCTGGTAAACTCGGCATACGATTCCATATAAAAAGAAGCGGCGCTGACTAAATTTCCTTCAATAAATGCTCCGATATGAAAAGCATGCTCGTCATGATCTGTATCATATTGACAGGCTTCAAAGGGCTGATAAGGTCTAAGGATGTTGTGACGAAGCGTATAAGTCTGTTCTGCTTCTATTCTTAATACTTTCAACTTACTCGTCCCCTTTCATCGCTTATTTTCGCAAATGGAGGTCAGGTTTAATTTTTGCCGGGAGAAGTATATACGGGCGTCAAGGTAAAAAGCTATCGCTTAAATCCGCCCTCTGAATGAATGATCTGCCCCGTAATCCAGGCCGCTTCTTCACTGACCAGGAATTTAATCGTTCTTGCGACATCATTTGGTTCGCCCACTCTTCCAAAAGGAAACATCGGTGTCAGATCCCTTTTTATTTGGTCTGTCATCCAGCCTGTGTCGGTTGGTCCTGGGTTAATAGCATTGACGGTGATGCCACGGGGTGCAACTTCTGCCGATAACGTAACCGTTAAGGCGTCAATGGCGCCCTTCGTGGTGGCGTATGCGAGCTCACCTGGCATAGGGCCCTGGAATTGACCTGACGTTATATTCACGATCCTTCCTCCAGATGGTTTATTAAATGTACGAGCAAATTCTATACTTACTAGAGTGGTAGCGCGAATATTAACCATATAGTGTTTGTCCAGTTGATCTGAAGTTACATTAGAATAATCATTCTGGGTAGAATAGGCTGCATTGTTTACTAATATATCAGGTACCCCCAGTTTTTCCATTACGGTCTGGATAAGTATTTCTGCGGCATCGTCCTGGGTAAGGTCCAGTTCCAAACTCGCTGCCTGTACACCTTTTTCCTTTAACTGCTTTTCCAGAATGGAAGGCTCGCTAGGATCTATGTTCCAGGGCATCTCTTTATCATACTCTTTCCAATAAGTAAAAAAGATATCACAGCCAGCCTCCGCTAATTCGGTACAGATGGCTGCCCCAATCCCTTTTAATCTACTCGCTCCCGTAACGATCGCAATTTTACCTGCTAGATTATTGATGATGAATCCCTCCTTTTAAGTAAAATGACCGGACTAAAAGCCAAAATATGATATTACATCCCTATCATCACTCTTTTTGTTTCCCGCATCTTTCACATTTGTAAATGGCCCGTAGCGTTCCTTCTTCCCAATCCTTACGCTTAAACTTATGAAATCCGACTCTGCATAAGATAGGCTTCTTTTTCTGACCTCTGCTCATAGGGCACTTCACCTGCTTTTTCTATTTCTATTTAAACGATAAATTTAGTAAACCAGGCTATGTACTGGGCTCCTGGAATAAATAGAACCTGTGCCAATAATGTCCCGAACAGCCTCGAAGTGACCATCATAAGCGACACATTCCTTAATGTTAAATAGTCCCCTCGCTTATTAATGACATCATCTGCCATCACTGAAATTCTTGGATCTACAAACACCACTAACAAAATCGTGGCAATCCCATTGATTAACCCTGACGCCATTATAGCTGTTGAGGCTCTCTCGGGGGCTAAGAGTGCAGCATACAGAGCTGATAAAACTCCTATTGTATAAATGGAAGTTACAACCATATTGACTACAAATAACCTTTTGGGAATATGAGCCAATGAAAAACCTTTTAAATACGTTCTATTCGGAACGTGCATCTGATTTAAGCCGCGTTTTATGTAGTCCAGTGAGAAAAAGATTTTAAATAAAGATGGAATGGATCCTTTTTGTCTGGAGAGATGAATAATAGACCTTGAGAATAACGCCACAAACGTTGGTAGTAAAATAATCCCCACGACTGTGCCGATTGTAGAAGCCCCAATGATAACTCTATACTGATCTTCCACAAACGATAAGGTATTTTCACTTGGAGCTGTATCCACCAAACTTCCCGTAAAGGGCTGCTGCATCATATTGGCCATCCGTGAAACAATGACCATGAGATTAAATAAAGACAAAGCTGATGCAATTAATCCGACTCGTGCTCCGGATAACCGTACAGCATAAGCCAGGGTTTCAATCGTATGAATCACTAAATGAATAAAGAAATGTATATGACTTTCTCCGTTAGGAAATCCAAGTTTCAACCTCGTTTCTACTGCTGCTGACAAGAAAATTTTAACATAACCTGGTGAATAATTGTCCTTTTCTACCTTCATTACAAAGTTATTTGGTTCATTCTCTTTTTCACATTCATGACTTTGAATACAAAAAAAAGACGATCATCTCTGCTAGATAATCGCCCCTGGCTTATAACTATTATAGAGAGATCTTGACCAGGCTCGTTGGTTTCCTGAAGGATTACGATTAACCATACAGGAAAACAGCGCTTCCACTTTCCTATATTAGCTTCTTAAAATTTTCTCCATCGCTTTTCCTTTGGCCAATTCATCAATCTGCTTATCCAAATAGCGAATTTCCCGCATCGTTGGCTCTTCAATATTTTCCACCCGGACTCCGCAGATTACACCTTTAATCATGGTCCTCGAAGGATTTAGATGAGGAGCTTCCTCAAAAAAGGTCTCAAAATCGGTCTCCTTTTCCATCTGCGCCTCTAGTTCTTCCTGGCTATACCCTGTCAGCCAACGGATAATTTCATCGACTTCGTTTTTCGTACGTCCTTTTTTCTCCGCCTTCTTCACATAGTGAGGATAAACGCTTGCGAAACTCATGGTATAGATTTTATGTTTTGCCATATTATGCGCTCTTCCCTTTCATATGATGTTTGATTAGATCGTTTCTATTATATCATTCCCACGTTATTTCTATTTTCAAAATACCTCTCGTTTATAAACTTGGTGTTTCAGACATACTTTCTCTCTGAAATAATCTACAGAGGTTTCATCATACTTTTAGGCCACGATTGAGGAATAAATAAAATTATCACCTAGTAACTCTATAAGAAGAGCAGAAGGTTTTTCAACCATATTCATTTACCATATGATAGTCCAATAAAATACCCAAAACTACATGAAAATTCACCTTTTTCACCTTAAATAATAAAGTTCACAAGAATGACCTTAGTTGTATTCAGCGAATTAAAGGTAAATTTTACTGTTATCCAATTAACTCCATGCTCTCATTTAATCGGAACGGAACCAAAAAACCCGAATAGAGACATAATTGAGAATGTCTCTATCCGGGGGCTCATCCAGAAGGGTCTTGCCCTAATACATGTTTGTAACTCGCTGTATTACTTACTGCTGAATAATGCTTTTCTAGTTTTTGGCCCTACGATACCATCAGCCACTAATCCTTTTGAGGTTTGAAATTTTTTAACAGATCTTAAGGTCTGCGGACCAAAAGATCCATCAGCAGTTATGCTGAGTTTTCGCTGTAGAATTTTTACGGATTCACCTTTACTGCCATACCTTAACGTTTCGTTAAAGGTTTCATAGTCTGCGACAACCTTGCTCGATCCGACTCCATACTTTTGTGCTAATGCCGTAAAGGACGAGGAGGAACTTGTGATATATACCGGAATATTCTTGTCGGCCCGTTCATACAACCAGATGACGTCTTTGTTGTGCATTCGAATACAGCCGCTGGAGGCATACGTCCCAATGGAAGAAGGATTATTTGTACCATGGACACCGTAAACATTTCCTGAAGTACGTCCCCAGTCGCCCGGAACTTTTATCCCAAGCCACCTTGCACCCAGAGGATTCCTTGGATCACCACCCGGGATATTTTCTTTATACCATGGCCTGTTTTTCACCTTATTAACGAGCGGGAATTTCCCCTCCGGCGTCAGACTCTTCGTTCTTCCCGTCGCGACAGGAAACGTTTTTTTAAGTTTACCATTTTCATAAAATGCGAGTTGATTAATGCTTTTATTAATTATAATGGCTTCCTTCTCCGCGGCCTCTGCCGGCTTTACCATCACACATAACCCCACTAAAAGAATCCCCAGTACAAACACCATTTTTCTCAGCTGCATGCCTCTGCCCCTCCATTCATCCCTTAGTATTATGGAAATATTATACATCGGGGGATAGGGAATAATTTGTCGAACACAGCCGTCGAAATAAATAAATTTTCGAGTGGATCAAAGCCTTTATGAGGGTGAGTGTTATCTTTTATATGATTCTCATTTATATAGTAACTTTTATACTTAAAAATATGTTTTACTCATAGGCCTTCCTAACTTTCGCGAACGCGAATGACTTAGATTTAAGTCACCTAAACTTTAAGACTCGAAACCAATCTATGGAATTTAACCTTCCATAGATAACTTCGTTCAAGTTAATTATGGTATTTAAATATTATCGATATTACTTACTTTGAGCATCTGATAAGGAAGACACTTTTTCAGGCATAGATTGGGTTTGTTCAACAATTTGAGCGGAAAAGAAGTTAAACCCTTCGTTTGGAACATATTTTAGCTGGAGTTTTTTCTTGTCATATAAGATAGTTGTCTCAGATAAGTATAAATTTTCCATTTAGTACTCATTTCGAACCCCAGTGATTTTCCTGCATACCCTGATACGGAGAATTTCATTATAGGTTTAGGAGGCGCCAGGATGTCTTCGTTTGATCCAAGAAAGTTATCCGTGACCTATTTACCACCCGCTGATACCGCTCATCCGCTTGTAGGGAGAAAATATACACTGACTCACTCTGACAGTACGGCTGAATTATTTTTAGATATTGGTTATGTATTTAACTTTGAAGCTGTTAATCCGAAAGTCCGGGACGAAGTATTGGTTGAATGGAAAATGAACGGGCAGAATCAACTTTATCTATTGGGAAAAGCCTACGTCGATGGTGGAGAGTTCAGCCAGCAAACCGCAGAATATCGCTTTAACATTTTTAATAAAGAAATGACTACCGCGTTAAAAGGCATGGTTTATGGAGATCGACAATTATACGCCCATTATCCCTTTCTGCTTGATGCCCCTATCTTTGTATCCTTCGATTCCACTTACCCTGCCTATAGACAAATCGTATTCTATGGAAGCCCCAGACAGTATCTAGAATCCATTACGGCTACTCAATGAGGTACTCTGCTAGGACGGAAAGGTCCTTGCGGCACTTAATCAGCTGAAAGTTCTGCAATTACACATTTGCATTCAGCCACTGACCTTATTGGAAGTGGCTCTATTTTATACATAATAAAATCCCAGCTTATGATCATCTTCACCGTTGTATTCAAAAAAGCGCGACTCAAAGCGTCTGAACAACTTCGACTTGGTTCAACGATCCTGCCCGTGTGTGGAAGATGACGTTTCGAGATAACTCATAGAAAAAGCCAGCTACATTAGCTGGCTTTTCTTCAAAAGAAACACACTCAATTTATATAACGATATTCCATCAAACTGTTCAAAATATAAATTTCCTGCAGTAATTCCTCTCCCACATTTGTTTCAAGAACCTTTTTCCTCTCAAGCTCCTTATCCACCAATCTTTTCACCGATAAGACATCCGTTCCATTTCGCAGCACTTCCTCTTTAGAATTAAAGTGTTGGTGAGCAACCAGCTGCATGCCGTAGGAATTAAATAATAACGTGTAGCCGGCTATGCCCGTTTTGGATTGATAAGCCTTGGAAAATCCTCCGTCGATTACAATCATCTTTCCATTGGCTTTAATGGGATTTTCCCCATCTATTTCTTTAACCGGTGTGTGGCCATTGATGATATGCCCCTGGTCTGGATTCAGACCAAAGTCAGTGAGTATTTCCCGGCAGGTCTCCTCATCTTCCCGCAAATGATAATAAGGGTTTTTTCTTTCTTTATGGACTTTCTTATCTTTAATAAAGTACCTTTCGAACGTGGTCATCTCCCGTTTCCCGAAAAGAGAGGAATATTCCCCTGTCCATAAATACCAGGACATGTCCGTTGCAAGATCGTCGGTCTTTTCAGGATGGGCAAAAGCGTAACGTAGATAGTGCTCAAAAACATCAAGTAATTCTCTTCCGCCATAGGTTCGATTTTCAATCGTCATTTTTTCCATGTTTCCTTGTTCATCCAGCGGAATGCATCCATGAATTAATAAGTTCCCGTTATATTTCAGATAAAGACTTCCTTTTTTCATGAAAAAGTTCATGTGTCTGGCCAGCTTTTCTGAATGCTGAACAGAGAATAATAGTTTCTCCATCACTTGCTCTTCTTCCTCTAGAAGCTGTTCAGGATGCTCAGGATCCACCGTGGCAAAGCAGGTATCTTCAAGGGGGTAGGTTTCCCCGTGGATGGTGATTTCATTCCTGTCGTAATCTACTTTCTCAAGCAAAAGTCGATCTTCCATATTGAAATAGGAGCGTCTTTTGATAATAGGGCTTTCCAGTTTGAACTGAATCATGGCAATGGCCTGGTGAATCTTCGTAATTTGTAATCTTTCATGATCAGATGGTTCTTCGCCTGGATTGATCTTAGGACGGAAGGCAGGATTGTCGTCATAGTATTTCTCTGCAAGATTAAGAAGCGGTCTAAGATTAATTCCATACGCATCTTCGATAATCTCTAAATTGTTGTAGCGTGCGCAGATTCGAATGATATTAGCGAGACAGACCTTTGAGCCTGCATAGGCTGCAATCCATAGGACATCATGATTCCCCCACTGAATATCAATCGAGTGATAATTAATGAGGGTTTCCATGATTTTGTCAGGTTCGGGACCTCGATCATACACATCTCCCACGACATGAAGATGGTCCACCACCAGCTGCTGGGTGGTATAAGCGAGACCGATGATGAGCTTATCCGACTGGCCGAGGGAGATAATCTGCTGAAGAATCTTAGAATAATACTGCTCCTTATTGGTGAATTCATCTGTTTTGTAAAGCAGCTCTTCAATAACGTACGCAAACTGGCTGGGTAAGGCTTTCCGAAGTTTGGATCGGGTATATTTGGAGGAAGCATATGAAACAAGCTTCAACATACGTTCGATGATTTGCCCATACCAATGGTTCAATTCTTTTTCATTATCAAAGCTGTTTTTGATCAGCCTGATCTTTTCTTCTGGGTAATAGACTAGCGTCGCGAACTCATTCATTTCTTTTTCGGATAACTCTTCGGCAAATAGATCGGTGATTTTCTCTTTTACTTTCCCTGAACCATTTCTTAATACATGTTGAAAGGCTTGATACTCCCCGTGCAAATCGCTGACAAAATGCTCTGTGCCTTTGGGCAGATTAAGTATAGCTTTAAGATTAATAATTTCAGTGACCACTTTTTCTTCACTATCATATTTTTGGGCGAGTAAGTCCAGGTATTTTGTATTCAACGTTTTGTATCCCCTTTCAAAATTCATAACGATAAATCTATTTGCTGTTTAGAGAACGAGAGAAACTAAATTTAAAATGCTCATTTGTAAGCTGATAATTATCTAAATCGTAACATATTTTTCAAATTTTTAGAGGTGAAATTTCCAATAAACGACTGTTTTCATCATAAAAAACACCACCTATTTACATACAAATAAGTGGTGTTTCTGTTTTTTATTTAATGACTACAAATATTTCATAGTCAATTCCATTACTTCCTCGATATTTCGCTTCTTTTTACTATAGCGTGAGGAAGAAACGATCTTATTCTTTTCATTGAAGTATTCTCCGGTTACTTCTTTCATCTCAGGAGAACGCGCCAAATACGTGTACGTTTCAGCCATCTCTTCCGGCGAAATAGAAAAGCGGCTTTTTATGGAATATAAAATCTTCATGACTTTTGATAAATCGGGGTATCGGCTTATATCAACCTTCACGTTCGTCACCCTCACAGCATTAACAGTTACGCGGGTGTCTTTTAATTGCTCTGCCAGCCAGTACGTGTACATGACCTGTGCCAGCTTGGACTGATAATAGGCTTTCGCTACACGATATCCTCCCGTTTTAAATTCAGGATCCTTCACATTCACTTTCAAATAAGGGTGCAGCATCAAACCCTGGGAGGCGACCGTTATGACTCTTCCCTGTTCACTTTGTTCTAGTTCGTGGGTCAGCAGACTGGTTAACAGTACAGGTCCAATATGATTGGTTGCCCAGACGGTTTCGATCCCATCCTCAGAATATTCAGGGGTCTTCCTGGTAATATCAAAATCAGCTGCGTTATGAATAAGAACATCGAGTTTACTATGTTTCGATTTGAACATTTCCACTGCCTGACAAATAGACGCCTGGGAGCTCATATCTAATACCAGCAGTTCAACTTGATCGTGATCACTTGAGCTTTTTATATCTTGTAACGCGGCTCTGCCTCTTTCTTCATTTCTGCATGCGATCATCACTTTCATTCCGCTTTGCGCCAGTTGAATGGCAGCCGCTTTTCCTATTCCTGAATTTCCACCTGTAATCAAACAAACTTTATGGTCCAATTCAAGCCACCTTCTTTACTTTGAAATGATTTGGAATCCTTTTTATAAGGACTTACGATCCAACGTGGGCATACGGGTGCGGCTTTTTGTTGCGCTTTCCCCTTTTACCCGCTTCAAGGTCGCGACAATGAGAAAGCTTACAATCACTAATAACAGCCACGAACTTACCTTCCCTAAGTGAACAAGACTCCAGGCGTCACGCTGATAAGGATATTCCCAGGCGCCAAAATAGGTGGCGATATTTTCCGCGATCCATATAAAAAATCCGATCAGCACAAAGGAAAGAGCAAGCGGCATTTGATAGCGTATTCCATTCACTTCATAGTTTACCCACGCTTGCCAGAAGACGAGTATGACGAGGGCAGATAACCACCAGCGTACGTCTATCCAGTAATGATGGGTAAAAAAATTCAAGTAGATCGCCGCTGCCAGAGGGACAACGACCAAAGAAGACGGCCACTTCACGAGTCGAACATCCAGCCTCCTCCACGCCTGACAAAGATAGCTGGCCACACTTGCGTACATAAATCCGCTGTACAATGGCACGCCAAAGACCTTGGAATACCCTTCCTCTGGATAGGACCAGGACCCCATATGTACCTTAAAAAGTTCAAGAGCAAGACCAATCATGTGGAACAAGGTAATGACTTTAAGTTCGTCCCGTGTTTCAAGGCCGGAACGGAGCATGACCCACTGCATGAACAAACAAATGATAAGCAGCCAATCATACCGTGGGAGAAGGGGAAGGGAAAAGATTTGAGTAATCGCTAAAGAAGCAAAAATAACAACGGGAAACAAACAGGAGAGAGCCTGCTGCCAGCCGAAATATACGAGTTGTTTCAAGGCTCTCATGAACGCCACCTCCCGCTGCCATTCTGCCTACCCTTCATCGTCTTCCTCGCTTTTATATTCCAGGATATCACCAGGCTGGCACTCTAATGCTTTACAGATCGCCTCTAAAGTTGAAAATCGAACAGCTTTTGCTTTGCCATTTTTCAAAATGGAGAGATTCGCCATCGTGATGCCCACCTTTTCCGAAAGTTCTGTGACGCTCATTTTCCTTTTCGCAAGCATGACATCAATATTGATTATAATCGCCATGTAATCACCTCATACCGTTAAGTCATTCTCTGATTTAATAGCTATGGCATTATTTAATAGCTTTTGAAGAACGGCCGTAAACACCGCAATGACGAGTGATGCAAACACAATCACGAGGCCGATCACGATCACTCCGGGAGCATCATCCATTTCCCCTATTAAGTAGAAGAAAGGCATGGCTGCCATATACACGACACTTATGGTAACGGCACTGAATTTAATTTTCTTCAAGGCTTTGACAGAGGAGCTTGAGAAAGCATGGTCCTTATCAATGAAGCTTAAAAGCTTCAGAGCCTGATACAGAGCAATAAAGAACGGAATTACGGCTATATACATAGCCGCTAAAACAGGATAAATGAACGAAGCATATTCAGTGTTGGAGGCTTCCTTAGCGATCGAGGGAAGCGCAAATATACACAATGCAAGCACAGGAAGTCCTATCAGAAATACAGAAATCTTTAAAAATAAAGTGGATCCTTGCTTCATAACAGCACCTCGTTTAATTTATGATCATTATCATCATAAATTATTATTTATTGTTTTACAATAAATTTTTATCGATAGTAACCTTTCCATTCTGACAAAAACATAGAGCATTCTTCATGACGAAGAAATGCTCTATTAACGTGCACCCTAATTAAATTGTCCGTTCTTAATTTTTAGGCTTTGTTAAACTTCAATGTTGATCTTAAAGTAAAGCTCCCGTTACTTGAAGACTCAGTTTCGAGATAAATGGGTCCGTTATCAAAAAAGGGAGGGCGGCTACGGAAACAACTCGCTTTCCTGCGGGGGAACTGGCAAGCCTCCGCGGTCGTTTCACTCCCTGTGGGGTCTCGCCTAACTCCTTCTCCCGCGGGAGTCTCGTCGTTTCCTCCGCCACCCCAACGATATCTAGTGAACGGACCCTGCTATAGAAGACAGGAGCCAAGCTGTATCTGCCTCAAATGCTTCTAGTACAGGGTTCCTACACGTAAACAAACATAAAAATAAAGGTGGATTTTAGATGATCCTTGTTCATTGGAAGGTGTGTATGCAGAGAACTTCGAGCTCTCAATGATCGCAAAGGGGCGGAAGGGAACGGCGAAGACTCCTAGGTTAAAAGCGGAAGCACCTTGGTTAGCGGCGTATGGACTGGACTGAGCTGGCGGAGATAAAGAAAACACGAAGAGCGGAGCGATTCGATGTTGCCTTATCGTACAGAAGTGAGGGAAGTCTCACTAGACGCTAGGTGCTGGAGCTGGATAGCACTCCATATCGTTTATGTTCTGATATTTGATTAAGATTAAAAAAGTGTAAGAACGGGATAAACATGATCGGTGAGATCCCGGAAGGCAAAGCCTGAGGAAGCTCAGCACATGCCCGCGGAAAGCGAGTCGTTCCCTGGAGCCCCTTTCTCTACAAAATATCTCGAAACTGAGTCTTCCACAATCCGGCCCTATTTGCGTAATAAGCCTCTTATAAAAAATCAACAATAACTTTTAACTGAGCCATTTTTAAATAAAGATTATTACAATCCTGTCACGCTATCCATAGTAACCAACTGCTGTTAAGATTCCAACTCCTATACAGGTGACCACAATTCCTATAATCGTTGTAACAGTAGCTTTCCTTCGCTCTTTGGTTTCTACCCATACTGTAATCCCTAGAAAGATGGAAAACAGGATCCCCATAAATAGCGAAGCAAATGGATTCGTTGGATTGATCCAGTCAAACCAGCTTAAAAAGTTCATTCTAATTCCTCCGTCCCTTACCTGATAGACGAACGATTACCTGCGATGCAGTGATCCTCCTTCTCCTATCCTCACTTTTCTTAAGGTTGATTCAATTCATGATCGATTAGAAAGTCCGCGCCAGTACAGATACCAGGAAGCCTCTAGCCTTCTCTCCAGACGGCCCGGGCCTCCGTACAGCATTTCCACATAAAGACTATCCAGCAAAGCCAGGTACGCTGATGCAGCCTGCTGTTTTCCGACTTCAGCATCCACTTCTCCTTTCTCTTTTCCGGAAGCTATAACCGGAAGCAATAATTCCTCTGAGCTGTCCAGATATTTATAGGTCAGGTGCATGACTTGATCGTTCAGGTGAACCGGTGGGTAAAACGCTGTACGGATCCAGAACTTGGTGGAGTCGTTTTTTTCGTAACGGTCGATACTTTGCAGAAGAAGGCCGTACAGAAAATCTTTTAAATGAAGGTCTTTATTCTGTTCAATATAATCCATCACAAACTTGATTTCGTGCTCATACGCATCCTGGCACAGGGCAAGGAAAAGGTCGTCTTTTCCTTTAAAATGAGTATAGATCGACTGTTTTTTGATGCCTACTTCATCAGCTATTTCCGCCATGGATGCTCCTTCATATCCATTTCGCGCGAAATTCTTTAATGAATATTCCTTTATTTGTAGCGAAGTTATGCTCATCTTACTCGTCCTTCCTATATCCATAATTTAGATGCCCTGATTCATCAACTGATCAGTTTTAAACCTACCGCTGCCGATAATACCATGGCCATAAATACAATTCTAAGCCAATTCTTAGATTCTCCGAAGAACAGGATGCCAACCAGGACAGATCCTACAGTTCCGATTCCCGTCCATATCGCATAAGCGGTCCCCATCGGAAGAGACTGCATCGCAAAACTTAAGAAACCGAAACTGCTGACCATCCCGACTAGCAGCACTAAAAAGGATAAAACATTTTTATTTCGCAGGATTAAATTCAGCCCTGTTATCCCAATAACTTCAGAGGCTCCAGCTATCAGAAGAAAAATCCATGCCATCAGGATGTCCTCCCTTCTGCTTCAGGTTCTCCAGTGACTAATTTAAGACCCATCACTCCAATAAGGAGGATCAAAATTAGAAATAACTTCAAAAACTGGACCGGCTGACCGAAAGCCAGCATTTCCATCAATACTGTACCGGTTGTACCAAGACCTGTAAAGACAGCATATACCGTTCCTACGGCCAATTTCTGGGTGGCTTTAAAT
Organism: Halobacillus halophilus DSM 2266; assembly: GCF_000284515.1. GTDB lineage: Bacteria > Bacillota > Bacilli > Bacillales > Halobacillaceae > Halobacillus > Halobacillus halophilus. Next base: position 1,600,802 of record NC_017668.1, on the reverse strand, counting down.
ATCAGAGCAAAAGAAATGACAATCGCTATACTCGTCGCTATCCACGTAACACTATTATAAGCATGCTTAAGTCCCATCACCCAGCCTACTTCAAACAAAGATCCAATTATTACAAACAACCATGCACGATTCATATATATTTTCTCCTTTTATTCATGATTTTCATTACATTCATCCCTTAACTTACGAACGGTCGTAAGGCAATCATAGCAATTGTAGGATGAAGCGTCAATCATAAGAGGCTGCCAGTATTTTCTTTGCTGTTTTTTTAGATTTGAAATAATGCCTTAAACGTTCTACTACGCAAAAAGGCGACTACTCTTATGAAGTAATCGCCTTTTTTTGAAAGGATTCCTTATTAATAGTTAGGCATATACGCTGGCGCAACTACCCGGTGCTGGTTCATAATAGCAATGATTTTTAAATTGCCCGGTAAAAGGCTCCCCGTACCACGTTGGAGGGCATGGCCCATATGGATTAAAGTACCAAAGAGCATATTTGGCAGGATGCTGTCTCCAATAATCCAAATTCCTTTTGGCTAGTTTCTTTTCCACAGATCTCGCTCTGTTATAAAATAAATTACCCTTCTGCACAGCTTCAAAAGCATAATTGCCGCCTTGCACTTGATAAATGACCTGCGGAATGGTTCGGACATCTGTAAAGTCTAAACAATCTGCTTGAGCCCGGTTAACGATGACGTTTCCGACATAAAGCATACCTTGCTTTCCTTCACCTTCTGCTTCCGCTCTCATCATTCTGGCCATTAAAGCAACGTCTGAATCCCTGTATTTTACTCTTGGCATTTTTTCACCCCAACATATTGTATGAAAAAAGCCTATATTCATGTCTAAATTCTCCATTAAAGAGCTTGTAAACTTTCCATGTTATATGTACCATATATTCCCACCTCAGGTCTAACATTTATTGGAATCCTAAAGGGTTTCATTCCTGCTCGAAGGGGAAGGAGAGTTTTATATTCTTTGTTCAGGAGGTGGGTGTATGAAACTCAGTCAACAAATCATTTTAGGAATGGCCATAGCGTTAGGATTATTTTTAGGATTTCAACTTGGCACTTTACTATCTGATCAGTTCTTAATCATCTGGGGCATTGCTTTGCTTGTAGGGCTTCTCTTTCGATTCATAGCTCAATTTCTTTTAACTTCTCTAAGTAATAGGAATTAATACATACTTTCGCAAGGTACCCAGGTATTCAGGGGACCGGGAGTTAAGATGGATTCTTCCCCTCTTCCCTCCTCAAACTGGTGACCTCAATAAGAATTACCTTTGCTGATTATCTTTTTGATCCAAATAGACTTTTACAATGCCTATAAACAACAGACACACAAGTGAAATTAAAAAGAAAATAGAAGTAAGTAAAGTGGAAACATCCATTATAATCCTCCCCTCTGCCGAAGGACGCCATGATATTTATTAAGGATCTTCCGCCTCATTATACTTGTCCTCCTCATGCTTATGAATAACCTTAAGGTTCTCGCGGAATTTTTCTAAGGATTGATCTACGTTTTTAATATACGTCTCTAACTCCTGCTGGTTATTCACTTCGAAAATCTACTTTTCACAGCCGTATTCCTTATTTAAAGGCTCTGTTTAAGTTTGTTGTTGATGTGGCGACCAAGTATCTGAGCAACTATCTTGGGTGGTTTCAAGTTTTAGAGAGCATTTACCATAGCGAAATGAAGTCACGAAGAACGATCTGATAATAAAAGGGAATATAATTCCAAATATAGAAACATATGATACACTTAAATTATCTAAGTTTACTGTATAAAGGTTATTTCTTTGTTCAACTAACGACGCAGGTTAAATGTGGTAAGTGGTGTAGTTGATAAAGCTATTAAAGAGTCACTTAATTGTAAAAAATAATAGAGTTACTGGTGCTAGGTCGTACGGAACGTTATTCTATTAAGGGGTGAGGTTATGGGTTTTTGGTATTTCTTAATATTATTTGCGGGCATATTTTTAGTTGTTAAAGGGCTGAGTAGGAATAATTAGCTTAGTATTTATAGGATTCTTATGTATTGCGTTTTCAATTTTTATGTTTACTCCAGGAAGTGATGAAATCATTTCGGAATTATTTAATTTGGGTTAGAGTGTGGAATAGATATATGACTGATTACCTACTAGGTATTTTCATTAACGGTGTTAAAGTAAAAGAACAATTCTTCAACTAAAGGCGAGCGTTAGTTCAATAAGACAATAATGCTAAAGAGGACTCCCAATTATTTGGAATTCCTCTTTTTTCTATATATCAACATTGAACTCTAACAGAGACTATTTAAAAGACTCCGCTACTGTGATCAGGTCCTCTTCTGATAAATCTTTTACATTCCCTTTCAACTCATACGTGATCGATCCATCTTTCCAAATCAATCGTTGAATACCCCCTTTGTTTCCGGCATATTCTCCCGTTTGTTCTCCAACCGAAACCTCTTTCGTCTCCAAATCTTCGTAGGAAATATCGCCATCCTTAACCGTCATCAATTCCACCATTTCCTCCGTTTCAGCATGAAAAGTAAAGGTTAATAAGATGTCCTTTTGATCCATGGGTCCAGCTTCTATTTCAACACCATCCACTTCAAAAGGCATGACCGTAGGATACTTAGGCTGATAAGCTTCATTTTCAGTACGACTTACCAGTCTGGAACGGTCGTATTCGAACAGTCCATCTTCTGTTTCAACTGCCGTATCGAAAGCGTGCAATAATGGTTGAGGGTCCATGTAATGAATTCGAGTGATTTTACCCTCTTCGTTCGTGTTCACTCTCCCACTAACCTTCGCGGATTGACCATTACTTACATCGATTTGAGTATTAAAATCATAAGCCGTTTCTTTGTCTTCACTCTGCTCAATGCTCATACTGCCAATATCCATCTTAACCTCATTTCCATACGCCTTCTGGTGAAAGCTGCTAACCAAATTGGTCTTCATCGCCTCGTCCATATACGTTTCCGTAAAGTAAGGTTCGAATTGATCCATGTAGTAGTTAGAAATCTCTTCATGATTATAATCTTCATAAAACTGGGTTAACTCTTGATCAGGTCCAGAGAATATTTGCTCCAGTACCTTTTTCACATCATTCTTTGCCGTACTTTCCTCTTTCGTCTCCTCCTCAGAAGACTGGTTAGAGGTGCAGCCGGCGGCTATCAAGAGCGTTATAGCCATAAGTAGTAGTTTTTTGATCATCAAATAACCTCCAATTAAACTTCTTTACAATTTGTACGGTTACAACCTGTTAACCGTTTCAAAAATTGGAAATAAAATAGAAAATTAGTTTAAAAAATCTATTATCCTACTGTTGAAAGTTAATATTTATTAATATAATAAACTCTTAATTAAAAAAGTGGGCTCTCAGAACTTATATTAGCTTTTCCCAAATCAAACTGCACCGCTACTAAATCAGCGCTTCAGGACGGGTGCTCATGCTCTTGTGTTCAAATAAATGTCTTCAAACGGCTCATATCTATCCAAACCAGTCTTGCGCTCATAAATTCTTATAAATTCGACTTCAAATTTAGGAAAAGGAGATAGCTCTCTGGAAGCCGCTTTTTCCATTTCTACCAGCTCCCGCTTCGAAAGACCGAATGCTTCTTTAGCCAAGGTTAGATGAGGAACAAAATCATCCAGCTCAAAATACTTCCTGACCTGTTCATCGGTTGGGGAGATTTCACGGACTATGTATTTATGAAGGCGGACTAGATCTTCAGAATGAACGCGTAAGTATAAAACATGATCCCCAAAATAAGCAGGTTCAGACACTTGGATCGAAAAGGTACGAACATTTTCACAAATTTTTCTTACAGGCTCTATCCAGTTCCTGTCCGGTGATAATCCTCCCTGTGCTTTTAGAGTAATATGTGGTTCCACAATCGAATGGTCCATCCACTTCTCTCTAAAATGTTCAACCCGCTCCATATAGCATTCAGGCGGTACAATCCCTATAAAATACTCTGCGCTCATGTTTTCATTCTCCTTCTTATTAATCATAGTAAAATGCATCATGGAGTCCGCTGCAAACCACTCGCTCCTAACATGCTGCTAAACTTTCACCCTTTTTAAAAAAGGTTTAGCTAAACTTCAGTTTTAATTCTAAAGTAAAGCTCCCATTACTTGAAGAATTGATTTCGAGACATTTGTTGAGCGGAAGGTCCTGCGGGGGACGATTTCGCTTTCCGGCCCTGCACGACGCAGGGTCGTTCGACGTTGCCACACGACGTGGCGTTCTTAGTCGAACCTCATTTGTGGTGAGCTTCCTCGGGCTTTGCAGCCCTGCGGGATCTCACCGATCATGTTCATCCCGCAGGAGTCTACATCGTCCCCCTCCGGACCTGGCCGAATGAGAACCTTGAAACCACTTAAGATATCTTCTTGATGACTAAAAAAGCATGGGAATATGAGCCTGCATTCATGCTATAAAGATGTAAAGATAGCCTGTCATAGAAGCATTTAAGACCAGTTAAGAAGGAGAGCATACTCTCTTCTGGAAGGGTCCGTTATTCTCCCGCGGCTGAGTTGGTGGGGAAATGGCGAGACTCCCATGGGAGAAGGAACTAGGTGAGATCCCGCAGGGAGTGGAAACGAGCGAGGAAGCTCCTGGTAAAAGGAGGATCGACTAAGGTCGCCACGTCCTGTGGCAACGTCGATCGACCCTACGTCGTGTAGGGCCTCAAATGTGGAATCACCCCGATAGACACGACCAGCATAAGCCGACCATCAAAAGGATGGCGGTTCTTCCATCCGTTGATGAGCGGCTTATGACTCGAGTGTCTATCTGGGTGATGGAACAAGACGAGTTATTTCCCCACCAACTCTCCTTCTTTTATGGCAACGGACCAAAAACATCTCGAAATCAAGTCTTACAGTAACCGGCCCTATTGCGTAATAAGTCTCTTATGAAAAAACAATAAACATTAACAGAACCTAAAAAAAGCCCCCCATCAAATGGAGGGCTTACCGATCATTAAGATCCGGAATTTCTGTATAGTTCTTTATTTTCATCTTTACGCAAATGTCTGCCTGACCAGAACCAGCCGCCTATCGCTACAGAAAGCAGCACCGCCCAGAATGTAACTGTCCAGCCCACACTGTGAGCAAAGTGTTCATCCAGTACGCCTACGTCTTTGTGGGACAAGGTAATAACAGCTAATTTTATACCCACCCAGGCTACGATTAAATAGGCCGTTGTTTCTAAACTTGGACGGACTCTGAGAAGTTGAACAAACCATGTGGCCGCATACTTAATCAGAACCAGTCCGGCAATTCCTGCAATGATGACAACAATGAATTTACCTCCGTCCATTCCGCCAAAATTCGGAAGTGGGGAATTCGGAAGAGCTAAAGCAAGAGCGACGGCAGCGAGTATGGAATCGATCGCAAATACGAGATCGGCCAGGCCGATTTTGGCAACCGTAGGCCAGAAGCCTTTTCCTTTCGCTGGCTTATCATCTGTGGATTCTTTTTCATCGTGAGTCCTGCCAATCAGGCTCCTCACACCTAAATAAATGAGATAAGCAGCTCCAATAGCCTGAACCTGCCACACATTCGCTATAAACGAAATCGCGAATAAGGCTCCAAATCTAAAAATAAAGGCTCCTATAATTCCGTAATTGATTGCGCGCTTTTTCTCATCTTCAGGTAAGTGCTTGGCGATCACCGCCAAAACAAGCGCATTATCTGCAGATAACAGTCCCTCGAGACCAATCAGTATTAGTAATGTCCATCCATATTCCAACCAAATTGAATCCACTTGATATTCTCCCTTCTCTTTCAAAAAACAGAGGTCTTTACCACTTTTTCATGGTAAAGACCTCAAAAAATAGAGACCTTCACCCAGTGGCAAAGGTCTTGCTAGCAACTATGCAGTCGCCAGTAGTGCCGAGAGTGAAAGTATTCACTCTGTAATGACGACAATACTGTTAAAGCTACTCCCCTTTTAAACTATTAAAAATATACCAAGTTACTTATCATTGGTCAAGCTGCTGATGATAATAAAAATGAATGATAGAATGGATGGCAGGACCTTGGACCCTATTGATCTTCCATAAAGAATCCTTCAGATTATGAGATTCCATATGGAGTTTCTCAGGAAGCCTGATTGCTTGCAACGGGTGCTGGCTGTCTGGCCTGCTGTACGCTGAAGAGCACCATAACCGCAAGGACAACGATAGCGCTTGCCGTATAAAGGGTTTGATATCCAGCCCCGGCAGCGACAAGTCCCCATAGGAATGAACCCGCAGCTATTCCTATATCATAGAGCATGAAGAAAGTAGCCGTAGAATGGCCGCTTCTCGTAATAGGCGCGGACTGAATGGCCATCGTTTGGAAACTTGGAAGCAATGTACCGTAGCCCAGTCCGATGATGGCCGCTGAGAGCAACAGCATCCAGGCCGTACTCGTGATGCTGATGAGTAGTAATCCTGCTGAAAACAGTAACAGGCACGGCAGGATCACATATTTCGGTCCTTTGGCATCATAAGCTCTTCCTAAGTACGGACGTGATAACAGCATCGCAAGTGCAAACACGAGAAAGAAGTAGCTGGATGCTCCAGATAACCCGATAGCATTGGCATACACGGATAAAAAGGAAATGATACTGGAATACGCAAGAGCAATGAAGCTGCTGATAACAGCGATCGGCAGCGCTTTTAGTTCAATAAGATCCTGTATAGAAAATCTGTCTTTTGACGGGGCTGGATCCGCTTCTGCTCCCGGCGGCACCTGCACAAGAAACGCAGACAGCGATCCACCTGCTATCAATAGACTAAGTACGATGAAAAGGATCGAAAATGGTGCATACTGTAAAAGAGTCAAGCCTAGAAACGGACCGGCGACGACCGCAAGATTCATGGACATCGCAAAATAACCAAGTCCTTCTCCCCGTCGTTCAGGTGGGATTACATCAGCAGCGATCGCGCCGCTTGCCGTTGTAAACAGGCCAAATGACAGCCCGTGGAAAAACCGGAGTCCCAGTAAAGCTGCAAACTGGTCCACGCTTAAATAAAAGAATGTGGTAGCGGTAAATATCATAATACTCGTCGTAAGGGTCTTTTTCTTACCTAAGCGTTCCATTATTTTTCCGGAAAAGGGACGGATCAGGATGGCCGCAAGCAGCATAGCCGTCACCGTGATGCCCCCTTCAGATTGAGTCCCGTTCATTTCTTCAATCACTAGAATGGGCAGCGTGGTCAACAGAGCATAAAATACCAGAAAAACCGAAAACTGTGTAAACGATACACTCATAAAGCTTTTTGTCCAGATAGAGCGATGTGAGGCGGTCATCCTTCACCCCCTTCCGGTCCGAGCTTTTGAAGAATACTGTAAAATTGATCGACTTCCTCAGGGGTCAGCCGGCTGATGGTTTCCTGTTCATATTGGTAGACGGCCTGATTGACCTGCTCATATTTTTTCTTGGCTCTATCTGTCAATTCAACTACACGTTCACGCTTGTCCCCGCCCTGCCTGCGGATCACCCAGTCATTGTTTTCCATGCGGGTAATGGTACGTGTGACCGTGGGTGCTTCTACGTTTAAGTATTTCCAAATGGCGGTTTGCGTCATAGGTCCGAATCGCTCCAGACAATACATAATCCCCCACTGGGAATGATATAAACCGTGAGCGCTCAGCTGCTGATTGAACTCTTTCGTAACGAAACGAACCCGCTGATGAAGCAGGTGAAATAAGTCATGTGTATCGATCATCTATTACATCTCCCTTTTTATTTACCCAGGTAAATAATTGTATCGTTTTTACCCGAAAAATGGAAATGAAATAGATGACGGTTTGAAACACACTCGTTTAGAGAAATAGGTTAGGAAACCGATCTTTCTGGAAAAAGAACCAGGAAGAGGCAATCATGAATTAAATACAACTTGTAAGGAGAGGTTTTACATGCAGGAAACCCATACAGATATATTAATTATCGGCGCAGGACCAAGCGGTCTGGCGCTTGCTAATCAGCTGGAACGCTATGGTGTCCGCTACCGGATTATTGATCAGAACAAAGAAAGATCCCGCTACTCTAAAGCCCTCGTTATGCATCCCCGCACCCTGGAAATGATGGATTTGCTCGGCCTTTCCGAATCATTTCTGCAGGCCGGGACCCCGTATAAAGAGATTACCTTTCATTACAATGAAGATCTGCTGGCTGTCCTGGATTTTACGAATATCAGCGTTTCCGCTGATTTCCCGTTTGTGAACGTGATTCCTCAAAGCAGGACAGAGGAAATTCTCGAAAGTGGATTGTCTCCCCACCGGGTTGAGAGAGAGATGACGCTCACAGGACTGGAGCAAAAGGAAGGAGTCGTTCATGCTTCAGTGCGAAAAGCAAACGGTGAAGAAACGATAACCGCACGCTATGCAGTTGGATGTGACGGAGCCCACAGCACCACACGGGATCTGCTGCAAATTCCTTTCACAGGGGAATCGGAGGAAGTGAACGTCATGCTTGCTGACGTAAAGCTCGCGGCACCCAAAAACGACATTTCGCTCACAAGCAGCGACCGCGGTCTCGTATTTCTCGCTCCCTTTCAAGGCGAATACACCCGGGTCATCGTCATTGATTACAAAAAGCAAGGCGACGACTTCCCAGAAGAAGTAACCCTTGCAGATATGGAAGATTCACTGGCGGAAATTTATCCGGAAACCCTCTCCCTGCACGACCCCTACTGGATCTCAAGTTTCTCCGCATCTCACAGGCAGGCGAGCTCTTATCGCGAAGGAAATGTATTTCTCGCAGGAGACGCAGCCCATATTCACAATCCAATCGGAGGACAGGGTATGAACGTAGGCATACAGGATGCGATGAACCTGGGATGGAAGCTTGCCTATACCGTGCAGCATAACTTGAATGAAACACTGCTGGATTCTTATCATGCGGAAAGAGCTCCTGTCGCGGAGGAAGTCATTAAGAAAACCAGTTACCTTATGAAAGGGATGACGATTAAGAGTCACTACGGGATTAAAGCTCGCAATCAAGGAATGAAGTGGCTTCTTCCCAATAAAAAAGTCCAGACAAAAATAACGGAAAACATGGCCCAGCTCGATGTGGATTATTCTTTTACCAAATTTGCGAAAAGCTTCAGGAAATTCACCAATGTGAAGAAGGTCGAATCCGGCAACCGTGTCCCTGATGTTTCTTTTCTAACTCCGGCAAAAGAAGAAAAAACGCTCTACTCCATGCTCCGGGAAGAGCCATTTCTCTATTTAATTATGGCAGGGAGAGGAGATGCTCCCCAGTATCAGGAAGCCGTCAGGAATGCGGTCGTGGCGTTTAACAGTCGTGTGGGAGACATGCTGAAGCCGCTTTTTATTACGTTTGATGAAGTAGATGACCCCAGGGAAATAACGGACATGAATTCTGAATTGTATATGGATTTGAATGAAGAGTCTAATGAACGGCTGCATGTAACGCCGGGTGATATGGTGGTTATCCGGCCTGACGCTTATGTGCTGCTCCACACTTCCATTACGGAAACGGATCAGCTGACGAAAGCCTTAGTGAATTATTTCGGCCATTCGCTGTAAACAGGTTGTAATTTAATTAAAAAAAAAGACTCTATTACCCAGTATTGTTTTTACTGTAAAGCGATTGGCTCGTTACTTTAGATGGATAAGGGTTGGTGGGGAAATAACTCGCTTTCCTATGGGGGAACGGTGAGCTTCCTCGCTCGTTTCACTCGCTGCGGGATCTCACCTAGTTCCTTCTCCCATGGGAGTCTCGCCCTTTCCCCACCAGCCCAACTCTAATTTTGTGAACGGACCCTTCTGGATGAAGGAGATTATCCTGCTCAATCTGGATTAAATGCTTTTATGACAGGCAATTGCGGGTTGTTACATCCTAAAATAAGGTAGAAAACCGCATGGTCTAATGCCTCATCCATTCAGGTGATGTTTGAAGTGGTTTTGAACTTCCAATTTGGCTAGGTCCGTAGGGGGATGATGAAGACTCCTGTGGGATAAACATGATCGGTGAGACCCCGGAAGGCGAAGACTGAGGAGGCTCAGCACATGCCCACGGAAAGCGAAATCGTCCCCCGTAGGACCTTTCCTCTCACAAAATTTCTCTAAATCGAGTCTTCCGCAGTACGGCCCCTATTTTGCAATAAATATCATTAGTAACATTTAACAGAGCTAAAAAAGCCGTGCCTTGATGGAAATGAAACCATCATGGCACGGCTTTTTTCGTCAGGCTGCGCGCTTCTTCATCAGCCATAAGAAGTACGGGGCACCGATGAGAGCCACCAAAATCCCGGACGGAATTTCATTCGGCGCAAGCAGCGTCCGGCTGAATAAATCAGCGACGAGCAGGAGCAATCCTCCGAGTAGCATGGTTACAGGCAATAGCTTCTGGTTGGCACTGCCGACCAGAAGACGGGCCACGTGCGGAGCAATTAAGCCAACGAATCCGATCGATCCGACAGCAGCGACACTGCATGCCGCAAGCAGCGTGGCGATCATCGCCATCTGGAACCGGACGGACCTCACGCGAAGCCCCAGCCCTTTTGCCGTATCATCCCCTAAAGACAGCACATCAAGTGTCTTAATATAAAAGACAAGCAGCGGAATAAACAAGATGACAGGCCATAGAAGGTACTGCAGCAGCTGAGACCAGCCTTTTGCGTAAGTGGTGCCGGATAACCACGTTAAGGCTGAGGCGACACCAAGATCGGCCTGGACCACCAGAATCTGAATAATGGCCGATCCGAAAGCGGACACACCAATTCCCAGCAAAGCGAGAATCGTAGGCTGGAATTCAGCTTTGGCGCCAAGACCCATGACGATTAAGAAAAAGACAAACGCGCCGATCATCGCTCCGACAGGAATCCAGACAGCAGAAACACTGAATACGTACATCGTCATCAATGCCCCGACCCCTGCACCGGAAGTAATTCCAATAACCGATGGATCGGCAAGCGGATTGCGCAGCACTCCCTGAAAAATCAGACCGCTGACGGCCAGAATAGCCCCGCTGAATACAGCGACAAGGGCTCGCGGAAGTCTCAAGTTAAGAATAAAATTACGAATGAATTCATTGGAGGCTCCAAAGAATGCATCCCACGCCACCAGCGGTTCAAACCCGTAGTTACCGGATGACATACTGACTAGAATGGTTAAGACAATAACCGCTCCAAGTAAAGGGAGAAGCTTCTTCAGCGAAAGGTTAACCTCTCCGCTTCCTGCCATAATCGTACCCGTATCTCCGCTGCCCTGACTTTGCTTCATGCGCATAACGAGCCAGATGAGCCACGGAGAACCAATCAGTGCGGTAATCGCCCCGACGGGAAGCTCAGAGAACGAAGGATCAATAATTCTTGCAAGGATATCGGCAAGCAGCAGCACATTGCCTCCCCATAAGAAGGAGCCGATTACGAGCGGAATATGCGAGCGGTAACCGATTAATTTAATAATGTGCGGTGCTACTAAACCAACAAATCCGATCGGACCGACGACACTGACGGTCACACTCGTCAGAAGCACCGCTGCGAGAATCGTAATCAGCTTCACGATTCGGACATTCTGACCAAGAGCGGTTGCTACATCATCCCCGAGCGTGAGCGTGTCCATTTTTTTCGAAAAAATAAAAGCCGTGAGCATACCCGCAGCTATCAAGGGAAGGGAGAACTGGACACCGTCCCAGTTATTTTGAATAAGGGTTCCGGATCCCCACAGAAAAAGTCCCTGCGTCTCATTTTCATAGAAGATCTGCAGAACGGACGTCAAAGATGAAAAGAGAAACGTAACAATCATTCCCGCAAGCACCATGCGGACCGGGGTGGCGTTCCCCGCCCCTGACAATAGATAGACCGCTGCGAACGTAAGGATACCGCCGAGGAAAGCCGTCACAATTCCATTCGCAAACATAATAAACGGGAAGAAAATCGTCGTCAGCACGACAGCAAAATAGGTACCCGAATGAATGCCAAGCGTACTTGCTGAAGAAAGCGGGTTTTTCGTTACTGTTTGAAGAATCACACCGGAAACGGCAAGTGCACCACCGGCAAGTATCCCCATAACTGCTCTCGGTAACCTTAAAATCCGGACAGTGTGATGTTTGATCGTATCCTGAGGATTAAGGAGTGCATCTACGACGGTCCCAAGTGGAATCGAAACGTTTCCCTGATTAATATGTATAAATGTTAATAAACATAATAATGCGGTCCCACCTCCGAAGGTGAGAACCGCGATTATCGTTTGTTTTAAGTTCAAATTCATAAGCTTCACTCGCTTTGGTTTTCGTTCAGCATCGCATCAGTCACTTGCTTCGCCAGTACTTCAGCCGATAGCGGTCCACCGAAGGTCCAGGTATCTCCCGGCATCTTGTATGTGCGATCTTCCTGAACAAATTTAAGGTCTTCCCAGGCAGGATTACCTTCCAGCTGATTCGTGAAGATATTATCTTCTTCCTGCACAATGTAGAAGAAATGAGCATCCTGATAATTCTGGAGAGTCTCTACGGTTGTAGACGTGTAACCGTAAACTTCGGTTTTGTCTGGTTGATGAGCGTTTTGCAAACCAATGTTCTTCATCACTTTTGAAACGATGGAATTAGGTGTAAAAAGTCTCAACGTTGGTGTATTCTGGGATGTAAAAGCCTGTGTCATTACATATTCAGAATCTTCTTTACCAGCCTCTGTGATTCGGGCCTGCTGATCACGGAATGTTTTCTCCATGTTTTTAACGACTTCTTTAGCTTTGTCTTCCTTACTCGTAATCTTTGCTACCGTATTGAACTCGTCCAGCATATGCTGGTACTGGTCTTTCGCTGCTTCCTCGGAATAAGGGGCAAACATAACGGTCGGTGCAATATCCTCCAGTTGATCCGCGATTGCCTCGTGGCGGAATTTCACGCCGATAATTAAGTCGGGATCCAACCGGGAAATAGCTTCCAGATTCGGCTCCTGGCGTGTTCCTACATCTTCAACCGAATCGCTTAACGATTTACCTGCATTGACCCAATTGCGATAGCCGTCCAGATCAGCAACACCTGCAGGCTCCATGCCAAGCGCCTGCAGATCTTCGGCGTACGTCCATTCGAGAACTACAATATTCTTAGGCGTTCCTTCGATCGTCTTCTCTCCCATTGCGTCTTGAATATTTATGGTACGCTGTTCATCTTTTTCTTCTTCCTTCGCTTCCTTGGACTGATCTCCTGAGCCTTCAGAAGCTTCGCCCCCATCATCTGTTCCATTTCCGCAGGCCGTTAACGTAACAACAAGTAATACCAGGATAAGCCATCCTATTTTTTTCATATACTTTTCATCCTCTCTTTTAATTAACCATTCCATCCTGAGCCGGTCTATGTACAACAGACTTTAATTGATAAAGATTCTCATTATCATGATACTACCAATCATATCGAAGCCTTATTCCGCTGTCAATGATAATCACTAGCTTACCTGTGCGTTATTCTTGCCCAATTTGTAGGGGGATTTTGCGCGTTTTACGATGCGCACGGCTCATTTCCATGAACTGCACAAGCATCCTTGAAGATTTGTGTGGGACGATTTATTTTCCTATAAATATAGATTTCGAAACCGAACCTCACCTAAGCCGGAGTCTAACGCTAATACAACACAGAAGACTGCCAATTAAAAAGCCATTAAAAAAACAGATGCCCCGTCCGGAGCATCTGATCCTTTACACTTATCTTCTTAAACCAACGCGGCTTGCTTTGGGCGAGCTGCTTGATAAATGGAAGGAAGTTTGGAAATGTCCATGTTTCCTCCACTTACAATCACACCCGCCTGTTTGCTTTCAAATTGATGTTGATGATACAGGGCTCCTGCTAAGGCAGAGGCTCCCGCACCTTCCACCAGTGTTTTTTCACGTTCCAGCAAGTGAAGCATCGTTTGAGCGATTTCATGCTCTTCTACTGTGATTACCTGATCCACATACTTCTGGATACAAGGATAGGTGAGTTTTCCTTTTTCCTTGACGGCAATCCCATCAGCAATGGTAGCGACTGATGTTAGTTTTTCAGGTCCATTCTTATAGAAAGAATTATAGACGCATGAAGCTTCGGCAGCCTGTACGCCGATCACCTGAATATCCGGTTTCAGCTGCTTAGCTGCAAAGGACACGCCGCTGATTAATCCGCCGCCCCCAATGGGCACAAACAGCGTATCGATGTCCGGCTGCTGCTGCAGCATTTCGACCGCAATCGTCGCTTGTCCGGCCATCACGTCATAATCATCGAATGGATGAAGGAAAGTTGCTCCACTCTCTTTCTGTTCCAAAAGAGCAGCGGTATAAGCTTCCTGAAACGATTCTCCGGTTAATACCACCGTCGCACCATACCCTTCGGTTGCTTCGACCTTCGCGCGCGGCGTCGCTTCCGGCATGAATATGCGGGCGCTGATCCCTCTTTTACGGGCGGCTACAGCAACGCCCTGGGCATGGTTGCCGGCAGAAGCGGCAATAACCCCTCGTTCAGCTTCCTCTTGTGATAAGCAGGCTACTTTATAGGAGGCTCCTCTTACTTTAAAAGCTCCTGTTTTCTGCTGATTTTCCATCTTCAGATAGACTTGCTGACCGGCTTGCTGATTAAATGTAGAGGAGGTCTCAAGCGGAGTCCGGTGCACCACTCCTTGTAATTTTTCATGAGCCTCCATCACTTTAGCTAGCGTTAAGAAATCCCCAACGTCTTCACTCCCTTTGTATTATTTTCGTATTGGTCAATTTTGTCTTCGTGGGTCAAAGTGACCGCGATTTCATCCCAGCCATTGAGTAACATTTCTTTATGATACGGCTGGATATCAAAATTAACCTCCATTTCCCTACCATAAACGACTTGTTTTTCCAAATCAACCGATAATCCATAAATTTCATCTTCTGCTTTTTCCATTAATTTCTCTACGGCAGAATTCGACAGCTGGATCGGCAGAATTCCATTTTTAAAGCAGTTACTATAGAAGATATCCGCAAAACTCGGAGCAATCACTACTTTAAAACCATAATCTTGAATGGCCCAGGGCGCGTGCTCCCTTGAAGAGCCGCAGCCGAAGTTTTCACCTCCCACCAGGATGGATGCGTCATTGTACTTCGGATCATTCAATGAGAAATTCTCTTTCAATGAACCATCATCGTTAAAACGCCAGTTGTAAAAAAGAAACTGCCCAAACCCGGTTCGTTCAATTCGCTTCAAAAATTGCTTAGGAATAATCTGATCGGTATCAACGTTGGATCGATTCAGTGGATAGACGATTCCGTGATGCTTTTTCAAAGGTTCCATCTGCTCACCCTCCTAAACGGTACTCATCTGTTTTCTGACGTCTACGAAGCGGCCTTCCAGTGCAGCTGCTGCTGCCATTTCTGGACTGACCAGATGGGTTCTGGCTCCATTACCCTGACGTCCTTCAAAGTTCCGGTTTGAGGTCGAGGCGCAGCGTTCGCCCGGCGGTACGATGTCGTCATTCATCGCCAGACACATACTGCAGCCTGCGTCTCTCCATTCGAAACCGGCGTCTATGAATATTTTATCCAGTCCTTCTTCTTCAGCTGCCAGTTTCACGGATTGAGAGCCTGGTACAACCAGGGCTCTGATTCCTTCGTGGACGTGGCCGCCTTTCACAATATCAGCGGCTTTTCTCAAGTCGCTGATCCTTGAGTTGGTGCAGGAACCGATAAAGACATGCTCAATAGGGATGGACTGAATGGTTTGATTCGCTTCCAGCCCCATGTACTCCAGGGCACGCTCGATGCTGTCTTTTTCATCATCTGTTTCGGCATCGAGTGGATCCGGTACTTGTGCGGAGACCGGTACACAATGAGAAGGGTTTGTTCCCCATGTGACTTGCGGTTCGATTTCATCGGCATGAATTTCAAGCTCCATATCGTACCGGGCGCCTGGATCAGATGCCAGGTTCAGCCACTGCTGGGCAGCTTTATCGAACTCTTCTCCCTCCGGCACGTAACGTTTTCCTCTCAAGTACTCGACTGTCGTCTCATCCGGGCTGATCAATCCAGCTCTTGCGCCTGCTTCAATCGACATGTTGCAAATCGTCATTCGTTCTTCCATGGACAAGTTACGGATCGCTTCACCTGTATATTCAATGACGTGTCCAGTTCCGAACCGAACACCGAAACGGCCAATAACGGCAAGGATTAAGTCTTTCGCTGTTACGCCTGTTCCTAACTTGCCATCGATATGAACCTGAAGCGTCTTCGGAGGCGCCTGCCAGATCGACTGGGTGGCAAGCACGTGTTCCACTTCACTCGTACCGATCCCGAAGGCTAATGCACCAAAAGCTCCGTGAGTTGACGTATGGCTGTCACCGCAGACAATGGTTTTGCCAGGCTGGGTTAATCCAAGCTCCGGCCCGATAACGTGGACAATCCCTTGATCCGGGTGATTAATATCGGCCAGGCTGATGCCAAATTCTTCACAGTTTTCTTCAAGTGTCTCCATCTGCTTCTTGGAAATCTGGTCTTTAATCACGTTTCGGTGAATGGTCGGAACGTTATGATCCATGGTGGCATACGTCAGGTCCGGCCGGCGGACTTTCCTCCCGCTCAGGCGCAGACCCTCAAACGCCTGGGGAGAGGTTACCTCATGAATCAGGTGCAAGTCGATATAGAGGAGGTTCGGCTTCCCTTCTTCTTTATGAACGACATGCTGATCCCAAACTTTTTCAATAATTGTTTTCGGTTGACTCAATGTGTACCGCTCCCTTCTTCGAATATTACACGTAGCACCTCATGATATTTTCAGTTGTGTCACTCGTGCTTAATTGTTCAATCACTTTATTAGCAAGTTCACTTCCACTGACCGGGATGCCTCCGTTGATGTTAAGGTCGGCCGTATGGTAGCGCGCTGCTAACACGTCCTGTACGGCTTTCTCAACTTGTTCGGCTTCTTCTTCCATTTTAAAGGAATGCTTCAGCATCATCGCAACGGATAAGATCGATGCCAGTGGATTTGCTTTGTTTTGACCGGCGATGTCCGGTGCAGATCCATGAACCGGTTCGTATAAGCCCAGGCCATCTTTTCGGATACTTGCCGACGGAAGCATGCCAAGGGACCCGGTTAATACAGACGCTTCGTCACTTAAAATGTCTCCGAACATGTTCTCTGTCACAATGACGTCAAAGTAAGAAGGATTCGTTACCAGCTTCATCGCTGCAGCATCGACAAGCATATGCTCAACCGTTACTTCCGGATACTCCTGCTTCTTCTCTTCAACAATCTCGCGCCACATTCGGCTCGATTCTAATACGTTTGCTTTATCCACAGAGGTTAGATGGTTTCTTCTAAGCCTGGCACTCTGGAACGCCTGTTCAACGATGCGCTCGATTTCATGTCTTGAATACGCCAGCGTATCGACGACTTCAGCACCGTTGTTGCGCCTTTCACTCGGTTCCCCGAAATAGAGGCCTCCTGTTAATTCCCTGACAATCAGCAAATCACTTCCTGTGACAACTTCAGTTTTTAAGGGGGACGCGTGGAGGAGCTGCTGGAACGCCTTTACCGGCCGCAGATTAGCGAATAGTCCCAGCTGCTTACGAATGCCGAGCAGTCCTTTTTCAGGTCGCATATGACCAGGCAGGTCATCCCACTTCGGGCCGCCTACAGCTCCTAAGAATACAGCATCCGCTTTATGACAAGCTTCAATCGTATCTTCCGGTAAAGGGGTGCCGTCCTGATCAATGGCGCTTCCTCCGATATTGTGCGTTTCGAAAGTGAACGTGTGCTGATGTTGTTCAGCTATTGCTTCCAGCACGCGCTTAGCGGCTCTTGCTACTTCGGGACCGATCCCGTCTCCCGGTAAAAGTACAATGTGCTTTTTCATAACATTTCCCCCTTTATACGTGAACCTGCTTTTGAACTGGTTCCGTGTTCTTTCTATATAATGTGCGGTTTACGGCGTTTAAGAAAGCATGGGCAGATGCTTCTAGAACATCCTGAGCAGATCCGCGCCCGGAAGCTTTCACATCATCTACTGTTAGCTGCACGTGAACTTCTGCCAGTGCATCTCGTCCTCTTCCAATCGAGCTTAACTGGTAATCCTGCAAATGCACGTCGGCATCGATTAAATCATCCAGCGTGTTGTAGATGGCTTCTACACTGCCGTCTCCTGTATTGGCTTTCTCGACTTCTTCGCCATCCGGCTTGGTAAGAAGTACCGTGGCTGTCGGACGATTGATGCTTCCGTATTGAACCTGGAAGGCTTTCAGCTCGTATTTCGGCTGATCTTTGTCTTCGGTCTGCGTATCGGTCAAGATAGCAAACAAATCGTCGTCGGTAACTTCTTTCTTCTTCGCCGTCAAGTTCTTGAAGGATTCGAACGCTTCTTTCAATTTCTCATCCGTCAACTCATAGCCCATTGATTCGGCTTTTTGTTTGAAAGCGTGACGACCTGAGTGTTTACCCATCACCATTCGGTTGGAATCGATTCCCACCATCGCTGGTGTGATGATTTCGTAAGTGGACGAGTCTTTCAGCATACCGTCCTGGTGAATACCGGATTCGTGAGCAAAGGCGTTACGGCCGACAACTGCTTTGTTACCCGGAACCATCATACCGGTCATACGGCTGACCAAATCACTCGTTCTTTTAATTTCTTTTAATACAAGGTTCGTCTGATAATCGTAACGGTCTTTACGGATTTCAAGAGCGACTCCGATTTCCTCCAGTGCCGCGTTTCCAGCACGTTCGCCAATCCCGTTAATGGTGCCTTCGATCTGGCGCACTCCGTTTTCAATAGCCGCAATCGAGTTGCTGACAGCCATACCAAGATCGTCATGGCAGTGAGCGGAAAGAATCGCCTGATCGATATTCGGAACGCGTTCTCTCACTTCACGGAACATGCGTCCGTATTCATCCGGCGTAGAATATCCGACCGTGTCCGGAAGGTTAATGACGGATGCACCAGCGTCAATGACTTTCTCAATGATATGAACAAGGAAATCGATATCGGTTCGGCTCGCATCCTCTGCGGACCACTGAACGTGAGGGAATTTCTCTTTCGCGTAAGATACAGCTTCTACCGCTGTTTCCACCACTTCATCTGGTGTTTTCTTAAGCTTATGCGTCATATGAATGGCTGAGGTAGCCAAGAAAACGTGAAGTCTTGGTTCTGCTCCGCCTTTCAAAGCTTCCCAGGCAATGTCGATATCTTTCTTGTGAGCTCTCGCAAGTCCCGTTACTGAAACGCTTCTCACCGTGTTCGCAATCTCACGGACGGATTCAAACTCTCCCTGGGAGGAAGCAGGGAATCCTGCTTCCATAATGTCTACCCCAAGGCGTTCCAGCTGCTTCGCAATCTCCAATTTTTCCAGGCGGTCCAAGTTTACGCCAGCTGACTGTTCTCCGTCTCTAAGAGTTGTATCGAATACGTTAACGTGAGCCATGAGAGACCACTTCCTTTTCTTTAGATTGAGATTTCTTAACAAAAGGCATTAACTCTCGGAGTTCTCTACCCACCTTTTCAATTGGATGATTACTCTCCAAGTTGTTAATCGCTTCGAATTCTGGGCGATTTACTTTATTTTCTAGGATCCAGCCTTTAGCGAATTTACCGGTCTGGATATCCTGCAGTACATCTTTCATGCGGGCTTTTGTATCTTCATTGATGACGCGCGGGCCAGATACGAAGTCGCCCCATTGAGCTGTATCGGAGATGGAATAACGCATGCCTTCAAGTCCGCCTTCATACATCAAGTCAACGATCAGTTTCAGTTCGTGCATACATTCGAAGTACGCCACTTCCGGCTGGTAGCCTGCTTCCGTCAAGGTTTCAAATCCGGCTTTGACAAGGCTGGTTAATCCTCCGCAAAGTACGGCCTGTTCACCGAATAGATCCGTTTCCGTTTCTTCCTGGAAGCTTGTTTCCAGTACGCCGGCACGTCCGCCGCCGATGCCTTTAGCATAAGCTAGCGCGATTTCCTTCGCTTCGCCGGATACGTCCTGCTCGACTCCGATCAGAGCAGGTACGCCTGCGCCTTCTTCAAATGTTCTTCTTACAAGGTGTCCCGGCCCTTTAGGAGCTACCAGGAATACATCAACGTTAGATGGAGGAACGACCTGGTTGAAGTGAACGTTAAAGCCGTGTGCGAATGCAAGAGCTGCGTTCTCTTTTAAGTTCGGCTTAATGGATTCCTCAAAAACGGTCGGTTGGTGTTCATCTGGTAAAAGAACCATAACTACGTCTGCGTCTGCTACAGCGTCCGCTACTTCTTTTACTTCCAGTCCATCCTGTTCCGCTTTATCCCAGGACTTCCCTTTTCTTAGTCCAACGACAACGTTATGGCCGCTTTCCTTTAAGTTCTGTGCGTGAGCGTGGCCTTGTGAGCCATAGCCTACAACGGCAACCTTCTTATTTTGTAGAACCTCATCCTTGATATCATTGTGGTAGTAAACATGTGCCATTTAAATCTTCCTTTCTGTAATAGAGTAATTAGTTTAGTAGAGAATAAGATTTCACTTCTGCTTGTTGAGGCTGATTTCCTCGTTTGAAGGCGGTTAAGCCGGTTCTTGCAAGCTCTTTAACACCATAAGGTCGTAAGAGTTCAATCAGTGCATCGACCTTATCGGACTTTCCTGTCACCTGAACCGTGACGCTTTCTTTACTTACGTCAATAATCGTAGCGCGGAACGGTTCGATGATGCCCTGGATTTCGCTTCGTATCTGCGGGTTGCTGATTACTTTGACCAGAGCAAGTTCCCGGGCGACAATCGCATTGTCTGTAATATCGGAAACCTTCAGGACATCAATCTGTTTATTCAGCTGCTTCGTCAGCTGTTCCAATTTGCGGTTATCCTCCACATCGACCACGAACGTCATTTTGGAAACGCCCTCTGTCTCGGTGCGGCCGACAGATATACTTTCAATGTTGAACTGCCGCTTAGCCAGCAGCCCGGTTACTCGGTTTAATACGCCGCTGCGATTATGAACGATCGCAGTTACAATCCTTTTCATGGTTTCACCCCGATCATTTCGTGAAGTCCTTTACCTGGTGCAATCATTGGATACACATTTTCACTTTGAAGTACTCGGCAATCTACAACGGCCGGCTTATCATCGGCAAGGATGCCCGGAAGTACCTCTTCAAGCGTTTTCGGTGAGTCAATGAAGTAACCAGGAATCTGATAACTTTCCGCAAGTTTTACAAAGTCAGGCTGCGTATCAATGATGGAGGAAGAGAAACGACCATCGTAAAACTTCTCCTGCCACTGACGGACCATGCCGAGAGCCTGATTATTTACAATGATGATCTTCACCGGCAAGCCACGTTCTTGAAGAACGGACAGCTCTTGAAGCGTCATCTGGAAGCCGCCGTCCCCTACGATAGCAACACAAGTGGATTCCATATCCGCAAGTTGTGCGCCGATCGCTGCCGGAAAACCATATCCCATGGTTCCAAGGCCGCCTGACGTTACCCAGCGGTTTGGCTCATCAAAATGGTAATACTGAGCCGCCCACATCTGGTGCTGGCCGACGTCGGTGGTTACAACGGCTTCACCGCGGGTATAGTCATATACTTTCTTCACGAGCCACTGCGGGACAATATCTTCATCTTTCTGATGAAACCACAATGGATAGTCCGCTTTACGCGCCCAGCTCTGATCCAGCCATTCCTTATGATCAAGGCTCGTTACTTCTTTGTTATTTAACGCCTTCAATGCAGCCTTAGCATCGGATACGATCGGGATCGATGTCGGAACGTTTTTCCCGATTTCTGCCGGATCGATATCAACGTGCGCCACTTTGGCGGTTGGTGCAAAATGTTTCAAGTTCCCTGTAAGACGATCATCAAAGCGGGCACCGATGTTGATAAGAAGATCACATTCATACAGAGCCATATTGGCGGCGTACGTTCCATGCATGCCTCCCATGCCAAGCGATAAACGATCGCTGCCTGGATAACTGCCTAGGCCTAGCAAGGTTGATACGACCGGGATTTCATAGTTCCTTACGAAGGTTCTAAGTTCTTCCGAAGCTCCGGCATGGATAATACCTGAACCAGTTAGAATAACGGGTTTCTTCGCCTGCGTTAACGCTTCGTGAAGCTTCGTGATCTGGAGTGGATTCGGTTTCAGTGTCGGCTGATAGCCCGGAAGATGAAAGTGATGAACAACATCCTTTGCATACACTTCCGAAGAAATGTCTTTCGGTATATCAACAACTACTGGTCCCGGACGCCCGGTAGTGGCAATGTGAAAGGCTTCTTTCACAATACGCGGAAGCTCCTCGATATTTTGAACCTGGTAGTTGTGTTTCGTAATCGGGGTTGTGATGCCCATAATGTCTGACTCCTGGAAAGCATCTGTACCAATTACGCCTTTAGCCACCTGGCCTGTAAAAACAACCAGCGGGATGGAGTCCATCATCGCATCAGCGATGCCGGTTACCAGGTTGGTCGCCCCCGGACCGGAAGTACCGATTACAACACCTGCACGGTTCGCTACTCGAGCATATCCCTCTGCTGCGTGAATCGCTCCCTGTTCATGACGGGGAAGAACGTGATCAAAGCTTCCTTCTGCACGGTATATGGCATCATAAATTGGGAGCACGGCACCTCCCGGGTAACCAAATAAAGTATCGACACCTTGTTCAATCAAGGATTCAACTAGCAAATCTGCTCCTGTCTTTGTGGCGGTCTGCTCTTTCACACTTGCCTCTGCCTTCATTTTTTAATCCCTCCTTAGAGTATTTAGAAATTCATTGCGGCCAATCTGTTTCACGATTATTAAAATAAAAAAGACCTTTTCATCCTCACTTCCTCAAATACACGTCGGTATAAGGAAAGAGAGGGGTGAAAAGGTCTATTACTTTCACGGTACCACCCTCGTTTTCGTGAAGCGTATACGCTTCACCTCAGGGAGTTCTCTTAGAACTCCTTTTGATAACAGGTGCAAATAAAAACACCTGGTTCCGCCTACTAGTAAACCGTTCAGCGCGAACACTCAGGGATGATGTCAGAATAAGATGTATTTCCGGGCTTCCAGCAACCCCGGCTCTCTGTGAATACAAGAACTTATTCTTTTATTCCCGTCTTCGTATTAGTCTTTATTAAGTTTTTAAGTCTAGCTTACTTGAACTTTATCTTTGTTGTAGACTTTATAGCCGTCTGTAGTCGTGATCTTACGGAATTCAGAAAGCAGGTGGTTGGTTATAACGCCTGGCTTTCCATCCCCTACAGGACGTTGATCCACTTCTACTACTGCGATGACTTCTGCTGCTGTGCCTGTTAGAAAAACTTCATCCGCTACATACACATCATGGCGGGTAAATGGCTGTTCTTTCATTTCGTAGCCTTTTTCTTTGGCAAGATCAATGATTGCGTTTCTTGTAATGCCTTCCAGCGCCCCTAAATAAGTAGGCGGTGTATAGATGGTGCTGTTTTTTACGATAAAGATATTGTCTGCTGAGCCTTCTGTTACATAGCCTTGATCGTTCATCATCAGGGCTTCGTCTACTCCAGCCTGATTTGCTTCCATTTTCACTAGAATATTATTTAAATAGTTTAATGATTTCACTTGAGGCGGAAGTACATCCGGACGGTTTCGTCTGCTGGAAACCGATGCGAGCCTTACCCCGCGCTCATAAAGTTCTTTCGGAAACAAAGCAAGTGCTTCAGCAATGACAACCACTCTTGGATTTGAACAACTGGAAGGGTCTAAACCGAGATTACCCATTCCACGGGAGACAACCACTCGAATGTAGGCTGTTTCCAGCTCGTTCTTGCGGACGGTTTCAGCAATAATCTCTTTCATCTCCTCCTTCTCATAAGGCATTTGAAGCATGATTGATTTTGCTGAATCATAGAGGCGGTTTAAGTGTTCATCTAATTTGAAGATGTTGCCTTCGTAAACACGAATACCTTCGAATACCCCGTCTCCATATAAGAAACCGTGGTCGTAAACGGATACGACGGCCTCATTCTTATTTACAAATTCGCCGCTTAAATAAATCCATTGGCTGCTCATCCTTAGCACTCCTTTCTTTTCTATATTTAATGTTTGAAACGATAGATTTATGAAGGAAAAAATAGTGGACCCTGACACAAAAGTAACATTCATTTTTATGCTCAGGGTCCCATGGGGGTCCTTCCACATGATCAACCTTCGTTGGCGTTTCAGAGAATTACCGGTGAAGTTGATTGAGGACTACTTTAAACGGATTTCGCGAGAAGGTCAACAGGTTTTAAGTAAATTTTCTGAACACTTAGATTATTCAGTATAAAAGTGAAGCGCTTACATGCTTGCATGCCATGTGTTATGCGCGTTCAGCCGCGCTTTCTTTTTTTCTTTTTTATCTTAATTTTTGCATTTATCTTTACTCTTCTGGCAATCATCCGATGAAATAAAAGAGTGAATATCGATTCGTTTTATTAGGTATTTTATAATGGATCATTTTAATCATTCATGATAAGCTGATATTTCCAATTATTGGACTAAATACTCAGGGGTCTTGAAGCTCCCACAGGAGGAATACATAAGTGAATATTAAATATCTCTCTCTATTTAACGAATGCTTTGGTTCTGTTGAAGGAGAAACAAATAAATTGGATAACGCTCATTTATCTCAGCTGCAATCCAGTTCCCTGAATTTTGAATCCAAGGTGCCACAGCTTGAGTACATGTGTTTAATGATGGAAAATATGGTTCTTATGAAAAAGTTAAAAGGAAACGTCTATGCTGGGTTTCAGAAATTTTCCCGTGCCAAAAACGTATTGGACCGCTTCCAGGCTATGACCGAATATTCGAATGTTTACATTTTTGGTGAGAAAGATGTGCCGATGGATTATTCCGATGGCATCCATTACATTCCGCTGCCGCCTAATAGCGAACTGATACGGGAATGGTTTTTAATCATCGACGCGCCCAATTTTAAGTCCATGATGGTCGCTTACGATCTGGATGGTTTTGGAGTGTATGAAGTCGAAGAAAGCCGAAACTTTAAAGGAGCGAAGTCCTCCAGCCCGAAAGTTGTCGAACATGCGGCCAGTCTGCTGGCTCCTCATACCAGCTCATTACGAGAAAACGCTTAATCCTATCAGAAGAGAAGAAGCTGAGTGCACTTCTCTTCTATTCCTTAAGGAGGTGAATAACCTTGACGTTATCTAAACTGCAACGCACAACGACCATTGGGATTTTAGCTGCCTGCAGCATCATCCTCTATTATTTTAAATTTCCTGTTCCTTTCTTTCCGCCCTTTCTTACTATGGATATTAGTGACATTCCCGCTCTGATTGGAGCAATCACCCTGGGACCCGTGGCAGGCGTAGCCATTCAGTTTCTGAAGAATATAATAGATTACATCACCCACGGGAGCTACGCAGGACTTCCTGTCGGACAAATGGCTAATTTCTGCTCCGGAGCACTCATTGTTGGACTGATCGGTATGTTCTA
Organism: Halobacillus halophilus DSM 2266; assembly: GCF_000284515.1. GTDB lineage: Bacteria > Bacillota > Bacilli > Bacillales > Halobacillaceae > Halobacillus > Halobacillus halophilus. The sequence goes on along the minus strand of NC_017668.1, from coordinate 1,575,433 downwards.
TCACTATCAAAAGAAACTGAATCTATGGAGTTTTGCCATCACCATTATCGTCTTCTTATCCACGATGTATCTATTAAATTATTATTTCATTCTTCCATCGATCATGGAGCTGATCGGGGTCACGAAAGAACAGTATGTCGGTCAATTCACACAATTCAATCCGCTGGCCACCGATTTTAGAACCGCCGTCCTTTACGTGATCATACCTTTTAACTTATTGAAGATTGGGATGATCTATGGAATGGGTCTGCCCTTCTCCTTCCGTCTGGATAAGATCCTTAATTCAAAGAGAAAGCGAGTACATGTATGAAACTGAAACGAGCTATTCCACTTTTGACCATCAGCCTGGCCGTAATCATTTATGGCGCCTTAAGTTATAGTTTATCCTTTTATTTCAATCCTGCGGTCAGCATTTCCGTTTTAGGGGGATTAACTGTCGTGACAGCAGCCCTTCTCATCTTCTTATTTTCCGCCGCAAAAAACAGTGCCTTGCGGGAAGAGGCCGCTCAAATGCATGAGGATGTAAATCACGATCAAACCATCCGTCATTCCCTGGAAGAACTTCTTCACGTCGAGGCTCATAGTGAACACTTAAACAAGATGAATACACAAGTAACGAAGTCATCTGAGCAGGTCAGCACTCAGTTGATGGAAATGGTTGAGGATATCCAGATCGAAGGAGAACACTTAACTCAGTTTCAGAGCCAAATGGACAGCATTAATGAAATGATTCAGTCTCTCGGTGAGATCATTGAAACCTCCGCTTCGACTTCTGAAAGTGTCCGCTCATTGTCGAATGATGGAAAAGAAAAAGTCGACGAATTCAACCACGTGTTCACAGAGATCATTCGGGTCACCGAACAATTTGGCCGTTTTAATGAAAAACTTCTGAAACAAATGAAAAAAGTAACAGAAGCACTCGGAGCGATCGAATACATCTCCAACCAGACCAACCTTCTGGCTTTAAACGCTTCCATCGAAGCAGCAAGAGCAGGAGAACACGGGAAAGGATTCGGGGTCGTCGCCGACGAAATCCGTAAGCTCTCCGCTCAAGTTAAAGAAAGTGCTGACACGATTGAAAATGTCATCAGCCAGGTCAACGCAAGTATTTCTGACCAGAAAAAATCGTATGAAACGGAAACAGAAGCCCTGAACTTAGGAAAAGAAAAAGCCGAGGAAATGACGGTGATTTTCGATCAGGTGATCGGAAATATTTCTGAACTCCATGACCAATCCAAACAGGTACAGACTCATTCCGCAGACGTGATGAATGAAAAGAAAAAGACGCAGGAGAAATTCGCAGAAATCCACCGGCTCACTCAGCAGCTGAGCACGAACACCGAAGGATCTTCTGAAAAAATTATGGAACAGCAGACGACGATGATGGAGCTTGATATGACCGCCATGACCATGGTGGAACATATCCAGAAAATCAAAGCAAACCTTCAGGAGCATTTGCAAACCACTGATAATGTCAGCTGGATCCGCCCAAATAAATTAAACAATCGTAAGGAACAAGATCCACTTCAAAAGGGCTCTTGATTTATTTAAAACCACACTGGTCATCCGCCCTCCCAACTTACCTCATTTTTCATAGCCTATCGTATAGGACAAAAAAAGGTGGTGAAGATATGGGCTATGGCGGCTGTGGATACGGCGGCGGTTACGGCGGCGGAAACTACGGAAGTACTTTCGTCTTGATCGTTGTTTTGTTCATTCTATTGATCATTGTAGGAGCATCTTTTTATAACTAGTATTAATTCAGTAGTGGATCATTGATACCCGTTTTCAGATGGTTCATTCCGCATACCGGGAGGCGTTTCCGTGCCTTCTGGTCTAATTAAATGAGCGTAAAAGCCAGGCCTTTAAAACAAAGGGCCTGGCTTTTTCTTTGTACTTCTTAAAGCAGGACAATACCGATTCAATGGCAAATGGAATAAGGAATCGAGTTAATTAGCAAAATGCCTCTTCTGTTAAACAGGGCTGATGATTTCCAACGAAGCTTGTTGCGCTAAAGGGCCGGTTTGTTGAAGACTCAGTTTCGAGATAAATTGAGTCCGTTACAATATGAGGTGGGAGCTGGTAGGGAAATAACTCGTCTTGTTCCATCACCCAGACACTCGAGCCATAAGCCGCTCATCAACGGATTGAAAAACCACAATCCTTTTGATGGTCGGCTTATGCTGGTCGTGTCTTTAGGGGTGATTCCACATTTGAACACTTTCCTATGGCCCTACACGACGTAGGGTCGATCGACGTTGCCACAGGACGTGGCGGCCTTAGTCGATCCTCCTTATTACCAGTATCTTCCTCGCTCGTTTCACTCCCTGTGGGATCTCACCTAGTCCCTTCTCCCGTTCTTACACTTCATAAGAAGGGAGTAATAAAATTAATGCCTAAACGTCATGGAGTGCTTTCCAGCTCCAGCACCTAGCGTCTAGTGAGACTTCCCTCGCTTCTGTACGATAAGGCAACATCGAATCGCTTCGCTCTTCATGTTTTCTTTATCTCAACCAGCTCAGTCCAGTCCATACGCCGCTGGCCAGGGTGCTTCCGCTTTTAAACGGGGAGTCTCGCCATTTCCCCATATCCGTCAAGCTAGTAAGTGAATAATTCTAGATAAGCAGTGGTCCAATCCTTCAATTACACATATTTCCAATCAAGGTTATATTGACTCCTAAAGGAGTCAGTAATAAAAAGAAGGGAATCTTTTATTTATAAGTTAATCCTAAAACATCGAACGGACTTTCATGTTTTTCTTTGTGGTCTTTCCTGCCGTGTCGCCTAGCGTTTTCGAAGATAGCTTCTAATATCTTTACGACACTCTTCGAATCAGATTTTATTGGAGACACTAGATATGGCAAAGCCTGTTTCACGATATCCATGCACTTATATTCACTTGCTTCTATTCGGTGTTTCCAATATAAATAGTGACGACACTGGAAAGTCACCATGGAAGAGAGAAGAATCTCAATTAACGTTCCATATAAATGACATTCCAATCGATCTTGATTTATTTTTCGGACATCATCCATTTCAAATAGGGATTTCCAAGCTTTAAATAAGATCTCTACCTGCCACCTTATGGAATACAAAGGGTAAAGGTCTTGAGCGGCCAAATCTTCCTGTGTTACATTGGTCACAAGGATTTGAATTTGAGTTCTTTGATTGGCAGAAAGGGTCTGGTGACCTTTCTGCCTTTTTAAATGTAACGCTCTTTCCCGTTGCTTTTGTTGTTGAAGCGTAAGCTTCTGAGCTACAATGCGAGCCACATAGGAACTTCGTGAATCTCCTCCCACTTTTATGAATCCATAATCAATGGTTTCTCCCGAAACCTTATGTTTCAGATCTTCCTCAGGCTTAATTTGTATCCAACCTTCTTTCGAACTCCCGGTCCAAAACTTGGTTTGGCTCGGCACTCTGCTAATGAAAAATGCCCCTTTACTCTCCATCTCCTTTATTAATCTTGCCGAATAATAACCTAAATCCCGTAACAGTAGATCCCCTGGTTCCAATGACTCCATCTGATCACGTGCGGCATCTTTATCACTTTTAGCTTCTGCTTGAATCTTATGGTAGAGTAACTTGCCCCTGAGCCATTCATATTCTAGTTGTACTTTAACTCCATGCCCCTGTACTCCTGGATAATCGGAGTAAGAGCTGGGCAGACGAAAAGATGTCGCATCCATAATTCTAAGGCGCGAGAATAATGAATGATGTTCCAAAACCGACGAAGTTATTTCCTGCTTATCGGCTAATTGCTTATATACTTGTTTTAGAAAGGAAACCGCTTTATCGTTAAAACGTTCATGCAAAGCTTGTTTAGAGATAAAAGTATGGAATTCGTAGGAGATTTGGCTACATAAGTTAGGTAAGGTGTTTTTGCCCACGGAATCTTTTAAGAGGGTGCATAAACTTAAGAATGCTTCTGGTTTAAGTTTACTGGTCCGTTTCAAAAATCCCGTTTCTTTAGCTGTTTGTCGTAGAGAATGATCTCCTAAAGTTTCTGTAATAGCTTGAGCCATAGACCGAAGGTGTTTACTAAGATCCATAAAATTATCCTCCTTTAGAAATTTCATCTAAAAGAGTAACGTTTATAAGGGAGTTACGAAATTATAGAGCTTAGCTTGACGGGTATGCGCCATTTCCCCACCAACCCAGTCGAGTGAGCATAACGGACGCTTTTATAAGATAGAATGCTCTCCTTCTTAATCGTTCCTAAATGCTTTTATGACAGGATATTTCACATCGTTATAGCATAAAAAAAGACTCATGATCACATTCTTTTTCTTATCAACCCGTCGATGTCTTAAATGGTTTCGAGTTTCTGATTCGGCCAGGTCCGTAGGGGGACGATGTAGACTCATGCGGGATGAACATGAGGACGTTGAAAAACTGAAAATTGATGAAAGGTAGACTCCAAAAAAGCAGTCTGGACGGATCTATTTCTTCCCTCCAAGCCGCTTTTCTTTTTTTAAAGTTCAAGAATCCCCCTCTTTTTAGATGGGTTTGCGTTGATTCCACGATGAGCGTTCGGTGGTGACGCCTGCGGGAACAGCGCGAGCCGAAGATCCACTTGGTCAAGTGATCTTCTTAACCAAGTTAGCTGAGGCCGTGCCCGCGGCAAGCATCCACCGACAAGCGATTCGTGAGAAGCAACAACAAACGTTACCAACTCCACTGGGTAGAATGGAGTTTTGCATTGGCCTCATCAACATGATCGGTGAAACTCCGCAGAGCTTGCTCGAGGCTCAGCACAAGGGATGTTCGACTAAGATTAAAAAAGAACTCCTGATTTAAGGAGTTCTTTTTTAATATCCATATTATCATCCACAGTCTGAATCTACTGTATTTTCCGCTCCGCACTTTGAGTAAGCTGATTCAGGTAGAAATCTTTGAGTGACAAGTCAGGTCCAAAAGGGAAAAGCTGTTCGTTTCTATCAGAAGATGGCTGCTCCAAATCAGGAGATTCCTGTTTGGAAGCTTCCTTTCTAGCCTGTTCCCCGGTAGATTTGTAACTAATATGAAACTCTTCTTGATAAATAGGGGTCTCATTCATCGCCTCTTGCTGCTTCATGCCGGATATCCATGTCTCAAAGTTATAGGTGCCACGGTCAATAATCACGCATAAATCTTCAAGTGACTGAGTCAGTTCTATTAAACAATCCATACCATTTTTTAAGATGATCCCTTGTTTCCTTGCTTTTTCCATCGAATGTTCCAGTTTATATGGCTCTTCCTTATAACTAAATTCCACATAACAGCTGCTGCGGTCCCAGTTGAACGTAAAATCCTCAATTTTCAAACGCTTCATCACATTGACCAGATTCGTTTCCACCATACCCTGCTCTTTATACGGCATTAACTTTAATAGACTATTCTTGAACATCCCCACGAACACTCCTTTTTTTCTGATTTATAGTGATTTCCTTATATCAATCATTTCGACAAAAGGGAGAAAATCCCTGTAAAAATCGTTTTACATTTGTCGCTATGATTTTCAAAAATTTCCCTCAAAATCCGACATACCTGAATGGTTTTCCTCTATTACATTGAGTTTTCAAAGGGGCTTTGAAATAATAGAAGCAGTGTGTTCGGAATAATAGAGGAACAGATTGTCTTGATGGGAGGTTATCAGCCATGAAAGGAAAAGGAGTTATTCTCGTCTTCCTGGGGGCGGCAAGCTTCGGATTCACCCCTATATTTGTAAAAACAGGCTTTCAGTATGGGTATTCTCTCGGGCAGATAAATATTGTCCAAATGCTCGCTGCCTTTCTCTTCCTGTGGGGCTTGTCTATTTTAAAAGGGTTACGTATAAGAGAAATTCGGACCTCAGATCTTATCAAAATTGCTGCCACGGGAAGTACGGTTGGACTGACGGGTATCTTTTATTATGGAGCTATGCAACACCTCCCTGCTTCTATTGCGATTATTCTGCTTTTCCAATTTGTCTGGATCGGTATGCTTTATGAGTGGATTTTTACAAAAACTCCACCTGAACGCATTCACTTGATTTCCCTGGTCGTCACACTTACGGGAGTCGTGTTAGCTTCAGGACTTTCAGATGGGGGTCTCGATTTACACCCCCTCGGTCTTTTACTCGGACTGCTGTCAGGGTTTTCCTATGCCGGCTTTATTTTTTTCAGTGGTCAGGTGGCTGTTGACTCCCACCCTATACTGCGAAGTTCACTTATGGTGACGGGATCTTTGGTGCTTGTGGTGCTCATCTTTATCCGCGACATCCCCACCATTCCCGTCCTGGACATGCGCTTATGGACGATTGGTGTTGGAATTGCGCTTGTCGGAGCCGTTATTCCTCCCCTATTCTTTGCGGGAGGCGCTCCACTCATTTCAGGACGTCTCGCTAACGTGCTGAGCTCAGTGGAACTTCCGGTCGCCATTATTTCAGCCATGCTGATCCTTTCAGAAAAGGTCACCTTTTTGCAGTGGGCCGGCGTTTTTTTGATCCTTGCAGCTATTTTTATAAATGAGTTTGGCGGTAAGCTGATGAATCGGGAACAACGGCGTCACGTGAGCTAAGTGCTTCTGAATTTTTTTAAAAATAGTACCTGATTCCTTATTGTAATGAACCCATATGGTGAAGCGGTATCCTCGCTCTGCCTTTTCTTGTTTCCAGAGCTAACTTTCAAAAAATTTGTTGACAGATGTTTAAATTTAAACGTACAATATTCTTTAAATTCATAATTTTCTTATCGAGAGCGGTGGAGGAAACTGGTCCTTTGATCCCGCGGCAACCTGTTTGATAAACAAGGTGCTCATTCCAGCAGACATTTTCTGTCTGAAAGATAAGAGTCGGGACATTTAAACCAACCCTTCTATTTTTCTTACAGAAAAGTAGAAGGGTTTTTTATATGGAGGGGAAATGAAATGACAGTTCAGCAAACACAGAAGAAGTCAGCATTACGTTCGATTGACACACAAAGCAAGCGCACCAGCCCGTTTCAGAATGCGCATTCCATTCGGGACTTTACGTTTACAATTGATGAACCCGAAAAACTTGGAGGTTCTAATGAAGCATTAACTCCTATGGAATACATCACTGGATCGCTTAACGGCTGTTTCATGATTGTGGTAGAAATGGTGGCGAAGGAACAAGGGTTAACGATTGAAAAACTGGAGGCGGCTTCAAGCGGAGATATCGATCACAGAGGATTGTTCGGGACAGCTGATGTGAGCCCCCACTTCCAAACGGTGACGCTTGAGGTGGACGTTACATTTGAAGAAAAAGAAGTCGACGAAGAAGATATTATTCAACTCGTTCAAAAACGCTGCCCGGCTTACAACTTGTTTAAGGATGCAGACGTAAATATTGAAGTAATCTGGAACATCAACAAGGAGGTACAAACATGAGTTCATATGGATTTTGGATGATTTCACTTGCCTTATTATACACGCTCGCCCTCATCATCGTCGGTAATGTGGCGAAGCGAAAAGCCAATCGCGGCGAGCAATATTTTGTAGGGGGACGGACATTTAGATGGTGGACGGTGGCCTTTTGTATAACCGGCCTCTTCTCAGGTTCGACGTACATATCGATTGTCGAACTTTCCTACCTGACCGGAATTTCAGCCATCTGGTACGGCGTCGCAGAAACGTTGCAAGTCTTATTAATTGCCTTATTATTAATCAAATCCTTCCGTGAAAAGTTAATCGTCACGATCTCAGGATTAATCGGGGATCAATTCGGCAGACGTGCTAAAGCTTTATCAGGTGCGATTACAGCCTTTGCCTTTCCGATGTGGTCCGTCGCTACAGCGATTGCTTTTGCTTCTGCCTTTCACGTGTTTACCGGCGTTTCGTTATCATTGTCCGTCGCTTTTACAGCTATCTTACTATTTGTTTATTTACAGTCGGGCGGGATGTGGGCGGTTGCCTTTACCCAAACGATGAACACGATTATTTTTGCTATTATGTTTATTATTGGAACCGTGGCCTTCTTCATCAACCCAGGCATCTCCGGCTTACAGCAGCTTGCAGCCGAGCAGCCGAGCATGTTTGATTGGGGAGGCGCCGGCCTTCAAGTAATCCTAGTATGGTTTGCCACTTTCATGGTAAACGTGATTCTAGCACAGGCCGCTTTTCAGATGGCCTTGTCCTGTAAAACGCCTGAAGAAGGACGCAAAGGTTTAATCGTCGCAGAAGTGATGAGTGTTCCATTTATTCTTCTTGGTATTCTATTTGGTTTGTCTGCCGCTGCGGTCGTTCCTGACGCAAGCCTGGGACTCGTTGCCCTCCCCCAATATTTAATGGAAGTACTGCCCGCTCCTTTCGTCGGCCTGTTCTTCTTAGGCATCTGGGCATGTGCTTTAGGTTGGGGCGCACCTTGCCAGTTCTCAGGAGCCACCAGTCTTGGGAAAGATGTCGGAAGCGCCATTTTCCCTGGCGCATCTCCAGAACAGCTGGTCAAATATACCAAGTGGTCGCTGCTTCTTCTGACAGGACTCATGATCGTTTTCGGCTTCCTGCGCACAGAGCAATCCGCGTGGTGGAACGTACTTGCCTGGACCATGAGAAACTCTGCCACCTTCGCTCCAGTAGTCGCCGCGTTATTCTGGCCGCTTGTCACAAAGCGAGCCGTGATCGGCTCCCTATTTGGAGGGTTTGCAGCAGGATTAATCTGGTATCACTTAAGTAATTGGCACCCGGCTGATTTCTTCTTGAATATCCACCCAGTTTGGGTAGGGATGAGCGTCAATATTCTCGTTATGGTCCTGTTTACCGTTGCCTTCAACTATGGAAATTGGAAGATTACCAATAACCGCTCTGTGAAAGGAGCCGTTGTGTTGGCTGCCATTGCCTTGCTGCTTGTCGTTAACGGATTATTCTATGAATCCCTGCACGCCGCTGGTGTAGTAGGTTTGACTCTATTCCTTAATGTACTAGCTGTGTTTATCGGAAGTATTATTTATATCAAACCGAAAGTGGAAGAAGCGTCGTTTCAAAAGAAAGTGGTTTCTTAAATATAGAAGGAACTCCTTAGTGAAATCGTTCGGGTCTTAAAGAGAAAACCTTAACACACGGAAAGAGATAGAATACAAGAAGCTTAGAGGCATATAGCCTCTAAGCTTTTCAATATGTTGAAAATTCATAAAGATTCTTGTCAACACAGTCCTAGAAGAGGGAGTCTTCTACCGTAATTTGATAAAATCTTTAAAGAAGTTACGGAGTTGTTTTGACTTCTATTCAATCCAAAATTCAAGGTCAAATCTTAAAGTCGTGTTACTCTAGGAATGATAAAACTTATTGTAATCATACTACTTGCGAGGTGTTGAATATGAAAGTTGGTATCATTGGCTTAGGAGATATAGCTGAAAAAGCTTACTTACCCGTGCTTTCTGAAAAAGAAGATATTGAACTGGTGCTTTGCACTAGGAATAGGGACGTATTAGAGACTTTATCCAACAAGTTCAGAATTCAGGAAAAGGTGCAGACAGTAGAACAACTGATCAAAAAAGATATCGATGCAGCCATTATCAGCGCGGCTACCGAAGCGCATGTGGAACTAGCAGAAAAGCTGATTATAAATGGAATCAACGTTTACATAGATAAACCTGTATCTATGAATTTTAATGAAACAGAACGCATAGTTAAGCTCGCTCAAGAGCACGGAACGATAGCCATGGTCGGCTTCAATAGAAGATTCATTCCTATGGTTAACGAATTAAAGGATCAAGGGAAACCCAGCATGATTCTAATGCAGAAGAACCGATTCGCCGAACCGCAGCCTGTGAGACAATTCGTAGTTGAGGATTTCATTCATGTCGTCGATACCCTCAGGTTTTTACTGGATAAAGAGGTCGAGGATGTAAAAGTCGAGTCCATTAAAAATGGTGATATGCTCGATCAATTAGTCATCCAATTGATCGGACAAGGATGTATCGCGATCGGCATCATGAACCGAAACGGCGGCGTGACCGAGGAGATTATTGAGTACACGACCGGCCATGACAAATACGTCGTGGATAATCTCACAGAAACCACTCACTACCATGATAAAGAAGTCCGTGTCACAAACTACGGAGGCTGGGACTCCACTTTATATAAGCGCGGCTTTTATCAAATAACCGATCATTTTATCGAATGTGTTCAAAAGAACCAAGTGCCTAATCCTTCCATCGAAGATTCGTTGAGAACACATGAAATTTGTGAGCGGATCGTTAAAGCGATTCATTCAACTTGAGTAGCCAATCAAGCCTCTACTCTCTTAATGGTACGAACTGTTCAAATAGGTTCCCCTCATTGTTGGTTACATTTACTAAATCATAGCAGTTGATATCTCTACTTCGAGATATTATAATCCTAATGTATTAAAAATGGACCAATCAACAGGAGGAATTCAACTTATGAACGTACTTGTCATAAAAGCCAATAACCGTCCAGACGGTATTTCTACCAGGATGTATGAAACATTTCTAGAAAATATAAAAGAAACAGATGAGATTAATGTGAGCACGTATGACCTGTTCAACGAGGACATGCCATACTTGGGTCAAGATTTATTCAGTGCTCTTGGCAAAATGCAAGAAGGTGTCACTCTGAATGACCTCGAGCAGCGCCTTATGGATGCCAAGCAAAAAGCAAAAAATGCCATTCAAGAGGCTGATGTAATCGTGGTCGCATTCCCGCTATGGAATTTCACAATTCCAGCAAAACTACAAACATTCGTCGATTATATTGCGGAAGCTGGCTTCACCTTTAGATATACAGAGAGTGGTCCAAAGCCGCTTATGACGGATAAACGTGTTATCTTGATGAACGCCCGTGGCGGAAACTATTCAGATCCATCCATGGCACCTATGGAAATGTCCCTCACCTACATGCGTAATATCTTTGGTGGATTGTTCGGTATGAATGTTAAGAACGAAGTCGTCATCGAAGGTCACAATGCCAACCCTGACCAAGCAGAAGAAATTGTACAGGAAGGTCTTGAGAAAGTTGCTCATATCGCTTCTGATTTGTCTTACCAAAACGCTTGATGCAAGAAAAAAGGCTCTGTTAAAGTTTAGTGTTAATATTACTAACAAAAAACGAACTTCCAATTTTATGGAAGTTCGTTTTTTATATTGAGCTTATTCAACTAAAGCCCCATCTACTTGAAGACTTGATCTCGAGATGAACAAATGGGAAGAACTCTTTTTCCTCTAATAACAATATGTGGATTCAAGCTAGATTTTTGTCGAACAAGTATGTATTACTTTCCAATAGCACTTCTGGAAATTCAACTTGAGCATAGTCCTTCCCAAAACGAAGTCCCTTTATTATATCCATTTCATTCAAGGAAGGTATCCCTCTCACGGAATTTGCATTAAAAAATTGGAAGGTTCATTTTTTCCAAGTTGGTTCACCTCGAAATACTATCTCTTCTTTAAATTCCCTATTAAGGTCAATGGGTCATAACACCTTCCCCTTGTACCAATTTCTTTAATAGTTGGGTTAGCATGAAAAAGCACCCCGTAAAGGGATGCTATAATTTAGTAAAGTTGTTTGCTTAAGTCTTCAATCTTTTCACATGTTTGCTGCATCTTTTCATTAACCCACGCAGGATATGTTTCTTCATCCCCGCTCTTAATTTTTGAAAGGGTTTCCAAGTAAACAATAAGATAATCAAGCTTTGATGATGGGTGCTGCATTCCATCACCTCCCTCCTATCGAACTAATTCGACAGAAAGGATTTATTCCCTTCATATTGGAAGGATCAGTTCATTATCCTCAATGCCGCAGCTTGAAAATGTCGTGCTCCATAATCCCTTCGTGCTTCTCCGACTCAATAAACTCCAAATGACAGCTTTCCCGCTTTTCATTCGTTTCCCGGACCACGGTGGTCACGATTTTATAAATATATTCCAACCCGCTGACAAGAAATTTTTCATACTGAGACTCCACGAGACCATCCTTATTTAAAAATTCATGACAGTACCGGTAGCCTACTGCAAGCTTGATCAGTTCCTGAGAAGCGTATGGCTTCTTCTCCAGAATCAGTTCTACCAGCTGCATCTTATTAAATGAGTGAATGGCGGCATTCACCATCGCCCCCTGGTGTACTTGGAACTCGCCTGGAAATAAATCATCTGTAAACCGTTTTAACCTGTGCTCCACCTCTACAAAAGGAAGATCATGCCAAGAGCTTAAATCTTCTAAATGGTGAAATACTCTTAAGAATTCTGACTGCGCAATAACAGCATAAAGCTCCATGTACAATTCGCTCAACTGCAAGTAATCGTGCTCTCGCCTGAACTTCGTGGTGTCGATGCGGTATTCAAATTTAGTTTTACCCCAGTGCAGAACCAAATTAAATACGAGAGTCATGATCGCCACGATCGCAGGAATCAATACCACTTCTATGACCCATACTGGCATGGATGAGCCTCCCCTTCCGTATATTTTAAAAAAAGCTTCCCATTCAAACAGGCTTGGGGTATTGTATATCTAATAACTGGAAAGGAGGGAGAAGGACATGAATAAAATAAAAATTCTATTCGCAGTGCTCACGGCTGCCTATTTCTTAGGTTTGAGCCCTGCCGTGACTTTACAGGCTTATGAGACTTTAGAACAGACGGATTCACTTGTGGCCAATTTCACGTATGTGGAGCAGGAAGCCCTGTCTGTCTCTCCGATCCTTCTCCCTAAAGGGAAAGCAGATTACGCTTTACCGCCTTTCCTGTTCCCTCCTGCCCAGCTGGATGTGAAAGGTTTATTTTCAGCGTCCACGGGCACCCTCGAACCACTTGCCGACTCATCCGGTTTCTTTACTATAGAAAAATTCCATTCCAATTATCTGTAAATACATTCGTCTCCCTTTTTACGAAGAGGCTTCACAGCTTTTCTTTTGAGCACTATAGGAAAGCTTATTTTTCGTGTGCGTTTTTAACTACATTTAAAGGAGATTGAAATGAAAAATTCAGACATGAAAGATTGGATCACCTACTATTCAGTTACGTTCGTTATTTTCTTATTACTGTTTGGCGGAATCTGGACGAGTGGACTGTTTGCAGGTGTGCATTGGCAGGACTACTGGATTGAATTTCACTGGAGTATGGTTAACATAAAAGAACTGAAACAAATCATAGGATTATAAATAGAAGGACGTGCTTAAAGCTGGTATAAACCCTGCTTAAGCCCGCTTAACACTGAAAATGGAGGTACACAATGGCGGATTGGATTACTGAATTTATGAGTCACTATGGGTATGCCGGTATCTTTATCATGATGGCCGTAGAGAATATCTTTCCTCCCATTCCATCTGAGGTTATTCTTCCGTTCAGCGGATTTATGACTCAAGCTGCCAGCCTATCGATAGGTGGGGTAATTGTAGTCTCAACGACCGGATCTCTTGCAGGAGCGGTTGTGCTTTATGGCATCGGCTCCTTGATGGATGTAGAAAAGTTAGAATCCTTTGTGGAGCGGCATGGACATAGACTTCGCATAAAAAAAGAAGACGTCCAGAGAGTAGAATCATGGTTTCAGCGCTACGGAATATGGGCGGTGCTGCTCGGGCGGATGATTCCGCTCGTCCGCAGTCTGATTTCCTTGCCTGCCGGAATGGCGAACATGAAGCTGAGCTTATTTCTATTGTTCACCATCCTTGGCACAATGGTCTGGAATACTATCCTCATTTTGGTGGGTGCTTTGATGGGTGAATCGTGGAGTGAAGTCTCCCGGCTTTTGGAGGTTTATTCAACCATCACGTATATCGGACTTGGAACAGGATGCGTCCTCCTGATGTTCATTATCATTCGTAAAAAAATACTAAGCGCGTAAGGGGTTCAGAATGGACTTTATTCAAGTCATAAAAGTGATGCTTCTAGGGATGTTTGAAGGATTAACTGAATTCGCACCCGTATCTTCTACGGGCCATATGATTATCGTGGATGAAATGTGGTTACATTCTCGCGAATTTTTAGGCTACTATACAGCAAACACGTTTAAAATCGTTATTCAGCTTGGTTCTATTCTTGCGGTCGTCATTACATTTAGACACCGGTTTATAGATTTGCTGGGGGCAGGATCTCGTGTGCAGGCTAACTCCAGCCGGCTTAAAATCAGTCATATCCTGACAGGGCTGCTTCCGGCAGCTCTGCTCGGATTTCTTTTTGAGGACTATATCGATGAACATTTATTTACGGTCGAAACCGTCATCATAGGCCTCCTGCTAGGAAGCTTTTTTATGATTTTTGCTGATCTTTATGGAGTCCGCAACGCCTCATTAAAGAGTGTGGATCAGATCACTTACCGTCAGGCTCTTCTAATTGGACTGATGCAGTGCTTTTCCTTATGGCCCGGCTTCTCCCGCTCAGGTTCGACCATCTCTGCCGGAGTACTTGTTGGTATGAACCACCGCTCGGCTGCAGACTTTACATTTATTATGGCGGTGCCCATTATGCTTGGCGCAAGCAGCCTTTCTCTAATTGATAACATGGAGTATTTCACAGCCCAGGCCCTTCCACTCTTCGCGATCGGTTTTTTCAGCGCCTTTGTTTTTGCTTTGATCACGATTCGATTTTTTCTAAAGCTGATCAATAGAGTTAAATTATTACCTTTTGCCTTTTACCGTATCGGTTTAGCGGCAGTGATTGCGTTTATTTATTACTAAAAATGAATAGCTTCATTACAGGCGATAAGAATAGGGAAACGTAAACAGCGCGTTTGACCACACTTACGGTCAAACGCGCTGATTGATTTACTGTTTTTTCTGATTCCCACCGTTTACGACTCTGAATTTGTTCACCGGTTTTTCACCTGGTTTGCAATCAAAGGCCGTGATCGTTGCCCCTACTTCCACTTTCATCGATCCATCTGACTCTATTTTAAACAGTGTGCCTGGCTTATTGACTTTAATGGACTGGACATTATGCTTGGCAAACACCCTTTGCAAATCCTGCATTAACTCTCTTTTTCCATAAGTGAAGCCCATCCTATCCCTCTCCTTACTTTCATTTCGTTAGTTGTAGGATATGCGGAAATGAGAAGGACTATGATGGTAAATACATTGAACTTAAAAAAATCTATTAACCACTTCTGAACACATAGAGCGATCTATTCCATTGCGGCACTTCTTCTTCGCTTTACAGCGCTTGCAGGAAATACAGACAGAATTCTGTCTTTTTTAAGCGTTCTTACCTTTTCTCTCGCAAAACAATGAACTAAAATATCTTCGCCACGTATATCCATCACCCGGATAGAACGCTGGGAGACCTCGCCCCGGCTGTCCATATAGATGACCACCAGCTTCTCGTTTTTATCCAGAGATCGTGCAAACAAGCCATCCATGAGGTACCTTCCTTTCTCACCGAACGTTTGTTCTTATTTTATCACAACAAAGTACAAATTAAACTGGAAGATATAAGCATTCGCTAAATGAAATAGATCTTTCAATTACTAACTGGAGTTGCGCAAATATTCTCCGACCTAATGGGTACCTTAGAAATAGCTATTCACTATTTGGGAGGTCGCCTCATGAACAACCAAAAGAAAGAAATTCAGCCGAAACAGCATCAAAACCGTCAGCCGGGATTCGAATATGAAATGAAGCCGCTCCCAGAATATATTGATGAAAATTACCAGGGCAGCGGAAAGCTCCAGGGGAAAATTGCAGTGATAACGGGCGGAGACAGCGGCATAGGCAGGTCGGTAAGTCTGCATTTCGCACGGGAAGGAGCCGATATAGCCGTCCTTTACTTTGATGAACATCAGGATGCCGAGGATACGAAACGCTTTATTGAACAAGAAGGACGTACCTGTCTCCTGATCAGCGGAGATATTGCTGATCCTGATTTTTGTACAGATGCCTTAAAACAAATTAAGCGTAAATTCAGTCAGGTCGATGTGCTGGTCAATAACGCAGCCGTGCAATATCCGCAGACCAGTGTTCTGGATATCTCGAATGAACAGCTTGAGCGCACGTTTCGTGTCAATATCTTCTCCTATTTCTACATGACAAAAGCCATACTCCCACATATGAAAAAAGGAAGCTCGATCATCAACACATCCTCTGTTACGGCCTATGAGGGAAACGAGCAATTGATTGATTATACATCCACAAAAGGAGCCATCACGTCCTTCACCCGTGCGCTTGCGAAATCCCTTGTTGGGCAGAGAATTCGTGTGAACGGAGTAGCTCCAGGATCGATTTGGACCCCTCTGATCCCTTCAAGCTTTGACCGGAAGCAGGTTGCCGAATTCGGTTCTGACAATCCGATGGAGCGCCCAGGTCAGCCAAAGGAAGTAGCTCCGGCTTACGTCTATCTTGCGAGCCAGGATGCAAGTTTCGTCACCGGTCAGATGCTGCATGTGAACGGTGGCATAATTGTAAACGGATAAAAAACATCTATTCTGCTACAAAAAGGTCATGCAAACAATAAGCTGACCTTTTTTCGCAGCTATTTTTCTTTCTTTAGTTTAAAAATTTTATATAATTGATAAGCTGTACCCAAAACCGCAATAGTAATTATTATGATTAATGCCGGACTACCTTCACTCCTGGCGCCGTTGAACAACACAAAAATTACTAATGTTAAAAGTACTAATAATGATATGAACCTGTTGGCAACTTCAGATTTTAACAAGTTCCCCACTTCCTTTATGAAATAATATTGCCCATATGAAAATTACACTATTCTTTCAGCTTCATTTTTTCTTCATTTCCATCCCATTTAACAGTCACATTTACAGTTTGTTCACTGTCAAAGGAACTGCCACTGCTTCCACTATGATGAGTAAACGATTTTCTCTGGGGAGGTTTGCCATTAAAGTTAATCTCCGATTTTCCACTAGATGCAGCACTTTTATAAGAATATTCTAACCTGCTTATGTCAGCTAATTGATTTAATTCTCCTTTATAGTTAATAATAAAATCTTTAGATGTTGCGTCATTTGCCTTTACTGTTACTTTTAATTTTGCTTCCCAATGATCACTTTCACCTTCTAGAATATATTGATTACGTTCTGAACAACTAATTAATAGAAGGGTTATAAAAATTATTGAAAAGCCTCCGTATATTTTCTTCATAATAACCCCACCCCTTCCTGTCTAACTCCTAACTATGTAAGGAGGAACATATCAAAAAAATCGTCCACCTATTCATCCAGATTTGGTTTCGATAAAATGTTGCTGGATTATTGCGCCAGTAACTGTAAGTTAATCTAATTTAATTTCCACTTTTCTACTGATCGTCCTGATTTAATAATCGACCCTTTTGGTACTCATACCTTTAAAAAATACCGCCTTTTCTATGAAAAGACGGCTTTTAATGGGTAATGTTTTTCTTTTCCTTCCAACGAGCACCTATGATTCGCAAGCCGATGGTCAACAGGATAGCTGCCAGCACCAGAATGCCTAAAGCATCACCTGTGGCCCACCCGGCTGATTTTAAATACCTGGCAAGAAGAACTCCGATTAGGGCGAGCGGGATCAGAATAAAACGATCAATTTTTTCGGAAAATATGGGTCCGCTAAACAGCTGACGGATTTTGCTCATGGATGATGATCCCTCCTGGTTAAATCCCTGTTCGTTACATGTAAGAACTTATCTATTATTTCAAATCTGCCGCTTGATCTCAATCCTTTTTCTAACCTTGTAAAATATTGTTGTGGAATATTCATAAGCGATTTATTAAACTAAAGGACCGTCTACTTTAAGACTCAGTTTCGAGATATACTGGATCCGTTGCCATAAAAAAATGAGAGTTGGTGGGGAAATAACTCGCTTTCCTATGGCCCTACACGACGTAGGGTCGATCGACGTTGCCACAGGACGTGGCGACCTTAGTCGATCCTCCTTTTACCATGAGCTTCCTCGCTCGTTTCACTCCCTGCGGGATCTCACCTAGTTCCTTCTCCCATGGGAGTCTCGCTATTTCCCCACCCACTCAGCCGCGGGAGAATAACGGAACCTTCCAGAAGAAAAGCATGCTCTCCTTCTTAACTGGTCTAAAATGCTTTTATGACAAGCTATTTCACATCGTTATAGCATGAAATAGCCTCATGACCACATGCTTTTTTCTCATCAAATCGTCGATGTCTTAAATGGTTTCGAGTTTCTTATTCGGCCAGGTCCGGAAGGGGAAGATGTAGACTCCTGCGAGATGAACATGATCGGTGACAAATGAGGTTCGACTAAGAACGCCACGTCGTGTGGAAACGTCGAACGACCCTGCGTCATGCAGGGCCGGAAAGCGAAATCGTCCCCCGCAGGACCTAATTCTCATAAATATCTCGAAACTGAGTCTTCCAGTATCGTGAGCTTTTCTAAAAAATCTTCATAGACAATTAAAGTAACGCACCATTTGAAGCGTCAGAAACTACTGGGGGATTTCCGAATTAATTTTTACGTACGTTCACTAGGCTCATGCATAGGATAACTTTAGGAACTAAGAAAGGATGGAGAAAAGTGTATTATAATCCTTATATGTATCCATATCGTTATCCTTATGATGGAAATGTCCCTATGTACAGTTATGATAATCAGCCTTGGTACTGGGCATACCCTCAGGACTACGGGCATACTGCCTGGCGTCCTTCGCAGGGGCAAGGGAACCTTCCGTTAAAGGATTATGGCCCCAATCCTTTTGTATTTGATATCAATAAAGCCACGAAACAAAATAAAACCTTTCGCACAGCATTATGGACCGGTGACCATCTGCAGTTGACGCTGATGAGTATCCAACCAGGCGAAGATATCGGCTTAGAAAGTCATCCAAATCTCGATCAATTCTTACGTGTTGAGCAGGGCCAGGGGTTTGTGCAGATGGGTAAACAAAAAAACAACCTGAACTTCACAAGAAATGTGATGGACGATTACGCTATTATCATTCCGGCAGGCATGTGGCATAACTTAACGAACACGGGCAATACGCCGCTCAAACTTTACTCGATCTACGCCCCGCCTAACCATCCGTTCGGCACCGTTCATGCTACGAAGGCTGAAGCGATAGCTGCAGAAGAATAAAACTGATCATCCACTCCATTAAAAAATGGGAACTTCTCGATAATAGAAGTTCCCATTCCTATTTTCATAGCCGCTGCATTACAAATCCTGAATTTCTTCTTCATCATAATAATCAAGCACCGCATTTACGTAATAGATATCCCCATAACAGGCGTCGTACTGTTCCGCTTCCTCACGAATACAGTCGTACTTGCCCGTATGTTTCAACTCCTCATATTTCTGCGCTGAGAATTCAATCGCCAATTCCTGAGTATATTCTCCACCGTTATTCATGACATAATGAATAAAACCCGCGCCAAAATTGTAGGATTGAAGCGCTAATTTAACGTCCTGATCAGCCCGCTCCAACACATCGGCAAAGTAAGACACTCCTTGTTCGATCGACTTCTCTGGATCATCAATACAACCGACCGAACCGCATAAGGATTCGGAAGCTTGCATCGGATCATCTCCTCTTCCACCCGATTCCTGCATCATTAACGCTAACAGCACATCTACGTGTTCTTCTATTCCTTCCTGCTTTGCATACTTTCGAACTTCATCTTCATATTGCAGCACCTGATCGGACAAGCCTGTAGATTCATTGGTACTACTGGTTAAACCGTCTCCCAGATTGCTGCTTGTAAGCAGATAAATACCGGCGATGACTAGAATGATAGGCAGAATCATTTTCACGAATGTTTCCGAAACGGCTTTTTTAAATTTTGTTTTTAATTTATATTTCGGCATGTTTCTCCCCTTATCGATACTTTCTTAAGATGAGTCTATTTTAACATGCCGGTACGCTTAATAGTCTTCTCATGCTTTTTGTCGTGTTCACCGCCAAATCCTAAACCCTAAACAATCCTACGACCGAGCAGAACTTCCTTTTGAAAATAGTTTACTCAGGAGAGAATAAACTCCCATCGCAATCAAGAGAAAGATACCGAAGTCTAGTAAAAACAACAATAGATTAAAAGGATCTTGAAATAAGCTGTACTCCAAATTAATCCAGGCATAAACTTGTGTCGATAAAAAGTCAGTAATCAATATCGAAACGAACATAAGCAGAAAAACTTTCACGTTATCACCTCCCCTGCACAGCGTTTACCCATTATTATGTAAGCCGCCGGCTCTTAAAGACCCGCGGACTTAAAATCTTCAATTACTACATCCAGCGTGACTCATGATATTTATCCGGATTTTCTTTATTTCTTTTCGAAGGCAGTAGAATTGGTAAGGCCAAAGCAGCGATTGCCGCTATCACAAAAATGATCAGAAATACGATCCACATGATCTCCCTCCTCAAAAAAGTAAACTTTTCATTTATCGATACTCGTCCACAATCCTGGCCGTACTCTGCGGCTTAGTGCTTTACTCCTCAAGCATTGGATACACGACTGTTCCATCCTCTTCGACAATAGGCATCGCACCCCACCGGCCAAGTTTATGACCGACCATCTCTGTTTTTCCTTTTGAGTCGTTAATGATATGAAAAACATCCCAGCCGCTCGCCTGCAGCCAGTTACTGATCAACAGGCGGTGACACTTGGACGGATGCCGTTCGGAGCACATATAGACAAGATTGTTTCCTTCAGCCTCCGCTTTTAGATCCTCCAGCCCATTTTGAAACTCTTTCGTTAATGTATAATCCGCATAGTTGTGGAACGAGCGATTGTCCCACCCGGCATTTAGGTTCTCCCCAATCTCGCCTGACCGGTTCCGCCTGCCACCGAGCACCGAAAAATGCTGGTAAGCTACGCCCGCTTCGCTAAGCCAATCTTCCATTCTTTCCTTGTTAAACTGCGGGTATTTCCGGCTGGCAGGCAAGGCACGGATATCAGCCACATATTCGATATCTGCAGCCTCAAGCATCTGCAAGAATTGTTGCTTGTCATGGTCGGAATGCCCAATCGTATATATTTTCATATCCTTTCACCCTTTGGTAGAAACTTATGTAACAACTATACCCTTTTCACGATTCTCTAAAAATACCCCCTTATAAATACCATATTTTCTATTTTTTAGTTGATAAATAGACACCTCCCTGCTAAGCTTAAAATGCATTTACTATTTATTTCCATTCTGATGTTTATTAAGTTTGTTACCTCTCCTTCATTTTCTTGAAAGCGGCTGGGTTTCTATTAAAAATCAGCTACGCCCCTGGGGATCAAAATGGACACAGATTCCCTCTATTTAAATCTGAAATTTTCATATCATGATAGCTATAAAATCAATATTTACTGCCAGCATTCCTTTAACCTTCTTCCTCTAACCGTTAAATGCCATATATTCTACTTGGCTTCTTGTATTCCACGTGAAAGTTAAGTCGAATGAAAAATTACCATGTATGCCTTCTAAAGAACATACCATTTTTATTAAGAAATTACAGATGATGGCTTGGCCCTTGCTTTTTCATTGTTGTTGTTAAGTCCACTTTAGATTTCTACTATTTTTTTAGGAGGCCTACAAACGGTGAGATCAGTAGGTATAAGCTTGGTTATTCTTGCGGCTATATGCTGGGGCGTTAGTGGAGGAATTGCAGATATTTTAATGAGCAAGGGCTGGGATCCTATCGTGATTTCTCTTTTTCGAGGGGCTGTTGGCTTTGGATGTTTTTTTGTATGGTTTCTTTTACGCTTTAGACAAAATTGGACCTCCTCTCCTCGCTTATACATTTGGTCTTCATTGGCTGGTTTGGGTGTGGCTGGAAATTTCACCTTTTATTTTTTCACGATCCAGGCGTCAAGCGTGGCTGTTGCTTCTACTTTAATGTACACAGCACCGGTGTTTGTCCTTGTCATTTCTTTTTTATTACGAATCGAGCGTCCGAGCTGGTTAAAATGGGGATGCATATCGGGTGTACTTATAGGGATTATCATGCTTACAAGGGCCTACAATACCGATTCGCTATCCGTGGGTTTACTAGGAGTGGCATCCGGGCTTGCTGCAGGTCTTTCCTATGCATTATTCATATTTGGATTTAAGAACGCCTCTTCCATCGGGAAGCCACAGACCACTTTAACCATCGCGTTCTTTTCATTTTGTCTTATCCTTTTGCTTATCGCAGACATGGATGAAGCCGCTAGCGTAATGACCTCAAACGACATCGGCTGGTTTCTTATATTGGGGGTCCTTGGAGCTGGAATTTCATTTATGATTTATGTGATTGGCATTCAGTGGACTGCGCCAACAACCGCTTCCATGGTCGCTATGGTTGAGCCCGTAACCGCTTCCTTATTTGGCTTTCTGCTTATCGGAGATCATTTGACCATTATTCAACTTCTTGGAATGGCAATTATTTTGGTTACGGTTATCGTACTCAGCGTAAAACCCTCTTCAGCCTCCATTACAAGTACTGATAAAAGGGAAGAGAAGGCGGGGTAAACGACACGGTCTTTTTCTTCCTGAATTTACATTTTTTAAAACGAAAGATTCCTGTTCTCATTATTTAAATTAAAAAAGCCCTGTTGTAGATGGATCCCATCAGCTACAACAGGGCTTTTTTATATGGCTTTAAGGACGTCGGCAGCTCTCCCAATGATGACCAACGTATAGTTGATGACTTTTTCAGCACATAGGTTCTTTTTAAAACACCATCAACCCATACCTTTAATAGATTCTTCCTGTTAAAAATTCTTTTACCACTAAAGATGCTTGTCACCCTTATTTGTCACGGCAAATGACACGGCATGGACCACCTTCAAACCATTAGTATAGCTAGCCTCATCCAGCAAAATCACCTGCCGAAACAAAGAATAAACTAAGATTAATTAAAAAAAGAATTTAAAAAAAACACGATATAAAAAAATTTTATTTTTTTCGACACCAAATTCTTAAAACTTTCGATTAATAGAGTAACAAGACAAGAATAGGTGATGAAAAATGAATATCCATGACATAAGCAAACTTCAATCCTTCCCGAGTAAAAAAGAATTAGATGTACGAGTACGTTCTTTTCTATACCAGCATAAAGCCGCCCTCTCTCCAGCTTCCCTTGAAATATTAACGTTTATTTGGCGACATTCCGTTAAATATCCTGGTGTTTCTTTTGCTAAAATCGAAACCATTGAAAAAGCTACCAAGCGCAGCCGTAGAACAATCGTGCGAGCGATCAACACCCTGGAGCAAACAGGTTTGCTTACGCGCGTTCCAATGATTCGTCCGAACGGAAAGCGCGGAGTTAACATTCTCGTGATCAATCCAGCTGAGGAAAATCCTCTTCCTGAGAAAAAAGATATTGCTAGTGAGAAGACAGCTGAAAGAGTCGAGAAACCTGAACAAACCGAAACCCCAAAACCGGTCAAGCAAGGATCCTCTGCTGCTAAGCCAGCTATCGATCCCGATTATTTACCCACTTACATACCAAAAGCGTTTATTCAGCTCTCTCAATCCTTTTTGAATGTAAAGGATATTCTTGGTGCCTGGAAAAGGGTTCATTACGCCTACCAGCAAACGCAATTAAGCTATCCGGTTGATCATTATATAACCATCATTACGCAGACGTTCAAACAGGCGATTTTTGCTAAACAGAATGGCTCGATCAAGAAAACGTTTCTTGGCTACTTTTATGGCGGGATCCTAGCGGCTTTCCAGCAGACCGTACGTAAAGAAGTAATGGATGATCCTGCTAACCTGTATTATGACTGGCTGAACACTTAAAAAAACCACTCTGACTCTTTTTTACAGAAGAGGCAGAATGGTTTACTACATACTATTAGGATTCCGTATCGTTACTCGTAACCACGTCCAGATAAGATGCAGCTGTTTCAGCCTGTTTACAGGCAGCATCCGCAGTATCACCGGTACCGAGAACAACAGCCATGCGGCGTCCGATGGTAGCGGATGGTTTTCCGAATAACCTCACCTGCGTATGGGGCACAGCTAACGCTTTTTCCAGACCGGAAACGATATAATCGCTGCTTTCAATCGACGATTTTACGGCATGACTCGATCCTGGTGAAACCAGTTGAATATCCTCAATCGGCAGCCCGAGAATGGCCCGCACATGAAGGGCGAATTCAGATAGTTGCTGGGTAACCATAGTCACCATTCCTGTATCATGCGGACGCGGAGAGACTTCACTGAAGTACACCCCTTTGGACGTAATAAACAGTTCCACTCCGAACACCCCGTACCCACCGATTTCATCTGTGATCTTTTTCGAAATAGCTTCCGCCTGCCTGACGTTTTCTTCACTCATCGTATGCGGCTGCCAAGACTGAATGTAATCTCCGCCCTCCTGCCGATGACCGATCGGCGGGCAAAAGTATGTACCAGTGGCCGCTTGAACCGTTAGGAGTGTAATCTCGGAGTCAAAATGAATAAATTCTTCAACAATGACCCGCGTGCTATTTCCCCGGCCGCTGCCAAGTGCCTCTTCCCAGGAATCTTCAATCTCACCTTCTGTGCGGCAGAGACTCTGCCCTTTTCCTGAAGAACTCATAATCGGCTTAATGACGCAGGGCAGCCCAATGGTTTGGACCGCTTCTTTCAGCTCTTCTAATGAATTAGCAAACTCATATTTTGCGGTGGGCAAACCTAATTTCTCGCTGGCAAGCCTTCTGATCCCTTCCCTGTCCATCGTTAACTGGGTGGCGTAAGCCGTTGGGATAACGTTATAGCCTTCTTTCTCAAGCTTTAGTAGCGTATCGGTCGCAATTGCTTCGATTTCAGGAACAATATAATCCGGCTGTTCCTTTTCCACCACGCTGCGAAGCTCATTCCCATCAAGCATATCAATGACCTCAAACCGATGAGCCACCTGCATAGCAGGTGCCCCTTCGTATCGATCCACGGCAATGGTTTCGATTCCTATCCGCTGCGCTTCCATGACTACTTCTTTTCCTAGTTCTCCTGATCCAAGCATCAGCATCTTTTTCGAATTATGGTGGTTCGGTGCTCCATACATGGCTTCTCCTCCTGAATGTTTGGGTTTACCGTTATTTTAAATTCAAATGCCAGCATATTTCAAGGGTTAAGCAATTCTTAAACGAACAAAAATCAAATAAAATTAAATAATGTTCGTTTATAAAGAGGTCATCAAATGATAATACGAATAATAAGCACACAAAAAAGAACTCCCCATTTCACGGAAGTTCTCTTAGTATACGGGGCTTAATGAACGAATGCCCTGTGGTATTAACCTGAATCCCCAGCTATGGATTCATGATTCATTTGATACATAAGTTCCAGCTAGAAAATCATGAATGGCTCTCTTATCTTTACGAAACATAATCATTAGTGCGCTGATAATCGTGGATAAACTTACCGTTACATAAGCTAAAAAAAACTTCCCGATAAATTCCCGTAAAAACATATCAAGAAGAGTTAACCCTTTTCCATTCGATTTCTTTATCTTTATATTTACGAGCCGTTTTCCCACGTTGTATCCTCTCCAAATTACTGGAACGATCATTGAATAGACAATATACAAACTGTTCCCCATAACACCTTGGGTCGCATTTAAAGAGAGGGTGCCCATAGACAAATACATGATGATTGCAATTGGAACTAAAATGATCATGACATCTAAAATCTCAGCGATTAATCTCATCCCGAAATCGGCTCTATCTAGATTGAATCCCATTTCAACACCCTTTCTAAAATCTGCTGCAAACCTTCACTCAAAAGAATAAAGAACCAAAAGTATCCCAGCTTTCCGCACGTTTCATTTACCCCACACCTGCCGCAAATCCGGGGGTAATATCATAGGTTACTTGTTAACTCCTGAATCCTATTCTTGAATTTCATCTAGCTCTTTTGCGTTTTCAATAATTGTGAAATGAAATAAGCTAGACTAGCAATCAATAATGTGACCAAAAACGAAAGGCTTCTACTTCCAAAATCCACTTCTTGAGGTAAAGGACCTGTTGTAAAAGAGCTTTCTGGTGTACTATTCATAGTTAAAAGTAAACCGGATCCGATTTGATAGATGAAGTAAAGTATAGTGAAGCTGCCAATAAAAAGTAAATATCTCTTCATAATCTCTCATCCTTTCCCATATTTATATGTACGGTTAGGAGCGCGCATAGTTTCAAGCACAATAAATTCTCCACCTCAGTCCTGCTCCCCTACTGTAGTAACGATTTGAAAAAGTCCGTATGATTTTCGGTTAATCTTCAGAGTGCGTATGATTCAACTTTTTTCATTGCCGTTTTACTTCATTAAAAAAAGAAGCGCCCCCTTCGGACCACTTCTTCAAACAGGTTACGAATTAAATTTCATGTAAACGTAACCGAATACCAGAGAAAAGCTCCTCCCAATACGGAACACATGAGAGCAATCTCCTTCCCTTTTCTCGGCAGCGGTATAAACCGGAATAAGAAATTAACGACAAAAACAGCTAAAAATAAACACACACAGAGAACGGCTAATTTAGCCGCCGGCTCATTCACCTCTGAATGGATGAAATGCTGTATGGCATCCGATATTAAACCCAACTTGCGCACCTCCGCTAACTTGTACCATACGTATTCTCAAGGAACTCACCCATTCAGGTTTTCTGCAACTTATCTATTGTTAAAGGCAGAGCCGTACCGCAGCCCTCACATTCTAGCAATATATCTATTTTCACTTCACTAATAAATATGATTCTTCTCGGACTCATCAAGATCGAACATTTACGGCAGGTATGGTGGTCAGTCTCGTCAATAACTTCCAAGTATGATTCTACGCTCGTCACCACTTTTACATTACTCCTTTAATTCCTTTACTTCTATTTTCGACATGATTATCAATATATTGACTGTTCAGGCAAAAATTTTAAAAAAAGATACTGTAAATCTCAGAATCGATCCTAAAGATGCGGGATCTCACCTAGTTCCTTCTCCCATGGGAGTCTCCCCATTTCCCCACCAGCCCAGCCGAGTAAGAATAACGGACGCTTTTATGACAGGCTATTTCACATCGTTATAGCATGAAAATAGCCTCATGATCCCATGCTTTTTTCTCATAAACCCATTGATATCTTAAATGGTTTCGAGTTTCTGATTCGGCCAGGTCCGGAGGGGGACGATGAAGACCCCTGTGGGATAAACATGAGACCGCTGAAAAACTGAAGATTTATCAAAAGCAGGCTACACAAAAGCGGACTTTTCTCCTCTATCCTTTCATTCGTTTCACGGATCGTTTACGAGTGGTTGGCTTTTGCAAGTTCAAGAAACGCACTTTTTTAAATGGATTTTCGTTGCTTCCACGACGAGCGTTCGGTGGTGACGCCTGCGGGAACAGCGCGAGCCGAAGATCCACTTGGTCAAGTGTTCTTCTTGACCAAGTTAGCTGAGGCCGTGCCCGCGGCAAGCATCCACCGACAAGCGATTCGTGAGGAGCAACACCAAACATTACCAACTCCCATGGGTAGAAAGGAGTTTTTCAGTGGCCTCAGTGAAACGAGCGAGGAGGCTTATGGTAAAAGGAGGATCGACTAAGATCGCCACGTCCTGTGGCAACGTTGATCGACCCTACTTCGTGTAGGGCCGCAGGAAAGCGAGTTGTTTCCGCAGTCATCCCTGTTCTATATAGAGTAGCGGACCAAAGATATCTCGAAACTGAGCCTTCCATAATCCGGCCCTTTAGCTTCATAATTATGCTTTGATAACATAGAAAACCGACAGAACTGTTACGATCTGCCGGTCATTCCTTATCTAGATTCTGTGTATCGGTATTGACTCCCAATCTTCGCAGCCGCTGCGCTCACGAGCAGGTGAAGGTGAAAATAAGTAAACCCGCACACCACTCCCGTTCCAAACATACTGCTGATATCACTAAAGTATAAAGCATCCAGACTTCCACCTGAGGCTAGCTCAAACACATGCACACCAAACAGCAGAGCGATCATAATTAATCCACCTGCGAGAGAATAAACCGAGAGATTGACCCCGTACGTTTTCTTCCATTTCAATTGCTTCTGTAAAGCTTTCAAACCGAGCCCGCTGGCAATAAACCAGAAAGCAGCCACGTAAAAGACTAGGATCGTCGACATGTCTGTACCGCTGACGTGATAACTGTAGGTTGAGACCAGGGAGGCAGCTGCGACTCCTGTGATGATATTTTTGACCATTATTCCCTCTTCCTTCCTTACCATAAATAGCTAACCTCACGACTTTTCATCCAACTCAGTCTTTATGAGTAACCTCCAATAAACTTATCTGACTCTGATTTAAAAAACGCACGTGCACCACACTTGTTCCGAGACCTCTGTCTACATAAAGAAGCTGGTCATAACCAATCCGGTACATGCCCTGATCATACTCTGGCAATAACCCCTGTCCCGGTGCTACTAGCGATCCAACAAACGGAATTTTCACTTTTCCACCGTGAGTGTGGCCGCTCAGTATTAAGTCAGCCGGTTTATCTTTATATTCGTTCACAAAATCGGGAGAGTGAGAGAGCAGGATCGTATAAAGCTGCTGATCGATCCCATCGAAGGCTTGTCCCACGTTCTCCCGATTGGTATTAACATCATCGATTCCTACAACATTAATTCCAAGGCTATCGTTTATTTGAAGAGACGCATGTTCATTTCTTAAAACTGTGACACGTCTTTCTCTCAGCCCCTCCAAAAAAGGATGGGTTAAAGGATGATCCCACTCATGATTGCCGGTAACGAAAAAAACATGTCGGTACACACTGACAATACGCTCTATCAAAGAAAAGACCTGAGCCCATTGTTTCGTATTCCGGTCTATCAGATCGCCGGTGATCATCACCATATCAGCCTCTGCTTCTTCAATAGTCTGAAGGAGCTTTTTATTGCTTCTTCCAAACACTTTATTATGTAAGTCACTCATTTGCAATATTTTGAACCGACTGCCTTCCGGTATTTTTTTATGAGCAAGATGGATCTCTTTTCGTTTGAATACATTCGTGTCATACATAACTTTTACAATGGCTGCCATGCATATGAATACTCCGCCGAGCACGCTTGCCTTTTTAATCTTGCGTCCCATCTTGTCCACCACACTGATCCTAGTTATTTTTACAAAATCTTCATTAATATCCTAACATATGAAAGACTTTTTATTACAGATAAAAACAAACCATAACCTTTTCTTCTTTACATAGGGGGACAGAAATTCCTCGCTTTAGAAATGGACTACTGAAAGTTTAAAGTCGCAGCACTATCTTATGAGGGTTTGCGCGCAGTCCGCAGTGCTCTCAGCTTCTTCAATAAAAGCGGAGTATGCATAGCTTTTTACTCTTTATTTTTCGAAGTATATCCAACTAGAAGAAAATGGATAAAATGGGTTTCAAGTCCCTAATAAGGGCTACGTTTGCTATGTAAGAATAATAAATAAAAAGGGAGTTTTCCATTATGGCAGATCGTTTCAAAACTGGAGAAAAAGCACCTGAAAAAGGTACGTATGAATTTGATGGATTGGTAAATGAAGGAAATGAGAATGACGTAACGGAAGATGAAAAACATATTGAACTGAGTAACGGAGACACTTTTCCTCCAACTCGTTCTAATAAGGATGCCGCTTATTGGAAGAAGTCCAGCTAACCATTTTTTAATCCTCTAGTTTCTAACTAGAGGATTATTTTATCGGCAAACTGGGAGAAGGATGCTAAGCCGGACCTTCCCAAAACCCATGTCCCATTAAAGAAAATGAACACTTCATTACTTTTTTGAAATAATATTCCACCCCACTAAAAAGAATCTACAATAGTAGAAAGACACAATAATGATATACCGATAAATATATAGCCCATTAAGGAATTGCGTGTTTTTTTAAATTCTTCAAGGCCCATGATTAACGATAAGGATGCTAACAACATCATTAGATATGGAAGTAGATAAGCAGATTTATCAATTAGTAATCCATAACTTGAAAAACACACGATTATAATAGCCAGAATAATTCTAATAACCCTCAGCAAATGACCACCTCATTATTTTATGGTAGCTTCAAACCTTGTTACTTCCACTGATTTCTATTATACACCGCACTCTTAAGACTCAGAATCATTTAAAGAATGTTAAGTAATTCCTGTCTCCAGGTACCTATGGGACAGCATCAATTAGCTATAAAGAGCGATTTTTTTTGCAGCATTTGATTTTACGTGTCTCTGATTCTACCTTTACCTCACTCATCTTCTTTAGAAGTTTAGATGCCGCAGCGGTCCATAACTTCCCCGTTTTTATTTAAAAATTTTATAGGACCACAGGCATTAACTTGATAAAAGTAACGACCTGATGGAGTGGTTATGATGTCTATTTCTTTTTTCTCGTCGTTCACTTCTGCCGTAACGGCAGCTATATTCTCGTTTTTCAAGACTCCGATGGCCACAGGAATCTCTTTTACATTCCCACCATCAGTTTCAAAGTGGAATACACTGTGTCTTGCACTTAAAAAATCATCAGTGATCGCCGTCATATTAGAAACAATGAATTCCTAATCACGATCACTACGAGCATTTAATAATGCGACTCCCACGTTTTCGAAATGGCTATGATCTGCACCTTGTGCTGTGAAAAGAGCGATGGTTCCCCCATTTATTTTTTGTTTAGAAAGTACATCATTTACTTTTGTTTCATCGGACCAGCCATTGTTTATGGCCTCTTCTGGTGATTCATTACTGCATCCTGTAGATATACATACAAATAGTAGTCCCTACACAGGGTTATATGTATGGCACTGTCATATGTTGGAGCGTTAAGATTATAAAAAGATGAGACCGTATATGGTTATTCGATAATACCTTCTTTATTAAGAAAGAGAGGGAGATCATCTATTAATAGATGATCTCCCTCTCTTTAATAGATTAAAAATCTTTCCAGGTAAATCTGACGGGAAAACTCTCTTAACTATAGGAGCCAAGTTCCTTTTTACATATTTTTGCTTTGCTGAAGGAGCTTGGATTGTCCTGTACGTTCCCATTCTTCTACTCTTTCATACGCTCTCTCAGGAGAATCCCCTTTTCCTACAAGGACTCCCATTAGAATAAATTCTTGAAGGATGTGTAAAGCATTTATTCCTCTTTTAACATCTTCTAATCCTTCATTTACTAAATATTCCGTGTACTGCACCCATTCATCTGGAGTCCTTCCAAAAACAAGATTATTTTCATCACTGTCCCTGTGGTCTCTTTCACCAGTCATTGCCTCTGCTTTGGTTTCATGAACCGTTCCAAATGGATGGTTAGGAGGGGCATATATTGAGTAAAGTTTTAGTGGAATATTGCCGGTATTGGTTACATTATGCCATGTTCCAGCAGGTATCATTATTGCAGAATCATCAAATGCATTTCTTTCAAAATTCAAATCATCTTTACTCTGGCCCATTTGAACAAATCCTTGCCCTTGTTCAATACGTAAGAATTGATCAACATCAGGGTGCACTTCCAAACCGATATCCTCGCCTACATTGATACTCATTAAAGTAACTTGTAAATGCGATCCTGTCCATATAGCAGTGCGATACGTATCATTTTGCTTCGTTGTTTCATTGATATTTACGACAAATGGGTTTGGGCCATAATCTTTTAACAGGATATTCCTACCGGTGTTAGCAGGCATAGAGTTAAATGGGTTTATAGGCTTAACCTGATTAGGAAAAAACCAATCATTGGAATGCCTTTCATTGGAGTTCATTGGGGAAGGCATCGCATAATAAGGGTACTGATAAGAATAATTATACGGAACATAGTACATCTTTCTTCATCCCTTCACAGTTTATAGAAGTATGGTATGCACTGGTCACGGAAGTGTACTTTGAACCACGGTTACCAATTTTATAAACATGATCGGAGAGATCACGTAGAGCTTTAGCTCGAGGAGTTAGAATTTAAAACCCTTTTAAAAAACCTCTAACGAATATGAATCAACATTTAAGATAAGGGGTTAACTTTTCCATAGAACTGGCCAGTTTTTCTGCGTTCTTTTCGTATAAAGCTTTTGCAGAGGGGGAGTCCGTTGCTAAAGCAAAGAGTTCTAAATCCGCCTGACATTTTTTTATGTTGGCTAATAATAAGGGACGGTCCTGGGGAGTCGAATCTTGAATCTCGTCATTGTATAAATCAATTGTTAAAGAACCATATGAATCCACTTGTCCGATGAAGACTTTATCAAGAGTAGTCCCCCGCTTTTCGAGCTCTGTATTTAACCAATCCTCATCTTTTCCAATCTCAAGTAAAGGTTTATCCATAATTTTTCCAGCCATAATAACCATATGAGGTTCTTTTTCATTAATACTTTCTAATCCTAAGTCTTTGCGAGTAACCTGACGATAATCTTTTTTGGGGAGTACACTAAGCTTTCCATCCGCTTCCAGCACAGCATACTCTACTTCAGCAAGTTCAAATATATTTTTCCCTCGTAATAGCTGAAGAAGTTCATCAAGAGTATATTTTTCTTTCTTTAAATTTCCTTCAAGTACTTTTCCATCTTTTATTAAAACAGTAGATGTACCATCGACAAAGTCACGAACCTTTTTACTATGAAGGGAAAAGAGACCAATAAGAAATGGAAGAACAGCAAAGATAGAAGTGCCGAGGATTCCGTGCCATATATTGTTTTCTAAACCCATTATTACTTCAGCAGCGATACTTCCAATCGTTATTCCCGTGACATATTCGAAAAAGGTGAGCTGTGATATTTGCTTCTTTCCTAATAACTTTGTTAAAAAGAATAAAACAATTAAAAAAAGAGTTCCTCTATAAAGCACCTCAAATCCATCTGTCACTATTCTTTACTCCTTTTTTAAAACCCTTTATACTCTTCTTCTTCCCGTTCTAATTCCATTACTCGCTTTTTCACATCTTGTTTGATTTCTTCCATAACAAGCACTTGTTCATGAAAAAGCTGCCTTGCCGCTTCATCACTAGATTCAATGGAAAGCTTTGAAAGCCTTGCTTCTATATTTTTTAAAGTAGCTAAACACTGTTTCACATTAGATCCTACGGTCAAACGAACCACTCCTGATCAGCACGATTGTAAACACGACCCCTGCTTATTACTGGCGATATTGAGGTTCTTCCTGCTCAATCATCTGAATACGCGGGGTTATACTATCGATAATACTTTGCGTCTGCTTTGCTGCTTGTTCATAAAGCTTCTTGGCTTCTTGATTGTTTGTGCTAAGGGCAAATGTTTCAAAATTAGCTTGAGCACTCTTTAAATTAGCCATTGTTTGTTTCATATCCGTAATTACTGTCATTTATACTCGTCCCTTTTTTTATATGTACTTATCTTTCTCAATTCGTGGGAAGTTATAATTTCCTATTTTTTCAATTGAATACCTGCTTTATGATCAAAATTCACTTAATAACATTTCCAGCCCCCGATTAGAGAAACATTCAGGCACGATCGTCAAGTAAAACAAACAGCAGGATTGGATTTAAAGTTTTAAAGTAAACGATCCCTGCCAACCTGTTAAATTGAAAAAAACCGGCACACTCTAAACAGGTGTGCCGGCTTTGCGCCGCTTAACTGAAATACCTGGCAAGCTTGTCCATCATGGCTTCTGCATCGGTCGACGTTTCATGAAAGGCAACATGACCGTCGGGACGAATAATTAACGTGTTGCCTTTTTCCATCCCGAGTCCCTTTTTCAAGTCTCGATGAACGTCGTAAATAATCGGAAGTTCGTCCCCATCGGTTCTGACGGTACCGCCCTTCGCAACGAGGAAGATCTTGAATAGATGCTGGTATTTTTCTTTTACTTTCTCATAAAAAGCGTAGGCATAGTCGATTAACTCCTGGTTCTGAGCGTCAATGTAAATAAAGCATAGATGCCCGTGTTTTTGAATAAGCGGATACAGTCTTTCATCATTCGTTCCATCGAAGAATAACAAGTGATCCGGAATTCGTTTTCCCGCTTGAAGAGCTCCTCTTGAAAGGGAAGAATCCCGCAGCGCTTTGTTTCCATCCGTCTTCGTATACTCGTTATAAACATGGGACAAGCGATTGGCTACGATCCCCTCAATCCAGCTCTGTGTCAGAGCAGCTTTTCCTGTCCAATTCCGTATTCTGCCTTCAATTCCATCTAGATTGATAATTTTCAGCATTGTGGAGGTTTCCTTCAGGATATCTGCCCCAATAGGAGACCGCTCTTCATGGTAGCTGTTAAGAAAGGAATCATTCGCATATCCTTTTAACACGGCATCCAGCTTCCATCCCAGGTTGGATGCGTCCTGAAGTCCGAGATTCATTCCCTGGCCGCCTAAAGGATTATGGATGTGAGCCGCATCCCCTACAAAGAATACCCGACCTGTTCGATAACTAGGAACCTGTCTGTGAGCGGTACCAAAATAGGTCAGCCACTTCGGATTCTCCACCTCATAAGAAACAGGAAGAATCGAGTTCATGCTCTCCTGCAGTTCTTCCAGGGACAGATCATCCTTATGCGGAAGGCCCTGCTTGGCCCGGTCCATCCCCACCACGCGGTAACTGCCGTCTGCATAAGGAAAGAAAGCGACGGCACCGTGGTCGTTGAGGGTCATATCAATGTATATCTCGTTAAAGTCAGGAATATCTACATCCCCAAGGAAAAAGGTGAACCCTTCATCTTTACCGATAAAATCGACACCCAGGTCTTTACGGACTTTACTATGAACCCCATCACAGGCAATTAAGTACTTGGCAAAATAGTTTTTAAGTTCACCCTCATGTTTCGCAGTGACATAAACGCCTTGATCAGACCGGAGAACTTCTACCACTTCATGTTCACGCTCGACCTTACCTCCTGAGGATTCTAAATGATCTTCTAATATAGCTTCTGTCTCACTTTGAGGAATAATGAACAGGTAAGGGTATCTGCTTTTAATGTGGTAAAGTTCGACCAGAGATGGTTTTTCTCCCCCTAAGTGAAGTTTCGCCCCAGGTCCTGGATATCCCTTTTTTAAAAAAGATTTGTGAATACCTAACAACTCAAACATTTCAAGCGTCCTTGCCTGGATGCCCAGCGCTTTCGACAAATCGGAGGGTTCTGCTTTCTTTTCTAAACAGATGAAATCCACTTCTCTTTTCTGTAATTCATTGGCTGCCATAAGTCCTGAAGGGCCTGCTCCAATAATGAGTACATCGGTTTCGATAACGGAACTCATAAACAGCGCTCCTTTCCTTCGTTTATATAATGAACTCTGATTGCTTGTTTACATTACAATAGTCATTCCGGAGTTAAGTTAATCTTTCAAGCCAATTTAAACCACACCCATCAATTCCTTCGCTTCCGGTCATAATCAGTTCGTACAGATGTCATAGTACGATACCCGTAATCCACACCCTCATGCACAGCGTGACACATCCAAACACATACCAGATTTATACATATCCTAACGCTAAATAAAAAACCCCTTTAAGCCATATACGGTTTAGAGGGGTTCTGTAAAGCCTATGTACAAGTTTATTGAGCTTTTTTCCATCCCATTTAATCGGATGTTCTATCGTCCAGTATCGTAATTTTACGATTTCCGCTGATTAAACTCCTTAAGCGAGGATCTACCTTTCTCGCTCTCCATATAATCTGAGAGAAGTTTGCCGGGGTGAATTTGTAGTGGTCGATCAAGTATTGCTCAAATGCTTCATGATCCACTTGATTATGATGTTCTTTTGCATAATTAATTAAAATACGGGTCAATTCCTTATAACTCATACTCTTATTCGAATCTTTTGATAAGGCTTCAGAGTTCGTGGACAGAATATAATCATGCTTGGACGTTTCTTTTGGTTGATCTTCTTTATAATGATTTGTTGTTTTCTCTATTAAAAGATCAGCAGGAATATTCGCACCGTATCCCCTTAAATCTTCATCCGTCTCGGCAAGTGTCTTTAAAATAGCGGACGTATCCGGATCCTCATTTCTCTCATCCAGACGTTCCAGGCGTCGTATTAAATCCTGCTGTTCGTCCGTAAGCTTCTCGATCATTTCCCTTAGATGCTTTTTCTCTTCTAGTATATTCTCTAAACGCATAGCTATCGCTTGTTTTAATGTAAACATGCGCAGGGGCCTCCTTTAAACGTACCACTTATAGAATCATGATAGCATATGAAAAAGGAAGGATATTCTAATATATCTCAGATATCCTAAAATTGATAAAAAAGTTGCTGTTATTGATCGTGATTTCCCCTATTTCCAAACGTTAAAAACAGGTTTTCACGTAAAAACACGAGTAGTTCTGCCCAGTAAAGTAAAAGACGTGGAGGGAGTCGTGAAATTCTCCGGCCGGATTGTAGAGATGTTTTCCCAGAAGGCTGTGTTAGCTTTTTGTATTGATATTCCCAGCAAAAAACTTCCAATATCATGGAAGTTCTTCTTTTTATATTGGGGTTATTGAACTGGCATCCTCGATACTTTAATTAGAAATATATTTACTTCGTAGCTTTTTTTCGATTTACATAATGTAAGAACTATGGTTAAAACAAATATAACTGTAGAAAAAATCAGGGCATTCGAAGTTCCAATAGAGCCTATGCAGGATTGATTTTTGTTGACACCAGACATTTCAAAGATCCATCCTCTATATTATCTTAAACAGAAGTGTGGAATTTAACATCTATTTTATTCGCCAAAGGCTCTCCAACCCTAATAAAGGATTCGCGCTTTAACTTTTCATTAAGACTAACCTTTCTTTTTTCGAACAATAGCACAACGGTCGAACCAAAATTAAAGAAGCCAACTTCTTCCCCTTTTTTTAGGTGCGAAGTAGAATGAGATAATTGAATAGTGTGAACCCACATTGCTCCTACCTTTACGAGAGCAATATACATCCCATCATCTTGTTTTAATTCCGTAACAATTCGGTAATTCGTTGAAATTGGAGAGTGCTCTAAAGCCAATCCCCACTTATTAACAGAGATAGACTTTCCACCAAGCTCATACTGCTTGGTAACGACAGCATCTGCGGGAGAGTGGATTCGAGGGTAATCTTGCGGACTAAGATAAAGAAAAATATTTGAATTAACCCTTCAATAAACTGAAAACCCCCACATACAAAAGACGCTTACATATGAATATGTAAGCGTCTTTTATAGAGGAATTTTTAAACCCCCCATATAAATGCTCTGCTATAACTACATTTCTTCTATTATGGATCGAATCATGTGTTTTGAATCATATTCATAACCCGAATGAGGCACAATCACCGGTACGTCAGGAAATAATGTTCCGTTTATCTCTTCAATAGTAAATCCTTTCTTATACAGCATCTGCACTTGTTCGCTCAACTCTTCCAGATAGCTAAGTTTCTTTCTCATAGCTGATTTCCCATCCTGTATGTATCCTGCATGCTGGCAGAACATCTCTTGAAAATCGAATTGGAGAATGTTTCTGATGGATCGAATCATAACAGGGACGGATTCATCTTCCATAATGACCTTGGGTTTTGGATGTATGAACAGATCTCCCGAAAACAGTCTCCCATGTCCCTTATCAAATAAAGCCATATGGTTCTTTTCATGCCCCGGTGTATGTATCAGTTCATATGAATGATTCATAGATTCTATGGTTTCACCAAACGGCCAAGGTGAGAATGGCTCTCGCCCTCCCCATATGCGCTTTCTGTACAAAGGAAGATCTGCTTCAACCTTACACCCAGTAATTGCTTCTTTTTTTATATATACAGGAATGTTCAATTCTGTTTGCAGCCACTTCGCTGTGCCTGTGTGATCCTCGTGAGGATGGGTAATGCTCACAAAATCAATAGGGGTTTCCTGATAGAAAGATTTAAAATCTTCAAGCATCCGCGAAGCTCCCGTATCAACCAGCATCCCATCTATATAAAATATATAAACGGACATGGAAAAATTTCCGCGTCTTACGTTTCCTAATACAGAGGTTACTTCACCATGATGACCAACTTTCATTTTACAACACTTCCTCAAATAAAGCGCTTTCTTGTAATTTTATCAAATATTTACGACAGAAAAGAGAGATAACCTTTTACTCACCAGTATCTTGAAATTGAGTTTCCACAAACCTGCCCAATTCTTTAATAAAGAAAAGGCAACTATTCTTATCGAATAATCGCCCCTTTACATTAAGACTTGAAATCGAGTTAAATTAAACAAAGAGGCTCATTTTATGTAAAAATTATTCTTTATTTTTCTTCCCCGTAAAGTAAATTTGCAAATAGCAAAATAAGGTAGCTATAACCACCGCACTTACCCGTTCTGCTAAACTATAATCAAATATTGGACCCAATAATAAAATTACCCCGGTAAGAAAAATAGGTGGTCCTAATACTTTTAGTATAATCAATAAATAACCCTTCCTCACTTCATCTTTACAGGTCTTCATTTAAACTACCTCGAACCAGTAAAAAGATAGCAATTTCAATATTAAAGAATAGCGCCCAAAGTTCTGAGTCTAATCACTCTCTTTATTACCTCTACGCTTAAAAGTATTCTTTACTGCAATCCATATTCCAACCACTGCAATCAAGCACTTAATAAGCAAAGAACCTCCATCATCCATGTAATCCGTAATACCAATAAATAAGATTATAATCGTAGCAATAATTCCTATAGGTAAAACAACACTTCTTTTATCCAAAGTATAACCACCCTAAGTATATTAATAGAGTACGTTCCCTTAGAACTACAAAACAAACCATACTTGGATTAAAATCCCATAAACTAGGAAAATAAAGGCTGGAAAGACCTAAATAGAATTAAGATCCTAAAAAAACTCAGAAACATTACTATACATTTTTTACAGATTACTCAACAATAAAGCGATTGCTCTTATTGAACAATCGCTCCCGTTTGTTTAATTAGACGTTTCAATTTGTTTCCTTTTTTTAATAGCAAGTAGGTGAAATTCAGCATTAACTTCCCTGTACTCAGTATAAGTATCAGTTAATGTTTCCCATTCATATGTAGACTCATTAATAATTTTTTTCAAAGTCTTTTCACGTTCATCTCCTTTTAAAATACAGTTTACAAAAACTCCGCCTTCTTTGAGTTGAATTAGTACTTTATTTACAAATTCGGTCTCTTTATGTAAATCATTTTTATAAAAATGTAACATTGAATCTAATAATACAATGTCAATGTCCTTGGATATCGGGAAATCATATACGTTATCTACTATACCTTCAACGTTTATATTTCTTTTTTTAGCTTCCTCATTAAGCTGATTTATCCCGACTGTTGAATGGTCAATTCCCATAACTTTGTATCCTAATTCTCCAATAAACAATGAATCTCTTCCTTGCCCACAGCCTAAATCAAGAACAATACCTTTAGGTTTATAATTTGTGAAAAAATCAATGAGACCTGGATATGGATTTCCAAAATAATTAAGCTCTTGGTAATAGTCGTCGTATGCTACTTTTTTCAATAAAATCAACCTCCCCTATAATAAATCCCGTCTCTATTAACATAGTTCATTAATCTGCCCTTATATGTGATATCAGCGCGATTCCTTATTAGGGAAAACGCCCCCGATGCGTGAAGAATTGATTTCAAGATATTCTTTCTTACAAATATACTTATTTTATATGCTATTAAGAATTGATATTCTATTGAAGTCATTCTGGATTATCTACATACCACTCTAGAATATAACCACATTTAGCACAATACATCGAACTAATTGGAGAAGATTGACTCCTTTGATTCTCTATTGGAAACATATGTACTACACCAAATGATGAATTTACAATTCCTTTTTTTAATTCTTTATTGTCACATTTCGGGCATTTATCCAGTGAGGACATTTTTTCTTCCTCCTTATTCATTAACACCTAATTCTCCTAACCTAATTACGAAATAAGACAGTTTTAGTTTCAATACAGTAATTATCTTGAAATCTGATGCTATACACTTCGGCACGTTAGCAAAAAAGCGATTGCTCTAAGTGAACAATCGCCCCCCTTTACTGGAAGACTTGATTTCGATATAACTTGGAGCACAACTTAAAATAACGTCCCGATAGCCTTTTACACCTTAATATAAACTCCAATCCATGATCTTATAAAGTCTAGACCACAAATCATCCACTTTTATTACTTGAAAAAGGTCGAAAGTATTGGCAGCAGTTTTTTTCCATTAACCATGTGGTCTTGCTTTGCAAGTTGTACAAACTTTGCGTTTGGAATTGCCTTTGTTAGTTGGTGACCAACATCATTTATTGAGGCCGGGCTTTTTTCGCCAACGATTATTTGCGTAGGTATGGAAATTTGAGTAGCTCGTTCAACGGGCGGCATATCCTGTGTTAGAGTAATATCATATGCAAGGGTTGGAGCTAGAGCTTTCGTAGTTCCCCAGCCAGGAAATAACGGCAACAATAAAACAAATACTTTGGGCATCCCAATCCCCTCTAAAAAGGTAAGCATTGCTTCTGCATTTTTCTCGTTATCGAGAAGTTTGTGTATTTTTTGGCTTAATTGTTTGTATTCGGCTTTTTCTTTCTCGTCACGTACATATGGCGCATCATACATCGTTACTTTTTGCACTTTGTTGCCAAGTCGAAGTGCTGCCTCAAGTGCGATTACAGCACCAGACGAATGGCCATACAAATACGCCTTGCCGCCTGCCGTATCAATCATTGCTTCGATATCTTCAATTTCACGTTCTATAGTATAAGGCAGTGTGTTACCACTATCGCCACGACCACGGCGGTCATAATTGTAAACAGTGAATTCTGTGGCAAATATTTTGGCATCTCGCACTATGGGCTTAAATGAGCGATGGCAGCTTGCTCCCGTAATGTAAATGAGCGCTGGACCACTACCGTAAACATCGTACGCCAAGGTTGTGCCGTCTTTAGACTGGGTTGTTTTCATATATATCACCTTTTCCCTCAAAAAATAGATGAATTTCACCCACATACATTTGCCAACATTTCAATCAATATTCTACCAATACATACATTAAATTACATAAATATTCATTTCTACATCACCAATAAATTTCCTTCTTTAATTCAATAAAGCTGGTTGTTGAAAGGTAATCAGACCATAATCATTATCTTAACTACTCTGTTAGCACAATAAGAGATAGTCACTATGCAGCTATCGTCCCCTTAAATGGAAGACTTATTTCCGAGATATCTTGAAGCAGATTTCAAACTAAAGTACCCGTTAGATAAAAGGATTAAATTACGTTGGCATTGAATTATATATTAAATAATCAAGAGCGTTTTTTGGTTAAAATAAAAAACTAAAGGAGTATTCTAATGAATAATATTTTTGAGATCACGTACACAGATGAGATATTAAATCGTATCGAAAACTTAAATATAGATTCACAACCAAAATGGGGAAAAATGGATGTCTCTCAAATGTTAGCTCATTGCTCAGCTTTCCAAGATATCGCAATGGGATACTCTTTACCCCCAAGAGGTTGGTTAGGGTTATTAGTAGGTAGAGTTGCAAAACCCATCTTTTATAATGACAAACCTTTAGACCACAACATGTCGACTATTCCAACCATTTTGATTACAAGTAAAAGAGATTTTGATATAGAAAGAGAAAAACTGAAACAAAAAATAATAATATTTCAAAAGAATGGACAAGAGGCTTGTGCAGATCATCCACATCCTTTTTTCGGAAAACTTACTTCCGAGCAATGGGGAAAAGGAACCTACAAGCATCTTGACCACCATTTAAAACAATTTGGTGTTTAGTGACAGGAGTTTAAATACATCGTCCCATCTTAAAATAACCTGCTTTGTTAGTTAAATAGCCTAATGCCCTGATATTCCTTGTGCTTAGGTAATAAAGGCTAAGGCTCTATTGAACAATCGCCCCCTTTCCTTTAAGTCTCGAATTCGAGATATAATGAGGGATTGAATCTCATAAAAACGTTCTATATATTCTTTTTTATAGATGTATAACAGTTAAGATATTTCATGTATGTCTTTTTTTAGCAAAAATAGACAAGACAATAATAGCTGCTATGTAACCTATCCCTGTCCTCAATACCATTTCCCAAGTTATTTTACCAGATATTAAGTAAAAAGCAGGGAACGCTATAGCAACAAATATAATTAAGGCAACCAAAGATTTTT
The DNA here is from genome assembly GCF_000284515.1 of Halobacillus halophilus DSM 2266. Taxonomy (GTDB): domain Bacteria; phylum Bacillota; class Bacilli; order Bacillales; family Halobacillaceae; genus Halobacillus; species Halobacillus halophilus. The sequence continues at coordinate 1,533,534 of NC_017668.1, read as the reverse complement.
TCAACATGATATCCCCACCTCCCAATGGTAACTTTTTCACTTTAAAGTGCTTTTCAAGTATTGCACCCGTTTGTTTAATACTTGAATTCAAGATATTTTTTTGAAATGCATTTTATTTAACTAATACACTTCTTGAAGGCACAGTATAGGGATTACTCGTAAGCCTAAGTAGGATTGATTTTTGTTGACACCAAAATATTTAAAGATTCATCCTCTATATTATCTAAAACAGAAGTCTAAAATTTAACGTTTATTTTATTCGCCAAAGGCTCACCAGCTTTAATAAAGGATTCGCGCTTTAACTTTTCATTGAGACTAACCTTTCCTTTTTCGAACAATAGAACAACGGTAGAACCAAAGTTAAAGAAGCCAACTTCTTCCCCTTTTTTTAGGAGCGAAGTGGAATGGGAGAGTTGAATAGTGTTAACCCACATTGCCCCTACCTTTACGAGAGCAATATACATCCCATCATCTTGTTTTAATTCCGTAATAATTCGGTAATTCGTTGAAATTGGAGAGTTCCCTAAAGCCAATCCCCACTTATTAACAGGGGTAGACTTTCCTCCAAGCTCATACTGGTTGGTAACGACAGCATCTACGGGAGAATGGATGCGATGATAATCTCGCGGACTAAGATAAAGAACAATAAATAAACCATTTTGAAAGCGTTCTATCATTTCTTTATTCTCTAATAGATCATTAATTGAATAAGAGATTCCTTTTATCTTAAATGCAGCACCCTTTATCTCACCCAATTGCTCTACTTTAGCATCGACAGGACTTACAATTTCTTTCTTACCTTCCTTTACAGGTCGTGCACCTGACCTCAGTTTCCTAACAAAAAAATCTTCTAATGAAGTAAATTCTTCTATATTTTTGTCTAATTCATCAGTTTGGACCTTCAGGACTTTCACGAATGGCAGAATGAGCCATCTACTGAGAGGAAAACGACTAGCTCTTTGAATGAACTTTCCGACCCATTGAGAATTAAAGAAACTAATAATACTCCGATACAAATGCTTTTTCACTCAAACTCCTCCAGATTTCCCTTGTTATATATACTATACTTTATCTAATTACTGAATTTTCTACAATCCTGCCGGTTAATGATGAGTGATCTTTCATATTGAACAATCGCCCCCGTTTTATAAGACTTGAAACTGAGATAACTTACAGATTATGTAGTATAAAATCACACCTAAAACAATGCTCAATACTATAGTGTTTGTTATTGGACATTTAAATTAACGTCTTTTCTCTTCTTCATTTTATTTGCTGCGAATCTAATTATTAAATAAATGATAAGTACATTTAACAGAAAAGTCGCAGGATTAATTGCCATTCCATCATTACCGCTAAATAAGTTATCAAAAAGCCAGACACTGTAAGGTTCTTTCTGGTGTATCGTTATATACTTTATTGGAAATCCAAAAGTGTGGTTGCCTATTCCTTCATTAGAATAATTACTGGATATGAAATATGGTATAAAAATACATAAGAGCAAACTCCAAATCATATGTTTCCAGTTTGACCTCTTCAAAAAACCCCTCCCTGATTAAACTTTATTTGCTTTTTGAATTTAAAAATTATAATCATCAGAACCACTATGTAAGTGGAATTAAGGGGGAGCAGTCTTTTAAGCAATAGTTAGCAATAGGTAAGCGTTTGAGATTATCTCTGGCTTTTCCCCTGCTCCACACCGAACGTGCTAGTTTCCCAGCATTCGGCGTTCCATCTAAAGGTATGTACTACATTATAAGTTCCTATGTTACTCTTCGAGACTGGATGCAACGATCCCTTCCACCCCACATACCTTTCGGTATTGATTGATTTTGTCTAAGATCAATCGATTCTGTGGTAATCGTTCAAGATAAACCTTTATCTTCTCTATATCTTTCATATGGATAAGTCGATGGATATCCTTATGAAGAATACGGAGATTCTGAAATTGATCGGACCCTCCTTGGTTCTTTGGCACGTAATGGTGACAGTGAACGTCTTGTGCATGGAGGTATTTGCCTGTAATTTCGCATCTTCCCATCTTCATACTATATCGACTAATACGATTATCCAGATATTCAATACTTCGTTTCGGTAGAGAAGACTTCATTAAATGTCCAATTTCTTTCTGGATATCCGGGCGGAGACTTTTGTGTATCTGTTCCCTACCCTTCTTTGTGTAAAGCGAAAGCTTTGAACTGAAGCTCATCGCATGGAATGTTTTCACATTGCCAATGGGGAATAGATACGTATCATTGATATTGATCGTTTTCGTTCCTAAGCTAAAGGTCTTCCTATAGAAAGGAGGTGGCTTAAAAGGATGTTCTAGCTTTCCAACCGGTCGAAGACGGTTCACTAGAAATGGTTTTAGATCGTAAGCAAGACGTGAAAACACGAGACTTACATGAGTCGCTCGCTTAAAGTATTGGTGAAGTCCTAGAACAAAGCTATTATAACGATTAATATTCTCAGTAGAAGGCGAAGCTTTCATTCTTCGAATGAGTTTCTTCGCTTCCTGTTTGATTTTCTCGCTTTTTGAAGTAACGACCCCAGTATGGGCCACTCGTTTCTTACCCTTTTTATTCGCACGAATGGTGAACCCTAAGAACTCCGATTCTCGTTTTCTTAAGTTTACAATTTGAGATTTCTCTGGTGAGATATCCAGTTTCAAACGCTCTTTGAGGTACAGACGTACCGCATGGTACCACCTTTGCGCTGTCTTTCCATCCCGACATAGAATTTTAAAATCATCCGCATACCGGACCAGATATCCTTGTTTCAAATTCGTTTGTTTTCTCGCTCGCCTTCTGGCATCATCTGAACTGTAGGATTTCGTCAGGGGAAATACTTCCCACTGGTCGGCAACCCATTGGTCTAGATCATTTAAGACAACATTCGAAAGAAGGGGAGATAAAATTCCACCTTGTGGCGAACCCTTATCGGGCACACCTTCACCATCAATTTCTGATGTAATCATTTTAGAAATACATGCCAGTACCTTTCGGTCTTGGATGCCAATATTCCAGAGTTGCTTCTTTAATAGACGATGATTTACGTTATCAAAGAAGCTTTTAATATCTACATCAACCACGTAATGAAGTTGACTATGGTTAATCAGAAACTGTATTCTTGCCATAGCATGATGAGCAGACCGGAGAGGTCTGAAACCGTAGCTATGTTTGAAGAATTGAGATTCTACAATCGGTTCGAGAACTTGTTTGAAGCATTGTTGGATCACTCGATCCAAGATACATGGAATCCCAAGGGGTCTCCATTTTCCGTTCTCTTTTTCAATCCATTCTCTTCGAACTTTCTTCGGGTGATAGTTTTGAAGTTTACTTCGGACTTCATTTACCAGATCATTTTCGGAGAGCTCTTTCATGTCATCGATGGTTTTCCCATCGGTTCCTGGTGTTCTAGAACCTTTATTGGTTTTAATCATGCGAAAAGCGAGCAGGATGTTTTCTCTCGATATGATGGTTTCATATAAATGAGAGAACGTATTTCCCTGACTCGCTTTTTCATGAAGATCCGTAAAGGTCTCCGTCATATTATAATAATCCCAGTTTCGCAGCGTTGACACTGTGGCATCCCTCCTTTGGAGTGATGTTCCCACGTTCCTACCCGATCGGTGCCATTCACGTTAGGAAAATAATCGTTTCATACTCTAGACTTGGGGCTATTCCTCCACTTCCATTACAGAAGTTTCACCAGTCATTCCCCTACCTTCACAAGGATAAATGCTTTTCAGCATAACTTTATAGCAACCGTTTCGGGTGACAGCCCTTGATTCAACGTCCCTTGCTTTCCAAGTACCATACAACGTAGCTATCCATACTAAACGTAGATGCTTCCTTTAAGCCTGTGAGCTCGATACCGCCATCGTTCGGTATAGCGTCTTTCAGAGGGGGCAGTTTTACTCCACACCACTCACGTCATCGTAAGATGACCACGTAAGTTTCCTTACGTTCGAAACTTTAGACCCTTACCTTCGGAAGTTCGTCAGTTCCTATCTCAAAGAACGATTCTCATCCTATCTAGTTTTTCAGCCGTGGGGCATATCCGTCAGCATACCTAATGGCTTCAGCCTTCGTTCTGCCCAATCTACCTGTGCTTCACACCCTAAGACCTGTCCGTCTTAACGCATGCAGAAGTGTTGACGGGATGGTTTCAGGAAACATGGATCCTTCATTCCCATCCTCCGTTGTACAGTTAAAATTTAATCAAATAAACTTCCTGCCTTTCACGCTGAAAAGCGCTTATAGCAGAACTTGTCGCGCGCCCCCAATTCGTGAAGACTTGATTTCGAGATGTATTCCCTTTGGATCACAATCCAAAATGTTATAACTTCTTTTTACAAAACTTCGATACTGTTATGTAACTACTTATGTTCCTTATAAATTGCTATAGGTTCTACCGCAATTTTAGGGAAATTTACTGATGCAAATGCTTCTTGAATTTGGTTGAATTCATTTATAACTTTATTCATAAAGTCAGCTAACGTTTTCTCAGATTCTAAATTAGGACCTTTAATACTTTTGCCAAACTCATTAATTTTTTCAGTAATGCTTGTACTCTCTTTAATTGGAACTTTGGTTATTTGGCATATCATTTCCCATTTTCCTTCTAAATTAGAACCGTATTTGTAAATTATGTTCCTAATAGTTTCTCTTAAATACTCCTTATTAATAGTACCTGCAAAAGTTAGATCAGTATTACTAGTCATTTCAATAGTTGTTAAGTCAGAATACATAGTAGATACGAGCTTTGAAAATTGTTCAAATTCATCATCAGGCTGCTCTTGTGCATCAGCAAATATCTTCATCATGTCTAAAGGATCAAAATCGGGATTAGAAACATCACCTATACTTTTATCATTAATTATTCTATCGAGAACCCCGATATTAGAAAGGTTTTGAGATAAAGTTTCATAATCAAATATTGCTATCTTGCCAGTAACCTTAACAAAATTTCTAGAAGTAGTTTTTAATGAACGGTGCTCTAAATTAGTTACATCATTTAGTAAGTTCCTTTCTTGAAGGCCTAGTCTCATCTCTTCAAACGCATAGTCGTGTAATGACTTAGTATTTTGTAGATTTGTAGTTGTTGTTCGATTGTAATTTACTTCTCCCGAAATAGGGAAACCCAATAACTCCATTAATATGGTTGTTTTAGCCCTGCCACCTACTTGGTTAGCTTTTTGTTTACTGTCAGTTACACTTTCCAATAGTCCACTATTGATTTGAGCGAGTATAGATTCAATTTTGTCACCATTATAATAGATGAAATCCCTGTAAATAATAACCACCCCTTACTAACTAAATAAATCACTATACCATAAGACTAATTACTTCATAAAAACTCAACACTCAGTCCTACATAAATTAAGACTGATACAAATATAAAACCAGAAAAGAATAATCCTTTCTGCACCATTGTCCAATTCTTCATCCAACCCCAACACTTTCGATCAACATCCAACCAAAAGTAATCCACAACTACTGCTAACACTACAATTACTAATGCTGCCAAAGTTTCCATAGCCCCCCCCATTTCTGTTTGGTAACTTAACTATATCATCATTAATCCAAATAATACCAACAATGACGCAGTACTATTATTTACCCCACTTATCTCTAAACTGAGTTTTCCGTAATCCTGCCCTTAGCCAAAAAAGCGATTGCTCATATTGAACAATCGCCCCCTTTTATGTAAGACTCGAATTCGAGATATCTTATACTGCTCTTTTACTTTAGCACCCTATAGTTCAGTTCCATCACTCATAATTTAGTCCCGGATTGGTGGGGATGTTGTCACATACGTTTGCGCAATAAAGTCGTGAATCGCACGTTTATCTTCTCTTACTCCTATCATAAAAGCACTTACAATCAATCCAATTCCTAATGTGAGAGCATAGGCAACTCCTGCTACTATAACCCTTACTATCATTGTACCAACCCCAACTTTTCTCCCATCAATTCTTACGATACGATTGCCTGCCATTCTTCTCCCTAACGTGTACCCAGACCATAAAACAGGTAATAACACGGTATAAACTAATCCTAAAATATCAGTAGGGTAGGATTTTTCACCATCATAAAATACTCCATATAGAAAGTAAGAGATAATTCCTGTTACCAAAAATATAATAATAAAATCTAAAACACTTGCTAAAAACCTGTTCCTAAAACCAGCTGGATAAGTAACTTCCATATACACCATCCTTTCATAATTTTATCTTCCCAGCTTTCACACTAAAATAATAGTCCCTTTACAACTAAAGCCCCCGATACGTGAATACTCGAATTCAAGACAAATTAGATAAATTTTAATAATTTAATATATCCTGACCATAACCTATAATTCCAATGGTGGATAAAATAATGAGAACTACACCAATTAACAATGCACTCAAATGTAAGATTTTTTGGAGAGATGTCTCTGTCTTAAATTTTTTTATTGTAATCAGGCTAATAGCTAAAAGGATTACACCGGTCAATAAAACGTACCCCATTCCCAACTAAATCACCCCCAAATTAAAATTTGCTCTTCTTTATTGAAGAATAGCCCCCTAAACTTGAACACTCGAAATCAAGCTAATTACACTCAAATTTCAGATGGACTGCTTGAATATACTTTTGCGAATTTCTCCCTATAAAATGATATCAAGCTCATAAACTACGTCATACCTTTCAATTCGTTTACATAACTTAATGGGACGAATTAAATTCCAATTGAAAGGGAGACGATCATTTTGTTTTAGGAGTATCTAATGGAGTTTGGGCTAGAAATATAGTAGACGGTTCCACTCGTAGCCTATTTAATAGCCATCTTAAAGGGCACTACGTTAAAGTACAATTTAGCAATGATATAACAACATCGGAAGAAGTTTCAGTTTCAGGAACTTGGAGAAGTAATTAAATTAGCTAATGGGTTTATCTAACATTAGATAAACCCATTTATTGTAGGAAGGAATGAGTAATGTTGTTATCTAGAGAAATTAAAGGAATGCTCTCACCTTTATACGTTTTTACTTACATCGCCATAATTCTAATTCCAATTCTAATTGCCTTCTATCAAGCAAATAACTATATCCTATTCAAACCGATAGACTTTTTCACCTTAACATTAGAAGGTATGATTCCTATGGTTTTTCCTTTAATATGTGTAAGTATCTTTTTAATACAACTCGCCAAGGAGAAAACAAATAATTTCTTATTATATACTCGTTCAAGAACCGACCTTGGCTCTTATTTAAGAATGAAATTCTTTGTGAACGCTACTTTAGTATTTACCGTCGTTTTCTTAATGGTTTTTGTTCCATTTTTTATTGCCTTTTACATAGATCCTTTATTTGGGCATATCAATTATTATCCCGTTGATAATATTGAAAACGTTGACTCCCCAACGTTTAGTCAATTATTAAACTATGGTTCATTGGTTTATGGATTAGGATATGCTTTCTGGGTGGCAATTAATGGTGTAGTGTATGCTTCTTTAAGCTTTGCACTTCTCTTTTTGTTAAGTAATAATTTTCTCGCCATGTCGTTACCTTTTGTGATTTATCATGCTGGAAATTTTGTCTTGGCCATTATGGATCTTGAAGTATATTCACTAATAAGTACAATTTTTCCATTTAACATTTCTCAGCAACCTATTTGGACGGCATTGATTCCATTTTTATGTTTAACTGCTTTATTATTTATCTTACTCTTTATAATGAGTTTTAAAATTAAGCGATTGGACGTTATACTTTGAATTATGTCAATGATTTTATCAATGATTATTTCCATCCAAAATGGCTGCTTATAGGAGTAGTAATATTTTTGTATGGATTAGGGATAAAGGAAAAAATTTCATCTCTATCAATAGTAAATAAAGCATCTCCAAACCAATGGGACATTGTTTTAAACTTAGTTAATGCCCCCATGCCACATTAATAATGAAAAAAAGAGAGGAGAGACTTAATAATTAAGCCTCTCCTCTCTTTTTTCATCTCTAAGATTTTTATTTCATGCTTAGCGTACGTTTTGCTGGCGGTACCCCTACTATATAATTTGCAAAGATAATGTACCATTAAAAGTAACTTCTTCTCTTTTGATCTCAACCTTTGTTTAAAATCATTCCCCAGTTTACAAGCAATATTAAACTATATATCAGCATTCTGAGTATTCAACTAAAGCCCCCATTTGTGTAAGACTTGAATTCGAGATATCACTTGCCTTCTAAACTTCTATACGGAAGTATTTTTCTTTCTTATAGTCCACTTTGGTTCTGCGTTCAGTACACTTGATTGCTCAAACTTTCAATCAAGAAAACTTTGATGATCACACCTTTTATCACGTTATCTGTGTAGTCACTGTTGGTGAACAGGCGTATATGTATCAAGCGGAAGGCATTCAAATTCAAAACTTGCCTGCACAGGATCTAGGGTGCTGGTATTGTGAAACCTTTGATGCTCACTTGTTTGCTTCACATGAGTTTGATACGAATGTTCACTTAAACTGTATTCAGACTGCTTTAGCCAAGGATCCAGAGGACCCGGAAGCTCAAATATTTAAACGGGAATTCTCTGAAATCATGTAGCCCACTTTTGGTGGGCTGCTCCCTCCGGGAGATGTAGATGAAATTCTTTAAAGGAGTGGTGATATGAAAGAAGCCAATCATCAAGTTTGTAGGTGCAATAAACCGAATAAAATAGATATTGTTTATCTAAACACCATTCCTATCGATAATGAGTTGGAATCTCTTGATCAATTCTATTGTAAAGATTGTAATTCATTTTGGAATGAACCTTAACTGTTGAAAAATATTAACTAATAAATGGCTCACACCTTAGCGTGTGGGCTTTTTTATTAAACCAGCACTCCTTTATAATGAATACATAGTCTCATGACTTTTTTCTCTTTTTTTGTAAATAAAAGGAGAAAATATGAATTTAAAGTAGAATATATATAATCGTATTAAAGAGAAAATTCGACTTTAAAAGGAGATGTATGGTATTTGAAAAAGTTTTTGCTCATTCTGCTGTCTGTTGTCCTGTTGGTACCTCTGATAAGTCCCCTTACTGCAAGTGCTGATGGGAAGGTGGATCTTTTTAATGATTGGGAAAATGAAGGTGGAGAGTTTTTCAACACTGATGGTACCTATAGAATTATGGATAATCCTGATTTTTCCGAAGAAGAAGCCGACAAAGTTTTTGCTGCTGCCCCTATTATGGATCAATACATTACAATGGAAAGTGGTACACTAGAAATAAACCCAACTGCGAAAACAAAAGTTGCCCCTGAAATCTATGAACAATATGAAAAAGGTGTGAATACATTAAACGAAGGTGTTAGAGACAACGTACTCTATTTGGATAATGTCAGTAAAACACCACAGCTTGTAACTCCTTTAGATCAGATAGGCGACTCCACTAACGCCGTCATTGATGATTTTTCAAGAAAGTATTGGTGGGGACTAAAATGGTATATGAATAGTAGAGAATCTAGATATTATCGAGACCTATTTAATGACCGATCTTTTACTTGGGGCTTTGTATCCGCTTTAATCGGCATGATTCCTGGTTCCCAACCAGCATTTTTTGCTGGTATGCTCATGTCAGCAGGAAATTGGTATCTCTATAGAGAATTAAGAGACAATAGAAGCTACAGAGGCTCAGTTCTGGTCTTTAAATGGGCTCCGCCTAAAATCTATGCATATCGAAGATAATAAGATTGGAGGTCGATAAATTGTTTATGATTCAGATCACTGTTTTCTTGTTATTAATTAGTCTATTATTTTTCTTCAAAAGGAAATTCGGTAACAAAGCTTCTTCGTATATTTCTATAACCATTATTGCTTCTATCATACTTCTCATCGTGTTCACTGGAAATGTCGATGATGTATCAAGATTCGTTATTTTATTTGGGATTATTGGTATCACTTTCATGATCTCTAATCTCAAGAAAGCAAAAAGTAATTAAAATAGTCCTCTCCTTTTATAGGAGGGGATTTTTTTTATGTCTAATTATAAGGAGGTGATCTTATGTAGAACCTAATTTATGAGAATACATAGTTCTCACTCATAGTCTTTCTGTCCCTTAATCTTCTCGCCAACCCTAAAAAAACTATTATTGGAGGAATTTTTATTATGAAAAAACTAATCGCAGGTACTAAAGGTAAAGTTGTAGGCGTAACTCTTGCAGGAGCTCTTGTTTTCGGTGGCGGTGCAGCTGTCGGTGCAAGTTATGATTTCGGAAGTCATTTAGATGGTGTTGCTGGTAACATTTCTGATAAAGTAGCTTCTTTCACCGGTAAAACCGTAGATGAAAGACAGAAAATCGAAGCCAATGAAGTGTCCAACACTAAAAGGACATGAGCGGTCGTGACATAATTAGGTATCTCAACATCTTCACTTGCAATAATTACAATGACAACCAGGTTTATAAGGAAAGAGATCCAGCTAAGCCAGCTATTTTTAAGCGAAAAATCCCCCTGTGATTGGTTCGATGATTTAGAGTTGCTAATAAGATCACCACCTTTTAGCTAATATGTCTTAACTGCAGTAAAGCCCCCTTTTCCGTAAGACTCGAATTCGAGATAAATTAAGCGTATTAACACCTAACGCCGCCGTTAATTTTACAATGCGCCCCTATCCCGATATAAAAACAACGTAGATGTATTTAATAATATGGTAACAATGACAAGTACAGTTGAAATAACAGCTACACCGTGCATTTCCAACAGAGCAGACCAGTCTTCAATGTTTACTAAGTGAAGGTTATAAAAAATTTGTAAACATATTGCGATAGCGCAAGCGCTGAAACTGATAATGGTGAGAGCAATCCATTTCTTATTCATCTGTTTTTTACCTAACGCAAGATTAACAATAGGAATTATCCAAGCTACTAACCCAAGTACCAAACTGCCGATGTTAAGCCAACCAGCATCGAACATTTTTCATCCCACTTTCATTTTTTCTTTCTAATTTCTCCTCAACAAAATGTCCCGATTGCGGAACATAATAAAAAACACACTTCCACTAATCTGCTCCGTCAGTTAAATAGGTTAAACCACTGATATTACTTGTGCTTATGTAATAAAGGGCTAATGCTCTATTGAACAATCGCCCCCGTTACTTGAAGACTCAGTTTCGAGATAAAGCAAATAAATTATGGTGTTAGAACATTAGATACTTAGCGTTGCTTTTAGTCTATTCTAGGATCATTGGTGTTGCTATTGGTCAAGGGTTTTTACAGTCTGGTTTATGGGCGTGCAACTTTGCTCTTAATGCTTTCTTTATTTCACTAAATGTTAAATTCACCGTCATAACATTATTTTCCTTTGAAATGCATACCTATTTAGTGACAAACGAAACCAGAAAGGTGGGCAACCCGAATGAAAAAAAAGAATTTTATTCTAATATTTTTTGTAGGTTTAGCTATTGCATTAGCTTCATTTTTTAGCGTTTCTTTAATGGCTAGTGAAAAAAAGTTATCAGACGAAACCATTATAGTAGATAATAAGGAAGTATCATCTAAATATTTTAATGATTTAAACGAAAGAACCGCAAACTTAGGAGAAAGCATAATTAAAAATCTAGATGGCACTAAGTATCGGCTTAATACCATTTTATTACTTGCTGAAAAGTATCCAGTTCAAGTAATCTACTTAAAATCTACTAAAGAAGCAACTGTAAAAGAGAAGCAACATATAAAAGATAAAATTCATAATATAATTAAATCAAAGAATTTCAGTGAAAAAGAAACGTTTGAAATAGTTTTTGAAGGAAATGAAAATATATAGGCTCAATTAATCAATCTCTCACTCTAATGGTAACCGTTTCATTAAATCCATTAGCATCAAATCCTATTACAAACTCCGCTTTGTTATTACTGCCATCTACATATGGATTTAAATCTGTTATTACATGGCAAAAGTCACCATTAGAATCAGGGTATATATATCCAAAGCCTACAAATTCCCTTCCACTTGGATCTTGCTCTTGAATTCTAAAATTACCATTATTAGATGGATTCATGTTAAATACACAAATTTCTAAATTTCCACCACCAGAGTTCACTTGGATTTCTTTATACGAACTTGTTAGATAAACATTATTATAATACAAAGTATCCCATTCTCCTGGACCAAGTGGTGTAACATCATCAGTAATTGCAAATGCTGAAGTTGGAACAAATAAGGCAATAAAAAATGTTAAAGCAATTATTCTTAACTTTTTCATAAAATTACCCCTTTTTATATTAAATTTTCCTGCGAGTAAGGTTTTCGTCATATAATCACAAAAACCTTCCAATATTTGGAAATTAACAAAGTTTTGTTTTTATTAATGGGGGGAGAGTCAGGAAAATGCGGATATACAACATTAAAGAAAGGCATGAAAAATCGGTTCCTTCACAACGTTTAGGAACCGATTATCTGATTTAATTTATTCAACTAATGCCCCCTTTACTTTAAGATTCGAAGTCGAGATATTTTAAAGGAAAGACTATGCTTATTGATCTCAATTAATTGAATAATCAGGGTTTTACAGCATCAATAATAAGAGATGGAAATGCTAACTCTTCCCCTTAGTTTCTAGGATCAAATTGGTTAGAGCGAAAGATAACTCCATCTTTCCCACTCCATGAATTAGCATGAAATTGGCCTTCTTCATCACAATATTCAAGTAATTTCACTTCAAATCCAACTTTCTCGAACATATTGGATATTGAAGTATAATTATGTACAATTTTATGACTCGCTGCCGGATGATCGGCTGGTCCTGGACCTCCAATTTGTACGATTTGCTGATACTTTTCATCAGGAAAATATCCATCGGGAACTGCACAACGGACGTACCCCCCTTCTCTTAGATATTTAATACATATCTCAGCAGCTCTTATTCCCTCTTCGAAGGCCAGATGTTCCCAGACATGTTCTGCTAAAATGGCTTCAATTGAATTTATTTTAAAGTTAGCTTCCAAGGAAGCTTCATCTAGTAAATTTACTTCGTCTTCTTGGGTATGAATCCAACCCGGATTATTGTTATGTTCTCCTGCACCAATCACAAGCTTAATATTTTTCTCCTGCATTTATATTACACTCCTTATGTGAGTTTCCGGCTTCATTAGTAAAAAAAAGCTAAAACTTATGTAATATAACGAGCACTCTATTGAAGACTCGAGACCAAGGTAATCTCGTCTTAAGCGTAGTCTTCATCTTTGAAACTTTAACTACGGAAGAGGAAATCGGACTAATTCATAGGCATATGCAAAGAACAATATCACTGCAACCAATGTCAACAAAATTTTATGCTTCTTAAAATTGTCCATAGCAAATAATATAACCCCAGTTAAAGCAAGGGTATAAAACACGTAGTCAAACCATTCTGCTTTTATAACGAAAGTTTCAATAGTTGATAGCGTCAAAAAAAATATTAATGCAAAGAGATAACCCCTATTAGAATTTCTATCTTTTTTTTGTGAGATTAAAAATCCCCCACCTTCTTATTTAGGAGTAAGTGTAATAGTTACAAATTACTATATTTTATCACAATAAAACATTTTTTTGTTTCGGCTTGTTTCAATTCCTTAAGGTGCGAGCGTCAAATGAATACACGGTTAACAGAATAGATTACTTACAGCCTATTTAGCTAAAGCCCCCTTTTCTATAAGACTTGATTTCAAGATAGCAACTACAGAGTAACTAAGTGTTTTAGAAAGGAGTAATCCTTATAGTAAAACCTACAACTAACTCCCCTAACTAAACTAGCTTAATTTACTTACCTTTAGAATAGGTTTTGCTTTTCTTTCTCTTTTTCTAATGCACCGAGCTTATACTTATCACTGGTGAATATTCCTACAATTAAAGTAATTAGTCCAGCTAATAGTATAGAGAGTCCAATAACAGCACCAATCGCTCCTGCACCTATTCCGCCCCCAAGTCCCCAAAAAGACAATAATAGTACAATAGGTGAAATTAGTACTATGGTCAGTCCAACACTAATTGTGTTTTTTTATAGTCCGGAATAAAAGCTATAGTACCAAAGCTGATTACTGCTCCTACAGCAATTATTATTAGTAAACCAACAATTAAGTCCACCGGTAATTTATCCCTCCCTTTTATATATTGTTCTTCCTCGATAATAAAATCTTCAAATGTTTGTTTACCTCTGTCAAAGTTTAGTGTTGATTTTTCTGAAAAACATTCAATTCTATGGATGCTACTTAATTGGGCTTTTTCAACTAAAGCCCCCATTACTATAAAATATGGTTTCGAGATATCCTGAGATTGATACTAAACTATTTTTATACCAGCAGTCCGATAACTAAAATTGATAATAGTGAAAATGAAGCACAAGTGTAAAAATAACCTTCTATTCTTTGACCACCTTTAAAACTCTCTATCCCCATTAATGCAGACAAGACCCCTGTTAATAAAACTATTAATTCTATGTAATTAGCTGCAAATTCCTCATTTGATAAACTATAAATAGATACTCCAAGCGTGGCTAATATGACAACTAACTTTATTATACGCAACGATCTCCCCCTCACTCTGTTAGTGTAACGCTATCATCAACATAGTTAGAAAAGGAATAACCATATTCATGAATGCCCACCTTAGCGAAAGACTTGATTTCAAGATATATTGGTGCAAGTCTATAATTAACATATCTATTAGTGAAAATGACATTAACTCTCGCTAGCCTTCTTTTCAGGAGGATATTTTTCATCGAATTCTTTTATTGCTCTTTTTCTTGTTTGCATAAATAATACAATGGCTCCAAAGACGCATCCAGGTAAATATAAATCATTCACTTGGAAACTTCCATCATTCCAATTGGAAAATCCTACTACATACGTTAGATATAGAAAAACTAATGTAGAAAAATGTAATAAAATCACCTTCCAAGAATATTTAAAGATATTTTCTAACCACCACATAGTCAAATCTCCTTTAACTTCTAGAGAAGTTTTCTTACAGGTTTTAAACCGCTAATTAAGTTATTTCAATAGTCCTAATAATTTCTAAATAACCTCAAAAATTTATTTATTCTAAATCCTATTAAGTCATATTACCAATTATTTCAAAATTTTGTTGGTTACTCAAGTCATTTAGAATACATCTCGAGAATATCTCGAATTCAATTATTCTTCCCGTTAGAAAAAAGCGATTGCTCTTATTGAACAATCGCCCCCAAATCTTGAAGACTCAGTATCGAGATATCTGGAAGTAATTTTATAACTAACGAATCTGTTAGCGTAAAAAAATTATCTAAAAAGTGTTGTTTAATTTTCTTGCAAAAATTCGATTAGCTCCTGCCTGCTATTAGTTTCATAAACCTTACTTTTCGTATCAAAGACCATAAACGCAGGCATTTCTTTGACTTCATTTAATCTTGCGTTTTCTAGTGATGTCTCTTGTACCCAACTTTTCACATTATGTATCCCTTTATTTTGGAGTAGTGCATCTGTAATTTCATCCATTGGCTCCGCAACTATATACAAAGCATAGCTACCTTCATCAGTAGATAACAGATTGGCATACTTTTTATTTGCGTTAGTTTCCCCTTCTGAACATCCAATCAATAAAAAACCAGTCAACGCTAATAAAAAAATAACTTTCTTCATACATTCACCTCCTTAATTATTCAATTATTTTGACCTTTAGTAAAAAAAGCCGACTACTCTTATTAAACACTTGCCCCCGTTACTGTAAGAGTTGATTTAAAGGAATTCATTAATATCCATAAAGGATTCCAAGTAGGTACGGCAATAATACACTTATAATAATCCATATAATCACAGTCAAGAAAATAAAAAAAGACGCGATACTTAAAGTTTGCCTATACCGTTTTTGTTCTCTTGATTTTGGATGTATCAGGTCCCACCCAACCCTTACTTGAAGAAGAAACATTACGAGAATTATCCCATATACAAAAGGTTTATTAAGAATTTGGGAAACCATCAAAACTGAAATTATTCCGATGAAGGTCAAGTTATTGTCAATCCTTTTATCGACCTTCTCGTCTATTGCTTTAAAATAATTCTTCAAGAAAAGCACCCTATTGCTGAAGGCTTGAATTCGAGAGAAATTGGTGAAAGTCTTCAAAGTAAACTATCTTTTCGTGAAACGGACATTAACTATCGCTAGCCTTCTTTTCAGGAGGGTATTTTTCATCGAATTCTTTTATTGCTCTTTTTCTTGTGAGCATAAATAATACAATAGCTCCAATAATACATCCTGGTAAATATAGATCATTCACTTGAAAACTTCCATCATTCCAATTAGAAAATCCTAAAGAATACGCTAGATATAGAAAAGCCGAAGTAAAAAAAGTTAGTAGAATTACCTTCCAAGAATATTTAAAGACATTTTCTAACCACCACATAGTCAAACCACCTTTAATAAAGTTATTTCATAATTTCTAAATAACTTAAAGGATTTATTTATTCTTAATCCTAATAAAATTGATTGAATCCATATATCAATTCAAATTATTTCAAAATTTCATTGATTGCTCAATCAATGAAGAAGACATCTCGAGAATGTCTCGAATTCAAATCTTTAAGTGTTCTGCTAGTTAGAAAAAAGCGATTGCTCTTATTGAACAATCACCCCAATAGTTGAATACTTGAATTCAAGATTAATTTATCATCTTTGGTCTATCTGTATCACTCACTTTTATTTCTATCTTGTTTTTTAATTTTGTGTTCTATGATTGCCCAATATAAAGTAACTCCCAACGCAATTATCATAGTTATCACAAAATAAGCACTCTCTCTCTCACCATTAATATTTAATAATAGTGCAATTATTAATAGGGTGATAGAGGCTAATTGTGATATTCGTGCTATCCTTTTCATAGATGACATACTTTGCACTCCAATTATTATTTTTTCTTCTTCCCAATGTTATAACCTGTAATAATCCCAGCAATAGTGAAGATAAGTATGCCTTCATCAAAGTCATTGAAAATCAATCCAAAGCCTGTCCAGACTACTAGAAAGGCTAATATTGAACTTATTAAAGCTCTCAACTTCCCCCACCTCTCCCCAAGTACTCTTCTTTAAGTACCTATCCGGTTCTTAACTATGTATTGAGCGAATGCTTATATCGCAAACGCCCCCATTTCTGTAAGACTCAATATCAACTAACACAACATATAATTCAATTAGTTACATGTTTATAAATAAACCTAAAATATTCAGAAAGATAAACCAACTAAACGTTCCAATACTAAGAGAAACCGTTATCAAAGAGAAGATTTTAAAAGAATCTATATGATATCGTTTGCCCTTAAAAAAGATAAACAAAGAAAAAATTAAACTGATAGATAGCAAAACTCCAAATGCAGCATTATAATTGCCTACCCTTATACCTAAATAATTGTCTAGACCAAAAAGGGTGATTGCAATATAAAACAGATTGACTAATAATGCTATCCCTAAGAAAAATGACCTCATCAACAATCCTCCTATTCGTTTGTCCAAATTCACCACACTAATTATCATTTCATTAACATAGAATGACTTCATTAAATAAAGTCATGAAAACACCCAACTTACCTTCTTTAATTTTGTAGATATTACTACCATACCATTGGCAATCCAACCATTTCCAATAATGAAGTGAAGCAATAATCTCGAAACTGAGTCTTCAACTAACCTGCCCTAAACGTAAAGAAGAGGACAATTCCTTTATTTCAGAATTGCCCCCTTTTCAGGAAGACTCGATTTCGAGGAATCATTAATATCAAAAAAGGATTCCAAATAGGTACGGCAATAATAAACTTAAAATAATCCATATAATCGCAGTCAAGAAAATAAAAAAAGACGCGATACTTAACGTTTGCCTATAGCGTTTTTGTTCTCTTGATTTTGAATGAATCAGGTCCCACCCAATCCTTACTAAAAGAAGAAGCATTACGAGAATTATGCCATATACAAAAGGTATATTAAGAATTTGGGAAACCATCAAAACTGAAATTATTCCGATGAAAGTCAAGTTATTGTCAATCCTTTTATCGACCTCTTCGTCTATTGCTTTAAAATAATTCTTCAAGAAAAGCCCCCTTTACTTTAATAAGAGATTCATGAAAAATAATTGTTTACACCTACTAGGGCTATTATCGAAAAGATATACAATGACGAAGCAATTCTTCGGTTGCTTCGTGGAACTTCTTTGTTTCTTAGAACTCTCAGTTGTTTAATAGTCAACAAAATAAACACAAAAATTGAGACTATATGCATTTCATTCATCTTCTTCACCTCTAAATGTTATTTAACAAACTTGCCTCGTTAGTTGAATAAAGAAAGACCTTTATACAGTGAACTTAGATAATCTAAGTGTATCAGTTACAAAAACCTCTCAAAAAATTCAGTTAGACATCTTAAGAGTATTAAACTAATGCCCCCAATACAATAAGAATTGATTTCGAGATATTTTCGGGTATATTTCAAATTGACGCACATGTTTGTTTAAAAACTTACTTAATTTTGGGTTGCGATTTCATCCCCACAACACAAATACGGAGACACCAAGAAGGAAGAATGTAGTTATAAGTAATAGTGTGAAATATTCTTTTTTCTTGGTAACGAACATTTCAACTAGTTCAACAGCATTAGATAACCCTAAAGAAAAAAGCATACCGAAAAGTAATAAATTTGGATAATCAGTTGAAGTACCCGAACTCACTAACCCCGAAATAGATATGAATAAAACCCTAACGGCAAAGTAAATTGTAAAAGCGCTTAATAAAACTTTTAAAGCTAAAAATAACTTATTACTTTTTCTGTATTTTTCTTGAATACTGCTTACCAATTTCATCTCTACCTCACCCCTATTCGACAACATTGCCTTTTAAAGAAAAGCTACTCACTTGTTGAACTATCCTGCGCCAACAGTTTAATTGACTCAATTTGCTATGATTATGTAATAAAGCTTCCTAATAGCCATACGAAATCGATCCAATTTAGTTTCATACATTCTATTATCTCGAAACTGAGTCTTCAACTACCCTTCTAGTTAGCGAAAATGCGATTGCTCATATTGAACAATCGCCCCCTTTACAGGAAGACTCGAATTCAAGGTATTACGCATTATGTAACTGTTCACTAATAACTATTGTCATCACAATTATAATCAATTGCTGCATTTCTGTTATCTGTTTATTACTGTTAATGGAATATTGTTCTCCTAGTAATAAAGATTCTTTTAGAGTTGGATTAGGGATTGAGCGTTTCTTAATCCTTGAAACCACTAACTCACTTTCCTCATTTTCTTTTACCAAAAAGTCTAAAGAACCATTTTTTCCTTTTGCAATAAGAAAGTCATCTCCATCGGGAGAGACAGCAAGTAATCTTTGAGACTTAAATTTCAATTCTTGTTGTAATGTAGAGACTTTGTTCCCCTCTGCATCTAGAACATCTATATTCTTATTGAAACCTCTCTTTTTATTTATATAAGCAACGACCTTTGCTTTTGGGTTTGTTATGCACAAGAGCTTACTCCCGACAGAATGTAAATTAATCAAATTCAGTAATTGATTTTTCCAATCTCTCGAAGTATCTACAGTTTCCTCAATCATACCTATTAATTTCCCATCAGTACGTACTGAGTACTGATGACTCTGACTTTTAATTATGGACTCTTGTTTTATCTGCAGATTCGAATATGTTGAAAACAATGGATGAATCACTTCCTTCATTTTTTCTCCTATCTTTTACGATTAATTACCTACATTCGTTTCATTTAATAAATATTACTTCAATCAAATGCAACAGAGAATCAGCTAAAAGACTCTCTGCTTTTTACGGCTAATTTTCAATTCTTTATTTAGGAAAACAATTCCCTTCAGTTAAATAGCTAAAAAATAATACTACTATGGTTTCTAATAAGGCTTTCCTATTAAGCAATCGCCCCCTTTACACTAACTGGTATCGTTATTATCGCTTTTAGGTTGGATTGGGAACTTCAAAATAGTAAGCCACTGAATATTTGATTTCTGCATTGTCATTGCTTCTCCAATTAAAATTCACTATATAAGTGATTTCCTCTCCCTTATCACCAGTGACTTCAATAATATTCTTATCTGCTGTTTCTTGAATTCCGGTAGCGCCTTGTTGCTGATGATACAGAATTTGATTTGGCCTAGGGAAAGTATTTGGAATACTAATCTCTATTTGTTCGCCTATGCTAGCATCAATTTTCTTTGGTTTTATTTCTTTCTTTATCTTATTTAATGGCAAATAGTCAATATCCTCAGAACATTCAGCAGAAGTCTTACACTTCAGTTTATATTTCGCCTCATAAGCTTTATTGTTATAAATAAATTGCACTTTATCAAGTTGGTCTACATCTATTTTGTCTGCTATTTGATTCGTACTAGCTTTATTTGAGTTTTGAGACTCCTCTTTATTAGAACTCCCAAGTGGAGAACACGCCCCTAAAACAATTGTAACTAGCATAATGAAAATTAATTGCTTCATTTTTAGTCTCCTTCTTTGGTAGATATAATAATCATTTATAATTAATTTGGTAGTAAAAGGCTGCGGCAACATAATCATACGAAAAATGCAAAAAAGCCAGCTAAAGATGCTGACTTTAGGAACCGGTAATTCAGATAAGTTAGCAATAGGTAAGCGTTTGAGATTATCTCTGGCTTTTCCCCTGCTCCACACCGAACGTGCTAGTTTCCCAGCATTCGGCGTTCCATCTAAAGGTATGTACTACATTATAAGTTCCTATGTTACTCTTCGAGACTGGATGCAACGATCCCTTCCACCCCACATACCTTTCGGTATTGATTGATTTTGTCTAAGATCAATCGATTCTGTGGTAATCGTTCAAGATAAACCTTTATCTTCTCTATATCTTTCATATGGATAAGTCGATGGATATCCTTATGAAGAATACGGAGATTCTGAAATTGATCGGACCCTCCTTGGTTCTTTGGCACGTAATGGTGACAGTGAACGTCTTGTGCATGGAGGTATTTGCCTGTAATTTCGCATCTTCCCATCTTCATACTATATCGACTAATACGATTATCCAGATATTCAATACTTCGTTTCGGTAGAGAAGACTTCATTAAATGTCCAATTTCTTTCTGGATATCCGGGCGGAGACTTTTGTGTATCTGTTCCCTACCCTTCTTTGTGTAAAGCGAAAGCTTTGAACTGAAGCTCATCGCATGGAATGTTTTCACATTGCCAATGGGGAATAGATACGTATCATTGATATTGATCGTTTTCGTTCCTAAGCTAAAGGTCTTCCTATAGAAAGGAGGTGGCTTAAAAGGATGTTCTAGCTTTCCAACCGGTCGAAGACGGTTCACTAGAAATGGTTTTAGATCGTAAGCAAGACGTGAAAACACGAGACTTACATGAGTCGCTCGCTTAAAGTATTGGTGAAGTCCTAGAACAAAGCTATTATAACGATTAATATTCTCAGTAGAAGGCGAAGCTTTCATTCTTCGAATGAGTTTCTTCGCTTCCTGTTTGATTTTCTCGCTTTTTGAAGTAACGACCCCAGTATGGGCCACTCGTTTCTTACCCTTTTTATTCGCACGAATGGTGAACCCTAAGAACTCCGATTCTCGTTTTCTTAAGTTTACAATTTGAGATTTCTCTGGTGAGATATCCAGTTTCAAACGCTCTTTGAGGTACAGACGTACCGCATGGTACCACCTTTGCGCTGTCTTTCCATCCCGACATAGAATTTTAAAATCATCCGCATACCGGACCAGATATCCTTGTTTCAAATTCGTTTGTTTTCTCGCTCGCCTTCTGGCATCATCTGAACTGTAGGATTTCGTCAGGGGAAATACTTCCCACTGGTCGGCAACCCATTGGTCTAGATCATTTAAGACAACATTCGAAAGAAGGGGAGATAAAATTCCACCTTGTGGCGAACCCTTATCGGGCACACCTTCACCATCAATTTCTGATGTAATCATTTTAGAAATACATGCCAGTACCTTTCGGTCTTGGATGCCAATATTCCAGAGTTGCTTCTTTAATAGACGATGATTTACGTTATCAAAGAAGCTTTTAATATCTACATCAACCACGTAATGAAGTTGACTATGGTTAATCAGAAACTGTATTCTTGCCATAGCATGATGAGCAGACCGGAGAGGTCTGAAACCGTAGCTATGTTTGAAGAATTGAGATTCTACAATCGGTTCGAGAACTTGTTTGAAGCATTGTTGGATCACTCGATCCAAGATACATGGAATCCCAAGGGGTCTCCATTTTCCGTTCTCTTTTTCAATCCATTCTCTTCGAACTTTCTTCGGGTGATAGTTTTGAAGTTTACTTCGGACTTCATTTACCAGATCATTTTCGGAGAGCTCTTTCATGTCATCGATGGTTTTCCCATCGGTTCCTGGTGTTCTAGAACCTTTATTGGTTTTAATCATGCGAAAAGCGAGCAGGATGTTTTCTCTCGATATGATGGTTTCATATAAATGAGAGAACGTATTTCCCTGACTCGCTTTTTCATGAAGATCCGTAAAGGTCTCCGTCATATTATAATAATCCCAGTTTCGCAGCGTTGACACTGTGGCATCCCTCCTTTGGAGTGATGTTCCCACGTTCCTACCCGATCGGTGCCATTCACGTTAGGAAAATAATCGTTTCATACTCTAGACTTGGGGCTATTCCTCCACTTCCATTACAGAAGTTTCACCAGTCATTCCCCTACCTTCACAAGGATAAATGCTTTTCAGCATAACTTTATAGCAACCGTTTCGGGTGACAGCCCTTGATTCAACGTCCCTTGCTTTCCAAGTACCATACAACGTAGCTATCCATACTAAACGTAGATGCTTCCTTTAAGCCTGTGAGCTCGATACCGCCATCGTTCGGTATAGCGTCTTTCAGAGGGGGCAGTTTTACTCCACACCACTCACGTCATCGTAAGATGACCACGTAAGTTTCCTTACGTTCGAAACTTTAGACCCTTACCTTCGGAAGTTCGTCAGTTCCTATCTCAAAGAACGATTCTCATCCTATCTAGTTTTTCAGCCGTGGGGCATATCCGTCAGCATACCTAATGGCTTCAGCCTTCGTTCTGCCCAATCTACCTGTGCTTCACACCCTAAGACCTGTCCGTCTTAACGCATGCAGAAGTGTTGACGGGATGGTTTCAGGAAACATGGATCCTTCATTCCCATCCTCCGTTGTACAGTTAAAATTTAATCAAATAAACTTCCTGCCTTTCACGCTGAAAAGCGCTTATAGCAGAACTTGTCGCGCGCCCCCTTTTCTTTAAGATTCGAACCCGAGATATTTTTGAATAAAATGTCATGCTAATTTGATATTTTTTACTTTATCTTGATGCTCCTTACTTTTCTTCACTTAAGAAGCCACCTCTGGATCAAATAAATCTATCTCCTCTTTATTTGCCCCCTTAATATCATGCCATTCAATAGTCATATAAATATCACTAATGTTTTCAAGCGAAATAGGTTCCCCTTCTTCATCAATAAAAGTCCCACCTTCAGTTACACCTGTGGAAGTTTGAGTTATATTTGATTCACTTCCCTGGATTGACTTTCCCTGAATAATCCTATCTTCATTATCTATAACAGCATGTACCCTGATACTTAAAAAATCAGTATTAAACTCTGCTTTATTTTTCATAGTTAGATTCCCATTTCCCGCTTTTAATGCATCTGGTTTAATCAAGATATTATAGGAGCTAACCTTCCAATTTTCGCTTTCTCCAGATAATGATAAGTGAAAATTATTTCCCGTGCTTTTCTCATTATTAACACAACCCGAGAGAAAAGTAATAACTACTATTATACTTAACGATATTATCAGTGCTTTTTTATGTATCACAACTATCTCACCTTTGGATGAAATTTTATTTAACACCATTAACCTATAAACTTACTGGCTAGAGGTACCTCTATATTGAACAATTACCCCCATACCTTGAACTTGATTTTAAGAACATACTTCAAGTTACATTAGTATATGGGTATAACCCATTATGTTCAGAACTACTCCCATCAGAGAAAATGCGATCCCCATATAAGAAGTCCATGGATTTTCATCTCTTTTTTCATCAAAGGTTTCAAGTGTTACCAAACCAAAAATCAATGTAACTAATGGAATAATTATAATTTGAGGGCCAAATGCAAAGCCAGCACCCCCCAAGATTAGCGCCACCATCCCGAACATATTCTCCGAAGGATATTTTTCAAGTTCTTTTATTTCTTCTTCTGTCAAATCTTCATTATCTAAAAATAACCTTCTTAACTTATCGCCATTCTTATTAAATTTTCGCCCTAATATGGATCCTAATTTAATAAAACCAATCGTACAAAGAGAAATAAGACTATTAAAAATAATATCCTGTTCTCTTCCTAACGTAATTCCTACCCCTGCTATTTGGCTATCCTCCATTACCATGGAATAAATAGATCCAATAACCACACTAACGATTACTATTATAATGAAATTTAATTTTTTAAACCTAAAGCTAAGTAATAAGCTTATAATAAATACCAATATCGATCCCAAATATCACACCTCCTCCTCTTTAAGAGTTCAATTAAGCTCAATAATAATTATTTCACACTTCAAACTCGCCACAAATAGTTAGCCAGTAAATGACTAGTCATAAAGAAAAAGCACAAAATCTAATTCAAGATTTGGCCCTTTAATAGAAGAATTTATTATAGAATAATCTTCATTCCCCATACTTTTGCTATCCAACTATTGCCCCCTTTACAGGAAGACTCGAATTCAAGGTATCTATTAGTGTTTCAGTTAACTTTATATTGTCTTTATGTACTTTAAAACTAAGAGAATAAAAAAGCATTTACAGAAACATAACCACACAATACTGAAGCGCCAACTAGGATATAACCTAAAAAGGAATTTTCAACTTTCTTGAATTCTTCAAAACTCATCACTAAACTTAAGCAACCCAAAAACATAAACATATATGGAAGTAAGAATGATGATTTCTCAGTTATTAATCCATAACTGGAAAGAGACACTACTACAATAGCTAGAATTACTCTAAAAAATTTCAGCATCTTATCACCTTATTATTAAGGAATTGCCCCCGTTTGTTGAATAACAATGTTTTGATATTATTCATCTATTAAAGTTACCCCTAAGATGTGGTCAGAAAATAAAACGAATTCGTTCAGGTAAATAGGATTACTTTGGTCTGAGAAAGGGGTCAATTTCACATTACTTAGGTAAAAACAAGCTTTAACGTTAATTATGTTTTTACCATTAAGGTCGATTTTGGGTTCTCTTTCTGCCGTTACCAAAGAATGTCCTAACGGTGCTGAAATCCCGTTAAAATCGGACTCTTGTAAGTTCATTATCCCTTCTACAAGAGCTGATTCTGTTACAAAAGTAAATTTTGAATCATTTTTTAACTCCCCAAGATTTATCTGTAATTCAATAGCCATTAACTTTTTAAAATCAACTGCTGATTCCATATTGCTCATTAATAATTCCCCTTTTTCTTTACTCTTCTTAAGATATCCTGTCCATTTCTAGAACAATAGGAAAAGATGAAGTTCACTAATACGTTCTTTAGCTATTGCCCCAATTAGCAAAAGACTTGATTTCAAGATATATTTTTCATAAAGAATTTCCTGTTCTATGGAAGTAACTCTTAACCCTTTAAAGAGAGAACCAGATAATTAGTGCTACTACTATAACAGAAGTAAAGATGCCTGATTTATATTCTTTTCTTCTGTACATCATTAAAATTTGAATAGAGACAGTAATCAAACCGATGATAACAAGAATAAAAGTGATATTGTTATCTTTAAAAACATACAAGTTAATGATGAAAGTCAGTACTATTAAAGGATTTATTACATATAAGGCTATATTATCGTATTTTTCAGCCATATCTATCCTCCTTATAGTATGTTTTCTAATTTTCATATACATATCTTCGTAAATGTTTGACTGGATTTAATAACTATCCAAATGCTAAGAAAAGACGATTACTTTTATTAAACAAACGCCCCCGTTACAGGAAGACTCGGCTTCGAGATATTCTGATGTATATATTAAACTACCACTTCCGTTATCTTTAAAATCATTTTCCAATGAGGACATTAAAATATTCTTTTTCCAAATGCTGCAAGTAACATAATTACTACGCCAATAGCTATAAAGAATATTCTACCTACCCACCAGGGAGCTTTTTGTAAAAATTTCGCCAACCATTTGTATTCAAAGCTATTTTTAGTTCTGAGGTCAGCTATAGATTCTTCCTTAGTTTGTCGATGTTTCTCAGGAGTGTACTTCAAACCAGAATATATAAAAAATAATGCAATCAATATCAAAAAAATTAAGGATATCCATTCTATTGGTGATTGCTCATTCGTGATGTTAAACAATTTAATTATCCTTTCTCAATTCTGTTCACCTATCTTTGGTTAACTCTGCTAAGGAAAACCGTCTCTGATCGCCCATTAAAATCACACGACAGATTTAAGAGTTTACTCTTTAATTGTTTTATTGAACTAAAGTTAGCAATAGGTAAGCGTTTGAGATTATCTCTGGCTTTTCCCCTGCTCCACACCGAACGTGCTAGTTTCCCAGCATTCGGCGTTCCATCTAAAGGTATGTACTACATTATAAGTTCCTATGTTACTCTTCGAGACTGGATGCAACGATCCCTTCCACCCCACATACCTTTCGGTATTGATTGATTTTGTCTAAGATCAATCGATTCTGTGGTAATCGTTCAAGATAAACCTTTATCTTCTCTATATCTTTCATATGGATAAGTCGATGGATATCCTTATGAAGAATACGGAGATTCTGAAATTGATCGGACCCTCCTTGGTTCTTTGGCACGTAATGGTGACAGTGAACGTCTTGTGCATGGAGGTATTTGCCTGTAATTTCGCATCTTCCCATCTTCATACTATATCGACTAATACGATTATCCAGATATTCAATACTTCGTTTCGGTAGAGAAGACTTCATTAAATGTCCAATTTCTTTCTGGATATCCGGGCGGAGACTTTTGTGTATCTGTTCCCTACCCTTCTTTGTGTAAAGCGAAAGCTTTGAACTGAAGCTCATCGCATGGAATGTTTTCACATTGCCAATGGGGAATAGATACGTATCATTGATATTGATCGTTTTCGTTCCTAAGCTAAAGGTCTTCCTATAGAAAGGAGGTGGCTTAAAAGGATGTTCTAGCTTTCCAACCGGTCGAAGACGGTTCACTAGAAATGGTTTTAGATCGTAAGCAAGACGTGAAAACACGAGACTTACATGAGTCGCTCGCTTAAAGTATTGGTGAAGTCCTAGAACAAAGCTATTATAACGATTAATATTCTCAGTAGAAGGCGAAGCTTTCATTCTTCGAATGAGTTTCTTCGCTTCCTGTTTGATTTTCTCGCTTTTTGAAGTAACGACCCCAG
Source organism: Halobacillus halophilus DSM 2266 (assembly GCF_000284515.1). GTDB lineage: Bacteria > Bacillota > Bacilli > Bacillales > Halobacillaceae > Halobacillus > Halobacillus halophilus. Next base: position 1,506,113 of record NC_017668.1, on the reverse strand, counting down.
TATGGGCCACTCGTTTCTTACCCTTTTTATTCGCACGAATGGTGAACCCTAAGAACTCCGATTCTCGTTTTCTTAAGTTTACAATTTGAGATTTCTCTGGTGAGATATCCAGTTTCAAACGCTCTTTGAGGTACAGACGTACCGCATGGTACCACCTTTGCGCTGTCTTTCCATCCCGACATAGAATTTTAAAATCATCCGCATACCGGACCAGATATCCTTGTTTCAAATTCGTTTGTTTTCTCGCTCGCCTTCTGGCATCATCTGAACTGTAGGATTTCGTCAGGGGAAATACTTCCCACTGGTCGGCAACCCATTGGTCTAGATCATTTAAGACAACATTCGAAAGAAGGGGAGATAAAATTCCACCTTGTGGCGAACCCTTATCGGGCACACCTTCACCATCAATTTCTGATGTAATCATTTTAGAAATACATGCCAGTACCTTTCGGTCTTGGATGCCAATATTCCAGAGTTGCTTCTTTAATAGACGATGATTTACGTTATCAAAGAAGCTTTTAATATCTACATCAACCACGTAATGAAGTTGACTATGGTTAATCAGAAACTGTATTCTTGCCATAGCATGATGAGCAGACCGGAGAGGTCTGAAACCGTAGCTATGTTTGAAGAATTGAGATTCTACAATCGGTTCGAGAACTTGTTTGAAGCATTGTTGGATCACTCGATCCAAGATACATGGAATCCCAAGGGGTCTCCATTTTCCGTTCTCTTTTTCAATCCATTCTCTTCGAACTTTCTTCGGGTGATAGTTTTGAAGTTTACTTCGGACTTCATTTACCAGATCATTTTCGGAGAGCTCTTTCATGTCATCGATGGTTTTCCCATCGGTTCCTGGTGTTCTAGAACCTTTATTGGTTTTAATCATGCGAAAAGCGAGCAGGATGTTTTCTCTCGATATGATGGTTTCATATAAATGAGAGAACGTATTTCCCTGACTCGCTTTTTCATGAAGATCCGTAAAGGTCTCCGTCATATTATAATAATCCCAGTTTCGCAGCGTTGACACTGTGGCATCCCTCCTTTGGAGTGATGTTCCCACGTTCCTACCCGATCGGTGCCATTCACGTTAGGAAAATAATCGTTTCATACTCTAGACTTGGGGCTATTCCTCCACTTCCATTACAGAAGTTTCACCAGTCATTCCCCTACCTTCACAAGGATAAATGCTTTTCAGCATAACTTTATAGCAACCGTTTCGGGTGACAGCCCTTGATTCAACGTCCCTTGCTTTCCAAGTACCATACAACGTAGCTATCCATACTAAACGTAGATGCTTCCTTTAAGCCTGTGAGCTCGATACCGCCATCGTTCGGTATAGCGTCTTTCAGAGGGGGCAGTTTTACTCCACACCACTCACGTCATCGTAAGATGACCACGTAAGTTTCCTTACGTTCGAAACTTTAGACCCTTACCTTCGGAAGTTCGTCAGTTCCTATCTCAAAGAACGATTCTCATCCTATCTAGTTTTTCAGCCGTGGGGCATATCCGTCAGCATACCTAATGGCTTCAGCCTTCGTTCTGCCCAATCTACCTGTGCTTCACACCCTAAGACCTGTCCGTCTTAACGCATGCAGAAGTGTTGACGGGATGGTTTCAGGAAACATGGATCCTTCATTCCCATCCTCCGTTGTACAGTTAAAATTTAATCAAATAAACTTCCTGCCTTTCACGCTGAAAAGCGCTTATAGCAGAACTTGTCGCGCGCCCCCTTTTCTTGATGACTCGAATTCGAGATACTTTGGATTTAATATTTTCAACTAACAAAACCGCCCTCAGCCGATGATTAAATCTAAAACCGCCATCCCAAATACGAGAGAAAGCGCAGCTATGCAAACCATTGAGTATATCCTACTTTTTCCTTTAGTAGGCATCTCTATGAACTCTTGAATTATCATTGCTGGAGCTAAAAACAGCCATACACTCATCCACCACGAAAAAGGCCTATCAGTAAATAATCCCATTAGACACAATAGAACCGCGATTAATAACAAACTTTTACTTATGTACTTTGCTTTCTTTTGCATATGCCCTCCTAACGGAATAAAATCTCCATTTAAAGTAACAGAAAACACCTTCTTATAAGAAAGACTTAATTATTTTTATTTAATTCTATAGCCAATAAATCTTCTAGTATTGCGGAAGCGAACGTTTCGCTATCATGCCATTTAGTTTTAAAAGTTCCACAACTCTTATTGAGTAATCGCCGCCTTTAGCGTAAGACTTGAATTTGAGGTAAATTGAAACACACTTTAAATAACACACCTATTATTTAACTACACATCATAGATATCACTTAAAAAAATAATACTTTTATCCCTTCATAAATTGCAATCCCTACTACTACTCCTAATAAAAGCTTTACGAAGTTCATATTTTTCCTTCTCAAAAAGATTCCCCCTTTATCTTAGCTTCTATTTTATTAAACATTATTAGTGTGGAAAGTTAGCGTTATATTGAGCAATTGCCCCCGTTTATGGAAGTTTTGAAATCAAGATAAAATCACTTTAATAAAATTAACTATCATTCTTTTTTCTAATCCAAATAAAATAGCAGCTCCAGAACAATATCACGATAAATGAAGCCAAGTAATATGATATAGGAGGCTCTACATATAAAACTGTCAAAATAAATGCTAAGAAGAATGGAACTAATAATACAAAATAAATTTTCCGATTCGTAATAAAATATTCACTCCAATTCACTAGATTTGTAACACAATTAAATAACGTACGCTAATTTAACTACGATACAGAATAGATATCGTTTCAAAATCTCATAATATCTCGAATTCAAGTTCTCAACTAACCTGCTCCTTAGCAAAAAAGCGATTGCTCTTATTGAACAATCGCCCCCATTAGCAAAAGACTTGATTTCAAGATATATTTTTCATAAAGAATTTCCTGTTCTATGGAAGTAACTCTTAACCCTTTAAAGAGAGAACCAGATAATTAGTGCTACTACTATAACAGAAGTAAAGATGCCTGATTTATATTCTTTTCTTCTGTACATCATTAAAATTTGAATAGAGACAGTAATCAAACCGATGATAACAAGAATAAAAGTGATATTGTTATCTTTAAAAACATACAAGTTAATGATGAAAGTCAGTACTATTAAAGGATTTATTACATATAAGGCTATATTATCGTATTTTTCAGCCATATCTATCCTCCTTATAGTATGTTTTCTAATTTTCATATACATATCTTCGTAAATGTTTGACTGGATTTAATAACTATCCAAATGCTAAGAAAAGACGATTACTTTTATTAAACAAACGCCCCCATTACTTGAAGACTTGATTTCGAGATATTTTATTAAGTATCTACTTTTTTTCTTACTTAAAAAGTAGATAGGACAATACAAATTTTTTCAATTATCGAATTATTTAACTAGATTGTACATAGTCATTAAATAAAAGCCCCCATCCATATGAATGGGGCAAAGATCATTATTGGTAAGTATCAGCATAAGCACTTGGTACACCCATATAACCCTCAGTGTCATTGTTTGTTAAACTTTCCCAAGTAATTTGATAATCGCCTTGAGATAAGTTGTAATATGTTAAGTAACCATCGAAATCTCCACTAACGGTACGGGTATTAAGTAAGGCTCCATCATATGATCGGTAGAGTTTCCATCTAATTTTAGCTTGTTCCCCTGTATGTATTCCGTATTGCTTTACTCTTACATCCATAGTGGCTGACGAGCCAACAGGATCCCAGTCAACATGAATTCCATCCCATTCACCATAATTGTATGTGCTGATTCTATATTGTGCACTGTCAGCTGATACAGATTCAGCAACCCCCATAAACCCAACAAGAATAAGTGCAGACATAAGCAAGGTTGATAAAACCCTCTTACAATAGTGTCTAGATACCATTACTATCTCCCCCTTTTGGACTATGATAGTAATTTCGACACATAACTAATATATCCCTTCTTTTAATTCACATTTTTTTCCAAAAAATTAACATTTTAGAGATTTGTTTTAAGTACATAATAAAGAAGACATTATTTTATACAAGGAGGGGAAAAGATGAAAATACTTATAGCTTTAATGGTTTTAGGTTTCCCGTTGGGAGTCAAAGCAATGGAAATACACTATAATCATGAGAGTCTCACTATTTCGGAAATACAAAGTAAAGTTGATTTTAAAATATTAGTTCCAACAAATATGCCTGAAGGATGGACGTTAGACACCAAAACATCCCCTGATTCAAATACAATAGACCAATTATCTTTACATTATATGGACGAAAAAGATAAAAATCTTATGATAGCAATTCACCAAAAGAAAAGCACTAAAAAGTCCTTGAGATCAGGCTACAAAGGAGAAAAAGTAAACTTAAATGGTTCTACAGGGTATTTTATGAAGTGGGAGAATGTCTCTACAGGTGGTTTACTTGTTTGGAATCAGGACGGGACTTATATCGAAATGGACAGTCAAAGAATATCTAAGGAAAAAATGATAAAGGTAGCTACATCTATGAAATAATGCTTATATGATATTCATGAATCCCCTTCGAGGAGACGACTTTTTAGAGGAAGGGAATGTTCCACGTCCTGATTATTTTTTTCATATTCGTTAAGCTCTACTCCGTAAATTCGCTAAAAACCAAAAAAATTTTTAATTTACAGTTAGTCTTTAACTCACTTTGATAGCAAAAAATAAGTGCTCACTACTTGATATAAAGAAACGGGGCGACTATTCCTTATTGGATAATCGCCCCCGTTTGTTTAACACTTGAATTCGAGATATCTTGAAGTTTATCCTAAACTAAGCGTCCCCTAGAACTATATAAAATCTTATATATAACCTTTCATCCTAATTACTTTTCCATCAACTTCTGGACCGACTTCATCCATTCCGGATGAACGATAAAACTTGATCGCGTGGTTATTTGATGGAGAGACTCTTAGATGATACTCACGAACTTCATTGTTTTTAAAGAATTGCTTTGCATATTGGTGTAAAACTTTCCCTTTACCCTTTCCACGCATTTCGGGTGTTAAAAAGTACAAGTTTACATACCCAATATTATTGCCTTCGTATTCACGAATAGTTAATTCAAGTTGTCCGATATATTTACCATCTTCTTTGGCTAATACAAAACCTTCAGGAAAATCTCTGATTTTTTCATCTAACCAGCTTAAATATTCCTCTTCTTCACCGAAACCCATAGTATCCCCAAAACTTACATAAAATGAATCTTTCCGAAATCCAACTACTGTATCTCGATGTTTATTTATGTCAATTGCCTCAAAGATCATTTTAATCCCCCTCGTAAATATCAAATCCCTTCTTCAACTATCCTTCTCTGTGAGCACAAAAGCTATTGTCTTTATTGAAGAATAGCCCCGATTCTATAAGACTTGAAATCGAGATAAATCCTAAGTTATTGAGTATAAACAATCTAACCTACCATGAAAGGCAAGAAAATTAAACCTAATACAATACTCAATACCAATGTAATGATCCAGTCCCTTCTGCTTCTCATATTAAACACAAAGTTAAATATAGAACTTATGATAAAGCATGCTAAAAATCCAAATAAGAAAAACGCTATGAATTCCATTTCAACACCTCTTTTAAAATAGTGTTACTTATCTAATACAGAAACGCCCCCTTTTCAGGAAGACTCATTATCAAGATAATTCACATATTACTCTACCTTGTACTCGAAATATGTCTATTAATTATCACTATCATCACTGAAACTATCACCATTAGAAAAATCATCTTGATAAGTATCAAATGTATTATAGTATTTAGCATCTGGGTTACCTAATACTGCTCCTCTTCTTTTCTCATATGTCCTTATTAAATGTAATATTGAAAAGCCAATTCCTCCAGCTAAAGCTATGTAAATTAAATAGTCGGCCTCATGAAACAGGTATGTACAAACTCCAGCCATTGCCATTATAAGTAATAACACTTCAACTACTTTAATCTCTCATCACTCTCCTAATATCAAACCCTTTTAATAATGCCCACAATTTTATTAAGCTACCTAAGTATACGTCTACTCAAGGTAATCGTTTCAGATTTTTCCAATATTACATATTTGCTTTTCTTATAACTTTGCGCCTAGTTCTACAGCAAAAAAAGCGATTGCTCTTAATGAACAATCGTCCCCATTTGTGTAAGACTTGAATTCGAGATATCACTTGCCTTCTAAACTTCTATACGGAAGTATTTTTCTTTCTTATAGTCCACTTTGGTTCTGCGTTCAGTACACTTGATTGCTCAAACTTTCAATCAAGAAAACTTTGATGATCACACCTTTTATCACGTTATCTGTGTAGTCACTGTTGGTGAACAGGCGTATATGTATCAAGCGGAAGGCATTCAAATTCAAAACTTGCCTGCACAGGATCTAGGGTGCTGGTATTGTGAAACCTTTGATGCTCACTTGTTTGCTTCTCATGAGTTTGATACCAATGTTCACTTAAACTGTATTCAGACTGCTTTAGCCAAGGATCCAGAGGACCCGGAAGCTCAAATATTTAAACGGGAATTCTCTGAAATCATGTAGCCCACTTTTGGTGGGCTGCTCCCTCCAGGAGATGTAGATGAAATTCTTTAAAGGAGTGGTGATATGAAAGAAGCCAATCATCAAGTTTGTAGATGCAATAAACCGAATAAAATAGATATTGTTTATCTAAACACCATTCGTATCGATAATGAGTTGGAATCTCTTGATCAATTCTATTGTAAAGATTGTAATTCATTTTGGAATGAACCTTAACTGTTGAAAAATACTAACTAATAAATGGCTCACACCTTAGCGTGTGGGCTTTTTCAATAAACCAGCACTCCTTTATAGTGAACACTTAGTCTCATGTCTTTTCTCTCTTTTTTTTGTAAATAAAAGGAGTAAATATGAATTTAAAGTAGAATATATATAATCGTATTAAAGAGAAAATTCTACTTTAAAAGGAGATGTATGGTATTTGAAAAAGTTGTTGCTCATTCTGTTGTCTGTTGTCCTGTTAGTCCCTCTGATAAGCCCTCTTTCTTCCAGTGCTGATCTTGTAGGTAAAGATCTTCCATATGATTGGGAGAATGAAGGTGGAGAATTCTTCAATGATGATGGTATATATAGAATTATGGAGGATTCTAATTTTTCCGAACAAGAAGCCGATAAAATATTTGATGCCGCCCCTATTATGGATAACTACATTACAATGGAAAATGGTACACTAAGATTAAATCCATCTGCGGAAACAAAAGTTGCCCCTGAAGTGTATGAACATTATAAAAACGGTGTGGATATAATAAATGAAGGCGTTAGAGACAACGTTATCTACTTAGATAATGAGACAAAGACAACACATTTTGTAACCTCTCCTGAACAGATGGTGCTCGATTCCGTTGATGCGGATCCAGACTCTTTTTGGAGAAGAAACTGGCGGGGAGCCAAATGGTATATGAGCAGTAGAGAATCTAAATATTATGCAAACAAATTTTCTGATAGGGCTTTTAACTGGAGCATGATATGTGCTATAACGGCTATGATTCCTGGAGGCCTACCAGCTGCAATCTGGGCTGCTATTGTGGCGAAAGGACAATATAGATGTTACACAGAATTAAGAGATAATAGAAGTTATCGTGGCTCAGTTCTGGTTTTTAGATGGGCTCCGCCTAAAGTCTATGCCTATAAACGCTAATAAGAACGGAGGATGATACGTTGTTGTTAATCATCGAGCTTGTTGGTTTTTTAATATTTCTTAGTGTATTTCTTTTATTCGAAAAGAAATTCGGAAAGGTAGTTATGTCGTATGTGGGTATAGGAATTATAACTGTGATTCTACTTTCCATTGTCTTCTCTGGCATCGATGACACATCAAGATATATTCTTGTATTTGGAATCGCTGCTATTATTGGCTTATTCCGTAATATGAAAAAAGAAAAAAGACAAGTAAAATAGTCCTCTCCTTTTATAGGAGGGGATTTTTTATGTCTAATTATAAGGAGGTGATCTTATGTAGAACCTAATTTATGAGAATACATAGTTCTCACTCATAGTCTTTCTGTCCCTTAATCTTCTGGCCAACCCTAAAAAAACTATTATTGGAGGAATTTTTATTATGAAAAAACTAATCGCAGGTACTAAAGGTAAAGTTGTAGGCGTAACTCTTGCAGGAGCTCTTGTTTTCGGTGGCGGTGCAGCTGTCGGTGCAAGTTATGATTTCGGAAGTCATTTAGATGGTGTTGCTGGTAACATTTCTGATAAAGTAGCTTCTTTCACCGGTAAAACCGTAGATGAAAGACAGAAAATCGAAGCCAATGAAGTGTCCAACACTAAAAGGACATGAGCGGTCGTGACATAATTAGGTATCTCAACATCTTCACTTGCAATAATTACAATGACAACCAGGTTTATAAGGAAAGAGATCCAGCTAAGCCAGCTATTTTTAAGCGAAAAATCCCCCTGTGATTGGTTCGATGATTTAGAGTTGCTAATAAGATCACCACCTTTTAGCTAATATGTCTTAACTGCAGTAAAGCCCCCAATAAAGGAAGACTTGATTTCGAGATACCTATTATTAAACTTTAAACCAGGTTCCCGTTTTTCTTACTTAATTTAACTTGTTGAATTGTTTTGATAACAAGTACACCAATCAATACCCAATATACAATACTATCAAAGGATATTGGAGAATTTGCATTTGGTTCTATGACATTTAATATTGTGCAAATCCCTAAAAACACAGCTAATGAAACTATATATGAGACACCTTTAAATTCAGTATCTGTTTTAAGGACAATATTCAAGATAAATAAAGCAAAAACTATTAGAAACAAAATTGAGCTATTTGATATTGCTACAAAAAAAGAGTCTGGATAATAAAAGGAAATAGCAAAAGCAATTAGGAAAATTAAAAATATAACACTTGTCAAGTTAGAAATAATTGCTTTTTTCACAAGTACCCCCCCTTCCCTTATAAACATACGAAATCCCCTTCAATTTAGTTTCAAACTATTTATTATCTTGAATTCGAGTCTTCAACTAACCTGCCCTATACTTGAAGACTCAGTTTCGAGATAACTATCTGTCTTTCAATAAATTTCATCCAACGATGGGGATGACGAGTTCAGTAAGATGTGGTTGTGAGGTCGGTAAAATTCATTCGACAAGCTTTACAACGGAAGTTCAGTTTCTTCACATTTTAACCATTTATGATAGTCCAACCCTTTTCCGATGGATTCAATCTCTGATTGGTTTAAAGAAATCGGTTCCTCTCACATCCATCACCCATCTTATTTGAGGACTTGATTACGGAACTTACAATTGAATTGTACAAAAATCAATAAATGACTTTAACAGAGTCTCCCAGAAAAAAGACAAGCTGCCAGTTTCCTAAGACAGCTTGTCTACACGTCTACCCTCTATGACGTTTGCACGCGGTACACGCGAGCTTCATAAGGCTTCAGCTGAAGAGTTCCACCCTCTTCTTGCTCGGAAGGATAATTGCCGATCAGCCGCTCGGCCTGTTCGACCGGAAATGATTCGCTTACGGAGTAATCAATCGCTTCATTGGTAAAGTTCGCTACGATCAGCGCTTTTTCTCCATCCAGCTCTCTTGTATAAGCATAGATCTGCTCATCTTCAGGATCGAGAAGCTGGTACGATCCATAAATGAGCACATCATGGCTCTTTCTCACTTTTATAAGCTCTTTGTAGTAATTGAGTATAGACTCTTCATCTTCCTGCTGCTGCTTAACGTTGATCGAGGTATAATTTGGATTTACTTTGATCCATGGTTCTGCGTCTGAAAAGCCTGCGTAGTTCTCGTCGCTCCATTGCATCGGAGTGCGCGCATTGTCTCTTCCTTTTACAAAGATGGAATGCATGATTTCCTGCTTGTCTTTCCCTTTCTCGGTAACCTGCTCGTTATACCAGTTGTGGATCTCGACATCCCGATAGTCCTCAATTGAATCAAATTGGACGTTGGTCATGCCGATTTCCTGCCCCTGATAAATATAGGGCGTTCCCTGCATCAACTGGTAGAAGGTCGCAAGCATCTTAGCGGACTCCTGATGATACTCCTCCGCATCGCCAAACCTTGAAACGGAACGGGGCTGGTCGTGATTTTCCAAATACAGGCTATTCCATCCCTTTCCATTCAAGCTGGTCTGCCAGTTCGTCATAATCTCTTTCATTTTGGAAAGCTTCCACGGTTTAACCGACCATTTTCCTTCCTGGCTTCCCGGATCGCCGTCGATTTCCATATGATCGAATTGAAAAACCATACTCAGGACGCCTGATTCCTCGTCGGTGAACGCAGCTCCATCTTCAGGCTTCACCATAGGGGTTTCCCCTACGGTCATCACGTCATAATGCTTAAGCGCTTGTTCATTCATCTCGTTCATAAACTCCATAAAACGAGGACCATTGACGAAATGCTCGCCTCCCCATTGATACTTGTTATCTTTATTGGTAACTTCTGCATCCGGGAGACCCGGGGTTTTCGAGATTAAATTGATCACATCCATCCGGAATCCATCGATGCCTTTATCCATCCAGAAGTTCATCATGTCATACACTTCCTGCCTGACCTGTTCATTCTCCCAGTTTAAATCCGGCTGTTTGTCTGTAAACAGGTGCAGGTAATATTGACCGGTGGCCTCGTCGTAATCCCAGGCGGACCCGCTGAAGAAGGATACCCAGTTATTTGGTTCGGCACCATTTTTTCCATCACGCCAAATATAGTAATCGCGATAGGGGTTGTCTTTAGACTTACGGGACTCTTGAAACCACGCATGCTCATCAGATGAATGATTGACCACCAGGTCCATTACCAGCCTCATCTCCCGCTTATGAATCTCCCCGAGCATATTCTCCCAATCTTCCATTGTTCCGAACTCTTCCATAATGGCTCGATAATTACTGATATCATAGCCATTGTCATCGTTAGGAGATTCATATACTGGAGACAGCCATAAAATATCCACACCTAAGTCTTTTAAATAATCCAGTTTCTGTGTGATCCCGCGCAAGTCTCCGATGCCATCCCCATTCGAATCATTAAAGCTTCTTGGATATACTTGATAGACGACGCCTTCTTTCCACCATTTTCTTTCCATTTGATCGACCTCCTATGAATGTATTAATTTTAAATGAGAACTTCTTATCCTTTTACAGAACCAGAGGTGAGTCCAGCTACAATCCGTCTCTGGAAAATCAGCACGATGATGACAATTGGAATCGTCACCAGAACGGTTGCCGCCGTTATATCTCCCCATGGAATGGAATATTGACTCTGGTAAAGGGAGATTCCAACCGGCACCGTTTTCATCGCATCCTGTGTATTAATCGTGAGAGCAAATAAGTACTCATTCCAGGCGGCAATAAACACCAGGATGGCTGTCGTAAATACGCCGGGAGCGGCTAACGGTAAAATAATTTTTCTAAACGTCTGAAACGGCGTTGCTCCATCCAGTTTCGCTGACTCCTCAAGCGAATAGGGAATGTTCTGGAAAAATGTAGCCAGAATCCAGATCGCAAGCGGTAGACTGATGGTGATGTAAGGAATGACAAGCCCTGGATACGTGTTCCGCAAGCCAAAATCCGTCACAAAGTCGTAGATAGGCGAAATAATCGCAATGGGCGGGAACATGGATGAAGCGAGCACCACGCCTAGAATCACACTCTTAAACCGGATGGGCAGACGCGTCACGGCATAAGCTGTAAAAGCAGCACAGCCGATAGCCAGAATCGTCGTTGCCCCGGACACAATAAAGCTGTTCAGCATGTAACGAAGCAGCGGACGTGTCGTTAAAGCAGATTCATACGATTGAAAAGAAATGCCGGACCCGAACCACGCAAAAGGTGATCCGAATATATCCCCGAGGGGCTTAATCGATGTCAAGAATATCCATAGAAATGGAAACATGACAAGAAATACAAAGACTATTAGAAACAGGTAAAACCACGGTCCTGCTTTTTGCTGCATAATGCGCCTCCTAACTGGGTAATTTTAGTATCTTAACCTTTTTGTTTGCCTGCCATTAGATCAGAGCCGATAAAGCGGATAAACAGCGTACTGATAATCGCTACACAGATAAAGACAATTACGGATAGAGCGGATCCTGCTCCGAAGTTCTGCTGTGCGAATAAAACTTTGTAGGCGTACACGGAAACAGCCTCTGTCGCATTGGCTGGTCCTCCTCCCGTTAATACGTAAATCAAATCAAATACCCGGAAGGCATCCAGTGTTCGGAATAACAGCGCCACGAGAATGGTGGAACGGAGCATTGGAAGGGTGATCTTGTAAAAACGGTTCCAGGCGTTGGCTCCATCCACTTGCGCAGATTCATACAACTGATTAGGAATGGTCTGCAAACCTGCCAGTAATAGTAGCGCCATGTAAGGTGTCGTTTTCCACACATCTGTGAAAATAATGGAGAAGATCGCTCCCGCACTCGTTGTCAGCAACTGACCGGCATCCTGAATGATTCCGAGCTGCTCGAAATAGTGAGCGACCACTCCCGACTGACCATCGTAAAGGAATTTCCAAATCATCGCAGACACGGCCGTTGGTATCGCCCACGGGACCAGTACTGACGCACGAACCGCTCCTCTTCCGATAAAAGCCCGGTTAATTAGAAGCGCAATGGCCAGTCCTAAAACCAGTTCAAAAAATACTGAAATGACTGTAAATAACGTGGTTACGCCAATGGATGACCATAGTCTAGGTTCTTGAAGGTACTGAGCGTAATTCCCAAAGCCGACAAAGTTCTCCTTCATAAAACTTGAGTCCATTAGTTTCATTTGACCGGATAAGTCGCTTAGCCTGGTCGCTATCTCGCCATCCTGTTCGCTTGAAAGCGACGCCAGTGCCTCCGATCGTTCAGTTAAGTAAGCAGAATAATCTTCCTTAAAGGATTCATCTATGGATACGTATTTCAGCGATTGATCCTTTACGGCATAATGCGATCGCACTGTTTCCAACACTTCATTAAACTTCGCTTCATGATCGCCCTCTGCAAGGAATGTACGATGCCGTTCATTGATTCCCTGCTGAATATTTTCTACTTCACTAGTTACTTCTTCCGTACTAGACCCCGCAAGAATTTCTTCTATCGTCTTGTTTACAAAATCGTAGTTGTCCGCATACCGCTCCATGTTAATCTCACTCCCGAGCGTACGCTGGGATAAGGAGGGGTCATTCAGACGGTAATCAAACAAGCTGTTCCAAAACGACAACATGATCGGCCACAATACGATGACAGCGATTAGTATTAAGGAAGGTGCTACCATCGCATACCCGAGCTGCTTCTCGCTAAGCGAGAATCGACGCTTACTCATTTTTCATCCTCCTTCTCGCTTTTATTCGTTGACTACACTCTCTATCTCTCTTTGCAGATTCTGCGCCGCTTGTTCTGGCGAGACATCTCCAGCCAAGGCTTTAGAAATTTCAATCTGAATAATGTCGGTGATTTTCGGATAATTCGGTGTCACCGGGCGAGGCACAGCATTCTGTAATGTCTCAACAAAGGCCTCATTTGCAAAAACCGGCGAAGCTTCTTTTACTGCTTCATCATCATAAAGAGATTTAATCGTCGGAGCCGTTCCACCTACAGTAGCACTAATTTTCTGCCCTTCTTTTCCAGTCATGAACTTAACAAATTCCCAGGCAGCTTCTGGATGTTCGGTGTATTTATTAATCATCGTGACCCAGCCGCCCAGTGTAGACGCTGACTGCTCATCTCCTTTTGGCAGCAAGGAGAATCCGACGTCTCCGGCAACGTCTGATTTTTCCTCATTAGCCGAAGAAGCCTGCATATAAGGCCAGTTCCGGGCGAAAACCGTATTCCCTTGAATAAAGGCGGTTTCCGTTTCCAGTTCGGTAAAATTCAAAATGTTGTTCGGAACGTAGTCGGACTGCGCAATTTCAGTCATTTTGCGAATCCCTTCAATCGCTTCCGGACTATCCACGACTACTTCTCCTACATCATTGATAACCGCTCCACCATAGGCATGGATGAACTCAATCGCATTCACGACAATCCCTTCATACTGGTTCGCCTGCATCACATAACCAAAGTTGGTCCCCGCTTCTCCCTGGAGATTACCTGCCATTTCACTCAGTTCATCCCAGGTCTCCGGAGGCTCATCTACAATATCGCTTCGATAATACAATAAGCCGGCATCGGTAAACTTCGGCATGGCCCACGTGCGGCCATTAAACGTAACGGAATCAACGGTTCCTTCAAAATATTTACCCATATCGATGTTATCCTCTTCGATAAACCGGTCTAACCCCATCACATAACCGGCCTGAGCAAATTCCGCCGGCCATACAACGTCCGCATCAAAAACATCAATTTCTGCACTTCGGCCACTCAGGGTCGTCACATACTGATCATGCTGCTGACCACTATCCGAAGGCATCTCACGGTACTTGATGTTGATGTTCGGATGCTCTTCTTCAAAAGCTTCAATCAACTTCGCGTTTCCTTCCGTGGTGTCGACACCTCTCGCATACACAAGGGTAACTTCATCACTGTCTCCTGCTGATTCGTCCGAGCTGCACCCTGCCACAAGCAGAAGGCTCACCATAATTCCCGATAATATCCCCTGCCTGATTGGTCTTATTTTCATCATGCTCCCTCCTTTTTTCGTTAAGACGAATATGTAATCGTTACCATGACACAACTGTAAATTATTTTACAGTATATTTCAAATTATTCTAAATATTTCATTAGTGAAATAATCAGAGCTTTATTATTTTCCGGATACAGGGGTTCTGACAGAATGTAAATCAAGTGGACTCAAAAAATACCTGCGGGATCTGTAATCCAACAGGTATTGCTTTTGTATTAGAGATTTACTATAAAAATACTACTTTTCACTCAATTCATTAACACAAATACTTTAACCTCTTCTATCATTTTTGTATCTCCTTACCTAAGAAGGACTTATTCTATGGATTATCCTCATGGTTTATGAATCCGGCTGCCATAGAAAGATAAGCAACCTATCCACATCAGTTATCGTTGGACACAATTATGCTGAGGAAAACTATTGCCCGGGTGATAATTTAAGTTGAATGGGATGACTGTTCATAGACTGTGAAAAACAAACCAGAATCCTATCCATTTTAATTTCTTGATCAACTTTATTACCTGGTGGATGCCTTAAAGACTTGCTTGATAAGCCACCTTTTTCACAGCTTAACGAGGGTATGCATAGGCTAATGAGGATATTAAAGAAAATTAAGGAGGAAAGCGGATGCATTCTCATTATTACCCCGGGCCTTACGGCTATCCGTATATACCTGCCCATTATCAACAGCCTTCTTATTCACGTCATCCTCATCCTGACTACTTTCCGAACCATCAAAGTTATTATGACTACAGACAACCTGTTCGAGGTCAGGCCACATGGACCGAAGGCGGAGCCGTCACCCAATGCGGCATTCCCTGGTCCAACAACCAGTATATGACCGCGGCTGTAGGAAGCAATTCCCCGTACCAATGCGGTCAGGCAATCAAAGTGCGTAATGTTTCGAACGGAAGAGTCGTAATTGTAACGGTGGTCGACAAAGTGCCGAATTATCCAGCCAATAAAATAAATCTCCATAGAAAAGCTTTTGAAGCTCTCGGTGCCAATATTGATTTAGGCATTATTAATGTAGATATTACTGCCTCTCCTGAGCTCGAGGAAGAAAAGTGGGGGAAATACTTGCTTGAAATCATTCAGGCAGCCTACCCGAACTATAACGTAACGGATTATAGTAAGGTTAGTAAAAATCAGGTAAACGGAGGACAAATTCGAGAAGTCTTTAAATTTGTCATGACATCCCCTCAGGAAACGACCAATATTCAGGGATCAGTCGTTTATAATCCGAATACAGACCGAATTAGTTCCATTAATTTTAAAGAAGTATAAGCGGCGAAACTAGCAGCGACCAGAGAAGCAGGAACCTCCCCCGCTTCTCTTTATTTATTAATTTATATGGTATAAAATTCCACCTCAGGTCATCCATTTTTTTCCACCTCAGGTCATACAGAATTTGGTTTTTCAACTTATTATTTTATATTATTTATATATTACCGACACGATATTTCAAAAACGGTCCCTATGTCGCAGGAATTTAGGTATGGAAAAATAGACCAATAGAGGCAGACAGGGCCAAAAGTGGTATAGACGACTATATAATATATACGGTACGCTTTTGTTACATATTGAAAACGCTTTCAAAAATTATCCTCTCTTTAGTCTTCTTTTCAACACACCTATCACCTATGATCTCGTACATAATCTCTGATGTTTTGCAAAAGCTGGATCTTTTACATAGCGGTCCACCTTTTTCAAATAGATAAATTTAAGGAGGAATGATGAATGAGAAAAATGGGAAAATGGATGTTCATTGTGACGCTGACCATTTGTATGCTGCTTCCGTCGATGTTTGCAAATTCAAAGGCGACGGCATCAGATGAGGGAAACAAGTCTGATTTGATCATCCTTCAAAATGTTCCGCAGTCGGATGTAAATGTAGAAGGGGACAGCTTTGACCTTAGCGCTTTACATGTCTACGAGGACGGTTATTTCAAAAAGGTGAACGAAGGACTGAAGTGGTCTTCGAAAAACCCGAAAGTAGCAAAAGTCAATCAGGATGGAACGATTACCTTTACCGGCAAGCCGGGACGAGCGTGGATCTCGGTTACGAACGGGGATCATACGGATCGGATTGCGGCGCACGCCAAACCAAAGCGTGATAATGGAGATGCCTATATAAGTAAGAACCTTATTAAAGAAAAAGGCGATCGTTACAACCTTGTATCTCACGCACTTGAAAATATGACGATGGAAGAAAAAGTCGGCCAGATGCTGATGCCGGACTTTAGAAAATGGGACGGAGAAAATGTAACGAAAATGCTGCCGGAAATTGAAGAGCAAGTGAAAAAGTATCACCTTGGCGGAGTCATATTGTTTCGTGAGAATGTCGTGACGACAGAACAGACCGCGGAACTTGTATCCGATTATCAGGCGGCCGCTGAAAAATACGGTTTACTTATGACGATTGACCAGGAAGGCGGGATCGTAACAAGATTACAATCAGGTACGGACTTTCCCGGAAACATGGCCTTAGGTGCCACACGTTCTGAGGAAATCACTCAAAATGTTGGACAAGCAATTGGTGAGGAGTTGTCTTCTCTAGGTATTAATATGAACCTTGCTCCTGTGGTAGATGTGAACAACAATCCTGATAATCCGGTCATTGGTGTACGATCTTTCAGTGGAAACCCTGAGCTTACGGCTCAAATGGGCGTAGCTTACACGAAAGGTCTGCAGGAAACGGGTGTGGCCGCAACTGCTAAGCACTTCCCGGGGCACGGAGATACAGCTGTCGATTCCCACCTGGGACTGCCGGAAGTTCCACATGATAAGGAACGCTTGAAAGAAGTAGAACTGTATCCTTTCCAAAAAGCAATGGATGCGGGGATTGACGCTGTAATGACAGCTCATGTCACCTTCCCGAAGATTGATGACACGAAAGTGACATCGAAAAAAGACGGCACGGAAATTGCTTTACCTGCCACCTTATCCGAAAAAGTCCTGACCGGTCTGATGCGCAAGGAAATGGGATTTGAAGGGGTAGTTATTACAGACGCTCTAAACATGAACGCCATACAGGATCACTTTGGCCCTGTCGATGCGGTTATCCGTTCCATTAATGCTGGTACAGATATCGTACTGATGCCTGTCGGTCTGGAAAAAGTGGCGAATGGCATTTATGACGCTATTGATTCCGGAGAGATTGAGATGGACACCATCAACAAATCTGTGGAGCGCATTTTGACGTTAAAATTAAATCGCGGCATTATCAAGTCAGAGAACCCAACACCTGTAGATGAGAAAATTGAAAAGGCCAAACAAGTTGTGGGAAGTGAAACCCATAAGCAAGTGGAAGAAAAAGCGGCTGAACGTTCTACCACTTTAGTCAAAAACGACAACGTCCTCCCTCTTGAATTGGACGAAGATAAAGAACTAGTGGTTATCGGAAATTCATTCAGTGAAGAATTAGCCGATCAGGTGAAACAGCACCATGAGAACACCACCCTTATTAAAAGCAGCTCGGGTTCATTGACAGACGAGCAAAAAGAGCTGGTGGAAGAAGCAGATAAAGTTATTGTAGGAACCTACACATACAATGTATCTACACGCGCGGATGATCATCCGCAAATGCAGCTTATGCACGACGTTATGAACACGACCGATGGCGATGTGATCGGTATCGGCATCCGTAACCCATATGACATCATGGCTTATCCGGAAGTGGACGCCTTTATCGCCCAATACGGATTCAGAGCGGCGAGTATTGAAGCCACTGCGGAGACCCTATTTGGTGAAAACGATCCATCCGGAGAGTTACCAGTTGCCATTCCAGATCAAGATGGCGGTACCTTATTCCCATTTGGTACGGGCTTAAGCTATGGAGATCATGGTGATGAAGACGAAAATGAAGATGAGGAAGAAAATGAAGAAGAACACGATGGATCTTTCCAACTTGGCGTGGAAGAACTTTTAGATGAAGAAAAAGCACTGATTGAAGGTAAAAAGGTAGGCTTAATTACAAATCCGACAGGTGTCGATCAGGAGTTGAACAGCATTGTCGATCTGCTTTACAACGATAAGGATGTTGATTTGACTGCTCTGTATGGTCCTGAACACGGGGTGCGAGGAAGTGCACAGGCTGGTGAGTATGTAGACTTCTATACGGATGAACAAACAGGCTTACCTGTTTACAGCCTCTATGGTAAAACTCGTAAACCGACCCCTGAAATGCTTGAGGACATTGATGTGTTAATGTTTGATATTCAGGATGTAGGTACACGCTTCTATACGTATATTTACACGATGGCATATGCCATGGAAGCAGCTCAGGAGAACGATATTCCGTTTATCGTATTGGACCGTCCCAATCCTATCGGCGGGGAAAAAGTCGAGGGGCCTGTACTGGATACAGACTACAAGTCCTTTGTCGGGAACTATCCGATTCCTTTGCGCCACGGAATGACCGTCGGTGAGCTTGCTAAACTTTTCAATAATGAATATGATATTGGGGCTGATTTGACGGTCGTTGAAATGGACGGGTATGACCGCAGTATGGACTATAATGACACAGATATGTCATTTGTCGCTCCATCCCCTAACATGCCGACCGTTGATACAGCCTATGTTTATCCAGGAGCTGCCCTGATTGAAGGGACAAATGTCTCAGAAGGACGCGGAACCACCCGTCCGTTTGAATTGATTGGCGCCCCTTTCATTAACAGTACAGAACTGGCAGCGGCGATGAATAAACTGGACTTGCCTGGCGTAAGATTCCGAGCAGCTTCGTTTACTCCGGCATTCTCGAAGCATGCTGGTGAATTAACGCACGGAGTTCAGCTGCACGTAATGGATCGCGAAAAGTTCAACCCTGTCGTTACAGGTGTTCACCTCGTGAAAACCATTCATGATATGTATCCGGCGGACTTCCAGTTCCGTGAAGAAAACAGCTCTGGCATTTCATTCTTTGACTATCTGATCGGTAACGGCTGGGTCCGTGAAGGAATTGAAAATGGCCAATCGGTTTCAAGCATGCAGAAGATTTGGGAGAAAGAATTGAAAGGCTTCAAAAACATCCGAGAACAATACCTCCTCTATAAATAAAGAAATACAAGAATAAGGAATAAACTTCCACCTCAGGTCATCCATAACCTGGATGACCTGAGGTGGAATATTCTTATAATTAATATTTACCAGATTATGAAATTAGTTTGTAATATTTATTAAGATGAATTTATAGAAACGCTCTTTATTTTATTCAACCTCGCTCATTCATCCTCCATATCACAGGCTTTTATTCCTCTATAATATTTAAATTGGTCCTTAATCCTGTAATAATATGAAATAATCCTTCTCCCTATTTAGTTTCATCTAAAAATCTCTTGTTTAACCATTCCATACGTAGGTAACAGCCCATTATACTTGATTCAAATTCGAGGAGGATAATTTCTGACTAATGCTAATACTTCTTATGAAAAACTTAACAACACCGAATTAGTCGATTTGTATTTTTTATTACTTTACAATATTTTTGATGGACATTTATCAAATGCCATGTTCCAAGAAACCAGATTGTTAGAATCCATTGCCGGGAGTAGAGGTTTTTTTCTCTCCTACTTCAGAAAGATAAATAGGCATAATAAAATAATGGTACTGATTAAATAACAAGAAAGTTAAGGCGTTATATATGGATCATATATGAATCGCTCTCCGATATTAATTTATATAGTTCGTGCGAGAAACAATAAACGATAGGATACCCTCTGCGAACCGGAAGCTTTTCCAATTTCATTAAAAACACCTATAACAGTCGGAGATTCCAGCAACACCTGTAAAGTAGTTTTAGATGATCCTCGACAAATACCCCTCCACTCCCCCTCTAAGTTTTAATCGAGATACCAAAATGAGCACAAATATCACAGCACACATTTTCACATATATCCATTATTCCTTTTACAATTTCTTTAGCATCCTGGAGTTGCATGGACTTCGCAATCTGGAGGAATAGCTGGATTTGGAAAAACCTGCGCTCAATGATGGAGTCGTAGATGGTCCTTACTTGCGGTAAACAAATATTCAAGGTTCCAGGTTGAGTTTCTGCCTGTAACCTTGAATATTTTAACGCATGTATGGATTTGTTTATATCAAAACTTCTTCCATTTCACTTGTCTCGCTTTCTTATAACGATCCTGAACAGCCTCCCAGTTCACTACGTTCCACCAATTGTCCACGTATTTCCCCTCGATCATTTTCGTATTGCAGGTAGTACGCATGCTCCCACACGTCGAGCGGAAGCAAGGGAATCACATCCCACTGACTTAAGTTTTGGTGCTTTTCCGCCTGCAATATTTCAAGCCGGTGAGAACGGGGAGCCCACACCAGAATGGTCCAGCCCGAGCCCTCTACTTTTTTTGCAGCTGCAGAGAAGTGTTCTTTGAACTTCTGAAAACTGCCGAAGCTGCTTTCGATTTCCTTTAAAAGATCTCCTCCCGCTTTTCCGCCGCCCTCTGGACTCATAATTTCCCAGAAGATCGTGTGCAAATAATGTCCCGCTCCGTTAAATGCTGCTTCACGTTCCCAGTGCTTAATTAAATCGTAATTATTATTTTTTCTAGCCTTCTGCATCTCAATCTCCGCTTTATTTAAACCGTCCACATAGCTCTTATGATGTTTATCATGATGCAGCTGCATCATCCGTCGATCGATATACGGCTCAAGGGCTGCGTAACCATACGGAAGAGGCGGTAATTGATGGCCTCCGATCGGGACAGCATTCCCCTGCCGCTCATGACTGCCGAGACGTTTCTGGATCTTTTCAGCAAGCTCATTCAATTCGTGAGCATTATCCAAATTAAAGGATGAAGCATCCCTGTTCCATTCCTTAATGTTAGACAGTAATTCATTTATTTCTTCCTGGAAAGATGGATCCTCATAAATTTTACGGGAAGCATCCGCTTTCGCTATATGATTCGCCCACGTGTCCATTTCACGGAGATATTTGATCAGCGCCTGATCATTCATATCGTTCTCCCCCTTCTTTTCACTGTATAACTATATGCAGCTTCGATTGCTTTAGTATGATTTTGAAAAGCCTCTAACAAAACAAAGAAGGGACGAAGATCACGTGCAGGATCTTCATCCCTTCTTTGCTTTCTTAAAGTTCTATGCTGATAGTAAAGATAAGCTCCCGATACTGCAAGACTCAGTTTCTAGATAAATGGGATCCGTCACTCTATGTGGAAGAGGGCTGGTGGGGAAATAACTCGCTTTCCTATGGGGGAACGGTGAGCTTCCTCATTCGTTTCACTCCCTGCGGGATCTCACCTAGTCCCTTCTCCCATGGGAGTCTCGCCATTTCCCCACCAAACCAGCTACGGGAGAATAACGGACCCTCCCAGAAGAGAGAATGCTCTCGTTCTTAACTGGTCTTAAATGCTCCCATGACAGGCTATTCCACATGTTTATAGCATAAAAATAGTCGCATATTTCCACGCTCTTTTCTGCTCGTCAGTAGATATCTTAATTAGGTTCCGAGTTTCTGATTCGGCCAGGTCCGGAGGGGGACGATGTAGACTCCTGCGGGAGGAACATGATCGGTGAGATCCCGCGGGCTGTTAAGCCCGAGGAAGCTCAGCACATGCCCGCGGAAAGCGGAATCGTCCCACGAAGGACCATCCTTATAACCAATATCTCGACACTGAGTCTTAAAGTAAACGTCCCTTTAGCTTAATAAGTCTTTTTATAAAAAATTCACAACATGCCATAAGTGAATGGTTTCACTAACGAGAAGTATTTATTTTCATAGTACCCAAAATTATACGATGTGCGCCACACTGTTCATGAGGCTGACGTACAAACTAAACACGGCCATGGCAACCATGAATAATGCGGCCATCGTTGATTCTCTTTTTATAAAAGAATAAATAGTCATAGCTATGAAAACCAATGAAAAGAATGCAAAAAGAGCACTCATCAGATTAGGAGAAAGCATTAGCTCATGGCTGACATCTACAGAAGTAAACGTCTGAAACAGCAAAGATGGTTCTTGCCTGCTTAATGATTGAGCAATATTTTGAGGGGTCTCCTGCTCAGTCATAAATCCCGTCACACTGAAAATAGACAGAATCAGAAAACTTTCAGCTCTCCACCATTTTCGGGGAGAAAAAGAAGGAGTATTTTCCACTTTCTTTTTGATTAGAAATCCATTCATAAAGGCAAAGGTGAGCATAGCAAAGAATAACAGATGTTTGATCAAAAGCGCTTGCCCATAAGGGAGAGTCCAGGAAGATACGATACTCTCGGTAAAAAGAAAGCTCATGATAATCCCTGTTATCGTAAGAATCAATACGCTGACTACTGCAAAGCGCGTAAACCAATGAACAAACGGTCGCCAATTCTCATCATTTGAGGAAAACCAGCTGACCACTAATAAAATGCCAGCCCAGGCGCAAACCGCAAGCATGTGAAACGTGTGATATAAAGTGCCTTTGTACCCCTCGATATTAGCCCCATGCCCGGACGTACAATGAACGAATATCATAGACACAATTAAAAATATTCCTACGAGGTAAGTTCCCTTACTCTGTGTCGAAAATAGGTTTATACCAATATAGAAAAGAACGAGAAGTAGAAGAATTCCCCACACTCGTCCTGAGTCTAATTCCGTCAGCACATGGATAAAACTTGATAAGATCCCTGTGTCTCTGTACCCATCCAGCGTCATCGTAAGTTCCAGGACAGGGATAATAGTAATGACAGGGATAAGTACTGCCAGGAGGGTTAAGATATGTCTTCTGATCGCAATCTCCACTTTATGGGCAGGAGAAAGAAGAGCCAGTATGTTCGTCCCTAATAGAATAGAGAAGCATACATACAACCCTCCGTTCGTTAACGCGTAAATCATCCTTTCTTCCTAACTATTAAAAATCCAGCCACAGCGACACCAATCAACACAACAATCAGCACAGGCATAAGCGAAGAGGACTGAGAATCTTCCGCAGATTCACTTTGAGTTTCTTCTGTTTCCTGTGTCTGGGATTCCTGCGACTCAGACTCTGTATCTTCCGCTGCCGCTTGTTCTTCAGCTTGCTCTTCGGCTTCTTTTTCAGATTGGGCAGTTTCTTCCGTGTCTTCTGTAGCCTCAGCTTCTTCCGTACCTTCATAAGTAAAAGGAAGTTCGTCTTCCATCACATGTCCGTCTGCGCCAACAATGCTGTAAAATAAGTCCAATTCTCCTCCGGTTATTTCTTCAGGAAGCGTGATTTCAATGACATTTTCCGGAGAATGAGCAATATTTTCAATTGTTGTTTCCGCCCCTGTCTCGTCCGTCACTCTGATAACATTCGGCTCTTGGACAGCTGAATCAAACGTTAGCGTAATCGTTGGGTTTTCAGCAGAGATTTCCTCCCCTGCTTCAGGTTCTGAGCTTTCTAAATGAGTATGAGCTTCCACTTGAAATGGGATGACCATCATAAGCAGAAGAAAAAGTATAGATTTAAATTTCATTTTATCTCCTCCAATAGTACTGGGATATGTTTCATTCCATTACTTATAGTTATACCAGACGATCGAAGGATTTAGTAGGTTGTTTCATTAACAATTTAGTGAAATCAACCTAGAAAAAGATGAGAACTTATATAAAAAAATACATCAGGAATACATAACAACTCCTAAAAAAAGCAAATGGCACGGTCTCCATTAAACAGAGAACTGTACCATTTGCTTCAACGATAATTTAATTCTTAAGATTAACCTCTGTACCTAATCGTCAATCCCTGCAGGAAATTCCGCGCATACTGATCACCAAACTGACGATAATTCTTGTGCCCTTCTTTTCGAAGCAATGCACTGACTTCCCCTTTCGTAATTTTCACATTCACTTCATCCAGAATGTCGATAATATCCTCGGCCGTTAATTTGAGCGCTATTTTCACTTTTTTCAGCATGACGTTATTCACACTGGACTGATTCTTAATCGAACGGTCGGGCTTATTGGGTTGTCCGGGTTTCGGTTCCTGAGGCCCTCGTTTGAACGTGATTAGTCCATTCAAGAACGATTCCAGCATACTGTTCGTACATTTAATGTAATCTTCATTTTCTTCTTCCTCATCGATATCCTCTAATTTGGTGAGCACCTTACCGACTTCTTCGGTAGTGAGATTCTCGCCGCCCAGCCTAAAGATCTCTGCCATATCCTGATCCTTTATATCAAGCGCGTATCTTAATCTTATAACGATGTCGTTATTATCCATGTAAAAACCTCCAGATCCTAATTCCTTGTTGTACCTAAGCGGTTCTCCTGGAGACGCCTAAGGTACCCTTAAAGAATGATTTTACCATAAAGGCGTCATGCGCGCAGTCCAGCCAGCAAACTAAAAGAAGCTGAAGACCATGGCGCTGGTCTTCAGCTACCTATTATGGGATGCTTCCAAAGGGCATCCCTACTATTAATGCTGCATCATGGCATGAACAATTTCATCGCCACTCCTATCGGACGGATAGTAGGTAGGCCAGTGAGTAACTTCATCTAATAAAGCTTCGCGGTCATCGCCCCAATACAGGTGATAATGATCAGCATCTGTCGGATCGATACTATGATCGCTAAATTGAATATACTGAGGAAGTCCTTCCTTCTCTTCTTTAAGCTTAAAGATGTACCTTACCCCTCTGTTTCCTACTTCATACGCCAAAATTTCATATCCATCAGACGTGTATTCGCCGAATTTTTCTTCACCATCTTTATAAAAGGTGACGGTAGCTCCATCAATGACAATTCGGTCTACATCCGTCTTGTAGCCTTTCTCGTAGTATTCTTTATACTCTTCTGCAGTCATGTCCTCGGAATCTTCCGCATTATGAGTGTACACTTCATCCAGTGTTCCATCCTCGTGGTAAGGATAAACGGACTGCCAGTCTCCTTCCCAATCCGATAGCGGACGGTCCTTCACTTGACTGTCTTCAAAATAACCATCATAGATTTTCTGAGCTTCTTCATCACCCCCGTGACTATGACCATGGTCGCTGTCGCTCTGCTCTTCGCTTTCAGAAGAATCGCCTGATTTGGAATTAGATAATGCTTTAGTTAATTGTTCTAAATTGTGCTTCATGAGACTCAAATAAGTCTCTTCATTTTTAATGTCTTCCTCGGTTAATACAGCTACGTTGTGAAGACGTAAGGTTTCAGCTCCAATTTCTTTCCTGACAACTTCGGCGACTTTCGGTGTTACATTCTGTTCGAAAAATACATGATTCAAGTTATGCTTCTCAGCCTTTTCGATAATATTTTCCAGTTCTTTTTGTGACGGCTCGTTTGTAGGGCTCAGACCTGACACGGCAATCTGTTCAATCCCATAAGCCTGCTCCCAATATCCATAAGCGGCATGCGAAACAATAAATTTATTCTGAGGTAAATCTTCTAGCTGGCTATGAAACTCCTGATCTAAGATTTCAAGCTCCCCTTTGAGTTCCTCAAAGTTTTTAGTAAAGGCTTCTTCTTGCTCAGGGTTTAGCTCCACAAGCGTTTCCTTAATGTGTTCAGCTAATTGAACAGAGCTGATCGGGTCGAGCCAGACGTGCGGGTCTTGATCCCCATGGTTATGTCCCTCATGAGCACCTTCTTCGTTTCCCTCTTCTTCATGGTTATGAACGTGTGCTTCTAAGTCGATTCCCTTCGCAGCTTCCAGGATTTTTATATCTTCAGACTTAATAGAATCTGAGATTTGCTTGGCGTAAGGTTCTAACCCTGCGCCGTTATAAATAAATGCATCCGCCTCCGCAATTTCCACCATCTCTTTAGTCGTGGGTTCATATGTATGCGGATCCGATCCAGGCGGCAGTATGGATTCCACCGAAGCTTGATCTCCTGCAATTTGCTTAGTAAAATACTGCAGCGGATAAACAGTTGTAAAAATCTTTAGTTCCTCGTCTGCACCTTCGTCTTTGTTGCCTTCTTCATTGCTGGTCGCCTCATCATTTGCACACGCAGCTAGAATGATAATAAGTATAACGAGCATGGATGTACGTAATATATGTTTCATTAGAATTTCCCTCCTTCTTTAATCACACGGTTATTCTATCGTAATGATTACGATTTGTAAATAGTAATCATTACTCTTTATAAGCATAGATAGAAATTAAAGGTATTCTAAAGTAAGTAGAATATAATGGTAGGGAACTTCCTTCTACCTAAGTAATATGAAATAATACTAACTGAAGTTCCCGGTGAACCTTATGGGTATGAAGACTTAGAGTTCGCCGTTTAGACTGCAAAAAAGGTCACAGCCTGTTACCGCTGTGACCTTTTTCATCTTTTAGCTAATAGCCGCTTGATAAACCTTACTTCCTCCTATGCCTTTTGAACAATGCGCTCCGCTTCTTTTCTAGAAAAGACGCCTAAACCTTCTCTTCACTAGTAGAAAAATTGATGTTTTTAAAACTGTAAGCCGCATTCCCCAATCGACGTGATCGGACTCATTCGAGCAGTGAACGTTGTTGAAAACGTATGTCCCATGTTGTCATTTGCTAGAATCGTCCACGTTCCTATATTACCTGCTCCAACGGTCACCTCAATCGCTACTTCAAACAAACCTTGAAACAAATTCCCAGTTCCTAAAGCCGTTCCTCGCACTCTGGCAAAGGTATCGTTAATGCAGTCGATTTCAATTCTTCGTCCTTGAATAAAATTAATGGTCGTTCCTCCAGAACCAAACGTTACATTAAAGTTATCCACAGCTGGATTACAGTTAGTACTGGCTGTAAAGCATTGGACCGCTGTCACATTAATCGTACCACTGAAGCTCGATGCTGCTCCTTGATTCAAAACTTCTACAGTTGCCTGCGCTCGGTTTCCTTGAATGCCGATCCTGAATTTACACGGACATTCAACAGTTGGACACTCCGCCTGTGTCCCTACATTGGTTTCAATAATGTTTCCTTCCACTTCTGTGATAGCACTCACATCAATAGATACAAGCGGAGTTCCTGGAAGAACCGTTACGGTTGTAGAAAAGTCTCCATTAATATCTGAAATGGCTGGGTTAGGGTCATAAAATACAACATCCTCTGGGAAATCACTAAAGAATATCTCCGCTCCTTCAATAGGATTGCCTTCACCACATGTAATATTACCGGTAATAACTGCATTACAAGTAATCAATTGAGGCACATTAATAATTAAGGGCATGGGCTATCACACTCCACGAGAATTTCTACGGAAGCTGAAATCATTTGACCTTCTACAGTAGTGGAAGCGGTAATGGTAATAAGAGTAGGCGGTGTTTCATCAGCCACCGTTACACCCGCGAAATAGTTGCCATGTGAACCGGTTAAAACAGGATTTGGATCAAAAGTAACCGCAGGATCACTACTCTCTAACGTCACCACAGCACCTTCGATAACTCTTCCATCACAGCGGACCCTGCCGTCCACAAAACCATCGCAAAAGATTTGTTCTGTTGAAAACAACTCGATGATACAGGGGTCAGCCAAGCATTGAACAATGGTTGGCAAAGAGGTAGAAACCATTTGACCATTTACTGTAGTTTCAGCTGTAATCACGACATCTGTTGGTTCTGTTACGGCTGGGACAATAGCCTCTACTTCAAAATTACCGAACTCATCTGTAAAAACAGAGTCAGGCGTGAAATCTACAATTGCTGGTTCAGCACGGAAGGTAACTTCTGCTCCTTCTACAGGGTCGATATCACCACAGATCACCTTACCACTAAGGAATCGATCACAAAGAATATCTGCCGGAACAAACAGATGGATGTCACACGGAGAACAGCTAAATTCCACGTCCCCAGCAGGAATGGTCTTTTTAAAATCGCTTTGTTGGACGATCCAATCATATACTCTCATCACCGATAGACAAGCCACCTCTTGAACCTGCGCTAGAGTTGGTGAAACTGTAGAAGTGCTACATTCATTTTCCAACGTATCTTTTGAATTAACCTCTAAGTCTATCATTTGACCAGGGAAAATAACTGGGCACTGATTTGGCATCGTAAAAGAACAACGATCAGGAACGATCACATCCCTCGGCAAGCAAAAACCAACCTCGTGTTCCACCAACACATCCGCGACGGTTTGAATGCTTTGGCAGATCAAGAAGTTTATATCCAAAGATTCAAAAGCTCCGTCAAGACAATTCACACATGCTTGACAATCGAACTCCGTCACGCTGCAAACCACTTCTGTACCTGCAGGTGCGCACAGTATCACATATTCAAAAAAGCAAAACGGGATGGGTTCAGACACACACAAAGTATCTTCATCCTCCACTTCAACGACAACATATCCTTGTTTACGTATCGTTACCTTTTGAAGAATGACTTGTTCTCCATCAGGCAATTGAACAGAAATATCTTCCCGATTCCCTTGTTCTTCACAACTAATTTCATCAACAGGGCTTCCTGCAGTATCGGTTAAATAGCAACGTAAAAACCCATCATTTGCTAGTAATTCACATAAATCCGGATTCACAACTTCCCCTACTCCTTTCTATAATCTAACTACTTCTTTGAAAGCAGCTCACTTCAATAAATCATAATAGTAGGCCACGCCCGGTAAAGTCTTTATGACGTATAAATTATTGTATGAGTTTGTGATGATACAAGTTACGAAAAACCCAGTAATGCAGAAAATTAGACGCTTGATTTTACCAAGTGGTCTATATCCTATCCAGTTTATAAAGAGGGAAGAGCTTGCTTATCCACCAACGGTTCTTAATTCGAAAAGAAGAGAGGGACATGGATACGCTGGAAAATTACCCGGCCACTGAGAAAGTATGCGCCTTCTAACTTCAACGTCACTCTAGCAGGTTACGCTGAGCCCGAAGCAGCTGTAAAAACCGATTCTTCCATTCTTCCTGAATGGAATATGAATATGATGTTCTTATGTTTACGAACATACAAAAAGCCAATATGCCCTTGTGGGCATATTGGCTTTTTGTATAAATTATGTGCTTAGCACCACCCTAAATCGCAGTCCTTCACATAACCATCTTCTTGCTCCGTTTTATTTTTATCACTCTTTGGAGGTAAAGCATGAATCGTTGTTCTATTTGGGATAGGATTATTCTTTTTAGTAATCTTGGATAAAATCCACTCGATCATGGGAACACCCCTTTACTTACGAATTATCTTCTTTTGAGAAGATTCATTCAATGTAACATCTATGTATCTGGATATCTACTGAGGTGCTCTATTTTATGTTTGAAATAGTAAATAAAGGGATTAATTGGGAATTAATGCTATAGCATGTTAGAATGTATTTATAGTCATTCTTTAGACAGATTTGGTCGAAGAATGATGAAAATGGATAAAAATTCATTAGTGGCACGTAATTTTAGTGGGAGCTCATGAACTGGGCTAACCGTTTAGATAAGGCTAGGCGCTTTCAGGAGTACTGAAGCGCCTTTTTTGGTGGCAAAAAATAAAAGGATTTCTAGGCTGTCGTAATAAATGTTGTACGCGTGCGGGGTGATGGAAGTAAAGGAGAATTTCAAATGAAACAAATATATGCTTTTGAATCGCAGGAAGAATATATGAAACATCAAGATACCATTGAAAAGTTTACTGAAAAATTAAAAACTTATCAACAGGTATTGGAAGAAAAATACGCTTTAAATACTTTGCCAAAAGGAATAGTCTGGACCAGTGAAAATTTAGCGACGACCTTTTTTTCTGAGGTCCCGGTCCCAGCCTATACAGAGGGTGATGTGATCTACATTTCTCCTGACCTATCGGCATGGAGAAGGTTATTGGCAGAACAAGTAGAAGGGCTGAATATTTCAGAAGTAGAGGACTTTTTTGCTCATTGTTCTGATGATTGTTTGTTCACTATATTGGCACAGGAATTGACCCACCATGCAAACCTCTTCGTTGAGGAGTTCGATGGTGATCGTAAATTAAATACCTGGTTTGAAGAAGGAATGTGTAATTATCTCTCGAGAAAACACTTATTAGATAACGCTGAATTTAAAGAATTAACGAATATTGAGGTAGAATTAGTGGAAATTTTCAAGGATAAATATGGGCAGCATTCTTTAGACGAACTGGAAAGCAATTTTCCTCAAAGTAGTAGCCTGACTCATAGAATGTTTGATTATTGGCGAAGCTATCTTATTGTAGAGTTCTTAGTAGAAGTTCGAGCTAATAACGATTTGGATTGGATTTTCAGCGAATACAACAATTGGGATCGAGCAGGAAGAACAGTTCCATTATTACAGTATTTCGAAATGGAAAATTTCTTTAACTGAAGGGCGAGCATCTAATTAATTGCTTTGCCATAATCATTAGGGAATAATCTTTAAAAGTATGGGCCTGTTCCTTAGGTAAAGGATCAGGCCCACATTTATAGACCAAACACAAAGTCTTCCTTAAGTTTGCGATCTTAAGGAAGATTTTTGGCTTTTTATGGTATACCAACCCTTTTTTAGCTTAATTCATATCAGGATAGTTTTTTAAACAACTGATACATACTTTCGCCCATATCAGCCTTATGAGAAGGAAGCTCATCTAAATCATAACTCACCAGTTCATTGTGGTAAATTCCAACCATTTTACTTGATTCATGATTCAGCAGTGATTCAATTGCAAACACTCCCAGCCGGCTGGCTAAAATTCGATCGATTCCTGTGGGCGCGCCCCCGCGCTGGGTATCGCCTAAAGCGATCAAACGCGACTCCACTCCTGCTTGCTCTTTCAATTGGCGTTTGAAATCCTCCCCATTTATACTCCCTTCCGCAATCACAATAATGCTGTATCTTTTCTCATCTCCAGCCTTGATCTGTTGAATAATATAATCTGCATCCTCTTTCCAGCCTGGAATTAATATTTTCTCAGCGCCGCCGGCCAGTCCAGCATAATACGCTATATTTCCCGCATCCTCCCCCGCTACTTCAACAATGGAGGTTTTCTCGTGAGACGATGCGGTGTCCCGAATTCGATCTATGTAATGGATAATGTTGTTGAGGGCTGTATGGAAACCTATCGTGTAATCCACCCCTGGAATATTACTTTCAATGGTGGCAGGTATGACCACACAGGGGAAATCGAACTTACTGAAGGCCTGGGCGGTTTTTAGAGCCTCTCTACCGCCAATAATAACAAGCGCTTCTATATTTTCATTTTTCAAGTTCCCTATTCCTCTCTGCAGACCTTCCTCTGTATAAATTTCTTCGCTTATAGACGACTGCAGGATGGTTCCTCCCCGTTGCATGATCGAGCCGACCGACTTTTCATTTATTTCCTCGAATAGTTCATGAATCACACCATACGATCCATGCTTTACTCCCACCATTTCCATGCCATGATAAGTACCTGATCTTACGACTGCACGGATGGCAGCATTCATGCCTGGAGCATCTTCTCCACTCGTTAATACACCGATTTTCTTCATTATATTTGCCCTCCTTGTTTATGGATCACTCTAGTTATCTTTTGTTAATAGGCACATTTAAGCCCTCATGATGGATGTATAGATACCAATCTCAGGAGGGACGTATGACTGAAAAGCTTATTACTTTCTTGCCCTGGGGTTATAAAAATAAAAAACGCCCCCAAAAATATAGCAGATTTATTAATAATTGGAGGATTTTATTGGTAATGCTATTTAAACACATTTCACTTCATAAATGAACTATAAGAGAAACTGGATTGCAGTACTACCTCCATCCACATGAATCTCCTCCTCCATCTATTTAGTGCGACTGGATACCTCAGGGTTACGATGTCCTGCCCCGACTGTGTTAAAGCTTCAGCGGGTCAGGGTCCCTATTCACCTATAGTTCCTCTTAACTAACTTCGCCTCTACAATCTGCAGAAAAATACTTTCAAACAATTAGCTATCTTTCTATTGAAACCAATCACAAACAGTGATACGATACTATTCATACAAATAGTATGTCACATTACCATTTTAATTGATAAATAGTATGACATAATGATTAATGAACACTTCCACAAAGGAAGGGTTCTATACTTACTCATGCCGTTTCTTACGGCTGATTCTATTACGTTAAGAATAAGGAGATGGATAGTGAATAAAAAAGAAACGGTCTTTGTCGTATCAGATTCGATCGGGGAAACAGCTGAACTAATGGTCAAAGCTGTCGCCAGTCAATTTTTTGGAAAAGAAGTCGAAATAAAGCACTTTTCCTATGTCGAGGACATCCAGGATATAAACAATGTCATTACGAATGCGAAGTATAGTCCTTCCATTATCGCTTACACCATTGCCCTTCAGGATTTAAAAGAATATCTTGACCACAGAGCTTTAGAAGAAGGAATTATGGCTGTTGATTTAATGCATCCTCTGATGGATGCGTTTGCTCAAACATTCGATATGCAGCCCAGTCTACAACCCGGGCAAATGAGAAAATTGGATGAGAACTATTTTAAAAGAGTGGAAGCCATTGAATTTGCTGTGAAATATGATGACGGGCAGGAAGTACGTGGCTTAAAACAAGCCGATATTGTTCTCATTGGAGTATCTCGAACATCTAAAACTCCACTCTCTATGTATCTAGCCAATAAACAGTTTAAAGTAGCGAATGTACCTCTCATCCCAGAGCTCCCACCTCCTCAAGAACTTTTTCAAATTCCAAGAAAAAAGTGCGTTGGACTCATCATCTCACCAGAAAAGTTAAATGACATCCGCAGAGAACGATTGAAAAGTCTGGGTTTAACCAACGCTGCAAACTATGCCTCATTAGAGCGTATCTTTGAAGAACTGGATTGTGCGCAAAATATCATGAAAAAAATCGGCTGTCCGATCATTGATGTGTCTAATAAAGCTATAGAAGAGACAGCTGATATTATATTAGCCATGTTTAATAAAAGGGGGAGCTTTGCACAATGAATAACCAATTTGTATTCCTATTTGATCAATCCGAAAAAGGAAAGAAAGAACTTCTGGGTGGAAAAGGCGCGAATTTAGCTGAAATGACCCGTATTGGTTTACCCGTTCCTTATGGCTTCACCATTACAACCGCAGCCTGTAATGCCTATTATGATGCAGGCCAGGTCATTTCAAAAGAGGTCGAGTCCCAAGTATTAGAAGCCCTTCACACTCTTGAAACTAAAACAGACAAACGATTAGGCGATCCAGCCAATCCGCTCCTCGTTTCTGTTCGCTCAGGTGCCGTCCATTCCATGCCGGGCATGATGGATACCGTTTTGAACCTTGGAATGAATGACGACACAGTAGAAGGAATGGCAGAGCTTACAAACAATCCTCGATTTGCTTATGACTCCTATCGCAGGTTTATCCAAATGTTCAGTAATGTGGTCCTTGATGTAGATAACTACTTTTTCGAACAACGATTAGAAGATTTCCGTGAAGAAAAGGGCTACCATTCCGATACCGAGCTAACCGCTGAAGATTGGATACAGGTGATTGCAGCATTCAAATCAATTGTACTTAAGCAAGTTAAACGAAAATTCCCTGAGGATCCAAAAGAACAACTCTTCCTTACCATTAATGCCGTGTTTGATTCATGGAATAATCAGCGGGCTGTTTTATATCGCCGTCTGCACCATATCCCTGGCCATCTTGGTACAGCCGTCAATATCCAGAGCATGGTGTTTGGCAATATGGGAGATGATTCGGGTACAGGAGTGGCTTTTACCCGTAACCCATCCACCGGCGAGTCTAAGCTTTATGGAGAATACTTAATCAATGCTCAGGGAGAAGACGTGGTGGCAGGGATCCGTACCCCTCAGCCGATTGCCAGTCTTCAGGAGGATATGCCAGATGTCTACCAACAATTAGTCGAGACTTGTCAGCTGTTAGAAAACCATTATAAGGATATGCAGGATATTGAATTTACCGTTGAAGGTGGAAATCTGTTTATCCTCCAGACACGGACAGGGAAACGAACAGCCCAGGCAGCCATTCGAACCGCTGTGGAAATGGTAAAAGAAAAGATCATGGATCAACGGGAAGCCCTTCTGCGTGTGGATCCAGATCAACTTGATCAGCTGCTTCACCACCGGATCGACCCTGAACATAAACGAGAGCAACTCGCAGCAGGCTTACCCGCTTCCCCTGGCGCTGCCACCGGCCAAGTTGTCTTTGATGCGGATGAAGCTGAAGAACTATCCAGGGATGGAAAGAAGGTTATCCTTGTCCGACCTGAGACTACACCTGATGATATCCACGGAATCGTGGCTGCCCAGGCTACCGTTACGAGTCGCGGTGGAATGACCAGTCATGCCGCTGTTGTAGCTAGAGGGATGGGAAAAGCATGTATATGCGGCTGCGACTCTATAAAGATTCACTTAGAATCCAAACAGTTTATCGCAGGGTCTACGACGGTGAATCACGGGGATACGATTACGATCGATGGTTCAACAGGAGAAATCTTCCTGGGCGAAATTCCAATGATCGAACCAGAGCTTTCAGATGAATTCCAGCTCCTGCTTCGCTGGTCGGACGAAGAAGCAAAAATGGGCGTCAGAGCAAACGCTGATAATCCAGTCGATGCTGAGAAAGCCCTGGAATTTGGAGCAGGAGGCATTGGGCTTTGTCGTACAGAGCATATGTTTATGGACGCCTCACGCATCCCTACGGTACAAAGCATGATTCTTTCTGAAACGACCGCTGAACGTAAGGAATCTCTGGACAAACTCCTGCCTATGCAGCAACAGGATTTTGAACAAATATTTGAAACGATGCAAGGACATCCAATCACCGTTCGCTTATTGGATCCACCCCTCCATGAGTTTTTGCCGGACAAAGAAGAACTGCTCGTTGAGGTGACAAAACTGCAACTGACCGATCCTCATTCATCCGAGCTAGAAGAAAAACAAAACCTGTTACGGAAAGTACGGTTATTGGAAGAATCGAATCCGATGTTAGGACATCGGGGCTGCCGCTTAGGTATGATACACCCTGAAATTTACGAAATGCAGGTCAAAGCCATTTTTAACGCAATGGCTAACGTGATGGACAAAGGAATAAACGTTACATCCGAAATCATGATTCCTTTGGTCAGCCATGTGAATGAACTTAAGAAAATGCGCCAGCTGGTAACTACGATTGGGGACCAAATTCAGGGAGAAACAGGAAAGACATTCGACTACTTGATTGGAACCATGATTGAAACACCGCGTGCAGCGCTAACAGCCGATCAAATTGCCGAAGAGGCAGACTTCTTCTCTTTTGGAACCAACGATTTAACGCAGACCACGTTTGGATTCAGCCGAGACGATGCCGAGGGCAAGTTCCTCCAGCATTATGTAGATCGTGATGTGCTAAAAAGAAATCCATTTGTTTCATTAGATCAGGAAGGCGTAGGAAAGCTTGTGGAAAGTGGTGTGAAACTGGGGCGTAAAACAAAGTCCACCCTAAAAACAGGCATTTGCGGCGAGCATGGTGGTGAAAAGGAATCGATCCAGTTCTGCTTTGATTTAGGCATGGATTACGTAAGCTGCTCCCCTTTCCGTGTTCCTTCTGCAAGGCTTGCAGCAGCCCAGGCCACCATTCGTCATGAACAAATTAATTCTAAGAAAGTACCTCAATACAGTTAAAAAGAAGTAATATTTAATGAATGCTCTCACTAATAAAAAAAGAAACTCTAAACTCCTCCTTGTCCTTGGAAGGAAGTTTAGAGTTTCTTTTTTATGACGTACTTGTTCTATACAGTACCCTTCAAGTTACAAGTCCAAGTATTTTCCGTGCACTTTTTGAAATTCACTTGCCAAAAATTTTAAAAACACCAATTCCTTGATTTAAGTCAAGGAAATTCTTCCTCAGGCAAAATACAATAGGTATGAAAGCAAATTCGAGGAGGTCCTTATATGAAATCAAGGAGAACAATGAATCAGAACATGCAGCAGAAAGGAGCTTTCTTTTCAGGTGTCGCCTTACTTGTCATGACATTGGCTGCATTCATTGCTCACGGGTATTTTCACAGTTCATTAGTCATAGATGGAGATGCGGCCGCTACATTAAAAAATATCCTAGCATCTCCATTCCTGTTTCGACTTGAGGTGCTTGGTTGGCTGATCATTATCATCACGGATTTAATCGTATCATGGGGATTCTATGTGTTCTTAAAGCCGTTTCAGCCTGGTTATGCCTTACTGGCCGGCTGGCTTCGTTTACTTTACACAGCCGTTCTAGCCATTGCGGTTTCCCATCTTGTTATAGCCAATGGCATAGTTCAAACCTCTGCGGCAGATTTAGCACACCACGTCATGGCTTCCATCACAGCATTTGAAGCCATCTGGTCATTTGGATTAATGATATTCGGTCTTCATCTTATCGCAGTCGGCCTGATCGCCTTGGGTACAAGAAAAATACCAAAAGTCATCAGCATTTTACTCGTTTTAGCGGGAATCAGCTACTCGTTCATTCATTTCATGTACGGTTTTATCCCACAAATGGAACGTTTTACAGGGATACTGGAATTAATTCTTATGATCCCCATGTTCATTGGAGAATTAGGTTTTGGTATATGGTTATTGTTGAAAGGGAGAAATTTGACTTTGGACGACGAATCCTACTCCACAATCCTCAGATGATTCGCTGCTGCCCGTTTCTTTATACGGCTTAAAGATTCCGGCTTGATTCCCAAGTAGCTTGCCAACTGGTACTGGGGAACACGGTCCACTAAATCTGGTCTTTTTTCCATCAAACCATAATACCGCTCTTCTGGGGTCGAAGAGATGAAAGCTGAGAAATCATCCCTCATCGTTCCCATATCTTCTTCCATCATTTTGCGAGTCATGGTCTCTAGTACCGGATGCATGTCGTAACTTTCCTGCTCCGTAGCTAAATCACCTACAACAAGCGTACAGTCTTCCAAACAGCCGAGTGAATAGGGAGACGTTTGATCAGTCGTGTGCTGATTAAAAATCGTCACACTTTGTTCTTCGGTAAAGAAATTGTACGTATTCTCATTTCCATTTTCATCTACAGCATACTGCCGGACACACCCTTGTAAAACAAAATAGCATTTGTCGGGAATGTCTCCCTGATGTAAGAGGAGATCGTTCCTTTCTTAAAAGCAGCCACCAGAACATTCTCAGTCAGTTTTTTTAATTCGGACTCGCTGAGATCGGAGAACCGTTTCATATACTGGATCAGAACATCTTTCATGTTCGTCAGCTCCCTTATTGGAAATGGTATTGGTTCTTCTATTATATCAGTATGTAACAGGTACAGGAATGATGGTTGGAGGTGAGGCTAAGATATTGTGAAATGATGATTAATTAAGGAGTAAAACCTTGCAGATCAGATTCGCTAAAGTGAAATGAACGTGATAGTATTACTTATTTGTACCCCCTATTAAACGATTGGATGAAGAGGCCATCTAAATTTTATGTTATCCAGGAGGAGATAAATTTGAACCTATTTTTCTTTATTTCCGTAATTGTTGCTCTGACTTTCATTTTTTTATATTTTGTACTCCAAATTGACTTAAAGAAGAAGAAATTAGAGTTAGAAGATAAGAAACTGGAGTTAGAGAAGAGAAAGTTAGAAATCCACAAAGAATGTCAGAAAGAAGAAAAGCGTTAATAAAATTTCTATACAGGGCAAAGGACAGAGTTTAAATTTAGCTCTGTCTTTCGTTCGTCGTAATCCCGGCATGTAATGGTAGTAATTAATTCCAATCCTTTAAAACCTGATTTTTTGACTATTTATTATGTTAAAGTAATATAATATTGGCCTCAAGGAGAGTTATAATGGATTTAATTTTTTTCCTTAAAAGTAAGCATTATCATACGATCTTATTTACCAAGTGCAGCGGGGAAATGACTACTCTACCCTTAGCTACGTTTAAGAATGAACAGGAACTCTTAGAAGTTCTTAATATAAAGCCTGAATTAGTACAATATTTCCCGTACGAGGCAGAACCTTATTTAGTCTTCATTGAAACAAGGCAAAGTGTTCGCGTTAAGCTTCTGGCAAGTTCCCCTGTATTAGAAACAACCTAAAAGAACAAAGGTAATGGTCATTTTTGCTTCCAACTGCCCTCTACAGCAATCAAGTCTTCTTGGGTTGCTGCTCTTACATAAAATCCCTCCCAGTACAAATATATCTTCTTCCCATGGTTCACTCTGCGTGAATTGTTCAATTACTTTTTCCAAAGTAATGAATTCACCTCATTAACTTCTACTTCAATTCATAACTTGGTAGAGGCACTTATTAGAACTTGAAATTATTTTTATAATATACTAATATTAACTTCCTACTGTTGCCTCTCTCACCTTAGAGAGGAGGAAAAATTTGAAACCATATGAAGTGGGTTCCTTAATAAAAAGTTACTGCAAGAACTGCTATCATCATGAACAAATAATTATTAAGGTATCGCCTAAAGAGTTCTCTGAAAAAATTGTATACACTTTATGGACTCAATGCACCAGGTGCGGAGAAAACCACACTCGTTTAACACAAATCCATGAGTGATATTTTCACACTCCTATTAAAAGAGAATATGTGGTACACATAAGTTAACGTGTCAGAGCCTGCACTTTGACACGTTTTTAAACCGAATGACACCCTTTAGCTAATGGGAGATCGAATGGAAGAAATGTTTCCTGAATTCAGAGGTACTACATATTCTTAATACCATAAATAGCGCCTCATGAAACAGAAAACTGGATATTGGATAATCTTTGTCTATGTAAAAATTGGAGGTGGATAATGTCAGATAAAAAACATTTGGAAAATCAAATTGAAGAAACAAGAGTACGAATGTATGCAGCTTATATGAATGAAGCCGTCTTTCGAGATATTTTGATTATTTCTCAACAACTGGATTACTTACTGAATAAATTGGAAAATATTTCTAAATAAAAAACCCTCACTCTGGGAAAGTGAGGGAAACAAAGATTGATCCCCCACTCTCAGAGCCGGGTACAGGCCGTGACGGTTTATTTAGTATTGGAAAACCTAACCTGTTTTTCCATTGTAGAACAATTTAAAACAAACTTCTACATAAAATCATAACTTTTTTCACCAACATTCATGTTACTGTTCATTTCACATTCCCAAGAAGAGGCTAACCTTTGACATAAGGTTAGCCTCTTTCCACTTCTAAATACCTTTTAACATTTCTTCTATCACATGACTGGAGTTCTGAGCGGCTTCTTCCACAAAGTTTTCCTGAATTCCAGCCGCTTCTTCTCCTGCATCATCCGAAGCTGAACGAATGACGACGTACGGGATTTTATTTAAGTAGGCAACCTGTCCAACAGCCGCTCCTTCCATCTCCACGACATACGCATCAAAGGTTTCATAAATCCATTCCGTTTTTTCTTTGCTTGCAATAAATTGGTCTCCTGTCGCAATCGGTCCTTTGAATACATCTACATAATCAGGAAGATCCTTTGCGCCTTCTTCAGCCAGTTGTATCAATTCCTGATCTGCTTCAAAATACCTGGTGTCCATGTATGGAATTTGCCCCGGCTTGAAATCTTTAGCCGTTTCGTCCATGTCATGATGCACCGTCTTTGTAGAAATAACGATGTCTCCAAGACCTAGATCAGGGTGGATTCCTCCAGCTACGCCTGAGTTAATCAATACATCCGCATCAAACTCACTGATAAGCATTTGAGCTGCCGACGCTGCATTCACTTTCCCTATTCCGGACTTCACAAGGACAATCGGCTGGCCTTCTAATTTGCCTTCATAAAAGGTTAATTTACCTTTTTCCGTTGTTTCTTCCACTTCCATATGAGAATGAAGAATGTCAATTTCCACTTCCATTGGACCTATGATTCCGATTACTTTTTCTTCTTCTTTGTCAACTGCTCCTGCACTCTCGGGCTGTTCTCCACATCCCGCCAGCAAGAAAACGAAAAGCACGACCCCGGTTAAACGAATGACACTTTGTTTAAAATTCATTCTATCTCTCCTCCCGATTAAATAAAAAAACGAACATTATGTAATTTATTTATGAAAACGTACGTTTTTTATTCTACACAACTCACTTCTCCTTGCCAACCTTTCTTTTCACATTTTTATAAGACGAATATTCATGAACAAAATGCGAGTACATCCCTAAGTTGTTTAATGAATCTTCAATTAAGCCCGTCACGCCATGTGCTGTTATTGAACTGACCTTGATCCCGTGTATAAGCCTCGGAAAAGCGATTGAGCAGATAGGGTTTTACTCAAGAAGGCACTTTTTAAAGTAAGCCTTCATATGGCTAAGCGATTAAGCAGGAATAAAAATATATCCTTATGCTCAATAATTCCAATAATGAGCTAACTTTGGATTAAATGGACACCTAAATGTATGAATAGAATGCAGTCAGAATCCAGTCGAACAAATCAATACAAATTTAGTTTTAAATCATAACTAATTTCCTCTTTTCAACATTTAAGCTTTGTATAAATACGCATTCTATTATTTTCAAGAAAAACTTGTTTATATAGTAAAAACCCCTATACAAATCCTTTATTTTTGCATTTACTATACTATTACGTTAAGAAGAGGTGAAGGAATAAATGGGAAATTGTAGTGCTTGTTGTCCGGATCAATCCGTTATTGGCGATATTGTCACAGATAATTTTTGTGGAAACTTTGTTTTATCGTGCAATGAGGAAGATCCTGACATAAACAGAATTTGGAGTCTAGATCCAGATTTATTTAATGCTGGAGCCCAGAGTGCAGCCACCGTTAGTGTTTACTATGACGTTGGATGTGACAATTTAATAACGATGACAGCGACAAAAAGAGACCTGAGTACTATAGATATGGTGATACCTCGTCAAAATACACGATCCATAACTGTATTGGATATAATAGCTATCGATATTTTTTGCACTTCAGAAGGACCTGACACTACGGTCTGTCGAGGAAAATATTGTGTGGATCTTCATTATGATGTATTAGAACCACCAGGGATTTAAAAAGATGATGGGGCAAAATCTACTTGAATGAAAAAACCGAGAAATCAGATTTGAAAACCCTGATTTCTCGCTTTTTTTCGCATTTTGTACGCCTGACAGTTGTTTCATACATACCGCCCAGATTTTTTCTTTAT
This sequence comes from Halobacillus halophilus DSM 2266, assembly GCF_000284515.1. GTDB lineage: Bacteria > Bacillota > Bacilli > Bacillales > Halobacillaceae > Halobacillus > Halobacillus halophilus. The sequence goes on along the minus strand of NC_017668.1, from coordinate 1,464,511 downwards.
TATAAAGAAACTTCTTTGTTATGGGCTTTGTTAAAGTTTATTGTTGATTTCTGATAAGAGGCTTATTACACAATAGGGCTGGATACTGTAAGCCTCCGTTTCGAAATATTATGTTGAAAAAGGGGCTTCAGTGAACGACTAAGCCAGCTGCATCGCCCACTTTCCGCGTGCATGCGCTGCGTCTCCTCAGGCTGGCGCCTTCCGGGGCATCAACTGTCAATTCCCCCCCACTATTACACTCTTATTAGTCCTAAGCTAAATCAGGATATAAACAGCAAAGAGAGCTATTTAGTTCTAGCACCAAGGGGCTAGTGAGACTCCCCTTGCTTCTGTACGATAAGGCAACATCGAATCGCTACGCTCTTCGTGTTTTCTTTATCTACGTGAGCTCAGTCCAGTACATACGCCTGTGAACAAGATGCTTCCGCTTTTAACTTTGAAGTCTCACCGTTCCCTTCCGCCCTTTGCCACACCAGATTCTTCGGACCAGCTCAATCTAATCTTGATAAACGAATCGAAATCGCTCAAACACTTATGTTAAAGACTGTTTTTTGGCAATTCCTATATGCTCATGCTCGGAAGGTTTCGTTTCATAAAATTTGATAAAGAGGGCTAGGAAATGGCGAGAAACCTGTGGTATGAACATGATCGGTAAGATCCCGGAAAGCGTAGCCTGAGGAAGCTTTCCGCTGAGAAGGTTCGTCTAATAACGCCACATCGTATGGCAACGTCCAATGACCCTGTATCTTGCAGAACACGGAAAGCGATTCATTTCCAAGACCCCATTCATCCAAACAAAGTGAAGCAAACCGATCTTACACCATTGGGAGCTTAACATTAAAGTCATACAGAAGTTTTCCAGAGCCCTTTTATAAAAAAGAGATGATTTACTATCACTTTCTCTTATATTAGTCCAAGCAATCTCTATGTTTCTTGCATCTAATAGTATAGAAAAGGAGGTGAATGAGAAATGGGAAATTGTAGTGCTTGTTGTCCGGACCAAACCGTGATTGGCGATATTGTCACGGATAATTTTTGTGGAAATTTTGCGATTCCTTGTAATTCAACGGATACAGACCTAATTAGAGTGTGGCGATTAGACCCGGATTTTTTTAATGCCGGTGCTCAGTCGGCAGCTACCGTAAGTGCTTATTACGACCAAGGGTGTGACAACTTGTTAGAAGTGCGCGTCTCCAAGCGATTTGGTCCGCCTGAAATTTTTAGAGTGCCACGTCAAAACACACGCTCTATTACCGTGTTGAATGCAGTGAGTGTGGATATTCTTTGTCGTTCAGAGCAAAACACCGAGGCAATATGTAGAGGAAAATATTGTATAGACCTACATTATGATGTACTTGAACCACCAGGAGTATAATAACGTTTAATCAAAATCCGAACTGTTTATTTCAGTTTAATAATATAGAAAGAAGGAGGAACTTGGGAATGTGTGATTGTGGAGATTGTGGGTGCTGTCCAGGTTCAAATGGTTCAGGTTCAGGTTTATGTGACTGCTGCGTGGACCCTATGCAATATGTGTTAGAGCAGCTTATAGGTCGAGTGGTGCGTATAGGGACGACAGATACGAGTTCAGGCACATATCCAAGCGCTACCATATTAGACGTTAATGATTATATTATCACCATCCGGCAAGGTGCGAACACGATTGCTCTACCTATTTGCTTGGTCGTTGGTGTTCAGAACGCTCAAGTACAGAACGTTCTCTTATTACCACCTCCTCTTTCGAACGAAGGAGAGTGCGATTGCTGCGAGAGACCTTTACGAGAACTTTTCGATGGAATTACGACAGCAGATGTAGATGCTCTCGGGCAAGCGTTTAATAATTTATCAAATACACAAATTTTAGAAACAGGAGAAGGAATTGTAAAATTACGAGATAACAACGCCTTTATTGCCCTCTCTTTATGTAAAGTCGCAAGTGTTCAAAATTTTTCTTAAGTTGATAAGGGAGAGGTACTCTTTTAATTACAGCCTCCCCCCTAATTATGGATTTGCGCTTAAGCAATTACCCGTGGAAAGTAGTCCACGAGGAGAACATTCACGTGCTTGAATTCCCAATGTTGTATCTGCGGTGACCTTTATGTTTTGGCATATTTCTATCGAAATTTCTAAGCGCCAGCAATTATTCAAATTTTTGATAGAGCTGATTCTGCAACAGAAATCCGTGACTTCGCATTGGAGGGTAGTCCCTTCAGGCGCACAAAGCAAAAGTTGCTCCATTTTATTAAAAGGAAACACACACAGTTGCCGACCTTTATCATAAGTCAAGCCGACACAACCTTCCTTACATAGATTGACTTTTTGCAATATAGTCTGTTGTCCATTAGGGAGGATAATTTCCGTATTTTTTCGCTCACCTATTTCTTTGCAGTCTAGTACCTTAATCGAGATCGGTCTCCCACATTCATTAGATAAATAACAATTTCCTTCCTGACAATTCCGTAAATCTTCTATTAAATTTCTAGAAAGAAAATAATGAAGAGTGAGACAATAAGTTCCTCTTACCGTGACTAGAGGATTAGTATTTATTAACGCCAGACTGTTCAAAGTTGAGAAAGTTTGGGTAAACTGTTCCTTGTTACCTGTTTCAATCGTTCTTCCATTAATAAGAACCTCTAAATCATTTAAACTGCCACTTGCCAACGATAGGGAAACAGTACCTGCTGAGGGCGAGGGAAGAGTGGATTCCCAAAGAGGGCAAGTCTGTTCAGTGGAGGCTATCGCAAAATTACCGCAAATTTCGTCAGTGACTCTTTTTTTGATTTTAGGTATTTCTATACAAGTAGTAAATTGCAAAGGAACAATAAGCCAATCATATACTTTTTCTACATTTACACAATGTAAACTGCAGTTGTTTTTATCCACTATGGTCTTCTCCTTTCTTACGATCTATGGTGATCGTTGGGGAAAACATTTAGTTTCTTCTACAGGTATTTTTAGTTGTATGGTTTCTCGGGAGACACACGCTCACTCCTAATATCATGTCATTAAATAACTAAGTTAAGCCCTTCCATACTCCCCATTTTACTTCTACCCGCGTTTGAGCTAACTCTTACTTCGGTGTAAATATAGGGATACATAGATTGTTTTAAATTCAGGTTATGGTTTATTAAACAGTCAAGCCTTTGTAATTCTGCCTTATTCAAAGCTCTTATTAAGATATGCACGTGAATAAATATCGAGTAGGCTAAAGTGTATGGATACATAAATCACATGTTCGGCGCCGCGTTAGACTTAAAAATAATGAATAAAAATGTCAGTTCGAGAGAGAAAAGGGTAAAATCTTGAATATTCTGAAAGTTACAGGAACAGGAATAACTACCTTATATGGAACTTGAATACCACAGACTGTAACCAGTCCCCACGCCTGGGGGGCATCAGTAATCCTAAGATAACTTCTCCCTTCTTTCCTAGAACGAGAACGTACTAACTAGCTTAAAAAGCGTATCTCTATACTTTTCAACTCTAACGAAACAAGTTATGGTTAAACTAGAAACAATAAAAAGGAGTCTGAAGAGCATCTATGGCTTACATATTTTTACTTATTGGCTTCGGGTTATTAATTAAAGGAGCCGATTTATTTGTTGATGGATCTTCCAATATTGCCAGGCTGCTCCGTGTTCCACCTATCTTAATCGGGTTAACGATTGTAGCTTTAGGCACAAGCTCTCCTGAAGCAACCGTCAGTATCCTTGCCGCTTTACAGGGAAATGCTGAAGTTTCGCTGGGGAACGTGGTAGGAAGTAATATCTTTAACATCACGTTAGTGGTAGGAATTGCAGCCTTCCTCTATCCATTAATGGTAGAAAGTGAAACAACCAAAAAAGAAATTCCGTTTACATTGCTTGCCAGCGGAGCGTTGCTCGTCCTGATCAGTGACATAAAGCTACAGGGACTAAGTGATAACCTGCTCACACGCAGTGACGGCATCATCTTTTTATTGTTTTTATCTATTTTCATGTACTATGTGATTGAAGTAGGCCTGAAAAGTCGAAAAGATTCAAAAGAGGACCCCATTCCTTCAAATATTAAGTGGGGGAAAAATATTGGTTTAACGTTAGCCGGATTAGCAGCGATTATTTTTGGAGGGGACCTGGTAGTCGACAGCGGCACAGCCATCGCCTTAGATCTTGGAATGAGTAAAACATTAGTAGGATTAACCATCATTGCGATCGGCACATCGCTTCCTGAACTGGTGACCTCCATTTCGGCTGCCTTGAAGAAAGAAAGCGGAATTGCTTTAGGGAATGTGGTAGGGAGTAATGTTTTCAACATCTTATTTGTTCTTGGGGCTTCAGCTGTCGTTACGCCTTTACCTGTGAACGGAAAGATATTTACCGACGTGCTGATTATGATTGCCTTGAGCTTGTTGCTGCTCTTATTCTCGAGGACTCATTATAAGATTGGAAAAAGAGAGGGTTTCATCCTTCTGACGATGTATATCGTTTATCTTGTTTTTATTATTTTGAGAAACTGAGAATGATATTCTTTACGGAACAGAAATCTAGAAATAAAAAGATAGGAAGCTCCATATCTAGCTAAAATGGAGCTTCCTATCTTTTATACTGAACATTCCCTCGAATGCAGGCGTATTTCTCATCCATTCACCCTTTTTTCTCTTTATTCTCCTCTAAATCAAGCCAATTTTTCACTTTATGTCTAAAGAAGAATGATAGACTCAAAAGGAGCACAAGCAACAGGACGGCCGCCCCGATAATGAGCGGATCTCCTGCCATTAAGCTTGCGCCAAGCGTCCCATAAACAAATACACCAGGCAGAATTCCAATCCACGTTGCAGAAAGATAGGTAGAGAAACGTACCTTCGTCATACCTGACAGGTAGCTCAGCATACTAAAGCCCATGAGAGGGAAAAGCCGTAACAGCAGCACAAACCAAAACCCTTGTCTGTTCATTCTTTCTTCCGCTCTAGCAGACCAGGAATATTGATGGAATTGAAATACCGCTTCCCCGAAAAAACGTCCGATCAAGTAACCCGTAGCTGCTGCCCCGCCCGCTCCCAGCCATATATACAAAGTTCCCGGCCAAAACCCATAAGCTAAACCGGCACTCATCGACAATACCGGCGCAGGAAACATCATAAAAGGAGCAGCCATATAAGCTGCTATAAAGATAAAAGGTGACAGCCAGCCAAAAGCCGTAATCATTTGCTGGATATCATTCGGAGTGATATGCCACCTGAAATGAATGAAATAAACCATCGTCAAGATCAAGACCACAAATAACAAAATTCTTGATGCATAACTTCCCCGGCTCATTAGCTTTCACCTTCTTCCTCCTTCTGACTTCTATCTTCATTATATCGTTTTCTTCCTCACTATTTGTTAGAAAAATTATAGAAATTCAAAACAAAGCGCACGAAAAAACCCTCTAAATAATAGAGGGTTTTTTTTCGTGCACTTATTATAAATGCTCACCATGCTGAAGTTTCCTGATATGTTCTCTTAAATCTTCTTTTCTCACCCGCCAGTGACGCCCGATCTTAAAGCCCGGGATACGTCCTTCCTGTACTAATTTGTATGTGGTCACTTCACTAATTTGTAGATATTCAGCAACTTGAGAAACCGTCATGATTTCTTGTTCATTGTCCATGGACAGACCTTCCTTTATTACGTTTGTATTTTCTATCTACAAGTTTATACCTTCTGCCCTTGTAACTCAAATATATTACCAATTTCTTTCTTACTTAACGACTTTACTAAACTTCAGTATTGATTTTAAAGATAAGCTCCCGATACTGGAAGACTCAGTTTCGAGATATTGGTATGAGGATGGTCCTGCAGGGGACGATTTCGCTTTCCACGGGCATGTGCTGAGCCTCCTCAGGCTTCGCCTTCCGGGGTCTCACCGATCATGTTCATCCCGCAGGAGTCTACATCGTCCCCCTCCGGACCTTGCGAAATAGGGAGCTCGAAATCATGTTTGGAACGCCCTGGTTTACGGTGGGTATAAACCTATAACAATGAGCGCGTACGTGGGATAATCCCTGCTATAGAAGCATTAAAGGCTGATTCAGGATGATGAATTCTTCTATTGAAAGGTCCGTTCACTCTTCCATCATAGGGTGGCGAAGGAAACGACGAGACTCCCGCGGGAGAAGGAGCTAGGCGAGACCCCGTAGGGAGTGAAACGAGCGAGGATGCTTGCCAGTTCCCCCGCAGGAAAGCGAGTTGTTTCCGTAGCCAGCCCCTTTCTATATTAGCAACGGACCAAAGATATCTCGAATTCGAGTCTTACGCAAACCGGCACTTTTGCGTAATAAGCCTCTTATGGTAAATCAACCATACACTTTCACAGTGCCTACTTAATAATCAACACCGGACATTGTACCCTCTTCGCCACTTTATGACTCACACTTCCCAGCACCATTTCCTGAAACGTATTCAGTCCCCTGCTGCCGATTACAACTACATCATAATGGTTTTCATTTACATGGCGGACAATGGCAGGTCCTGGATCACCTTTTAATACTTTCACATCATAATTGATTCCCGCTTTTATAAATACCCCTTCTGTAGAAAATAGACGCCCTTTCCTAACCGTGGACAGGTCGGCCATATTCTCACTCAGGACATCACTTTTAGAAGTCGAGCCGCTAATCGCATACAGAATCGTAATCTGTGAGTCTTCCGATAGCTGAGCTAACTGCAGCGCATGTTCAGCAGCCCTCACCGCATGATTCGATCCATCCGAAGCTATAAGTATATGAGAAAACATTGAATCGCTCCTCTTCTGCTATCCATTATTAAATCTATGTTAATGATAACGCTTAACTAAAGGAAACCTATTGCAAAACATTTTTCTTTATTATAGTCTATTATAGTCAGTTATAAAAGAACGGTATTGAAACCTAACCCAAACCGCTAAATTAAATCATCTTATAAATCTGGCTGCTGTGAGACTCAGCGGTCTAAAAAAATAATAGAAAGAGGGTATGTATGTCAACTTTATCAATTAAAGAAAATTGGCTCGGAAACATAAAGGGTGATGTATTATCAGGAGTCGTTGTGGCATTAGCCTTGATTCCTGAAGCCATCGCTTTCTCGATTATTGCAGGTGTAGACCCAATGGTCGGGTTGTACGCATCCTTTTGTATATCCGTTGTGATTGCTTTTATGGGTGGACGCCCGGGAATGATCTCTGGGGCCACAGGTGCCATGGCTTTAGTCATGATTACCTTAGTTGCTCAGCACGGGATTGAATACTTGCTCGCCACAACGATCCTGACGGGGATCTTACAGGTATTGTTTGGAGTCTTTAAGTTAGCTAGATTCATGCGGTTCATTCCCCGCTCCGTTATGGTAGGATTCGTGAATGCTTTAGGGATTTTAATTTTCACTTCCCAATTGCAGCACTTTGAGAATGAACCCTGGGTGATTTATGCATTAGTTGGGTTAACTTTAGCTATCATTTATCTATTTCCACTGGTTACTAAAACCATCCCTTCCACATTGGTCGCCATTGTGGTCGTATCCGCCATTGCAATATGGATGAACATCGGTGTCAGAACGGTTGGGGACATGGGAGAATTAACACAAACCCTTCCTATGTTCGCTTTGCCCGATATGCCGCTGAATTTTGAAACCCTGATGATTATCTTCCCTTATGCTTTAGCGTTAACGATTGTCGGACTACTAGAGTCCCTTCTTACGGCTTCCATCGTTGATGATATGACCGATACCGAAAGTGATAAAAACAAAGAAAGCCGCGGTCAAGGATTCGCAAACATCGTGACGGGATTCTTTGGCGGCATGGCTGGTTGTGCGATGATTGGTCAGTCCGTCATTAACGTGAAATCCGGCGGGAATGGACGGTTATCTTCGCTGGTGGCAGGTGTCGTTCTCATGTTTATGATTATCGTTCTGGGTGGAGTTGTTGTTCAGATTCCAATGGCCGCACTCGCAGGTGTCATGATTATGGTTTCTATTGGTACGTTTGACTGGGGCTCCGTCCGGAATATTCACAGAGTACCACGTTCTGATGCGGCTGTCATGATTGTAACGGTGCTAACTGTCGTCATCACGCACAACTTAGCCTACGGCGTTCTTGCCGGCGTTGTACTCAGTATGATTTTCTTTGCGGTTAAGATTTCCAAAGTAAATGTATTAACCTTGTACGCAAATGAAGGGAAAAAACGCATCTATTATGTGCAAGGTCAGTTATTCTTTGCGTCGGTTACAGACTTTCTTAATTCGATCGATTTCAAAGATCATGTCGAAGAAGTCGTTATCGATCTTAACGACTCTCATCTATGGGATGACTCAGCCATCGGTGCTCTCGACAGTATCGAATCGAAGTTTGAACAAAACGGCATTAAAGTTAAATTCATCGGCTTGAACGGGGAGAGCTCCAGACTATTGGCTCGACTTGGAGGCGTCTCCAAAGGATCCGGTCACTAAATTATGAATAGGAGCATGATGTATGTTTAAAAATATTTTACTCGCGACGGATGGTTCTGATCATTCCCGTCGCGCAATCGATCAGACACTAAAAATGGTTTCCCCGCATAAGGAAGAGGTGCACATCGACCTTGTATATGTGGTTGATGGTGAAACATCTAAACAGGACGTATTGAACTATGGGGATTCTCATACAGCTACTAAGAAACGGAAAGAAAAGTTCCTGGACGTCATCAAATATGTAGAGTCAGCCGGTGTTTCCACCAAGTTTCTGATGTTACATGGAGATCCCGCTGAAGAAATGATTGAATATGCCAACCAGGAAGATTATGATTGCGTGGTTATTGGAAGCCGCGGGCGTAATAAATGGCAGACGTTGATCCTGGGAAGTGTCAGTCATAAACTCGTGAAATATGTTCAGTCTCCAGTAATCGTCGTTAAGTAAAAAAAAGCGTGCAGTTCATTAATGAGCTGCACGCTTTTGCAAACGAAGAAAATACTTCGAATGGCTTAACAGGGATTGAGCAGAAAACCAATTTCCAGGAACTCTGCGACATAATTTTAACAATACGAACTATGAATCACAAATAATTAAGCAAAACTGAGTGTATTCATTTATCATTTAATATAATGAAACTCAAGCTGTTATAATTAATTAAAACAAAAAGCGGTGAGATTTAATGAGTATAATTAAAACGTTAGTTGGTATTTTCTTTTGCGCTCTTTTTACGTTCGTCGGCATCTATCGACTAAATAATGAAACTCTAAACAATTTTCCATTCATTGTATCAATTGCTTTTACAATTGGCTGCCCCATTGGTATATTGATCATGACGATTAAGGTTATGAAAGCTAAAAAAGAAGGGAATCTCTATTAAGAAACCTTCCAAATACTAAGCTGTGGTAAGAATCAAGAGTTCTTAAACCTTTCCACCCTTATTCCCTGAGTAAGCTGGCGATTCAGTTCGCTTTCTGACATCCATCCACAAAAGGGCCCCTCACCGGGCCCTTTTCTTATTTTCTAGTTCCACCCGCTAATTGCGGTTAAATCATTATATACACGATCAGTCTATATATCTACCTCCTTCCGATACTAAATCCAACACCGTAACATCCCTTGGTTTGGAAGATATGGACACTACTTCTTCTATTTTTACATCCCGTCTTTCGCTGCCTTTCCTTAATAAAAGGCTCTGTTAAACTTCTGTGTTGATTTAAAAGTAAAGCTCCCATTACTTGAAGACTCAGTTTCGAGACTTTTGAGAGAATTAGGTCCGGAGGGGGACGATTTCGCTTTCCGTGGGCATGTGGTAAGCTTCCTCGGGCTTCAGCCCTGCGGGATCTTACCGATCATGTTCATCCCACAGGAGTCTACATCGTCCCCCTCCGGACCTTGCGATATATGGAGCTCTAAATCTTATTCGAAACGCACCGGTTTATGATGGAGATTAACTATTAAAAACAAGCGTACACGTGTGGAAAATTCCCGCTATAGAAACATTTGTGGCGGATCCAAGCACCTCTCCATCGCCTATAGAAGGGTCCGTCCACTCTTCAATCATAGGGTGGCGAAGGAAACGACGAGACTCCCGCGGGAGAAGGAGCTAGGCGAGACCCCACAGGGAGTGAAACGAGCGAGGAGGCTTGCCAGTTCCCCCGCAGGAAAGTGTTCAAATGTGGCATCACCCCGAAAGACACGACCAGCATAAGCCGATCATCAAAAGGATTGCGGTTTTTCAATCCGTTGATGATCGGCTTATGTCTCGAGTGTCTGGGTGATGGAACAAGACGAGTTGTTTCCGCAGCCATCCTCATCAAATTTTTGGAAACAGCCCAGATTATCTCGAAACTGAGTCTTCCACAATCCGGCCCTATTGTGTAATAAGCCTTTTATGAATAATCAACAATAAACTTAAACAGAGCCTAATAAAAAAAGCTTGCAGAAAACCCTAAGGTGATCTGCAAGCTTTTTATCCAGCTAATTATTTCCGCTCTTGCTTAATCATTTCTGTTTCATCAAGATACCGCAGCAAATCTCCGTAAACGATAGAGTCTGAGATCTCCAGTTCTTCTTGCGCTTGTTTGAAGCCTTCAGCACAAGCCTCACCTACTACTTTCTCTCCCGTTTCTCTATCAAAACAGGTTTCATTCACACCTACATAATCCTCGTTAGCAAAATTACCATCTCGTGTAATGGTCATCCCATTCCGATCTTTACTAAACAAATCATGACCGAATTGGACCGGGTTGTCATCGTCCACCCCTAAAAGATTCATGATCGTCGGACGTAAATCAATCTGGCCCCCAACAGTCTCATGTTCTTTTGGTTCTATTCCTTCTCCAAGGATGAGAAGAGGCACACGCTGAAGCTGAAATTGTTCATAGTCATTAATATCTTTGCCCAGATATTCTCCCATGGCCTCCTGGTGATTCTCTGATATCCCGAAATGGTCACCATAAATGATAAGCACGGTATCGTCATAAAGATCTGAACGCTTGAAATCCTCAACAAACTGTTTTAAAGCTTCGTCCTGATAGCGGATCGTTTGGAAATAACGGTTCAGCGTACCACTTGAAGTATTCCCTTCTTCAATCAATTTCTTATCTTCCGGAAGGGTAAATGGATAATGGTTGGTCAGAGTAATCATCTTGCTATAGAACGGCTGCTCTAACTCTTCCATTTTATCTAAGGAGTCACTAAAGAAGTATTCATCAAGATAACCCCAGCCGTAGGATTTATCTTCTGTAACGTCATAATCTTCTTTTGAATAATACTCATCATAGCCAAGAGAGTCATACATGACATTCCGGTTCCAAAATGTTTGATCATTGGCATGCATATTCACAGACGTATAGCCCTCTTCCCCTAACACTTCAGGGGTAGCTTCGTATTCGTTACCCGCATGAGTAAAGAAGGCCGCTCCACGATTCAGGCCATACAATGAATTGTCCAGCAAAAACTCGGAATCTGACGTGCGCCCCTGTTTAACCTGATGATAGAAGTTACTAAAGTAAGCACCTTCTTCTTTGAGATCGTTAAAATAAGGGGTGAGTTCTTTTCCGTTTAATTCTCGGTCCACAACAAATGTCTGGGTGCTTTCCAGGGATAAAAGGATCACATTTTTCCCTTCAGCGACTCCTGTCATTTCACTATTTGGATCCACATCTTTCTCATTTATATAGTTTAAGGCAGGTACTAATTCGTTACTATCCGCGAACGTTTTTTTCATCTCCGTTTGTCCCTGCAACACACTATCGTAGATGTGAAAATCAAGCACCCCAATATTTTTTACTAACAAATTACGGTCAAAGGCCCGTTTTAAAAGCTCTGGACGCTCTGTCTGTGCCCAGCCCAGGTTAATTAAAAATAACGGCACGGCAATAATAGCCAGCACAAGACCTTCCTTGCGTTTCGGTAGAAAACTTTGAATACGAGAAGGGTTCAGATAGAATAATAGAAAGATCGCAACAAATACGTCCACAAACAGGAAAATATCTGTGGCCGAGAGGATATTCGTAATACTTCCTCCAAGACCTGCCAAATTTGCTAATTGACCTAACATTGGAATCGTAATGAAATCATTGTACTCACGATAAAACAAAACATTGAGATAAAGTAAGACGGAGCCAAGAATGTAGGCCCCAAGCAGTCCTTTACGGCCGGCCAGTAAGATTCCTAATCCAAAGAGAAGAAAAATACTGCTCAAGGGATTAAAGGCCAGGATAGCTGCTTGATTTATATTTTCTAAACCTAAAGTGAAAACCCCACCTTGAATAAACGTCATCTTCAGCCAAAACATAGCGAAAACAACAGCATAAATCAGCTTCTTTTTAGAAGAAGCATCGTTTCCTTTCCATTTTTGAAACATTTATAAGCCTCCATCAATTGATTCTTGTGATAGTAATCATTACAGTTCTTCCTTGATGCATTTAATTGGATCGATTAAGATTCCTATGGTTTTGTACACATAGGCTATGGCTTTTCTCGTATTTCTTAACTATCCTAACTAATCAGGAGCTCCTTGTTCCAATTTACACCTAATCAATTATAATTATCTATATAGATTAATTTATAAATAAACATAACGCAATAGTCCTCTTTTATGTACCCTATCCTATTAACAGCAACTCATGAAAAATTTGGTATATAAAGGTTTAAAACTATTCAACCATCTATACGTTTGGACGAGAGGTTTTGTTTCAAAATCTTTAAATTATCTTGAAATGGGGTTTCCCCTTCAAATAACTATTTTTTCTCGCATGGGTATCTAACATTATTCTATTGTCAAATTGGCGGACCGCTACTATATTCAAGTAAAGTAGTCAGCTTTCTTCAGCTCATGAAGGATTGAGTTTTATACCCACACTTTTCATCAAAAATTTTTTATAGCAACTTATCAACCGAACGAGGTGAAGAAATGGATAAGCTTACCTTACTCTCCCAAATCAGTTTGTTTGAAGAACTCTCCCAGGAAGAGCTCATGAGGATCGATCAGATGAGTGAGATGAGTCCCGTGAAAAAAGGTACGACGATTGTCTCCCCTGAAAACACCATGAATGCCTTATTTTTATTAAAAAAAGGACAGGTCCGCCTGTACCGTATGAATGAAGAAGGTAAGCAGTTCACGCTCGATATTCTCGTGGATGGAAACATATTCGGTGAAACGTCCACCGTCAGTTTGACCGACGATCAGACCTATGCGGAAGCTATGACCGATACGTATATATGTACACTCAGCCACAGGGACTATGAAGAATTTATCAAAAAGAACCCGCATGTCGCTCTAAAACTGATTGATATTCTCTCCTCACGATTGAAAGACTTTTACAGTCTGAGCGAAAAAATTGCCTTAAGCGACGTGAAGCATCGATTGTTGTACCTGTTATTAATGCTCAGTCAAAAAACCGGTCGCCGCAAACAAAACTGGCAGACCATTGAAATGAAACTGACCCATCAGGATCTCGCTAACATGATTGGGACGACAAGAGAAACGACGAGCGCCATCATGAGCGAATTGAAAAAAGACGGGTTCATCCGGAAAGTCCGTTTCCTGGCGATAGACGCGGATAAGACTCAAGAGTTCTTAAACCTTTCCTAAACTCGCCGTTTTCCTACATAAAATACCTCATACAAAAAGGGCCCAGATACGGGCCCTTTTCCATTTCTCTACTTCCACTCGCGAATTCCACTTAAATCACTATAGACACTGTCAGGCTGTATATTCAGCTCTTCAGCTACAAGCTCTTTACGATTGATCCAGGCCGTATTAAATCCAAAGCTTTTTGCGCCTGTAATGTCCCATGGATTGGAAGACATGAACAGAACTTCTTCCCTTTTTACATCCAGTCTCTCTAAAGCATGGTTATAAGCAGCCGGCGTAGGTTTGTACTGCTTAATCTCATCGGCACTGATCACTTCATCAATATACTCATTGATTGAGGATTGCTCGACCAGTGGCTCAATCATATTGACCGAACCATTCGAGAACACCACAAGCTTTTTCTCAGAAAGCTCTTTCAGCACACTTTCCACCTCTTCAAAAAGCTCCAGTTCTAAATAAGCGTTCATCAGGCGCTCTTCATTTTCTTCAGATAACTCAACCCCGTTTTCTTTACAGGCATAATTCAAAGCATCCTTCGTAATCTCGTCAAAAGGCTTATAACGTTCCATCAGTTGTCTTAGAAAGAAATACTCCAGCTGTTTTTTTCTCCACGACTGGCTGATTTCGTCTCCTTTATTCGGAAAAATTTCATTACATTCTTTTCCCACGGAATGAACATCAAACAATGTACCATAAGCATCGAATACCAATGCTTTAATCATATAAAACCCTCCTAAACTATTATCCCTTTAGAGATTTCCCTGCAGGAGGAAATGGAAACCTAAAAGGTATACTCCAATTCACACGTGTGCTTTTGACTGTGTCTGTACCCACCCCTTCCATATTTCCTTTTCATTCACCAATGAAGGGGTGTATACTTCTCCGATTAAATCCTTGAAATCTTTCCTGGCGCTGGTCTCTTTTAAGATATTGACTATCTTATAATCGATTTCTTTTAAATATAAATGATTCATCGCCTGCGCACATACACTGCATCTATCCATAATATAGAGGACATTCATAATCAAGCTCCTTAGTTCAGTTAGTAGACTTTTTTTGATAGGGGCTTGGCCAGCGCCCCTCCAAGCTTCAACCTAGACTTATTTTCTTCTACTATCTAGGTTTTAACATTCTTCAAACTCGCTTGTATGTACTCTTACATTGGCGTAATTTTGCAGCACCCCTTTTCCCAGCCCTCATTTACAATGAAACAAAGAATTAGAGCCGAGGGCTCAACTTAAACCATCAATGAATCAGGCATTTAAAAACATCAATGAGAATAGTAATTAGGTTATTAAATTCATGGTATATTGAAAGTGAATGGAGTTGAAGTGATGTCAAAAACAATGATCCATGTTGAAAAACTAGTAAAAAAATACGGGAATATGACAGCAGTCAATGGCGTTGAATTCAACGTCGGTGCCGGTGAAGTGTTTGGTCTTCTAGGACCTAATGGAGCTGGGAAAACAACCACGATTGAAATGCTTGTTGGGCTCCGTAAGCCAGACAGTGGAACGGCTACCCTATCAGGTTTCGATATTCGCAAACAAATCAATAAAGTGAAAGAGGTTATTGGTATTCAGCTGCAATCCACTTCGCTGTTTGAATTGTTAACGGTTCATGAAATCATGCAAATGTACGCAAGCTTCTACCCAAATCATGTCTCAATTCCTGAATTAATTGATGAAATGCTTTTAACCGAAAAGAAAAAGGATCGAATTAAAGCATTATCGGGAGGACAAAAGCAGCGTCTTGCCATTGCCTTAGCCATTATTCATGACCCTGCCATTATCTTTCTTGATGAACCAACGACTGGATTAGATCCTCAAGCGAGGAGAACACTTTGGGATATCATTGAAAGTCTAAAGGCAAAAGGAAAAACCATCGTTCTTTCCACCCATTACATGGATGAAGCTCACGTATTGTGTGATCGCATTGGTATAATGGATCAAGGGAATTTGATCGCCTTAGATACTCCATCAAGATTGGTAAAAGAGCTGCAATCAGACAGCGCAATCGAATTTACATTGCACGCTGATGAAGACGATACATTTATTCACCATTTACAACGAGTCACTCAAGTCACTCGCAGGCAGGAATGGTATGTCGTTTACACCGATGATCTTCAAGTGACACTGATCGGTTTAATTCAACATTCCCAGGAGAAAAACCTTAAACTCCAGGATTTACAGACGAGAACAGCAACACTCGAGGATGTCTTTATACATATGACCGGAAGGAGTTTAAGAGAATGAAGGCTTATTGGCAGTTAACCTTAGCGCAATTAAGGATTTTCGCACGAAATCGCCAGGTGCTTTTCTTCACGCTCCTCTTTCCCATTATTCTGATGCTGGCCCTCGGCTCTTTTCTTGGAAATAGTGGTGGCACGAGTATTTCTATTGCCGTCATCGACCATGACGAATCATCCGCATCCAAGGCTCTTCTCTCCAATTTTCAGAAAAATGAGGCCATCCAGCTAGATCAAAGTAACAGTGTGGACGAAGCATTAGATGAGCTGAAAACAGATGATTATCAAGTCGTTATGGAAATACCTAAAGGTTACGGCAAACATTTACAAACCCATGCTGAAAAAAGCAAGGCACTGGACCTTCCCGTTTATTACAACGAAACCAACGCATCAGCTTCCCAGCTCGGGTTAACCGTCGTCACTTCTGCCGTAGACCAGGTGAGTAAAAATATTGAAGACTACTCGCCGGTCGTAGCCGTCCAGCCTAAAGGAGTACGGGCGCTTGATATTGGTTACATTGATTTTCTCGTTCCCGGGATCGTCGCGATGATGATTATGAATAACAATATGAACGGCGTAGCCGGACAAATATCCGCATGGAGAGAGCGTGGAATTTTGCGGCGTATGCAAGGGACTCGTCTTAAAGCTTCTACGTTTATTGCTGCACAAATTACGGCCCGGGTGCTTTTAAATGGCTTACAGGCCATACTTGTGCTCGTGGTGGCAAGTTTACTTTTTAACGTTCAAGTTAATGGCTCGTGGCTTGCCCTGCTCACGTTCGTCGTATTAGGAACACTCGCGTTTATGGCTATAGGCTTTATTATCGCTGGTCTTGCTAAAAACCCGGAAAGTGCAGGCCCGATTGCAGCCTTTGCTTCGTTCCCGATGCTATTCCTGGGCGGCGTATTTTTCTCCATCAACTCCATGCCGGAATATCTTCAGCCATTCGTCCATGTTCTTCCGATTTCTCATTTAAGTACCGCCCTTCGCGAAACGATGAATGTAGGTACACCTTTTCTTGGCTTATGGCCCCACTGGCTTACTTTGGTGGCATGGTTAGCTGTCGCTTTTACCATTGCCAGCCGAACATTTAAATGGGAATGAGATAGAGCGTGCTTTCTCATAGTGTTCAATCATCCATTCTTTCATGAATATCCAAAAATCGAAAAGGTCAATCCAAATATCCGGATTGACCTTTTTTTACTCTACTAAGAATGAGAGTGATGTGTAATGGACTAGTTTCTTCTGCTTATCACCCCATGCCGTCCGTACTCTTAGTAAAGAAAACACCTATAAATGTGAGGTATGAACGCCTAAGTGATCACGGAGGGGCTTCCACTTTCTGAAAAATTAAATGAAATTTTACCACCATAAAATTAAAGCCCTCAAAAGTTAAATAAACTCTTAAGGTGCTCGTTACTTTAAAATAGGTTTTAAACAATCCTGTCAAATTAATATTAAAGTCCTGATATGAAAGGGTGCCGGGCGTTCTAGTAAACTCTTAGAGGACAAATATACACTTCGAAAAATGGTTACACAAATAAAGTTGTTGGAGTAGCGTTGAATTGTTTGAGTGATTTATAGTTGAATTTTTTCAAAAAACTATATACAAGTTGCAGCTTATCATCGGTTGTGGTTTCAATATATAGGAGAGGTTTGTGTTTTTTTAATGTGTTCACTGCCCCTTGCAACACATCCATCTCCATCCCTTCCACATCAATTTTTATTACATCCACTCTGTTCAACTCACTGAATAAATGATCGATCGTTTCAATCACTACATCACCTTCCACATCACCTTTTAATTGACTCATCCCCATATTATCTTCTGAACCGCCTACGATCGATCCTTTCCCTAGTTCTTTTCCGACCCCATGGTTGAGTAAAGTGGTTTTATTCTCCAATCCGTTTAATTGAACATTCTTTTCTAATAAATCAAACGCCTCACGATTGGGTTCTATAGAGAAAACCCTGGCTTCGCAATGCTGGGCAAAAAACGTTGAATGATTTCCTATATAGGCTCCTACGTCAATTACAACGCTATCTTCCGGCACTCTGTTTTTTATATCCATTAACATAGCTTCTTCATAAAAAACTTGATGGTTAGCGATAATTCTTTGAATATGATCTTTAGTGTTGGGAAGTAAAAACTGGGTTTGTTTTCCGTTACGATAAATGGTGTAAATATTCTTTTGAGCAATTATCGTTTCTAACAAGTCGTGGACTTTGGTAATTTGAGAGGTAAACTCGTAATTGCTTTCCACAAATCTCCTGTAATGCAAAGAGTTATAACTTCCTTTTTCAATCATACTTGTCAAATCATCAAGTGTACTCCAGATATATTCTTCAGGATAGATGGTTCCAGCGCCCACAAAGTTATGAACTAAAGGCTTAATCCCTTTAGCCATGGCCTCCATTACAGATAAATGCTGACTCTCAAGTAAGCTTGAACTAAGAAGGTAATGTTTGTCTTCTAACCAGTGATTGATATCTGACTGCCAACCTTCAACGATAACATTCTCTTGAAGCCCTAATTTTTCTATCATCTGATTAAAATAAAGTTTATATCTTGGTTCTTGAAAGCTGCCTGCAATAAATAGTTTAAAGTTACTATCCTTTTCATAAATAGCGTGGAAGGCGTGAAGTAAAAGCATTGGACCTTTTTTAAAGTTCAAATAACCTACATAGGCAATGTTAAAGCCTTTAGTTCTTTCTTTAAAATCCAGATCATTTATTTTGATACCATTTGGAATCACCGTGGTTTGGCCTTTATTAAGGCCAGGGGTTTCTGATAATGCGTATTCTCTTATATGATCCGATACAAATACAACCTTATCAACGGCTTTCCAGTTCACTCTCTTCAAGTAACTCGTAAAAACTTCGTAACTATGGATTCGACATATTATCTTTTTGTGTTTGGCTAAAGCTGTTTTACTTCCATAAACCAACAGTTCATCACACCATTCAAACCAGCACAGGTCAGCTTCTTTCATATAAACATCTATATCATTCATGTTAGTGCTCACGTAAATTGTTTTCACACTATATCTGTCCGATAAGGAAGCTGCCACATCCTTCACAAAAGTATCAACCCCAGGCTTAACGAAGATAAAAACTTTAGGTTTATTACCCATCCGCTCTATTCACACCCATTCAGTGATATAGATAATTAAAACAATTATTCTATGGGAAATATTTCGATCCAAAAATACGAGATGTCCCTCTATTATGACGAAGATTCATCCTGTGGCTGCTCTGCTGTTTGATTCAATCCTAATTTCTTCTCGAGTAACTCCTTATTGAAAAGTACTCTTTCATCTTGTGGCCGAAAGCTTCTAGCTAATTCATTATGTTCGTATGATTTTTCGAAATTAGATAGGTTATAATAACAAACGCATAATTGTAAGTGAGGATACCAAGTGGAATAAGCAGGATAAGTAAAACTCCATTTATCAGAATCGTCTTCAATAGTTGTCGCTAATTCATACCAATAAATTGCAAACTTATATTCTTTTTTTCTTTGAAAATTGTAGCCCACTCTGCTGCACATTTCTGGTCGGGGTGTTTTAGAAAAACGTAACGATTCAAATAAAGAGGCTAGTTCTTTTTCTGTCTCTTCTATAAATCGATAACAGTCTGCACGGTTGATGCAGGCATAGACTTTATCTTCAATCCAACCTTCCTTATGTTCAATGTTTTTCGTATAACTTTCGATAGCCTTTTCATGATGACCGTTTTCTCTTAACTCGTTTCCATAATAAAAGTAATCTCGAGGACTGAACACATCTCCTCTTTCGATCTTCTCCTTATAAATAGAAAGGTTTCTGCCAACAGCGTGTTGAATTTTTTTGTGAGTAATTGCAACATCGGAATTAATAATGTGTCCATAAACATTCAAGTAGTTGTGGACATCCCCGCCCCACTGGAAATTCTTACTTCTTTTGACTAAGCGGTTCCTCCGATACTTAAGCGTGACATTACCGAATTCATCAGTCCCTGCATTGTAATACATGGATACCGAGTCGACTGCAGGATCAAGCCCTTCCTTTAACCGTTTGAACTTCTCACGATCCTCATCCAATATGACATCATCAGCATCCAGGTAGAAAATATAATCCTTGGTCGCATGCCTAAAGGATTCATTCCTTGCATCGGTAAATCTCCCCGTCCATTCAAAGAAAAAAACACGATCCGTATATTCTTTGGCGATCTCAACGGTACGATCATCAGATCCAGTGTCCACGATGTTGATTTCATCCACCAGGTCCTTCACAGAGTCCAGACATCGAGCTAAAACCTCTTCTTCGTTTTTCACCATCATGCAAAGACTGACCGTAATCATCCCATCTCCCCCTTTGAATTTTGAAGTTTAATCACCTTAATCACCTAACATTTGTATGTAACAAAAACTGCACATAGACCTTTTTATTTAACATAAACGTTTCA
This sequence comes from Halobacillus halophilus DSM 2266, assembly GCF_000284515.1. GTDB lineage: Bacteria > Bacillota > Bacilli > Bacillales > Halobacillaceae > Halobacillus > Halobacillus halophilus. The sequence continues at coordinate 1,444,280 of NC_017668.1, read as the reverse complement.
TTTTTTGGTCTTTTGCGGCTTTAATAAGTAAGCGTTAATTATTCACCTTACAATATTCATCTTCGAATAATATAGAAGATTAGCCATAAAGTAAAATGGCTAATCTTTAAATTTAATGACTATAGATACCTAGTTATCACAAGGTTTGCAGAAACTGGACGAGTCCCCCCGGCCAATGGTGTAATCGTTAATGCAGCAGCATTCCCTGCAGGATTTCGTACCGTCACTACTGAATTTATTACAGTTGTTTGTACGAGAGCCATTCCTATAATCTGAGACGTCCCCGTTGCTCGCCCCACTACTGTTTTTGCCAAATCTGCACCATTTAAAGTCAGTATTAGCTGCCCAGCCTCCGTGACACTAACTTGAAACAAAATCTGATAGAATCCGATGTCTGCTAAATTAAATTGCGTGTTATTAAGACGTGTAATACCGGTACCAGGACTACTATCACCATCTTGCGGAAAGCTTACATCAGTACCCGGTGCTACCGTAGCAGCGTTATCAGGCGGCATAAGTGCAAAGAAATCTGCGAAATCTAATATGTCTCCTGTTGGTCCTGTTGCACCAGTTGCTCCTGTTGGCCCGGTTGCTCCAGTCGTTCCCGTTGGTCCTGTGGCTCCCGCGGCTCCGGTTGCACCTGTCGCTCCAATTGCTCCAGTAGACCCTGTGGCTCCCGTGGCTCCTGTTGGCCCCGTTGCTCCAGTTGGACCGGTGGCTCCCGTCACTCCTGTTGGTCCCGTCGCTCCTGTGGCTCCCGTGGCTCCGGTGGCCCCAGTTGGTCCTGTTGGTCCAGTTGCTCCTGTTGGTCCAGTTGCTCCTGTCGCTCCAGTTGGACCGGTGGCTCCCGTCACTCCTGTTGGTCCCATCGCTCCTGTGGCTCCCGTGGCTCCGGTGGCCCCAGTTGGTCCTGTTGGTCCAGTTGCTCCTGTTGGTCCAGTTGCTCCTGTCGCTCCAGTTGGACCGGTGGCTCCCGTCACTCCTGTTGCTCCAGTTGGTCCCGTCGCTCCAGTAGACCCTGTGGCTCCGGTTGCTCCTGTTGCACCAGTTACTCCAGTGGCTCCTGTTGGTCCCGTCGCTCCAGTAGACCCGGTTGCTCCGGTTGCTCCTGTTGCACCAGTTACTCCAGTGGCTCCTGTTGGTCCCGTCGCTCCAGTAGACCCGGTTGCTCCGGTTGCTCCTGTTGCACCAGTTACTCCAGTGGCTCCTGTTGGTCCCGTCGCTCCAGTAGACCCGGTTGCTCCGGTTGCTCCGGTTGCTCCGGTGGATCCAGTTGGTCCTGTCGCTCCAGTAGACCCTGTGGCTCCTGTTACTCCGGTGGCACCAGTTACTCCAGTGGCTCCTGTTGGCCCCGTGGCTCCAGTAGACCCTGTGGCTCCTGTTACTCCGGTGGCACCAGTTACTCCAGTGGCTCCTGTTGGCCCCGTGGCTCCTGTTGGCCCGGTTGCTCCAGTCGTTCCCGTTGGTCCTGTGGCTCCCGCGGCTCCGGTTGCACCTGTCGCTCCAATTGCTCCAGTAGACCCTGTGGCTCCGGTGGCTCCCGTGGCTCCTGTTGGCCCCGTGGCTCCCGTGGCTCCGGTGGCACCAGTTGGTCCTGTTGGTCCAGTTGCTCCTGTCGCTCCAGTTGGACCGGTGGCTCCCGTCACTCCTGTTGGTCCCGTCGCTCCGGTGGATCCAGTCGCTCCAGTTGATCCTGTGGCTCCGGTTGCTCCAGTCACTCCTGTGGCTCCAGTTGATCCTGTTGGTCCCGTCGCTCCAGTAGACCCTGTTGCTCCGGTTGGTCCTGTCGCTCCAGTTGCTCCGGTTGCTCCCGTTGGTCCAGTCGCCCCTGTTGCTCCGGTTGGTCCAGTGGCTCCGGTTGCTCCGGTTGGCCCGGTTGGCCCGGTGGCTCCCGTTACTCCGGTTGGTCCAGTGGCTCCGGTCGCTCCTGTTACTCCGGTCGCTCCGGTTGCTCCTGTTGGCCCAGTGGGGCCGTTTGTACCTTCTACTGATAACAAGGCTACATCATCTACTAGCACAGGAGAACTATTAGGCAAAGATAACTTCTGGATAAACACAACAGCAAATGCCGATCCCAAAGGGGCTACATTTGTAGTTTGATATACTTCTAACCAATTCCCTGAAGGGGGGAGTCTATTTGCTTGTATATTTGCTTCTAACCCCCTACCAAGGAAATTGAAATTCGCAGCATAGTAGTCCACTATAAGCAGTATTTGTGGATTAGGATTATTATTTAACTTAGATAAAGAGGCTAAGAATTCAAAGTTCATACCTGGGCTCACACTAACCGTCTGGGATATAAAAGCTACTGAGTTTGTAGACAATAAAGCACTAAAACTACCAGAGTGACTTGATTGTGAAGTCACCGTAGCATTTAAACCCATCCAAGGTGGTAAAGCCCCTGTTTCAAAACCTCCGTTTATTATCTTATTATCAAACGTCATAGATTCACCTCCTTTCTCTTGATTTTTTAAACCTATTAATACAAATTCTTATACTCAGTACTTAGGTCCTTTTTAACGAGTACCATAGTATTTTATGATTCTCACTGATAATTGCTTATACATTCGTGGAGATTAGGTTAGGACTTTAAAGTTAATAATAAAAAGCAACGCAGCATGCGCTGTGTTGCTTTTCTCCCTAATCCAATGCAACTACATTTATCGACCTTGTATTTACAGGGGTTGTTAATATGTTAGTACCTGTTACAGTTAATCGAATTTCGTAAGTGTCCATCCCAGCTCCCGGCAGATCAATCCAAGTTAAACTTGGAATATCACTAAATAAGCGAACGTTACTGTAAGAACCGTAGTTTCAACATCAATAGGTAAAACCGCAGCATCTTGCATTTGATCAAATCCAAAAAAGCCCAATATTGAAGCTATCAAATTAAATTCCTATTACTTTCAGGAATAACTACTGATACCTCATAAAAAACTTCCATTGTTATGGAAGTTTTTTATCTAAATTTCGATAATTAATTCACATTGATTACCACTCTTCTGTGACTCTAAATACCGCTGAAACAGAAGCACTTACTCCAAATGATCCTATTACTAGCGATACGATTTGATCATCGGGTAACTCAAAATCTAAAAGGTTCGCGTTAGCTAAATCCCTATTCGACCCCCTATCACTGGCAGCTACACCTTGAAAAACTACTTCTCCCCCTGCAATTGTAGTTGCCGTACTATTAACCATTAAAGCCGTTTCATTTAACGGAATATCCGTCGTGGCAGTCGGAAAATTAACAAATGCTGTATTCAATGTTCCTCCAACTATTACCTGAAAATAAACATCTTCACTCGTGACGATATCGACCCCTTCTAAAGTAACGCTTACTGAATTAGGTCTTGCTGAACCAGCAGGGAAAACTGCTTTTCTTTGAAAAGAAATCACCGGTATCCCTGTTGTATTCACAGACACTGTTCGTCTTTCAGATGTGATCCGAAAGGCAGGGTCAAATTTTCCAATGATGCTATATTGTCTTCCTCCCACAAAAATATTTTTTGCAGCGGTGACCCCACTATTTACTATTTGGGCTCGTAAAGGTAAATTTGGATCTGTAAAACTTGTTTCGTTATCCGGGCGATATCGGTGAACAGTGATAACTTCTTGAGATAGGTTCACAGGGTTTTGAATCACGACATTAAATTCAATAACTCCATACCCATACCAAGTAAAGTTAATTTGAAATATATTTCCTAACGATAAATCAAGAGTTACCCCACTTGGTCCAGATCCATCCAGAGGATCAACATTCCATGAAGTTTGCGGAATAATTAGATCAGTTCCTGCTCTCCTAATAGCGAGGAATATTCCATCCGTTACGTTTTGCCCGTAAAAGGCACCGTTTTCGTCATCAAATAGTCCCCAGCGAAACACTTGATCAGTTGCCGCTGGTTCAGGGATACGCACCCCTATCCCCGCTTGACCAGCATAACCTGGCATATAACGACCTCTTTCTGCACTATCTAGAGTAGCAGAGTCACTTGCCCCGGTAGTTACACTCAGTTGATATTCGACGGTGGTATTCGTAACTGTTCCACTGCCTGTCGTTTCCACAATATCGCGGAGGTCTGATAATCCATATACAGACTTCAACTCAATAACAGGTGTTCGTTGCGCCACCTTTAACTCATTAAATTGTGAACTGACATTAGGCCCTATATTTTCAATGATTGTCATCTATCTCCCTCCTTCCTTTTAAAGAATTAATGAATAATTATCAATTTAACAATGTTATTAACGAAATAGGTGTGATCCACGAAAGACCACACCCAATGATCACCATTCCTCTGTAACCCTAAATACTGCAATAACAGGTGTTGTTCCACTAAAAGTTCCTATAACTAACGAGACAGGCTGTTCATCAGGTAACTCGAAAGATAGAAGTGTGGCTGTTGCTAAGTTTCTGCTTGAACCTTGAGCACCTGCACCAACTCCCTGATAAACTACTTGCCCTCCAGTGAGTGTGGTGGCAGTGTTATTGATTAAAAGTGATGTTTCAGAATTTGGGATATCCGTATTCGCGGTTGGGAAGTTAGTAAAAGCAGTGTTCAATGTCCCTCCCACTTTAACTTGGAAATAAATATCAGCTGAAGTTACGATATCTAATCCCTCTAATACAACACTTACTGAGTTCGGCCTAGCCGAACCAGCAGGAAAGATTGGTTTTCTCTGGAAGGATAAAACAGGTACACCTGCTGTTCCTACGGTAACGGAACGTCGATCCGATGTGATACGAAAAGCAGGATTAAATTCTCCCAGGATGCTGTACTGTCTTCCACCAACAAAAATATCCCTCGCTTCAGATGCTCCGGTATTCTCAATTTGCGCACGTAGCGGTAAATTGGGATCCGTGAAACTCGTTTCATTTGTGGGACGGAAGCGATTAACAGTTACGACTTCCTGTGCAAGTGTAATAGGATCCTGGACCACAACATTAAACTCAACCACTCCGTATCCATACCACGTGAACGTAATCTGAAAAATGTTACCTAATGCTAAGTCAAGAGTCAGCCCACTTGGACCAGTACCATCCAAAGGATCTATATTCCAAGAAGATTGAGGAATGATTTGATCTGTTCCAGCTCTTCTAATACCAATGAATACTCCATCTGCAACACTCTGACCATAAAAAGCACCATTCTGATCGTCAAATAACCCCCATCGAAATACTTGATTATCTGAAGCTGCAGTAGGAATTCGAACACCTATCCCTGCTTGAGCAGCGTATCCAGGCATGTAGCGTCCTCTCTCTACGCTATCCAACGTTGCGGAGTCTGTAGCTCCGCCTGTAACACTTACTTGGTATTCAACCGTCGTATTCGTAACAGATCCGCTGCCTGCTGTCTCAACTAGGTCTCGCAAATCAGACAACCCATAGACAGACGTCAATTCTACGATTGGCGTTCTTTCTGCTGTATTCAGTTCATTAAACTGTGAACTAACATCAGGACCTACATTTTCAATGATTACTCCTTCACTTACAGGTCCTGTAGCTCCAGTTGGACCGGTTGGTCCCGTAGCTCCGGTCGCCCCGATTGCTCCGGTTGGCCCCGTTGCTCCGGTCGCTCCTGTTGCTCCGGTTGCTCCAGTGGCTCCCGTTGCTCCAGTCACTCCTGTTGCTCCCGTGGCTCCAGTCACTCCTGTTGCTCCCGTGGCTCCAGTCACTCCTGTTGCTCCCGTGGCTCCGGTAGGTCCGGTAGGTCCCGTCGCTCCAGTGGCTCCCGTGGCTCCAGTTGCTCCTGTTGCTCCCGTGGCTCCAGTTGCTCCTGTTGCTCCCGTGGCTCCAGTTGCTCCGGTCACTCCAGTTGCTCCAGTCGCTCCTGTTGGTCCTGTCGCTCCAGTTGCTCCAGTTGCTCCAGTCGCTCCCGTGGCTCCGGTCGCTCCGGTCACTCCGGTTGGTCCTGTTGCTCCTGTTGCTCCTGTTGCTCCAGTTGCTCCAGTCACTCCAGTTGCTCCAGTTGCTCCAGTTGCTCCAGTCACTCCGGTCGCTCCTGTTGGTCCTGTTGCTCCAGTTGCTCCTGTTGGTCCTGTTGCTCCTGTCGCTCCTGTTGGTCCTGTTGCACCAGTGGCTCCCGCTGCTCCAGTCACTCCTGTTGCTCCCGTTGCTCCAGTCGCTCCTGTTGCTCCCGTTGCTCCAGTCGCTCCTGTTGCTCCAGTTGCTCCAGTTGCTCCGGTCACTCCAGTTGCTCCAGTCGCTCCTGTTGGTCCTGTTGCTCCCGTTGCTCCGGTCGCTCCTGTTGCTCCTGTTGCTCCTGTTGCTCCAGTCACTCCGGTTGGTCCGGTGGCTCCGGTGGCTCCTGTTGCTCCGGTTACTCCAGTTACTCCAGTCGCTCCAGTGGCTCCCGTTGCCCCTGTTACTCCGGTGGCTCCTGTTGCTCCGGTTACTCCGGTCGCTCCAGTCGGCCCCGTTGCTCCGGTCGCTCCGGTTACTCCGGTCGCTCCAGTCGGCCCCGTTGCTCCGGTCGCTCCAGTGGCTCCAGTTGCTCCCGTTGCCCCTGTTACTCCGGTGGCTCCTGTTGCTCCGGTTACTCCGGTCGCTCCAGTCGGCCCCGTTGCTCCGGTCGCTCCAGTGGCTCCAGTGGCTCCCGTTGCTCCGGTAGGTCCTGTTGCACCAGTGGCTCCAGTCACTCCGGTTGGTCCTGTTGGTCCAGTTGCTCCCGTTGCTCCTGTTGCTCCAGTCGCTCCAGTCGCTCCAGTGGGTCCTGTCGCTCCAGTGGCTCCAGTTGGTCCTGTTGCTCCGGTCGCTCCAGTTGCTCCAGTGGCTCCCGTTGCTCCAGTTACTCCGGTCGCTCCAGTCGCTCCCGTGGCTCCGGTTGCTCCGGTTGCTCCGGTTACACCAGTTGCTCCGGTGGCTCCGGTCGCTCCGATTGCGCCTGTTGGCCCTGTTGCACCAGTGGCTCCGGTTGGGCCTGTGGGTCCCGTCGGTCCGCTTGTTCCTTCTATAGATAATAAAGCTACATCATCTACTAGCACCGGAGTACTATTAGGCAAAGTTAACTTCTGAATAAGAACAACAGCAAATACCGATCCCGGAGGAGCTAAGGTTGTAGTTTGATATACTTCTAACCAATTCCCTGAAGGGGGAAGTCTATTTGCTTTTATATCTGTTTCTAAACCCCTGCTAAGGAAATTGAAATTCGCATCATAGTAGTCAACTATAAGTAGTATTTGTGGATTAGGATTATTATTTAACTTGGATAATGATACTAATAATTCAAAGTTCAAACCTGGGTTCACACTAACCGTCTGTGATATAAAAGCTACTAAGTTTGTAGACAATAAAGCACTAAAACTACCAGAGTGACTTGATTGTGAAGTCACCGTAGCATTTAAACCCATCCAAGGTGGTAAAGCCCCTGTTTCAAAACCTCCGTTTATTATCTTATTATCAAACGTCATAGATTCACCTCCTTTTTCTTGATTTTTTAAACCTTTTAATACAAATTCTTATACTCATTACTTAGGTACTTTTTAACGAGTACCATAGTATTGTATGATTCTCACTGATAGTTGCTTATACATTCGTGGAGATTGAGTTAGGACTTTAAAATTAATTATAAAAAAGCAACTCAGCCTAAGCTGTGTTGCTTTACTCCCTAATCCAGTGCAAATACATTTAACGACCTTGTATTTACAGTGGCTGTTAATATGTTAGTTCCTGTTACAGTTAACCGAATCTCATAAGTGTGCATACCAGCTCCTGGTAGATCAACCCAAGTTAAACTTGGAATATCACTAAATAGGCGTACAATTCCACCAGGTTTATCTCCTTCGTTATTTTCTGTGATAGTTGCTAAAAGTGCTCCATCCCTATACAAAGAATACTCTATATTGTACTGGAAAGTAGTTGACAAACCTACTATAATATCAACTTCTGCTACCGAATCTATTTTAACGGATTGGCCCGCATCAGAAGTCACAGCTACTGTAAGAACCGTAGTTTCAACATCAACTGGTAAAACCGCAGCCTCTTGTATTTGATCAAAACCAAAGAAGCCCACTCCTCCGGCTGGACCAGTTGGACCCGTCGCTCCTGTATCTCCCTCTGGGCCCATTGGACCTATCGGACCTGTTGGGCCAGGAGGACATTTACATTTTTTTGATGTCGAGTGATAAATAGGACAAAAACCGCAGTATTTAGTTACTTTCAAATCATCACCCCCCATTCCTAATACATCAAGTTATGCACAAAAAATAAACATGATTGGACTTATTAAACGATTGACGCCAACAACCCAAATAATAATGAATCCGAATATGATTAGTTATACAAATTCAGGTTTGCGTTCCGTAAGTACTAAAGAAAGTGATCTTTAAAAAATGTTATTCCACATACAAACCTTTACATTTTGCAGAACCCCATCTTTCGCCTCTGGAAATACAGCTCAACCAGCTTCCTTAAAAAGATAGCTCTGTTAAACTTCCGTGTTGATTTAAAAGTAAAGCTCCCGTTTCTGGAAGACTTGATTTCGAGATATTTGTTGAGCGAAAGGTCCTTCGGGGGACGATTTCGCTTTCCGCGGGCATGTGTTTAGCCTCCTCGAGCAAGCTCTGCGGGGTCTCACCGATCATGTTCATCCCGCAGGAGTCTGCATCGTCCCCCTCCGGACCTTGCCGAAACAGCAACTCGAAACCACTTAACACACCGTTTGCTTGGTGAGAAAAAAAGCATAGGATAAAGCGTTTATTTTCATGCTAGAACGATGTGAAAAATCTTGTCATAGAAGCATTTAGGACCTATTTAGAAGGAGAGCATTCTCTTTTCTGGAAGGGTTCGTTATTCTCCCCTGGCTGGGTTGGTGGGGAAATGGCGAGACTCCCATGGGAGAAGGAACTAGGTGAGATCCCGCAGGGAGTGAAACGAGCGAGGAAGCTCACCGTTCCCCCATAGGAAAGCGAGTTATTTCCCCACCAGCCACCTCCTCATCTCGTAACGGCCCCCCCTTTATCTCGAAACTGAGTCTTCAACAATCCGGCCCTATTGCGCAATAAGCCTCTTATGAATAATCAACAATCAACTTTAACAGAGCCAAAAAGATAAAAGCTGCGAAACGTGAAAATTACATGTTTTAATACTTTAGCACTAACTTTATTTTATTCGTCTAGATGGGTTACCTACGACTACCTCTCTAGCAGGTACATCTTTAGTAACGACTGCTCCTGCTCCAACTATTGCACCCTCCCCTATAACAATGGCAGGCAGTAGGGTAGCATTATTGCCTATTTTTGCTCCTCTTTTAATTGTTGGACCTTGATGATGAAAGTTCCCCATCCCCATATACTTATCATTGGAAGAAGAAATACATGGCCCGATGAACACGTCATCTTCTATAATCATATCGGCTGTAATATAAGAGCCTGTTTGAATAACGACGTTTCCACCTATAGTGGTTTTATTTTCAATGATCGCGTTCCTGCCCACAACACTGCCGTTACCAATAGATACTTCTTCTCTAACGCTGGCCAGGTCGCCGATGAAAACCCCTTGCCTAATAGAAACTCCTCTATAAATCACACAGTTACTCCCTATCCTCACATCCTCTTCTATAACTAAAGGAGGTAAAGTGGAGGAAGGTTTTCTTGCCATCTTTTTATTACTTCCTGGCGATCTGCCTAGTAATGTCAAATCGCTAATGTGTACATTATTGCCGATAATAGTATCTTTCTTAATAACTACATTGTGTCCGATGACTACATCGTCTCCAATGCTTACATTCTCTTCCACTACAACATTTTTACCGAACGAAACATTTTTACCTACTTTTATTTTGGGGTCACTCATCCATTTTCTCCTTATGACAAGAGATGGCTTTCATTTCTTTCGTAGAAAAACTTAACAATGGCAGTTTAACAGGCAGCCTATTATTATTTGATTTGTACAAAGCAAAAATAACTTCCAATGCTCTTTTTCCTTCTGAGGCATCCACGACTAATAAGGTATGATTTAAGATAGAATCTATGAAATTTTGGTACATTAAAATTTGTTCATCTTTCTGCTTACATGCTTCCTTTAATTCACGTACAAGTTGATCTTCACCTTCTATAAAACAATGCTCCAGCTTATCAAATCCAGCGCCGCCAAGAATGATGGTTCCTTTTTCAAAATACAGAGAAAGGCAATAACCCTGGGTGGCCGGCTTAGTAATGGTGTTCACTTCAATCGTGCCCTTAGCGTTATTATTAAAATGGATAACACCTGTGGCAACATCCTCTATTTCCTTTAACTCATTGTTTCTTGCAACTTCTCCATAAACTGTATCTATATCTCCTAATAACCATACGAGTAAATCAACTAAATGAATGCCCTGGTTGATGAGCATTCCGCCATCATGCTCCCAGGTTCCTCTCCATGCAGCTGATTCATAATACTGTTGGGAACGATTAATTCTAGCAGACACCGCACCCATATATGGCTTTCCAAGAGTCCCTTTTTCCAGAAGTTCTTTTAATTTCAAGAAGATAGGACGATACCTTAGTTGATGACACACAAGTACTTTCTTTTGCTTTAAATGAGATAATTTTATTATTTCATCAGCCTCCCGAATAGAGAGAGCCAATGGTTTTTCAACGATCACATGTTTATTTTCTATAAGTGCTTGTTTGGCTATTTTTGCATGTAGACCTGATATTACGGTGATGATAATAATATCTATTTCAGAGTCATGGATCAGGTCCAGGTAATCTTGGTACTGTTTAACAGGAGCGTTGTCAGTAATATTTTCTCGATAAAAAGAAGCAGCTTCTTCCATCCTGCTTTTTTGCACATCACTCACGGCATGTAACTCCACGCTGTCCAGCCTGGATATGGTTTTTAAATGTTTCTTAGAAATATTACCGCACCCAATTATCCCTGCCTTTAACATTGTAATAATTCCTCACTTTCACGTAACGCAGTAATGACTGCATCCTGATCCTCGGTACTGAGAAAAGGATATAACGGTACCGCGAAAAGTCTTTCTGACAGCCGTTCAGCAATCGGAAAGTCTCCCATTTGATACCCTAAGTGATGATATGCCTCCTGAAGGTGAAGGCTGCAAGGATAATAAATCCCTGTTTGGATGTTTTTCTTTTGCAAGTATTCAATGATTTGTTTTCGATTTTTAGATTCAATACAGTATAAATGGTAGACATGCAGACAGTTCTCAGCTGTCTTTGGCAGTTTCATATGTTTAATTCCTTGAAGCTTATAATGGTAGCGTTCTCCTAAAGCAATTCTCTGTTTATTCCACTGGTCAATATGTCGCAACCCCACCAGCAAAATGGCCGCATGCAGCTCATCCAGACGACTGTTATAACCAATGTTTTGATGATGGTATTTTTGAATGCTGCCATGTACCCTCAAGGAATGAATCTTTTGGGCTAATTGGGTATCAGATGTAGTAACCATCCCCCCATCTCCTAAGGTGCCGAGGTTCTTTGTCGGAAAAAATGAGAAACAACCCGCGTCCCCTAGACTGCCTGCTGGTTTCCCTTTGTACGTTGAACCATATGCCTGACAGGCGTCTTCGATTACAAGCAGGTCACGCTCACGAGCTATTCGATTGATTTCATCCATATCGGCACATTGGCCAAACAGATGCACAGGAATGATCGCTTTCGTAGAAGAAGTTATTTTTTCTTTAATTTTATTTGGACAAATCGTATATGTCTGAGGATCGACATCTGCAAATACGGGTTTTGCACCTACTCTTGAAATAGCTTCGGCTGTAGAAAAAAAAGTGAATGGAGTGGTGATGACTTCATCCCCCTCCCCTATGTCATAAGCGTCAAGCGTAAGTATTAAAGCATCTGTACCATTGGCCACAGCAACTGCACTTACCACGCCTAATTTTTCCGCAACGGTCTCTTCTAACTGCTTTACTTTCGGTCCTAAAATATATTGACCGCTTCGCAGAACCTTTCTCATTTCATCCATTAACTCAGCTTCGATTACTTCGTATTGCTTTTTTAAACTAATTAAAGGAATCATCGCAAAAACTCCCTTATCCATATTCCATCCATACTGTATTAATTTATTTTGAAACCGCCCAACTGTTCCGATTATTTATAGAACATACAGTGGTTGATCTCTTGTAACCCCTTTGGATGGATGGCATATAAAAAAAGTACATCAGGATTTATGAAGGGAACTAAAATATGTCATATGAGAGCAATGAGAAAGATAAAAATGATATGACTATAAATAGAATGGATAGTGCCGATTCCACTCAAGTTATAGGGGTAGTAGGACTCGGTTATGTAGGTCTGCCTGTAGCCATAGGATTTTCTAAAGAATACAAGGTCATTGGATATGATATTAATGAAGCTAGAATTAGTTCTTTAAACCAGTTTTATGACTATACTAAAGAAATTTCTGAAGAACAATTAAGAGAAGCACGTATTAAATTTACATCGAACGAAAAAGATCTGGGAGCCTGTAACTTCATAATAGTAGCAGTCCCAACGCCAATCTCAGTCAACCAAGAGCCGGATTTGACTTACTTAAAGCAAGCCTCCACAGTTCTGGGGAAAAACCTTTCCCCAGGGACAATTGTTGTATATGAATCGACCGTTTTTCCAGGAGCAACAGAGGAAGTGTGTCTCCCGATCCTTGAGCGAGAATCAGGTTTAGAAGCAGGATCTGACTTTCACGTAGGGTATTCTCCAGAAAGAATAAACCCCGGAGATAAGGACCATACATTTCAAACCATTAATAAAATCGTAGCTGCTCAAGATAAAGAAACATTAGACACTATCTATTCGATCTACCAACGTGTGATTACTGCTGAAGTGTATAAAGCAGCCTCCATTAAAGTTGCCGAGGCTTCTAAAATTATAGAGAATACACAAAGAGATATTAATATCGCATTTATGAATGAGATTTCAATAATATTCAATAAATTGGGAATCAATACGCATGAAGCCATTAAAGCTGCCTCAACAAAATGGAATTTCAATCCATTTTATCCAGGTCTGGTTGGGGGGCACTGTATAGGAGTCGATCCCTACTACTTAATTCATAAATCGAAATCAGTCGGATATACCCCGAAATTTATTGAATCAGCAAGGGAAATAAACGATTACATGCCAGAATATATTGTAAAGACGTTGTTGGAACAAATGACGATTCATAAAAAGAATTTAAAAGACCTCACCATTACCGTTCTAGGAGTTACATTCAAACAGAATCTTCCAGACACAAGAAATTCTAAAGCTCTTGAAATAGTAGAAAAACTAAAGGATTTAGATGTAAATGTCCAGGTGTGCGACCCTCACGTTGACCATAACCACTTTAAGGATGAGTTAAAAGATTTACACCAACTAGAAGAATCTGATGTATTGATTTTAGCCGTCCCTCATAAATTTTTCACCAGCCTTCCTGTAAGTACTTTTCAACGTTTATTAAAGGATGGAAAAGGAATCATTATGGATATTAAAGGTGCCTTAACCCAAAATGAGCTTGGAGAGGACATTACCTTGTGGAATCTCTAAGTAAAAAGGGATCATGTCTGTTTAATTACCAAGGAGTATGGTATCAAAGTCGACTCTTCCCAGAGTAACCATAACTTCATGAAATAGTTTCAGAAACTAAAAACCCGGCGGAATATCCCTTTTTCCGCCGGGTTTTTAGTTATTAAGCTTATTGCCCTTTATTATGGAGATCGAGGCAGTGAATTTTAAATTCTCCCTACTTCTAAACGGATGAAGGCATGAACCGTCGTTTATCAGCAAAGACATAACAGCCCCGTCCCTTCCATATTCCCTTGTCATTTACCAATACAGGGGTGTGTACTTCACCGATTAAGTCCTTTAAATCTTTCCTGGCGCTGGTTTCTTCTAAGATATTGCCTATTTTATAATCGATTTCTTTTTGATTTTAATGGTGCATCGCCTGTGCACATACGCCGCATCCATCCATAATATAGAAGACATTCATCATCAAGCTCCTTACTTCAGTTAGTAGACATTTTTAGAAAAATAGGGGCTGGGACAGCAACTTTCCCCCTCCCAAGCTTCAACCTCGACTTATTTCCTTCTATTATATAGGTTTTATGAAAACAGAACTGTAAGACGCCTTACATCTCGTAAAAACCAATGAAAGTAAAAAAGCCCCCTTATTTTTGTACAACATAAACGGAACGATGACGATTACCATAGCCGGTCCCGCAACGATTGTAAAAGTCTCCACAAATTGATTCTTGATATAGTAAAAAGCCAGCCCGCCATTTTATAATTGGCGGGCTTTCCGCTTCTTAATAACTGACTGCTTCTTTGACCTGGGGATGTGTAATGCGTTCTCCGTACTTTTCCTCCCAGCTTGCACGTTCCAGCAAATCACGGACCGGACCTTTCACCTGAGCCAGATGTATGTGCACACCGGCTTCGTCGTATTCATCGATCAATTTCTCCAGTTCGTCCACAGCGACCCCATCCATCCGGTTCACTCCGGAGAAGTCGAGAATGACTTTCGTTACCTCCGGGCGGTCTCCGAGGATGTTCCTGATTTTTTCTTCCATAAAAGCGAAATTGGCAAAGTACAGCGAGGCATCCATTCGAAAGATGAGCGTATCCGTATGCTCGAGCGCCTCAGGGTAACGTTTTACGTTTCGGTAAACTCCTTCTTCCTGCACGTAGCCAAGCACGGCTGTATGAGGGTAGGCGCTGTTCCAGATGAACAACAAGAGAGCCGCTCCAGCACCGATCAGAATCCCTGATTCAATCCCTGTCACGAGTGTTGCTACAAAAGTAAGAACGAGAATCCAGCCATCTGATTTCTTAATACGGAACAGGTGTTTCGCTTCTTTCACATTAATGAGTCCGAATACAGCCACCATGATGATTGCCGCAAGCACGGCATTCGGCAGGTAATAAAACAAGCCCGTAAAGAAAAGAAGGGTTATCATGATGAGTACGGCTGTAATAATAGAGGCAAGTCCTGATTTAGCCCCTGCCTGATAGTTCACGGCTGTACGTGAAAACCCGCCTGTGACAGGCGAAGCGGAAAAGAACGAACCGACAATGTTAGCCGCACCAAGGCCTGTAAGCTCCTGGTTTGAATCCACTTTGTATTTTTCTTTTGATGCAATGGCTTTTGCTACTGCGATAGATTCCATGAAGCCCACGAACGAAATAGTCAGAGCAATCGGAAGTAGAGCCATTACGGAATCCATATTGAATGCTGGAACACTCAGGGCCGGCAGACCATCCGGTACATCCTTTATAATACTGACCCCCCGCTCCTCAAGTTTGAAAAAATAGACGAGAAGCGTGCTTGCGACAACTACGACAAGCGGAGCTGGGAATTGCGGGGCTTTCTTTTTGAAAATGACAAGCAGCAGAATGCTCCCGATCCCTATCGCAAAGGTCGTCCAGTTGATTTCTGATATTCTCGTAACCGCATCTGACATTATAATGAATATGTTCTTTTGACCTGCAAGATCGACACCGATAAGGTTCTTCAGCTGACTCAAACCGATGATTAAAGCAGCAGCCGAAGTGAAACCACTGATGACCGCATGGGAGAGGAAATTCACGACAAATCCTAATCGCAGCAGTCCCATCGAGAGTTGAATCACACCCACCATCAATGATAGCAGGAGAACAAGGGAAATATACTCTCCGGACCCGGGCTCTGCCATTGTCGATACCCCGGACAGTACCAGGAGTGATACCATTGCAACCGGCCCAACGGCGAGTTGCTTAGAAGAGCCCAGCAGCGCGTATATGATTAGAGGAATGGTGGAAGCGTAAAGACCGATCACCGGAGGTAATCCGGCGAGCATCGAATAGGCCATTCCCTGAGGAATAAGCATGATTGCCACAATCAGCCCGGCTGAAAAGTCGTTTTTCAAATGTCGCTTCTCATAGTTGAAAAGCCAGTGATTTTGAAACTTTTTTTTGTTGAACATGATGATCACATCCTCTTCAGTTTCCTTTTTGTGACAGGAATTTCTTATGTCAGACATGGTGTTCCTATACTATCTTATCTCCCGGAAGGTATTCTCATACTCTTCCTTTAGGGCACCTCATAAGGATTTCCCAAATACCCCTATAGGTATATTATAAACATTACTGTATTAAAAGCAACTATATTACTCCTAAGATCTGGATCGGTCGAGTGAGCAACTGCCACTTAGAAAATTGGGGATTTAGAAAAGGGTTTTCTTTCCTATGGTCGTCGAAATAATCAACCCTTGTAGATGTGAACGAGGTGATCGTTCGTTCGGACCATCATAGCTTGAAGCAACTAAGAATTAGGGGAAATTGCACGACGTGACAACGATTCTAGGTCGGTGGATGGTCAATTAACTGTTCCTATCTTTCTCCGTTATTTTGCATTAGTAGAGGACCGTTTCGAAAATCCAGGTTTTCATACTACGAGGCGGATTAATTACAAATGAATTAGGAGACACTTTTAAAAAGGGATACACCATAGAAATCGAAACGTTACGGTTGGAAGTTATTGACTTGAATCATGTTCTCGTTGATAAGCTTTTAATTATTTTAAAGGATGCAAATAGGAAAAGAACGCAGAGGAGGAATGAGATGGAGTATTATCAACAAAGCACTTCAGACATACTAAGAGAAACCAATTCCACAAAGGAAGGCTTAACCAGTGACGAAGTGCAAACAAGGCTGCAGCGTGATGGTTATAATGAACTGGAAAACAAAGAAAGAGTGCCTACCTGGAAACTCTTTATCGAGACGTTCAAAGATCCAATGGTTGTCGTCCTACTGGCAGCAGCCGGTGTGCAAATCATCATTGGTGAGATCGTAGAATCGCTGATTATTTTCCTGGTATTGCTTATTAACTCGGTCATTAGTGTCGTGCAAACGAGGAAAGCAGAAAGCTCCCTTGAATCTTTAAGGGATTTGTCAGCTCCTGAGGCAAACGTGATGCGGGATGGGGTGAAGCAAACGATAGAGGCCAGGGAGCTTGTGATGGGAGATCTAGTGTATCTGGAAGCCGGCGATTACGTTCCTGCGGACGGACGTGTATTAGAAAGCGGCTCGTTAAAAGCGAATGAAGGGATGTTAACGGGCGAGTCAGAAGCGGTAGAGAAATCGCCAGAAGTCATTGAAGAAGAAGTAACACTTGGTGACCAGCGTAATATGGTATTTAGCAGTTCCCTCGTTGTATACGGTCGTGGTACGTTTGTCGTCACAGGGACAGGCGAAGAAACAGAGGTTGGTAAAATAGCTGACATGCTCTCTTCGGCAGAACAAAAAGAGACACCATTGCAACGTAACTTAAATGTCTTTAGTAAGAGGCTTGGCATCGGGATTCTCATTCTTTGTGTGCTCATTTTTGCTGTTCAAGCAGCCCGTATTTGGTTTGGTGATGGCGAAACAGATACCACAACAGCCTTGATCAATGCTCTTATGTTCTCAGTGGCCATTGCAGTTGCTGCGATTCCTGAAGCGCTCCAATCCATCGTGACGATCGTCCTTTCTGTTGGAACAAATAAAATGGCAAAACAACATGCTATCATCCGCAAACTTCCTGCGGTAGAGACATTAGGTTCGACGAGTATTATATGTACAGACAAGACCGGAACCTTAACGCAAAATAAAATGACGGTCACCGATTACTTCTTACCGTTACATCCAAGGGAGAGCTTACCAGAAGACGATGCGAATTGGGATAAAGCAGAACAACTGCTTGTTCAAATCGGCACCCTTTGTAATGACTCGTATATCAATCAGGATAAGCAAGAAGTAGGAGATCCGACAGAGATTGCGCTCATTCAATTCGCTAACGAGCATACAGCGGGGTATGAACAAATACAAGACCTTTATCCACGTATAGCAGAATTACCATTTGATTCTGAGCGCAAGTTGATGTCCACGGTTCATCAGATGGATGAAAATACCCTGATGCTTTCGAAGGGTGGTCCTGATGTGATGTTCGACCGCGCAAGCTACGTGTTAGTAGATGGAGAAGAACAGACTCTAACAGAGGATATGATCGATCGTTTCAGAAAAGCAAATGAGGATTTTTCAAAGCAGGCCCTCCGGGTATTAGCACTCGGTTACAAACCTTTACCAGACGGAACAGAAGACATTACTCATGACGATGAGAAGGACTTCGTATTGGTCGGTTTAACGGCAATGATGGACCCTCCACGGGAAGAGGTCTATGATTCTATTGCCCAAGCCAAACAAGCAGGTATTCGCCCCATTATGATTACCGGCGATCACAAAACAACCGCTCAAGCGATTGGACGAGAAATCGGCTTAATGGAGAAAGAGGATCTTGCTGTTACAGGAAAAGAACTGGACCACATGTCCGATGAGGAATTAGAACAAAAGTTAGACAAGATTGCTGTATATGCCCGCGTATCCCCAGAAAATAAAATACGCATTGTCAGGTCCCTGCAAAATCGCAACGCTGTTACAGCGATGACGGGTGACGGTGTCAACGATGCCCCCGCTCTCAAGCAAGCAGACATAGGGATTGCAATGGGCAGTGGTACCGACGTTGCCAAAGATGCCTCTGCCATGATTTTAACTGATGATAATTTCGTCTCCATCGTCAATGCCGTACAAGTTGGACGTACGGTATTTGATAACATCAAGAAGGCGATCAGCTACTTATTTGCAGGGAATTTAGGAGCCATCCTTACTATTTTATATGCCGTAATCTTTAACCTGCCAAACCCTTTCACTGCCTTGCAGCTGTTATTCATTAACCTAGTCAACGACTCACTTCCTGCCATTGCGTTAGGAGTAGAGAAATCTGAACCAAACGTCATGAAACGAAAACCACGCCCTGTTGATGAAGGAATTTTTGATAGAAAAACGATCCAAGCCGTCTTAACAAGAGGCACATTGATTGCGATTGCTGTAACGAGCTCCTTCTATATCGGCTTAAGCCATTCCAATGAAATGGGCGTTGCGATGGCCTTTACCACCTTAATTCTATCCAGAACGCTCCAGACATTCGCCACACGATCCAATACGAAATCAGCCATCAGCATTGGGTTGTTTAGTAACAAATACGTGGTCGGGGCGGTTGCCCTTGGATTTGTCCTATACGGCATTACCGTATTACCGTTCGCTCGCGATGTATTTCACATCCCAGCCGAATTTGGTATAACCGATTGGTTGATTGCGACTTCCCTCGCTCTTGGAGCTGTGATTATGATGGAGATTGTGAAGTTTTTGAGGTATCGGAAAAAATAAATGATAAGCAAAAGGGCTTCTTAGTGGCGATATGACTCTTAAGAAGCCCTTTTGTTAGCTTTTATTGGCTTATACATGAAAAGTATTTTTCACCAGGGGGTTAGGATGGTGATTACATCATCAAGCCCCTTCACTGTATTAAATAAATAATACTAGAGAAGAAGTAAAAACCCTTCTATAATCAGTGTTACAATTTCAAGTTATTAATATGAAAGCTAATAAGATATAAGTATTAGTGAAGA
Organism: Halobacillus halophilus DSM 2266; assembly: GCF_000284515.1. Classification (GTDB taxonomy): domain Bacteria; phylum Bacillota; class Bacilli; order Bacillales; family Halobacillaceae; genus Halobacillus; species Halobacillus halophilus. The sequence goes on along the minus strand of NC_017668.1, from coordinate 1,424,862 downwards.
GAATCCATTCGATATCCAGTCAAAAGTGCCACCATACTTACGCTAGATCGCACCCCTAAAACAACCTCCCCCCTGTCAAGATGAATGTCCCTGCATAAACGTTTCCAATAATCTTGTAATGAATACTATTAGGTCTGTTTTTATAAAAGAGTGATAAGAATGAATGGGACCATTTTATATTAAACTTGATTTTGGTCCACAAAACGTCCGCTTCTATACACTAAAATTAACAGTTTACGATCAAAAGCTTTTGATCGATTAGGTATTGTGAAAGTTTAAAAATGTATGGATAATAGGTGTTGAATATTTGGATCTGGATGTGGACTAACCACATCATATCTAACCGGAAAATGTTAAGTTGTAGTCTGGAGGAACAAAATGAATTTGTTATTAAAAGTGTTAGTGATATTCATTATCTTAATTTCTATTGTAATGTTTATCGGAGTAGTTGCTTTTGCCACTGATGTAAGGGTTTTAGCTGTTTTTCTTCTTCCGATCTTATTAGTTATATATTTGATAAAGAAAATATTTTCACATTAAAGACAAAAAGCTTGGGATTTTCCCAAGCTTTTTTTATGCTTATTATATTGTTACTTCACTGGTTATTTAAGCTTTGAAATCTTATGTTGGGTGGGTTGCGATTTAAGATTTTCTCCACGTTATCAGATAATCAAATACAATAAGTTTTAATACATTATTAATAGTGCCCAGTCATTATCCTGTCACCAAATCATCTAATTTTCAGACTAAGAGAAATGGGTTCTCCAGTCATATGTACTACTACACTTTTTTGATCGACATCCTCCCACAAATGGGCTTCCCCTGAATTACATTAGATTCTGAAACCAGAACCCAAGTCCTGTGCCAATGTAGTTTCCAATTATATACCCGAGTGTACCCACAAGAAGAATGGGCACAATCAATTTATGCCAGCCTTTTGCAATCGCCATTGCTGCAGCCGTTGTGGGACCTCCCATGTTTGCGTTACTTGCAAGAAGAGTCTCTTCTAAATTAAATTTAAATAATTTACCCAAAACCAGAGAGACTAGCACATTCATCAGCACAATAATTAAAACAAATACCAATAATAAAGGTGATGTTGTTACTACTATTGCAATAGAAGCTGGTACCCCGATGACTACAAAGAATAAATAAATCAAGAACGTGCCAATCTCCTGTGTGCCTTTAATGCTTTCGAATTGTCTGGGAAACAATGAAACTGCCAGCACTGTAAGTGTCGTAAGCATCAGATAACGATCGCCAATGATACCACCCAACACCTGAAAAGTGATGTTTACATCCTCACCAGCAGGAAGGATACTGGCAAAAAAGTCTGCGAGATTAAAGGATACGGTCACAAGGGCGAATGCACTCGCCACACTGATCGCAATATCTTTTAATGATATTTCTTTCCCTTTCCAGAAAGAAGCTGCCTGCGTTTCACTCTCATCTCCAGTAACACCCGATTCTACATCATCAATATGAGGAGTTTTGAATTTGTCACGGAAAAATGAAAATGTAGGGATGGCCATCAAAACAAAGAAGAAGGTGGCCATCATCATATTGTCTGCAACCACTGTAGCCGAAACAAGGTCACTTGGAGCCTCGAATTTTGCGGCCATTGCTGCAAAGTTTACGCCACCTCCCGTATAGGAACCTGCCATCATGGCACCAATTTTATCCAGATGGGGTATCACATCTTTTAAGAGCATAAAAGAGATAATGGTACCGGCGACCGTACCAATGGAGCTTAACAGGAAGATAATTAACATACGTCCGCTTTCCTGCCAAATCTTCTTGATATTCGCCTGAAATAATAGTAACGGAATCGCCAACGGTACTACATAATTCCATACAGCATCATACACACTTGACTCAAGAGGTATAACATTTAAATTGGCTAATACCATGGCACCGATTAATGCAATGATTGCTCCGGAAATTTTCGATGCCCATTTGTACTTTTGCTCCAAATAAATACTGATTGCAGCCCACCCTGTCAGAAACGACCAGAGCGCCCACGTATTGTCTGACGATATTAAAGTGTTATCCAATTTATTCACCTCTTTGTTATTATTAAAAGCTTGGCGGTGTCATTGCCCAAACAGAAATCGGTCACTTTTTCATCAGATTTGTTCAATCTTTAACTTAGTAAATCGATCCTTTTTTCATTTTATTGAAAATTATGTATATTTTCTAATGATACTATAGTTTATTAGCGCCTTCAATCACATAATCACGAATGTGGCAGGGTGCGTCCAGAGTAACAAATATTGATTTTGATGAGATTAAAGAGCTTGGAAATGAAAATTAGAAAATGGGCTTAAACAAACCAAAACCATCAATGTGTGGTTATGCGGACGTTCTACAAATCAGGATTGAACAATTGGAAATGCAATTATTCGAGGAAAAGAATAACTCACTAACTTACCAACTACTGCATATAAAATAGACCTTGCTACCTTTCAGCAAGATCCTCGTTTTGGAAAATGATCTTATCCCCCCACTATATAATGAAATAAAAGAGTGTGGGCTACGATTTTTAAGTACAGTGATGAAACATAGTCCCCGTCTTTTCCGGCGGAGAGCACATAGCTATTTCTTAATATTAACCCCCGTTTTGTGGTATTCTTAAAGTATAATGGAAATATTTTGTCGAGGAAAAGGAAGGACTCAAAAGGGGCTGACGAAGCATGGACAACTTCTACTCTTCTACGCTTGAGAATTTGGAAAAAACATTCATGCCGTATCTATCGGAATACCAGCGCTATATCGACTTTCACACCATGAGAGAAATGAAGCAGGTCAGCAAAGGGAAATTCCCTGTTTATTTCGATCTGGATCTAAAAGAACTGGTAGAGATGGACAAAAGATATATTTTGGATGTGTTATGGAATGGGGTCTTTTTCACCGTCATCATCCCCAAGAAATCCAATATGTTCAGAGGAACCATCGAGGTGTACGGTAAACCCCCGACCATGCTGCTTGGCCGGTTTGAAGTGGAAGAAGATAGGACTATTTTCCCTACGTTTTTTAAAGAAGAATTCACAAGAAGAAAAGGTCTCGGAGACACGCTGCGTGACTTCTCGCAAGTATTGTACACGTATTTAGATTCCTACGTAGAGAAAAGGGAAACATCCGGGGAGGAAACCACTTCGGAGCATCCAGGAGAAGCGATCCTCGAAGGCTGGGAATTCCCATTCCTCGAGAATCATCCTGATCTCCAAAAGGAATGGTCCTCCCTAAAGAAACGGACCGTGAATCAATTCAAACGAATGGAAGAACTCGAAATCGAAGAGCAATATTCCCTGGAAACGATGATGGACAAGGACGTTCCCGACTTCATCGAGTCGTTCCAGCGATTGTCGGATGAAAATAAGGAAAACCGGAAAGATGAACTGCTTGATACGATGTACGATTTGCGTAAGTTCATTGAAACGTTAGAACAAAAAGAAGAAGAAAGTCATGCGCAGAATTTTGCCAGAAGCAAGGGAATCATTGCATCCAAGTACAACAAGGAAGACGAAAACTTCTTCTCGCGCAAGTAAAGAAACATGCTGTTATTCCCGGAAACCAACAAATGGCAGATAGGTGGTATAAATATGAGTGAAAAATCGTTCCAAAGAGATAAAGAAGCTGAAATGAACCAGCAGGATCTGAGAGAAGCGATGACGCTTGTTGACAAAGAAGATATCGACCGCTTGAACGAAGAGGCCGAAGCGTACGCGGAAAGGTTCCATTCTTCCAGAGACGACTCCCTTTCCGACGTGATGAGAGAGCTCGGGGACCTCGGAGAAAAGGAACAGCGTGTTGCCGGGGAAACGATGGAAACACTAAAGCGCCCGGTAAACGATCTGATGACAAAAGGCAATAATGACATTCCCCAATCGCTGAGTGAACTCGAGGCGATCGTGTCTGACCTTGATCCGAAGCGCACCGAAGGCAACGGAGTACAGCGATTCTTTTACAAACTAAGCAAAAAACAGCCCATCGACCGCTACATGCAGAAGTACGAATCGGTCGACTCGAAGATCGATACGGTGGTGCGCAGTCTGCTTTCGGGGAAAGACCGCCTGGAAGAAGACAGCGTCGAATTGCAGCTGATCAAGGAAAACGCCCAGAAGCGTATTTATGATCTGGACAAGCAGATTTATCTTGGGAAGAAGCTATTTGAGCTTTTGAAAGAAAAAGAAACGACGGGTGAATACGACTTGGCGCTGCTTACCGAAGGAAAAGAGAAAATCATTACCCGTACGAGAAATATGACACAGATGAAGAGTGTATTGCATCAGAGCATTTCCTCTGTGGACATTATTAAGAAAAACAATGAAAAGCTGAAGGAATCGATTCGCAATGCGGTTACGCTGACGAAAAACATTATTACCGTCTCCGCTTCGATTCAGCTGGCTTTAAATAATCAGCGAAAAGTAATCGATACAGTGAATGGTGTGAATAAAGCCACCGAGAATATGCTGCTCTCGAACTCCAGAAACCTGAAAGAAAATGCAGAAGAAACCACACAGATGATGGAGAATCCGGCGATCAGCATGGAAGCTCTTCAGGAGTCTTTCGATAACGTATTCGAAGCGCTTAAAACGACCGAACAATCATCCGAGCGGATCATCGCTTCGAGTGAACAGTTTATTGAAGAGATGGATGCGTTAAACGAAAACGTCCGGAAAAGATTATCCCAGACCGGGAGTCAAAGACAAAGAGCGCTTCGTGACTGAAGCGCTCTTTTGTATGGGGCGATTTGTGCGATACGTGAGTCTGTGCAGTTTATTCCAGCTGTCCTTTTTTTATCAGTCGGTTCAACCAGAAGTTTAGAACCTTAAAAAATACATAAAACTCATGCAGCTCCAAATACTACCATGAGGTGGTAAAATTGACGCTTATTATTCTTACAGGTTTTGTTCTTCCCTGGATCACAGGGATTTATTTGTATCGAAAAGCTCCCAAGATCTTTTATACGACCGCACCTATTACCGCTTTAATTGCCGTCGTTTTCAATCAGGCCGGCATTCAATTAGGTTTATGGAAAGTTCACCCGATGCCAGGAGTCATGCTGTTAGACTCCATCTTCCTGGACTTAGGCATTTTCACCATCGCAGGAGCATGGTTTACTTATTTCTACGTCTACAAAAACATAAAACCGATCTGGATCTATTGTTTATTTATAGGTGGGATGGCCGGTTTGGAAGGGTTCGCCCTTCTAATAGAAACCTTATCCTACAATGAGGATTGGAATTTCTTCTACACCTTCCTTATGTATGTCGGGGGCTTTTTAGTCATTGGCAGGATTTCAAAAGTATTAAAGAAACTTCATGTTTTCCCCTAATGTCTTTTTGCATTCACACTACGGGGTGAAAAGGATATTCTCCGTCCACCCCGATAGGTTTCTCAAGTTTTTTTTGCAAAATCAAATTTAATCTTATACTCTTCATCCAACGTTAAAGCCGTACTGAACGGTTTCTTACCTTTAAACCCTTTCAGCACCCGCGTTTTCTTCTTCTCACACAGCGTCTTAATCATGTTCGCGGAAAGTGATTTTCCAGCCAGCCGCTTCGGAAAGCTCACTTTACAGCCGTTTTTATAATTCGAACAGGCATAAAACTTATACCGGTCGATAATTTCGCCATTCGTACAGGCCGGACATTTGGCGACCGCCGTATTCCATTGTTTTTTCTCACCGGTACTGCGCACGTTCACCTGTTGAATCGATTCCGGCGTTTCCTGAATGAGCTTTTCAATAAACTGACTCGTCTGCTTAATAAACATCTGCTTCGAACCATCGCCATTGCCGATTTTCTTTAAATACGACTCCCACTTGGCTGTCATGGCAGGGCTCGATAGCAGCGTTCCTTCAATCGCTTCACACAGCATAATCCCTTTATCGGTAATCGCAACGTTGTTTTTCTTCACTTCAATATAGTTCTGCGTTTTTATCGTTTCAATAATACTCGAACGCGTGGCTTCGGTTCCGAGGCCTTCCACTTCCTTTAAGATCTCCACGTCTTCCTCATCATCCACAAGCTTTCCGCACGTTTTCATCATGTTGATGAGCTGGCCTTCGGTATAAGGCTTCGGCGGCTGCGTCATGCTTTCTTTAATATGCAGGCGGGCCCCTACCTCTTCCCCTTGCTGCACCTCCGGCAGAATCGGGTCTTTTTCCTGTTTGGCTTTGGACGGTTTCGGAAAAAGCTCTTTCCAGCCCTGCTTCACTTCTCTCCTGCCCGTTGATTTAAAAGGCAGATCGTTGACGTGGGTCATAATCGTCGTCTCTTCATATACGTAATCTCCGTGGAACATCGCCAAAGTTGTCGCGAGCACTTCATGGTAAATGTTGTGCTCGTCCCGGCTCAGTCCGCTCAATTTCTTCTCGGTAGGTACGGTTTTCGTCGGAATGATCGCATAGTGCTCCTGGACTTTGCTGTTGTTCACATACCGTTTGTTCGGTTTTAACGAAGCCGGTGTAAACGATATGTTCATCGCTTTCTGGTAGGCATCCAACTTGTTCACTAAATAATTGAACTCACTATTCGTAATGTAGTTACAGTCCGTTCGCGGATAGGACACCAGTCCTTTTTCATAAAGCTTCTGCATCGTCTTTAACGTGTGGGAAGGCGTGTATTTCCAGCGCCGGTTCGCGACACTTTGCAGGGTGGACAGGGAATGCAGCTTCGGTGACTTCTGGTACTTGGTCTTCTTGTCGACATTTTGAATCGTTCCCTGAAGATCCTCATTTTCCTTCAGCCCATGCTGATCCATCAGTGCCTGCACCTTGGCTTTATCCTTTTCCTTAATCTTCGCTAATCCTTTGTACGAGCCTTTTTCCGCCTGAAACAGTCCCTCGATTTGATAAAAAGGTTCCGATACGAAGTTTTCGATTTCCTTATGGCGCTGGTAAATCAAATAAACGGTCGGTGACTGCACGCGTCCAATCGACAGGTGCTGGTTAAACCCTTTTTTCTGCAGCAATAGCGTGAACAGGCGGCTGGCGTTAATGCCTACCATCCAGTCGCTGATCTGCCGCGCTTTTGCTTCGTCAAACATCCGCAGGTCCTTATCGTTGCTCTGCAGGTTCTGAAACCCTTTCCGCACTTCATCTTTCTCAAGAGAGTTGATCCATAACCGCTGAATCGGTTTTCCTTTGACACCGGTTAAACGAAGGATGCTGTAAAAGATATTGGAACCTTCGCGGTCAACATCGGCCGCATTCACGATTACATCCGCCTGCTGGAATAATTTCTTAACGGCCTGGAACTGCTCCCATTTTCCTTTCGAGACTTTTTCATAAAAACGGTCGGGCACGATTGGCAGCTGATCGAGCTTCCATTTCTTCCATTCCGGCTTATAGTCGTGAGGTTCTTTGAGTTCCACCAGATGGCCCACGCCCCATGTAATCGTCGCTCCGTTTGGGAAAGTGGCATCGGGTTTTAAACGTATAGATGTTTTGGATTTTTCCTGGGTGGTGAAGGCCGCGGCGTAGGCTTTCGCCTGCGACGGCTTTTCAGCTAAAATGACCACGTTCGTCATGGTCTCCTCTCCTTTCTGTAAACCACGAGAGGCATAAGCGCTTCCTGGCTTTGTTTCGATCTATTATTACGGATACGCCCCTGTTCAGGAACGTATGTTCTAAATTGATTATACTACAAAACGATTCAGCAGGGAAAATGTTTCCGTTATCCACATAAAAAACTCCTTCTACCAGAAGAAGAAGTTTTTCTATTATAGTAATTCTTTTACGCGATTCGAAAAGTCCGTGCCGTCCATCAGCTTTTTGCCGCCGCCCTGGACAAAATGCGGCTTTCCGCCTCCTTTTCCGTCAATCAGAGGCATCGCCTGTTTAGCAATATCGTTCATATTGCGATCAATCGAAGCCCCGTGAGCCAGGACGAATTGCAGCTGCTCTTCCTGTTCGCTGACAAGGATGAGATACGTATCGGAAGCTTCTTCAATCATCGTTTTTCCAAGCGACTGGAGCGACTTAATCGGGCGGTCTTTGAAGACGCGCTGGATCACCGGCTCTCCTTTGGTTTCTGAAATAATATGGCGCGCTTCGTAATGCAGAAGCTGTTCCTCAAGCTCTGTAATCCGCTTATCCTTCTCCTTGCCTGCCTGAATCATCTCGCTCACTTCCTCGACAAGCTGCTCCTCAGGTCTCGGGACCAGCTGTTTCATGTCGGTCAAGATCCGGTGTTTCTGATCGAGCTTCTCAAGCACTCTGGATCCGCAGACAAACTCAAGCCGAACCTGCTTCTTACTTTTCGTCCAGCCTAGGAATTTCACCGCCATCACTTCTCCCGTGGACGCGGGATGCGTTCCCCCGCACCCGTTGTAATCCACGTAAGGAATGATCACAAGGCGCACCTCCCCCTCGACAGCCAGTGGTTTACGCAGCGGGTATTCATTCGCTTCATCGGCCGTCATCCACCTGGCTTCTACAGGAATATTCCGGCGTATAATATTATTCACTTGCTCCTCGGCTTTTTGCAAAAGTTCCTCCGAGAGTTGATTCGTATCTAAATCAATCGTCACCGTATCGCTTCCTAAGTGGAAACTCGTCGTCGGAATGCCGTAATGATCATCAAACACAGCGGATATGATATGCTGACCGCTATGCTGCTGCATATGATCGATACGCCGCTTGGGATCGACGCTTCCGTGCACGTCTTCCCCATTTTGCGGAAATTCTTCCTCTATGTAATGCCGTACTTCACCGTCGGCTTCTTCCACATCGATTACTTTGATGGAATTTAATGTGCCCGTATCGTGCGGCTGTCCGCCGCCGGTTGGATAAAACGCTGTGGCTTCCAGTACCACATAAGGTCCATGTTCGTCCCGATCTGATTTTGTTACCGTAGAGTCAAATTCCAGCTGATAAGGATCTTCGTAGTAAAGCTTTCTAGTCATCATCTATTCCCCCTGGGTGGATCGTAGTTGCACCATCATAGTTCCCTATTCTCACAAAAGTACCATTACGATGTTCTGTTGCCTGTCATTAGTCATAGATTTTACCATAATCCATTCTTCCTTCACAGGAAACAGTCTATGAACCAAAAAGATAGCAATGACAACCATAAACTTTAACAAAGCTTTTTATAAAGAGGTAACTTACCTTCCATAATCCAGCCATAAAAAAACAGTGCTCCTTTTTAGAGCAACTGTTTTTTATTCATATTAAGTCCCCATTATTGGCTTCTTCCCACTGATCTACTTTTATATCCACCCAGATTATAAGTGGCTGAGAATACTTCATTAATTCGATCGCAGTGATCCAGGAACCCATTAACAAAACGTAAGAGTCCCTCCACCGACATCTCATCAATATCTGTCCGTTCAATTCCCCTTTGTGTATTTTCTAACAACTGAACTAACTCTTCGGCATATTGAGGTCTCCTTCCAGGGTTTAACTGCTCTACAGCACGTAAAGTATGCTCTACACAATACGTTATGGACCGCGGAAACCGCTCTTCTTCAATCAGAAAAGTAAATACTTCCTCAGGGTTCAGCGTTAATGGATGCTCCATAATAAAGGAGTCATAACCATTGGCTAACTGGAGGGCATGAAGCCAGTAATCAAACTCCTCTATATCTTTATAGTTCTTTTCCGCTAAGGTCTTCTCACAAATAACCTTTAAAATTCGCGCGGTAGTTTCGGCCCGTTCTATCCACTTCCCTATTTTTATAAAGTTATAAGATTCCCCTCTTAGCATGGAAGATTCGATGATTCCCTGAAAATTTGATGACATATCAAGGAGATCGCCTAAATGACTCTGAATTGTATTGGAATGTAAAGACCCGTCCAGCTGTTCCTTCTTCTCTAAATATAAGCGGTTAATCATCTCCCAAATAGAAGCTGGGATAAGCGTTCGGGACTCCCTAGCTTTCTCTCTGGCCAATTCCAGCAAAAGAATAAGAGAGTTATCATTTTCCCGGCTCCTTATCAGATAGTTAAGCACTTGCTCACTCTTTAAACCAGGATCGTGTTCAACGTCGTCATTTTTAGAGGTACAGATGTCAAGAAGTACTTCCCAGTTGTGGTCCAATGTATGCTGATCCGATTCTTCCAGCATATGAATCAGCTGGCTGCTCAGGGCTCGAGCATTGGTTTCAGATCTCTCCATATACCTAGCCAACCAATAACATGAATCTGCCATTCTGCTAAGCATCGTCCTTTCCTCCTTCTGAGGTTGTTATCCAAATATCCTTAAATCCGCCACCCTGAGAAGAGTTCACCACAAGGTTATCTTCCTTCAAAGCCACTCTGGAAAGTCCTCCAGGCAGAACATTGATTTCTTTCCCCTTCATCGCAAAAATTCTTAAGTCTATATGACGGGGACGGAATTCCCCTTCTTGAAGAGCCGGAGCCCGTGACAATTCAATGGTAGGCTGGGCAATGTATTCATTTGGATTTTCCTGAATTTTTTGCCGAAATGTCGTTAATTCTTCTTCAGAGGCGTTTGGACCAATCATCATATCATCACCGCCAGAAGACCCTACATTTTTAATGACGAGTTTCTCAAGATTCTTTAACACATAATCTCTTTGCTCTGAATCTCTTAAAAAATAGGTGGTTACATTCTTAAGAATCGGCTCTTCATTCAAGTAATAGCGAATCATCTCAGGTACGTAAGCATAAATCGCCTTATCATCTGCTGCCCCGATGCCCACTCCATTTAAAATGGTCACATTCCCCTGGTGGTAAGCCCTCATAAGACCGGGTACACCAACTTCAGAATCTGATCGAAAGGCTTCCGGGTCCAGGTCTTCATCATCAATTCTTCGATAAATAATATCGACACGCTCAAGCCCGCTGGTTGTTTCCTTATAGACGATGTCATTCTCGACGACAAGGTCACTTCCTTCAACTAATTCAATCCCAAGCTGCTTTGCAAGAAAAAAGTGTTCATAATAAGCGGAGTTATATATGCCTGTCGTTAATAACACCGCCTGAGGTGAAGATGAAGCATTATCCGGTGCATAGCTGAACAGAGCCTTTTCCAGCTCTTTAAACTGATTTTCCAAAGGGAGCACACGATAGTGCTCAAACAGTTCTGGATACACTTTTCTGATTACCTGCCGATTTTGATAAACATACGAGATACCGGAAGGATTGCGCAGATTATCTTCTAATACTCGGTATTCGCCGTTTTCATCACGTATAAGATCAATGCCCGCTATAAATAGTGGATGACTAAGCGGCATGTCCATACCTTTAGCCTGCTCTTCATTATAGTAGGCGCTGTTCTCGATTAGCTCTTTCGGCACAACTTCTTCTTTAATAATCTTCTTTTCACCATAAATATCTTCTAGAAAGTGACTTAACGCCTCGACTCTCTGCTTTAATCCTTTCTCGACCTCTTTCCACTTCTCTTCTGGAATGATGATCGGAACAAAATCAAAGGGAGGCGTCCGTTCGGCGTCATCACCATCCTTATTAAAAGTAATGCCCTGCTTTAAAAAGTGTAACTGTGCTCTTTCCTGTCTTTTTTGCAATTCTTCTGCAGAAGCCTTTGAAATTATGTCGTTAAAAGCTTTGTAGTGGTGCTTAGGGTTTCCTGATTGATCCATCATTTCATCGAAAAATGTATTTGCTTGATAATTGATTAACATGACTGACCCACTCCTTTTTCACTTTCTAAGAAACTTTACCCATATAACAAAGTTTACACACAATAAATGTAAAAAAAGCCTATATCTTCTCATACAAGGAGAGGGTATAGGCTTACCTTTTCTATTTTTTCTCTTGTTTTTATGACAATTTTCCCTACTACACGATTTTTTTCACGAAGAGCCCACTTAAATTATATTAAAAAAACATTACAAATAGAAAACTGGGTTTAACCTACATCCAAATAGTGGTAAATATTTTACATACTATTCAAGGAGGTTGATGAAAATGGCTAAGAACAATAACCAAAACCAAAATCAATCGATGACTACGGAAGAAGCAGGTCGTAAAGGCGGAGAGAAAACAAGCCGTAAATACGATCAAGAACACTTCGAGAACATTGGTCAAAAAGGCGGCGAAACGACCAGCAAGGAATACAGCAAGGAACATTTTGAGGAAATCGGTCAGAAAGGCGGCCGTAACTCAGGAAATGGTTATACTACTACTTCCACAAACAATACGTCAAACCAACAATTTAAAACTGGCGAAAAAGCTCCAGAATCCGGTAACTATAAAGTAGATAAACTCGTAAACGGAAATAAAAGCGATAATAATAAGGAAATCAGCCTGAGTGAAGGCGACCAATTCCCACCTTCTCCTTCAGAAAATGAAGCAGCCTACTGGGTGAAATCTTCCTAAAACTCTAAAAAGACCCAGCCTTTTGTAATTAAATACTAAAGGCTGCGTCTTTTTTTATGTGGCCTATTATTACGGGGTATGAAACTTTTAATCAACAACATTAGCCAATCATTTTCGTAAACATGCTAACCAGAATTCATTACAGTTCACATACACAAACAAAAGCTTTTAATGTGAAATCGATAAGCATATCCAGATAACCCGAAAGATGCTTACTAGTCTAAGCAAGGCTTACTCATTTTATAATAATTCTATTTCTTCAGCCCAACTCCATGTTCCCAGTATTCTAGCTATTGCTCTTTCTTTTTACAAAATCCCCATTAAAATAAATCCGCCGATGCCGACAAGCACCCCATAAAGCAAAGCAGGTCCCAGGGTTTTTCGGATGACGTTTCCTTCTTCCCCTTCCATACCTGCGACAGCGCTTGCCGCGACCACATTATGGACACAGATCATGTTCCCCGCTCCAGCACCTACGAGCTGTGCGGCGAGCACCACCTTAAGGTTCGCATCTGTAGCCTCCGCTATATTGTACTGAATCGGTGAGAAAGTAAGGGTTGAAACCGTGGCACTTCCCGTTATAAAGGAGCCCAGTTCCCCGAGAAACGGTGCGGCGAAAATCCACATCGGCCCAAAAGCAGCCGCCATTCCCTCAGCAATATAACTTGGCATGCTCATTAAATCATTCATATTCATCCCGGAATTACTGAACACATGCACCATAGCAAGCGTTGCCGATAATGTAACCGCGGTTATTTTCATCGTGGACAGCGATTGCTTGGCCGCCCGCCCAAAATGGTTAAACGATTTTCGCTGCACAAGCAGGGCTAATAGGGCTGCGACGACCAGCACCGTTCCAGGCGAGTATAATACGGCCCAGCTTGACGCAATTCCGTCCACGCCTAAAATGTTCGACCACGATAAATCGATAGCCGTCTGTGTAAATTCCTTAAACCACGGAACAATACGTGTAAGTAACAGCAGAGCCACGACAATAATGTAAGGAAACCATGCCCGGATCAATCCCATCTCGGATTTTTCTTCATTATCCTTGAAATCCTCCTGTTTAGCATCTGTCCATACAGTGGATGGAAGAAGCCATCCCTTTCTGGCTGTTATAGCTGCGACCACGAGCCCGGTCAAGGATCCCAGAATCGCTACAAATTCCGGTCCAAACAAAGTGGCGTACACAAGAGCTGAAACATTATACGTGATCCCAATGAGCAGCGTCCACGGGATCATCACGAGGGCATCTTTTATTCCCTTCCCTTTTCCGAAAAACAAGGTCAGCACAACGACTAAAATAAATGGAATAAATGTGCCCGCGAATAAATCAATCAGGGTGACCGTTACGCCAACCTCCTTGAAAAAAGCAGTACCCGCATCGGGCAAAGTGCTGAGTCCGACCAGTACCGGCGTTCCCACCGCTCCAAAGGCCACGGCCGTACTATCCGCAATTAGGGCTGTCGCCACCGCTGCCAGCGGCCTGAAGCCAAGGGCAAGCATTAACGGAGCCGTCACCATGGCCGGTGCACCGAATCCTGCCGCTCCCTCAATTAATGACCCGAATAAAAAAGCGACAAAAATAAGCTGAACCCTCATGTCCTGGGAAATACTTTGAAATCCCTGATTGATACGGGTTACCGCTCCGGTGTTACGAAGGGTGTTCAATAACACAAGCGCTCCAAATAGTATTAATAAGATCGTCAGGGTTTTATGTACGCCCTGCAGGATGGAAGAAGCAATCACCTGGCCTTCCATTCCCCATACAGTCATCGCTAAAATAATTACCACTACAGCACTGATGGACATCCCTTTGATCGCTGGCATACGCAATAAAACCAGCAACAGAAAGGGAACAATCACAGCACTTAGTGCCACCACCATCAACATTTGATCTCCTCCTCTTTCCTTACATTGATTTTCTTATTCCTTAAACGAACTTTGATTGTCAATAGTTGATACGGTCATCTGATGACCATATTACTTATGGTAACCGCTTACAAAGATGTTTTCAATAGGAAGTTATCACCGATTCCACAATTTTCACATAAATTCGATCTCTTCCCCTATTTTCGGTCCTCACCATGAAACCCTAATAGAATGAGCCATTCAGCTTTTTATTGAAAGCGATTTCTACCCGTGCTAAAATGAGAATTATAAAGTCATCTGATGACCTTACCTATGTTGGTGACACAAGAATCCATGCTGCCTTTCTATAGGAGCGAATGGATCAAGGTATACGCTGCTTTTAGCAAGGTACATAGAGGCAACCATGATGCTGCGCCGGATATGTATAAAAAAAGAAAAGGCATCGCGCCCGCCCAACAATAACGGTAAGATACAAGCGGATGATCATCGGGATCAACATAACGAATGGACGATAACGCCCGATACAGTTACAGGCTGTTTAACCATAAGAGGAGGAATAACATGAATCATAACCACACAACGAGTGACGTGATCCTGATCGGTGCAGGTGTCGTGAGCGCGACACTGGCCACGCTTCTGCACAAATTAGAACCGGAATGGCGCATCACCCTGTTCGAGAAGCTCGACTCCGCCGGACAGGAAAGTTCTAATGAATGGAATAATGCCGGAACCGGACACGCCGCTCTCTGCGAACTGAACTATACACCTGAACAGCCGGACGGCTCCCTGGACATTAGCAAGGCGGTAAAAATCAACGAACAATTCCAGGTTTCCAGACAAATGTGGGCCCACCTGGTCGAGCAGGGCGATCTTCAGAATCCTGAAGATTTTATCCGTCCCTTGCCTCACATAAGCTTTGTTTACGGTAAAGATCACGTAGAATTTTTGACGAAGCGGGTTGAAGCCCTGAAAGATCATCCTCAGTTTCAGGGGATGGAGTTTACCATAGACCCCGAACGCATCAAGGAATGGATTCCTTTAATGATGGAGGGCCGTTCCACTGAAGAGCCGATCGCGGCAACGAAATTCGACCATGGCACAGATGTTAATTTTGGAGAACTAACTCGTCAAATGCTGAAACACTTAGAGAAGCAAGACAATATAGAGATCCGTTACAATCATTCCGTCGATGATATTCAACAAAGAGCAGACGGAGCATGGGAAGTTAAAGTACGAAACCTTAAAGAAGAAACCATCGAAGAGCATACCTCTTCCTTCGCCTTTATCGGTGCAGGTGGCGGCGCCCTGCCATTGCTGCAAAAAACAGGCATTCCCGAAAGCAAGCGCATCGGCGGATTTCCGATCAGCGGTGAATTCCTCGTCTGTGACAACCCGGAAGTCGTGAAGCAGCACCATTCCAAAGTATATGGAAAAGAACCGGCCGGCACTCCGCCGATGACTGTCCCGCACCTGGACCGTCGCCATATTGAAGGAAAAGACACGCTGTTGTACGGACCGTTCGCCGGGTTTACACCTAAATTTTTGAAAACCGGATCGATGATGGATCTGTTCGGTTCGGTGAAGCCGACAAATGTGCTGACAATGCTCGCAGCCGGCGCAAAAAACACCTCCCTGATCAAATATTTGGCAATGCAGCTGAAGATGTCCAAAAAGGACCGGATGGAAGAGCTGCGGAATTTTGTTCCGAATGCATCCAATGAAGACTGGGACCTGCTCGTAGCCGGACAGCGCGTTCAATTGATTGAGGATACAGAAGAAGGCGGCCGCGGTGCTCTCCAGTTCGGTACCAAATTGATTCACGCAGAAGACCGTACCATGGCGGCTCTTCTTGGCGAATCACCAGGGGCATCGGTTTCCGTTTCCATTATGCTCGAGGTCTTACACAAGTGCTTCCCAGAGTATCGTGAGTCCTGGGATCCGAAGCTGAAAGAAATCATCCCTTCCTACGGCGAATCCCTGGAGGATAACCCTGAGCTGCTGGAGCGGGTTCATGATTCTACCTCACGCACCCTTGGTTTGCTGGAGCCTGTAAAATAAACGAAGTTACTCCTTATAACAACAGAATGACGAAACAAAGAAGCATCGATGCGCTAAATGACGCATCGATGCTTTCTTTATTTTGGGGGCTTAAATTGATCATATAGGAGCCACATTTTATAAAAGCGTCTTTCCGTGCAGATAAAATGAAAAAAAGTACATCTTCCCATTTAAACCCCTTGTAAATTGGGTATATAATACCTATACAAACATTTAACATAGGCTATAACTCACATACAGAAATAAACCATTATTCACAGGGGAGAACCTTAAATGATCCTGAAAGAACTGATTTCCAATTTAGCTATCCTAGTGGCCATCTTATTTGTATATACCCAGTTAACCAATTCTTCCCCACTGAGACGAACTTCCTCCAGACGGCAGAAAATCACGGCCGGCGTCCTCGCAGGTATATTGAGTAACGTTCTGATGCTGTACAGCATACCTATGGACAGTGTCATCATCGATTTACGGCACATTCCAGTGGTCTTAATGTCCTATTACGGCGGCAGCATTCCCGCCCTGATCGCTATGGTGCTGACCATTATCGGCCGATTTTTATTCGGGTTCACCACCCAGGCGGTATTGGCTATCATTTTTATTGGCGGGACGACGTTCCTGACTCTTTTCATTACAAGACTCGAATTATCTAAAATGAAGAAGGTTTTCCTGGCGCTCACCTTGTCCAATCTTATTTTTACTATCATGTTAACCTTTCTTTCACTTCGTATAGATACACTGATTTCCTTTGGTCTTTCCTATTGGAGCATATCGTATCTCGCCGGCTTTCTATCTTTCTATGTCGTTGAATATGTACGCAGAAATCAGAGAATCTTAAACAAATATAAGTCCGAGTCCGTTACCGACGGGCTAACGGGTCTGAACAACGTCCGCAAATTTGACCAATTATTTAACGATGTCTGCACCGAGGCGCAGGATAGAGATGAAAAAGTTTCTTTACTGTATATTGATATCGACCACTTTAAGAAAGTGAACGATACTTACGGACATGTTGAAGGTGATCAGGTCCTGGTCGAATTGAGTCATATTCTTACCAGCACCGTCCGCTCCTTCGATCACGTCAGCCGAAATGGCGGCGAAGAATTCACCGTGATTCTCCTCGCCTGCCCTGCACAGCGGGCCGAAGAAATCAGTGAACGGATCCGGAAAAAGGTTCAAAATCATTTCTTTCGATTGGCTACGGGCGAGTCCATAACTATTACCGTGTCGATTGGGATTGCCTGTTACGACGAAACAACAAACACGCCGCAATTACTCATTGAAGAAGCCGATCAAGCGCTTTATGAAGCGAAACAAGCCGGCAGAAATCAGGTCTACCTATCCAATAAGTTCGCGCGCGAGCATGTGTAAAGCTGCCCGGAAGTCTATTCTTAGACGATCCGGCCAGCTTTATTTTTTTATGTAAAAAGAAAGCTGCATCCGCGCGTGTTGTACGTAGAGCACAATCTCAGCTAATTGAAGTCTCCTGTGATAAGATGTGTTACGTACATATTGAACCACGATTGGAGCATTCATAATGGTACAACTAGCCAAAAAAGGTTACACCTTTTTTATAACTTTATATGTCCTTATGCATTTCGTTGTCTATTTCACCGGCGGAGAAACACTTTCCCCGGTGCTTTCCATATTCGGATTAACTGCATTCCTACTCGGCTACTTTTTCCTGCCGATGAAACAGGCAGCCATATCGCTGTTACTGCTTGTGATCGCCTTGATCATTCACCTGACCGCAGGGACCTCCTTAATCGAAGCGACCGTATCCGGCTTCACCGTAATGAGCGGACTGATCGCTCTCTTACTGATCGTCCCGACGATCAGCTGGGTATTAGAAGAAAAGCCGTACATTGAAGCGGTTATTAACTTCGCGCAGAACTTGCTGAATACGAGCCGCAAGTTCTATTTCGGCATGATGGTCATCACGCAGATCATCTCTTACTTCCTATTATTCGGTTCGATTCCGATGGTCTACGGAATGATCGACGATTTCCTGGAAAATCAAAAAGGAGAAGTATGGGAGAACTATAAAGGAACCGCCCTGCTTCGTGCGTTTTCCCTGACCACCATGTGGGTCGTCAGCATTCCTAGCTTTATATTCGCCGTGCAGGCACTCGGGGCTTCGCTCGGTTTATCCATCCTGCAGGGATTTGTCATCGCCTTTGCCGGGACCCTGTTGTCCGTTCTATTCTCCCACTTCCAGGAACGTCATTATGGCGTCGATCTTACGGCCGGTATTCAGGAGGAACTGGGGCGAATTGAAGAAGAAAAGAAAGAAGATCCAAACGGGAATCGGGATGCGCTCGAATTTGTTATCTTGTTTGTCACCTTATTCGGATCGATCTTTCTCGTAAACGCTGTTTGGCCCGTGGATCTCTTACTGATTATCCCGATCGTTATTGTCGCATGGGTCCTTCTCTATTTCATCGTCCGCCGAAGAAGCAGTGCGATTGCAGAGAATGGTAAAACGTATGTCGGAAAAAGCATTCCCAACAAAGCTCAGCAGTTTTCTATTCTTTTAGCCGCTGGCTTTCTCATCAATGCCGTCAATCAGTCGGGCTACGGCGAGTATATTATCGATGGACTGTTTTATATCACCGATGCCATTCCGTTCTTAAACTTCCTATGGGTGCTACCGTTTGTTGTAATCATCCTCGGATTTATCGGACTCGGTCCTTTGACAGTCATCGTACTAGTTTCCGGGATTTTGCAAGGTGTCGAGCTCCCCTATCCACCGGAGATCGTTGTGCTAGGGATTACCTCGGGCAGTGTGATTTCGATTATGTTATCTCCGCTGATTTTACCGTCGATTATTTTGAGTTCGGTGAATAAGCTTAGTATTATTAAGAATGGTCTGTTGTTTAACTATAAGTATGCGATTGCGTTTTATGCGATGGTGCAGATTTATCTTCAGTTGTTTGTGGTGTTTTTTATGTAATTAAAAAGAGAGGCTTATCCAACGAGCATGTTGGTAAGTCTCTCTTTTTGCTATCCTATTGTCGTCCAGCGGGGAATTTGGTAGAATGCATCACTAATAAAAAGGTGCTGGTAAACAAATGGAGCAGAAACTTCTTTATAGTCTAATAGCGATCGCCATCACGTTTATTGGATTCTACCCCTACATACGCGGCGTGTTAAGGAATTCTATTAAACCCCCATTTCTTCTCCTGGCTAATTTGGTCACTGGTTACACTCGTTGTATTTGTTGCTCAGCTTAAGTAAGGCGGTGGTCTAGGCGCCTGGCCGATAGGTATTTCCGGATTAATTACTGTGGTGGTCGCATTTCTGGCTTTCCTTAAGAAGACTGATGTGAAAATTACGAGAATCTACTGGGTGTTTCTTATCCTGGCTTTATCATCACTATCTTTTTGGTACTTGACATCTGATCCGTTCAGGCTGTGCTGATATTGCCTACCGTAGAAGTATTAGGTTTTGGTCCTACTTTGACCAAGGCTTACCACTTACCCTATGAAGAAAACATCACTTTTTTCGTTTTGTTTATGGTTCGGAATTTGTTATCGATTGTGGCTTTGGAGCGGTTAACTGTGACGACAGTGATGTTTCCGGCTGTGGGTGCTGGGGCTTGTGTGATACTTATTGTTACTGTGGTTTCTAGAAGAAGGTTAATACCATAAATATGAGCCTCTTCTCTTTGTTCTCTAATACTTTATTCTCTTTTATAGTGTTAGTTTGGATTAGAAAACTTTTCCATCTGGTTTTTTTAGTATTAAGATGAATGCTTGAGTTATACAACAGAAGATAATGGATCTGTCCTCTAAATCGAAATTTAAAATACCCAAAAGCCCCCACTCATTAAACGAGTGGGGGCTTTTGGGTATTTTTTTAACGTAGAAGTTGGAGAACTCCTTGTGGTTGTTGATTTGCTTTTGCAAGCATGGCTTGAGACGCTTGTGCCAGGATAGATGACTTTGTTTGATTCATCATTTCCTTAGCCATGTCCACGTCACGGATTCGAGATTCCGCAGCAGTTAGGTTCTCTGAAGATGTTCCTAGGTTGTTAATTGTATGCTCTAAACGATTTTGGTTAGCCCCTAGTTTTGAACGTTCTGCCGACACTTGTTCGATCGCTTCGGAGATTTTCGTTACTGCATTACCTGCATTAGTAGCATCCGAGACATCAAGTGCTGCTTCATTAGTAGTATTATTGGTACCATTTGTAACAGTATCTTTACCAGTGTACCCACTATCTCCCGCTGCACCGGTAATACCTAGAGCACTAGCTCTCATATCAGAAAACTCCAAAGACATAGTTTGATTTTCATTTGCACCAATTTGTGAACTAAAAGAAGAAAATGCTCCTTTTGTCGTTGTTTCGGAAGCTGTTACATCAATTGACCATTCATCTGAGGCAGCAGGTGATGCGGGTAAATCGAAATCGACTCCATCAACTGAAGCTGACCCAGCAGTGACAGTTAAAGCTTGCGCTCCACTCCCATCACCTTTATCAATTGTAAAATTAGAACCATCACTAGTTGCTACAGTCCAGGTACCTGTATCACCAGTAAAAGAAGATGCATCCGTAATTGTAATATTACCGCTACTACCATTAGTTTGTGTTGAGCTAGCTGAAGCAGGGGTAGTAGTTGTGCTACCAGCAGTAACTTCTCCAGCAGTAGCATTCAATAGTTTTTGATTGTTAAATTCAGTAGTATTTCCTATGCGATTTATTTCAGAAGTCAATTGATTCATTTCTTTCTGGATTTCCCCACGGTCAGTTGAAGTATTTGTATCGTTACCAGATTGTACAGCTAATTCACGCATCCGCTGAAGAATGCTATGGGTTTCATTCAACGCTCCTTCTGCAGTTTGAATCATAGAAATGGAATCTTGAGAGTTTCTTGAAGCTTGGTCCAAGCCACGAATTTGGCCACGCATCTTTTCAGAGATTGCAAGACCAGCTGCATCATCGCCGGCTTTGTTTATGCGAAGCCCTGAAGATAGTTTCTCCATAGAATTTTGTTGAGCATTGTTTGCTTGACCTAGTTGGCGGTGAGTATTTAGCGCCGCGATATTGTGATTAATTCTCATTTTAATAATTCCTCCTTGAAATTGTTTATCTCACGTCCTTGTGAGATATATTGAATAACAAACAAAAAGTCGGCCGACTTATGTAATGTTTCTACATTATTAATATCGGACGACTTTCAAAACTGTTTACACATATTTTCTATTTTTATCATATCCAATAAATTCATTGATAGCGTGAACTGCTTCAATTTTATATACTATTTACTCTAACCTGTAAGAAAAAGAAACACCTTTAAATTAAATAGGGCATTAAACTGTTTTTAGACAGTACCTCAAAATGAGTAGCGACCTAATCATATAAGCTTATTTGTACTTCTTATTAGTAATCCTTCGTCCTTTTTTTCTTTTGATTTATAGTAGGAATTAGCTTTAAAGTCATCAAATTTAACGTACAAGATGGAAAGTTTTTTCTGTTTTTCCCTATTCCTTTATGATAATCTATTTCGTGTTTACGCATATCTCGAACTGCTTTTATATATTTTATATTTTGAGAGCTTTTAAAGATTTCTGAAATATGGATCCACAATCCTTTCAACTTAAACTCTTCTAATTAAAAGAGCCCCTCAGTTTAAGGGGGCCCAATTTTTGAGTTAAAGTTTTTCTTTGAAGGCTTCAGCTAAATAATCATCTAACATAGAAATATCATATTCCTTGCCATACTTGCTAGAAGTAAATCCATTTTCGTCCAATACAAACACATCTACCTGCGTATCATTTATGTCCACTGACATTACTTCTGATGATTCCAATAAGAACTTCAATGAGGAATCTTTATAGACAATAGTCGCTAAAACTCCTTCGATACCATCTTTAATTTCAACATTAAAATCAGAATCAATCTCAGCTATCTTTTTAGATTGATTTCTGAAACTCCCCACATGTAATTTTAAGTTTCGGATAGCCTGCTCCACAGATGGAGCTAATTGAACTTGCTCTTTGTGTTTTTGATAAAGCGCTCTTAGCATCTCTTCTCTAAAAGACATTTCAACACCCCCTTTTTCATTACTTCTACAAAAAAGAATTTTCCCCTTCATTTTCCATTTTGAAATCATCCGTTAATATTATTTAAACGTTATTCTAGTAATAATTGGCTGCCGTCCTTTCTTTCTTGTCTCCCACAAACGTCCTTTAATTATTATTTACTCTCGCTCTTTTAGAAATAAAATCTATATAATAAAATATTATTACAATTTTTTAAAACTTATTTAAGAGCTAGGAACTATAATACCGCCCTCTAACCTTTCTTTCTTAAAGATTACAGGATTTTTTAAATCAGATTTTTGTTCAATAACTATGTACTCGCTTGTAACTTCATTTGTGGATAGGTCAATAGGTACTGTAATAAATTTGTCTCCCACTTGCTCTATAACTAGATATTCTTCTGAATTACTTTTAACAACATAAAAATTTTCAGAATATTCAGCATTTATATAACCACCAAAAAATGAGAAAATTGAGATCAATGTAAAAATAGCCAGTGGAAATGCAAATCTCGACCAGGGTTTTTCTTTTAATGTAACTATCAAATTCTTAAATGAATAATCGGATTCTTGCTTTTTTTCCAGATTTCTTTCTAATTTGTTTTTGTATCCTTTAATTTTTTTGTGTTGAAAGATCGATAGAATATATGGAAGTGCTAATATTAGAGTTAATATAGGTAAAAATAAAAACCATATTTTTGGAAATAAAATCATTAAAAATAAACCGAATATAAACCTAAAAGATAATATTGAATTTTTTAAGATTAACCAATAGGGATTGTTGTTTTTTATTTCGTACTTTATTAGCAGGAGAAAAGTAATTCCGAGAAATCAGAAGAATAAGTTAGTAATAGTAGATAAAATATTAACAATTGTTATTTGGTAAATAAATATATCTGTTAATCCAAAATAAAATAGGTAACCTCTTTGGAAAAAATAAACCGCTATATATCCAAAAATTGTAATAACGGCTAGTATAAGTCCTGTATCTAGCCAATTGAATGAGTTATGAATATTTGTCCTAGTTAATTTTATCATAGCTATTATGAAGTAGTCTCCTCCGTCCTGTGACAGAATGTTATAAGTATCCATTACCTATGAATTTACCATAAAATAGGTAAATGAGGGACATTGCATTTTTCTCCTCCCTCACTTACGGTTCTATTAATTATTTTTCTATCAAAAAAGTTCACTATTTATGGCCCCCCTCACACCATACTTAAATATTGTGGCAACCTGACTTACAACTTAAAAGGCTGTTGGGGTTTTCAGATGATACTTAGATTACTTCTCTTCACCCCACCGGCAATAAAATCAGCAATCGAGTGCGTCACTTCTTTTAATTTAGAAAGCTCAATGTATTCATTCGGAGCATGCATATCACCGCCACTCGGACCATAACAAGTAGCTGGAATATTAAACTCTCCGAACGCACGCAGATACGTAGTTGCGTTGAACGCCAGGTCTTCCACCTGTTTACCGGTTACAGCATAATGTGAGGTAGTCATTTCCTCCATAACCTCTTTCTCCTTTCAAAATGGTGTAGTCTGAGGCTGAGAAACCGTAAAATCTTAATCTCCAGCTTCGCCTCTTTGAGCCATTCACCCTCTTCGTCGCATTAAGTAGCAACTAATCAACCTATTTTTGAATATCTTCAGGATCAGTTCTCGGGTAGAATCCGACTCGCACCTTCAAAGGTACATTAGGTTGGTACGCTGGAGGCCCAGCTTCCTTCCTCAATCAGACTAACACTGACTTTAAGCGGATGAGGAAGATGTTAAAAGTTTTGGCCGGTTATTAATATGCTCCCGGTATTCCACCAGTTTATTCGCTTTCATAAGCGCATTTGAGCCTAGATTGTTCACGTACTTGGCATCGTGACCGGCACCGCTAAGCATTCTCTTTGAAGAATACCCCAGCTCTTTTATACTTTTCTCGATAACTTTGGTAATACTGCTCAATTATACTTTAAAACGGTACTTAAATCTTAATTTCTATTACCCAATAAAACTATGCTCGGTAAAATAGACATGCATCCTACTACATAAGATTTAGAAGATATAAAGAAATAGTGCTTAACTCGACTCTAGATAATGTAACTCAACTTGAGCTCCTTCATTTCTAGATAGGAGTAAAAGTCATCAACTAATAAAAGTGAATCCATCATTGTTAAGTTAGTGTATAAGCACGTGAATTCAATATAGATCTCCTTATGTATAGACGTATATTTCCGACAGCTTGCAAAATGGCATTAGTGCTGACTGCCTTCCTCTACTTTATCTAATCCACCTAGATTAAATAACTTACTGTTGTATTGCACGAATATTCTTTCCGAAACAGACTCTATTTGCGCATCATCTAGTTCAGTAGCATAACTTAAAAAGCGATCCTTAACCCGCTTTATACTTGGTTCTCGTAAATAAGGTTTATTATTGATTGCTTCATAAGAATTGTATTCAAAAATAACCACTGCCCTTCGAGGATTTCTAGCAACTAAGTTAGCAATTCTCTCCCACCATCCTCTGTCCGTTTCTCCTAGAGACATTCCTAAGACAAAATATAGGCTTGTACTATTAATAAATTCTTTTGCAAACTTATATTTATTTGTTCCATTAACATGCTCTAAAGCTTCTTTATCAAAGAAAAAGCGATACTCACATTCTTTAACACTTTCTGATATTTGAGAGACATGTCCTCCGAGATTCATATTTGCTTTCGTATCACCATGCAGCTTTACATATCCTTTTTTCTTGAGTTGAATTTTTCGGTTTGATGCGGTTAATTCATTTATTTCAGCTATAGGGTTATCTTTAGGTAACAAATAATAAGAGTCTTTAAATAACAGAGTATAGTTGAAATCTATTATATTCATCCATAGAGTACTAGTGTTAGATTGAAGATTTAGTATCCTACTTATTTCTTCTTGCCTTTGTAATGGTAATATAGAAATTAATGAAGAAAAACTCCGCTTGAACTCGTTAATAATATGTTTTGAATACTCATCTACTCTATATTCTTCGTTTACAGTCGATAGGTATTCACCTAAGTAATCTTCAATTTCATCCTTATCTCTCGCTAGTTTATCAACTGTAAGCTCTGCCTTATCCTGAGGATCGCAACAATTTGTTAATTCCATTAACGCATTTTCGAAGTTAGACCACAATTCTTCATTTTTATTTATTTCGTTAAAAATGGCATTTTCCCTTAATGATTCATCATCTAGAGATTTTCTTCGTAAATAATCGTAGAAATCTGCATATCTTGTCTTTAACCCTGCTTGAATGTCAAAACCGTTACCGACTAGTAAAGCGACTTGCACATTGAATCCCCCTGTTAATTTAGTTACTATGTATTCTTTTATCTATTATATACCTGCTAAACATAATTTGGAAAGTTTCCCCACTTTCAATTAATTCTAACTCTTACTATGTTATTTTTAATAAATAAATTGGAAAATTAATACATGATTTGTGGTTTATAGATTTGTTAGTAGCATGAATCTAGTAGTTCAACATACGTTATACTCAGCACACTTTGAAATATCAGATCGAGACACAGATAGCAGCTTTTCCTCAACATTAAAATAACTCCCTCATTATAATATGAAGCGAATGAGGGAGTTTTAGATCTTATTCTATTCTTCTGAATTCAGTTAATAGTTCCAATTTAGGATCGAGACTGCAGAAAAGGTCCCTTCTATCATCTTTCTATCATCTATAAAGCCTTCTCCTCAGAAGAACTCATTTTCTTCTGATAAGTTCCACGCAACATCTGAATGAAGAAATAAGCACCAAGTAAAGTCCATCCTGTCACCATGATCCACTCATACGGCCAGATAAGGCTCGCCGGCTTATCAGGGAAATATAGTATAATAAACCCTAAACTTAATACTAGAGCTAAGTAGCCAAAGATTGGTGACTTTGCTGCACGAAATGGTCGCTCCATCTCGGGCAGGTGGTAGTAGCTTATTGATGGCTTACCAGTTTTACTCAACAATGGTTCATTCATAATCTCAGTTAATATTTCAACATTATTAAATATATTATCTATAAGTGGGGGTCTTACTAAGACTTTATCAAATAGGTTCCAATATAGACTTAAATGTTTTGCAGAGCAGGATAATGGTACGTACCCGAAGGCTTACCTGTATCCCCAAAAAATTCCACATAGGATTATAAAACATATTGTAACTCCTACTTTTAACCTTTCTTTGAACTTTACTAGCTTCATACTTGGTTGGATATGAATTTATTGCCGATGCAGCCATCATGCCCTGTTCAAATGGGTTCATGTTGAAATCTCCCACCAAAACAGTTTTATTAGATTTACATTGACCTTCTACATCCTCTACTTCCTTTTTAAATATCCTTGATTCCTCTCCATGATCAAAATCATCCATATGAAGTTTGCTAGGAAAATGGACAAAAGCAAATGTTAATATCCCTAATTCAGGATGGGGAAACCTTTTTATAGTATAGTAGTTGGTCTCATTGAAATGTTCAAATTTACCTGGTTTTAATTTTGTGAAAATATCAATTCTCTCACATGCTATTTTTGGAATATGATAATATTCATATCCACTACTCAATAGATTTCATATATTTTGGTATTTTAAATTTAAATTTTTATTATAGAAACTTCTCTGCTCCTCGTTGCTTAAAACTTTCCTGATCAATCCAATTGAGATACCCAAAAGTTTTGGTTCTCCATATAAAAGTTTACATGTCTAGATAACCCATCTAAGTCAGGGAATAAAGATAAATGGTTAATACCATAATGATTTAAATCGAATAAAAGTTCTCCTCTATACTCTTTACCTATTATAATTTTGTCTAATTTACCCTCGTCCTTAAACTTATCTTGTAAATCTAAATTAGGCGGACCATGTATAGTAAAAATACCTCCCTGACTAGTGATTCTCCTTGCAGTGGCATTAGGTTTAAATTTCATTATTCCATCTGTTTCGAAAGGATCACTATAATCGGTATCTATTACTCTCTCTCGGTAACGATTTCTATAAGCAAATATGCAGGCATCAGTCTCTCTATTATCATTCACAGCGAAAAAAGCTGCTATTAAAGGATTAAATGTCCAATCTAATAATCTAGTAGCTAGACCATGATGTTGGGCTATACTGAGAAAATCCCAATCACTGTTTGCGGTGGGCAAATACTCCTTAGCACGCCTTTTCCAAGATTCGAAAGAATTCTTATCCATGCTGTTTATGTATGGTTCTCTTCCAGCTTTGGGTACCAACTTCCAATCGATATCGCTATGTCCTCTAAATAACCACAAGTTATCACGCCTATATTCAGCAAAAGCCTCGTGTAATTCTACAAAACTTGTCACATGAATTTCTCTTATTTCCGACATAACCATCCTCCTTAAGGATAATTTTAACATTTTTATTGTTAAAAAGATTTATAAAATGCGTGATTACTCGTTTTTTCAAGTAGTTTATATATAGATTAAACACAATTCAAGGATTTTAGAAGGGCCCCTGGTATACCCTGATGGTGCAATGGGGAAAAAGGTTGACTTGTAAATTATCTATATAGAATTGTTTCTTCAGTTTACTGTCCATAGATAAACTTAAGAGCTCTCAGCAAACTAATAATGTTTATTAAACTTGATATATTCCTGGACCCAAACAACGAGACCGGTATTCAATGGTCTTCCACTATTGGACCGCCATCCTTTTGATCTCACTTAATGGAAACTTACCCCTCTTCTTTCTTGACTTTCAGTAACTCATCAATAAAGTAACTTGCAAACTTTTACCATGCTCCTTTCTGTATGAGGTATTATAGTAAGCTCTCTTTTTGAAGATCATTGAGACTAGCTACTAATGCATAAAATATATAACAAATTTAAGTAAGCATAATGCTTATAGGCAGGAATGATTAGCTCTAAGTGTCTCTTCTGAAAATCATTCTACAAATGACGTTGTTTTACTCTCTAGGACAGCTAATTCCTTTTCGTCTCAGTGTTTTTCCTCTAGCCATAACAACAATTCACCTTTCTCTGTGAAGACGATTTAAAGTTATACTGTGGTGTTAATAAAAGCCATTAAAACAAAAAAACACCTTCCTATACTACTGTAGAAAGACGTTATAAACGTTGATATTACTTAATTCTTCTGTAAATGACGTTAGTACCGGTTGCCAGGGTCGACCCGGCACTCCGTAAGGAACACGATTTTGAGTCGTGACTTTCGTCAATTATATTTCGTTTTGTCGATCACTCAACCTTTCTATGACTAACCTCTTGTTTCTTAATCTCTATGTTTCCATGATTTAATACACTACTCTGTTACTTTCCTCATTCAGCAAAACGCACCTTTAAAGTCCAATAGCCAACGTGTACGCCATAGGAAAATTGGAACTACTTTTTATATATATGGACATTATATTGAAGAAGTAGATCAGTTGGTAGCTATACATTTTAGTGAGTTTTCTTAAACCCCAAAAGATAAAATTATCTTGATATAAAACTTATAATAGGTATATCTTTTGCTAGAAGACCTTAATATTCATTTTAAATACTAGGTCTTTCAACTGCTCTTTTAAAAATTAACACATCGTATCCAGAGATCAGATTATCTGCCGTGCTCAAACTTTGTGTTACGACTTCCGTATTAATTACATATACCTTTTTGATTATTTTTTCATTAAAAATATTGTTATAACTCACCTCTAGTAGTATCTCTGGAACTTCTTCTCTTTTAATTTTTCCCTCTTGGATAAGTTGTATTGTAATTCCTAACAAACGAGTGTAGGTGAAAGGAAATCGAACACCTTTTTTCTCATCAGCAGGAAATAATGGTATTGTCTGGGTGGAAAAGTCTTCAGAATAGGAAATTACACCAGCTTCATTAAACATTAGTTGGTTATTTTCTATGCGATAAAATAAATTATCCTTATTAAATGGTTCAATAGCTCGTAAGCTCTTATTTATATTTATTATCCATTTAAATTCTGCCATTTTTGCTGGACCAATCCCTATATTCTCAATATATAGTAGTAATTGATCTACCTCTGTTCTCGCATAACCCAAATCCTTATTGTATTTGAACTTTGACTCACATTCACGAATATAAAGATCTGGGCGAACGGCATCCCTTCGTTGATTTGCTATTTCCTCCAGCTGTCCTTTAGCAATCTCAATATTTTTATTAGCCGCAATTGCAGAAATTAGTGCTGCAGTTGCTGCTGTTGTAGTGGCAGCCATCGCAATTAATGATACTGTAAATTCAGCAGTTTCAAACATGGCATTCTCTCTCTTCCACAACTTAAGAAATATTTTGTATATAACCTAACTAAATTATATTCCAAATCCTACTAATTTGTACATAAAAAATTCTGCCCCGTGTTTGCCTCATAAGAGGTTTCTAATGAGAACAACATCAATTGACTAAAAAAAGAAAAACGCTGAATCTCTTGTCTAGCAAGAGGTTCAGCGTTTTGTTAACTAGTGTCCCTGGAGAGATTCGAACTCCCTACCCACAGCTTAGAAGGCTGTTGCTCTAAATGTTTAAACTAGAATAGAAATGGTGGAACTATATATATGCAATCTAATATCTTAATCCTTCTGATAGACTGAAGAACAACGAATAATTATTAAGTAAGATATTTCTCATTTATTTGTTGCAACATTAATGAAGATTCTACCTATTTCTCTCCACACCACCGCAAAACAAAATCAGCAATCGTATGCGCCACTTCCTTCAAACTCTCAAGCTCAATATACTCATTAGGCGCATGCATATCCCCACCACTCGGCCCATAACAAGTAGCCGGGATATTAAACTCACCGAACGCCCGCAAATCCGTAGTTGCCGTGAATGCCAGGTCTTCCACCTGTTTACCGGTTACAGCATAATGCGAGGCACTCATTTCCTCCATAAGCTCTTCTTCTTTCGAAATCGTATAGCCCGGGGCTGAGAAACCGTAAAAAGTAACCTCCGGCTTCGCCTCTTTCAGCCATTCATCCTCTTCAGCAGCCTCCAACAGCCATTGCTCGACTTCTTTTTTCACATCTTCTGGAGCGGTTCCCGGGTAGAACCCGACTCGCGCCTCAAAGGTACATTCGGTCGGCACGCTGGAGGCCCAGTTTCCTCCTTCAATCAGACCAACACTGACGTTGAGCGGATGAGGGTGATGCTCAAAATCTGGATGTTTCGGCCGGTTATTAATATGCTCACGGTACTCCATCAGCGATTCCATCAGTTTATTCGCTTTCATAATCGCATTTTGCGCGCTCTCCGCACGCTCTACGTGAGCACCAGCTCCTTTTACTTTCACTCGAAGCCATATAACTCCGACCTGTGAAGTGATCAAACGTGATTGCGTAGGTTCAGGGATAAGGGCTCCATCTGCCGTGTATCCTTGATCCAGTAAGGTCAGGGCCCCGTTCCCGGTACATTCTTCTTCGATGACACTCTGAATTTGCAGATCTGCACCGAGTTCGACCCCAGATTCACGGAGCGCTTTAACAGCCATAACGATAGCCGCAAATCCGCCTTTCATATCCAGAATCCCTCTGCCGTACATTTTTCCGTCTTTTATTACCGGCGAATAGGGCGGAGTTTCCCATTGATCTTCAGGTTCAGCACTTACCACATCCATATGGCTTTGCAGGATGAGACTTTTCCCTTTTTTCGGTCCGTTGTTTTTCCATTCTCCTACTACAACCGGGCGGTCTTCGTAGGACCATTCAGGTTCACCGAAGTTTTCATACTTTCTCAATCTGTCGGGATCGACCGTGATCGCTTCTGTCTCCAGCCCCATATCCTGTAAATAGTTATAAACAAATTGTTGAACGCCTTTTTCATTACCTAATGTACTGGAAAAACTTCCGAGCGTCTTCAAGAACAACTTTTCTTCTTCCCACAGCTCTTCTATTTTATTACGCACAAGCTCGTTGCTGGTTGCCATAAATAAGTTCACACCTTACTTCTGTTTTTATTCATTGGATAATGTAAGTACCGTATGATAGAGCGTATTGGCTCCGCTCACAATATCTTGATCCAGTGTCAATTCGCTGGGTACATGACTTTTGCCGTTTACGCTCGGCACAAAGATCATGGCCGTGGGGCCAAGATTGTTGACGTATTTGGCATCGTGACCGGCACCGCTAAGCATTCTCTTTGAAGAATACCCCAGCTCTGTTGCACTGTTCTCGATAACCTCTGTAATACTTCTATCAAAATCAATTTTTTCGGTTTCCCACAGTTCCGTCATCTCCACGCCCACGTCTCTGTTCTGAGAGACACGGCGAATCGTGTTCATTGTTCCTTCAAAGGCTTCCTTTCGAAGATCATCATTGGCACTTCGGATATCTACGGTAAAATGAGCTTCGCCAGGAACACAATTGACCGAGTTTGGGGAAACGGAAATCTTGCCAACGGTCACGGTAACATCCGTAGTCGTGATCTCCTTTTCCAACTGATTCATAATTTCTGCAGCGGCCATCAGCGCATCTTTCCTTAAATGCATCGGGGTCGGACCGGCATGATCCGCTTCCCCCGTAATAGTCACTTCCAGCCAGTTGATGCCCTGAACCCCTTCTACAACGCCGATTTGTTTGTTTTCATCTTCAAGAATGGGACCCTGTTCAATATGAAGTTCTAGAAAGGAATGAAAGTCACCGAGCCGGTTTTCTTTCTCCCCTTTGTAACCGATCCGCTCCAGTTCTTCTAGAAATCTAAAGCCGTCCGCATCTTTTCTACTATATACATAGTCTTGGTCGAACACCCCGGCGATCCCTCCGGATCCGAGCATTGGCGGCTCAAACCGGGCGCCTTCTTCGTTCGTAAAATTAACGATTTCCAGCGGGCGTTCGGTTTCGATGCCATTGTCATTTAAAGTATGGATCACTTCGAGAGCCAGTAGGACACCGAGGACGCCATCGAATCGGCCTCCTGCCGGCTGGGTGTCCAGGTGAGATCCAAGTACCACGGGAGGAAGGTCTTTCTTTCCTTCCCTGCTGGCATACATGTTTCCTAAGTCGTCCACCCGCAACGTCAATCCAGCTTCGTTACACCATTCTTTAAATATATTTCTCATCTCTTGGTCTTTATCTGAGAGAGCCAGTCGTCTGAGGCCATTTTCCGGTATAGCCCCTGTTTCTGAACTTTTGGAAAGCATACGGAATAATCGTTCTTCATTAATCGTGTTCACGTGTTCCATCTCACTTTCTCACTAGATTATTAGAGTCCGAGTTTTATGAAAAAGTATCCCCATACCACGACGGATATGAATGTAAATAATACAGAAACGGTAACCAGCTGTTTATACTGCTTTTTGATCTTTTGAAGACCATCCGGCTGTTTCAAAAATTCCTTGATGGTTATCGACGCCATACCTGAGCGCTTCATCTCTGCGTAATAATTCAGTTCATGGGCGTTCGGCTTCGTTACCAGCCCAGCGCCTAAGAGAGATAGTACGGAGACAAGCAGTGCCAGCATGAGTTCGTCCACACCGGTCGGCAGCGTCATAATTCCTGCTCTGATAAGCTCCCCGAAGAGAAGAAACGAAGCGACCCCGGATATCATGCTGATCATCGCCGCTTTGCTGTTCATTTTCTTCCATTCAAAAGATGCCACGATCGTTGGCAGCCAGCCAACCGCAAAGATGGATCCAGCATAAATGGAAATCCAGTAAATCGCGGACGGACGTGCAAGAGCAATGGCACAGATGACGACCGCTACGATGATTTGACCAAACCTCGCTGCTGTAAGGCTCTGTTTTTCATTAAGTTCTTTTTCAAACAATCTTTCATACAAGTCCCTGGATAAAGCAAAACCTACCAGAACAAATAATGTAGAAGCTGTGGACATAATCGAAGCCATGAGTGCAGCCAGTCCCACTCCCGCGACTGCCGGTGGCGTGAATTCCATAAATCCGACA
Organism: Halobacillus halophilus DSM 2266; assembly: GCF_000284515.1. Classification (GTDB taxonomy): domain Bacteria; phylum Bacillota; class Bacilli; order Bacillales; family Halobacillaceae; genus Halobacillus; species Halobacillus halophilus. The sequence continues at coordinate 1,391,665 of NC_017668.1, read as the reverse complement.
ATCATTGCGTTGTCCGTAGGCGTAATACCTGGCTGAAGCACTTGCATACCACCTGCTGCGATAAATACGGTCAGCTGCATGAAAGGCGCAAAAAACACACCGATAATCGCTGTTTTCAGAATGACAAAATCGTTTTTAGCCGGAAATACGCGAGACACGAGCGCCGGCATACAGGCAAAGAACATTATCCATACAAGAAACTGGGAAATTGACCAGCCAATCGATCGATTTTCTGTACCGCCAATTGTCCAGTAATTCGGCATGGTCTCGGATAAACCTTTCATCTGTTCAAACCCAGCCTGTCCAATAATCATGGGAGCAATCACGATTGAAATCGCAAGCATCGTGAAGAACATGATTGTATCTGTCACGACCACTCCATACATACCGCCAAAGGCTGTAAAGGCAATCAACGCAATCGTAAATAAGACAATCAATAATTGAAAATTAATACCTGTTATTTCACTGAGTACCAGTCCAGCTCCAATAAACTGGATCACTCCGTAACCAACCAGTCCTACAATCATAATGATAATAGCAATAATGCTGACCCACTTGCTGTTGAACCGCTTATCAAAGAAATCAGGCATCGTCTTACAGCCTAATGCCTTCATTTTTCTTCCCATATAGACGACAGCAATCAGCGTTCCGAGCCAGGCACCAAATGATCCGAGTGTCGCAATAACGAGAGGACCTTCTTTATAAGATTGCCCAGCAATCCCGAGCAGCGTAGCAGCACTGAGATACGTAGCCGCAAGCGTACCGACGATGAGAATGGTCGACCCTCTTCCTCCCATGGTATAAAAGTCATCACTATTTTTAACATAACGGCTGATGAAAGCTCCTACAACTACATAAAGTAATAAAACGAGCGCAAATATCGTAATGGCCATATAGATTCCCCTCTATTATATATTACTGTTTATTCGTTTTTCTTCAGATTCCGTGCTCTCTTCCTGATTTTCTTTCTTCTCCATCTCTTTAATGACAGGAAGGTACTGCTTTCTCAGAATGGCAATGACAACAATCGAAGAAACGACTGTTACCAGCGTTGCGTTAATAAATAATATTAAAATTTCAACATTCATGGTCTTACCTCCACATTAAGAATCTACAAAACTATTCAATGCCTCCGATGGAAAGATACTTCGTTTCAATGTAAGGCTCAATCCCCTCAGGACCGCCCTCACGTCCGATGCCGCTCTCTTTCATACCACCGAATGGCGCATGTGCCGCAGACGGTGCCCCATCATTCCAGCCGAGAATCCCGAACTTCAGATGCTCCTGATAATAGATACCGGTTCGATAATCATTCGTGAAGAAATAAGCTGCCAGCCCGAACGGGGTATTGTTGGCAATGTCCACCGCTTCTTCATTCTCGCGGAAAGTGGTCAGTGGAATGACCGGGCCAAACGTTTCCTCCTGCATGATGTCCATCCCTTCACCAACGTTTTCGAGTACAGTAGGATGAACAAAATAATAGCCTTTTTCATCATCTTTATCGTATTGATGACCATAGAGAACATTTGCTCCTTTATTAACGGCATCTTCAATCTGCGTATGGATCTTTTCATAACCACCCGCATTAATAACCGGCCCAACATCTGTTTCTTCAAGTAGACCATTTCCGACGTTAAGCTCTTTGACGCGTGCGGTAAGTTTCTCTGAAAATTCGTCAGCAATCTCTTCATGGACGAGCACGCGATTCGCGCAAATACACGTCTGGCCGGCGTTCCGGAATTTCGAAGCAAGCGTCTGTTCGACAGAAAAGTCAATATCAGCATCTTTGGCTACGATAAGCGGAGCATGGCCTCCAAGTTCCATCGATACGTGCTTCATCGTTGCTGCACTATTTTTCATCAGTAATTTACCGACGGGCGTGGAGCCGGTAAAAGTAATCTTACGGACGAGTGGACTATCTGTAAAAATAGGCCCAACTTCTGCCCCGTGGCCATTTACGTATTGAACCACATCTTTCGGGATTCCGACCTCATGGGCTAATTGAACAAGTCTAATCGTCGTGAGCGGCGTCTCTTCAGCAGGTTTCACAACGAATGTGCACCCTGCAGCTAACGCTGGAGCAGCCTTTCTCGTCATCATCGCTGCCGGGAAGTTCCACGGCGTGATAGCGGCCACAAGACCGACCGGCTCTTTTGTTACGACAATCCGCTTCGTTTCCGTGTGAGAGGGAACGGTCCTGCCGTAAATCCGCTTCGCTTCTTCCGCATACCAATCGATATAGCTTGCCGCATAGGCGACTTCTCCACGGGATTCTTTAAGCGGCTTTCCACTCTCCAAAGTCATCACTTCCGCCAGCTGTTCCGTTTCTTCTTTAATTTTGGCCGACCATTTTTTCAGTAGATTAGACCGCTCATGGGCATTCACCTTTGACCACGATTTGAAGGCCTCATCTCCCTGCCTTAAGGCTGTTTCAATATCTGCAGCTGAGGTCACATCTACCTCTTTCAAAATATTCCCGGTTGCCGGGTTTTTCACTTGGATCGTATTCCCCATAAAGCCTCTTCCTTTCTAGTATTAGTCTGCCGCTTCGTCAAAAGCCTGTTCTAAAATCGTCAGTCCTTTATTCAATTCCTCATCCGTGATCACAAGCGGAGTAAGAAAACGAACCACATTTCCTTTTACACCAGCAGAAAGCAGCAGCAGTCCATTATTGTTCGCATAGGATGTGATCGCACCCGTTTTTGCTTTGTCCGGGTTCCCTTCCGCATCAATAATTTCTACGGCAACCATTGCCCCAAGCCTGCGGATATCGCCAAGATAATCGTGGCGGGCTTTCAACTCTTCTAATTTATCTTCCAGTGTAGCACCAATTTGTTCCGCTTTATCGCTTAAATTTTCCTCTTCCATAACCTCAATAACGGCAAGAGCCGCTTCGCAGGCTACCGGATTGCCGGCATACGTTCCGCCGAGTTCACCTGGAGAAGAAGCATCCATGATTTCTGCTTTTCCGACGACCGCACTTAACGGCATTCCTGCTGCAAGGGATTTCGACAGCGTCATCACATCCGGCTCGATATCGAAATGTTCACTTGCGAATAACCGTCCTGTCCGGGCAAAACCAGTCTGGATTTCATCAGCCACAAAAACAATCCCGTGCTCGCTGCAGAAGTCTCTAACTTCCTGTACAAAGCGTTTCGGAGGAATAATGAAACCGCCTTCACCTTGGACAGGCTCCATCACGATACATGCTACCGTTTCCGGTGCGACCGCGGTAACAAAATACTCCTTAAAGCGCATGATACTATAATCAATATACTCCTCATCCGTCATCTGTTCAGGTTTATTGGACATATAAGGATATGGAGCTTGATAAATTTCCGGAGTATAAGGACCGAAATTGTATTTATATGGCTTTACTTTACTCGTCATTCCCATCGTTAAATTAGTACGTCCGTGGAACCCGCGTTCGAAGGAAACAACAGCCTGTCGATTGGTATATTTCCTCGCCACTTTGACCGCATTTTCTACAGCCTCGGCTCCGGAGTTAAATAGCATGGCCATTTTATCGAAAGAACCTGGGGTAATCGTGCATAACTTTTCGGCCAGGTTGATGTAGCTGTCATACATAATCACATTAAAGCCTGGATGAAGGTAGCGGTCCGCCTGATTCTTGACGGCTTCCGTCACCTTTGGATGTGTGTGCCCTACGTTAAGCGTACCGATGGCTCCGGCAAAATCAATCCATTCACGACCTTCATTATCGAATACTCTTGCTCCTCTTGCATAGTCGGCTATATTGGTATTCCCATTCCCTATTCCTTTTGGTATGTATTTCTTTCTTTTTCTTTGCAAGTCATCTTTGCTCACTGTTTTATTGGTCACTGCTGATCCCTCCCTGAATTTTATAGATTATTATGACAATTTTCTGGTACAATTAAAAGTACCAGATTTTAAATAATAATGGGACCAGATACATACGAGGAGGAGCTATGTTTGTTTTTCCATATTGAAAAAGGAGCCGAACAACCGGCCATTTACAAACAGATTTATACTCATTTGAGAGATCTGATCCTCGATGACCAGCTCAGCAAAAAGAAACTTCCGTCGAAAAGGAAACTGGCGCAGGATCTAGAGGTCAGCCTCAATTCAGTAGCACACGCCTATGAACAATTACTAGCCGAAGGTTACATCTACAGTGCAGAACGAAAAGGATATTTTGTTGAGGATATTACACGTTATATTAAAAGAGACGAAGAAGACGTTCCGTTCCCGGAGGAATTGAAAGAGGAACGTATGAATGATAGATTTCAGCCCGAGGCTACCTTTTCTCATATTGCTACCGATGCGGAGCACTTTCCATTTAAGAAATGGAGAAAGTACCAGCAGAAAGTCATGGAACATCATCGCACTCAACTAGCTCTCCTTCCACATCCCCAAGGACCATATGAACTTCGCGAATCGATCGCAACGATGATTGCTCTCACCAGGGGCGTCCGAACCCGGCCCGAACAAATTGTCATCGGATCTGGAACCCAGCCGCTGATTCATAAACTCATGTCCTTACAGGCAAAAGATACACAAGTGGCTGTCGAAAACCCGGGGTATCAGCGGTTTTATCATCTACTGAAAAACATGGGTTTCCCGGTAAGTCCGGTGGGTCTGGATCATCAGGGTATTTCTATTCAGGAAATTCGAGAAAGTGATCCTCAATGGGTGTTTGTTACTCCCTCTCACCAGTTTCCCACGGGCACGATTATGCCTATTAATAGAAGAATAGAGCTTCTAAACTGGGCAGCTGAGTCTCCTGGTCGTTACATTGTGGAAGACGACTATGACAGTGAATTTAAGTACGGAACAGATCATATCCCTTCCCTGCAAAGTCTCGATCAGAACCAGCAGGTCATCTACACTGGAACGTTTTCGAAAACGCTACTGCCGAGCCTGCGGATCAGCTATATGGTTCTGCCTCCCAATTTGTTGAAAAGCTACCGGAATGCTTTTGGTGATTGGATCGATGGCCCTTCAGGACTCAACCTGTGGACCCTGAAGTATTTCATTGATGAAGGGGAATACGGAAGGCACGTTAAGCGGATGAATGCCTACTACAAAGCAAAACGGGCTACGCTTATACGTGAGCTGCGCCAGACGTTTCAAGACAGGATAACCATTCACAACATTCCTGCCGGCCTTCATTTTCTAGTGGATATGGACACTTCTCTTTCCTATAGTGAGATTGAAGAGCGGGCCAAAGACAATAAAATCATATTATATACGATTCGCCGCTTTTTCTTACAGGATTATGAGATGACGGAGAAAGGGAAGAAGAAACTGGTGATTGGATTTGCGAATATGGAAGATGATAAGGTGCGGGAATCGGTGAGGCGGCTGGCTTCTCTTTTCTCATAGAGGCTTATCTTAATCTAGCAACCACGCATGCAGTTAGAAATACTTGAGCTCGCCTACACATTAGGGAATTTGCAAAAAGCCACCTCCATGACTTTCGGCTTTTCGTGTTTTTTTAATATCCAATACGGCATTTCCTTCTGGGAAAATTCATTTTCAAGATTACTACTAAGCGCTTCTTGTACTCATGAACTTATTCAAACTAATATATCCGAGGTGATGATATCAGATTCTCCAAGAACATTTCTTTAGCATACGAATCAACTCTTTTTCTTTTAGCTTTGACCTCTGTCTTATTCTTATGGTCAGATAATCAAACCGTATTAATATTCGACAAGATTATTTGGGCAATTTTCTTTATTGATGTGGTGATTAGGATAGTAAAATCTGAGGATCGATGGAATTATATAAAAAAAGAATCCTTTTGATATAATAGCTGCCATTCCTTTAGATAGTATCTTTCAGATTGCTAGAGTAGCAAGGTTGTTTAGATTGTTACGAATTATAGCCATGTCTAAAAACAATTTTAAAAATGTCTTTAATATCCTTAAAACAAATGGATTAGATCGAGTATTTGTATTTACTTTTGCAATGTTATTCATTTCTACCCTAATCATTAAGCACACTGAAAGTAGTATTACAACTTATGGAGATGGACTATGGTGGTCTATAGTCACAGCAACAACTGTAGGTTATGGAGATATTTCACCATCAACTTTGCCCGGAAGGCTTGTTGCCATATTTATTATGATGATCGGAATTGGACTTGTAGGCATGTTAACAGGTTCCATTACTACATATTTCGTGAAATCACACAAAGCCACTAATCCTACTATTACTTTTATAAAATCAGAACTGGACCGGTTTGAAGAACTCACCCCTAAAGAAGTAAATCGTATAAAATTATTAGTAGATGATTTAGAACAAGAGCATTCCAATACAAATATCAATCCATAGTGACTTATCCACCAATAACTTAATGGATATATTACATATGGATCAACACTAAAGTTAAAAAGAACCAAAATAAAAGAAAACCATATAAAGAGTGGTCCACATCATTTCGATGCGGACCACTTTCCCTTTAATTTGCTGGTTTTTATCCCAGCCTTTTTTACTATTAAATTCCTGGTTGATAAGATGTTTCTGGAATATCTTCATAGCGTTCTGGATCAAGCTCATCCACTGATCCATCTGCTACTCCCTCAATAATGCCTTGTAACCCTGTTTCTACAGCTTTAACAAGCATTCCTTTTTTCTTTTGTCCCATGCTTTGTGTTTGTCCTGTAACTTCAAAAAGAACGGTTCCACTTCCATTTAAAGCAAAAGATCCTAGTGCCGTACCTGGCAAGTCCAGACCTTGACTGTACAACGTAATGTTATCAAAAGGAGAATTCCCCATAGATTGAAGAGCATCATAAGCAGCCAAATTCAGCTGGCGTGAGAAATCATAGTCATAGGTGTCTTCATACTCTGCATATTTAGACCCTGCTTCGCTTGATGGATCAGGAACAAATTGTCCAGACAGAGATAGTGTGACGGGTTCTGACGTTCCATCTACGTAATAAAGTCCCTGGTGATGCAAGTCTACAAACACATCAACTTTACCAAATTCGTCTTCTAAGTCTTTATATACATCGCGAACCGTTTGAGCTTCAGGTGTGATATACCATCCAGGTTCTGATGAAGAACCCGGCACGTCTTCTGGTTCAGGAGTGTAGTCTAAATTTGGATTAAAATCGCGGTTTACATCGAATCCAGGTTGAGATGCATAGTCATCCCCTTGTATAGTGGCTCTATTTTCCGAATAGTAGTGGTTCCACGTCGGACCATCTGCTCCCTGTAGTTGAGGGAAGTCCTGTAATACTTCCTCCCACGACATGACATTCCCGCGGCGATCGAGTTCTGAAGCATCTGGGTTCATTTTAGGCAGCGTAACGAGTGTAACTTCTTCAAGCATGGCTTTTACATCAGGAGAGTTGCTGGATCCTAAATGCTGAAGTAGATTTAAAATCGCTTCCGTGCCGGTTTTTTCATTACCATGGATTTCACTTTCAATTAAAATGACACGATCCCCTGTACCGACACGTGCCTGGTAAATGTCTCGACCTTGGTTGGATTGTCCTACTACTTCGACGTCTACACGTCCTTGACTTGATCGTTCAATTTTCTCAAGTTTTTTAACAAGCTGGCCATAGTCTGTAAATCCAGAGCTGTTGTAAGTTTGCTGTTCAGGCGTGCCTGGATGGTTCCCTGCCGCGTATGTAGGCATGGCTAAACTTGTACAAAGGGCAAGAGTACTGACAACAGTTAAGATTTTTTTCTTCATATTATTCACTCCTCAAATTGTTGTTATTCGCCGTATCCACTAAGCGGAAGGTCATCCCAGAAGGACGTATCTGCATCGTTAATAGAACCATCAGCTAGAGCTTCAAGTGTGGCTTCCATTGCAGTAACGGCTTGTTGAATCAGCTTGCCATTGCTCTTTTGTCCCAGGACATAATCCTCGTATTCGTGATCAGCCATTCCACGCATTTCAAACAATAACGTGGCGACATCATATTCTACTGCAAGACCGTTACGGCTGATCGTTTCTGCTTTTCCACCAGGATACTTAGAAAGTAAGCCATAACCTTTATCACTTACAGCATTGTAAACCACAGAACCAAGCTGCTTAGAACGTTGAAGCACTTCATCATCTACATTTTCTGTCGTCGGATAAAGAATAGAACCTGACACAAGCTCATCTGAATCACCCAGGGTCGTTTGTGTACCTTGGTGATGAAGATCAATCATGTAATCCGGACTGTACTTTTGTAGAACATTCTCATGAAAGGCCTCCGTTTCAGGCTGTTCACGATCCACATGGTCACGGTTTAAATCAACTCCGTTTGCGTTATAGCGCGTATGTGTACCTGATACGTAATCATCTAATGAGAAATTAACATCTCCTTCTGCCCCATCAACATTCAATCGTGGAGCAATAAGAACATTTACGTTATCTAGAATTTCTTGATTTTTCTTTCCGTTTGAAGTTAAATTCTGAATAAGTTTAAGAGCCCCTTCTGTTGTTAACGTCTCGTTTCCATGCTGCTGGGTAAGAAATAGTACAGTAGGATTATCTTCATCAGAAGAGAATTTTGCTAAGTATAAGTCTCGTCCTTTTACAGATTCTCCGTAAGTTTCAAGCTCCATAGCTTCAGATTGACTGTCAGCCTTCTCCAATACTTTGACCATCTCTTCATAACTATGAAGGCGTTCATTTTTAATCGTTTCATTACCTTCATAATTTGGACCGTTGGCACTGTTACCTGCCAATACTGGTCCTGTTGCGGCTCCAGCAGCAAGTAAAGTACCTGCTAAAGCCATTGATAAGACTTTTTTCTTCATCAATCACCATCTCCCTTCAAATTTTGTTGTCTATACCACTTCAATAATGAACAATAGAAATCCTTTCATTTTAAGGAAAATAATAACATTTAACTAGATGAAGGTAGGTGTTTTGAAGGAGTTGTTAAAGTTATAAAAACTATAGTAAAAGAGCTGGCAATCTTAAAGTCACAAATGAAACAACGTGGTTCAGCAATATGCTGAACCACGTTGTTCCTTTTCAGATAAATAAATATCAGTGTGTATTTTGAGAGACGCTCTTGATCAATCTTGGGGGCTGAACCCCGCCCCCAAACTAAGAAACTTCTAATACCTACCTAACATTATCCAGATAAAAAGTATGCCCATTTAACTCTATCGTTTCTGTCCCTTGTTTAAACGTTAACTGCTCTTGTTTGGGAGTGAAGTCATCACTAGTCTCATATTCCACTTGAAAATCCTGTCCATCATCTAACCCACTGACATCATAAACCTGATAGTGAATTTCATGCCCCTCCGAGCTTTTGGTTACGCCTTTACTTTTCAAGGCATCGAAGTGAATGTCAGCCATTGTTTCACCTCCCTCTCCTTGAACAATTTCTTCACGTCCAGCGCTATTTCCTACAGGATCATTACATTAGTAAGGTAAGAAGTTTATTATTTGTTTACAAATTTGGTGAATGGATTCTCTCTTCCAAAAAATAAAACGGTTCTTTCCATTTATTCATAGGAAAGAAACCGCTTTTTATCACTCACTTATACATATTGCAGGCTGACACCATATTTATTCAAAGTCTCACGAATCTCATTCTGCAGTTCCTCAGATGGAAGATCCATCGGCAGCCTTAAATGAGGTTCAATTTTGCCCATCATCCCAAGGGCCGCTTTCACAGGTGCTGGATTCGTATCTTTAAACAGGACATCGTTCAGCTCCATTAATTCATAATGGAGTTTTTGGGCGGTGGCTACATCCCCGTCGAACCAGGCATCGTGCATCTGAGCTACTTTTCCTGGCAGGACATTCGCTGTGGCACTGACAGATCCTACTCCGCCAATCGCAAGCATCGGATAGCAAAGCAGTTCGATACCCGAGAACAGCAGAAAATCACGGCCACATTTGAGTAGCACACGATTGACGTGTTCGAAGTCTTTGTTTGATTCTTTTACACCGATAATGTTCGGACAGTCTTTGCTCAGCTGAGCTAATGTATCAACATGCAGGTTCTGGGCGGTACGTCCCGGAATGTTATACACAATAATCGGAATCTCTACAGCGTCTGCGACCGTTTTGAAGTGCTTGTATAACGCCTGCTGATTCGACTTGTTGTAGTAAGGCACGATAACCATCGCCGCATCGGCTCCGATCTCTTCTGCCTTTTTCGTCAGGCGCATCGTCTCATCGTGATTGGTGGACCCTGTTCCCGGTACAAACGGAACTCGGCCATTAATGGTCTTGTATGCAGTCCTCATGACCTCCACGCGTTCCTCCTCTGTTAACGAGCTGGGTTCCCCCGATGTTCCGGTAACTGAAATCGCATGGGTGCCATTCTCCAATTGAAATTCAATGAGACTTGAAAAGGTATCAAAATCAATGTCATGATTTGCTTTAAAGGGTGTGATCACAGGTGTAACCGAACCTCTTAACTTTGATTTTATCTCTTGATAATCTCTCATCCTATCTCCTCCTTCTCGTGATTTACATACTCATCTCTAATTCTCGTAAATCTCCCTGGGCATGAAGAATGTCCATTTCAAAGTCGGCAATGAAATTGTTCCACTGCAGCGTGGCATTCTCAAAATCTTGGTATAGAGTGTCCTCAAACAAGGTGACCGTAAGCTCTCCCGGACTGTAAATCGATTTGATCTCACACATCCCTTTCGCTTGATATAGATCACTCTTTACGGTCACTTCGTAATGCCCGGGGACCGGCATATAGTAAGAAGGGTCAAAAGAAAATGTACAGGTTTTTCCTTTGCCTTCCGCTTTGCCCGCCATTTCATAGCTTTTTCCGAGATAGTGGGGAACCTCTTCAACCCTGCCCGTAGAAATAAGCGTCCTCAAAAGAGTAGAGCTTACTTTTTGCTCATGCTTCTCAAATTTTGAAACCGTCGTGATTCCAAATCGCCCTTTACTATCTACAGGCAGTTGATTCATATCACCCTTGCCTTTGAATCCATATTTATAATCAAATCCGGCAACGACGTGCTTACTGTTGAGTCCGCATAGATATTGATCCACAAATTGCTGGTGAGGAACTTGGGCCAGCTCCTTGGTAAAATCAACAACATAAAGGATATCAACGCCAAGCTGCTCAAAGATTTTCGCTTTTGCAGAAAGCGGCGTTATAAATCTAGTAATAGTCGGGCCTTTCGGAATAACCGAAGAGGGATGTTGGGCAAAGGTCATAGCTGCAAGTTTTAACCCCTTATCTTTAGCTATCTTCTTCGCTGTACGAATAATCTTCTGATGGCCTAAGTGCACACCGTCAAAGAATCCTAAAGCCAGGACACAGGACGGACTGTTCTCTTGAATGGATGGTGCAATCGGGTGTGTGATAGCGATAGTGATCATCTTTGCCCTCCTCCTTCGTTATGTCATTTGCATGTATTTACCTTCGTAAAACGCAAGCGGGTCCCCATCTTGAACATTTAAATTGATCACTTCGCCTATATAAAGGGTGTGGTCCCCTGCCTCATGGTCCTGATAGACATTACATACAAGGCTGACAAGGGAATCTTTAATGACGGGAAGACCTTCGACCGTTTCAAATTCCACCTGTTTATCTTCTTTAATTTGGCCTGCAAAAATCATCGACATTTCCTTTTGATTGCCAGAGAGAATATTAACGGTGAATTGATTAGACCTTTGAATCACTTCATTCATTTTGGCTTTTTTGTCGATGGAAACCAGAATAAGCTTCGGATCAAGGGAGACTGACATAAACGCATTGGCGGTCATGCCATGCACCTGCCCATCAACTTCTGCCACAATCACCGTTACTCCCGTCGTAAACTTCCCCATGGCTGTTCGGAACATTCGATTGTCCATCCTCATCACCTCTAGTTAATTTTTCTTACTCAAGTTACAAACGTCGGCTTGCGTTTTTTCAATTTCGGCTCTGTCAGCGTTACTTTTTTATTGGAATGAACATCGAGGACTTCTGAGGCTTCATCAAACCAGCTGTCTGGTGCTTCGTGTCCCCAAAACGTCTGACGCATTGGGTCATCCAGATCCCAGCGGACCGGTTTGAAGTCAGGGTCACTTGTTAAATAATCTCCGTTATAGAGTTCGATACGATGACCATCCGGATCCCGCAAGTAAAGAAAGAGCGCATTGGATAAACCGTGCCGTCCAGGACCGCGTTCAATCGCTGGACCGTAACCCATCGATGCAAGCACATCACAGCCATCGATCAAATTCATCGGGTCTTTTAACCAGAAACCGATATGGTGGAGCCTTGGTCCAAGACCATTCATATAAGCTACATCGTGGACACTTGGTTTACGGTGCAGCCAGGCTGCCCAGATTTTCTTTTCTTCCCCTTCGGTATATTCCGAACAGGCAAAGCCTAACTGATTGATATAATGATCGTATGCTTTTTCTACATCGGTAACCATGCAGTTAAAATGGTCAATCCGCTGCACTTTTGCACCTTTATGATGGTGATACTTCTGAATCATTCGTTCCGCCTGATCCATTTCCGCATAGTACTCTACAGGTAAACCAGATGGATCCTGAATTCTCAGCGCGCGCCCAACGGCTTCTTGGGACCCTGCTTCCATCCATTTCAATTCGGTGCCCTGCTTCTCATAGAAAGCAGCCAATTGATCGATGTCTTTCTCAGATTTCACTTTATAGCTGATCACTTCTACAGCAGGACTCTCTCTTTTCTTCAGAACAAGACTATGGTGATTATGCTCTTCAAGCCCCCGGAAAAAAATTTGTTCATCATCTGACGCTGTTTCTATGAAACCAAGAGCTTCATAGAAAGCTCTTGATTTCTCTAAGTCTGTGACATGTAAAACGGCCCGGCCCGCACGGATGATATCAAAATCCATTGTCTTCACTCCTTATACGTTTGTATAGTTTGGTTTGGACGTTTTTACTTGCTCCAGGAAATCCTGTACGTAATCCTTATATGGTTCTTTGTTGAACTGTTCAAAGTAAGTCATCCCCATTTTCACAGGATCGCCGAAGAAGTAATATTCATAGTGCGTCTGCCTGCTGCCAAAGGCACTCATCGTGAGATCCCACGCAAGGCGGAAGAGTTTCACACGTTCATAGCCTTCCATATTCTTAGACTGCAGCGCGCGATTGACAATCGGTCCAATTTCTTCGTGATGGAAATCCTCTTCGGTTGGAATGCCCATCAGTCCGGAGGCTCCTAGTATTCGAAGGATTTCTACAAGACGCGGATAAATTCTCGGATACCAGTTCCTAGCCGCGTTCAAAGCATCAAAGTCAGGGGTCATCGTGCCCCATTTATCAAGCTTGGCATTATGCTCGGCCCTGAAAAGGTGAGACTTCATCGTTTCAAGCGCCAGCATAATTTCGGTACCTTTGTCCTGGACGTGCTGGAACTTGTCGATACCGATGGATTCCATCAGATTCAAAACAACCCCAAGCACGAATTCCGTTTTGACCACGTTCTTAGCTACGACCTGGTGAGACATATGCACCACAGCGTTGGTCTCTGTGAACGTGCGGTTACAAATGGAAGAATTGCCGCAAACAAAAACCTTTTCCCATGGAACGAACACAAGATCAAAGTAAACAATGGCATCGCCCTCTTCAAAACGGCTGCTTAATGGGTGATCCCAGGTATTTTTACCGTTATCAAAGGATTCACGGCTGATGAACTTAAGCCCTGGCGTATTGTTTGGTACCACAAAGGCAAGAGAATACGGATCATCGAGCTCGCCAGCCTTTTTAACGGTTGAAGGGAAGACGAGGATCTCATCGGTAATCCCGCCCTGCGTAGCAAGTAAACGTGCACCGTCGACAATGATTCCGTCGGAGCGTTTCTCAACGAGGTGAAGCGCTACATTGGCATCCTTTTGCTCGTGCTGGGCTTTTTGACGGTTCACTTGCGGGTGAATCAGGGTGTGCGTCAAGCTGATATCATTTTCCCGCGCATAGTCATAATAATTTTTGGCATTCTCGGCAAACATCGGGTCATCTTCGCCAAACAAGTCATTGGCTACTCCCATTGCCATTACTTCTGCATTCAAATAGTCAGGGGATCGTCCCATCAATCCTCCGGAAAGGCGTGCCCATTCCTGGATCGCTTCCCGACGCTTGATCAAATCATCGATGGTTTCCGGCCTGTAAAAAGACATTCCTACTTTGTCGCCCGTTTGAGGAGAGGTGTAGAGCATTTTTTCAGACTTCTCATATTGGAGGTCATATAATTCGGCCATGGACTGGACGACATTTTTAAAAGCAGGATGAGTGGTTGGATCCTCGACACGCTCACCGTGAATATAGATGTTATTCTTAGCATTTTTTAACTTCTCTTTATATTGAGCACCTGTTTTCGCTGGCATAAATAAATTCCTCCTTGATTATTTTTTTCCGAATTGCGGGATACGGTGATCTCCGAGCGCTACATGGATGATTTGCACTTCTGTATAAAATTCAAAAGCATAATGTCCGCCCTCTCGACCAATTCCACTGTGCTTGGATCCACCGAAAGGAGTCCTCAAATCCCGCACATTCTGAGAGTTGATCCACAACATTCCAGCGTCCACCGCCTGCGCAACCCGGTGACCGCGCTGAAGATCTTTCGTCCACACATAGCCCGCCAGTCCGTAACGAACATTATTCGCTAGATCAACCGCTTCCGCTTCATCTTTGAAGGTCATCACAGCAATTACTGGACCAAAAATCTCTTCCTGTACCACTCTCATCGATGTATCTGCATTAAGAAGCAGCGTTGGCGCTACAAAATTGCCGCGGCTGTGTTCTTCCGGCACCGATCCGCTGATCACCTGACACCCTTCTTCTTTTGCCAGTTCCAGATAGCTTTTCACACTTTCATAGTGTTTCGTATGAATTAACGGGCCGACCTGAGTATCATCTTTCATGGGGTCACCGACAACAATGTTCTCCACTCGATCTTTTAGAGCGGCGATAAAATCGGAAGCGATGTCTTCGTGGACATATAATCTCGAGTTTGCCGTGCATCGTTCCCCGTTAAAGGAGAAGATCCCCCACGTGCAGGCATCGATGGCCCGTTCAAAGTCTGCATCATCAAACACGATGATTGGGGACTTCCCTCCTAACTCCATCGAAAAGCGTTTGAGCGTGTCCGCGCCATTTTTCATAATCTCAGATCCTGTCGCCGTTTCTCCTGTAAACGAGATCAGCTCCACATCTTCATGAGCGACTAACGATGCCCCGGCCGTCTCTCCATATCCATGAACAACGTTAAAGACACCGTCTGGAAGACCAGCCTTATCAATAATTTCCGCTAAGCGATTCGCTGTAAGCGGTGACCATTCGGCCGGTTTTAGAACGACTGTATTTCCGGTAGCCAGCGCTGGTGCAATCTTCCACGTCTCAAGCATGAATGGTGCGTTCCAGGGTGTGATTAACCCCGCTACTCCAACGGGCTTGTGAATCGTGTAGTTGAGAAAGT
The DNA here is from genome assembly GCF_000284515.1 of Halobacillus halophilus DSM 2266. GTDB lineage: Bacteria > Bacillota > Bacilli > Bacillales > Halobacillaceae > Halobacillus > Halobacillus halophilus. Next base: position 1,376,291 of record NC_017668.1, on the reverse strand, counting down.
CATGATCCACCTGGTAGGCATCCCCGACCAGACGGCTTTTCACCATCTCTGCGTAAAATCTGAAATTCTGAGCAGCGCGAGCGACCATTTTTTTCGTTTGGCTGATCGGCAGACCAGTATCGTAGGATTCAAGCGGAGCAATTTCCTCAATATGCTCATCAATCAAGTCTGCAATTTTGTAAATGTAGCTTAACCGTTCATTTTGAGAAAGGTTTCCCCACTCTCCCTTAAAAGCTTTCCTTGCAGCTTTCACCGCTTTGTCTATATCCGCTTCCGCTCCAGAAGCCACTTTATTGATCTTTTCATTCGTAAAAGGGTTATAATTATCAAATTGCTTATGACTTTCCGCATCTACAAAAGCTCCATCAATGTAAAGCTGAACATCTTTCACTTCTTTGATCACACGTTTTCCTGCCTGGTTAATATCTGATAAAGTAAGTTCACTCATGCTTATCCCCCTATTTGATAGCGCTTTCAAAAATACTTCTTAGCTGCAGGCTAAATTTGCAAATATTTGCTAAAGTTTGTATATTCAAATTATCACACAGGCTTTTCTATATTAAAAATATCTATAATATCTATATTCCATATGATTTTCATATACATAGTGAACGGGGGAGAACAATGGATATTAAGCAATTGCGATACTTTCGCACAGTGGCTGAGGAAGGGCAAGTAACCAAAGCAGCAAAAAAGCTGCATATGGCTCAGCCTCCTCTCAGCCAGCAAATTAAATTGATAGAGGAAGAACTTGACCTGAAGCTGTTTGACCGTCATGGCCGTAAACTCGAATTAACAAGCGCAGGAGAAGTGCTCTACCAAAAAGCAGGTCAGATTCTTAACGAGTTAGAGGAAACGATTGTGGAAGTTAAGGAGACCCATGAAGGAATTACAGGTACTCTTCAAATAGGTTCCAACAAATCATGCTTTTCGTCCTTAACAGGTCCGTTAAATCAAATGAGACAGCAATATCCCCAACTGACCTATCAACTTAGAGAAGGAGATACCTACTTTCTGGCCGAATGTATTCGAAGACGGGAAATTGAAATGGCCGTTGTCCGCCTGCCAATTGAACGGGATGAATTTGAATTGATCCCTCTCTCTCCTGAACCTTATGTATTAGTGACCCCTGCCTACTGGGACGTGTTCCCGGCAGATACTGCAGAAGTGGAGGTCGAGGACTTAAAAGGTATTCCGTTAATGCTATTGCACCGCATCAGCGGTATGGGACAATTTGAATTGATCGTGGATGAATGCAGGAAGCATGGGTTTGACCCTAATGTGATTTGTGAATGCCCAGATCCAACCATGCTATTATCGCTCGTAGCTAATGGAATGGGAGCATCCATTGTTCCGCGCTCTACTTTGGAAGCGTTCTTTTTTTCTAATATCAAGAGCTATGAGTTTAGAAATGCGGATATTGAAGCGGAAGCTGCGATTATCTGGCATAAAGACCGATATTTAACGAAAGCTTCCCGAAGGCTGCTTCGATTGTTCGAAGTAAACAAGACTTCCTTAGAAAATCCAGTTATCGATCATCTATTCACTGTAGATAAGAATTGAAGCAGGAGAATGATTGCAATGCCGGTAGTGAGTCTTATCGTTTGATAGGATAACTCCTGTGGGTATCATTTACATGTTTATCATAAAAACTGCTTGGGGATCCTTCTCCAGGCAGTTTTTGTGTTTATCTAATAAAAAGAACTTCCAAACCTGTCGGAAGTTCTTTTTATATTACTAGGCTATCGTGCGTTTACCCTTTCCGTTTGAATGCTCTCCTCTTCAATCTGACTATTTGAAGTGAACAAACTTACACCAATAAACACAGCTGTTGAGAGAGGTAAAGCATAAAACAGTGGATCTACATGGGTCCAGGGATAAGCAAGAAGATAGCCTTTCCCAAAAAGGGCCTCAGAAAGACCAAAGGCTACTGACTGCTTTTCATTCAAAAATAAGAAACCGAACATGCTGACTCCAAACCCGGTCATAATACTGTAAACTGCTCCTGCACGGGAAGCTTTCTTCCAATAAAACGCTCCCACTAACGCAGGCAGGAATCCGGCAGCGCAAATCCCGAACCAGAAAGCGGTGGCCTGAGCGATGACTCCACCTGGTAAAAGATAAGCGAGTATCACAGATAAAATGACACCAACAATGACACCAAGACGTGCTGGGCTGATCACATTTCCTAATACGGACCGGATGCCCAATGTTTTCAAAATATCTTCACCAAATGCACTTGCCTGTACATGGATAAGAGAACTTACGGTAGAAATCGTTGCTGACAGAAGAGTGAGCGTAAATACATAGATAAACCAACCGGGCATGAGTGTGTTAATGAACTTTGGAATAACAAGGTCAGGATTTCCACCCGCTACACTAATCGATAGTTGTCCAGCCGTTTCCATAAAATAAACATTGCTGAGCGGACCGATCATGTAAGCCGCTCCTGTCATGAAAAAGATAAAAATTCCACCCACAAGAACAGAACGATAAAGAGCGCGGTCATTATTTACGGTCATACAGCGCATCGCTAACTGAGGCTGTGCCAGTACCCCAATACCAACGCCCATAATAATCGTGCTGACAAGTGTCCACCACATAGGCGAGCCCAGTTCCGGCATACTTGTCCAGCCTTGATGGCCCTCGGATGCGAGGGAGTCAGGAACCATCGATTTGAGTGAAGCCAATGCCTGGTGACCGTCCACAATGCCCCCTACCGCTTGATAACTGGCAAATAAGAAGATGGCCATTCCTATGAGCATAATCACAGCAGCAAAGGCATCGGTGTACATGACGGCTTTAATACCTCCACCAATTACGTATAGAGCAATAATTACGGCAAGAATCAGTAATGCTGCATTAAAATTCAGCGACAGGGTTTCCTGAAGCGTCCCCCGCCGATCAATACAATACTCGTATAGGCAGGCATAAAGATGAAAATGACGACCCCTGAGAATACCGTAATGAACTTCGAGTCATAATGCTTTCCTAATAAAGAAGGGAAAGTCGAAGCATCTAATTTAAGCGAGAGCCTGCGTATCTTTTTGCCAAATACAGCAAAAGCCACGAAAATTCCCAGTACAATATTTAAGAAAGCAAGCCACAATAGACTTAATCCATAAATAGAAGCAACTCCCCCAAAGCCGACCATGGCGGACGTGCTGATAAATGTAGCTCCGTAGGACAAAGCCATAACGACGGGGTTAATATTCCTTCCGCCTACTAGATAGTCAGCTTCAGAGGTTGTCTTTTTATAACCGTAATACGCTAACAGCGACATAACAGCCATATAAGCCAGACATAAAGGAATTAAGACAGATAGGTTCACTCTCGGTCACCTCCGCCCCGATTCCACATGACGGCCCCGTAAATGACACAGCCAAGTGCGGACAACACAGTAGCGACCCACACAAATGCAATAGACACATCTTCAATACCTAACATATTCGCCCTCCTTTTATATTGGGGTGCATAGAGTCTTTCTTTAGAGAAAACGCTTACATTAATCGAAGAAGACCTTATTCAGGTCCTTTATCACTTCTATCTAAACCGGCTATGGATATTATTATGTTTATAGGTTTTATGCTGAAATTCTACTAGTTCGAGAGATAAAGCTAAGTATTTTTCTTCGTAAATCGAAGCAAAGTGTTCCTTCATCACATCAAATAGTTTTTCGCAGGTCGCTTGTTTCGCTTCTTCACTTCTGCCTTTGCCTATTTTTAACGTCGTATGAACGAACGCATCATCTGCTTTCCCATCGGCTATGCGATACTCTGTGACTTTATGAGCCCTTACCCGAATTCCACCGACCGGATACGTGTCCCCGAGTCCTACTAACACCTGGCCCAGCTTATGGAGCAGACTTTGAATATCCGTATGAGAGCTCAGATTATCCGTGTATTCTACCATCACATGCGGCATAATTCTTCCTCCTTCGTCTCAGCTTGGCTCCCCGGTAATCGTATTGACCAGACGGCCCAGGCCTTCAACCTCTGTAATGACCTCATCTCCTACTTTTGTATCCACTGTCCCTTTTGGAGTCCCTGTCAAAATAAGATCCCCTGGACTTAGTGTCATAAAGCTGCTTAAGTATTCGATAAGATCAGGAATATCAAAAATCATATCCTTCGTTGAGCCTTCCTGAACCAGTTCGCCATTCACATACGTGCGCAAAGCCAGATTCATAGGATCTTGAACTTCTGCGGCATCGACCAGCCAGGGACCGATCGGTGTGCAGTGATCACGGTTTTTCACTCGCAAATTCGGGCGGTAGTAATTTTCCAGGTAATCGCGGATCGCATAATCATTGGCAATCGTATAACCTGCAATATAGTTGTACGCCTCTTCTTTTTTAACACCTTTCGCTTCCCGGCCAATGACGACAGCCAGTTCACACTCATAATGCATATGGGTCACATCAGAAGGACGATAGGTTTTGCCCCGGTGACCGACAAAAGTGTTGGGTCCTTTCAGAAATACAAGCGGCTCTTCTGGAGCTTTGAAAGAAAGCTCGCTCGCATGATCACTATAATTCAATCCAAGCGCAAAGCTGGTCTGCGGCTCAATCGGCGGGAGCCAGACCACCTCTTCCTCTGCCACCTGCCTGCCATTATCCAGTTGAATCCCTTCAGAAAGCTCTGTTGCCTTATAAATTCCGCCTTCAAAGGCTACCCGTGCCGTTTTCATGATTTAATCCCTCCTACGGCTGCTTCTTTTTTTACCTTATTTTCAAGGACGCCTACCTGTTCTATTTCAATACGGATCTGGTCCCCATCCTTTACACGAGGAGGATTTTCCGGAATACCGACCAGCAGCGTATCCCCTTTTTCAAGGGTCATAAATTCGGTGACATCTGAAAGCAGCTGCGCAACCGAACGAACGAGATTCCCAGTATGATTTTCCTGCATACATTCCCCATTCACATAGACGCGAATAGTAAGATTATCAGGGGCCGGTACTTCATCACGCTCTACAATCCACGGACCTGCAGGACAGAACCCATCGCGTGCTTTGTGCTTAACCGCCGGTCTGAACACGCTCTCATGCGGAACACTCATATCATTAACAATCGTATAGCCCGCAATATAGCTCATCGCTTCTTCCTCGCTGACACGGCAAGCTTTTTCACCGATAACCAGGCCAAGACAGGCTCCCACTTCAAGTTCTGGTACATCTTCCGGCATGGGAATCATAGTTTGATGACCCGTAATGGTGTTTTTAGGTTTGATATAGAGAATCGGAGCTTTTGGAGGGGATTTGTAGGGATCCTGATGTAAGGCGTCTTCCATTTGATCCAGTGCACCTTGATAGTTTAGTAATGTACCGTAAACCGTACCAGATATCGGGGAATCCCAGGTATGTTCGGATGTATCGACACTTCCGTCCCATTGAACAGTCCCTTCATGCAGGTGAACGTCAATTTCCTGCATCTGCAATCTACCGCTGAATTTAGCTTTCGCTTTGGTCATTCCATTCACTCCTTCTAGTAAGAATCATGTCATTTTGTAAAATATTCACAATTATCTTGTAATTACAAACTAACACTCAACCTTTCATATATAAAATATTGATTATGTTCGTTTTGTATATGAAAAAAATATAGCTCTGTTTTGTGATAAGCATTACTGCATGTTTCTTTCTCCTACCTACTGGAACCCAGAAAAAAAAGAGCCGAAAATCGGCTCTTTGCTTATCGTTGAAATGTAATCAAATGCTCAAAAAGGATTTTCGTCGCGTCCAACTGACCGGCTACTTTTCCGGTTAAGGAGGATGCTTGCGACAACGGCCCTCCAGGCCACGTGTGTCCTCCACCTTCAATCGAGTAAAACACAACTTTTTCTTCTTCTTGCGGGTAAGCATTTTTCACAATGGCGTATTCTTCGTTTTCCATAACCCGCTCGTGATGATGGGTTCCACCATCTCCCCAGGATTTTGCAAAAAACTTAACTGTTTTTTCTGCGGAGAGAAGTTGGTCAATCATGTAGGTCGAATCATAATGGCCATCATAAGGGACAAGCTTATCATCCGTCCCCATAATGAAAAGCATCGGCATAGGTTTACTCCATTGAAACTTCTTCGCTAAATCTTTGACCAGGGGGCCTGAAACTCCTCCCACTCCGGCAAAAACATCCTGACATTCAAGGCCAAGTCTCAAACTGAAGGCCGAACCGTTGGAGAACCCTGTGGCGTAAATTCTGCTTTCATCCACGGGATACCGTTGTTTCAGCCAATCAATCAAATCCAACACAAACCCGACATCATTGACTTCCTGCTGAAAGGCAGTATTTTTTTCTCTGCCTTCATTCCATTGCTTTGTCATTCGGTCTGCAGGATCGAAATGAACCGCATCAGGAAAGACGGTGATGACCTGATGCTCCTCTGAGAGTTTGTGGAATCCGGTAATTTTCATATGGTGCCTTGCACTGCTGCCAGCCCCGTGAAAGCAGAATACAACGGGGACAGCCTGCTCCAGATTTTCAGGTACGCTGTAATAAAAGGTTCGCTCTCGTTCTTCAAATGTCATGGTTACTGGTCCGAAAACTTCCAAGCTGATCTTCCTTTTCTCTTTATATTAATGACTTCCTGTTCCTGATGAAACTCGTTGCTTTTCAAGATCCACCACATCTTCCGTCGCCAGCGGAGTTAGGGTAAAGCCTGTGTAGCCGTAGATGATGGCGATAATCGGAGAAATGAAACAGATAAACGAAAACGGAATATAGCCGATTCCTACGTTCAATGTGGTCATAATGAACGCTCCCGTCACTCCCCATGGAATTAAAGGGTGGATAAGCGTTCCGGCATCTTCAAGCGTCCGGGACATGTTTTTAGGATGAAGATTCGTCTGCTCATAACTCTCCTCAAGCATTTGCCCTGGAAGAATAATCGATAAATACTGTTCTCCTACCACGACATTAATTCCTAAACAAGACAAAACGGTAGATGTAATAACATTGCCCCTGCTTCGCAAAAACCTCTTTAAGCCTTCAATAATGGCTTGAGCTATGCCGATTTCACGTATAATACCGCCAAATGAAAGCGCTATCAAAATTAACGATACACCAAACAGCATACTATCTAATCCGCCCAGTGACAATAAGTTATCAATCGCTTCTACCCCTGTATCCGCGGTGTATCCGAAATGCGCTGTGTTCATAATCGTACCCAGAGATACACCTGGAACCGTATAGAAAGTAGTGATGACCGCTGCTACCAGCCCGATAATCAAAGATGGAATCGGACTAACTTTTCTAAAAGCCAGAATGATAATAAGCAGAGGTGAAATAAGCGTCACGGGTGTAAGCATAAATTCATTATTCAACGTCGTCATCATCGATTCTACTTTTCCTATATCGGCTGCCTCTCGACTGGAAAATATCCCAATGGCTGCAAAGATACCGAGCGTAATAATTAAGCTTGGAATGGTTGTCCAAAGCATATGGCGGATATGCTGGAAAATATCGACTTTAGCTGTAGCTGCAGCCAAGTTTGTCGTATCCGACAGAGGGGACAATTTGTCTCCAAACAATGCGCCGCTTACAATAGCCCCGGCCGTTACAGTTGGAGAAATAGACATCCCATAAGCCACGCCCATCAAGGCAATCCCGATTGTACTAATGGCACTCCAGGAACTTCCCGTCATCGTAGCTACTACGGCTGTAATAATGACAGCACTCACTAAAAACAGGGATGGAGATAATACTTGAAGACCGTAGTATGTAATGGTTTGAACGGTACCATTCAATACCCAGACGCCGACGGTTATGCCGATCAAGCTTAAGATAATGATGGCAGGAACACCATAGGAGACTCCTTTTGTCATAGCTTTTTCTAACTCTTTCCACTTGTACCCTAACTTTAGTCCATACAATGTAACGATCACCGCAGCAATGACAATTGGGATATGAGGCGCTGTTCCATATACTAAGATGCTGACTCCAAGGATGGCAATAATTAAAAGAATAACAAGACTCGAAACGAGAAACGAAGGCTTTCTTTTTTCCATGTAATTCCCCTCTCCAGGATTATTGAAAAAATTCTACCGCTTTCTTCCTTTTTGGTTAACCTCATTTCAGCCACCAGTGGAGCGCGAGAATGGACACCTGCACGCTCACGGCTATCGGCTCTTTCTAGATTAATTCGATTAGCATCACATATGGATTTTCAATATAGTCAATAAACCGGTTCGTAAAGGCAACGGATTGCGAACCATCGGCAACTCGGTGATCAAAAGTCAGCGTCACATTCATCATCTGTCTAATGACAATTTCATCATCAATAACCACTGGCATTTTTTTCGTTTTATGAAAGGCCATCAAACCCGTTTCTGGATAATTTAAAATCGGTGTCGCCCCGGTGCTTCCCATCGGTCCAACGTTACTAATGGTAAAGGTTCCTCCCCGTAAATCATGTCCAGATAGCTTATTATCTACCGCCTTTTTCGTTAAATCTTTCATCTGTTTATGGATGTCTATTAATGATAGATTTTCAACGTTTTTTAAGACAGGTACGATTAATCCTTCCTCTGTTCCGGTGGCGAGTCCGATATTGTAAGACGATTCTAAAAGGATTTCTCCTTTCTCTTCGTCTAATTTAGAGTTGAATATCGGAAATTCTTTAAGGGATAGCTGGAGAGCTTTGATAAAAAAGGCGGCAACTGATACTTGGACGCCTGGACGACGGTCTGTACCTTTTTTCAGCTGATCCTTCACCTTTAATACTTCCGTCATATCCACTTCATCAAAATGAGTGACATGGGGAGCCGTATAAAGCGATTGGGTCATTTTTTTGGCAATTTGTTTTCGCCGGCCTCTAAATGGGATGGTTTGCTGCTGTCCTGCTCGTTCGACTGGCGGCTGTTTTTTCACTTCCTCTTCTTCTTTTACAGGAGAAGGCTTCGATTTGGTTTCCATAAATGCGAAGATATCTTCATCGAGGATACGTCCTCCTTTTCCTGTACCCTGAACGTCTTCAATCTTGATGCCCTGTTCTCTGGCAATCCTCCGTGTATGAGGGGAAGCCTTCACCCTGGTAGATGGAAGCTCCCAATTAAAGTTTCTTGGCCCGGAACTTTGGTTCGTCTCTGTACCAGCCGTCTGTCCGGCAAGTACGGGCTGCTTAGAGGACTGCTTTTGTTCAGACCTCATCGTTAAAATGGTCGTGCCCACTTCAATCACATCGCCTACATCATAATTAATTTCCTCAATGACTCCTTCTGCTGGCGCGGTCAGTTCAGCCGTCATTTTGTCCGTCTGAACTTCAACAAGTGGAGCGTCATTCTTCACAAAATCCCCTTTTTTCACAAAATAATAAAGAATTTCAGCTTCATGCATTCCTTCCCCAATATCATGCAATTTCACATCCATGCTCCGGACCTCCTAGTATGATAATGCCTGATTAATGGCATGAATTATTTTTTCACTGCTTGGCAGGTATTCTTTTTCGAGAGAATACACAGGCACTGGTGTGTCAAAACCGGTAACCTTTTGAACGGGAGCTTTTAAGTAGAAAAAGGCAGAATCATTAATGACGGATATGATTTCCGCATTCATTCCCCCCGTCGCTGGCGCTTCATGCACAATGACGACGCGACCTGTCTTCTCTACAGACTCCTGGATGGTTTTTTTATCTAATGGGTAAAGCGTTCTTAAATCAATAACCTCACATGTAGCGTTTTGCTGCTTTTCGAATTGCTCCACGGCTTTCATCGTATCGGGCACCATCGCTCCCCATGTTAGCAACGTAACGTCATTTCCTTTCTTCTGATAGGAAGCTTTACCTAGATCGACTGTGTACTTTTCTTCAGGAACCTCTGTACGGAACGAGCGATAACTTCTCATCGGCTCTAGAAAAAGCACCGGGTCCGGATCTTCAATACTTGAGATCAGCAAACCTTTTGCATCATAAGCGTTAGATGGAATTACTACCTTCAGGCCAGGAATCTGGGTAAACAAAGCTTCCACACTATCTGAATGAATTTCCGGTGCTTTTACTCCGGCCCCGTAAGGAGCTCTAATAACCATTGGCACCGTATAACGTCCCATCGTACGCTGCCGCATACGAGTAGCATGGGTCATTAGTTGATTGAAGGCTGGATAGATAAAGCCTAAAAACTGCATCTCCGCAATTGGGCGAAAACCGTTAATCGCAAGACCAATCGATGTTCCAATGATTCCTGATTCGGCAAGCGGCGTATCGATAACGCGCTCTTCTCCGAACTGATCAAATAATCCTTCCGTCGCCCGGAAAACGCCTCCGTTTTTTCCTACATCTTCCCCAAGAACGATCACGGATTCATCCTCTTGAAGCATGGTTTTCATTGCATCTGTCACTGCCTGAACCATCGTTAATTTTCTCACTTGAATAGCCGTCGTCATGACATTTGCCCCCTTTTTATGCTCCTATGTTGTTCAAGCTGTTCATCCAGCGTCCAGGTTGGTTTTTCAAATACGTTTTCAAATACATCCTCAATTCTTGGTTCAGGATAATTTTGCATCTCTTCTAAAGCCGTATTGATTTCACGTGTGATTTTATTCTCCGTAGTGGTTACCCACTCCTCGTCCCATAGCCCTTCATTTTTCATATATTTTTCGAGTCTTAGTAAAGGATCGCCCGTTGTTCTTCTCTGGTCGCTCTCTCCTTGATCCCGGTATTTAGATGGGTCATCCGCTGTCGTGTGTGCGCCGTATCTCCATGTGACCGCTTCAATCAAGGTTGGTCCTTCACCATTACGAGCACGTTCTACTGCTTTTTTTGTTTCTAGATAAACAGCCGCAATATCATTCCCATCGATTCGAATACTTGGAATTTCATAGCCTAATCCCTTTTGAGCAATCGTTTTAGAATTCATTTGCTTCTCCATTGGAACGCTAATGGCATAACCGTTATTCTGATTAAAGAAAACGACCGGAGCCTTGAAAACGCTTGCAAAATTAAGCCCCTCATGGAAATCCCCTTCTGATGTTGCCCCATCTCCAAAGTAGACCAGGGAAACCCGGTCTGTGTTTTTCTTCTTCTCAGCCCAGGCGACACCGGTAGCATGAAGCAGCTGCGAGGCAATCGGAACCGCTGGTGGAAAGATATTCTTTCCTTCAGGAGGGATACCGCCTTCTATACGTCCTACCCAATACAACAATAGATTGCGGAGCGAGTGACCGAACGTCATCGTTGCCGCATGATCCCGGTAAGTTGGGAACATCCAGTCACCTTCCTCAACCGCTAAAGCACTGCCCACCTGGGCCGCTTCCTGCCCTTCATAAGGCACATACGTTCCGATTCTACCCTGGCGTTGCAGGTTGACGCACTTTTTGTCCATCATGCGCGCTCTCAACATCTTTTCATAAAAAAGTTTGACCAAATCAGCGGTCAGCATGTCCGTTACGTCGGAATGAACAGTTTCCCCTTCTTCACTGACGTACTGCGTTAATGGAAATTTCTCAAGCATGTTCATCGCTTCAACACCCCTTTTTCATCTTTTTGCTGCTCTTTCAAATAAGCTTCCAGACAGTCCATAAAATATTGATTGTCTTTCTGCTCACCAATGGTCACCCGAATCATCGTTGGATATCCCATTAAGTGACCTGGTCGGATAATCACTCCAAGATTTAATAGATACTCATAAACCTCTTTAGCCGGATAGCCGGTATCCACCATAATGAAGTTGGTTTGAGTTGGAAAGTAAGATAGATTCATAGCTTCGAATTGATTGGTTAATAACTCACGCCCCTCTTTGTTCAATCGAATGCTTTCATAGAGAAACTCGTCATCATCCAAAGAAGCGGAGGCCGCTGCTTGAGCTAATCGGTTAATATTAAATGGCTCTTTCACTTTATGGAGATCGTTTACCATTTCAGCCGCCATCAGCCCATAGCCAATCCGTAACGCGGCTAGACCGTAGACTTTAGAAAAAGTCCGTAAAATCACCATATTCTTGTACTGATTGAGTAAAGGGATCGTTTCTAAATATTGAGGGGAATCCGCGTATTCATAATAAGCTTCATCCATAACAAGCATGACGTGGGATGGAACCTTTTCAATAAAGGCCTTTAAGCGTTCTTTATGTACGATCGTGCCAGTGGGGTTATTCGGGTTGCAGACGAACACCATTTTTGTTTTCTCGTTTAAGGCTTCAGCCATTTTCTCCAGATCGTGCACGCCGCCCTCCTCCATTTCAACCTCAATGGGAACGCCGCCTTCGATGATGACATTTGTTTTGTAACGCGGAAACGTCACTCCTGCCATCACGACCTCATCGCCTTCGTTTATGTACGTTCTCGTTAGTAATCGGATAATTTCATCTGATCCATTTCCAAATACGACTTGATCAGATGACACAGCGAGTTTGTTCGCTAATTTTTCTGCCAGCAGCGGTGAAGTAACCTCCGGGTATAACGGAACTTCCTTCATTTCAGTACGTATAGCTTCTGCTGCAAGCGGAGAATAACCAAAAGGATTCTCGTTGGAAGCCATCTTTACAATTTTCGTAAGTCCTTTTTCACGCTTAAGTTCTTCCACCGGTTTTCCCGGAGAATACATTGCAATCTGGTCGATTTGTGGTCGTGGTTTTACCATAAACCTTTCCCCTTTCCGACATCCATTTTAAGGAAATTAATGTCACCACTATTTATTTTAGAATTATCTAAATTTTCCATCAAGAATGCCGTTTAAAGTTCAACTACGTTATCGTATTAAATTGTTACCGGGCTATCACTCCTGATTCTTTTATTGACAGGCTTTTGTCATTTTCTGCGATATGAAAGATTTGTCTAATCTTATCGAAAACTTATTTATCTTTTTGAAGTAAGTACAAAACACCCCTCAGGTTTTCCAGCACGTAATAACCTAAAGGGTAATGAAAAGGAATGGGTAATCTGTTATATTTTGAAACCTGCACAAGATACAGCTAAGCAAATTTAATCAATCGAAATATGACCTGAGCACCTCGCTATGATCAAGTGAACAAGCAGTGTTGGTAAATGCCCCTCCTTCACTTCTTACCGACTATTCAATCACCATTTATACTTTTTAATTCATGTGAATTAATTCACAATATAGTCATCAATGCTCCTCATATCCACCTCTACCCCGTGATATAACATAAGTAAGAAGGTATTTAGGAGGTAGGAAAAATGAAGTTCAAAAGAGAAATAACCTTGCTGGTCTATCTCACTGGTATCGTTTCCCTCTTCGTAGCATTCGTTGGAGTTTCATCGAGCCGCAATTCTTCCTTCACTTCGTTTCAATCGATCCAGGGAGAGAATATCCGGTTATACGGGAAAGGGTTATACCAATTAGACTCGGTAAGTGCGGCCGCTCAAGTGATCGCTCAGGACTGGGTAACCCTCTTATTCGGACTGCCGTTATTATGGTTCTCTTTACACTGGGCTAGAAGAGGAAGTATGAAGGGACGAATCCTTCTTGCTGGAACGATTGGATACTTTTTGTACACCTATGCCTCGTACGCTTTGTTACTTATGTATAATGATTTCTTCTTACTGTATGTTCTCTTGCTTTCCGCTTCGTTCTTTGCTTTCACGTTGACCATGATGTCATTCGATTATGAAAAGCTGCATCAATCATTTGATGCTCATATCCCTGTGAAAACGATCGCTGGATTCTTGTTCTTCCTGGCGGTTCTGCTGCTCGCATTGTGGCTAGGTCGAATCCTGCCAGGTATCATTCAAGATACCCCGCCTGTCGGTCTCGAACATTATACGACGCTCGTCATCCAGGTGCTCGATCTCGGTTTTATCGTACCTGCAGCTATTCTGTCCGGCGTACTTGTTCTCCGAAGAAAAGCGTTTGGTTATTTGCTTGGAACCATCCTGATTGTAAAAGGGCTCACTATGCTGACAGCGATCACAGCTATGATGGTAAACATGATGAGGTCCGGAGAAACTGTTTCCATTATAGAACTTTCCCTATTTCCATTATTAAATATCTTCGTTGTCTACTGTTTTATTCTTATGTTGAAACATGTGAGCGAACACAAATCTGTAACAGGAGGTCCTTCTCATGAAAACCCTAATCGTTTATGGCACCAGACACGGTAGTGCTAAAAAGGTAGCGTACAGGTTACGTACCAAATTGCCGGGAGAGGTCCATGTAAGATCCGTTATGAAAGAGAGGGTCCCACCTTTACGAGATTACGACACAATTGTTCTCGGAGGTTCTATTTATATGGGGAAGATTCAAGAAGAATTAAGGCAGTTTGCGGAGGAAAAGGAAACGGAATTGCTCCAAAAAAAGGTGGCACTTTATATCTGCGCCGGAGAGCCAGACCCTGCTCTGCTGGCCCGAGAACTAAAGGATAGTTTTTCTGAAAAACTGTACAATCATGCTGTAGTAAAAGAAGTGGCTGGTCACGAGATTCATATGGATCAATTAAATCTATTAGAGAAGTCCATTTTACGCATGAAAGGCGTTAAAAGGAGTACCTATCAATTGTCAGAGGAAATGATGGATCACACAGCTGACAAGCTGGCAGAGCCTCACTCCTAAGTGAAGTTCTATTCCTATAATGTCACAAAAGCGCACATATAAAAGGAGCTCCTCAATAAATGAGAAGCTCCTTTTATCAACTTTTTACAAGCCTATGAACAATCAGGTATCCCCCAGCCATCGCAACAAATATAACAAGCAATCCCGCAAAACCATCCGTAAATCCAGTCCGCTCAATCGCAAATCCGAATAAGGGGAAACTGATCATAATGACAAAGCTCTCCATTAAACCGATTAACGAAAAGAAAGTGGATCTGACGTTACTTTTCAAGAAGTTTTGCACAAATGAGCTGAAAATTGGCTCAAACAAACTCAACAGCTGGGCAAGGAAAAGGAATGACAATAATATAGCCCAGTCCGTGGCAAAAATAAATAACATGAAAAATAATAGGAAAAGCCCTAAACCATAGTACAGGATGTTAAAGAACTTAAACCGTTCTTCGACTTTAAAAGCAATCTTCGCCATCACGACTCCCAATAGGCCTTCCACCGTAAATACGGCTCCTACCACGACAGAAGAATAACCTAGCTGAATGAAGTACTCCTGACCGTAAAAAACGATAATCACCATCACCGCACTCGCCAGGATAAACAGTACCACCGGCTGGTGAATAGCCGGATTATTCCTCCATACATTTACACCCAATTTAAATTGGTGCACCCACTGGTTATACCACCGGCCCGCCACCTCTTCTGTTTTTTCACGTTCCGGTTCCTTCAAAAAGAAAAGAGGAATTAACGCAAGTACGTGTGTGAAGATGGTTGAGCCATACACCCATTCCCAGCTGATGTCCGCCATAAAACCGCCGAGAAATTTGGCAAAACTGAGTGACAACAAGGCAAGAGCCGTCATCGTTCCAATCACCTTGGTATATTCCTTTTCACGGTTTTCATTTTTCAGAGTATCGTAAGCAAAAGCCTGCTCAGCGCCTGAATGGAAAGTGATCATAAGTCCCATGGATAAAAAGCCCAGCGTAAACATCGAAAACGTTCCGCTAATTAACATGAACAGTCCGTAAAGGATGCTAAACAAATTTCCGATCAGGAGACTTGCTTTTCTCCCGTATAAATCGGCAACCATCCCTGTAGGCACCTCGAATAGAACAATCGCTAAATGAAGAAAAGCTTCTAATAAACCGATTTGACCGAACGTCATTCCTCTGTCGCCAAGATAAATAACCCATAAGGCACGGTCAAAGAATAACTGCGCAAAAAATATATATCCATACAGCATATAAATACTACGTTTTGTTTTAAACATTGAAATTCGTCCTCTCTTATACATAAAAAGCCACACGGAAACACTCCCGTGCGGCTCATTCGCTATTTTTAGGAGTTCATACGTACGTTCACATCTATGAAATTTCAGCTAAAAAAGGACACACTTGTCCCGAGGACGGCTGAAATTCCAATGATAGACATCATATAAAGAAGATATTTACTCTCACTTTTGATGTCTAACGTGAACGTATGCATGACTTTCCCTCCTTTATGTATAAGATGTGTTTTCATTATATAACTTTAATTATTTATGGACAAGACAAGCCCGTGCAATTTCTAAACCACAAGATTATGATAATACTAGACCACCGGGGCGCCTTATGCAGGTAAAAAAAAAACATACATTAGTAAACGTTATATATTCTAATGCTATCCGAACGCTTACTTATATTGGATAGATATTCAATCCAATATTGATTGTCATATTCAAAAAATTCTTCGTCATCTATATCTGAATATTCCTTTAATGTATCTTCAAATATTGAATTGAATGCTTTGATATTATTTAAAAATTTAATCTGATCTCCAGAAAGCTTCAGGGTACCAGTTCCACTTTCCTCTACCTCTTGTCTAAGTAATGTTAGAGTAATGGAAATCTCATGTAACTTATTGAGAATCCGATCACTATTTAAGTCAGCATCCTTTACAACCTTGGCAATATGAGATAACTCCTGGAAATTATCTGATCCATTCGTATATATACTATTTAATTGTGTAACGGTTTTTAAATCAATGGTTTCCTCACTTATGGCCTCATCGATAAGCTCACTGTAATTACCAAAATCAATATCAAACCACTTGAAAGAAGGATTAAATACACGATTTTCAAGATAATCATGATAAGCGTTATATTTATTTATTGTAATAAAAACGGTCACACTCAAAGCAGTTATCAATAATAATAGAATGATAATAACCGCTTTGTAAGATCCTTTCCCCTTCATTCCTGACCCTCCACCTATAGATTGAAGCAGTATAATTGCTTCACATAAACGCTAACATATTTGATAATGTAATGTTTAATAGACTACGGTATTTGGGTCAATTGTTTAAAATAGGTACTTCATAATTTAAAAAGTTCAAGTTTCACAATAGGAAATTCATAATAAAACCCAGCGCAAATATGATAAATTGAAGGTAAACGTAAGTTAGATTCTTACAGTAACAAGACGGCTGGCCCAAAGTCATAAATTGACATTTATGAGACAGCCTCTTTGTGACTAACTAGAGATGATACGTTACGGCAGTCCCCTGCTATCCTTTCGATGAAAAACCCACAAAGCAATTTCCTAATTCATTACTAGCTGCTTCTAGTTTTTCTCCCCTCAATCCTGGTCCCGCCCGTACTATTCCTCTAATCCCGCTACCCCGAAGCCCCCGGCGCCAGAATGAGTAGAAATCATACCGCCCGCCTGAATCCATCTTATATTTTGGAAGCCATTTTCTTTGGCAACCTCCTCCATCCGCTGTTTGATCCTTTCATCCAGTCCGATAGAATAAATAAAATAAATCTGCTTCCTATCGATATTGAATTCAGTTAAGTAATCACGAAAAAGTTTTTCAGTGGCTCTGCTCATTTTCCCGCGGTACTTCTTTGTAGACATAAGCTTTCCATCCTTCAACTCAATGCAAGGCTTTATTTTAAGCAGAGTTCCAATGAGAGAAGCCATATTGCTCACACGTCCTCCTGCTTTGAGAAACTCCAGGCTGCCTGGGATGAAAGCCAGCCTTGATTTAGGAACAATTGCCTCTATCTTTTCAACGAAGCGTTCCGTTTCAATGTCAGGTTCCTCTTCTAAAGCTTTAGCAGCGTCCAGTACAATGGCAGCCAATCCTCCCGTAACGTTTAGAGCATCAATAAGAAAAATGTCTTCAAATTCTTCCGCAGCAATGACCGCATGTTGAAAAGATGAAGACGCTTTTGATGTATAGCCAATGTGGATAATGGTGCAATCCGGAAAATTCTCTCTTATATTTGTAAAAAATTCTTGGTACTCATGAACATTTGTGGAGGTCGTAGAGGGTATTTTCTTCATACGTTCGTAATAGTCATATATATCCTGAACCGGCAATGAACCGTCTAAATAATCCTTACCATCCATAATGACGTGCATAGGGACGACTTGAATATTGTACTTTTCAACTAAATCATCCGGTAAGTCGGCACCGCTTTCAGTCGATAAGATGATCCTTCGCATTCTATCTCCCCCTTAGTATATTTAAGTCCGTGCTCACTCTTCCTGCATTATGCTTTAACTATACATGAGAAAATCGTATTGTGATAACTTTTATTTTCCGTACTTTTATTGCCCATGTCGGGGATCTGGTTATTACGGCAGATGTGAAAATTTGTGAAAACCTGCTACTCTTGTATTTCTCCTTTGACGTAAGGTCTTACCTTCAATTTCAGGATTTTTTCTATCTCTAATTTATTTTTCAATTGTGGAATTTCACAGAAAATTATGGAATAATAGGTAGTTAATACTAGTAGAGAGAAGGAGTGATCGTTTGGTACATCTATTAAACTTTCATCATCAAAAAAGCGGCCATTTCAGAACTGGTTTTTGGTGAAATAAGCTATTTTCAGGGGGAGTAGTATTGAAAAAAATATGCAGCATGTGGATGGATGAACAGGAAGCATTAGGTATTATTGAATGGGAAGACGAAGTGTTTGGCACGTGTTTTCGACCAATAAAACTTTCCGAGCACGATTATGGAGGCTTTACCCTAATCGGCAGGCGCTGGTACACCACTTACAATGGAGCACGTGAGTTCTTTCGACATAAGACAAACAGCCTGCGAATTAATGGACGCATGAAGAAAAAAGACTTAGGGTCCATGAATTACGTAGTAAAAAGAAGTCATAAAGATACTTATAACGTAACAGACAAAACGCAAAGCACAGGCTCAAAGTAGCCAATGCTTTGCTTACTCACTTTTAAAAGTAAGTCGAGGTTTTAAAAAATAAAGACTGCCATCTTATCAAATCGTACGCAGAAGTAGAAAAATCCCGCCTTTGGCAGAAGGCGGGGCGGGTTCCTTGAGTATTAACGTGCTAAAGTTGATCGTTTATTTGTTTCATTGCATCTTCAAATTCCAATATTATACAAATATAGAATAATATGAAACTTTATAAGAGAATCTCTCGTAAACAGACCGTAAGTAAAATTTTTATAATGGAGAGGATTTTTGTTTTGAATATGAGAGGTATTAAGAAGTATTTTAAGCTTGCTGTATGGTTTTCTTTACTATTTTTAATTATTGGCTGCTCTAACTCCAGCTCTGGTTCAGGTCCAAGTTCCTCAGGAGAAAAAAACAACTCAACTTCCGAATCCTCAGCCGAAGAAACCAAAGAGAAAGAGGATGAAAGTGAGAGTAAGCAAAACATACGAGCTGCTTTAGAGAGCATGTTTAATGGACCGACTGAAAAGTTGGAAATAGCATTAGACGGTATGGAAAACGAGGGGTTTGGAAGCGAAGACTTCAAGAAGCACCTTAGTGATTATGCCGAATACTTTGAACAACATTATAAACCCTATGTAAGTGACAGTTTCTATGAAGCTTCTTTTATAGACTCTCCAGATGCTTCCTATTACCTAAAAGCAGCACATCCCGATGCTCAGTTAAAAACGGAAGGTATAACGATAGAAGATAAGGAAGGCTATTACAAATTTTCTATGGATGTGTCCTATACAAATAACAAAAGCGGTGAAAGTAAAACCGTGGAAATCAGAGGCCATACCCAAACGGATGAAGAAGGTAATGTCAGTAGTATTAATTTTATTAACCCAAATGAACTTTACCAGGAATTAAGTTAAAAAATCAGCCCCGGGGTTACCAAAACAACTCCAGGGATTCTTATGTAAAGGATTTAAAAGAAAAAGCCCCACCCTTTAATTGAAGGTGAGGCCACACCTTTGAATAATCTTTCGCAGGGGGCATGCCCATTGCAATCGTGAAAGGTTCAAAGATAAATCAAGTCTAACACTTTCACTTTTTCCTTCCAAATCATACATACTATATTCAAAAAGTTTTTTATAGAAGGTCTATTTTAAATGCTAAACCTGCGAGAAATCCTCAGGAAATTTGTAAAGATTGTTCAGTAAAGAAAAAGAAGCTACCACCGACTTTGGATACGGGGCATAATCCTTCGCACTTTATATAGATGATAACAATTGGGTTCGGACAACAATTCGGGATCACTATAGTAAATTGACCAACAACTTAGAAGGCTGTTGCGGTAAGTAGAATCATTATAATAATGCTAACAATTTTAAAATTGTGGTTACACAAAAAATAGATTGAAAGATAACGGGAGCAGCCTATTTTCTGCTCCCGTTATCTTTCACAAACCAACCTGGCCTGCAGCGTAGGTCGCATGTTTTGTGCTGAATCCTTCAAAAGTTAATTGCTCAATTAGTCCTTGGCGTGAAAAAGAAGTGTAATCAAGATAATCTTGAGCCATAATAACCGCCTGCTCCTGCCAGTCGACCGTGATGTTTTCTACAGCATAAGTTGCATCTTTTGTGCTAAACCCCTCAAACTTTAATTGATCGATTAATCCTGATTTAGAGAATGCCGTGTAGTCCAGATAGTCCTTAGCCATTCTAACCGCCTGTTCCTGAGAAACCGTTACACTGGCTTCTTCAGCTTCTTGTTCTTCCCTAGCTTTTCGATCTGCTTCTTCTTTTGCTATTCGTTCCTCTTCTTCTTTTTTCGCCTGCTCCTCAGTCTCTTTTGCTTCTTGTTCTTCTTTAGCTTTACGTTCTTCCTCTTCTTTTGCTATTCGTTCCTCTTCTTCTTTCTTCGCTTGTTCCTCAGCTTCTTTTGCTTCTTGTTCTTCTTTAGCTTTACGATCTTCCTCTTCTTTTGCTATTCGTTCTTCTTCTTGTTTTTTCGCCTGCTCCTCAGCTTCTTGCTCTTTTTTTGCTTGTTCCTCTACTTTCTTTGCTTCCTCTTCCTGCTCAACTTTCTCTTCAGCCTCTGCGGAAGCTTCCGTTGTAACTTCTTGAGCAATAGGCGTTTCTTCAACTGGTGCTCCAATAACGACTATAACGAGAAGTGCTAACAGGCAGCCACCTGGTTTTGCAAAGTTCCTGAGCCTGTTACCTTTACCTTTTACGAAAGCTAGGACAGCAAAGACTACCGTACCTGCAAAAGCTGTTAACATCAAAATTCCTACGAAGGTTTGGAAAGCTCCATCCTCAGATCCTAAAATCATTGCCAGGGCTAGAAATAAGTATAAGCAACCACCTGACTTAGCCAAATTCCTGCGTCTGTTATCCTTACCTTTTACGAAAGTTAAAACAATAAAGACTACCATACCTGCTAAAGCCGTTAACATTAGGATCATTAAGAATGTTTCCACTGATCAATCTCCCCTCATTTAGTTTTAAATACCCACTACTATTATATTACGTAAAAGGATATAATTTTCCAGGCCATTGTGTAATCAAGGTGGTTTTTCATTCAAAAAATGAATAATGAATATACAATGAGGAGTCTTTTGTAAAGTTCAGAACTCTGAGCTTCCCGAACTTCTAAATATTGCTGACAAAATGATATTTATTAAAATTTACGCTTTCATTACTAAAAACATGTAAGAAAAAGCCTCCCAAAAGTGTAGCTAAACTTGTAAGAGGCTTTTTTGAAAATAGCTGAATTTGAAATTTTATGTATAAAAAATGCTAATCAAATGATTTGTCTCTATAGGTGCAAAACTGAATAAATAGGACGGACAGTCCTATTTATTCAGTCCGCTAGTCATTCCAATATACTTATTTTTAATTTATTGTGCTACTACTACACCCATACCATATGAATCTAAATCACTTGAATGAACCGACCTGATCCGAAAGGTGATTCTTCGGCCGTATCCTACGTAAGCTCCTTGGTGAACATTGGAAGAATCTCCGGCAGAACCCCAGTGTTCCCCTCCATATACTGCCTTCCACGTTTCGACTCCATCAACCTGAAACACCTCTGCAACAACAGCATTGTCCGCATCAAAATCATTAAGTGAATCAATCATGGTTACGGATGCCCAGGCAAGAAAGCTTCTGTTCCGTCCGAGATCAATCGTCACGGTGTTGCTGCCGCCATGATTTTTTAATCCCCACATACTAATTTCATATGCATCCATATTCAACCTCCTGACTTTTATTCATTCTTTTCAATAGGTGCATCTTTATCGATGAATGTTTGAATAAGCGTATTTTTCGTAACATCTACACTCATTTTCACTTGCCTTCCTGAAGGAGGTTGTTCAAGTTCAGCTGAAATAAAGCCGACAGATTTTTGATCAATATGAGGAGGTATCATGCGGTGAATTTCTTCTTCTGTACACGTGTAGCTTCTTCCATTAATATCTACATTACGATGAATGTGTACGATTTCTCCATTGCTTTTATCATAGATCATATAAACTAACATCGGCATTTTCCTTTCTGGGTTTGTCTATCATTCATCAAGTACCATAACTGACCCCACACCATAAGCTTCCATATCATTAGGGTGCATGGAACGAATCCGAAAAGTAATGGTTTGTCCAAACCCAACATACGCTCCCTGGTGTACATTAGAGGAATTACCGGCAGCACCCCAGTGATCACCGCCAGATACAGCTTTCCATGTTTCTATCCCATCAACTTGAAACACCTCTGCAACGACAGCGTTATCTCTATCTAAATCGGATAGGGAATCCAACATGGTGATGGTTCCCCATGCGACAAATCGCCGAGGGCTTCCTAAATCAATTGAAATGGTTCCGTATCCTCCTGTGTTCTTTAATGCCCACATGCTTGCTTCTGCGAACCTTGAACCGGCGGGCCTGACTGGAGAACCATAAAGCGCCTGTATCCCCTCAATGTCATCTGAATGTAAAGTCCTCCTTTCCCCTTCATAAGTAGGCCACATAATCGCGTTACCTATAGTGGAATGAGCCAGACCAAGAGCGTGGCCGACTTCATGTATCGCCACAGTAAGAAGATCACGTCGCCTCCACCACCAAAATCCACCGTCCTCTGTATCCCATTTTTCATCGTTATCAAAGTGAACATCACCAGCAGTAGGACGTGAGTTTACAGGGGGTGGATAGAAAGCGTGAGCCAGTACATTTCCAAAACCATCAAAGGGATCGTCATCTCCATGACTTCCTGTCGCCCATAAAAATCGAATATCAGCATCCGCTTCCGTCGTCACTTGTGTAAATGTTAAAGGCGTAACATCCGCCCAACGATCCATTGCTTGCCGCATAATGTCCCATTCTGTTGTCCCAGAAATATCGCTCGTTCCATTCTGAAAAAAATACCTGATGTTCGTATTTTCCCATCTACCACCACTTAGGCTATAATCGTTTACTTTCTCGCGAACATCTTCCCCAGGTAACAAATCAGGCAGTCCACACCTCGGCTTTTGCATCTGAGTAATAGTAGGTTCATCTAAGTTTCCGGTGATAGACAATCCAAAATACAACTGATAATCCTTCACCGATTTATCGAGATGTTTGCAGAATGCTTCTTCAAGACAAGGACAAGAATGATAGTAACCGAACTTTTTCAGGTATTTCTTCAGGTAAATAACTTTACGATCCTGATCTCCCATGCTTAAAAATTGCGAATTTATTTTATCCATGGAACCCCACCATGCCTCCTTATGAACCTGATCTAAAGCAATGGACATTAAGAAAAGGCTTAGCTTGGTAAAGATAAAAAAAGAACAGTCTAAAGGTAAACGGTTGCTTAACTTCCATTCTTGTACACGTTAAGAATGAGATTAACCTTCCTTTACTCGACTGTTCTGTCATCCATAATTTTATTAAAACCTGAAATCCATGATCTACGAAACGTTGACATTATGACCGCCTACTGACCTCCTTATCTCAAAAGAATTAATGACTTAATAACAAAATAATTCGATAAATCTTTCCATATTCCTTCAATAACTACTTTATTTCTTTTTTTTCAACTCTTCCTTATTAATCTTACATTGTTACGTTAGGTATATTAGTCAAATATCATCATAGGTCGTTGGTTCGATCAAGTCAGCGAGTACACTTTTTTTCCGTGTGAATTTCTCTAAATGTAACGTATATTCCACCCCCTTCCGCGTTACGGGTTCCTTTGCCGATTTGATCGAAATGAACATATAAAATAATTCATCTAAACACAAAAAAGCAAGCTCTCTCCGTATTATTGCGGAAAAAGCTTGCTTGCTGAATGAAAACTAAGAGCGTAACCCTGCGATAAGTCTTCAGGATTCGCAAAAAAAGTTATCAAAACAGAAAAAGACGCTACAACCCGCTCTGGATACGGATCATAACGCCTTCGCACTTTGTATGGATGATTCCGATTGGGCTCGAACCAACGACTTCCACCCTGTCAAGGTGGCGCTCTCCCAGCTGAGCTACGGAATCGTATGTAATAAGATGTCGTCTGACAACTAATAATATACAACGTAACTGAATTCGTGTCAACAGAATTTTAATTTTTTGTGAAGCTCATGTAAATATCCTCAAAATATCCTATTTATCAAGCGCTTTCTTCCTCTTCTCTACTTTTTACATAATTATATGATAAAATAGTTATGGTACGTTTATGTACAGAAGGCAGCGGGAATTCTGATAGGAGCTTATTTGCATGTAAGGAGGTAATCGGCTTGGGTAGAAAAGGATCCATGACTGAATATACAATTAATAGCAGCTATCTAGATGAAGAAATGACACTAAAAGTGTACACCCCAGAAAATTTCTCCCCCTTGTATAAGTACCATTTCTGTATTATGCAAGATGGTAACGATTATTTCCAGCTGGGACGTGCGGCCACACTAAGTGATGAGCTGCATGGTGAAGGAAAGATTGAGAATACCATTTTTATTGGTATTCATTATAGGGACAAGTACGATCGACAGGATAAATATCATCCGGACGGAAAGAAGCAGGCGGAATATGTGAATTTCCTCATCCGCGAAGTGGTTCCGTTCCTTGATGAAGAGCTGCCGGGTTATCATATGGGCAGTGGTCGAACGCTTGTCGGGGATTCGCTTGCTGGAACGGTTTCGTTCATGACAGCGGTGAAGTTTCCGAATGTTTTTGGGAATGTGATTATGCAGAGCCCTTATGTGGATGAACATGTGTTTGAAGTGATTAAGTCCTCAAAAGATATGTCTTCGTTAACGATTTACCACACGATCGGTGATCAGGAGTATGACGTGGAGACAACGGAAGGTGCCAGGAAGAACTTCCTTCAGCCGAACCGTGACTTAAATAACTACTTGACCGGACGTCCGTGCAGCTATACGTTCCACGAGCTTGAAGGTGATCATACGTGGGGCACGTGGCAGAAGGATTTCAAACGCGCTTTATTAACCATTTTTGGTGAATAAAAGAATTGAAATAAGAATCAGGAGGGGTATTTTCCATGAGATACGGTATTGCAGTATTTCCATCAAAAAAAGTACAAGATGTCGCGAATTCCTATCGTAAACGCTATGACCCGCACTATGCTTTGATTCCGCCACACATTACAGTCAAAGAACCATTCGAAGCGGAAGAAAGTGAGATCGAGGAAAAAATCATTCCTGAATTAAAAGAAATTGCGAAGAATACCGAGCCTTTTTCTTACGGCATCTACAAAGTGAGTTCCTTTTCTCCAGTAACAAATACAATTTACTTGAAAGTTGAACCTTCGGAAGAGATTTTCAATTTAAATGAACAGCTTCACACAGGCAGCCTTCCGGATAAAAAAGATTTTAAATTCGTTCCTCACATTACGATTGCCCAGAAGCTTTCGGATGATGAGTTTTTCGATGTATACGGCAGCTTAAGCATGAACAAATTCGACATTCAGGATAATGTTGGCCGCTTCCAGCTTCTTTATCAGCTGGAGAACGGTGCCTGGAGTGTGTATGAAACCTTCCGTCTTGGGGAGGGATAAACACATGGAGATCAGACAGGTTGCAAGTCCACAAGAGAAAGACGACGCGTTTCACGTAAGACGCGTCGTCTTTGTTGATGAACAGAACGTTCCTGAGGATTTAGAAATCGATGAACACGATGACACGGCCGTTCACCTGGTAGGCTACGAGCAGGATGAGCCTATCGCTGCGGCTCGTCTGCGGTTTGTCGGCGATTACGGAAAGCTTGAACGCATCTGCGTGAAGCGTCCTTACCGGGGCAAGCGGTATGGCAAAGAGATGATTCTGTTTATGGAATCTCTCATTGAAGAGCATACGTATCAAGCCTCCAAGCTGAATGCGCAGACGCATGCGGAAGCTTTCTATCAATCATTGGGCTATGAAACCGTGTCCGGCGAATTTATGGATGCGGGCATTCCGCACGTCACGATGACAAAAACCTTATAAACGAGAAAAAACTGTCGATCCACTTTGGATCGACAGTTTTTTTCGTTTAGGTCGTCTCCTTTTTGTCCACAATGAAGGATAAAGAATTGACGAGGACTGTGATTATATATGGATTATCTTCAAATTACGGTGGAAACCTTCTTCGGCTTTTTAGCCTTATTTATTCTCACCAAAGTATTAGGAAAAACACAAATCACGCAAATCACCGCGTTCGACTTTATCGCTGCCCTCGTCCTGGGAGAGCTTGTAGGTAATGCGCTTTATGATAAAGAAGTCGGCATTCCTCAGATTGGTTTTGCCGTGCTTTTGTGGGGCGTTCTCATCTATGTTACGGAGATTATAACAGAAAAATATAAATCGACCCGCGGGCTGCTGGAGGGCCGACCTTCCCTGATCATTTACAAAGGGGACATCGACCGTAAGCAGCTTAAGAAAAGCAAGCTGGATATCAATCAATTGCAGCACCTGCTGCGCGCTAAAGACGTATTTTCGGTACAGGAAGTACAGTATGCCGTGCTTGAAACGGATGGTACCGTTTCAGTGTTAAAAGCTTCCCAGTATCAGAACGTAACCCGGGGGGACATGAACCTGTCGCCGGAAGCCGTTCCACTTCCACGTACTTTGATCAGTGACGGTGAAGTCATCTGGGACAGTCTGGAGGAAATCGGTCAGAATGAAGCCTGGCTGAAACGTCAGCTGCAATCGCAGAATTTTAACTCACCGGAGGACGTCCTTTACGCCGAATATAAAGAAGGCGAGCCGCAGCTATTTTTGATCGGCTTCTAATGCTGTAAAAATGAAACGGTGGTCCTGAACCTGATGGACCGCCCTTCCCTGCTTCACTAAAGCAATCGCATACGCCGTAACGGCCGTCCGGTACAATAACCACTGGGACAGCTGAGGAGCTTTTACCCCATAGTGTTCACACATGGCGGCAACGAGTTCTTCATGGCTGACCCCTTTTTCGTGTGCCTGAATACAGTTTTCCATCGTATCCAGGATCTCTTCGTGATAATCGATGTTGGTTTGAATGGTAGCCGACGCGTCCTCTTCCAGCTCTCCGTGGCCGGGTACACAGCCATCGCACGAAATGGTCAGTAATCGGTTCAGACTTTCAAGTGTTCGATCGGCATCGGAATTGTAAGGGATTTTATGCTTATGTAAAGTTTCAACTCCAAAATAACTGTCCGCTGCGTAGAGAATTCCGTGGGCGCGAAGGGCAAGCTGGTGATAGCTGTGGCCCGGCATAAGATAGGTTTTTCCTTCAATGGCTCCGGCCTGAAACGTCCCCTCCTCAATCACTTCATCAATGGTAATCGCAGGACCCTGCAGAAACTTATTCTGCAGCTCTTCAAGCGGATCATTGCCTCCGAACAAGTACAGCGGTTCAAGACCCGGGTACTTCAGCACGGCCTCTTCAAAAACAGGCGCAAGCGTATAGACATCGTAATTCTGCTGGATATAAGCCGCTCCCCCGTAATGGTCGGCGTGCGCATGCGTAATAAAAAGGTGCGTCAATGGAAGTTCGCGTTCGCTCAGCTCCTTGAGCACCTTCTTTATAGAGGAACGGTCCAGGCCGGCATCAATCAGCAGGCCGTCCGTTCCTTTATGAATGTATCCGATATTCACGGAACCGCTATAGTAATAGCAGTGTTCATTGATGGAATGAAAAGACACAAGATCAACTCCTTTAGCTTTTCTAAATACTTTCGCTAAAGTGTTTCCCTTTTCCTGTTACATCGGAATATACTTTTTCATGAGCTGGATCGGCTGGCTGCCATGGATTCTTCACGGCATGCATATCTTTAGAGGTGAAAAGCTTGCGGCTCATTTCCTGATATTCGAGACGGTCCTCTTCCCGCGACTGCTCATGCTGCTTTAATCGGTTATCGAGCGTCGTTTTAAAAATTTGTTCCAGCATAAAAGGAGAGCGTTCAGTCTGGATCGTACGATCATGATAATCCTTATATTGATAATGATTAACCGGCAATATATACCCCATCTATAACTCCTCCTCGTTTATAGACCCATACCCTTTTTCCGACCCTGATATACCTCCATTACGCATCCTTTATTCAAAGCTGTGTTAAAGTTTATTGTTAATTTTTCAAAAAAGACTTATTACACAATAGGACAGGATAGTTGAAGACTCGATTTCGAGATATTGTGTGGAGAAAGGGGCTTCAGGGAACGGCTCGCTTTCCGCGGGCATGTGGTGAGCTTCCTCAGGCTTCGCCTTCTGGGATCTCACCGATCATGTTCATCCCGCAGGAGTCTTCGCCGTTCCCTTCCGCCCTTTGCGTTTATGGGGAGCTCGAAACCCTTCCATAATCGCTTTCCAATCAACGAGATCCACACTGGTTTTCACGTGTGTTTACGTGTAGGAATCCTGTTATAGAAGCATTTGATGCAGATACAGTATGGCTCTTTTCTCCTATAGCAGGGTCCGCTCATCAGCTATCGTTCGGGCGGAGAAGGAAACGATGAGACTCCCACGGGAGAAGGGACTAGGTGAGATCCCGCAGGGAGTGAAACGAGCGAGGAAGCTCACCGTTCCCCTGTAGGAAAGCGAGTTGTTTCCGTAGCCGCTCTCATCCTTTTTTGGCGACGGACCCAAGTTATCTCGGAACTGAGTCTTCAAGTAACGGGAGATTAACCTTAAAATCAACACTGAAGTTTAACAATGCCTTATTCAAAAAAACGCTCGACTTTACCCATCTGCTTATTCAAAAAGCGCTCCATATCCGTCATCCGTTTGGAAAACCGGCGGTCCCAGGCTTGAATGTCCTGATCCCAGCCCTGAAATTTCTTCTCAGGCTGTTTAATGATTCCATAGTTTTTCGACGTTTCCTCATTGATTTCCTGTAAAACTTCAAAGATTGTTTTATCTTTTTTCTCCGTCATGAAAGCTTTTCACTCCATTTATAGAAAATCGATTGTAAACCGGCAATGGCCAGGATCAGCACCAGAAAATAACCAAATGGAATATAATAATATAGAAGAAAATTAATAAGTGCCGACCATACACCGACACACCAGTGACAGCTCAGCCCCTCCCCGATCCAGCCGTTCGGTATTTCCCATTCTTCCTTCTTCCCATCTTCCAGCTCAACTACTTTCGTATGAAAGAAGGGCTTTCTCAGCCATTCCATAATCAGGTCATCTACAATCAGCCGAGTTAGCCGGAAGCTCGCAAGCCCCAATAATAATAACTCCAACCATGTTATACTCCCCATTTCTTAAACCTCCCTTTTGAAATTCATGACACGGGTAAAACTCTATATTTATTAATTTATTCAACTACCTCGCTTATCTGTACAATCCGTTCCGATTACTTTGTGTTTCGAAAATGTAAGACAGAAAAATACACTGTACCCTAATCGGCCGCAGTACCTTCTCCGTGAACACCTAGAACCTGAGTCTTCCACGAAAATGCTTTATTATGGAAGAACTTTTGATCAACCACAGTGATTAACGCAACCGAAGCCATATAGAAAAAGCCACTACGCTCGTCGGTAGTGGCTGAAGAAATTTTTATTAAATCCAGGAAAATCCGCCCCGGCTGCTGGAAGACTCATCATGGCGATCTTTTGATTCGCCAGCTACGTCATCTTTTCTACGGCGCCCCCCGAAAAATGGATCGACACGGTCTTTACGGTCATGATGTTCTTTACGCTGAGGTTCAATAAATACGTTTTCAGCTTCAATTACAAGGTCTTTCACGCGAATGACCTTTTTCTTCTCAGACATGCTATTCATCTCCTTATTCGAATTCATTGTTACTCTATGCGTTTGTCTCGATGAAGTATGGTCTAATGCCCATCTTTGATAAAAAAGTTACAGAATTCAGGAAATATGACAAATGCCCACACCCTCAATGGGTCAAAACATATTCTAGTAAAGACAATACGTCAATACGTATGGAAAGGGGAAAATAAATATGAGCTGTGGTAAAAAACATGATAGTGGCTCTTGCGTCATTGATATCCTTAAAGATATCGTTGATGCTCAAAATGATGTCATCCACGAATGCATGACGAGCTGTGAGCAATCCATCGCTGATCTATTAGGGGATACAGGCGGAGGTTCTGGATTCGATACGGTTCCGGTTATTCTTTACTGTAAAGATGGCTGCAAACCTTTTAAAGGATACGGTTCGAAAAGAAGTGGAGATGCCTGCGAGATTAGAGGAAGCTTCTTCTTCCGCGTTAAATCCGTAGATCATGACGGATGTGCGGTAGTTGAGCTATTGTTCGCTGATCATCACAACAATGTAGGAGGAGCAGACGAATCATCTGATGGGTACCATCATCATCATGGATTTGATCCGAAGTCTCCTGCTGACCAAAGCTGCAGAAACCTGCGCGCTTCCGGCATCTGTATTACGGTAGATCTTAACTGCTTCTGCCACGTGACTTGCCTGCCTGCAACAGCAGCACTGTAATAATCAAACGAAAACCGCGCTGACAAAGCGCGGTTTTTTTCTTAGAATCCAATTAATCGAATATCGGTTATGTCCTTAAACGGTACCTCTTGCTGGAAGGGCCGCTGAAAAATCTTTAAGTGGACGATTCCTTCTTCATAGTCCGTAATGTATCCTCTGTATTTATTGTCCTCGGTCGATACCTCACACTTCATTTTTGGCACGTGCGGAGATAACGTGAAAAAGTAGTTCACTTTTTCCTCAAGCGATAATTCATGGAAACGAAGTCTGCGATCTCTTGAAGATTCAGGCTGTTCCTTCTTCTCTGACTCCTCGGCAGGTGCCTCTTCATTCGCTTTTGGTGGACTGGCAGCAGGTGCCGCTTTATTCTGGCTCCTCAGCCTCAGTTCTTTTTCATGAAGAGAAGTCGAGGGTGCCTCTGATTTAGCGGGCTGCTCGGCAGGTGCTGGAGCAGACTGACTCCGCTGGGTACGAAAGCTGGTCTGCATGGAAACTTCAGCAGGTTTGAATTTAGGTTGGGCGATATAAAGCATCGGTTGCTTTGCCATTCGTTTGTTTTCCGTGTTTTCAGCCATTCCGGATCTCTCCTTTTTAAATAGGGTCATCGTTCTATGTATATGCTTGGTTAGGACAGCATGTTCACAATCGCCCAAGTTCGACATTATTTCTTCCTTTTTTACAAAGTTTTAACCAAGTAACGAACGATCCTT
Organism: Halobacillus halophilus DSM 2266; assembly: GCF_000284515.1. Lineage (GTDB taxonomy): Bacteria > Bacillota > Bacilli > Bacillales > Halobacillaceae > Halobacillus > Halobacillus halophilus. The sequence goes on along the minus strand of NC_017668.1, from coordinate 1,344,998 downwards.
TTCTCTGCTGGTCAGGATAATGACCTGAACACAAATGCCTTATTAACCATGATATTCAAAGCCCGACTGAATTATTTCAAGTGCCAAGTAAAATGGATCTTTTGTGTCACCTCATCTCCCACTGCAAATCTCGTTGGGATCAATTGAAGTACTGGTGACATAAAAAAATCCCCGGCGCTCTTTCTCAAGCGTCCGGGGATTTGTCTATTAATAACCGATAATGTTAAAGCCTGAGTCCACGTGAATAACTTCTCCTGTTACGCCGCGGGAAAGATCACTCATTAGATAATAAGCGGTATCGCCGACTTCTTCCTGTGTAACGGGACGGCGCAGCGGCGCACGTTCTTCAATTTCCTGAAGAATCTGGTTAAAGTCTCCTACGCCTTTAGCGGACAGCGTACGGATTGGACCAGCGGAAATCGCGTTCACACGAATGTTGTGCTTACCTAAGTCGTTAGCTAAATACTTCATGCTTGCATCCAGGCTCGCTTTAGCAACACCCATCACATTGTAGTTCTGGACGACTTGCTCGCCGCCGAGATACGTCATGGTAATAATGCTTCCACCTTCTGACATAAGCGGCTTAGCGGCACGTGCCACAGCAGTAAGTGAATAAGAACTGATGTTGTGAGCCGTTAAGAATCCGTCACGGCTTGTGTTCAGGAACTCATCCTTTAGCTCATCGCGGTTGGCAAAAGCAATGCAGTGAGCCAGTCCATGAATGACACCTACATCATTCTGAATATTTTCGAACGTTTGAATGATGGCTTCATCATTGGTTACGTCACACTCATAGAATAAGGAATTGTTTTCCCCTTCAAGCGTGTCGGCCAGTTCACGAACAGCTTTCCCGAAACGTTCGGATGCATAAGTAAAAATAAGTCTCGCGCCTGCTTCATGTAAAGAGCGTGCAATGCCCCACGCAATACTTCGTTTGTTGGCTACGCCCATTACGACATAGGTGCGTCCTTCTAATGATAAATTCATTCCATGCCCTCCTTGAGGTGATTTCTACAATTGGGATTTGTTATTAGTACCTGCTCCTATTTTATTATATCAATTAACAAAATACAATTATCCACTAAAGCAGCCCAATACCTCCTTTTTCAGGTGGAGACGGGAAGGGTCTGCACCAGTGATGGCAAAAGAGTATTCTTCATTTAGAACAAGCGAATGAACGATCTCTCCCACTACAGGAATTTCTTTTCCCTTTTCGGCGTTTATTATAACCGCTTCGATGCGAACCTTATTGTCGAATTTAGTATGATTGACGGACTCTCCGATTTACCCAGGCCTCTGTCTTGCTTATTCAAAGCAGCCTTTAACCATGTGCGGCCGTTCCGCCGTGTACTCGTTCGTATAAAAGTTCGGGCTCCTCTCATATTCACACATCTGCACAACCTGTTTTTTCTTCTTTAATTCGATATAACGATATGTATGGCCAGGATCATCTGTAAAAACAACCTCCGCAATGACAGGTTCTGTCCGGTTTGTATTACGTTTGCCATCATAAAAAGTTTCAATGGAGTAAATGTCACTGGACGAGTATTCTTCTTCCCGAAGGTGATTCTCAACCTTTTTCTCCATCAGAACGGCATTTACCGGCCTCGATATGGTAAAAATCAGCGCAGGAATAAGGACAGATCCCAGAAGAATGATCACACCTGTCTTTTGAACTTTGCGGCTGGGTTGATATTTCAGGAGGAGAAAATGAGCGATAATACTACCTGAAAAAGCAAGGGCTGTATAGATGAGGGTCCATGTAAAAAAAGAAAAATGTAAGTACAGGAGTTGAGCCAGCAGGGAAAGTCCAAAGACGATGACAGGTGCAATAAACAGCTTTTTCAAAAGAGCGCGGCCTAAAACGCCTATCACAAAGGCAAGCATTGGAAATATAAACAGGACAAGCGGAATTACATACATACACATTCTCCTCCCATTCAGATTTAGTGTAATATTACACTTCAAGTAAATATTTTTCAATACACAAAAAAACAGAAGCCCTGGTTCATCAGAACTTCTGTCTCTTTAAAGAGAAACTCAACTGGAAAGCTCCTCTTCATCCTCGTCTTCTATCTTCCTCTTTCTTAATACATAAATATAGATCACAGGCACCAGGGAACAGACTAAAATTATGCCGCCTATTAAGAAGCCGCTTCCCATCCCATTCGAGCCCAGTAACGTCACCATTGCACCACTAGCAATAGACAGGACACCAACAACGGCGAGTGATATGTAAAGGCCCTTCTCTGGTGATGTTTGCTTTTCATGATCCACACTAATATTCATCATTAAGTACGCATTCACCACAGCTGAAATCATAAAAACGGCCCACAGAGGGTTTTCAGTCATTCTATCCATACCTTTTGTTACCAGATCGTAGGCAAGAATGGCCAAAATTCCAAAGGTCTGTATGATATAGACGATCCGAATGTTTTTTAAATTCCTCAGCTGCAGACGTTCATCATTTATTCTCTCCATTGGTTCCGCTTCCCTTCTCTATCCTACTTGTTCATTTTGTTCTTTTATAAAAAACGTTACGCTCCTGCCTATTCTTCGCAAACAAATGATAAAAGCTGATTTCAAATACGATAAATGCGATGACTAAGCCTCCCACATAAGGAGCAGGCGACCCCAGGGCGACCAGGACAAACAAGCTGATCAAAAACACAGCTACTCCAACGATCAGGGCAGTTCTAACGTAATGCTTTCTCACTCTCCCACCTCCAAAAAAATCGAACAGGGATAAAATTCTCAGCCTTTTTTCGAACGATTAAATCTCGGTTTGCTGAAATAAGCCCCTGTCAACATGAAGAACAGGGAGATTAAGATCCCTGAAGCTGCCTGGTCAAAGAACATTGAAATCGGGAGAACAAGCGCGGCAATCATAAACATGAGTCTCATCATAGCTGATCACTTCCTTTCCTTACGTACGGTTCGCCCGCTTCGATCGTTTCATTTTTTCTTTCATCCATTAACAAGAATGGCAAATTTTCCATGAAAAGGAGGGATAAATTTTGATAAGAAGGGAATACAATACATAGGATCGTATAGATCCGAGAAAGGCGGGATTAGATGTTGTGGTTATGGTTGTTACTACCAGCTGGATTGATTATCCTGTCCGTGCATTTTGAACAAAAACGCAGGCAGCAGACACGCCTCGTTCCGGTCGTTGATGAGCAGAAGGCAATGGAAGAGATCTACAGATCTGAAGGTGCCGCAGCAAAATCGTCCGATCCAAAGAATATGAAAAATTTCTAAATGAATAAGTTAGGGACGGAAGCGTATCACACGGCTTTCCGTCCCTTTTTGTGCGCTGACAGCACGTCATCGCTACTTCTTTTCGTAAACCTTCCTGAATCGTTCTAACCGGGTGCGGTTATAGCGCTGTACAAGGATAAAGGGCAGATTAAATAAAATCGCATAGAGGACCATGACCCACCCGGCCCACGTAGGCAGAAAGAAGAAAAATAATGGGGCGGGAAGGATCTGAATCCAGTGAGACAGCTCGGAGCGGCTGGTCTGCAGGGTTAAGGCTTGAAACTCTTTTTCGTTCCGCAGATGAGCCGCCGTCTTCCCCTTTCCCTGATTCACCCATTTCCTGGCTTCTGGAAGAAAATGCTTCCATTTCTTTATTTTCAGCTGCTCATACACCCGGCCGTTTTTCTCCCAATTCTTTAACTCATATAGTTTGGAGAAAGATAAAACCATAGAAGCGGGCAGCTGAGATACAAGTACGCTGATGCTTATATGGATCATTACCCAGGCAATTATTATCTTTGTCATCATCAGGACGACCCTCTCTTATTCTTTCCGGCTATATTCCGGCCCTTCCAAGTGGATTCCTTCCAAAAGAAGGTTTTCAAAATGGAATAGCCAAACAGAACGACAAAGAAGAAGAAATGGAGCGGGAAAAGGATCGCATCATACCACTTGAAGTTCCCCATTTCCTGGAGCGTGCGACCAAGCCAGAAAGCAAGAATTCCATAGCCGATCAGGCTCCACCACCCCATGTCAGGAATGTTAAGAAGGTAAGAGATGACAGACGTGATCCAGAGAATCGCAGCAGCTGTCATCCACGGCGATGCCGTTTTCGCTCCCGAAGCAAAGCTTTTGGACCACCCTTCCACCACCGCTTTCAGACTCGCTTCATACATCCGCATGTTCACCACATGTCTGCCGCTGAAGGCATAAGTCTGTACGCCTCTAGTTTCCGCGCGTCTTGCAAAGGCCAGGTGCTCTACAATTTCACTGCGGATCGACTGATGGCCGCCAAGCTCCCAGTACGTCTCTGCCGGAATAATTAAACAGGGACCAAAGCCTCCATGCTTGCTTATCTGATCCCTCGCGACCGTTGTGATTCCTGAGGAAGCAAATACCACCAGGTGGAAAATAGAAGAAAACTTTTCCCAGAACGAATGCATGTAGTGATAGGGATGTACCGTAACTAAGGCGTTCACTCCTTTATTTTCTGAAAACTGGATGATCCTTTCCGGTCCGTGTTTGGAGAACCATGTGTCTGCATCAAGAAAAAACAACGTTTTTCCTTTTGCTATTTTTGCCCCGTTATAACAGGCCCAGGATTTACCCATCCACTCTTCCGGTAAAGGCGGATTGCTGATCACTTTTACTCCAAAGGATTCTGCCGCTGCCCGGGTCCGGTCTTCTGAGTGGTCATCCACGACAATGACTTCCCTTTGGTTACTCTTCGTTGCGAGAATCGAAGGAAGTAAGCGTTTTAAATTTTCTTCTTCATTACGTGCTGGTATAATAATCGAGTATGTACTCGTTTTTCCAGGTTCTTGAATAGGAAATGAAACCTTCTGCCAAAATAGCAGGAGAGTTGAAATTATGGCCAGAAACATGAACCACATGGCGATCACCTCATCTTTTTCAAGCATAGCGTATGCTTATTTTATATGTAAACATTTGTTGTGCAGGTTCTGCATATCAGCGTGTTCGTCTATGATATCTTGCACTCAGAAGCTCATTATGATTATTTTCATTTTACGCCGGGAATAAGCAATTAAAAAACAGGGGGTTCATTATGTATAAATCTATTATAGCCAATACACTCCGTTTCTTTTCAGATCAATCTCTGAATACACCCATGGTTCCCATACAGTCCGTCCAGGACAAAAAGGACATTCTCGTTGAAACTGATGTGAAAGATACATATATATCCTGCTACTATCCAAAAGGAGCAACGGGTGAAAATCTGCCTGTCTACATTAACCTGCACGGCGGTGCCTTCATTATGAATTCCAAAGAGATGGATGATCCATACTGCCGTCAGATCGCGAACAATACGGGCTGCGTCGTTATCAATGTTGACTATGCCAAGGCACCGGAATATCCTTTTCCAGGGCCTGTGGAGCAGTCCTACCAGCTGCTGCACTGGATAAAAGACCATGCCAAAGACCTTAAGATTGATCCAGAAAAAATTATGGTCGGCGGGCAAAGTTCAGGTGGCAATATTATGGCCGCGCTCTGTCTATTGCTGAAGGAGCGGAACGAACCTCAGCCCCTCCTCCAGGTGCTGATCTGTCCCATGCTTGATTTCGTTACCCCGCATGCTGATAAACCAGAGGGCGATCCCGGTCGTGCGCGTTTCCCTCAGGCTGCCCATTTTCTCAACTTGTGCTATGTACCGGAAAGAAACCAGGCGGAACATCCGCTTGCTTCTCCCGTCTTAGCTCCCCATACAGACAAGCTTGCCCCGGCGCTTATAATTGCGGCGGAATATGACGCTTTCTCCCAGGAAGCTGAAACGTACGCAGACAAATTAAGAAACGCCAGCGTGCCCGTGAGACACGAAGTATTTGAAGACTGCTATCACGCCTTCACTCACTTAGGACCCGAGCTAAAAGCCCAGCAAGCTTGGACAATGATTGAAAATGAAATCAGAAAAACCATTCAGTCTTAAGATTTAAGCCGGCTTGTTTTTCATAATAAAAGCATCGTAAAGATTTTAGTCAAAACTCCACTTATAAATATCAAAGCTGCTATGGACACTCCCAAACGTGCACCCGGTAGCTTCATCTGTTCTTTAAACCTCTTAACCATATTTTACCCCACCTATTTCTCTATCTATATAAGAAAAACTTCGTGTATTTCGTCAAGCCTAACATATACCTCCAGTAGTAAAGGTCAGACACGCTCACACGGTGTGGATCCTCTATCTAAGCGCACGGTCCAATTTCTTCTTACAATACGCCTGATACGAGTCTTTTCTTAATTTCCTTTTAGAGAACCTTCCGATCACGCGCCGTACTTTTGCATCATGGATGATTTGCTGCCGCTTCGTTTCATCAGAGAGATAGTCCTGAAACCAGGTATGCTTTTTCAGTTCCTTTAGATTACCTTCGATATCTTCTTCCGACACCTTCAATAAGGTGAGTTCTAACCATAACATGATCAGGTCAACCAGTACGGTCATCCTTCTCCTCCGTCCTAAATTCCATAGTACATCTACGATTATTACAGTACTGGAGTTTCAATAAGAGGCGTTTTATAAATTATGATCTCCTTATTTCAACTGGCGAGGTTTCTTTTTCATTTGACTGCGGCCCAATTCAGGCAGGGCGAAGTAATCACGCCATAAAAAAGGACCCCCTTTCATTTCGAAAGGAGATCCCTGCTCATTTAAAATTCAAGATCCATTTTCAGTTCATCTACATACTCACTTGAACCCGTCACAATGAGACGGTCACCCAGTTTAAGCTCTGTATCCCCGTGCGGCACAATTGAATCTTTGCCACGGAAAATCCGGACCATGATCACATCTCCAGTAAACGGAAATTCGCGAAGATACACTCCGTTATAGGAGGAATTGTTCATGTTGATCTGGTAGAGCGCACTTTCCTGTTTCGTGATGATATCGACGACGTTCGGTGCTTCGATCATGGCTTTAAGGAGAGCTTTGGATGATAAGAAGACAGAGAACACGCTGACCTTAAGCTCTTTTAGCTCGGCGGTCAATTCTGGAGATTCTACACGGGCAATAACGCGCTCCACTCCTTCTTCTTTCGCAAAGCGTGCAATTTCGGCGTTCTTTTCTTCATCACCTGTAGAAGCGACCAAGAGATCAACCTCAAATACACCATATGCTTTCATGGCATCCACGTTATAGCCATCCAGTTCCTTGATATCGAAGCAGGAACGGCTGATTTTATCATCGATTTTATCTACTTTTGTATGATACAAGTGAGTCTCGTAGGAATTGATGTCCAGCTCCCGGACCACCGGCAGCGTCATGCGGTTGGAGCCAATAAAGGACACCACCGTTTTATGCTGTTCATCCTCAAACTTGCCATAAATCTTCTTAAATACAATCGGAGCGATCAGACAGGTGAGTACCGCCACTAGAATCAGCGCACCTTCCATCTGGGCATCAATCATGCCTTCTCTCTCCCCGATCGTTGCAGCCGCAATCACAAGCGAGAGCGTAGAGGTCAGAATAAATCCTGTACTCAAGACAGTGCGCGTATCATACCATTTTTTCAAAATCAGCGCAGGTACGACTTTCGATACGAGCAGTGCTATGAATAATAATGGAATGAGAATGACCACGCGGTTGTCGGTAAACAGACTCCAAATATCAAGATCTACCCCGACCATCACAAAGAAGATCGGAATCAAAAAGCCGTAGCCAAAGCTGTCTAATTTCTTCACCATCTCCTGGTTCGGAGACAAGAGAGAAACAAGGGTACCTGCAAGGAACGCGCCCAGAATGTTCTCGGCGCCTACGGTTTCGGATAAGGCTACGAGCAGGATAATCAGCGTGAAAACCGCTCGCGTATCGATCTGGATGGTACCTTTGGCCATCGTTTCCACAAAGGATTGATGACGAAACTGCTTGCCGACGAAGTAAAGCAGAACCCCGACCGCGAACAGAATGAGCAGGAGCCACGTATTGCCTTCGCTCTCGCCGTAAAGCGAAACGAAGACGGCTAATAGAATCATTGTGGCCAGGTCAGCAATAACGGCAACTAGAAGAATGGTCTGGCCAATCGTCGACTTCATCATCTGGGCATCCTTAAGCGTTGGCACAACGACACCAAGCGATACGGTGGATATAATCAATGTCATTAAGAAGGCATTGTCGATAAAGCCAGCCAGAACAAATAGATAGGACAAACCGAGAGAGATGGCGAATATTCCGGCGAACACGATTAAAGCCACGATGACCGGATTTGGAGCTCCTGTCCCTTTATTTTCGGGCTTAGCCCTTTTCTTTCTTCTGGCAAAAATGGAGAAGTCAATTTCGAGACCACTAAGAAACATAAGAAAGATAAACCCAAGCGTTGATAAAATCTCAAGCCAGCTTCCCTGTTCCACTATATCGAAACCGCTTTTTCCTATTATTAATCCGACGATAATCTCTGCGACCACGACGGGAATCATGTTCAGTTTAAAACGATGCAATAAGATGGGAGTGATAAATGCAGCTAGTATGACAATAACTAAGGAAGTTACTGAAGCTCCATGTTCCATACTCGCCCTCCTTCCACTAGATGAGTAAATTCATAAATGCTGTCGCCATACCGAAATAAATCAGTATGGAGATGATATCGTTAATCGTCGTGATGAATGGTCCTGATGCAACAGCAGGATCGATATTAAATCGATGCATGATGAGAGGAACGAGTGATCCAGCCAGGGTGGCTACGATCAACGTCGATAAAATGGAAAGCCCAACGAGCAAACCTAAAAAGATGTTCCCTTGCCAGAAATAAACGACGAGTGTGATGATGATCCCGCAGGAAATCCCGGTAATCAATCCAGTTCCGGCTTCCCGGAGCATCATTTTAGTCTTCCCTTGTTTATCAATTTCACCTGTCGCAATTCCTCGTACCGCTACCGCAAGTGCCTGTGTACCTGTATTACCAGCCATTCCGGCAATGAGCGGAATAAATATCGCAAGAATCGCTACTTTATCAAGCGTATCCTCGAAGCGGCCGATCAGGCTTGCCGTTACACTGCCCAAGAATAGCAGAATAATCAGCCAGGGCAGCCTTTTTTTAGCTGAATCAAAAGCATTTTCATCAGGACTGTCTACGTCAGAAATACCGGCAAGCTTGGAATAGTCATCGCTTGCTTCTTCTTCCATAACGTCCATAATATCATCGACTGTAATAATACCGAGCAGGTGATTCTGGAAATCAACAACGGGAAGAGCAAGAAAATCATAATCTCTTACCATTCGCGCGACTTCTTCCTGGTCTTCGGCTACAGAAACGGACACCACACGTTCATTCATAACGTCCGAGATGAGCCAGTCGTCTTCCGAGATAATTAAATCACGAAGCGAAATTACCCCAACCAGACGCTTGTCTTCGTCAATGACATAGGTGTAATAAATCGTTTCGGCATCAGGGGCTTCTTTTCTTAAGTGAAGCATCGCTTCCCTGATCGACATGCCGGCCTCCACGATGACGAACTCCGTGGTCATAATAGAGCCCGCGGTTTTTTCTTCGTAGTGCAGCAAATCTTTTATTTCCTGTGCCGCTTCCTTATCCATAATGGTTAGGAAGCTTGCCACCTTGTCTTTATCCAGTTCATTAAAAATATCTACCGCATCATCCGTAGACATCTCTGCGAATACTTGCGCCGCAAATCTGGGATCCATTTCAGAGAAAAACGGCTCGATTTCCTCATAATCAATATGCTCCATGAAATCGGCTACTTCTTCGGGAGATAGATACGTATAGATCTGCATACGAACGTCAACATCTAATCCCTCGAAAATCATAGCCTGATCATAAGGGTGGAGTTCTAGAAACTCGGCGCGGAATTGGTCAATGTAATCATTAAAAAGCGCATCCTTTATCGTATCCCAAACCTCTTGGCGCTCCTGGTCATCTAAGTGTTCCATAGCTCCCCTCCTTGACGTTCTATTCGTTTTTGACCGTTTAATCTTAATTGCCTGCTGGACGTTTGTCAACGAAAGTATTTTCTTTTCATTAAATCATTAAGTTGACTTAAAATTATTGGAAGAATCATGTACACTTACAATTATAACCGTAGTTTAACAGATTGCTTGATAGAAAGGGAACATTCATGAATGATAATCAGCAAACTTCACCGATTGATTTTACCATTATATTCATTGTCCTGGCCTTTGGAATCATCAGCTGCTATACCCTTTACACCGTAGATCCTTACTTAGGCGTAGGAGATCAGGGTTCTTATATGAAACAAATCGTCTGGTACATACTAGGAAGCATAGTCGCAGGTGTAGCTATGATTCTGGATTATGACCGCCTTCATCAAATCGTTTGGGGTCTTTACGGATTTGGACTCACGGCCCTGCTTATGCTCTTCTTTAAATTCCCGCCGGGGCTCGTTCACTATTCAGGCGGAGCCTGGAGCTGGTTTAAATTACCTGGCATCGGTACCATCCAGCCCTCCGAATTTATGAAGGTTTTCCTTGTCATTACGCTTGCTCATGTGATTGTTAAACATAATGAAAAAACCAGGATGAAAACCGTTAAGACAGATCTAAAGCTGCTCGGAAAGCTGATGCTTCTTTCCGTAGTTCCGATGGGACTTATTGCGGTGCAGCCGGACTTAGGTACATTCCTTGTGTTGGTATCCATCACGACGTTTATGATTTTAGTATCCGGTATTCAATGGAAAATTCTGCTCTCGATCGTCTCATCCGTACTAGTCGTTATTGCAGCTGTTGCGACTACTTTCCTATTTAATATTACAAAAGTTACCACGTTCTTTGAAGAATCCGTGTTTGCCCACGTGGACTCCCGTTTCTATGGCTGGCTTCAGCCTGAAAAATACGAGCTCGGTGCCGGCCTGCAGCTGATTAAAGCCATCACAGCGATCGGCTCCGGACAGCTGACCGGAAAAGGCCCGGGCAACTTTGAAGTGATGGTGCCCGAACGTCACACCGATATGATCTTCACCGCGGTATCCGAGCAGTTTGGTTTCGTAGGCTCAAGTATTGTCGTCACGCTGTTTTTCCTTCTGGTCTATCGGATGATCCAAATCGCTCTCGAAAGTAATGATGCTTTTGGAAGCTATTTAATTGTCGGCGTAGTAGGTATGATCGCGTTTCAAGTCTTTCAAAATATCGGCATGTCCATTCAGCTGCTTCCGATCACGGGACTTCCGCTTCCCTTTATCAGTTACGGGGGAAGTTCGACACTCGCTTATATGCTCGCAATCGGCCTCGTGCTGAACGTCAAATCCCGTACAAGATCTTACATGTTTGAATAACACGCTCAAAAGGTGGAGAAGCTTTGTAAAAGACTTCCCGCCTTTTTTTGATTATTCTAAGCCGGTCTAATAAAGCTCTGTAATTCTCAGTATGGATTTATTTAATAAAAGCTCCCATTACTTGAAGACTCAGTCTCGTAATAAATTGGGTCCGTTACTCTATGCGGAAGAGGGCTGGTGAGGAAATAGCTCGCTTTCCTATGGAGGAACGGTGAGCTTCCTCGCTCGTTTCACTCCCTGCGGGATCTCACCTAGTCCCTTCTCCCATGGGAGTCTCGCCATTTCCCCACCAGCCCCACTATAATTCTGCGAACGGACCCTGCCAGTAGAAAAAGTGGGAACTTTAAATCGTCTTATATGCTTCTACAGCGGCGTTTATCTCCTGTAAAGACCCGGTCCTTAGTGTTGATCACATAGGTTCTCCTTCCTCATATGAAGGCATTTACGTGCAAGATTTTGAGCGCTCCATGATCGCAAAGGGGCGGAAGGGAACGGCGAAGACTCCTGTGGGATAAACATGATCGGTGAGATCCCACAGGGCTGTTAAGCCCGAGGAAGCTCACCACAAGGGATATTCGACTAAGACCGCCACATCCTGTGGCAACGTCGAACGACCCTGCGTCGTGCAGGGCCACGGAAAGCGAATCGTGCCCCGCAGGAACTTTCCTCTCATAAAATATCTCGAAACGGAGTCTTATACAATCCGGACCCTTAGCTCACTAAGGAACTTTTAGCGATTTAACCTTAATTTTAAGGACCACCTTGATTTTTTATTAACTTAATGAAAGGAGAATAATGATGAAAATTGATATAATTGGCGATGTGCATGGCTGTCTGGATGAATTAAAGCAGCTATTCACGAAACTCGGCTACGAATGGAAAAACGGGCTTCCTTTTCATCCCGACGGACGCACCCCAGTCTTTGTTGGTGATATTACGGACCGCGGTCCTGCTTCAGTGGAGTGCATTCGTTTTGTCTGCCAGTTAGTATTAGAAGAAAAAACGGCACTCTATGTGCCCGGCAATCATTGCAATAAACTATACCGTTTTTTCCTTGGAAATCCTGTAGAGGAAACCCACGGTTTAGAAACAACAGCAGACGAATACCGAAGCTTATCCAGACGTGAACAAAAAAAGGTGCGCAAGCAGTTTATGACGCTGGTGGAGGAATCCCCTCTATATCACGTACTGGAAGAAGCGGACGCTGTCATCGCCCATGCCGGTATCCGCAGAGAAGATATCGGAAAAAATAATAAAAAAGTGAAAACGTTCGTATTGTATGGCGACATTACAGGAGAAAAGCTCCCGGACGGACGTCCTGTTCGAAGAGACTGGGCCCAGCATTATGACGGCGACTTGTGGGTCGTTTATGGGCACACCCCTGTACGCGAACCCCGCTTCGTCCATAAAACCGTCAATATTGACACGGGCTGCGTGTTTGGTGGCGAACTAACCGCGTTCCGCCTGCCTGAAGAAGAACTCGTCAGTGTTCCTTCCTCAATGCCGCTCGTTGAAGAGAAGTTCAGATACTAAAAAATCAGACTCCAGGCGGGGTCTGATTTTTTACTATTCACATGCCATGATATAACGATTCCACTCTTCAGGAATGCCGGATGTAAAAGACATCAACTCGCCTGTCCAGGGATGATCAAAGGCCAGTTTATGACAATGAAGAGCTTGTCCGCTCCAGGGAAGATCTTCAGGCTCTCCGTATAAAGTATCCCCCACGAGCGGATGACCAATAGAAGCCATGTGAACACGAATCTGATGGGTCCGCCCGGTCTCAAGCTTTAGTCTGACGAGCGTATGCTGTTCATGGCTTTCCTGAACCTTGTATAACGTCTTTGATGGTTTTCCATCTGCACAGGTGGTCCGTTCCACAATGGATCCCGGTTTCCGGGCAATCGGCGTTTCAATAACTCCCTCACCCTCAAGCTTTCCTTTTACCAGTGCCGTGTAAAAGCGCTCGACTCTGCTTTTCTCAAGTGTTAGCAGCCGGTGGCTATAAGCGTGCTTCGCTGCAAGCATAAGCCCTGACGTCTCCCGGTCCAGCCTTGTGACGATATGAACCGTATTTGACAGGCCGTGCTTCTCGTAATGATAAAGCAGCCGGGTTGCGATGGAAGAGCCTTCATGGTGGGAAGATGGAACGACCGGAACCGAGGACGGTTTGTCCATCACGATCACATCTTCGTCCTCATAGCGGATCGATAACGGGCCTTCTTCAGGCATCATTCTATCGCCGCGAACTTCTTCGGGAAAATAAACGGAAACCATCGCTTCCGAATCCACCTTCTGCTTGAGAGAAGCCGGCTGGTGATTGACGTAAATCGATCCTCCCGCTTTCACTCGTTTAATCAGCTGGCGGGAGAAGCCGGCCCGCTTCTGCAGGAAATCCCTCACTGTCTGACCTGACGCCTCAGGCGGAACGCGCCAGCTTTTGGTAACCGTACTCACTCTTTAGAATGAGAATACTCATCGGATACGAAGGAATCATGCACACGTCTCCAGAAAGGAAACGGACGGAAGCGGGCAAACCGGACTTTTTCAGTCGCCACACGACACTGAATGGATTTCACGTCCTTGTAAGTACGAGTAATATGATCCATCGTAATCAGAAAGCTTCTGTCGTTCAATGGTTTTAATAAACAGGTATGATGGCTCGGCAAAATAAGCGGAGAACCGATGGTACGGAACACCCGGTTGTTAATGGAAGCCATTTCGGCGATCTGGATTGCTTCCAGGGAAGGATGGAGAATCGCGCCGCCGAGCGCTTTGTTATAAGCGGTACTGCCGGATGGCGTGGAAATGCAAAGTCCATCTCCGCGGAAGGTTTCAAAATGATCGCCTTTAATTTCGATATCAAAAACGACCGAACCTTCTGAAGTCTTAATGGTACATTCATTCAATGCCAGATACCGATCTTCCTCTTCCCCGTCTTGTGGACGGATCGTCACTTCCAGAAGCGGGTATTCAACCACCTGAAAAGGCGTCCGCGCGATTTCAATGATCAGTTTTTCCAGCTCTTCCGGCATCCAGTCGGCATAGAAGCCTAAGTGTCCGGTATGAATCCCGATAAACGCCGTTTGATCAAGGCGGTGAACATAGGTGTGAAAAGCTTCCAATAACGTGCCGTCTCCTCCTACAGAGATAGCAAGATCAGGCTCGTCCTCATTGTATTCCAACTGGAATTCCGTTAAATAATTTTTGATTTTGGATCGTATTTCATTCGATTTCTGGTCGCCTTTGGAAAGGATCGAAAACTTCATCTGCTGCCCACTCCTCTACTTCTTTTTATTATGGTTTTTCTGATCTTCTTTACGCAAAAATACTTTTTGGGCTTCCTGGATTTCACTTTTAATCTTGGACATTTCTTCATCCAGGCGGAAGGCTGCTTCGCCTGCCCGCTTTAACCGGCTTTTAATTTCTGTTGGTATTTTACCAGCATATTTATAATTTAAGGAGTGTTCGTTGGTTGCCCAGAAATTCATAGCCAGTGTACGGATTTGAATTTCTGCTAACACAATCTTTTCTCCATGGATGGTTTCGACTGGATACTCAATGATTACGTGGTAGGACCTGTAACCGCTCTCTTTTTTGCGGGAGATGTAATCCTTCTCTTCTACAATGGTAAAGTCATGACGATTTTTGAGCATGTCTACGACAGCATAAATATCATCTACAAATTGACAGACTACACGCACACCCGCTATATCCTGTAACTCTTTTTCAATGTTTTCAGGATTAATGGCTTTTCTCCTGGCTTTTTCAATAATACTTGATCTTGGTTTTACGCGACCCGTGACAAATTCAATCGGAGACTGCTCCATTTCATATTCAAACTGTTGGCGCATTCCCTTTAGTTTTACTTTTAGTTCGTCAACTACTTGTCCATAAGGTGCTATAAATATATCCCAATTCATCTTGCGCCCACCTTTATGTATCCAATCTGTATAGTAAATATGTGCGTTTTCTTATGCATTCATTGTATCATAAAGTTAAGTCACATCAGAAATGATAAAGGAGGCATTCTAAATTGTCCCAGGAAATCGAAATTGAATATAAGAACCTGCTCACGAAGGGTGAGTACGATCGTGTACACCAATTATACCCATTCGAATCAGTTGAATTCATGGAGCAAACCAATTATTATTTTGAATCAGATGATTTAAAGCTTCGCAGTCTAGGGGCGGCTCTCCGCATCAGGAAAAAAAATGACCAATGGACGTTGACCCTGAAACAGCCTCATCCTGAAGGGCTGCTTGAAACCCATGACTCATTGTCTGAACACGAGGCAGATTTATGGATCCAAAACCGCATGGTGGAAAAACCGAATGTCGGGAAACAGCTGGAAGAGCTTGGCGTTTCTTTGGAGGACTTGAAATTCCTTGGTTCCCTGACCACAAGAAGAAAGGAAATCGAGTACAAGGATACCCTTCTCGTTCTCGATCACAGCCTCTATTATGATCAGGAAGATTTTGAGCTAGAACTCGAAGCTCAATCAAAAGAACAAGGAAAATCCGTTTTTTCCCAAATTTTAAATCAATGCAATATTCCTGAAAGGGAAACAGATAATAAGATTAAACGCTTTTATAAAGCCCGGCAAGAATCAGAATAGTTGCCGTAGCACACGCCCATTGCTAAAATGGATTAACAGACAGGAAGGGATTTTATGGTACAGCGACCTGGAACGATTTATGAGGCGCTTGGTGAAGAAAAAATATCGGAGCTTGTCGAAGCATTTTACAGCCGAGTGAGCCGTCACCCGGAATTAATTCCGATCTTTCCGGAAGATTTAACGGAAACCGCACGAAAACAGAAGCAGTTTTTGACTCAGTTCTTCGGCGGTCCTCCTCTTTACATCGAAGAGCATGGTCACCCGATGCTGAGAGCCAGACACCTGCCTTTTGAAATTACACCAACTCGAAGAGACGCCTGGCTGTCTTGTATGTCAGGCGCTTTAAACGAGGTTTCTATTGAAGAACCTTACCGGTCCGCTATATTCGAGCGATTAACGATGACGGCGAACCACATGATGAACACACCAGAAGAGGAGAAAGGAGAATCGAAGTGAGTTGGAAAAGCTTGAGCAGCAATAATGACACCCAAGGAACAGCCAGCGGTTTTTTCAATTTATTAAAGCGGCCCATAGAAATCTATGTGTTTATCGATCCGCTCTGTCCTGAATGCTGGTCACTTGAACCATTCTTAAAAAAACTCACTATCGAGTACGGCCGCTTCTTTACCATCCGTCCCATTATTAGCGGGAAGTTGACTTCCTTTCAGCAAAATAAAGTGAAGAAACCTGAAAATCTGAAAAAAGCGTGGGACAGCACCACTTCCCGGACCGGCATGTGCTGTGATGGTGATGTTTGGATTGAGAACCCGGTTTCCTCCCCTTTCGCGGCTTCTCTAGCTGTAAAAGCAGCCGAGCTGCAAGGTAAAAAAGCCGGCATGCGGTTTCTCAGAAAAATTCAGGAGTATGTTTTCCTGGAAAAACAGAATATTTCCGATGAAGATGTATTAATTGAATGCGCCAGTAAGAGCCGTCTGGATGTAGATGAATTTAAGAAGGACCTTCATTCCGATGCCGCTCGCAACGCTTTAAACTGCGACTTGAAATTGACACACGAAATGGAAGTGGAATCCACTCCTACGATCGTCCTTTTCAATGAATCAGAAGAAGATGCCGGACTTAAAATAACCGGTATGTATTCCTATGACGTGTATGTAAAAGTTCTGAAAGAGATGCTGCAAAAGGATCCAACCCCTGCCATTAAGCCAGCTCTTGAAGACTTTTTGCACTACTATCGATTTGTAGCGAACAAAGAAGTTGCGGTCGTCTACGACTGGACAGAACAGCAGGCAAAGAAAGAAATGAAAAAATTAGTGCTGAAACAGAAAGCGCGTGAAATCCCAGTGAAACACGGTGCCTTCTGGGAATATCTCGGCACATACTAAGCGTCTTTGAAACGGTACCGAAATGGTTAGATGGCTGTCTAACGATTTCGGTATCGTTTTTTTATGCGTAATTGAACTGGAGCGTTCATAGGCCCGTTTTCTACCTCTATTGCGCCGTCAGCTCCTCCTATTGCCCGCAACCCAATCTTTTCTCTCGGGGTGTAATTTTCATGAAACTTTTTACATA
Source organism: Halobacillus halophilus DSM 2266 (assembly GCF_000284515.1). GTDB lineage: Bacteria > Bacillota > Bacilli > Bacillales > Halobacillaceae > Halobacillus > Halobacillus halophilus. The sequence continues at coordinate 1,327,615 of NC_017668.1, read as the reverse complement.
AATGATCGTAATACCCATTGTAATCTGTCACAAATGAGGAGGTGAAAAATATTTAATGAGCAAAAAATTTTTTAACAGTTTAGGCTGGCTATTAATAGCGCCTTACTTTTTCGTGTGGACTGTTTTTGGTTATAAGGAATGGCTTTTGATCGCTGCCCCATCTGTCTATCTTTGTTTTTACATAGCTAAAGGAGGTCTTAAAAAACCACGCAGAAGTTGTCCTGAAAAACGACGAGTGCTAACTGTCGCATTTGCTTATTTAGGAGCTATAGCTCTTACACTGATCTTTATTTACACCGCCAACTATGTTATAAAAGAGAGCCTTCAGCTAGAAGGCTGGGTAAAAACCATGAGTTCATGGATCGCTATCGTAATTGCCCTCATTCCAGCTACATTATTACTTGGATACGTCCTGGAGGGATCACAGAAACACGGTGAAAACGATGAATACTCTTCTTTGGACGAAGAACAAGTGAAAGAGAAAGCGTATGAATGGATGCAGCTGGATTCGAAAGTGGAATGTGTAAAAAGATTGAGACAAACCTACAATTTGTCTTTGATTCACGCGAAACAGATTGTAGATGATGTAGATGATACTGCCGACAAATGAAAAGAAAGAAGGATTAACAATGATTGCTGATATGTACAAAAGAAGAGAAAAATTGGCCCATTCCCTTATAGGTGCCCTCATTCTAATTTTGGGAGGATACTTGCTATGGAATTGGCCGGAGACGAGTCAAGAATGGCTGGAAGCAGCCGTCCTGCTTGTTCCGGTTATTTTTATGGGAATGATTGCAGGATCAAGCCGCCACAAATATAATAAAGTGAAAGACCTGTCCATACCGGAAGCATCAGGTTCTCTCATGGAGTCTGACCATGTCGTATGGAAATCCGATGCAAGCAGCCTCCCACGGCTGATGGCTTTCGAAAAAAACGGAGCCTATTTTGGCATGTTGAAAACGGATAAACTGCCATGGTGGGGCCGCCCAATTGTGTTTTTCCAAAAGTCTATCTTATCGTTCATCCCGAGTACATACAGCTTTTACACCCAGGACGGTGAAAAGCTTTTTTCCTTTCGGCGAAACGGATTTAAGGAAACGAAGGTTGCCATTTTTGACGCAGCAGGAAATCATTCAGGCACTTACATACAAGAAGAATATAAAAGCCTTTTCCAGGTTAAAGGAGAAATTAAAGACGAGGAAAACCGACCTGTTCTCTCCGTAAAGGCCTCAGGAACAAGCGGTGATTTTTCCTTATCTGATGAAGATGGTCATCGCTGGGCGCATTTTTATAGTGGCCGCTTCCCTCATGAATACACCGAGTTATTCCGTGACGTTGATAACGACATCGTAGAGTTATCGAACGAGCTCTCGTTCAAAAATAAACGGCTGCTGCTTGCTGTCATCAGCTTTCTATTTATGAACCGTTCTATAAATGGATAAGATGATGCGGATTAGAATAGGATTTTGGAGAGGAGATAGCTATGAATAAAAAAGTTAGAATCGGAATCGGATTAATTGGAAATTTTATTTTATGCTTTTGGGGAGTTAATAGTTTACTTACAGGGGAACCAGCTATGGACAGTACCATTATCTCATTTCTATTAGCTGTTGGCGGGTTTATTGGTTTTATTGCACTTGTCTTTGAACTAAAAAAGCAAAACTCCGCTTAATACTCCTCTAAAAATGATGGACATACATCTTTAGGTATCCTGGGAAAAGCCCATATATCTAAGGATTTCTTTTTAACTTCCAGGAGATGGGAGCATAGACAGGCTAACAACAGTCATAGATATAATCAAAGGAGGAAGAGCTATGACAGTCTGGAAAATCATCGCCTGCTGCTTGGTTTTTATATTATTGGGCAGTTTTCACTTATTCGGCTTAATGCGTTTATATCCTTTATACATTACCTCCCCGCTTCTCTTTATTTCCATCTATCTGTGCATCTCCTTTATTTATCACAGAAAAACATTTAAAGGATTTCATTAGAAAACCCGCGTGCCAGTAAGGATCACGCGGGTCTTTTATATGCTTACTTTTTAAGCAGTTCTTCCATTTCATTCAGCTTTTCTTCAAATACATCAAGGGCGGACAAAATCGGATCTTTAGAAGTCATGTCCACACCTGCCTGTTTCAGCACTTCAATCGGATAGTCGCTGCTTCCTGCTTTAAGGAAACTCTTATATCGTTCAACTGCTGTGTCGCCTTCAGAAAGGATCTGATCCGCAAGCGCCGTAGCTGCCGCGTAGCCAGTAGCGTATTGATAAACATAATACCCCATATAGAAGTGAGGAATACGAGCCCATTCCAGGCCGATATGATCATCAATCACAATATTGTCTCCAAAATATTTCTTATTCAGGTCGTAGTAGATTTCTGTGAGCTTATCCGCTGTCAAAGCTTCCCCGTTTTGAGCCTGCATATGAATCTCGTGTTCAAATTCAGCAAACATCGTTTGTCTGAATACCGTGCCGCGGAAACCTTCCAGGAAGTTATTCAATAAATAAAGCTGTTCCTTCTCACTCTTCGTATTCTTCAGCATGTAATCATTCAATAGTGCCTCATTACACGTTGAAGCCACTTCAGCCACGAAAATGGAATAATTCCCGTAACGGTATGGCTGATTCGCATGCGTATAATAGCTGTGCAGGGAATGTCCCAATTCATGAGCGAGTGTAAATAAATTATTCACATTATCCTGCCAATTCATTAATATATAAGGGTTTGTTCCGTAGTGACCTGAGGAATAAGCTCCGCTTCGCTTCCCTTTGTTCTCCTCAACGTCAATCCAGCGGTTCTCAAAGCCTTCCTTCACGGTATTGACATATTCCTCCCCTAGCGGCTCGAGTCCTTTCAGAACCAGGTCTTTGGCTTCCTCATAAGACACTTTCATTTCCGCGTCCTTAACGAGCGGCGTGTAGATGTCGTACATATGAACTTCATCTAATCCGAGCACTTCTTTTCTAAGTTCGATATAGCGATGAAGCAGGGGCAGACGTTCATTAACAGCTTCAATTAAATTATCATAAACCGTTTCCGGAATATTATTGTTGTTTAATTTCGCTTCACGTGCGCGTTCGTAATTTCTAACCTGAGCATTAAAATTATTTTTCTTCACATGACCGCTCAATGTCGATGCAAACGTATTTTTGAAAGAACCAAATGTATCATACATCGCTTCAAACGCGGATTTTCGTACTTCACGGTCATCGGATTTAAGAAAACCGACATAACGGCCGTGAGTAAGATCTACCTCTTCCCCTTCTTCATTCTTGATCGTTGGAAAAGTAAGATCCGCATTATTTAAAGCTCCAAATGTCTGCGATGGATTGGCTCCTATTTCAGAGAAACCAGCGAGCAGTTTTTCTTCCTTCTCACTAAGAACATGCTCCTTACGTCGTGTAATCTCATCAAGCGTATGCTCATACAATTTCAGTGGTTCATATTCCTTAATAAATCCTTTAATTTTTCCTTCAGGGAGAGCTAAGATTTCCGGCACAATAAAGCTCATTGCCGAGGCAATCTTTGTATATAAGCTTTCCGCTTTGGCATTCATTTCCTGATAATGGGAGTTTGTTGTATCCTGATCTTTGCGCATATGGGCATAAGTAAAAAGCAGGCCAATTTTATTGGAAATTTTATCTTGAAAATCAAGAAGGTTGTAAAGCTGTTCAGCAGATTCGCCCAGTTTTCCACGGTATTGATCCAGTTCAGGCAGGAGTTCCTCTGCTTCTTTCAGCTCTTTATACCACTCTTCGTCTGTAGCAAAAATAGCTTCAAGGTCCCATGTTTTTTCTACGGGTACCTCTTCTCTTTTAGGTAATTGTTTAGTTGCAGCCATCATGATCCTCCTTCAGATAGTTCGTCACCCTAACCAATTCTCGATTTAGGTGTGAATCCCTTCTTAAATATTAATTCTTTCCAGTTTTTTTAATGCCGCGACAGTCTTTCGATCGTCTTCGAGAGCATGCGTTATATGTTGATGAAAAACGACCTGCTTTTTCTTAACCCATCCCTTATTTACGGACTTATTGATGTATCCGAGAGCTTCCAGCAGATATGAATATTCTTTCATTAAATCCGGCTGATATCCATTAATCGTAGGAGGAGCAGCCTGTTCAGGGAAATTTACGGGGGCTCCTACTTCTAGTTCTATGAAATGATCAAATAAAAACTTCGTCTGCCACACATAGGAAGGCCCCGCTCCGGCAAGCTCCCCCTTAGAGGGCAGGAAGGCAAGTGTAGGAAGCAATGAAACGTGAACTCCTCTCCTGTACACATCGTCCCGAAATGCCTGCACTTCTTTACTGACGTGTGGATTATATACGGTCCGTTGCTTATACAATAGTTTTTCCCACATAGGCAGCAAGTCATGCAAAGAGGATGAAGCAGAGATTTGAAACAACTGGGGAAATTGGATGCTTGAGAGCGAATAAGAGCGCAGGTCGGCTAAAGTTTTTCGCTGGCTGACGCTTCTCAAGTTGGAAGCCATCGTTAAACGCTGGGTTTTGGAGTTAAAAAAGTAGAGGGAATAGTGATGATGAAAGGAATAGAGAAAATTCCGAAGAAATTCAGTCATGTGGATCGTATCTGGAGACGTTCGTTTCAAGAGATGACTTCCCAGAATCCAGAGAGGGAAAATACCATGTTCTTTGTACTGACTCGATCGCCGCAGAATTTCTTCTTTAGAAATTCTGGCACATTGATATTCAATGGCTATTTGTTTAGATCCAATGGTTACAAATACATCGGGACGCTGAGCGGGACCACATAACGGGTATTCTAGTTTTGCTTCGTAGTTGTGATGGATCAGCCACTCATATAAAGCCCATTTTCCTTGTTCATGCGCTTCACCCTCCCCCCGGTTAACGATACACTCACTTTTGGGAAAATGCGCAAAGTGCGGTTTCACTTTTGGTCCTGATCGAATCAGCAGGACTTCTTTACAATGAGGACAATAGTAGGAACGAGTTCGTGGCGCCTGCAGTTCTTGAGGGGTTAAATGTAATAATGACTGTAGCTTTCCTGAGGAATCCTCGGCGTAAAACAATCCTTCACCTCCTCCTCTTTCTATTCGACACCTATCCACATTTTTCCTTTATGTACAAAAAAATAAGCACACTTGTAAGGGTGTGCTTGTAAACGTTAATGAGCTGGAAAATATTCTTTGACCCTGGTCAAAGCTTGTTCATCGAATATGGTTTTACCATATTCCTCTAAACGATAAATCGTTACAGGTGACTCATGTCCGAATTCCATTACTTGGCTCAACATATTTTCCTGTTCTTCATCACTCATATTTTCATCAATGAACTGAATATATAAATAATAGTTGTCTTCAAAATGGAAAAGACGCTGATCCATGGAATTTTCAACAGACATGTAGTGGCTGAGTTGAATGACATCTTCAAACTCATTGAATTTCAATGTGAATGTCAACGGTTCATCCTTGTGATCCTCATCCTCTGTGCCCTGTTCTTCATCCTGATCGTTTTGATCAGATTTACTAAATTTATCGTCAAGCAAAGATTCCAGTTTTTCATCAACCGGTACATCAATAGCATTTTCATCGTCACTAGGGAGCTCGAGTTTTTGACCATCCTGGGAGACTTGTGCTTTTGTTACGATCACTTCTAAACCTTTATCCATGGCTTGAACTTGAATCCACAATGGACCATCAGCCTGGAAGTTTTCCTGATCATTCACTTCATCCATCATTTCCCAGAAAAGCTGCTCGCTTCGTTCCCGGTTATACCAAATTTCTTCTCTGTCGAACCCACGCTGTTCTACATCCTGGTAAGTGACGTAAAACTTAACCGTGTTTTCATTAATACGTTCTATTTCCATGAAATTTCTCTCCCTTCTTAACAAGTATTAAGGGGGAAGGGAATACTCACCCTTTTTTAATGCTTATAAAACCTTACCCGTTAGGTCAAAGCCTCAACCTTCAAAATGTGTAGAATGAAGGATTGATTAATTCTATTGTATGACAGTGTAAGGCAAATGGAAAACAAATTGCTTCAATTCAGCATATAACCATACCCAAAATGAATATCTTTTTTTAAGACCCATCTTTTGTTTCTGTTGGGTTACCATTTTAGCTTATTCTGATTGCTTTGTCACTACAAGCGGGAGGATTTATTATGAACTGGGACATGCTTGAACCAATTTTAATCATTATCAGTATTGATATCATTTTAGGCGGCGATAACGCCATCGTCATCGCCCTTGCCAGTCGGAACCTTCCCAAGCACCAGAGAAATAAAGCTATTTTTCTTGGGACAGGCCTTGCCATCGCAGCTCGTATCTTACTAACAGCTGTTGCTCTTTATCTTCTCCAAATTCCCTACCTTCAATTAGTCGGTGGACTGTTTCTTTTTTACATTGCCATGCAATTATTAACAGATAACGATGATAATCAGGATATTCATGGAGGAGACAACTTAATGACCGCCGTTAAAACAATCGTACTGGCTGATATTGTCATGGGCTTTGACAATGTACTCGCTATTGCTGGAGCTTCCCATAACAATATCGTACTTGTGGTCTTCGGATTATTAATTTCCGTGCCGATTATCATCTGGGGAAGTCGATTCATTCTCCTGCTTATGGACAAGTTTCCCCTTCTCATCTACTTCGGAGCAGGATTACTCGCCTATACAGCAGCTGAAATGATGATTGAGGATCACTCCGTTTCTTACCTCATCATGGACTATCCTGAAGTAAAAGTCTGGATGCCTGTCCTTTCTGTAGTAGCCGTTACATTTACAGGTTATTTTGTAAATAAACGAAAAGAAAGGACATAATTAAAACAAAAACTGTGACCCTCAGGACCACAGTTTTAACGTTTATTTAATTAACTAACTTCTGTGCTTCTTTTAATTGGAACGTACGTACACTTCGCGGAAGGAAGCGACGAATCTCATCTTCGTTATATCCTACTTGCAGACGCTTATCATCAATGATGATCGGGCGGCGAAGTAAACCAGGGTTTTCCTGAATAAGATCAAATAAATCCTGCATCGGCAATTGATCGAAATCAACCTTCAGCTTTTGGAATACTTTAGAACGCGTAGAGATAATCTCTTCTGTTCCATCTTCCGTCATTCTAAGGATCTGCTTAATCTCATCTAAAGTAAGAGGTTCGGAAAAGATGTTCCTCTCCGTATAAGGGATATCGTGCTCTTCAAGCCAAGCCTTTGCTTTACGGCATGATGTACAACTTGGTGAGGTATAAAGTGTGACCATACAGAAACTTCACTCCTCAATATTTTTATTATGGTAAAAATTTGAACTGCTTATTAAATTACAATCTTTATAATCTAACCTACTTAAACTATAACACATCTGTCAACTGTTTCATATGTCTATATGAACAGGAACGAACCCTATAACGTCTATTTTCATCTTGAAGTAATATGTACCACTGCAAGCGTTAACTTAAACCACATTCAATATAAAAAATAAGAGTTTTTTTCAATTGTGAACATTTATTGAAAAAACCCACCTGTTTATTGGTGGGTAATGAAACCTAAGAATTTTTAGACTTATCCAGTTCGTCTAAAATATCCTCAATTCCACGATTTTCATCCATTTGAAGAACTTCATCTACATGCTGATAGGATTTACCGTAGAAATCTTCATCTCTGTAGGTATGAACTTCCGTATACATACGTTTCATTTGTTCATAAATCTCTTCTTCTGAAGCGCCTTCAGGGGACCAATAAAGAATCTCCATCTGATTGACTTCATTCGTAGCGAGGGAGCGCCTCGTGTACCCAATCGACTGGGCGTGCTTAAAGCCTTCTCTTTGATAGAAGCGAAGACGTTTTTCGGAATCCGTCTCATCATAATCCACAGGCTCTACTTCCAGAATGATTGGTTTGTTTTTGGCTTTCATTTTCTCAATAAGTTTGTGTCCAAGCCCTTGGCCGCGAGCAGCAGTGGAAACGTATACATAATCAATAAAAATGAAAGAATCGAATTCTGCATACATTAATACATGCTTGTCACCTTCATCCTTATAGTAGACGTCGCTTTTTTCTTTAAGCAATGCTTCCATATGTTCTTTTGACTTCATTTCCTCTACAGGGAAATATTTGTTCAGCTTTTCATACCAATTCATTGATCTACTCCCTTTTCATTAATTACTTTCATTATACAGAAGTTTGTGATTATTGTTAAATCCGTAGACGTCCTCCATTTAGTAACCTTCCCTGCTTCCTTTAAAAATAAACGAAGAGTGCCGGTTTCCAGCACTCTTCGTTATTAATTCATAGGGGTATAATCAACATTTGATGTGTAATTATTTGTAGCGTTCCATAAGAGATATTCATGGATCCCGTTTTCTTCAAGAGCTTTAATTTGAGCTTCTACTTCAGCCTTGCCATACTGCTTAGTAGCTCCTGAATAAAGCCAGGGTGCTTCAAAATCCTGCAGCCATGGGCGGGAAGTTGGTTTATTCTCCAGTTTACTTAATACCTCATTCTCTACTTTAGCGTACTCATCAATGACACGATAAGGTTCGGTATCCGGTTTGGATATGCCAAAATATGGCCCCCAGTGACTAGGATAAATCATCGATGATATAACATCTACGTTTTCAGAGATTTTCGAGAAATTCTGCCCAATGTTTGGAGCTTCCGGAATCGTAGCGGAATAACCGAAGATGTCCACAGAAACATCAACGTCGTAATGAGATAATTCTTTGTTGGCAAAAGCTACAAAATCGGTTACAGCTTTCACACGTTTCTGTACTTCTTCCATTTCCAGTTCAGCATATTCACCCTGGTCATATTCCAGGACGCTGTCACGATTTCCGAATCCCTCTGGAAAACGAACATAATCAAACTGGATTTCCTGGAAGCCCATTTCAGCTGCCTGCTTCGCAATATCCAGGTTGTACTCCCATACTTCTTTCAAGAATGGGTTAACAAATGCTTCTCCGCGTCCATTCACCCACACCTTGCCATTTTTAGTGTAGGACAAATCCGGTCGCTTTTCAGCAAGCATCGAATCCTTAAATACTACCACACGGGCAATAGGATAAATACCTTTCTCTTCAAGGGTTTTCAGCATTTTCTTGGGATCATCGATAAATGGTTCGGCAATGTCTGCGTACGGCGAGCCTTTTTCCGGTTGAAAGGTAATGTTTCCATGATCTTCTTTAATATCGATTACCATGGCATTTAAGTCTGAGTTCTCCACCAGTTTAGTCAATTCACTCATTTTCTTTCCGCCGGCAGAAGGACCCGTGACATATATCCCTCTTACTGCGTCCGGATATTCAAAATTAAGTCCTGAATTAAACATAAAGCGTGCAGCTGGCTGCGAGGTATCCAGCTTCTTCAAACCTAGTTCTTTCTTCGTAAGCATAAGGGCTTCTTTCTTTTCTTCATCTGCGGCATTAGCGTTATGTAGTGGTACAGTACAAGAGATCAGCAAAAGACTAGCAACGATTAACATCCATTTCAGTTTTTTCCCCATTTGATCCTGCTCCTATTTAAATTTTTTGTCACTATTCATTATATAAGAGGATAGTTGCTAAGAATAGCCCTTAATTGAAATTTATGTAAATACTCTTTACCTCTCCCTTTATTATCGTCTTTTTTTATAATTGTTGAAGAAAGAACAGTTTGTTTAAGACTCAGTTTCGAGATATTGGTTTGCAGAGAAGGTCCTGCGGGGGACGATTCGCTTTCCGTGGGCATGTGCTGAGCCTCCTCGAGCAATGTAATGACCCCCAAATGTTGGACACCTTATGAAACTTAGGAGGGACCCAACATATGTCTAAACTTACTTCTCAAGAAAAGCACCTGATCGTCCAACGTTATCTCACGGAAAATGTCAGTTTCCGTGACTTAGAAAAAGAGTTGGGAGTGGATAGTTCTTCCATCCGTTATTGGGTGAAATTATCCGAATATCATGGTAGTGAAGCCTTCGACTTCCCCTATACAAACTATTCAGCTGCCTTTAAACTGAAAGTAATTCAACGTATAGAGGAAGAAGAATATTCGATTCGAGAAGCTTCAGCTATGTTTCACATCCCCGATTTCTCCATGGTACGCCGATGGCGTAAGAAGTGGCTGGAAGGCGGAAAAGAAGCCCTTGAATCTACAAGGAAGGGGCCAACACACATGACGTCTCATAAGAAAAAAGAAGGTTCAATGGATTCTTATGAAGCCTTAAAGAAAGAGAATGAACGCTTACGGATGGAAAATGAATACTTAAAAAAGTTAGAGACCTTAGCTCAAAAAAAGAAAGCATCTCGAAAGAAGAACAAGCGCAAGTAATCGATGAGTTAAGGTTTCATTTTCCAGTTAAACAGCTGACTGAAATAGCTGATATCCCTAGAAGTACCTATTACTATTGGAAAGAAAAGCAACTCGAGCCAAAAACGGACCGACCATTAAAGGAGCTTATCACCTCCATTTTTAAAGAACATAAAGGTCGCTACGGCTATCGCCGCATTGAAAATGAGCTTCGTAATCTCGGTCATGAAGTGAACCATAAAAAAGTCTATCGTCTTATGAAAGAACTGGGGCTTCAGTCTACGGTGAAAATGAAGAAATATCGTTCTTATAAAGGGAAAGTTGGTCAAACGGCTCCAAACATCTTAAATCGGAATTTCAAGGCGGATCAGCCGAATCAGAAATGGGTGACAGACATTACGGAGTTCAAGCTATTTGGCGAGAAGCTTTATCTTTCCCCTGTCTTAGATCTATTCAATGGAGAAATCATCACGTACACAATTGGTTCCAGACCCACCTATTCCTTGGTGAACAACATGTTAGACCAAGCATTTGAACGCCTTCATCCATCGGATGAACTAGTTATGCACTCCGACCAGGGATGGCATTACCAAATGGCTCCCTATCGAAAGAAATTGAAAGACCATCAAGTTACCCAAAGCATGTCCAGAAAAGGGAATTGTCATGATAACGCCGTTATGGAGAACTTTTTCGGTATCATGAAATCGGAATTCCTTTATTTAAGAGAATTTGAAAGTGTGACCCATTTCAAACAAGAATTAGAGGAATATATCCATTATTATAATCATAAACGCATCAAATCGAAGCTCAGAATAAGCCCCATTTCCTATCGAGCCCGCTTTCAAGAATCGGCGTGATAATTTTAATGAATGTGTCCAATTTTAAGGGGTCAGTTCAGCAAGCTCTGCGGGGTCTCACCGATCATGTTTATCCCACAGGAGTCTTCATCGTCCCCCTCCGGACCTTGCTGAAATAAGAGACTCGAAACATTGGTAAAATCACTTGAATAGTAATATAAAAATCATGCCATGAGTTCCTGTTTTCTCCAGTTATTGTTAGAAAAGGCCTGATAACACTGGATTCATAGAGGATCTAGTCCAACATCTGCACTTCTAAAGAAGGGGCCGTTCACTAGATATCGTAGGGATGGCGGAGGAAACAACGAGATTCCCGCGGGAGAAGGAGCTAGGCGAGACCCCACAGGAGTGTTAACGACTGAGGAGGCTCCTGGTAAAAGGAGGATCGACTAAGGTCGCCACGTCCTGTGGCAACATCGATCGACCCTACGTCGTGTAGGGCCTCAAATGTGGAATCACCCCGAAAGACACGACCAGCATAAGCCGACCATCAAAAGGATGGCGGTTTTTCCATCCGTTGATGAGCGGCTTATGTTTCGAGTGTCTGGGTGATGGAACAAGACGAGTTGTTTCCGAAGCCGCCCTAATCTATTGTTTGGAAACGGACTCATTTATCTCGAAACTGAGTCTCCAACAAACGGGAGATTTAGCATCTACTTACCGAAAAAAAGAGACCTTGTCATAGACAAGATCCCTTTTACAACACACTTATTTCGTTTTTGTCGCATGTTCTTTTTTGTAGAAGTCGAACTCCTTCGTTGTGCAAAGCACCCAGTGGCCTGGACGTACTTCACGGAATTCCGGTTCTTCACTCGTATCGTGATTATTTGGATTATACGTAAAACGTTCACGAGAACGTTCATAGTCAGGGTCAGGCAGCGGAATCGCTGACAATAAAGATTGAGTATAAGGGTGAATCGGGTGATTATACAGATCATCTGAATCGGCAACTTCCACCAATTTCCCGAAATACATAACACCAATTCGATCACTAATATATTTGACCATGGACAGATCATGGGCGATAAATAGATAAGTGAGCCCTTTTTCTTCCTGAAGCTTTTTCAAAAGGTTTACCACTTGAGCTTGAATGGATACGTCCAATGCAGAAATTGGCTCATCCGCAATGATAAAGCTTGGATCTACAGCCAGCGCACGGGCAATTCCTATACGCTGACGCTGTCCGCCACTAAACTCGTGAGGGTAGCGGTTCGCATGTTCTTTGTTCAAACCAACTGTTTCCAGAAGCTCATGAACTTTTGCTTTACGCTCTTTATCGTTTTTAGCAAGACCATGGATATCCATACCTTCCGCTATAATATCCTCTACCTTCATACGAGGATTTAAAGAAGCATAAGGATCCTGGAAAATCATTTGCATTTCACGGTTAAACTTTTTCAGATCTTCACGGTTTTTCTTCCCGTGAACATCTTCACCATTAAAGATAACTTCTCCATCTGTAGCATCATAAAGACGAATGATGGTACGTCCGGTTGTTGATTTTCCACAGCCGGACTCTCCTACAAGACCAAATGTTTCACCTTTAAAGATATCAAAATTTAAGCCATCTACAGCTTTAACCACACTGTGGCGGCCGGTCTTGAAATGTTGTTTTAGGTTTTTAATCTCTACCAGCTTCTCTTGACTCATATGCGATCACCTTTCTCATTGCTTGAGGATGATTTAGCCATCCCCTCCATACGTTTCTTAATCGAAGCAGGGGGCTCCATGTTCGGAGCATTCTCATGTAACAACCATGTAGCTGCATAATGAGTCTCAGAAACTTTGAACATCGGAGGCTCTTGCTCCAGATCAATCTGCATCGCGTACTCATTACGAGGTGCAAACGCATCTCCTTTTGGAGGATCCAAAAGATCCGGAGGCGAACCTGGAATGGCATATAATTCTTCATCGGCACTGTCGAGAGATGGCATGGAGCCGAGTAATCCCCACGTATAAGGATGTTTAGGATTATAGAAAATATCATCTACCGTGCCAATTTCAACGATCTTTCCGGCATACATAACCGCTACACGGTCAGCTACGTTTGCTACTACTCCAAGATCGTGGGTAATAAAGATCGTAGCCGAATCGGTTTTCTTTTGAATGTCCTTCATCAGTTCAAGGATTTGAGCCTGAATCGTTACATCAAGAGCCGTAGTCGGCTCGTCAGCGATCAATAGTTTAGGATTACAAGCAAGTGCTATCGCTACGACCACACGCTGTCTCATCCCGCCGGAAAACTGGTGAGGATATTGTTTTAACCGGCTTTCAGGATCAGGAATACCTACAAGCTCCAATAACTCAACCACACGCTTACGTGCCTGTGCGCGGTCCATTTTCTGGTGCTTGATCAGCCCTTCCATGATCTGGTTCCCTACTTTCATCGTAGGGTTCAAGGATGTCATCGGATCCCGGAAAATCATCGCCATATCTTTTCCGCGTATTTTCTGCATTTGTTTTTCGCTCATCTTTGTTAAATCTCTGCCTTCAAAAAGGATCTCTCCTTCTTTAATTCGGCCCGGCGGTTTAGGAATCAGCTGCATCAGAGCTTTCGTTGTGACTGATTTACCAGAACCTGACTCACCTACAATAGCCAGAGTTTCTCCTTTGTGAACATCGAAACTAACCCCACGTACAGCTTTAACTTCACCGCCGTAGGTGTCAAAGGATACATGCATGTTATTTACTTCTAGTAGTTTGTCCATTGGTACACCTACCTCCTATTCACGCATCTTCGGATCAAATGCATCACGAAGACCGTCTGCTAAGACATTAAAGGCAATCATGATTAGTGAAATTACAATTGCCGGGAACAATAAAATATGCGGATAGATTTGTAAAGACTTAAATCCATCATCGATTAAAGTACCTAATGAGGCAATTGGAGTAGGCAGTCCTAGTCCGATAAAGCTCAAGAAAGCCTCGAAGAATATGGCACTTGGAATCGTAAACATAGTATTAATAACAATTAAGCCTGTAACGTTAGGCACTAAATGCTTTCTCAATATACGGTTGTCCGGAGCACCAAGGGTTCTTGATGCTAATACGAACTCCTGGTTTTTCAGCTTCAGGATTTGCCCTCGGACAATCCTGGCCATCGATATCCAGCCGGTTATCGTCAAGGCAATGGTGATCGATAATATCCCCGGTTCCAGTATCAGAATCATGAGAATGACAACGACCAGGTTCGGAATCCCCATAAGAATTTCGATAATACGCTGCATGTAGTTATCGACACGGCCTCCGTAATAAGCAGAAATTCCTCCGTAAGCTACACCAATGACCATATCAATAGCTGCAGCTAATAACGCAATGTACAAGGAAATACGAGTACCTTTCCATGTACGTGTCCATAAGTCACGTCCAAGTCCGTCTGTACCGAACCAGAATGACTGATCATTCATATCTTTTGCTGCATATACATCATATACTGCTTTAACCTGTGCAGGTTCTCCGTTGGAGCCGTCACTGACCACGGATGTTTTAATGAATTCTTCATCATTATTAAATCGCATATTCGCATTTGTGGTCGCCTGTTCTACTGTTGAACCTGACATCGTGGCGGATAAGGTTCCGTCCATTCCAAGCCAGCCCAGACCTTCAACTTTTGGAGGCATTTTAGCACGTCCAAGGTCCTGTTCGAATTCTCCGTATTGGTTCATATAAGGACCAAAAATAGCCATAAGCATTAAGATGATCAATGTCGCAAGACCGATCATGGCCCCTACGTTTTTACGCAGTCTCATGAAAGAGTCCTGCCAGAAAGAAAGACTCGGTCTGGCTATTTTTTCACCTTCATTTTCCTGTCGTTCTACGGGTACAAATAATTCTTTCGATGGTTTGTGGTTATCCATAAGTTACTACTCTCCTTCAGCCAGTCGGATTCTAGGATCAATGACTCCATAAAGGAGATCAATGACAAGGATGATGAAAATGAAAAGGAACGCGATTAGTAACGTGGTACCCATTATAATCGGAAAGTCATTTGTGTTAATCGCTTTAACGAACTGTTCACCAATCCCAGGTACGGCGAAAATGTTTTCAATTACAAGTGTTCCCGTCACTAAACCGATTGCTAGTGGTCCTAGTACCGTAACCAATGGAATTAAAGCATTTCGCAGACCATGTTTGAAAACAACGCCGAACTTGTTAACCCCTTTTGCACGGGCTGTTGTAATATAGTCAGACCCTAATACCTCAAGCATCTCGGTTCTCATAAAACGGGCGGCAATGGCGAGCGGGAAAATCGCAAGGGCGATCGTGGGCATGACTGTGTGCTGCCACGTTCCCCATAAGGCAACCGGGAACCAGCCTAATTTAACGCCAACGTAATATTGCAATATTCCTGCAAATACGAATGAAGGTATGGATTTTCCGAGTACGGCTATGAATGTCGAACCATAATCCAAAAATCCATTATGATAAATCGCTGACACTAATCCGAGCAGCATCCCTAAAATGGTACCAACGATCATGGCTTGAACCCCAATGGTCATCGAAGGTCCGATACGCTCCATAATAATGGTGGTTACTTCCCTGTTATCAAACTGGAAAGATATACCTAAGTCACCCTGGGTAAGGTTGACTATATAATTGAAATACTGTACGGGTACCGGATCATCCAGTCCGTACTTTTCTAACACTACCGCTTGTTGCTCTTCTGATAATTTATCTGCAGCACTTAGGGGAGTACCTGGTAAAAATTTCATCAGGAAGAACGTAAAGGTAGCGATCAAGAACATCGTTATAATCATGTATCCTAGTCGTTGAAGTATATAACGTGTCATATGAACACCTCCTGTGAATTTAAAACCTACTATCTTATTTTTTGAATAGACAGAAAGTTGTCTATAATTAGAATACTTTCTTTGCAGGGAAAAAGAGAGCATACGCCAACTGTTTGGACATATACTCTCTCCCTTATTAGCTAGCCTATATATGGTTTAGAATAGTTTTGTCTATTATTTACCTTCAATATAAGCGTACTTGTAGATGTAGTCAGGTCCCATAGGGTTAGTAATGACACCTTTAACATATGGCTTAACGAGTTTAGCAGATGCACGCTGGTAAAGTGGAGCAAGTACAGCGTCTTCTTGAATTAGTTTCTTCTCTGCTTCAAGGAATGTTTCAAAGCGTTTAACTGGCTCTTGAGCAAGCTCGTTGTTCGCTTCTTCAATCATGCCATCATACTCGTCACTAGCATAACCAGTGTGGTTGTTTCCACCGTCGGTTACCCACATGTTTAAGAAAGTATTCGGGTCGATATAGTCAGGTCCCCATCCAGCATTCTGGATGTCATACTCCATATTCTTGTCGCGGTCAATACGCTCTTTAAATGGAACGGCCTGGACGTTGACAGTCAATCCTTCAAGTTCTTCAAGCTGGTCTTTAAGGTAAGCATCAAGGTTCTTAGCAACATCACTGTCGCCACCAAGGTAGCCGATTTCAGCATCCTCAATACCTAGTTCCTGCTTAGCTTCAGACCAAAGTTTTTGAGCTTCTTCTTTATTGGTTTCAACTAGATCTCCGTTGATTTCACGGAAGTCTTCTCCGCTTTCAGGGTGCTTAACGAAATCTTCAGGAATATCACCTACAGCAGGGATAGATCCGTTGTTCAGGATAACGTTAACCATGTCTTCACGGTTAATGATCATCTGCATAGCTTTACGAGCTTTCACGTTTCCAAGGATTTCGTTCTCCTGGTTGAATTTCAAGTAGAACAAAGTAGGTTCTTTCTCTACTTGGAAGTCTTCATTGGAACGGTACTGGTCAACGAATTCAGCTGATAGACCTGTACGGTCGATGTCGCCGCTCTGGTAAAGGTTTACACCAGTAGAAGTTTCTTTAACAACACTTACATTAATTTTATCAAGTTTAACTGCTTCAGCATCCCAGTAATCTTCATTCTTCTCAAGAGTCCAGCCTTCGCCGTGGTTCCATTCAGTCATGGTGAAAGGACCGTTGGATACTAGAGTGTCAGCTTCCAGAGAGAAATCTTCGCCTTGTTCTTCAACGAATTTCTGGTTCAATGGAAGGAATGTACCGAAAGTAGTTAACGATTCGAAATAAGGAATCGGTTTTTCAAGCGTAATTTCAAGCGTATAATCATCTACTGCTTTAACACCCAGTTCTTCTGGAGGTGTTTCGCCATCAGCGATTGCAGTTGCATTCTTAATAACTCCGCCCATCATGTAAGGACCATATTCAGATCCTGTATCAGGGTTTACCGCGCGCTGCCAAGCGTAAACGAAGTCGTTCGCTGTAACAGGCTCACCGTTTGACCATGTTGCATCTTCACGCAGGTTAAATGTCCAAGTAAGAGCATCTTCACTTACTTCGTGGTCTTTCGCAATTGCTGGTTCTGGTTTTCCACCTTCACCCAGACGATAAAGCCCGTCCATTGTGGAACCAAGGAATTGGAAAGCTACTGCGTCTGTAGCAAGTGCTGGATCCATCGTTGGGATCTCCGCACTGTCCGTAATGTTAAGTACTTGTTCGCTGTCTCCTGAAGATTGTTCTTCAGTATTCTCTGAATCCCCGCCGTTGTCAGAAGAACCTGAATCTCCTTCCGATTCATTTCCTCCTCCTGAACATGCAGCCAGGAACATGCTTAGTACTAATGCTAGTACTAGCAATAACCAATTTGTCTTTTTCATGTAGAAAAGACCTCCCCTAATTTTTCTAAAAGTATCGTGGCGCTTTGTCCACAATACGAATTATACAAGTTTTCTAACTATTTTGCATTACCTTTTTTTCCGAAAAATAGTATGAAGCCCATCATTATTACTTTTCTGTAACATAAAACGTGACTTTTTACCTAGTTCATTTTACAACATTTACGTGTCGAATTTCATTAATTATAAGCTATTTTGTATAAAGAAGGGGAGGCATGAAAAGCTGAATCCGCATTTAATGCGGTTATACGTTAAAGTAAGTGAATATACCATTCAATATTCCTTCAACCGTGAATTTTCTGTTTATTAATCCCATTTACAATTCCTTCATAGATGAAGACGTGATATAATATGTACGAGTTTTAAGGAAAGGTGTGACATTGGGTGAATGTGCTAAGAAACAAATGGATGGGTGTCGCAGGAAATCTTCTGCTTGTCAGCCTGCTTTTCGCCATTATGGCGCCTGTCTATGATTTATTCCATTTTATTAATCAGCTTTTCTATATTGCCTATTTCTATTTGTTTGTCGGAATACTTCTGTGGGTAATCCGTGGAGGATTCTTCGATGCCATTACGTATAGTATGAGAAGATTTTATAACCGCGTTTCGAAACAACAGGATTATCTTGACGATTGGAAGCAGAAACCTCTTCCTTCCCAGACCATTGAAAGTACGTGGCTGAAGTTCTTCCTTTTTCATGGCGGAATGTTAACGGCAGGTTTACTGGCTTTACTGGCTCTTTACTATAATCTGTAGGGGTTTGCACGTTAATCATTTATCGGCTATAATATAAATCTTACAATATAAAATTAAAGGCTATGAGTAAGGAATAGTACTCGACACTGTAATCTTTTCAGAGAGACTGTGGATGCTGGGAACAGTCAGGATCAGTGGGAGGAAATGGGCCTTAGGAGCTTCTATCGACGCACGATCGGCGTTAACGATCTTAAAGTTGACTTTTACGTTTAAAAGTAATCAGGGTGGCACCGCGGATCATTCGTCCCTTCCATATGGAAGAGATGAATGATCTTTTTTTTATAGCCTAAAACTAATAATGAGGTGAATGTGATGAAAACCATTTTTTCAGGGATTCAGCCGAGTGGTACGTTAACACTTGGGAACTATTTAGGAGCGATGAAGCACTTCGTAGACTTACAGCATGATCAGAAATGCTATTTCTGCATTGTAGACGAGCATGCCATTACGGTACCGCAGGACCGTTTAAAGCTCAGGGATAACATTCGTTCTCTTGCGGCTTTGTATTTAGCCTCCGGTATCGATACGGAGAAATCTACATTATTTATTCAATCTGAGGTGCCTGCGCATACGCAGCTAGGATGGATGCTGCAATGTGTGAGTTATATAGGAGAACTTGAGAGGATGACCCAATTTAAAGACAAATCCGCTTCGGGAGGCAAGGAAGGCGTTACCTCTGGACTCCTGACCTATCCCCCTCTCATGGCTTCGGATATTCTTCTCTACCAAACAGACATTGTGCCTGTAGGTGAAGACCAGAAGCAGCACCTTGAACTGACACGAAACCTGGCGCAGCGTTTTAATAATAAATACAATGATATATTTACCGTGCCTGAAGTCCGCATTCCAAAAACAGGGGCAAGAATTATGTCTCTGCAGGAGCCGACTAAAAAAATGAGCAAGTCGGATGAAAACCAGAAAGGCTATATTTCGATGCTCGATGATGAGAAAAAAATAATGAAAAAGGTAAAAAGTGCTGTTACGGACTCAGAAGGAATTGTGAAGTTCGATAAGGAAAATAAACCCGGAGTCTCCAATTTGCTGACGATTTACTCGATCTGCTCCGGCATCGGCATTGAAGAGCTTGAGGCTAAATATGAAGGAACAGGATACGGAGTCTTCAAGGAGGACGTGGGAGCCGCTGTCGTCGAGACGCTGAAACCGATCCAGGATCGTTATTATGAACTAATTGATTCTGTGGAACTTGATGATATTTTAGATAAAGGGGCTGAAGACGCTTCTTTTGTAGCCAATAAGATGCTGCGCAAAGCGAAGAAGGCCATGGGACTCGGCCTTGTAAGAAAGAAAAAATAACTGAAGCTCAGAAGAAAAGCCAGAATTGAGTGGTACCACTCAATTCTGGCTGTTTATTTTGTGGGATACGTGCTGGTTTTCTCCTTGCCAAATCGTTTCAAAGAAGGGCTGCCCTTTAACTAGTTTCTCACACAACTCTTCATGTAAAGAAGTCCATCCCTTGCAAGTTCCTTCATATAGGAGGTCCCATGCCTCCTCATTCGTCAGCTGCTTCAAGTATGGATATTGGTCAGGATCCCATTCCGTAAGCCAATATCTGATTTCTTCTGGATGATCGGAATTTTTTAATTGGTCCAGGGCCATCATAAGTAGTTGTTTTAATTGCCTCTCTCTGCGAGTCAGGCCAGCCATTTTGGCAGGTGCCAGAGAAAGAATGTGGTGTTCTTTTAATACACTTTCTTCTATTGAATAGGAAGCAGGCTTCTTACCCTGAACCATTTCAAATACCAGACGTTCCTGTCTTGGAATTAATCGGCTTTTCTTAACAGGCAATGTGTATCCAAGGGTGTCAAATACGATGACATCTTCCCCGTCTGTTAACACAGCCGCATATTCAACGGTCTGTCTCTCCTGATTCTTTTTCATGTACGTCTTTCTATGGACGTCCTGCAGCAAGGGCAACGGCAGATCCTGCAAATCATTTTCAATAAAGTTAAATAGTTCATTCGTTACAAGCAGGAGTGGAATTTGATCCACTAGCTCAATTCCGTCTTCTTTCCTCCACTCATGGAATCGACAGACATTGTATCCATTCTCTTCACCTTCAAACCAATTTACCCATAAGTCGTGCATGTATAGCATATCGGCCCCTCACTTTCATTCAGTGATCTCTTTAGGTTACATTATGACCAATAATGGCTATTTTATTCTTTAGATCCATTATTTACTAAACTAATCTCTCATAAATATAATGGCTGTCGTAATGAACAAAATCCCTAAGGGAAACAAGTAACATTCAAACCTGGACTGAATCAAAATGAGAAATTCCCACCAGCTGAGACCTGCTGGGATGAGGTTCAAATACGTAATCGTCACGGTTCCTCCAGCTACAGCAAAACCGAACCCCGTCAAAAATACGATCCACCACCACATGTGACAACCTCCCAGCCTGTCCTCCTGTTCTATAATATGAAGGTTGTCCCTCGGACATGCCCTTGTTTCGTACTTCCTTCTTCCTCTTTACTTCTTTGCCAATTAAAGGTAAATTAAGGAAGGAATGGAACCGGAAGCAGGAAGGATTGATGATCGCTTGAGTACCACTCGTTCAAATTGCTCTATCGATAAAAAAAGACGAAGATTAAAGGTGATGCTTGCTGTTTTAACGCTATGCTTTCTTTTTACCGCCGGCTTTACCGCTTTTGAATATTTAGCAGGCAAGCAGCAGGCTTTAAGCCAGCAAAATCCCACTCCCATAAAACCTGATATAAACATAGAAGATGGCAAGAAAGAGTCCACTTTTCCTTTTCATGGAAAGCCGGACCCCGAGGGTGCATTATCGCTCCTCCTTTTAGGGACGGACCAGAGAAATACCGAGACTGCCCGAGCAGATACGATTATGATCCTTCGCTACCATCCGGAAAAGCAGAGTTTGAAGCTCGCTTCCATCATGCGGGATACATATGTAGAGATTCCCGGGCACGGATTAAACAAGATTAATGCGGCTTATGCCCTGGGAGGCCCGGAGCTGTTAAGAAAGACCATAGCTCAAAATTTCGATATTCCATTAGAGCATTATGCAAAGGTGGATTTCAGTGGTTTCAGTCATATCGCTGATACGATTGCCCCCGGGGGACTGGAGGTTACGATAGAGAAGAATTTGAAGTATCAATCAGAAGGTGGAGACACCGTTATTGACCTAAATGAAGGTGTGCAGCAGCTGGATGGAGAGGAACTTCTCGCTTATTCACGTTTCAGAAGTGACAGTGAGGGGGACTTCGGCCGTGTAGAACGGCAGCAGAAAGTTCTTGCCTTATTGAAAGAACAGCTTCTTTCCATTGAAAGTCTGTGGAAAATGCCCCGGCTGCTTGGCTCTATACAACCTTACGTGGATACAGATGCAGGAAGAGGGATGTATATGGAAGCGGCCAAGGATTACTTCCTTCATCCCCCCGAAAAGCTGGAAACTCTCCGTATTCCAACCACTGACAATGTGTGGAACGAACGGAAGCCGTATCCAACAGGTCTCGTTCTGAATCACGACCAGAATAAAACCCGTGAGGACTTAAAGAAGTTCTTATATGATCAAAGAGAATAGTTTCAAAAAAATCCCCGATGCCAAACACGGCATCGGGGATTTCCTTTATATTAGTCATTGTATTTCTGGAAAATCAACGTAGCATTGTGTCCGCCAAAGCCTAGAGAGTTACTCATAACAGCATTAATCTCCTGCTTTCTGGCTTCATTCGGCACATAATCCAAATCACACTCTGGATCCGGAGTTTCATAATTAATCGTAGGAGGCAGAATTCCTTCATTAATCGCTTTTAATGAAATAACAGACTCAACTGCTCCTGCAGCTCCAAGTAAGTGTCCGGTCATGGATTTCGTGGATGAGATCGCCAGTTTATTCGCATGCTCCTTGAACACCGTTTTCGCTGCGTACGTTTCAAATTTATCGTTTAATTCTGTAGATGTACCGTGGGCATTTAAATAATCAATCGCTTCCGGTTCAACACCTGCATCCTGCAGAGCCTGCTTCATCGCACGAGAAGCTCCGTCCCCTTCTGGAGCTGGGGATGTAATGTGATAGGCGTCCCCTGTTGAACCATATCCTGTTAGTTCGCCATAGATTTTAGCTCCGCGCTGCTTCGCGGATTCCAGGGATTCAAGAATCAGAATACCGGCACCTTCGCCCATGACAAAGCCATCACGGTCTTTATCAAATGGACGGCTTGCTGTATTCGGATCTTCGTTAAGAGAAAGCGCTCGGGCGGACGCAAAGCCGGCAAAGGACATTTTGGTCATCGGCGCTTCGGTACCGCCTGCGATCATAACGTCAGCGTCTCCTCTTTGAATAACTTTGAAAGCATCGCCAATTGAGTTAGCGCCGGAAGAGCAGGCGGTTACGGTGCAGGAATTAATCCCTTTGGCACCAAGCGAAATGGAAACCTGTCCGGCTGCCATATCCGGGATCATCATCGGAATGAAGAAAGGACTGACGCGGCGGTAGCCTTTTTTCTGGAAGGTTTCGAATTGGGATTCGTACGTTCCCATTCCGCCGATTCCCGAGCCAATCCACACGCCGGTCCGATTCGCAATTTCATCCGTAATTTTCAAATCTGCATCCTCTACGGCCATATGAGAAGCAACCATGGCATATTGAACAAATGGATCCATACGGCGAGCATCTTTACGGTCAATATAGCTGGAAGGATCAAAGTCTTTTAATTCAGCGGCGACGCTGACCGGATAATCATCTTTGTTCACTTTCGTTATTTCGCCGACACCAGATCGGCCGCTTTTAATACTGCTCCACATTTCTTCTACTGAATTACCTACAGGAGTGACTGCTCCCATACCGGTAATGACGACACGTCGTTTATCCATAAATGTATTCCTCCTCGGTTACTTACCCCATCGGAGAGCTACGGCGCCCCAGGTGAGTCCGCCACCAAATCCGACAAGTACTACTAAATCGTTATCTTTTATTTTACCTGCTTTTACTTCTTCTGACAAAGCCATCGGGATCGATGCGGAAGATGTATTTCCGTATCGTTTCACAGAAGTAGCCATCTTATCCTCTGAAATACCCAGGCGTTCGCGTGCAGCTTCCATAATTCTTATGTTAGCCTGATGCGGGATTAAATAATCTACATCTTCTTCTTTCAGGCCAATTTTCTTGACCACGTTCACAGAAGACTCAGGCATTTGTCTTACGGCAAATTTAAACACTTCTCTACCGTTCATGAACAAGGTTTCATCCTGGTACAAATGTGGTCCGCCGCTTCCATCAGAGCCGAGTTCAAAGGACATAATCCCTCTATCGTCACTGACTGGACCGATCACGGCTGCGCCTGCTCCGTCTCCGAATAGGACGCATGTGTTTCGATCTTCCCAGTTTGTAATCTTGGATAATTTCTCAACCCCGACAACCAGGACATTTTTATAACCGCCGCTTTCAATGAATTGCTTAGCTGTAATAACACCATACATAAAGCCTGCGCAGGCCGCGCTTAAATCCATTGCCGCTACTTTTCTAGCTCCAAGCTGTTCTTGCAGCATCGTTGCAACCGATGGAAACGGCTGATCAGGAGTAACGGTAGCCACTAAAATCATATCCAGTTCTTCAGCATCCATGTTGGCATCCTCAAGGGCACTTCTGGCGGCATTTACTGCCATATGGGAAGTGTCTTCCCCATCTGCCGCGATACGGCGTTCTTCTATTCCAGTGCGGGACCGGATCCACTCATCACTTGTATCCACCATTTTCTCTAAATCTTGGTTGGTAAGGACTTTTTCTGGAGCGTAGTGACCTACACCCAATATACCTGCGTTCATATATTCATCCCCTTAAAGGTAAAGTCTAATATCTTATATCAATTCTTATGACTTGGTACTAATTTTAATTCATCTCTTTGGTTTCTGCAAGTAGAAGCTTTTCCAATAATAGGGCCGCCCACAAACAGGAAACGTCGTTTACATACAGTACGTATAAGGGGGTGAATGTCATGGCCAAAAGACCTCAATCTCCATTCGATCATTTCTGGCAAGGTCCCAATAATCGTAAACAAGCGGAAGAACCAGAAGAAGAAGAAAAAAAAGAAGAAGAACAGCCACCGGCCGACTGGGGAACGGTGTGGGAAGAAGTTAATAAAACATGGAAGACGATCTATCCGATGATTAAACCTATGGTTAATAAATTTAAAAAGTAGCGGTATTGCTTTATATTTTTCTTACCATCCTGCCGATTGCTAAAAAAACTCTGAAGCCTCATCTGGCTTCAGAGTTTTGATGATTGGGCAAATACCCTGTTTCGATATATTGTTTTACAGCACGGTCAATTTCCCTTTGAAACTCCTTCGGGATCTCCGGGCTGTAAGGTCCCATTTCAATGGCCCCTTCTTCAAAATCAAACATTAGCGGACGTCCGGGCAGGTTATCGTTTAAGTACTTTTCCATAGCAATTTTATAAACAGCATCTACTTTTTGTATCGTACTGGTGAGAACAGCCTTCCCGCCAACATCGGACTGATCGTTCACGTAACCGACCGCATAGTGGTCATCCTGCTTTATCTGTTTGATGACCGCCTGGTTGAATACATCCCCGGCAGGATAAAACACATCAGCCCCCTGCTTCTCTAACCGTTCATACTGGCTGAGGGCCTTATCTGTATCTTCCCAGCTGTTTGTAAACGTGATCTCGACTTCAGCCTGCGGGTTCTGAAAATTGACACCTTCATAGAATCCTTCTACTTCAGGCTGCCATTCAAATGCCGCGATAATTCCAACCTTATCGCTTTCTGTCATCTGTCCTGCTGCCATGCCTCCAAAAAAGCCCATGGCCTGAGCACTGAAATTCAGACTGGTAACATTGTCCGCCGTAAAGGCCCCATTAAAATAAATGAACTGGATATCAGGATACTGCTTATGCAATTGTTGGAAATAATTTCCGTACACATGACTATGACCCAAAATGACCGTAGCCCCTTGATTCACCAGTTCTTCTACCGCTTGAACCGTTTTTGTATAACTATTAATACCCTCTTTATAAGAAACATCAACACCGTACTCTTTCTCTATCGCTTTCAAACCCTGGTATCCTTGCTCTCCCCAGGCTTGATCATCAATGGTAGTCTCTACCAGCATCCCTGCATGATCGGCTTTTCCAGCAATATGATTACATCCGGTGAGCAGTAATAAAAGTACACATCCTGTATATACCCACTTCACAATAAGCACTCCTAGTAAAAACTACTTATATTTCCTCTTATTCTACATGGGTGGGCTCTATAAAGTAAATGTGTATATTTGAAACTTTCATTACAAATACAGTTTTCTCATCGTCTGGTAAGCTTTCCATACACTCTCTACACGCTTTTTGTGATCTTCTGGACTGCACAAATCTTCAAAAGGCTTCGGTTGTCTCTCTTCCTTCAACGTTAGGACATAAGGAATAAATTCGTTTAAAAAATCACTAATATAAACAGCTTTAGACTCCCTGACCCATTCTAATAGCTCTTCCTCCTCTTCGATCCCCTTTTGACTGATATCCATCCACTCTCCATACAGCTTAGGTAACTCGACTTGTACAAATATCCGATCCTCATGTTTCCTCTCTACCATTAAATATTGGTCTGCATATTCAATAAACAGTTCATCATCTGTTGGCTGGGTGTGCCTTTCTTTGTCGTCTTTGGAATAAAAATGCTGAAAGTTACTATTCCTTCCTACGTGCATATATAAATATTCACTTAGAGACGCGTCCATGCGGTCGATTCCAATCACTTGCCTGCCTTCTTGTAAAAAACCAGTGCTCATGTGATAGCCGATCCAATGAAAACATGGGTGTACAGTTATAAGCATTGATCGTCCCCTCCTTCATCATTTCAGTTTATTCACTACTGTTTTGAATCATGAACGGCAGCGAATACTTATTTCTTTTTTTAGGAAGTTCTGATAGTATTAAAATAGAATGTGTATGATTGAGGTGAGTTTAAATGAAGTTTGTATGGACGTTGATTTGGGCCCTTCTGCTGAGCTTCATGACGGCCTATGTAGTCAGTAATATGGCTGGAGGAAGTTTTGGTTTCACACAAGTGTTCGTTATGACGCTTCTTTTTACTGGGGCGGCAGTGATACTTGGCGAAGGACTCATTAAAGACGAAGCTTAAAGATAGGTCATCATTGAACGTTGCTGTCTAATGATAGCAGCGTTTTTTCATGTACATAAACCGGCTCCAAATGAATAACTTGGCTTATTGCACATAGAAATCAAGTAACCGTATAGTAGAGAAGTGCTTTTTTATAGCTGGTTATTTATAAATAACCTTCGGATGGAGTAAGGATCTGTTTCACTGCTTTTGCTTGAACACGGGGCTTTTATCAGCTGTATCTCTGACTCGAGTTTCTTCACTAAAAGGCCCTGTACAAACTTTCTAATTTTATTCAAAAACGCTTCACACAGCTCTTTTATAAGGAAAGGGATCAAGGAGGAAGAATAATGGAAGAAATTTTGATATTGATTAAATATTTATTTTTGGGGATATTTCAAGGATTTACAGAACCGATTCCAATCTCGTCCAGTGGACATCTGGTGCTTGTCCAAAACATCCTGGATATGGATTTTGAAGGATTAAATTTTGAGGTGCTTGTAAATTTCGGATCCTTAATCGCCGTTTTTATCATCTATTGGCATGATTTAGTCCGATTAGTCAAAAACGGAATCGGCTACATGCTTACCAAAGACGAACGACAAAAAGATGATTTTGATTTCATCATTTATCTCATTATCGGAACGATTCCAGCTGGTGTCTTAGGAATACTACTGGGAGATGCTATTGAGGTATTATCCACACCAGAAACGGTCGGCATTACGTTGATTATTACCGGCGTTGCTTTATGGCTGATCAGAAATATGCGCGGTCGAAAAGGTGACGGACAACTGAACTGGAAAGATGCTGCCATTGTAGGGTTTGCTCAGGCTATTGCCTTAATTCCTGGTATCAGCCGCTCAGGTGCGACCATTGTGGCTGCTATGTATCTCGGGATGAAACAGGAAACCGCGCTGCGATTTTCTTTCCTTCTGTACATACCCGTAAGCTTAGGTACCATGCTATTATCAGCGGAAGAAGTCATCGCTACTGCCTCTCAAAATAATTTATGGATAGGCTACATTGCAGCTTTTCTAGCTTCTATTGTCGCTTCCTATCTTTCTTTAAAATGGTTTATGAATATCATGGCGCGTGGAAACCTGAAGTACTTCGCCTTCTATTGCTTTATCGTGGGCGGTATTACCTTACTCATCATCTGGTTCTAAAAAAGTTTCATTAAACATCTTTGCCGACCTAACAGAAAAGCTCCCGTTACTTGAAGACTCAGTTTCGAGATAAATAGGGTTTGTTACTCTAGGTGGAAGAGGGCTGGTGGGGAAATAGCTCGCTTTCCTATGGGGGAACGGTGAGCTTCCTCACTCGTTTCACTCCCTGCGGGATCTCACCTGATTCCTTCTCCCATGGGAGTCTCGCCATTTCCCCACCAGCCCAGCCGAGTCAGAATAACAGACGCTTTTATGACGGGCTATTCCACATCGGTATAGCCTTAAAATAGCCTTATGATCACATGTTTTTTATCATGAACCCATCGATGTCTTAAATGGTTTCGAGTTTCTGATTTTGCCAGGTCCGGAGGGGGACGATGTAGACTCCTGCGGGATGCACATGATCGGTGAGACCCCGCAGAGCTTGCTCGAGGAGGCTCAGCACAAAGGATGTTCGACTAAGATCGCCACGTCCTGTGGCAACGTCGAACGACCCTGCGTCATGCAGGGCCGGAAAGCGAAATCGTCCCCCGCAGGACCTTCCGCTCAATAAATATCTCGAAACTGTGTCTTACAGTGTCCGGCCCTAAAGTGTATTAATCCTTTAATGAAAAACATCACGTATAGCAAAAAAAGTCAGCCCTGCTTCTGTAGCGGGCTGACTTTTTTAACCACCACTAACTGGTGGGATAAAGGCAATGGTATCTCCTTCTTTTATGATTTCTTCATCCTGGACAAATTCCTCATTCACAGCTGTCATGGATTCTTTTACTTTATCTATAGCATAGCGGCTTGATAATGTTTCTTTAAGCTCTCCGATAGAACGACCGTTCACATCCAGTTCAATGCTTTCTTCCCCGGCCTGCTCTCTAAGACCTGCAAAAAATAAAATTTGATTCATTTTGATGCATCTCCCTTCGCAGGAATTCCCTGTTTCGTTTCTTTTTGATCACCAATCCATTGCTCGCCATCTTCCCAATGTTCCTTTTTCCAAATAGGCACAATTTCTTTAATCCGCTCAATCGCATAACGGCTTGCTTCGTAAGAATCGGCACGATGAGGTGTGGAAACGGCGATAACAACCGCAATATCGGTGATTTCCAGGCGGCCCACCCGATGGACAATAGCCGTTTCTGCCTCTGGCCACTTCTTCTTAATTTCATGGCCAATTTCCTCTAATTTCTTCTCTGCCATCGCCTTGTAGGCTTCATATTCCAGGTAAAGGGTACGCTTTCCTTTTGTAAATTCTCTTACAGTACCAATGAAGGTGTTAATCGCTCCCGCGTTTCTCCTGGTTACGAGATCCACTACTTCTTGTATAACTAAAGGTTTATCTGAGATCCAATAATACTTCCCCAAAATCTTATGCTCCTTTCGCCAGTTTGTAGATTTTAGGCAATTGTTCCTTCCATTGTTCCAGCTTGTAAACAGGAAGATCCAGATGGCTTGTGAGGGACTCGTCCCATGTGACTACCAAACGGATGTTTTCAAGCTTGAGCAGTTCTAAGTCTTTTTCTCTTTTTATAATAACCGCTTTCGGATAGGCTTCTTGCTTAAATCCTTCCACAACGATTAAATCCGGAGCAAAAAAACGATATAAGGAGACAAGTCTTTCAAGCGGATACCCTTCCGGATGATTAAGCTCCAGTTGAAGACGGCCCGGACTATCCACGCCTGTCATAAAGGCACCAGACTCATGCAGACGGTAACTGTCTGTGCCATGATGCATGACTTTCAATGGTTCATCATGACCATGATGTTTAATAGCCGCTACGTGCTCCTCGTTTTCCGCACCATAGGCGATCAATTCAGATAAGAGGGAAGTTTTTCCGCTATTTTTGTATCCTACTACTTGAAATACTGGGGTCTCGTGGTTCATTGTGATTCCCTCTCCTCTGTGTATTTATGTAAAAACCCCTGCCTATTTATACGGCAGGGGCCAAGTTCATTAATCTGGGATTCCTAATGCGATTTTAGCGTAACGGCTCATACGATCTTTCGTCCAAGGTGGATTCCAGACAATATTAACCGCTACCTGATTAATTTCCGGCAGGTCAGCTAAGCAGCCTTTAACATCCTGCTCAATGTGAGCGGCGAGCGGGCAGCCCATCGCTGTTAACGTCATTGTTACGGTCGCATTGCCGTCTGGATCTATATCGACGCCATAGACAAGTCCAAGATTCACGATATCAATACCGAGTTCAGGGTCAATGACATTCTCAAGGGCACCTAACGCATTTTCTTCAGTTGCTGTACTCATTAAATTTTCCCCCTTCACATGTGTTCAAATTTTATTATAAACAAAAATCGGCTCAGAATAAACCAATCGATTCCATCATAGAACTAATTCAAGCCAGTTAACCATTTCCAGGATAGCAAAGCGGCTAACCTTATGGTCCCGGCCGACTTCTCTTAAGAAGCGGATATTCTCCGGATTTTTATAATATTTAATGGCTTCGTTATAAAAATCGTATGAGTGTTCAAATGGAACAACAGGATCCGCATCGCCATGCCAGAAGAAAAGAGGTCTTCCGTATAGTTTGTCCATTTGTTTGGATAGATCAATCGCTCCGAGAAAATCAAAGAGCTCATTCATTTTTTCTTCTGACAATGGAATCTGAAGCCCGAAGTACTCGATTTCATCCACCAATTGCTTAGCAAAATCAACTGGTTTCGGAGAACCCATCATGACTGCGCTGGCCTGAATCCACGGATACATGGTTAGAGCCGCGCTCGTTGTAATCCCTCCAAGGGATGTACCTCCGACGCCGATTCGCCGGTCTTTAATAAGGTTCTCTCGATCAAGTTCATCTTTTATATCTTGAAGTTCTTTTAAGTTTTGATATACAATATCCCAGAACTTAAAATTCAGCTCATCCTTGGACAGATCCTGATCACGTTCGCCGTGGTAGGCACTGTCAGGTAGAATGACACGGTAGCCTCTTTCTGCCAGTAAATAAGCCTGAGGAAGGTTATGCTCCTTCGCTGATGTAAAGCCGTGGAAGTAAATAAATACAGGCATCGGCTCCTCTTGTTTTGCTGAATCAACTACAGTAAGTGTTGGTACGCCTTTTAAGGTTTTCCTTTGAATTCCGATCATCAACGTGTTTCCTTTCTAACTAAACTTTACGTCCTGTTTAAATAGCTATTACAAAAATGAGTTATAGTATAATCGTAACACTGCCCGATAGAATTGGGAAGTGTTAGGTGATACAGGCGGGAATTCTTTACAACTCACCTTTCTTACCGCTACACTATACATACAAATGAGGTGAAGATATGGATAAACAACATTTAATAGCACTGGATCTGGACGGCACACTTCTGACGGATGATAAGGTCATCCATGCCCAAACAAAAGAAGTGGTGCTAAATGCCATACATCAAGGTCACATCGTGGTGATTGCGACAGGGCGTCCACATCGAGCAAGCATCGATTTCTATCATGAATTAGGACTTAAGACGCCAATGGTTAACTTTAATGGCGCTTTAATCCACCACCCTACAGATCATAAGTGGGATGCGCTTCACTCCCCGCTTTCAATACGCACCGCTCATAAAATTATCGATACGTGTCAGGAACTGGGTGTCAAAAATATTCTGGCAGAAGTCATGGATCAAGTGTATTTACATCAGCATGATGAAGAAATTATGAGCATTTTCCAAACGAAAAATGACAATCCAATCAGTATTGGACGTTTGCAGTCGAACTTAAAAGATGATCCTACCTCCATCCTAATCCACCCGGAAGAAGATAAAATCCAGAGGCTTCGGGAAGAACTGGATGTGCACGCTTCTTTAATAGATCACCGTAAATGGGGCGCGCCCTGGCATGTGATTGAAATCGTCCGAGCTGGTCTGAATAAGGCGGTAGGTCTTCACAAAATCGCTCACTACTTCCACATTCCAAAGGATCGTATTATTGCGTTTGGCGATGAAGACAACGACCTGGAAATGATTGATTACGCCGGTGTCGGCGTAGCTATGGGGAACGCCATTGATGAACTAAAAGGTGTCGCGAAACACGTTACGCATTCAAATGAAGAAAACGGCATAGGAGAATTCTTGAACGAATATTTAAAACTTAATAAAAAAGCCATGTAAGTCAACATTTTCCTAGATTAGATTACAGGCAATTCTCCATACTAAGCTTGAACGTGAAAAACGTTCAGGCTTTTTTTATGACAGGAGGGCTTGTCATGGAACAGCAAAAACAGAAAGATCGCAACGAAGAACGCTGGACAGAAGTTCGTCAGTTTGACGAAAGCAAGATGGAGCCTAAAAGGCTTTCAGACGCTAAACGAAAAGAAATCGAATCTGACCAGCATACGGTAGGAGGGTTTTAAATGAAGGGCAGAAACCTTTTTGAAAACGCACGTGATGCGGTAAACCGTTTCACACAGAACCGTGATGGCAATGGCAGCCAACAGATGAGTCAAGAAGACATGCAAGCGGCTAAACAAGCGATTCAATCTGCATATAGCCAATGTTCTCAACAAGAGAAACAAGAGCTACAGCAGTTGGAACAACAGCTTGAGAACCACCATCAAAGTTTGCGATAAACCATGTGAAAGACCAGTCTGGATTTCCAGGCTGGTCTTTTTTACCCCTTTTCATTATTAAAAAACTGTGTCCTTAGCAGGAGTTATAATTATTGGATTTGGGGTATGTTATATGTACCCCCTAATTTTTTCTGAATTTGATACAGCCATTCTTCCTTTTGAATCTTGCTTCACTGGATGAATGGCTGTATCTTTTTTATGTCTTCGTGCACTCCTCAAAACTCTTCACAATTTTTAAATCCTTATAATTCCATTCAGACCCGGCCGGGTGAATCCATATAGCTTTCATTCCAAGTGCAAGGGCTGGAGCAATCTCATTCATGCAATTATCTCCAATGGAGATGACGGATCCGACCGTATACTTACCATTCCTTAAAAGGGTTTAAAACAACTCGTTCGTGTGAAGCGGTTTCGCTGCCGAAGGAATTCGTTCATGAAACATATCTGTCAGGTCTATACGATTTAAAACGTCATGAGCTTCACTATTGGTAATTAAAACTAACCGCTTCTCTTTCCTCCATTTGAGCAAGGCGTCTCTAAGCCCTTTTGTTTTCGTGAGCGAAAACTGGTCAGAAACCATATATTCTTTCGTTTGGCCGTAACA
Organism: Halobacillus halophilus DSM 2266; assembly: GCF_000284515.1. Lineage (GTDB taxonomy): Bacteria > Bacillota > Bacilli > Bacillales > Halobacillaceae > Halobacillus > Halobacillus halophilus. The sequence continues at coordinate 1,294,597 of NC_017668.1, read as the reverse complement.
TTCACGTACTTCTTCTTCCGATACGCCATAATGCCTCGCGATTGAAAAAGGAAGCCACCACCCGTCTCCCAGGGTGATCCGTTTTTCTAAATCATAGGTGAGAGAGACGCACAAAACAAGCCCGGTTTCCCTGGCTTTAACATGGATCAAGAACGATAATAGGATATTTTTAAGACGACCGCATACAGGACATGCCCGATTAACCAATATAAGATAGCTGCGCTATCGGTTAACGCCGGGATTTCCTTAATAGCGAGAAGCGTAAGCGGCACATAACTGGTAGCGGCAAACGCACTTAAGATCAAAGCAAGAGACCAGCGATTACGTTTAGTGTCTTTCAGGACGCGCCTGAACGCATACACATATAGGAACCCAATAATCCAGGAAATAATTAAATGAAATAGCCATTCGATCGCAACCGGCCATTCAATGCTTCCAATCACGGGAATAAAATCAACATTCATGAGCAACGTGTACACTTTTTTACCCGTTACTAGCTCGACCAGCGACATGTAGAAACCGAGTACGAGTCCAGAAGTCGTACCAATCCAAAATCCCCAGCGAATCATAGCTTTTCCCCCACATCTATCAATAGGCTTCTTGTTTTCTAAGTTCACGGAGCAAGTTCTCTAAAACCTGCCGAAGGTCCCTATGATCTCCTTCCAGCATACGGAAATAAAGGGCTCTCAGGAAGTGCTTGCTGTTATTTATTATAATATCCTCCCGAGGATCCTGCCAGCTTTCCCGCACATAGAGCAGAGTTTCCAGCCACTCTATTCGCGCTTGCGGCTTAATTTTCTTAAACATGATCATAACCGCAGTTACCATCCGTTCTTCTTCATCAAATAAATAGGGGTGGTCAATGAGAAACTGAGCTTTAATAATCGGCAGCATTTCTCGTATTTCCGCTTCTGTAATTTCATCACAGGAAGCCACGTGATAGAGAGCATCGGCTGCATGAGCCATTGCATGGGCCCAGCCCTTCCCTTTTACATACCCGCGGTGATCTGATTCCTGCTGCATGTACTTTTTGAGATTATGCCAAACCCTGTGGACCTCTGCTTCTTTTAAAAAGGGGGTCCTCCGATGTTTATTCATTATGGGAGGAATTAATAAAACAGAAAAACTTCGTTTAAAGACCGCATCTTCCTCTCTTTTAGACGTACCGATCCGGTAAAAGAGATAGTTTTTATTCAAAATGGATTGTAATATATTTTTTAATTGTTCGTGACTGTAGTGCCCACGTTCAATAAACGTTGTAAAAATGGTATGGATCAGATCGTCCCTAAGTACCGGATGAACCGAACCGATCTTCTGGAGCATCATCGTTGTCAGCTCCTGCAGGCTTTGGTTTTCAGGCAGTTGGTAGTCGTTATCTTTAATGGGCTGCAACACATCAATGAGTCGCGTTTCCATAAAACACCTCCTAAAAAGTGTTTTCATTGTAACACAATTTTTATGAAATTAATGGAATATTAGCTTTCAGTTTAGAGTTGGAAGAATATCTGATAAAATAGGTAAAGATGTTATAGAGGAGGATGCGAAATGGCAGTAAAAGTAGAAGAAACACCAAATCCGAATGCTCGTAAATTTACGACGGATTCAATGATTTTCCAAGGGGATGGCAGTGTATCTGTTATGCCTGGACAGACAAGTGACCATAAAATTTTAAATGATCTCATGAACTTTGATGGAGTAGATAATGTGTTCGGCTTCCAAAACTTTATTACCGTAAATAAATTACCGAATGCTGAATGGGAAACATTGACTCCTAAAGTCGAAGGATTGCTAGCTGAATACGGATATTAATAGCTAAAAAAAAGGCTGCCACTTGTATTGTGGCAGCCTTTTTTATTGAAGAAGCTTGAGAATTGTTGAATGTTAAATATAAGCTCCCATTACTTGAAGACTTGATTTCGAGACATTTGTTGAGCGGAAGGTCCTGCGGGGGACGATTTCGCTTTCCGGCCCTACACGACGCAGGGTCGTTCGACGTTGCCACAGGACGTGGCGATCTTAGTCGAACTTCCTACGTCCAGTCCATACGACGCTGACCAAGGTGCTTCCGCTTTTAATCTTGGGAGTCTCGTCGTTTCCTCCGTCACCTCAGCCATTTCATGTGAACGGACCCTGGCAGTAGAAAAATGTGGGAAGTTTATATCGTCTAAAATGCTTCTATAGCGCTGTTTGTACCCTGGGTAGACTACGTTTATCACATAGGTTATTCTTCCTCATATGAAGGCATTTACGTAAAGGATTTCGAGCTCTTCATGATCGCAAAGGAGCGGAAGGGAACGGCGTAGACTCCTGCGGGATGAACATGACAGGTGAGGCCCCGGAAGGCGCCAGCCTGAGGAGACTCAGCGCATGCCCGCGGAAAGCGAGCCATTCTCTGGAGCTCCTTTCTCCATCCAATATCTCGAAATCGAGTCTTACACAATCCGGCGCGTTAGTTGAATTATCTTCTTGTTAAAAAGAATAACCCAATATAATCAAAGAAGCCGTCACGAGGATTGTGACGGCTTCTTTTTAATTAAATTTCTGTAGAAGTAAATGGTTAACGTGCACAGGACTTCCATCTTCAGCACTTTCTTCAAATACAGTCAACGTCAGTGAACCGTACGTCGGCAGGTCTTCCTCAGAAATATCAATCTCTATCTCGAATGAAGACCACGCAGGGGCACCCTCGACTACTTGTACAGATGTTGGTTCCACCAGTACGTAATGACCATCTTCCACTGTATAAATAAAGCTGCCTTCGTGTACACGAGCTTCTCCCTCGATGGTATAAGCACCATTCTCACCAGACACGGTTACGTTGCGGAATGCCTCGCCTTCAGTTTCAACCTCTCGCGTCGTTGACTCCGTATCATTCTCCGGCTCACTCTGCGCAATTTCCTCTAAGGGAACATTCTTTATGGTTTCGTCTTGACTGTCTTCAGAATTCACTACAAGCGTAAGAGTCACCGTACCGAAATCAGGTAAATCCTCATTTGGAATCGAAAGCTCAAGAGTAAAAGGAGCCCATTCGGATTTATTTCCTACTTCCATTGTTTCAGGTTCAATCAGCACGTGATGACCATCTTCAACGAGGTAGGTAAATTCCCCGTGCGATACGTGAGCTTCGCCCGTGACTGTATAGGCTCCATCCTTACCGCTTACTTCAATATTACGAAACCCGTCTTCCTCGACACTCACAGTCTTCTCTTCTGTTTTTACTTCTTCATTTGTTTCTTTATCTTTATCAGATTCTAACGGGTTTTCTTTTTCAGGTTCTTCAGATGGTACTTCATTTTCTTCCTGACTGTTCCCCGTTTCTTGATCAGCAGCTTCAACACTAAATGATTTCGTTAATTGGAAAGGTTCAGCCTCTAATGGCTGTTCATTGATTGAATTTACCAGGAACGTTATAGTGGCTTCGTAGTCCCCTGGCTCTTCAATGCCTGTCCATGTTTCTTCAGCCGTTAACGATTCACCCGCTACCAAATCTTTGTTGATCATTTCCTGGGTAAACATTTTATCAGCTGAAAATGTGTAAACACTTTCCCCTTCAGCATTCGTTACGTGAATTTCATATTCCTGGCTGGAAGTAAATCCTAAGGTTACAGTCTCGTCCGACGTGTTTTCAAGCGACATTTGAAAATCGGCTGTCTCCTCCGATGTTTCCACGTTCGCTTCCATATTCAAAGATTGAATAAATGCTTCCACTTCTTCAGCTTTCTCCTCTGATTGTTCTTCCGCTTGTGGTTCTTCTGCCTTAACTTCCTTAGATTTAGTCTCAGAATCTGCTTCATTTCCGCAGGCCGCCATGGTAATCATCATGACCCCCATTAAGATGGCTAACAAATGTTTCATAACGCCACTCCTTTTTTCTATTTACATGATTAGACGACCATATTACAGAAATGTTACAAATTATTTGTCATCTTTTCGGAAGAAACCAAAAATACCTGTCGTTTGAACGATATTGGTAAACGCAGAAGGATCGACATCCTGGATAATATGCTGCAGGTCATATAATTCATATCGGGTAATAACCATAATCATCATATTTTTATCCTGCTGTGTAAAAGCACCTCTTGCCGGCAAAGTTGTAATACCGCGAACCATTTGAGAATGGATCGCTTTTTCTAAATCGGCTGCTTTGGACGTGATAATCATAGCCGTAAGTTTTTCGTGACGTGTATGAACAGCGTCGATCACACGCGTAGTTACGTATAACGTCAATAATGTGTACAACGCGTTTTCCGGTTCATATAATAAACCAGCAATCGCGATGATAGCACTGTTCAGTACAAGGAAGTAAATACCGATCGGACGGTCTTTCATACGAGAAAGCACCATAGCTACGATGTCCAAACCACCTGTTGACGCACCCCATTTGAGCGTAATTCCGACACCCATACCACCAAGTACACCGCCAAATACGGCATTCAGGATAATATCCTCTGAAAGCTGCAGCACGGGGATTAATTCAAGAAAAAGGGTAGTGAAGGCGACTGATACAACACTATAAACCGTAAACCCCTTCCCTACTTTAAACCAGCCTAAAATCACTACTGGAATATTAAGTATGAATAAGATGAGACCTGTACTAATTCCTGGCACACCTAAAAAATCGTTAAATATACTGGTAAGCAGCTGGGCAACCCCGGTGAACCCGCTCGCGTAAACATTGGCTTCAATGAGAAACAGGTTCAGGGAGATAGCATTAAATACTGCCCCTAACAACACAATAATAATTCTTCTTAGTTCAACTGTGAACAATCCGCAACCTCCTACGAGTAGTCTACTATCTTTTTTATCACCGTAACGAGACAAAATCAAGTTAAAGATGAGTAAGCTGTGAAAGATTCCGTCGAAATGCCCCATTAATTGTCGTACGTTTTCTTGTAATTGCTTTGACTATCCTTCCTATTATGCCTAAACTTAAAGAAAGAATATAAATGGCAGGTGATCTTATGAATGTGCAAATTGTATGTGATTCAGCCAGTGATCTATCCCCTGAAACTCTCGAAAGCTATTCGTTAACCATGGTCCCCTTAAAAGTGACCATTAATGGAGAAGAGTATGAAGACGGGAAAACCATATCCCCCAGTGACGTCTATGACAAAATGCGAAACGGAGAAACCCCTAAAACTTCTCAGGTTTCCTCCCAGGCTTTTCGAGAAACGTTCACAGAATTTGTAAAGAACGATCAGCCCTTTATTTATTTTGCCTTTTCATCGGAACTATCCGGTACATATCAAAGCGCAAAAATGGTAGAGGAAGAAATTAAAGAAGAGTACCCTCACGCTCAGTTCGAAGTTATCGATACGAAAGCAGCCTCTCTGGGTTGCGGGCTGGTGGCCATAAGAGCTGCTGAACTTGCGGAAGATGGCTATTCATTCGAAGAAATTTTAGAAGCTGGAAAGTTTCAGGCAGCTCATATGGAGCATATTTTCACGGTCGCGGATCTGGAATACTTATATCGCGGCGGCCGCGTAAGCAAAGCTTCTGCATTTGTCGGGAGCCTGCTTAAAATTAAACCGCTGCTTCATATGGAAAATGGTAAGCTTATTCCGCTTGAAAAAATTCGCGGTTCGAAAAAAGTATGGAAGCGAATGATTGAAATTATGAAGGAACGCGGCAAAGATTTAAAACATCAGCGTATTGGCATCAGCCACGGCGATGATTTGGAAACCGCGGAGCAGCTGGCGGATATGATCCGATCCGAGTTTGAGACCGAAGATATCCGTTTTGAAATGGTCGGCTCAGCTGTCGGTGCTCATGCAGGTCCCGGAACCATTGCCTTATTTTTCTTAAATGATACACCTCAATAGAATGGGTTCTTTGTAACCTTTCCCTCTTTTTAACGACTATATTAAAAAAGGGGGATTTTTTATGGTGACGAAGATACTGAAACTTGCCTTAAGCATCATGCTGCTTCTTGCTGTCTCAGCAGCCTGCAGTCAAAATGAAGACAACAGTGCGGAGACATCCGAAGAAGCTTCGTCCGATTCTGCCGAGTCCAATGGATTGTCAGAAACTCCTTCTCAAGCGGAAAACGGTGAGGAAAACGGCCCGGCCCGTATCGCTCAAAGTAGCGAACAACGCATGATGGTGTATGAAGCTCATATCGACGTGGAAACGAATAATTACGATCAATTTCACCAGCATCTTCAGGAAAGAATGAATCAGCAGGATGCTCAAATGGTCGAAAGCACTATTAGCAAAAATGAGCAAGGCAGACGGCAGGGTCATATCCGCATCCGGGTGCCTCAGCCGAACTTTGAATCTCTGCTTACAGAAATCGAAGAGATCAGCAGTGAAGTTCTCTCCAGAAATATATCCGGACGCGATGTTACCGAAGAATACGTGGATTTAGAATCTCGTCTGCAAGCTAAGGAAAAGATTGAATCGCGACTGCTTACCTTTTTGGAACAAGCCGAAGCGACCGAAGATTTAATAAAAATCTCTCAAGATCTCGAGCGCGTTCAATCTGAAATTGAAGGATTAAAAGGGAAGATAAAGTATTTAGAGAATCAGAGCGATTTTTCTACGATCACGGTCTCCATCCAGGAAACGGCGGCCGGTGCAAATTTGAATAACTCCCCGGGCAGCATCTGGGAAGAAACCAAGCTGGCGTTTATCAATTCGTTGCATTACGTTGGTCAATTCTTCTCCTGGCTCATTGTATTCTTCCTGGGCTACTCTCCATTTCTCGCGCTGATTGCCGGAGTGGGTCTGCTTTTTTGGCTGGTCAGAAGAAAAAAGAAAAAGTCATCCTCCTAATTCAAACGCCCCTCTTTTCCATCTGCAGGGAAAGAGGGGCGTTTGAGATTAAGCTTGTTCTGTTTTCCGGTTTTTAAGACTGATCACGGTTACGGCAATTACAAATAAACTAAGAACACCACCGACAAAACCGATAAACAGCCAATTATAGCCCTCGTCAGGTTCCACCACAAAAACGTCTGCGGTTTCCCTTTCCATTCCAAGGCGGTAGTCCCCATTATCCTGCTGTCGTACCATTCCATCATGTAAAAGGCCTCTAAGCTGCTGTCCTTCTGGTAAACCGGAAAGTACAGCGGCTTTCGTTTCTTCTGCATTATTAATCGCAACGATCATCGTCTGGTCTTCATAGCTCCGTTTAAAAATAGCCAGACCTTCTTCATTGTACATTTCTTCATAATCTCCGCGTGTGAGCGCAGAAAATTGCGTTCTCATAGAAGTTAAATTATCGATACGCTGCTTCAGCTGCTCGTCCCCTGCTTTGAAGTTCATCATTTTAATGGTTGACGGATCGCCGCCATCATCAAGCGGCAGCTCCGTACCAAAGTACATGACAGGTATGCCTGGAATCGTAAACTGATACGTCAAAGCGAGCTTCCAGCGAGTGATCGGATTCTGCCCTTCTTCTACCGCCAAGTGCGTAAATCGTCCGGTTGAAGGGTCATCGATATATCGAAGAGTCTCGTAAGGTTTTCCTTTATGTTCGACGTTATCCTCCCAAACAGTATAAAGATCATCAAGATTCTTTCCGGATGATTGAAACGTGTCACGCGTCACCGACTGAAAGGAAACGGAAGAATCGTCTTCACCTTTTAGATTTTCTGTGAATAGTCCAAACCCTTCCTGTACGGACTGAACCCGTGCCTCCAGATCTGTATAAAACTTATCGGGTAAAGGAACAGCACTATGTAAATGGAACGCATCTACTCCTGTTTCCTTGATCCAGAACTCAGCGGTGTCGAGGAAATAGCTCTGTACCTGTGGATTGTCCAGATTTAATACGGACATATTCTGTGCCCAGGCTTCCGGATAGGTAGTGTCAGCTTCCGCATACCAATCATTTTTTTGTGGATCCTCTTTCCAGGGATGATCGCTTCCGGTATGGGACACCACAAAATCAAACATCACCTTAAGGTCCAGTTCATGGGCTGCTTCGACCAGCTGCTCGGCTTTCTTCATAGTACCGAAGTGTTCATCAACCGATCGAAAATCGTCGATCCATTGACCATGATACCCTCCATCTTGATTGGCCATCATTGGGGAGATCTCAATGGCTGTAAATCCCTTCTCCTTAATATAATCCAGCTGTTTGATAATTCCTTCTAAATCACCGCCGTGATAGGCTTCATCTTCTTCCCTATCGTTAGAATTATCGCCATTCATAAATCGATCAATCGATATATAGTATACGCTTTCATCCTGCCATTGACGTTCTTCTGTTTCTGCTGCTCCAGCTTGAGAAGCGAAAAAGAGAAATAACGGAATAAACAGAATCCCAGCTATTACTTTTCTCATGGCCGCTCTCCTTTCTTTCTAATAAAGGTAACTCTCTTAGATTATCCTTTCCAGGCCTTCCCCGTCAATTGTACTCGGCATCAATTCTCAATAATACATACAATGGTCACATTTACAGGCGCCTCCACATAAAAAAACGCACAGCTGCTAAAGCCATGCGGTTGTAAAATTTGAGTCTGTATAAAATTCTTTTCGAGATATTTTATGAGAGGAAAGGTCCTGCGGGGGACGATTTCGCTTTCCGCGGGCATGTGCTGAGCTTCCTCGGGCTTAACAGCCCTGCGGGATCTCACCGATCATGTTCATCCTGCAGGAGTCTGCATCGTCCCCCTTCGGACCTGGCCAAAATCAGAAACTCGAAATCATTTAAGACATCGATGGGTTCATGAAAAAAAAGCATGGGATCAAGAGGCTAATTTCATGCTTTAACGATGTGAAATAGACTGTCACAAAAGCATTTAGGACCGATTAAGAAGGAGAGCATCCTCTCTTATAATAGCGTCCGTTATTCTGACTCGGCTGGGCTGGTGGGAAATGGCGAGACTCCCGTGGGAGAAGGATCTAGGTGAGACCCCACAGGGAGTGAAACGACTGAGGAGGCTCACCAGTTCCCCCACAGGAAAGCGAGTTATTTCCCCACCAACCCTTATCCATCTAACGTAACGGACCCATTTATCTCGAAAATGAGTCTTCAAGTATTGGAAGCTTTACTGTAAGAACAACTGAGATTTTGTAGCTTTTTACAAACGTACGTGATAGGTTTTGAGCCAATAATTAATTTGACAGAGGTGAGCGATTAGCTGTGGTCCTGTCATTAACTGACCAAACCATGGGGCTCCGATCGCCTGACCTTCTGAATCATTAAGCTTCCTCACTTTTTTACGGTCGAAAAGATCGAACAGTGGAGCATTCGCATCGGCTACTATTTCATTCATCCATGTACAGACGGCTTTTGTATAAGCGGGGTGAAACGTTTTTGGATATGGATTTTTCTTTCGGAACAGCACTTCATCAGGAAGTACGCCGCGCAACGCTTCACGAAGCAAACCTTTTTCCTGATCCCCGTGAAATTTCATGCTCCACGGAATATTCCACGCATATTCCACCAGACGATGATCGCTGAAAGGTACACGAACCTCAAGGCTTGCCCCCATACTCATCCGGTCCTTACGCTCAAGGAGCGTCTGCATAAACCAGTTCATATTGAGGTAAGACATCTGTCGGTGTTTCACCGCTTTTTCGTCTTCTCCTGCAAGAACCGGCGTTTCATCGATCGTCTCCTGATAACGTTTCAACATGTACGCTTCCATATTCACACTCTGACTAACATCCGTTTTTACTAAATTCATTCGTTCATCTAAGGACCGGATCCAAGGAAATCCTTTTCGCTCCTGATCTTCTTTTCTATAAAACCACGGATAGCCTCCAAATATTTCATCAGCGCATTCCCCTGACAACGCAACCGTTACATGTTTTTTAATTTGTTCACAAAACCACAGCAATGAGGAATCAACATCTGCCATCCCTGGCAAATCCCGTAGTGTTACGGCCTGCTTCAGCCTTGATATTAGGTCTTCAGGCGTCGCTTCCATCACGTAATGACGGGTCTGATGCTGGCTTGAGACTTTCTTAATATAAGCTTCATCACGGTCCGGCTGAAAAGCGCTCTTCTTAAAGAATTTATCCTGATCTTTATAATCAATCGAAAAGGTCTGCAGCGCGCCCTTTTGTTCATTTTTGTATTTTTCAGCGGCTACAGCCGTAATGGCACTTGAGTCCACCCCGCCCGATAAAAAAGTACCTAGTGTTACATCCGAAACGAGCTGCCGTTCGGAAGCATCAATAAATAACTCCCTCACACGTGCTACGGTCTCATCCCATGTGTCGGTGTGCTCGGCGCTCTTCACATTCCAGTAACGCTCGATCGAAAGCTTTCCTTTTTCCCAAAACGCCCGGTGACCTGGACGAAGTTCCTGCAACGTTTCAAAAATGCCGTGCCCCGGTGTTCTCGAAGGTCCAAGCGTAAGAATTTCCTGAATTCCTTCCGCTCCAACCCTTGCTTCTACGTCCGGATGGGCAAGGATGGCTTTCATCTCAGAAGCAAACATCAGACCATCCGGCTGATGACGAACAAACAATGGCTTAACCCCGAGCCGGTCTCTAGCTAAAAACAGACGCTTTCTCTTTTTCTCCCAAATACTGAAGGCGAAAATACCGTTTAATCGCTCCACGCATTCTCTGCCCCACTCCATAAAACTGACAAGGACAACCTCCGTATCCGAATGAGAGCGGAACGTCCAGCCTTTCGCTTTTAATGTATCTCGTACTTCATCCGTATTATATAACTCACCGTTATAGCAAAGCACATACTGTTCGTCATGTGCCTCCCGTACCATCGGCTGTTTCCCGCCGTTCGGGTCTACAACAATTAGACGCTGGTGTCCGAAAGCTGCCGGCCCATCCAGCCACGTTTGATAATCGTCTGGACCACGGTGCCGGATGGTATCGGCCATCCTTTCTAAAAGAGGGGTTTTATTCTGCACTTTATTTTTGTAATCAATCCAACCCACAATACCGCACATTAAGCTTCACCATCCTTTAAAGTAAGCTGAATCAGAAAAAACACATCATAGCTTACTATATGACAGTGACTCGCCGCTTATTAAAAAGTTCTGCTTGACAACATAAGTGAGAATGATTATCATTATAAATGATAAAGGATATCACCCGTTACCCCCCAAGTAGCGGAGCTCATTCTAGGACAGTAGAAAATCCCCCAAAAAAAGCGGCAAAGCCTGTACAAGGCTTGCCGCTTTTTTTATTAAGCAGGAAGTATGCCTGCTCCAAGGAATCCAAAGCCTAAAATAATTGCGATGGCTCCTGCTATTAACAGCTGCGCCCACCAAATGGCAGCTGGTTTCTTTTTCTTATACTTCACGCATGCCATTTCCATAGCCACGATCGTCCACAAGCCGACTAAAACCTTGAAAATAATCAGTCCGCCGTAGTTCGCGTAACTTGCAAAGAGCGATCCTCCTGAATAAAGAATCAATAAGTAGTCCGCCCGCAGAATCATATGGGATATTTTTGCCCCTTTATCATTACCGCTCCGGGCAAATGTTGTAACAAGTCCCACTAAAACAAATGCGATTACCCATGAGGTAATATGTAGATGTGCCAATGTTCTTCCTCCTTTTACATGAATCTACGGATATAATAGCACGAGTCCGTCAAAATTTCCTACCAATAAGTACCTTGGAAGGGTGAGAATAATAAAACAAACCTGTTATAATAATAAAAGATTGAAATGTAATTGGAGGGATATCATGTCAGTAAACAGTCAAGAAATCATTGATCAAACACAAGAATATGGTGCCAAAAACTATCATCCACTTCCGATCGTTGTATCGAAAGCGGAAGGCGTATGGGTAGAGGATCCAGAAGGTAACCGCTACATGGATATGTTAAGCGCTTACTCTGCAGTGAATCAGGGGCACCGTCATCCAAGAATTATTCAAGCATTAAAAGACCAGGCAGACCGGGTCACCTTAACTTCCCGAGCTTTCCATAACGACCAGCTTGGACCCTGGTATGAGAAGATTTGTAAAATTACCAATAAGGAAATGGCTCTTCCAATGAATACAGGAGCAGAGGCCGTTGAAACAGCTGTTAAAGCAGCTAGACGGTGGGCTTATGATGTGAAGAAAGTAGAAGACAATCAAGCCGAAATCATCGCCTGTACCGGTAACTTCCACGGAAGAACAATGACAGCCGTATCTCTCTCTTCAGAAGAAGAATACAAGCGCGGATTCGGTCCAACGCTTCCAGGAATTAAATTGATTCCTTACGGTGATGTAGAAGCTCTTAAAGAAGCCATCACTGAAAACACAGCCGGCTTCTTGTTTGAACCGATCCAGGGTGAAGCGGGTATTGTTATCCCTCCAGAAGGATTTCTGAAAGAAGCTTATGAGGTTTGTCAGGAAAACAACGTGCTTTTCATAGCTGATGAAATCCAGGCAGGTCTTGGCCGAAGCGGTAAAATGTTTGCCTGCGACTGGGAAGATGTAAGTCCTGACATGTTAATTCTCGGTAAAGCTCTTGGCGGCGGGGTCTTCCCTATTTCCTGCGTAGTAGCCAACAAAGAAGTACTGGGCGTCTTTAACCCAGGTTCTCACGGATCTACATTCGGCGGAAATCCATTAGCCTGCGCTGTATCTGTTGCTTCTCTCGATGTACTTGAAGAAGAAAATCTGGCCGAACGTTCTCTTGAACTCGGGGAATACATGAAGAAAGAACTGCAGTCAATCGATAATCCGAAGATCAAGGAAGTACGTGGTAAAGGTCTGTTCATTGGCGTTGAAATGACAGAACCTGCGCGCGGCTACTGTGAAGAGTTGAAAGCTAAAGGACTGCTTTGTAAGGAAACACACGAAAACGTCATTCGTTTCGGTCCTCCTCTTATCATTGAAAAAGAGGATCTTGAATGGGCGATTACTCAAATTAAAGAAGTTCTTAGTCAATAAAACCCAAAAGCCTGGAGAGAAAACTTTCTCTCCAGGCTTTTTTCTTACTTCGCCCGATGAAATCTTACAGTAAAGCTCCCATTACTTGAAGACTCAGTTTCGAGACTTTTGAGAGAATTAGGTCCGGAGGGGGACGATTTCGCTTTCCGTGGGCATGTGGTAAGCTTCCTCGGGCTTCACAGCCCTGCGGGATCTTACCGATCATGTTCATCCCACAGGAGTCTACATCGTCCCCCTCCGGACCTGGCCGAATCAGAAACTCGAAACCACTAAATCCCCTGTCTGCTTGGTGAGAATAAGCATGGGATAAGGAGTGTATTTTCATGCTAGAACGATGTAAAAAAGCTTGTCATAGAAGCAATCAAGGCCTATTTAGAAGGAGAGCATTCACTTTTATGGAAGGGTCCGTTATTCTCACTCAGCTGGGTTGGTGGGGAAATGGCGAGACTCCCATGGGAGAAGGAACTAGGTGAGATCCCGCAGGGAGTGAAACGAGCGAGGAAGCTCACCGTTCCCCCATAGGAAAGCGAGTTATTTCCCCACCAGCCCCCTCCTCACAGCGTAACGGGCCCAATTTATCTCGAAACTGAGTCTTCAACAATCCGGCCCTATTGTTGAATAAGTCTCTTACTTAATAGAGACTCGGTGAAATCTTTGGGATTTAGTGGGCGGGTAATCCACTTTGCTCGCTTCAGATTTTATCCAGCCAACTGACCAAAAAGAGCGCTCTTCCCTTTAGGAAAAGCGCTCATTATTTACTCTGCCGTCGTTACAGAATCAATCTTTTTCTGTCCCCAGGGAGCCACGATGACTTCCACAATCAGATCCTCCCTGTTTTGTTCATATTGCCGACCTGTGCCTTCCTCAATAAAATAACGCTCCATACCGATATCCACCATATACACTCCCCTTTGAGGATCATGCCAGTCAAGACGGGCAGGAAGGACTACCTCCGCCCCGCTCACATCAGGTTTCTCAACGGTAGCCTGAACAAGTGTATAAAGATCATTTTCACCAGGTTCGAGCAGCAAATAAACTTTTTCTCCAGAGGCTATATCAGAGGAAATATTCCATTTATCTGTAGGAACCAGTTCCACCTCGTATGATAATGTCACATAATCACCATAAAAAGGGTCTCGTGGATCTACAGGAGCCGTTTTTAAACGTATGGATTCGCCCCATTCATCCATTGTATAGTAAGACATGGACATCAGAATGAGAAACAGAGCCTGGAGGCAGACAATGACGTAAAACCAAATGCGCTTCATGGCGTTACCTCCCCTTTGCTCACTTGTCTTCGTTTCCTTTCAAGGAAGAAGCTCAAGGCAAACAGTAGAATTCCTCCAATAAAAAAGAAAAGAGAGCGGCTCATGAAGTCCCAGGCTAGCTGGAAATAAGCTATAAAGGTCGTAGCCAGAAGTGCAGCGGTCCCTTTGTTTACCCACCGTGCCACACTCTGCTGATAGCCGGAAGTTAGCCACAGCAAAGAATAGACAAACAAAATACCGAGCGACAGCCCGTCAGCGAAATCGAATCGGAAGACCGGCAAAAACAATAACAGATCAATCCAATAGTAATTCGTTGAACTCATCGCGGACCGGACCACAGCTCCTACGAAAAAGACGGCCCATACAATAAAGAAATAGAAAGAGGATTCCGTCTGGACTTCTATAAAACCTTCTCCAAGAAAGAAGACTTGAAATACTAAAATCAAAAAGACTGAAATAACACTGAACGTTTTGAGCACACGCAGCTGCCCTTTTCCAGCCGCTGCATCATCGAATAAATAAAGAAAGAGAATCAGATTAACGAGCCAGTAATAAGGAAAACCGCTGCTGACAACGAAGACGAGACTTTGAATCAAGTAACCCGCTCCGAACCAGACCGAATAATCCGTCCGCTGCCCCTGCGCCGTAAACCACCCTAGACCAAGGATGAAAAGCAACCCAGTCCAGATGTGAAATTCACCAAAAGTGACCCCACTGTACACCTGACCCACCGTAGTTAGAATAACTGCAGCTATAAAGAAAGGCGTTTCTTTACATAAGAGATACAAGCTGAATGCGGCAATGGACCAAATAAAGAATGGCAGGGCACTGAATGAAGTAAAATGATACATTTGCCCCGTCAAAAAGATCCCTGCTCCAAATATCATAAGAGCAATGAGCATTAGACTTTCTCCTAAGCGATTGGAGTGCTTCCTGTAAATTTGCTCACCTGAAATATAGAAGGCTAGTAAACTTCCGATAATAATGGCCATTCGAAAGATATCCGAGATCGCGGACCAATTGGAAGCTATAAACGTCAGAAATCCAAGGCCTATGAAGATGGCAGCAAAGGTCAGCAGCAGAGGTTTGTGCTGACGGGCCGGGTAGCGCTCCAGCAGCTGCTCCCTCTGCTCTTCCGATATTATTCGTTCTTCCACCCATTCCTTGCTTTCTTTGATGAGCTCTTCACGTTTCATGATGTGTCCCCCTCTTTTTAAGAAGCAGCTGTCTGTTTACGTTTCAGCGGTTGTCTCTTCCCATAAGTTAACGTCCTCCACAACCACTCAAGAGGACCATAACGGTATCTTTTGAGCCATGCTCTGCTTGCGAAGATCTGCAACGTGTAAACCACCACCACAATCATTACGCTCATAATAGGTGGTACCTGTCCGTAGAGACCGAAGCCCACCGAATAAAAAAGGACAAAACATACAAGCGACTGAAGAATATAATTGGATAACGACATTCTTCCAATCCACGTCAATGGATGCAAAAACCTTGCTCCTGACTTTGTCCGGAACAATAACGTAACCGACAGCACATAAAATATGGCTGAGGCGGTTCCCCCGACGCTGTCCTGCATAATTCCGACCCACTCAGGATTACCATAGAGATGAGGACCTGCCTTAAAAATGAGAAACAGGACGCCTGTCATGGCCCACACTTTTTTAATACTCCCCAAATGAGCAGCAGGTTCGTGGAGCCAGCGCTTACGGCACACATATAAACCAAATAAAAACATGGGAAGCAGGCTGAGTGCCAAAAATGGCAGATTAGCAACATGGTTGGCATACAGCCAGTCAGAGGCATTCTGCTGCCATATTTCGGTTAGACTCCCTGTGCCGTAGTTAGCTATAGCTTCATTAATCGATTCCTGTTCAACAATCCCCTGCAGCCGTCCGCGAATCGAGTAGAGGGCAAGAGTCATTGGCAGGACAAGAAACGCAAGCATACTATAAGCCACGACCAAAAGCCCAGTTGTCGATAGATGGAAAAACGCGAATAAAGTAAGTCCGAGTATTCCATAAGAAAGCAGAATATCCCCATGCCAGATCAGAAAGGAGTGGACTAACCCAAAGCCGATCAATACCACCAATCTTTTAAATATGATCGGGCGATAATCGAGATTCTTCTCATCCAGCCTGTCTTTCATCATCTGCATGCCAAATCCAAACATAAAAGAAAATAATGTATAAAAACTTGCTTGAAAAAAGATATCAATGATCGCCTGCACAGTATGACTCAATGATGAATCCCAGGCTTGAGCTGCTCCCCCGTATAAGAAATAGGGAGCATTAAAGGCTGGCACATTCACCATAAAGATTCCTAAAATGGCAAGCCCGCGTGCAGCATCAATCCAGTTTAATCGTTCTGATTCACCTAATGGCGATGCCTTCGAATTCATGTTTATTCCCCCTGTTAGCTTTATTTTACTTTTATTCTGTTATTTAGACAATTGCGTTTCATAAAATAAAGAAAGGAGTTTTTAAATGCCGGCAAAAGTAGGAGCCGTAAATGTGACGTCCTTATCCAGTTCCAGTATATTCAACATTGGCGACGTGTATAATATGGCACCACAAGCCTGGGTAAAAACATTTGCTGGCGGCGGGTCATTCAACACAGGGAGTGGAATAAATATTGATATTAACAACTCCAACACCTATGTCAATGACCAGGAGATGATTGACCAATCCTTAATTAACGATTCCTAGGAGGATGCTTCATGAACATTACCGTCCACCAGTCCATCTGCATTCATGTACTGCGTATCGGCACCGTGGCTAATTCTTCCATTGTTCAAATTGGCAGCTCAGGAGTTATTCAAGCCAAAGCTGACCTATATAATACAGGAGCTTTTCAATCCGCTGCGCCGGCTGCCACGCCGGCAGAAGGCACCGTAGACATTCCGGAAGCCGAAGGTCCTTCTCTCGTTCCACTTTCCATATCATAGTCTTGTATATTGTGCATAAAGTTAAACAGGGGGTGATCTCATTTGAACAACAATTACCAATCATGGCAGTCTTGGGTTCAGCAGGTTATGAAGCACATGGAAAACCAGCAGCAGCTGATCAATCAATTGACGCAGAAAATCGAACAGCTTCAAATGAATGAGAGCCCTAAGACCGTCATTGAAAAAATAGAGTATCATTTTGACCAGTTGAAGATCGATACGTTGGAAGGAACTTTGCAAATTGGACTAACTCCGAATGGAAGCGATGCGGCAGATATCGGTGACTTTTATGCAAACCAGGGTCAAATGACTTCTCAGCAGGATCCCGTCCTTCACCAATTGCAAAAATACATGAACACAGACATTCCCCAGTGGATGAATCAATATACCCGCGATCACGATATTCCTGTCACGGATCACCATAAGGAGCAGATTATTGCCGATGTAAGGAAACAACTTCCTCAAAGGGTAGAACACTATAAGAACCAAAATCCAGACTTGGATGAAGCTGGTCTTGTTAATCAGGTTCAAAATGAAATCAGACATTCCATAGCTCAATACTTTGATTCTTTCCAAGGAGATGGTACCTCATGAATCACATCGTTCACAACTATGGTCTCCATGTTGGACGGATCCGCGTTACAGCGGTCTCTTCCTCCTCTGTCTTTCTGATCGGCGACAATAAAACCATTCGCTTACAATCCTATTTCGATACACCTCCGGAATCCTTGATCATTGGTCCATATGTGCCAATGGAAACGGAAGGAGAAGCCGCGGTCATGGATGATGGTGAAAATGTATAACCGCATGGTGTACGTTGATGGAATTGACATTACCTCTGCATTGATCGCCTCTCATATTTCGATCGGAGATGTGCACCGGGCGTCTCCCTGGTCCAAAGTGCTGGCTGTCCAAAAAGAAGGAGCAGAATTTATTTCAAATTCGCTCAACTTTGAAGATTTTCCAATTTTCTCTCTACATCCCACCAGACCTTTACCTCCTATTACCGTTCCTTCCTTCCATTACCAAAACCAGGCAATCTATGTAAATGATATCCATGTTACCGGGGTTTCCACTGCTGGAATCGTGCAGGTAGGAGGCATTGAACACATTGATTCCCTTTCTAGAACAAAGCATTTCCGAGTCTTGAGAGACGAACAATAGGTCACTGTTTCGCATAGGTTGTAACTATATCGTCGAATCGAACTAATTATAAGAAGGAGGCGATCATAAATGCCGGCCATAGTCGGTCCCATCAGTATAAATAGTGTCGGCGGCGGGGTCGTAAACTTCGGGGATTCCTTCTATCTTTCACCTAAGAGTACTTCAAAGACAAACGCGGGTTCAGGTGCCCTCAACACAGGAAACTGGATTGTCTGCAACAACGGTATCAGTTCTACGAATCCTTTTGATCCTGATGTTAACGACCAGAATGTTACCGCTAATGCTTAAGCTGCTTTATTTTGAGTTAAACTAATAGTGTATAAACGGATAGAAGAAGCTCAAAGTATTTTATAACTTTGAGCTTCTTACATAGAATGAGTCCATTTCCTTATTTTTGAAGGTTTTAGGAAGGATGACCCGGGGAATTAACCATGAAAGCGCAAGATGGAGGTTATGAAGATGAAGGAATGCACACTGAGCAATAGAATTCATTGCAGAACGGAATATTCTGCTTTAAAAAAAGTGCTGGTTGCAAAACCATCCTTTATGAAAATATCGACTGTTATTAATGAAACGCAAAAACATTATGAAGACGTCAATATCGATATTCCGCGAGCGCTTGATCAACACGAGACTTTTGTTCATGTGCTGAAAGAGCATGGTGTTGAAGTGGTTGAACTTTCTGCTCACCCTGAATTACACGAGCAGGTCTTCACGAGAGACATTGCCTTTGTGATTCATGATCAACTCTTCGTGGCTTCAATGAATGAGGAAGTGCGGCTTGAAGAAACTTCGCTGTTGAAAGAGTGGCTTTATGAAAATTCGATTCCTTTCCAGGAACCGTTTCTTTCTTCCATCGAGGGCGGGGACGTGTTAATTGACGGAAAGACTATTTGGATTGGAAAAAGCGGGCGTACTTCCTCTGAGTCGATCGAAACGTTACGTGAACAACTCCCTTCCTATACGATTGAACCGCTGGACCTTGAGGATGATATTCTTCATCTTGATTGTGTATTTAATATTATTAGTGATCATACAGCTCTCGTTTATCCTCCTTCTTTTACTGATAGTGGATTGGATAAGCTTCAGTCCAGGTTCAATTTGATTCCGGTAACTCGGGAGGAGCAATTCCATATGGGGCCGAATGTTCTTTCCATTGATGAAGGAAAACTCATTACTCTTCCTCAGAACCAACGATTGAACGATGAGCTGCATTCAAAGGGTTTCCAAATCATTCCCATTGATTTCTCTGAAATTATAAAATCAGGCGGATCCTTCCGCTGCTGCACGCTTCCACTACTGCGATCATCTGATCATAAATAAGACAACCCGTAACTAAATCTACAGATTGTTTCAATTATATACCCAAAAAACTCCATGATAATTCTTAAAGACAAACTCCTGTTTGTGGAAGACTCAGTTTCGAGATAGTTGGGGCCGTTGCAAACAATAGATGAGGACGGCTACGATATCTGGTGAAACGGAGCCTACTATAGGAGAAGGAGCTATATTGTATCTGCCTCAAATGCTTCTATAACAGGGTTCCCACACGTAAACAAACATTAAAAACCCAAGGTGGATTATAGATGATCCATGTTCATTGGAAGGCGATTATGCAGAGATTTTTGAGCGCTCCATGATCGCAAAGAGCGGAAGGGAACGGCGAAGACTCCTGCGAGATGAACATGACAGGTGAGGCCCCGGAAGGCGCCAGCCTGAGGAGACTCAGCGCAAGGGATGTTCGACTAAGCCCGCCACGTCCTGTGGCAACGTCGAACGACCCTGCGTCGTGCAGAGCCGCGGAAAGCGAGCCGTTCCCTGGAGCCCCTATCTCCACAAAAACTGAGTCTTCAATAATCCGGCCCTTTTGTTGAATAACTATTAAATGAAAATCAATTAGCAAAAGCGGAAGGACTGGTTGGTCCTTCCGCTTTTTTTGAGTGAAGAGATCGTCTCATTTGTTTTTCAGCTACACCATTCTAAAAAAGCAGATCTCCGCTTGGTTTCATTCCAGTTGAAAATCCAAGGAGGCTTGATCATCCATTCTGCGCTTCAAGTGTAATAGACCCGAGGTTGTATAGGGTACCGGAAGCCCCATCTGACTTCAAGTATTCCAGATCCTCTATGAATATACGGCTGGTAAAGACGGTTTCGCCATAATCACAAAAGATTTCCAGACTCGAAGAATCCATAAACAAACGGATGCGATGATTTTCTTTATATTTTCGTAGAGCATATCGCTTCGTTCCGTAGGTTTCTGCAAACGTATGAGTCATGTCAGAGCGATCCAGGCAATATTCCTCCCCATTCGAGGAGAAGGTGACAGATTCACCTTTACGATTGCTGAAAGTTAGAGTAAAGTCTGGATCTACGGATAACTCCAGCTCAAACGCCCGCGAGCTTAAGTTATGTTCCTGTTCCAGTGTTTCTGCACCTAGACGCAATTTCTTCAATTCCTCCAGCGGCTGTTGAACGAGGCGGTTCCTCTGAAGGGTAACTTGCCGGGGAATCGTCAGCATGTGTGCCCACATATTCTCATCCGTTGGGTAATCGCTTTTCGAGTTACCGAGCCATCCTATTAGAATCCTTCTTCCCCGTTCATCCTCATACGTTTGAGGAGCATAAAAGTCGAATCCTTTATCAAGTTCAATGTACTGCTTCCCTTCATAGTGAAGCTTGCGAACATCCAGCGGATCACTGAGCACATAAGCGACAGAAAACACATTATTGAAGTTATATTTATCGGTTTCTAACTCTCCCTGAGGAGAAAAGATGAACACCCCGCGCCCGTCCTGCTCAAAGTAGTTGGGGCATTCCCACATATACCCGGCATCCGGCAGGTCTGTGGTCACTTTTCCTTGAAAAGATAACTGCTGCATACTTTCTCCTTGATAAAGAGCCAGCGCCCCCTCCCCGTCTTTGTTTTCTCCTCCTACCAGCATATAGTAAATATTCTCTCGTTTAAAAACGACAGGATCGCGAAAGTTATGGGTGAATCCTGGAGCAGGTGCATGAGCGATAGGACGCCCTTTTGTAATATTCAAATGCTTATCCATCGAGGCGTACACTTGACTTGGATTCGGTATGCCCTCTTCTGTCACGTGGTTTCCTGTATAGAAAAGGTGAAGCATTCCGCCTTCTGCAAAGGCCGCTCCAGAAAAGCATCCATGGGAATCAAACTCACAATCAGGATAAAGAGCGATGCCGTGGTCCTCAAAATGGATGAAATCTTCCGTAGATACGTGATACCAGTGCTTAAGGCCGTGAACTGGACCGAGGGGGAACCATTGATAAAAGATGTGATGTTTCCCGTTGAAAAAAGATAATCCGTTCGGATCGTTCAGTAATCCATGGTGAGGAGCCACATGATAGGTTGGATAGTAAGGATCCTGTTTGGTTTTGCCTTCAATCATTTGCAAATACTGGCTGGATACATCCGTCAGCGATAAAAATCGATTTTGACGGTTAGAAAAGTCTATAAGCTGGGTCATAAGGGGCTCCTTCCTTTTTTTGTATTTAGGGGGTTGAAAAAGAATGATGGCGTGCACAATTATCCACAATGGACAAAGGGCGAGCAGGGAAAATCACCTTTCCCCGACCCACCTGTTTTAGAATTTAGTCAGCGTAACTCACACGTAGAATTAGTAAATTCACTGGTGTACTTACCAATTAACCATGTTTCACATCATAGTTCATCTCAGGATGCTCCACTTCTTCCTCCTGTTTTTCACGATAGACGAAGAATGTTACCAGGAAGGATACGGCTAAAGCGACAAGAATAACTAAAATGTACTGGAAGAAGCCGCCTCCAATGTATAACAGAAGTCCTGGAAGCATTGTCGATCCTGTTCCTGCAGCAGCAATTCCCAGAATCGAAGCCAGACCGCCACCGACAGCTCCACCTAAACATCCGAATAAAAACGGTTTTACTTTTGGCAGGTTAATGGCGAACATGACGGGCTCCGTGATTCCTAAGAATGCCGGAATGACAGAACCAAACATATTGGATCGCTTAATCCGGTTTTTCTGCTGGAGGACCACAGCAAGCGCAGCACCAGCCTGTCCGGCAATGGCCGCGGTACCTATCGGGTTGATCAAGTCATAGCCTGTCTCGGCAACCATCTTCACGGTAATTGGTACAATCGTGTGGTGCATACCCGTGATGGCTAAGAACTGAATGGCGCCTCCGTAGATAAACCCGCCTAACCCAAAGGGTAGTTCGAAAAAGTACATGATGCCTGAAGTAATTAGATTTTCAATTCCTAAGATCAGTGGCCCGACCATAACCAGACCTAGAATAAGCGAGAAAAGCAAGGTGACAAACGGTGTTAATATTAAATCCAGTACTTCTGGAATGTATTTTCTCGCGCTCTTTTCAATTTTAGCGGCTAACCAGCCCATAAATACAGCTGGAAGAATGGAACTTTGCATTCCTGTAATCGGAATATCGAAACCTAAGAATGGCAGCAGGAGCGGTTCGGCCTCTCCAAAAGATACGGCCCATTTATCGGGAAGCTGAGGGGCAACAAGCATTAACCCGAGAGCCACACCGATAACCGGAGATCCTCCGAATTTTTTCATAGCCGACCAAGTGACTAGTACAGGAATAAAGGTAAAGGCCGTGTCTGTTAGAACTTGGGATAATTTCAAAATCGTACCGGACATTTCCATTCCAAACCCATTAATTAATAATCCACGTAAGCCCATTAAAAGACCCGTTGCGATTAGTACAGGAATAACTGGAATAAAGATGTCGGCGAATGTTTTGGTCAGCTGCTGCATTTTCCCTTTATTTGAAGTGCTTTCTTCTTCTTCCTTCTCTCCTTGAGATTCAGCGATGCCCATCTTCTCAAATTCAGCAAATACTTTATTTACAAAACCTGTGCCCAGAATAACCTGGTGCTGGCCGCTTTGAAAAAAGTAGCCATTCACCCCTTCAATGGAATCAAAAGCCTGTTTATTCATTTTCTTATCATCATGCAATTCTACTCGCAACCTGGTGGCACAGTGAGACACCTTATAAATATTCTCTCTTCCGCCAAAAGCTTCCAGTACGGCAACGGCAACTGCTTTAGGGTTTCTAGCCATTCCATTCCCCTCCTAAAATTCTAAGTCATTCTACAAAGTGGAAACGTTTCCACTTTAGGGTAAAAAATAAAGCAACGTTTGCGGCCTATTCAAAACGACTGAGCAAAAAGTGGAAACGTTTCCACTTTTCGTTTTAAAGAAAAGCGACTCTAGAAATCGCTTTTTCTGATACATCAAATGTTATCGCTTTCAGTAACATATGTCAATACTTTTTTGTACTATTTCCAGCAAAAAATTCGACCGGCAGAATGATCTTTTCTTCCCCAGGTTCGTCCTGAATGATTTGCATCAAGGCTTGTGTTGCTTTCTCTGCCATAAGCGGCACAGGCTGTTTAATCGTTGAGAATGTTAATTCCTCTTCTTTACTCGGGGTTACGCCGTCGTAGCCGATCACCTGGACATCCTCAGGAACTTTTTTACCTTTGGCTTTCAATTCTTCAATGATAATTCTCGCCCATTTATCGTTCATCGCGAAAACTCCGTCTACTTCAGGATACTCCTCAAAAAACTGACGGACACTCCCTGCAATGTCATGAACAGGTTCTTCCAGTTCGAGAATACGGTGCGGAAAGTTATGCTTTTTCACTTCATTTTCAAATCCCTGGCGTCGTCTCATGGATTCATTTTTAATGCTGGAGAGACTGCCTAGAAAAGCAATTTCTTTACAACCTCGCTTCATCAATTCATCAGCAGCGATACGGCCGCCGCTTTCATTATCACTCGTTACATATACTACATCCTCTGTAAAGTGACGGTCGATGCTCACAATCGGCAAATCGCTGGATATATACTGGTCCAGATCATAGCTGTACGTAATGGCAACCAGACCATCAATTTTGTTTTTCTCTAACATAGAAATATAATTAATCTCTTTATCTACATCACTTTGCGAATTACAAAGAATCATCTTATATCCGTTCTCGGAAAGTTTCTTCTCCAGATGATAAGCGAAATTCGAGAAGAAAGGATGCCAAATCGTAGGAACAATGAGTGCAACCGATTGAGACTGCTGCATTTTAAAGTTTCGAGCGACTTCATTCGGCTTATATTTTAAAGTTTCAATCGCCCTTTCTACTTTCAGACGGGTAGCTTCTTTCACAGGACCATTTTTATTCAGAACTCTAGAAACGGTACCAAGGCCTACACCAGCTTCCCTGGCTACGTCTTTCATATTAACCAAAACTTCACCTACTTTAACACATAGTTATTATGATTCATTGTATCATATCTCGTTTTTATCATTCATCGGCAGAAGACTCCCTCTTCAAGCGCCGTGTCGAAGACCGGTGGCAAGGGGGAGATGAATGCCATCGCCGTAAGGCGAATGCCTTTGAATATTCTCCCTTCCGTGATATCCTAAAGTAAGAACGTATGTTCCTTATTAGGAGGTGGAAAGGTTGAAGCATAAAGCGTATAACTTTCGTATCTATCCAAATAAAACCCAAGAATCGCTCATCGCTAAGACAATCGGTTGCGCTCGTTTTGTCTTCAATCATTTCCTCTCCGAATGGAGCAGTGCCTACAAGGAAACCGGAAAAGGTTTGAGTTACTCTACTTGTTCCAAACAACTACCCAAGCTTAAAAGAGAATTCCTTTGGTTAAAGGAAGTGGATAGCACGGCCATCCAAACGTCGGTCAAACATCTTTCTGACGCTTATGAACGGTTTTTCAAAAAGCAAAACCAAGCTCCACGGTTCAAATCAAAGAAGAACAGAGTCCAGTCCTACACCACAAAATGCACAAACGGAAATATTGCCATCCAGGATCGCAAAATCAAGCTGCCTAAGCTGGGGCTTGTGAGATTTGCCAAGAGCCGTGAAGTGAAAGGTCGCATCTTGAGTGCGACGGTTCGCCGCAATCCGACCGGAAAATATTCTGTATCCATTCTTGTTAAAACAGATATTCAGGAACTTCCTAAATCCAACACTTATGTTGGCATTGATCTCGGATTGAAAGACTTCGCTGCTCTCTCGAATGGCACCACCTATCAAAATCCACGATACCTACGTAAGACCGAAAAGAAACTAGCAAAAGCTCAACGTATCCTTTCCCGAAGGGAAAAGGGATCTTCGAATTGGCATAAGCAACGTATTAAAGTAGCTAGACTTCACGAGAAGATAGCGAACTCCCGCAAAGATTATCTGCATAAGATTTCTACCGAAATCATCAAAAACCACGATGTGATCGGTGTAGAAAATCTCCAAATTTCCAATATGCTCAAAAACCGAAAACGATCCAAATCGATTAGTGATGTGAGCTGGTCGATGTTCACGTCTATGCTCGAATACAAAGCAAAGTGGTACGGGAAGCAGTTGGTAACCGTATCGAAAGTTTTTGCGAGTTCACAGCTGTGTTCCAAGTGCGGATACCAAAACAGTGAGGTAAAGAATCTCGCTGTTCGAACGTGGGATTGCCCAGATTGCGGCTGCCACCACGACCGCGACCTAAATGCGAGCTTCAATATATTGAAGGAGATTCAAAGAATCCTTACAACCGTCGGTGCGACGGGGCTAGCCTAATCATTTGAACGAACCGTTAGGTTCGTGCTCTTAGGAATCCCCCAACTTCAAGGAGTGTCAGCGAGTAAGTGGGGGTAGTTCAAGACCTCTATCATCTACCTCATTCTATTAAGTCTTAGGGCTGGATTTTAAAAACGAGGGTCTCATTTCTGAGAATTTGAATAAGCTTATTTGGGGAGTTATTTTATGAAAGGAGCCTGCCCATGTATAACTATGACCCTTGTGATCAATTAGCGTGGAATGCTGCCAAGTACGATATGCTGTCAAATTATTATAAGTATTCCGATCCTCAGAAGCACATTTATTATTATCAAAGACATTTAGAATGTATGCAACGCTGGATCATGATGCAGGAACGCGGCGAAAACTCCGGCATGATGGGGATGAACAGTGAAGCGAAGGTCCGTGTCTTACACGCTTCACCGGATGCTCCGGCCGTAGATATTTATGTAAACGGTCAGAAGGTCCTCGAAGGCGTTACGTATAAGCAGCAAAGTGAATATTTAAGTGTCCCTGCAGGCCAGTATCGAATCGATATTTATCCTGCTGGAGAAACGAATCAGCCGGTCTTATCGCAAAACGTCTCGGTCGAAGCAGGTAATATGTACACGGTGGCTGCTGCCGGCAGGCTAAACAACCTGCGGCTGATTGCCGTCGCAGACAACGACAGCATCTCGTCTGGAAATGCCAAGGTACGCTTCTGGCACTTATCACCAAATGCACCGAACGTAGATATTGCGGTACAGGGTGGAGATGTGCTCTTCCGTAATGTACCATTCGGAAAAGCTACCCGTTACTTGACCCTGCCGCCGACGACCGCTAATCTTGAAGTCCGCGTGGCAGGAACAAATCAGACAGCTTTAACTATTCCAAATGTAACCTTAAGTCCTAATCAGGCTTATACAGCTGTGGCCGTCGGCTTAGCTGGTGGCGATCCTCCGCTTGAAGCTATTTTTCTTCAGCCTTAATAAAAAACAAGCAGCGATTCCTCAGGTTTCGCTGCTTGTTTTTTTATTGTGCTTATAGGCAAGTGCCTCCACCCCAGCAGAGCATAATTATTTTTTTAAAAGGCTCTGCTACAGCTTATTATTGATTTTCCATAAAAGGCTTATTACACAATAGGGCCGTTTAATTGAAGAATCAGTTTCGAGATACCTTGGGCCCGTTACCTAAAATCGACGAGGGTGGCTACGGAAACAACTCGCTTTCCTACGGGGGAACTGGCAAGCATCCTCGGTCGCTTCACTCCCTGTGGGGTCTCGCCTAGCTCCTTCTCTCGTGGGAGTCTCGTCGTTTCCTTCGCCACCCTATGATGGAAGAGTGAACGGACCCTTCCATAGGCGATAAAACGGTGCTTGCCCCGCCTTAAATGCTTCTATGGCAGGAATTATCTACACATGCACGCTTATTGTTAGAAGTTTATCTCTATCATAAACCGGTGCGTTTCGAAGAGAGATTTCGAGCTCCATATATCGCAAGCTCCGGAGGGGGACGGTGAAGACTCCCTGTGAGATAAACATGAGGTCGCTGAAAAACTGAAAATTCATGAAAGGTAGACTCCAAAAAAAGCAACCTGGATGGATTTATTCCATCCAAGCCGCTTTTCTTTTGCTTTTATAAGTTCAACAAAACCCCTCTTTTTAGATGGATTTTCGTTGATTCCACGATGAGCGTTCGGTGGTGACGCCTGCGGGAACAGCGCGAGCCGAAGATCCACTTGGTCAAGTGATCTTCTTGACCAAGTTAGCTGAGGCCGTGCCCGCGGCAAGCATCCACCGACAAGCGAGTCGTGAGAAGCAACAACAAACTTCAAAAACTCCCCTGGGTAGAAAGTAGTTTTTCAGCGGCCTCATAAACATGATCGGTGAGACCCAGGAAGGCGCAAAGCCTGAGGAGGCTCAGCACATGGGAGGTTCGACTAAGACTGCCACGTCTTGTGGCAACGTCGAACGACCCTGCGTCGTGCAGGGCCGGAAAGCGAAATCGTCCCCGGAGGACCTTCCGCTCCTCCAATGTCTCGAAACTGAGTCTTCCAGTATCGGAAGCTTTACCTTAAAAGCATCACTGAGGTTAGCAAATCCTTAAAAAAGACGGAAAAATAGCAATTCTTATCTGGAGAATTTTGTGCATTGACGCACTAAATAATCGCTAATAGAATGTGGTCACGATTTTAGAGAAACATCTCTAACGTCAATCTATTTGGAAGGGAGGAGTACCTCATGCTTTATCGATCCATGGTTTACCTATTCGGAATGCTTGTCAACTTCTTCGGAGTCGCCCTGTTGATTAATGCTACACTTGGGGCAGGATTTTGGACATCCTTTTTTATTGGAGTTTCTGATCATCTTGGTTTCACGGTTGGATTCTGGTACGGTGCTTTTCAACTGCTGATTATTTTTATTAATGCGAAACTTATGAAGAATCTGCCCGAGGTAAGAGCCGTAGTACCAGTGTTTATGGAGAGTCTGATTCTTGACTTTTGGCTTGAGATTGTATTCGCAAATGTCGATCTATCGACAGCTCCATTTATTCTGCAAATCGCAGCCCTGTTCACCGGCGTAGCGATCATCGGGCTCGGAGTAGCTATCTATATTCTTCCTCAGTTTCCGCGTGCGCCGGTTGATCAATTGTTCTTAGCAGTCAGTGCGCGGTTTAACTTGAGCCTTCAAACAGGTCAAACCCTGGTTGCGGTAACCATGACGTCTCTTGCCCTGCTCATTGGAGGCCCAGTGGGACTTGGAACTCTTGCGCCAATGCTGTTTCTCGGCCCTGTGATCCAGTATTGTTATACTAGGGCCTATCCACTTTATTATAAAATTCATCCTGACGGTGAGCGAGTATACCAACAAGCTGTATAACGAGATAACATGTTAAAGCCGCATGGTTCAGAATAGAACCATGCGGCTTTTTTCATTGATCTTTAATTCGGACGGTGTGTGGTTATCTACGGCGTCTGCGGTTGGACTTTCTGGTGGTGACTTCCTTTTGAGGATCCTGCTTTTTAATCCAGCTCAAATATTTTTCCATATCGGGATGTTCACGCAGACGCTCAAGAGTATGATAAAAGTTCGCGAGTTCTTCATTGGTGAAAAGAGCATGAATTTGCCGGTGACAGGCACCGCACAGCCATACTGTCACGCCCATGGCTCCGCCGTGCTGTCTTGGAATTAGGTGGTGTTCCGTCGTTTTGACAGGCGTACGAAAACACAATTCACATGTACCTTCCATTTAATCGACCTCCACAAGTACCGACCCTTCAAACAAGTACAGACAACTCTTACGAACCGGCTCTTTCCAAATTTTTTCTAATGCACACCGGTACATCTCTATTTGGGTGCGGTAGCGGTCTTTCATGGTTTCTTCTACCGACTTCTTCTCAGGGTCAATTTGATCAGATTTGTAATCCAGGATCATCCAACCATCTTCATAAGGAATCATGGCGTCAATAACCCCCTGGATGAAAACCTGTTCATTTTCTGGTGACTCCCAATCAGGATACACTTCATGAGCCGGCAGCGTCAGACTGAACGGCACCTCGCGTTCCACATGTTCCGCTTCGAGTACAAATTGCCCCACAGAGGTTTCAAAGAAAGCCGCCACTGCTGCTGGATCGATAACGTCTGCTTCCTCTCGACGAAGCACGTCTTTAAGGACCAGATGTTCGACAAACTCTTCCACCTCTTCAGCACTGTGTTTATGGGACAACGGAATATGCTGCATGACGGTATGCATAGCGCTTCCTTTTTCAGCCGCAGACAATCTTTGATCCGCCTGCATAAACCTTGGCCGTTTCTGGATTGGAGCCTGATAAGGAACCAGCAGCTGGTCGCTTGAATACTCATCTTTTGTTTCGCGCTGCCTTTTAATTTCTGTAACGGTCTGTTTAGCCCGCGAGTAGGCTGCTTTATGATGAAGATAAACGAAGCTTAACCGCTTCTCGACCATATCTTTTCCTTGAGCATAGTCTTCTGCGGGCTGCCAATCTTCAATCGCTGTGCGCAGCTCCTCGTCCCTTTTCTCCTGAGATTCATCAAGGACAGCGAATTGACTGCCGTGCGCTATATTCACCTTCCACTCCGATGCATCTGCATAAATGTCTTCGGATGTGGTCACTTCAATGCTGCCGCGGAGCTCTTCGGCGTGCTGATGACGGATTAGTGCCGGTCCCACCCAGTCCAGGTAGGATTTAGCATCAAGCCGGTCGTGAGGGGGCAGTACCCATTCCGGTGAATCCAGGAACGTCTGCCACTTTTCCTGTTTTTTATCAAAAGAAGCAACATTTCCGACCATAACCAGCTTTTCCTTGGCCCGGGTCATCGCTACATACAAGACTCGCATTTCCTCTGCCAGCAGCTCTCTTCGCTTCGCCTGCTTTAAAGCGTGATAAGCAAGCGTCGGATACATCAGCCGCTTATGGGGGTTAATATATCTTGAACCAAAACCATAATCTTTATGAAGCAAGTACCGATCCTTCAAGTCCATCATATTGAACTGTTTATCCATCGCTCCTAATATGACGACGGGAAACTCCAGACCTTTACTTTTGTGAATGGTCATAATCCGGACCACGTCTTCCTGTTCGCCAAGAGCACGTGCCGCTCCCAGATCATCGCCCCGCTCTTCCATTCGTTCAATGAACCTCAGAAAACGGAACAATCCCCGGAAGGATGTGGACTCATAGGACCTCGCTCTGTCATAAAGAGCACGGAGGTTGGCCTGACGCTGGCGCCCGCCTGGCATGCCTCCCACGAAATCATAATAACCCGTTTCTCGGAAGATATCCCAGATCAGTTCCGATAAGGCTCCCTGTCTGGCCCGTTCCCTGAAGCTTTCAAGCAGATCAAAAAAGCTTTCTACCTTCCGTCCTAATTCATCATTTCCGGCATACTCTTTCATAGCTTCGTAATAGCTGACCCGCTTTCTGGCGAGTCTGAGCCTTGCGAGCTCGTCCTCATTTAGTCCGACAATCGGGGACTTCAGGACAGAGGCAAGCGGTATGTCCTGCATCGGATTATCAATGACTTTTAACAGGCTCAGCATGATCTTAATTTCAATCGCTTCAAAATAGCCGGTCGAAAGTTCCGCATAAACCGGAATGCCCTGCTGTTTCAATTCATCAACAATCATCGGCGCCCAGGTCATCGACCGCATTAACAGGACAATATCCCGGTACTGAATCGGACGCTTCGCTCCCGTTTCCTTATCCATCACTTCAAGCGGAGGTTCGTCGTCATGACCGAGCCATTTTCGAATCATCTGTCCATAAGCTCTCGCTTCTAACTGGGCTTTCTCCAGATCTTTATATTCTTCGTTCTCTTCCTGTTCATCATCTTTGGATTCCCGGTCGATCACAAAGAGTTCAGCTTCTGGACTTGAAGGCGCCCATTCATCATACGTTTGATTACTGTAGATAAGCTCGGCTTCTTTCTCATATTCCATTTCCCCGACTTCTTCATCCAGCACCTGACGGAAAATGTAGTTGGTCGCATCCAGCACCTGCTTCCGGCTTCTGAAATTGCGCGCTAAGTCAATCCGCTCCCCATAGTTTTCTTGATAGCCGTAAGCCTTATATTTTTGGAGAAACAAGGAAGGTTCAGCATGACGGAAACGATAAATACTCTGTTTCACATCCCCAACCATAAACAGGTTCCCGGCTTCCGGAGCATCGGTCAATAAACGAAGCAGTGTCTCCTGTACCAGGTTCGTATCCTGATATTCATCAATTAGTACTTCACTGAATTGCTGATGAAATCCGGCAGCTACAGAGGAAGCGACCGGCTGTTCCGGCGTCGAGGATTCATCGAGCAGAATTTGCAAACAGTAGTGCTCTAAGTCGGAAAAGTCCACAATTGCTTTTTCTTTTTTTAACTGCTCATAGCGCTGCTTGAAATCTTTCACCACTACAGCCAGTTGTTCCATGACCGGATAAAGTTCCTGCATATCCTGTAAATAACTGTTTAAAGACCTTGAAAACCACTCATCCCGCATTTCATTCCAGCGCTTCTTATAGCGGTCACGGATTTTTTTGGCCTGCTCTTTCTTCTCTTCATTGCATTCCATCTTTTTCTTAGAAAGGGTGGCGAAGGACTGTTCACTAATATACGATTGCAATTCTTCCCATGAGTGGGCCATCGCCCCTTTAGCCTGTTGAATCATCTCAAGGTCGGAGTCAGCGGTTTCCCCGTACGTATAAGGACCATCCGGTTCTTTGGTAAGATCCAAAAATTTATGAGCTTCCGCTTCCATCGCTTTTAAGTGACTGCTGACTTCATCTTTCAATAGGTGAAGCCATGGAAGCTGTTTTTCTCCATCCACTTCCTGTACGTTGTACATCTGCACCATCTGATCCAGCCATACTTCCGGCCATGGATTCTGCGTAGCAAATGTGTACAGTTCAAGGATGACCTTTTCTACATCCAGGTCACTGCGATCACTGGAGAAACGGTCAACAATATCAAAGAATCTCTCCTGCTCTTCCCCTTCTTTTCCATACCAGTCCTCAAACAGATCCTCCAGCACTTCCTGCTGAATAAGATCGGCTTCTACCGTATCGGCAATTCGAAAGCCCGGATCAAGGTCAAGCCGGTAAGCATACCTGCGCACCACTTCCATACAAAAGGAGTGCAGCGTAGAAATCGAGGCATTCTGTAGCAGTGACAGCTGTTTCTTCAAATGATGGGAGCCTGGATTTGCTTCCAGCGCTTTACTTAACGCCTGTCCCACCCGATTTCTCATCTCCTGCGCTGCTGCATTCGTAAACGTAACGACCAGTAAAGAATCAATGTCCGCTGGATCCTCTTCATGAAGCAGTTTTTGAATGATCCTTTCAACAAGAACCGCCGTCTTCCCAGAGCCAGCGGCAGCAGCTACCAGAATATTCGAGCCATGCGTATAAATCGCCCGCTCCTGTTCTTCTGTCCAACTTACCAAGCAGATCCCTCCTCTCTATTCATCATTCGTTCCAATACATCTTCATCTTTCAGTTCTTTCAGCTTCCGGAAATTGTTCTCCTCAAGGGTAGGGTCAAATTGACAGACGGAACGGTACGGGCAGAAATTACAGGCGCTCTGCTGTTTCTGCTGGTAAGGATTCAAATCCACTTTTCCGTCCGTAATATTTGTGCCCGCACGGCTCATGAGCTCCCGGATGTAGTGACTCAGCTGCTGGAAACGTTCGGCATCAGCGGTTTTAGAGTTTTTATAAAAACCGCCTTTAGCTTTCAGACCTGCCGGAACAATCTGGCTGTGACCTTTCTCAAGGCCTGTATCCATCATTTGAATAATACGCTCGTTTTCAAGCAGCAGCCCCTGCATTTTGAACTTCTTGAAAATCTCTTCTTCGATCGCCGCATCCTGAAGCATCCGGCTGCCTGTAATCATCGGATTATGAACGTGGAAGTATAGAACCCCGGCCGGTGACGCTGCCGTTCCAAGCCAGTGCTCGGCATTGGTGAGGACCACGTCCAGATAAGCGAGCATCTGGAGGGACAGACCATAGTAAACGTCCATCAAACTCAAGCCCTTGGCACTTGATTTATAATCTATAATTCTCAAGTAAAGATCTTCTTCCGTTAAGGCTTTATCCACACGGTCAATCCGGCCGCGCAGCATCAGTTCATAACCATTAGGTAAATCAAGTGAGAGCGGCGGAAGTTTTGCATCATTCCCCGTTCCAAATCCTAATTCCAATCCCACAGGTGAAAAGTCACTGCTTCTCGCCTGCTCACTCAGGACAAACGCGGCACGTGCGATGACCTGCTGCAATTTCTTCTGGATATATTGATATCGATTGGAACTGTGCAGGATCTGATTTTGAAGGATCGGAGCCAGCTGCTCAGTCGCTTTGGCGGCATAGCTATTCGTTTCGTCTTTGTTCAGCTGGGCAAAATCCCGGCCTTCTCCTTGAATCCACTCTGTAATCTGCTTTAACGCCTCATGGAAAAGCTGACCGATATCTGGAGCATCCAGTTTATACGTACGGCGCTCTTCCAGGTTCAAGCTGTGTCTTGCAAAATATTGATAGGAACAGCTGTGATAGGTTTCAAGTCTCGATACACTCGTTTTCACTTGCTTATCAAACAGCTGCCCCGTTGTCTCTTCCCCGAGATCCACTGGCTGATTATTGTAAAACAGACTTTCCAGCACGCGGTGTGTTAATCCATTGGGATCTTCCCGTTCGATATACCAATTCAGCACACTCCACCATACAGGCTGCATGGCATATCCTTTTAAATACCTGGCCAGCTGTGAAGTAAGGGCTGATCTCGTTTTGACCGGTGTCGTAATAAAACGTTCCGCTTCATGAAGATCATCTGGATCCTGCAGCAGGATATGGTCTTTACAGGAAGGAAACAATTCTTCCAGTCTTTGAATAATCGATGCCGGAACTTTTGATTTGCCTTCTTCATTGCTTAAAGGGTAGCTGACCCACAAATGGTTTTTAGGCATGGTTAAGGCTAAATACACATAAAAGCGGTCATCTAGCAATTGCCTATTGCTGCCGTCTGCCAGCTGCAGTCCGTGCTCCGCCAATAGAGAACGCTCCTGTTCGGAGATCATCCCGTCACTAGGCGGTTTCATCGGCCACAGACCATCGGTGACCCCTAACAAAAACGAGGCCTTAATGCCCGTGATTCTGGACCGGTCCACACTTCCTACAATTACATGATCCATACTCGGAGGCACGTGAGCGAAATTAAGAGATTCGAGTCCACTGTCCATCGTATTTCGGAACACCTGGAGAGACATTTTTTCATCTCCTGCCATTTCCACCATTTCGTCAAGAAGCTGAAGGAACGCATCATAGACCTGCTCTTGTTCCCGGCCTCGCTCAATCTCACCACTAGCATCATAGCGGTTACGCCACTCTTCCAGCTGTCTGGGTACTTGCAGATGTTCAAGCCACTCGTAAATAACTACGGCTTTCTCTTCAATCGTATCTACCGCGCGAAGCCGTTCGTCGAATTCTTCCAGCGCTTCGCGTACCTGTTTCCGATACGCATTAATCCGCTGTTGTTTTTGCTTTTCCTCATCGGTCTGAGAAGCTTGCTCAAACCCTCTAAATCGCTGATAAATCCAATCCTGGTTTGAGAACCATTTAGTCCTCGAGCGGATGCCGTATTCCAGAACATAGTTCTCCAGCTCATCGATCGCATTCTCATTCAGCGGATGCATCCGATCCGTCGCCGGGATAAACCCAGTTTTCAACAGGCGGAAAAGCGCATCGTACCGAAAGTTCCCTTCTACCACGTCGAGTCCTGAGCGGATGAGCTCAATCATAGGGTGATTCAGCATCGTCCTTTTTTCATCAATAAACACCGGAATTCCGTAGTCATTAAATAAGGTTTCAATTAAGCTGTGATAAACCTCAGGTTCCCGCATAAGAATCGCCATATCCTTATAACGATAGCCCTCTTCACGTACCAGCCGTAAAATTTCCTGGGCCGCGCCTTCCACTTCGGCACGGGGATGAACAGCCTCCGCAATGTGAATCGGTGCCTGCCCTTCAAAAGCAGGAGCCGGGCGCTGATCAAAGTATTTCTCCAGATGCTGAAAGGCCGGCTGATCCTTCATGCGTCCTTTCGTATGATCGAGAATGACCACCTCATCTACCTGAGAGCCAGCTGTCCTTGTAATTTCCTTTAAATTCAAATACGTTTCTTTCGTTTCGTGGAAGAGATCAAGTTCCGGATTTGCATCCCCTTCCGGTCGTTCCGTCGTAAGGGTCACGTGAACCTTGTCCACCTTTTTCAATAATTCCTCCAGTACACCGCATTCCTGTGGCGTGAAACTGTGGAAGCCATCAATATAAACTTCAGCGCCTTCCAAGAAACCTGCTTCAGGAATTTTACTGGCGAGCAGCTGTAATTGATCTTCGCTGTCTATGTACTGCTCACGTAAAGCATCCACCAGGCGGTCGTAAATATAATTTAAATCATCAAGTTTATCTCTTAATCCTTCTTCATGAGTCGTCGTATGCTGAAAGCGGTCGAGCCCAGCCATTTGAGACTGAAGGTCTTCTGGAGTAATCCGATATCGCTTGAATTCTGTGATCATACCTTCCAGCTGTTCAATGAACCCCTGCTTTTCAATCGCCTTCTGAAATACTTTCCAGTCGGACGTACGCTCTTCCACAATTTTACGAAGCATCATCTGGACACCGGTAGACGTCAAAAACTTTTTCGTACCGCCCCCGGTCTCCTGTAGAACCCTCCAGGCAAGGCGTGAAAAGCTGAACACTTGCGCCCGGATCGAGCCTTCAATCCCCTCTCGTTTCAGCAGCGCGTATTCCTGCTGAAACGTCATTTGTTCTGGAACAATATAGATAATAGGAGGCCCTTTAGGGTCTTCTTTTAATCTGCCTTCAATTTCTTCTAAGCATCGTGTGCTTTTCCCTGCTCCTGAGCGGCCGAGCAATAAACGCATCCCCATAAAACACACTCCTTCCTTCCATTTCCTTTCCTTCTAGTTTATCATTTTTTTCGTAGTCTGCAGACGAATGTGATTTCTTTTCCAACTGCTCACGAACTCGTTATCTATAAATCTACATAAAAAAACCGCCCAACGGACGGCTGGAATTCTCTTCTAAAATTGTAGAGCCAATTGGGAAAATGGCCAGTAGCGTACATCCACTTTTCCTACCACCTTTTCGATGGGCACGAAACCAAAATAACGGCTGTCCAGACTGTCTCTGCGATTATCTCCTAAAACAAACAGGTGGCCTTCAGGAACCTGCATCTGACCGATAACACCTTCTAAGG
This sequence comes from Halobacillus halophilus DSM 2266, assembly GCF_000284515.1. Lineage (GTDB taxonomy): Bacteria > Bacillota > Bacilli > Bacillales > Halobacillaceae > Halobacillus > Halobacillus halophilus. The sequence continues at coordinate 1,258,040 of NC_017668.1, read as the reverse complement.
TAAAGTCGCTTGTGAAAGCCTTACCGTCATGCGGTCTCAACGCTTCGAGATACGTCTCCTTCACGCGCTTTCCATTTACATAAAGCTCGTCCTCCCGCACAGCGATCTCATCTCCTCCTACACCGATCACCCGCTTCACATAATCTTCCTTTTCGTTTGCATGGAAAACGATCACGTCCTGTCTTCCAATGTCCTGTAAATCATAGACGACTTTATTGACCATCAATAAGTTTCCGTCATACAAAGTAGGCTCCATGGATTCGCCATCCACGATATAGCTTGCGAAAAAGAAAGAACGAAAAACGAAAGCTAGCAATAAAGCAAGCAATACAGTCCGGATAAGATTACGATATTTTTTCATAGTTTAATCCTCCAGGTCTTCTTTCTACCCCTATTTTACCCTTCCCGGATTAAACTTAATCACTTACGCGCCCCGTCCTCTCTGCTCTTCTCTGAATCCGCTTTTCTATATATTTCCCTGCCGTCCAGAATAATAGAATGCAGATTCCGACAATGACCGATTTCATCGGATTTTGAGCAAATGAAGCGATACTTGACCCCACATAAGCAATCGTAAAAATCATAACCGACTTCCCTAAAATCGCTGCCAGCATAAACTGCTGCCGGCTCACGTTCGATAGACCTGAGACGACATTAATAATGGATGAAGGTGAAAATGGAAAGCACATTAAAAGAAACAAAGGACCAAACCCATGCTCTTCCACCCAGGTCATGACTTTTTTCACCTGTTCATGACGGGTGATAAAGCGAAGGAACCGTTTTCTTCCAAGTCTTCGAATAATAAGAAAAACGCAGAGGGCGCCCGCTACGGAACCAATCCATGAATACAAAAACCCTTTAAACAAGCCATACACGACCGAGTTTGCCAGTACAAAAGCCACTAAGGGCAGGATCGGCAGAAAAGCTTCCAGCAAAGGAAGCAGAATTCCCGGCAGTGGCCCAAAACTTTCTAATTGCTCCAGCTGCTGGATCACATAATCAAAAAGCTGATCGTTTTCAGCCATTCTTTTGTAACGCTCTAGTGAGAAAGTAAATAAGTACATGGACGGTGCTGCTCCTTATTCACACCGAGAAAACCAGTGCTTCTTTTCTCCATTTTATATGAAACCTTCTCGTATGCCTACCAGAAATCTGTTTATTCCTAGCTCCCCCATCCATTTCCATTTATAACCTTTTCCGAAATTCACTTGCATAATATGTTCCTTCACGTGATATAATAAAAACAGAACAAACGTTCCCTTTTGGAGGAGAATAGTATGCGTTATTTAAAACAAAAAGAGCTGGATCTGGCTTCACGCTATTTATTTCTATCAATGGCGATTGCTGTCATCAAGCAGGATCGAAAGCACTTTGAATTAGGGAAATTCAAAATAAAAGAACCTTATTTAGAACTGTTGGGAAAGATGGAGTTGGAAGCACGCGAAGAACGGAGAAAGCTCCGCCAGAAAATGGATCATCATAAGCTGCAAGTCGTTGAAACCGGCAGAAATGATTCATTCACCTCATTTTTATTCTTAGCTCACGGCTACGAAGAGAAACGAAACTACTTTAACCCGGCCATCCGCAAGAAAGTAGAAGTGATTCTATCAGAACTTATGAAGAGGTCCCAAACCTCAAATCGTGAGAAGCATCCAGCGGGGGTTGAGAAGCGTGAAGACGATCCTCAAGAATAAATCTGAAATGAGCGGTGCGGTGAAGCTGGTTGGCAAACATCCCCACCGATACGGGAAGATTGAGGCTTGTCCCATTGGAAAATTGTATCGTTGTCGTATGATCGCTTTCACCCTTGTGGGTTTGGATGTATTTTAAAGCGATCCAGGAGCACTCTTTACGTTTAGGAGAAATAATTGGGAAGAAATATATACCCATCGCTTCAGATATCACAATAGGAGGTTTGTGGGTATAGCTGGTTACTTGCTTTGTGCCTAGAATACGGCCTTCCAGACTGCTTGCAAAATAACGGCAGGAATCATCGACCACCTGGCTTGGACATTTTAACACTTCAAAGCTTCCATGCTGCTCAACCACGTGTGTAATTACTTGCCCTTGCTGATCATACTTAGCAATCAGGGCCATCGTTTGAGGGTTCACCTCATATTCTTTTTTTTGAAGATACTCCATTCTAGTAATCATCCTTTCTATTAAGCCGGCGGTAGTTTTCCTGGACCCCGCCGCTTATCTTCTTAAATTTACCATAATACTGAGTATAAAGTCTAAACATTCTTAATAAATGTGGAATTATACCAATTCTGATATACTACGGTTATGCCTCCTCTTTTTGCCTGGCTTGTTGTTCTCTGTCTCCTTCTGCCTCCCTTTGACCGAAGTCCGGATTCAGCAATGTAAAAAAATCGAGTTCTGGCTGAAGATTTGGTTTATCTTTCAATTGACGTACCCCCATGTCATTTTTCAATCATTCTAAAGGAGGAATATACGTGTGGAACCGTAAAAAAAAGCAAAAACCTAAGCATAATGATCAACCTCTGGAAATCAGTGATCTCTCCATCGACGAAATCAGAAAAGCGGTTCATGCTTTCGCTGATCACAAACCTAATGAAGTTCCTCTTAGTGTCGTGATCAATCAGGATTTAACTCTTGATTACGAACTTCTTGCTCCCTATTTAAACGCTATTCCCAGAAAAAACTTTTACATGTCACGAAAAACGTATGAACTGTTTGAAGAGGAAGATTTACAACTAGCTAAAGATATTGATACTGTGCAGCAGGCTGTAGATGAATACATGAAACAAACTCAGGAAGTTCCCGTGATCGATAATGATCCTTATAAGAGGATAAATTATTATAAGCTCGAAAAGCTCGACCTGTTACCCGAAAGACCAAAAAGAGACTTTTATATGACAACGGAAGAATTTATGATTACGTACAAGAAAAAAAAGTAAGCGAATCTATACAGAAAAGCTTTCTTAAAAAAATACAAAAAAAGGACCAATGCTATTGGAAGCATTGGCCAAAGAGACGACTGGTTAACTTTTGAGTGAGGGATTAAATTTGAAAAAGTTTCTGTAAGGAAACTTCTTCACAGAATACACTCATCAGTAACAAAGTTACTGACCTATTTATGATCACCACATCATAAATAGTAAAATCAATAAGCATCATCGCTTATCTATTCTTATTGTAATATACAAATAATCAAGATTCACCGAAAAGATATTGCGGAAGACCGCAACCGATTGCGAAGTTACTAGGATATGACATCTTACATCCATTACTTTACAAATTGACCGCTTATATTTGGGCTATATAACTTCTTTTGCGCCTTTCCCATTCAAATAATCTCCATTTCCTTTCCAGCACTTAAACACAAAAACTCTTAAATTAATTTATTTTCTTTTTTTATTTTTGTACATGTAAAGGGATCATTGCGGGGTGCCGCATCAGCTGCTTGCACTCTTCCGAAACATATATTCAATAATATTGTAAGATAAGATCCACTTTGTACACGAAAGGAGCGAACCATGAGAATTCATTTCGTAGAATTAAAAGAACCAGCCTGCCATCTGGTTGATACATTTAACCGATGGGAAAACGACCCTGAACTGATTCCACTCACACGACCCAATCAAAACCAGTCTGAGTTGGAGAAACGGTCTCTTATGACCCTGGAAGACTTACAAGAAAACCTCGCTCATCACTATACTTACCTTATCTATGTGAATGAACAACTGGTCGGCTCGATGAATTACATGGTGGATCCAGAACACCTTTACAAAAAAGAACCCGGAACAGCCTGGATCGGGATTACGATCGGCGAACCGGAAGCGAGAGGTAAAGGAGCGGGGTACAAAGCAATCCGATTCTTGGAGAAGCAAATCAAGACGAAAGGACTTGACCGTATCGAGCTGGGAGTATTTGAATTTAACTTTCCTGCTCAGAAACTGTACAAGAACCTGGGATATAAAGAGATTGGCCGTATTCCTGATTTTACTTATTGGCAGGGGCAGATGTGGGAAGATATTCGCATGGAAAAATATATGGACGAGATTTAATTAAAAACCTCAAAAAAAGTGACCCGTAGGAATAAAAAAAGATTCCGGAGAACAATATGTTCCCGGAATCTTTTTAGAATGGAGGCATTTATAAATCAACTCTGCCAAACTCCCTGTTGATTATTAAAGATAAGCTCCCGTTTGTGTAAGACTTGATTTCGAGATATCTCGTAAGAGAGAGGTCCTGCGGGGAACGACTCGCTTTCCGGCCCTGCACGACGCAGGGTCGTTCGACGTTGCCACAGGACGTGGCGATCTTAGTCGAACTTCTTATATGTGCTGAGCCTCCTCAAGCTAAAGCTTTCCGGGGTCTCACCGATCATGTTTATCCCGCTCTTACCCTTTAGGAAGTTGCAAACGTCAATCATGTCCTAAACGACATGTAGTGCTCTCCAGATCCAGCACCTAGCGGCTAGTGAGACTTCCCTCACTTCTGTACGATAAGGCAACATCGAATCGCTCCGCTCTTCGTGTTTTCTTTATCTCCGCCAGCTCAAGGCTAGTTTCGGTGCCTAGCCTCTCGAGGTCTTAAGAACGAGCATGATAGGAAGAAGAGCCCTTCCTTTCATGCTCGTTCTTAAGCTTGTCGAGCCTGGACAAGGCACCTCCACATTTGGCCCTGCATGACGCAGGGTCGTTCGACGTTGCCACACGACGTGGCGATCTTAGTCGAACTTCCTATGTCCAGTCCATACGCCGCTGAGCAAGGTGCTTCCGCTTTTAACCTAGGAGTCTTCATCGTCCCCATCCGGACCTGGCCAAATCAGAAACTCGAAACCATTTAAGACATCGACGGGTTCATGAGAAAAAAGCATGTGATCATGAGGCTATTTTCAGGCTATACCGGTGTGGAATAGCCTCTCATAAAAGCATTTAGGACCGATTAAGAAGGTGAGCATCCTCTCTTATAAAAGAGTCCGTTATTCTTACTCGGCGGAGTTGGTGGGGAAATGGCGAGACTCCCATGGGAGAAGGAACTAGGGGAGATCCCGCAGGGAGTGAAACGAGTGAGGAAGCTCCCCGTTCCCCCATAGGAAAGCGAGTTATTTCCCCACCAGCCCTCTTCCATATATCGTAACGGACCCCATTTATCTCGAAAACAAGTCTTCCACAATCCGGCCCTATACTTTAACAAACCCTTATCTACTTATATAATCGCTGTACCATCTCAGTTTTAGAATTTAACTCATTAAGATTGAGCCAGTTTTTCGCGTAAATTCTTCCGAAGGATTTTACCGGTCGTGTTTTTAGGCAGTTCTTCCATGAACTCTATTCGGGAAGGAACTTTATATTTAGCTAAATGTTCCCGGCAGTACTCGTGCAATGCCTCTTCATTAATGGAAGGATTGCTGGATACTACAAAGCTGATGACGGTCTCCCCAAGCTCTGGGTCAGGGGCTCCGACCACAGCGACTTCCGTAATATCCGGATGATTATATAATACTTCCTCTACTTCTCTTGGATAAACATTGTAGCCGCCTACAAGAATCATATCCTTTTTGCGATCCACAATATAAAAATACCCTTCCTCATCCACCCTTGCCATATCTCCTGTGTAAAGCCAGCCTTCCCGTATAGTTACAGCCGTTTCTTCAGGTAACTTATAATAGCCTTTCATCACGTTCGGACCACGGACGATCAATTCGCCTACTTCTCCGACTGGAACCTCATCTCCCAGTTCATCCACCACTTTATTTTCTACGTTACGAATATTAGCCCCAATAGACCCAGCTTTTCGAGGGCGATCAAGAGGGTTAAAGGTCGTAACAGGAGAAGCCTCTGATAAACCATACCCTTCTGAGATTCGCACATTAAATTGGTTTTCAAACGACTCCAGCAGAGCAACTGGAAGAGAAGAACCGCCGGATATGCAGAGTCTCATATTGGAGAATGTGTGAACTTTATCCTTGCCGGTTTGCTGCAGGTAGTTATACATAGTTGGTACACCTGCAAAGACGGTAGCTTGATATTCCTCAGCTATGGTAAATACATTCTGCGGGGAGAATTTCGGCACAATTAAGACCGTCCCTCCGTTCATAATCGGAGCGTTTAAAGCGACCGTTAAGCAGAATACATGGAACATAGGTAAAGTAGCTATGACACGATCATCCGATGATATTTGCAAGTAATTAGCGACATCTACCGCATTGGAATACAGGTTTTTGTGCGTGAGCATCGCTCCTTTGGGTTTACCCGTTGTGCCGGAAGTGTAGAGAATAACGGCTGTATCTTCAGAATCCAGACTTGGAGGTTCGTAATCCAGTTTCCCTTCCGACAATACGTTTGTAAACGATTTCATTTTTTGGGATAACGGAGAGCTGTTCAAATCAATACCTGAACCTGTGTCTGCCGTAAAGTAATGATACACCTCTAACTGGTCATCCATTTTCTCAAATAGTTCAAGTAATACATCCATCGTGATGACAGCTTTCACATCTCCATTCTTCAGGATGTAGCTCATTTCATCGGCTGTATAAGTCGGATTGATGGGAATAACCGTAATCCCTGCGCGCAGTGCTCCGTACAAGCCGATCATAAACAACGGACTGTTTCCACTGACAAGGGCAATGTGGTCCTGCCTCCCGTAGCCTAATTCGGTTAATCTGGAAGCAAACTTCGTAACCGACGCATCAAATTCTTGATAACTCACCTTTTGTCCCTGAAATATGTAAGCATCTTTAGAAGGGTTACGCTGAGCTGTTACGGACAACTGTTCACTTAAATTCATGAATGACTCCCCTTTTTTTATTCTGAATGAATACTCATTCATATCATTGTTTTAAATTTTCATTCTAATTATAAAATACTGACAATTAATTAGCAAGTTTCGTCAAAGAAGTATAAAAAAGATCCCCCATCGCATGAGGAATCTTTTATCATCTTTATAAGTTAGTTTAATATACGATATCCAAAAACTGCTCTACACTGATTTTCCCTAAATACTGAGAAATATCAATATCTTCGAGAGCTTCTGCGATAGCCTGACGGTTGTATTGCGTGCCAATCAGCTTCTCTTCTACATCATTAATGTCCCCTACACCGAAGAAATCGCCATAAATTTTAGCATTTTTAATATAGCCTTTCGCTACATCCAAACGTACATCATAACTGCCGGCACCTTCAATGCGTTCGGTATGCTGAATGTTGAATTTAGGAGATTTGCCATAGTTCCAGTCCCAGTTGCGGTATCTCTCTTCCGCAAGCTTATAGATATTCTCCCAATCTTTCTCCGTTAATTTATATTGAGGTACATCTTTTACATCTTCAACGTCGAAAATATGGCGCAGAATAAGGTTTTTGAATTCCTGCATAGAGATTTTTTCTTCAAGAAACTCAGAAATATTCGCTACGCGGCTGCGAATAGATTTGATGCCCTTGGATTTAATCTTTTCAGTTTTTACATTAAGAGCAGATACCACATTTTCAATTTCCGAATCCAGCATCAGCGTTCCATGACTGAACATCCGGCCTTTGGTTGAAAATTGAGCATTTCCTGAAATTTTACGGCCGTCTTCAGCAACTACATCATTTCGGCCGGACAATTCCGCATTTACGCCGATCTGTTTCAGTGCGGTGGTTACTGGTTTTGTGAATTTAGCGAAATCGTGAAAGCTATCTCCATCATCCTTTGTAATAAAACTAAAATTTAAATTACCAAGGTCATGGTAAACGGCTCCTCCGCCAGATAAGCGGCGTACAACGTGAATACCGTTCTTCTCCACGTAATTGGTATTAATTTCTTCCACTGTGTTCTGGTTTTTCCCAATAATGATGGATGGCTCATTTACGTAAAAAAGCAGGTACGTTTCGTTAATATCGAGGTTTTTCAACGCGTATTCCTCGATCGCAAGGTTAATCGTAGGGTCATTGATTCCTTCGTGATCAATAAATAGCATCATTCTCATCCTTTCCACTAAAACTGTTCTAATTCTCTATTGTAATGGTTTCGACATGTTTAGACAATCTATTCTCCCCACGTTAAACCTTCCGAGGCTACTTGAATAGTTCCTTCAAAAACATCCTGCGCTTCCTGCAGCAGCCGTCCCTGTACACCAAAGTGAGGCAGATGGCTGAGCCATAGGGTACCAACTGAAGCCTCAGCTGCAATTGAAGCCGCTTCTGTACTTGTCATATGACCAGGTCCTTTTCCATCCATTCCTTTAAAGAAATTGGTATCCGTAATTAGAAGGTCGGCATTCTTAGCAAATTCTCCCCATTCAGTGAAGTAACTAGTATCGGCTGTATAAACCACTGTTTTATTTCCATCCGTAATGCTCATCCCATAGCAAGGAACCGGATGCTCTGTTTTTTGAAAATCAATTGTAAACGGTCCTACTTGTAAACTCTGTTCAGGATCATACTCTACTCCTTTGGTGTACTGGTGAGTTAGTGCTTTAAACGCTTCTTTATCTTCCTTATGCCCGTAGATAGGCAGCACCTCACTGGTGTCATTCAGAGAGTTTTGTACAAGATAAGCGTACTGTAAAGGACCAATATCGGCTATATGGTCGTGGTGATAATGCGACAGCACCACCGCATCAAGATCCGTAAGATTGGTAAACTGCTGCAGCCGGGATAGTACACCACTTCCGCAATCAACGAGCATTTTGAACCCGTCCTGTTCATATAAATATCCTGAAGTAGCGCTTCCTGCCTCAGGATAGGCTCCCCAATAACCAATTACTGTCACTTTCATCTTTACCACTCCTTGTATCTTTTTGCCTATTTTTTAATTGTTTTATAACAGACTGTTGATTTCTGCATATTGTTATAATACAATGACTTTACACTAAATTAATTGGAGGCGATGTAACATGATGAGCGTAATTGAATTCTTCCGTAATTTGCCCGAGAAACAATGCTCCAAGTGCGGTGATGTTATCCAGGAAAAAGCTGATTGCTACGGTAACGTTTGCGACGAATGCGACCACCCGGCTCACTAATTCTAGTATTCCACAAAAAAATGAATCTGGAACATGTAATTTGGAGCAGCTGTATAAAAGCTGCTTTTTTTTTGGAATTTTTTATTTTTCACTTTCCTGTTTTTCAGAACTGTTACATTACAGTTTTAACCCTTGAGACCAGCTTTCCTTCACGTCACTATCCAGTTACAGCGCTTCAGATTATAAGAAGAGCAATCTCTAATAAAAATTTAAGAATCCAAGTACTTACTAAACATTTACATAAATTAACATTTATAACAAAGAAGCACCGTCCCATAATAATAAAAGACAAATGCCTCAGCATGTCTATTCAGAGGGGGATTCAACTTTGCTGATAAATATCATATTAGGATTTATTCTCCCCTGGATTAGCGGAGTTTTTCTTTTTAAACGCGCCCGGGTGTTATTATATACCGTTGTTCCATTTACTGCTTTATTTTCGATGGCAGGTAATCAGTTAGGAGTGCAATTGGGCTTTTGGCTCTTAATTCCTGAAGGAAAAATTCATTTAATGAATACCATCTTTATCGATTTTGGTTACAATCCCATTGTTGCTGCATGGTTTATTTATTTTCTTTACTATAAACAAATTCGCCGCTGGATTATGTATCCTTTATTTATGGTGATCTTGAATGGCTTTGAAATTTATGCTTTATCCGTAGGTAAAATCATCTATGATCAGGGCTGGCACATCTTATACTCCGTGATCATCTATGGCATAGGCCTTATCGTTATCGATTGGTATTTCTCCCAAGTGATAAAAGCCGCGAAACCCTTAGCACGACTCTCCTAAAAAAGCTAATTCAACTAATGGAACAAAGAGTCGTTTCGATCCCTTTAATTAGGAGCTGCGGTTTTCCGGGGCCGGAGGACACAATTATAGCAGCGCACAGCACAATCCAACACCTGGGTTGCTGTGGCTGAGATTTGCTTTCCCGGTCACCATCTCCTCCTTAATATATCTTGTTAACTTAAAATCTACACGATGAATTTATCAAAAGAAAAAACCCACAGAATAGTGGGTTTAATGTATGATTAATTCTTCTTTCCTTGTCGATCCTCTGACTACAAGTTTGTGGTCAAATACATGGCTCTTCCCACGCACTGGGTCGGGATGAAGCAGCTGTTTCAGTAAGACTTCTACAGTTTTATCAGCTAACTTCTTCACAGGCTGCTCAATCGTTGTGATGGAAGGCACCATAAGAAGGGAAAGCATCTGATTGTCAAAGCCGACCACCGAGAGGTCTTCGGGAATCTTCCAATCAGAATGGGCAGCTTCATAGATAATCCCGGCCGCCACTTCATCGGAACCGGTAAATACTCCGTCAATATGAGGCATTTCTTTTTTAATATAGGTGAACAAATGTCTCCCGTCTCCTACATCCATCGGCCCCTGGATCACTTGATCCTCCGATGATGAAAGACCGTGGTCCAGCAAGGCTTGTTCAAATCCCCGTTTCCGCTCTAAGGTTAAATGCCCTTCCTGCCCCCCATGAACAAAAGCTAAATGCTTACATCCCTGTTCAATTAAATGCTGCACCGCTTCATAAGCCGCCCGCCGGTGGTCCATATGAATCATCGGTACAGGGTTATTTTCCATATATTCATTACATAACACAATGGGGCCATTTTCCAGGTAAGGGTGGATCAGTTCCCAATCATTTACTAAAGAAGTCATAATAATGCCATCGACTTGCTTCGTTTTTAATAACTGCAGGTAATCGAGTTCTTTCTTCTTTGAATCATGGGTTTGACACACAATCACTTGGTAACCTGCTTTGGAAGCTTTCTGCTCCATGGACTCTATTAAATTTCCGAAAAAAGGATTCGTTATACGTGGCAGCAATACAGCAATGGTTTCGGTGCGCTGGCTGCGCAGGCGCCGTGCAGAAGAATTAGGAACATACCCCAGTTCGTCCATTGCATGAAGGATGCGCTGTTTTTTCTCATCTGTTACATAGGGCTGGTCATTAATGACTCTGGATACCGTCGTTCTGGATAAGCCAGCCAGCTTTGCTACATCTTCTATCGTAGCCATTTGATCTCCCCCTGATGATGTTTACGCTAACTTGAAAACGTTTCCAATTTAAATCATACTAATCCTTCCGTTTTCTTGCAAGCCCTTTCATAATTTAAGAGAAAAAAACTGCCGCCCGGGGGCAGCAGTTTTAAATACGATTATCCTTTATAGAGCTAAGCACTTTTTCTACCGCCGCTTCCCCTTGATCGATACAATCAGGAAGACCAATTCCACGGTACGAACCACCCGCTAAACAGACACCAGGCAAATGCTGATCCAATTGTTCAGTGATTTCTGCTAAACGGTCTTTGTGGCCAACTTGATATTGAGGCATAGCATCATACCAGCGGGTCACAATGGAAAAGTCGGGCTTATCCGTAATATTCATCGTTTTATTTAAATCGTTCAAGGCAATCTCAACGATGTCCTCATCCGGCAGGTTCACCACGTCCTGGTCATCTGGTTTCCCTACGTAGCAACGAAGCATGACTTTCCCGGCCGGGGTCGAGTGAGGCCATTTTTTATGCGTCCACGTGCAAGCCGTAATTCTGAAGCTGCTGTTCCGTGATACTACAAAGCCTGTACCGTCGATATCTTTTTTGATTGCTGACTCGTCAAAAGCCATCGCAACATTGGCTACAGAAGTCGCATTTACTTCTTTAAAAGGATCCATAAAATCAAATTGAGAAAGCATACGCTGTGCCTGAAAGTGAGGAACAGCCAGTATGACAGCATCCGCTTCTTCTACAGTTCCATCACTTAACAGTACATGATAGCCTTGAGGCTTTCTCTCGATATGATCGACTTTTGTATTCTTTCTAACAGAGCCGGGGTCAAGTTTATCTTCCACAGCATCTACCAGGGATTCAAGGCCATGTTCGAGTGTACGGAACATGCTTGGTTTCTTTTCCCCTTTTTTGGGTTTACTGATGGAACGCGTTTTGCGTAACCCTTTAATTAAGCTTCCATATTCCTGCTCTAAACGGTAAAAATCAGGGAAGGTTGCTTCAAGACTCAGCTTATCAATGTCTCCTGCATAAATGCCGGAAAGAAGGGGTTCAATTAAATTCTCCACCACTTGACTGCCAAGTCGCCTGCGGAAAAAGAGACCTAATCCCTGATCGCCTTCCACCTGTTTCTTAGGCTTTATTAAATCTAAGGACGCTCTTAATTTTCCCGCAGGGGTAAAAAGACCGGAAAATAAGAAGGGCCGAATACGGGTCGGGATTCCCATAAAAGAACCACTTGGCATTTTATGAAGTTTACCATTGACCAGAATGTAAGACTGCCCCGTGCCATTTGGCACAAGCTGATCGCCAAGACCGACTTCTTCAGCCAGTCTTGCAGCACTTTCTTTACGGGCAAGAAAAGAATCAGGTCCTCGTTCAATCGTAAAACCATCTCTCTTTTCTGTTTTAATTTTTCCTCCTAATTGATCACTTGCTTCGATCAATTGAACATCAAGAGGTAAGTTTTTCTGCTTTTGTTCTTTTTGCAGATAATAAGCCGCTGTTAAACCTGAAATGCCTCCGCCAACAACAAGTACTCGTTTTTGCTCTGTCATCTTTATCGCTGCTCTTCAGCTTTTTCAAGTACGACACCAGCAAGCGTATGAATAAACTTATCGTTAGTGTTAGGCATTTCTGGACGGTAGTAATCCGCTCCTACCTCATCACAAACTACCTTACACTCGTAATCATTATCATAAAGAACTTCCAGGTGATCGGATACAAAGCCTACGGGAGCATAAATAAAGGACGTGTACCCTTTATCATGATACAGATCTCTGGTCAGATCCTGCACATCCGGTCCAATCCAAGGATCCGGTGTATTACCTTCACTTTGCCAGCCGATTTCGTACTGAGTAATTCCAGTCGCTTCACTAATCATCTCAGCGGTTTTTTTCAGTTGATCCGGATAAGGATCACCGCCTTCTAGAATTTTCATTGGAAGACTATGCGCCGATACGATCAGGCACGTATTTTTCTTCTCTTCTTCTGCAATTTTCGAATATTCTGCGAGGATTTTTTCTTTCCAGAAGTCGATGAAGCCTGGAGCATCATACCAGCTTTCCACGGAACGGATGGTGATGCCGTGCTTCTCAGCTTCCTCTTGAGCTCGTCCATTATAAGACTTCACACTAAAGGTGGAATAATGAGGAGCAAGTACAATGGACACAGCTTCTTCAATTCCGTCTTCTTTCATCTGTTGAACTGCATCTTCTACAAAAGGTTCAATGTGTTTTAGCCCGATGTATAGTTTGAATTCAATTTCATCCTGATTTTCATTCAAGTCATTTTGAAGAGCTTCCGCCTGGCTGTCTGTAATTCTTGCTAAAGGAGAAATGCCTCCAATGGCGTCATAACGGTCTCTAAGATCCTGAAGCATTTCATCCGTCGGCTTGCGTCCGCGCCGGATGTGTGTGTAATAGCGCTCCAAATCTTCTTCTTTGTATGGCGTACCATAAGCCATTACTAGCAGTCCCATTTGTTTTTTACCCATGATCGTCACCTCTTACTTAGATTTTGAATACTCATGTACCAGATTGGTCAATCGTTTCAATGTTTCCGGTTTGATATCAGGTGTGACGCCGTGTCCGAGATTAAATATGTGAGCCGGATGCTCGCGCCCTTCATCTATAATACGCTTCGTCCGCTCTTCAATCACGTCCCAATCGGCCAGCAATAGAGATGGATCCAGATTTCCCTGTAATGGTTTCGTAATGCCATTACTTCTTGCTTCGGTAATGGACATTCTCCAATCAAGTCCCATCACATCTACTGGAAGGTCATTCCACTCAAGAGCCAGATGGCGGGCACCTACACCGAATAAGATAAGCGGTACACCCTCGGAACGTAATTCGCTGAAGATTCTTTCCATAACTGGTTTAATATACGTTCGGTAGTCCTCTACATTTAAAGCACCGACCCATGAATCAAAGATCTGAATAGCTTTTGCCCCTGCTTTCACTTGAGCACGGACATAGGTGATCACCATATCAGCCAGTTTGTCCATTAAAGCAAACCAAGTCATGGGTTCGCTGTACATTAAGGATTTGGTCTTATTATAGTTCTTGGAAGGACCACCTTCCACCATATAACTCGCCAGTGTAAACGGTGCACCGCTGAAGCCAATTAAAGGAACCGTCAGCTGCTCTTGTGTGAGAAGTCTGATCGTATCCAGAACGTAAGGAACATCGGATTCAGGATCGATGGTTCCCAGATTTTCCACATCGGCTTTGGAGCGGATTGGATTGTGAATCACCGGCCCGATGCCTTTCTTAATCTCCACGTCCACGCCCAGTGCAGGAAGGGGGGACATAATATCTTTATAAAGAATGGCGGCATCGACTCCGTACTGTTCCACGGGAAGGCGGGTTACATAAGCGCAAAGTTCCGGCTCGTGTGTAATTTCAAACAACGAATATTTCTCTTTTAATTTACGATATTCAGGCTGGGATCTGCCCGCCTGACGCATAAACCAAACCGGTGTATGCTCCGTCTTTTCTCCCTGAAAAGCTCTTAAGATCGTATCGTTTTCAATTTTATTCATAATCACCTAGCTCCTTTATCCACGTTCATCTTTCATCCGATTTCCACTATAACGATATATCCTTCTTCTGTATAGAAAAATGAACTAATTTTCACCAGATTGTGCGTTTTTTCACAGGTCCCAATTCAGGGTTACTTTATTGGACGGTTCTCCTTCTCTTCCAGTCAACGGATCAAAAGGAACGATGTAATACGTGGTCTGATCAAATATTCCAAAGGCATTGACTTTAAACTCGCCTTTTCCAGTTACTTCCCCCACTTTTACATCTTCTCCTTCTTCTTCTCTGTAAATACGGTAAACGAGACGATCGTCGTCCGCAGGTGTCCAGTTGATGGTTCCGCGGAACCTCGCAAGTCCAGATAAGCTTAAAGATCCTGATGCGTCCTCGATATCAGGCATTTCAATCGGTTCCGGCAAGTCTTCTACTCCCTCAGGACGTGCAAAGCTTTTCTTTAAGTTCTTTTTCTCATCGATTTGCGATAATATGTCCTTCATCAGTCTGGTAGGATAGCTGCTCCCGCCTTCTAAGCGGAAATTCTCCCCGGCTTGGTCATAGCCCATCCACAATGTCCCGACATACTCCGGGGTATATCCGGCAAACCATACATCCTTATTATCACCGTCCAAGTGCTGCTGGGTTCCTGTTTTTCCTGCCAGTGCCTTTCGATAATCACCGGCGCTAGCCGTGCCCTCGCTCACTGCGCTTTGCAGCATTTCCGTCATGTACCAGGCTGTCTGTGGGCTGAATACCTCCGTTTCTTCTCCGCTTTGGTGCTTATGAATGACTACACCGGATCGATCTTTGATTTGAGTGATCGTATAACTGTCTGTGACCTTTCCGTTTTGAGCAAAACTGCGATAGGCTTCCGCCATTTGTAAAGGGGTATATCCTTCTGAAAGCGCACCGAGAGCAATCGCCAGACCCTTATCTTTCGTTTCAAGTCCAAGCTCTTTTAAATAGCCTTTTACATAATCAATACCCATTTGATCCAACAGCCATACGGCGGCCACGTTTTTGGATTCACTCAGCGCCTGATAAAGGGAAACCGATCCATCATACTCCCCGTCGTAATTTTCCGGAGTATAATTATCCGCAAATTCCTGTTTTTCATCAGGAAGAACCGTGTAGGGGGTGTACTCTTCAGTCATAAGGGCTGGTCCATAAACGGCTAGAGGCTTGATGGCAGACGCCGGCTGATGCGCGGTTAATACGCGGTTGATATCACCGTGTTTAAAATCTCTGCCGCCGACCACCGCGCGCAAGGCTCCTGTTTCATGATCCATCAACGTTAAAGCCCCTTGAACTTCCCCGTTCGTACCGGGAACAAATTCCCCGTTTTTTACATTCTCAGCGGCAATCCGCTGGGCGACAGGATCCATTTCCACAATCACCCGGTAACCTCCGCGTTTTAGCTCGTCCCTGGAAATGTCATATTTCTCTGCCGCTTCTGCGATTACTAAATCAACGTAACTATTCGTCCACGTTTCGCTTTCAGATTCATCTTCTTCGGCTCCCAGAGTCGCACCCTGATAGCTCTTCATATCGGCAGCCGATATACTTCCTGTGTCGTTCATCCGCGAAAGAACAAGGTTGCGCCGTTCTTTCGCTTCTTCCGGATTGTCAAAAGGGGAATAAGAATTCGGAGCTTTCGGCATACCAGCAAGCAGCGCGCCTTCAGCTACTGTAAGTTCTGAAGCTGGACTTTGAAAATAATGCTCGGCAGCGGCCTCAATTCCATAAACACCTTCTCCAAAATAGATCCGATTTAGGTAAAGTTCCAAAATTTCATCTTTTGTAAAATTCCGCTCCAGATAAATAGCGGCCATAACTTCTTTCGTCTTTCTCATCCACGTCTTATCATTGGATAAAGATATATTTTTGGCCAGCTGTTGTGTAATGGTACTGGCTCCTTCGACCTTCGCCATAGCGATGATGTCTTTATAGACGGCCCGGACAATCGATTTAAAATCAATTCCGGAATGTTCGTAGAAGCGACTGTCTTCAATCGCCACAAACGCTTGCTGCACGTGGTCAGGTACATCGGATAGATCGATAATTTCCCTGTTTTTCGTGTAAATCTCTTCAATGACCTCTCCATCTTTTGTTTCGACAAACGTTTTTTCGTCTAATACCAGATCTTCTTCACTAACGACTAAACGTCCTCCAAACAAGATGGTTATATAACCTAACACACCGGCCATGACCAGGATAGCGAGGATTATGCCAGCCCATCGCACACGTCTTGCCGCACGCTGGATTGGCTTAAGATAATCATATTGTTTCAACTTATATGCACCCTTTCTTGTGCAATCTCTTTCAAACTTGCGGGTTCACCATTTCAATTGCTAAACTGAAATTAATGTTGGAAAGGAGACATCCATTATGAAAGTTTCGATGACAAATGGCACTTTGAATTACTTAGCTAAATTAGACAAACAACACCCAGATGCTCACCTCTTATTTATGCAGGACCAGGATAAAACAGTGGCTTATTACGAAGGAGATAATTCAATTTTTGAAGAAGGACGCGAGTACGAAATTGTAGACTCCGTTGGCAGCCTTCAACCTAAGGGATACGTCGTTATGAATAATATTCCTGTAGCTGACGAAGGACGTCCTGTATTTGAGGACCGCTTCAAAAATCGTGCAGGGAATGTTGAGAATATGGAAGGCTTTCAAGCGATCCGAATTCTGAGACCTGTCAAAGGCAATACGTACGTGGTGCTGACTCAATGGCGCAATGCTCAGGACTTTGAAGATTGGAAGAACTCTCAATCCTTCGAACAAGCCCACAAAAATTCAGGACCAAAGCACGAGAAAAAACCTTCATTTATTGATGGAGAGGCCTACATTACCAAGTATCAAATGCTTCAGTTAGAGGAATAAACGAAAAGTGAGCGGACAGTGCCGCTCACTTTTTTTATTCTCCTGCCTGTCCGGACTCCTCATCTAAAACTTCTTGACGGAAAAAGTTATCAAAAGTGGTTACGGGCTGTTCGCCTGAAATCCGTGCCGCTTCTTCACCATTCTCAAAATGAACGATGGTCGGCGTTCCTTCAATGCCATATTTGTCCCATTGATCTTCAAACTCAAGCAGATTCATTTTCTTCATATCAACGCCAAGCTCCTGAGTCATCGGCACAACGACAGGGGTCGTACGCTGACAATGAACACAAGTAGGGCTATAAAAATAAACGGTTGTTTCTTCGCCTGATTCTATTTGTTCTTCTAGTTCGTCAGGTTGAATTTGGTTTTGATAATTCTCGTTATCCAGCTGATCAATCGTTGCTTGATTGAGGTTGTCCTTACCATAAGGATTGTCGGCTGTCTTCTGACTATTTTGGTAGTTCACTACAAAGATCAATACAGCGATCAATACAGCCAAGCCTGTACCAAAAATGACCATTTTTTTCTTCATATTAAATTCCCCTTTACTTCCTTACCATCAATAGATGTGTGATAAAAATAATAATAAATGCGGTTCCTGCCAGAAATGGAATGGTAATAAAGCCAAAAATATTAATGTACTGTACATTACACGGAACCAGTCCACAAGCATCCCCTGCTCCTATCGCGGGAACTTTCTGCATTAAGTAATGATACAGCGAAACAATGACCCCAATCCCGCTGAGAATGAGCCCCGGCAGTGTCATAGCTGAATTTTTCTTAACCAGTCCGACCCCATATATAATCACAAGTGGATACATGAGGATACGCTGGTACCAGCATAGCTCACAAGGTTCATAGCCAAGAACCTCTGAAAAGAATAAGCTTCCTGCTGTGGCGGTAAGCGCGGCCGCCCAAATGATAAACAATCGATTTTCATGATTCGCCTTCATTCGTCATTTTCCTTTCTACCTCTCTAACTTGATATTATACTAGGGATTGTTTCGAAAACAAAATAGTTTTACCTCTAATCTGCACTTATCACAAAGTTGTCACAGAAACGCAAAAAAGCCACACGAAGTGGCTTTACGGGTGTCGAGAACGTATCAACTCGTACTCTATAAAAGCTTAATATTTCTTTTTTTACTTGCCTGGCATTGTAAACGTTACTGTTTACTTTTCATAAAAGTTATTGAACAATAGGGCCGAATAGTTGAAGACTCGAATTCGAGATATTGGTTCACAGTGAAGGTCCTGCGGGGGACGATTTCGCTTTCCGTGGGCATGTGGTAAGCTTCCTCAGGCTTCGCCTTCCGGGATCTTACCGATCATGTTTATCCCACAGGAGTCTTCATCGTCCCCCTCCGGACCTTGCTGAAATGAGAGGCTCGAAACATTGGCAAAAATCACTTGGAAAGGATATATAAAAATCATGCCATGAGTTCCTGTTTTCTCTAAGTTTTGATAGAAAAGGTCTGATACCACTGGATTTAGAAAGGATTAAGTCCAACACCTGCCCTTCTAAAGAAGGGTCCGTTCGCAAAATTAGAGTTGATTGGTGGGGAAATGACGAGACTCCCATGGGAGAAGGAACTAGGTGAGATCCCGCAGGGAGTGAAACGAGCGAGGAAGCTCAACGTAAAAAGGAGGATCGACTAAGATCGCCACGTCCTGTGGCAACGTCGATCGACCCCACGTCGTGTAGGGCCATAGGAAAGCGAGTTATTTCCCCACCAGCCCTCCTCCATTTAACGTAAAGGACCCAATTGTCTCGAAACTGAGTCTTAAACAAACGGGAGCTTTTCTTGAACCAATGCCTGTGTAAAGAACTTGATCTTATGAATCTTTTTTCAACAGACCATTGCGATGGACATAGACAGCCGCTTGAGTACGATCCTGTACTTCTAACTTGCTGAGCACATTGCTTACATGCGTTTTTACCGTTTTAATTCCGATGAAAAGGTTGTCACTAATCTCCTGATTGGTCATCCCTTCTCCAATACATAATAAAACTTCCCGCTCACGATTGGTCAATTCTTCATGAGGTTTCTTATCCTGACGGAAACGAGTCATCATCTTGGTAGCCACTTTCGGCTCAATCACGTTTTCACCGCGGTAAGCTTTCTTGATCGCCTCGGCAATTTCGTCAGCAGAAGAAGTTTTCAGCATATAGCTGAATGCTCCAGCTTCTAGTGCCGGAAACACTTTTTCATCATCATAAAAGCTCGTCAGAATAATAATTCTGCATATCTCTGACTTCATTATTTCTTCCGTAGCTTCAATCCCCGTCCCATTTTCCATAATTAAATCCATTAATACCACATCAGGTTTTAACTCTTTTACAAGCGCTGCTCCTGTATGACCGTCTGAAGCTTCTCCGACAATCTCAAGCTCCTCTTCCGTATTTAGATAAGCGATGACTCCCTTACGAACCACTTCATGATCGTCAATAACTACGACACGTATCACTCTTCTGCCTCCTTAATAGATAGCTGTTTAGGAACTCGAAGGTCAATGTGAGTCCCTTCTCCTACGCGGGAACGGATCGTGAACTCGCCACCCACCTCTTCACAGCGTTCTCTCATCGTTTTTAATCCATAAGATGCTTTATTATCCTGTTTGTCTTCTGCATGAAATCCCGAGCCGTCATCAGCAATATGTAAAAAAACTTCACGGCTGGAGCTCGTCATTTCCACCTTGACTTCCTTAGCGTTTGCATGCCGGAGAATGTTCGATAGTGCTTCCTGGACCACTCTGAAAAGATGTTCTTCCGTCGTTTTCGACAAATCTGTAACGTCTTCCAATTGAACCTTGAAATCAAGAGAACATTTTTGCTTCAGTTCTTCAATGAGCGAAGCAATCCCCTGCCCCAGGGGTTCACCTGATAAGTGAACCGGCCGCAAATGTAGAAGCAGCGCTCTCATTTCTGTTTGAGCCTGCAAAGCCATTTGAGTAATTTCCTTCAGCTGTTTTTTGGCTTGTTCGGGTTTCTTTTCAATTACACGACCAGCCGCCTGAGCCATCATAGTTAAAGCAAACAGCTGCTGACTGACCGCATCGTGAAGATCTCTTGCCAGCCGCTGCCGCTCTTCAATGGTCGCCGCCTTGTGTGCAGTACGCGCCAGTTCACCTTTTTCATCCGCAAGTTTCAGAAGAGATTCCCGCTGCTGGTGCAGCTTCTCCCCAAGCGTGTTCAGCTCGTCAGCGATTCCTGAAATTTCATCATCCTCATTAAAATATAATCGTGATGACAGTTCGCCGCGGGCAAGCCTGGTAATCATCGTAGAAATATAGTCCATACGTTGTTTCATATCCCCGCTTGACTTGAAGCCGGCATAGACCGCCATTACAAATCCTACTAAGAGATAAGAAGCGATAAAAAACAAGATCGCACCGGGGTGAAGCCAATTAGGATTAAACCACACATGAACAGAGAGAAGCAGCGCAAGCATAATAAATATATTCAAGATAAGCCCGTACAAATGCGAACGAATATACATATATCGGATACTGTTCAACTGCTTAAACATTCTGCTCCCCCCTACACACGCTCGACCTTAATTGAACCTACATTGAAATCAATCCATAAAGATAATCTCCTGTCAGCCAATTGGTAATCTTCCGTTTCATAAACAATCTCTCTTCGAAAACCATCGGCTGTCTGGCCGGCCACTTTTATATCCCCGGTCTTAATCCTCGCTTCGACACGAAACGGAACGTTATTCGGAATAATCATTTTCACATCACCAATCCACCCTCTTACAATGATCGGAGTATCCCCATCAGGAATGAACGCTCTGGTGAAATCAAACTTGTAATCCCCTATGCCATTCCATAAATCCATTGGCTCGACCTTCCAGTTCTCATCATTATAGGAATGATCTCCAATAAGCATCTTAGTTGATTTTCTCTTCTTGCCTAAAGAAGGTTGGTGGTAGGAATCAGCTCCATTTGTATCGAATTGAAATTTTTTCGTTTTTTGTCCGCCAAGAAATATACTGAAACCGATATATATAAATAACAACGGCCACAAACGCAGGACATCCGCAAACTGAAATGAGATCACTTCAAAACGATCCATAATGAGAAGGACTCCAAACACTGTAAGAAAGGAGCCTAACGTCCAGGAACCTCCTTGTTTCAAGAGAGAATCTCCCCACAATTTCAAACCAATTCCGGCTAACAGAACTGGATAAATCGTAGACCACGAAAACTCTATTTCCAAGGAAATAATCCCGAGGTTGGCCAATAGAAGGATGGCTCCAATCACAACCAATCCTGTCGCTAATAAAATATTTGCTGCTCTTTTCCTCAATTGAATCACCCTTTTTTCATCCTGCGATGAGTTATTCTCTATTTCTTCCATGAATCCCTTCTTAATAAAAGAAACGTTTAATATCCTTACTTTAGCCTTTTTCCTACCACTTAGAAACAAGCGGAAGGTGGGTTTATTCTCCGTCTTAAGTCGGAGTTAGAAAATATTGAGGTGGGGTTTAAACAGCAACTCTCAGGGAATACCTAAACTGTGCAACTTTTTTATAGAAAGGATGTTGTCATATGGATGAAAAAATGAAGGTATTAATCGACGGACTAAATGAAGACTTGGCCAACGAATATGCCGCTTCAATCATGTACACGTATAACGCAGCGGTTGTTTCAGGTCTATATCGTTCTGTACTGAAACCATTCTTCGAAAGCGAAGTGGCTGATGAACAAGCACATGCTCTTTACTTATCCGAGAAAATCAGCATACTTGGCGGCACGCCTACTACAACTCCAGCAGAGGTGAAGCAGCATACAGAAGTGAAACCGATGCTTGAAGAAGCAAGAGAAGCTGAACGTCAAACCATCAAGCGTTATGAAGAGCGTAAAGTTCAGGCAGAAGAACTTGGCCTTACTGAACTTGCAGTTAAACTCGATGACTTAATCTCTGATGAAACAGGTCACTATGAAGAAATCGGTCGTATGCTACAGGATTCTCGATTAGCTGAATAGACGAATTCAAAACCGCTGCTTAAGCAGCGGTTTTTTTGTACCTGATGAGCGTTATCTATTCAAAAGAGATACTACACAATAGGGCCGGATTGTTGAAGACTCAGTTTCGAGATATTGTGTGGAGAAAGGGGCTCCAGGGAACGGCTCGCTTACCGCGGCCCTGCACGACGCAGGGTCGTAGGAAGCGAGTTGTTTCCGTAGCCGCCCTCACCATTTTTTGGCAACGGACCCGAGTTATCTCGAAACTGAGTATTACAGAAAAGGGAGCTTTCTTGAAAAACACTAGAGATTTAGCAGAGTCTTTTTGTAAAGAATAGACCTCTCATTTTTTAGACTAATCTAATTTGTTTGAGAATTAGGGTTACTTATATTACACTTTATGCAATCTATAGAAACCATAGGAGGAAGTTACGAATGTGGAATGACGTCTTTCAAGCAATTGATGAACAATATGAACAAATGGTTCAAACACGCAGACACCTGCACCAGCACCCTGAAGTTTCTTTCTATGAAGAAGAAACTGCCCAGTACATTGCAGATACATATAAACGCTTAGGGGTTCCCTACGAAAAAAAAGTAGGCGGTAATGGAGTGCTCGCTACACTTGAAGGCGGAAAACCTGGAAAGACAGTAGCCTTAAGAGCGGATTTTGACGCTCTTCCGATACAGGAAGAAAACGATCATCTTGAATTCAAATCCCAAAACGACGGCGCTATGCATGCATGCGGTCACGACGGCCATACTGCAGCTCTGCTGGGGCTCGCCGAAGCACTTGTCCCTTTTCAAGACGACCTGCCGGGCACAGTGATCTTTCTGCATCAGCACGCCGAAGAGTATGCACCCGGGGGAGCCAAGCCAATTGTGGATTCCGGAAAACTCGATCATATCGATGCTGTATTCGGCACTCATTTATGGGTCAACACGCCCACTAATGTCATTGAAACAGCAAAAGGACCCTTCATGGCCGGAGCCGACCGTTTTGAAATTGTAATTCAAGGTAAGGGCGGGCATGGAGCTCAGCCGCACCAGACGAAAGATGCAATTGTCATTGCCTCTCAGCTCGTCACTTCTTTACAGCAGATAGTCAGCCGAAGAGTGGATCCACTTAAAACAGCTGTCTTATCTGTAGGGACATTTGAAGCAGGCCATACCTTTAACATTATTGCCGATTCGGCTAAGTTGACTGGTACAGTCAGAACGTTTGATCCTGAAGTACAACAGCTGATCATGGAAGAAATGGAAAAAATCATAAAAGGTACGTGTACGGGCTATGAAGCCGACTATTCCTTTAATTATGAAAAAGGCTATCCGCCAGTAGTCAACCACGAAGCAGAGGCCGAACTTGTCCTTCAGCGTTCTCATGAAGCAGACAGCAGTCTCCGCACGCAAGAGGTGGAGCCAGTGATGGCTGGTGAAGACTTCGCTTATTATCTGCTGGAAAAGCCCGGCGCTTTCTACTTTACCGGCGCTCAAATTTCCGATCATTATTATCCGCACCATCATCCGAAGTTTGATTTTGATGAAAAAGCGATGAACCATGCCGCAAAAACTTTATTGCAGGCTTATCGAAGTTACCAGGAAAAGCACCAAAATTCTTAATTATTCAGCAAGCGGAGGCGGCTGGCATTCTTAGTCGTCTCCCCTAAATGCTGAAGCAGCCTTCCATTTGCGATATACCCCACAGCAGCTCCGATTCCCGGAAAGAGCTGTAGCAATTTCACGAAATCCAATGTATCCCGGTATTCAATCTGCAGCGTTTTCCAATCAATTTGTTTACGGCTTTGTGGAATCTTGTCCCAGTCCAATACCACATCTTTCATAGACCTCCGGGCATCATCACTGGAAAAAGCCAGCATAAATATATGCAGTAAATATACCCTTTCTTCATATGAATCTACGTTAAACCCATAAAGCTGTCCTGCATCAAACAAGAACTTCATCTTGATACTAAGGAACAATGGAAAATCTGCCAAACCAAGCCAAAAACCGCCGAAACCCGTTCCTGCTCCTTCAAAAGCTGCAGTCTGTTTATACTGCTTTAAAATTCCCTCTAACCTTTGTTCTCTTTCCTCTAGGGTCCATTCAGGATTTACTTCCAATGGACGAACATACTCAGAAGTTGTAAGTGCTGTTTCAATCATCTTTCGAATACTTTCTGTCACCACGTTATGAACTTTGTCCGGGATTTTGTTATTAACAGCCGCCTGGACTCTTTTCGATTGCCTCTGCATTAAAGATGATCTTTTTTCTAAAGAACGTCTCCAGCGTAAAGCTTCCTTAAGCGCTTTTTCTTCATAGTTCACAAGTAACACCCCTCTTTATTCGAATATCTTCATCATACAATGAAACACACTAGAAAGCCTCTAAAGCAAAACATCCACAAATTTAAAAAACATAATATTACTCACCCTTCTCTCTACCTCTTATTTAACAATAGGGCCGGCTAGTTGAAGACTCAGTTTCGAGATATCTTTATGAGAAGAAAGGTCCTGCGGGGGATGATTCGCTTTCCGCGGGCATGTGCTGAGCCTCCTCAGTCTTCGACTTCCGGGGTCTCACCGATCATGTTTATCCCGCAGGAGTCTTCATCATCCCCCTCCGGACCTTGCTGAAATGAGAGGCTCGAAACATTGGCAAAAATCACTTGGATAGGAAAGATAAAATCATGCCATGAGTCCTGTTTTCTCTAAATTTTGATAGAAAAGGTTTGATACCACTGGATTTAGAAAGGATTAAGTCCAACAACCTGCCCTTCTAAAGAAGGGTCCGTTCACAAAATTATAGTTGGGTTGGTGGGGAAATGGCGAGACTCCCATGGGAGAAGGGACTAGGTGAGATCCCGCAGAGAGTGAAACGAACGAGGAAGCTCACCGTTCCCCCATAGGAAAGCGAGTTATTTACCCACCAACCCTCTTCCACATAGAGTAACGGACCCAAACTATCTCGAAACTGAGTCTTACAGAAAAGGGAGCTTATCTGTAAGACTCAATTTTGTAACTCATAAGAAATAAAGGCACTAATTCAAGGTATTCTTTTAAAGCAATTCATTAATTATGATCAAAACGTAATAAGAAAGGGGCGCACCAATCTGCGCCCCTTTCTTATTACGTTAACTTCTGTTTGACATAACCCTGGATAAAGGCAACGCTGAAGGCACTTCCTCCAATCCATACGATCAGCAGCCCCAAAAGGTTCCACTGAATAATAAACAGCACCCCAAATACAAACGTTTGAAACAGCATAATCTGACGCAGCCATTCCAGTAATGCTCCCTGCTTCCACTCTCTTTTAATCGGATATAAATCGAGCCATATGTTCGTACGGTGGTGATTCCAGAGAGTCATCATCTGGAAAGCACTCAAATACAAAAATAAAATGGCAAAGGCAATTTTCACCCATATATTCGGTACGAACCAGATCGCAAGTCCGCCAATAACCATCAAACGAAGATACATTCCTAGATAATCACTACTCCGGATAAACGTAATCCGGTACAGATACGTAAAGGTGCGGCTTTGTTTGTACGTAACCGGTTGAAGCAATACCCGGACGAGCGAATGACGCTTCTTCACAGTATTTTTCAGATGCGGTACATCGATAAACATGTTCGCAATGCGGTAAAACGTCCTCATTCTCTGTTGGTCTTTTTCAACCAGTAGATCCCAGGCGAGTCCGGCTTTTTTGCTCGAAAGGCTGTATGTGTACAGCACCAGTGCAGCTAGCAGAATCGTTACGATACTTGCAAACAGCCATTCTCCTTGAGAAAGGAAATAAAAGATCATGATGTTCAAGGCGATCTTTACAACTTGATCAGTATTCCGGATCCTTGCATTTCTTTCTTTCAGCATCCACCAGTTGGAAAGCATGTTCCATATTTTGATAACAAAGAGGACCGCGATCATCATAAGGTAATGGCGGCTTCCAAGATCAGGAAAGGAGGCGAAATAAAGCGGGCCAAGGGCTGCTGCCACAAGAAGAACTGTGTAAATCTGCACGATGAAGCTGTAATATAGACTTCTCTTAAAATACGTATCCAGCTGGTATTCAGCTGGCATCAGGAACACCAGGTCCGGTTCTTTCAGGAGAGTCCGTACGGGACTATAGCTTGTAATCAACCCAAAAGCAATCCCTACTATCCATGCGGTCGGAAATGACGCTGGAAGATCAGCCAGCCATTGCTGATAATAATAAGCAAGAGTCGCTAGAAAGAAGAATAAGGCTATACCAATGTGTTCGTTAAAGATGTACTTTAAGTAGCGGCTTGTCTCTTTCAAATGTTCCGAAACCCTGCGATTCCAAAGCTCTTTGGCATTAATCATGATCGTCTTCCTTTGTCAGTTGAACGTATATTTCATCTAGAGATGCACGCGGGCGCTTAAAGGATTGCCTCAATTCCTCCAGTGTCCCCATCGCTCGGATTTTTCCATCGTGAAGAATAATGAAGCGATCGCAGTATTTTTCAGCGGTAGCCAGAATATGTGTCGACATAAGCACACCGGCTCCTTTGTCTTTCATATCCTCCATCAGTTGTAAATAGGACTGGATTCCGAGAGGGTCAAGACCCACGAATGGTTCATCGACAATATATAGTTCCGGCTCAATTAAAAAGGCACACATGATCATTACTTTTTGTCGCATCCCTTTGGAAAAATGAACGGGAAACCACTTGAGCTTCTTCTCCATTCGAAACTCTTTGAGCAATGGATCCAGACGTTTCTTAAACAAGTCTTCCGGTACGTTGTAAGCCATAGCTGTTAACTCAAGATGTTCAAATAACGTCAATTCATCATACAGAATCGGCATTTCGGGTATGTAGCCAAGCTGCTGGCGGTATTCTTCGGGGTTTTTCTCGAATGATGTTCCATTAATGGAAACTTCTCCATCCTTCGCCTGCATCATGCCAATGATGTGTTTAATCGTTGTACTTTTCCCCGCTCCATTTAATCCAATTAGTCCAACAATTTCACCAGCCTGTACTTGAAATGAAATTCCGTGCAGTACATTTTTATGGGTATAACCTCCGTGAAGGTTATTCACTTGAAGTAACGAACTCAACTTGATCCCTCATTTCATAAGCATACATTCATATCAAATTCTACCACAATTCCTTCATAACTTGCATAGACGAAGAAAGGATGCTGAGCCGTCGAGGTGACCGCTGCTTTTGTGATACAATAGAACAAAAGTTAAAGGAGTGTTGGATATGTCTGAAGCACAAGATTGTATTTTCTGCAAAATCCTGGATGGAGATATTCCATCAGCCAAAGTTTATGAGGATGAAGACGTTTATGCGTTTCTTGATATCAGTCAAGTGACGAAAGGCCACACGCTGGTAATTCCTAAGCAGCATTCCAAAGACATTTATCATACGCACCCGGATGTGGCGGAGAAATTATTTTCCCGCATTCCAAAGATTGCGAATGCCATTAAAGAAACCTACGACCCAATTGGGATGAATGTCTTAAATAATAACGAAGCCCCGGCTGGTCAATCTGTTTATCATTTACATATCCACCTGCTGCCGAGATACGGTGATCAAGATGGATTTGAAGCCAAATGGGAAACACATGCCGATGACTATGCCCCGGAAGATTTACAAAGTATTGCCGGAGAAATCAACCAGAATATTCCTAAATAACGGTGCGATGCTTTGATTTTTAAACACTCATTTTGGTATAATACAGCTATGCATTCGCAAGCGGCCACGAGGGCACGTTTGGATTGTAAATTAAAAAGAGACTAGTTTAGTTGAGGAGAGATGTACAAATGAATACTCGAGTGTTAGTCATGCTATCTTTATTTGTTGGAATTGGAGCAGTTCTGCACGCAATTGTGCCCCCGTTCTTCCTGGGAATGAGGCCGGATATGATGCTTGCCATGATGTTCTTAGGTATTTTATTATTCCCTAAGCTTCCGTATGTGCTCATCTTATCGATTGCTACCGGTTTTATTTCCGCATTAACTACGACGGTTCCGGGAGGTCAGTTAGCGAATTTAATTGATAAACCTGTAACAGGCTTACTCGTGTTTGGAATTGTCTTAATGATTCGTCCTTTACGCCATTCCAAGTGGGGCGCACCTGCATTGGCAGCTGTGGGGACCGTAATCAGCGGGACTATCTTTTTAAGCCTTGTACTGTATGTTATCGGTTTAATGCAAGCAAGCTTTTCTGTCATGTTCCTAACAGTTGTTTTACCAACTGCTGCCTTGAACCTCGCGTTCATGGCGATTATATATCCAATTGCTGTTTCCATTTTAAGAAGATCCAGCATAAATGAAGTTCTCCCCGTTTCTTCCCCTTCCATTTCCAAAGGGAACTGAAGGGTTATTGGAAGAATTATAAGAAGTTAAAGGCACTGCATCAGATGTAGTGCCTTCTGTTTACTATCACCAAAGAAATCACTTTCAGGTTATCTTCATCGTACTCTATTTTTTATTTATTATTTTATGTTTGGTTCATTCATTATAAGAGAAAATAATAAAGCAGGAGATAGGAAAGGAGATTTTTTATGCCAAATGCAAAATCCTTAACTTTAGGTATCATCGTGGGCGGGATCGCAGGAGCTGCTTATACACTGCTCAGTGCCCCTTCATCTGGACGTGAATTTAGAGAAGGCGCCCGCTTAAAAAGCGAAAGTCTAAAAAACACCGTACTAAGTCTGCGGGAAGATGGCATGCAGTTGAAGGATCAGATTGCTCAGACTTCCAAAGAGGGAGCTGATTTGATCAAAGAACTATCTGAAGATGTAAAAACATCTATTGAAAGCTGGAAAAAAACCGTAGAGCCGCACCAAAAAAACATCCAGAAATACTTAGAACAGATTGAAGAAAGTCTAAAGGAATTGGAAGAAAAGGCAAAAGCCGAGCAGGGAAATGATGCCGAGGATGGTAATCCACCCAATGATGAAGCGAAATAACCATTAAAAAAACCGGAAGGCGGTTTCCCGCCTTCCGGTTTTTTATATTATTCAGCTGGTTTTAAATCT
The DNA here is from genome assembly GCF_000284515.1 of Halobacillus halophilus DSM 2266. Taxonomy (GTDB): domain Bacteria; phylum Bacillota; class Bacilli; order Bacillales; family Halobacillaceae; genus Halobacillus; species Halobacillus halophilus. The sequence continues at coordinate 1,228,626 of NC_017668.1, read as the reverse complement.
TCAATGGAGTCAACTTCCATATACTTCGGAACAACCAATCCAACTCTAGCGCCTTCTAGATTCGCACCAAGGTCTTCAAGGTTATCCTTATGCTGTTCATAAAGGTCACCGTGTGTTGCTGGAAGCCATGCAGCTACCATTCCGGTCACTTCTCCTTCTGAAACAGATTCCCACATTGGTCCATTGTCAAGCGGCGTAATGGTCACATTAAAACCTTGCTGTTTCATAACTTCTGCCACAACGTTCGTAGAAGCAATTTCTGAATCCCAGTTTACAAACACAAGTTCAACTTCTGTGCCGTCCACTTCTTCTGTACCTTCTGTCCAAGAACTTACAGCTTCCTGGTTATTCTCGATCCAGTTTTTCGCTGCCTCGGCAGGTTCAGCACCATCATTGATTTCAAGCATAACCTCTTCCATATCAGCGGCTGTCCAATTAAACTGATCTAAAATTTTGTAAGCATTTGGTTTTTCTTCTTTCAACCCTTTACGTACCATGGTTTTAATTTGCTCTTCTCCACCGAAAACTTCTTTAGGATCTTCAAGATACTTCAAGTCATATTTAGCGAATTTCCAGTGCGGTGTCCAGCCTGTTACGATGATAGGTTCTTCATTCTCAACAGCCTGTCCTAATGCTGTAGCCATAGCACCTGAAGAGGAGGTAGAAACTTCCCACCCGGCCAGGTTTTCATATTCTTCTACAGCACTTTGAGCAGCCTTAACAACACCTGCTCCAGCCTCGATACCTGTAATTTCATAGCTCATTTCTTCTCCGTAGTTCACTTCTTCTGAAGTAGACTCTCCACCTTCATTGCTGTCGCCACTTGTTCCTTCAGAACCTTCATCAGACGATCCACAGCCTGCTGCTACAAGAGTCAACGAAAGACCAGCTGCTACACTAAGACGTTTCCAATCAAATTTAAACATGTTATTTGCTCCTTTTTTATTTATTAGATGAGGACTGGCCTTCCAGCCCTCATTTAAAACCATTATTCACCACGTTGGGTGTTCAAATTCTGCGTAAAGCGATCAATAATAATAGCCAGAATTACAATTCCAAGACCGGCCACAAAACCTGTTCCCACATCAGCACGCTGCAGTCCGGTAATAACCGTCTGCCCCAGACCTTTGGCACCGATCATGGAAGCAATAACAACCATAGACAAAGCAAGCATAACCGTCTGATTAATTCCTGCCATAATCGTTTTCTTAGCCATTGGCAATTGAACTTTAAATAATTTCTGCGTGTTCGTTGTACCAAATGAATCGGATGCTTCGATTAATTCATGAGACACCTGACGGATCCCCAGATTGGTAAAACGGACCGTAGGCGGTGTAGCGAAAATAACAGATGCAGCCACCCCTGGCACCATTCCGATACTAAAGAAGGCTACAGCCGGGATTAGATAAACGAAAGCCGGCATCGTCTGCATAAAGTCCAAAATAGGAGTCAGAATTTTCTCCACGGTTCCGCTCTTGGCCATCCATATCCCAAAAGGGACACCAATAATGACCGAGATCAAACTGGCGAATATGACAAGCGTAAATGTATTCATCAATTCTTCCCATAGCTCCTGGTTGGAAATGAACCACAGGCCTACAACCGAAAATGCGGTCAAGCCCAGTTTCTTACCGGAGATAAAGAAAGCAATAGCACCTACAACAATAATAAATAACCAAATCGGAATACTCATTAGCCAGTCTTCAGCAAACATTTCAATAAAATCGCCAAAATCATTTTTTATAAAATCAAATAAAGGCTCAAATGTGTCGGTAACCCATTCAGTAAAAGAAGATACCCATTCAGCCACAGGTATTTTAGGAATCACTTCCATTTAGATTCACCTCATTTCCGGCTAGTGCGGCAATTACTGCTCCTCGCACAATAATGCCTAATAATCTGTCGTTTTCAACTACGGCGACAGGGACCGGTGCATCATGGATCAGGTTGAAGATTTCTGACATGGATGTGTCTTTTTCAACTTTCAGAATATCCGTCCGCATAATTTCTTTCAGATCTTTTTGATCATTTTTAACAGCCTTAGCCACATCATCGGCCAGTACGTATCCATACAGCTTACGATTGGCATCAGTAACGTAAATGCTTGAAAGACCTTCCTTACGCATGCGCTCAAGTGCTGTTCTTGGCCCATGCTTCTCAACATCAACGGTTTCTGGACGTTTCATAATGTGTTCGGCCGTTAATACTTTGGAGCGATCTACGTCTGCTACGAATTTTTCAACATAATCATTCGCCGGGTTGACAAGAATTTCTTCCGGCGTACCGATCTGGACAATTTTACCATCATTCATCAAGGCGATTCGATCTCCAATCCGAAGCGCCTCATCCAAATCATGTGTAATGAATAGGATGGTTTTCTTCATTTTTTGCTGCAGTTCCAGCAGCTCATCCTGCATTTCTTTTCTAATTAATGGGTCCAATGCCGAAAAGGCTTCGTCCATAAGTAGAACTTCAGGCTCGTTGGCCAAAGCACGGGCTAGTCCAACACGCTGCTGCATACCGCCAGATAGTTGGGAAGGGAACTGATGAATGTATCCGCCAAGTCCCACCATTTCTAATGACTCTTTTGCTTTTTTCTGTCTCTCTTCTTTATCGATGCCCTGTACCTCTAAACCAAACTCAGCGTTTTCAAGGATTGTACGGTGCGGAAATAAAGCAAATCGCTGAAATACCATACTTAATTTTTGGCGGCGGACTTCTCTGAGACTTTTACTATCCATTTTGGCTAAGTCCTGTCCGTCAATGTAAACACTGCCCTCTGTTGGCTCGATCAGTCGATTGACTAAACGAACAAGCGTGGATTTACCACTTCCGGATAGTCCCATAATTACGAAGATTTCTCCCTCTTCAACATCAAAGGAAGCCCGGTTGACCCCTACTGTATTTCCAGTCTTCTCAAGGATTTCTTCCTTGGATAAACCTTCATCCAAATACTTGGTGGCTTTCTTAGCCTGCTTACCGAAGATTTTGGACAAGTTCTCTACTTGAATAATCGGCACGTCTATCACCTCTAGTTTTTATTATTATGGTACGTCTATGTCGAAATTTTATCCGCACTCATCTTTCCACCTTATAACTGTAACCTATTTGTAATAAATAGTTCAAACTATAAATACATTTGTTTTAGTTTAAAAATTACGTACAGTATAAACTTTACAGAATGATTTAGGTTATTTATTTTGAATTACTACGAAATACTCCAATTTACTTGCTTATAGTTAATTTTCATTTTTATCCAATTAATAGTAATGTAAGTGTAGCAATGATTTGAAGGAGGATCTTATGGTATTAAAAGATCATCAATCGCTAGAAGATATTCATACAAAAGTCATAACTGAATTCTCTAAAACCTTAGAAATGTTTGGTTTGACACCTGCTGAAGCGAGATTATTCGTTACGATCTATATTCATCCTCATCCTATGACCCTCGATGAAATGAGTCAGGCTCTCGGAAAGAGCAAAACCTCCATGAGTACAGGTGTCCGTTCCTTGATAGATCAGGGGCTGGTGAACCGTGTATGGAAAAAAGGGGTTCGAAAAGACTTATTTCAAGCTAATAAAAGCATCTATAAAAATTTCATGTCTTCCTATATTAGAAAATGGCAGACGGCAGCCAATGAACAGGAAACGAATTTAAAAAAAGTCGAAAATCAGCTGAAAAATCGGTATCGCGAGTTTTCCAGTGAGAAACAGATGGAAGATGCTGATCTTTTATATCAAAGGCTGGAACAAATGATTGGATTTCATGAAAATATATTGAAAACATTCCACAAATTGGACCCCGAATAAGTTTTTTTGTTATGAGCCACTAAACAGGACGGAAAATATTCAGATTGTTTTACAAAAATAGTATTCTTGCGCATTATCACTTTCAATATGTCAACAAACCTGTCACAATGGATGTAACCAATACGTAAAGAAGGTGAGATGTATGAAGGAAAAAATTTCTAAGCGAGAAGCTATTTTTTATAGTCATAAAATGGCTCAACTATCCAAGGCGCTTTGGAAAGCCATCGAAAAAGATTGGCAAGAATGGGCAAAGCCTTTTGAGCTCAACATCAATGAACACCATATTCTATGGATTGCCTATCATTTGAAAGGGGCCAGCATCTCTGAAATTTCCAAGTTTGGAGTCATGCATGTCTCTACAGCGTTTAACTTCTCAAAGAAACTAGAAAAACGCGGTCTCCTTCAATTTTCTAAACGTGAAAACGATAAAAGAAATACGTATATAGAACTTACGGATGATGGTAACGAGCTTCTTGAGGCTACCTTAAGCGAATACAACCCGGAAGATAATTCGGTTCTTCGCGGTTCACTTCCAATGACGGAAATGTACGGTAAATTACCGGAATTTCTAGACTTATCTGCTCTCATAAAGGAAATTTACGGAGAAGAATATATGGAAATTCTTGAACGTTCCTTAGAAAACATTGAAGATGAAGCTTCTGTTCAAGAAAAGCCTGCTGATCTCGATGATTTTAAAAATCAATCTAAATCTTCCTAATGTTTTCCCTTCCATGAAGTCACCACTTCAGGAAGGGATTTTTTGTGTGTCTGGTGAAATTTTCAAAAACTTTTTTCTTCTTTCCTAAGAAGTAGTCTCTTTTTACAGGCCCCGCGGCAGTCCGCCTCCCCCTTTAGACTTCCTTCCCCTCCTAAACCTCCTGTCACTATGCCTTTCCTATTCTGTTACTTAATTTTTCACAATTTTCCTACTTTATTCTTTCATCTCTCTATAATCCTCATCAGGTTCAGCCCCACCATGGCGGTTTATAAAGCAATTATTTTTTTTACGAAAAACCTATTGCTTTTTCCTTGTAAAGGTACTATTATTCCAAATGTGCAAGTCAAATAAGAACGTATTACAAATACTAATTTTCTATAAATATTCGTAACTTATTCACACCAATTTCTGCAGTAAAGGGGGATTCTATGATGAATTGCTGGAAATCAGTGAACATCAATAAAGAATTCGGTCTCAATCGTGTTTATCTGATGTCATTTTTAACAGGACTACTGTCCTTTTTGATATTATATCTGCCATTTTCCATGCTGCATGGCACGCATGATATGAAAGATCATGGCTTTCTGCCATTAATCGTTATTTTATTCTTTTTGCCAGCTTTGCATAGGCTAATGCATATCTTACCTTTAGTACTGCTTTACAAGCGTTTCAGTGTAAAATTTAAATTCAGAAGAAGAATGCTGCCGACGTTCACTTACCAATGCAAATCTAAACTTTCAAAACAGACTTCTATGATGATGGCCTTAGCGCCGACTTTCTTTATTACGATTCCAACACTCATCATGAGCTGTGTATTCCCTAATTACTTTGCTTATTTGGTAATCTTTGCAGCGGTCAATATTGGATTATCATTTCCTGACTTTCTATATTTAAACTATTTTGCAAGAGCACCTAGAAAATGTGTAATCGAAAACGCTAAAGATGGCTACGATATTTTAATTCGTCAAAGAGAAGCGTAACCCTTGCTATGAAGCAGCTTGTACCCCTGTGTAACAGCTGCTTTTTATTTTTCACGCCTTTCTTCTGTTCAATTACTGGAAATTTTGATAGAGTAGTTTCATAGGGAATAAAGGAGGTACATCGTCATGGCATTCGGATTCATCTTGTATGCGCTCGTTATTTTATTCGTATTCAATTCACTCACTCATTCCTTATGCTTGAAAACAAAGATGTCGAATGAAAAGCAAACTCGCGTATTCCGGACTATCAATGTCCTCATTACGATATTACTCATATCTTCATATGTAGAAGTGCTTATAACACTTTAAACAGACAGGCCAGGTTGCCCATACAGCCCGGCCTGTTTTTTAGATTCTGCCGGCCGTAATCAGCCTGTCACAAATTTTTAATGAAGAATATGGCAGTCGCTAGTCATTCTGTGTTATATTTACTCATGGGCTGTTCAGAATACCTCTACGTCAACAATAATAAAATGTTTTATAGGAGTGTACGTGAAATGAAGAAAATAGTAATTACAGCGGCTCTTGCGGCTAGCGTATTCACTTTATCTGCCTGCTCTTCCAATGCGGATGATTCAGAAACCGTAGTAGAAACGAGCGGTGGAAACGTAACAAAAGAAGAATTTTACCAGGAATTGAAAAGCAAGAACGGTGAACAAGTGCTCCAGCAACTTGTGATGAAAGAAGTTCTTGCCGAAAAATATGAAGTATCCGATGAAGCTGTGAACCAGGAACTTGAATCATTAAAAGAACAATATGGTGACCAGTTTGAAATGGTTCTGCAACAAAGCGGATTTTCCAGTGAAGAACAATTTAAAGAAACTATTCGATTCAGCCTGCTTCAGGAAAAAGCTGCAGCTGAGGATGTAGAGATTTCAGAAGAAGAAATGAAACAGTATTATGAACGCATGAAGACCGAAGTACAAGCGAGCCACATTTTAGTCTCAGATGAAGAAACGGCGAAAGAAGTAAAACAGCAGCTTGAAGATGGCGGCTCATTTGCGGAACTTGCCAAAGAATATTCATCTGACGGATCTGCTCAGCAAGGTGGCGAACTCGGATGGTTCGGACCTGGCAAGATGGCTCCGGAATTTGAAGCAGCAGCTTATGGTCTTGAAAAAGGTGAGGTAAGCGAACCAGTAAAAACGCAGTTCGGCTTCCATATTATTAAAGTGACCGACAAACGTGACGCTGAAGATGTGAAGTCATACGAAGAAGCTAAAGAAGAAATCAAACGTACACTAGTCAGCCAAAACGTAGATCAGGCCAAACTACAAGAAAAAATGAATACCATGATGCAGGAAGCTGAAATTGATGTGAAGCTTGATGAGTACAAGGATCTGTTTAAACAGCAGGCAGAACCTGCACAAGCTGAAAACGGCTCTTCAGAGGAGAACAGTTCTTCTGAAGAATAAATCATCCGGCAACGAAAAAAAGTCCCTAATGTTTATTAGAGTGACCTAGAAAAATGAGACGTAATAAAACACCTTCAAAGTTGTAATACTACACTTGGAGGTGTTTTTCTTATGGGTAAAAAAGTTCACTATCCCGAAGAAGTAAAAAAGAAAGTAGTTCAATTAAAATTAGAAGGGAATCACACGAATCAAGAGTTGATGGACATGTTTGGAATTAAGAATAAGTCCCAGATTAAAACGTGGATGAAATGGTTTAGAAATGGGGAAAACCACCGGTTTGCTCAGCCTATAGGGAAACAATATTCTCACGGGAAAGGGCCGGAAGACGAGGATGAAATGACCCAACTGAAGAAAAAGATTGCCTATTATGATATGAGAGAAGAACTGTTGGAAAAGTACCAGGAAATCGAAAGGAAGTGGTTCCAGAAGTATTCATCCAAATCGTAGAAACATTTAAGCACAAGTATCCTGTGAAAGATATTTGTGAATGCTTTGGTATAGCTAAAGCCACCTATTATCGCTGGCGGGGAAAGTCATGGGGACCGTCGGTCCTGGAGAAGAAGATCATTGAGCTATGTGAAGATCTAAAATTTAGAGTGGGACACCGTATGGTCCGTGACCTCTTACGTAAGGAATACCAAATCAAACTCAATCGAAATACCGTTCAAAAAATCATGCAGAAATACCATATTCAATGTCGCGTAAAACCAAAGAGACAGTGTTATATCGCAGGGGAAAGTAAGATTGTGGTACCGAATTATTTAGAGAGAAACTTTACGTCTACGAGACCTAATGAAAAATGGGTAACAGATATTACCTATCTTCCTTACGGAGAGAAAATGTTATATTTATCAACGATTATGGACTTATACAACAACGAAATCCTCGCGTACACGATCAGTGATAAACAAGATACGTCCTTCGTATTAGATACGTTGAGGAAAGCTTGCGAAGGACGTGACGTCTATGAAGTGATCCTTCATAGCGATCAAGGTTCGCAGTACACGTCCTATGAATTTCAAGAAGAGGCCAAAAAAAGAGGCATTATCACAAGCATGTCCCGACGGGGGAACTGCTTTGATAATGCCGTCATCGAATCCTTCCACTCCACGATAAAATCGGAAGAATTCAGTCCTCTGGACCGAGGAAAAATAGATCATCATACCGTACGCTCAAAAATCGATACGTACATGTATTACTACAATTATTGTCGACCTTTTCAAAAACTAAACTGCCAAACTCCAATTGAATTCAGAGTAATGGCAGCCTAGGTGTTTTATTGAGTCTTATTTTACTGTGGCACTCCATTATAAACATCAGGGACTTTTTTATATGATTCACTTACATCATCACTTTTCTGTGTTGATTGCGTCTTTCTTTTTCTTCTTCCATACGCGTTAAATAAACTTGTCCTTCCTGCTCAATATGCTGCTGTTCCAGATGATGTTCCGCTCGCATTGCCCGCAGTGCCATATAACCACTTATAAATATAAACACGATACAAAAGAAGACCCAAATTGGAATTCCGAACAACATGGTTGTTTCCTCCCTATTCCATTTGTATCCATTCTATGAGCAGCGTTTGAAAAATATGAACAAGCTTAGAGTTTCATCTCTATTTATTCTATTAAACTTTCAGGACAAGCCAAATCATTCTACTTATCTTCAAAGGAAGGTTTATAAAAAGCACGCTGTTCCATGGGATAAATCTTCTCGGTGAACTCCCCCGGAGCTGTTTTTTTCAAAGCTCTGTCCAACATATTCATTCTCGCGTCCAGCATATCAATGTGATGTAAAAGCTCGGCTTCTCTAATTAAAGGCGGCCTTGGACTACCCCATTCGCCTTTTCCGTGATGGGAGAGGATCATATGCTGCAGCACCGTGACTTCTTCCCCTTCAATCTGCAAATCATTAGCGACGATACGGACCTCTTCTGCCATAAGCGAGATATGACCAATTAATTTTCCTTCCGTGGTATAAGACGGGGCCACGGCATTGGAGAATTCCTTTATTTTGCCGAGATCATGCAGAATAATTCCAGCGTACAGCAAATCTTTATCAATATCTGGATAGAGCTTACTCATTTCCTTCGCTATGTTCAGCATGCTGACAATATGATGGGCGAGTCCCGATACATATTCATGATGGTTTCTGACAGCTGCAGGATAACTGAGCAGATCCTCCTGGTACTGTTTTACAAACTGGCGTGTGATGCGCTGAAAATTGGCATTTTTCATTTCGAAGATGGCTTCTGTAATCCGCTCCATCAACTCTTCCTTCTCCACAGGTGCTTTTTCAATAAAATCGTTGTGAAAGACACCGTCTGTCGGCTGGGAGGGACGAATACTGTGGATTTTCAGTTGAGGTTTATTGCGAAACTGCCCTACTTCCCCGGTCACCTTCACTAGTTCTCCCTGCTGGAATACCCTCTCATCTTCCGAGCTTGCTTCCCAGAGTTTGGCATCAATTTCGCCGGTCTGATCTTTAAGTAGGAGGGTTAAGAATGGCTTGCCATTGCTGGCTACTCCTTTTACTGCCGTTTTTATCAATAGAAAGTAATCAAATGAATCCCCGATTTGATAGTGTGCTATTCCCTTTTTCAATCCTCCCACTTCCTTTCTTTTTTATTTTACAAGTTATCATTAACATCGATATTTCTTAAAGAGATTGTTTCACTAAAGGGCCGGATTGTGTAAGACTCGATTTCGAGATACTTTTATGACAAGAAAGGTCCTGCGGGGGATGATTCGCTTTCCGCGGGCATGTGCTGAGCCTCCTCAGTCTTCGACTTCCGGGGTCTCACCGATCATGTTTATCCCGCAGGAGTCTTCATCATCCCCCCTCCGGACCTGGCCAAATCAGAAGCTCGAAACCACTTCAACCATCACCTGCATAATGAAGTATTAGACCATGTAGTTAGGATATAACGACCCACACAGCCCGTCATGATAGCATTCCCTACAGATTACAGAGGAGAACCATTCTCTTCTGGAAGGGTCCGTTCGCAACATTATAGTTGGGGTGGTGGGGAAATGATGAGACTCCCATGGGAGAAGGGACTAGGTGAGATCCCACAGGGAGTGAAACGAGCGAGGAAGCTCACCGTTCCCCCATAGGAAAGCGAGTTATTTCCCCACCAGCCCTTGTCCATCTAACGTAAAGGACCCATTTATCTCGAAACTGAGTCTTCAAGTAATGGGAGGTTATCTTTAATAGTCAAGGCGAAGGTTGAATAGAGCCTATAACAAAGAAGCTGGACCCTTTCCCTCAGCATATGATTGTTAGCTAATGGAATGATAGGCCAGCTTCTGTCTGTTCTTTATTTCTTTTTTTCCCGCTGATCAATCTTTGGAACATATTTAAAAATTTCACCGGATTCCACCACGTGAATAAATTTAATTAACCAGCGGTAATAATCCTGGGCATATTCCAGTCTGAAAATGTCCTGATCAATTTTCTCCTGAAGTTCCTGATCATCAGTATTCTCTTTCAATTCTCTCAATTCTTCAAGAGCTTCATCAGCTTCTTCAATATTGGTTTCAGTATGGTGTTTCCACCGGCTGCTGAATAAAGAGGTAAATGACTTGTACCAATCTTCTTCTGATTTATACAAGTCTTTGCGTACCCCTTTTTTAAAAGACGGTTCCACCATCTTCATATCCGAAAGGGCCCGGACACCAGTGGACATACTGGTCTTACTCATTGCCAGAGCTTCCCTCATGTCATCCAGGGTCATAGGCTCCTCCGCAAAATATAAAACCCCGTATAAACGGCCGATTGAAGGAGTGATCCCGTACAAAGTCATGTTTTTAGCAATCACTTGTATGAATTGTTCGATTGTCTCTTCGTATTTATTCCATTCTTCGTTTTGTGTGTTTGGCAATGGAAACCCTCCATTTGCTATTTCCTCTTTATAATCTTAAAACATTTTATCACTAATGCCAGTACTTTGCGACCTTATTCCCTATTTTACTAAAGTTTATGCTCCTCTACCTTTTGGAAACTGCTGGCGAGGTCGCTTCTCCATGTAAAAAGAATAGTCTGGTGGTCATTAGACATCTCTTCTATGATCTCCAGCATGACCGGGAGCCGCTGCTGGTCAAAATGTACGAACGCATCATCTAAAAGGAAGGGAAGTCGGACAGTTTCGGCCATTATTTTTCCTAAGCTTAAGCGTAAGGATACATATAACTGGTCCCTCGTTCCCCGGGAAAGCTCAAACACCTCATAAACCTTACCTTCACAGTCTTCTATCCTTAACGCTTCACGATCCTCAAGCAGGTGTACAGCTGGATATTTGCCGCTAGTCAAACGGGAAAAATACTTTCCTGCCTGCTCCAAAACTTGAGGTAAGTAGGTTTGTTTGTACTTTTCTTTTGTTTTGTGAACCACATGGCCGGCGAGCTGGTATTTAGCCCATTCGATAGCGAGGTCTTTGAGCTTCGACCGTTCCGCTTCGTAATAGTGAACCAGCTCAGAATATTGCCCGGAACTTTCTAAAGTCCTCAATTTGCTTTTTGCATCGGCCACCTGCTGCTGCAACTCCCTCTGCTCCTTCTCTTTATCCTGCATCTTTTCTTTGGTTGCATTCCATTGCACCTGTAACTTGGATTCATCGGGAGGATGCTGCCAGACAGCAAACTGCTTCTGCTCTTTTTCAGACAGAAGCCGGTGGGTCTGCTGAATAAGTGAATGGCGCCGAGCATTTTGTTCATTTAATGTTTCAGTCTGCTTTAGTCGAAGGTAAAATGCTTCTTCTGAGGGAACACCAGCTTGATTGAATAGATCCTGACGCTTTTCATAGTAGACATCAAGTCTAGCGTTGATTTCTTTCAGCTGTTGTTCTGTCTGGGAGATTTGTTCGTTTACGGATGACAGTTCTTTTTGAAGTTGCTGATGCTGGTTCGCCCAGCTTCTCAGGCCGCTCCAGATCACAAGTGGCTCTTTGGATTCCGATTCCCAATTCAGACGCTCATAAAACCTTTTCAAGTCATGAAGAACACGATGTATCCATTCCTCATGTTCCTTAATGGATTGTTCCAGCTTTTCAATTTCCGACCACTTCTGCTTAGCCTGCGTTAGCCAGTGGTATAATTTCTCCCAATGATCAATAGATAGAGATGTTAAAAATGGATAGAGGGTTTCTTGTTCCTGTATGCCAGCTTCAAGCCTTTTTTTCCGCTGATTCAGGTGTCTCTTTCTTTCTTCCAGGCGTATTTCCTCCTGGCTGACGTTTCGCTCCTGATCTTCCAGATGAGCACGTTCAGCTTTATCTTTTTCATACTCAGACAACTTTTGCTGAATTTCCGATACGGAATGGACAGGTGCGGAAGGATGCTCTTTTACTGGTACTACCTTCTGCAAAGATCGATGGCTCCAAAAAGCGCAAAAAGCCGTTATTCCACTCATAAGAGTAGCTATGAGACCAATTACCATAAGGGAGGAAAGCAGGGCGATCGTCCATCCGGCTGTAAACAAGATCATAGTAAATAGAATCCACATCAGCCGATATACTTTCAATAACTGTGCCGGTGTCTCATCATGAGAAGAAGCTCCAGTCTGACCGTGCATAGTCAACTGCTCTGTATAGCTTCTCACTTTGTCTTCATCCATCATCTTTTGTGCCAGGGATTCCTTACGTTTCTGAATGGAATGCTTATCCACTTTCAGCTCAGACTCCCGTTCATCCAGGCGTGCCTCTTCCTGATCAATCGTTTTCGCTTCCTGTTTTAAGCTGCTCCATGTTTCTTCTATATAAAAAGGAAAAGAATAATCATTCCACTCGTCATCTTGAATTGGAACATGCATCTGCTTACGATCGTATTCAATTTTCTCCTGAAGCTCAGCTTTCCTCTCTTTCCATTGCTCTATTTCATGAGAGGCACGCTCAAAGCCTGCTTGTTTTTCAAGAAGAGATTCCGCTTCCTTCCAATCCTCTTCTGAAACGAGCTGCTGCTTGATAGCTTGCTGCCTGGATAACCATTCCTCCTGCTTTGTCTTCGTTACCTGTTTTTCACTTTCCAATGGAAGAATGGCTTCTTTAACCTGCTGATAGCGCTCACGGCCTTCTTCCGGAAATGAATCATCCCCATCAGCCTCCTTCATTTCGGCTTTCAGTTGATGGAATTCAAGGACAAGCGGGAGTGCTTTAATCATTTGTTCTAAACTGTACTGCTCGCTTCTTCTATCTGAGATCTCTTCACTCGTTTCCTTCACTTGTTCGGTCCATTTTATCAAGTCTGATTTCAATTTCTGGTAAGAGCCTTCTTCTTTTTCTGCCATAGCCTGTTTCCGATATAGATCCTCAACAACTTGAAGCTGCTGATTAACTTCCGGCTTTCTGCCCTTTGGTTTAAAAAGATCTTGACTCATTTTATCCAGCCATTTTTCCGTCTGGTAAATCTGTTCCGAGCCAGTCAGCCCTATATTTAAAAGCACTTCCCCAATCTCACTGCCTCTTAATTGGTTCAGGTTTGTTAAATCTTCGGCATTAAAACTATAAATGGAATCGTAAACATCGCGGTTCATTCTGCCAAGCTGGTACTTAAGCCACTCTTCTCCTTCTTCCCTGCCGTCCTGCATATAGCAGACTACTTTGCCGTTCTCTTTTTCATGCAGCCGTTCAATCCCTACCTCTCCGTACTCGAGAGTAGATACGATCAGCTTTCCACCTACCGTCCCCCCGCTTTTAGGACGGTAAAATTCACGTTCCTTTGGCGGGAGGCCAAAGAGGATAAAGAGAATAAACTGATATAGCGTTGATTTGCCAGCTTCATTCTGGCCGGTTATGAGAGTAACCTGCTCGTTCTCAAGCTTTATGGAATGGTCCTTCCATTTTCCAAATCCGTAAATATGGATCTCTTTAATTTTCATGAATGCTCACCCTCTTTTGTTAACAGCTGATTCAGTGTGAGCGTTTTTGCTGCCTCAATGATTTCCTGCTTTTCTTCGACGGAAAGTGTCTCTAAGAATCTGGAAGCTTTCCGGTGGCGAAATAAAGGGGACAGGCAATTTTCTAACTCTCCATCTTCCAGCCCCTCGATCTCTCTAAGCAGCTCACCAGTAAAATGCTGACCTTTCCTAAGGTCTTCTTCATCCAGGAGAGGCTTATCTTCAATGCGGACGCGATCGATCCACACCCAATGATCTTCTTCTCCTTCATCTTCATTCAAGAGCTCTATCCAATCTTCAAGCAGTCCCTCAGACTGCCACTTCTTAAGTCGCCCATGCGTAGAAGTGAGGATAACTTCCAGCATGACGCCCCCATCATTTCGCTGTACCAATGATTTGGCTTCATCCAGGATCCTTTCAAGCTCCTGAGGCGTATCCAGATGCTCACCAGAAAGAGATATCGTTTCATACACGAAACTTTGCAAAGACAGGAATGTTTCTTTCCACTCTCCGTTATCATAATCAATCAGGTAACAGCCTTTTTCCCCCGATTCCTTCCTTGAACGACCTTGAATATTTCCTGGATAGACAATAGGCGGATCTTCCGATAAGAACTGACGCTTATGGATATGACCAAGAGCCCAATAATCCATCTGCTTCTCGTACAATTCTTCCAGACGGAACGGGGCATACACGTCATGTTCGGTATTTGTATCGAGACTTCCATGAAGCATGGCAATATGCAGAGGAGCCCCTCCTTTACGACTGTACTCATTCACCTTACGATCTGTGACCTTCTTCTCCACGTAACTGAAGCCATATAGATTGGCTAGTGCCTCTCCCTTTTTCTTATATGTAAAAGCTTCTACATCCTGGGAGGTGAATATATGTACATTTTCTGGAAAATCAATCGGGTAATGAGCCCCTTGTAAAAAATCATGGTTACCATAACTGACATACACCTGCACAGCATGATCGGCCAGTCGTTCAAAGCCTTTTCTCAAGTGTATTTGAGCTTTCAAGCTTCTCATTTCCTCATTGAACAAATCACCAACGATTAAAACGAAATCTACCTGATACCGGATAGCGGCATCAATAAGTCGGTCAAAAGCTTCGAAGGTGCTCATTCTTAAACGTTCCAACAGCGCTTTAGATACATGGCTTTTACTTTTAAACAAACTGTCCAGATGCAAATCTGCCGCATGAATAAATCGCAGCTTTTCTGGCATAGCCCCACCCCTTTTTTTCTTTTGTTTTCCTTTATTTTAACAAAGGTGTATTTCGAATGCACGTTCGCCTTTTTAAGATTCTGTTTCATTTAGGTGCCGCTTTTACAGTTAACCTGCCTATTTCGTAACATAAAGAGGGATATTTGTAATGTGAATCTTCTTTTCAAGCGTTCAACGCACCCTGCATAATGCTAGTAGCGGCCGTTCTATCCTGCCCAGAAGTGTATGGCTAGCGAAGGAAATAGAAAAACCGCGCTCCCAGTTTGGAAACGCGGATTGGTTCTATTTTTCCTTTTTAGAAAGCTGCAAAGCTGTTTTCAAATCCTTTAAGGATGAAGATTTCCCATACATCAGTACTCCGCCACGATAAATGCGCGCTCCCAGGAAGGCAAGCAGAGCAATGGAACCAATTAATATTCCGATCGAAAGCAGCACTTCCCATATCGGTATATCGAGCATCCCCACACGCAGGAACATAGTCAGGGGAGCAAAGAATGGAAAGTAGGAACTGATGGTAATAAAAGCAGCATCCGGCTGCGCAAGGCCATACATGGAAATAAGAAATGCAGCAATAACAAGCATCATCATAGGGGCTACGATTTGCTGGGCATCTTCAAGCCGGCTTACGAGCGAACCCAGTGTGGCTGCGAGCGTTGCATACAGCAAATAACCAAGCACAAAGAATACGAGGGCATATACAACAGTTAACGGATCTACATTCGTCAAACCAAATGATTCAAGCAATGACCCGCTTCCGGAGTTTTTACTTTGCTGAATCCCTAAATAACCCACCAGGATAAAAATCCCGTACTGTGTTAACCCAACCAGAGCAATGCCGATAATTTTGGCAAACATCTGACTTACAGGAGATACACTCGAAATCAGGATTTCCATAACCCGGCTTGATTTTTCAGTGGCCACTTCAGTTGAAATCATATTGCCATACATCATCACAGCAAAATACATAAAAAACAGCATAACGTAAACGAGACCTCGTGTCTGATTTAGCTCCTCCGCCGTTTTCGCACTTTCTTCAAGTGCGTTTAATTCAAAGGCAACAGGAGCAGAAATCTGTTGAAGGACTTCATCATTCACGTTCGCTCTTTCTGTAATAATTTGAACTTTAAGCTGCTGGAGAGCCTGCCTGATCGGTTCACTCGTTCCTGTATTGGCAACCTGGTTGGCATAATAATCAGCTTGAGGCAGACCATTCTCTGCTTCTTCAAGAACCGTAACGGATTGAAAATCTCCCGCTTCCACTCTCTCCTTTGCATCTTCCAGACTTCCGCTGTAGTCTTCAACAGCCACTTCCTGATTTGCCCCCATCTGCTGTTTAATGGATTCAATCCATTCTTCGTTCTCAGCAATCATGGCAACCGTTTTCTCTTCCTCATCACCACTAAAAGAATTAATAATTTGCTGTAAATTTGTTAGTCCAAAAATAATAAGCACTGTAATGATCGTGGTAATTAGAAATGATTTTGATTTCACCCTGTTTCTATAGGTGTGCCCCATCATAATGAAGAATTTATTCATAGGAAGCCCCCACCTTCTCAATAAAGATATCGTTCAATGTCGGCTCTTCCAGGTCAAACGTGCGGACAAAGCCTTTTCCTTGCAGTTCTCGAAAAACTTCCTGTGAAATGTTTTCAGATTCCACTTCCAGTTCACAACCGTCCTGCACAGGCTTATATTTGGTTACGCCGGGAATTTGCTCCAGGTAAGCAGTGTCGAAATCGGCATGTACCCGAATATTTTTCTTGCCAAAGGAACGCTTAATATCTTTCAAACGTCCACGAACCACCGGTGTTCCGTGATGAAGTATACATAGATACTCGCAGAGTTCTTCCACATGCTCCATCCGGTGAGAAGAAAAAACAATGGAGGTTCCCGCGTCTTTCAAGTCCACAACCGCTTTCTTCAACATTTCCACATTTACTGGATCAAGGCCTGAAAAAGGCTCATCCAATATGAGCAATTTAGGTTTATGTAACACAGCTGAGATAAATTGAATCTTTTGCTGATTCCCCTTGGACAGCTCTTCCACTTTTTTATTTTTATATTCAGGTACTTTAAATCGATCCAGCCAATAGTCCAGTTCTTTTACCGTCTCCGACTTGTTCATCCCTCTTAGTTTAGCTAAGTAAATAAGTTGTTCCTGTACTTTTAATTTCGGATACAGCCCTCTTTCCTCTGGTAAGTAACCAATCAAATGGCTTTGGTCATATCCGATCGATCCCTCGTTCCAGGAGATGGATCCTTTTGTTTGATCCATAAGCCCCAGAATCATACGAAAGGTCGTGGTTTTCCCTGCCCCATTAGCCCCTAAAAAGCCAAAAATCTGTTTTTCAGGAATCTCCAGCGATAAATCATCGACCGCTGTAAACGATCCGAATTTCTTGGTTACATTCTCTAGTCGTAAAGTCATCCTCTGCACCCCTTTCCTTCTAATTCTACTACGAAAAGGCTACTGTTTAGTTTCATTTAATTAAAAAATTTTCTAGAAGGCAGGAATTTCATTCATCAATCGCCAATGTAAAATAATGAACACTTATTCAGTTCAAGGAGGAAAAAGTTGTGAAGACGTATTTTTTAACCGTATTTAAAAGTGATGGTACGAACGTTCTGGATGAGACATTCCAGGCGGAGAATGATAATGAAGCAAAAACAATTGGGCGGGAAAGGTTAGCAGAGGAAGGGTACAGTGAACAGACTCATCGCTGTGTTGCACCTGAAGGGCACCTGGTACTGTTTCACCGATAACAAATTTCGCCCTACTGGCTTAAGCCTGTAATGACCTTAACGATCTCACGTAATAAAGCCGCGCTTATCTGCGCGGCTTTTTTTACTCTCCTTTAAAATGAGGCTGTCTTTTTTCTTTGAAAGCTTTTACACCCTCATGGTGATCATGAGTCTGCTTCATATCCCACTGGGCTTTTCGTTCCTTTGAAAGATAAAGCATTAATTGATCAAGTCCATACTGATGATAAATCTCCTTCGTCGCGATCATGGATTTTAACGGACGCCTGCTCCATTTTTTAGCGAGTTCATGAGCTTCTTCCTGCACGGATCCGTTCACCACGATATCCACCAGTTTGTGGTCATAGGCCTCTTTCGCTCTCATCTGTTCTCCTTTCCAGGCAAATTGCTTCGCCTGGTGAGTCCCTAGACGCTGCTGGAGCCAAAAGTGAGCCCCTCCGTCAGGAATAAGGCCAATGCCAATGAAATTCATTGAAATCGTAGCATCCGGCTCCGCTACTACGTAATCCGCTGCAAGTGCAATGCTTAATCCAAGTCCTACGGCAGGACCGTGAATAGCCGAAACCACGATTTTCGGCATGGTATAGATGGATGACACAATCGTTTCGATATGATTCATTACCTCGTCATATTGCTTTGCATCACTCACTGTGTCCATCATGCTAAGATCTCCGCCAGCGCAGAAGCCATCTCCTTTTCCGGAAAGGACGACTACCTGGCCTTCATATTCTTTCACCTGTTGAATCGCTTCAGCGAATTCTTTCAGCATTTCTGCATCCAGGGCATTATATTTTTCACCACGGGCTATCTTTAAATGGACGACATTGTCTATTTCTTCAATAAGGAAATGTTTCATTCTCAAACCCCTTTATAATAATTCTCTATATTCTATTTCTCCATTTGTAAGAATTTTCCCTGCACGAACCGACATAAAACTAGCGATAGAGACACAAGTTTTTTGGAGACCTCTATCTCCTGGTCTTATTGATGAACCACCAATAAAAAGAAAAAAAGCCACCCTCGAGGAGGATGGCTTTCCTTATTATTGCTGTGGCTCTTCCGGGTTTCCGTAAAGCTCTTCCAGCGGTTTAGTGATGATTTTACTAACATCATTGATAACCGTGTTCAAGCGCTGCTCTTCTTCCATCAGTTTAGAAATCTGAGGGTGCTGCTGAACAAGTTCAACAACTTTACGAGCTTCTTCTACTTCTTCTTCAGAAATCTCTTCGCCTTGCATTTGTTTCTGTTGAAGAGTTACTTGTGTCTGACGGAAATCTTCAAACATTTTTTTAGCAGCTTCATCGTTCATTACTGCTTCATAAGCTTCTTTCAAGCTTGTGAATTCCTCACTGTTTCTAATTGCTTTTTCAAGATCATACGCGTGATCATAGATATTAGACATAAATTAAAAGCCTCCTAAATGGTTTCCTTCTTTGACTCCTACCCCACTATAACAAACTGAAGATGTGATGTATAGGAATCCCTATTTATCCGAGAAATAAAACAATTAAACCCTGCAGCAATCCAATCAGACCGCCAAGCAATGCCCCTAGATAGGTAATCATTTTGAATTCCCGTCGGGAGATTCCAAGGACCATTTCCTCCAGCCGATCAACCTGGAAAGCTTCCACTTCTTCCTTCACAATTTCTGAAAGGTGCATGGATTCCATCATACTTTCTATCTTGCCGGATAATAGTACGCTCGCTTTCTTAACGAGAAGAGGCACGAATTCCTGAAGAATCTTATTCTGATAAGGTCTGGACCATTCCGCTACCGTTTTCTGAAGCCATTCTTCAAGCGGAAGTGCTTTCGCGACGGCTTGTCCTAATGTATGGCCAACAGCGTCTCGACCGATCTTATCCTCGTAAAATCCAACAGGCTGATTCATAGCCCGCTGAAGTTCAGACTGAAGCATGCCTCTCAGCCAATAAGTCATTTCTTTATCTGAAACGTACCGAATAATCGCAGGATAGATTCGTTCGGTAATGCCATCCGGACCCATAAAAGACGAAATCATATTTCCAAGAAACCCTTGGTTATCAAGATAATTATCAATTAGTGCAGTTACTTTATATCTGCCTTCCGGACTTTGAAAATAC
Organism: Halobacillus halophilus DSM 2266; assembly: GCF_000284515.1. GTDB lineage: Bacteria > Bacillota > Bacilli > Bacillales > Halobacillaceae > Halobacillus > Halobacillus halophilus. The sequence goes on along the minus strand of NC_017668.1, from coordinate 1,208,723 downwards.
AAGGTAACCTGCTCTTGAATATGGTCAGCGAGCTGATCAGCCCCCACTTCAATTTTTTCTTTCCATTCGTGGGAGAGGAGATTTTCTAAGGTTTCATCCCGGTAGTTATCCATTACAGAATGATACCGGTTCTCCACCCAGCTGGAAATCGATTGCTCAAGATGGATCGTATTCATATCCAGGTCAAGTTCCTCCAGCATCTCTTTAAGAGTGGCAGGATGGTTAAGTATTTTCTCAATTTCTTCCTGAGCCCATTCCGTCATTTGGGTTTGAAAAGCTGGTCTTTCCAGTTTACGACGCAGACCTTCTGCGGTTAGTAAATGCTCGACCACCATTCGCCCCAGTTGTCTCGCGAGTTCTTTCTGTCTTTTTGGAATTAACCCGGGGGTGAAAGGCAGGCGGAAATTCTTTATATACAACGCACGATAGGGCCGAAAAAGCATCTTTATAGCAAGGGAATTGGTCAATCCTCCAATTAACGCACCGATTCCTATCATCATTAATACGAGCAATACAGGATTCATGGGTACAACCTCTCTTTATTTAATCTCACCCAAGTATAAGACATTTCAAGGGTTGTGCCAATTTTTATGTAAAAAAACCGCCGTTTTTCGTTTCCTTTCATTCTTTACGCTGCTAAATCCCTTTATTGCTCTTAAAGTAAAGCTCCCGTTTCTTGAAGACTTGATTTCGAGACTTTTGTGAGAATTTGGTCCTGCGGGGGACGATTTCGCTTTTCGCGGGCATGTGCTGAGCTTCCTCGGGCTTAACAGCCCTGTGGGATCTCACCGATCATGTTCATCCCGCAGAAGTCTTCATCGTCCCCCTCCGGACCTTGCGATATATGGAGCTCGAAATCTCTGCTCGAAACGCGCCGTTTTATGATGGAGATAAACTTCTAACAATAAGCGTGTACGTGTAGATCATTCCCGCTATAGAAGCATTTAAGGCGGATCAAGAACCCCTCTATCGTCTATAGAAGGGTCCGTTCACTCTTCCATCATAGGGTGGCGGAGGAAACGACGAGACTCCCGCGGGAGAAGGAGCTAGGCGAGACCCCACAAGGAGTGATAACGACTGAGGAGGCTTGCCAGTTCCCGCGCAGGAAAGCGAGTTGTTTCCGTAGCCAGCCCCTCTCTATATCAGCAACGGACCCAAGTTATCTCGAAGCTGAATCTTCCACAATCCGGCCTTTTTCTTAAATAAGCCTCTTATAAGAATCAAATAGTATTTAACAGAACTTAACTGTTGATGTGAATAGTTCCGCTTATAAGAAATATGAAAATCCAAAGGTCATCGTGTGAAACCTTCATGGTTCTATTCATTACGGGACAAACTATTACAGGGAGGTGAATAACGTGAAGAAAAGCGAAAACAATCGAGTTCCTGAAGGAAAAGATAAGTATGAACTGGATGTCGATCGCATGATCAACGAAGGAATGGCCGGAGGAACTGTGAAACCCGTGCATGGATATGAGCAACTTGGCGAAGTACACGAAATTCCTGAGCAGCCCAAAAGAGATCCAAAGCGTTAACGATCGCAAAGATGAAAAAAAAGCCGGTGATGCTTCGCACATCTCCGGCTTTGTGTTATCTGCTTTTTACAATCATTTGTACAGCTTCATTAATTAAATCCTCTGCAGATTCGCCTTCTTCATGGGCTTCCCGAATGCAGCCTTCCAGGTTCTTTGCTACAATATATCCGATTGCACGATCCATAGCTGAACGGGCAGCTGACAATTGAGTTATGACATCCTTACAATCTTTATCTTCATCCATCATTTTCAATACGCCTCTAACTTGTCCTTCAATCCGTTTCAAACGGTTTTTTGTTTCCTGACCATATAAGTTACTGTCTTTCACTTGTTCCATAGAGAAACGACTCCCTTCTGTACCTATAAATAGGATCTATACCATAAACCCAGTTGCGGCGTGGTGATTTTAAGTTTATTGTCCAATGTACTACTATAATAGTAAAGAATCTATAAAAAAGGAAGATATTCATGCCCATTATTGCCGAGCTTAAAACGATCTACCCTTCATTAATTATATCAGATCCTGAAGAAACCGACCATTCCGACGCCTATGCTTGGTATTTGACCCCTTCGATGGACACCATCGGTATTCTGAAAGAGGAAACGGAGGCACGAGATACTGAACTGCTTTCCGTTTTTCTCACTCCAGCACCAGTGGGTCTTCCGACAGAAACGGAACGGGAGACGGCCTGGAATGACTTCTTAAAAGGGAGTCAGGATCAACTGCCGATTCAGTGGCCAATTCAATACCGATTTGTGTTCTTTTCAATAGCGAATCTTCCTGAAGATAAAGAATCCTTTCAAGAAGCGTTCCAATCTCTTTTTCCGAGAAGAATGCCAATTATATGGGAAACAAACGGAGAAGGATTTATTATTGAAGAAATTCATGAAAAGAACCAGGAGCCATTATCCTTCCAGGGCATTGTCGATGTACTGATGAGCGATTTTTATACCAATATTCAGTTCTATATCAGCGAATTCTCAGACGATATACCTTCCTCTCCATCCATCTATAAGTGGGCGGACTACTGTCATACGATTGCCATGAAATACCGAATTGGTGTAGCTGTCACCTACAAGGAAGTCATGCCTTATCTATTTATTGAAGCTATTCCTGAGCACCAATGGGAACATATTCATCGTTCTATCTTCCAGGATATTAAAAAGGATAAAGACCTGCTTCAGACTATTAAAGTGTTTCTTCAATCCGGCTCAAATGCGACCCTGGCAGCTAAAACCCTTTACATGCACCGCAACAGCCTTCAATACCGGGTAGATAAATTTATTGAGAAAACCGGTATAGATGTAAAACAGTTTGAAGGCGCCATGATTACGTATCTTGCCTTGCTCACTCTGGATCAATAACAAAGTGCACAAAGATGAATGACGAATCTTTGTGCACTTTGTCCATTTACCCATTTTTCAGAATTCGCTACACTGTAAACAGTAAAGAAAGCGATTTCAAAAATTACATTGGAGTGAGACATAATGGCAGAACTAAAACTGAACAATATTGAAAAAGTTTATGATAAGAATGTAAAAGCGGTTGAAGACTTTAATTTAGATATTAACGATAAAGAATTCGTAGTATTCGTAGGACCATCCGGGTGCGGTAAATCTACAACGCTAAGAATGATTGCAGGACTTGAAGAAATAACCGGCGGCGACTTTCTAATTGATGATAAACGTATGAATGATGTTGCTCCTAAAGACAGGGACATCGCAATGGTTTTCCAGAACTATGCCCTTTATCCGCACATGAACGTTTATGACAACATGGCTTTCGGATTGAAGCTTCGTAAAATGGACAAAAAAGAAATTGAGCAGCGCGTAAACAATGCAGCCAACATTCTTGGCCTGGAAGCTTTACTTGATCGTAAACCGAAAGCGCTATCAGGTGGTCAGCGTCAACGTGTCGCGCTCGGACGTGCCATTGTTCGTGACGCCAAAGTATTCCTGATGGACGAACCGCTTTCTAACCTGGATGCTAAACTTCGTGTACAGATGCGTGCAGAAATTCAAAAGCTTCACCAGCGTCTCCAAACTACAACGATCTATGTAACACACGACCAGACAGAAGCCATGACGATGGCCACTCGACTGGTCGTTATGAAAGACGGCCTCATTCAGCAAGTCGGTAAGCCAAAAGATGTTTATGACAAACCTGAGAATGTTTTCGTAGGCGGATTTATCGGTTCACCAGCCATGAACTTCCTGCAAGGTACATTAGAAGAAGGGCAAATTGATCTTGGCACCGTTAAGATTACGGTTCCAGAAGGAAAAATGAAAACCCTTCGTGATCAGAACTATATAGGTAAAGAACTGATTCTTGGTGTTCGTCCGGAAGACATGCACGATGAGCCGGTTTTCATTGATGCTAACCAGGACAAGAAGATTACAGCCCATATCGAAGTCGCTGAAATGATGGGTTCTGAATCTTACCTTTACTCTCGTCTTAATGATCAGGAATTTATCGCTCGTGTAGACTCCCGTACGGATATTAACGGCGGTGAAGACATCGAACTTGCTATTGATATGAACAAAGTTCACTTCTTCGATAAAGATTCTGAATTACGTATCCGCTAATAGCTATAATAGAGAAAGCGCAGCTCTCAAGCTGCGCTTTCTCTATGAACTTCGAACATCCTCAAGACCGCATTGCCGGCAGATAAACAGATGAATACATTCATCTGTTATAGAAGAATCTTCATCCCCGTCCACCAGATTCGTCCATTTTTGATCGAGGTACGGACTATAATCATCTAGAAAATCGGTAATTCTACCTTGATCCTCCATCGTTCCTTTGCACTTAGGGCACGGGTGTCCTTTTTCACCCCAGCCATTACAAATCCCGCATTCCCGCATATGCTGCACTTCTTTCCACAAGTTTCTATTCAATAAATATGATTTTTCCCACAAAATAAAGAGGAAGGGCGCACCCTTCCTCCTTCGTCACACGTATTTATTTTTGTTGTTGTCCGTACTGCTGTCCACCGAACTGCTGTTCAGCCATTTGTACAAGACGCTTAGTGATTTCTCCACCTACAGAACCGTTAGCACGGGAAGTAGAATCAGCACCAAGCTGTACTCCGAATTCTTGAGCGATTTCGTATTTCATTTGATCTAGAGCTTGTTGAACACCAGGTACAACTAACTCATTTGAACTGTTGTTGTTAGCCATATTGTCTCACCTCCTGTGTAAAAGTAGTATGAGCCGGTATTGTATTTTTTATGTCAAAAAAATTACTGGAAATTAATGGAGGGGTTTCACCAGACTCATTCCATGGCTAAACAACATACAAATCTCTATGCGTTAGGCTTCGTCATGGCCTTTGGATCAACGTATTCATCAAACTGCTCAGCAGTTAAAATACCGGATTCCACCGCTGTTTCTTTTAATGTTTGATTCTTTTCAAAAGCAGTTTTAGCAATTTTGGCTGCATTTTCATACCCGATATGCGGATTAAGTGCCGTAACGAGCATAAGCGAATCGCGCAGATTCTTTTCAATCTGTTCATGGTTTGGCTCGAGACCGCGTACGCAGCGCTCTTCAAATGAAACCATACTGTCCGCAAGAAGCTGGGCAGACTGCAGGAAGTTATAAGCTATGACAGGTTTGAATACGTTCAGTTCAAAGTTCCCCTGACTCGCTGCAAAACCAATGGTCGCATCATTTCCCATAATCTGTGCGGAAACCATAGTGACCGCTTCACTTTGAGTAGGATTAACTTTCCCTGGCATGATCGAACTTCCCGGTTCATTAGCTGGAATGGTAATTTCGCCAATCCCGCATCGAGGTCCACTCGCCAGCCAGCGAACATCATTCGCAATCTTCATAAGATCGGCAGCTAATGCTTTAAGTGCACCATGAGTATGCACAAGCTCGTCGTGGGAGGTGAGCGCGTGAAATTTATTCGGTGCTGAAACGAATTCTTTACCGGTAACTTCATTGATTTTAGCGACCACCTGCTCAGAGAAATCTTCATGGGCATTTAAACCTGTCCCAACAGCTGTACCGCCAATAGCAAGGTCTTTTACATACTTCGTACTATCTATAATCATATTTTCGGTCTTAACTAACATACGATGCCAGCCGCTTATTTCCTGACCCAGTGTAAGAGGCGTCGCGTCCTGCAAATGGGTACGCCCGATTTTTACAATCTCGTCAAACGCTTCCATTTTTTCTTTTAAGGTATCTTTTAGTTGAGTTAATGCGGGAAGGACCACATCCTCAAGCTTCTGAACAGCTCCAATATGCATAGCTGTCGGATAAGTATCGTTAGAGCTCTGTGATTTATTCACATCATCATTCGGGTGCAGGCGCGTCTCGCTTTCCTGTTTCTTAAGCCATTCATTACCTACGTAAGCAATAACTTCGTTTACGTTCATATTGGATTGCGTGCCGCTCCCTGTCTGCCAGACGACAAGAGGAAAATGCTCTTCAAGATCACCGGAAATAATTTGGTCCGCTGCGTATTCAATGGCGTCTGCTTTCTCTTCTTCCAATAGTCCTAATTCAAAATTGGCTCGCGCAGCACTTTTTTTTAAGATCGCAAAACCTTCGATAACTTCTTTCGGCATTTTTTCATCACCGATCGGAAAGTTCTGTTTACTTCGCTGGGTTTGTGCTCCCCAGTATTTTTCGCTCGGTACTTGTATTTCACCAATTGTATCTTTTTCAATACGGTAATCCATGATAAATCCTCCTTATTTTGTTCATTCGCTCCTCCATTATTGTATCAAGAATCTTTTGAACATTCATCTCAAGCTTAGATTTAAAAAAACAATTTTCGATATTTTATTATCAGATTATTTACAATTTTCAGTTTTTAGTGTATAGTGAATTTTAATAAAAGAAAGGAGGCAGAAACAATCGTACTTAATACCACAAGGAAGGAGGTTCCCGGTAAAAAGCATTGTTGTTTTTGCTCGATCTTTTCAAATGGTCCAGTTAGGTGGGAATAAAAAGAGTCTGTCTGTACAGGCTCTTTTTTAATGAATTCTTTTCAAAATCCTTTATAATAAAGCTTGGAGGTTAGAATCATGCCAAATATTTGGACCCATGTATTATTTGTCGATCAATTATGTAACGAGCTGAACCGACATGATCTTATTCAGACATCCGGCCATTCTCTTCACTTAGGAGCACAGGGACCGGATCCGTTCTTTTACCATAACTTCCTGCCTTTCTCTCAAAACGAACACGTGGATGAAGTGGGGATGAAATTACATACCGAGCAATGCGGTCCTCTGTTAATAGACATGATTGAGCGGGGTGCTTATCATAAGAATCACCTTCAGGCCTTCATTCTTGGATTTGTCAGCCATCATATACTTGACCGTAACACTCACCCTTATATCCATTACCATGCTGGTTATGAGGCAAATAAGCATCAGGAGTTGGAGACCATCATTGACACCATTATGCTTGAGCGGTTCCGTTCAATAAAAACTTGGAAGAATCCAGTTCATAAAGAAATAAAAAGCAGTTCGCTGCCTTCTATTGCCCAACTAATGGACTTGCTCCTGGACACGCATTTCCCAGGTTTATCGGAAGACTATCCTGATAACTTTATTCACCAGTCCTACCGCCATATTCAGTTTGCGCAGCGTGTGCTGTATGACCCATGGAAATGGAAAAACAAATACTTCGGTTCCCTAGTTTCTTCTTTTTCTCATCAACCGGTTAACGATGACAAGGATTATCTGAATGAGCAAAAAAACCGCTGGCATCACCCAGCGACTAATGAGCCGCATACATCTTCTTTTCTTGACCATTATGAAGAGGCGCTCGAAGAAGGAAAGCTTTTATTCCAGCTTATCTTATCTTATTGGGAGAATCCCGATAGAAGCCGCCTGAAAGAAATAAAAGACATGATCGGCAATCGATCGTATGACACAGGAGCTCCTCTATCAGAAGGACTGGTCAACCGTTTCAGCAACCCCATCGTATAAACCTTTGCAATACCGCCAAATTGATCTTTACAAGCTACCGATACTTGAAGACCCAGTTTCGAGATAGTTGGGGGCCGTTGCAAACAATAGATGAGGGCAGCTACGGAAACAACTCGCTTTCCCTGGATCCCTTTCTCTACCCAGTATCTCGAAATCGAGTCTTACACAATCCTGCCCGTTTGTTGAATAACTTATATAGAATGAAAAAAGAGAGGAATAGGTTCCCCTCTTACGTATGGATGACAGGCTTTTTATCAGGATCGGTGTATGCTTCAGCTTCTTTCATTCCTTTTTCGATGTCCACCTTATTCAATAAAAGGATCCCGACAACGAAAAATACGATAAGCGATAAAATCCCTAAGCGGCTGGAGCCTGTCAGCTGGCCGACAAGGGCAAATACGAAAGGTCCAAAAATTGCAGCGAATTTGGATGATATTCCGTAAAATCCAAAAAATTCTGCATGCCGGTCGCCAGGAACCATTCTCCCAAAGATCGAGCGGCTTAAAGACTGAGCTCCTCCCTGCACAAACCCTACACATACGGCCAGAATATAGAAGTGAAGGGCAGTGGTCATGAAATACCCAAGACCTACGATTGCAAGATAAATGAACAAAGCCAGCATCAAAGCACGTTTCGCCGTAATCTTCTTTGCAAGCCATCCAAAGAAAAAGGCAAAAGGAATTCCCACAAATTGAGTAAGTAATAGAGCTGTAATAAGAGCCGTACTATCAATTCCTATATCTCTCCCGTAAATCGTAGCCATCTTTATAATAGTGGAAATACCATCATTGTATAACCAGAAAGCAAAAAGGAATAATAACAGCTGTTTGAAATGCTTCAATTCTTTAAATGTTTTCCCTACTCGGTTAAAACCAATGGAAATATAAGAGGCTGTACGTTTCTCATAGACCTTTTTTTCTTCTACAATATTCTTAAATAAAGGGATGGAAAAAATCAGCCACCAGACTCCGACAGACACAAAAGCAAGCTGTGTACCAGCCAAACTGTCGGGAAGTCCAAACCACTCATATTTCATAATCATCAGCAGGTTAACAGCGAGCAGTACTCCACCGCCTATATACCCAAAGGCAAAACCATATGCCGACACCTTATCAATCGTCTCTTCATCCGACACTTCCGGCAGAAAAGCATCATAAAAAACATTCCCACCTGAAAAACCGATGGTTCCTATAATCAAAAGAAGAGAAGCTAATAAATAATCCCCTTCACCTACAAAGGCTAGCAGCACACTCGCAATCATTCCCATAAAAGCAAAGAACATTAAAAAGCGTTTCTTTGCCGCCGAATAGTCACTAATGGCTCCAAGAATGGGAGCGAGAATGGCTACGATTAGAACAGCAATGGATTGGGAATACCCCCAGTAACTCGTGGCAAGCGATTGGTCAACTCCTTTGGCCGCTACATCATAATAAAAAACGGGAAGGACCGCAGCCATAACCGTTGTTGCGAAAGCAGAATTTCCAAAATCGTAAAGCATCCAGCTCAATACAGGTTTCTTTTTCAACGAGGTACCCCCTGCCATTTTGTTATTTAATTAAGCTTAGCAGACTATTCCGTCAAACAGATGGATTTCATTCAACTTTTACAATATTTTTGAGGTGAGACTATGAGAATTGCTATTTTTGGTGCCACCGGCCGGGTCGGTCAGGAAGTGGTAAGATTAGCTTTAGCAGAAGGATTCAAAATAAGTGCCCTGGTCCGAGACGAAGCCAAAGCAGAAGAGTTGATTCCCGGGGCTGATTTTATCCACGGGGATGCCATGAATCCTGAAGATATTAAGAGAACCTTAAGCGGCGCTGATCTAGTATTCAGCGGTTTAAGCACAGACAAAACAGATACACTGACGAAAGCAGTCCCGGAAATCATCAAGGGAATGAATGAATCTCAGATCGACCGAATTGTAACGATTGGTACTGCCGGGATCTTAGACAGTCGATATGAACACGGGAAGTATCGCTTCCAGACATCCGAATCCAAACGAAAGAAAACGTTCGCAGCAGAAGAACATGCCAAAGTATATGAACAGTTTTTGAAAAGTAGTCTTAACTGGACTATTGTTTGTCCCACTTATTTACCGGATGGAGATGCTGTAGGAGAAGTAAGGGCTGAGGCTGATCTTCTTCCCGAAGATGGAAAAAAAGTAACCGTCGGGGATACTGCATTATTTGCTTTTCATGAATTACTACAAAATCAATATGGTCATCATCGCGTAGGAATTTGTTACTAATCCCTAACAAAATCCCCTTCCATACGTGGAAGGGGATCTTTTATGATTCAGAAGGATAATGCCCAAAGAATTCTTCAAGCGTTTCTTCTGCTTTATGAATATCCGACGATATATCCTTACCTACATATCTTAGGTGCCACGGTTCATAAGTGTAACCTGTAATGTCCTGTTTACCTTTAGGATAACGGATAATAAAGCCGTATTCGTGAGCGTGTTCAGCTAGCCACTCGCCTTCCTCAGTATCACGGAAGGATTCGTCCAGCTTAAAAGACATTTTTGCAGAGGTAACATCCATAGCAAGACCCGTCTGGTGTTCACTCGTGCCGGGACGGGCGGAAAACGTTTTAGCTTTCTCTTCCCCATACTCTTCTATATATCCCTCAAAAAGGTTCTTCTGACGCTCGTAAGAACGATAACCAGAAGCGGCCACTAGGTCCTGTCCTGCTTGATCGGCAGCCTTGAACAGCTTTTCAAGCGCCCCTGCAGCTTCTTTACGCATCTGCTTTTTTGGAAGCTCTTCGTCAAAATAGAAAGGTACATTCGGAATCGTTAAATCCGGTGGAGTGTATCCTTCAGGTAGCTTTCGGTTCTTATTAACAACTACCTTTATACTTTCCGGATTCTTTACAATTGTCAGACCTTCCTCACTGGTTTCATTCGGTTCTTGTTGATTCTGAGAAGATTCCCCGCTTTCTTTTTCCTCTGAGGAATCTGACTCTGGTGATTCCATTTCAGATTTAAAAGCTGGTTTTTCTTTGGAATCTATCTCTTTATCACTCGCAGGCGCTGGTTCTGCCTGGTCATTCCCCTCACTCGATGTTTCGGTAAGCGAGCAAGCACTTAACATTATGCTCAGCAGTGATATAGAAATGAATAATAATTGTTTCATCGACATTACCTACCTAAACTCTGATGATATTCCCACTATAACACTTTTTAATGTTTGTCGTGTACAATCTTTCTAATCAATAGGCGGCCTTATCTTCCGCCAACTCTGTTGATCTAAGTGATGTAACTTACGTATTATTATCATCGGTACTAACCCGTAAATATTAACCATTACTGTTTAAAACCAGGCGGACTGCACAAAAAAAACCACTGCATCAGCAGTGGTCTGGTACCATTTATTTTATTCCCACGTATAAGGTGTATATTGTAAGCTCAAACGTTCGAATTCTGCACGGTCGCCATTGTCAATCGCTTGATTAATTTCTTCATCTAAACGATCCTTATTAAACTCAAAACTCATTTGATCAAGGAACAACCGTGAAGCTAGTTGAATACCAAAGGACAATTCTCTTTTAGCCGTAATCTCTTTCCCTTTATAATCGGGGTCGCGACGTATAACATAGACCATTTTTTGCTTTCTCATGAGAATACCCCCTTCATGCTTTTTTTCATTATGCAGGATTTAAACTTATAACGCAATAAGTTTTCTGAATATTTAGTTATATCTTTCCCTGTTTAAATGATTGTTAAACCTATTGAGCCCTGTCATGAAGGGGTTTTGACTCTATTAAAATTTTTTAGATTTTTCAGAATTACGGAGGGCAGTCACAGGAAATGGTATGAACAACGGCCAGATTTTGGTTCAGTTAAACGTGGGATTATTTCTTTCAAAGGAGATTCCCGGTACGTATCCCTTGTGGATAAATAGATAAGTGTGAACTCAATTTTTAAAGAGGAAGAAGGATTAGATAATTTTTTTACACCCTGTCTCTCAAAAACTGAAGTAACCTAACCCACGTCCTGTATTTCAGATCCTTACCCATAAAAAAAGTCCTCTATTAAAGAGGACTTTCGTATTTTTAGTTAACAAACTTGCTGGCTACATCAATCGTACGACGGGTTTGGTGACGGACAGCTTCTTCAACATCGTCTTTCATGTTTCCTTCGCCGTCCACGCTTACACTTGTTCCATAAGGGTTACCGCCTGCACCGAAGATCGCATTGTCGCTGTATCCTGGCGCAGCTATAATAGCACCCCAATGGAACATCGTGGTATAAAAGTTAAGAAGTGTAGCTTCCTGACCGCCATGAGGGTTTTGAGCGGAGGTCATGGCACTGACAACTTTATTGACAAGTTTACCCTGGAACCATAGACCGCCTGCCTGATCCATATATTGTTTTAATTGTGCAGGTACATTTCCAAATCGTGTCGGGGCACTGAAAATAATAGCATCTGCCCAGTCTAAATCATCGATTTTTGCTTCTGTTACAGTATCTTTAGTTGCTAAATAATGCTCTTTCCAGGAAGGGTTCTGTTCAATAGCTTCCATAGGAGCTGTTTCCGGGACACGAACAAGCTTTACTTCTGCTCCTGCCTGTTTAGCTGCATCTTCGGCCCATTGAGCCATTTGGTAGTTGGTACCTGTAGAACTGTAGTAAATCACCGCTAATTTCACATTTGCCATGAGTATCTCTCCTTTGATTAGTTGCTCATTACCTATTTTCTTATGGTTTCCAATCGAACCGCTTGGATTCATTAAAATTATATACCCTGCCTGAATAAAACTCAAACTAAAGATTCTTCATTTCGAGATATTTTATATACTCCTTACACTTGGTTAACATAAGCTGTAGGTTTGCTTTACATAGCGTAAGGAATTTCTTTTTTTTTGAATGAATGCAAACATCCTAGTCCTGACCAAGCAATCTGCGTATGGAAAGCTTTTTTTCTCTAGACTCATCAAGAATGTATTTGGTAAGCTAAGTCAAGCTTTCAAAGAAGACACGGGGGTTACAAGAGATGAGCGAATATCAAAATATAAAAAAGGGAGAAAAAGGAGCCTGGATCAGTATCATCGTCTATTTAGTTCTGGCTGCAGCTAAGCTTACGATTGCCTCCATAGGTAATTCAGAAGCATTGAGAGCCGATGGACTGAATAATACGACAGACGTCATTGCTTCCGTCGCTGTACTGATCGGTCTTAAGATTTCCCGCAAGCCTCCTGATCAGGACCACCATTACGGGCATTTCAGAGCCGAGACGATTGCTTCCCTTGTCGCGGCCTTTATTATGATGACCGTTGGGATTGAAGTGATTATCGGGACTATACAGGACATCATCAATCAAGAAGTTAGTGAGCCTCGATTACTTACAGCCTGGACCGCACTGACAGCCGCCGCCATTATGTATTTTGTATACCGTTACAATCTGAAGCTGTCCAGGAAAATAGAAAGTAACGCCTTATACGCTGCTGCTCAGGATAACCGCTCTGATGCTTTGGTAAGTATAGGAGCTGCCATAGGTATATTTGGCGCTCAATTCGGGGCTTATTGGCTTGATCCTTTAGCTGGGCTGATCGTTGGGCTGATCATTTGCAAGACAGCCTGGGATATATTTAGAGACTCCACACACAGTTTGACGGACGGATTTGATGAAGAAGAAATTGAAAGCATACGGGAAACCATTTCAAAACATCCAGATGTGTGGGCCGTTAAAGATGTAAAAGCTCGACTGCAAGGGAATCAGACACTTGTGGAAGCCACTATCCACGTAAATCCTCACATCACGATCGAACAAGGTCATACCATCACGGACGATGTGGAATACACATTAGAAAAAGAACATCGTATTCTTTATGCCCACATCCACATTGAGCCTTTTGAAAAAGATTAATATCTTAAATTAACAAAGCGGTCACGAAAATATCGTGACCGCTTTGTTTAATTAGCTGCCTCTTCCGCTAATTCATCTATTGTTTTCCATCCATAAGCTGTTTCTTCATAGGTACCTTGCCCGATCGTTACTTTTTCTGCTTCTACCGGATGAGCACCCAGTTTTATATAAAATTGGCTGGAAGGATTATGAGTTAATACCCACACAAGCAGGGATTTATATCCTGCTTCCTTCATTGCTCTTGCAAATGTCCGGATCAAAAGCGTTCCATAACCCTGGCCCTGATACTCATCGAGAAGGTAAATGGCATAAATTTCACCATCATAGCCGTAGTTTCTCGTACGTTCTTTTCCGCCAGACACAAAGCCGACCACTTCCTGGTTATCATTTTCAATGACATAGGCAATCTGTCCGTTTACAGGCTTCCTTAATATGGTCTGCCAAAGAGCAATTCGATTTTCCACCGTTATATTACTTACATCCCGTTCATCAAGGAGATCTTTGTATGTAGATTTCCAGCTGGCTACATGGATATTTGCTACCGTTTCTGCATCTTCTAAACGTGCCAATCTAAGCTCCGGCATAGGCTCGTCTTCCCTTCTACTTATTCTCTATCCTTAATAGTAACATAATTCTGTATATTCTATAAAAAGAAATGGCGCCAGAGAGGGCACCATTTCTTTTAACATTGAAAATTCGAAATTAAACTTGTATCGAAGCCCGTGTAAACCCATTGACGTCTTCTCCGCTGCCATCGGTAACCAGCCACAGAGGTTCTTCCTATGAACGTTGGATAAAACCAGAAAGAGCGTCCATTTTCCAGTCTGATCCAAGTGTACCGATATAAACATCCAAAAAGCGATCCAGGATCTACCGCATACACGGAAGCCCCTTGTTGGGATGGAGGTGAAGAAGGAGGCGGTGGTAATTGTGCACCTCCCCCAGATGGCGGACCTTGTGGCGGCTGACCAGGACCTCCTCCGAATGGCGGACCTTGCGGTGGCTGACCGGGGCCTCCTCCGAACGGCGGGCCTTGAGGTCCACCACCAAATGGGCCGCCTGGTCCAAACTGTCCTCCCTGTCCCTGCCCGGGAATTCCAAAGTTTTGTCCAAATGGGAATCCTTGTTGTCTATACATCACGATCAATCCCTTTCCGGAAGTATCCCTATACGATATGCACCGGATGGGCGGGCGTGATTATAATGTTAAAAGAAACACAGATGCGATGGCTCCAAGGACGACCAGAATAATATGGAGATCCAGCCACGCTAAAAGCACGGCTGTTAAACCGGCAATTATCCCAATCTGAGGAGCTTCCGGCTTTACGCTTAGAATACCAGGAAAAATCAAAGCTCCAAGTGCTGCATAAGGGATAGCATTCAACCAACGATCTACCCATTTTGGAAAAGACACAATATCTACTATAAAGGCTGGCAGTACTCTGGGAATGGCAGTTACAAGAGCCATTCCTATAATCATCCAGATGATCATATGTCTTCCTCCTCTTCTGGCAAGATCCAGATGCCGCTGCATCCCCCGGCAACCGTACCAAGAACAATAGCCCATCCTTCACTGAAGCCAATCTGCTGGGCTAGATAATTAATAATCATGGCTAAAACAGCAACTACAGCAATTCGATAATGTTTTTTCACAGAGGGGACTAACAGACCTATAAACATAGCATAAAGTGCCACACCCATGCTTTCGCTCAATCTTTGAGGCATAATATCTCCAAGAACGCCTCCGAGGTAGGATCCTCCGACCCAGGAAACATAGGCAGTTATAATAAGAGCTGAGAAAAAGTAAGCTCCATAATCTTCTTTTGCTTCTCTGCGATAGAGAGAAGATACAGTGAACGTTTCATCTGTAAGACCGAGAGTCATCGGAAGCTTCGCTCTGAGCGCGATTTTCTTCAATCGATTCACAAAAGAGAAGCTCATCACGAAATGTCTAAAGTTCAATACAAATGTTGCTACTATAATTTCAAAAACCCCTGTACCGGCGACCAACATTCCGACCGCTAAAAATTGAGCAGCACCAGCAAAAACGAGAAGACTCATAAGCGTCAGCTCCGAGTTACTCATACCTGATTGACTGGCAAGAACCCCATAGGTAAGAGCAATTGGCAAATAACCGAGCATAATCGGAGAACCAGCTCGCATTCCCCTTCGAATCATATGTATGCGGCTCGATGTTCCAGCCTGTTTAACAGCTTGGGACTGCATTCTCTTCCCTTCCTCTCTACTAAATTTCCACTATTATACACAATGGATCCAAGTGATTGAAAGATATAAATTCTGGTTGTTGATTCTTTATAAATAATTTATTCCAGTATAAGGCCGGATACTGTAAGACTCGATTTCGAGATATTGGTTCACCGTGAAGGTCCTGCGGGGGATGATTCGCTTTCCGCGGGAATGTGCTGAGCCTCCTCGAGCTAAAGCTCTCCGGGGTCTCACCGATCATGTCTATCCCGCAGGAGTCTTCATCATCCCCCTCCGGACCTTGCGATATATGGTTCTCCGAAAAAACAGGAAAGCACTTGGCCGATGATCAAAGAATAGCCATTTTCAGCGGTCACCTTTCCGCCTATGCAGGTAAAAAGCATTTGCGAGGAGTTCATGCTGTGCCCTTATCCTCCTTAGCAGGGTCCGTTTACCTTATTAGCATTGGGGTGATGGGGAAATGGCGAGACTCCCATGGGAGAAGGAACTAGGTTAGATCCCGCAGGGAGTGAAACGAGCGAGGAAGCTCACCGTTCCCCCATAGGAAAGCGAGTTATTTCCCCAACAGCCCTCCACCACATAGAGTAACGGACCCGATCTATCTCGAAACTGAGTCTTACAAACGGGAGCTTATCTTTAGTAAATCAATTCTTAGGTTAAAATGAGGCAACGCTTAAGGGCAAGAAACAGCACGTCTTGAGGGTGAGCTAAATTTCAATAAACAGATTGACAATTTTCTTCACTTCTTTTACGATAATAGAACTAATATGCTTCATCACTTAAAAGCGTTCAAGTGAAAAATAATTCGTATCATGAATTCCGGAGTAAAAGATTGAAGGACAGCACTCAGAGACTGAATGACAGGTGGAAATTCAGGTCTTCCTTTCTTTGAATTACAGGATTCTTTACCAGTGATACACCAGACGAGTGGGTAAGTATGGCTTACCAACGAGGGTGGTACCGCGGAGCCAAGGCTTCGTCCCTGTGTTTTTGGGGATGAAGTCTTTTTATTTTGTACGAACATCAAAGTTCGGTTAATTCTTAATAAACAAGTTATCATTCAAACCTTTCTCATCCCCTGGCAGGAAAACTATGTTTCGCCTATAGAAACGGGAGTATATTCGATAACTAACATTGAGAATGAAAAGATCATATCTATTCAAGGAGGAATTACGATGCTTCACCTACAGCCTAAAAAACTGCCAGGAGTGGTAGAATCAAGTTTAATCCTGTTATTAGTCATTGGAATCATCAGTTATTTTATCATTAAAATTCAGACCGTTCCGCATATCCCTATTCTAATAGGAATTCTTCTTATGGTTACGTATGGAATGCTGAAGAAAGTAAGTTTTCAGGATTTACAGCATGGAATGGTTCAGGGGGCCCAAACCGGAATGGGGGCTGTTCTGTTATTTTTCTTAATTGGGATACTAATTGCAAGCTGGATGGCCAGCGGCACCATTCCCGTATTGATGGATGCAGCCTTTTACTTAGCGGGCGGACCATGGTTTTTGGCCATTGCTTTTGCTGTTACAGCTATTGTCGGAGTTGCTCTTGGCAGTTCGTTTACAACAGCGGCTACCGTCGGGGTCGCCTTTATCGGCGCCGCCCAGACAATGGACCTTCCCCTGGCCATGACCGCTGGTGCGGTTGTTTCAGGTGCCTTTTTCGGTGACAAAATGTCACCCTTGTCTGATACGACCAACCTCGCCTCCACCGTAGTGAAAGTGGATTTATTTGATCATATTAAAAACATGAGCTGGACCACCATTCCTGCCTTTATCCTTTCAGCTCTTGCCTTTATCATTCTCTCTCCTGGCCAGCAGGTCTCGCCGGAACAATTAGCCGGTTTTCAAAATGGTCTAACAGAGGCTGGGGTGATTCACTGGAGTTCCTGGATTCCCTTGTTGATCCTTGTAGTCATGGCTGTTTCAAAGCGTCCAGCCTTTATTTCCCTTGCGGTAAGCAGTTTAGCTGCTATCCTGTTAGCGGGTTTCAGAGGAATCATGGAATGGTCTGCACTATGGAGCACGTGGTTTAACGGATATACAGCGGAAACCAGCAATGATGCCGTGAATGAATTGCTAACTCGCGGAGGCATGAACGACATGCTGTTTACAATTGCACTCGTCATTTTGGCTCTTGCTCTAGGGGGACTGTTTTTCAAAACTGGAGTCATTCCTTCAATATTAGCTAGTGTTCAATCCGGGTTAAAATCCGCTCGTTCTGCTACCCTTTCCACCGCCTTAACGGCGATCGGTATTAATTTAGCGATCGGGGAACAGTACCTCTCCATTTTGCTTACAGGAGAAGCTTATCAGGATATTTATGAAAAGGCCGGCTTAGCACGTAAAAATTTATCAAGAACCCTGGAAGATGCAGGTACAGTGATTAACCCGTTGGTGCCCTGGAGCGTTTGCGGAGTATTTTTATCCGACGTACTCGGTGTACCTGTCCTTGATTACCTTCCCTTTGCATTCTTCTGTCTGCTCTGTCCAGTGCTGACTATTATTTTTGGTTTCACCGGTAAAACACTGACGATGCAAACCGAAGAAAAGCAAAAAGCGACGAGCTAATCATACAACTGGTGTATAGAACCTTTATCTCCAACCAAACTATAAAAAAAGAGGTGGAGACGTGGATAAATACGGACATCAAGATGAAATGGATAATGGGTGGCACATGGATCAGGCGGTGGCGGAACAAATGCTTCCAGACGTCGCTTTCTATAGAACTTTAATTGTTAATGTGATTTTTATCGGGGCAGAGGATGCAAGGGAATGGGTCCTTGTCGACTGCGGCATAGGACATTATGCCAAACGTATAATAGAAGCCGCTCAAAAACGCTACGGCTCCAGGCCCCCGCAGGCCATTATATTGACGCATGGCCACTTTGATCATGTGGGCTCAGCTAAAAAATTGGCAGACCACTGGAACGTTCCAATCTACATTCATCCGAAAGAAATGGAATATGTAACCGGGAAGCGCGACTACCCTGTTGGGGATGCTACGGTCGGCGGAGGCTTATTTTCAATTTTATCTCCGTTCTTTCCAACTGATCCCGTAGACTTGAGCCAATATATCTATCCTCTTCCCGAAGACGGTTCTATCCCCTTCTTAGAAGGATGGCGCACCATTCATACCCCGGGACATACCCCAGGACATGTTGCTTTATTTCGAGAAGAGGATCGAACACTTATTTCCGGTGACGCTTTTATTACGGTTAAACAGGAATCTAGCATGGCCGTTTTCATCCAGCATCAGCACGTGCATGGACCTCCTGCTTATTTCACTCATAATTGGGAAGCAGCTGAAAAATCTGTTAAAAAACTTGCCGCTCTACAGCCGCGAGTAGCTATTACAGGGCACGGACTGCCTATGGAAGGTGAACTTTTAGCGGATCAACTGGATCACCTGGCTGAAAACTTTAAAGAACTTGCCGTTCCCAAACATAAAAATAAACTTCACTAATGAGTAAGGCAGCCCGGCCCTGGGCTGCCTTACTTTTCGCTTAAAACAAAGGTTAACTTTTTCAATCCTTCCAGCAGCCTTGGACTGGGTCGGCAAAATAAAGATTCCTCAAGCACATGTATATGATCTTCTTGAACTGCCTTCATTTCAGACCAGCCCGGACGTTTCCGCACCAGGTCGGGATTCATCTTCTCTTCCTTCACCCCAACCCATACCATACAAATGTGATCCGGGTTCCTCAGTTTCACATTTTCCCAGTCCGTCTGAACACTTGCTTCTGGCTCTGTATCGAAGATGTTCCGTGCTCCGGCCAGTTCACTAATCTCAGTTAACCAGTTGGCTTTACCGGGTGTAAAAATAGGCTTAGGCCACCATTCCCAGTACAGAGAAGGTTGATTGCCACGGGTGAGCGCTCCCTGCCTGCACACATCAATCTCTTTCAGAAACGCGTCTGCTTTTTCTTCCCCGAGTTCTTTCATCCCGAGCTTTTCTCCAACTACCTTTAAATCTTCTGCGATCTCTTTCAAACTGTTTGGATCCAAAATGATATAAGGGAGACCTCTTTCTTTTAAACCTTCTATATTCTTCTCCATCCCTGGAACAGACAGGGAAGCCAGTACCAGGTCCGGCTTCAGCTGCTCGACGGCATCCATATCTATGGAGAGGTCAGGACCAAGTTTTGGAAGATCCTTTACCTCCTCAGGATAATCAGAATAATTGTCGACACCAACCAACAGAGACGTTTGACCGAGATAGGCTACAAGTTCAGTGTTACTGGGACATATCGACACAATCCTCACAATTCCACCTCTTTTTTCAGAATCCTCTGATGTTTCATTTTCTTTTATTATAGCTTATATTTATAGTAATGAAAAAAGGAAGAAAGGGATGATCCCGATGACTGCCACACTACTCGATACTTCCAAAGGAATTGTTGAATATACATATAAAGGAACCGGTCCTGCCGTGCTTCTATTAAAAGGAGGCCATTCCACCAGAGAGACTGATTTGTCCCACAGCAGCCTTATTTATGAGGGCTTCTCTCTTCTGACCGTCTCTCGTCCCGGCTACGACTACACTGAGGTTTCGACCGGGAAAAGTCCTGAGATTTTCGCCGAAACCATTATCGAAATCCTCGATCATTTAAACATTCAGACAGTTAAAGTTATTGCTATTTCGGCAGCTGGTCCTACAGGTATTGCTTTAGCGGTCAACCATCCGTCAAGGGTCTCTAAATTAATAATGGAAGCTGCTCTTACTTCACCCTGGGAAGAGGCTGTGAAGCAAAAAGCCAGAGTTCTATTTGGTCCTGCCGAACGGATGGTGTGGGGAAGCTTGAAAACCATGCTTAAATTCTTCCCGGACCTTATTATGAAACAGCTGATCTCAGAAATGACTACAGAAGATCCTGAAGAATACTTAGAACGCCTGTCCCCTAATGATCGGAGGTTTATTTATGACATGCTTGCTACCTCTCAGTCAGGAAAGGGATTCAGTCTTGATATTGACCATTCCGTCACCACGGATATCTCCAAGATCCAGGTTCCTGTACTGGGGATGTATTCCCAGAAAGATAAAAGTGTCCCTTATACCCATGCTCTTCTTTTAAAGTCCAGGGCCCCTGATTGTGAAATCTTTGAAGTAGATGCAGACAGTCATTTGATCTGGATTGGTAAAAACGCCCAGCAGGTTTGGAACAAGCGTCTCGAGTTTCTGTCACGATAAACTAAACTGAGGAGGATCATCGTGGATGATTTAAAAATTAAACAAATGCTGGACCGCTTCCTGTTTTTTTATGATAAAGCCTCCCTTGAAAATGCTGACCCTGAGCGCCGTTATGAATTATGGAAGGAACATTACGGATTTACTTTTGTCCCTCCCGGCTATGAAAAAGACCAATTTGAAAGAGAAATGCTGAACTATGCCTGGGATAAATACTCTCTCGTCTATGATAGGATCAAGTACTTTGAAATGGATGAAGTGAACTTACAGGAATTAGTGACTCCCGTTAAACAAGCTCTACAATATGATGAGCCTATTTCACTGACACTTTTGTTTTTCGTAGGAACCTTTGAAACAGAACCATTCATTTTAGAGCAAGACCATGAATATACCATTTGTTTTCCTATCGAAACAGAATGGAATGATTTCAAGCTGCTCCAGGAAATTGTCCGCGTCGTCCATTGCTGCAAATCTGGACTCGCGCCAAGCCAGACTCGCACCCTTGCGCAATTAATCTTTCAGGAAGGCATTGCCTTGCATACAGCCCGCCAGCTAATGAGTAAACAGGCAAATGTAAAAACAGAACTCCTGTGGAGCCGTGAGAAATGCAGCAGGGAGCCAAATCGCATTATGATTAACATCATCCCTCATTTAAGTCGGACAGACTATGAAGCCCTTTTTTCCTTCACAAAAGGAACAGGCGCGTCTGGATATGAAAAAGAAGCGAACTTTACGGGCTGGATCGTCGTCAAGCACCTCCTGGATAATGGGCGGATGGTCGGAGATTTAGCTTCCGTGCCTAAAGAAGATGTGGATACTTTCGTGGAGCGATCCCTTTTTTCCTTACTAAACCACGCCTATATTATTCAGCCTCAGGAGTAAACGGGGGTATCAGGAGAAAGTTTTTTCCTGAAAAGCTTTCTTTCTTATTGAGCATCTGCTATACTAGGATTAATTATTGTTGTTCGATCAGATTCATGCAAGAGAAGATGTTTCAAAGATGTCGTCTTGATTGAACTTGAAGGGCAAGAATAGTAATACAATGTGGAATATTTCCACACAGGAGGTTTTTGTACATGGTTGAAGGTACAGTAAAATGGTTTAATGCAGAAAAAGGTTTTGGATTTATTGAAGTAGAAGGCCAAGACGACGTCTTCGTTCACTTCTCTGCTATTCAAGAAGAAGGTTTCAAATCTCTAGAAGAAGGTCAAGTTGTAACTTTCGAAATCGAAGAAGGACAACGCGGACCACAAGCTTCTAACGTTCGTAAATAAATACCTAAAAAAGACTCCCCTAACAGGGAGTCTTTTTATTATGTTTAAATCCCCTTCCATCTCATTGTTGATTTTACAGATAATCTCCCGTTTGTTTAAGACTCAGTTTCAAGATAATTTGGGTCCGTTACTCTATGTGGAGGAGGGCTGGTGGGGAAATAACTCGCTTTCCTATGGGGGAACGGCGAGCTTCCTCGCTCGTTCCACTCCCTGCGGGATCTCACCTAGTTCTTTCTCCCATGGGAGTCTCGCCATTTCCCCACCAACCCAACTGATATTTAGTGAACGTACCAAGTGGAGAACCTTAAATCGTCTTAAATGCTTCTATAGAAGCGTTTATCCCCCTGGATAGACTCGGAATTTAACGTTGATCATAGGTCACCCTCCTCAAATGGAGGCATATACGTAGATGATTTTGAGCGCTCCATGATCGCAAAGGGGCGGAAGGGAACGGCGAAGACTCCTGCGGGATGAACATGATTGGTGAGATCCCGCAGGGCTGTTAAGCCCGAGGAAGCTCACCTCATGGGATGTTATACTAAGATCGCCACGTCCTGTGGCAACGTCGAACGACCCTGCGTAGTGCAGGGCCGCGGAAAGCGAGCCGTTCCCTGGAGCCCCTTTCTCTACAAAATATCTCGAAACTGAGTCTTACACATTACGGCCTTTTAATGTAATAAGCCTTTTATAAAAGATTCTCAAAAAAAGTTTAACGAAGCTATGTTTACTAATAAGAAATCTTCCTCTTGCTGCACTAACCAAACATACATATAGATCTCTAATTTAAAAATGGCAGGAGCTGATCCAGCTCCTGCCTGCAATTATTTATTCTTCTTCCTGCTGAGTTAGAATCACGGGGCCGTCTTTTGTGATAGCTACCGTATGTTCATACTGTGCAGATAATGATCCATCTACTGTACGGGCGGTCCAGTTATTATCATCCATCTTAGTACTCCAGCCGCCGATGTTAATCATCGGTTCAATCGTAATGACCATTCCCTCTTTCAAACGAGCACCTTTTCCAGCATTACCGAAATGCGGAATATATGGATCTTCATGAATGCCTTCGCCGATCCCGTGACCTGTAAAGTCGCGGACGACAGAGTAGCCTTCTCCTTCCGCATAGGATTGAATCGCATGACCAATATCACCGATCCGATTCCCAGGTATAGCCTGCTCAATACCTTTATATAGAGATGTTTTTGTTACATCCATCAGCTTACTTGCTTCTTCACTAACGTTTCCTACCGCATGGGTCCAGGCAGAGTCAGCAAGCGCACCGTTGAGATTCACCACCATATCCACGGTAACGATATCTCCTTCAGCGAGTTTCTCATGACGAGGGAAACCGTGACATACTTCATCATTAATGGAGGCACAAGTATTAAACTCATAACCCTGATACCCTTTTTGTTCACCGGTCGCTCCATGTTTGGTTAAATAACGTTCCACAAAATTTTCAATCTCCATTGTGGTCACACCTGGCTTGATAAATGTTCTTAATTCTTTATGAACGTTAGCCAGCAGCTTACCGGCTTCCTGCATTAATTCAATTTCTCGTTTACTTTTACGTTTAATCATACACCCATTCCTTCCTTATCTCTCTAACGTTTAACTAAGCATCCTATAGTATAATATCGAAAAAATTCCCGTTCGACCACCCCTGGGACTTACTCAATTACTTTTATCGTTTTAGCAGGGTTTCCTCCTATAAAAACGTTTGAAGGAACATCTTTGGTTACGACCGCTCCAGCACCAACAATGACATTATCCCCGATGGTCACCCCAGGATTGATAACGGCATTTCCTCCAATCCATACGTCATCGCCTATCGTAATGGGTTTTCCCGCTTCCAATCCTCTCGCTCTTGATTCACGGTCCATTGGATGAGTAGCGGTATAAAGCTGCACACTCGGACCAATGAGCACCCTTTTTCCGATTCGAATAGAACAGACATCCAAAAAAACGCAATTGAAATTGGCGAAAAACCCTTCCCCTACGTGAATATTGTATCCGTAATCGCAAAAGAAAGGAGGCTCGAGCCCATATTCTCCTTCCAGGGTACCAAATAGGTCTTCTATCAATTGCTTTCGATAATGCATTTCTGCATCTTTCGTTTGATTGAGAGAATAAACAATCTGCCTGGCTCTTGCCCTTTCGTGAACCAATTCCTCATCCCAGGATTTATAAAGTTCGCCGGCCAGCATTTTTTCCTTTTCTGTCATACACTCACCTTCTTATTATATGTTGAACAACTTCCTTTACTTTACCACAATTTTTAACTAGACTTGGAACAACCGAAGGAGGGATCTGCCATGCAGGTGAGAGAACTAAATGGAAAAGATGCAGAAGACTATTATGAACTGCGGTTAGAAGCATTATTAACCAACCCGGATGCTTTTATTACTACATATGAACAGGAAAAACAAAGACCCGATCCTCTTGTTAAAACAGCGGAGAGGCTGGACAGTCCTTCTTCACGTACTTTTGGATTATTTGAAGACGGCACCCTTTGCGGGACGGCTACCCTGGTTAAAGAAACCCATCCTAAGTTTTCTCACAAAGGGAGTATTGTAGCTATGTATGTAAGTCCAGGCTGCCGACGGAAAGGCGGAGCTGCCCTCCTCTTACAAGAAGTTATTAATTTTTCGAAGGCAATTGAGTTAGAAGTGCTCCACTTAAATGTCGTTACGGACAATACTCCTGCGAAGAAACTCTATGAGAAAGTTGGATTTCAATCCTACGGTTTAGAGCGAAAAGCTATTAAAATAGCCGATCGCTACCTGGACGAAGAACTGATGGAACTATTCTTAACGGAGTGAAACTTATCGTCCATCCATATCGTACTTAAAAAGCAGATTATTTAGTAAAGGGTGGACCGTATGATTGAATTAAAGAGCATATCGAAAAGCTTCAACGGCAAGCAGGCTGTGAAAAATCTGAATTTAACGATACCCGACGGGAAAATCTTCGGCTTTCTCGGTCCGAACGGTGCAGGGAAATCGACTACTATTAAAATGATGACAGGGATCCTGCCTATTGATGAGGGCTCTATTACGATCAATGGTGTGGATATTACCGATTATCCCATGGAGGCAAAGCATCTTTTCGGGTACGTCCCTGACCGCTCAGATATATTCCTCCGTCTGAAAGGGATTGAA
Source organism: Halobacillus halophilus DSM 2266 (assembly GCF_000284515.1). Lineage (GTDB taxonomy): Bacteria > Bacillota > Bacilli > Bacillales > Halobacillaceae > Halobacillus > Halobacillus halophilus. The sequence goes on along the minus strand of NC_017668.1, from coordinate 1,183,509 downwards.
TACTTAAATTTCATTGCAGACGTATTTCAAGTGTCAAAAGAAGAGCGGAAAGAAAAAATCGAATATCTTACCAGGAGCTTTGGTATTTATGAAGCGCTTGATGATCATATCCAGACGTACTCCCATGGAATGCGGCAAAAAATCGTTGTAAGTGGCGTACTTCTCCATGACCCCGATGTATGGATTTTAGATGAGCCCTTGTCCGGCCTGGACCCTAAGTCTTCTCATACTTTAAAAGAAATGATGAGAGAACACGCCGAAAGAGGTAAAATCGTCTTTTTCTCCACACACGTGCTGGAGGTAGTCGAGCAATTATGTGATGAAGTAGCGATTATTAACCATGGACACGTACAATTTCAAGGAAATATGAGCGAAATGAAGCAGCAGTTTCAAGATGATGATAATTTGGAACGACTATTCCTGGAGTTAACAGAAAATGAGTAATGCATGGAAATTAATGAAAATCATGGTGAAAATGCAGCTCTCCTGGGCGGGTAAAAGCAGTTCGGAAAAAGTCGGCTATGTGATTATGGCTCTTGCGCTTATTCCCTTTGGTGCCTTAATCTTATTCTCCTTGAACAGTTTAATTGGAAACCTTTACAATGCCCTGGCACCAACTGGAAACGAAAGTGTCATTCTCGCTTTATTTTTTATTCTTATGTTTGTTATTTTTCTTGTGACCAGCATTGGAACGGTTTTAAGCTCCTTTTACTTTGCGGAGGACGTAGAATCATTTATTGCTCTTCCCTTTCATCCTTATCAGATTGTACTTGGGAAATCTGCCATACCTTTTTTGTCTCTGTACGGAATGAATGCTTTAGTTTTACTGCCGGTTCTGTTGTTTTACGGATTACACAGTAGTGCTGGCCTGCTTTATTATTTGTTCGCTATTTTGCTATGGGCGGTTACACCAGTGATTCCATTTGTACTGCTTTCGATTGTGCTTATGTTTCTCATGCGTTTTGCCAACATTTCCAAGAATAAAGACCGTACAAAAATCATTGTCGGCATGTTCGGCTTTATATTTGCCATTGGAATTAATGTCGTGATCCGGTTAGACAGTGGAGGAGACGGTAGCGGTGCCGCCGATTTAATCAGGGAACAGAATGGATTGCTTGAACTGGTTACCGGTTTCTTTCCAACCGCTTATTTTAGTTCGATCGCCCTGACTCAGCCAGGTTCTCTAACAGGAGTTCTTTATCTGTTGCTGATGCTGGGATTATCGATAGGTTTTGCCATTTTATTTCTAACCGTCGGCCAGAAGGTTTATTTCAAAGGCGTGCTTGGATTATCGGGAGGAACACGAGGCAGTTTTGATGAGAAAAAGATACATAAGACGATTAAGCAAAAACCGATTATTTACAGTCTATGGCTGAAAGAGATGAGAATCATTTTCCGCACCCCTGCCTTCTTTACGCAAATCGTGGTGCAGAGTCTCTTTTTCCCCGTCTTTCTGCTTGTCATCTTATTTATGGAATCGAATACTTCCGTAGCAAGTCTTGGTTCTTTACTTACCCAATTAGAAGGAAAGAAACTTGTGCTCGGGCTGTTTGGTTTTACTCTGCTGGCTGTCGGGATGACCCCTGCCTCGTTCTCCTCGATTTCAAGAGATGGAAAAAGCTGGTTCAATCATCTTCATCTGCCAATAGCGCCGCAAACCGTCCTTAGAAGTAAAATTGTAACAGCTTTTACGTTAAACCTTCTCACCATTGCTATTCTCAGCTTCGCGGCTTTATTTCTAGTTCAGGTTTCCTTTATGATCTGGATCATTTGGCTGCTTCTTGCGCTAGTTACCAATTGGGTTACCAGTATAGGAGGGCTCATCATTGATCTTTACAGTCCTAAGCTTGACTGGACCGATGAGCGCGAAGTCTTTAAAGGACGTTTTATTGGGCTCGCCATGCTGGCAATCGAAGCAACGGTATTCGGTACCCTTATTTTAATCCTTTGGAATGTGAGTGCGATCAGTGGAATCTGGATAACTTCAGGTGTTCTGCTTACCTTTCTGATTATCCTGATTACCGCCTGCCATGCAGGTTTGAAACGACTTAGTGATAAGCGGTATTATTCTATCCATTGAACGATCTAAAAAAGACTTCGACCTGAATCAGGTCGAAGTCTTTTTTATACCCAAAAGGTTAGTTGCCAAAGAAATAATCAAAAACGTTACCTTCTTCAGCTGCCTCTTTATTGTAAAATTCAGAGTAACCGCAATTCTTACAATAGACCAATGTAAATTGATGATTTTGCACATCTAATATATTGGACAGACCTGAGCCTGTCATGGATACATGATTTTCTTCGGCATCTGTACTGCCGCATTTAATACAACCTCGTTCGCTCATAGACACACTCCTGTTTTTAATAATATTTCCTCTATTTATTCATATATGCGGATATGAGGTTTTATTTAGCATAGAAATTATCTAGTTATTTTACAATCATAACCGGACATTTGGCTCGCTTCGCTACTTTGTGACTAACACTTCCGAGAACCATTTCCTGTAGAGTGTTTAAACCACGACTTCCAATTACCACAATATCAAAAGCTTCATCGTTTGCAAATTTAACAATCTCAGGGCCTGGCTCACCATGTTTTAAAGCTACCTGATAGGACAGCCCTTTACTTTCTAACATCTGCTCAATTGGATTCAGCCGCTCATGACGGCGAAGTTCGATCGTTCCTTTGTCGCCTTCTGATAGTACATCGGATTTTGATTGTTCACCGTCTACCACATAGATGATTGTAATTTCACCATCTCCTTGCAGACGGGCTAGTTCGGCTGCACGTTCAGCTGTTCGGACGGAATGTCCTGATCCATCTGCAGCTAATAGTATTTTCTTATACATACAATCCCCCTGTTTTCATAACATCTGCGGTTATTTTAACACGTAAGACGAATTCCATGAAAATCAAACACAATTGTTTCATAATAATAAGCTACTTTCACAAGCACTTTCTTAAACAATCGGGGCGGATTGTTTAAGACTCAGTTTCTATAATTAGGGTCCATTGCCAAAAATTTAATAAGGGTGGCTGCGGAAACAACTCGCTTTCCTGTGGGGGAACTGGCAAGCCTCTTCGGTCGCTTCACTCCCGGAGGACCTTCCGCTCAACAAATATCTCGAAACTGAGTCTTAAACAAACCGGAGCTTTCATGAAAAGAAGCCGTGTAGTATAGTCTGAGGAATTTATGTAATAAATTTACGCTTTATGATTTCGGGGTCTATATAAGAGGATATAAAAGAATATAAATGTATGTATCGAATTTATGCGCTTACATGGAGTTATGAAATTCATTTAAGAGATGATATACTCTGTTCGTTCTTGCCGGATATATGCACTGTTACGGACAGTGCGCTTCTAAAATAAACAGAAAGAGGTGCGCAATTGAACACACAAACAATTAAAGAACAATGGTTTGGAAACGTAAAAAACGATACGCTTTCAGGCATGGTTGTTGCAATGGCACTCATCCCTGAAGCGATCGCTTTCTCTATCATCGCTGGAGTCGACCCCATGGTAGGACTGTACGCTTCCTTCTGTATCGCCGTCGTTATTGCCTTTTTGGGCGGCCGTCCTGGAATGATTTCAGCGGCCACCGGTGCCATGGCTTTGCTCATGGTTACCCTTGTCAGAGATCATGGTCTTGAGTATCTGCTTGCAGCTACAATTTTGACCGGAATTCTGCAGTTTGTCTTAGGAGCGTTGAGAGTTGGACAGTTTATGAAGTTCATACCACGCTCTGTCATGATTGGTTTCGTTAATGCCCTTGCTATTTTGATCTTCACCTCTCAGCTGACCCATTTTGAAGGGGCCAACTGGGCTATGTACGCGATGGTAGCCGGTTCGTTAGCCATCATTTATATTCTTCCGAAGTTTTCAAAGGCTGTACCATCACCACTAGTGGCCATTATCGTCATGACCGTAATTGCTATTACTACAGGAACCGGATTGAAGACAGTCGGAGATATGGGCGAGTTATCTAGTACTCTGCCAATTTTCCTGCTGCCTGACATTCCGTTGACTTTTGAAACATTGGAAATTATTTTCCCAATCTCCCTTGCTTTAGCTTTTGTTGGCTTACTTGAGTCATTATTAACTGCTCAAATCGTAGATGATATGACCGATACCGTCAGTGACAAAAACAAAGAAGCACGGGGTCAGGGTACAGCTAATGTTGTATCCGGATTGTTTGGAGGTATGGCCGGATGTGCTATGATTGGCCAATCGGTCATAAACGTTTCTTCTGGAGGACGTGGACGTTTATCGACACTTGTCGCAGGAGTATTCATGATGCTCTTAATTATCGTCTTCAATGATTTACTGGTTCAGATCCCGATGGCGGTGCTGGTAGGTGTCATGATCATGGTTTCCATTGGAACCTTTGACTGGAGCTCTCTTACTCGATTCCACAAGGTGCCTATTACAGATACAGTGGTTATGGTGATCACCGTAGGTACTGTTGTTAAAACACACGACTTGTCTAAAGGTGTGTTGGCAGGTGTTATTTTAAGCGCCATCTTCTTTGTAGCTAAGATATCTAAAATACACGTTGAAGAAGCCTATGAAGAGAGCACGAAGAGGCTCGTCTATCAAGTAAGTGGACAAGTTTTCTTCGCTTCCATTGACAATCTTATGAAGCACTTTGACTTTAGTGCGGACGCTAAAGAAGTGGTTATTGATTTCTCAGATTCTCATATCTGGGACGATTCAGCCGTAGCTGCTATTGATAAACTGGTCCTGAAGTTCAGGGAAAACGACAAAGATGTCCACATTGTTGGCTTGAATAAAGACAGTTCACAGTTAGTCAAACGGCTTGCCGTTCACAATAAACCGAATGCTTCTGTGTCCAACCATTAATAAAAAAGTGATTCCCATCTGAGGGAATCACTTTTTTATGAACAAGAGCCATGTTTTGCGGCCCATTCATCTTTAAGCATGCTGTAAACACATGAATCCCGCCAGCTTCCTTTTACAAGAAGATCCTGACGCAAAACTCCTTCTCTGACCATTCCTATTTTCTCCAGGACATAAAGAGAAGCCACATTGTTCGGATTGCAGATGGCTGATACTCGGTGAAGGTCACATGCTTCAAAGCTATGCTTCAATATGAGAAGAGCAGCTTCTGTCGCGTAACCTTTACCCCAATGTTCCGGGTGTATAATAAAACCGATCTCACCCACACCATCCCAGTCAATAATATTCATTTCAATGTTTCCAACTATGCTTCCAGTTTCATTCATTACAATGGCAAATACAAAGCGGCTGCGATGTCGAACCTCCCGATCACGAATCGCCTGTTGAACGAAAAAAATAGAATCCTGCTCGCTATTTGGTCCCCAAGGCTGGAATTTACATGCCTCTTTATTCGAAGCGTATGAGTGCAAAGCTTCCCAATCTTCCGGAACAATTTCTCTTAGGTGCAATCGATCCCCTTTTTCAAGAATCTCCATTCGACTCACACTCCATTATATAAAAGATGTGGTATGAATTTTCACTTCCATTGATGATAAGCCTCCATCCACGCTTCAGGAGATTCTTTTACCATATACGTTTTCACTCCCTTAATGGTGTGTAAGTACAACAGTCCATAACTGTCCGAAAATGGTTTATAAGAGACATCAAAAATATCTTTCAGCCGATACGTTTCTGTCGGAGTAATCACTTCAGATTCATAAAGATCTAATGTTGATTGTTCCTCTGTGTACACTTGTTGATTGTCCTTAATGACCCGGGTCTGCCACACGATCGGCTGCGAATAAAACAAAATAATCTTCCTTTCTTAAGTCCATGCTTATTTCATTATACCCGATTCTTGCGTATTCGTATCATCTTGTCTATTTTTGTCAATTAATGGAGAATGAAGAATATGAATGGCTTTCCTTATACACTCTTTTATATTAGGATGGTAAAGGTGATTTTGCACAACCTAATCCTAATTGGAGGAACCATTATGAGTGATCGCAATAAAGGAATTCTATTACTGCTTATATCGGCATTCGGGTTTTCTATGATGGCCGCGTTAGTGAAATTATCAGGAGATGTGCCAACCGTACAAAAGACACTGTTTCGGAATCTCGTCTCAGCCGTCATCGCTTTTGGATTTGTGATGTATAATAAAGAGCGTTTGTTCGGAAAAAAAGAAAACCAAAAGCTTCTTCTTTCCCGTTCGGCCCTGGGTACCATTGGAATGGTCCTATTTTTTTACGCCATAGATAACCTGGTCCTTTCCGATGCAGATATGCTGAATAAACTGAGCCCGTTTCTGCTCATTATATTTTCGGCTATCTTTTTGAAGGAAAGAGCACGGCTGTATCAAATCGTATCTATTATTATTGCTTTTATCGGTACTCTTTTTATTATCAAGCCTGCCTTTTCTGTAGAGTTCATTCCCTATCTTGCCGGCGTGTTCTCAGCCGTTTTTGCAGCAGGTGCCTACACATTGCTGCGTGTACTCGGGGATAAAGAGAAATTTTATACCATTGTCTTTTACTTCTCTTTTTTTACGACGGTTTCTCTTCTCCCTTTTACCATAGCCTTTTACGAACCTATGTCGTTAAAACAATGGATTTATCTGCTTTCTGCAGGCGGATTCGCTACTCTAGGGCAGTTTGGCTTAACTATAGCTTACAAATTTGCTCCTGCAAGAGAAATTTCAATCTTTTTCTATTCCACAGTGGTTTATTCCGCCCTGATCAGTATCTTCCTATTTGGACAGGTGCCTGATTGGCTCAGTATTCTCGGCTATGTAACGATCTTCGGAGCATCCTTTTATATGTTCCTTAAAAATAATCAAAATGCTAAAGCGCAGCATTCCAAAGCGTAAACTCAAGACCTTCCTTTTATACAGATGAGGAAGGTCTTTTTATATAGTGTGTTTTTTAACCACATCGCCAACACTCGAATAAATAAGGATTAATGAAACCATTATCGTGGTATTTTTTACTAATGGCTATCCATACAGATTTGAACAAGTCAGAATCGTTCAATATTATTTATGAGAAGGCGAAATTTCACTTTGAATAATTACATCTCTGGTCTATTCTAAGGTTAAGCAGCAGTAGTTTGGAGGGATCCCTATATGCATACCACACCGTATATCGTATTATTGTTCATTGGCTACCTTATTTTCACAATAGATAAGAAGAAAGAAGATCTACCCGTGCCCCCTATTCTGACCTTGATAGGGATTGGCCTTTTCTTTATTCCCTACTTTTCCTCTATAGAGGTTACCGAAAACTTAATTTACCATATATTTTTGCCTGGTCTTTTGTTCATTTCTGCTTATCGCTTTCCTCCCTCTGCTCTCAAAGAGAATGGAGGTATTATCGGTTTCTTTGCAACGATTGGCCTTATACTTACAGTTATTCTGCTAGGTTCCATCATTTTTATCATGAGCACACCGTTTATATCCATGTCGTTTGCAGGGGCGATCTTAATTGCCGCCATGCTGACACCTACAGACCCGGTATCCGTGGCCTCCATTTTAAAGCAGTCCTCCGGAGACGAAATGATGGCAGACGTAGTGGAAGGAGAGTCCTTAATTAATGACGGGACCAGCATTGTCATCTTCTCTGTGGTATCAGGTATTTTCCTTAATAATGAGCCCTTTTCTTTCAGCTTCTTTTTAGGAGAGTTCCTGCTTGTCTCGCTTGGTGGCATTTTCGTTGGATTATTATTCGGCTGGCTGTTCAGTAAAGCTATTCATTTTACCCATCATAAAGAATATCAGGTAATGCTCAGCATTGTAGTAGCTTATGGCATTTTCAACCTTGCTGAATTCTTGGATTTATCCGGGGTATTAGCCACGGTATTCGCTGGGATTATGCTATCCTTTGAGTTTGGCCGGACAATTAAGGAAGATCACTTCCGTGAATCGCTCGATAATTTCTGGGGCATTGTAGAAATCTCTATTCTTTCTTTATTATTTTTACTGATTGGTATTGTATCTGCTGACCATCTGTCCTTTAATTACTGGTGGCTGGCTATTTTGATTTTTCTTGCCTCAATTATTGTGCGCTTTATCATCATAGCTGGAACGACGCAAGTCTTTCCGAAATGGCGGCAGAAAATCGGCTGGCGGAAGTCTTTTCTTCTTAGCTGGTCGGGTTTAAAAGGAACCATGTCTGTTTTTCTTATTTTAAGCCTTTCCACTCAGGGAGGAGAGAGAACAGATGTCTTACTTTCATTAACATTTGCAGCCGTGCTGCTCTCTCTTATTATTCAAAGCATCGGCATTTACCCATTATCAAAGAGACTGCTAAAATAACAAAGCTCTAGTGACAAGTAATGATAATTTCTCATAAAAGGCTTATTCAACAAACAGACCGGATTGTGTAAGACTCAGTTTCGAGATATTGTCTGGAGAAAGGGTCTCCAGGGAACGGCTCGCTTTCCGCGGGCATGTGCTGAGCTTCCTCGGGCTTAACAGCCCTGCGGGATCTCACCGATCATGTTCATCCCGCAGGAGTCTTCGCCGTTCCCTTCCGCCCCTATGCGATCACGGAGCGCTCGAAATTCTCTGAATAAACACCTTCCAATGAACAAGGATCATCTATAATCCACCCTGAGTTTTAATGTTTGTTTACGTGTAGGAACCTTGTTATAGAAGCATTAGAGGCAAATGCAGCATGGCTCCTGTCTCCTATAGCAGGGTCCGTTCACTAGATATCGTTGGGTTGGTGGGGAAATGATGAGACTCCCGTGGGAGGAGGATCTAGGGGAGACCCCGCAAGGAGTGAAACGACTGAGGAGGCTCACCAGTTCCCCCACAGGAAAGCGAATTATTTCCCAACCAACCCTTATCCTCATTTTAGTAAAGGACCCATTTATCTCGAAACTGAGTCTTACAGAAAAGGGAGCCTTACTTTAAAATCAATTTGGCAGGTTTAAGAGGGGCGAAAAATACATTCCAATTGAAAGCTGGATGGGGATTATCCAGCTCTTCTGTACTTCCATAGAGAGAGTGAACAAGTCTCCAAAGGAAAAAGTTAAAAGAAGAATAATAAGGAGGTCGAAGAATGAATTCTTTATTTATTTCAATCATTATTATGGCTATAAGTGTAGCAGCACTGTTTCTCGTGTTCATACTTGTTCTTCTAAAAAGGAATAACAATAAGAAGTGAACATGAGTGTCAGATATAATAAGCCCTTCTGTCCATGAACAGAAGGGCTTATTAAGTATGAAAAAGTTTCATCTAGTGTCCTGTTTTTAATTTCTTTAAAAGTTCTAAAGTGTTTGCATATTCCTTTTCGAGAAGCTTTCGGTCTTCATTCATTCCGGGCATACTTAATCGACTAATCAGTTCGGACAGTTTAATTTCGAGAGTCATCAAATTGTACACGTCTTCCTCTGCTTTCTGTGGTTGATTCAAGGCTTCCTGCCATTCTTGCCATGTTCCATCAAAATAGTTCAGTTTTTCCTGTTCGATGATCCATAACTGATCCGCTGTTTTCTCCACAAACGTCCGGTCATGGGTGACATACAGAATCGTTCCCGGATAATCCTGCACTAATTTTTCCAAAGCTTCAATTGCCTCTATATCCAAATGATTGGTCGGTTCATCTAATATAAGCAGCTGTGCTTCACTGACCAGCATCCTGGCTAGAACAAGCTTTACTCGCTCTCCACCGCTTAATACCTGAATTTTTTATGGATATCCTGCTCATAAAATCTGAGTCTCGCGAGAATAATCCGAATCATGGACTCTTCTAAACGACTCGTTTTCGATACATAGCCTAAAACCGTCTCCTCCTCTGGAAGTGCTCCCATGTTCTGATGAAAATATTCTGTGTTAACTCCTTTTGGAAACAATTCTTTATGATGATCAAGCAAATGCTTCAGAAAAGTAGATTTACCAGTTCCGTTTGCGCCTATAAATGCGGTCTTTGAACCTGTCTTCAGTAAAATATCGTCTATGTGAAAAAGAAATCTGTTTCCAACCTGGATATTTACCTCTCTTAACTGACAGATATATTTACTGTGGATTTTAGACAGGTGGTCTATTTCCAGCTTCACTTGATCCCATTCAAACGGTTTGTCAGCACGCTCTAAACGATCCAGGCGGCGTTCAAGAGTTTTCCCTGTTCGCTCCACTTTCTTTTGTCTGGCCGCTGCTTTATTTTTACCAAGCTGCCATTCAGAATTCCCCATACGCTTTGGAGGCTTTCTCATCCCTTTGGATTGGGTACGTTTTTGCTCAATCCGATTTTCAATTCTTTTCTTTTCCTGAAGGTACTGTAGATGCTTTTCCATCTGTTGCTCTCGTTCCTGTTCTTTTTGTTGAAGATAAAAGGTATAGTTACCATTAAACTCTCTAAGTTTGCCTTTTTCGAGTTCCCAGATTTTATCGCATGTGCGGTCGAGGAGCGTCCGGTCATGAGAGACGATCACACATGCGCCGGGATGCTTCTGCAGCCTCTCCTCTAACGCTTCCACCCGCGACCAGTCTAAATCATTCGTCGGTTCATCTAAAAACAACAGCTGGGCCGCATCCTGAAAGATAGCGTCAAGCTTGGCAAGCGTACGTTCACCACCGCTTTGACGATCTTCCTTTGTTTCCTTATCAATTTGTTCTAATCGGTCATACGCTGTGTACCACTTCACTTGAGGAAGAATATCCAGTTCTCCGGTTAAGTAGCGGAGGAGCATCGTCTTCCCCTGACCGTTCCTTCCGACTAAACCGATCTTTTCCCCTTCGTGAATAGCTAATTCCTTTATATCCAGCAATGTTCGTTCACCGATCGAATAATGAATATTTCTGGCATTCATCAATAACATAAATAGACCTCCCTGTACGCTCCAGAGAAGTCTTAGTCTGCTGCTTCGGCCATCCTCAAAAAAACCATAGAGGTGCCCATAAGCCGTACGTTTAAAGAAAGACAGACTAATCCTGTATCTGGAACGAGTAAAATTTCTTATTTACATACTCGTATAGTGACAGGATTAGTACTTCATCGCTTTAAACGTCAGTCCCTTCTATTTCATCTTCAATTATTATATGATGAACGGGAACAGTATTGCAAGAAAATTCAGAAAGGATGGTTCATCATGGGGAAGGTCGTGTTATACATTGCGCAAAGTCTGGATGGTTACATTTCCAGAGAAGACGGTTCGATTGACTGGCTGTGGGATGGACAGGAGAGTGGAACCGATTATGGATTTGAAACGTTTTTCAATCAAATGGACACCGTGATCCTGGGGAGAAAAACCTACGAACAAATTCTTGAATTAACGAGCGAGTTTCCTTATCAATACAAAGATGTCTATGTCGTAAGCCGTACGAAAGAAGGTCACGATTCCTATGCCACCTTCATTCAACCCGAACAAATTCTTCCGCTGTTGAATGTATTAAAAGCAGATAAAAATATCTGGCTAGTTGGCGGAGCACAGTTGATTGACCATTTTGTAAGCATGGGGCTTATTGATGAATACCACCTGGCGATCCAGCCCACCTTAATCGGCAGCGGGATTTCTCTGTTCAAGCCGCATCAAAAAGAGCAGCAGCTCGATTTATTAAAGACAGAAAAGTTCGATGATGGGATGATTGTACTTACCTATCAGCTTAAATAGGTAAAGTACACTAAGACCTACTATTAGCTAATGCCCCCTTCGCACTTTTATTAATAGCTCGTTAAACTTCCTTGTTGATTATAAAGTTAAGCTCCCTTTTCTGTATGACTTAATTTCGAGATATTGGTTATGAGGAAGGTCCTTCGGGGGACGATTTCGCTTTCCGCGGGCATGTGGTAAGCTTCCTCAGGCTTCGCCTTCCGGGATCTTACCGATCATGTTCATCCCGCAGGAGTCTGCATCGTCCCCCTCCGGACCTGGCCGAATCAGACATTCGAAACCACTAAATACACTGGTTGCTTGACGAGAAAAAAGGATGGGATGAAGAGTGTATTTCATGCTAAAACGATGTGAAATAGCTTATCATCGAAGCATTTAGGACCTATTTAGAAGAAGAGCATTCTCTCTTCTGAAAGGGTTCGTTATTCTCCTGTGGCTGGGTTGGTGGGGAAATGGCGAGACTCCCATGGGAGAAGGAACTAGGTGAGATCCCGCAGGGAGTGAAAACGAGCGAGGAAGCTCACCGTTCCCCCATAGGAAAGCGAGTTATTTCCCCACCAGCCCGCTGCTCATATCGTAACGGACCCAAGATATCTCGAAACTGGGTCTTACAGTAAGCGGCCCTATTATGTAATAAGCTTCTTATAAAAAATCAACAGAAATAAAGCGCATCCAGGAAAGGGAGGAATTTTATGTTTCCAGACAAATTAAAACAAGGGGATGAAATACGGGTTGTATCCCCTGCCGAGAGCTTATCTATTATTGCCGAAGATCAGCGCAAACTTGCGATTCAGCGCTTGGAACAGCTTGATGTCCGTGTTAGTTATAGTACATATGCAGAGATCAACGATGATTCTGGGCTTTCTGAATCCATTGAAAAAAGAGTCGCTGATCTTCACGAAGCTTTCAACGACGAGCGCGTTACCATGATCCTTACTACGATTGGAGGTTTTGACAGCAATCAGCTGCTGCGTTATCTGGATTATGAATTGATCCGCCAAAACCCAAAAATCTTCTGCGGCTTTTCAGATATTACGATTCTTTCAAATGCCATTTACCAAAAAACTGGACTCGTTACCTATAACGGTCCCCACTTTTCTACATTCGGCATGAAAAAAGGAATTGAATACACGTGGGATCACTTTCGCCAGATGTTTACTCAAACAACTCCTTACTTTATAGAGCAAGCGGACCATTGGAGTGACGACCGCTGGTTCCTCGATCAAGAGAATCGTCAATTTTATACAAATGAAGGCTATGCTGTGATCAATGAAGGATCGGCCGCAGGAAGAACGCTTGGAGGGAATTTATGTACATTAAATCTTCTTCATGGGACCGAATTCATGCCTGCACTTGATAACACGATTCTTTTTCTTGAGGATGATGAAATGACCATTCCACAAACCTTTGACCGTGATCTGCAGTCCCTCATTCATCAGCCTGGGTTTGATCAAGTGAAAGGACTTGTCATCGGCCGGTTCCAAAAAAAATCGAACGTTAGCCTGGATCACATCCACGCGATCATTAAATCGAAGCAGGAACTCTCAAACATCCCGGTCATTGCTCAGGCGAGCTTCGGTCATACTACGCCGCAGTTCACTTTTCCTATCGGTGGTAAGGCTGCCATTCAGGCTTCCGGTCAAAAAGCTTCCATTCAGATGATAGAGTATTAACTGCACCTGCATACACCAAACAAAAGGACGGGCTGAGCCGTCCTTTCTGCTGGTTTATTCATTAACCAAATCGTATACTTTGTACACTTTTCCATTCTCGATCTCTTTAGGTTCATTGATCAGATCCATAAGAATGGATGCTACTTCATGAGGGGATCTCAGCTGACCTTCTTCCTTCATCTGTTTAAATTTATCTACGTCTTTGAACTCCTCTTTAGAAGAGGCACGTATTTCTCCTTGCATATCCGTGTCCATGACTCCTGGGCTGAAAGCCAATATAACATGCTTGTTCCCTTCCTGCTCCAACGCAAGGGTGGAAGTAAATCGATTAATAGCCGCTTTTGCACTGCTATATGTACTCCACCCGTGAACCGGACGTTCAGCTGCACCGGAAGTGATATTAATAATCGAGGTCCCGATTTCTTTTTTATTCGCTTCTGCCAGACAACGATTAATCAAAAGTACAGGAGCTGTCACATTTACCTGAAAATGCTTTTGAACAGAAGCAGGCTCTAATTCTCCCACCGGGTTAATTGGCTCAATCACTCCTGCATTATTTACCAGATATACATAGTGGGTATCTTCGTGAAAAGCTTCATTAACAATTTTCTCTAGACCTTCCTCCAATTGGCCAGGGTCACTCAAGTCACAGGAAATGTGAGTATAGCTCACCTTTCTTTCATCAGCCAGCTTCTGTAAAGACTTATTTTCGTTTCTTGATACAGAGATTAAGTGAACATTTTTTTCTATAAACTGTTTCGCAATGGACTCACCAAGTCCACGTGATGTTCCGGTAACAATAGCATACTGCATGTAAAAATCCTCCTTTTATCTGCTATTTCTCATTATTCCCGTCTTCCTGAATAGAAAACCTAACCGTGCCCGCAGACTGCTTTACATCTATAATAGCAGCGTATATGATAAATGAAGCACGAGTTTGACTGATAGAAGAAGGAGTCTGACATGAAGTATCTCTACTTATTTATCATTTATGCAGGCGGGCTCGTAATCTCCAGTCTGGGGCTTGCCCTGATTATTAAATCTGGTTTGGGAGTAGGACCTGCCGATAGTATAGCTGTAGGTCTATCTATGCGCTTTCCGATTACGGTAGGATCCGTTATGATTGCAGCTTTTGTGATTTTACTGCTGCTCAATGCGTGGCTTGAAAAAAAACGCCCGCAGTATGAATCTCTCATCCCCATTATTATAAGGGGACGGACCGTAGATCTGTTTTTATACGGGATGCTTGAAAACGCAAATTATGAAGTATGGTGGACTCAGTGGGGAACCTTTTCCCTGGGATTGCTTGCTACAGCAATGGGCGTTGCTGTTTATTTACGCACACCCTTCCCGCGGATCCCGCTCGACCACTTTATGATGATTATGAATGAAAAAACCAAACAGTCCAAAGGCTTTATTCGGATTATAGCAGAATCAGCGATGGCTTTTGTCGGTTATCTTTTAGGCGCACCAGTGGGCATAGGAACACTGATCGTCGCATTATTGTTAGGACCCTTTATCCAATGGTCTTACTTCTGGGCGCGGCCAATTGCCAGGCTATGGTCAGATTCCGCCCGTTCTTCAAGTGCGTCGGACTGAATAACGAAGAAAGCGTGAAACATAACCGTTTCACGCTTTTTTATATTTCTTATTCATCTGTAAAATTAAGTTTCGTTACTCCGGTTTCTTCTAACTTCTGACCAATTTTCTCTTCTATTTGCACACGTTCTTCCATCATTTCATCAGTCATCTTATCCTGATTCGCCCCATAACGCTCGGCCATTTCTTTATCAGCGAGTTTTTCGACCAGCTTATCCCAGAAACTGAACTCATCGTATTCCTCTACGTACGTATCGAGCAGCTTAGATTCATAATCAACATCCAAATCATAAATGCCCATTTCCTCCTGATGAACAACTCGATCCTCAAGCTCCGCTTCTTTATACTTGGCAAGCACAAGCTCTCGTACATCCTCAAACTCGTCATCCAGTTCCATGCGGGTGGAATTAACCATCCAAGTGCCCAAATATACGGTCTCTACTAATTTTTCATACTGTTTCTGAGATAGCTCAAGATTGACTTTTCCCATTCTTATTCCTCCATTTCATCAATGGTTCGTTGGAATTATATCATAATTCCTTTCTATAACTCCAAAGAACAAAAAAGCGGTATGCCAGCCAAAGGCCAAGCATACCTTTATTTTATTTATTGAGCTTTTTGATTGCTGAAAATTGAGGCCTCCGGAGATATACCGGCTTCCTCTTCGTACCGCTGCTGAAGAAGACGCGTTACAGCCCCTGGATTTCCATCTCCAATCTGCAGATGATCCACTTTTAAGATCGGCATAATCTCAGATGTACTGCTGGATAAAAACAATTCATCTGCGTATTGAAGATCTTCAACTTTAAACGATTCTTCTACAAAATCAATATTCTGGGAGTCGCAGAAAGCTTCTACACGCATTCTTACACACCCGTGCAAAATGTTTTTCTTAGCTGGGTGCGTATAAACCTTCCCATTCTTCACCATATATACATTGGAAGAGCTACATTCGGTAACTTCTCCGTCTTTATGAAGCACCGCTTCGTAACAATTAAGTTCTTCAGCTGCTTGTTTGGCCATAACATTTGGAAGCAGGTTCAGGCTTTTAATGTAGCACCAGTCCCAGCGCACATCTTCATGGGTAATGGTATGGACACCGCCAGCTATTAAATCCGTTGGACGCGGCAAGTCTTTCACATAAGCGTACAGATTAGCTGCTGTGTCCTTAGGAAACGCATGATTCCTCGGCGCAGAACCACGGGTGATTTGTAAGTACACTTTCGCGTCGCTTTCTACCTTGTTGAGTTCCAATAAACGTTTTAAATGATCATACATTTCTTCCTGTGTATAAGGCACATTGATTTTTACAGCGGCTGCTGATCTATATAAACGCTCTACATGCTCTTTTAATAGATAAAATTTGCCGTTATAGACGCGGATAACTTCGTAAATGCCGTCGCCGAACTGCAATCCCCGTTCCTCAAACGGATAGCGGAGTTCGTCCTGATGAATAAAGTCGTCTTCTGTTAATATGCGATCATAAATCGTCATGAGATCGTCCTCCTTACAAATTCATTCATTAACGCCTAGTTTATCAAAAAACGCTGTTTTCAAACACGTTTTTACTCATGATCCTACATTTTCCCTACAGTTCTTCTTGAAATGTGGAAGGATGATTGGAAATAAGGGTACCGAAGTTTTTTCCTTTGCACAAGTCCATCATGACTCCCGACTGATTAAAATTAAAGATGTGTACAGGTATTTGATGGTCCCGCGCTAACAATAAGGCCGATTGATCCATTACCTGAATATCCTGCAGCAAAACATCATTATAATTTAGATTTCCATATAATTTAGCATCCTGATTCGTTACAGGATCCGCTGTATATACGCCATTAACTCCCTGCTTGGCTACAAGAATGGAATCGCACTCCAGTTCAATGGCACGCTGGACGGCAGGATAATCGGTCGTCACAAAAGGCTGACCGTTTCCACCCGCCAGTATAATGATATACCCTTTATCAAGATGGTACATGGCTTTTAAGCGTATATAGGGTTCAGCTACGGAAGTAATCGGGATCGAGGTCATCACTCGAACTTCTTTCTCAGTTTTATTTTTTAAAACCCCGCGAAGCATCAAACTGTTAATCACAGTGCCTATAGTTCCTATATTATCAGCCTCGACTCGATCGATTCCCCACACTTCAGCCGTTTTTCCCCTGAAGATGTTACCTCCGCCTACTACCAGGGCAACCTCCACACCGGCTTCCGTCAGATTGAGAATTTCATTCGCTATATGTTCCAGGCTGGTATGATCAAAATTTTCCTGGCTCTCCCCACTGAGTGCTCCTCCGCTGATTTTCAACAGTACTCGTTTATACCTCATCAACATGTCCTCCCCGGTTTAAAAAAAGAGCATAGACAAAAGTCTATGCTCTACTTCTGGAGCGGAAATAACCATTCGGCCATTGGTTTAACCAAACGTTGTGTAAAAGCCTTCATAGTTCCCGCTCCTCTCATGTTTTTAGCTATTCATCATTGTATCATATGCTGTCAGGGAAGTAACGTTTCTTCACTGTATAGGGACGTTTACTTGAAAGCTTGGTTGTTCGCTGGGAACATCTTTCCCTTTTCTATCCATAAGCGGGTAGAATGACAGGGTGAGAGCCTTCGTCTTTTCGTGTACATCAAAATCTTCCACCTGTACATATTGAAAAGTAGAAAACGTTCCCTTTACCGTTCCTGTCGTCTTTCCACTAAAGTTTGTCCCATTCGTATCTACAACCTTGACCAAAAACTGAACAGCACCATCTTCTTTCTTCCACTTATCATCCTTCTTTTGTGACAGATCCAACTTTCCATATGAAATTCCCAGATAAAGTTTCCCTGTATCCAGACCATGATACAACGGAGTAACCTGGACACCTGAACCTTCAATTTCGAGAGGCGACGAAGTCAGAGAAACAGGACGTCTTTCAGGGGAAGTTGTCATGGGATATGCCTGCCCCTGAGCAAGCTGGTTGAAGTCTTTGTTGATCTGAAAAAAAATAATAACGATCAGCAGGACAGCCAGAAAACCATACAGTGTCCAACGGAGTGCTTTCATCGCTTCCACCTCTCGCATCCGATATAATGAATCTTTAGAATATTATACCAGATTTTTTACAACCGTCCGCCTAACAATTCCAAGATAGTAAAAAAGACTGTCTCCGCGGGCTTTAGTAAGTCCCTGCATCGACAGTCTTCGCTATTATAAGTATTTCTTCTGTATTTTTTTACCGCTGTAGCTGAACACTACATCTCTATGTTCTATTCTTGTTTCTAAATGGACCGGGCGCCCCCACAATTGATACACGTAAGGGATCGTTTTCTCTAAATAACTGACATCCAGTTCAACCTCTTCATAATGATGCTTTAAATATAGCTCTCCACTCTTTATATAATCTCCGTCCTGAACCGTAATGTAAGGGAAACCTCCATTGACTCTCATTGTGACCAGCTGATCCCTTACCGCCTCATGGTCCTTATCCGTAATTTTATATTTCTGGCCTTGCTTTTGAAATAAGTATAAATCTTCCTGGCGAACAAGTTCCTTGGTCAAATAGTTCCGAATGAAGCTTTGGTCCGATTCGATTTCACGAACTTCAAACATCTTTTCTCTGCCGGAATTCTCCTGGATTCCATGCTTTTTCATTTCTTCCGTCGGGTTATCGTACCTGTACTCAATATCTTCAAATATTTTCAATCCTAAGTAATAAGGATTGAGCTGAGTTTTTGAAGGCTGCACAACACTCGCATTTAGCTTGGCAAAGTCGATCACTTCATCACTGGTCAAATCCATCTCTCTCAAAATTCTGGCATGCCAATAAGAAGCCCAGCCTTCGTTCATGATTTTTGTTTCCAGCTGCGGCCAGAAGTAAAGCATCTCTTCTCTCATCATCGTTAAGATGTCGCGCTGCCAGTCCTCAAGTTCGCGGCTGTATTGTTCAATAAACAAGAGCAAGTCCTTTTCAGGTCTTGGCGGGAATTTCTTTTTCTTACGGAACATGGATTGATCTTCCGAAGAGGACTCATCAATCTTCCAAATATCATCGTATGGAGTGGATATGGATTTCTCCACACTTTCTTCATCTTCATCCATCGTCCAGGCCAATTTGGGCCGTACAATCGATGGATCGATATGCTCCTGTATCGCAAGTACAGCGTCTAAGAAAGATTCCACCTCTGCTTTGCCGTATAATTTATCATAAGAAGCAATTCGTTCAGCCGTCGCCGCCATGCTTTCTACCATATCCCGCTTTGTATTCTGGAAGCGCGCATTATTTTTGAAAAAGTCACAATGGGCAAGTACGTGAGCTACAATCAGTTTATTTTGAATCAAACTATTGGAGTTCAGTAAAAAGGCGTAACAAGGATTTGAATTTATAACCAATTCATAAATTTTACTTAAACCGAGATCATACTGTATTTTCATTTTGTAATACTGTTTTCCAAAGCTCCAGTGAGAAAAACGCGTAGGCATTCCATACGCTCCAAAAGTATAAATGATATCATCAGGACAAACCTCATAACGCATCGGATAAAAGTCAAGACCGAATCCCTTGGCAATCTCCGTAATTTCCTTGATCGCATTGTGCAGTTGTTTCTGGTCCTCTGGTTTCAAAGGGCCCCTCCTCCTTTGATTTCACTTATCTTACTATATGAGAAGGAGCGAGAGAACATGAAAGATTGATGCTTCTAATCTTTCATTGGGGACTAGAGGATTTTAGCCATAGCATACTCATCTACCCATTGATGGTTAACATATAACGAATCACATTTGACCCCTTCTTTTATAAAACCAGCTTTCTTATACAGCTGGATAGCCGGCTCATTATGTACCATTACAGTCAACTCCATACGGTGAACTTGATTCTTCCACTTTACTGAATAATTGAGAAGCGACCCCCTGTCCCTGATACGTCTTCAAGACGCCCGTAACAATCTGAACGGTGTGCCGGTTTCGCTCTGCACGACCGCCAATACACATGATATGCCCAATCAGTTCCCCAGCGTTCTCAGCAGCCAGTATAACTGCATTCTCCTGCTCCTGGACGCTTTCGAGCATATATTCTGCCTGCTCCACACCCATTTGGCGTTCCCCAGCCCCATATAAAAGAAAATCAGTTTCCGCTTCCAGTTGTTCTCCTAACTTTACGTAAGCTTCAGCCATTATTGGCGTAAGTGTAATGATTCTCATGACAAGCGCCTCCTTTATGTATTAGCTCAGATCAACCTCCATGGTGATTTTACTGATAAGCTCCCGTTTGTTGAAGACTCAGTTTCGAGATATTTGTTGAGCGGAAGGTTCTGCGGGGGACGATTTCGCTTTCCGGCCCTGCACGACGCAGGGTCGTTCGACGTTGCCACAGGACGTGGCGATCTTAGTCGAACTTCCTTTGTATTGAGCCTCCTCAGGCTTCGCCTTCCGGGGTCTCCCCTGTTATTTTCATCCCACAGGAGTCTTCACCGTCCCCCTCCGGACCTTGCGATATATGGAGCTCTAAATCTTATTCGAAACGCACCGGTTTATGATGGAGATTAACTATTAAAAACAAGCGTACACGTGTGGAAAATTCCCGCTATAGAAATATTTGTGGCGGATCCAAGTGGTGGCGAAGGAAACGACGAGACTCCCGCGGGAGAAGGAGCTAGGCGAGACCCCACAGGGAGTGAAACGAGCGAGGAGGCTTGCCAGTTCCCCCGCAGGAAAGTGTTCAAATGTGGAATCACCCCGAAAGACACGACCAGCATAAGCCGACCATCAAAAGGATTGTGGTTTTTCAATCCGTTGATGAGCGGCTTATGTCTCGAGTGTCTGGGTGATGGAACAAGACGAGTTGTTTCCGCAGCCACCCTCATCAAATTTTTGGCAACGGACTCAGATTATCTCGAAACTGAGTCTTCCACAATCCGGCCCTTTAGCTTAATAAGACTTTAGTGAAAATGAACACAAACGTTCAAAAGTCCCTATCTTTTAAATGAGTGGCTCTATTATATCAAATTGAGTGAAATGAAGGGCTTCTCTGCAAGCAAAAAACCAGGTCCTCTTAAGAGGCACCTGGTTTACCAAAACTAGTTTGCTTCTGGAAAAACTCGATCAACCATTTGACCGAACTCCTGGAAAAAGCCACGTACAGGCTCTCCATTTTCCACATCATTCACATAATTATTTGTTAAATCAATGAAGTCGGGATTGGTGGAAACATATACATTGTTTATATCCTGATCTGTATTTTTTACAGCCTTGGTAATATCCTCTTCCACCTTGTCCGTCATATTCTCTTCACCGCTGTTATTGTCCATGACTGCTGCCACATACGCATTATCACGCGTTTTTAAAACGTAAGCCTCGTCGACGCCTTTAACATTTTTTTCAACATTAACTGCCGCATCTTTAGCGACGTGATAATTCGTATTATGAACCATACCCCGGTCGTTATCATAACGGTTTGTCCGGTTACCTTCTTCATACATATTGTCAGCCATCCGCTGAAAACGCGTATTTTGCACGCCTTCATAGTTATCCTGGCCTGTACCTGTTTCCTGTTCTGCTTGACACGCAACCAGAGAGGATGCAGCTAAAAGACCAATAGCAAATGCTCTTATTTTCATGGTTTATTCCTCCTTAGGCAGCTTACACATAGTATGTGAAGTTCAAAAGCAAATATGCGATGAAGCATCTGCCGGAATAAACCTACAAATAACATAATAAAAAGGCCTTTCTAAGAAAGACCTCTTCAACCTGAAAATGGTAAATTCCACCAAATATTAAAAAATAATATAAATACGAATAAAATAGCATTAACAAATAACAAAAATATCGGCAGCAGCTTAAACGGACCCGTCAGTCCAGCATACATTTTCCTTAATAAAATAAAACCGCCAATCAGTACTATGTATAAGAACAAGAACCAAATCCAATTGTAGTTCGTAGAAGCTTCCACACCTATTTCGTATCCGATCGCATAAACCAGCCAAGCACCTAAAAAAACCATAATGGAGAAGGGAATAAACCTTCTTTCCCCATTTAAATGATGTAAGGAAAGGTATGCGTTTACTACTACTGCTGCACCAATAACTTCACAAAACAAAACCATCACACGGTGTGCTGTATCTGCTTCAGCTGTTAGGAAGCTTAAAAGCAAAAATAACCCGAAGGCGATGACCCCGCCAAAATTTGCATATTCCCATTGTTTCTTGGTCACCACTGTAATCTCCCTTCATATACCTTAAGAACATTTTTTAAAAGTTACTATACCATCATAACAAACCACAACAAGGCGTGTGGGAAAAAAGCTCAAAACCACTCGTTTTTTCCAAAATTGTGACGAACTTTCTGATTGATAATTACCCGAATAGGAGACAATAAAAACAATCCTTTTAAGAAGGATGTGACCCAGTGAATTATCAGGATTATGACAAAGCACTGCATTTTATGATCTGGGGTCAGTGGGATGATTTACTTGTCCTTATGGTACGCACGCGAGACCAGTTTTTATCCAAAAAAATTGAGACGTTTCTGCATGCCAGTTACTACCCAGGACATGAAAGCCAGATGCTTGAGTCCCATGAAGCTTTGTTAAATTATATTGACCATGCACAAACTACCCTTGCCTATCCGGCGTTCAGTTAAATCAAAATACAGAATATAAAATGTAAAAAAACACCACCTCAGGTCATCCATTAAATGGATGACCTGAGGTGGTTATTAATGTAAAAAAGAAGCAGAACGAGTTCTGCTTCTTTTACATTCTTGGATAATCCTGATGGATCGAATGAAGATGCATCTCATCGATTACCATATGCTTAGGTGCTTCAAGCATATAAATAATTGCTTGAGCTATATCTTTTACTTTAAGCCAATCTGACTTTCTTGGTTCTCCTTGCTTGGTGTTTGCAAAGTACGTGTCCACCTTACCAGGATTAATGGTACCCGCACGTATGCCATCGCTGCGCACTTCCTGCGCCAGTGATCCCATGAAACCTTGTACTGCGTATTTGGTAGCTGTGTATAGAGAACCATTCTCAGGAATCGTATATCTCGACACATCAGAAGCGACCGTCAATATCGTACCCGATTTTTGTTCTCTCATAAACGGAAGCACGGATTTGGAAGCGAGAAACACACCTTGTACATTAATATCAAATGTCTTCTTCCATTCTTCAACGGTTACAGATTCTACGGGTTTGCTTTCCCCAATCCCTGCATTGTTGATTAAAATGTCGATTTTGCCATAGGCGTTCCTCGTTGCCCGAACAACATGATCCACGTCGTTCTCATTGCTCACATCCGCTGTAAATGAAAGTACATCTGCATATCCATAAGCCTTCAAATCCTCTCGCGTCTTATGAATATCTTCAGAACTGCCAAGAATCGAAAGTTTAACTTCTTTGGCCGCTAATTGGAAGGCAAGCTCACGGCCTATCCCCCGGGAAGCTCCCGTTACTATAGCCACTTGGTCTCTTAACAAAGGAACCTTCCTCCTTTACGTCCTTTCCGGCTTAATTTCTGTTTTCAGTTTATAGTCCAGCTGAAAAAGATCGTGCCGGCGATCCTGCAATTGTCTTACAGTACCTGACTTGCGCTGACGTCTTAAAATCTCCAGGTCCACATCTCCAACAACGACAGTTTCTACGTTCGGGTTGCACTCTCCTATAATTCCATCGCGAGCAAATTCAAAATCAGACGGCGTAAAAATACCGGACTGAGCATACTGGATGTCCATATTTTCTACCTGCGTCATGTTCCCTACAGTACCCGATATGACCGTGTAAACCTGGTTCTCCACAGCACGTGCTTGAGCGCAGTAACGAACCCGCAGGTAACCTTGACGGTCATCCGTACAAAACGGAACGAATATAATATTCGCTCCCTGATCCACAGCGTACCGGGCCAATTCAGGGAACTGAATATCATAACAAATTTGAATGGCGATTTTTCCACAGTCCGTATCAAACACTTTCACGGCGTCCCCAGGTTGAATTCCCCACCACGTACGCTCATTCGGGGTGACATGAATCTTATATTGTTTCTCAATCGTCCCGTCTCGTCGGAATAAATAAGATATGTTATAGATTTTTTCATCTTCCTCTACAAAGTGAGAGCCTCCGATTATATTCACATTATACTTCACAGCCAGATGGGTGAACATTTCAATATAGTCCTCTGTATAATCCGATAATCTTCTTACGGCTTTCGATGGTACTTTTTCTTCTAAAAATGACATAAGCTGGGTCGTGAAAATTTCAGGAAAGACCGCAAAATCACTGCCATAATCGGCAGCCACATCAACATAATATTCACACTGCTTTTTGAATTCTTCAAAAGAGTCGATGTTTTTCATCATGTATTGAATGACCATAATCCGAACGGGATTACTTGTTTTAAAATGCCGCTTCGTGCGTGCGCGGTAGTCAATATTATTCCATTCCATCAGCGTTGCATATTTAGAGGAAAGATCGTCATCCGGTAAGTAATTTGGGTTGATACGCATGACCGTGAACCCGTTCATAATTTGAAAGGTGAGTACCGGATCATAAATGCTTTGACTTCTGACCTCTTCTACATATTCCCTTGGGGTCATCTCGTCCTCATATTTATGATAATTCGGGATCCTTCCTCCTATGATAATGCTCTTCAAATTCAGTTCTCTGGCCAAATCTTTACGTGCTTCATATAAACGACGGCCTATTTTCATTCCACGGTAACCTGGGTGAACCATGACTTCAATACCATAAAGATTGTATCCATCCGGGTCGTGATTGGTGATGTAGCCTTTGTCTGTAATGTCGTCCCACGTGTGCCGATCATCATATTCATCAAAATTAACGACCAGACTGGAACAGCTTCCTATAATTTGTCCATCAAATTCTACAACAAACTGCCCTTCCGGAAATATTTTCAAATGACTCTCCAAATGGTCTCGTTTCCAAGGTTCCATGTTAGGAAAGCAGACTTGCTGTAATTCAAAAATCTGCTCTATATCTTTTTCCTGCATATGTCGTACAATCATTTTCTTTTCGTATTGAGTTAAATCTATTTTAGACACGTTATCCCTCTCCTTATTGTCTTTCTTCCCTCAATTCTATCGTACTTAACCCAAAAAATCCGTGTCCAGTATCACCATACATAATTTTTTCACAAAAGCTCCCTTTTCTGTAAGACTCAGTTTCGAGATGAATGGGTCCGTTACGTTAAAGGGAAGAGGGCTGGTTGGGAAACAACTCGCTTTCCTGTGGCCCTACACGACGTAGGGTCGATCGACGTTGCCACAGGACGTGGCGACTTTAGTCGATCCTCCTTTTACCACCAGCCTCCTCAGTCGTTACCACTCCTTGTGGGGTCTCGCCTAGCTCCTTCTCCCGCGGGAGTCTCGTCATTTCCCCACCAACTATAATGGTGTGAACGGACCCTTCTTTAGAAGGGCAGGTGTTGGACTTAATCCTTTCAAAATCCAGTGGTATCAGACCTTTTCTATCAAAACTTAGAGAAAACAGGAACTCATGGCATGATTTTTATATTTCTTATCCAAGTGATTTTTGCCCATGCTTCGAGCCTTTCATTTCAGCAAGGTCCGGAGGGGGACGATGAAGACTCCTGTGGGATAAACATGATCGGTGAGACCCCGGAAGTCGAAGACTGAGGAGGCTCAGCACATGCCCACGGAAAGCGAAATCATCCCCCGAAGGACCTACAAACTAACACGATATCTCGAAATCGAATCTTCAACTAAACGGCCCTATTCTAGAACAACTACTTGTTTAAAATAAACTAACTGTTTAATCCACCTATTGTAATAGAGTGTATAAATCAGTGCCATAGAGATGCGTGTTATGATTATTTTGGTAACGCTGAGCCGTCTTTATACGAAACATCACATATGTGCAGTTTCGTATAAAGACGGCTCTATGTAACAAAAAAAGAGCTGACCTTAAGACAGGACAGCTCTTTAGCTTATCTAAATTTACGAACGTACCATTTCAGTGCTTCATTTAATGAACTGTCGAATAATTTCTCTCGCCAGTATAAATCTGCGGTCTGAGTAACTACATTATTTTTTGCCGGGTAAGGATGAATGATATTGGATATCGCTTGAAATTTCTTATTCAGCGCCTGAACAGTACCAATTTCCTGCATCCATTCCCCCGCTCCTTCGCCTATAGCATGAGCTCCGACAATTCGGCCTCGATTTGTTGTTAAAACTTTAACCAGCCCGTCAGTATGACGCTCAGCCATAAAGCGATCATTATCGGCAAGTTTTGTCTTAAACGTCAAGAGTTTTTCACCGTACTGCTCTTTTGCTTCCTCTTCAGTAAGCCCGAGATGATAAATCTCTGGGCCTGTATATACTACCCAGGGCACTTTTTCATAAGATGCTTTTCTGGATAAGCCAAATACAGCATTGGAAACAGCAATTTTCCCTTCCATACCCGCAACATGAGTGAACGGCATGGAACCATTACAGTCTCCAACCGCGTAAATATGACGCTGAGTCGTTCGCATTGCAGCATCCACAGCAATCGAACCATTGGAAGTTTCAACACCAGCCTGTTCTAGACCGAGTCCATCTATATTCGCTTTTCGTCCCGTCGCTACTAATAACTTTTCAACGTTTAGCGAATTTGCGGATCCTTCCTTCGTATAATGAATTTTCACGCCTTCATTCGTAGATTCAAGACGCTCCACCTTTGCCCCGGTTATGACATTCATTTCCTCGGATAACAACCCTTCAGCCAGTTCAGTAATTTCCTTATCTTCTTTAGCTAAAATCTGTTGCCCACCTTCAACGACCGTAACATCTACACCTAAACGGGACATCGCCTGAGCGAGCTCAGAGCCAATGATACCTCCTCCGATCACACCGAGTGAAGTCGGCCTTTTCCGCAAAGAAAAAATAGATTCGTTTGTAAGGTAATCGATACTGTCTATGCCTTCAATCGGGGGTACCACAGGTGACGAACCGGTAGCAATAACAAAACGTTTCGCTGAAATGGTTTCTTCTCCAACTTGCAAAGTATGCTCGTCTATGAACTGGGCTTCTGCTTCATAAATATCAATTCCAAGCTTGATGAATCGATCTTTGGAGTCGTGGTTCTGTACATCTTTCACGGCATCCGCTACTCGTTCCATCGCACCTGTGAACAAGCGGTCATAGTCCGATTCAGAGAAGTCGGAATATAGTCCAGCCTGATGGACTTCCCTGGCTGCTTCTATCATGGCCTTAGAAGGCATGCAGCCATAATGCAGACAGTCCCCTCCAAGCTCACTCTTTCTTTCAATAAGAGCAACGGACGCTCCAAAACTTGCTGCCCCAGCAGCCACAGTCAGACCGCCTGAACCTCCGCCTATAACGGCGATTTGATAATCATAACTCATGAGCGGGCCTCCTTCTCCACATATCCATAATAAGCATCAGCGAATGCTTTCATACGTTTTCGGTTTACTCCCATATCAGAATAACCCGTGCGAGAAGCTGAGCGGAAATGCACCTGCTGACTTGAGTCATCTAAGTAAAACTCTACATCATCCTTGAATCGTAAAAGCTTTGTAACCACAAGAGCGTGAATGTAATGTTCTTCCTCAATTTCTACTTTGGTTCTCTCCATTTCCTGCAAGACTTTCTTCAGTGTTTCTTTCGTTGAATTCAAATCTCCATGAAACGGTAAAGGTTCCATCTGTTTATCTGATTGATCAGTTTGAGTTGAGACGCAGTTCGGAGAATTAGGACATTCAGCTAATCGTCCGTCCTTAACTCCAAGATATTGTTTTCCCATGCTATAAACCACTCCTTTTCTTTACACTACCTCTATATTCACGTTTAATCCAATAAAAAAACACCCTAGACTCTCTAGGATGCTTTTTCACCTGCGTTTTTATGTTCTTTAGTCTTTTGCTCTTTCTGATATTCCAACGATTTCTTCTCTCTTTTTTCTTTTGATTGACTAGGATTTGGTTTTGGCTTGTCTTTCTTGTTATCTTTCGAAGACGTTTTATCCGATTTATCCTTCGATTGACCTGAATTGGATTTCGGCTTGTCCTTCTTTTTATCTTCTGAAGAAGCTTTATCCGGTTTTTCCTTCGATTGGCCTGGATTCGATTTCGCCTTTTCATTCTTCTTATCTTCTGAAGACCCTTTATCCGGTTTGTCCTTCGATTGACCAGGACTTGAGTTCGGCTTGTCTTTCTTCTTTTCTTCCGAAGACGCTTTGTCCGGCTTCTCTTCCGATTGACCTGGATTCGATTTCCCCTTTTCATTCTTCTTATCTTCTGAGGACCCTTTATCCGGTTTTTCCTTCGATTGACCTGGATTCGATTTCCCCTTTTCATTCTTCTTATCTTCTGAGGATCCTTTATCCGGTTTTTCCTTCGATTGACCAGGACTTGATTTCGGCTTGTCCTCCTTCTTATCTTTTGAGGACTGCTTATCAGGCTTTTCCTTTGATTGAGAATTTGATTGCGGCTCGTCTTTTTTCTTTTCTTCCGAAGACTCATCTTCTGAGTAAACCTTGTGATCCACCTTCTCAGGTTTATCCTTTTTCAAGTTTGAAGAAGGAGGGGTGTCGGTATCCCTATTCTTTTTATTAGTTGATCCGCGTTGATCTCCCGAAGAACTCTGTGGAGAATCAGAAGAATGATTAACATTCTTGTTCTCTTTGGAGTTAACCGATTTTTTATCGGTAGGTTCTTCTATATGCACTTCGATGTTTTTTAAACTTGAAGAGCTGTTATTCTCACTGGATTCACGTTTTGGTGATTCTTCAAAAAAAGATCGAATCATTTCTTTTTCTTCGGACATTAACTCTATGGAATTCGCACCTTTTATATCTGACTGTTTTTTGCTCAATTGCTTGGCTACCCACTCATTGACGGATTGGTTCGCTTCGAGCGCTTGTTCACGAAGGGATGCTGGGAGATTATATGCTGCCACTGATAAATCCTTTGCCCGATCCGAAAGTTCATGTTCCATCCGTTTGGCCAAGCTCGCTGTTGGATTAGTTTTTAAATAACTAATACCAATCAGAACTTGTTTCTGTTGATTCATCCAACCATTTTCCTGGCTGATGTTAATCATTTCAAACGCTACTTCTGAAACATCTTTTTTCTTCCAATCTGTTAGCATATCCATTAATTTCTCAGCATCCTCATTACGAGGGGTAATCTGTATGACTTGCAGTTTTTCATTTAATTTTAATTCCAGACTTGGATTAATATCTATATTTACATATGCATAAGCCTGACTGCTTCCATATTTTATATAAAATGGCAGGCAGGCTAGAACCAGTACCAAAGCCATGATGCCTGCTTTCCATGGAACTATGTTGGATAACCATCCCACTGGGCGAAGGTGTTTGCTGTTTGAGATCGCCTGAAAATGGACTTCCATGCCGACTTCGGCTTCATGGAGGCGAAGCGCACGGTGAAAGTTTCCATCATGTGTCATCACAATGGTATATCCTTTTTTTTGCTCCATGACAATGCCTTTTCTCACACCCCCACCCCTTTCAGGTAGTCGTTGAGATATATATAATCTCCGTCAAAGATGAGAACTAAGGCAATAATGAATTTTCGGTTTCGTTCAAGCGTTTTCTTACTCACATCCACTTCACGTACCAGTTCTTTCATAGGAAGGCGCCCTTTATAAAGGACTTGCTCTCTAAGCTCCTTATGGTGATAAACGATTCGTGCCGTTTGAACAGCTGAATCTCGTGCATCCTTATGCTTGGGTGAAGCATCCACTAAATCTTCAAGAGACAAGTTATACTTCTTTAACTGCTCTTTGAATTCGTGAATTTCTTCACGTCTATACCATGCCTCTTTTTCCATTTGATGGCGTTCTCTCGCTGCTGCCACCTCAGAAGGATTCTCCATTTGCTCTTCCTCATGATTGAGTTCATCGAGAGAAACAGCCAGGGGATATTTTCTCTCATTACGGATATGATCAATTACTTTCCGTTTGATTACGAGACGGGCAAAAGAAAGAAAGGAACTTCCTTTATCACAGGAATACGCTTGGATGGCTTCATTAAACGCCGATAAACCAATGCTGAATTCATCGTCTTTGCCGGGATCTATATATCTTTTACATACTTCAGAAACACTTTTGGCAATAAAAGGTTGATACTGTTTGAGGATTTCGTTTCTAGCTTCCTCATCCCCCTGTTTAACGGATTCAATCTGTGCATCAAGGGAGGTGTCTTTTTTGCGCAATAGACGTTTGATCAACCTTCACCACCTCCAGCCTTTAATAGTTTCGAATTCAAAACAGAGTTTTTGGGTGTTTTATATAAAAATATTTCAATTGTGTTACAAAACAGGATCAACCAATATTGCCAAAAGCCGTTTATTTGTACGCCATCCAAACCTGTATTTTAAAGATATGTTATTAACCATGACTATTGTACTGAATATAGGGGCATGGGTCTACCACATCAGGTTTACATTTTATTAAATCTACATTTCAAAAAATATAACGAATGGACTATACACACTAGGGCTTTCAATCTAAAATGAATTAAAATGTATACCAATGCGTCTAAATTCCTATGATAATAAACACAATTTGTCAGGTTTACATATAGCTGCAGTAGGTTAAACCTGTTGTGTAGAGCGCAAATAAAAAGGAGGATTCAACGAATGAAAGCCGTATTATTAAATTGCAGTTTAGAAAAAGGCACAAAAGAAACAGATACCGAAAAACTCCTCCATGAATCCGCTCAAATATTTCAACGGGAAGAAATTGATGTGGAACGAATCCACTTAAGGGATTTCCATATTAACTTTGGAATTACGGACCAGTTAGACAATGAAGATGATTGGCCTTTTGTTTTCGAAAAGATACTGGGAGCCGACATTTTGCTTTTGGCTACACCGATCGCCATGGGGGATAAGAGCAGTCTGGCTTCTTTGATCTTGGAAAGACTTCAGGGATACCATCAACTGAAAAATCGAAAGGGGCAAGGAATTTTCTATAATAAAGTTGGAGGAGCTATCGTCGCAGATGGTGGAGACGGAGGCGCTCGGTTGGCAGCTCAATCCATCCACTACCGCCTCTCTATGCTCGGATATACTTTGCCGCCTCATGCCAGTGCCATCTGTAATGAAAAGCTGGAAAACCCCGCCCAAAGCGATTGGGATTGCATTGAAGAAGAAGTCGTAAGAATGACGTACAACGTTATCCATTTTGCTGAACTGCTTCATTTCAATCCAATTCCTGTTATCGGAAATAAAGTAGATGACAAAAAAGTGCCGCCAAAAGTCTAATCTTTGGCAGCACTTTTTTCATAATAATAATCAATCGGGACAGCAAGCCCCACTCTTCCTTCTACATCATCATGTAATGTAGCAAAAACCACCGCAATGACTTCTCCGGATTCATTAATGACGGGACTTCCCGAGTTTCCTTTGTAAATCGGGGCATCCAGCATGAGTACAGGCTGATTCCAATCACTCAGATTCTTGTATCCAATCACTGATCCCTGATTTGCAATCCCAGTAAACCGTAGAGGATTTCCAATGAAGTAAACATGATCGTTTTCTTCAAAGACCGTTTCATCAGCCAAATTTAAGTGGGGAAAGTCTTCACCATCTGCTTTCAGTACAGCTAAATCTACTTCAGGATACTGCTCCACAACCTCTGCTTGAAACAAGCCCTGTTCAGGAAAAGCTACGGAAATACGTTTTTCATCCTCAATTACATGATGGTTCGTAAGAATGGTTCCGTCTTCCTTAATGGCAAACCCTGTTCCTTTGCTTTGCCCTGCTTCAACCACTACAACCGATTGTTTATATTCCTTCACCTGCTCGTCAGATGAGAGTTTGGCAGAGGTCATTAGAAAATCTACGGCCGGGATGGAAAACGTATTGGGCAGTACAGCTACAATATTTGTGACCATCATGATAGCAATCAACCAGAAGATCCACTTTGGAAAAGGACGCCGGCTTTTTAATTCTTCTTTTTTTAAACGTTCTCTTTCGTACGCCTTTTGTCTTTCTTCTTGAACCAGTTCATATAACTCTTCATCGTCTATTTCTTCGTACAAATCTTCATCTATAATATCATGCTTATCATCTTCGCGATCATTCACGAGCGGTCCCCCTTAAGACAGGAGAATTGAAACTACATGGCACTGACTTTTGATGACCCTTGCTGCATACGGTACATTTGGAAGTATTGACCTCCAAGAGCGACCAGTTCTTCATGCGTTCCCTGCTCCACCATTGTACCATGATTTAATACAAATATTTGATCTGCCTGCTGAATTGTCGATAGACGATGCGCAATAACCAGTGTGGTTCGCCCTTCCTTTAAAACTTCTAAAGCTTTCTGGATCATTTGCTCGGTTTCTGTGTCAATATTCGCAGTAGCCTCATCCAGGATTAGAATTGCAGGGTCAAAAGCCAATGCTCTGGCAAAGGAAATCAGTTGTCTTTCACCCATAGAAAGGGAACCGCCCTTTTCCTTTACCTGAGCATCATATTGCTCGGGAAGCTTCTCAATAAAGCGATCCGCTCCAACCGCTTTTAACGATTCTATAGCCATTTCCCGGGAAATACGGTCATCGTTCATCGTTACATTCGACAAAATAGTCCCTGTAAAGATGAACGGGTCCTGCAGAACTATTCCCATATGACTTCGGACTTGTTGACGTGACCATTCTGTCGTTGGGTGACTATCAATGGTCACTTGACCTATTTGAGGATCATAGAACCGAAATAGCAAGTTCATAATGGAGCTTTTACCAGAACCTGTGTGGCCGACGAAAGCAGCCGTCTGACCTGGCTCTACTTGAAAATTAATATCCTTTAATATGAAATTATCATCTTCATAGGCAAACGACACGTGATTAAAAGCGATTTGGCCGCGATATCGTGCTGCTTCACTACTGTTTCTTTCTTCCCCTTCCTCTTCCAGCAACTCAAATACCCGGCTGGCGGCTACACGGGCCTCTTCCAATTGAGGAAGCTGGTTTACGAGGTCCGTCACAGGCTGGAAAAGTCGGTTTAGATAGTCGACAAAAGCGTATAGCACTCCCACAGTAACGATTCCTTCAGCTCCAAAAGACTGGGAGCCAAAGTACCACAGAAAGCCTACGAAAGCGATATTTCGCAGAACATTAACAAGATTAAATGAAGTGAGCGCACTTAATCGAACCAGTTTCCTCTGATAACTGAAGTGACGTTCATTTAAACTCTCGAACTCATCCGAAGTCTGCTTTTCCTGCCTGAATGCTTGAATAATGGACATTCCTTGAATAGCTTCATTAATATTGCCATTCATATCGCTTACCGTAGATCGCACGACTGTATTGTACTTACCGCCAAAGTACTTATACATCCTCATCCATCCATAAATAATTGGAACCAGCAACAGACACATAAGGGCTAACTTGACATCTAATAAAAACAGAGCTACATAAATCCCCAGCATATAGAAAAAGCTAGTAACAAAAGTAGCCAGTACTTTTACATACAGCTCTCGAATCGACTCGGTATCATTTGTCACTCTCGCTACAATTTTACCAGCCGGCTGATTGATAAAATACCGTACGGGAAGCTTCTGAATATGCGTGAATAAATCATCCCTCATCTTACGAATAATCCGATTGGACGATCGTTGGAGCAGAAAGGTATGAGTGAACTGGAAAAAGGCCGCAATAAATAGCAATCCAACATAAATGCCCAGCAGCCAGTAAATAGACGGAATTTCCGGTCTAAAGAAACGGTAGAGCTGTTGCAGCGATAATGACTGTGCATCAGCCGTGTATGTTTTATTAGCCGTCTCTATTCGTATCCTATTATCCTCAATGGATCGATTGCCGCTAGCCGGGACTTCCTCTGGAATGAAGTAGTACGAGCGTCCTACTTGTAAAATCGTTGCCGTTCCACTAATTTCTTCTCCCTCTTCCAGACGGTCATCGCGCTTGTAAAGGCGCTCTTCGTAACGAACCGTATAATCATCAGCTGACTTCACCTGATGCCACTGATCTTCTATCCCCACGATATGTTCGTCGATCAAACGTTTAGCTATGAATGGGCCCGTGAGTTCAAGAGCTACAGCTATAACGAGACATATCAGACCAATGAGAATGTTCTTTTTGAAATGTAACGCATATCGGAACAATTTTCGTTCGGTCGTGGAATGTTTTCCTTTCATTCCTCCACCTCCCCTTCTAACTGCTGGCGTTCATATTGGATTTGGTACCAGCCTCCCTGTTTAATCAGCTGTTCATGTGTTCCTTCTTCTGCGATGCGCCCTTCCTCCAGAACAATAATATGGTCTGCATGGGTTACGGCAGACAAACGATGAGCAGCAATCAGCGTAGTTTTACCTTGTCTTTCCTTCCGTAAATGCTCAATAATATTAGCCTCTGTTTTTCCATCTACCGCAGACATGGCATCATCAAGAATTAAAATCTCGGGATTCATGATGAATGCGCGGGCAATGGAGACTCTCTGCTTCTGACCGCCGGAAAGAGTGACGCCGCTTTCTCCGACCTTTGTATCCAGTCCGCCTGGCAGGTTTTTGATATCCTCCAGAAAGTATGCCAGTTTTAATACCCGGTAGATCTCCTCATCCGTCGCCCCTGCCTTACCGAATTGAATGTTTTCACGAACCGTTTTCGAAAACAGAACCTGATCCTGAGGCACGTAACCAATCCAGGAGCGTGTAGTACCAAGATCAAGTAAGTGAATATCTGTTCCATTGATCAAAAGCTCTCCTTCAAGCCCTGGATATTCTCTAAGCAGCTGACGGAAAAAGGTGGTCTTTCCCGCTCCTGTTTTGCCTACAATACCGATTGTCTGACCTCGTTCGATCGCTACACTCACGTTTTTTAATCTTTCAGCTTCCGATTGAGGGTACTGAAAGCTTACCTCTTTAAATACAATTTGCTCCGGCCTGTTCACGTTCCTAGGGTTGGAAGGATTCATTATTTCCGGTTGATAATCAAGCGTCTCATTGACACGGTCCAGGGAAGCATTTCCTCGCTGCAGGACATTAATTAATTCTCCGACCGCAAACATGGGCCAGATTAACATCCCGAGATAAACGTTGAAGGAAACCAGCTCTCCAAGCGTCATAACATTTTGAAACACAAGGGCAGCTCCATACCCAAGTCCGATCGTATAGGAAAGACCTACAAGGATTTGTATAGTAGGTTCAAACAGAGCCTCAATTTTTGCCACTTCCACATTTTTGTCATACACTTCTTCTGTCATCTGCTGAAAACGGTGGTCTTCATTTCGTTCTTGGACAAAAGCCCGGATCACCCGAACACCCCGCACCGATTCCAGCACATTGTTATTCATCTCTCCAAAAGCCGTCTGAGCTTCCGTAAAGCGTTCATGAATGACTTTTCCATATTTGTTCATCGCGACAGCCATAATGGGCAGTGGAAGAAGCGCAGCCAATGTAAGCTTCCAGCTGATGGTAAATCCCATCATAGCAATGATCATAAACATAAAGACGGTAGAATCAATTAAGGTCAAAATCCCAAAACCGGCGGTCATCGTGAGCGCTTTTAAATCGTTTGTAGCTCTTGCCATTAAGTCTCCGGTCCGGTTTTTACCGAAAAAAGCAGGAGTCATTCTCAAAAAGTGATTCATCAGCCTTGTGCGCATGGTTCTTTCCATAATCATCGCCCCGCTGAAGAGCGTATAGTCCCATAAATAGGATAATAAGTAACTCGCAACAATGATCCCGCCATAGAACAGGATAATTTCTCCTAACCGTTCCGGGGTAAGTGTGTTGAATTGAATTTCATCAATCGCCATTCCTACCAGCTTTGGAGGAATAAGATCAATCGCACTAACAACGATCAGCGCTAAAATAGCAAACGAATATCGTTTCCAATAGGTTTTAAAAAACCATCGCAATTTTACGAGTACACTAAACATATCTGACACGTCCCTTCATTCTTTCCTGGCTAGCCACTTTCTTTCCAATCTTCGTTCCATTCTTTTCTGATCACAGTGGTCTCCATTTCATAAGTACCTCCTTGAATTCTTTTATTTATGTTAAACAGGCGCTGTTCACCTGTACAACAACAAAAAAGCATACGCCGGCTACGACGTATGCTTAACATACACATACTGAATAGGGCACGCATTTGCGCAGCCTATTAATTGATCATTTTGCGAAAAAAGCGACGTTCAACAAACGTCCCTGTCGGCCACGACAAGTATGAAATTTGTAATTTGCTGTGCATATACGTTTTCCATCGTCGCGACCTCCTTTAGTGTAAATGATTATTAATTATATAATTTTCAAAAAATTAATTCAATGGTCTAATTGAAAAGTTTTGTAAAAATATTTAAAATCCCGCTGTCATCGGAGATTAATATCCTTTCCTAAAAGCAGAACCAGCGCAAGAGCTGCCACAATGACAAAGACAAACACAATAGACAAAGGGCGTGATACGTTTGCCCTTTTTACGGCTTCCCAGCGGACAGGTCGTATGCCGCTGATCGAAAAAATGGTAACTGCCGCAAGTAAAATCGACATTATATTGACCACAACAAGCAAAAAAGCTCCATACGCATTCATATAAGATCCATTTCCGAAAGACATACCAAGAGCAACACTGGGCGGCAGCAAAGCAACAGCTACCATCACCCCGACAAGATTCCCTGAGAGGCGGTTCAGGAAGGCAAGCGCTCCTGCAGCTCCGGATGCCACCCCGAGAAAAATATCCACGATTGTAACTTTAGTCCGATCCAAGTACTGATCCGTGCCCATGCCCATATCCGTGAAATACCCAAAAAGCACCGAGACGATCAACACAATCGCTACCCCATAGATAGAGGTCACCACGGATTTCCAAAGCAGCTTATAATCTCCCAATATAGATGAAAACGCAATAGCGATGACGGGACCGATCATAGGAGCGATCACCATCGCCCCAATAACGACTGCCTCGCTGTCCTTCAGAAATCCAACCGTCGCTACAATAGCGGACAGGATGATCATAAGGGAGTAATTCATATTAATCTGACTGTTTTTTTCAACATAATTCAACAGTTCATGACGACTGGCTCTTAATAGAAGTGCCTGTTCTTTCTCAGACTCCTCATCTTCCTTTGCTTCTTTCGATTCTTTATGGAGGGTGTCTTTCGATAAATATGTTTGAACCGGGATAAGCATGGTCTCAAAACCTTCTACTACGTTCGATACCTCTTCCAAATAATCAAGAATTTCTTCTACTCCGCTCGTTTTAACGAGAATCCGGACAAGAGTCCGCTCCTCGGACTCACTGGAAACCCAAAACGATTGATGGTCGTATTCCTTAAGCTTATCGTGTATAGAATCAAAATGATGGTCCGGTATATAAACTTCTATTAATTGGAGATTCATACGCTGCCTCCCTTCCATACCGTAAACTGCAATTTGTTAATAATGTGCCCCTTTTTCCGCATACTAATTACACGTTACTAAAGGAGGGATGACAATGGAGCATTCGACACTTCCGTTACAGTTGGATAACTACCTGGAGACTTTAAAACAGCGATTTAATGAGAGCCCTGACCTTGTTCAAAAAGTTTTCCATATAAAAGGGCAGGAAGTCGTGATTCATTTTATTTCCTATCAAATTAAGAAAGACCGCCTGGAAAGAGAACTGCTCGATTCCCTGACGAAGTCTGAAAAGCCTTGGTCGGTTCATGATCTTCAAAATAACATTCCTCTTGCTTCTTCCCAGACCATTTCCTCAATCGAAAAGATTGCGGAGCATATTATTCACGGAAATGTTGTCGTCTATCTTCCAGGCGATAAACAAGCCGTAGCTTTTCTGCTTCCTCAGCAGCAAACGCGCGCGCTTGATCGTGCGGAAAATGAATCTCTGGTGTTCGGCCCGCAACTCGCGTTTACAGAGTCTCTTGTTACCAACTTAAATGTCATTCGCTGGCGTCTGGACACGGATGATTTAGTTGTTGAAAAACTTATTGTGGGGGATCGGATTAAAAGTGAAGTAAGAGTTGTTTATCTTAAATCACTCGCCAATGAAGAAAACGTGGATACCATGCGTCAAAGAATTACAGACTTAAAGGTAGCAGAAGTAGAAGATACTAGTGTACTAGGGCAATTAATTGAAGATTCCTCAAGCTCTATCTTTCCACAGCTTATTAATACCGAGCTTCCCGATCGCTTCTGCAACTCAATCTCCAAGGGCCGCGTGGGTGTGCTTGTGGATAAAAGTCCAACTGCTCTTATTGGTCCAATGACGCTGTTTAGTTTTTTTGAATCTACCGAAGATTTATATATGCGCTGGAATATGGGCACCTTCATAAGGCTCTTACGATTTATCGCTATGGCTCTTTCCATCATTCTTACACCTATGTATGTAGCTGCCCTCACCTACCATTATGAAATCATTCCCGCTTCTCTGCTTGTGTCACTCGGGCAGTCGCGCGCCATGGTACCGTTTCCACCTGTTCTCGAGGCTCTTCTGCTGGAAATGCTGATTGAGCTGTTACGCGAAGCCGGAGCCCGTCTCCCGACAAAAGTCGGTCAGACCATGGGTATTGTGGGGGGGATTGTTTTAGGGCAGGCGGCAGTTAAAGCCGGATTTACCAGTAACATTCTGATCATTATCATTGCGCTCAGCGCACTTGCTTCTTTTACAGCTCCAAGTTATTTAATGGGAACAGCGATACGGATCATTCGTTTTCCCATGATTATTCTTGCTGGTGCCTGGGGATTGATAGGTATCACGTTTGCTCTAAGCTTTATCCTCATCCACTTATTAAAACAAAAGTCGCTTGGGAGACCTTATCTTGCTCCTATATATCCGTTCCAATGGAAGGACATTAATGATTCTCTTATAAGGCTTCCTTTTCAAAAAAATAATGCCCGCCCCCTGAATGTCATGCCTAAAGATATGGAACGCTTTGACCACCACAGGGCAGCTGAGAAAAAAGATGTGGATCCTTCATGAATACCAATTTAATTATTAAGCCAGATAAAGCCGTAGAAGCCTTTTATCTTTTTTTCATCGTGCATACGCTACAAATTGGCGCAGGGCTTATGGGAGTCCCTCGTGTAATTTTTACAGAATCGGGAGCTGATTCATGGATTGCTATTTTATTAGCTGGTATTTACCTCCATTTTGTAGCCTGGATTATGATCTTAATTTTAAGAAAGTATGACAATGCGGACATTATTGGGATTCAGTGCGATGTATTTGGCAGATGGCTGGGGAGAACATTAGGAATCGTGTACGTTATCTATCTTTTTTTTATCCTTTTAACCGTCATTAAGAATTATATAGAGGTCGTTCAAGTGTTTATTTTTCCGGAGATTCCTTTATGGCTTATGAGCGGATTCTTACTTTCTCTTATGATTTATGCCGTTATTGGCGGATTCCGAGTAGTCGTGGGGACGAGCTTTATCTTTTTCCTGTTAACTATATGGATGGTGCTTACTCTCGCACAACCCATTAGTTATATGGATTGGGACCATTTTACGCCGATTCTTCACACGGGTGCATATGACCTTTTGAAAGGGGCTTATAAAACGGCCTATTCTGTACTGGGACTGGAGATTTTATTTTTCGTTTATCCTTATATTAAAAATAAACAGAACATTGCGCTGCCGGTTCATGCCGGTTTAGCGTTAACCACCTTTTTAATATTGCTGGTAACCGTTGTGTCCATCGGTTACTTCAGCCCTGAACAGCTTAAAGAAACCGTCTGGGCCACCCTTTCCTTATTTAAGATTATCAGCTACCCGATCGTAGAGCGGTTCGATTTTATCGCCATTGCTTTATGGATGATGGTGATTATCCCTAATATAGTATTGTTCTGCTGGGCTTTGATCCAATCGTTAAAACGTCTGTTTCAATTGCCCGAGAAACCAAGTTTATATGGCGTTGCTCTTTTATTGTTTGGGGCTTCCATTCTGGTTGAATACCGCGTACACATTGATCAGTTAACCGACTGGACCTCCACCCTGGGGTTCTGGCTGGTATTTGTTTATCCGGTGATTCTCTATCCACTCGTGCTCATTAGAAAAAGATTCAGGAAGGAAAATTCAATATGATGATTGGGAAGAGAATAACGCTGATCGTCTTTCTCGCTTTTATATGCAGCGGCTGTATCCCAAAAAGTTATATTGAGCAGTTAGGTATTATTACCGCTGTAGGATATGACTTGGCTGGAGAGGACTCTTTAAGAGGGACGATGGTTATGTATCAATTCGATCCATCTACTACGAGTGCTTCACAGGTCGTAACCAGTGAAGCAACTACCTCGAAAGGACTCCGGTTTGAAGCGAACAGAATGACAAGCCATCGATTAGTATCTGGTCAAGTCAGGCTGGAACTTTTTCAGGATCAGTTGGCAGCCAGGGGAATGACTAGATATATGGATACATTGGAAAGAGATGCTAAAGTATCCGATATGGGTCTGTTAGGGGTGAGCGAGGTACCAACGGCTGATTTGTTGAAGCTGAATGACTCCAAAGAAAGTTCAAATTCAGGAGAATATATTAAGAAAATGATTGAAAAAAGCGTAGATAATGATGTACTGCCGGATGCAACGATCCGAACCTTCATGCATGATTATCGCGATACGGGGATCGATCCCACACTCCCGATGCTGTCTATTAAAGAAGAAAAATCAATCATCAGCGGCCTGGCTCTCTTCCAGGACGACCGTTACACAGCCAAACTTTCACCACAGGAAACTTTCTATTTGCTGCTATTAAAAGACGAATATAAAGACGGACAATTTCAATTGCAGCTTCCTGACGAAGCATTAAAAGAGTTCCATAAAGATACGCCCGGCCCCTCTGAGGAAGGTCCGCTTCACGTTTCTCTCCATGAGATTGACAGTGGATTGAACATTCAGCCTAAACAAGGAAACCCAACTGAGCAGAATGTAAAAGTTACTATGGAAGCACGGTTATTGGAAATTACAAAAGATGTGGATTTAAAGAATGAAAAGGCGATTAATAAACTGGAAAAAGAAATAGAGAAAAAAGTAAAATCAGATCTTGAACAATTCATGAATATATTAAAAGAAAATCAAGTTGATCCTGTTGGTTTTGGAAAGGTCTACAATTCCAAAAATCGTGAAAACCGCGTAACGAATGAAAACTGGCGACAGCAAATCCCCAATCTTAATGTATCATTTAATGTAAAAATGAAGCTTCTCCGCCACGGTACAGTTGAATAAAAAAACCTGGACAAAATGTCCAGGTTTAACCGAAATAATCAAATTCATCCGGATGTTTTCCAATTCGTTCGCCCGTGTGAAGAGCACTAACCTTTTCCATATCCTCATTCGTTAAAGAAAAGTCAAACAAGTCAGCATTTTGTTCTTGACGATCCTTGTTGGAAGACTTAGGGATAATAATGATTCCAAGCTGCCAGTGCCAGCGAAGAATGATCTGAGCTGCCGTTTTATCGTAACGTGCAGCAAGCTCCTGAAGCACGGGTTCATCAAAATAATTTCCACGTGCCAGCGGAGACCATGCTTCCACATGGATGTCACGGTCCTGACAGTATCTCAGCAGATTTTCCTGATAGAGACGAGGGTGGAACTCGACTTGGTCCACTACAGGCTTCACTTGAGCTTCGTCCATAAGTTCCTCTAAGTGATGCTCCATAAAGTTACAAACACCGATCGCCTTCACGCGTCCTTCACGATACAGTTTCTCCATTGCTTTCCATGTCTCTGTAAATTTCCCTGGAACCGGCCAATGAATTAAGTAGAGATCTAAGTACTCCAGGCCAAGACGTTCTAAACTGCGTTCAAAAGCATTCAGCGTCTCCTCATAGCCTTGTTCATCATTCCACACTTTTGTGGTGATGAATAATTCTTCTCTTGGTACACCGCTCTCACGGATTCCTCTACCCAGGCCGGATTCATTCCCATAAAAAGAAGCGGTATCCAGATGTCTGTACCCTAAATCCAGGGCTGATTGAACTGCCCGTACCACTTCCTGCTCTTCCTCCATTTTATATACGCCCAGGCCAAGCTTTGGCATGGGCACCCCATTGTTCAATGTTACCGTTTCCGTTAAACTCACTGAATTCTTCACTCCTTTACATTACTTTACCTTGATAAATTACCCTTGATGGCAATCCGTTCAAACATAACCAAAAGACGAAGGATGAGCGTGATTCAGTAAAAAGTCTTCCGGATTTTCTCCTATTAAAAATAAACGGTGCAGAGGTCTGGTCATGGCAACATATAGAAGCTTCACATCGAGCGTTGTTTCTTGATAAGAATGACCTTCACTATAAAGAAAGACGACATCAAACTCTAATCCTTTCGCTAAATAAACCGGTAATACCATTCGATCAGTCATTTGACTCTGTGTCTCGTCAAACATCGTAAATTCCGCGCCAATATCATCCAACTGCTCAGCGGCGAGTGCGGCTTCTTTTTGCGTTTTCGTCACTACGGCAAAACTCTTCATCCCACTCGCTTTAAGATCACTCAACTTTTCTTTAAAAATCTCCAGCCACCCTTGATTGCGATTGATAAACTGTGGTTTTTCTCCATGCCGGACCACGGGTTCTGCTTTTGGAAGGTTTTCAGGCATCAGCTCCAGTAATTCGTTAGCCAGATTCATAATCTCAATCGTGGTCCGATACGTTTTCTGCAATTTAAGATAATTAACGTTTTGAAACACACTGCCTATCAAGCTTTCCCACTCTTTTAAACCTCTGTAGCGGTAAATGCCTTGAGCCAAATCGCCTACGATGGTAAACAAGTCTGTTTGAAACGCGTGCCTCAAACTGTACAATTCAAAAAAACTATAATCCTGCGCTTCATCAATGACTACCTTCTTCACTTGATCCTCTTTTGCTATACCGGTAATCCAAGATTTCAGATAAAGGAGGGCCGCTAAATCTTCCGACTGAAGCTTCTGTTTACGCAAATAGTTCCGTGTCCACGCCCTCATTTGTTTCAGCTCTTCTGTATCCTGGTCAATGAACGAACGAAAAATCCGTTCCTCATATAAATGAATATAGACATCGAGCAGCTTCCATTTAGGATAGTTTTTCATAAAGGTCTGAAGAACCGTTTTAGCTTCCTTTTTAATTTCGTCCAGCGCCTCTTCTTTCCTTGTGATTAAGAAACTAACGCGCTTTTTCCTTTTTTCAGGATCTTTCATTCCAAAAAGCGCCCTGTCCAATTGATCATCATATTTCTTGGCCAGAGTGGAGAGAATCTGCTTCTTTTTCCTGTTCAATTCACTGCGAAGAACGGCTTTAATCTTTTGGACTCTTACTTCATAAGGAAAATAATGATAGTGTTTATAAAATAATTGATTAATGGCTTTCGCACTCTTTAATTTGAACCCGGCCAACCGGAAGTCTTCACGGACTGCATAACTTGATTCAATGTACTTACTATA
Source organism: Halobacillus halophilus DSM 2266 (assembly GCF_000284515.1). Taxonomy (GTDB): domain Bacteria; phylum Bacillota; class Bacilli; order Bacillales; family Halobacillaceae; genus Halobacillus; species Halobacillus halophilus. The sequence continues at coordinate 1,140,312 of NC_017668.1, read as the reverse complement.
CTGTTCCATTACTTCCTTAAAAGAATCGGAACCTTTATAGCCCGCTGACCAAAGCTCGGTCGAATGTCCGGCATTTCCGGCTTCCACCGTATTCATTAAGTTCGTATGCTGAGTGGTGACCGGCCAACTTATGTCCGTCACCGCTCGAACAAAGTCAATAAAGGTGGTTTGTCGGGCTTTGTGAACCCCAAGCTCGGGCAGTACTTCCGATATGTACTGAATAAAAAGCTGGTTAGGTGCTAAAATCAGCATTTCTTCCGGTTTGAAGATATCTCTCATCGAGTAGAGAAAGTATGAAATCCGGTGCAGGGCAATCGTCGTCTTACCGCTTCCTGCTGCCCCCTGGACAATAATCGGCTTACGCAAGTCCGCCCGAATGACCTCATTTTGCTCTTCCTGAATCGTTGCTACGATTTCAGTCAGCCGGTTTTCTGCATTTTGAGAAAGAGAATCCTGGAGAAGGTCATCTTTCGTCGTGATGTCAATATCGCGGAAATTCTCCAGTTCTCCTTCCTCGATCTGGTACTGCCGCTTGAGGGAAACACGACCTTCGTAGCGTTCTCCCTCGGCTTCATAACTGACTTCCCCAATCCGTCCTTCATAGTAAACATTCGCAAGAGGAGACCGCCAGTCCAGAATAATCGGAAGCTGTGTTTCACGATCAAACAAGGACATCTTCCCGATATAAAACACTTCTCTCTCGGGTTTTTCTTTACGGTGAAAATCAATGCGGGCAAAGTAAGGTTTCTTACGCAGGCGATGAAGACTTTCCAACTGATCGGCAGACATTTTCATAAAATTTGCGTGAGACAGCATCTCCTGATAGCGCAGACTGCTGTCCTTAAAGTCCAGCCTAGCTAACGTATCCTCCTGACGTCTTTTTAACGCCTCCTGGTCCGTTTCCTGAGCGGCGATCAGTTGATCCATATATGCTTTTGTAAAAGATAAACGTTCTAATTCCTGAGGATAATCGGGGTGTTGAGCGGCCATTTGTCATTCTCCTTCCCTTATATAGGACTGGCTTAGAGAAGTCTCAATCGTCATGATTTTATTTATTTAGGTTCTGCTAAACCTCCGTATTAATTCTTATAAATAAGCTCCAGTTTGTGTAAGACTCAGTTTCGAGATATTGGTGGAGCTGAAGGTCCTCCGGGGGACGATTTCGCTTTCCGGCTCTGCACGACGCAGGAAAGCGAGTTGTTTCCGTAGCCGCCCTCATCTATTTTGGGCAATGGACCCAATTTATCTCGAAACGGAGTCTTACACAATCCGGCCCTTTAGCGTAATAAGCTTTAAAAGGAAAACTAAAAACGTTTAGCAGATCGTTTATTTAAGAGGATTATTACATTACCATATAATATATGGAAGCGCAATCACGAATCAACAAAAAAGCTGCCCCACTAATGTCGGGCAGCTCTATCTAGTTTATTACTGACGTTTTTTATTTTCTACATACTTTGGCAGACGACTCTCAAACACTGCGAAGGAAAATACGCGCAGGAAGATAGGATATAAAGCGACGAGTCCTAAAATATCTCCGATAAATCCAAGAATATTGGTAGTAAACATAAGGACAGACAAGATAATCATTAAAACCGTAGTAACCATTCCAGTCAGCCCGTTAACCGGAGTCCATGCACCGGCAATCGTCTTCGTATCCTGCTCTAGTAATTCAAAGCAGCGATAATGATAAGGGCGTACCCTGAACCAGTTCGAAGCCGTGATAAGTTCATCTCGATCCCTGATCTCTTTGTAACAGTAACGACAGATGTTCGTGTTCATTGATCTACTCCTGAAAAAGGTATTTTTTCATTAACACACATTCATTTCCCTTTTCATTATAACGTAATTTATCCATAACTCTAAGCATTAATGTAATCCCACGCCCATTTTCATCCAAATCTTCCACTTCCGGAAACCAGTGCTTAACATCGCTCGAAACCTGGTAAGGTCTCCAATCAAAACCATCCCCGAGATCCTGGACTCTGACAAGCATCGTCCTATTCAAAAATAATATCTTAAGTTTGATAGGTTTTTCACTACTCTCCTCATGCCCATGCTTCCAGGCATTGGTGACAGCTTCTGAAATCGAAGCATCCACTAATAGTTGATCCTTGCCAAAGACAGACGTTAAGTGTGGATAAACTTCTTTTCTTATTTCACACAAATCTTTGGGGTGGTTGATGTTGACTTCATAAGATGTTTTCATCCTCCAACCTCTCCTCTGCAAAGTTGATCCCCGCTTAGCTTTTTCATAAACCTTGCTTTCTCTATAACGGATATGCGCCTTGCTGAATGGAAAAAACTTAGTGTCTTATGAACCGTATTCCCCAAAAACATAAAATTAAAAAGGTCTTAAGCCTATAAAATAAAATAAAAATGACAAGGCAGCCGATATACTGCCTTGTCACAACTAACTTTTTTCAAAATTTTGGATGATTTCAATAACTTTTTCTTTAGTCTGGCCGCTTTGATAATGCTCCATTTTATCGATTAAAGCCTGTTTGTTTTCCATTAAACGGTGGATTTCCTCTAAGAAACGATCATCTGTCAGTTCTTCTTCTTCAAGTTTGTGGGCAAAACCTTGTTTCACAAATGAGTCAGCATTTAAAATTTGATCGCCGCGGCTCACTTTTTTCGATAAAGGAATTAGAAGCATCGGTTTATGAAGTGCCAAGAATTCGAATATGGCATTCGATCCCGCTCGAGAGACGATGTAATCAGAAGCCGCAAACAGGTCCTTCAGTTCTTCATTTACATACTCAAACTGAGCATAACCAGCCCGGTTAATCGAAGCATCCTTATGATCTTTTCCACAAATATGAATGATCTGCACATTTTTTAATAAAGCATCTAAATTATTACGAATCGCATCATTGAGCCGTTTCGAGCCGGTACTTCCCCCCATAACCATCATCACTGGTTTCTGTTTATGGAAATTACAGTAAGACAACCCTTTTGAGCGCTTGCCTTGAAACAATTCTTCCCTTACGACTGCACCAATAAATTCTGCTTTTTCTTTCGGAAGATAGTTCATCGTTTCCGGAAAAGTGGCGAGCACTTTTTTAGCAAAAGGAAAAGACAATTTATTCGCAAGTCCCGGTGTATAATCTGATTCATGAATAATGGTAGGAACCCTCTTCAGTTTTGCAGCAGCAACGACGGGTACGGAAACAAAACCACCTTTAGAAAAGATCACTCCAGGCTTCCGCTTGCCGATAATTGAGAAAGCCTGGAGCAGCCCTTTCATTACCTTAAACGGATCTTTAATATTTTCTTTAGATACATAACGTCTAAGTTTCCCAGTGGAGATGCCGTGATACGTGACTCCATCAATTGATTCGATCAACTGTCGTTCAATTCCTTCATAAGAACCAATATAATCGACTGTATATCCTCGCTTCTGAAACTCAGGAATCAATGCCAGGTTTACGATTACGTGCCCAGCGGTGCCTCCACCTGTAAATAAAATTCGTTTTTCACTCATACTCTTCCAACGTCCTTTCTATCCTGTTCATGCTAGGTATGCCTTCCTTATCTATGCTATAATCCTCGTATTCCTTTTAACTATATCATCTCTGGTCATGCCCTTTTTATGGGGTTTTATGATGCAGAGCAGGGAAATGTTTTGCCTAAACAGTGCAAAAAACATCATTACTTACTCAGCCATTCCTCTAAAGGAATTGTAACAGAAAAGGACGGTCACGATGTATCAAACCTATACCCTTAAAGAAAAAATAAAATTATTCTCCACAATACTGTTCCCTATTCTAATCACCCAAATTGGCATGTATGCGATGAATTTCTTTGATACGGTGATGGCCGGTCAGGCAGGCCCGGATGAATTAGCAGGGGTAGCGATTGGATCCAGCATATGGATGCCCGTCTTTACAGGACTAAACGGCATACTCATGGCTATTTCCCCAATTGTAGCTCAATTAAAAGGAGCCCGCAGAGAAAAGGAAATCCCTTTTTCCGTTAAACAAGGGGTTTATCTCGCGGTACTCTTAGCTGTTCTCATTGGTTCCATTGGGTTCTTTCTATTGGATCCCATTCTCTCACTCATGAACATTGAACCTTCTGTCCGATACGTAGCCAAATATTATTTAATCACATTAGGAATCGGAATCATTCCATTATTCATTTTCAATATCCTGCGCTCTTTTGTGGATGCTCTGGGGCTGACTCGGATTTCAATGGGCATTATCCTGCTTACACTCCCAACAAATATTTTATTTAATTACGTATTTATTTTCGGAAAATGGGGTGCGCCTGAGCTTGGAGGCGTCGGGGCAGGAGTTGCCTCTGCTCTTACCTACCTTGTATCTTTTATTTTAATTGTCCTTACCATCCACAAGCTCCATCCATTAAGGCATTATCGTATCTTCAGAGGATGGATAGTTCCTTCATTGAAAGAATGGTGGGCTCAGCTGAAGATTGGCGTCCCGATCGGGTTTGCGATCTTTTTTGAAACCAGTATATTTGCTGCTGTTACCTTTTTCATGACCGCTTATGATACCAATACCATCGCCGCTCACCAGGCAGCGATTAATTTCGCTTCCTTTTTATACATGATGCCTTTAAGTATTGCGTTTACTCTTACAATTGCGGTCGGTTTTGAAGCAGGAGCAGGGCGGTTTACAGATGCAAGAAGCTATTCCTATCTAGGTATAGGCACAGCTGTTGCCATGTCCGTGGTGGCTGGACTTGTCCTATACCTCATGGACGATTCAGTAGCCAGACTTTACAGTTCTAATGAAACGGTGATCGAATTGACGAAAAACTTTATTTTCTTTGCGATCTTCTTTCAACTGTCCGATGCTTTTGGAGCCCCTATCCAGGGAGTTCTCCGCGGTTATAAAGATGTAAACATAACCCTGGTCATGGCGTTCATATCCTATTGGGTAATCGGGCTTCCAAGCGGGTATCTATTAGCAAATTATACCAGTCTCGGCCCGTACGGATATTGGATGAGTTTGATTATCGGCCTGACAGTCGGAGCCATTGCTCTCTTGTTCCGCATGCTGTCCCTGCAGCGTAAGAACATCGTCAAGAAACAGCCAGCATAAAAAGAGTCCCTCCACTATTTGGAAGGACCCTTTTCCTTTTAACTTGGCTTTGATAAATTTCCATATTCAATTCAAGTAAAGCTCCTGTTTGTTGAAGACTTGATTTCGAGATGAATGGGTCCGTTACGATAGATGGATAAGGGTTGGTGGGGAAATAACTCGCTTTCCTGTGGGGGAACTGGTGAGCCTCCTCAGTCGTTTCACTCCCTGTGGGGTCTCCCCTAGATCCTTCTCCCACGGGAGTCTCATCATTTCCCCACCAAACCCACTATAATTCTGCGAACGGACCCTGCCAGAAGAGAATAGTTCTCCTCCTTAATCTGTATTAAATGCTTTTATGACAGGCTATTGTGCATCGTTTCACCCTGGAAATAGGTACAGAACCACCTGGTCTAATTCCATACCAGTTAAAGTGGTTTCGAGCTTCTGATTTGGCAAAGGCCGGAGGGGGATGATGAAGACTCCTGCGGGATAAACATGATCGGTGAGACCCCGGAGAGCTTTAGCTCGAGGAGGCTCAGCACATGCCCGCGGAAAGCGAATTATCCCCCGAAGGACCTTTCTTCTCATAAAAAATCTCGAAACTGAGTCTTCAACAATCCGGCCCTATTGTTTAATAATGGGCTTTGAAATCACGGACAAGGTTTTACAGAGCCCTTACTTTTGAGCTAAGTTCATTACGACTAATCGTTCTTCTGTCATTTCATCGATGCTGTATTTCGGACCTTCTTTGCCCCATCCGCTTGATTTCACGCCGCCATAAGGCATGAGGTCAACACGATATTGAGAAGAATCATTAATCATAAGTCCGCCAACCTCAACGTTTTTAGCGGCATAGAAAGCTGTATCAAGGTTTTGAGTGAATATACCGCCCTGCAGTCCATACTGAGACTGATTCACTTCGTTAATGCATTCTTCCATATTGGAAAAAGGAATCATGGATACGACAGGTGCAAATATCTCCTCACACACAACTTTCATATCGTTTGTCACATTGGTCATGACCGTTGGTTTTAGTAAAGCCCCTTCTCTTTCACCGCCATAAAAGACATCAGCGCCTGCATCTTTTGCTTCTTCGATCCAGCTTTCCGCCCTTTTGGCTTCTTCCTCACTAATCATTGGTCCAACGTCTGTTTCCGGATCGTTCGGATCCCCTACATTAAGATCTTTAATCGCATCTACTAATTTATTTTGGAACTCTTCTTTTACTTCTTCATGGACGTAGATACGCTGTACAGAAATACAAACCTGTCCAGCAAAAGCAAAACTCTTGGCAGCAATATTAGCAGCTGCTGCATCCACATCCGCTTCTTTATCTACGATAACAGGCGAGTTGTTTCCAAGTTCTAAAATCAATTTATTTAAACCAGTATTCTGCTTCAACTTGAGGCCAACTTTGGCACTTCCGGTAAAGGTGTACATATTGATTCTTGAATCTTCCATCATTTGATTTCCTACAGTAGAGCCGGATCCGACCACTACATTCAAGAAACCTTTTGGAAGTCCAGCCTCTTCAAATAACTCTGCCAGTTTTAGAGCAGAAATCGGAGTCTTACTCGTTGGTTTTAAGACGACCGCATTTCCGGCGGCAATAGCTGGTGCTATTTTGTGAGCCACCAGATTAATTGGAAAGTTGAACGGGCTAATCGCTCCAACCACACCGACAGGCACTTTAATGGTAAATGCCATTCGATTCTCTGAACCCGGCGCTGCTTCCACTGGAACGCCTTCCCCGTGTACACGTTTTGCTTCTTCTGCCGATAGCTCGACCGTTTGAGAAGCTCGGTCAATTTCGGTGCGTGTCTGTTTCAACGGCTTTCCGGCTTCCATAGTCATATTCTGAGCTAGTTCTTCTTTATTTTCGAGGAGCAGTTCACTAACCCGCTTTAAGATTTCGTAACGTTTATAGGGGCTCATCTGGTTATTTTTAAACGCCTTCTGCGCTGCCTCAACCGCCTGGTTCACTTCTTTTTCAGAAGCTTTTGCAACTTCTGCATACGTTTCCTGAGTATATTTATTAAGTACTTCTAATTTATCATCCGTATCGATCCATTCTCCATTAATATAAAGTTTATAGCTTTTTACCATTAATGATCTCTCCTTCATATGGAATCTATTACTATATTTCCTTTATATGTGAACTATAAACGTAGCCCTGCATCGTGCAGGGCTACGAAAATCAAACCACCAACATTCTATTTTTCCACACGTAATAAATGAAGCTTTCTTCCTATTTCACACATAAAAAAAAGCCTGAGCGGAAAATCCGCCCAGACTTTTCAACTTATAAGAAGATACCGGCAATTGTTGCAGAAAGCATGGAACCAAGGGTAGCACCGATTAGGAGTTTCAGACCGAAACCGGATACTCGGCCACCTTTTTCAGCGTCAATTCCCTGAACAGTACCTGCGATGATTCCAATACTTGAGAAGTTAGCGAAACTGGTCAGGAATACAGTTACGATTCCGACTGTTTTTTCGGATACATTTTCAAGCATTCCCTGGAATTCAAGCATCGCTACGAATTCATTCGTTACAATCTTCGTACCCATAATGGCACCAGCATCGACAACTTCTGCCGCTGGAATACCCATAAGCAAGCCGATTGGAGCAATAATATAACCAAGCAGCTGCTGAAGTGTAAAGCCACCAAAGATAGCACCAAAGACGGCATTAGCAAGCTCAAGAGAAGCAATAAACGCAATAAGCATGGAAGCAACAATTAGAGCAATTTTACCGCCATCAAGCGCTCCATTCCCCATCGCTTCGAAAAAACTTTTCGCATTGGAAACGTCCTGGATATCTACTTCATCATCTTCTTTAGGAACATTAACCGGTGCAATAATGGAAGACACAATTAGTGCACTAAACATGTTTAACGGAAGAGCGACCAGGATATACTCATCTGGAAGTATTCCCAGATAGGCTCCCACAATTGAAGCAGAAACGGATCCCATAGCTGATGCACTGACAATGTAAAGACGGTTGTCATTTAAATTATGGAACTGTGATTTAATCGCAATAAGTGCTTCTGATTGTCCAAAGAAAATACTATTTACAGCGTTGAAGGATTCTACTTTTGGAAGACCTGTAATCTTTGATAAGCCCCAGCCCAAATATTTAATGATGAAAGGCAGAATCTTCAAATACGTTAATACTGAAAGAATGGTTGCGAAGAATATAATAAGCAACAGTACATTAAAGAAGAACACCCCGTTCTCTCCTACTTCTACACCACCAAGAACGAAGTTAACCCCTTCTGTTCCGTACTCAATTAAACGGTTGAACACCCATGATATCCCTTTAATAATTTGCTGCCCCACCGTAGTATTGAACATAAATGCTGTAAGAACTAGCTGAACGGCCAGCATGATTCCTACACCCTTATAATTGATGTTCTTACGGTCATTGGACATAAGAAACGCAATGCCTAAGATAACGGCAACAGCTGCAATCCCTAATAATACCCCTATAACATTATTCACTGTTGGTTCCTCCCCTAATATAATGAAAATAATAACGAAAATGAAAATGCTTTCATAAACATATTCTATCTTGGATTTTAACAGGTTGTCAGACGTCATGCAAGCTGTCATCCATATACGAAATTTTCACTTAATTCGCCTTCATTTTCTTCACAAACCCTAGTGTACGTGACAAATCATGCTTTAAAAAGAGAAAACCTCCGGTGCTTTTTTCCACCAGAGGCTAAAACTGTTTTTTTCTACTGAGTAATAAACATTTGGGTCCAGTAATGCCCATAGCTTCCGCCGTTAGCATACCCCACACCGATCTGCTTCAAGTTCGGATCGAGAATATTTTTTCTGTGCCCAGGGCTGTTCATCCAGCCATTTACCACTTGTTCTGGCGTACTCTGACCGGCAGCAATGTTTTCCGCTGCTTTACGATACGAGACATTAAACTCTCTCATCATATCAAAGGGAGAGCCGTATGTCGGGGAGTTATGTGAAAAATATCCCTTATTCGCCATATCTCTGGACTTATAACGAGCCACACGGGAAAGCTGCCAATTTTCTTTTAAAGCAGGCAACCCTTGTTGAGCGCGCTCTTGATTCGTTAAATCAATGACCTGCTGCTCCGTTGACTTCACTTGTCTTTTTAGCGGAATCGTTACTCGGTCTCCAGGGTAGATTAAATCTGGATTATTAAACTGTGAGTTGGCGTTTATAATCTCTGAGAGACCAATTTGATAACGCTTGGATATTTTCCATAATGTATCGCCACTCTTAACCACGTAAGTGTCTGTGGCAGCCTGAGTAGGCTGAGGACTTTGCATAAACATAACAGCTGATAATAAAAGGACACCTATCCATAACCATGTTTTCATGTACATTCGCTCCTTTTTGTTCTAATCAGGAGTAGTTTGGCTCAAACCTCTAAAAATATGTACAGGATGAGGAAACACCTGCTAACGGCATAGTCAGCAGGTGCTTGAAAGCTAATTTAGTGGAGGTAATATTTCAGAAAGCAAACTTCCACTTAGTTAATCCCCATAAGTTCAAAGATTCGTTTTAGCTCAAGTTAACTAATTACGCCATATTGAACAATATCCACTTCCACTTTTGGAGTGATCGTAATATTAGGAAACTCTTCTTCCCATTTAACTTTTCCCCAATAATCGGGGTGGTATGAATGCACATGTCGTCCGATTTGGAAAACATCACTGTTAGCCTCTTGCACAGTGGCTATTATTCCCTCAGCCTGTTCGGTCAGCAGATCTGACAATTTCTTATTTAGCTCTTTAATTGTTTTCTTAGAGGTTAAGTGGTCTCTTGGATATTCAACAACTCTTACCTTAAGTTTCATAGTAATATCAGCCGTAACTTGATCGTTTTCTACCTTTACTTTCATATCCTGCTTGTTCCTCATCACCCGGAAGGTAAGGTAGTTTCTTATCGCATTTTCCTCTTCGTCGGTTACCTTTAAGGTAAAGCTAGCGATCTTACCTCTTATTCCCTCCAATAACATAAGCAGAGTTGTTTGATGATTTGGGATAAATTTACCAGTATAAGCATCCTTATGAAACAAAGCCAGACCTTGAAAGTTCAATAGATTCTGTTCTGTGTCTACACTTAACAGAGGCACCGCGAAATCGATTCCCGGCTCGAGCAGTTCCCCATGCAGAACTTCGATATTCTCTCCAGTAGAGTGAGTTGCCGCGACCTGTCCTTCCAGGAGACCACTAATATACTTACTTACACTGGATTCATTGATAGGAGTCATCCGAATCGCGTCCTCTGCTTTTCCTTCCACCACGGCGATATAGGCATTTAAATTGTTGTTAGGATTACGATAAAACTGGTCAAAAATCGGCTGAATCGAATTTTCAGCTAATTCTTCTCCCATTAATATTACTTTGGCTTTGGAAGGATCAAATGTGTTAGCTATCATCTGGTCCGTATGGTCCCTAGCCTCCCTGGGAGTTTTACCTTCCGTTGTAAGAATTTGAATCGTTTCGCTGGTTGGACCTTCTGTACTTCTTTTTACGGTTGGAATGGAAACGGTCTCTGTAAGAGTTCCGTCTTCATTTTGATCGTACCCAATCGAGAGTACCAGTTTTACATCTTTAAATTGTCGCGTATCCCAACAGCCGGTTAATAACACAAGACATGTTAAGATGCATATCGATTTCCTCTTCATGGTGATCCTCCTTTCTGTAAACTCCCCCTGATTAGGCTGATAAAATAGATAAGAAAAAGGAAAGCTACCGAAAAGATATAGCCAAGCCACACGACAAAGTTATTAAATTGATCTACCGTTTCCATGTTGTATCCAATAAACATAGGCGGAACCAATATGAGGAGTGAAGCAATCATGTAAGAGGGGGTGGTTTTTTTAGTCCCGAAAACATCCATGAGCCCCACGCCAGTCATGTACACATAGGTGGTCAAGGTAGTAGCTACATTCACGATCCAAATAGATAAGAAGAAAAGATCTAGTCTTGCGACAACCGAAAATTAAAACGACTTCAGCATATAAAGCAGAGGCTCCTGTATAAAACTCATTTCGACCGGACTAAAGAATGTAAAACTTACAAGGACTGTGAATAGATAAAACAAAACGACGAACCAGTGGGCATAAAAAATGGTTCTCAGTCGTTGAGCCGGGCTGCCTTCTACCTTCGAGTAAATAACCAGGCTGATAATAAACCCAAAAAATGATAGAACCGCTTCATTTGCTCCTTTAATCACAGGCATCCAGCCAGAATTCAGGACCGGAAATAGAAACAAAAACTGCGAGTCTTTTAAGGAATAAAGTACAAGACCTATAAGAAAAAATAGGAAAATGGAGACGAACGTATAAAACCTCGCCAACGTGTTGAGGCCCCCAGATGCTAAATATAAACACACTAGGATCATCAAGAGTGCCAGGATCCAGAACGGAGTCTGTGGAAGAACCCAGAGACTAATGAGGCGCACAAACAGCAAAAGAATAACCATGGCAACCATGGAAAAGTACGCAACATACAACAAAGAAATCCCTTTTCCAATCCATTTGGAAAACACGGCCTCATTAATCTGAAAGAAGTCTTTATCCGGGTACCGCCTGGCAATCAGCCAAATAACCAACAGCACGATTTGCAGCAGCACCCCCCCGATTAAGAGCGAAATCCAGCCATCCTGCTTAGCCTTGGAATGGAGATCATAGGGCAGGGACAGAATCCCGACGCCAATTTCTGTTTGAACGATTATAAAGAAATATTGGCGGCGGGACAATTTAGTTTTCAGTGTTGTCTTGCTCATGCTGCACCCACTCTCTTGACTCCCCCATAGCTTTTTCTTGTAACGGATGGGCATCTTTTGGCCGCTTCTTCATCATAAACAAAGGAAGCCTGACAAAGGTGTCTTTCAAGTCGCTAATATTCAGCGGCGCTACTGGTGCAAAGTAAGGAACTCCAAAAGATTCCAGTCTGGTTAAATGGATCGTTAAAAATAGGAAGCCAAACACAATTCCTACGAAACCAAACGTACCGGCCAGGAAAATCAATGGAAAGGTCATCAACCTCAGGGTGGTACTTAATTCGTTCGAAGGAACTACATATGAGGCAATCGCTGTCAGAGCCACTACGATAACCATCAAATTGGATACAAGTCCTGCCCGTACAACAGCGTCCCCGATTACAAGACCTCCCACAATCCCTATCGTCTGTCCAACAGGCGACGGAAGCCGGATCCCTGATTCTCGTATTAATTCAATAATGACGACCATAATTAAGGCCTCCAGTAACGGAGGATAAGCAATTTCATTGATGGAGCTTTTTACAGGGAGCAGCAGTTCATCTGGGAGCACTTCATAGTGAAAGCTGATAATAGCAATATAAAAAGCTGGCATTCCAATCGCTATGATAAAACTCGCAAGCCGGACAAGTCGGACAAAAGTACCCGTGTACCATCTGGCATTATAGTCATCTGAAGCCTGATAAAACATAAAAAATGTCGAAGGTGCAATTAATGCCGTCGGGCTGCCTTCAGCCATCAGAGCAATGCGGCCTTCCATAATATTAGCTACAACCCGATCAGGACGTTCTGTATTCAGCATCTGTGGAAAAGGAGAATACGGATTATCCTCAATGAATTCCTCTAGATACCCAGGACTCTGAATCATGTCCACACTGATCGATTTAATACGTTTCTCCATCTTTTGAATAATCTCCGGATCCGCAATCCCATCCATATAAACGATGGCAATATTGGTATTCGTTTTCTTTCCAACCTTGAAATATTTGACCACCAGATCACGGTGTTCAACCTTCTTCCGAACAAGGTTCAAATTAATCATTAGATTTTCAATAAATCCATCATGCGAACCACGCACGATTTTTTCATTTTGAGGTTCTTCCACGTTTCGGTTAAACACCGAAGTCACATTAAAACGTGTGATGGTGGAACAACCATTTTCCATATAAATTGCGTGGCCGCGCAGCAGCGTAGGAATCATCTCTTCCAGATTTTCAGAGCTTCTGGCGTTCGGGATTTCTGATATATGTTCGACATGCCCCATTTCAAGAGGGGTAAAAATATTCTGCTGGATTTTCTCCTGATCCACAAGTGGCTCAAAGTACATAAGAACCGCCTGTCCATTATTCATGGCTCTTATTTTCAAATCATCGGTTCTCTTAAATTCATTTAATAGATACTCTACGTTTTCCGACAATTTTTTAGAGCTCGGTTGTTTTGGTTGTTGGTCTTGACCTTTATTGCTCGAATCCTCAATTTTATCTCTATTTCCTAGTAATTTTCTTAGAAATCCCATTTAGCATCACCTGCAATTAGGCTTCCACATAAAGGCAGTCCTTATACAAATTTTCCATTACACAAAAAAACCAGATGAACGCATAACCGTCCACCTGGTTGGTGATTTTCATAAAATGCTTATTAAAGTATAGGGCCGGATTGTGGAAGACTCAGTTTCGAGATATTGTCTGGAGAAAGGGGCTCCAGGGAACGAGATCCACACTGGTTTTCACGTGTGTTTACGTGTAGGAACCCTGTTATAGAAACATTTGAGGCAGATGCAGCATGACTCCTTACTCCTATAGCAGGGTCCGCTCATCAGCTATCGTTTGGGGCGGCGAAGGAAACGACGAGACTCCCACGGGAGAAGGAGCTAGGCGAGACCCCACAAGGAGTGAAAACGACTGAGGAGGCTTGCCAGTTCCCCCGTAGGAAAGTGTTCAAATGTGGAATCACCCCGAAAGACACGACCAGCATAAGCCGACCATCAAAAAGATTGTGGTTTTTCAATCCGTTGATGAGCGGCTTATGTCTCGAGTGTCTGGGTGATGGAACAAGACGAGTTGTTTCCGTAGCCGCCCTCACCGTTTTTTCGGCAACGGACCCGAGTTATCTCGAAACTGAGTATTACAGAAAAGGGAGCTATACTGGAACATCAACCTGGAGAGTTAATAGCAGATTTCTTTAATGCCCTGGGAAAAAGGTCATTTGCAGGATAAAGATGACTGCAAACACATAGAGAATCCAGTGTACTTGTTTTCCTTTCCCCATAACCAGTTTCAAAACAGGATACGTAATGAATCCAAGCGCAATCCCAGTAGCTATACTGGACGTCAGCGGCATAGTCAGAATAATAATAAAAGCAGGGAAGGCATCATCAAAGGATGTCCAGTTTACTTTAGCCAGACCTTCCATCATAAAACACCCGACGATAATCAGTACCGGTGCTGTAATTGCAGGAAGTCCTGAAACAGCTCCAACAAGCGGGGCAAAGAACATGGAAAGCAGGAATAAACCAGCGACAACTACTGTTGTCAGGCCAGTCCTTCCGCCCGCAGCCACTCCGGAGGAAGATTCAATGTAAGCAGATGATGGACTGGTTCCGAACATGGCGCCCACTGTAGTTGCGGAAGCATCAGCCATCAACGCTGCTCTTGCCCGGGGCAGACTGCCATCTTTACGTATGAACCCGGCCTGCTCAGCGACCCCAACCATGGTACCTGTCGTATCAAAAATCGTAACGAGCAAGAACGCAAAAATAACCGTATATAAACTATTGGTGAATACTCCGGCAATATCCATATCCCAGAATACAGGAGTTGGCGGTACAGACATGACTCCACCGATCTCAAGTTGACCTGTAAAGTATCCAACCACTGCGGTAATCACCATTCCTACAAATAATCCACCTGTAACGTTACGGGCAATAAGGATCAAGGTGATGAACAAACCACCAATGGTCAACAATGTACCCGGGGCAGTCAGATCTCCAAGCGTCACGAGCGTTTCTTCACTTGCTACGATGATCCCTGACATGCGAAGCCCTAAAAAGGCAATAAATAAACCAATTCCTGATGTAATTCCATATTTTAAGGAAGCAGGTATAGCGGTAATTAAGGTTTCACGAAGTTTTGTCAGACTAAGAATGACAAAGAGAATACCTGCTAAAAACACAGTCCCAAGGATGACGGAGTAACTAACATCCTGTTGAATGACCTCCGTTACGAAATAAGCGTTCATCCCCATGCCAGGAGCGATGGCAATCGGATAGTTGGCCGCAAAGGCCATGATTAATGTTCCGACAATAGCAGCTATTATCGTCGCCATGAATACTTGTTCGAATGGCACACCAGCCGCTTCCAATATTCCCGGATTCACCACTACGATATAGACCATCGTGAGAAACGTGGTAACCCCAGCTAATAATTCAGTTTTTACATTCGTATGGTTTTCTTCTAATTTAAATAATTTCTTCATTTTTTAAATCCCCTGTCTCGCATGTAAAATCACAACGTTTCTAATCATAAGATGAAAACGAACAAAAATCAATGGTTTTAACTTTAATGTTCGTGTTTTAATAGGAAATGCATATAAAAAAGGTCTGAACCTAGAGGTCAGACCTTTTTTCAACTGTGTCATTCGGACGATACCAGTCCATCATCTGCCGGGTGTCTTGCTGATCTAAATAAAGACAGCGTGCAACGGCCCCACCGACACCCGATTTCAAAGTTACACGTATACTTTCCAGATCCACCCGCTTCTGAAGGATGGTCTGAGTAACGGCAGACGACTGGATCCGTTTCCTTTTCATAACAAACGTCTGCTTATTAATGAAGCGGCTCTTCAGCGTCAATTGCTGATCAGACAAGTTCCACCCCGCATCTTTATAGGCTAGGAAACCTATACCTGTAAACGCAAGCGCAGCGATGATCGCGAGCAGGCCATATGGGAATAGGTAAATACTTAGCGGAATGACAGCCACCCAGGCGAACCACGAATGACGAAGCATATAGCGGCGTTTAGATCTGGTCGGCGGCCGATTCCACTCTACGTCCAGCTCATAATCACTAATCATCTGATGCAATACTTTTTCGATCTCTTTCTTTTTAATCAATGGAAGAAGTCGAAGCTGATGCTCGGCACCTTGCTGCATGGCTCCACCTGCACTAACCAGCGTGACCGAGGCATAGCCAAGCGGCTGCCGGATTAAATTCTCATCAATTCTAAGACCTTGAATCCGGTTTAAAGGAATAGTCATTTGTTTTTTCTCAAGCCATCCCCGTGTAATCACCAGGTCATCCGCATCAAGAAAAACGCTGAAGTTTGCATAGCGGAATATGGTGAGCAGGATCGATATGCCATAGGCAATCAACAAAATAACAAATGCAGCGAATGCGACTACCAGAACTCCGATGCGAAGCCAGGCAAGGAACTCATCATAAATCGTGCCCAGCGGCAGAACTTCTGTAATCTGGGAGGCAAACACTCCCACTCCTGATAACACGACTCCGGCTCCTCCTGAAGTAATAGCCATTACAACAATGTCTCTCATTTTCATCTCATATACCTTTTCCCTGGAAGAAACCACACGGTCTTCTTCCATGCCTTCTTCCTCAATGGTACGCTTGTTTTTTTCTCTTGAAATAATAGTTTCTAATTCATCAGCATCTTCTCGCTTGATCGCCGTAAGTTCTGCCTCTGCTTTCTGAAGATCACTTGAGCCGGCTGTTTCAATGGATACCTTCACCAGGTTAAAAGGACGGTGAAAGATCCCTTCAGAGAAATCCAGGCTTTGGATACGATGAAAAGGAATATAACGCTTTTTCCTTAGAATTAAACCATGCTCAATCCTCAGTTCTCCCTGCTCTACTCTATAAGTGAAACGGAGCCAACGGATTATCCCTCCGCCTAACACTAATAGCAGAAAACCGACCGTTATTAAAAGAGGGATCCACTCTACTTCCCCACTGAATATATTACCGTTCAGGAAGATGAGCGCGATAATAGGAAGAGCAGAATCTTTTAATCCTTTTACAAAATTAATAACCGCAGATACTGGGTGAAGTCGCTTGGGTTCATACATCATCCTCAGCCACCCTTGCTAAAGAAGATATCGAACGTCTAAGTTCCTCTGCCTCCTGTTCATCAAGAGCAGGAATTTTATGTACCGTTGCCGCTGTCGAAATGCTGATCGTTGACAGACGATATTTTCTAAGTAACGGCCCCTGTTCCGTATCCACATGCTGAACACGGACCATCGGCACGAGTGTTCTCTGAATGATAAAAATTCCGTGCTGAAGCTCAATATCCTGTTCTGTCACTTCATACCGCCAACGTTTCCACCTCAGGTCAGGTATTAACCATACCGAGAGAATCAACTCCATTAATATAATCCCAGCTGCAATCGCAAGCAGCCATTCAGGCCACCCCCAGAAATAGACGGCGCCTCCGACTGCTATACTGACAAGAAGTGTCACGCCTGCCTGGATAGCTCCGTAGACCCGCCATAAGGACAGCGCTCGTTCAGAAATCCGCTGTGCCGGTTCTCTCCACATAAACCATACCTCCTCCATCATCTACCTTAGATACGAAAGAGTTAATCTAAAAGTTTCGTATCCTTAAAAAAAGCCAGACACGACAAGCATGTCATATCTGGCTTCTGAGAAGTCTATTCACCTTTTGATAATTCTCTCGACTTCTTCGTACAAGCTTCCATTGCCTGAATAATTGAACTGCGCATGCCGGAATGCTCGAGTTCTGTCACTCCTGCAATCGTTACGCCCCCAGGGGTGCACACCGCATCTTTCAACTCACCTGGATGTCTGCCAGTTTCTTTAACCATCTTCGCCGCCCCCTGGACAGCCTGAGAGGCAATTTTATAGGCTTTATCTCTAGGAAAGCCCTGCTGAACAGCTGTGTCAGCCATCGCTTCAATAAACATGTAAACAAAGGCTGGAGAAGAACCGCTAATCGCAGGAACCGCATCCATTAGTTTTTCTTCAATAATTTCTGCTTCCCCGAAACTTTCAAAGACTTCCATTACATCCGCTAATTCTTCTTCTGTAACGAAATCATTGGGACATAACACGCTCATTCCTGCTCCGACAAGAGAAGGCGTATTAGGCATCGAACGAATAACCTTAACATTGCGGCCGAATGCTTCTTTGATTGCATCCAGTGTAATTCCCGCTGCAATCGTAACAATAACGGTGTCCGGAGGAACTTCATCCTTTATTTCCTGAATAACTCCATGATAAATGTAAGGTTTAATAGCTAGAAATAATAAATCGCTTTCACGTGCAAGCTGCTTGTTGTCATTTGATATGTGAATTCCATATTCATCTGAGACAAAGTCGATGGTTTCATCCGAGAGAGCGGTTGCTGCTATGCTTTCCGCTTTCAACAGTTTCGCATCAATCATTCCCTGGATCATAGCTTGTCCCATCTGTCCGCAGCCAATAAATCCTATTTTTTTATCCACCGGGCATTCCTCCTTATTCTCTCCATTGTATAGGATTATTTCTTACATAACAATTGTCGATCTGATTCGATTTAATTTATGTAAATAACTAGTAAATATTTCATGTTTTATGGGGAAAAGGTTTACAAATGCGTACAAGTTACCTATAATTAGAATTGTATTCTTCATATCATAGCGAACGACCAAAAATATCATAGCTGCTACGAGAAAAGCCGAGCTGCCTTAAGCTCGGCTTTTTTCGTGGTTCACAGCGCCCTCTCCAGGCTTAACTGCCTGCAATAATTTCTTCACTTCCTTCTTACTGCTTCGTGACACCATGATATACAAAGTATCTCCTGCTTTTATTTCAGTTTGCCCGTATGGGGTGATCACATCACCTTCCCTTATGATTGCATTAATTAAAGCGCGATCCGGCAGTTCGATATGCTCAAGCGTCTGCCCTACTACCTGATTATTTTCCATTACATCAAATTCCATTAATTCCACGTTTGCTTTTCCGATTGAAATCAATTCCAGGGAATGAATTGGATTGGTAAGCTTGTCTGAAACCAGCTTAAAGCGCTCGGCTACCCATGTAATCGATGAGCCCTGAAAGAGAGTGGAAGTCAGTACAGTAAAAAAGACAACATTAAAAATCAACTGACTATTCTCTACGCCAGCAAGCATCGGAAAAATCGCCAGTACAATGGGAACAGCTCCTCTCAGTCCTGCCCACGATAGAAACAATTTCTCCTTTATACTAAAGGAGAAGAAGGCTAGACTGATAAATGTGGCCAGCGGACGGGCAATTAAAATCAGAGCCAGAGCAATAAGCAGCCCATCGATCATAACCGAAAGCGTAAAGACTTCGGTCGGGAACACAAACAGCCCGAGTATAATAAACATCACAATTTGGGCCATCCACCCAAACCCTTCGTGGAAACGCAGGATCGAGTAACGATACGCTAACTCTGCATTTCCTATAAATACGGCTGCTACATACACTGCTAACAACCCGCTCGCCTGCGCGAGCGAACTCGCACTGTAAGCTAAAAAAGCAAATCCAAGTGCAAATAAAGGATAGAGTCCACTGGAATCAAGATTAATTCGGTTTAAGCTGAAGCTTCCGGCGTAACCAACGAGAGCACCAATGATAAGTCCTGCTCCCATCTGCCAGAAGAAGGATCCAATCAATGGAAGAATCTCCGTTTCTCCCGTGGTTAAAATCTGAATGAACGTAATGGTTAAAAACACAGCCATTGGGTCATTCGTACCCGATTCGGCTTCGAGTGTAGCCTCCAGTCTGTCTCTTACATTTTTCCCTTTTAACACCGCAAATACTGCCGCCGCATCCGTGGATCCAATGATCGCACCGAGCAGCATGGCTTCTACCCAGTCTAAGCCTAATATGTACCTTGCCGCTACACCAACCAGTCCTGTGGTAAGCAGTACCCCAATAGTTGCAAGAGTAACCGACGGGCCAATCACTGGCTGTATATTATTCCATTTTGTCTGCATACCACCTTCAAATAAAATGATAATTAAGGCAAATACACCGACAAGCTGTGCCACTTCAGCACTATCGAAATAAATTAACCCGAGCCCATCGCTCCCCACCAGCATTCCTACGGCAATAAATAAGACAAGAGAAGGGACGCCGAGTCTTGTTGAGAACTTCGTTACGAGAATACTTGTAATTAATAGTAAAGCTACTAGCATAATAAACTTGTCCGACTGAAGCAGTTCCTGTATCATTGTTAATCTCCTTTATTCCATTACATCTATCGTTCATTATAGCAATACAACGCCTCCGTCCCCTACTAATTCACCTTATCGAAACAAACAGCCTCTGCAACGCAGAAGCTGTTGTTCATTTTATCTCATACAAATCCTCAGATACCGATTGAAGCAATGGACTCATCACTCCGGTATAAAATAAATCCAATTCGTGCATCGCTCTTGTTGCTGCTGTATATAATAGTTTCCGTTCTTCCTCTTTATTATAAGTCGCATTGGACACTTCTGGTAACATCACAGCATCAAATTCAATTCCTTTGGCTAAATATCCAGGAAGAATAAGAATACCTTTTTCAAAGGATTGTGATTCTTTATAAATCAACCGGGCCGCGAAACTCTCGCCTATGCGCGCATGTAATTCTTTCGCCTCCTGCTTCGTTCGGGTCAGAAGAGCAATGGTTTCGTGACCTTCTTTCTGCCTGCTTAGTATGGTTTCCCGTATAGACTTGATAAGTTCATCCTCGTTGTCTTCCTTATGGACACGCGGCTTCTGCCCCTCGCGATTAAATGCTTCAATCTTTTCCCCATCAGGTAGCAGATGCTTCGTGAATTCAACAATCGGTTTAGTGGAACGGTAACTTCGCATTAAATACAAATGTTCCACCTTCCTATCTTCTTCTAATTCTTCTCCTTCTTCCAATAAACTCGGAGCTTTAGTATAAAGATTATGAATCGCCTGGTTATAATCGCCTAGCAGGTTGAAGCGTGCATTCGGAAATAATTGCTTGATGAACTCAATTTGAAACGGTGAATAATCCTGCGCCTCATCAATAAAGAGATGTCGGATAACTGTATTTACACTTCTGCCCTCAATTTGATCCTGTAAGTACAGATAAGGGGTAACATCCTCAGCATATAAGTGTTTTTTGTTCAGCGCTTTTTTTGTTTCGAGGCAAATATCTTTCCACTCTTCTTCACTCAACTCTGCAGGACAAGATAGCATATCAAACATCTGTTCATACAGCCTTCTCAGCTTAATAAACTTTAACTTCTCTATCTTTCTTTTTAGTGGCCGCATTTTTCTCTCCACGATTCTCTTTACAAGCAGCTTCTGCTCTCTAGCAAAATCATCGAAAGTATCTTCGTTAAATCCTTGATGCTCCTCAAGTTCATTAAACGCCTCAACATATTCATGCTTGGCTAAAAAAGCTGCTTCTTCCACCGGCCAATCTTTATCCTGTTCTTTTAATTGGAAAGCATCCAATTGATCAAGCAGCCACACTTTGACGCTTTCTATCCGGTTTGGAATACGGCCTGTGAGTTTATAAAAGTAATGGTGAATCTCTTCAGCCCTTACAATTGTTTGTCCTCGAAAGGTAATGTTCCTAAACTTCATCCCTTTCTCAGTTAATCCTTTTACGTAATCATCCAGCAAATTCTTATAATCCAATGCTGATTTGAAACGAATCGCTGCCACTCTTCTCTGAAGCCTCTGGCTGTCTCGATCAGACAACAAGTATTCCAGCTGCTCAAATGGACTTTCCAGCTCAAAATCTCGATCCAGACGTCCAGCTGCATACTCCTGGAATGTTACTTGCCGCATGTTATCCTCCCCAAGCTCAGGAAGAACTGAAGCCACGTAACTGATAAACATGTGGTTGGGTGAGAATAATAAAATTTGATCTGCACTTATAGACGTACGGTATCGATAGAGCAGATAAGCAATGCGCTGCATGGCCGCTGAGGTCTTTCCGCTTCCTGCTGCTCCCTGAACAATCAGCATTTTATTCTTATCATATCGTATAATTTGATTTTGTTCTTTTTGAATCGTAGCTACTATACTTTTCATATGGGAGGTGGCATTTCCGCCAAGTACGTGCTGGAGCAGTTCGTCTCCAATAGTGAGTCCTGTATCGAACATACCTTGAAGTGAGCCACGGCGGATAATGAATTGTCTCTTCAGCTTCATCTCCCCTGTCACTTCACCCACAGGGGTTTCATATTGAACCGGGCCGGGAGCATAGTCGTAGTACATGCTCGATACAGGTGCCCGCCAATCATAAATCAGGAAGTCTTCTTTATTCTTATCCATCAATGAACCAATGCCGATATATATAGACTCTATCTCCCCGTCTTCTTCCTGGAAATCGATTCTTCCGAAATAGGGAGAATCCTCCTGACGCGCGTAAAGCTTCACCAGTTTATGAAACTGTCCGTAGCTTCTCTCCCGCTCTGACAATAGTTCAGCTTGCTGTTTAATACTTGCGTACGTTTCAATGGCTTCGTCGGGTTCATCCATATTGACGGTAACATCGTCCCAAAACCCTTGACGCAGTTCCAGTATATCTCCCATCAATTCTTTGTTATTTTCGATTAATTCATTTTTTTTCTCTGATAAGATTCGTTTAATATTCTCTATTCTTTTCTCTTCTTTCTGCCATTCATCGTGATTCTCATCCATCCTATCCACTCCTCTCACGTGCACAAAACAAACTATTATCAGAGCAGCCCAAGAACCCCTGCTCTATTTTCTTGTTCATAATTTCAGAATAGCTCCCGTTTGTTGAAGACTCAGTTTCGAGATAAATTGGGTCCATTACTATATTTGGAAGAGGGCTGGTGGGGAAATAACTCGCTTTCCTATGGGGGAACGGTGAGCTTCCTCGCTCGTTTCACTCCCTGCGGGATCTCACCTAGTTCCTTCTCCCATGGGAGTCTCATCATTTCCCCACCAACCCAACTATAATACTGCGAACGGACCTTCTAGAACAGAAAGGTTCTCCTTCTTCATCTTTAAGAAATGCTTTTGTGACAGACTATTGCGGATCTTTACATCCTGAGAATAGGTAGAAAACCACATGGTCTAAGGCCTCATCAAGCAGGTGATGTTTAATGTGGTTTCGAGATTCTGATTTAGTAAGGTCCGGAGGGGGACGATGAAGACTCCTGTGGGATAAACATGATCGGTGAGACCCCGGAAAGCGAAGCTTGAGGAGGCTCAGCACATGCCCACGGAAAGCGAAATCGTCCCCCGCAGGACCTTCACGGCAAACCAATGTCTCGAAACTGAGTCTTCAACTATACGGCCCTTTAGCGCGATAAGCATCCTATGTTAGATGACCAGATATAACACGTTGGGGGGTGTGTTTATGTTTCGGCTTCTTGTATCTGAAGAAGCGGTTCAGTTATTCGTGCAGCTCAACTTATATATAAAAATAATTCTACTATGCCTCTACCCCTAGTACAATCGAAAGTTGTACAGAGGCACAATCAAAAGAGCCAGGTAAGGATTAGCCTTTACCTGGCTCTTTTTTTAATTCACGACTTCTTCTGGACTGGCTTCGCTAAAAAATTGTTTCATCGCATGAAATACATCTGCTTTTCTTCTCAAAATATAATAACGGAATTTAGGGTGGTCAATCGCTTTGTACGCCTGCATCAAACTAGATGACCGATTATACTGGTTGACTTCTCCATATCCGAACATCTGAGAAACCTCAAGAAGCTCTTCAATTAAAGCTAAACAACGCTTGTTATCAGACGTTAAATTATCCCCATCTGAAAAGTGGAACGGATAGATATTATAACGATCCGGTGAGTACTTAGTTTCAATTAACTCCAGTGCTTTCCGGTAGGCTGACGAACAAATTGTTCCTCCGCTTTCCCCTTTAGAAAAGAAATCTTCTTCACTAACCACTTTTGCCTGCGTATGGTGAGCTACGAATTCTACATCCACTGTCTCATAATTTTTGCTTAAGAAGCGGTTCATCCAGAAAAAGAAGCTTCTGGCCATGTACTTTTCCCACTGACCCATGGAACCACTCGTATCCATCATCGCAATAACAACCGCTTTTGATTCAGGTTTCGTTTTGTCATTCCAGGTTTTATAGCGTATATCTTCTGGGAATATGGGGTTAAACGAAGCTTCCCCTCCAAGAGCGTTCCGCTTATAAGCTTCAAGCATTGTTCTTTTCTTATCAATATTACCTGTTAAACCTGTTTTACGGATATCACTAAATTCAATGTCTGTCTGAATAATGTTATCCTTCTCTTTTTCATCCAGGTTCGGCAGCGTCAGCTCTTTGAAAAATGCCTCCTCCAGCTCTGCTAGTGAAATTTCAGCTTCATAGAAATCCTCGCCAGCTTGATCGCCGGCTCCTTCTCCTTGACCGGGCTTTCCTTTGGATTGCGGCGCCTGAGCTACCACATCACCGATTTCGCTATCCCCATCGCCTTGTCCTGCATGCTTGTTCTTCTCATGATTGTAACGAATTTTATATTCATCAAGCGAACGTATTGGTATCTTGACGACACGTCTTCCATTCGACATTACAATATTTTCTTCGGTAATCAAATCTGGCAATTGTTTATTCATCGCATCCTTAACTTTTTCCTGATGTCGCCTCTGATCGTCGTAGCCTTTCCGATGGAGGGACCAGTCGTCTTCGGCGATTACGAAACTCTTCTCTTCATCCATGTTTTTCTCCCTCCTAACCGAGTATTACTCTATCGTATGCAGGTCCACGTAAATGGATGAAACATAATAAAATATGTGTGAATTTTTTGATTATTTAGCCTGGTTTTAGAGTAATCTGCAAGAAAAAAAGCCCTGCACAGCAACTGTACAGAACTTTACTTGTCACCTTCAGGTTGTATAAAGTTTTTTGGAAATCACTGTTTGAATCACAAGAAAAGCTCCTCCTGCTGCCCAATAGAGAGGCAGAGCTGAGGGCGAGGAAATGGATATAAACAGAATCATGACGGGAGATAACAGGCCCATCCACTTCATCTGCTTTCGTTGTTCTTCCGGCATTCCAATAAGAGACACTCTGTATTGGATGAAATAAAGAACACCTGCAATAACAGCCATGGTTAGATCTGTCTGCCCCAAATCAAACCATAAGAATGAATGGGTTGCGATTTCTTCCGAGCTTCGAATCGCATAATAGATTCCAGCAAAGATCGGAATCTGTAAGACGATCGGCAGACATCCCGTGTTTAGCGGGTTAATTTCATGGGTCCGGTACAATTCCATCATTTCGCTCTGTATCTTTTGCTTATCCTCCTGGCTGGATGCTTGCTTTAATCGGCTTTGAAGATCATTCAGCTCAGGTTTCACCGCATCCATTTTTCCACGCATGTCCTGACTATTTTTAAATGTTTTTAACATGAACGGCATAATAACCACTCTAAGCGCGAGGGTAATCAAAATAATCGCTATGCCATAATTTTCTCCAAATAACTCTGCAATGAAGGTAATCGCCTCAATAAAGGGCTCAACAAAGTATTGGCTGAAGAACCCTTCACCGCTTTCCTTCGGTGCACATCCCGTTAAAGAAATGGTGCTGATCAAGAATAAACTTATCCATTTTTTCAATAGTAGTCCTCCTCTTTATTCGTATCTTCACGCACGAACAAAGAGGTAATGATCATCGTCTCCATCGTCTTCTTTTCTGGCTACTGTCCGTTGTATCCAATGAATCAATCCATGAGTGATTGAAACAGATGTTTCTTGCAGCGAGAATGCTTTTGTATCCTTCTGCAGGAAAACATGACGCGATTGCAGCCATAAAGAACTTCCTGAAACCATATGAGTCCACATGGATTCAAAAGCTATTCCAGCAAGCAATGTGATATATAAAGACAAGAACAGTAAATCGAATGATCCGTCAAATAATTCTATTAGAATGGCCATAGTTCCAACCCTTTTTATTAATTAATACGTAACCATACGTTTATCCTAACGTAAATGTTTCACTTTTTCACAAAAAAACCCGCCAGGAATTATTCCCAGCGGGTGATCAGTTTATCCTTCTAGTAATAAATCATAAGGATCTTCAATCATTTCTTTAATTCTCTTCAGGAACTGTACAGCTTCTTTGCCGTCCACGATCCGGTGATCGTATGAAAGAGCAATATACATCATAGGGCGAGCTTGAATGGTATCATCCGGCATAACCTTCGGACGCTTTTCAATATTGTGCAGACCCAGGATACCGACTTGCGGAGAATTCAGGATCGGCGTGGAAAGCATGGAGCCGAAAATACCGCCATTTGTAATCGTAAAGGAACCACCCTGCAGATCTTCCAACTGAAGTTCCTTATTACGGGCTTTCGTTGCCACGTCAGCAATTCCTTTTTCAATTCCTGCGAAATCCAGACGATCCGCATCGCGGACAACTGGAACAACGAGGCCTTCTTCCGTAGATACAGCCATACCAATATCATAGAATTTCTTCATAACAATTTCATTGCCCTGGATTTCCGCATTGATTAGAGGGAACTCTTTCAATGCGCCTACCACAGCTTTCGTAAAGAAAGACATGAATCCTAGTTTAATATCGTGTTTCTTCTGGAAGGATTCTTTGCGCTGGCTTCTAAGGTTCATCACATTCGTCATATCAACTTCATTGAACGTTGTAAGCATCGCGGAAGTTTGTTGTACCTCTACGAGACGCTTCGCAATTGTTTGACGGCGGCGGGACATTTTAACTCGTTCCACCGGCTTTTCAAACTCTGTCTTTTCACTACTTTGTTCTGATTTTTTCTCTTTTTTAGGAGCTTCTTTTTTATCTTCCTGCTTAGGTTCCTGTTTCTGCTCCTTCTTGCCTCCGCCTTGTGCCGCTTCTTCTACATCTTCCGGACGGATGCGGCCAAGTGGATCTCTCGCAGAAATCTCACTCAGGTTAATTCCAAGCTCACGCGCTCGTTTACGAGCCGCTGGAGTAGCAATGACTTCTTTTTTGTCGTCACCATTGGAGCCTTTCTGCTGATCATCTTTAGACTCTTCTTGTTGTTTGGACTCTTTGGTTTCTTGCTGTTGCTCTTTATCTTCTTGAGCTTGTTTGTTCTCCTCAGAAGCTTCTTGTTCCTCTTCTTCACTGGAGGATTCTTCTTCCGAGCTTCCGCCGGCTTCTCCGTTTTCATCAACCTTAGCGATAACGTCCCCTACTTCTACGTCATCTCCAGCTTCTTTTAGAAGTTCCGAAATAACACCGCTTGCATCAGCGTTTACTTCGACGTTTACTTTATCTGTCTCGAGTTCAAGAATAGGATCACCTTTCTCAACCTGATCTCCTTTTTGAACAAGCCATTCAGCAATCGTACCTTCTGTAATGGATTCAGCTAATTCAGGAACTTTAATTTCCTTCATTTGATTTTCCTCCTTTAGACATCTGTAGCGCTTCATGAATTATACGATTTTGCTCGGTCTTATGAATATTTGGTTCACCTACAGAAGGCGACGCACGAGGTGGTCTTCCTACGTAACGGTGAATCTGACTGCCTGTAAGCAGTTTGTGCAAGATTCCTTCTACAAAGTACCAGCTGCCCATGTTCTGAGGTTCTTCCTGAACCCAAACGAGTTCCTCTAAATTCGGGTACGTTTCAAGAATTTCTTTTAGCCTTTGTTTTGGAAATGGATAGATTTGCTCAATACGGACGGCATCGATCGTTTCAAACGAATGATCTTCTGCTTTTTCAACCGTATCTTCTATATCAACCATAATTTTACCGCTTCCAAGAAGCAAGGTTTTCACTTTTTCTTTAGCTTTATCATCTTCTTTAGTCAGCCCCGGCTGTCTCATGATTGGCTGGAACTTACCTTCACTAAAGTATTTACCTTCAACCGCCACTCTCTGATTACGAAGAAGACTTTTTGGTGTCATTAACACAAGCGGGCGTTCTTCCTCTTCCGTGCTGATAGCAGCTTGTCTCCTCAATAAATGAAAATATTGAGCAGAAGAGGTCACGTTGCCTACCGTCCAGTTGTTCTCTGCAGCTAACTGCAGGAAGCGTTCGAGTCGGGCACTGGAGTGTTCCGGTCCTTGTCCTTCATACCCATGGGGAAGGAGGAATACCATATTGGATTGTTCGCCCCATTTAGCTCGGCCTGCTGCAACAAACTGGTCGAAAATAACCTGTCCCGCGTTAGCAAAGTCTCCGAACTGCGCTTCCCATAGGACTAAAGTTTCTGGGGCCTGGACACTGTAGCCGTATTCAAAACCAAGCACTCCGGCCTCTGAGAGTGGACTGTTATGAATATCAAACGATGCATTTGCCTGCTCTAAGCCGTGAAGCGGACAATAGGTTTCTCCTGTCTCCACATCATGAAGGACCATATGGCGGTGAGCAAACGTCCCCCGCTCTGTATCCTGACCCGTAATACGAATCGGTCTTCCATCCTCAAGTATTGATGCAAAAGCCAGGGCTTCTGCAGTAGCCCAGTCTACTTTTTGACCATCTTCAAGCATTTTACTGCGGCGCTGGAGAATTTTTTCCAGCTTCTTAAATCCATTGAAACCTTCTGGACGTTCGAGCATTCCTTCATTTAAGGAGCGCAGACGATCTATATCAACAGCTGTTTCAATTTCATCCAGGGTTCGTTCAACCCCGCTTGGGCGCTCTTTCACATCAGGAGTGGTTGTTTCATGTTCACTCATGTTGTTGTACACGTTACGCATTTCATTTTCAATTTCATTTTTCATATCATTAAGCGTGCCTTCTTCAACGACGGAATCTTTACGAAGCTGCTCTTCATAAATAGCAGCCACCGTCGGATGCTCATCAATTTCACTATAAAGACGAGGCTGAGTAGCACGAGGTTCATCCATCTCATTATGTCCGAAACGACGATAACCAACTAAGTCGATTAAGATGTCTTTATGGAATGTCTGACGATATTCATAAGCAAATGCCATGGCTGACATACACGCAAGAGGATCATCCGCATTTACGTGGACGATTGGAATTTCAAAACCTTTAGCCAAGTCGCTTGCGTAACGGGTGGAGCGCCCTTTTTCACGATTCGTTGTGAAGCCGACCAGGTTATTGGCAATAATATGAAGCGTGCCGCCTGTGCGGTACCCGGGCAGATCGCTCATATTCAAGGTCTCGGCCACGACCCCTTCTCCGATAAACGCAGCATCTCCATGAATGAGCACACCAAACGCTTCGTCTTCATCCATCTCTGCATATCCAGGGTTAGAGCGGTCGTCTTGAGCTGCTCTCGTGAAGCCTTCCACTACAGGATTTACGTATTCAAGATGGGAAGGGTTGTGACTCAATGTCACTCGGGTTGCTGACTGTTCGCCATTTCCGACCTCTCTCCGCGCACCGAAGTGATACTTCACATCTCCGGTCCAGCCATAGTTGATCCCTGTAGAGCCTTCAGAAGGGATCAGCTCTTTATCAGGAGAATGATGGAATTCAGAGAAAATTCGATCGTAAGGCTTTCCTAGCGTGTGAGCGAGCACATTCAAGCGCCCTCTGTGTGCCATACCCATCATAATATTTTTGATCTTATCGTTAGAAGCCGACTGAATCATGTGATCCAACATCGGAACCATAACGTCCAGACCCTCGATGGAGAAACGTTTCTGTGCAACGAATGTCTTAGCCAAAAAGTTTTCGAAACCTTCCACTTGGGCTAAACGCCGCAGAAGCTGCTTCTTTTCTTCATTGGAAAAGGAGACATGAAAGGAACCAGTATCGACCTTGTCCAGGAGCCATTTGCGCTCTTCTTCATTATTCACATGCCCAAATTCAAAAGAAGTAGTGCCAGCATATTTTTCTTTTAACGTCTTGACGACCTGCAGGGCATTATCAAGTCGCAGCGGTGAATCCGGCCATACCCACTTAGCCGGAATGTTCTCTAAGTCTTTTTCAGTAAGACCATAGGTTTCAATATCCAACAGGTTGGTACTCGGGCGCTCATCGCTTCCTACCGAATAAATATTAGCCTGCAGGTGACCATGACGACGAATAGCCTCAACAAGTTTCAGTGCTGAGGTAACCTTTGCGATATCTACTTCTGATGTATGAGAAGCACTGGTGTTTTGTGTGTCCCCCTCTTTCATCCATTCAGGTGCCCCGTGCTCATCGAATACCTCTTTTAAAGAAGGATCGACAGCTTCAGGGTCTTCTTCATATAATTCATACTGTTCTTCGACATAGCCCATATTGGGGCCATGGAAATTTTCCCAGAATCTTTCATTGGAGCCTAAATTAGACACGTGTAATACCCCCAAGTAGTTGTTGGATGTAATTAATTTCTTCGTAAACGTTTCCAAGTCCAAATACCATTATAGAATTGAAACGCATAAGTATTCAACAAATTTCGGTTATTTTTTCAATTGCCAACATTTACATTATAACAAGAAAGACGCACCCTTTGGTACGCCTTTTTCACTTTTTACCAGTAAAGTGATATGAATTTGTCACTCTTCGTCTTCGAGAACGCGGTATGCCATGTCATAAAGTTTCATCTGACTGTTAATTCGTTCGGCACCTTTTGGAGCTTCAACATAACGGTAGGTTCCATCGTTCTGCTGTTCCCTGGCCTTCACATTGTCACTTAACATGACAGATAATATCCGTTGTAAACGGCTTTTCACTCCAGGCTCGTGAATCGGGAATAAAAGCTCTACACGTTTTACCATGTTTCTCGTCATCATATCGGCGGAGGACAAAAACACTCGATCATCACCATTATGGTGGAAGTAATAAATGCGACTGTGCTCTAAGAAACGTCCGACGATACTGATCACGCGTATGTTCTCACTGATCCCTTTAATACCAGGACGTAAACAACAGATTCCGCGTACAATTAAATCAATCTGAACACCAGCCTGTGAGGCTTCATAGAGCTTCATGATTAAATTCTTATCCGTTAATGAATTCATCTTGGCAATAATCCGGCCGTTTCCGTGCTGTTTCTGGAAACGGATTTCATTATTAATGTAACGGATGAAATCATTACGAATATCAAACGGGGCCATGGAAATGTGATGATACTTCGGCTTCTCAGTAAAGCCACTTAAATAGTTGAAGAAATCTGTAGCATCAATTCCAAATTTTCGTTTAGAAGTGATAATCCCCATGTCCGTGTATAAGGACGCTGTTTGATCATTATAGTTCCCTGTTCCCAGATGAACGAAACGCTGTATTTTATCTTTCTTCTTTCTTACCACAAGCGTGATCTTACTGTGCGTTTTTAAATACGTCATTCCATAAATAACGTGACATCCTGCCTTTTCCAGTTCCTTAGCCCATTGTACGTTGTTTTCTTCATCAAACCGCGCTTTCAGTTCTACCAGCACAGTTACTTGCTTCCCTTGTTCTGCTGCCCGTTTCAAAGCATCGATGATCGGGGAATCCCCACTGACCCGGTAAAGCGTCTGTTTAATGGCAAGTACGTAGGGGTCATCCGCGGCTTCTGATACGAAATCAACCACGGGTTCGAACGATTCGTAAGGATGGTGCAGAAATAGATCACGGTGTGATGCCGCTTCAAATATGTCTTCTTCCTCTTCTAAATCCCGAGGTGGCTGTGGCATTAAGGTTTCATACATTAAATGATCCTTAATCTCCGAGAATGTTTTATGGAATTTAAATAAGAATGTAAGATCAAGCGGACCATTTGTAATATACAGATCATCTTTGTGAATTTCAAGTACGCTTAACAAGAAACGGACGACCTTGTCATCATACTTCCCACTTCTCACTTCAAGCCTGACCGCTGCTCCCCATTTTCTTTTTCTCAATTCTTTTTCGATTTCTTTCAGAAGGTCCCGTGCCCCTTCCTCGTGAATCGTCATATCCGCATTCCTCGTAATTCGGAACTCTGTAATCGATTTAACCTGATATCCTTTGAACAGCTTGTTTATAAAATGGCTGATAATTTCTTCAAGCAGAATGTACTGATACTTTTTATCATGCTCCACCTGCACGAATCGATCCAAGACAGCCGGCACCTGCACGATAGCCGTTTTAGTTTCGTTATCGTGAGGATCAAGCGCATCCTGAATGACCACAGCCAGGTTAATAGACTTATTTAAAAGCATTGGAAAAGGACGATAGGCATCTACAGCCATGGGAGTTAATACAGGAAAGATCTCTTCATTGAAATACGTTTCGAGATTATCAATCTCATCTTTCGTTAAATCCTCAATGGATAGAATGGATATATCTTCTTTCTCCAATTCAGGCTTCATAGCTTGATATGTCGCATACTGCTTTTCAACAATATCGTGGTTAATATCTGCTATTTTAGCCAGCTGTTGTTTAGGAGTGAGACCTGCTTTATTCTCAGGCTTGTTAAACCCGGCTTTTACCTGGTCTTTCAAACCGGCTACCCTGACCATAAAAAACTCATCCAGATTGGAAGAGCATATTGCTAAAAACTTCAGCCGCTCCAGCAAAGGGTTGTCAGTATCGATGGCTTCTTCTAACACGCGTTCGTTAAAAGCGAGCCAGCTGAGTTCTCTATTGTTATAAAAAAGAGGATTATCAAGTTCTATTACTTCGTTGCTCTTCGACATGTTCCACACCCTTTACATTGTAGTCTCACGTCCACATTAGTATGTCATTTTATAGGGCATATTAATACCACGTTAAGTTTTCGTAAACAGCGGATTAATGAAAGGTATTATATTCCATTCCGATATTATTTTTCCACAAATGAAAGATTAATACTCTTCTTAAGGGATTTTTCTAAATGTTTTTTCTGTTTTTCCGCCTGATACTCCTCCGGCATCCATTCCCCTTTACAGTAAAGGGTCATATTCAGATCATCTCCGTCGACCTCTAATTCAAGATTCTCTACGGTCTGACGCCTCGTACTGTCCAGGCAGTAACAGAATTTAAGCAGCGCTCCTAAAAGGCGGAGCTTTTTACGCTCGTCCTTTAGAAACCACTTTTTATAAGGATGAAGGAATTGTTTGAAGAGCGTCTTATTCTTGAAAGAAGCAAGAAGAGCAAGACGTAGGCGCTCCATATGCATCAGGCCGTCAATCGTACGGTTGGCTAACAGGTAAAAGGTGTGCTGGGAGCTGGCCTCACTGTCAATATAATCACCCAGATTAAAAACATAGCTCGCCCGTTTTACTTCCTGCCAGTCTTTCTTCCTCAAGCCGCCGATGCCTTTTTCATGGAGCTGATGGAACAGCTCATTCGAGAGGTGCTGCACATGATTAATCTGCTTCACACTTAAATCATAATCCGTGACCAGCTCCTGGATGCTTTCTTCCAGTACGTTTGGAAACAGATTCGTGCCCATGTCTCTTGTTAACTGCTCATAAAAAACACCGTCACGTAACCCTTTGCGGCTTAGAATAAATCCACTGGATTGAGACACATCGTATAAAGAATGGAAAACCTCTGTAGCCGGCAGAATAATGTCCGCTCGGTCTTTGGACAGCCCCTCCACCTTTTGCAGTTTTTTCATTGGGAGTGTGAATAGATAGTTTTTGACAAACGATAAATCACTGTCTTTCATTTTGTATTGATGCAGACCAGCGAGCGGATACTCTTTAAGGTTCTGATCAATCTGCACAAGGTTACGTGCACCCCCGCCGATTCCAACTAGAGGTACTTTTCTTTTTTGAAGCCATGGCAGCGTATTGAATTGTTCCATTAAATATTGACGGAGATTCGACATTTCATCTTCGGTCGGCAGTTCTTTTTTGAAAAAGTCCTGCTGCAGCGTGAGAGCTCCGAACGGAAAACTATAAGCTTCCACCAACTCCCGGTCTTTGAAGTATGTAACCTCCGTACTTCCTCCACCGATATCTACAGTAATTCCCTCGGTCAGAGGCGTTGAGTTAACAACGGCTAAATATCCATAGTAGGCTTCTTCATGTTCAGAAAGAATTCTCATATCAAATCCTGTGTGATCGGATACTTTTTCAGTGATTTCCTCCTGATTGGTAGCCTGACGAATCGTTGCGGTAGCTACACAGACCATTTCTTCCAGTTGATAGCTTTGCGCAACCTCTTTAAAGCTTGTCAGGGTGGTCAAGAGGGTCCGGATTCCTTCCTCAGAAAGACGGTTGTCCTTTTTCAAATGATTACGCAGCCGGGCTACTGCTTTTACGTTTTCAATTTCACGAAGCCGCCCGCCTTTTTCCCTTAAATATATAACGAGACGCATCGTATTGGAACCTACATCGATAATGGCGTAATAACTTTTTGACATCCTCTCACCTGCATTTCTTTTTGAAGCCATTATAACATAAACAATCCACCCTCCTGAACGAAAAAGCGGAGGGTGGATTGTATGATTTTTATTATCGGTTTAATAGACTGCCCACATATTTTAATAGCTCATTGGCAGAACTTGAATTATACCCATGTTCATCGACAAGCGTAGCGACAACTTCATTAATCTTCTTCAACTGGCGTTCATCCGGCGTTTTGGTCGATGTTGTAATCTTAACCACATCTTTCAGATCAGCAAACAGTTTCTTCTGAATAGCTTCTCTCAGACGCTCATGAGACTGGTAATCGAACTTTTTACCTTTACGGGCGTAAGCAGAAATGCGGATAAGGATTTCTTCACGGAACGCTTTCTTAGCGTTCTCGGACACCCCGATCTGCTCTTCAATAGAACGCATCAGGCGTTCATCCGGATTTAACTCTTCACCAGTGAGCGGGTCCCTAAGTTTCGCTTTGTTACAGTACGCTTCTACATTATCAAGATAGTTATCCATGAGTGTAATTGCAGACTCTTCATAGGAATAGACGAATGCTTTCTGTACTTCTTTCTTCGCAATTTCATCGTACTCTTTTCTTGCCAATGAGATGAAATCAAGGTAACGGTCTTTATCGTCACTTGAAATCGATGCATGGCTGCTCAGTCCATCTTTCAAAGATCTCAGTACATCCAGCGCATTAATCGACGTTAGTTCTTTCTTAATGATCGTTGAAGAAATACGGTTAATCACATAACGCGGGTCAATTCCGCTCATGCCTTCATCAGAAAACTCTTTTTTCAGTTCTTCTACATCTACATCGCTGAAGCCTTCCAGGATTTCACCGTCATACAATCTCATTTTCTTCAATACATCAATAGAAGCTTTCTTAGAATCTTTCAATCTCGTTAAGATTGTGAACATAGCTGCTACACGCAGCGTATGAGGAGCAATGTGCACATCCCGTATATCACTCTCGCGAATCATCTTTTCATAGATACGCTCTTCCTGACTGACTTTTAAATTATACGGAACAGGCATAACGATCATCCGGGAATGCAAAGCTTCATTCTTTTTATTAGCGATAAAGGAACGATACTCTGCTTCGTTGGTATGGGCAATGATTAATTCATCGGCAGAAATCAAGGCAAAACGGCCAGCTTTAAAGTTTCCTTCCTGCGTTAAGCTGAGCAGGTGCCACAAGAATTTCTCATCACATTTCAGCATTTCCTGGAACTCCATAACCCCGCGGTTCGCTTTATTCAGTTCGCCATCAAAACGGTAGGCACGAGGATCGGATTCAGAACCGTACTTCGCTATGGTGGAAAAGTCGATAGACCCAGTCAAATCCGCAATATCCTGAGATTTCGGATCGGATGGACTGAAGGTACCAATGCCTGTACGCTTATCCTCTGAGAAAAAGATTCTTTCTACCAGAACATCCTCAATTCGTCCGCTGTACTCCTGCTCTACTCTCATCGTATTTAATGGTGATAAACTTCCTTCAATTCGTATGCCGTAATGTTCATGGAATTCCTCTCTCATATGGTTAGGAATTAAATGAAGCGGATCTTCATGCATGGGACATCCTTTAATCGCAAAAACGGCTCCTCTGTCTGTATAAGAATACTTTTCAAGTCCCCGTTTTAACAAGTTGACCAACGTGGATTTCCCGCCGCTGACAGGACCCATTAGTAATAGAATACGTTTTCGAACGTCAAGACGTCTGGCTGCCGGGTGAAAGTATTCTTCAACGAGCTTCTCCATAGCTTCGTCCAATCCGTAAATATCATCATCAAAGAATTTGAACTTCTTGTGATCATGCTCTTCCACGACGCCCGCATCTTTCACCATATTATAAACGCGGGAATGGGCGGATTGT
This sequence comes from Halobacillus halophilus DSM 2266, assembly GCF_000284515.1. Taxonomy (GTDB): domain Bacteria; phylum Bacillota; class Bacilli; order Bacillales; family Halobacillaceae; genus Halobacillus; species Halobacillus halophilus. The sequence goes on along the minus strand of NC_017668.1, from coordinate 1,104,440 downwards.
GCTAAATACGGCTGTTCTTTTAATAGCTCTAAGTATTCTGCGAATGTACCTTCCCACTTTAACTCTTCAGCTTGTTCCCTGTGGTCTTGTATCTTCTTCAATATATCCACTTAGCGAGACCTCCTCCGTCATCATAGACGAAATTTAATACATCCTATGCTTAGATAAGAGAAAACATGTGTCTTAAAGACAAGCAGCACTACGCTCACAGTTCCTGCTCCCACTGCTAAAAAGTACTTTCTCACAGGATTCCTTAAGAACTTTCTTCTCCTGCTGCCATCACTTCTGAAAGGACCTGTATGGTTATCTTTATTAGATTTCCACAAAAAAAAGAACCGATCTGAACGATCAGTCCTCCTCATAATCTCTCTCTTTAAGATATCTTTGGCGATGTGAGAGTCCTATTACTAAAAATAAAATAAATAATCCAATATTCAACCACCGGAATTCATCATAAAAAATGGCAAGCACCGCCCAAATAGCTGCACTAATTAAAAAGAGTATACTAGATAGCAAAGATTGACTCATGATGAACCCCTCCTATCCCTATTGTAAAGCATATCCGTTCTGTACAGTGGATATTTTTGATTTTTTCATTGGGTTATACATTATTTTGCTTTTTAAAGACAATGTTAAATCTCCTTTAAAGTAAAGCTCCCGTTTGTGTAAGATTTGATTTCGAGATAGTTCGGGTCCTTTGCTAAAAAAAGGGGAGGGCGGCTACGGAAACAACTCGCTTTCCTGCGGCCCTACAAGACGTAGGGTCGATCGACGTTGCCACAGGACGTGGCGACTTTAGTCGATCCTCCTTTTACCAGAAGCCTCCGCGGTCGTTTCACTCCCTGTGGGGTCTCGCCTAACTCCTTCTCCCGTTCTTACACTCTGGATAGGAGTAGTCAAAAACCAATGCCTAAACGGCGTGGAGTGCTATCCAGCTCCAGCACCTAGCGGCTAGTGAGACTTCCCTCACTTCTGTACGATAAGGCAACATCGAATCGCTCCGCTCTTCGTGTTTTCTTTATCTCCGCCAGCTCAGTCCAGTCCATACGCCGCTGACCAAGGTGCTTCCACTTTTAATCTTGGGAGTCTCGTCGTTTCCTCCGCCACCCTAACGACCTCTAGTGAACGGACCCTTACTATAGGAGACAGGAGCCATAGTGTATCTGCCTCAAACTCTTCTAGTACAGGGTTCCTACACATAAGTAACCATTAAAACTTAGGGTGGATTATAGATGATCCTTGTTCATTGGAAGGCTATTATGCAGAGATTTCGAGCGCTCCATGATCGCAAAGGGACGGAAGGGAACGGCGAAGACTCCTGCGGGATGAACATGATCGGTGAGATCCCGCAGGGCTGTTAAGCCCGAGGAAGCTCAGCACATGCCCGCGGAAAGCGAGCCGTTCCCTGGAGGCCCTTTCTCCAGACAATATCTCGAAACTGAGTCTTCCACAATCAGGCCTTATAGCGTAATAATCCGCTTATGAAAAATCAACAATCACACTTATCAGAACTTATTAAATTGGGAGGAGCGTTGGAGGCTAAGTTTCGAGATCCCTTTCGTCACCTTAATGAGTAGGAGTTAGTGTGGAAGTCGATTATTTCCTAACCAAGCCTCACCCTGTTAACATAACGCACCCAATTGTCCCGCTATTAAGGGAACTAATATGAAGAAAACGTCATTGTAATTTTACAGTATCTATTAATTATTCAAAAAATTTCATAGAAAAATAGTTTAGCAAATTTTGACACTATACACCACCCTTGTTAAAATGATTTATGAACATTTTACTCCAATAAAGTACTACATATAGAAAGAAGGACTGCAAAATGGAAACATGGTACTTTGTCGATTCTGGTCATTGTACACCAGCCATGAATATGGCTCTGGATGAAGCATTGATGAGTTGGCATCGCCAAGGTGAAATCCCTCCGGTACTTCGCTTTTACGGATGGGCACCAGCAGGCCTTTCCGTGGGATACTTCCAAAAGGTAAAAGGTAAAATTGACCTGGAAGGTGTCGAACGTCATGGCTTTGACCTCGTTCGCCGTCAGACTGGAGGTCGTGCTGTCCTTCATGACAAGGAATTAACGTACAGTGTTATTGTTTCCGAAGATCATCCGGACATGCCAGCTTCCGTGAAAGATGCTTACCTTGTTCTTTCAAAAGGACTTCTGGAAGGTTTTCATAATCTCGGTATTGAAGCTGAATTCGCCGTTCCCGAGGGAAAACTGGATACAACTGGTTCAGCCGTGTGTTTTGAAGAGCCTTCCTGGTATGAATTAATTGCGGAAGGCAGGAAAGCTGCCGGAAGTGCACAGACAAGGAAAAAGGGTGTTATTCTTCAACATGGATCTATTCCTATTGACGTAGATGATGTAAAACTTTTTGATATGTTTATTTATAAGAATGAACGCATCAAAGAGCGGGCTCGCCGCGCATTTGGAGATAAAGCCGCAGCGATCAATCAACTGCTGGACAAGAGCGTAACATTTGATCAGACGAAAGAGGCTTTTAGAGAAGGATTTGAAAAAGGGCTTGATATCCATTTAGAACCTTTTGAACTTTCCGATGAGCAATGGAAAGAAGTAGAAAAAATTGCAGAAGAACGCTATCGCACAGAGGAATGGAATTTTTCCAGATAAAAAGGAGTGGAATTCTTATGGCAAAAAACCAGGAACACGTAAGAAAGCCCGATTGGCTGAAAATTAAAATTAACACCAACAAGTCTTATACAGGACTTAAGAAACTAATGCGCGATAAAAAATTAAACACCGTTTGTGAGGAAGCTCGCTGTCCGAACATCCACGAATGCTGGAGTGAACGAAAAACAGCGACCTTCATGATCCTCGGTGATACATGTACGCGCGGCTGCCGCTTCTGCGCCGTTAAAACCGGACTTCCAAATGAACTGGACTGGGGCGAGCCGGAACGTGTTGCAGAATCTGTAGAAATCATGGGACTGAAACACGTGGTCGTAACCGCCGTAGCCCGTGATGACTTAAATGACGGCGGTGCTGCTGTCTTTGGTGAAACGGTTAAAGCAATCCGTCGCCGTGTTCCTGGATGTACCGTTGAAATTCTTCCATCTGATATGAAAGGCGATTACGAGAGCTTACATACTCTGATGGGCGGAGAGCCTGACATCTTCAACCACAATATAGAAACCGTACGCCGGTTGACGAAAAAAGTTCGTGCCCGCGCCATGTATGACCGCTCCTTAGAGCTTTTGCAGCGTGTAAAGGATATCCGTCCGGATACACCTACAAAGTCAAGCTTAATGGTCGGTCTGGGAGAAACCAAAGAAGAGATTGCGGAAGCTATGGACGATCTTCTAGCTCACAACGTTGATATAATGACCATCGGCCAGTATTTGCAGCCGACAAAGAAACACTTGAACGTTGAGCGCTATTACCATCCAGATGAGTTTGAAGAGCTGAAACAGATCGCACTAGAGAAAGGGTTTAAGCATTGCGAAGCCGGTCCAATGGTACGTTCTTCTTACCACGCTGATGAGCAGGTAAATAATACTTCTGCCCAGCGCCGTATTAAGTATATGCAAGGCTATGAATCTCAAGGAGAAACACTGGATAAAACAAACTTTTAAACAAAAAAAAGGAGGCCTCCCCTCATCAGGAGGCCTCCTTTTATTTAAATATTTTTAATTGTTTTTACCAGAATCCACCATAAGGCGGACGTCCGTAATATCCTCCACCGTAATAAGGAGGTCGATAAGGACCTGGACCTGGTCCCGGACCATAGCCATAGCCGCCTCCTCCGAAACCTCCGTATAACCCTGGAGCAATCGCTCCGCCTAAAAATCCCCCCAGCAGACCACCCGCGAATGGGCCTAAAAAGAAAAATCTCTCATCCTCATCACGAAAATCATGTTGGACAGGGTATGGATACTGATACGGATATTGATTCATGTTCATTCCTCCACTTCTATCCTTGGTTATTCACCTACTCTTCAACCTATGTAATTGACCCATAGCATGTATAGGCATCAGCCTTATCTCAGGGAGAAATTTACTTCCTACAATTCACATCCTCCATTAAATGAGGTATAATACAGATTAGAATAGCTTGTCTCGACAGATTAAAGGAGGACTATACATGAAAATAACCTTGATTATTCTTGTTTGTATCACATACCTTACGTCCATCTTCGCAGCTGGATATGACGTTAAAGCAGGCAGACCTAAAAAATAAGCACTTAAAAATCGCACCCCTGAGCGGGTGCGATTTTTCTTTGCCTATTTTAAACGTGGTGCCTCTATTTAAGCAGAAAGTTTTTACACAATAGGGCCGGTTACTGTAAGACTCAGTTTCGAGATAATGTGTGAAGAAAGGGGCTCCAGGGAACGGCTCGCTTTCCGCGGACATGCACTGAGTCTCCTCAGGCTGGCGCCTTCCGGGGCCTCACCTGTCATGTTCATCCCGCAGGAGTCTACGCCGTTTCCTTCCGCCCCTTTGCGATCATGGAGAGCTCGAAATCCTTTACGTAAATGCCTTCATATGAGAAAGAATAACCTATGTGATCAACACTAAGTCCCCGAGTCTCTCCAGGGAATAAACGCCGCTATAGAAGCATTTAAGACGATTTAAGGTTCCCACTTTTTTCTACTGGCAGGGTCCGTTCGTAACATTATGGTTGGGTTGGTGGGGAAATGATGAGACTCCCGTGGGAGAAGGATCTAGGGGAGACCCCGCAAGGAGTGAATGAACTGACCCCTTAAAATTGGACACATTCATTAAAATTATCACGCCGATTCTTGAAAGCGGGCTCGATAGGAAATGGGGCTTATTCTGAGCTTCGATTTGATGCGTTTATGATTATAATAATGGATATATTCCTCTAATTCTTGTTTGAAATGGGCCACACTTTCAAATTCTCTTAAATAAAGGAATTCCGATTTCATGATACCGAAAAAGTTCTCCATAACGGCGTTATCATGACAATTCCCTTTTCTGGACATGCTTTGGGTAACTTGATGGTCTTTCAATTTCTTTCGATAGGGAGCCATTTGGTAATGCCATCCCTGGTCGGAGTGCATAACCAGTTCATCCGATGGATGAAGGCGTTCAAATGCTTGGTCTAACATGTTGTTCACCAAGGAATAGGTGGGTCTGGAACCAATTGTGTACGTGATGATTTCTTCATTGAATAGATCTAAGACAGGGGAAAGATAAAGCTTCTCGCCAAATAGCTTGAACTCCGTAATGTCTGTCACCCATTTCTGATTCGGCTGATCCGCCTTGAAATTCCGATTTAAGATGTTTGGAGCCGTTTGACCAACTTTCCCTTTATAAGAACGATATTTCTTCATTTTCACCGTAGACTGAAGCCCCAGTTCTTTCATAAGACGATAGACTTTTTTATGGTTCACTTCATGACCTAGATTACGAAGCTCATTTTCAATGCGGCGATAGCCGTAGCGACCTTTATGTTCTTTAAAAATGGAGGTGATAAGCTCCTTTAATGGTCGGTCCGTTTTTGGCTCGAGTTGCTTTTCTTTCCAATGGTAATAGGTACTTCTAGGGATATCAGCTATTTCCGTCAGTTGTTTAACTGGAAAATGAAACCTTAACTCATCGATTACTTGCGCTTGTTCTTCTTTCGAGATGCTTTCTTTTTTTGAGCTAAGGTCTCTAACTTTTTTAAGTATGCATTTTCCATCCGTAAGCGTTCATTCTCTTTCTTTAAGGCTTCATAAGAATCCATTGAACCTTCTTTTTTCTTATGAGACGTCATGTGTGTTGGCCCCTTCCTTGTAGATTCAAGGGCTTCTTTTCCGCCTTCCAGCCACTTCTTACGCCATCGGCGTACCATGGAGAAATCGGGGATGTGAAACATAGCTGAAGCTTCTCGAATCGAATATTCTTCTTCCTCTATACTTTGAATTACTTTCAGTTTAAAGGCAGCTGAATAGTTTGTATAGGGGAAGTCGAAGGCTTCACTACCATGATATTCGGATAATTTCACCCAATAACGGATGGAAGAACTATCCACTCCCAACTCTTTTTCTAAGTCACGGAAACTGACATTTTCCGTGAGATAACGTTGGACGATCAGGTACTTTTCTTGAGAAGTAAGTTTAGACATATGTTGGGTCCCTCCTAAGTTTCATAAGGTGTCCAACATTTGGGGGTCATTACAGAAACGACTGAGGAGGCTCACCAGTTCCCCCACAGGAAAGCGAATTATTTCCCAACCAACCCTTGTCCCCACTTTAGTAACGAGCCCAACTATCTTGAATTCGAGTCTTCAAGTAATGGGAGCTTTTCTTAGAAACCAGCCCTAAGAGATAAAACAATAGGTAACAAAAAGACGACGCTTAGCGCCGTCTTTGGTTATTTAATCAAATTGGGAAATCCCTGCTGTCTAAGCGTTTCAAATAGAATGATGGACACCGTGTTCGCAAGGTTCAGAGAACGGACTTCCCCTGTCATCGGAACACGCAGACAGCGATCTTCCAAGCCTTCAAGAAGTTCATTCGGAATCCCGTCACTTTCCCGTCCGAAAACAAAGAACAACTCCTTTTCAGGAGACGCAAAATCGAAGTCTACATATGATTTAGTACCAAAATTCTCTATATAATAATAGTCTCCTTCAGGATAAGCTTGATATAAATCTTCAATTGAATCATGATAATTAATCGTTACGTCGTGCCAGTAATCCAGCCCTGCCCGCTTCAGCATCCGGTCCTCTGTAGAAAATCCAAGCGGACGGATCAAATGAAGTACGGAATTTGTAGCCAGACACGTACGAGCGATGTTTCCTGTGTTTGCAGGAATTTCAGGTTGAAACAAAACAATATGGTTCGGCATTCCATTCACCTCAGTCTAATCTTAGTCAACTAGACTATTATACCATATCCATCAGTCACCAATACGGAAAAATTTATACTGGATAGAGGGGGTATAAGCGGTAGAATCTTCATAAGCCCAGTAGCGATGCCGGCTGTTAGATGTATGGGCATTAACAAGCGGCATACCATCCTTGTTTTTTTTCACAACAATTGTATTATGGTCAAAACGACCGTCCCCTTCGAAATCATAGCAGATTACATCTCCAGGAGACAGTTCATGAGCGGAAGACACTTCTGTAGCGGTCAACCCCTGCCTTGCCCCGCTTAAGTACCATCTAAAAGCATGGGCGACTGACCAGCTGTAGCTCCAGTTGCTCCCGCTGTACCACCAGCCCCGGCTGCGGTTCGGTGCTCCCCATACCGGAGCTCCTCCAGCTCTTAGGCACTGCGACACGTAATTCGTACAGTCCACGTCAAAATGACGATAAGCCGGGTTATACGAATCCCACCACCTTTCAGCATAGCGAACCGCATCCCTGCGGTTATATGTAAAAGGGGCGCGCTGTCTCGATTCTTTATCGCTGAACTCAGGTAAACAAGGATTTTCCTCAGAAGAGGTCGTTTCGGTTTGTATCATATGGTGCTTGATCTTATCCCCTTCAAACCATATCCTCCCCTCATAAATCCCTTCTTCTAAATAAAAGTGACGATGATCTTTTAGAAGAAGGGAAAGGCTGAGCATATAACGCAGGGTGCTCTGCCTCTCATAGGCACACCTGTGGTAAGGCTTTATTCTGAAAGTTGCACGCTCGATCCGAATGCCCTGACTATCCAAATTCTTCACCTTGTTATGAAGCCACATTTCATCTTCCTGCTCCAATAACCGACTCATAATTTTTTCCCAATACTTTTGTATTTGGTTGATTTCCTGCATAACCCCTCCCCCTTCCTTACATCCTATGAAAAAAAGGGACGGTCCATACAAAAAAAGCCGCCTCCCGCAGGAGACGACTAGTTCGTAAAAGGTACGACCGTGTATTGTTTTTCAAAATCCAGTAAGTGACGCTTCTTCTCAAGACCGCCTGCGTAACCCACAAGCTTGCCGTTACTTCCGATCACCCGGTGACAGGGTACAACGATAGCAAATGGGTTTTGGTTCACAGCCCCTCCGACCGCTCGAATGGCCTTTGGAGAAAGCATCGTGGAAGCAATTTCTTTATAGGAGCGTGTTTCGCCATAAGGTATTTGATTAACCAGCGTTCTCCAGACACCGCGTTGAAAATCTGTTCCATAACAAATCAAAGGAATTGAAAATTGCGTTCTTTTCCCATCAAAGTATTCGTTTAATTCTTCTTTTGTCTGCCTGACATACTTCTGCTCAGGATCATAAACGAATTCACCTCTGAGTAAGTGCTTCTTTTTCCAGGATTGATAGGCGGAATGACGTTCTTCAAATTCGCCGAAATCAATACGACAAACTCCCTCATCATTCGCTAAAACCGTAATAGGTCCGAGAGGAGTTATAAAAGAATCATAATATAAAAAAGACCTATGGTTCATAGTATTAATCCCTTCTTTTACAGTTTTTTCTATTATACAAAAACCTTATTCATAAGAAAAGTAGATTTGATTATATTTTTTCAAATTGAAGTCCTTTTTCCATCTCGTAAATGACTTGTTCATCTTTCTCATTTATCATAGCATCCTTAATGGCCGTAAAACAATCGGATGTTCCGATTTTTCCAAGCCCCCAGGCCGCGGTTCCTCTAATGACGGGCCTTGGGTCCTCATTCATTAATCGAATTAACTCACTGATAGACGTCTCATCCCGGTAATGAGCAAGGGCCAATATCACATTTCGCTGAATTGGTTTCTTGCCTCGCCACGATCCGGAAATCGATCCGAATTTCTCTTTGAACTGGCGGTTTGAAATGGACAACAGCGGTGTCAGCTTCGGTTTAACCACCTCTGGATCCGGCTCAAATTCCTCATGATGATGAAAATCTTTCTTTCTATTAATCGGACAGACTGTCTGACAAGTGTCACAGCCGTATAGACGGTTGCCGATTTTACTTCGGAATTCATCTGGCAGGAAGTCTTTCGTCTGTGTCAGAAAAGCGATACAGCGCTGGGCATTTAATTGCCCTCCCTGGACAAGAGCGCCAGTTGGACACGCATCCACGCATATATTACAATCCCCGCAACCTTCCTGGACAGGCTCATCAGGGGCAAATGGGATATTCGTTACAAGTTCCGCTAAATATACATATGATCCGAACTCAGGAGTAATGATCGCACAATTTTTACCGCTGAAACCAATTCCCGCCCGTTCCGCTACGGCGCGGTCGGACAGTTCACCCGTATCCACCATCGATTTAAGTTCCACGTCCGGAAACAATTCCTGTAGATAAGCTCCTAGCTTATTAAGACGGTCTCGCAGTACAGTATGGTAATCTTCGCCCCAGGAGGCTCTGCAGAATAACCCTCGACGGTCTCCTTTTCTGCTTTTAGGAGCATCGTGCATTTTGGAAGGGTAAGCCATCGCGATGGAAATAATCGACTGAGCCCCTGGAAGCAGGCGTCCGGGTTCCGTCCGTTCATCTACATCGCCTTTTTCAAATCCGGACTGGTAGCCGAGAGCCTCCTGCCGTTTCAACCTGGCTTTTAACTCGCCAAACACATCGGCTGAGGCAAAGCCTATTTTATCAATTCCAATTTCCTTACTATACGCGATCACCTGTTCTTTAAGCTCATGATAATCCATCGCGGCTCCTCCTTCCTATCTGATATCTTTTACTTTCGCAGTTCTTATTCGATTTAACGTTGCCGCTATTTCAAAACGGCGCGGGCGGGCAATCTCGCCCGGGTGCTGATCTTTAAATGGAGCAAACGAAGCCAGTCCCTTCTCATCAAACTGCTTTTCAATCTGATCAAGCAGGTCATTCAGCGATTGCTCTGTTTTCAAACTTCCTTTTTTATCTAAGTGAAGAATTACATCTGCGATCATGCGTGTCTGGGAAGGGTCGACGAGCTGCTCCACTCCGTCCAGATCAATTTCTGTCTGTCCCATAAGGATCGTCGTTTTTCCTTTGGCTTGTACCTTCTCTTTCTTCCCTTTTCTCGTCTGAAGACTGGAAGCTGCAAACGCACGTGCCGGCACAGCACCGAACTTCTCATCCTCGGTGGTCGCCCGGCTGCTTGGGTACTTGCCGGCAATATCTTTCGCTTTCCCGGTAACATTATAAGGTACATATTGGTCCATCATTAGAACATCATCGGCGACCTGGAAATAGTCACCGGATCCGCCCATGACGAGAATCGTAGACACATCCAGATCATCACGCATCTGCTTAATTTTATCAATAAACGGCGTAATCGGTTCTTTTTCTTTCACGACCAGCTCCTGCATCCGCTCATCACGGATCATGAAGTTCGTCGCACTTGTATCTTCGTCAATTAACAGTGTTTTAGCTCCGGCTTCCAGTGCTTCAATCACATTGGCCGCCTGAGACGTACTACCACTGGCATTTTCAGTTGAGAATTGAGTCGTATCTGTGCCATGCGGCAGATTTTTTATAAACGGCGAGATATCTACGCTTGTCACCTGCCGGCCGTCTTCTGCTCTTACTTTAACGGCAGCTGGATCTGTGAGAACGTATTCTCGACCATCGCCTTTAATATGAGGATACACGCCTCTTTCCATCGCATTCAACAGGGTACTTTTACCATGATAACCGCCGCCTACGATCAATACAATCCCTTTGTTTACCGCCATGCCTGTCAGCGGCTCCTCTCTGTGAGGAATGGAAAAAGAGACCCGGTTCTCTTCTGGACTTTGAAATGGCACGGCTTTTTTCATTGGACGTTCGCTGATCCCGCTCTCGCGAGGAAGGACAGCTCCATCAGCCACAAACGAAATCCAGTCATTCTTTTTCATCTCTGCCTGAATCGCTTCATGCTGGTCGGCCAATTGACAGGCCTCTTCAATTTCTTCATCCTTAATGGAAAAAACAGAATGCTGAATAATCTCAGGGATGACTTTGAAGAAGAGCTTGTCCGCTTCCCTGCCATTGATACGGCGTCCATTAGCCGGAAGGCCGATCGTGAGGCAGACCGTCATATCTTCTGGATTCAGGTTGACTGCGGCACGGTCCAGAATCTCCTGACCTGGACGATCTACAGCGACCATCCCGCTTTTACCTGTTCCTTTTACATCGGTGTGATTCTTTGCGATTGATTTCGCCACAGCACGGGCGATACGATCTTCTGCATAAATCTTACGACTTCTACTTTCTTTCCACTCTTTTTGAATGGGACGTTTCTCATTTGGAATGCGAATTCTTATTTTAGAAGGTGCCGCGAAGGGATCACCTTGTACATAATCCATAAATACATCGTAATTCTGAAACGCGTGCTTTCCTTGAATATCTTTATATCCTTTATAACTTTTTCCGTCTATTTGTTTTAATTTCTGCTGTAATTGTTTCATTAACATGGATCCTCCTATTATGGTTGTGTCTATTATAGGGTGTATCCTTTTTTCCTCAATAAAAAACGCAATGCTTCGTTACCTCAATTAACGAAACACTGCGTTGGTTCACATAGTATAAAATAAAAGCATGTTCACTTTCAAAAAAAGTGATTGGAGCGGGTGAAGGGAATCGAACCCTCATCATCAGCTTGGAAGGCTGAGGTTTTACCACTAAACTACACCCGCATGAAATGAGATTGGTTCGCCTCAACTGGAGTATGTTCCTCATTATAACAATCGCATTTTAACGATGCAACACGATTTTTACGAATTTTTGTCGAAAAATTCATATTCTGTTTACATGAAGATGGTAAAAGGGTAGTGCTCGCTGTTGGTTTTAACATTATATACCGACTTCCAGATTATTAAACTAGTCCATCCTGACTATTTTAATAATTCTGATAATTGAAACTTTTATTTACTGTATTCGTACATTATGTAAAGGAGCGATTCTAATGATCAATCTCTTTCTAGGTATCGGAATGCTGTTTTTAATCGGTGTAATCCTCTGGAGTTATAAATTCGACCCAAATAATGCTCTCGTTGTAAGTGCATCAAAGAAACAATTCATCATGCTCCTCACCGTACTGAGCCTGCTTACGTTGTATTTACTCTCCACAGGAGTGTACCACTCTTTCTTATAGAAAATTCATATTATAAAACAATTACGTTTATAAGAGCCCCAAAATAAATAAAATGACCACCAGTTATCACTAGTGGTCCATTAGGATATTATTATTCTCTATGACTGTTTCGATTTAAATACAAATATCGTCGAAAACAAGAGAAAGGCCAGAAAGTTTAGTACGTCCACAGATAGTCTTAGAAGTTCAAATAGCACATTTGTATCCAAATCATCCTCACCTCCTATCTGGACAGACGGTGAGCATGCGTGCGATAAACTCTGATCCGATGAAGGGAAAAATTATTAGGAGAAAAAGTAGGAGTTTAAGCTGTCTTATATCTTAAAATCTCCCAATATCCCAATTTTATACGGACAAATTTTAAAAACTATAAACTAAAAAAAGGAGCCCCTTTAAGGACTCCTTTTCCTTTTATAGAATTAACGTGTTTTTCAAGCCAGCGATGAAATTCTCAAAATCCTCGGCCACTTCTCCGGCAATTTCAGGGTCTTTATAGCTCTCATCATGAAGCTTAGATAATCCAGGTTCAACCTCTATCGTGCGCCCGTCCAATAGGACAAGCTCAAGTTTCCAAGGTGGCGTGTTTTGATTTAAGCTATAATCACTGAACAGTTCTTTCATTGAGATAATCTTGTCCGTAAATAACGTTTCTTTCGTAACTTCCATTTCCTCATTCATTGTCAAAATGGTCATTGTCCGTTCACGAATGTTTACAATAAACAGACTCTGCAGATCTTCCGTAAGCACTTCCGCTGAGCGATAGTTATCTGATTCAAAGACTTCGTCCGTAAATTCAAGAGATGCAACCGTACGCAGATTTTCAGTGGAAGATGTTAACCTTTCCCTAAGAGCAGTAGACATAATATTACCTCCTTATTTTTTATGGTTCACTCCTCTTAATTGCCTGATATAGAGCGCTCAAAACCACTTTTACCAAAAATAAACAATTGTATCTATAGTGGATAAATCATGGATTTCGAAAGAAGGATTTTCTCGACACATCCTGTGGTCTTTCTCTAGGATCGGTCATATTTTTTTCACTATATTAATACAGGGTAAAGAAATTAAGGATCATCGTCCTATATAAACACTCATCTAATACGATCATACAACTAATTTTTTTCTAATTATATGAAGTTTTTTCATAATTTAAGGGTTTATTTCTTTTTCTAGTTCCTCCTCTTGTGGTTAAAATTACACCTGCAATTACGAGAAGAGCCCCAGCTATTTCCGGAAGTTTGATCGTTTCTCCAAGCCACATATAGGCACCGACCATCGTGACGATAGGTAGGAAATTTAAGAATACAGAAGCCTGCGAGGCTCCGAGCCTCTCCACCGCCCGGTTATAAAATACTAGCGCAATAACAGAAGGAAACACACCTAAGTATAAGAATCCCATCCAGTACTTACTTACACCGAGGGACGGTACATCACCAAGAGCCCATTCAGCTGCGACGAACGGCAGGAGAATCAGCACGGACAATCCTGTCATCACCAGGAGAACCCCGTATGCCGGAAACAAGTGCATGTACTGCTTCACTACAACTGAGTAGACTGCCCAGCAAGTGATGGCTCCTATCATAATGACGTCCCCGACGTTCCATGAAGACGAGAACAGTTCAAGCAGCCGGCCATCCATAACCACCCATACCGCTCCAAGGAAAGACAGCATTACTCCGATACACTTGATCAGCGGCAACTTTTCTTTTACGATCAGCGCGCTTAATACGACCGTGACGACAGGAATGACCGTTTCGAGTACAGACACATTAGTAGCCGTGGTGAATTGAAGTGCTCCATAAATAAACGTATTAAAAAAAGTGACTCCGGTAAGGGTCATCACTAAAAGCGGTCCCTTGTATTCACGAAAAGTTTTTCTCGCTTTCCAGGCACTCCTAATTCCAATCGGAAGTAAAAAAACAAAGGCAACGAGCAACCGGAAAAATGCAATAGTAAACGGTGGCAAATCATTTATTGCTTTCCCCGTAAGAATATTACCCGCATAGAATAGCACGACAAATATCATTAATATGTATGGATACATGGAATCTTCCCTTCTTAGTTAAACCATGCTTTTATTTTATAATCACCGGGTGCTTTTTTAAAACGTTACAAAAAAAACGAAGCTTCCCTTATCGAAACTCCGCCAGGTAATTCTATAAAGTTTAATAATAAGCTACAATTGAAATCAGAATGGCAGCTGTAAAATAAACGAACGTTCCAATTGATAATGGATTCACTTTAAATTGAAAGATCGACACACGATAGATATCTTTGCCATCTCCAAAAACCTGGTTGTCCACATTCGCATACTGGTTCCCCATAAACTCATTAAACTGCATAAACCACACCATAATGAACAGCAGAAAACCGACCGTAAAATGAGATTCAATGAATGATAACCCTGTCCGGGTTGATATTAGGAAAGTCAGGGATACTTCAAACAATATCGTGAGCGTAGTAATAGAAGAAACGAGCCATTTCTTTGGAAATTTCCTTAAGTATTTATCTTCTAAGTGATCCATAACATGGGCGCCGGCAATAGGAATCAGAAATATGAGAGACATGACCACTGTACTTGAAATCCAGACGTTATTGAATACACTAGCCTCCCCTCGAAGTTTCCATCCTTAAAATCCAAATAATGGATATATTACCAAAATTATAATAAAAGTGTACCATCATCGGATTATCATGTACACTTTTTTCCTATTAAAAAAATGCGTAACCTATGAAAAAGGTCACGCATTTTCTTTATAAATTTTCAAAAAACAGTCGAAGCACGTCAGCTCCGCCTATAAATGTACCTAGAGAGCTCCCCACGTTGGCTAGCAGAACCACAAGCAGGATCCGAGTTACACGGTTACGCCAGAATCCCTTCAGACTCGCGACATCTTCGGATAAGGTTTCAAATTCTGATACCTTGGGTCTGCGAAAGTACGCCTGGACAATGCCGGCAAACCATCCGGCTGCGATCAGCGGATTAAGCGATGTAATGGGTGCGGCTACGAAGGCTGCCAGTACAGCTAGTGGATGAGCCATGGCAGCCGCTGTTCCGATCGCAGAAAACGTACCATTCCATAAGACCCAGCTGATGGTCTGCTGGGTACCTGCCTCCGGATTCGCCATAAACGTATAAACAATGATGGATATAATCAAAACGGGAATGCTCCAGCCTATAATCTTCGGCCACGGAGACTTAGGAGGACGCTTATTCAATTGAGTCAAATCATGCTCTTTGTAAATCGCTTCTTTAATACCGGGCACGTGAGCAGCTCCAAGGACCGCTACCACTTTCTTCCCGGGCGCATCTTTAATTTTCTGAGCTAAATACTGGTCTCGCTCATCAATCAATGGTTTTTTCAATTTAGGGAAGTTCTCGGTCAGATCCTTCAGCATGCCATCGAGCATATCCTGCTTCTTCATCTTTTCAAGCTCCGCTTCCGAGATCGTGTCGTTACTAAATATGCTGTAGATGATGGACATTAACAGTTTGGCTTTGCCTCCGAACCCGATATTTCCCCAGATTCGTGCAAAGGTTACCTGAATATTCCGGTCAGCTAATACGAGTTCTGCGTCATGCTCTTTCGCAGATTCAATCCCTTGAATCATTTCCTGACCTGCCTGAATACCAAATTGCTTAGCCATCCGCTTTTGAAAGGACGAAATAGCCAGGTTCATTAACAATAGTGAAGCTTTCTTCTGCTTAATCACAGCAAAAATGTCCGTATCTTTCCAGGCATCACCATTTACAATCGATTGGTAGCGCTGCTCATCTAATTCCACACATACAGCATCAGGCTGTTGTTCATCAATAACCTGCTTGACTTGTTCTGCACTTTGTTTAGAAACGTGCGCAGTACCAATCAGTATGTACTCTGTATCATTTATATGAAGTCTCGTGATGTTATCTTCCGTCATCGCCATACATACCTTCCTTTACCAGTGGACTATATTGTTTCATCTCTACTAATACTAAACCAGAATGTATAAAATGAGAATGGGTTTCACATGTTTTCTACGCGAGCAAGTCTGGCTTCCCAACCTTCACGTTGACAAAGCGCCCCCTGCCCTATAGAATCTCTATTAATTATTATCTCATGAAACGAATTCACATGCCCATATAAATTTGGAAATATTGTTCAACGTATCTGCTTACCGCGCGATGGAGATAGAATGCGGATATCGCATTCTATCCTGCCTCCTGCTTTAAATGGATCAGGTATTAAACGGAAGGAGAAATCATATATGAACTCAGGTAAAGCACAGTTAACGAAAGATTTGAACATCGCAAGCAAGAAAATCCCAGCAGATACGATCATTAAGAATGGTAAGATTCTGGATGTCTTCAATCTCGAATGGATCGAGGCCGATGTGGCTATTTCTGATGGTAAATTTGTCGGAATCGGCCACTATAATGAAGCAGCTCGTATCATTGACGCCAAAAACCGCTATGTCTGTCCCTCCTTTATTGATGGACACGTCCACATTGAATCTTCTATGGTCACCCCGGAAGAGTATGCTAAAGTTGTTGTCCCTCACGGAGTTACCGCGGTGGTCACAGACCCCCATGAAATAGCCAACGTCACCGGTGAAGAAGGTCTGGAGTTCATGCTTCAGAATGCTGATCACCTTCCTTTAGAGGTGTTCTTTATGCTTCCCTCTTGTGTTCCTGCTACTCCATTCGAACATTCAGGAGCTAACCTGACAGCCGCTGACCTAGAAAAATACTTAACCCGTCCCAGTGTGCTCGGCTTAGCGGAAGTTATGGACTACCCCTCTCTCCTGCACACAAAGGATAACCTTCTCGATAAAATCACGATGACTCATCAGCACGGTGGGAAGCTTGACGGCCACCTGGCAGGACTGGAGACCAATGCCGTTAATCTCTTTCGTACGGCCGGAATAACCACGGACCACGAATGTACGAAAGAAGAAGAAGCACTGGAACGCCTGAGACGCGGCATGTATCTAATGATCCGTGAAGGCTCTGCCGCGAAAGATTTAAACGCATTAATTCCAGTAGTCACCGCCCATAACGCACGGCGCTGTCTATTCTGTACCGACGATAAACACCTCGATGAACTAATCAAGGAAGGAAGCATCGACCATAATGTCCGCCTTTCCATTCAACACGGAGTATCGCCTCAAATCGCCTTGCAAATGGCTTCTTTAAACGCAGCCGAATGCTATGGTCTGACGAATAAAGGGGCGATCGCTCCCGGTTATGACGCCGATTTTTTAATCCTTGAAGACCTGGAAAAAGTGAAAATTAGTGACGTGTACAAACAAGGCCAGAGAATCAGCCATAATAGCGCTTATACGCCCCCTGACGACGCTGGAAGAGATAAACACGCGGCTCCTATTACCGATACAGTTCATTTTCCTGACCTTACAGAAGAACAGCTTAAACTGCCTATAGGCGGAGCCCAGCGAGCCCATATTATTAAAATAAATCCAAACCAGCTTCTTACGAATAAATTGGTGGAAGAAGTGGAGACAGAAAACGGCATCTTCGTTCCATCGCCAGCTAAAGATCATTTGAAATTAGCGGTAGTGGAACGCCATAAAAACACCGGCCATCTTGGCATAGGGATAGTGAAAGGCTTCGGGTTAAAAGATGGAGCAATCGCCACGACCATTGCTCATGACTCCCACAACATTGTAGCCCTGGGTGCCAATGATCCAGATCTCCTGAAAGCCATTCATACGTTAAAAGAAATCAATGGTGGTCTTGTGATCGTTAAGAATGGAGCGGTCTTATCGTCCCTTCCCCTCCCGATTGCCGGATTGATGTCTGATCAGTCGTTTCCATTTGTTAAGGAGCGGCTCGAACAGATCGGAGAAACGCTGCCTAATTTAGGTTTTACGAAGGATTTCAATCCATTCCTTACATTATCCTTCTTAACGCTGCCGGTGATCCCTTCCCTGAAATTAACGGACATGGGCTTATTTGATGTAGAAACGTTTCAGCATATTGAGGTATCCTTATAGAAAGCTGGAAACCAGATCGAGCGTCTGGTTTCCAGCTTTTTTATTCAACCCTATAAACAACACTAGGCTCAATGTAATAGGTCGCGTTAGATTGAATACGATCCTCCTCCCTATTTTCAAACCCATTCACTGTCATTCGTACGGCGTCTATAGGAAGCTTTCCTTCGATCACGGGTCTTATACCAGAAGTGGTGACCATAAACGTGTTCTCAGGATTTCCAGACAAAGAGCGCACCGCCCCCTCTGCATACAGCGAATAATATTGGGTATCCTTATTTTGCATGAACGCCTCTAGTCCCGTTTCATTAATCACCTCAAAAAATTCTTCCGGAGAGATCCGCCCCTGCATGCCTTGTCCTATGTGATGAATCTGATGGTTCTGCTTTTGATAACGATCCCGTTTAATCTCATACTCTTTTTCATTCGGGTCCAGCTCCACAGAATAATTAGTTTCTCTGTTCCCTTGTGCGACTATCTTGAAATTATAGAACAGCGACTGCACAACTCCATTATCTGTGAATTCTATTTCAAGTCTCTCTAAGCGTGGATTATGAATATCATTAAATGTATTCTTGACCATGTTCCAGTGCTCGTTAAAATTAAACTCTTCAGACGCAGACAGGCTTTGAGCGGCATCTATATGACGGGGACGCTCGTACACGTAATTTTGAACAGACGGAATGATTAAAGATGTAAGGAAGAGGAACAGACCTAAGTAAGCTGCATATCGCTTCGCTAACCGATTCCAACCAGGCTCCCGAAAAAACATTAGGAAAATGATAAACCCTAACGGAAGAGACCACTGATTAATCGTGAAAGCAAAGCTTCCCAGAACCGAGTAGCCAAGAAGCTTCAGGAATAAGTAAGGCTCTTCTCTTCCCCACTTGCGGTAGATGTACAGGATAATTCCAAATTGACATATGTATAGAATGAGATAGAGCATTAGACACCCTCCTTTATCACTACAAATTCTATCATGAATTCCAGAGTACCCGAATACCATACTGACTTTTTACAGGAAACTCTGAGGAGTGAATGATCCTATCCTTCAAATTCTTCAATCTGACCGAACCATCTCTTAATTCAGCACAAAAAAACCAATGTACTTATTAGACATTGGTTTAAAAATATATACATATTCAGTTAATAAAGGAGGCCAAGTAAAACTCAGCCCCAATTCCTTCTATGACAATTGGCGTTCGTACACCACTTCATTGGTTTCTGGATCTAAAGCGTCTACCTTCATATCCACGACCCGGCCATCTGCATTACTTTTAAAACCCCATAAGCGAATATAATTATTCATATTATAATCGCGGAAAGTAAGATACACCTTTCTCAATTCTTCATTTTCACCCGGCTCTTCTTTAATCACACACTCCTGAAACTTCATCGTTTCAGAAGGCTGACTTAATATATAGTCATACATGATCTTTTCAAGTTCAGGAAAAGCCATTCCATCATTGTCTAAGCATGTATTTTTAAATTCATTGTAGTCTGTAATGTGATGGATTACCTTAGATTCGTTTGCCATGTTTGTTCCTCCTAAATTAAACAGTTATCTATCCCTTTCCCTATAAGATGAATAAAAAAACTCAATACACATGACTATAGACGCTCTATACAAGTTTATTTAAACGAAAAAACGGCGTTATCCTGGTTAAAGGATAACGCCGTAATTACATTAATATTTAGTACCGGTGGCCGGGCTCGAACCGGCACTCCGTGAGGAACACGATTTTGAGTCGTGCGCGTCTGCCAATTCCGCCACACCGGCAAAATCTCATTGGAGGCGGCAACCGGAATCGAACCGGTGATAAAGGAGTTGCAGTCCTCTGCCTTACCGCTTGGCTATGCCGCCATTACAAGATCAGTAGTATTTTAGTTTATTCTAACATGTACTCAATTATGATTGAAATATTATGGAGCGGGAGACGGGATTCGAACCCGCGACCCCCACCTTGGCAAGGTGGTGTTCTACCACTGAACTACTCCCGCAGTGGAAAATGGCTGGGCCAGCTGGATTCGAACCAGCGCATGACGGTACCAAAAACCGTTGCCTTACCGCTTGGCTATGGCCCAAAGTGAAATTAAATGGGGCGGCTGATGGGAATCGAACCCACGAATGCCGGAACCACAATCCGGTGCGTTAACCACTTCGCCACAACCGCCATAGAAAAAAGCAGGGGTAGTAGGAATCGAACCCACATTGACGGTTTTGGAGACCGTAGTTTTACCATTAAACTATACCCCTATTTGAATGATTAAATTATAAATGGTGGAGGGAGTAGGACTCGAACCTACGAACCCGATGGGAGCGGATTTACAGTCCGCCGCGTTTGGCCAACTTCGCTATCCCTCCATGTTGTATATGCCTACTAGCATCAAATGGTGCCGGCCAGAGGACTTGAACCCCCAACCTACTGATTACAAATCAGTTGCTCTGCCAGTTGAGCTAGGCCGGCTAAAAAAATGGTGGCTCGGGACGGAATCGAACCGCCGACACACGGATTTTCAGTCCGTTGCTCTACCGACTGAGCTACCGAGCCGAATCTTATGTATAGCCTAAGTATGAAAATGGCGGTCCGGACGGGACTCGAACCCGCGACCTCCTGCGTGACAGGCAGGCATTCTAACCAACTGAACTACCGGACCATTTTTTAAGTTTGGTTGTACTTTTCAGTACTACCGATTTTCAACTAGCAAAGATGTAATTCTAAGCAGTTAGTTGAAATAATTTGGTTGCGGGGGCAGGATTTGAACCTGCGACCTCCGGGTTATGAGCCCGACGAGCTACCGAACTGCTCTACCCCGCGATATTGTGGGTTTTCTAATTCCCATAAAGTATGAAGTTACCTTGCGGTAATGGTGGAGGATGCAGGGCTCGAACCTGCGACCCCTTGCTTGTAAGGCAAGTGCTCTCCCAGCTGAGCTAATCCTCCATATGAAGTGGTGACCCGTACGGGATTCGAACCCGTGATACCGCCGTGAAAGGGCGGTGTCTTAACCACTTGACCAACGGGCCATTGTGGAAAAATGAACTTATGGCGGAGAGCGAGGGATTCGAACCCTCGAAACCGTGGTAACGGTTTACACGAATTCCAATCGTGCTCCTTCGGCCAGCTCGGACAGCTCTCCAAAATATGGCTCCAACGGTAGGATTCGAACCTACGACCGATCGGTTAACAGCCGATTGCTCTACCACTGAGCTACGTTGGAATAATGTAAAATCTGGCGGCGTCCTACTCTCACGGGGATCGACCCGACTACCATCGGCGCTGAAGAGCTTAACTTCTGTGTTCGGCATGGGAACAGGTGTGACCTCTTCGCCTTCACCACCAGATCTTATTTCCTTTTTTTCAAGGACAAGATATATTGTATTGTTTTTTAAGCGAAAAATCAAGGGTAAATTACAAGTTTTTTTGTAAACCCTCAAAACTGGATAAGGCAATCATTCAACCATCGGACGAGCGAACGTCTCTTCCGACTTCTTTTTTAAAGGATAGATAAGTCATCGATCCATTAGTATCCGTCAGCTCCACGTGTCACCACGCTTCCACCTCGGACCTATCAACCTCATCGTCTCTGAGGGATCTTACTTACTTGGCGTAAGGGGAAATCTCATCTCAAGGGGGGCTTCATGCTTAGATGCTTTCAGCACTTATCCCGACCACACGTAGCTACCCAGCGATGCTCCTGGCGGAACAACTGGTACACCAGCGGTGTGTCCATCCCGGTCCTCTCGTACTAAGGACAGCTCCTTTCAAATTTCCAACGCCCACGACGGATAGGGACCGAACTGTCTCACGACGTTCTGAACCCAGCTCGCGTACCGCTTTAATGGGCGAACAGCCCAACCCTTGGGACCGACTACAGCCCCAGGATGCGATGAGCCGACATCGAGGTGCCAAACCTCCCCGTCGATGTGGACTCTTGGGGGAGATAAGCCTGTTATCCCCGGGGTAGCTTTTATCCGTTGAGCGACGGCCCTTCCATGCGGTACCGCCGGATCACTAAGCCCGACTTTCGTCCCTGCTCGACTTGTAGGTCTCGCAGTCAAGCTCCCTTGTGCCTTTACACTCTGCGAATGATTTCCAACCATTCTGAGGGAACCTTTGGGCGCCTCCGTTACTTTTTAGGAGGCGACCGCCCCAGTCAAACTGCCCACCTGACACTGTCTCCGGACCGGATAACGGTCCTGGGTTAGAATGTCCGTACAGCCAGGGTAGTATCCCACCAGCGCCTCCACCGAAGCTAGCGCTCCGGCTTCTAAGGCTCCTACCTATCCTGTACAAGCTGTACCAACATTCAATATCAGGCTACAGTAAAGCTCCACGGGGTCTTTCCGTCCTGTCGCGGGTAATGTGCATCTTCACACATCGTATAATTTCACCGGGTCTCTCGTTGAGACAGTGCCCAAGTCGTTGCACCTTTCGTGCGGGTCGGAACTTACCCGACAAGGAATTTCGCTACCTTAGGACCGTTATAGTTACGGCCGCCGTTTACTGGGGCTTCGGTTCAACGCTTCGCCTTGCGGCTAACGCATCCCCTTAACCTTCCAGCACCGGGCAGGTGTCAGCCCCTATACTTCGCCTTACGGCTTCGCAGAGACCTGTGTTTTTGGTAAACAGTCGCTTGGGCCTTTTCACTGCGGCTCCTCGGCAGAGGAGCACCCCTTCTCCCGAAGTTACGGGGTCATTTTGCCGAGTTCCTTAACGAGAGTTCTCCCGCTCACCTTAGGATCCTCTCCTCGCCTACCTGTGTTGGTTTGCGGTACGGGCACCTCTTTCCTCACTAGAGGATTTTCTTGGCAGTGTGAACTCAGGAGCTTCGGTACTTTAGTTCCCTCCCCATCACAGCTTGACGTTGCCGGACGGATTTGCCTATCCGACCGTCTCACTGCTTGGACGCGCTCATCCAATGGCGCGCTCTCCTTATCCTCCTGCGTCCCCCCGTCGTTCAAACGGAAAGGAGGTGGTACAGGAATATCAACCTGTTGTCCATCGCCTACGCCTTTCGGCCTCGGCTTAGGTCCCGACTAACCCTGAGAGGACGAGCCTTCCTCAGGAACCCTTAGGCTTTCGGTGAAAGAGATTCTCACTCTTTTTTCGCTACTCATACCGGCATTCTCACTTCTAAGCGCTCCACCAGTCCTTACGGTCTGACTTCACGGCCCTTAGAACGCTCTCCTACCACTGATCGTAAGATCAATCCGCAGCTTCGGTGGTGTGTTTAGCCCCGATATATTTTCGGCGCAGAGTCACTCGACCAGTGAGCTATTACGCACTCTTTGAATGATGGCTGCTTCTAAGCCAACATCCTGGTTGTCTAAGCAACTCCACATCCTTTTCCACTTAACACACACTTTGGGACCTTAGCTGGCGGTCTGGGCTGTTTCCCTTTCGACCATGAACCTTATCACCCACGGTCTGACTCCCAGAACAAAGTCTATGGCATTCGGAGTTTGACTGAATTCGGTAACCCGATAGGGGCCCCTCGTCCAATCAGTGCTCTACCTCCATGACTTTCTATTCTGAGGCTAGCCCTAAAGCTATTTCGGAGAGAACCAGCTATCTCCGTGTTCGATTGGCATTTCACCCCTACCCACACCTCATCCCCGTAATTTTCAACTTACGTGGGTTCGGACCTCCAGTCAGTGTTACCTGACCTTCATCCTGGACATGGGTAGATCACACGGTTTCGGGTCTACGACCGCATACTCACGCGCCCTATTCAGACTCGCTTTCGCTGCGGCTCCGCTTCTTATGCTTAACCTCGCATACGGTCGTAACTCGCCGGTTCATTCTACAAGAGGCACGCCGTCACCCATTAACGGGCTCCGACTACTTGTAGGCACACGGTTTCAGGTTCTCTTTCACTCCCCTTCCGGGGTGCTTTTCACCTTTCCCTCACGGTACTGGTTCACTATCGGTTACTAGGGAGTATTTAGCCTTGGGAGATGGTCCTCCCGGATTCCGACGGAATTCCTCGTGTTCCGCCGTACTCAGGATCCACTCCGGAGGAAGAAAGGTTTCGACTACAGGGCTGTTACCTGCTCTGGCTGACCGTTCCAGGCCGATTCATCTACCTTCCTTCTTGATAACTCCAATGGAGTGTCCTACAACCCCAGAAAGCAAGCTTTCTGGTTTGGGCTGTTTCCGTTTCGCTCGCCGCTACTTGGGAAATCGCATTTGCTTTCTCTTCCTCCGGGTACTGAGATGTTTCAGTTCCCCGGGTGTGCCGTCCGATACCTATGTATTCAGTATTGGATGCTGTCCCATTACGAACAGCGGGTTTCCCCATTCGGAAATCTCCGGGTCAAAGCCTACTTACGGCTCGCCGGAGCATATCGGTGTTAGTCCCGTCCTTCATCGGCTCCTAGTACCAAGGCATCCACCGTGCGCCCTTATTCACTTAACTATCGTCGTGAAAAGACGTTGTTTCGTTCGATGTTTCTGTTGAATGTCTTGTCATCACTAGCGTCTAAAACGCTATTGATTCCTTATCCAGTTTTCAAGGTTCACAGTTGAAAGATGCTTTGATCTCTCAAAACTGAACAACCAACCAGGTACGTCTTCCGTCCGGTCCAGCTTCCACGACCATCGGTCGTTTCCGCCTTTCCGGTTTCCTTAGAAAGGAGGTGATCCAGCCGCACCTTCCGATACGGCTACCTTGTTACGACTTCACCCCAATCATTGGCCCCACCTTCGGCGGCTGGCTCCATAAAGGTTACCTCACCGACTTCGGGTGTTGCCAACTCTCGTGGTGTGACGGGCGGTGTGTACAAGGCCCGGGAACGTATTCACCGCGGCATGCTGATCCGCGATTACTAGCGATTCCGGCTTCATGCAGGCGAGTTGCAGCCTGCAATCCGAACTGAGAATGGTTTTATGGGATTTGCTACACCTCGCGGCTTCGCTGCCCTTTGTACCATCCATTGTAGCACGTGTGTAGCCCAGGTCATAAGGGGCATGATGATTTGACGTCATCCCCGCCTTCCTCCGGTTTGTCACCGGCAGTCACCTTAGAGTGCCCAACTGAATGCTGGCAACTAAGATTAGGGGTTGCGCTCGTTGCGGGACTTAACCCAACATCTCACGACACGAGCTGACGACAACCATGCACCACCTGTCACTTGGTCCCCGAAGGGAAGACCCTATCTCTAGGGTGGTCCAAGGATGTCAAGACCTGGTAAGGTTCTTCGCGTTGCTTCGAATTAAACCACATGCTCCACCGCTTGTGCGGGCCCCCGTCAATTCCTTTGAGTTTCAGCCTTGCGGCCGTACTCCCCAGGCGGAGTGCTTAATGCGTTAACTTCAGCACTAAGGGGTGGAAGCCCCCTAACACCTAGCACTCATCGTTTACGGCGTGGACTACCAGGGTATCTAATCCTGTTTGCTACCCACGCTTTCGCACCTCAGCGTCAGAAACAGACCAGAGAGTCGCCTTCGCCACTGGTGTTCCTCCACATATCTACGCATTTCACCGCTACACGTGGAATTCCACTCTCCTCTTCTGTCCTCAAGTTCCCCAGTTTCCAATGACCCTCCACGGTTGAGCCGTGGGCTTTCACATCAGACTTAAGGAACCACCTGCGCGCGCTTTACGCCCAATAATTCCGGACAACGCTTGCCCCCTACGTATTACCGCGGCTGCTGGCACGTAGTTAGCCGGGGCTTCCTCGTTAGGTACCGTCAAGGTACCGCTCTGTTCGCACGGTACTTGTTCTTCCCTAACAACAGAACTTTACGATCCGAAGACCTTCATCGTTCACGCGGCGTTGCTCCGTCAGACTTTCGTCCATTGCGGAAGATTCCCTACTGCTGCCTCCCGTAGGAGTCTGGGCCGTGTCTCAGTCCCAGTGTGGCCGATCACCCTCTCAGGTCGGCTACGCATCGTCGCCTTGGTGAGCTATTACCTCACCAACTAGCTAATGCGCCGCGGGCCCATCTGTAAGTGATAGCGAGAAGCCATCTTTTAACCTTCCTTCAGGTGAAGGTAGGTGTTACCCGGCATTAGCCCCGGTTTCCCGGGGTTATTCCGGTCTTACAGGCAGGTTGCCCACGTGTTACTCACCCGTCCGCCGCTCGTTCCACAAGCTTCAACCCCGAAGGGGATCCGCTTGCTTCCCGCGCTCGACTTGCATGTATTAGGCACGCCGCCAGCGTTCGTCCTGAGCCAGGATCAAACTCTCCATAAAAGTTGAGATTGATTAGCTCTTTGCACACCGAATGTGCTTGTTTGAATTCCTTCTTTATTGAAAGAATATCTTGACGTACTGGTTGGTTCGTTCAGTTTTCAAAGATCAAAAGTTTTCGTTTGCCGCTTCAAAACAGCGACTTAATAATCATATCATTGTGACTCATTTAAGTCAACAACTTTTTTAAATGATTTTTTGCTTGCCGTTTCCGGCTTGCCGCTCTGTCTTAATGCGACAAGTAATAATATAGCATGGTACGTCATTAACCGTCAACAACTTTAAACAAAAAAATTCCCTTTCTTTATTAAAACCGGTAAAGAAAGGGATGATACGTGCAGATCGCAGCGCTTTATGAGGGTTTATAGGTTCGGTGAAAGATATGATCTCCTTTTGTTTCTTGTAGAACGACTTCAATAATATTCTTCTCCACTAAGTATTCGATCATTGAAGATAAATCCAATATATATTCCTGGATCTCCGGATGGACTTTTAACTCTCCAAATGACCATGGTTCTTCCTGTTCTTTCATAAGACTTAATAAATGTTGAGTACTGGACTCGGCTCGCTTACTAATGGAATGTTCCACTGCAATAATCATAAGATGGATTCTTTTATCAGTAGGTTCGCCACTTTCAATTAACTCTTGATACAGCTTGTAGATTTCAGGTTCAATTCTCTTCACTTGATTCCACACCGTAACTTCAGGGTGAAATCCTTTTTCTATAATGGAAAGGCGCGCTAAATAATGAAGCGAATGAACCATCCGGCTGAAGGAATCCAGATAATGCTCGGATTCGTAAAGATCTTTGGCCTCGCTGTAGCTGCGAATTAATTTAGCAAACTCGATAACCTTTTTCAGATCCCTCTTCCCCTGTGGGAACGTCCGGAGCTGTTCTTTTAACTCGGTTACATATTCATTCCTTTCAAAAATAACGGTGCCGTTAATCACCCATTCCACGGCACGGCGATAGGAGCTTGTATCAATCCAGTGATGCAAAAGTTTTTCATCTACCGTGTGCATAGCGGCTGATTTATTCTCGAATTCGTAATGCTTTACATACCACAGTTCCTTTGCGTCCTTTACAACAATGAACAAAATAACATCAAAATTGTCCGTCACTGGACTGATCGGTTTCATCTTTTCTAAAATTAAGATCCCTAATGTATTGCTCTGACTTGCTCTTTCTTGATAAATCGGGCGTAGTACGTCTTTCATTCTGGTCCCCCACATTCTATATCAGCTTGTTTTGTTTATTCGATACTTTTTGGCGAATTCCTTTTTTTCTAAATATAATCAATGGAAGAAATGTGCTATACTACCTTGTAGATAGTAAGGAGGGAACCTGCGTGGAATTAAGATACAGCAGTAAAATTAATAAGATTCGTTCCTTTGCTTTTTGGTTAATTTTCGGCGGAATTGGCGTCATGTATATAGGATTGATCTTCAAAGAAACCACTTGGCTAATGGCCCTTTTTATGATTCTCGGTATGTGCTTTGTTGGTCTTAGTACGCTCGTTTATTTCTGGATCGGCATGCTCTCCACCAGAACCATCCAGATTATATGTCCGTCTTGTGAGAAACCTACCAAAATGCTTGGACGTGTAGATGCCTGCATGCACTGCAACCAGCCGCTGACCATGGATAAAACGTTAGAGGGCGAAGAGTTTGATGAGAAATATAATTCCAAACGATATAAAAAGAATAAGACTCAGCAGCAATCCTAATGAAAGAATCCGCTCTAAGCAGCGGGTTCTTTTTTTAATATAAAAAAACCGGAAGCTCAGGGCTACCGGTTTTAGTGCGTATTATTAGACTTACATTCAGAGCACGTTCCATACACTTCCATGCGATGATGACTTACATCAAATCCAGTCACCTGTTCAGCTAATGATTCAACTTCATTGAGACTTGGGTAGTGGAAGTCAACAATTTTGCCGCATGAATCACAGATCGCATGATAGTGATCCGAAGTATTACAGTCAAAACGGCTTGATGAATCTCCGTACGTAAGTTCACGTACAAGCCCGATTTCCTTAAATACGCGGAGGTTATTGTAAACCGTCGCTACACTCATATTCGGAAATTTACTTTCTAACGCTTTATAAATTTCATCAGCTGTTGGGTGAGTCATAGAATTCAGCAGGTATTCAAGCACCGCATGACGCTGTGGAGTGATTCGCACACCTGAACCTTTCAGTGTATCCACCGCTTCTTGCAATCGATGATCAGACACAGCCATGCACCTCGCTTTCATAAACTGATTCTTGATTTATAATATTATTAAATTAGAATCCTTATAATTAGTGTAACCTGTCTGTAAATCTAATGTCAATAAAAAGCCGTCTTCCCCGGCAAATTAAATTACACGTCTGGATCAAGAGGAGTTTCTTTACCGCCCAGCTGCTGATTAACGTACCTTGCCGCTACGAAAAGCAGATCGGACAGACGATTCAAATACGAAACAACCAGCGGATTGACCAATTCATCTTCCAATGCGACCGCAGAACGTTCTGCTCTTCTCACAACTGTGCGGGCTAAGTGCAACCCGGCTGAAGCTGAATGACCAGATGGGAGAATAAAATTCTTCAATGGAATCAAGTCCTCGTCCCACTTATCAATCTGCTGTTCTAACTCTTCTATATGCTCTTTCTTCACCTGCCATTTCACTTCTTTTCCTTTAGGAGTTGCAAGCTCAGCTCCAACGTGAAACAGGATGGTTTGGATGCGCTGCATCGCCTCAAGGAACGAATCTTTATCTGCCCAGTCTTCTTTCGTCAGGTGGCTAAGCGCAAGACCAATCGTTGAGTTCGCTTCATCACAGGTGCCATATGCCTCGACTCGTATATCATTTTTGGCTACTCGATTGCCGTAAATTAAAGATGTCTGTCCTTTATCCCCTGATCTTGTATAAATACGCATGATTTAATACCCCCGTTTAGGATCAATTTTGTTTTTCATTTCGCCCTTATCATTTAAGAACATATGCAAATTCTCTTCAAATATATCAAAACCACGCGGAACATACCCCGGAGACTGACCTGATGTATGAGGAGTAATCGTCACTTCTTCCTCTTCCCAGAATGGATGATTCTCTGGCAGCGGTTCCTCTTCAAACACGTCGAGTACAGCATGCGCAATATAAGAATTCTGAACAGCCTGCAGAATGATGTCCGATTGAACCAGGTCTCCTCTCCCCATGTTTAGAAAGATGGCGTGGTCAGGCATGGCTTTAAAGTGATCCAAATTCAATAAGTACTGTGTATCCTTCGTACTTGGCAGCACTGCCACCACGAATTCTCCCTGGTCGAGCACCTGGTGAAGCTCTTCTACTTTATACGTTTCATCGAAGTGAGGCTTTGGATTTCCAGATCTCGACACCCCAATGGTTTTCATACGGAAAGCCTGAGCGAGCCTCGCCACTCCCTGGGCAATAGCTCCCGTTCCAAGTACAACCATGGTCCGGCCGCTGATTTCCTGATTGATCATTCGTCGATTCCACTCGTGATTTTTTTCTAATTCCGCATAGGCCTTCGCATTTCTTGAGACCTGAAGAAGCATGGAGATCGCATACTCGGCCATTGGTTCAGCATGAATGCCCCTGACATTGGTTACAAGAATCTCTCTTTGCTGAATTTCCTGGAATGGCATTTTATCAAGACCAGCAGATAAAACCATAATCCATTTTAACTGGCGGGCCTGCTGGATGCGTTCCGGAGTCAAATCTTCCCCGTATGTAATAAATACATCAGCTTCCTTTAAATAGGGTTCCGCTTCTTCGATTCCGTGACAGAAAAGAAACTCAACTTCATTAAAATTCTGTCTCAGTCGGTGCTGGATATCTTCAGGGACCCTTTTAATCGCTGAAACAACCTTCATCCTCTCACTTCCTTTCCTCTCTTTCTTCTATAGTAATTGTTTTTCCAGACCAACTCAAAATTAAAGCTTCTTAAGAAAAAACCATAACCGGTTTTCCGGCTATGGTTTTCCTGGTCTCTATTGAAGATTCTCGCGAATGTAACTTAGTGCAGCTTCTACGTGTCCTTCTACTTTAACTTTGCGGTACTCTTCAGCAAGGTTACCTTCTTTATCAATAATGAAAGTAGAACGTTCAATGCCGTAATATTCTTCGCCTGATTTTTTCTTAAGAACCCATGCGCCGTAATCTTCCGCAACTTGATGATCCTCATCCGCAAGTAGTAGGAATGGGAGATCATGTTTATCAATAAATTTCTTATGAGATTCTACTGGGTCTGGGCTGACGCCTATAATAACAGCATCCAGATCCGCGAAGCTTTCGTGGTGATCACGGAAATCACAGGCTTCATTTGTGCAGCCTGGAGTCATATCTTTTGGATAAAAGTACAGTACGACGTTCTTTCCTTTATAGTCAGATAATGATACGTTCTCTCCATTGTTAGCTGGCAATGTAAAATCAGGTGCTTGTTTTCCTTTTTCAATTGTCATACGTAACCCTCCTAAAAATAATTATATATCTAGCCTACCTTATACGAATGTAAACTTCCAATTCAATGTTCAATCTTGTAATGCTGCCATACCTTGGCAACGAGAGCAGCCGGCAGTGAATAACCGATCATGGCTTCAAAAATAGCAATCCAGCGCCCAACACCGACCGGTACCATTTCTCCGTACCCGACTGTGAATAAGGTTACTCCGCTGAAGTACATGCTTCTTGCTATTTCTTCCTTCCAATGCAAGGGTTCAAACTGACCAGCCTCCTGGTACACCATTACCCCATGTTCAATCAAAGAAACATAAATAATGGCAAATCCAATCATAACGATCGTATAAAGAAGCAATATGGAGAGAAACAGTTGAAAAGAAAAAATCTTATGTTCGAATTCGAGGGAAGCGAATATTTGACGCAGACTGCCAGCGATCAAAATCAGGCTCATTGTAGTAATCGCAATAATAATCATGACGCACTCCTCCCGGGAAGAGACAAGCAGTACTCTACTGTTTACCTATGTGCATCCCTCTCCAATTATGCCGACAGACAGATTATCTCAATTAAGCCAATTACCCCCACCTCAGGTCATCCATAATATGGATGACCTGAGGTGGGGGTAATTGGGATTTACGTTTGTTTATTTTAGAGACCGGGCTAATGCACACCCCTCTTCTTCATCGCAGCATAAGATACAGTAAACAGCGGAAAGGGGGAATTGTGAATGGGTTACGGATATGGCGGAGGCTTTGCGCTGATTGTTGTGCTTTTCATCCTTCTAGTCATCGTTGGTGCAGCGTATCTATACTAAGATCATTCCAGTAAAAGCACCTATTGACCACCAAAAGTGATTAGCGAGGTGCTTTTTCCTTACGCACACGAACGGCGTTAAATCTTAAAATACTCTTCCTGCACTGGGAAGAGTATTTTTTGTGCACGTCATCCCATCAATACCAATGTCCATGCTACAATGAATACTGAATGTCAGTAAGGAGGTAACTATGAACATAAAAACATCCGAACAATTATACACAGAAGCAACAGAACATATCGTCGGCGGTGTAAACTCTCCATCCCGCGCTTATAAAGGGGTTGGCGGCGGCACGCCTGTCTACATGGATCGCGGAGAAGGTTCTCACTTTTATGATGTGGACGGTAATGAGTATATTGACTACTTAGGTGCCTACGGGCCTATTATTACAGGACACGCCCACCCTCATATAACAGAGGCGATTACGAAGGCTGCCCAGAACGGAGTGCTTTACGGTACACCGACCGTACTTGAAAATCGGTTTGCGAAAATGCTCAAGGAAGCCATTCCTTCCTTGGAAAAAGTCCGATTTGTAAATTCAGGAACCGAGGCGGTCATGACAACTATTCGTGTAGCCCGTGCCTATACTGGACGAAATAAAATCATTAAGTTTGCCGGCTGTTATCATGGCCACTCCGATCTTGTACTGGTCGCTGCCGGTTCAGGACCGGCCACACTCGGTACACCTGACTCAGCCGGGGTGCCCGCTTCGATTGCTCAGGATATCATCACCGTTCCTTTCAATGATATTGAACCTTTTAAAGAAGCTATCGCCCGATTTGGTGATGAGATTGCCGGAGTGCTTGTCGAGCCGATCGTCGGAAACTTCGGTATTGTGGAACCTAAACCTGGATTCCTTCAAGAAGTGAATGACCTAGCCCACGAAGCAGGCTCATTGGTTATTTACGATGAGGTCATCACAGCCTTCCGTTTTACATATGGAAGTGCGCAGCAACTTCTCGACATCGAACCGGATATGACAGCCATGGGTAAAATTATTGGCGGTGGTCTTCCGATAGGAGCTTACGGGGGACGTGCAGATATTATGGAACAGGTGGCTCCATTGGGCCCTGCTTATCAGGCCGGAACCATGGCCGGGAATCCCGCATCGATGTCCGCAGGAATTGCCTGCCTAGAAGTCCTGCAGCAGGAAGGCGTCTATGAACAAATGGACCGCCTTGGAAAAAAACTGGAA
The DNA here is from genome assembly GCF_000284515.1 of Halobacillus halophilus DSM 2266. Taxonomy (GTDB): domain Bacteria; phylum Bacillota; class Bacilli; order Bacillales; family Halobacillaceae; genus Halobacillus; species Halobacillus halophilus. Next base: position 1,071,788 of record NC_017668.1, on the reverse strand, counting down.
AAAGGCATACTAAAAAGCGCCAGCCAATATGGCATCACGCTAACGATCAATCGATTAAAAGGCGCCTTAACCGTTTACTTCACGGACGAAGAGGTTACCAACTACGAACAGGCTGAGAATACTGATGGCGACCGCTTCGCCCGTTTCTTCAAGCTTATGCTCGCAGAGGGCATCAATTTGGCTCCTTCTAAATATGAAGCATGGTTTCTGACTACAGCCCACACAGATGAGGATATTGACCAGACGCTTCAAGCGATCGATCGCACTTTCCAGATTATGAGTAAAGAGTAAATTTTCAGTTCCGGGGATCCATTCTCCGGAACTTTTTATATAAAACTCCTATAATTAATTGAAAATTCTAAATTATCATGCTAAAATAGATTTATAATTCTGAAAACTCTACTGAATTATGATCTTTGTTTCATTTCTTTCCCTTTTCATGGTTCTGGTGAGAACTAGAGCCCCCTTTAAAGCTAATGCGGTTTTTCGCATTAGCTTCTTCTTTTGGTTTCATTCTTTTTTCTCTTTAATTTTGGAATAATCATGGGTACGATTTTACATAAAATGCGTTATAATAAATCCATTGTTTATTTTAATTGAAGGAAGATGTTTGCTATGAAACTTGGCGCACGTATGATGAAAACGGGACTAGCTGTAGCTATAGCTCTATATATTGGGAATCTTCTTGGATTTATTTCCCCATTGCTTGCAGCCATTGCCGTTGTCTTTTCAATCCAGCCATCCATTTATCGATCTTATCAATCCATAATCGAACAGCTCCAGGGAAATACTATTGGAGCTCTCATTGCAGTAGTTGCAGTATTTACCCTTGGGAACGATCCCTTTGTCGTTGGGTTTGCGATCATACTCGTCATTGGGTTCACGACTACTTTAAAAATGAATGAAAACACAGTTGCTCTGGCGGTCGTGGCTGTCATTGCCCTGATGGACTCTACCGATCAGACATTTATGTACTTTGCGAGTTCTCGTTTTTCTTCCATGATCTTAGGAATCTTAGCTGCATTTATCGTGAATCTAGTGTTTCTGCCACCGCGTTATGAAACCCGGTTATTTAAGAAAATCGATCTCGCTACGACGGATATTCTCCAGTGGCTCAGAGTAACTACCAGGCAGCTATCCGATGAACCGGCCCTAAAATATGAAATCGTCCGTATCCAAGATGAAATGCGCTGGACAGACCATACGTATCTTCTATACTCCGAAGAACGGACCTATCTTAAAGGAAGACGTTTTTCAAAAGGAAGAAAACTGGTGCTTTTCCGTCAGTTGATTACGACGACGAAGAAATCTTTTGATGTATTAAAAGCTTTTTACAGACTGGATCACAAAATTGAGCAGATTCCGGAAGATTTCCAGAATGCTCTTGTGGATGAATTGGACAAGCTGATTAATGCTCATGAAAAACTGGTTCTCAGCTTGAAAGGCAGAATTAAACGCACCCATAAACAGGGACTGCGTCAAATTGAGGAGCCCAACATTCCTCTTTTGGTTGAGCGGCTGATGCATGTTTATGAAAAGACCAATAATCCTGATAAGCTGGTCTTTCTACCTTTAGCTTCACAGTTGATGGAATATCACTACCAGCTCGAGAAGTTGAAAAGGTTACTAAAAAGTTACCAAAGCCACCACCAGAGCGATTATATTCAAACCACAGAAAAATAAAGATATACACGCATGCACAAAGCTCAGAGGATTTTCCCTCTGAGCTTTTTTATGTAACCTCCCTTAAAGCTCCAAGGTGGTTTTAAAGTAAAGCTCCCGTTTGTTGAAGACTCAGTTTCGAGATATTTGTTGAGCGGAAGGTCCTGCGGGGGACGATTTCGCTTTCCGGCCCTGCACGACGCAGGGTCGTTCGACGTTGCCACAGGACGTGGCGATCTTAGTCGAACTTCTTATATGTGCTGAGCTTCCTCGGGCTTAACAGCCCTGCGGGATCTCACCAATCATGTTCATCCCGCAGGAGTCTACATCGTCCCCCTCCGGACCTGGCCGAATCAGAAACTCGAAACCACTAAATCCCCTGTCTGCTTGGTGAGAATAAGCATGGGATAAGGAGTGTATTTTCATGCTAGAACGATGTAAAAAAGCTTGTCATAGAAGCAATTAAGGCCTATTTAGAAGGAGAGCATTCACTTTTATGGAAGGGTCCGTTATTCTCACTCAGCTGGGTTGGTGGGGAAATGGCGAGACTCCCATGGGAGAAGGAACTAGGTGAGATCCCGCAGGGAGTGAAACGAGCGAGGAAGCTCACCGTTCCCCTATAGGAAAGCGAGTTATTTCCCCACCAGCCCTTTTCCATAACAACATAACGGATCCAAATTATCTCGAAACTGAGTCTTCCACAATCCGGCCCTATAGTTGAAGATTACTAAAATTTTTAAGAGCTTTATGTAATCAACATGCCGACGCGTGTTACTTTTTCCCTGCTGAGATAGCGAAGATCAGTAAGAATAAGAAAACCAATCCTGCTCCTATGAGAATATTTTCGATGCTCATGCTTTCCTCTCCCCTCCGAATAACCTGTGCTGTATGAAGTAATAGTGTCATTATTTCAAAGTACCGTCACAAGCACAATCAGAAATCACACAAAAAAGAGGCTGAACCCCTGCAGGATTCAGCCCTTTTCAATGGTACCTTTTAAGTTTGTAAATACTCCTTGGAACCGGGTTTGTCATCCAGTTCCTGCATTTGATATAGATTGTAATAGTTTCCGCGTTTATCCATTAATTCACGGTGAGAACCTACTTCTACAATTTCACCATTTTCAATTAACACAATTCGATCCGCATGCGTAATGGTCGAAAGGCGGTGAGCCACAATAAAGGTAGTACGATCTGAAGCGAGGCGTTCTAAAGCACCTTGTATAAGACTTTCGCTTTCCAGATCAAGAGCTGAGGTCGCTTCATCCAGCACGAGCAGCGGTGGATTTTTCAAGAAAATACGAGCGATAGCTACCCGTTGTTTTTGGCCGCCGGATAATTTAATACCGCGCTCACCAACTAGTGTATCGTACCCGTTCGAGAGATTCGAGATGAATTCGTGGGCATTCGCAGCTTTAGCCGCTTCGATCACTTCCTCATCCGTAGCGTCAGGATTACCCATACGGATGTTCATGGAAATGGATTCACTGAAGAGAATATTATCCTGCAGCACCATCCCCACTTTATCCCGCAAGGAACGAGCCTGTACATCACGAATGTCCATGCCGTCAATCATGATTCTGCCTTCTGTGACATCATAAAAACGTGGAATCAAGCTGATCAGGGTGGACTTACCTCCACCACTCATTCCAACAAAAGCAACCGTTTCTCCTTGTTTTACATCTAAACTGACGTTATTCAGTACAAGCGGTTCACCTTCGTCGTATTTAAAGGAAACATTTTCAACTGAAACGTCACCCTTTATTTTCTCCAGTTTCTTAGCCCCTGGTTTATCCACGATATCGTATTTTTCGTCGACGAGTTCAAACACACGGTCCATAGAGGCAATCGATTGAGTTAGAACAGTCGCAGAGTTAACCAGACGGCGGAGCGGACTGTAAACACGTTCCATATAGCCGGTGAAAGCAACCATTGTACCAATAGTTAGCGAACCAGTTATAACCTGGTAACCCGCAAAGGCAATCACAAGCAGCGGGGCCAGATCCGTGATGGTATTGGTAACAGAATACGTGTAAGCATTCCAGTTCGTGTGCGTAATGGCCTTATCAAGAAAGTTTTTATTCTGCACATCGAATTGGTCCTGTTCATAATTCTCGAGTGCAAAGCTTCGGGTCACCGGAATACCCTGAACGCGTTCGTGCAGGTGGCCCTGGACTTGAGCAAGTGCCTGGGAACGGTCACGGGTTAAGTGGCGAAGCCTGGCATAGAAATACTTGACCGCAAAACCGTATAACGGGAAAAGGGCAATTGAAACAAGTGTAAGCCAAACATTCATCGTAAGCATAATTATAATTGCAATGACAATCGTAAACATATCGAGCCAAATGTTCATGAGGCCGGTAATGACGAATGTTTTGGTCTGTTCCACATCATGAATCACACGCGAAATAATTTCGCCTGTCTTTGTTTTTGAATAAAATCGCAGGCTGAGCCGTTGAATATGATCAAACAGCTTTTCCCTGACATCATAAAGGATATTGCTTCCGATCCACTGAGCCATATATTGACGAATGTATTCAATAGGCGGGCGTATGATCATAAACACGAAAAAAGCCCCGCCCATCAACCATAATAGCTGATCTATTTTTTCAGATTGAGCCAGCGAATCCGCGTTGATAATATCATCAATCACATATTTCGTAATTAACGGCATTAATAATGGAATCGAAAACTTTACGACACCTATAAGAACGGTAATGATAATCTTTCCCTTATAGGGTTTTACAAATTTTAAATAGCGTTTAATACTGTCCAAACGAACACCTTCTTTCCTTTCCTTACCTTACGAACAACAAGGATGCGCACTTATCTAGAAGTGCGCATCTGACGTTACCTATACGTTAAATAGCGTTCATACCATTGATCAATAAATTCCGGTGAAAATGGTCCTTTCCTCTGGCGGATCCAGCGAATCAGTATATCTACGTTATTATACAATATACGATCCAGCACATGAGGATAATTCATTCTACGTTTGTGGATTTCATATTCATCCTCATCGAGAAGTTTATAGGTCATATCCGGAAACACTTTAATATCTAAATCGTAATCAATGTATTTAATCATTTCATCCTCATAAATAAAGGGAGAACTGATATTGCAATAATAGTATACTCCATCATTTCTCAACATACCGATAATGTTAAACCAGTATTTGGAGTGAAAGTAGCAGATCGCGGGCTCACGTGTCGTCCATCTCCGCCCATCACTTTCGGTGACAGTGGTCCGATCATTTGCACCAATAATGACATGGCGGGTTCCCTTCAGAACCGTGGTACTTTCCCAAACACGATGGAGATATCCATTATGCTTGTAACTTTGAATTTCAATCCGCTTTCCTGCTTCTGGGCCGGGCATGTTGATCCCCCTTCCCTATTGTAATCCGATCATGCCTTCTGTCTATTATAACTACAATTGGAAAGGAATGAAAATAATTAACCTCTTTAAAATTTACGTAAAAAAAGAAGCCGCCAATTGGCGGCTTCTCTTATTCGGGGGATTGATACAGGCTAATAAAACAGCCTGGACAAGCCTTAACCATCAATCAGGTTATTTTTTCTTAGCCTGAGATTGTTGGTTTTGCTCACGTACTTGTTGAGCATCTGTTTGAGATGCAAATTCAGCACCATATTGTTGGTTCTGATTTTGTTGAGCAGCTTGTTGGTTCTGTTGTTTAACGTGTTTTTTGTCTGTACCAGCAGCTGTTTTGTTTTGTTTTGGTTGCTTAGCCATGTTTATCACCTCCGCAAAGATTATTGTGTACACTTCTCCCAGATTTCATTCTAAAAATGAAATATTTTTTTTAGCTCCATGAAAAAAAGACGCCTCTTAGAATAGAAGCGCCTTTGGTACCAAGCTGTTAATTCATTATTCTTTTTGTTTCAATATAGCGGGACGACCAATAATTACTGGTTAGAGTGGCAATGGATATGCCATATGTAGATCCGCTATGAATAAATTGGTTATTTCCAAGATATATCCCAGCATGAGAAGCTCCTGGTTTGTACGTCTCAAAAAAAACAATGTCTCCCGGCTGACGATTCGAATGGCTCACGGATTCTAAGCTGGAGTGAGTATAAATAGAAGCCACTGTTCTCGGAATACGGATCCCCTCTTTAGCAAAAACGTACTGCAGAAAACCGCTGCAATCAAATCCTGAAGGTGACTCTCCTCCCCACTGATAAGGAGTCCCTAAATATTTCTTAGCTTCCTTGAGCAAACTTGTACTTGAAAAGGAGGATACGGGTTCTGGGGTGGTCAAATTGGATGAAGAAACCGAATCTTCAGGGGAGGAGCTTCTACTTACCTTTAATTTTTGATTGGGGTAAATCGTTGCGCTGGAAAGATGATTTAAATTCATTAGTGCTGATACAGACATCCCGTGCTTATTCGCAATCGCCCATAAAGAATCGCCACTTTTAACCGTATATGTACGAGCGCTTGAAGATGATGGAGAATCTGAGTCTTCAATGGTTGAGTTCTTTGTCTTGTCGACAATTAATTGCTGCCCCACATTAATGACATTGGTTGGAAGATCATTCCATAATTTAAGCTGAGTAACGGACGCCTCATACTTTTGGCTTATTCTCCATAAGGTATCTCCTGATTCTACTTGGTGAGTTTCCTCTGCAAATACTGCTGTGCCCCAAAGCATGGCACCTGCTAAGCTGCCACAGACCGCTGCTGCCCATCTCTTTTCATCCATTCCTCATCCCTCTGTTCCATATGTATTTTTTTGATCCACTTTCTGAAACTAATTATTCACAAAATTGATAAAAAAGTAAATAGTCCTAAACATAAACAAAACACGACATATTCTCCTGAACCTTTGGTACTACTATATTGACAAAACTATATTACATTTTTATTACAAGTGTGTTAACTATTCATTTAAGGGTGTCTAAAGTCCCGAATTCCTTTTATTGACGGGTATGCTTCAACCAAATCAACATAAAGTAAATCGAGGAGGGATTTCAATTGTATGAAGGAAGAGATTTCACGCGTTTATCCATGGAATCAAAGCAGGATTGGCAGGATGGAGAGCTTGGTTATTTCCATTATGCCTTATCTCAAACCGCTCCGTATTTGAATTCTGAAGGCGTAACCATATTGAGGGAAATCAATGAAGAAATAAAGCGCCGCGGAGGTCTTAAACAACGTGAAGCTGTTTGGACAAGCGACGCTTCTACATTTATAGATTAATGTACTTGTGAGCTTTTTGGTGGGAAACGGGGAATGGAAAGTCGTTCATTTCATCCAGGGTTACAAAGCGGGCTCGCTCATGGTCAAGTTCACCGCCGACGATTTCCGCTGTTACGACTTCCATTTCCCAAATTAAATGAGAAAATACATGCTTGATGGTTTGTTTCGTTTCTTTTAACTCAATGGTTAAACCATATTCCCCGTAAAACCAATGCGGAGCTGATACACGGTCTACATCCGCAAGTGGTACCATGGGATACTGCCACAATGAAGCTAGCAGACCACTTGAGGGTCTTTGTTCAATGAGGACTTCCCCCTGCTTGTTTTGAATCAACAGCAGCATATAAGGGGCTTTCTTCTGTTTTTTCTTTGAGGTTTTAACCGGCAATTCCTCTTCGATACCCTGTTCAAAGGCGCGGCATTGATCCTGAATTCGACAGAGCAGGCAGGACGGATTTTTTGGTGTACATACTAATGCTCCAAGCTCCATAAGACCCTGGTTAAAGGAAGAAGGATCTTCATGGGAAATCAGTTCTGTTATGAGTTCTTCAAATAGTTTTTTTGTACTTGGTTTCGCAATATCTTCTTCTACATGCAAAATCCGGGATAGTACCCGCATAACATTTCCATCTACAGCTGGAATAGGCTTGTCATAGGCAATACTTAATATCGCCCCTTTGGTATAAGGGCCGACACCTTTTAACTTTGCGATTTCTTCCGGCTCTGAAGGGACCACCCCTTGATATTCCTCAACAACTTCTCTTACTGCGTTTTGCAGATTTCTAGCTCGGGAATAGTAACCTAAACCCTCCCACGCCTTGAGCACTTCCTGTTCATCCGCTTCTGCCAGGGCTTCTAGCGTTGGGAATTTCAACAAAAAGTTATTAAAATACGGAATGACCGTATCAACACGGGTTTGTTGGAGCATAATTTCTGATACCCACACGCGGTAAGGATCCTGGTTTTCTCTCCAGGGTAAAACCCGTTGTTCATTTTTAAACCATTGAATAAGATTCTGTCTAAATAATTCTCGATCAAAATTTTGAATAATTTGCTGGACTCTTTCTAAATTTTTCATGGATCAACTTCCTTCGTGATAAACTACTAGTAGAATGGCTGGCCCAAAGGAGGAATCAGCATGGACACCGGCACACATGTGGTCATGGGTGTGGCACTCGGAGGGATCGCTACACTTGATCCAGTCGTCCAATCCGACCCTGCTTTATTCAATGCCGTATTAATCGGGACCTTAGTCGGTTCTCAAGCCCCCGATTGTGATACTGTATTGAAGTTAAAAGATAATGCGACCTATATCAGACACCATAGAGGAATTACCCACTCCGTTCCCGCGGTTCTTTTGTGGGGACTCAGTATTCCGAGCCTCATCTATTTATTCACCCCTGAAGTGAGTTTTCTACATCTATGGCTATGGACTTTCCTAGCTGTTATCTTGCACGTTTTTGTGGATATTTTCAATGCATATGGAACTCAGGCTTACCGGCCCTTTACCAACAGGTGGGTGGCTTATGGATTTATCAACACATTTGACCCTTATATTTTCATTCTGCATCTTGCCGGAATTGTAGCCTGGAATCTTGGTGCAGATCCTGGGTTGATGTGGCTCCTGATCTATTTTGTCATCGCCGTTTACTATGTCAAACGGTATTTTGATAAACGGGAAATGGTTCGATTAATTAATGAAAATTTCGACCAGGTCGAACAAATTGCTACATCTCCGACCATCCAGCAGAACATCTGGAGAATAGCGATAACTACACCTACGAATTATTATGTAGGACGTGCCGAAAACGGCCATATCACCATACTGGATAAATTCGTAAATAAACCGATTAATTATGAGGATCCTGTGGTGCAAAAGGCTTTAACAGATCATAATATCAAGGCATTTTTATCCTTTTCTCCTGTGTACCGCTATGAAATCACCTATTTTGATGAATACACAGAGGTACGCTTTATTGATTTACGTTATCGTTCTAAAGGCCGCTATCCATTCGTTGCTCTTGCCCAGATTGATGATGAACATGGAGATGACTTAAAGATATTAAATTCCTACACCGGATGGGTGTTTACGGAAGAAAAGCTTCAGAATAAGGTTAGTCCGATTCCTGAGTCGAAAGGTTAAAATCAATGTAAAAGCCGTGCTATTAAACAGCACGGCTTTTTCTTTATCAATGCATGCGTCTTTTTTTCTCAAAAAGTTCCTGGTATTTAGGATTTGTAGCGACATATTCATGAAGTTTGGGTCCATAGTTTTCAATCCAGCGTGTAACAATCTGTTCAGTCACTTGCTTTCCTTGATAATCGTACCCGGCCTTTGCCCTTGTGGAATCAAAATCTTCCCATAGTAACTCCACCCAGGTTCTTGCTTCTTCTATCGTCATATGACCGTTTTTATAATAGAGCTGATCAGCTAATCGCTCAAATATTTCATTCATTGTGTGGTTCACCTCAACTTTACCAAGGATTACAACCTCATTGTATCACATACTTACTACGCACCTGCACATACTATAATTGTCCCCCACAAAGGGACCACAGGAGGGTATCCAATGCGTAATAAGTCTAAAAACTTTCCGAATGTAAAAATGACACACTCACCGGATGATCAAAGCGATATGCTCGCTTTACGTCCAAATGGAACTATTAATAACCAGCCGCAAGAGCGGGCGGCTAAGTCCAGAGAACGTGACGTTAACCAGATCGGGAGGAATCGCCGTGGGTAAGAAAAACTTTAGACCAAGTGCCTCGCCTTTCTACGCTCATAGAGGGGTTAAGCACTTAAGTAATAAAGTAAATGGCGAAACAGAACAAACGCAGTCTGATATCATTACTGAAGTTCAAGCTAAAAAACGCATGTAAAAAAGCAGCGCGCGATCATTCGCGCGCTGTTTTTACTTATTCTCTATTTTTTGTCCTAACATGGATATTGGAAGAGCCTCTTCTGATTCTTCCGTCACTTTAACGCCGGCTTGATTACGGCGATACCCCCATGCGAATACTCCATTCATATATTGAATATAAAAGGTGTTCTCAGGGTCGCCTTCAATTTCATAAAGTTCCCCCGGTCCAAAGTCCCTTGGATTAATCATATATGATTTAGCCATGATGATTTTACGCTCATGTACCGCAAACTCATTAACCATGCCGAATTGTTCAGCTTTCTGCGCTTTCTCCGTCAAGTCAGCAATTTCCTGCCTTAATTCTTCCTGACTCATATCACTAAATCGACGTTCCATTCTATTCCTCCTCAAAACCTTACATACTAAAAGGATGTTACGCCTTTCTTTACATTTTATCAGGCTTTCTTCACAATGAATAATGATATACAAAAGATAATCAAGGAGAGAGGTTCATGAGTACCGTATTCATTACTGGCGCCGGATCAGGACTAGGCAGGGCATTGGCCCACCAGTACGGAGCTGCCGGATACAGAGTCATCGTTACCGGGCGCACAGAGAAAAAGTTATTAGTTGTACAGAGTGAAATTGAAGAAAAAGGAGGACAGGCAGAAGCTATTGTCTGTGATGTGACGGAACCAGCCTCTATTTCAGAGGCATTACGTCAGGTCGATGATTTAGATGTACTGATCAATAATGCCGGGCTTGGAATATTTGGCGAACTCCATACGTACACGAAACAGCAAATGGATGACATGTGGACGACCAATGTCCGCGGTACCATGTTAGTGACTCAAGCCGCCTATCCTAAACTAAAGGAAGCAAATGGAAGAGTACTGAACATTATCTCTACGGCCGGACTGCGCGGGAAGAAAAATGAAAGTGTTTATTGTGCCAGTAAATTTGCCGTTAAAGGATTTACAGAGAGTCTGCAGAAAGAGTGGGAAGAAGAACCCTTGACCGCCACTTCCGTCTTTATGGGCGGCATGAATACACCTTTCTGGGAAGAGTCCACTCACGTCTCCAATCCTGATCAGCTAAAGGGACCTGAAGGCGTAGCTGAACAAATTTATAACGAAGATGATGGACGGAAGGAAATTATTATCGACCAGTAATCTTCGAACTTACCTCGCATTTTGCGGGGTTTTTTATTGAAATTATATTTTGTATCACCGTGTTCGAGCAGAATTGGGTCGTGGTCACCTTTATCGGGCCGTGGGGCGCCCGCAAATAAGTCATTATCTCCCCTTAGTTAAAGATAAAAAATCAGATACAAATAAAGAAGCTGGCCCAATGGACCAGCTTCTTCCTTTATTCATGAGGTCTTACTCGCCAAGACCTTCTTCTTTCGCTTTAGCTGCAACAGCTTCTACAGCTTCGTCTTCGTCAGAACCTTCAGCGGTGAATTTAATCTCAGCACCGTTTGGAATACCTAAGGACATTACACCCATAATGGATTTCATGTTAACGGATTTTCCTTTATACTCAAGGTTTACTTCAGATTGATACTTTCCAGCTACTTGTACAAGTGCTGTTGCTGGACGAGCGTGTACGCCGTCAGCCGCAGTTATTTTCATAGAATGTTCCTTCATGACGATATCTCCTTTTTTAAATATTATTTTGTAATCTCAATAATATCTGGATCGTTATGCTGCACTTCTCCAGAGGCTTTGACACGGACTTCTTGATCTTCGGCTAAATTGGTGAATACAATCGGCGTAATAGCGGATGTAGCATTATTTCTAATGTAATCTAAATCCACTTCCATTATCGCCTGGCCTTGTTTCACTTCATCGCCTTCGGAAATAAGTGCTGTAAAGCCTTCCCCTTTCAAACTTACGGTATCGATTCCGATGTGAACAAGAATTTCCATTCCGTTCTCGGCTTCTAACCCAATCGCATGTTTGGTAGGGAAAATATTAAGGATTTTACCGTTTACCGGCGAAACTATCTTACCATCTTGCGGGTCAATTGCAAAGCCATCCCCCATCATCTTACCAGAGAACACTTGATCAGGCACGTCTGTAATCGGCATAACTTTACCTTTTATCGGGCTGACGAAGTTAAGTTCACCTTTTGATACAGGGGCTTGAGCAGCTTTTTCCTCATTTACAATTTCTGCGACATCTTCACGGGAACGAGGCGTCTTGCCATCAATAATGTCCTGCATCTGTCCACGAAGTGTATCGGAAACTGGACCGAAGATCGCCTGAATATTGTTTCCTACTTCCATAACCCCGGAAGCACCAAGTTTCTTAAGTCTATTTTTATTAACATTCTCTTTATCGTTTACGGAAACGCGTAGTCGTGTAATACAAGCATCTAAGTGGGAGATATTTTCCTGACCACCCATAGCTTGCAGGATTTCATATGGAAGATCTCCTACTTCACCTTGGTCTTCTTCGTCATCTGCTTCATCTTCACGTCCCGGCGTAGCTAAGTTAAACTTAAGAATCGCCCAACGGAAGCCAAAGTAGTAAATGACAGAGAAGATCAGTCCAACGATGATGACCCACCACCAGTCGGTACGGTTTGGAAGAACTCCAAATAGGATAAAGTCAATCAGTCCGCCTGAGAAGGTCTGACCAATTTTCACTCCTAAGATTTCCATAGTCATGAAAGAAAGGCCAGCAAATACAGCGTGAATACCAAATAAGACAGGAGCTACGAACAAGAATGAGAATTCGATCGGCTCTGTAATACCTGTTAAGAAAGAAGTTAGCGCAGCAGAAGCCATAATACCACCGACAACTTTTTTACGTCCAGGTTTCGCCGTGTGATAAATCGCGAGCGCTGCAGCTGGAAGTCCGAACATCATAAACGGGAACTTACCAACCATAAATGTTCCTGCCGTGAAATCGACTCCATCTTTAAGCTGTTCAAAGAAAATCGTCTGGTCACCGCGAATAATTTCTCCGGCTTCATTGGTATAGCTTCCAAATTCAAACCAGAATGGTGAATAGAAAATGTGGTGAAGACCAAAAGGAATTAATGATCTTTCAATTAAACCAAAGAAGAAAGCCGAAATTGTCTGGTTTCCTTCAAGCATTAAGTGGGACAAACCATTTAATCCAGCCTGTGCAAATGGCCATACCCAAAGCATGATGATACCTAAAAATAAAGACGTAAAAGCTGTGATAATCGGAACAAATCGTTTTCCTGCAAAGAATCCTAAAAACTGAGGCAGTTCGATATTAAAGTACTTATTATACAGGAAGGCGGCGAGTATCCCGACTATAATTCCTCCGAAGACCCCGGTCTGTAAGGTAGGAATACCGAGCACTTCCGCGTAGGCAGGTTCTGAGGTCATGTCAGCGTCCACGTTTCCGAGAACACCCATAACGACGTTCATAATTAAGTAACCAATAATAGCGGCTAATCCGGCGACCCCGTCACCTTTAGCTAATCCTATCGCAACCCCTACCGCGAATAAGAGCGGTAAGTTATCAAAAACCACACCACCAGATTCCTCCATTACCTTCAACAAGGTTTGAACCCATGGGGTGCCAAAATAAGGTACTTTTTCAACAAAGCTGTCCTGAGCAAAGCTTGTACCAAAAGCAAGCAGGATTCCGGCAGCCGGCAGCAAAGCTACAGGCGTCATAAGGGCTTTACCTACTTTTTGCAACGTTCCAAAAGCATTTTTGAACATGTGATTTCCTCCTTAATTATAAATTGTGATCCAAAACTGACTTCGCTTCCTAACAGATAAAACGGTTACATTTATTTTAAAAATGAAAGCGTCACATAGGACGCGTCTCATTCCAAAAGAGCAATAAAAAAGGCATGAGTATAGAAGATTAATCAGTTATCATTGGGTACACTCCACCCTTATGATAACCGCGAAATCTTCCGATACTCATGCCTGATCGTGTCAGTAACACGTAACGTTAGGATTTATGGGTTAATCGTTGTAAATGAATCGTCAAATAGATAGCTTCTGATTCATCTACTGGCTTCTTGAGCCACTTTTGCATCACTTTTATCAACTTCCAAGCTAAATTATAGCACACCGGGTATTCTTCTTTCAACATGTTTGCGAGTTTAATTTCTTCCCCAACACTTTCTCCCTGATGAACGCGATCAATGGCCCGGTGCAAATGCTGGACCAGCCGATGATAATCAATACTTTTCTTATCAATCGTGACCTTCATCGTATCTTCGACCAGCTGAACTAACTGGTTGATCAGCTGGTTATGGCGATTAATTTCCCGCAGCGTTTTATCCGTGACCGCACTATGAATGTGAAGCGCAATAAATCCAATCTCGCCTTCCGGGAATTGTATACCCAGTTTGTCATAAATCATGGTTACGACTTCCATAGCGATCTGGTATTCCTTAGGGTAAAGCGATTCAATCTCCTGAAGGAAAGGGTTGGAAAACTGCATGTTTTTCTTGGCCCGATTAATCGCAAAAGCTAAGTGATCCGTTAGAGCCACGTGGATATGCTGGTTCAGCTCTTCCCCCATCCTTTTTTCAATATGAAACAAGATATCATTCGTAAAATCAATGAGTTCTTCGTCGATGTGCGGAACCAGATCAACATATTGCTGCTTTTCCTTTTCATTACTCAAAAGGAAAGTCTTATCCGCTTTGTTGAAGGAAACCGAATCATCCTTCTTTCGATTAAATCCAATCCCTTTTCCAATTAATACGACTTCCTCATAGGAAGGATGCTCGGCAATAATCACATTATTATTTAAAACTTTCTTGATAACGACGTTTTGCTCCATCCTATCCTCCCTCCTTAAGTTCCAAGTATTTCAAATTTATTATAAAACGGTTTCAAGTGGTTGTTTCTCTATCCTATAGTTCTTAAGTTTATTTTACAAGATTCCTATCGATCAGATATTTTCCTTTGTCTAAAAGCGCTTTCGTCATGTACAATCATTAGGGTGTAAAAAAGTATTACAGGTAGGATAAAGGAAAGGAGCCTCATCCATGATTAAACTGTTTGTCAGTGATCTTGATGGGACATTACTCGGAATGGACCACTATATTAAAAATGAAGATATAGATGCGCTGAGACGGATGGTCGAACAAGGTACTCCTCTAACGGTTGCCTCCGGACGCATGGACCACGAGATAAAAGAAGTGCTGAACCGTCTCAAAGTGCCGGGACACCGCATTAGCCAAAATGGAGCTTTTGTTTACAATGAATCGGACGAACACATTCATTCTAAAACTTTTGAAGGCGATCTGGCCAAAAAGGTTATGGATCACATTGAGCAAGAGCCTATGATAAAGACTGTTTCAACTTCTGATAAGACCTTTACGAGGGAACACAATGAATGGATTGATAAGATCTCTGAACAGATGTTTCACGACATTATTGTGGAACCTCAAATGGCCGATCAGTTTGGTACAACCATCGCACCGTCGAAAATTACTCTGCACGGGAGAGAAGACGACGTGATCGCCGCCTACAAGAGGATCGATGAAGCTTTTGGTGAAAGAACAGACAGCTTTATTTCCCATGAGACGTGTGTTGATATTATGCCAAAGTCCATTAATAAAGGCAGCGGACTACATTCACTAATCGCCGAACTGGGAATCCAGCCTCACGAAGTCGCTTGCGTTGGAGATTCATTCAACGACCTGGCCATGTTCGAGCTTACGCCTTATAACTATGTGATGTCCACAGCTCATCCAGAGGTTCAGGAGAAAGCCAATACAGTTGTAGACCACGTGCATGAAGCGATTGAAGATTTAGAGAAAAAAGGATTATTATAAGATTAAAAGCTGCTGACGTTTTATTAGTCAGCAGCTTTTATTATTCTTCCATTCGGTGGAGAAGTTCATACGGTCTTACATAGTAACTTTCAACCGCTACCCCTTTTCTATCCCTGGCATCTTTGATTCTGGTTATAAATTGATCTCTTGTTACCAATTCGGTTAACTCTACTTCTGATAAATCCTGAAACATGACCTCTTCTGTCTCACCAGGACAGATTTTCAAGTGCCCACTCTCATACCTTCCTTTAAAAACAATGCACACGATTCCCTGACTCATATTGTGGTAAACCCCTGTAATCCCGTCTATGTGAGCATGGACTCCCGTTTCTTCATAAATTTCTCTCCGGATCGCTCCTTCCAGACTTTCCTCTTTTTCCATTCTTCCCCCTGGCATTTCATATGTATCATTCCGGTGTTCATTTTTCACAAGCAGAAGCTCTCCCTTTTCATTGGTGATGTAGGCAGAAACCGATACGATATGCTTAGTGAAATGGTAATCTCCAGTACTTTCAATAAAGTCTTCTTTGAGGTGTTCAAAGAGCGGACTTAATTCTTCTTTTCTCTGGGAGGCTTTATGGTAAAGTTCGGAGGCCCGCATGTTTTCTGTAATTCTTTCGCAGTCCTCATAGGAATCATACTCCCATATAGATGTAATTTCATCGCGGGCCGTTGTCACATACCTCCCGACTAGACGTGCGCCATGTCCTAATTGAGCAGGCAATATGTATTCGTGAAAAAAACGTGTGCAAGGTTCATATTGTTCAGGCCTTATCTGGTATGTATATCGCTTATAAATCATAGGTCTCCTCCGTATTGTCATAGTACTTTTGTCACCTTTATATAGTATACACGAAAATTATTTTTAAGTTAATCAAGTACTTTTTTCTTATGCCCTCAATTAAATAACTAAATTAATTCTTATAGAAAAGTTCCCATTACTTGAAGACTTGATTTCGAGATATTTGTTGAGTGGAAGGTCCTGCGGGGGACGATTTCGCTTTCCTTGGGCATGAGGTGAGCCTCCTCAGCTAAAGCCTTCCGGGGTCTCACTGATCATGTTTATCCCACAGGAGTCTACATCGTCCCCCTCCGGACCTGGCCGAATAAGAAACTCGAAATCCACCAAAACTGCCTACTAAAATTAACTGAAGAGCAAAAGAGTATCTAGCTTATTTAAGTGTACAACCCCTGATATATAAGGGTTTAAGGCTGATCCAGAACGATTACCTCTCTTATAGAAGGGTCCTTTCACTCCTTATCAGCAACGGACCTAATATATCTCGAAACGGAGTCTTCCACAATCCGGCCCTATTGTTGAATAACTTATTTACTTTGGTTTGATTTCTAACAGTAGTAAGGGACCACCTTCTGCTTTTTTCATTTTATAAAGGGGAATTTAGAGTTTTTGAACTACCCCCACTTACTCGCTGACACTCCTTGAAGTTGGGGGATTCCTAAGAGCACGAACCTAACGGTTCGTTCAAATGATTAGGCTAGCCCCGTCGCACCGACGGTTGTAAGGATTCTTTGAATCTCCTTCAATATATTGAAGCTCGCATTTAGGTCGCGGTCGTGGTGGCAGCCGCAATCTGGGCAATCCCACGTTCGAACAGCGAGATTCTTCACCTCACGGTTTTGGTATCCGCACTTGGAACACAGCTGTGAACTCGCAAAAACTTTCGACACGGTTACCAACTGCTTCCCGTACCACTTTGCTTTGTATTCGAGCATAGACGTGAACATCGACCAGCTCACATCACTAATCGATTTGGATCGTTTTCGGTTTTTGAGCATATTGGAAATTTGGAGATTTTCTACCCCGATCACATCGTGGTTTTTGATGATTTCGGTAGAAATCTTCTGCAGATAATCTTTGCGGGAGTTCGCTATCTTCTCGTGAAGTCTAGCTACTTTAATACGCTGCTTATGCCAATTCGAAGATCCCTTTTCCCTTCGGGAAAGGATACGTTGAGCTTTTGCTAGTTTCTTTTCGGTCTTACGTAGGTATCGTGGGTTTTGATAGGTGGTGCCATTCGAGAGAGCAGCGAAGTCTTTCAATCCGAGATCAATGCCAACATAAGTGTTGGATTTAGGAAGTTCCTGAATATCTGTTTTAACAAGAATGGATACAGAATATTTTCCGGTCGGATTGCGGCGAACCGTCGCACTCAAGATGCGACCTTTCACTTCACGGCTCTTGGCAAATCTCACAAGCCCCAGCTTAGGCAGTTTGATTTTGCGATCCTGGATTGCAATATTTCCGTTTGTGCATTTTGTGGTGTAGGACTGGACTTTGTTCTTCTTTGATTTGAACCGTGGAGCTTGGTTTTGCTTTTTGAAAAACCGTTCATAAGCGTCAGAAAGATGTTTGACCGACGTTTGGATGGCCGTGCTATCCACTTCCTTTAACCAAAGGAATTCTCTTTTAAGCTTGGGTAGTTGTTTGGAACAAGTAGAGTAACTCAAACCTTTTCCGGTTTCCTTGTAGGCACTGCTCCATTCAGAGAGGAAATGATTGAAGACAAAACGAGCGCAACCTATTGTCTTAGCGATGAGCGATTCTTGGGTTTTATTTGGATAGATACGAAATTTATACGCTTTATGCCTCAACCTTTCCACCTCCTAATTAGGAACATACGTTCTTACTTTAGGATATCACGGAGGGGAGAATATTCAAAGGCATTCGCCTTACGGCGATGGCATTCATCTCCCCCTTGCCACCGGTCTTCGACACGGCGCTTGAAGAGGGAGTCTTCTGCCGATGAATGATAAAACAACCGGTATAGAAAAAAATAATTCAAAACAAACCAATAAACCAGACAATTAAGTAAATTGTAAAATAAATAGTGCAAATTAAAAGAGGGAGTTCTGCTATGAAACCTATCCACCTAAATTCACCTGTATCTAGATCTTTCCAAAAAAATATGAGCTCTTTAAAAAGTTCCTTCCAATCGATGTTTATATTACCTCTCTCCTCGCTATCTGGATATTCGTTTCCTACATTTTCTACAATTCCATTTTTTCATGATAGAAAAATAAAAAGGCGACCGCTTTGGCCACCATATATTATAAGAATAATCCCAAACTAGACACTATTAACAGCATTCCAGCGAGTACTGAATTTACATACCCTTCTACTTTTGAGCCTTCCTTAATTGAAATGATTCCTGAAGTGACTACTGTCAAAGCTAGCAATAATAAAGGAAAATTACCTATACTCCAGTCTGCTATTATCGATACCAAGAAAAAAATGAACAGGGCAATTGAAGCTATTAGTACAATCTTTTTCGCTATTTTCACCTAATCATCCCCTTCACCAAATCATAACAATCTGAAACAACCCTCGCGTAGGATTGGGTCTTTTAACAAACCAGTACTGAAATCACTTAATTACTCTTCCACATATTCATCTAAAAACCGTTCAATTAGATCAAATGAAAATCCTTTACGGTATAAACCTGTCTTAATCTTTTGTTTTAATTCATACCCTTCTGCTTTATGGGCAAATTTCCGGAGTAACTTCTCTCCCTGGTAAACGACCGCTTCCCACTGCTCATCTTCACTTTCTTCCTCCGGTAGGTCAGATAAGACCTCTTTTACAACGTCTCCGCTAAAGCCTTTTTGCATCAAGGTCTGCTGGACATTTTGAATCTGCTGGCGAGCGGATTTCTTCTTATCGCTTTTTAACTTCTTTTCTGCGAATTTCATAGCTTTACTATATTGGTCATCGAAAGGATAGTGTTCAAGAGCAGCGTCTGCCTGAGAAGCCTGGACTCCTTTTTCAATCAGTTCCTTTTTTACAAGAAGCGGTCCCTTGCTTGAGGTCAGGACACGCGTTCGCACCAATGAATTGGCAAACTCCTGATCATCGAGCAGTTTTTCCTTATATAAACGGGAGACAATCTCATCAATGTGCTCCTCATCTACCTCTTTCTCATCTAAATAATCTCTGATTTCCTTCTCTGAACGCATTCGATAGCTTAAATAGTTGATGGCAAGGGTATAGGATTTATGGATCGTGTCTGTTTGAATCATCGCTTGAATAGTCGATTCATCCAGTTCCATATTCTTTTGGAGATGGTATTGGATCAGAATATCTTCACTGACACTGAATCCGTAAGCCTCCCCTTGACCATAATCTAAAAAGATATTGTAGCGTCCTTTATTTTTCTTTTGAGTCGTAATCTTTGTAAGTTTCGCCATTCTAACTCTCCCTTTTCTTCATAGTTTAGCATGATTTGGATTTACCGTTCAGCGAAAAGAATCGCTTTTACGAAAACCATTTAGTAAAATAATGGGAACGAAAGTATTTGAAGGAGGAATTATTTATGAACATAGCCGTTACCGGAGGAACAGGTTTTGTAGGCAGTCACTTATCCAACCACTTGGCTGAAGAAGGACACCACGTTTACATATTGACCCGTAGTCCCGAGAAGCATCAGGACACGAATCAAATCACCCATGTAGGCTGGTTAAAAGATGAGCATCATCCCGAAAAACATCTGCCTAAGATTGATGCCATCGTAAATTTAGCGGGAGAATCCTTGAACAGCGGCCGCTGGACAGAGGAAAGAAAGCGTTCTATTCTCGACAGCCGTATTCAAGCAACAGAAGGCGTACTCGATTTGATTGACCACCTACCTGAAAAACCTCAGGTCCTCGTGAATGCCTCCGCTGTTGGTTACTATGGACGTTCTAAAACGAAGACCTTTACGGAAGAAACGACAACACCTGGAAATGACTTCCTGGCTAATGTAGTTACAGAATGGGAAGAACGAGCTTCTCAAGCTAAGGAAAAAGGCGTCCGAACGGTTTATGTACGCTTTGGTATTGTCCTGGGCGAAGAAGGTGCTTTACCTAAAATGATGATCCCTTACAAACTAATGGTAGGCGGTAATGTCGGCTCAGGCGAACAGTGGATGTCATGGATTCATGTGGATGACGTTGCCGGACTGATTGATTTCGCTATTCACGATTCTGATTTACAAGGTCCTGTGAACGGCACGGCTCCCAACCCTTCCAGAAATAAAGATTTCGGAAAGACACTTGGTGAAGTGATGAATCGCCCTCATTGGTTGACCGCTCCCTCTTTCGCTCTAAAAGGTGCCCTCGGTGAAATGAGTATATTACTGTTAGATGGTCAGTCCGTCATTCCTAAAAAAGCGCTCGCTCATGGATACACGTTTAAATACCCTGATTTAAAGCCCGCCCTTCAATCCATTGTGCAACAATAAGCAGACAAAAAAAGACGAAGTTTTAAAAAGCTTCGTTCTTTTTGTGCTCTAAACTAATAAATTCCAGTATAATAGTTAGTAATACTACTTGAAAGGCTGTATGTTGAATGAATACCGTTATTACGAATGTTACCATCCACCCTGTCACCTCTGCTTCGATTAAGGACGCGAAATTGCACATTGTGGATGGAAAAATTAATGATTTTGGCAGGGACATCCCTCTGCCAGAGCAAGCCGAGTATATTGATGGAAAAGGGATGGATTTATATCCAGGGTTTATAGATGTTCACACTCATTTAGGACTGTATGATGAAGGAACAGGATGGGCAGGCAGTGATGCCAATGAAACCATTGAAGCAATTACTCCGCATTTGCGGGCGATTGACGGCGCTCATCCTTTAGATCCCGCCTTCTTCTCTGCTCGAAAGGCCGGTGTAACCACCGCACATATTATGCCGGGAAGCGCGAATATGATCGGAGGCACGACAGCGGTCATCAAAACGGTCGGGCATACGATAAACGGGATGATCCTTAAAGAAATAGCCGGTTTAAAGCTGGCGCTGGGCGAAAACCCGAAGCGGATCCACTCCCAATCGAAAAATGCTTCGATTACACGCCTTGGAATAATGGGGAAACTCCGTGAAACGTTTTATGCAGCTATGAAAGAACCGGAACCTGACTTAAGAGTCAAGCCCATTCTCAAAGCTCTGAACAGAGAAATCCCGGTCAGAATTCACGCACACCGCGCGGATGATATTATGACAGCCGTTCGTTTTGCAGAAGAATTCAATTTGGATCTCAGAATTGAACATTGTACAGAAGGCCACTTGATTGCAGATCAACTCGCATTTAGGGATTTACAGGTCTCGGTAGGTCCTACTTTCACCCGGGCCTCTAAAATCGAACTGCGTAATAAAACGTGGCAGACTTATAAGATATTGCATGATCACGGCATAAAAGTATCGATTACCACCGATCACCCTTATACACCTATTCAATATTTGAATATATGCGCAGCACTTGCTGCTCGTGAAGGAATGGAAATTGAGGATGCACTAAGAGGAATTACGATCACCCCTGCCAAAAACCTGGGAGTGGATGACCGTGTAGGTTCCATTGAAAAAGGCAAGGACGCTGATTTAGTTTTATGGAGCGGCCATCCTTTTGAATATCTATCTCAGCCTATCTGGACCATGATTGATGGAAAAATGGTATATTTTCAAGAATAGTAACAAATGCTAACACCGGTATAATCTACCGGTGTTTTTTTATGTTTGTTGCAATGGCTCTGTTGAAGATTATTATTGTTTTTTTATTAGAGGCTTATTACGCTACAGGGCCGGATTGTGTAAGACTCAGTTTCGAGATAGTTTTGGTCCTTTGCTGATATAGAGAGTGGCTGGCTACGGAAACATCTCGCTTTCCTACGGGGGAACTGGCAAGCCTCCTCGGTCGCTTCACTCCCTGTGGGGTCTCGCCTAGCTCCTTCTCCCGTGGGAGTCTCGTCGTTTCCTTCGCCAACCCAGCCACGTGAGAATAACGGACCCTTTTCAAGAGAGGAATGTTCTCCTCCTAAATAGGTTCTAAAATGCTTCCATAACAAGCTTTTTCACATCGTTCTAGCATGAAAATAACCTCATCACCCCATACTTTTTCTCATCAAGCAAATAGAGTGTTAGGTGGTTTCGAGTATCAGATTCGGCCAGGTCCGGAGGGGGACGATGTAGACTCCTGCGGGATGAACATGATCGGTGAGATCCCGCAGGGCTGTTAAGCCCGAGGAAGCTCACCACATGCCCGCGGAAAGCGAAATCGTCCCCCTCCGGACCTTCCGCTCAACAAATATCGCGAAACTGAGTCTTCAACAAATAGGAGCTTACGTTTAATAATTAACACGGAGATTTAATAGAAACTTTTCAGTAAAACACATTGAGCACATCAATTAGTTTGAAAATTAGCAAAATGGTGTATATGATGTATGTATAACAATTGTACAATGTTTGATGAGGTTCGTCACATCCCCTTCGATATAAATTGCCGCTAATCGGCAATTTTATATAAAAAAATCTTAAGGAGTGGAAAAATGAAAAAACTACTATCCTCTTTGGCTGCTTTTGTCTTAGTTTTGGGAGTATTTGCGCCTGCCGTATTCGCCGATAATCATGGAGATATGGCTATGGTTCGTGTCCTTCACGCTTCCCCTGATGCCCCTGCTGTTGACGTCTACGTTGATGGAAACGCTGTCGTGGAAAGCGCTGAATTTAAAGCTGCGACGGATTACATGGAACTTCCTGCGGGAGAACATACGGTAGAAATTTATGCAGCTGGTACCAAAGGTGAACAGGACGCTGTTATTTCTGCAGATGTAACGGTAGAAGCTGGTAAAGCTTATACAGCTGCTGCCATCAATAACTTAGAAAGTCTTGAATTAAAAGCTATTGAAGATTCTATGGAAGCAACAGAAGAAATGGCTAAAGTTCGTGTAGGCCACTTCATTCCTGGAGCTCCAGCCGTTGATGTCGGCCCTATTGGTGGCGAAGCCCTATTTGCAGGTGCTGAATTCCCAATGGTAACCGATTATAAAGAGTTAGAGCCTGGAACATACGACCTTGAAGTACGTACCACTGATGGAACCCAATTGATTGACCTTTCTGGAACCACAGTAGAAGCTGGTAAAGTGTATAGTGCTTTTGCGGTAGGTACAGCCGATAGTCCTGAAGTTCTACTCCTTCAAGATTCCGCTGCTATGCCTTCTGAAATGCCAGAAACAGGATTCGGTGGAACAGCTGATTCTGGTTCTAATGCTATGATGCTTGCAGCTGCATTCGGAGTAATGGCTATGGGTGCTGGATTCATCGTTTTCCGCAAACGATCTGAAGCCTAATTATGAGAAGAATTGTATATCCTATAACCCTGGGTTTCCTCGTATTTGTCCTAAGCTTTCAACTGCTTAAAGATGAACCCTCCGAGGAAACCGGGGTTCTTTCTAATTCACCTGAACCAACTATAACTCAAGCGGAAACGATCGATAATAAAGTAAGTACTCAGTCGGAAGATGTTTTGGAAAAGGCTCCGATCAAAAAAAATTATGAACCGGCAGTGATGGCTCCCACAGATGCAGCAGAAGGAATAGTTCCAGTCCGATTAACCATTCCTTCTATCGATGTCGATGCTCCTATTGCACCACAGGGATACACGGAGCAAGGCGGAATGGCTGTCCCTAACAGTGTGACAGAAGTAGGCTGGTTCGAGCCCGGCACGAAACCGGGAGCTACTGGAAATTCTGTTATAGCTGGACACGTGGATGGGCGGAACGGTCCTGCTGTCTTTTACGATTTAAAAGACCTCAAAGCGGGAGATTCGATCTATGTAGAAGGAAAAGGCGGAGAGAAACTGACGTATACCGTTCAGAAAGTCGTGGCTCATCCATTGGACAATTCCCCGATTCGTGAATTATTCGGCCCTACGAATGAGAAGGCTTTGAACCTGATTACCTGCACGGGTCCTTACGATGATGAAGCGCAGGAATACACGGAGAGACTGGCGGTTTATACTGTTCTTTCCAGTTCATAAATAGAACATATTCCACTCAAAAAATTAATATGGATTTCACAAAATTTTTATTCACTTTTTTGAGAAAATCGATTATTATAAATCTAGATGATGCTGTATTAGCTAGGGAAGGCAAATGGTGCGCCACCAGGGGATATCCTGGTTCTAGTGGGTTCGATTCCCACCCCGAATTTTTGTGAGCAATTGATAAAAATTCGAGGGTGGTCTGAGCCTACTATTCAGCGTTATTTTCCCGCGCGGTTTAGATCACCCTCCTTTAATCAAGGAGGGATTTTTTATGCTAAAAAGACGTGATTTACATGATGCCCCGGTCCTTTTTGAATTGATGAGCCACCCAGAAGTTTTCCCTTATGTCCGTCATAAAGCTTCATCGAGTGACGAGTTTTACTTTTTGACGAAGCAAACCATAGAAGCAGAAGATCGGGGTGAATTAATTTCACGTACCATCCTTGATGAATGGGGACAGCCGATCGGAACCATCAACCTTTTTGATATTGATTCCCAAATGGGTTTTCTTGCCACTTGGCTCGGCAGGCCTTATTTTGGAAAAGGTTACAACCAGATAGCGAAAGAAGCCTTCTTTGAAGAAACGTTCTTCCAGCTGGGCATTGAAGCTATTTTCATGAAGATTAGAAAAACCAACGTAAGATCCATGAAAGCTGCTCTTAAAATTCCTTATGTAACCTTAGGTAACGAATCCTATCCTGACATCCACTCCTGGGTGAACCGGAAAGAAGATATCTATGACTTGTTTGTCATTACGAAAGAACAATATATGTTCCACTACTACGGAGAACAAGAACAAAATGAGGAAATGCTAGAAGCATAAGCACTGCTTATGCTTTTTCATTTCCCTTCTTTCTATCTGTGGATAAAATTATCCACACCCTTGTTAATATAGTGGGTAAGTCTGTTAACTACCTGTTTCCCGCTTGTGTATTTTGTGGATATTTTAACGTAAAGGAGGGGAACGGAGCATTCGTTTCATCCGCTTGCTCCAGTTCTATTCCATTTAAAGGAATTTGAATCTCAGGTGTACCATGCACGCCTGCCGCTATTTCATATTTGTTAAATATTAAAAACAGCTGATCATCTGCGACGTAAAAAGCCGTATTATCTCTTACTTTGGTGAATTTATCTTGATTGTAGGTGTCAGGTTCCTGAGCGATGACTTTCTGAACGCGCTCGTTTAACTCCTCCATGTCGACCAGTTTATTTAGCGGAACCACTTTTCCATGATCCTTGTTTTCAAAATTTACAGAAGTAACCGTAGAGTTGTATTGTTCTCCACGCGAAATATGGGAGGTCATGACGACCGAGTATAGGTCCTTCTGTCTGTAAACTCCTGTTTCTTCATAGTAAAGAACAGGCATCCCCATTAAGTCGCTCGCTCCCCTTTTTACATCACGAAAGGTATCTTCAAGTTTTTGGACAATTTTTGTATTGACCTCCTGCTGTAAATCCTTATCCTCCAGTTGATCAAATAAAGGATAATCCACGTGTATTTCCCAATCATGCGTAATTTGATCTTTATGTTTAATTTTATAGTGACTTTTCGCTTCTCCTATGTTTGAACCACTGACGATAAACATAGCTGCCATAATAATTATCCAAACCTGCTTCAAAGCTAATCCCTCCTGTACCCTTTAGTTTGACCCAATCAGAAAAAATTACAGCGGCTGTAGAATTTTTTTAAGATCCTTACGAGTTGCTGCCATCATAAAAATATTGTTTTTTTAGAAATTTTTGGTACAATAAATAACAATTTACATAAAGGAGGGGATCCGAATTGGTACGAAGACTGCATGAAGCTGATGACCAGGCCTGTCAGCAATTATTAGCGAAAAGACCTGCGGAAAACTTATTTATTATTGGAGATATTGAGAATTTTGGATATGAACAGGATTTTCAGAAATTATGGGGCGAATTTGATAAAAATCAGCAATTAGTCGCCATTTTATTAAAATACCATAATAACTACATCTGCTATGCAGAAGGAGAATTCGATGCCCCGGCATTTGCAGAAATTATCAATGAAGACCCTGACTTTATGCAGCTATCCGGGCTGCAGTCTATTACAAGCCAGATCCTTTCTCACATTCAGCACCCAGCACCAAAAACGAGAACATTGTATTATGCCAAGTGTGAGACAACAGCTTACTTGGATCAAAAGGCAGACACCGAAAATGTTCAGCGTGCCAAATTAGGTGATATTCCTTCAATTACCAGGCTTCACAGTCTCATCCCAGAGTTTGAAATGGACAACAGCCGGGAGGACAGTATGAAAAGAGGTCTTCAAAACGGTTCTGCACGCACTTATTTTATTAAAAATGACCACGACATTCTCTCATGCGCTTCCACGACGGCCGAGAATTCCATGTCCGCCATGGTAGTCGGAGTCTGCACCCATCCTGACCATAAGAAACAAGGGTACGCGAGTATATGTATGACAAAACTCTGCCACGAATTATTAGCAGAAGGAAAAATGCTCTGCCTCTTCTACGATAATCCTGAGGCTGGAAGTATATATAAACGACTTGGATTTGAGGATATTGGTAAATGGATGATGCATGTGTTTCACCCTGTAGAGCAGGTAACCTGAGGCATTAAGTAATCATTTCCCCTTCCCCAATTAATCATTAAAAAGCTGCCGAAGTTTCTCGGCAGCCTGATACGGATCCTCGTGCTCCGTTTTTTATGCATTTTTTTACAGAATCCCTATAGAAGCCAGAAGAATGACCACCGCTACCGAAATAATTGGTATGAGCACGGCCACAACAAATATATCCTTATAGCTGTCTTTATGCGTCATGCCCGTAATAGCAAACAACGTGAGGACAGCTCCGTTGTGCGGGAGTGCATCGAGTCCGCCTGACGATAACGAAGCAATCCGGTGAAAAGCTTCCGGACTAATGCCTGTATCCATAGCAATTTCATAGTACTTCGAACCAAGTGCTTCAAGCGCAATTCCCATGCCCCCTGAAGCTGAGCCAGTTGCACCGGCAAGAACGTTTACTGCAACGGCTTCAGAAATCAGCGGATTTCCTTTTACGCCCATAAGGATTTGAGTCAATCGTTCAAATCCAGGCACTTCTCTTACGACGGTCCCGAATCCAACAGCTGCACTCGTATTAATGATGGCAATAACTGAACCGCTTGCTCCCGCATTAATAGAAGTAACAAATCCTTTAAACTTCGTTATATTCAGAAGCATGATTAATACAATCCCTGTAATGAGAGCGGTTACAACATCCCATTTAAAAACGTTCAATGTAATCAAAACCGTAAGTAAAGGTAATAACGATAATAAAAAATTAGGATTACTCTGTTCTTCTACATCCACTATTTTTTTATCTTTTGGTTCAGTAAATACATCACCTTTGTCCGTCAATTTCTTCTCCTGCCATCTCAGATAGAAATATCCGCCTCCGGCCATAATAATGGCCGCTATAATCCCCATCACCGGAGCCGCCGTCGGATCTGTATTAAAATAATCCATCGGGATCAGGTTTTGTATTTGCGGACTTCCTGGAATAGCTGTCATGGTGAAAGTGAACGCACCAAGAGCTACGGTAGCCGGAATTAATTTTCTGCTGATATTAGCCTCACGGAATAAAGACAAAGCGAGAGGATACACAGCAAAGACGACAACAAATAAGCTGACGCCTCCATAGGTTAAAACGGCTGCCGAAGCCAGCACTCCGAGGATGGCACGCTTCGTTCCAATTACTTTGGTTAAGGCAACTGCAACAGAACGAGCCATTCCCGTATCTTCCATCAATTTGCCGAAGATAGCTCCAAGCATAAACACTGGAAACCATGCTTTGGCAAAGTTAACAAACCCACCCATATAGGTGTCCGTATAAGCTTCCAGTAAATCCAGTCCCCCTGTGAGGG
Source organism: Halobacillus halophilus DSM 2266 (assembly GCF_000284515.1). Taxonomy (GTDB): domain Bacteria; phylum Bacillota; class Bacilli; order Bacillales; family Halobacillaceae; genus Halobacillus; species Halobacillus halophilus. The sequence continues at coordinate 1,043,546 of NC_017668.1, read as the reverse complement.
CCACGATCCCCGCTGCGATTGGAGCTACCCAAATAATAGACCATCCCACATAGGCAAGAACCATCAATACAACGAGACCTAGAAAAATTCCTAACATAAAGATTCCTCCTTCCCTTATATCCGCATTTTATTGGGCTTCAACCACCATGGCGATGCCCTGGCCACCACCTATACATAAAGAGGCGACGCCATATTTTTCATTTCTTCTCTGTAATTCTTTAATTAGGCTGTATAGTACCCGCGTGCCGCTGGCACCAATTGGGTGTCCAAGGGCAATGGCTCCTCCGTTTACGTTTACTCGACTGCGATCCAAACCTAATTCTTTCTCTACTGAAAGGTATTGGGCTGCAAATGCTTCATTTACTTCCACCACGGCCATATCATCAAGTGTGAGTCCAGCCTTCTTCAGTGCTTGTTTAATAGCTGGCACCGGGCCGATCCCCATATAGTCCGGCTCAACTCCGGCAACACTCCAGGAAACAATCCTCGCTGCCGGTTTAAGATTTTTCTCCTCTACAAACTTCTCACCAGCCACTACAACCGCTCCAGCTCCATCATTAATCCCGCTTGCATTTCCACCGGTAACGGTTCCATTTTTTCTAAAAGCTGGTTTCAATTTGGCTAAGAATTCCGGCTTTGTATCCTCCCGAATATGTTCATCCGTATCGACCATTTCGGTGGATTTCCTGGACTTAACTTCTACTGGCACAATCTCCTCGGAAAATCTACCGCTGTTGCGGGCCTCTGCTGCACGTTTGTGACTCTCCGCTGCATATTCATCCTGCTGTTCCCGGGAAATGTTGTGCTTCTCCGCAAGATTTTCAGCGGTCACTCCCATTCCTCCTCCGATATACTCATCGGTTAAAGCTGACCACAACATGTCATCTACTTGAGGAGCTGCAAGTTTCGTCCCAAAGCGGCTCCCTCGCAGCGCATGTGGAGCTAAGCTCATACTTTCCGTTCCGCCCGCGAGCGCTGCTGAACCTTCACCTAAAAGGATAGACTGAGCTGCTGATATAACTGACTGCATGCCCGATCCGCACAGTCGATTTACGGCGAAAGCCGGACTTTGAATGGGAATACCTGTTTTTAAGGCCATATGCCTTGCTAAGTAAGGCGCATTGTTAGCTGAATGAATGACATTCCCCATTACTGTGAAGTCAATATCCTCAGGGGTTACTCCGCTGCGCTTGATCGCCTCTTTACTGACGGTTACCCCAAGATCAGTCGGATCTACATCTTTCAAGATACCTCCGAAGCTTCCAAATGGAGTTCTAGCACCTTCTAAAATATAAATATTCTCCATAATTTTCACACCTTCCCTTTCATTATTGAGCGGTGTAACCGCCATCTATAACCACAGCCTGGCCGGTTACCCCTTTTGATTTATCACTAGCCAAAAACAATGTGTAATCGGATATCTCCTGTACCGAAAGCAAACGTTTCTGCGGGACAAGCGGGTAAATTACTTCTTCCAGTACCTTTTCCAGGGACACCCCTCGATTAGCTGCTAAATCTTGCAGCTGGTTACGGACAAGTGGTGTATCCACATAACCCGGACAGACCGCATTGACGGTAATTCCATGTTCCGCTCCTTCAAGCGCCGTTACTTTCGTCAGGCCGATCACTCCGTGTTTGGAGCTATTGTAAGCGGACTTGCCTGCAAATCCGATTAGACCATTGATAGAAGCCATATTGATGATCCGACCGAACCCTTGTTTTTTCATAATCTTAAATACATGCTTGGTTGCCATAAACGGAGCGACCAGCATCACTTTCGTAATGAATTCAAATTTTTCGGTCGGAAATTCTTCTATAGAGGCTACATGCTGTAATCCTGCATTGTTGATCAGCACATCTAATCGTCCATATTGCTCCACAGTTTTATCAATTGCTTCTTGCAGCTCCGTTTCTTTCGTCACATCGCACGTCAGCCCGATGGCCTGATAGCCTGCTTCGGTAACTTCAGTCGCTGCTTCCATTACCTTCTTTTCGTTCATGTCGCTCAAAACGACCTTTGCTCCATTCTTTGCAAATTCCATTCCAATTTCATATCCGATACCGCTTGCGGCTCCTGTGATAAATACAACTTTATTTTTTACCATTGTGAATAATCCCCTTTAAGAAAAAATTAAAAAGCAGCTGATGATAAATGCTCACTAAGCTTCAGTGATGGTTCTGTAGATGCTACTACGTCATCCACCGTCCATCCTTCGGCTACCTCCACTAAGGTCAGGCCTTCATCCGTTACGTCGATCACGGCGCGATCGGTGATAATGCGGTTCACAATGCCTTTACCGGTCAGGGGAAGCTTACACTGCTTCAATATCTTCGGCTCGCCATATTTGTTCACATGATCCATAATGATGACCACTTTTCTGGCTCCGTGGACAATATCCATAGCTCCTCCCATGCCTTTAATCATCTTGCCCGGGATCATCCAGTTCGCTAAGCTTCCATCTTCCGAGACTTCCATCCCACCTAGAATGGCTAAATCTAGATGTTCACCGCGAATCATGGCAAAGGACTCAGCACTGCTGCAGTAGGAAGCCCCTTTCGAAGCGGTGACCGTTTCCTTACCGGCATTAATTAGATCTGGATCTACTTCTTCTTTATAAGGTGAGCGGCCGATGCCAACCAGTCCGTTTTCAGAATGAAGTACAACCTCTTTTTCCGGCTGAATATAATTCGCGACCATCGTAGGCATGCCGATCCCTAAATTCACATAGTAACCGCTTTCAATTTCCTGTTCAGCTCTTCGGGCGATTCGTTCTCTTACTGCTGCTTTATCCAAAATAACTCCTCCTTTTAACTTTTAGGCTTCTTGTCGTAATGTCAGACGTTCAATTCGTTTTTCCTGCTGTCCTTGTATTAATCCCTGAACGTAAATTCCCGGAGTATGAATGTGTTCGGCATCCAGATCCCCAGTCTCTACAAGTTCTTCAACCTCAGCAATTGTAATTTCACCTGCTGTTGCCATTTCCGGATTAAAATTACGGGCCGTTTTGTTATAGACTAAGTTTCCGAAACGGTCTCCTTTCGCTGCGCGCACTAATGTAAAATCAGCGGTCAGACCGGTCACCAGCATATACTCTTTTCCTTGAAACGTACGTACTTCCTTTCCTTCCGCAATCGGAGTCCCCACTCCTGCCGGGGTATAGAATGCTGGAATACCAGCCCCTCCTGCACGAATTCTCTCTGCCAGAGTCCCTTGAGGTGTAAGCTCTACTTCTAGTTCTCCTTCTAGAACCTGACGTTCAAATTCTTTATTTTCTCCTACATACGAACCGATCATTTTATCAATTTGTTTATTTTTGAGGAGTAAACCGAGCCCCCAATCATCTACTCCGCAATTATTCGAAATGACGGTTAAATGTTTAACATTTTTCTCTACTAAGGCCATTATTAAATTCTCCGGTATGCCTACTAACCCAAATCCTCCAACCATGATGGTCGAATGATCCTTAATCTGATCTACAGCTTCTTCAAATGAAGAATATATTTTTTTCATATCTTCCAGCTCCCTTCCCCCTAAATACATGCAAGGATCGTGCCAACTTTAAAACGTGTCGAAAATGTTCATAAAATCGCCTTTTACCATCGTAAAAAACCAGACACCATTCCAAGTAATTGGAATTCATACAGGAGATACGTTTACTAACGATTCATGTAAACCCTTTCATCACATAAAAAAAAGAACCATTCCAGGATTCCGGAATGGCTTTCCAGAAATCTGGAATGGTTTACAATTCATATTTTTTTACTTTTTCATAGAGACTCGACTTTCCAATGTGGAGCAGAGCCGCTGCTTTTTCCTTGTCTCCATGCACCTGTTTTAGTGTTCTTTCAATCGTCTGCTTTTCTGTGGCTTCCATAATTTCTTTCAAACTTTTATTATCATCAAATTGTGAATGATTCCTTTTCAGGCGTTCAGGTAACTCCTGAATGCCGATCGATTCCTCATTTGTCAAATACACCGCAGCTTCAATCACATTCTCAAGTTCACGAACGTTTCCCGGCCACTCGTACTGTTGGAAACTCTCGTACACTTCCGGTTCAAAATCAATCACTCTCTTTCCCGTCCGCTTCGTTATTTTTTCAAGAAGAAATTTAGCAAGCAAGCGAATATCATCCTGACGATCTCGAAGCGGAGGGATATGGATAGGGACGACATTGATTCTATAAAATAAATCTTCTCGGAAGCGCTGCTCGGCAATCATCTCCTCGAGTGGCTGATGGGTGGCTGTAATGATACGAACATCAACCTTTTGCGGCGCGGTGGATCCCAGCGATTCGATTTCTCCTTCCTGCAGTACTCGGAGAATTTTAACCTGGGCCTGGAGCGGCATATCGCCAATTTCATCAAGAAAAAGAGTCCCTCCATTAGCCAGCTTAAACTTTCCTGCTTTTCCCCCTTTTTTAGCACCTGTGAAAGCGCCATCCTGATACCCAAATAATTCTGATTCAATGAGATGGTCAGGGATAGCAGCACAATTCACTTTAACGAAAGGTTCCCTATGGCGGTCGCTTAAATGATGGATGCTGTGGGCAATTAGTTCCTTTCCTGTTCCGCTCTCGCCTCGAAGTAAAACCGATACGTCCCCTGGTGCTACTTTTTTAATCTTATTTTTCAGCTCTTCCATTTCAGGCGAACTGGTAACCATATCGTGAAGCGAATAATCCACTCCATTCAGCTTCTTCATCTGGCTGCGGTACGATTCCAGTTCAAGAAAAAGATCTCTGATATGGCTGTTCAGCTTCTTCCAGTCTTCTGTATCTCGAAATAGAACCATGCCAAGAGCGCCCACTACTTTTCCATCAGCACGAAGTGGAATACGGTGGGCAATCATATAGTTGCCGCGAATAAATTGCATATCCGCCATTTCTTCTTCTCCTGTTTCTACCACAATGTGCATACGACTGTTTTCAATGACCTCCGTCACATGTTTTCCGATTGCGCTTTCTTTATCCACTTCCAGAAATTCGCTATAACTCTCATTTAAATAGGACACCATTCCCTGTTCATCTACTACTACGATACAGTGATTTACATTGCCGAAAATCGTCTCTAATATTCCATCCCGATTATTTTCCAACATTTCAAGCATTTTTTCACGCTCCCGGTAAACGTTCATTTACCGTTCATTTTATCATGTTAACGGTTTCATACAATCGATATATTTTTTTGGCTCTGTTAAAGTTTAATGTTGATTTTTCATAAGAGCCTTATTACGCAATAGAGCCGGATTGTGGAAGACTCAGCTTCGAGATAAATTGGGCCCGTTACGCTGTGAGGAGGGGGCTGGTGGGGAAATAACTCGCTTTCCTATGGGGGAACGGTGAGCTTCCTCGCTCGTTTCACTCCCTGCGGGATCTCACCTGATTCCTTCTCCCATGGGAGTCTCGCCATTTCCCCACCAGCCCCAGCTTTATTAGGAAGAACGGCCCCTTCGGAAAAAGAGAATTCTGTTCTCCTTAACCTGGCTGGAATGCTTATATAACAGGCTCTATCCCATAGTTTCAGCTTGATAAAAGGATAAAGCGGTTTCGATCTTCTGATTTGGCAAAGTCCGGAGGGGGATGATGTAGACTCCTGTGGGATGAAAATGACAGGGGAGACCCCGTAAGGCGAAGCCTGAGGAGGCTCCGCGCATTCCCACGGAAAGCGAAATCATCCCCCGAAGAACTGTCCTCTCAGCCTAAATATCTCGAAACTGAATCTTACAGAAAAGGGAGGTTTACCTTAGAATCAAGATGGAAGTTTAACAGCACCATTTTTTTTACCATACAAAAAACCGGAATCCAATTGGATTCCGGTTCTATATGTGATTCATTAATCAAGAAAACTTTTGTCGACAAGTCCTTCCAGATTTGGTTTTTCTTCAAGGAAACCAAGTTCATAGGACGAATTAGCAAAATCCTGAAGTGTTTTTTCTTCTACTTCATACGTGAAGTCGATACGTTCCCAGGCATTGTCTATCACAGACTGAGATAGCTCCTGATCAGTAATTTCTTTGATTTTTTTAATCGCAATTGATTTCGCTTCATCTGGATTGTCTTGAATAAATGTCGTGGCTTCTTTATGAGCTTCTACAAGGTTATCGACCATATCCGGGTTATTCTCAACAAGATCCTGAGAAGTTACAAACACCGCCGCAGGTAGAGTTTCTCCATATGCTACGTTTGGTGTATCCACAAGAACTTTTCCAGTTCCTTCTTCTTCAATGGAAGAAGCCCATGGTTCCGGTACCGTTGCTACATCGACTTTGCCGCTTTCAAATAAGCTCGCATAAGTGGCTGGTTTACCTGTTACGTGCTTCATTTGACCGTCAATACGGCTTGAGGTGATGCCGTACTCTTCTTTCATCATCGTTTCGAACTGAACGTCATGAGTACATCCTACACGAGGAGAGATAAACGTCTTTCCAGGCATATCTTCCGGCGTCGTAATATCTGCACCGTTTCTAGCCATAATAACCGTACCTCCAGTTGAACCAGCCGCTACAACATTAATTTTAGCGCCGCTTGTAAAGTGGTTCATCGCTGGTCCGGGTCCAACTAGACCGCCCTCGATATCGCCGGTCTCAAGAGCCGTCATGAAAGCTGAACCATCTGGGAAGTATTGATAGTTCACTTTTGTTCCATCAGGCAGTGTTTCTGAGTACAAATCTTTTTCTTCCGCAACCATGCCGGCTACGTGGTTAATATTCGGGAAGTAGCCTATGGTAATTTCTTTATTGCCTTCACCGTCTCCGCTTGCACTAGAGGATTCTCCTCCACCACATGCAGCAAGGATCAGACTTAATGTTAGTAACGTGAAAACAGAAAATAATTTCTTCATATTTCTTTGCCCCTCTCTTATCTATGTTTTTAATAAACCCCAGCGTTTCATTACATTCTTCTCTAATTTTGAAAAAACAAGCTGATCAACGACAGCTCCAATAACGCCAATGATAATAATAATTCCTATAACTTGATCCATTCGGGCGTAATCCTGCGCGTAACGTAAGGAATATCCAAGTCCAGGACCGTTACTTAATAACTCCCCGGCCATTAATGCACGCCAGCTGAAAGCCCAGGCCAGACGCAGACCGGACATGAAATAAGGAACACTTGACGGAATTTCCACTCGGAAAAAGAGGGAAAGTCCATTGGTTCCCATCGTTCTCGCTGCCCTTACCAGCTGTGGCGGGACACTATGGATGGCAGAACGGACATTCAGCGCCATGACAAACGTTCCGCCCAATACAACGACGAATACGACAGCGAACTCTGAAAAACCGAACAGCATAATTGCAAGCGGCACCCAAACAATACTTGGGATACTTTGCAAAGCAATTAAATACATCCCCGCTGTTTCATCAGCCTGCTTTGATTTACCAAGAATCACTCCAAGGATGGTTCCAAACAGGATCGCGAGTGAAAGTCCACTGAATAAATGCCTGAAACTTGCGCCCAGGGCAGTTAGAAAATCTCCAGTGGTGAACCCTGTTATCAGCGCATCCCCTACCTGCAAAGGCCCCGGAAAAACGATTTTCTCATAAATACCTAATGAATAGACTAATTGCCAAATCCCTATAACGGCGAGTAAAAATAGAACTCTTTTAAGAATGACTTTCATAACTAAGCTCTTCCTTCAGGACTTTATTAATTTCTACCTCGAGGAGACCCATTACTTTTTTCTCAAGTTCGATAACTTCAGGGTCATCGCGTCTCCTTGGTCTGGGCAGGTCAATATTGAAATCAGCTATGATCTTACCCGGACGTGTTCCCATAACGATTACCCGGTCAGACAGCTTAATTGCTTCTTGAATACTGTGAGTAACGAAAAGGATAGTCTTTTTCGTTTCTTCCCAGATTTTCATCAATTCTTCATGAAGAATGTGACGTGTCTGCTCATCAAGCGCTCCGAACGGTTCATCCATCAGCAGCACTTTCGGGTCCATTGCAAGAGCTCTAGCAATAGCCACCCGCTGCTGCATGCCTCCGGACAGTTCATGCGTATAATGCTCCTTAAAACGGCTCAAATGAACCATTTGCAGAAAACGATCCGCCTTCTCTTCTGCATCTTTTTTAGATCCCATACTCTTCAAAGGGAACATCACATTCTCTTTGACATTCAGCCATGGAAAAAGGGAGGCCTGCTGAAAAATCATGCCCCTGTCCGTTCCTGCTTTCTTAATTTCCTGTCCCTCTAATACAATGGAACCTTTTGAAACACTTTCAAGACCTGCCACCATGGAAAGAAGAGTAGACTTCCCGCAGCCGGAGGGACCAAGGAGGGATACGAATTGATTTTGTTCTATATTTAAATCGATTCCAGAAAACACTTCAAAGCTTCCCTGGTTTTTATCGTCAAACGTTTTACTCACATCATTGATCTGTAAAAACATGGCGGCCCCCTAACACAATAATTCCTATAAACTTACTATGTTTTAATTATAGTATTAGATTATACAGATATTCGAAATAGTGTGTCAACTTGATTTGGAACATTCATGAATGATTTTTTTTAAAATCGTAGTCCTCCCCGTCATTCGCCGCGTAATCGGACATTTAAAGAAATTTAATTGGTAAAGGTTTCAAATTTTGAATATGTGATAAACACTTTGTAAGAAAGGTGGTATCAATCATGGATCAAATGTTATTCGTTCAAACAGGAATGGGAATTGACGTTCATGGTCAAAACATTACAAAAGCCGCCGTACGTGCGATTAAAAATGCTATCCACACAAATTCTATGCCAGGCATACGCGAGGCTTTGCCCGAAAAATCGCTTGATAATATGAAAACAAATGTGAAACTGGCTTTGCCTTGCGATCATGATCAACTGGACCATGAGGAAGTAAAAAAAGCAATCCCTTATGGTGAAGTAACGATTGAAGTTATGGAAGGCGGCATGAAAACTACGAGCGGAATTGTTCTTGAGGATAAGGACGATAAAAACGATCAAATGTACATGGTCAATACTTCCATCGAAGTTGGCTACTAAACCTATAATTAATCTACAAGAAAGGGAGCTTCCACTAAGCGGAAGCTCCCTTTCTTATTTTTCTAAGTGCAAAATTCTATTATATGTCTAGAATATTTCCGTTACATAAGTCTTCGTTTGGAGGTCCGGGAAATCACTCGCTTTCCATGGGCGTACGGTGAGCTTCCTCGGGCTATGACCTGTGGGATCTCACCATGTCCGATTATCCCATAGGAGTCTCGAAATTTCCCGGACCTCCTGGCGATGATATTGAGAAAGTCAATACCAAGAGATGTATGGACGAAAACAAGGAATGGCTCTTATTCTATAGGGCGTATGAAGAACGTAAAAGTCCCCAAGTATTCGCTTACTATTCAAACCTGAAAATAATGAGAAAGCTCACCTCATATAATGGTTTTAATCCACGTGGGCAAGCTATAAAACGTGTTCTGAGGGTTCTCCCTGCATCATAATCCAGTGTTACTCCGGGGTGATTTCGAGTCACAGCTATCGCAAGGTCCGGAGGGGAACGGCGAGACTCCTGCAGGATGCACATGAAGGGTGAGATCCCGGAAGGCGTCAGCCTGAGGAAGTTCAGCGCAAGGGATGTTCGACTAAGACCGCCACGTCCTGTGGCAACGTCGAACGACCCTGCGTCGTGCAGGGCCGCGGAAAGCGAATCGTCCCCCGCAGGGCCATCACTATGATCCAATATCTCGAAACTAAGTCTTACAGTAATCGTCCCTATACTTGAATAAATGAAAGATCAATATTGGGGAGCTATTTTTTACACGAAAAAGGAAAGGCCATGTGACCTTTCCTCCTTTTTTTAATCCTCTGATCGTTCCGCTTCGGCTTCATCCATGTCATCCATGTACTTGTCATAATGAACATTGCGTTCAAACGTCACATGATCAGCTCCCGTGTATCCATGCATATCAGTAGATACAAAAGGCTCAAATTCTTCTACATACCCAGTTCCATCCTGATTGTCCATTAAAGATGAATCATCGTAAGTCATGCTACTCTGGTTAAAGGAAGCAACCTGTTCATAAGCATTCTGCTCATTGTATTCAGGATCATCGGCATCCCTTCCGTAATTCGCCTCCAGGTCTTCAAGAACCTCTTCTTCAACGGGGCGGTCTTTCGACATTTCCTGATTCGTAGACGCTTGAGATACAGTGCGTGCAGTCGGAAATGCCTCCAGTCGTTCATTTGGAATCGGCTTGCCTGTTTTTTCACAGATGCCGTATTTTCCTGCTTTCATTTGGTTAAGGGAATACTCAATATCCGAGAGCTCTTCTTTTAAATGTCCTAAAAGAGCAATATCTTTTTCTCTTTCATACAATTCGCTTCCAGAATCCGCCGGATGGTTATCATACTGCGAAAGTTCACCTGAAGCCATATCACTGGCAAAGCCACGCTCTATTCCCAATGAATTCTTTTCCAATAAACGGGTCTCTATTTCCATCTGTCTTTCTTCTAATTGTTTTTTGTAGTGTTCGTAATCCATACTTTCCACTCCTGCTTCATAGTCCTTCTTAGTGTGGCTTACGAACAGGTCTCTATACAAAGAGTGTGCTGGTAAATCTCCTTGTTGATTTTTTCAAAACCCGCTGGTTTTCTTGAGCCCTGAACGATACTGGGGAATGGAAAGTAAATCATATCCTCCAAGACCATTAACCGATCATTGGGCTACTCAAGGCTACCGTACCCTAATTCATTTTTGTCGTCAGCTAACTCGATTGCGACTAACAATTTTCAAAAAAAGCGCCTCCCCAAAGGGCGGCGCTTTTCATAATTATTTACGTAAAGCCTCAAGAAAATCTTCTTTCAAATCTTCAATATCTTCAAGTCCGATGGATACACGGACAAGCCCGTCGGTTATACCAAGCTCACCCCGGCGCACTTCCGGAATAGAAGCATGTGTCATTTTAGCCGGGACAGAAATTAAGCTTTCCACTGCTCCAAGACTTTCAGCAAGGGTGAAGTAGCGGACATTCTGCAGCACTTTATCTGCTTTTTCCCCGCTTCCTACGTCAAAAGAGATCATTCCGCCGTTTCCGCGTGCCTGATTCTGATGAACATCATGACCCACGTGCTCTGTAAGACCTGGATAGTAAATGTTCGTCACCTCTGGAAGTCCTTGTAAAAACTCAACGAAGCCCCGCGTGTTTTCTTCAATTTCTTCCATACGGACACCTAATGTTTTAATACCGCGCATAAGTAGCCAGGCATCCTGCGGTCCGAGAATACCACCAGAGGAGTTTAGTACGAAATGAACCTCTTCAGCTAATTGTTCAGAGTTCACAACAACCAGTCCGGCGACTACGTCACTATGTCCGCCCAGGTATTTCGTTGCACTGTGAAGAACGATGTCTGCTCCGAAATCAATTGGGTTCTGCCAGTAAGGCGTGCTGAATGTATTATCCACGATGAAGGTTAAATTATGAGTTTTAGCAAGCTCAGAAGTTTTCTTAAGATCCGTTATTTTTAACAAAGGATTCGTCGGCGTCTCAACATATAACGCTTTCGTGCGCTCGGTCATCGCTGCTTCAATGTTTTTGGAATCACTAGTATCTACAAAGCTTGCTTTGAGACCAAAGCGGGTGATCACCTGGGAAACGAGGCGGTATGTTCCGCCGTACACATCATCCGTAAAAATAATATGATCTCCCTGTTTAAAGGTCATGAGGACAGCGGTAATCGCAGCCATTCCAGACCCAAAAGCAAAACCGGCATAACCGCCTTCAATTTCTTTAATTAATTCTTCAAGAGCAAAACGAGTTGGGTTGCCGGTTCTGGAATACTCATATCCCCGATGCTTTCCTACCCCGTCCTGTGCATAAGTACTAACCTGATAAATGGGTACAGAAACTGCACCGGTTTTTTCATCTCCTGTAATACCACCATGAATTAATTGTGTTTTCTTTCTCATAAACTTCACTCCTCATATATCCCTTGGCTTAAGTATCGTTCACTGCTATCCGGAAAGACCGTTACAATTCTGGCACCAGGTTCAGCTTGCTCCGCTTCACGCAGAGCCGCTTCAAAAGCTGCTCCGGATGAGCTGGCTACAAGCAGCCCTTCATTTAATGCCAGTTCCTTTACACGTTGAAAGGCAATGGAATCCGGAATCGTATGAATAGCATCAAAATAAGAGGTGTCCATATAAAAAGGCAGGAATTCCATGCCAATCCCTTCTGTATCATGCGGACCAGCCTTCCCTCCATTAATGACAGAGCCTTCTGGTTCGACAATTACTGTCTTGATCGCTGGATTCTGCTCTTTTAAATAGCGGGAAGTTCCCATAAAGGTTCCACCTGTTCCAGCACCAGCAAGGAAAATGTCAATTTCTCCATTCAAATCTGTGTGTATCTCAGGTCCTAACGTTTCGTAGTATGCATCGGGGTTTGCTTGATTATTAAACTGCTGCAGATTAAATGAATCTGGAATGTCATTAACCAATTCATCCGCTTTTTTGATGGCTCCGCGCATCCCTTCTTCTGTGGGAGTGTTAATCACTTCTGCGCCGAGAGCCCTCATCAGTGTCTGTTTCTCTTGACTGAACTTTTCAGGGGTGACAAACACAACGCGGTATCCTTTTCCAACAGCAGCAAGGGCAACTCCAATGCCTGTGTTGCCTGCGGTAGCTTCAATAATCGTTCCGCCCGGCTTTAGTAGCCCTCTATTCAAGGCGTCCTCAATCAGTTTTAAACCCAGACGGTCTTTTATACTACCGCCTGGGTTCATGAATTCAAGCTTAGCAAAAATACGCGCTTGATTCGGGATGTCCGAGTGAGTAAGCTCGATCATCGGTGTATGACCGATTAACGATTGAACATTCCTGACATAACTCATCGCACTCTCACCCTTCGTTTATTAAAAAACTTCCGTCCATTCATTACGTTTGTTAAGCAGTTCACGCGCAAGTTCCTGTGCACCTTCTAAGCTGTGGCTCGCTGCGAATCCGCATTGTACTTCATTGCAGGCTGGAACTTCTGTAGCATTTAGTACGTCTTTCAGTGTGTTCTCTACAACCTGAAGAATATTTTCATAACTGTCATCATTTAATACAGCAAGATAAAATCCTGTCTGGCAGCCCATTGGACCGATATCGATAATACGGTCGTGATGATTACGGCTGTTTTCAGCCATCAGGTGTTCAAGGGAATGAAGAGCCGGCATATCCATATGCTCCTGGTTAGGCTGTTTCACACGGATATCATATTTGTAGATCTTGTCACCTTTATCTCCTTCGGTTACACCGACAAGGCGGATATAAGGAGCTTTCACTTTCGTATGATCCAGGTTAAAGCTTTCTACGTTCATCTGTGTCATAAATCATTCTCCTTTTTTTGCCTGAATCAACCAGGCGTAATTATTTATTTGTTTAAATGATACCTCAAATCCCTGATTAGAAAACATTTCCTTCAGCTCATCGAGATACCCGTAATACTCTTCCTGTAAATCCTGTGCCAGATTCAAGTGACCGGATTTTTCCGCATTTTTAATTAATGCTTGTTTATGAGCTTCATCCTTAAAAAGCGTATCGATAAAAATAACCTTGCCTTTACTTTCCAGTTTATCATCAAATTTCTGAATTGCTTCTATTTTTTCACTGGTTGTTAAATGATGAAAGGCAAAAGAACTGACAATGGACTGAATAGGTGTTATCAACTGAGGATAATTAAGAAAATCTCCATCATAAATGGCTGCTTCCGGACACTTCAAGTTGGCAATCCTCCGCATTTCGGATGATGGTTCAATACCAATCACAACTTTATTCTGTCCGATCATTTTACGAGTCAAATTAGCTGTCCCTACACCAAATTCCATAACCGGAGAAATGGAGAGACCGGCCAGAAGTTCCAGCATATCCTCATAACCCTCAAAAACCTCTTTGTATTCTGGATCATTTCCAGACACTGTATCATCATATGAACTCGCCCATTGGTTAAATAGGTCGACAAATTCTACGCCCATCTTTCTTCCAACCCCTTAATCTTAATAATCCCTATCAACAAACTCGGAATTATATGTTTAATGTATCATATTTCAGAGGGGGGCTCAACGGAATAGTCTTAAGACCTATTTTTGGCAAAAAAGATCCGCTCCTCCTGTGGAAAGAGCGGATCTCCTGTTACCTTCGTCTTTGAGAGCGTTTTGTTTTTTTCTTTGGTGGTTCTGATTTAGATTCTTTTTCCTTACCTGGTGATAAATTGGCAAGAGAACGGCGTTCTATTTTCTGTTTAATACTTTTTTCAATCGATTGCAGAGCCTGGCGATCCTTTGGAGCAGCGAACGTAATGGCAAGCCCCTTCCCTCCAGCTCTTCCAGTGCGGCCAATCCGGTGAATATAACTCTCCGGATCCTGCGGGATGTCGTAATTGAACACGTGCGTGACCCCTTCCACATCAAGACCGCGGGCGGCTACATCGGTTGCTACTAGATATTGGATCTTAGCATCACGGAACCGCTTCATGACTTTCTCCCGTTTCGCCTGGGATAAATCGCCATGAAGTTCATCTGCTTCAAACCCATGACTTAACAAGGCATCGTTCAACTTCCTTGCTCTACGTTTAGTCCGGCAGAATATCAAAGCAAGGAATGGGCGGTGTTCCTGCATAATTTCAATCAAGGTATCCTGTTTGGCACGGTCCGTTGTTTCATAGACCAGCTGTTTAATTCCCTCTAATGTTACGGTCTTTTCCTGCACAGTAATTCTTCTTGGATCTTTAAGAATTTTCTTGCCCAGCTGATTGACCTGAGTTGTGATGGTCGCTGAGAATAACATGGTTTGCTTAGCTTCAGGTGTCTGGCTTAAGATATCCTTTACATCAGGTAGAAAGCCTGCTTCAAGCATCTGATCCGCTTCATCCAGAACCATGTATTTTACCGCTTCAAGAGAAATCGTTCCCCTCCGTAAATGGTCAAGCATTCTCCCGGGTGTTGCAATGACAATATGAGCTTGTCCATCCAGCTTATGAGCCTGTTTGGCAACATCCTGACCGCCATAAACCGCCAGCACATGCATATCCTCTGTCTTTAACTTTCGTACTTCTTCCGTAATCTGAAGCGCAAGCTCACGTGTGGGCGTGACAATCACAGCCTGTACAGACGCCTCGTCTACACGGATGTTCTGTAAAATTGGTAATAAAAACGCAAAGGTTTTCCCTGTTCCTGTCTGCGCTTGAGCGATCACGTCGCGTCCATCCATTAAAGCGGGAATCGCTTCTTGCTGGATAGGAGTGGGAGCCCCAATACCCTCTTGCGTTAATTTATCAATAAAATCTTTCCGTACCCCTAGTTGTTCAAATGTTTCCTTCATTACGATCACTTCTTCCTATTATAACCTTCTTCTATTATTGTACCTGAAACCTATGATTTATGAGCCCTTTTAGTGAAATTAAGTTTGAAAAAGCTCTGATTAACCTCATTGTTAGTATTACGTTTAAGCTCCCGTTACTTGAAGACTCAGTTTCGAGATATTTTGAGTGGAAGGTCCTACGGGGGACGATTTCGCTTTCCGTGGGCATGTGGTAAGCTTCCTCAGGCTTCGCCTTCCGGGATCTTACCGATCATGTTCATCCCACAGGAGTCTACATCGTCCCCCTCCGGACCTAGCCGGATCAGAAACTTGAAAAGGCTTCATTCTTCACCCATTTGAGAAGAAATAAACACATGGACGTGTACATTTTTTAGGCTGGACCTAAGCAGTATAGCCTGATATATAAGCATTTCTAGTAGGTTAAGGAAGAGAAAAATCCTCTCTATCCGTGGGGCCGTTATTCGTAATAAAGGTGGGTTGGTGGAGAAATGGCGAGACTCCCATGGGAGAAGGAACTAGGTGAGATCCCGCAGGGAGTGAAACGAGCGAGGAAGCTCACCGTTTCCCCACAGGAAAGTGTTCAAATGTGGCATCACCCCGAAAGACACGACCAGCATAAGCCGAGCATCAAAAGGACGGTGGTCTTTCCGTCCGTTGATGAACGGCTTATGTCTCGAGGGTCTGGGTGATAGAACAAGACGAGTTATTTCCTCACAAGCCCTTCTTGACATATCGTAACGGACCCGTATTACCTCAAAACTGAGTCTTCAACTAAACGCCCCGATTCTGTAATAAGCCTTTTTAAATTCACCATAACTTTAAAGCAAAGCCATAAAAAAGAACAGGCTGCCCGATTGGACAGCCTGCTCCCCGAATTATACGTCTTTTTTAGAAATATACCAGTCAATATATTCAATGCCTTCTTCCTCGGCACGTTTCGCTGCTTCTTCTTGCGATTTCGGAGGTGAAACCACGGCTTTATCTCCTTCCTGCCAGTTAGCAGGAGTGGATACACCGTGTTCATCCGTCGTCTGTAAAGCTTTCACGAGACGCAGGATTTCCTGCATGTTTCTTCCGGTTGTCAGTGGATAATAAATGATCGAACGGATCTTTTGTTTATCATCAATGACAAATACTGCCCGGCTTGTTTCTACCTGGCTTTCGCCTGGCATAATCATACCGTATTTCATAGCTACTTGTTTATCAAGATCGGCAATAACAGGAAATTCAATGTTCGTATTAAAATTTTCTTCGATACTTCTAATCCACGCAATATGGGATGGAACACTATCCACACTTAATCCAAGCAGTTCTGTGTTCATTTCTTTTAGTTCAGGATAGATTTCCTGAAGCCCCACAAACTCTGTTGTGCATACCGGGGTAAAATCGGATGGATGAGAAAATAGGACAAGCCATTTGCCTTTATAATCTTCCAACGAGATGTTTCCTTGGCTGGTAGCCGCATTAAAAGCTGGTGCGTCATCTCCAATTCTTGGCATTTGTACTTGTTGATTTGTTTCTGTTTGTTCCATTTTTCTACCTCCTTTTAAATTAAAGAACCCTCTTGGGTATATGTACCACCAGACCCCTGGTGGTTAATCATGGAATTTTAATAACAGGGCAAAAGACTAAATTACAGCTCAGGAAGATCCGTATTCATGGGATTAATTTCTAAATAGCCTCATGCTCCTCCCTTCCTTCCCATATAGTAGTAAAAAGATTACCATGCTTAGGAGGTCCTACCATGGATATAAACGTGAGAAGCGGGGATACGATCTGGTACTACTCTAATTTATTTAATGTACCATTAAAACTGATAATAGATTCCAATCCCCAAGTGAACCCTTCTGCCTTAGCTATCGGCCAAATTATTAAAATACCAGGTTACCAAGTAAGTTCTTATAAGATTCAAGCGAATGATACATTTTGGAAAATTGCTACCGAAAGACGTATCGCTGTCGACTCGTTAGCTTTACTGAATCCCACTGTTAATCCGAGACGGCTGCAAATCGGACAATCTATACGAATTCCTGTAAAAGTTACTTACCGGGTAGTGGATGGAAATCAGGCATACGACTATCAGGTTTTAACCGGACACTTGAATAAACTATTTGAAATTTACCCCTTCATTCGCAATGAAACCATCGGCCAGAGCGTAATGGGAAAGAATTTGGATGAACTTCAAATTGGACGAGGATCGAAAATCGTTCACTGGAACGGGTCCTTTCATGGGAACGAATGGATTACTACCGCTGTAATCATGCAATTTTTAAATGATTATTTATTAGCTTTAACGAACAAAGAATCGATTCGCGGTCTGGATGTTGGTCCTTTTTATGATCAAGTCACCTTATCCATTGTGCCGATGGTGGATCCGGATGGAGTTAACCTGGTCCTAAACGGCCCACCTGAAGGAGAATTTGGCCAGGAAGCGCTTAGAATCAACCAGGGGAGTACAGATTTCTCAGGGTGGAAAGCGAACATACGTGGAGTGGATTTAAACAATCAGTATCCTGCTAAATGGGATGTGGAAGCAGCGAGAAAACCAAAAGAACCAGCATTCAGGGATTTCCCTGGCTACCAGCCATTAACAGAGCCAGAAGCAATCGCCATGGCTGAACTTGCAGGAGAACGATTATTTGAAAAAATGTTAGCATTCCATACTCAGGGTGAAGTTATTTACTGGGGGTATGAAGGTCTTGAACCGCCAAGAGCTATGACGATCGTTAATGAATTCGGTCGTGTCAGTGGATATGAGCCCATTCGTTACGTGGACAGTTATGCAGGATACAAAGACTGGTTTGTAAAAGTGTACCGGCAGCCAGGCTTTACTGTGGAACTGGGTGAAGGTGTGAACCCCCTCCCTCTCAGTCAGTTCGATGAGATTTACCAGGAAACGATCGGCATTTTTCTTGCCAGTATGTATATGTGAAAAAGCGATGCCGCATCAGGCATCGCTTTTTAGTCGTTCTACGGAATCAACAAATTCACAAAATACATAGTACCCACGGCCTTCCTAACCGTCCTACCTATTTCGATGCTTCCCAGATGCGTGAGGAAAAAGTTTGTTTTAAAATGGACATAGTAAGGATAAGGAAAGAAGGTGGCGAAATGAGTAATAAAGAAATAGAAGATAAATTACAAGAAGGCATCTATGGTAAAAAACAAATTAGACCCTCCGAACGTAAGCGTTTTTTAGGTACAATTAGAGAGCGCGTAGTCCTGGCGATCACGAAGGGTCAATTGATGCAGGATCAATCTCTTAAGGAATTAGAGAAAGCTATGCAACAGCATCCAGATACAAAACTTTTACTAAATGGTGACGTAGCTCCGAAATTTATGAAGGAAGAAAAGAAACTGGCAGCTAAATATAACATCCCCTACACGAATGTTATGAATAAGGATGCGCATTCAGATCTTGGCGCTGTATTAACTTACGATTATGCCGTCGATATAGAAGATATTTTCGTTCCTGAACATGAAGAAAAGGCCGAAGAAAAATCTCAAGAATCCCGTATTTTATCTAAGGTTAAAAGCTGGTTTACCCCTAAATAAGCCTAGTAATTTAAAGAATCCTATTCAAGGCTGTCAGGAAAGATTGCTCAATGGATTCACGAAAACCAACTCACATAAAAAAGACCCTCCTGAAGGGAGAGTCCTGTTGAGATATCATTTAAAATCTGTTCATTTACAGCTTCGACTGCTCCATATGTCCATCATGCTCTACGATTACTTTCAGTGCCTCGTCATAATTTTCTTCAGGAATTTTGAAATTGAGCACATGTGTAAGATGGCGTTTATCAGCCATCGCATCATTATCTTTTTTGGGAGTAATTACATCTGTAAAGTTAAATGTTCCTCCACCGGTATTCGCCGACCCACTTGCCGGAACGATTGGTGTTAGATCCACTTCTTCCGGGATAGGCTCAACGGCTTCCTGTTCGATACTATACTTCTGCAAAGATGATTTTGCGCTTTCTGCATCGTTTTCCGTTCTAAAATATGCTTCTACATGTTTAGTCATCGTCTCAATCCCCTTTTAAAAGTGTTCTATTATGTATAATATCCTTTTTGGCACTTTTAAAACGTTTCCACCTTAAATCATCTCGGTACTCTTCAACTAAAGCTCCCATTACTTGAAGACTTAGTTTCGAGATAAATTGGGTCCGTTGCGAACAAAAGATGAGGGCGGCTGCGGAAACAACTCGCTTCCTACGGCCCTACAAGACGTAGGGTCGATCGACGTTGCCACAGGACGTGGCGATTTTAGTCGATCCTCCTTTAACAATAAGCCTCCTCAGTCGTTAACACTCCTTGTGGGGTCTCGCCTAGCTCCTTCTCCCGTGGGAGTCTCGTCGTTTCCTCCGCCACCCCAACAATATCTGGTGAACGGCCCCTGCTATAGGAGAAAGGAGCCATGCTGTATCTGCCTCAAGTGCTTCTATAACAGGGATCCTACACGTAAACAAACATAATAACTCAGGGTGAATTATAGATGGACCTTGTTCATTGTAAGGTGTTTAGTCAGGGAATTTTGAGCGCTCCATGATCGCAAAGGGGCGGAAGGGAACGGCGTAGACTCCTGCGGGATGAACATAATCGGTGAGATCCCGGAAGGCGAAGCCTGAGGAAGCTCAACACAAGGGATGTTCGACTAAGACCGCCACGTCCTGTGGCAACGTCGAACGACCCTGCGTCGTGCAGGGCCGCGGAAAGAGAGTCGTTCCCTGGAGCCCCTTTATCCACCCGATATCTCGAAACTGAGTCTTCAACTATCCGGCCCTATTGTTTAATAAGCCACTTATGACACTCGCTTAGGATAGCTTTTATGTAAGGAACAACGACAAAAAGAGCGCCTTCTGTTTTAAGAAAGGTGCTCTTTTGCCAGATCAATTTGGTTGTAGACTTGTTGAAAACCGGTAGCTCCTTCACTGACCCTTGCGGCCACTACTTGTTCGGGAGCCAATTTATCATAGATATCTTCTTCAAACAGCTCAGAGAATTGCTTGTATTCATCCATCTTCAAATCAAGTAGATACTTGTTCTGATCGATCGCATACAGCACAATTTTACCTATAATTTCATGAGCCTGACGGAACGGAAGTCCTTTAACGGCCAGATAATCAGCGATATCCGTCGCGTTCGAGTAATCTTCCTTAACTGCCTGCTTCATATGGTCTGCTTTTACATCCATTGAACCAAGCATCGGGGCAAGTAAAGACAGAGCTCCTTCTAAAGTATCTACGGTATCAAACATACCTTCTTTATCTTCCTGCATATCCTTGTTATAAGCGAGCGGCAGCCCTTTCAATAGCGTAAGCAGACCCATCAGATTTCCGTAAATACGCCCGGTTTTTCCGCGCAGCAACTCGGGAACATCCGGATTCTTCTTTTGCGGCATGATGCTTGACCCTGTGCAAAATTCATCATCTAGTTCAATAAAATCAAATTCCTGGCTGCTCCATAGAATGAGTTCTTCAGATAACCGGGAAATATGAGTGATCATTATAGAAGAAATGGATAAAAACTCTAAGATAAAATCCCGATCACTCACAGCATCCAGAGAGTTCGGATAAGGTTTATCAAAACCGAGCGCATCGGCTGTCATTTGTCTGTCAATTGGGTAAGGTGTTCCAGCCAGAGCTGCAGCACCAAGCGGGGACCAATTAATACGTTTCAAACTGTCCTGCAGTCGTTCTTTATCCCGTTCAAACATCCAGAAGTATGCGAGAAGATGGTGCCCGAAAGATACTGGCTGTGCACGCTGCAGATGAGTGTACCCAGGAAGAATCGTTTCTACGTGAGACTCTGCCTGATGGACAAGCGCTTTCTGCACCGCTTCCACCAGTTCCATCAACACGTGAGTTTTCTCTCTTAAATAGAGATGCATATCCGTTGCTACCTGATCATTACGACTCCTGCCGGTGTGAAGTTTTCCGCCTACAGGGCCAATTTCATCAATCAGCATTTTTTCGATATTCATGTGGATATCTTCATCGGCTATTGAGTAATCCACATCCCCGGCCTGGATTTTCTTTTCAACCGCCTTTAAACCACCTTGAATCTCTTCCACTTCTTCCTGCGTTATAATGTCGCACTTTCCAAGCATCTGTACATGAGCCAGACTCCCCTGGATATCCTGCAGCGCCAGTTTTTGATCAAAACCGATGGAAGAGGTGTACTCTTCCACCAGCTTATTGGTAGGTTTGGTAAAACGTCCGCCCCATAATTTACTCATGGACGGTCACCAGTTCCTGATCAAGGAGTTTCTTCCCTTTATGAACATCCGCATGTACTTTGGTCGGAAGTCCCCATAGTTTGATAAATCCAACCGCAGCATTATGGTCAAAAGCGTCATTTTTAGAATACGTGGAAAGCTCTTCGTTATAAAGACTGACTGGAGATTTCTTGCCGATTACATTGTGATGTCCTTTGAATAGTTTCACTTTCACCGTACCCGTAACCACCTGCTGAGTGGAGTCCACGAAAGCGGACAGGGCCGGCTGAAGTGGGGAATACCATAGACCATCATAAATAATCTTAGCCAGCTGCTGATCGACACTTGTTTTATATTGAGAAACTTCTCTTGTCAGCGTCAGGAACTCAAGCTCCTTGTGCGCATTGATCAGAATCATTGCACCAGGATTCTCATACACTTCTCTTGATTTAATGCCGACGAGACGATTTTCGGTATGGTCGATTCTGCCGATTCCATGCTTGCCACCGAGTTCATTCAAGTATTCAATCAGAGGAACAAGATCCATCTGTTTCCCGTTCAGTCCGACAGGTTTTCCTTCAACAAAATCGATTTCGATTGTTTCCGACTGGTCCGGTGTTTTCTCCAATGGATTCGTCCACGCATATGCTGCTTCCGGTGCTTCCGCCCATGGATCCTCAAGAACACCTGCTTCACAGGCACGGCCCCAGATGTTGGCATCGATCGAGAACGGGTTCTCTAAGTTAACCGGTACTGAGATTCCTTTTTCTTCAGCATATTTAATCTGTTCGTCACGAGTCATTCCCCACTCACGGACAGGGGCAATTACTTCAAGATCTGGATTCAGAGCCTGGATGGAAACCTCGAAACGTACCTGATCGTTCCCTTTTCCAGTACATCCATGAGCCACAGCAACTGCGCCTTCCTGTTCAGCAATTTCAACGAGCAGCTTAGAAATTAACGGACGAGAGAGAGCGGATGATAAAGGATATTTCCCTTCATACAGGGCATTCGCTTTTAGGGCAGGCATTAGATATTCTTCAGCCAGAATTTCTTTCGCGTTAATCATGACTGCTTTAATGGCTCCCACGTCAAGCGCCTTCTGACGGATGGTTTCAAGATCCTTACCTTCTCCAACGTCCAGTCCAACAGCAATCACATCATAATCATATTTTTCCTGAATCCATTTTACTGAGATTGAAGTGTCCAATCCACCTGAATACGCTAATACTACTTTTGGTTTCGCCATAATAAATACCTCCTAAGAAATTGTAGAACATGTCTATTTCCATAAAAAAATCCGCCTCTTATTTCTGGTAAGAGACGGATTCTGGTTTTAACCATCCGCGGTGCCACTCTCATTGTCTATAATCATAGACCAACTCGAAACTGATAACGGGTGCTCCCGGAACCGGCTACTTGTTCACCGATCTTCTCAGAAGTGCGTTTCTGTATAAATGAACCACCGGGCTTCCACCACCCCCGGCTCGCTGCTGCTTCCGTTTATACATACTCTCTTCGTCTGCGAATGTATTTTTATTATTTGATGTTTATAATTATACAAAAGTGAGTGAGGAAGTCAACAGGAAAACGGCAAAAAACTTAAATTTATAGAAAGTTAGTTAAATAGCCTATACATTTCATACACTATTAGACAGTAAAAAAAGCGACTGCATGGGCACAGTCACTTTTTATGCATATTAACTTATAAAAATAAACCCGATAATTCCGGCCATTGCCACATAAAACAGCATAGGAATAAGAGTAATCCGAATAATCGCTCCTTCTTTCCCTACCAGACCGACAACGGAAGCTGCCGCTACGACGTTAACGACACAAATCATGTTGCCTGCGTTCGATCCGATAACCTGTAAAGCAACAACCTGCTGACCGCTTGCTCCAATTTGATCCGCTACACTGAATTGGAAAAGGGAGAACATCATATTACTGAACGTAGCACTCCCTGAGATAAATGAACCAAGGGCGCCTATAATAGGGGCAACAAGCGGCCATGCCCCTCCTACTCCCTCCGCAACAAGATTAGCCAGCTCCATCGGCATGCTTAGAAGACCAGCTTCATTGACTCCAGAATTGATGAAGATTCTTACCATCGGCACAGCGGTAAGTAAGGCAATAATCG
The DNA here is from genome assembly GCF_000284515.1 of Halobacillus halophilus DSM 2266. Lineage (GTDB taxonomy): Bacteria > Bacillota > Bacilli > Bacillales > Halobacillaceae > Halobacillus > Halobacillus halophilus. The sequence continues at coordinate 1,019,887 of NC_017668.1, read as the reverse complement.
TGCCAACCATAGAGCTTGCAGATACCTGCACGGTTTTTTTAACCGCTTCTTTAGACATGCGGTGGTAAAAGATCGTAAGCAGGACAGCTATCACAAAAACAGTCCCAGGCAGGTACAGTGGTTCAAAGGCAGTGGATAAATTCGTTCCCAGGATATTTTCCCATTTCACTTCTACAGCTGTAAGCCAGGCTTTAAATGGCAGAACATTAACACGTGTCAGTACGAGTAGTACAGCCACAGCCACATAAGGAAGCCAGGCTTTGTAAAGAGGCATCGTACGCTTGTTGGGAGCAGCTGACTCGCTTAGAGGTACTTCTCCTTTAAAAGTCCAAGGTTCTTTCGGAAGCAAAAATCCTTTCTTAGCAGCTGGAACCACAATAGTAAGACCAACCAGCCCACCAATAATTGATGGAAATTCAGGTCCAAGGAAAGTAGCAACCATGAAGGCAGGGATCGTAAAGCTCAAGCCTGCAAAAATAGCAAACTTCCAGATAGCAAGTCCTTCGCGGAAAGAACGATTTTCACCGAATAATTTTGTAAGAATAATAACAAGAATCAGCGGAATGAAACTCCCGATGAATAGATCCATAAGTACCGCAGTCTGAGCAACCTCTTGAATAAATCCTTCGAGCGGCTGATTTCCAAGACTAGCTTGTACCTGCTCGGCGACAGCATCTCCTTGCTTCAGTCCTTGATCAACCCCAACAATCAGTGGAGTTCCTACAGCCCCAAAAGAAACCGCACTGCTATCCGCAATCAATGATACGGCGACAGCAGCTAAAGGAGGAAAGCCAAGTGTCAAAAGCAATGGAGCTGCAATGGCTGCAGGTGTTCCAAATCCTGCTGCTCCTTCTAAGAAAGACCCGAACAACCAGGCAATAATAATCACCTGAACTCGACGGTCCTCTGTAATTCCAGAAAAACCATTTCGAATCGAGTCCATGGCTCCGCTATTACGTAAAGTATTCAGCAGTAGAATCGCCCCAAATACAATCCAGATAATCGAAATGGCAATCATAGCCCCCTCCATAGAAGCGGCTGCAATTCGAATAGCAGGAACCTTCCATATTACAAAAGCCAGCACGGCTACGATTCCAAGACTGATCGGCATTGCTGTGACCGCAGGAAGACGGAAGATTACAAGAAAAATAAATACAGCAAGTACAGGCATCAAAGCTGTTAAAATCTCTAAGAAAGTCAAAAAAACCACCCTTTCAATATTCACATTATATTAAACTATTGGATAGAAAGCAGAATCAGTATTGTGAAACATTTCACAATGTACTTTTATTATAATACAAGGATTTGTTAAATCATAGGGTTGACTTTTAAAATAAACTTTCTATTGCGTAAGACTCAGTTTCAGTCCTGCACAACGCCGTACCGGAAAGCGAATCGTCTCCTGGAGAACCTACAACGTAATCCTTTTAAAAAAGCTAAGATTCCCTTTTTTCGTACAGTCGTGTTATAATAATCGAAGTCAATTTAATAAAGTCTGTTTTAAAACAGGAGAGGTTCTAGCTACACCCTCTATAAAAAACTAAGGATGGAATCATACCTTGCCTTAGGTATGGTTTTTTTATGTTTTTGGGTGAGTGGAATTCTCTTTTTCTTTGCGAAAGGGGAATTTTTTTATGGAAAATAATAATAAAGCGGTCGTTGTGTTCAGCGGCGGCCAGGATAGTACCACATGCCTGTTCTGGGCATTAAAAAAGTATGACGAAGTCCAAGTCGTCACGTTTGATTATAATCAGCGTCATAACGAGGAAATCGAGGTCGCCAAAGAAATTGCCGAGGACCTTAAAGTTAAGCATCATGTGCTTGATATGTCTCTGCTTAATCAGCTTGCTCCAAATGCGTTGACGCGTGATGACATTGAGGTCACCGATGGAGAAGACGGCGGTCTTCCTTCTACATTCGTTCCAGGTCGAAACCTATTGTTCCTGTCTTTTGCTTCGATATTGGCTAAACAAATTGGAGCGAAGCATGTTGTGACCGGGGTATGTGAAACGGACTTCAGCGGCTACCCTGACTGTCGTGATGTTTTCATTAAATCACTGAACGTCACGCTCAACCTGTCTATGGATGATGAATTTGTCGTGCACACGCCGCTCATGTGGCTCGATAAAGCTCAAACCTGGGCCCTGGCTGATGAACTTGATGCTTTCGAGTATGTGCGTGAAAAAACGCTAACCTGCTATCACGGTGTACGCGGGGATGGATGTGGAGAGTGCCCGGCCTGTGAACTACGGCAGAAAGGACTCGAAATCTATCTGGAACAAGGAACAGAGGTGAATCGATAATGTACGGTTTTACCATTGTTGAAAACCTGCAGAAGATCGATCAGGATATTAAACGTCATGAGTTGAAGTACCATAAAAAACGCGTAATGGTCAGCAAAGAATTCACATTTGACGCTGCCCACCACCTTCACTGTTATGAAGGAAAATGTAAGAACCTTCACGGCCACACGTATCGGGTGATATTTGGAATCAGTGGGTACGTGGATGACATTGGCATCGTGATCGACTTTGGGGATATTAAAGACATTTGGAAAGAGCAAATCGAAATCCATCTGGATCACCGCTATTTAAATGATACGCTCCCTAACATGAATACAACGGCAGAAAATATGGTCGTCTGGATCTATGAAAAAATGGAAGCCGCTCTTGCCGGTCAGCCCGAGGGACATCGTGTGGAATTCGTGAAACTTTATGAGACACCAACCAGCTTTGCGGAAGCAAGACGGGAGTGGATGGAGAATGAATAAATTCCCTGTACTTGAAATCTTCGGTCCCACCATTCAGGGCGAAGGCATGGTAGTTGGCCGTAAAACCATGTTTGTTCGAACGGCAGGCTGTGATTACAGCTGCGCCTGGTGCGACTCTGCATTTACCTGGGACGGGAGTGCTAAAGAAGAGATCGAACGGCTGACGGCGAATGAAATCGTGGATCGCTTATTAGAAGCGGGCGGACGTCATTTTGACCACGTAACCATTTCCGGAGGCAACCCGGCGCTATTAGCTAAACTTGACGAATTAATCGAGCCGCTTCACGCCAGGGGCATTGAAGTAGCCCTTGAAACGCAGGGAAGCCGCTGGCAGGACTGGTTCCCGGAAATTGACGACCTAACTATTTCTCCTAAACCGCCAAGTTCAAAGATGAAAACGAACTGGCAGGTTCTAGATCAAATAATTGAGCGGCTGCTGGAACAGGGGCGCCTGGCAAACGTCAGCTTGAAGGTTGTCGTCTTCAATCATGAAGATCTGGCTTATGCTGAAACCGTCCATGAACGCTATCCGGATGTACCTTTTTTCCTTCAGGTGGGAAATGATGATTTAGAAGAAGATGCCCCTCCCGCTCTGGCAAGCCACCTGCTGGATCAATACGAATGGTTAATAGATCAGGTCGTGGCATCTGAAAAGTTAAATCATGTCCGCGTACTGCCGCAGGTGCACGCTCTGGTCTGGGGCAACAAGCGAGGCGTTTAACTATCCATCTACACGAAAAAAACACAGTTCCCTATTAAAAAAAGGTGTCCGTTTTGGACACCTTTTTTCTTATTTACCATTATGATAATCTTTAACAACTAATGCGGCATGAACCGCTCCAGGAACGAAGAATATCATCGTAAGCACAAGGTTCAATAAAGCTTTTCCAGGTTTACCTGTAAATAACACCGCGATCGGCGGCAGGAATATTGCAAGAATATATAGTAACACGAGATCACTCCTTTCGCTTTCTATTTTTTTATACCCGAATTAAAGAGAATTATAACTATTCTGCCTGACGTCGTCTCTGATGGCACAAGGTAATCTCATAGGCAGTTAAAAGCTTTCTCGTCAATGGCGAACTTTTCCTTTTGCAAAATTCCCTCTGCCAACTCCACAAACATATAAAAACTTCCACTTAAGAATATAAAACCTAACAATAGTAAACCAATCGATCCTTTCGTAAGATCAGAAATTTTAGTACCAGAAAATAACATACATACCACCTCAGCCAATTTATAATGCATTTCATGATGTAAAATTACAAATGAAGAGCTCCTTTCTCAGGAGCTCTTGGTTACGAATATTACGTTAGAAAAATCGTTCCTGCCTCAAGACGCTTACGCTTGGGTATTGGCTGCAGCTGATGACTCTTTACTAGCATTGCGCCGTCTTTGGTTCCAGAGGGTAACTTCAAGGGCTGCTATACAGATCATCAGCCAAGCTACACCAAACAGGAAACCTGCCAGGATGTCCGTAAAGTAGTGAACGCCTAAATAGACACGGCTTAAACCAACAAGCAGAATCAGAAGACCTAATAAACTATTGATCAGCCACTTCCACCCTTTATTCAAACGGCTGATTACGACTAAGTAGATAAGAAAGCCATAAAAAACCATAGAGCCTGAAGAGTGTCCACTCGGAAAACTAAAGCCTGTGCCATCGTAAGTCTCCAGTACTTCCGGGCGCTGACGTTCAAAGAGTAGTTTTAACCCTTTCGTGAGCGCACTAATTCCAATCATATTGACAATGAAATAAATGCCTACCCACCGGCTGAATGGAGAAAAGAACAGGAGATAGATAAGAAGAAGAACAGACAGTACTGTGATAACCGTTACAGAACCGGCCTCCGTAATCCATCCCCATAATTGGTCCAGTGCTGGGGAGCTGATGGAAGCCATTACATCAATCGCCCATTGGTCCACAGCGAATTTCTCTTTTTCTAGTACTTCATCCGCCAGTTCAAAGAAGAAATAGAAAGACGCCCCCAGCGTAAGAAAACCTGCCAGGATAATGATGATAGACGCCTTGGAAAGGTCAGAGACTTTTGTTCCAGAAAATAACATAAATAGAAACACCTCAATTGTTTTTACTGCTATTTATTTCCCTTCCCTGTCTCTGTCAAAACCATGCTTTATCATGCGCCGTTAAGCTAAAAAAAGTTCCCAATTCGGGAACTTTTCAGAAATTCATTCAATGAGAGATACTCTTCTCCTCTGCCCCATGACTAGCGAATATTTTTCCGGTGAAAGAAGCCAGCACTTGCTGAAACAACATCCCCACAATAACCGGTACCGCTACCGGCGGCGGGAAGTAAGTAATCGCGATTACCGCGCCTCCGCTTATATTTCTCATTCCACTGTTAAAGGTAAGCGAAATAACACTGGGCCGGCCGATCTTCAGAAGCTTTCCCGTCAGGAATCCAATGAAGTAAGCAAGGATCGCGAGCATACAAACAACTACGCCAATTAATATGAGCTTTCCATTAATATTTTTAAAATAAGGAGCGACGGCCGAACTATTGATGGTAACGACCGCACCGATCCCAAGCTTAGTTACCGGAGAAAGGTTCGATTCCAGTTTTTCTGTGAATTCTTTTTCAGCGAATTGGTTAATAAGCATCCCCACAAGCGACGGAATGACAATCATCCAGAGCAGTCCGTTCATAATTTCCTGAACATTCATTTCCACCGCATTTCCGACAAGGATTTGCATGACAAAAGGTACAGCAAGTGGTGCAATCAGCGTATCGACAAGAATGATCGATAAAGTTAACACTACATTACCTTTATAAATCGAAACCCAGATGAGCGTAGTTATCCCTGTAGGAATGACAAAAGAAAGCACTAATCCAATCGTTGTATGAGCCCCGCTTCCGAAGATAAGCGTACCCACCCCGAGAGCAATCAGTGGCATCACTATATGTAGAACCATTATGCAGGCGATCATCGAAACCGGGTGACGAAGCACCTTTTTCAAATCGGTGAAATTGGATCCCAGGCTTCCTGCAAATGTCATAACGGCGAAGATCCATGGAACGAGAAAGACAAGCGAGTCAAACCAGTCGGAAAACACGACTCCGATGACGACTGCTGAAGGTGTTAGGTAAGGCATGATCTTTTGAAGAAATTGATTGAACGTGCGGATCATAAGATGGACTCCCCTGCTCAAATAGTCGAGTTATTCTATTATAACGCGCGTGATTCTGGTGAGCATGGATTTAATATGGTGACAGGGCGGCAAAGCTTCAGCCCAACTTCTCTGCTCCCTTTTTGTCAATACGGTAAGAACGAATACCCGTTCCAAGATTGATTCCAATAAAAGCACCGATATAGCTGGCTGGATCCATACCTCGCTCCGTGTGAGGTAAAGGGAAATCGATTACAGCAGCGGCTACAAAGCCAGTGACCGCAAGAATAAAAATAATAATCACGCCGACTTTCTGCTGTCTTTTCCAAGTTTTCTCTCCCATCACTTCCCTTTCGTATTTGACCAGTTTCTGAGAGTCTTTAGTAGCTAAAATTTCCCCTGTTTTCATTTGGTATAGGCCTAACGCACCTATCATAAGAAATAAAAATCCGAATATCCAGATCATTCCCTTAGGAGGAAAGCCCTGCGCTATATAGAAATCCATACCTAAAAAGACGAGTATCACCGTCCCGTTTAATAGGATGAACTGCTTCAGCCGTAGTTTCCTTAATTCCTCTTTTTCAATCATAAACTTCACCTCTTTTTCTTATATTACTAATCCTTTCTAATAACCCCAAATGATTACATGTCCTTATCTCTGCTTAAAATTGGGCTCTATTTTAATTTTTTTGATTTCTCATAAGAGGCTTATTACGCAATAGGGCCGGATTGTGGAAGACTCAGTTTCGAGATAAATGGGTCCGTTACTCTATGTGGAAGAGGGAACTCACCTGATTCCTTCTCCCATGGGAGTCTCGCCATTTCCCCACCAACCCGGCCGAGTAAGAATAACGGACGCTTCTATAAGAGAGAATGCTCTCCTTCTTAATCGGTCCTAAATGCTTTTATGACAGGCTATTTCACATCGTTATAGCATAAAAACAGCCTCATGTTCACATGCTTTTTTCTCATCAATCCGTCGATGTCTTAAATAGTTTCGAGTTTCTGATTCGGCCAGGTCCGGAGGGGGACGATGTAGACTCCTGCGGGATGAACATGATCGGTGAGACCCCGCAAAGCTTGCTTGAGGAGGCTCAGCACATGCCCGCGGAAAGCGAAATCTTCCCCCGCAGGACCTTCCGCTCAACAAATATCTCGAAACTGAGTCTTCCAGTATCGGGAGCTTAAACTTAAAATCAACACGGAATAACGAAGCCTAAAATTAACTATTAGTAAATTACCACTGCTTCAATAAAAAAAGCTCCCTACACAAGTAGAGAGCTTTCAAAACCACCCGTCACTAAACGGCAGAATATTTAGTTACAAAGTCACGAGATATCAAGTTAAACTGTGATGATTGTTCAATATTGCATACGTGACCGCATTTTTCCAATATGGTTAACTCTGCTGATTCTTCCTTACGTGCATGTTTCACAATTCCCTGTAAAAACATATGATCCTCATCACCTGAGATATACAGCTTTGGAATTTTGTTTACCTGCTGCTTCAATTTCGAATAGATCTGGTGCGCATCTTTTACAATATAGAGCCAGCGGAGGTAAGAATTTTGACCGAGTTTCAATGCTTCTTTAATAAAGAAATCCCTGGATTTCTTATGATTTCTTTTCGGCATTAAAATGTGAGCGAAACTCACAAAAGGGACCATATAAGGAAGCATATTCCGGATAGGAAAAGAAAGCACAATCTTCCCAAGTGTCTCTCCCCACCATAACCAGCGGCCAACCGCACCGGATAAGACCATGGATTTGATCCGCTTCGGAAACTTCATGGCCAGATCCTGAATGACGATCGTTCCGAGCGATACCCCTATAAGGTGGACCTGGTTAATATGAAGTCGGTCAAGCAGTTCAACGACTTTCCTGCTCGTATAGTCCAGGATATTTTCATTATTTGTCAGATCAGGAGACTTCCCATGACCTGGTAAATCTATAAACAATAGATTATAATCTGGCTTGAAGTACTCAATCTGCCGGTTGAATATCGAATAGTTTCCGCCAAAACCGTGAAAAAACACAATCCAATCTTTCTTTTCACTATTAATATAAGCTTCATAATGTAAAGAAGTCTTTTTGAAGTTCAACATTGATGCATCCTTACTTTCTTTTTTAAATAGTAGGCTTATCTTCCAGCGATAATCGTCTTAAGAACCCTATCATTTAAGTCGAGAGGTTCGGTACCGTCCTTCTTTAAAAGTTCCTGCGTATTTGTATCATCGAACGTTAGCGTCTTATCCAAGTACTGATGAAATACTTTCATAGGCTCATTAAACCTAAGCTCCTGTTCGGTGAGTTCTCCTTCATAATCCGTAGGTACAAGCTGTATATTATAAAAATTTAACTCTCTCTTCAAAGCTTCGAAGACCACCTGGTTGCTCGGGGGGTTCGAATTCGTAATGTGATAAATTTTTTTATTATCTGCGTGGGTAAGCCCTGCTGTCAGTACATCCACTACATAATCAATGGGTACAATATTTTGAGCCGTATCCCTATTACATAAGAACTTGATCTTATTGTCAGGAGAAGTCTTTTGGCGATCCAATCTCTTTTTCATAATCTCGAAACTTCTCATAACTCCGTATAAAGCAAACGTTGTATCAGCTTCCCCGGTTTGGGAGTCCCCTACGATAATTGATGGACGGAAAATGTTCACATTAAAGAACTCTCCATAACTGAAAACTAAATGTTCCGCCTCACATTTGCTTTTCTCGTAATAGTTCACAAAAGGATTATCTAACGGGTGCAACTCCTCTTCAGCATGAAGCTGGTCCCCCAGAGTATAGGCTGTACTTACGTGGAAAAAGCGTTTCACGCGAATGTACCTGGATAAATCCAGGATACGCTTTGTCCCATTTACGTTAATATCAAAAAGCTGTTCTTTTTCAGTATCGTCAAAAGAAAGATAAGCAGCGATGTGATAAACCGTATCAATCGTGTCTTTTAAATCTTCCATTGCTTCCTCTGAAACACCAACGTTCTCCTTCCCAATATCGCCTTTCACAACCGTCAATTCCGGCTGCAAAGCAGTTGGTACGGATTCCATCAGGCTTTCAGATTTCTTTTCATTCCGCGCCAGCGCATATACGGAATGACCTTCCTGAAGTAACCGGATGGTTAACTGTTTCCCAAGAAATCCTGTGGCACCAGTTAAAAGTATATTCATGTTGCTCACCCACCTAAACCATCTATTTGTAAAAAACATCCACTTGTCAAGAATTTTGCATCTAGGTAAAAGTTTAGCATAAATAAGAGCGATAAACATCTTTTAAGACCAATGCTATAATTTGGAACTACACTCACTCTAATAAAAAGCGTACTTTCCAAAAAAGCACGCCCTCATAAGTCTCGTGATTTAGTTAACAAGCCGGCTGTGACCTTCCCAGAACGATTTACGAATGATTACTTTCTGTATCTTCCCTGACGCCGTTTTCGGCAGTTCATCAATAAATGTAATGCTTTTCGGTGCCTTAAAATGAGCCAGCTTTTCCCGGCAGAACATGATCAGCTCTTCCTCTGATACGGTCTCGCCTTCTCTTAACACGACGACGGCTTTTGGAACCTCGCCCCATTTATCATGCGGCGTCGCCACTACAGCCGCTTCGAGTACGGATGGGTGCTCATACAGGATCGCTTCCACTTCAATCGAGGATATATTCTCGCCTCCACTGATAATCACATCTTTTTTACGGTCCACAATTTCAATCGTATGCTTCTCATCTACCACGGCCATATCCCCGGTGTAGAGCCACCCATCACGAATCGTAGCATTTGTCGCTTCCTCATTTTTAAAATAGCCTTCCATGATCCCATTGGTCCGGGTAATTATTTCTCCGATAGATTTCCCGTCATGAGCCACTTCTTCCCCGAACTCATCCACCACTCTTACTTTACTTCCAATCATTTCGTAACCAGCCTTTGCTTTCAGGCGGTATTTTTCTTCAGCAGGAAGATCAAGATCCATAGATCGTAATTCCGAAGTCGTAATCAGCGGGGAGATTTCCGTCATGCCATAGACCTGGATGAACTTCCAGCCTAAATCCTCCTCCACTTTTCGTACGAAGGCAGGCGGCGGGGCAGATCCAGCAATAACCACGCGTACGTCCTGTTCGATTTGCGGCTGAACCTCATCATACTCCTCCATCAGCATATTGAGTACAGTAGGCGCCATATGTAAAACCGAGACACCATGCTTCTTAATTTTTTCTAACATGAGCTTGGGGTCCGTTTTGCGAAGCATGACCTGGGTCGCCCCATTAGCTGTATAATAAAAAGGAGAGCCCCACCCATTTACGTGGAACATCGGAAGCACGTGCAATAACGTATCCTGATCGCTCACACGCAAGTGATGCATCGTGGACATTGCATGAAGATAGTTCGCCCGGTGACTGAGCAGCACCCCTTTCGGATTACCTGTCGTACCGCTCGTATAAAGAAGAGAAGCAATATCGGTTTCTTCCAGTTTCGCACGGTCAAACAGCTCATCAGAAAAAGATGCAAGCCAGGGTTCATAGGAAGTAGCCCCTTCTTCTTCTCCTCCATGTACAATCACATGTTCAAGCTGAGGAAGCTTGGGCAGAACCGTTTCCACTAAGTGATAGAGATCTGCATCCACAAATAACACTTTACTTTCACTGTGTTCCAGAATGAATTGATAATCGGCCGGTTTTAGTCGGGTATTCAGGGGCGTCATAACTCCGCCCACTTGAAACACACCATAAAAGCCTTCCAGCATTTCCAGCGTGTTCGGAGCAAGGTATGCGACTTTGTCCCCTTTAATCACTCCGAGGTCGCCAAGCCCTCGAGACAGCTGATTCACTCGCCCGTTCAATTGTTTATACGTCAGCGTACGATCATCATCAATAATAGCGGGCTTGTCCCCATACAATTCTACGGCTCGATCAAGAAAGTCAGTCAACACCAAAGGTACCTGCATTCCATCACTTCTCCCTTATAAATATATTGAAGCGCTTACACATATTGTAATAACAATACTGTTATATATCAATAGTTTGATAGTATAACAGTTGAAAAGAAAGTGATTTTCTCTGGTAATTAATAAAGAGCTTTTTAAATCCAGCTATCGTTTTCAGCAGTTAACTCACTCTCAACCTCTCCGGTATTCCTTACCCCCTTAGGTTCAACCAGCATAATCTGACATTCTTCTTCTGCATAAGGTTTGTGTTCTACACCTTTTGGCACAATATACATTTCTCCTTCAGACAACTCGACTTCTCCATCTCGGAATTCAATAACCATATGCCCGTTCACCACGAAAAATACTTCGTCCGTATCTTCATGACTGTGCCACACAAAATCCCCCTGCACTTTTACCAGTTTGAATTGATAATCGTTCATTTCACCAATAACTTTGGGTGACCACTGATCGTTAAATTTTGTTAATTTTTCATTAAGATTAATAGGTAAATGTTCCATGCGGAAACTCCTCATTTTTAGAATCTTTTAAGTCGCTGGCCTTCTTAAAGGGTCCTTTTAATTATAACTGAAGGTTGGTATAACAGTCTTGAGAATGCTGCTAGTCCGTCATATTGTAGTTAGCTGCGACGATAACTTGAAGATGTGTATGAACGCTAGTGCGCATCTTAATCTGAACGGAGGAGCGAACTATGGCGCGGCTGAAGGACTGAACGCTGGTGCAGCCAAAGGAGTGACCGTTGGACCGACCAAAGGAGTGGGCGCTTTATTTAAAAGAAAAGAAAAGAAAAGAGAAAAGAGAAGAAACAAAATCATGTAGAAGCGGATCATCAGCCACTACTTACGTTTATTTTAAATCACCTCAGATCTTGGAAAGAGTTCATGGATCCGCGAGCTAAGAGTGAAAGTGAATCTGACACCAGAATTCTTTCCCTGGCGATTATAGTGTTGGGGAGGATAACGGAAAGCTTTGCAGGAAAGAGGCGGAAAGGAATTTACATACACAATTTAATCGTAGTTAGTGCCTCACCACAACATAGTTTTAATTGCTTAAAGAAAAAAACAGCCTGACGCCTATAGGTTAAAGGCTTCAGACTGCAGGATCTTACTGAGGTCAAACAATTATATTTTCGCTTCCCAATTCTTCTGTTCTTCCTCTTTCATCATATCTTCCGCATCCTGAGGATAAGCTGTTCGGAAAGCGTGATGATCGGCTTCAATCACTTCCACCATCTTATCGATCATTTCTTGCGGCTCATACTGATCGTCTAACATTTTCTCTGTTTCAGCAATTGATTCTCTTGGTGTAAAGTTCTTGTCTTCATCGTACCATTTGTGTTTTTCTTCTAACATACGGTCGTTAAAACCGGTTTCATATGGACCAGGATTGATCGTGGCTACTTGAACATTAAACTCTTCAAGCTCTGCTTTCATAGTTTTTGCCATCGCTTCGACCGCATGCTTAGAAGCTACATAAGGGCCGAGGTATGGCATACCAACCACCCCTGCAATAGAACTTAGAAATACAATTTTTCCTGCTTTCTTTTCTACGAATTTCTTGGCTGCAATTTGAGCGTTTTCAAGAGTGCTAAATACATTGGTTTCAAATATATTCCGGACTCGGTCTACGGGGATCTCAGCGATAGGACCACCCTCGCCAATCGCCGCATTGGCTACAAAAATATCATAATCGTATTCGTTAATTAACTGCTGATCACGCTTGTCTTTGATATCGAGCTTTATAATTTCAAGTTCTACACCAGCTTCAGAAGCTGCTTCTTTTAAACTAGTAATCTGGGAAATAATTTCAACCGCTGCAATTACTTGATGACCTTTTTTAGCGAGTCCAATTGCTGTGCCTTTACCTAACCCGCTTCCTGCGCCCGTAATAAATATAGTTTTACTCATTTCTTATTTCCTCCCTTACGAAATACTGTCTATCAGAAATATTCCCTTCTATTCATTTGCTAAAACTTCCCAGTACGTTACAAAGGTGGAGTTCGTTTAATTCAGATACTGAGTTGTATGATTAACCCTCAAGATATTTAAATTCTTTTTACCATAAAAAAAGACACCTTCTAATTTGGATAAACCAAACTAAAAGGCGCACTCGTTAGGGAATAATCGCTAACTAATAAGAACTAACTAAGCGATTTTGCGGGTGGATCATACCGGGCTCGAACTGCTGACCTCAACATTGTCAGCTATTAAACTATGTTCAACTACTTACTTTTCTATTGTACAGGGTTGAATTTAATCTAAAATAGTTGCTCAAATTAAGCAAGTGATTTCTTGTGGGACTTTTCTCATTAAGTCAGCTAAATAAGGAGAAAGTTTAAAGGACTTTCTAGAGAGAACATTTTCCAAAATTAAAACTTTTCTATTGATGTTAATTATAACCCCATATAAAAATGACGTTAGATGTTTATCTTAAAGATCATTTAAAATCCACTTAACATTTATAAAAAACACATTTATGTGTGCTCGATACTTTTATTAATTTCAATGGGGATATTTTTTTGTTCCTTAACATCATTTTTTAGTTTATTTAGAACGTTAGCGTATTTTGAATACTTAATAATTAATTTGTTAAAATAATCTGGTTCTATACTTTTTAAAAAGTTTAACTTTCCTAAAATCACTTCAGAGTCTCCAGTACCTTTGGTTAAATTGTTATATAAGTCTTTCTTTAATTGTTTTTTTATATCTGTTCCAATAGTTACTTTCCCGTCATTTACATTTAAACCCGTTATCATTTGTGATTGTTTTTTTGACATATACCTTGTTTTATTATGATTTACTCTAAATTCGTACTTTTCTAATAACTCCTCTAAGATAACTTGAACATTATCATTTATATAAGAAGATGAGGATACGGTAATATCATCAGCATAACGTGTGTATCGAAAGTTATTTGGCAACTTTTCAACCACTTCATTATCAAACTTATACATAATACAATTTGAAATATGAGGGGAACAAACGCTACCCACCGGCAGAAAGTCTCCATAAAAGCAAATTTTATTTAAATGATAAATATCTAGTGAAGAGTATTCCCCGTTTGCGTTAACAAGTTCATTCACATGTTTTTTATTAATAGACTCAAAAAAATTTTCAATGTCCATATTCAATATGAAATTACTATCTTTGTGAGCTTCAGCATTATCTTTAATAGACTTACCTTTTATGTAACCTGTCGCATATATAGATACGTTAAATTCATTAAAAACATTGTTTACCAACCAATATTGTAGTGTTTTTAACACAGGGCTAGGGTGATATATTTTTCTTTGACCACCATTCCTTTTCCTTATATAGTATATTCTATATTGCTTCTTAGGGTGTTTTAATACATTTTCTATAAAGGATACTTTGAGATTTAAATCATTACTTATCCTTTCTAGCATGCTCATGCTTCAATTGCTCCTTTATCATATTTATATATACGTGAAAGTAAGGTAGCTCTTATAGAATAAAATTCTTCGTTTGTTAATTCAAACATAAATTTGATATAACTAAAATGTTTTTTCTCTAATGAGTAATAATTATTAATATTTTTAATAATACCTGCCATACATAGAAGGTTTAATATGTTTTGTACATTTACTTTGCTTCCTTTTCTCTCTTTATTATTTACTTGTTCAAGTGAAAAATTAAAACTATTAAACCCTTTAATTTCTTTATACATATTAACTAAATCTTTACTATTTATTGGACCAAGTAAAGAGATCAGTTCAATTATTTCAATCAGGAAAGAGTTCAATTTCACACTTTGTTCTTTAGTATTAATTACAGCTTTTTTCTTTTTCCCTAGACTAATCAATAAATCATATAAGTCACTATTTGAGAATATAGCTTGTTCTTGGACATAAAACACATTAGAAGAATGGTTATTAAGAACCTTCTTCACAGGTCCGTCGTTAATGAATGATTCTACTCCTTTAAATTCTTCAAATTCTAACACAATTAACTTCTTTAATAACTCATCTCTCATAGCAAATGCTCCAAGCTCACAAGCCGTTCCAAAACTTTCAATAAATAGAACAATATAGTCGCTTAATTCAGCTAAAAAATCCTCAAAAGATAAAAGATCTAAATTAGGTATGACCTGATTACTCCACAAATCTTCTGCAAATATGCAGAAGACATCATCTCTACCAATATTTTTATAGAAATTTTTCACTAGAACTCTATTACTTGTTGAGTTTTCTTGTGAACCAACATCAAATTCTTTACCGCATAAAAAAAGAAATACAGGCATGTTAGCTGTCCTGTAATGATTTTTAGTATGATATTCCTTTAGCTTCTGAATTAAAGCTGGGGTGTAAATTCTTGTACTCATTTTCTATCACCCGCCAATTATGTATATTATAAAGGGTTTCTGCTATGCTGCATATAGTTTTACGAGTAGCTCTGAGCAAGAGCTGCGAGTGAAACTATATGCAAGCCAAGCCACACAATTCTGCCAACCCTGCTTACACAAGGCAAATATGTTAGTATAAGTGACATAAATCCCCAGAAACCCTAAATAAATCTTACCTTATTTTATACTTATTTCCAATAGTTTCTTTAGGTATTTTTCTAATATTCTGTAATTATTCTTAAATAAATTAATTCTCCTCAGATACTATAGAATCTCTTTATCCTCGTTAATAGAGGAAAAGATTACGATGTGTACCTAATGAAATAATTGAAACTAAACATTTGCCCGTAACTATCTTTAAATAATTTTTATGAATGATGCCTACTTTGCACTTTTTAATGTAAGAAGATTGATCTCTGGTGTGTTAAAAAGACGGAAATTCATGAATCCAACAGCATCAGTACTCCCCAGACCTGCACTAACATACTGCTTAATTCCTTTGTATTCCCATAGCCCCTTCACACGGTCTTGCGGAGGAAATAAACCTCCAAAATCATAAAATGCTTCGGGAACGATGAGGGCACCGAGGAATGGTAGTCTTATTTGGCCTCCGTGATAGTGGCCTGCGATAATTAAATCGTAGTCTCTGAACTTATAATAAGTCGTACTTGTTAATTGATCAATCCGCTCATCGATGATAGGAAAATGATTGACCGCAATCAGAACTTCATTCCCCCTCTTCTCAAAACCCTTCCACTGTTGGAGTAATTCATTTTGATAGACAATATATTGCTTATCCCTCCACATCTGCGGTCTTGTTCTTCCATTAGCGAAAGTAAAACCTTTTTCAGGATCGAGGATAGAAAGCTCAAAATCTACGAAGGTTAGGGTTGCTCCATCCACGGTTAATTCATACGATGATTCTAGTAAATTTACGCCTCTTTTTTCCATTCCATTCACAAATTCATGTTTGGTTAGTTCACCATTACCATCGATCTTGTAGTTGGAGGGGTCAGAATTACCCTGGACGTACATGGCATTGGTTTTATTCTCGATTCCATCTAATAAATGATAGAAGGGAGCATAATCAAACTTTTTATCATCTAAAATATCTCCTGTAAAAAGAATTGAGTCGTAGTTTAGTGAATTGATTTGTCGGATTAACTTATCCTGGTTGGATCCGAATGTTCTTCCCTGTAAATCAGTAAGTTGTAATATGTTATATCCTTCAAGATCCTTAGGGAGGCCGGGTATTCTAACCTCTTGTCTAACCACTTTTATTCTTGAGTTATCCCAGACGGTGTAAATTAAAATAGCCGCAACTACAATCGTAATGACTAACAAACTTCTAACTAATACCTTCTTCACCTTCACTAAACTCGCACTCCCAACTCACAGAATAAATTATCGCAAAGCCCTCCATAAACTACTTACCCGTTGTCGATATAGTCGGAGATAGTTGAGAAACGCAGCTGAACTTTTCCCACCCTTTAGTTCAATCTCCACACTTTTCTTATTTGGCATTATCCATTTGTACATTTCACGAAGACGATGAGAGGGTTGATCATAACTTAAGAATTGGTAGTCGAAGAATTTAAGGTAAGAGAGGAGAGGAATATTACGACTCTTCTTGTACCAGGGTGCAGATAATTCTGGAAAGGGGAGCCAACCTTCTAGAAACGGATAGTGATAATATACATCTGATAAAGTCCTTAACACCCTTTTTAATGTGGAATGTTTTCGAGCCATTTCTAAAATTTCGCCAGGCACAATCTTATGTTGAGACACTGATATAACTTGTATTAGATCTAAGTAATGACGGGCACTGTCCAAATTATGTCTCCATGCATGAAGGCACATGAAATAAAAGGTGTGAGTAGAAGATAAAGCTTTAACAAATCCATATCCATCAAAAGGCTCTGCCTTACTGAAAAACTCACCAGGACAAAGATGAGTATTCGATTCTTCCATCAGATTCCAATGAATTTCCACAACCAATGGAATAGGTGAACCTGGGATTTCTTTGCTTAAGGAGCAGTGGAAATGACCTTTTATGCTTTCCTCTTCATTCTGAAAGCCTAGTTCTTTCACCACCCGGACAACTTCTCCTACTTCCTCATTTCTCACGAGTAAATCAATGTCTGAGGTTGCTCTTGCTCCTACATGCCCAAAATACTTCTCGCCAAAGATTACGCCTTTTATAGGGATGACTTCGATCTTACAAAGCTCAAGCTGGTCGATAATTTTATTCATCTGAGTCTTGATGAACAAATTTTGATACAAACTACACTGACTTTCTTTTACTAAATAATCTTGAAAGAAACCAGGTGTCTCTTCTAATTGATGATTTTGCTTCAAAAGATGAAGGATTTGGGATTCCACCTGTTCTTTTTGAATCAAACCCACGAGTCTGTGGTATTCATCAATGCTGTAATTCAGCATCTCTTTTTTATGAATCTTATTAATAAAAGTAGGAAGCATGACCATTCCTCCTTTCCTAGGCATTTATAGAAAACACCTCAGGATAACCATCCTTATGAAAGTAGCTTTTACGATATAAATCATTATAGAGGCCGTTTGTCCGAAGCAACTGTTCATGTGTCCCCTGTTGAACCACCCTCCCCTGATCCAAGACCAAAATTTTATCGGCATGTTGAATAGTAGACAACCGATGGGCAATGACAACAGTGGTTCGTCCTTTCATTAATCGCCCCAGGGCTTCCTGCACTAGATATTCTGACTCGTTATCAAGCGATGATGTGGCTTCATCCAATAATAAAATAGGAGCATTCTTCAAAAGTGCCCTCGCAATGGCTACACGCTGCTTTTGCCCGCCTGATAACCTTACGCCCCGCTCCCCGATTTCTGTATCGTAACCTTCTGGAAGGGATTGAATGAATTCATGGATATTAGCACTTATCGCTGCTTCCATCATTTGCGCTTCAGTTGTCCTGTCATTACCGGAAATCAGGAGATTTTCCCGGATGGTGCCACTAAATAAATAGGTCTCCTGAGGAACATAGGCCATAGACTGACGTAGGCTTTGGAGATTTTCTTCATCGATAGATATTCCATCAATACAGATCGTGCCTTGCTGCGGCTGATAGAGTCCTTGCAATAGATAGAACAGCGTTGATTTCCCCGCGCCGCTTGGTCCCACAATGGCTGTCAGCTTATTGGCAGGCAGAGTAATAGTAAAGTCTGTAAACACAGGATTGCTATTATCATAACTAAACGTAATATGTTTAGCTTCAATTCGATCTTCACAATCAGGAATGTATGATCCAACGGTTCCTTTTTCTCTCGGTTGATCCAGCAAGCGAATAATTCGTTCAATTGCTGAAACTGACCTCTGATAACCTGCCCATTGTCCCGCAATTCCTGTCATTGGATAGATGAGATGATTTACCAGATTGATGTATGTTAAAAGGGCCCCGATTGTGAGAATGTCATCCGTCACGAAATACATCCCCACAGCTAAGGTAGTCAGGAACGTCATCATCCCAACCGCTTCTCCTCCGGTGTTAAACCAGCCTCTTAGCTTTGCATCCTTCAGTTCCAATTGATATAACTCATCCTGGCTTTTTTTATACTTCTGTTTAAAAAAGGATTCCAGTGTAAAAGAACGGATAACCATTAGACCCTGAAAAGTTTCGTTTAAGGTTTTGCTGATTTTCCCCATCAATTCGTGTATTTCTCTACTATTATTTCTAAGCAAAACCCCAAACAAGGCTCCACCCAAAATGGCTAAAGGAATAACGAGCAGAATCACTAATGTCAAAGCCCAATTAATATGAAGTAAATAAATGAAAACAGAAATAGAGATGATGGGCACTCGAATCAAATTAAGCAATCCCCTTCCTATAACCCCTTCAATCTGATGGAGGTCGTGGGCAAAATGGGAAAACAGTTCTCCTGAATGATAATTCGTAAAATTTTTCCCATTCATTCGTATAACGTGCTCGTAAACATCATGATTAAAGTCTTTTTTCACACCATTTAAGGCCACGGTTTCAAGGTACGTATCTGTAAAATTTACAGCCATACTCAGAATCGAAATAGCAACACCAGTTGCGATCAGCCACTTTAGCTGCTCGAAATTCCCTTGCACAGCAGCATCAATTGTATTTCCAAAGAACCAGGCAAAGGCGAGCGCTAAAGTAATGTCCAAAAGGAGCATGATGAATAACCCCATATAAGCCTTTTTATGTTTTCTCACATAGGGAAACAGCAATTGGATTATTCTCTTCAGCTCTCCTAATGAAAAGTACTGTGATATTTCGGTATTATTGAGTAACCTTTTCATTACCATCCCCCCTAACCTCAGACTCCTTTTTTATTTATATAAAACCTTAAAAATGAAGAAAGCACCGGCAGGGATAAAATGCTCCATCCCCATACTTTTGCCGTGCGCCCAAGAGCAGACGTTACCCGTTTATTTCTTTTAATATAGAGAAGTTTACCGATTACATCTTTCTCCATCACCCATTGATCCTTCCCAAGGTTCGTATCCCCTTTACATTGAAAAAAGACATTTCCTTCTACGTTTATTTTCTCAATTAAACGATGAGCGACGAGTTCACCATTCAAGTGGTAAAGAAGAATATCCCCTTCCGTCAAATGAGTAAAGTTACACGTTACAAATCGGCAAATGTCACCTTCTTTAATCAACGGATACATACTATTTCCTAAAGAAGGTAAATCAATAAACCCCTTCTTATGGATGATGCCCTGTATAGCCACCGCATGAAGAGGCTTAACCGACATTTTCAACCAACCCGCATTGATGTAGATTTGCTAAGAAAAGGGCTATATCTTTTTCGATCTGGTCCTCATCTATATCGTATTGCTGCTTCACTTTACTAACAATCTCTTCTGAGGAGTGGGATGTAGCAAGCTCGTTCCAACAAAAGTTCCCTACTTCATTCACCGTTGTAGCCGTATAATCTTCTAAGTTCAAAATAATCCATTCATTGTCTACCTGCATCACTTCGTGGAATTCTTTTCTTTTATAAAGATTCATTATGATATCAACTCCCAGAAAGAAGGATCTTTTTTGAAATAAAGCTCGTGTATAGGTACTTGTTCTACGACTTGTTTCAATAAAGTCATCAATTGGGTTGTCTGTGCCGGGGAATACGACCAGTAAAAGACTTTATCAATTAATTGGACCAATGCCTGACTTTTCTTAAGCGGCTGTTTACGATTAATTTTCGCCTGATACAGCAGCTGAATACTTGAGAGAGTTGCTTCTCCTACATGGCTCGCGCGGAGTTCACTCCAGAAAGGAGAAGGATACACTTTGACCTCATCATCGGTAATTTTAATAATAGTCGCTTCGTCAGAAAGAAGATCTCTGGGCTGAGACATTTTAGCCACTGTCGATTTCCCTGCCCCTGACTGTCCGGAAAAGATATGCGCCTTAGAACCCTCAATCACACTGGAAGAATGAAGAAGCACACCCCAATTATGATGAACAATAAAAGCGCTGTAGAGATTCATCAATGCATGCTTGAGAGCAAGTCCATCGTAATAAAATAACTCCGCTTTTCGATACTCAACGTCTATTTGAATGAGATAATCCGCACGTCGAAAAATGATATTGTCCTCTGTGGAAGTAATCGTCACTTCGTAGTCCCTAAAAGGATCCCCATACCCTTCCTTCAAAGTTAGAATCAAGTCTACCTTTTGATCCCCATTTTTAAAGAAAGAATCGTAACTTAGTAAGGTTGACCGAGAATAATCTCCAGTTACTTCAATAAAATGGTCTCCAATTGCTAACATAAGCTTATCCATTGATAGACTCCTTATTTACGGGAGACGAATAAATTAGCCATACCCCCGTTTATAGTTACTTATTAGGATGAGGTTTTTTAGGTTTATAAGGGTCATGCGGATAATTTTTACCATTACTCTTTCCTGGATCCCCGGATACCGGCCCTCTCCCTCTATTCCAGCTTTGCGAAGTTTCAAACTGAATGGGACGATGATCTAAAACCTCAGGTTTCCTGTATAACTTTTTCATTTTAAAATCCTCCTCCTTAATTCTTAATAAAGAACAAGAAACTAAAAATTTTTTATTTAAGGAACGAACTTCATTTGATTTCCCAATAAGTGACTAAAAATGTTTTTCTTATCCTGAGCGAGTTGATTGAACTGCCCTTGCTGCACAACCTCCCCCTCCTCAAGTACAATTACCTGATCAGCATTCCGGATTGTAGATAGTCTGTGAGCAATTACAATAATCGTCATCTTACCTTTCAGTCGCTCGATCGCCTGTTGAATTTTCTTCTCATTTTCAGTATCCAGCGCACTAGTCGCTTCGTCTAAAATTAAAATCGATGGCTTTCTAAGAAAAGCCCGGGCGAGCACAAGCCGTTGCCGTTCTCCTCCAGACAACTTGATGCCACGATCGCCAATAATCGTGTCCAACCCTTGAGGCAGCTTGTTTACAAACTCTGCTGCAGAAGAAAAATCGAGGGCTTCCCGCTTTCGAGTAAACAATTAAATGTAAATAATTATACTAATAATATGTGTTAAAATATCTATCGTTCTACATTAAGAACATAGCGCATTTTTATACAAAATACAATAATTTTTTAATTTTTTAAAATTTATCCTCTTCGAATTAAATCCTATCCTCTTATCCGTAAGACTTATGTTTGAATTATCTCGATAAACTTGTGCGTTACTATCCACATTGACTTTCTTACAATCTTATTAATACAATAAAAATATTCCTAATAAATAATTACGAGATTTAGGCTAAGAGATTTTATGTAAAAAAGAGAAGACCAAATCAACTAGCCTCCTTTTTTACAGGTAAAAACAAAATCTACTTACAACTATTGTGCTCTACAATTATTAGCCCTAGTTTGAACGCTTTGACTCAACCCTGTTGCCGTCAATTTTAAACTTTGATGTAGAAGTAAATGTTTCCTGAACTTTTATTGTCTCCTCAATGGATGCAGAACCTTTCATCTTAATGGTATTATTAAGAATCGAGACCATCTTTGCTTCATTCACAGAAATGGAAGACTCTCCATCCCACAAGTCAAAATGTGAATCATGCACCTCAACATCAGCGTCTTTATTTTCAATTACAAGTAGTTGATCCAGTCCTTTTAACGTACACTGGTTTAATATATAGTTTCCTGAATCATTTATGACTACTGTTCCATTTCCCTCTTGTGACGATTCAAATGAACAGTCGTTATAGGTTCCTCTTGGAAGGTCAATTCCATAGGTTGAGTTAAAACCTATGACTTTTAAATTATCAAATACACTTCCCTCTTCAACATTGCCGACTATACTCCGTTGAGCTGCCTTTCCTTTCAAAGTAATATTTTTAAGATGCACCGGATGATCGTTAATGCTTAGCGTGTTGGTTTGCTCCATGTTACTTTCCATTTCTATATTAGATACTGCAACCCCATTAGGCTCAGTACTTCTAATACTTAATTGTGAGTTTTTAAATTGCATTCCATCAACCTCTGTTTTGGGACCAAAAAGTGTAGCAATAGAATCATTCATAGTGTTATCTACAAACTTAGCTTCCCCCTCTGCTACTATTTTAGAACCATCAAAATGGTTTCCCTTAATTAGCGCTCCACTCCTGAAAGGTTTTGAGATAGCAACTCCTATTGATGATCTATTTTCATTTTCCCCTAGATAATTCCCTTCGACAATTACATCTTCTCCATCAAAAAGAATAACATTATACCTCTCATTATTATAAATCTTGTTATTATTAATCGTTATATTTGTATTAGGATAAAAACCTGCTTCTAAATCAATACCCGATTGAGGTGCAATACCTTTAATATCATGTATATCATTGTTTTCAATCTTCATCTCATTTACCCCTGCTACCGTTATTCCCTGCCTGCGATTCAGAAAGGATTCGCTATTAGAGATAGAGATGTTCTCCGAGATAACTTTATTCCAATACTCCACGCTGAAACCTTCAGAATATGGTTGGTCAAATACAGCATGGAAATAACTAACCTCCTTAGGGATTTCAATTAAGTTCCAATCCATTTCATTATGTTTAATTTTTGAAATAAAACGATCATTGGAATCGTAAAAGAACACTTCATAATTCGCCTCTTTTGAAAGTCCTTTAGGTCTGGAAAATTGAAAAGTATTAAATTCCTCAAATTTCTGGTTATCAAAATTAGTTTTGAGTTTATTAGTAGTTCGGGTTTTTGAAGTATCATCAACGAAAACTCCTTCACTGCTGATTGAACCAGATTCAAAATCTTCTGCGATTAGAATATTAATTTGCGTAGAACTCCCTCCAATCATTATTCCATCGCCAGTAAAGTCTTTGGTTTTCACTCCTTTAATGGTTATATTTTTCACACCCACCCCATAAATTCCCATGCCGAATTCATGTGTATTCTGAGAATACTCATTATCTTTGCCTGTGTAATCATGAGATAGCCGATCCCCTTCATAAGTACCTCCTTTTATGATTACATCTCTAGTCCCAGGTGCCATGTACAATAATTCATAAGCTTCGAACCCATTCTTCTCCTTTCTAATTACAGCATTATTATCTAATTCAAACTTCATGTTACTTACCATATTAATTCTTGCGTCAGAATCAGAAGGCTCTTCCCCTTTACTGATAAGATACTCTCCTTTTGGAATTTTGAAAGTTGAAAATCCATTGTCAGATGCCCATTTTAAGGCATTATTCAAGCCATCGGTCGTTTTTTTAGGGTGTGTTCCATCGTTGTATATATCCCATCGTTCTAACTCCAGCTCATAAATATCTTTATTATCATCATTTTTTGCAGCCTTTGTTTCATTTTCAGCATTGTTAGAATTGTGCGATACTAAATAAGCAGCCAAAATGATTCCTAGTACTAATAGAGAAAAGGTAATAATTAGAGTTTTATTATTTATTTTCAATGGGTATCCTCCATTCTTCTATACATGTGATGTTAGTTCTGTACTATCGTTAAATAGAACTACATGTGAGTTTCTCATTGTAACGTGAGTGATTTTCTATATCCTTTCTCAAAAAATCTAACTACCATAAATAGAATGCCCATTCTATCATTTGTTGGATGCCACACTTCATACTCTCTTTAATAGAAATAACGAACACTTAATTCTTCATATAAATATATACATTTTCTTCATTCATCCTTATAATTTTTTCCAAACTTACGTTCTCACTTTGCTTAAGTTTCTTAGTTCTCAGGTAGTAATCGACTCCATATTCCTTTGAAATATCATTCAGTTCCGCTTCTGACATGTTGTTTATATAGTTTAAGTTATCGTACTTACCTCCGTATATATCTATATATCTTTCGTTCCAATCAGAATAATACTTTTCATTAAATGGAAAATCTTTACTTATAGGCACTGCTCTATCCGATATCAGCCTGATTTTCTGATTGACTAAGTAATCAACATCTAACTCTGCCAAAACAACGGACTCTTCAGGGGTGTTCTCGTTCAACCATTTATACACCTCATTTTCTTTGGCATTGATATTTGGAATATTAAAGGCAATGCCTCTGCCCAATCCAAAATAAGCACTGGCTAAAGCAAACGTAATGATAAATAAATAGAAGTAGTTTAAGTTCACCCTATTGAAAAAATATTGGTCAATCTTTATTGATAATTTAATATTTCTTGACGCAAGAAAATCCGTTAGAATCGCATAAGAAAAGGCAACAATCATACAAATGCTAGAAACAAGGATGTCTTGAGCTAAAATAGGAATAAACGGTAGATGCAAAAATAAAAATGAAATGTAATCTTTATTTTTAAACTTATAGAACACGTATTGGGAAAATAGTAATAAATACACTAAACCAAAAAACACCAGTGATCTATAAGGAATAATCGTTACAACTTCTTTTATAGGCCATACCTCAACAAAAATATACCCTACCACTAATACGAGACTCAGATAGATTAAATAGTATTTTATAAAGGTATTTATACTTTTTGCCAACTGCTTTTTTAATTTAAAGCTCATATAAATAAAGGTGGCAGCATAGAACAAGAACAACCCCCAAATTTCTAAACCAAACATGGACGGAATATAGTGATGCGGGTGCCTTACTTCTCCAATAATGTGGGTGAACTCACTACTAGATAATAAAGTAGAGCCCTTTAAGGAATTTTTGTATGGAATGTAATTGAGAAGAAAAGTACCTGCCATAAAACTAAACGCAAGTAATACAGGAACCTTAAAAAGTTTTTTATAGGCTCCGAGACCATACTTAGTAAAATATAAGATTGCCGCGAACCCTGCTCCATGGATGGTTACAACTGGATGGATGACCATCGAAAGTCCGAGTAGTAAAAAGCCTATAGATAATTTATTTTGATAAATTAGAGCAGTACTGAAAATAATGATAATAAGTGAAATTTCAGCAGCACTAATGACTGGAGTACTAAAAAACCAAGCTATCATTCTCGGTACACTATAGAAAGAAACGGCTCCAAGGAAAGTTCCAATGAGAGCGACGTATTTATTCTTAGATACCGTGTTTAAAAATATAAAAACAGCCGTCGTCAATAGAAAAATTCTTAACAGGTTAGCATATCCAATGAATATAGTGTAGTGTGTTTGAAAAAATTCGGATCCAAAAATAAAAAAATACGCAATATATAATCGCGCAGAAAAATCGCCGAATGTATTTGTGTGAAAATCATTCGTTAGGTAGCTGCTGTCTAACATTCTTTCTATTTGCGGATAGCTATCAACAATCGGCCATCCCCAGGCTACTTGATAAAAATATACAGAGAATAAAGCGGTTAAAAAAACGGTGACACCGAACACTAAATCTGATTCTTTTTTTAAAGTTGTTTTATTTTTGCTCAACATATCTTTCACCTTTTCCCATTTCAACAGTTTTCCACTGATCTATGTTATACACTTTTGTGCAAATAGCATCCACAGATAACTTCTCTTCCTCAAGATAATCTTTATACTGTTGCAGATCACCATCTCTTCCTTGCAATTCTGGCGAAACTAGACAAAGCTTAAATCCAGCCTTTTTTAAGACTTTGTATAAAGCCAGATTAAGTGGAAGTTGTGAAAAACAATCAACCCAAATCCATTTGGCTTTTCCTTTCATAGCCAACACTGTGTCTATCCCTTCATATTCAGAGAATCGAATGGCAACATTCTTTTCATCATTGTTTGTTAATAAATGGATCATCGGAAAAGAAGAGTCTAGAAAAAAGTAATTTTTGACCTTATATTTTTTTAAAAGTTCCAATACTTTAAGCTCTATCCTTTCACTTTTAATATTCAAAATCAGCGTGCCATGGTGATAATGTTTTAAGTATTCTTCAAAGTCTTCTCCATTTATAAAAGGCTCGTGCTGGAGGACTAACCGGTCCCCATAATCTCTTAAGTCGACTTCCACCCCATGTTCTTGAGGGATATACTTTAATTCTTCAATGGTATTAACCCTATGTGCAATAAATTCCATTATTTTAAATACTCCTTTCTTAGCTTCGTACTAAAGGAGAGCGTTCTTTTTATAAACTTCCATTTTGATGATAAGCCGGTATTCCAGCTAGAGTGTCCATGTAGTCTTTCTGGGAAGGAGACCTCAAACCTATGGATTTTCTGTTTTTTCTTTTGAGCCATATATAGAAAATAAAGGTCAAGTGAAAAGTCTTTAGGCGCATCCGTTAAACTATCATAAAAGCTCCTATGGAATAGGTTAGGCTGGGCATTGATATCAACTAATTTGGTGCGCAATAGTATGGTTTCGTATATACTCATTCCAATACTAAAGACCTGATCAAATACTGGACGATTTTTCCGTTTTCCTTTGATGTAAATATTTTGAGGACATCTATTTTTTTCTATTTCTTCAATGGCTGACATGACGTCATTTGGGTCTGTTTGCATATCAGCATGTGTCCATCCCAAATATTCACCCTTAGCTTTTTGTAATCCATACAAAATCCCGTAGCCATACCCTTGATTCACCTTAACTTCATACGTTTTTGCAAAGGAGTACTTTGGAATAACTTCACTTAAAGTAATTCTGCTATTATCCTTTGAACCATTGTTGATTAAAACGACTTCGATATCATTTCTATTAATAACTTGATTAAACCTTTTCAAAATTAAAGGTATATTCTTTTCTTCGTTATAACACGGTATGACAACAGAATATTTAATCATTCTTTAAACACCCACCATTTCTGTCCAATAAAATTTAATGAAGCACTGATACCTGTAGCAAAAACAAAAGCAATAATTTTATTTGAAGTAAAAGTAAGAAAGAGCATATTTGAAGCAACATTTATGCCTAAAGTCGATAAATATAAACCCATATACTGAAAAAGTTCGATATGAGATTTTGCTTTCTTTTTAAATGTCCAAAATTTATTCAGAATGTAGGCTAAGATCGTACCACATAGGAAAGATATCATCTTAGATAAAGATGTTGATATTACTTGTATCAACAAGAAATAAAAGAGGGTGTCAACAAGAACTGCTGATACCCCTGTAACTAAAAAACGCTGAATTTGCTGCTGGAACTTAGACCTTACTGTAAGACTGGCTTGGGACATCTGTACTTTTCATCCAATTTATTAATTTTTTCAGGTGCCATAAAAATATCCTTATCTAAATGATAAGGATGCCACTTCCACTTATGGAAAAAACTCTGCCAGTATTCAAAGGTTCTCAAGTCATTTGGGGTTCCCCAACAAATGTAATGATCGACTTCAAATACCTTTACTTTCAAATTCATTGCTATTAATTCATTAATTGAACTATCTACATAGAACTCTCCATTTACGCGTATGTTTTTAGCTTTTATTCGTTTAACACTTTCTTTATAATCTCTCGCCTTACGAAAATAAAAAGTTCCAACTATGGCATGATCATTTTCAGGGTTGTGGCTAATTGGTTTTTTTACGGAAACAGAAGTCACCTCTGAGTTAGTATTAGTATTTGCCCATCCGTACATTTCAGGATGAGCGTTGCTTGAAGGATGATTTCTGAAACTCCATATAATTGCATCTACACTCTCATCCAGCAACATATCTTGGAATTTCTCTTCATTCCATAGCACCCCGTTATCGCAAGCGGAAATAAGTAGCGGTCGCTCTAAATCAAGTTGCTCCAATGCCCATTCACAAGTGACTGCTTGACCTTCCGTGACTTGTGACAACCTCATAATATCTGCTTTAGGATAAGATCTTTTGATTTCCTCTTCTAAATGATATTGATTCAAATGTTCTTCCAAGCAAATAAAAATTTGATGGGCAGACTGTGGAAGGTGGTCATGAGATTGTAGAACCATCGGTTTACCTGATACGGAGATCAGAGGTTTGGGCAAACGATACCCTTTCTCAGAAAACCTTTTCCCCCTTCCCGATAAAGGAATCATTGTCGTCATGTCATACAATAAATCTTTGCTATTTCCTCTGTTGATGATCTCTTTAAAATAATGAGACCACTGTAAGTATTCTTCTAAGTCTTGAGGAGTACCCCATTGCAGCATATGATCAATCTCAAAAATTCTAATCTTTAACCCATCACTTTTCATTAGGTTGTAGACTAAGCTGACGTAGTACTCCCCTTTTAAATCGATTCCTTTGTTCATAAGCTCCTCGAAATATTTTTTCACCATACTGCCGGTCTTAAAATAATACGTACCGCTTGATGCGTACTCATTCATCCTATTATTTGTAAAAGGCTCTTTTTCTTTAATCTCTAACATCCATTGATTTTCTTCTCTCATAAATGCATAATTTGTCGTCCCTAACATATGAGGATGAAAACCTTTGTATGCAGCAATAGCCCCATCTGAATGACTACTCCTAACATCCTTTAAGAATTCTACATAATTCCAATAACAGGAAAAATCACAATAATTCACTATCACTTCGTCATCGTCATTGATATAGTCAAAAGCTCTCGAAACTGCATATACCGGTCCTTTTTTATGAGGATCAATGCCGACTATTTTCCCTTTTGGTGCAATTCGAACCAATATTTCTTCCATATTTGTCGACTCCAAGTGATCGTTACTGCAGATAAAAATAAAATCTGATTCTCCAGGAAACATGTTAACGACTTGCTCTATCATTGGAAAGCCATCAACTTCAATTAGTGGTTTGGGGTGAGTATATCCTGCATCTAGAAACCTGCTGCCTCTACCAGACATAGGGATTACTATTTTCACATTGAGACCTCCTTAGATGGTTTGCCTGAATTTTTCTGCTTTCCAATTATCTAGATATTGTAATTCTTCCAATTCAAGTGACTGCTGCTGATCGAAAATTTGTTCTACCGTGAAAAGGTGTGCCTTAAACACTTCCTCTGCTTCCTTAGCTTTTTTAATATTTGAAGATATAAAAAACAAGTACCCATCCATTAAAACAACTTTAGGGTACTTGCCATACCAATCCATATATTCAGCCATTTCTACTCCATCATCCTTTATTTCCACGATCTTATATCCACAAAAAACGAGAGTATCAGGGCACAGAGGAGAGGATTTTATCCAATTTGGTTTAGCTTTAGTAATCGATTGAAGATAGCTATCTTCTGATAAATAGGAAACTTGGCTTCTTATTCCATGGCTATTCATAATAGACGATAATTTATTCGTTAATCTATACTTCTTATAGTTTACTCCTAAAAAATTTTCTAATTTGGTTATGACATCATTCGTTATTTTTCTAACTTCATTTACACAGTCCGAACTTATTATTAGGCCGTGATTTTGAAGAAATACAATTTTGGGAAGACTACCATTTTGTCTGCTGAAGTTTCTGCACTCCTTTTTTAACTCTATAGCAAGATCTATTCCAGGAGTCTTATAATCGACGGTAATGGCATTTGGAAATAATTCACTCAGCTGGTCCATACCATTTTTTAAACATGCCAGTTGATTTACAACAATAGGGTGTGTGTGAAGAGTAAATTTATATAAAAATGAATGTAAAAATGTCTCAATAGAAGGACGGTCTCTCTCCATTGCGTTAGTAATAGTTTCCATAATTAATGAGGATGAAAGATCTTCCCTCGTTCTTTTATCAGATTCGTTCACAACCAAAGAATTGTTCATGATGTCCTTCACTTTTACTAAATCTACCCGTACATAGCCGTGATTCTCACTTACTTCAGACAGAAGGTGTCCAGAAGCTTTTACCAACATCTCACTTTTGCTCAATTTAACAGATGTGTTCCCTCCACCAGCTTGTATTAAATCGAAACGCTCTCCTGCAAATAATGACATTGATATAAAGTTTTGAAGATCAGATGTGTTGGACATGAAAAATTTGCTCCTTTACTTCTGAAAAACTACTAACTTCAATGACGTTATTTAACTTTTCTTCTTGAGAGGGTAAAGGTATAGTTAACCAAAAAGACTTGATTCCCAATAAACTCGCCCCTTTAATATCCTTTTCGAAATTGTCTCCAATCATTATGACATCTTCTCTATCCAGTCCTAGTTTCCTTAACCCTGACATGAATATATAAGGATGCGGCTTCTCTTTGCCTGCTTCTTCACTGGTAACAACGAATTGAATATATTCTTGCACCCCAAGAGTCTTAAGCTTTCTATGTTGAATATGAGATGTTAAATCAGTAACTAAACAAATTGGAATATCCTTTGATGCTTCTAAAAAATCTGTGACTCCAGGAAACAGATACATATTGTTCAAAAATGTTTCCCAATAGAGGTCATAGGTATTTAATGCATATATTTGAGGGTTAACGTCGAAATTCTCGTACAACCTTTGAAAGTAGAGCATTCGATTATGCGAAGCTGCGGTGGTTAATAGTTCTACCTTAATCTTTTCTCTTTCTTGGTTATAGGAGGAAAATATTTCTTCTTTTTCAACTCCTAAAATATCTACAGCGTAGTTCAGCGCTTGTTCTAATGCTTTTTCATGTGCTAAATGGTAGTCGTAGAGAGTATTGTCCAAATCTAGTAAAATTCCTTTATAAGACAAGGTGTGATTCTCCTTTCATTTTTTCACTCACGCAAATCAGCATCATTAATTGAATGAAGGAGTCATATTCTTCTCCCCACTGGATAACATGCCCTCGTGTAACTTCATATAAATTCTCTATCGTAAAGTGAGCGATTTCATTGACAACCTCCTGAGTTACTGGCTCATGGAGGATAAGATATTGGGAGAGTAAATTACTTTCATAGTCATGCTCATAGGCAACTGAGTAATTATCCAATGTATTTAGAACTGGGTCTAAACAAAAATCAGTACTGCAAATGATTTTAAGTTTAATTTTCGGGTTTTCTTTAGTATCCCCGAGAGTGAATGAGTCCTCTGTGTAATGCTTAATCACAATATCCGCATAATTTTTTTGCGGATAGATATATTTTTTTGCATCCTCGATACGAGACTCTATTTGGTTCATAACTTTTTCTACCGTATACCCCCTCTCCCCGCAATCTCTAGTAATTTTCCAGTGTTTTCTTAGGTTTTCATCTGTGTCTATATAGACTTTTAAATCCATAACATTTCTTGTCTTTGCTAAATAAAGTGGGTGCAACCCACACATTACTATAAAATCATTCGGATCTATCCTCCGGGGACTCGTGAATGTTCCATTGCTGTGGTTATATTCGACTCTCTGAGTAGGTGTACCATTCTTAAGTTTCTCCAGAGTTGCTGCTTGTTGATGTAGAAAGTTTGCTTTTGGATTTAAGTGAGTGAATTTATTCCATTTCTCATGACCTCGTTCCCACTTATGATCTCCATCTCCTTCAACAATAAGAACTCTTTCTTTTCCAAACATCTTTTTCAGACTATGAGTGAGAGTAGTTTTTCCAACCCCACTGTCCCCACCTATTCCTATTACAGTAGGTTTTACATTAACTTTATACAGGGAGTTGCTAAGAACTCCATATCTGTAAAACACCCATATTGTTAATAGTAAGGCGCCCTCAAAAAGGGTAAATACTAAATTGGATAAGAAAATGTCACTCATACTTATATTAAGCATTATTGATATACTCTCAATTATCCCACTCGGTTCAGGATAGAACAGAGTGAAATAACTTAAGTAGATGACTGTTAATATTGTATAAAGGTATAGGTTGTTTAAGTTCGATGCTGTTTGAATGAAATAAATAGATGCAAACACAAATGACCATGCATACCAATGAGGCATTGGTGGAATAAAAAGAACAAATACAAAGTAAAGCATCCCTACGTAGGTCAATAGAAAGTTTACATTAATCTTGGAATGTCTTAGGAATTGGATATAAAGTAAAGCTAAGAATAATGGGGCCACGTAGACTTTTAAATTCTCCATTTTCAGGTAAATATCAAACAATTTAAATTGGTCTTCATTCATAAACACCAGGGATTGATAGGCTTCTGTTGGTAGAAATCTACTAACAATCAGATACCATGCGATCAAGGATATGACAGAGAACTGCCACAAGTGCTTAATCTTATGAGCTTTCACTATATAAAGTGCAATCATCGGTAAAGTGAAAATAACCGGGACTTTTAAAGAAAAACCAATACCAAAAAAAACAGCAGATCTTACATGCTGTTTTCTAATTAAGTAAAAAATTGAAATAAACAACGCCGCAATGGCTATTAAATCATGGTTTGGGTAGATGTAGCTAGCCACAAATATAATAGGAGAACAATAATAGATTAGAATCACAAATTTCTTTTTATCGGGAAAAACCCTTAATAAGAAATAACAAATCAGGATGTCTGCCAATAAAGTAGGAAGTTGAATAAGGAAAACTTGTAGGTGTAAGGATAAGCTTGGAAAAATAGATAATGGGCTTAAAAATAGTGTGAGTAAATAAAGCAGACCTGCTGGATAAGGGAACTCTAAGCTACTATTCGGATGTTGATATACGTAAATCCAGGGGTTTTCAAAGGATGACAAATAATTTACTATAAATGGAATTGTAGATTCTGTTAGATTTACTGGTAACCAGATTAATATTGCAAATACCTTCACTAAGGTAATGACTAAGAACCACTTACTCTTCACCATTTCCCTTAAATGTTTGTTAACCATTTCTAAGCCCTCCATATAGATTTAAAAATTAAAAAAAGTTAAGTCTATAAACTTAACTTTTTTCATTTTGTATATGGTATTTTTTTGAATATGTCTTTAAGAACTTATTCTGGTATAAATTTCTCAGTACACTAGACAAGTAATTAAATTCCTTACTATTTCTAAAAAACAAGTAAAAGATTAAATTAGGTATGGTAAGACAGAGCATACCCATCAACAATAAAGTCAAGGTTTGATGATTTGTTTGAATTTGATTGGCAGCTAATTTTGTAATTAATCCTGCCCCTGCAACAACAAAAGTATAAGAAACGTACTTAATAAAATGTTCTTTTAAAGGTCTATTAAAAACGTATTTATAAATAATATACGGGTCATACCAAAAATAAACCATTAAGCGACTAAATATAGTACCTAAAAAGATACCAGTTAGCCCAATAACTCTTACTAAAATCAATGAAAGAGCTAAGTTGAGCCCAGCAGCAATGATGGGCCTATATTTGCCTTTTTTAAACAACCCAGTGGTTTCCCGATATGTGGTTGAAGCACCTTGCATTCCTGTAGTATAAAAATTCAGGATAATAATCCCTACTACTATACTCCCAAGCAAGTATTGTTCTCCTATCCATAAGGATATAAAAGGGTCTAATAACACCCATAAACATATAGAACATAATCCGTAGACCCAGAAGTTTGAGAAGCGAATAACACGAAATATATGGTATTTCTTTTCTCTATTATTTTGAACAATTAAATTACCCACGCTTGCCGTTAAAGAATAAAAGATATAACTTAATAATGTTGTTAAGGTTGATAGCAATAACAAGTAATTAGAATAGATACCAACAACTGTAATTCCTATAAACATAGAAATTAAGATATTATCTGTGCCGTTTATGACTGCACCACTGATCTTATATAGAAATAGGGAGTATAAATCTTGAAAAAGCCTCTTCTTTTCATCCCCATATAATACTGCTTTATTCATTCCTCTTAGATAGGGATATAAACGATCAACCTTTTTCGCTATATACATATTCTCAAAAACTCTAAAAGAAAGTTGAGTAACTAAAACCAGTATATAACTGCCCACGAATACTAGTAATAGGATTTGCAGTGAATTTGAAATGATAATAAAAGCACTATGAATCTTAGAAACAATATGATTTCTTTGATCAGCTATTAATATGGATTGCTTATAAATGAAAAAGTAGGAAGCAGCTGATTGAAGTAAAAAGAGAATATAAATGGTCTGAATATTTTCTACCGGACCTTTTCCATTAATTAGATAGGGTAAAAAAGGTAATAAGAACAACCCTATAGCTAACACAACGAAGCCCACAATACGGTAGGCTTTCTTGTATAAATTCATTAATGCTTGAATCTTATATTTTTCACCTTCTGCAAGTGGCTTGTACAAACTATAGATCATTGCTGTATCAAACCCAAGGTTAGCTAGAGACAGCATCAATAAAATGCTGGTAAATAATCCCTCAATGCCAACATATTCAATACCAAGGGTGTATATAAATACGGTTCTTACAATAAACCCCATCATAATAGTAATCAATTGTCCTGCCACACCAAAAAACATATTTCTCAATGAATTTTGTATTCTCATGATTAACGCCTTCTAATTCAATTGTTTTTGTGTAAATAGTCTTGTTATACGTTTTTTTAGTCTTCTCTTAATAATCGGTACGAATTTCGTTAATCGATAAGTCAGAAGAGACCTTTTCTTTTCTTTTGCAAAATCGTAGGGTATAAACCATTGGAGTAAATTTGTATAGGCGATTTTATACTTGTTTTCGACCATTCTTTCCTTAGCCAGATTCCACTGCATGATTCTAGCCGGAGTGAAAAATTTCACTTCGGTTCTCAAAAATTCTCTTACATGATGAGATAGGTCTTCTGGAACATTAAATCCAAAATCTCTCGGATCTTTCCCCTCTGCTACAATCCCTAAAATCGTTCTCATGCATTTTTCACAAGCGCAACAATTTTGTTCATTTAAGAAGCATACTCTTAGCTTTGCCTGATCTGGATTATCTTCAAAGAAATTAAGAACAGCTTTTACCTTTTGCTGTCTGTGAATATCGTACCCATCATGAAACACCCCTCCAGAAGCATATTTTATATGGTTATCAATAGTGGGGTCAGATGCACACTTTGCTTTATATCCTTCGAAGTAGGAACTTGCTATATAGATATTCTCTACTCGAAATAAGTATGCAATAGGGATCGCAGCTGTTATGATAGCCAATCCATGATGAAGACCATGCCACCATGAATCTCCCAATCTTCTTTGAAAGTAGCGATCAATAACTTGGGCATTCATGAAAGTCCCAAAATTAGAATGAATAAATATATTCTTCAATTGATTCTTTCTTGCGAAGTCAGTCACTAACTTTTTGTCATTATCCCATACTTTACTCTTTTCGATTTCATTTTTATGCCATCCATATTCCGTAATTAACAAGGGATTCTTATTATGAATTCTTGTAAATGTAGCAAGTGCATCTAACCCCCCACTAAATAATTGAGCTCCCTCAACTCTGGGTTTGTAGGTATTAGGCACAATCTCTTCTATTAATATATTCCCTTTAAAAGGGACTTCGGGATACATCGCTTGATACCCCTTTTTAATTTGAGTAAGGGATCTGTAAAATGCCTCATCTAATTCATAAACACAAATGGTGGAATTGGTTATCCAAGCTAAAGGGATGACATTTGCTACAAAAGGTATCGTTAAAATACTTTCGGGGATGCTGGATAAATCATATTCAAACTCTATAAAAAGATGGTTTTCACTTTTAAAATACTTTCTTAAAGATTTTGAGACGCTAAAATAGTAATCGACTCTTTTATTAGTAATTAACATCTGTTCAAGTACGATCCTATTCAAATGACATCCACCTCAAACTTTTTATTTGTTGTGATACTGCGAAATTGATTTAACCATTGATCTATGGCTTTATGCTTAATATTAATATCTGTAACAAACCTGGAGTTTATTTTATCTTCTAACTTTTCCATATCTATTCTATCTAACATATTGATATTATACGTTTCACTCATACCACGAGCCCTTTCGTCTATTCCAATAATAATCGACCTTTTCCCATGCCTCATTGCAAAAATACCGCCATGCAAACGGGTCCCTATATAATCTACATCTTCTTTTAAGGTTTCTTCAAAAGCTTCTAGTGTTGGAGAAACTATATGAATATGCTCTATACCCTTAAATAATTGAAGATAGCCAAGATCTTTTTTGTCTTGAATCCAAAAATGTACTTTCGAATAATTTGTTAATAACGTATCAATTAACAATTGATCTTTAACATAATCTTTTGAATGATGAGTTAAGGTAAAGATTACTGATCTTGACTTCCCCGTCGGGATGGTTTTACAGAATTCCTTATCCAAAGCCCAAAGTGTTGGACACCCTGTATTTATTGCACGTAAACCTATTTCTTCAACAAACCTTTTTGTACGTTCATCTCTAACACTGTGGATATATTCGTGGGATAAGACTCTCTTATATAGAATTTTCGTGTACCTATTCATAGTTTCACCTTTACCAGCTCCTACACCTAAAAGCACGCTCCCTTTCAGTGGTTGGTAATTTAATAGATTAATATTCCATTGAGGAAAATGTGTCAACATATTCATCGTCAAAAGATTCGTGCCACCTACAAATTTGTATTTAGCCTCTTTGTAAATTTTAACCCTATTTGAATTTCTAAGAACCTGATACCACTGAAAAGGAGTTACATGTGTCGGAAGAGTTAATAAATAATCGTTAATTGTTATTTCCTTCAAATGATTTTTGATACATTTCATAATAATGTCGTCACCTTTATTTAAAGACCCGACTGACGTATCAAGTAACAATACGTTTTCCATACATCTTTATCCCCTTTAGATTGTAATTTGTCTCCCAGCAGAATTTAATAAATCATAGATTTTATTTAACTCGTCCCCTGCATTTTGAGTGAATTGTTGATTATTGGTTACTTTATTTCTTAATTCCCTGTTCTCATATAATTTTCTTATTCCCCCATACAGCCCTTCACTCCCCATTGGACAGATGTATCCATTTTCACCATCATTAATTTGACTCTTTGCCGTTGGGTAGTTTGTAATAAGTATTGGTTTATTCAAAATGGCTGCTTCTGTAACCGTTACTGCCTTCCCTTCATACCTAGAAGGCTGCACATATAAATCTGCCGCTTTTATATATGGATAAGGATTAATTTTTTTGCCCAATAAAATGAAATGATTTTCCAACCTGTAATCGGCTATCATCTTTCTTATCTCATCTTCATCTCCTCCATAGCCTATGACATACCAAACTATATTGTTAGATAGGCCAACCAACTTCTTCATAGCTTTGACAGCATGATCGATCCCTTTCGCATAAGATAATCTCGCAACAGTAACAATTTTAAAACGCTTATCGCTATACATAGGGTCTGATACTGGCTGCATGGCTAATGATCTTATTAAGTTTGGGGAAGCAATATTTTCAATTACCTCAACTTTCGAGTCTAAACTCGGGTATTTATCCAAAAACGAATTCCTACAGTCTTCGGAGACTGCAATAATATAATTGAATTTATTCCAAAGATCTAAATCTAATTTCACATTCGTGTTTACCATTGAATAATCAGTGTGAATCCACGCAATTTTTGTATTAGCCTCAACTTTTTCGGCTACAAAATAATGGGGCCATAAATAACTGATAGCTACGTCATACCTTCTAGATAGTTTAGGCAAGAAAGGTAAAGAATACTTCCACATGTATTGCATTTGTCTATATCCCTTTTCTTGAGTGAAACTTAATTCCGCCTGCATTTTAGCGATCAAGCGAATAAAACCTAAATGTATTTGTCCATTCTTTATCGTTTCACTTATCGACATTCTAAAGGTTTTATACACGGTCATCTCTTCCAGTAAATTAGGTTTCGACGGCAGTAATTTCATAAAATCACCAGTATGACTATAAAGCATTAGATCTATATGGTAATTTTCATAATCAAAATGGTTTAACATCCCAATTAAACTTCTTTCGACTCCTCCTACCTCCATATCAAACGTGGCGATCAATACGTGTTTCATAAACTCCCCCACCTGGAATTTTATATATTTTTAGTAACTTAGAAATCCCTTGATTTAGAGAATAGTGGTTTGTATTAAAGCTTGATTCGATGAAATTTCTATTATGTTCCTTTTTGCCTACATTTGATAAAGCAGCTTCTGCCCAAACTTCAGCACCTTCTCTTAAATTCAACTTAGAAAACAGGTCTAAACCTACATCCGCCTCTGGTTGAATGGATTCAGATACAATACAGGGAACTCCAGCAGCCTGAGCCTCTAAGAGTACTAACCCTAATCCCTCATAGATCGACGGGAATAAAAAAACATCCATGCTTTGCAGCATAGTGGCAATATCCTGCCTTACCCCTACAAAACGGATGCTTTCAGAAATCCCTTCATCTTTTGCTCTGTTCTC
The DNA here is from genome assembly GCF_000284515.1 of Halobacillus halophilus DSM 2266. Classification (GTDB taxonomy): domain Bacteria; phylum Bacillota; class Bacilli; order Bacillales; family Halobacillaceae; genus Halobacillus; species Halobacillus halophilus. The sequence goes on along the minus strand of NC_017668.1, from coordinate 981,135 downwards.
TATATCCTGCTTTAAGTCACCCTCTCCGACTAAAAGTAACCTGGCATTAGGTTCTTTCTTTAGTAAACATTTAAATATTTCAATTATATAAAGATGGTTTTTTGCATCTATGAACCTTCCAATATGACCGAACACTAATTTATCTTCTAAACCAACTTCTCTCTTAAAATTACTAACTTCTTCTTCGCGTTCATTTAGAAGTTCACCGTAATTAATAACATTAGGGAAATAACTATAGGAAGATTTCCTCAGGTATTTCTCCCCGAACAAATACTTACCAGCTCCCTTGCTGCAAGCTAATCGCTTAGTAGAGGCCATATTAATCACCATTCGCATGAGTTTTATATAAATTTTTCGGGAAATGCTATCGTTTTTATCTAACGTGGTATGTGCATGTGAAATCCTTATCGGAATTCCGGTCAGAATAGCTGCAATATTGGCCACACCACAATGGAATAACGTATGGGCATGGAGGGCCTGGTAAGGACCATTTTGTTTAATAACATGGTATAGGTCCTTAACGGATTGAGTATTAGATAATGTAATAACTCGACCACCTAAATTCCTTATTTCTTCGTCATAGTGTCCTTCTTTATTACTATAAGAAACAAAGTCAAATTGAACTTTTTCTTTATCAATTTGTCTGTAAATATTCATGAGCATCGTTTCAGTGCCGGCTCTATTCATAACCCCTACAACATGAAGTACTTTCACTGGTTTACCTTCACTCATCAATCTATCTCCTCACTTCCTTAGTTATGAGGAACCTTTTCTTGTTCGTTCTGCCAATTAATAAATTCAATCAGTTTCTTATAATCATTAAGTTGATCTTTTTGAACCCCTGATGCTTTTAAGTCGTTAATGAATTTCATCCATTCTTTTTCCAGTGGTTGATAAGGAAAATCATTAATGTCTCCATTTTTCATTAGAACCAACAAATCAATTCCTAATACAGAAGCAATTTTATCTACCATTTTAATAGAAGGATTTTTATTTAAGTTTCTTTCGAGGTTGCTTAAATAAGATTTTGATATTCCCGCACGCTCTGCCAAATCTGACAAGGATAAGCCCCTTTTCTTTCGAATACAATGAATGTTAGTTCCTATCATGTATGGTTACCTCAATTTTATTTATTAGAAGATACCTTCTTTTCTTTTAGCTCCTTTTAACGATTCTTTTAAGCAATTGACTACTCTTACCTGTTCGATTTCAGATAAGTTCGATCCAGATGGAAGACAGAGTCCTGTTTTAAACAACTGTTCTGATACGTCTACATGTTCCGAATGAGAATAATAGGGTGTGCCTAAATATAGCGGTTGCATATGGAGTGGCTTCCATAGCGGTCGAACTTCAATATTATGTTCAGTCATAGATTTAAGAACCTCAAATGGTTCTGCGGCAATTTCCAGATTATTTATGGTAAAAACAGTCAACCAACGATTCGATCTAGTTTCGGGGAGTTCAGCTAGAAAATCTATTCCATCTACATCAGCTAATAGGCGTTCATACATCTTAAATACTTCTCTTTTTGCATGAACACGTTCTTCGATTACTTCTAATTGCGCTCTCCCAATACCGGCCAGAATATTACTCATCCGATAGTTATACCCCACTTCATGGTGTTGATAATAAATGGCTTGCTCTCTGGCTTGAGTAGCTAAGAAGCGTGCTTTTTCTAGTATTATTTCATTATTTGATACAAGCATTCCTCCGCCGGAAGTGGTTATGATTTTATTTCCATTGAACGAATAAACTCCAAAATCACCGAAGCTCCCACTGTGTTTCCCATGATAAGTTGAGCCAAGTGATTCGGCCGCGTCTTCAATTATCGGGACCCGATAGTGATCACAAAGGGTCATCAATTCATCCATTTTCCCAGATTGACCGTAGATATTTGCCATAATGACAGCTTTAGGTAATTTTCCTTCTTTATAAGCATCATAAAGTGCTCTTTCTAAAGCCAGTGGAGACATATTCCAAGATTCAGGTTCAGAGTCAATAAATATTGGTTCGGCTCCCTGATATAGTATTGGATTTGCACTAGCTACAAAGGTGAATGTGGAACAAAATACCCGATCACCTCGCTTTACATCTAATAAAGAAAGAGCTAAATGGATGGCTGCTGTACCTGAACTGACAGCAACGGCTCCTTTAGCTCCTACATATTCTGCTATTTCTTTTTCGAACATATCTACATTTCTACCAAGCGGTGCGATCCAATTCGATTCAAATGCTTCATTAATATACAGTTGCTCTTTCCCCGTCATGTGTGGTGGAGAAAGATATATTTTTGAATTCTTCATTAGACACCTCCTTTAAGTGGTTGAACCTGAACCTCTGCATTCATGACTTTTGCCGGACATCCTACTGCCTTTTGATAACCAGGGATATCACGGATGACTGTAGCTCCGGCACCAATTACGCTCCACTCACCTATTGTAACTCCAGGAATCGCAGTAGTTGCTGCGCCGATGTTTGCTCCTTCACCCACTGTCACGTTTCCAGTTAAAGTCACTCGAGGCGATAAGTGGGAGTAGTTGAATATAGTGCAATCATGTTCGACAATCACCCCTGTATTGATAATGCAATGAGAGTGAATGACTGCATTAGCATTAATAACTGCGTTCGGCATTACAACCGTTCCTGGAGCAATCTTTGCTGAAGGACTAATAATAGCCGAAGGATGAATGACGCTGATAAACTGGTTCTCATCTAGTTTTATTTCTCTAACTATTTTCTTTCTTATTTGGTTGTTTCCTATAGCTATAAGGACCCGTGAATCTTGGTTATTGAGTTGATTCAGATTAGTAAATGGTCCATAAATTATTCCATTTTCCTTATGAATTCCAAGATATTTTTCATCTAAAACCGCAACAATCTTATGCTTATTCTCAGCTATGATGATGTCTTGAATAACCTTACTATGGCCGCCATCTCCAATTAAGATAATCTCCATTTACATCACTTCTTTTGAACCTTTGAATTTTTCCATTGTCACTTGATTTTGGTGGCTGATCCCTTCTTTTTTTAAGACCTTACTAAATGTAAGAGCTAAAATTTTTATATCTAACCCAAGACTCCAGTTTTTCACATACCATGTATCACAGCGGAATTTTTCTTCCCATGTAATAGCATTTCTCCCGTTAATTTGGGCCCAGCCTGTAATCCCAGGTTTCACAAGATTTCTTAGAGATTGTTCTGGTGTGTATAATGGTAAATACTCTAACAATAATGGCCTCGGTCCTACTAAACTCATATCTCCTTTAATGACATTAATTAACTGAGGAAACTCATCCAGCGAATATTTTCTAAGAATTGCGCCGACCTCGGTTAATCGTTTTTCGTCTGAAAGTAGGTTTCCTTGTTCATCGGTTCTATTACTCATCGTGCGGAATTTATAAAGATAAAAAGGCTCATCATTGAGTCCTGGGCGCTCTTGTGTAAAAAAAATCGGCGATCCAATTTGCACTTTTAATATTATACTGATCAACACAAACACTGGGCTCATCATTAGTAGTAAAGGGATGGATATGGTTAAATCTAATAATCTTTTCATATTATTTTTAACCCCTTCCTCATTATTTAATAACAAAAAACTCCGCTGCTTTACTCGGCACCGAAGTTTCACTTTCTGTATGTGATTGTTCATATCCATTTGGATTGCGTGATTGCCAACGCCAAGTGTCTTCACACATTTCTTTTAGCCCTCGTTCTGCTCTCCACCCCAGTTCTACATTTGCTTTTGTTGTTTCAGCAAAACAAATTGGGATATCCCCAGGGCGTCTACTGATAATAGTGTAAGGAATTGATCTACCGGAGGATTTTTCAAAAGCTTCAACCATCTCTAGTACGCTATATCCTTTTCCAGTCCCTAAATTATAAGTGTGTACTCCTTTTGATGATTCTACTTTGTCTAAAGCTCGAACGTGACCAAGTGCTAGATCTACAACATGTATATAGTCTCTCACCCCTGTGCCGTCTTTTGTCTCATAATCATTTCCAAATACCCGCAGTTCCTTTAAACTTCCTACCGCAACTTGTGAAATATAAGGAAGAAGATTGCTTGGAATTCCTTGAGGCGATTCGCCAATCATCCCGCTTTCATGAGCACCGATCGGATTGAAGTACCTTAAGAGTGCTATGCTCCATGAAGAATCGGAAATGTATAGATCTCTCAGAATTTCCTCAATCATGTGCTTGGTTCTTCCATATGGATTGGTTGTCTTTAATGATGAATCTTCACGAATCGGCACTTGATCCGGCTGACCATACACGGTGGCTGATGAACTGAATACCATGTTTTTAACATCATACTTGTTCATTACTTCACACAATATAATCGTTCCTATGACATTATTCCTGTAATACAAAAGCGGATCAGTTACAGATTTCCCAACTGCTTTTAACCCAGCGAAATGAATAACTGATGAGATTCGGTTTTCCGTAAACACTCTTTCGAGCGATTGATCATCCAATAAGTCTATGGCATAGGTTTTGAACTCTTGACCTGTTATTTCTTTTACTCTTCGTAGAGCTTCTGGCTGACTATTAGAAAAGTTATCGACAACAATGATTTCATGACCATCATTTAATAATTCTACACAGGTGTGAGTCCCTATGTATCCAGCCCCTCCTGTTATTAAAACAGACATATCCACACCTCCGTTTTCTTAATTATCAAACCAGTAGTTACCAAACCAAAAATTCACTACGGTAATCAATATTCAAGTTCATAACATTTTCGAAATAGTAATAAGCCAAATAACAACTAGTGATTGCGAAATAGATCATTTTTTCATCTCTTGGTCGAAATAATTTTACAACCCATGAAACAAGGATCAACTGATATAAAGTAAAATAAATAGAGAACCTTGCGAAAATCCAATTTTGAGTCGACGCGATCATAAAAACGAGACCAATTAAGCATAGGTTTACAATGTAATCACTCTGAGGGAAAATTTCTCTCAATTTATCCTTCCCAATGTAAGCAAGCAAAATTGGTGCTCCAAATACCGCTACTCTTAATGCGCTTGCTCCTCCTTCAGTAAAATTCTCATAATCTCCATACTGTGTATCTTCTATAGCTGAAAACAATAAAGATGAAAATTGTTCAAATCCAATAACAATTACAACTGAAAAAATAAGCAGAGCCACCGTAGCTTTAGACCAGGCTTTAAATTGAACGAGAAAGTAAATCGGCAGCAGCACTAATGCACTTTGATGAAACAACGAAGCGATGAGAATAACGAGAATGTATCGTTTCAAGTTACCGTTTACAATATATTTTAATGCTGTGAAGGCGATAGCAGCAGCTAACACCTGCCGCATCCCATTCATAGATACTAAAAACAGACCACCTGTGATATACACGTACAAACTTAATTCCAACATGCGAGAATATTTATATAAGACAATCACAATTAATGTGTTGGTAATAAGTGCTGTCGTAAATATAAGCACTTGAGGATCATCAGATATACTTTTTAATAACATCTGTAGTATGCCAAATCCTATATCTTTTTGAGACTGGATAAACTCCCATGTAAACGTATTGATTTCATAGGTATGTTTGTAAAAGTAAGTATCTCCAATATTCGATCGCAATCCTGATACAAGCACGAGTGATACTAATGCTCCAAATACGAAAAATGAATTTGGTCTACTGATCACCATCGTATTCGTTTGAATTTTAACTCCTACCAGCCTCGCAAAATAAGCTAAACAGAATACTAAAGCAAGGTTCATCCATAATTGTGTCATAACCATTTCCTTTCAAAGGAAATTTATTCATATATCACATCTCTTGTTCTACTAGTTACATAAGTAAATAATAAAAGGCCTAGTGGTAAAGCTAGGATTGTTAATCCTTTATTAGGAGACTCTCTGATGAATTTCCAGTTTTTCATCATTAGGCTGCTTGATACATAATGGATAGATTGTCTGAACTTAAACGATAGTCCCGCAAAAGACAATTTCATCAGCTCTTTTCGATAAAAGGAGAAGCCTTGAGGATTTCTTCGATATTGCTTTAGCATGTTTCTGGAAGAACCATCCGGTAAGTACTCCACGCAGCAGAGTACTTTATTCAGTAGAAGCATTTCATACTCTTGATCTAGCTTATAGTATTTATAAGCAAGTCCTACGTATTTTTCACCTTCAAAGACAGGATAGGGATATTTTCTTGTGAGCTCTGAACGGTACACAAGTTTTTTATCACCAGTTACTCCATGTTTATAATAAAGATCGAAAAGGGTAGAAGTATTCTGACTCGTCGGCAATATCGAACCAATGATCTGTTGGTCTGTAAAAGCGTCAAGCCCAATGATGCCGCCAACCAATTCATCTCCATATTTTTCCCAGTGGTTAACAATGTTTTCTACAGCATCATCTGGCATATAATCATCTGAATCAATACATACATTCAGTTCAGTTTCAATTAATTTATAAGCTGTATTATGAGCCCCATGCATTCCTTGATTTTCTTGATAATGATAGTGGATATGAATAATACTTTCTTTCTTCCATTCCTCGACTTTCTCGAACGTATCGTCTGTGGATCCATCATCAATAATTAACCAAATGAAATTTTTGTTCGTTTGCCTTTTTAAGCTTTCATAACATTGGTGCAGGCAATAAGCACGATTATAAGTTGGAGTAAAGACGGTAAGGAGCATCAACCTGCTCTCCCCCCTAACCGTAAGTAAGAATTCTCTGTTTTTCTTGCCGTAAGATGAATGTCATACCCACTTTGGTTTAATTTTTTCGAGCTGATTAAACGCTGAGATTGAAAAGAAGATTTTTCTAAAAGCTTTTGAACCCAAATTGCTTGGGCTTCACTTGAAATTGGTAACCTCTCCATCAACCCTAATCCCAAGTCAACTTCACCTGAAATCTTATCTGATATGAAACAATGTAGTCCTGCGCCCTGAGCTTCAATTAATGTCACAGGCAGTCCTTCATGAAATGATGGAAATAGAAAGACATCTATGGCCTGAAGCAAAGAGGGAATATCTTCTCTTATTCCCAATAACTGAACTTTATCTTCTAAACGAAGAACCTTTATCTTTTCAATGATTTTAGATCTTAATGGACCATCTCCAATTAAGAGCAATCTAGAGTTTGGTTTCTTCCTGGAGTACTCGGCAAAAACTTCAATTAAAAACATGTGGTTTTTTTGAAGTGAGAATCTTCCTACATGTCCAATTACATGAGTATCCTCATACAGATTGAGTTCTTTTCTAATTTGCTTTCTTAGTGTTGAAGAATAAGTAAACTTTTCGCTGTCTATCCCATTTTTAATAATAAGAGCTTCATTCACTCTTTTTGGAAACAACCATTGAGCTGCCAGGTTAGAACATGCGTATAAATGCGTTGCGTTATTTTTAATAAATATCCCAGCATACTCTTTATATAATCTGGTTAGAAATCCACCCTCGCTACTCGTATTATGGCTATGAGCGATACGTGCGGTAACCCCATAACGTTTTGCAGATCGAAGAACCAAACCACTCATCTTGTCCATGTGTGAGTGAACAATCTTATAATGGAAGTGTTGGCGGAAGAACGTATCCAAGCCTTTAACAAACTGCTTATGTCCTACTTCAGAAATATAAGGTATCCGGTGCACCTTACCACCTAATTTTTTTATTTCCTCATCAAACACCCCTTCTTTATAAGTGAGAAAATCGAATTGAACTCTCGAACGATCTATATTCCGGTACAAATTCATAATGAGGGTCTCTGCTCCGCCTCTGTTCATGTTTACGACTACGTGCAATACTCTTAATGGATCGCCCATTCCTCGATTTCACCTTCTCTCATATAAGATTGATAGATTTTACTATTTTGTTGGATGACTTTATTAGTACTATATTTTTGGATAATTATGTTTCTCCCATTGTTCCCAAGCTGTTGTCTAACTTCCATATGTTCCGCAATATGTTTGACTTTTTCTGAGAACTCTAAGACTTGATGGTTTTTAAATACCCACCCGTTTACATCATTTTCTACTAACTCTCTATGACCGCGGTTATCAATAGCCACAATCGGCAAGCCGCAAGCCATAGCTTCCATGATATTTACAGGCAAGCCTTCCCTCAAGCTGGAGGCAGCTACCATATCGCACATGGAAACAATTCCCTTAATATCATCACAATATCCCAGGAAATCCACCATATGATCAATTTCAAGCTTGGCGGCTAGCTCCTTGCAAACACCAAGAGTGCTTCCTTCTCCAGCAAGTATCAATCTGGCTTGAGGAACATCCTTCTTTATTAATGCTAATGATTGAAGTAGAAATTGTTGATTTTTATTTTTATTGAATTCAGCTGCATAGAATAATAAAAAGTCATCAGGACCATACCCCGATGACTTTCTCAACGTGACTTTTTCTTTTTCACTAATCTTCTTGAATTCCTCTATATTTACCCCGACACCATTCACAAGTTCGATTTGTTTTGTTTTAAACCGCTGAGTAGCCAGCAGAAAATCCTCCTGGTTAATTGTGATTAAGCAATCCGTAGAAGAAGCTAATAATTTTTCAATTGGATAGTAAAGGAGCCAATTCGTAATCGGGGCACCTTTACAAAAATGGAATCCGTGAGCGGTATAAATAACCTTTGTTCCATTTTTTCTTGCGTTTCGAGCTGCTAAGCGAGCTAGAACCCCGCCCATCGGTGTATGGCAATGAACAATTTCATAGTGGTGCTCATTTATTAGACCATTAAGATCTTGATAAGCTTGCACATTTTTCAGACTAAAAGGAGATCGTTGAATTGGAATGTTAAATTTTTGGTCCACATAGGGAAGATTCACGTTACCGCTTGCAGCTACATGAACTTCCCAGCCTTGTTCTTTAAACCATTTTAAATACGGAAGGTGAAATAGCTTAAAATGATAATCTACGGTAGCACAAAATAGAACTCTTCCCCTCATTCTCTTCTCCCCTTGCCTAACTTGTTATAGATATAGCTTCATTTGAGCGAATGAGCCCTTTGTTGTTGGCTAGACTTAATAACTGCTCTCTTAAAAATTCTTTGTCCCATCTATCATAACTATTGATTATTTCCTGTATATCATCGATATACAAGTTAGCCGTTTTTCCTAAGTAAATCTTCGGGTAGACTTGGTTTTCATGAACTTCATCATCCTTCAATAACTCTTCATATAATTTCTCTCCTGGCCTTATACCGCTGAATTCGATCTTAATATCTTCTAAGGTGTAGCCAGAAAGTTTGATTAGATTTCTGGCTAAGTCAACAATTTTCACCGGAGCCCCCATATCTAAAACAAATATCTCGCCGCCCTGGGTTAGAGCACCTGCTTGGATAACAAGACTTGATGCTTCAGGTATCGTCATAAAGTAACGAATCATTTCAGGGTGGGTCACTTTGACGGGCCCGCCTTTAGCAATTTGTTTTGTAAAGATCGGAACGACACTTCCTCGACTTCCTAGCACATTCCCAAATCGCACCGCTACGAATTTCGTATTACCATATCCATTCATACTTTGGATAATCATTTCTGATAATCGTTTGGTAGCTCCCATCACACTGGTAGGATTAACGGCTTTATCTGAGGAAATCATGACGAATGTCCCCGTATTGCTCCCCCTTGCCGCTTTAGCCACATTATAGGTGCCAATCATATTATTTTTCACTGCTTCTTCCGGATTACGTTCCATTAGAGGAACATGTTTATGAGCAGCTGCGTGGTAAACCACATCGGGTGAGTAATAGTTAAATATCTTATCCATTTTATCTCCATCTTGAATATCTGCAATTTCCGTAATAATCTTAATTCCATTCTTTGAAAACTTTTCTCTTAACTCGGTTTCTATAGCATGGATACTATTTTCACCATGACCAAGTAAGATTAATTCTTCAGGTCCAAACCTCGCAATTTGCCTGCAGATCTCTGATCCAATTGAACCACCTGCTCCTGTTACTAAAACAACTTGACTCTTCACATAGTCAGATATTTGATCAATATCTAAATCAACAGGAGCTCTTCCTAATAAATCCTCAACTTTCACATCTCTTAATTGTGTTACGGAAACTTTACCCGTAACTAGATCTTCAAGCATCGGAAGGATCTGAGTTTTTGCTTCTGTTTTTGCGCACTCCTGGAAAATATTTTGAATTCCTTCTCTGTTTAGTGATGGAATGGCGATGATGATATTTTCAATATCCAATTGATCAACATACTTCTCAATTTCGCCCACGCCACCTACTACAGGAATACCTAAAATATCCAGATGGTGCTTTATCGGACTATCATCTACGAAAGCTACAGGACACAAATCTGTATCTTCACTTCTCTGTAGTTGTCTGACTACCATGATTCCTGCAGAACCCGCCCCGATGATTAGAGTCCTTTTTTTCGTATTGCTTTGAACAAGGTAGTTATCTCTGTAAATTCTCCATAAGAAGCGTGACCCGCCGATAACAAGCAAATTGATCATCCAAATAATTGCAAGTGCTCTTAGGTAGACGGCTTGTAAAATAATAAATTGGATAGCAGCGATAACAATTATTGAATAGGTAACCGTTTTAAGAATGATAATTAGTTCACCTATGCTTGCATACTCCCATGCTTTCTTATATAGGTTCAATAGAAACGAAAAAAACAAGTGAACAGTTAATAATCCGATGGTACTGATAATAAGTGGTGTAAAGTTATAAAAGTTCGAATCGACAAGCATTCGGCTAATTAAAACAGCAGTTATAATAATGCATGAATCTATAAATATAAATAAGGACAATCTCTGTCGATAGGTCATACATTCTCCCCTCTCTTACCTAATTGTTCTAGCTGTTATTGAATTATGTATAATTTCCAAATTTTTATGAAGAGGGTTCACATGATCCCTCTTCATAAAAATTTAAAATTAATGGGCATTCAACCCGCCCTCACGCCACACCACCGACGACTCGCGTCTAAGGTTATTTATTAAGACAACCCACAGCATGGCCGAGTGCCTCCATTGATACAGGCAAGGAGACATCGCCTGAAACCTATATTAAGAAAATAAATTCTTTATAAAGAACGAACGAATAAAAAAATATTACTTTCTATCATTTAAGATAGCCCCTACGATATCAGCATGTGCAAGATCTAAGACACTTTTTGCTTCAGCTGCTTTTTGTAAATCCGTTTTTCCTTTATTAATGATAAGCACAACTCCATCACAGTGGTGAGCCAACACCCTTGTTTCAGTAGATTGAAGTACAGATGGGGAATCAACCAAAACAATATCGTAAGTACTGCTCACTTCTTTTAATAATTCAACCATTTTTTCATCACTAATGACTTCAGTAGGGTTCATCTTACTAGAACCACTGGTTAACAAATCAAGATTACCTATACCCGTTTTAAATACAGCCTGATTGAAGGTTGTTTGACCCGCGATTATGTTGTTTAGTCCGATTTCATTATCAGTCTTAAAAATGACATGTTGATAAGGACTTCTTAAATTTGCGTCAATGAGGAGAATCTTATCTCTTAAGAAAGCCATCGATACAGCCAGGTTAGCTCCAGTTGTCGAAGTACCTTCCTGATTGTTCGGAGAGGTGAGCAAAAAATTATGGCTATTACGATTATCTGTTAAAAATTTCATATTCGTTCGAATCGTTCGAAACTGGTCAGATACCACGGAATCTGGGTTAGTATAAGTAATTAGATTTCTTCTTTTTTTAGCTTGTCTGATTTTGCTTAATATCAATTTTCTCCCCCCTGGCTTCCAAGTTGGATGATTGTTTTTTCTTTTTGTTAGTGATCGTGTTCCTTCTATTCATAGTCGAAACGGATCCAATAACAGGAATATCCAAGTATTCTTCAATCTCATGCCGAGAGCGGATTGTTCCATCAAGTGTATCTAATAAAAAAACTATTCCAACTCCTACAATCAATCCAAATACTGCTGCTGCAACAAGATTACGGCTTTGATTTTCATTGATAGGCATTGGGTTCAACTTTGCTTCTGAAAGTAGTTGTACTTCCTCAAAGGATAAAATATCTCCAATCTTTTTTTTATAAACTTGTGCAGTGGAGTTTGCGATGTTCGCAGCACGCTCAGGGTTTGTATCAGTTACAGAAATTAAGACTACTTGAGATTCATCGAGTCTGTCTACAGTGATCTTTGAGGCAAGCTCTTCGTCCGAAATTTCCAGATTTAGCTGTTTTTTAACTTCATCCATTATAATGGGATCTTTGATCATAACCATGAGTGTGTTCATGTCTTCGTCTTCAGTTTCTAGGATAATTCTTGTAGATGTTTGATAAAGTAATGTATTGTTAAAATGAGTATAAGCTATCCCAGCTGATGTGGTTAGAAGCATAAGAACTACAATGATCCAAGCTCTTCTTTTGATGACATCAAAATATTCTTTTAAGTTAATGTCACTGCTTCTTCCATCATCTATAAAGTTCTTTTGTCTTTTAATATTCATAAGAACCACCTTTTGGATTTTAGATTCCATATTATTCTATATAACGAACGGACAGTTATAAAAAAACTGCCCTATTTGTTAGGACAATTTAGTTTAGCTAATATCTACACTCTAGTTCTTTATTAAGAACTTGTCAACCTTATTTTAACAATTTACGATAAATTTACTGTGAAAGTAGAATTGATGGTCTAAATTTGACAAATAAATCACTAATTTTACTTACAAGTTTACCTTAATTAATAAAATTCATTATAAAATACAGTTCATTCATATTTGATACTGCCTCTTCCAGTATCACTTCCTCTCCTGAAGTCATCAATAATTAGTCCAACTTCACTATTCATTCTTTATTAAGAACACGCATTTATCATAGTATTTTTCCGCTGAGATGTCAATAAAGATTCTTAGCAACACTTATTCCTTCTTGAGTTATTGAATTAAGATTTTTTATTTTGGATTTCTTTTCATAAACAAAAATTCGCTGAATGGTTGGTTCAACGAGAGTTGGATACATCAAAACAATTCAAACGTAGGATTCCTAGATGATAATTTCACATCAGATAATAAGAGAAAACTCTCAGATGAACATTATAAGAAAATTTTATGATACATTAAGTAATGAAGTTACAAGAACTAACGGATGGCGTGTAATTAAATCCGAGAATTAGTTAAGAAATCTCCTTACAACTCTCAGTATCTTTGGGCACATTTTTTAAAACAATCGTAACAAATGCTATTCAATCAGATAGATATACTCCTCATAAAACTTAGTCAACAAAATTATAAAGTGTTAGTATTTAATCATATTAAAAAAACCTTGCGCTGCAAGGTTTTTTTAGTGGAGCATAGCGGGCTCGAACCGCTGACCTCAACACTGCCAGTGTTGCGCTCTCCCAGCTGAGCTAATGCCCCATAGATTTAGAATTGCCGATCCGGCACCTGCGTGCCGCTTAATCCGACAAATATTATTATAGCTGATACCACCAGTTCTTCGCAAGGGGTTTTTACGGAATATTTACCCATTCTTCTCAATTCCATTTCAGCTTTTCTCAAGGAAGACTGCTGGCTATTTTCTTAAGAAATACAACGTGATAGACAATTGGTATGAAGGTTGTATTAAAGGTTAGAATAACCTGTAAAAAGGATGATCTCACATTGGAATTCACGCTGCGCGGAAAAAATGGGGCCTATCCCTGTATTATTACGATTGACCCTGATAACGGACGATATACCATACGGAAAGAAGATACCAGTGGAGAGGTATTCAACTCACCAGAAGAATTAAAACAATGGATCCATGAAAATTGGACAGCAGAAGATTTTGAAGATCCTTTAGCCTTTCACCATATGCTCGATAAGATTCAGGAGTCCCCGTAGATTTTACTCCTGATAACAGGAGGCTATAAAATCACAGGAGCCTCAATGATCCTGTACTTCTTTATTTGTTCACTTTTTTCTATTATGATGCTTAGTCGTTTAAGCGAAATACGTAGATAACACTTTCATGTCTGATAAACTAAAGAAGACTATAGAAATTATAGAATATGCGGATACTCTTCTTCGCTTCTTAAATGGAGGTACATACAACATGGAGATTACGACGAAAGAAGTCAGCAACAGCTGGACAAAGTACGACCTGACGAACGATCACGGCATGAAGCTCAGTGTTTTGAACTACGGTGGGATTATTACGGAGCTGCTCGTACCAGACCAGGAAGGAACACTTGAAAATGTAGTCCTCGGTTACAGAAATGTAGAAGACTATAAAAAAGATCCTAATTATTTTGGAGCCATTATTGGACGAGTGGCCGGACGGATTGAGGGATCTTCTTTTACATTAAAAGGTCAAACCTATGATCTGGACGCTAATGAAGGTCCTAATCATCTTCATGGCGGTGCGAATGGATTTCATCAAAAAATATGGGATGTCACCCCTTTTGAAAGCGAGAACCAGATCGGTCTTACGCTCTCTTTGAATGTTTCAAAAGAAGAAGACGAATACCCTGGCAATCTTGATGTCACCGTGACTTATACGTTAACGAACGAGAACGAATTGGTAGTGGACTATCAAGCGGAAAGTGATGAAACAACCGTCCTGACATTAACTAACCACTCTTACTTTAATTTAAGCGGGAACTATAAGAGGACTTTGCATAATCATCATCTTACCTTCAACAGTTCGCGATTTGTCGAATTGGACGATAAGCTGATCCCCACTGGAAAATGGCTGGACGTCGATGACACACCTTTTGATTTCCGGGAAGGAAAAGACCTGGTGGAAGGGATGGTTACCCCTCACCCTCAGAACAAAATCGCGAAAGATGGATTTGATCATTATTTTATTCTGGAAGATGGACAGGTCCATGTTGAAGAACCAACAAGCGGCCGGACGCTCGATATTACTACCGATCAACCGGGAATGGTGATGTACACCTCAAACAACCTGGATGACAGCTTTCTTTTGGCAGAAAGATCTGCCGAAAAGTATTTAGGTTTATGTATGGAAACCCAAAGTTCCCCGGCATCGCTTCATCATGAAGGCTTCCCATCTATTGTTTTAAACGGTAACGAACCCTACCACAAACGCACCACTTTTTCATTTAAGACTCAATAAAAACAAGCCAGGAGGCCTCTCTCCTGGCTTTCTTCATTATTAGGTCTGAGAGACGTTTTAGTAGATTTTCCATAAAAGACTTATTAAGGGCAGTATACTGTAAGACTCAGTTTAGAGATATTGGGTTAGTGTTAAGTTCCTTCGGGGGACGATTTCGCTTTCCGCGGGCATGAAGTGAGCTTCCTCGGGCTTAAAAGCCCTGTGGGATCTCACAGTTCCCCCGTAGGAAAGCGAGTTACTTCCCCACCAACCCTTATCCACCTTACGTAACGGACCTAACTATCTCGAAATCAAGTCTTCCAGAAACGAAAGCTTTACTGTAACATCAGCACTGAAGTTTTACAGAGCTTCGTTATTAGTAAACTCCTCGAATATGCTCATGCACCTGCTCGTTATAAAACTCTTTTAACTGCTGCAACTCTTCGTTCGAAAAGTCTCTGGTTTCAAGTGCCTTCAGATTATCCTCTACTTGACTCACATTACGGAAGCCTGGAATGACACTTGTAATGCCGTCCTGCTGCATAATCCACTTCAGCGCTGCCCGGCTCATATTTCCGCGGCCTTTGATCATCCATTGAAGCTCCTCGCTCAATTCCACTCCTTTGGAAAATTCAAGACCCGCAAAGGTTTCACCAACATTGAACGCTTCCCCGTTTTGGTTAAAGTTGCGGTGGTCATCTTCTTCGAACACGTGCTGTTTATTGAACTTCCCTGTTAGAAGACCGCTTGCGAGCGGTACACGTGCAAGGATTCCTACCTGCTTTTCAAGTGCTTTTGGAATCAATTCATCGAGCGGCTTCTGCCTGAATATATTGAAGATAATTTGCAGAGAGCTGGCATTGGTTTGTTCAAGTACATACAGCCCTTCCTCCACCGTCTCAACGCTGACCCCGTAGTAGCGAATTTTTCCTTCTGCTTTTAAATCCTCCAATACATCAAATACAGAGCCATCCTTTATAATCTCAAAAGTTGGACAGTGGATCTGGTACAAATCAATCCGATCACGATTGAGTCGCTTCAGGCTGTCCTCAGCATACTGTCTTACCTGCTCCGGCGTATAGTTCGCTGGATCGGCAAAGTCCCCCTGGCGTCCGAACTTCGTCGCAATATAGATTTCTTTTTCTTTTCCTTTCGTTGCCTGCGCAAGCAGCTCCTCGCTGTGCCCCATGCCATATACATCCGCTGTATCAAAAAAGTTAACTCCGCTCTCCATGGCTGTTTCAAGTGCCGCAAGCGCATCTTCATCATTCGTTTGCCCCCAGGCACCGCCAATCGCCCATGTTCCAAAGCTCAGTTCACTGATTTCAAGGTCTGTATTCCCTAAACGATTATATTTCATAAAGTATTCCACCTTCCGTAAATAATAAGAAAGGCTGGCCCTTCAGCAGGCAGCCTTTCTCCTTCCCCTCTTACTTTCGGTAAGGGAGCAATTGTGTATTTAATTCCCTTGTTTGCTCATAAACATGCCGATAAATACCAAAAAGTTCCTCATAAGTCTGGACATTTTCTTCAATCGGTGAAAAGGTCTTTTCAATTTGCAAGAATTCATCCGCACATTGCTTCAGGGAATCGAACCAGCCGCAGCCGTAAGCAGCAAGCATGGCAGCCCCGACTCCCGGACCTTGTTCACTCGATAGCTTCACGATGTCCGCGTTAAATATATCTGCCTGCATTTGCAGCCAGTGTTCATTTTTCGTACCGCCTCCGGTAGACACAATCGTATCAATTTTTTTCCCATTATTACGAAACAGATTGATCGATTCATGAAGAGAAAAGGTGATACCCTCCATGACCGCACGGACGAAATCCTTCCGCTGGTGGGAACTATCCATTCCGATAAAGCTTGCCCGGATCGATGCGTCTGCATGCGGAGTCCGCTCCCCGGAAATATACGGGGTGAACATTAATCCATTAGCACCGGGTTGAACGGAGTCCACTTCCGCTAAAAGATCCTCAAAGGATTCTTCTTTTGCAAACACTTCTTTGAACCAGCTGAGACTGTAACCTGCGGCAAGCGTCACACCCATCGTGTAGTAAGCATCCGGTGCGCCATGATTAAAGTAATGAACCTTTCCGCCAAACTCTTTGTCATGACTGGCTTCATAAGAGAGCACAACACCCGAAGTACCTATACTGCACAAAGTTTTTCCTTCCTCTAAAATGCCGGATCCGATGGCTCCGCACGCATTATCCGCTCCTCCGGCAAACACGCGGGTGGAAGCTGAAAGACCTGTGATGCTCGCCATCTCCGGCAGTACCGTACCCGTCTGTTCATAAGAACCAATGAGCGGCGGGCAAAGATCGGAATCAATCCCTAATGCCTGGCACATGTCTTCGCTCCAGTTGTTCGTATGAATATCAAGCAGGAGAGTGCCTGATGCATCTGAATAATCCATATGCAGTTCTCCGGTCAGCTTGTAACGCAGATAATCCTTTGGCAGAAGAAACGTTTTAGCTTTTGAGTAGATATTCGGCTCATGCTCTTTTACCCACATCAGTTTAGGCAGAGTGAAGCCTTCCAAAGCTGGATTCTGCGTAATCTCAAGCAGTCGGTCATTTCCAATGACATCATAAATTTCCTGACACTGTGCAGTGGTGCGCGTATCGTTCCACAGAATCGCATTACGCAGCACTTCGTTGTGGTCATCCAGCAGCACAAGTCCATGCATTTGTCCGGAAAAGCTGATGCCTTCAATATCTTCAGCATTGCCCGGGAAATGGTTCATCATTTCAGACAGCCCTGCTACCGTCTGTTCTACCCAGGCTTGCGGGTCCTGTTCACTATATCCATGGCTTTCCTGAATCAATGGATACGTCTTTGAGACTTCTTGAACAACCTTACCGCTGCGGTCCATCAGTAATAGCTTAACTGCACTTGTTCCTAAATCAATTCCAATGACATAGGACATATTTACTTCTCTCCTGCAAAAGTTTTCAGCAGGTATTGGTTAATGATGGCTTTAATATTTTCCAGGCGGCCGGATGGCTGAGAGATACTTTCCAATCCAAGAGCATGCTGTTCAAGCTTATGGAAATCAGTTGTACCATTTACAATATCCTTGCCAAT
Organism: Halobacillus halophilus DSM 2266; assembly: GCF_000284515.1. Lineage (GTDB taxonomy): Bacteria > Bacillota > Bacilli > Bacillales > Halobacillaceae > Halobacillus > Halobacillus halophilus. The sequence goes on along the minus strand of NC_017668.1, from coordinate 963,005 downwards.
CCCATCTTTATAGCTGCTGTAGCGATCCTCGATAATATTTTCAAGTCCCCCGTCCTCAAGCAGTTTCTGCGCAACCTTTAATCCGACCGCAAAACTGTCCATTCCAGCAATGTGAGCGTGGAATAAATCTTCCGGCTTAAAGGATCCCCGGCGGACCTTCGCATCAAAGTTCAAGCCCCCGCGTCCTAATCCGCCATTTTTAATAATTTCATACATAGCAAGTGTTGTAGAGTAAAGGTCTGTTGGGAATTCATCGGTATCCCATCCTAGCAGAGGATGGCCCTGGTTAGCATCCACCGATCCCAGCACATTATTAATGCGGGCATAATGAAGTTCATGCTCGAACGTATGACCAGCAAGCGTGGCATGGTTAGCTTCTATATTGAATTTAAAGTGATCCTGAAGATCATATTTTTGCAAAAATGCATAACCAGAAGCTACGTCGAAATCGTATTGATGCGTAGTTGGCTCTTTTGGCTTCGGCTCAATTAAGAACTGAGCATCGAATCCGATCTCCTTCGCATAGTTCACCGCCATATGGTAGAAGCGGCCGAGGTTATCAAGTTCCAGCTTCATATCCGTATTCAGCAGCGTTTCATAACCTTCGCGTCCGCCCCAGAATACATAGTTTTCTGAACCGAGTTCTTTTCCGACTTCAAGTCCCTTCTTCACTTTTGCAGCCGCATACGCAAATACATCCGCTTCACTGGATGAAGCTGCACCGTGAACAAAGCGCGGGTGGGTGAAATTATTCACCGTATTCCAAAGCAGCTTCGTTTTACTGTCTTTCATATAATCCTTGATCATACTGACAATCGTGTCGAGGTTCTCGTTAGACTCTCGTAAGCTGTTTCCTTCCGGAGCAATATCGACATCGTGGAAGCAGAAGTAAGGAACATTCAGTTTTTCAAAGAATTCAAAAGCGGCTTCTACTCTTGCCTTCGCAAGGTCCATCCCTTCATATCGGTCCCACGGACGCTGGGCGGTACCTACACCAAATGGATCGGATAGATCTTCCGTAAATGTGTGCCAGTAAGCCACCCCGAATCGAAGATATTCCTCCATCGTCTGCCCGTTAATCGTTTCTTCCGGATTGTAGAACTTAAATGCGTATGGATTTGTTGATTCAGAACCTTCGTATTTAATTTTATCGATATTGTTAAAATAAGCCATTATGATAACCTCCTAAAGATAATAAACTGCTTTATTTTTGGTTTTATTCAAATATTTTTCCTTTACGCCACTATTTCTTTTTGTATAATGAGACATATCTCCTAAAACTATTTCCGGAGGGTCTATTATGAATTTATTCAGCGGCGCACTTTACCGAATGATGGTTTGGATTACCCGGCTCGCCTATCTCCATCTCTTATGGATCTTGTTCACCCTGGCAGGAGCCGTCATTTTTGGGCTTTTCCCTTCCACCACTGCAATGTTTGCAATCGTAAGAGACTGGTTAAACGGGAAAACGGATCGGAATCTTTTTTCTACATTTTGGATATATTTCAAAGCTGAGTTTTGGAAAAGCAATCGCTTAGGTCTTGTTGTACTGGGTCTGCTTCTTCTCATCAGCTTGGATGTTTACTATATCCGCTCCATTTCAGGAGGCGTAACCTGGACTTATATTCCACTATTCGCTTTCATGTTCATATTTCTATTATTCTTGTTTTATTTGTTTCCCGTGTTCGTACATTATGACCTTAAGATCCCAGCCATCTTAAAAAACACCTTTTTAATTATGCTGATCAGCCCCGTTCAGAGCTTTTTCATTCTGGTGAGCCTGGCTTCACTAATGCTGGTGTTCCGGTCGCTTCCCGCCCTTGCTTTCCTATTCGGCGGAAGCCTTTATACCTTTATCACCATGTGGCTCAGCCTCCACGCTTTTCGCAGGATTGACCGTCAAAAATCAGTGTGATCAGCCTCTGCCTCATCTCACCAGCAGATGAGGCTTTTTTTAAAATTACCCTTTAACAGCACTCGATGAGATGCCTTCTACTACTTTGTTACTGAAGAAAATAAAGGCTAATAGAATCGGCAGGAGACTAATAATCAGGGTAGCTCCTATCGCTCCCCAATCTGTCATATACTGACCGATAAAGTTCTGGATTCCCACTGTCAAGGTCTTGTACTGATCGGAACTGATGAAGGTGTTTACAAACACAAACTCATTCCAGTTGTAGATCATGTTGATGATCACAATGGTCGATAATACCGGTGTGGTCATCGGCAGGATAATTCGGAAGAACAGCCGGTGAATCGAGCATCCATCGATGATAGCGGCTTCTTCAATTTCACGTGGCAATGTATAGTAAAACCCTAGCAAAATCATCATGGTAATTGGCAAGTTGTATGCCGTATAGGTAATGACTATGGACCAAGGGTTATCTATCAAATTCACATTTAAAAACATATTGAAAAGTGGAATAATGGCGGAGTGAATAGGGATCATGAGTCCGACCATAAATAATCCAAGCACTAAACTGCTGAGTTTCCACTGCATCCTTGTGATCGCAAACGTTGCCATACTCGCGAGCAGCGAGGTAAGAATAATCGCAACTACCGTAATCCAGACACTGTTCAAGAAATAGGTACCGATTCCTCCCTGCCAAACCGTTAAGTAATTTTCCCACTTCCATTCCTGCGGAAGCGCAAATGGAGATCCAGCAAATATCTCACGGTTTCCTTTTAACGAGAATAAGAAGAGCCAGACAATCGGCAAAATCTGAAATACAGCTACCAGTCCTAAACATAAATAAAGGAAGATATAGCCGAGGCGATTCATGGGGTAACCTCCTTTTAATATTGAAGTTTTTCTTTATCAGCAGTTAATTTACGAACAATGACTGTGACAATGAGTGTAATGACAAGAAGCAAGAATCCAATCGCACTTCCATAGCCGAAATCATTGGTACTAAAGGCCAATTTATACATATAGGAAGCCATAACTTCACTTGCTCCATTCGGCCCTCCTCCGGTCATGACGTAGATCAGATCGAAGTACTTTAATGAGCCAACAATTGCAAGAACGATGGTAACTTTCACAACCCCTGCTATCAGAGGAAGTTTAATCCGGTAGGCAATCTGTAAAGGTGAAGCACCGTCAATCTTAGCCGCTTCAATCAGCGATTCCGGGATGTTCTTCAAAGCTGCATAGTAAATCAAAATGTAAAAACCTGCGTACTGCCATAAAATCGGGATAAAAATTGCATACAGAACAATATCCGGATTCGCAAGCCAGGCCGGTGGATTTTCCACTCCTAATCCCATCAGCATCTTGTTCAATATTCCGTTGGATGGGTTAAAGACTTTAATCCACAATTGGGCTATGGCAACCGAGGACAAAAGCATAGGAATTAAGTATATTTTTCTTAACAGATCGGCTCCTTTAATTTTGGACGCCAGAATCATAGATATAGCCAGATATACGATTAAGCTTAATGTTGAGAAAAAAGCTAATAAAAATGAATGAAACGCACTATCCCAGAACTTCATATCCTGCACTGCGTTTATATAATTTTCCATTCCGATAAATTCCATGTCACCAATTCCGTTCCAATCCATCAGCCCGTAATAAGCCGACAACCCTAACGGTATAAATATAAGGATTCCGACAAGGATTAAGGCTGGCAATACATAGAAGGCGATCATCCATTTATTGGACATTACTTTATTCACTGATATTACCTCCTCCCCTGGTGGGGTAGAAAAGGAGTTCCGGAAGCCGGAACCTCCTTTTCTAATTTAACTAGTCGTCTTGTTATCTATTACTCTATTCTTCGCTGGACATCGCTTCCTGATGAGCTTCAGCGAATTCTTCTGGTGTAATTTCACCGCCGAATAAAGCTTGAATTTGATTCAAGTGAACTTCTGCTGCATCGGGGCTCATTTGTACATCCGCAAACAAGGTGATGTTGCTTGCATTATTTAAGTCATTTAAGACATCGACGTACATTTGTGGAAGATCCATAGATTCGGCATCTACTTTAGTTGCCGGGATCACACCTGCATCTTGCACGGATCTTTCACCCCATTGCTCTACAAAGAATGAAACAAAATCTTTCGCTTCTGCTTTCACATCAGAATTTTCAGCTACGAACAAGCCAACACCAGGACCACCCACAAAGCTGCTTTGATCTCCCTGGCCATTAACAGTTGGGAACTTGAAGTATCCGACAGAGTTCCTGAAGTCCTGCGGAACATCTTCATTCGTTGTATAGTTAGGAAGATCCCACGTGCCGATCATGTACATGGCTGCCTGGCCACTCATAAACATACTCTTAGCTTCCTGATCCGAAAGACCATTAAAACCAGGGTTAAAAGCATTCATATCCGTTAATTCCTGAATTTTAGCTGCTGCTTCTACAAATGCAGGGTCTTCAAAGGAACCGCTTCCATTAATAGCTTCCGTTAGGGCCTCTGGTCCGCCGATTCGGTCAGCCATATACATATACCATAGAGATCCTGTCCAGCGGTCTTTGTTACCTAGAGCAATTGGTTCTACTCCATTCTCTTCAAGAGTGGAAACCACTTGCTTCAACTCTTCATACGTTTGCGGAACTTCTAATCCGTACTCTTCGAAGATGGACGTATTGTAATAGATGGGTGCAACGTTTAATTCAAGTGGAAGACCATACGTTGTACCATCTATTGCATAGGCCTCCGTTGTCCCTGACACGAAGGAGTCCTGAAGACCACCCTCCAGCACATCATCTAAGGAAGCAAATTTATCCCCTTCAACATAAGGCTCCAGATATCCGGCCGCCCAGGTCATCCCTACATCTGGTAATTCGTTCGATGTAGATAGAACTTTCATCTTATCCTTGTACTGTTCGTTACTTAATACTTCGACTTCAACGTTTACGCCTTCATTATTACTCTCAAAATCAGCCACAATATCTTCTATTATCTTGTGGTGCTGAGCCGAACTTCCTTCGGGCCATAAGTGCATAAATTCAATTGTTTTTTCATCCTGACTGGCACTACCCTCATCCGCTCCGCCGCTGCAGCCAACAAGAACCAAAACGAACGATGTAATCGCCAAAAACAATGTAACCGCTTTCTTTTTCATCTAAATTTTGCCCCCTATAAATTCAGAATTTTTACATCCTTTTCGAATGTTAATTACAATGTACCAGACGAAACTTAGTTTGTCTAGTGGATAAACAATGTTGTTCGTGCTATAATTGGGGAAACTTTTTTAAGAAGTGGATGGATGCGAAATGAAAAAGCTGAATACATGGAATCAGTACACCATTAAGAACGGAAACAAATCATTAGTATTAGAAACCATCATGAATCAAGCTCCAATCTCCCGAGCTGAAATTGCTAATAATACCGGCCTGAATAAAGGTACGGTCTCCTCTCAGGTAAGTGAACTGTTAAATGAGGATTTAATATATGAAAAAGGCCCGGGAGAATCAAGCGGCGGCAGACGTCCGGTAATGCTTTTATTCAATCAGCATGCGGGATACTGTATTGGTATTGATATCGGAGTTAATTATCTTCTTGGCATTCTGACAGACTTAGAAGGAAATATTTGTGAAGAGACCTCAATGAATTTTCATCAGCTTTCCTATGAGCACATCAACGAAGAACTGTGTAAAATTATTGATCAATTAACAGCTGCCGCTCCTCCAAGTCCCTATGGAATTGTAGGTATTGGAATCGGCGTTCCGGGTGCAGTTAATAAAGATGGCAAGGTGCTGCTTGCCCCGAACCTTGGCTGGCAGAATGTTGAGCTTAAACAGCCGCTTGAAGAAAAATACGAATGCCCGGTGATCATTGAGAATGAAGCTAACGCAGGTGCTTATGGAGAGAAAAAATTTGGAGCCGGCAAAGACGGAAAGGACATTATCTACGTGAGTGTCGGCGTAGGGATCGGTGTCGGACTCGTACTTAACGGTAAATTGTACAGGGGCAATAACGGATTTTCCGGAGAGATGGGCCATATGACCATCGAAGTTAATGGCGATAAATGCCGCTGCGGTAATAACGGCTGTTGGGAATTATACGCCTCCGAACAGGCCCTGATTGCCTACGGGAAGAAGCTTGGCTTTTCTGAAGATCAGGATACTTTAGCAGAAATGATTGAGCTGGCAAATACAGGGGATATGGAGCCGATTCAGTCCTTCCGTACGATTGGAGCTTATCTTGGAGTCGGCATTACCAATATCATCAACTCTTTCAACCCGGAAAAAGTAATTATTGGGAACCGTCTAGTTGCAGCCAAGCAATGGATTGAACAGCCACTTCTCGAAAAAACAAAAAATAACGCTCTATGGTTCCAGAAAGATGATTTAAATGTAAGCTTTTCCGAATTACACACCCATGCCACGGCACTTGGAGTGGCTGCCTTTACCTTTGAGAATTTCCTTAAAGTCGATATTCACCACGCTCCTGCCTATAAGCTTATGAATAAATAATTTTCTATAGAGGTGATGTTACAATGTCAACTATTCAAAACCCGATCTTAACTGGATTTAACCCGGATCCGAGCATCTGCCGGGCCGGCGATGACTATTATATCGCTGTCTCGACCTTTGAGTGGTTCCCTGGAGTTGGGATTTACCATTCCAAAGATTTAAAAAACTGGCGTCTTATTTCACGTCCATTAAACCGCTTGAATCAGTTGAATATGAAAGGCAATCCGGATTCAGGTGGTATATGGGCTCCTGCTCTCTCCTATGAGGACGGGCAGTTCTGGCTTATCTATACCGATGTAAAAGTAGTGGATGGACAGTGGAAGGATTGTCACAACTATCTAGTCACCTGCGATACAATCGACGGTCAATGGTCCGACCCTATCCACTTGAACAGTTCAGGCTTTGATCCTTCCCTGTTTCACGATGATGACGGAAAAAAATACTTAGTTAACATGGTGTGGGATCACCGTATTAGAAACCATAACTTTTATGGCATTGTGCTCCAGGAATATGATCATGGCGAACAGAAGCTTATCGGCAAACCACAGATTATCTTTAAAGGAACCGATGTTAAGCTAACCGAAGCTCCTCACCTTTACAAGCTGAATGGTTATTATTACTTGCTGACAGCTGAAGGTGGTACGAAATTTGAACATCAGGCGACCATCGCCCGCTCTGAAAATCTGGAAGGTCCTTATGAAGTGCATCCTGACAATCCACTGATCACGACGTGGCCGTATCCAAGAAATCCACTTCAAAAGGCTGGGCATGCGTCTTTAGTGAAAACGCATACAAATGAATGGTTCCTTGTCCACTTAACTGGCCGTCCGCTAACACCGGAAAACAAACCATTGCTCCAGCCGCGAGGATACTGCCCGCTCGGCCGAGAGACGGCCATTCAGCGCCTGGAATGGAGGAACGAATGGCCTTATGTAGTAGGTGGAAACCAGCCCTCTCTCTCGATTGAAGGCCCCTCCATCGACGAACACCCATGGGGGCAGGATTACGATGAGAAGGATGATTTTGAGAACAAGGAATTGAATCATCATTTTCAATCGCTGCGCATTCCTCTTGGGAAGGAGATACTTTCTCTTGAAGAAAATCCAGGACACTTGCGCCTGTATGGCAAAGAGTCGCTTACCTCTCCGTTTACTCAAGCTTATGTCGCCCGTCGCTGGCAGCACTTTCAGTTCACAGCGGAAACCAAAGTTGATTTCGAACCTGATTCCTTTCAGCAGGCAGCAGGACTTGTGAATTATTACAACACCAGGAACTGGACCGCTCTGCAAATCACCTGGGATGAGGATAGAGGAAAAGTCCTCGATGTGACTACATGTGATAATTTTACATTTGATCAGCCTTTGAACGAGCCGGTTTCCATTCCTGATTCAGCTGATTCCGTTTATTTAAGATCTGAAGTAAAAGAGAATTTTTACTATTATTCCTATTCCTTTGATGGCGAGGAATGGCAGGGCATTCCGCTGACCTTTGAATCTTATAAACTATCAGATGATTACGTGGACGGAGGCGGTTTCTTTACGGGAGCTTTTATAGGTATGCAGTGCCAGGATTTATCCGGCCGCAGCATACCTGCCGATTTCGATTATTTTATTTATAGGCCCTGTTAAATCTCAGTATCAATAATAAAGGTAAGCTCCCCTTACTTGAAGACTTGATTTCGAGATAGTGGGGGCCGTTGCCAAATATAGATGAGGGCGGCTACGGAAACAACTCGCTTTCCTGCGGGGTGAACATGATAGGTGAGGCCCCGGAAGGCGCCAGCCTGAGGAGACTCAGCACATGCCCGCGGAAAGCGAGCCGTTCCCTGGAGTCCCTTTTTTCCGCAATTTATCTCGAAACTGAGTCTTACAGTAACCGGCCCTATTGCGTAATAGCTCTTATAAGAAAATCAACAATAGACTTTTACAGAGCCTATTTATTATGAAACAGTAAAAGCAGCTTATCCACTTGGATAAGCTGCTTTTCTTATGAATAACTATTTTTCATTACAGAAATTCTTAAACAGGATAACTATTATTTGTCCACCTCTTACATATACATCAATGAGACTACCTGTGAAGGAGATGAACCAATGAATTCCCAGAATGTGTCGATGAATTCAGCGATCGATCCATATGTATACCAGACACTAATGTCCATTCAGGGGAGGCCGGTCGTTGTACAGACAACTCAGGGTTCTGTGAGGGGAATGCTGAAAACGGTTATGCCGGACCATATCGTGGTTGAAGTAAGCGGAACCCCTTTTTTCATTCGAACGCAGCAGATTGTCTGGGTCTTCCCTGATCAAAGATAAAAGGAGGATGCTATGTTTAAGCGCATCAATCGTATGCAGATTGCTCTGACGATTCCTGAGCATGGAGATGCTAATGCGGCCGCTGCCGTACAGGAATTGCTTGGCGGCAAATTCGGAGAAATGTCCACATTGAATAATTACATGTATCAGTCCTTCGGTTTTCGTAACAAAAAGAAGTTCAAACCCTTTTATGATCTGGTGGCAAGCATTACGGCGGAAGAATTCGGTCACGTAGAACTCGTAAACAATTCCATTAATCTATTAACCCGCGGCATTACGTTTACAGGAGATCCGGATATTGCACCTTTGCAGAATGGGCTCAATAAACGCAATACGTATCAGTTTATTGCAACCGCCCAGACGGCTCTTCCAGGTGATTCGATGGGCAGAGCCTGGACAGGAGACAACGTCTTTAACAGCGGGAACCTGGTCTTAGATTTACTGCATAACTTTTTCCTGGAGCTTGGGGCCCGAACGCATAAGATGCGTGTGTATGAAATGACAGATCATCCAACGGCCCGTGAGATGATTGGATACTTATTAGTACGCGGTGGCACCCATGCGCTCGCTTATGCGAAAGCACTTGAAATAGCCACTGGTGTTGATGTGAAAAAAATGCTTCCTGTACCTGATTTGGATAATTCCAAGTTTGACTACGCCCGCCCGTTTATTGAACAGGGATTGGATAACATTCTCTATACGTGGAGCGATACGGATTATCAGGATATTAATAAGATTTGGAAAGGAACCAATCCTGAAAGCGGTGAGCCCTTACAGGTGATCCAGGGAACACCGAAAGGAGCCCCCATACCTGATCTGGATGATCTGCCGGAAGAGTTTGCCCCGGGAATTGACCGTGACGATTATGAACGGATCGCAAAAAAGCTGATGGAAAACTTATAACTTATACTTTATGCAAAACACTTTCAGCGGTCTTATCCTCTTTTGGAGGATACTGTAAACGTTAGTTTGGAGATATAAAAAGAAGCTCTTTCGTTTGAAAGAGCTTCTTATCTGGGTTATTCTACTCCAACTGCATCATAAGCCTGCATAACAGCACTTACTTCCATTGAATTTTCCCCATATAGGTCAACAGCTGACTGGATAGCGGCTTGCCTCATCATACTGAAGTCTGAAGTCGCCGTTAGATATTTCGTTAAAGCACGATAGTAGATTTGTTCAGTTGCCTCTCTTCCTACTCCTTCTACCTCCACATCATAATGAGTTCCGCCTTCCGAGACTAGATAAGCAGCCTTATTATTAATACTTGAATTAATATGGACGCCACCGTTATCTAACTCTCCGGTGTACAATTCACTATAATGATCCGGATAGCCCCTGTCAGGATAAAATGGATGAGGCACCTGAGATGGATCTTTCAGAGAACGGAGACCATCGCCTTCTTTTCCTGGCGTATAGATGTCTTCTCCCATCCACCAATCATCCCGATCTACCATGGCTCCTAAAATGTCAGACAGCGATTCATTTAAAGCACCAGGTTCATCCTGATATACAAGATCAGCCGAACGATCGGTAACAGCGTGTGTCAACTCATGACCAATAACATCGACAGCTCCTGATAACGGAATAAAAGTTTCACCGTCCCCGTCGCCGTACATCATTTGTACACCGTTCCAAGCGGCATTATTCCAGTTTTCACCTACGTGAACGGAGGAAATCATTCTAGCCCCGTTGCCATCAAATGAATCTCGATTGAAGGTTTCTTTAAAATAGTCATAAACGATCCCTGCGTTCTTATGAGCATCCACTGCAGCCGCATCACCAAAGTACTTATGACCGCTCGTGACTTCTTCTCCATGGTAACCAAGCAATTGAGAAAATAGGTTAAACCATCCGGGTTCCATATTGAGGGCATCGAATGTATGAACGCCGTCTCCACGGGTCCCGTCAAACATGTAGTAATCTCCCTCTTGGAAAGTCACTTCAAACATTTCTTTATTTCCAAGGACCCCTTCTCCAAATGCTTTTACGTGATCAATCGCGTTGTAGTTATCCACGATCTCTCCTGTTTTAGCATCGATGAAGTAATGGAAATAACCCGGTTCAGGATCTGAGGTTGAAGCTTTTACTAAATAGGTCAGTTGAAACTTTCCATCAAATTCGTAAATGAAAAGTTCACTGGAAGGTGGTGCGTCATAAGCCTCTACCTCCCCGATTTCCTTCTCAATAGAAGCTTTAGTTGTTTCGATTGCTTGCTCTCCTGTAATTTCAGCGTTTGTGTCTATTCCTTTTTCATCCATATTCGGTACAACCTTGCCAAAGAAGGCTTTTACTTCATCCTCCTCATTCAGGGTAACAGTCTGATGAGCCCCATAGACTGGCACTCCTTTATACTGCTCAGTTAAACGCACGTGGGAAGTACCCGCTTTTGCATCTTTTTGAGTATCTAGGACTTTGAAATTCTCGTTACTGTTTCCTTTTAGTTTGAACTTATCTTTTTGATAGTTAAGATAAGACAAAGCAATATCTTCTACGGAATGCGACTGCTTAGTTAAGGATGAAAACTTGGGCATCTCCCAGTTTTCAATAATATAAGACGGGGTACCATACTTTTCATTCATTTTTAATTTTGAATCGTCCGCATGGATACTGCTGGCCCCGATACCAAGACCGCTTAGAGCTAGCGTTAACGTAAGTGTCGATGAAACTACTTTTTTCTTCATCCAATCACCCTCCTGTTAATTCAAGATTAGTAACTCCCTCTGATCACTCGTAATCTTCACCATCGGTTTGATTTGCATGGAATTGCCAAGTAAGATTCAAGTCGTCACCTTGAAACTCATTTTGGTCTTCACCATTATCAACAAATTCAAATTGAACCCATAGAGTATCTTCATCGCCTACATCTAAGCCACCGCGTTGTTCCCATAGCGGATCGAATACGTCTTTCGCTACTGTGTCAGGATCCATGCCCTGCAGTTCACTTAAGGTCGTTTGGAAAACAGGCTCGCTTTCTTTATCCCAGTTCCACAAGAAGTTTACGCGAATGTGATCCCCAAGATCTGAGCCGTTATTGTCACCTTCAGCGTCAATCACATTATAATCTGTTAATAGGCTGATAGACTTGATATCAAGAGTGCCTTCGTTACCTAATTTGAATTCTTTAAGTACCGTGTCCCCTGGCTTCAGGTCATTCACATCCACAATTACTTCCGGATCAACCGACACATCTAACGTTCCCATTCCAAACGTATTATTGGTCGTTTCTGTGTCGCTGAAGTATGCATAAGTTCCTCCTCCCATTAATGATAGCCCTAAGGACGCAGTCACCACTCCAGCACTTACTTTCTTAAAAAAACTCATTCCATCTCCTCCTTTTTATTTGTAAACTCTTATGTATGGAAAACATAAGAAGTGGAACACTTATTGATTCGTTGAGGCTGTTTCATGTTGTTTTTTAAAGTCATTGACGGCTTTTCTAAAAGTCAGACCGCCATAGATAAACAATAGGATACCGGGCACAAACAGCAGCAGGGCTGCCCCGGATTTAGAGCCGGCATAATTTACGATGTGACCCAGATAAGGGATCGTGAAGCCCGTATAATGTCCCACCACATTTTCAGATAGTACAGGGTCAAGATCAGCTCCATCATTATTATCCCCTTGAGTTGTATAAAGAGTTTCATTATTCGCCTTTTTTACTTCCGTAACCCTGTGAGTTACGAGGTTTTCATTTTTATCAATAAAGGTGAGGACATCACCTTTTGAATACTGCTGGTCTTTTTCCGTTAATTTAATGGTTATAATAGAACCCGTTTGAAACGTCGGCTCCATGGAACCAGATAGGACCGTTTTAAATTGATAACCTAGAATGGTCGGTTCTCCTCCACTGGCCTTTACCGCTATAACCACCACCGCCAAAGTAAGAATAACTAGAACGGTCAGCACGGATATGATTTTCTTACAAACTTTTAACACCGTTTTCATGGTGGAAACCTCCTGATTTCTATTGATCTTGCTTTAAATCTTTTGACTCTGACTCTGCTTCCACTTCAGCAGCATCCTTTTCTTCTTGCTCTTCTTCTTTTTCATTCTTTTTATCTTCAGTTGTGGATTTCTCAGCAGGCTTTTCTTTCTCTTCTTTCGCAGAAGCCTTATCCTGCTCTTTTTCTTTGTTGCTTTTCGGTTTAGAAGAATCGGAAGTGCTGGATTTACTATCTTGTTTGGAAGTATGGGAATTCGTTTCCTTTTTATTTTTGGACTTACCTTCATCCGACTCCGCTGTCTTTTCCCGATTACTTTCTTTCGGGTCGCCTATGTCCTTCTCTGGCTTAGCTTTGTCTTCTTTTTTGCCAGAGGACTGCTCTTTTTCTTTCGATGCATCTTCGTCTTTTTCTACTTGAGCTTTATCTTCTTGTTCCGCATTTTTTTCTTCTGTTTCTTTTTCTTCTTCTTTTTTGGCAGAGGACTGCTCTTTTTCTTTTGGATCATCTACCTCTTTTTCTTCTTGGTCTTTATCTTCTTGTTCTGTATTTTTTTCTTCTGATTCTTCTTCTTTTTTCTCTTCTTGTTTTTCTTGCTGCTCTTTACGTTTTTCTTTTGCTTCTACTTTCGCCTTTTCTTCTATTTTTTCATCCGTTAGTTCTATATCCATTTTTTTATAGCGAGCCAACACTTCCTCTATTTCCTCCAGTCCCTCTGTAACAAAAGGAAGATCATCTTTCTTATGAGCAATAAGTAGATTTACTACTTTTTTATGTAAAGCTTCAAACTCTTCCATGCTCTCTTTCAGTTCAGTACGACTTTCTTTGAGTTCCTTTAAATCTTTGTCTTCTTCTAAAAGGGTGAGGAAAAGAGAGTGTGTATGCTCGTAAGTCTCTTTTAATTCTGCTACTTTTTCTTCTACTTCGCCGGGAAAAAGAGAAGCTGTAGAAATCGTCATCTGCTGCTTTTCTTCGGAAACAAAAGCAGCCTCCGTGTCTGTGACTAGCTGCGAAAGTAATGAAACGACAAGACTGAGAGTGAAAAGAGGAACAAAAATGAATGAAATCACACGCAGATGCCAGGGTTTCATAAAATCCTCCTCTCTACTTGCGTGTTTATCTTGTATCTATCATCTTATATTTCGAATATTCTTAACATTATCCGTTCAGCGTATTTTTATATGCCTTTAGAATTAATAGAAGATGTACACCAAAGGTACTAGTCCATCTATATCTATTGATTCCAAGTTGGCTTTAATATTCCACCACCACGCAAAAAAGGTTCCGATTATCAAATTTCGATAATCGGAACCTTTTTTGTTTGGTTATGGATGATTATATCTCCCTGTAAAATTGCTGGTTAATCCACGCCCACGGGAGGCAGCAGTTTATTTTGAACAGCATAAAGAACGGCTTGAGATCGACTTTTCACTTTTAATTTACGATAGATGTTGCTGATGTGTATTTTTACAGTTTTATCACTGATATACAGAATATGGGCAATTTCCTTATTCGTGTGACCTTTCGTCAGTTCATGCAATACTTCGTGTTCACGCTTCGTAAGTTGGGAATCCGAAGTCATAGCATTTTTTCTTCTTTTATAGTTCATAACTAAATTCTTGGTCATCGAAGGCGGGATCACACAGTCACCCCGGTAAACATTAATAATCCCATGAATAAGCTCATCACTAGAAGTATCTTTTAACAAATAACCAGCAGCTCCGGCATCTAAAGCTCTCTGTAAGTATTGCTCATCGTCTGCAATGGTCAACATGAGTATTTTAACTTTGGGAAAGTGCTTCTTCACATATCTGGTCACTTCAATTCCACTTTCCTCCTGAAGATGGATATCCATAATCACAACATCCGGCTGGCAAAGACCGATTTTCTCCTTTAGTTCATTTGCTGTACTGGCTTGTTCAACCACTTCTAATCCCTTAGCTAAGTTCACTACAAGCGCAATTCCATCTCTTAGTACGCTATGATCATCAACAATCATGACTCGAATCATATTGCTCATCTACCTCCTGCTTTACTGAACAAACTTCACGGTTTGAATTTGACAAAATTCTACATAACGAACAAAAATATGATAATGAACAGAATAGAGTGGGAAATAACATGCCGTAAGCATGTACGTATAAATACGCCTCCTAACTATTGATATTATTAGATTTCGCACCTTTTCTATTAATTCTATGGACTTGTTTAAAGTCCCCTAATCTCTATGTATAAGACATATTTTACCATCAAAAGATAATATTTACTACTATTGACTTACATTTTTGTTCTTAATTGCGGATTTTTTTGGGGTTCATCGCTTCCTAAAAACGAACCAGCCTTATCCGTATGATTTAAATAGCCGGTGCCTCCCCACAGTAGCCATCCCCTGAATCATAGATTTTTTGTAAGGAAATTACTATGCAAAATTAAAAAGACTGTCGAGATAACCGAGGTCGCTGAAAAACTGAAAATTTATGAAAGGCAGACTCCAAAAAAAAGCGTGCTAGATGGGTTTAGCTTCCCTCCAGCACGCTTTTCTTTCACTTTTATAAGTTCCAGAATACCCCTCTTTTTAAATGGATACCCTTTGTTTCCACGATGAGCGTTCGGTGGTGACGCCTGCGGGAACAGCGCGAGCCGAAGATCCACTTGGTCAAGTGGTATTCTTGACCAAGTTAGCTTTAGGCCGTGCCCGCGGCAAGCATGCACCGACAAGCGATTCGTGAGAAGCAACAACAACCTGCCACAACTTCCCTGGGTAGAAAGGGGTTTTTCAGTGGCCTCGAGATAACCTCGACAGTCATTTTAATTTTAGGCATTAGAAGTCACACTGCGCGTTTGATAGTTGTTCGTCGTCAGTAGAGTGGCAACAATCAACACAATGACCGCTACAGGCACGGCCACGACTACACTATTGACCTCAAACGGCTTCTGCAGGATGATTTCCCATGTAAGAGTGGCTACAACTCCTGCCACCATAGAGGATACGCCTCCTACTGCGTTCACACGCTTCCAGAAGAAGACTGCCAGGACAGCAGGCGTAAGTCCTGCTCCGTATACCGTGTACGCATACATCTGAACGCTCAGTACAGTTGGGAAATAACTGATGAGCAGGTAAGAGAAAATCCCAAGTGCTGCGATAAAGATACGAGTCATCGATAATAGCTTTCTATCCGATGCATCCTTATTTACGTATTTTCCATAGAGGTCATACGTTAAATTAGTAGCTGCAGATAATAGATATGAGTTTCCTGTTGTGATAATAAAGGACGCTGCGGCAGCAAGCAGAATTCCGCCAATAGCCATTGGCATCGCTACCGTGGTAGCCATCAATGCCATACCCGGATCAATATTTGGGAATAAAGAACGTGATGCGAAGGCAATCAGTGAAATGGAAGGTGAAATGACAAGCATTGCAATCAGCCAGCCAAGCTGTGCGCGTTTAGCTGATTTGTCCCCTTTGGAGGATGCCAGACGTTGGTACATATTCTGATCCCCTAATAATAAGAATAGGGACGGAAGTAAATACCCGATCATTTGAATGGTTGTTAACCCGCCAGTAGAACTCATATGAGATTCGGGAACATTAGCAACTACTTCACTCCAGCCGCCTGCGACAGCTATAATTGTCGGTACCGTAATGATCAGTCCACCGACCATGAGGAAACCACTGATGGCATCTGTCTGTGAAACCGAACGTAGACCGCCGATCATAGCTAAAAAGATAATCATAGCTGCGCCAATTATGGTACCGGTCTGTACGCTCATTCCTGTGGTTAAATTAAGTATAAAGCCAAAGCCTTTCATTTGATAAGAAACGATACCTACATAGGCAAGAATGATAATGACACTCGCAATGTTACGGGAGGTTCGCCCGTATTTTGCTTCCAGAATTCCTGATACCGTGAATTTTCCATACGCACGAATTTTGGGAGCAACTACATAGAGAATGATAATACCGACTAACGTTGGGAGCATCATCATCAAAGATGGAAGAATGCCGTAACTAAAGGCCATGGACGTCTCTCCGCCAGATATACTGCCGCTGCCTGTCCAGGTGGCAAGCAGGGTTCCCATTAAAACAAAGGGCCCAAGGCTCTTCCCTGCTAAGACGAAATCTTCACTGCCGGCTACTTTTTTGGACATAAAAATACCGATGCCAACCATAATTAAACCATATATAACTATGAACCATAATAAATTCGGATTTTGCTGTAATTCCATAACTACTCAATCATCTCCTGATGTATTAGTTGCTGGTTCTTTGCTGAGTCGTCTTTATTGCATCGGCCGATGAGTTAAGCGCTCTCTGAACACAACGATATTTAATTTATCACACTTTAAAAGATTGTGAAAATAGCAATTTCATATGGCTTTAGAGCCATTTTAAGCCATTTTTGACGGATGGAATATTTTCACAATCTATTTTGAAAGCGATAACGCCATAGGATGAAAAATTTGTATGATTTTTATGAAATTTCTAATTAATGAAGCGAAATCATAATAAAATCTATTTTGAAAATGATTCAATAGTACTACAAAAAAGAAGCGGATATCTATGAATTAGACACCCGCTTCCTCTTAAATCAATGCTTTTATACGATTTTCCAGTAGATTTTTCAATAGCTGCTTGCCATCATTGGTACCGATCGATTCAGGGTGAAATTGGACCCCTTCAATAGGATATTCTAAATGACGAAGACCCATAATTTCTCCTTCGATCGTAGTAGCTGTTATTTCCAGACATTCAGGAAGGTCTTCACCATCCACAATGAGAGAATGGTAGCGCATGACCTCCATAGGATTGTTTAACCCCTCATAAATCCCACGACCCCCGTGAAAAATCGTGGAAGCTTTTCCGTGCATAAGTTTGTCCGCACGTACAACCTGTCCACCAAATACCTGGGCGATGGACTGATGACCAAGGCATACGCCAAAGATGGGTGTGCGGCCTTTAAAGTAATCGATCACTTCAAGGGTTTGGCCTGTTTCATCCGGGGAGCATGGCCCCGGTGAAAGAAAAATCAAGTCTGGCTCTACTGCTTCTATCTCTGCTATATCGATTTCATCATTACGCCTGACTAGAACCTCTTCCCCGAGCTCTCCTAAATACTGGACCAGGTTGTAGGTAAACGAATCATAATGATCAATCATGTAAATCACTCAGCTCCACTCCTCTCTGCTGATTTGCTTATTTAACAAGTTCAGCAATGCTGTTTGAAAAGCTCTTCAGAGCCCCACTTTTCTCGCCGCTGTTAATTTTATCAAGCTCGTTTTCTATTAAACGAATTATTTTACTGCCAATAATGACACCGTCCGCATGTTCACGTACAATTTTTACATCCTCATTGGTAGAAACGCCAAAGCCTACTGCGACAGGAACCGGACTGTATTCTTTCACTTTTTTAATAAAAGCCAGCGATTCTCCTGTCATCTTGTTTTCTCCGCCCGTTACCCCAAGCGTGGACACACAGTATAGAAAGCCTTTCGCGTTTTCCGCAATCTGCTTGATACGTTGCTCAGAGTTTGGAGCTACCAGAGAGATAAATTCAATGTCTTTGGATTCTGCCTGACCTCGAATCTCTTCACTTTCTTCAAATGGAAGGTCGGGAATGAGCACGCCTTCGACTCCATTTTCTTCGAGTAATTCGAAAAACTGATCATGGCCGAGTCTTAAGACTGGATTGTAATAGGTGAAAATAACGACCGGAATGGTAAGACCGTGCTTCCGAAGCTGTGGGACAAGTTCAATCGCCTTTCTCAGCGACATTCCTGCATTAAGAGCTCGTCTCGCCGCGCGTTGAATCGTTGGTCCGTCTGCAAGAGGGTCAGAGTAAGGGACACCGAGTTCCAGTACGTCGGCGCCCTGCTGCTGAAGACGAAGTGCGAATGCGATCGTCATGGATGGACTGGGATCACCCGCTACGAGAAAAGGGATGAACAGGTCCTCCGTTTTTTCTAACTTTCCTTGAAACGATGTCTTCGTCAGCATACTAAACCTCCTCCTCGAAATGTTCCATCAGCGTCGCCATGTCTTTATCTCCACGGCCGGACAGGTTAATTAATATAGTTTCATCTTTAGACATGCTGCCGGCTTCTTTGAAAGCCTGAGCAAGCGCATGAGCGGTTTCAATAGCCGGGATAATTCCTTCACATTCCGTTAACAGGCGAAGAGCATCTAAGGCTTCTTTATCCGTGATAGATTCATAGCGTACTCGTTTCGTCTGGAACAGATGAGCGTGTTCAGGGCCGATGCCCGGATAATCGAGACCAGCAGAAATGGAATAAGGTTCTGTAATCTGTCCATTATCATCCTGCATCAAATACGTAAGGGAACCATGGATAACGCCAGGAGCACCCTTGGTAAGCGTAGCTGCATGTTCCGGGGTGTCAATTCCGCGGCCGGCAGCTTCCACACCGATTAATTCTGCGTCATCTTCAAGGAACGGGTAGAACATTCCCATCGCATTACTCCCTCCGCCTACGCAGGCGTAAATGCGGTTCGGCAGCTCCTGCTCCACTTCAAGGAACTGCTTCTTCGATTCGTCCCCGATGACCCGCTGGAAATCACGGACCATGCGTGGATACGGGTGAGGACCGACCACAGAACCAATTAGATAGAAGTGGTCTTCACAATTGGCTACCCAATAGCGGATCGCTTCATTTGTAGCATCTTTCAGCGTTCCATTACCGCTTGAAACGGAGACGACTTCCGCTCCAAGAAGCTTCATGCGGAATACATTCAATTCCTGACGGCGAATGTCTTCTTCGCCCATGAACACTTTGCACTTAAGCCCGAACTTAGCAGCTACCGTTGCTGACGCCACGCCGTGCTGGCCGGCACCTGTTTCGGCAATGATCTTTTCCTTGCCCATTCGTTTAGCAAGCAAGGCCTGGCCGATCGCATTGTTCAATTTATGCGCTCCAGTATGGTTCAGATCTTCACGCTTCAGATAAATCTTGGCTCCGCCTAAATAGTCACTGATTTTATCCGCATACGTAAGAGCTGTAGGACGGCCCGCATATTCTTCAAGTACATGATGATATTCATCATGAAAAGCCTGATCCTCCATAGCCTGATCAAGAGCATCTTCCAGTTCCTGAAGAGGTCCCATTAATGTCTCAGGTACATATTTGCCTCCAAAGTCACCGAATCTGCCTTTAACGTCTGGAAATACTTGCAACATTCCGCTCCACCTCTTTCGTAATCGCTTGTATTTTACTAAGATCTTTTTGTTCATCTTTTTCGATACCGCTTGATATGTCGATTCCTTCCGGACGGTAGGCAATTAATTCTGCCACGTTTTCCGGCGTAACTCCTCCGGCAATCAGGCAGGGAACTCCCTGTTCAAAAGCTATATCGCGATACTCCGGAATCGCTTCCCAGTCAAATCGGACACCTGTGCCGCCTGAGACTCCCTTTATCTTTGAGTCAATCAGATAGCCGTCAGCAACTCCCTGGAACACTTCCATTTGATTTTTCCCATTTTGCTGGTGATGAATGACCTTCCATACAGGAAGGCCGAAAGATTCCTTTATTTTTAACAAATCAGAGACCTTTTCGTTTCCATGCAGCTGAATAACATCGAGTGGAACAAAATGAAGTACTTCCTCTATTTCTTCAATGCTTGGATCGATGAACACCCCGACAAGCTTCTGCTTAGGACGAATCTGTCTCACCCAGCGACCGGCCAGCTCCGGGCGTACGTAGCGTTTCGTTTTTCTAACAAAAATGAAACCGACGTGTGTGGCACTGGAAGAGGTGGTTTTGGTCAGATCTGATAAGGAGCGGTTGCCGCAGAACTTAATGATAGGCTCCTTCATAACACATTGACTCCCGTCATTAGGTCATGAACACCTTTCTTAATGTCAGCCTGTTTCATAAGTGATTCTCCGACAAGTACTCCTTCAGCTCCGTAGCCGACTACTTCGCGTAAGTCTTCATTTGTAAAAATGCCGCTTTCCGAAACAAGAAGGGATTCTTTAGGAGCAAGCTCCGCCATCCTTTTCGTCTGAGAAAGCTTCGTTTCAAAGGTATGAAGGTTACGGTTGTTCACGCCAAGGATTTCCGGAGTGAATTCCTTCAGCACCTTTTCCAGTGTTTCTTCACTGTGAACTTCCACTAACGCTTCCATGCCCAGATCCTGAGCCTGCAGATAAAGTTCGTGAAGCTTTTCCGCCTCCAGTGCTTCACCGATCAACAGTACGGCATCCGCTCCAATATAGGCACTCTCCGCAATTTGCATGGAGTCGATGATAAAGTCCTTGCGTAAAACGGGAACGTCCACCACTTTTTTGATATCTGTCAAAAAGTCCCGATGGCCCTGGAAAAAGTGTTGGTCCGTTAGTACAGAAATCGCCTGAACACCAGCCTGGTTATATTCATGTCCGATCCGTACAGGATTGAAATCTTCACGGATGATTCCTTTAGACGGAGAGGCTTTTTTCACCTCTGCAATCAGTCCTGCCAAATGGGGAGAATTTTTCAAGGATTCCTTTAGTGAATAGTTTGTAAATGATTGTTCTTCTGGTAAGAAGAGGCGTTCTACCTCTTGGCGCTTCACAGCTAGAATGGTCTCAAGCATACTGGCGATCCTCCCTTTCCACTGCTACAGATTCAAAGTAACGACGGGTTACCCCTGTCTGGATGGCCTCTTGAACTTGCTTAACTCCGTCACGAAGGTCTTCGGCTTTCCCTGCTACATAAAGACCGGCTGCTGCGTTCATGGTGACAATTGTCGTTGCGCTTTCGTTCGCGTTACCGAGCATCACCGCTTCAATCATCGCTGCACTTTGTTCTGTTTTTTCTATTTGTATATCTTCGAGTTTTCCTCTGGTAAGACCGAGGTCTTCCGGGGTCACCGTCGTACGGCTGATGGTTCCGTCTTTCAGTTCAACCAGGTCGGTAATTCCGGTTATGGTTATTTCATCTAACCCATCACGGCCTGTCGCTAACAGCACGTGTTTCGAACCAAGGTTGTACAGCGCTTCGGCCATCTTCTCCGCATAGGCTGTGTCATAAATGCCGATTAGCTGACGGCGTGCATTCGCCGGGTTGGACATTGGTCCAAGCAGGTTGAAAACGGTACGGAAACCAAGTTCCTTACGGGCAGGACCTGCGTGCTTCATCGCCTGATGATACAGAGGAGCGAACATGAACGTCATTCCTTTTTCCTGTAGAGCTTTAGCGCCTTCCTCGGGAGTTGTATCGATCGGAATACCGAGTGTTTCAAGCACATCGGCACTGCCGCTTCGGGAGGATACTTTACGATTGCCGTGTTTCGCTACCTTCACACCCATGCTGGCAAGAATAATAGAAACAGCGGTCGAAATATTAAACGTAGAAGCTCCATCGCCTCCTGTACCGCACGTGTCCACAACAGAATCATCCTGAACATCAAGCTTCGTCATATTCTCTCGCATCGCCTGGACAAAGCCGGTCATCTCATTGACCGTTTCTCCGCGGTAGCTCATGACGCTCAGCATGCTCATCAGCTGTCCTGTAGTCGCTTCTCCCTTCATGATGGCGTCCATAGTAGCAAAAGCTTCCTTCTCAGATAAAGTCTCTCCGGATACTACTCGTTTTAAGATATCGTTCATTTGTACTCCACTCCTTCTCTGCTCGTCTCAAATACTTGCTCAGCTATTTGAATCGTTCTCTTAAGGGCACTTGCTTTACTTAACGTTTCCTGAAATTCCGTCTCTGGATCTGAGTCGGCAACGATCCCGGCGCCTGCCTGAATATAGAGATCTTTTCCGACCAGCGTCATCGTCCGGATCGTGATACAGGAATCGATATTGCCATCGAAACCGAAATACAAGATTCCGCCGCCATATAAGTTACGAGGGGTGGGCTCAAGCTCCCTAAGAATCTGCATCGCCCGCACTTTAGGGGCTCCGGATAACGTTCCAGCAGGGAAGGCTGAACTTACGGCATCAATGGGTGAAATGTCTGATCTCAGCTGCCCTACGACTTTACTGATGATATGCATAACTTTTGAAAATCGCCCGATGGTCATATATTCGGTAACATCCACCGAACCAAATTCAGCTACCCGTCCGATATCGTTGCGAGCGAGATCGACCAGCATGCGATGTTCCGCCAGTTCTTTTTCATCTGCTAAAAGTTCTTCAGCGAGAGCGTCATCTTCTTCCTGAGTGGCTCCACGCTTTCTCGTACCTGCGATCGGGTGAATTTCAAGTTTCCCTTCCTGCACTTCCAGTAAACGCTCTGGAGAGCTTCCAATTACTTCTACATCATTAAACTTCAGAAAGAACATGTAAGGAGAAGGATTGACGTTTCTTAATACGCGGTACAATTCAAAACCGCTCCGCTCTGTGACGGTGTGAAAGCGTTGGGATAATACAGCTTGAAATATATCGCCAGCTCGGATGTATTCTTTAATCTTCTCTACATCGCTCTTGAACTGATCAGGATGGTAATTGCTGTCGAGTTCCACACCTGCATCTTCTTCCAAGTCACCGGCAAGCATTAAATCCGGCAGTCCCTGGTGGTTCATTAGTCGCTGCTGCACTTTTTTAATCCGCTGTCTGGATTGTTCATATATAGTAGAAGAGAGCGATTCGTTATCGACTCTTGCATACGTTAAAATGGTTACTTCCTTTGTTTTGTGATGATACGCAATTAGCGTCTGGCAAAATAATAAATGATAATTAGATAAGTTCAATTCGTCCTGAATGGCGCGAGGCACTGGCTCATAATCGGAAATCGCATCATAACTGATGTATCCAACTCCCCCGCCTTTAAAAGGAAGTGGTACATCGGCCGGTTTTACATTCAGAGTGTTTACCACATGGTTAAACGCTTCTTTAAAAGTAGCAGCCGATTCTTTGGTCTTTTTTTGAAAATCAGAGATCACAAAAGCAGCCTCGTCTTCTTTTATTTCCATCATCGGGTCTAAGCCAATGAAGGAATAATTCGACCAGGGTGATTCCGGATCCTGACTTTCCAGCATATAAACAGCTTCATCATTGAGCGCATGAAACATGTGGATAGGGGTTAACGTATCGGTAAAAAAAGATTGGCTTACGGGAATGGTCTGATGCTCGCGGGCATCCTGGATAAATCTTTCGTACGTGGTCATGGGCTCACCTCTCCATATAAATTTATGGAGAATGAGACGTTGAGAGGATAAATATAAGAGGATGATAAATATACTTCTATATCGGCCAGGCAATCTTCCAGCTCCTTCGTCTGTTGATCCCTGTGCTCACTCAGCTATGCTCATCCTAGAAACCTCAACTCTACGGCTCTCATTCTCATCTCAACTATGCTTTATTCTGATCACTTTTAAATAGTCTATAAAATTCAGACAATAATGTCAACCATCGGCGTTTGGCTAAGTATTCAACCTTCTGTCCGTTCCCTTATCTACACAGTTTCGAGATGTTTGGGGCCGTTGCCATCAAAGGATTAAAATTGGTAAGAAAATAACTCACTTTACAGCGTCCCTACACGACGCAGGGCCTGAAAAATCAACTTAGAAGTTTTACAGAGCCTCTTTAAAAGAAGTTGATGAATTTTTTACATAAAATTTGAACGAATTCTGCTGGCTGTTCGTCTTATAAGTAAGTCGGAAATGAGGAATGATGATGGATTCTAACGACATTCAACTTGCTAAGCAGGGAGACCAACAACTTTTAGCTAAACGGCTCAAAGAAAATTACTCCTTCCTTGTCAAATACGTGTGGAAGATGAGCGGCGATGAGCAATTAGCTTACGACGTAACCCAAGAGACGCTCGTAAAAGCGATCCAGAAAATTAGTCAATATAAAGGAAAGTCCTCCTTCTCATCATGGCTGATCCAAATTGCCACTCATACGTACCTGGACATCAAACGAAAACAAAAGCGAGCCTTCACTTATGAACAATCCGAAACCGCACGCCTGAAGCGGGAGGAAATGACCGACTCCATACCTGCCGAATGGTATGACGTGCAGCAGGCCCTGCTTCAATTGGAGGACCAGTACCGCATCCCTATTGTATTAAAACATTACTACGGCTATGACTATGAGGAGATTGCTCAAATGACGAAAGTTAAAACAGGAACGGTGAAATCCAGAGTCCATTATGGGCTTAAACAGTTAAGAGAGGAGCTCTGCGACCATGAAGGATGACAAGAACATAGACAGCCTGCTGCGAACAACTGCCCATCAAATGGATAAAGAGATTGAAGTTGAGGAACCTTCCCTTGCTTACTTTACTGATTTAGTTCAGAAGGAAACCGAAGCCTGGTATAAGAGGCTGTGGATCGAACTCGCTCTCCTCTGGCTTACGGCTATCCTTTGCCTTAGCGTCTTAGCTGTCAGTGTGGTTTACGCCCCGCTTGTATTTATAGGAATTCAACTGCTTTCCGTTATCGTTCTATTCGGTTACTACTTTAAGGAAAACTCCAGAACAGTGGCGTGGCGATCATGAAGCATTATGGACCTGAAGAAATCCCATTGTGGGGGATTTTGTTAATCGGGATTATATTAATTACACAAGGCTCTATTCTTTACATTAAAGCAAGAAAAAGAGGCAAAGCCCCCTGGTTATGGGGAATTATAGGACTTATTCAATTTCCAATTCCAAGCCTGGTATACTTGATCCTCACTAAAACCGTCTGGAGTGAGAAGAAGAACACCAAGGGGTCAGATCATTCATGAATATTCTGCTGATCACCCTGGCTATAACCGCTCAGTTACTGGGATATGGGCTCCTCTTTTTTCATCTGGGGGCAGGAATTGCCCTTGTATTAAGTTCCTATTTACTTTTAATCATCATCCTATACAGATTAATTCTTGAAAGAAAAAAAGAAAAAAGAGAGGAAGATCAACGTGATTATCGTGACTACTGACTTTATTCCAGGTTATGAGATTAAAGAGTTAAAAGGATTTGTAAGAGGCAGCACGGTTCAGTCTAAACATATTGGCCGTGATATCATGGCTGGATTAAAAAACCTGGTCGGAGGAGAGATTACGGACTATACCAATATGATGGATCAGGCTCGCCAGCAGGCTATCGGACGGATGATAGAGCACGGAGAGTCGAAAGGTGCAGACGCCGTTATAGCCGTACGGTTAGAGACTTCCAGCATATCAAGTTCCGCTTCCGAGATCATGGCCTATGGAACAGCGGTCACACTAAACCCGTCTCCTAGCAACTAACATGAAAGGAGGGTTGTGAGTATGTTCATGATGCAGAATGCTATCCAGTTTTTACAGGAAAATCTAGCTATCATTGCTCCTCTTATCGTCATACAAATCATTCTTATGATTGCTGCCTTAATCAGTTTAATTCGCACAGAAGAAACAAACGGACCGAAATGGGTGTGGGCGTTGGTAATTGTCCTTTTCAACACACTAGGTCCTATCGTTTACTTTATTTTCGGCAGGAGGTTTGACGCGTGATTACGGTACAAAATCTATCCAAAGTCTATCAGAGTAACCGGGCGGTTGATGATATTTCTTTTACATTATCATCCGGGAAGTGTATTGCCCTTCTTGGACCAAACGGAGCCGGAAAAACAACTGCTCTTCGAATGATGGCTGGATTAATCTCCCCTACAAGCGGCACAGTGGAACTTTTAGGGGAGCACTTCGGTGATATTCGCCGTCATATCGGCTATCTCCCTCAACATCCTCATTTCCACTCATGGATGACAGGCAGAGAATTTCTTATCTACGCCGGTAAGCTGGCTCACCTATCTAAGAAAGAAGCCGCTTCCCGTGCGGACCAGCTGCTCACCAGAGTTGGAATCTTTGAAGTAAGGAATAGAAGGATTTCCAAGTATTCCGGGGGAATGAAGCAACGTCTTGGTATAGCGCAGGCACTGATTCATAAGCCTGAGCTGTTGATGCTTGATGAACCCGTTTCCGCGTTAGATCCGATTGGACGGCGTGATGTACTTAATTTAATGGAAGAATTGAAAAAGGAAGCAACCATCCTTTATTCCACCCACATCTTAAACGATGCTGAAGAAACAAGTGATGAAATTCTTCTTATGCATGAAGGGAAAATTGTGGAGTCAGGCTCACTTTCTTCGTTAAAAGCCAGGCATCAAGTTGATAAAATTTCTCTTCAATTTGAAGACAATCCCGAATCTTACAGGCAGAAACTGGACCCTTTAGACGTGGTTACTCGTACGGAAATAATAAAAGAAACGCTCGACGTGTACGTTACAGATCAGGCGCGGGCACGAGAAAACATACTGAATCTGGCATTGCAGGAACACTGGCCGCTTCTTCAGTTTGAAATGGGAAGAATAACACTTGAAGATCTGTTTATGAAGGTGGTGCAAAGTTATGCAGTGGCTGACCGTATTCAATAAAGAACTGTTGGAGTCATGGAGAAATTTTAAATGGATCTGGGTCCCTCTTCTTTTCATTTTGCTTGCCATTACGGATCCACTCACCACTTATTATCTACCTCAAATTCTGGAGGCAACGGGTGGTCTTCCCGAGGGTGCCACTTTTGAAATGCCGGAACCTCCCCCTTCCGAAGTTTTCATGATGAGCGTTTCTCAGCTGAATCTTATTGGAGTGCTGATTATCGCTTTAATTACGATGGGGACCATTTCCGGCGAACGTAAAAGCGGCGTTGCCGAACTAATTCTGGTAAAACCGATTGCTTATCACTCGTACGTTACGGCTAAGTGGGCCGCCTACGCCTTACTCATCTGGGTATCCATTTTTACTGGTCTATTGGCCAGCTGGTATTATGTGAATTTACTCTTCGGTGAAGTATCAGCAAGTAGCCTCTTGCGAATGGTTTTCTTTTACGGCTTATGGATGACACTCATTCTTACCATCAGCATTTTTATGAATACATTAAGTAAAACAGCCGGTCTTGTCTTATTCTTTACGATAACGCTCGTGATTGCCTTGAATCTTCTTAGCAGTATTTTTGCTCATGTGGTGGAATGGAGCCCGGCTCTAATCAGTTCGCACCTTAGAAATGCCTTAATCTCAGGAGAGTTATCAAGCGCCCTGTGGGGAAGCGCCGGAACAGCTGTCCTATTTATCATTCTCCTGCTCGCAGGCGCAGCCCATACCCTGAAACACAAAGAGATCTCCTGATCATGAAAAATTTACACAACCAAAATATTCCACCTCAGGTCATCCAGTTTTTGGGTATACTTAAGGTAGAAGATTGTCCTTGGTCTGGTTCGGGTATAGACTGAGGGCAAACTATTATTGCAGAAGGAGAGATCTATTTATGAAACCAACCGCTCTAATTACGGGAGCTTCAGGTGGAATCGGCTACGAATTTGCCCGCCTGTTTGCTAAATCAGGCTATAATCTTATTGTTGTCGCCCGATCTGAAGATAAACTAATGCAGCTGAAAGAAGAATTAGGTGAACATCCCGTCACGATCATTCCTCATGACCTATCTGAACCTGGCGCCGCTGAAGTTCTCTATAGTAAAGTGAAAGAACTCGGGCTTACAGTGGAAGTGCTTGTGAATAATGCAGGTTTTGGATTAAACGGTCAGTTTGATGAACTTCCCCTTCTCGACCAACAGAAAATGCTTCAAGTCAACGTAAACACCCTTACAGAATTAACTCATTTATTCTTACAGGATATTAAAAAAGCACCTCTACCTGATATACCCAAAGGGGTCATCAATGTCGCAAGCACCGCCGCTTTCCAGCCGGGGCCTAAGATGGCTGTGTACTATGCCTCAAAGGCTTACGTCCTATCATTCTCTGAAGCATTAGTCGAAGAACTCCGCGGAACAGGTATTACCGTGTCCACCCTTTGCCCTGGAGCAACCGATACAAACTTCTTCAAAACGGCTAAAGCCGAGCACACAAAACTGGTAAAAAGCACGATGTCTCCTGTAGATGTAGCGAAAGCCGGCTTTCTCGGTTTCGTGAAAGGAAAAAGAGTGATCGTTCCAGGAGCAGCCAACCAGTCCATGGCCTACGCTTCTAAATTCGTCCCTCGTTCCACTGCAGCTAAACTGGCTCACTATATGGACCAATAGTCACTTTGAGTGACACAGGTATACATCTTTATCCTCATAAAAACAAGGAGCAAACTTCAAAGTTTGCTCCTTGTTGTGTATAATTGGAAGATCATGTTTATTTCTTTCAAGTAAGATGAGGAGAGGGGACTAGTTTTGAAAAAAATGATCGGGTACACTTTATTCATAACCCTTCTGGTCGTAGGTGCTGGAGGATGGGTTGTACAAAAATATATTTTCACACCAGGTGAGGATAAGGAAGTCGGCTCCCCAGAAGATCTGCGCGAAGCGGAAGAAGTGATTACAGGGGCTGTGTCAGAGGAAGAACTAGACCGTTATGAAGAAGCAGGTAAAAATCCATTTGGAAAGGATACGCCTGCAGACGAGTTGACGGATTATCATTATAAAGAGTACATACATGGAATGTCTCATCAAAAAGTAGAAGCTTCTAAAAAGTGGGGGTTCTATGAAATCCATCCCGAGCGAATAACCTGGCTGCTTGAAGGTCTTGACCAGACAGACGTAGAACATAAGCAGCTGTACAAGGATATTCTGGTTAAATGGAAGGAAGAGGACTTCTCCACCATAGATGAGGATCACAATGCTATTTGGAATTTACAGAATGGCACGATTGGAAAAGCCACCGGAATCCTCTCTCCGACTGAAGAGAAAGAATATATAGAGGGCAAAAAGTAAACCTAAAAAAACACTCGGAGCCTCAGCTCCGAGCGTTTTTCATTTCTTCTGGTGATTTTCTAAAACCATAAAACGAACGATATCCGCGATTTTCATAATATTCGTGGGAAGAAGTGGTAGCAAGCATCTCTACTCGCGTACTCGGGTAACATTCATGAGCGGTCCGGACTAGCTGCTCACTAATCCCCTGATTACGGTGACTTTCCTTAATCAGAATCTCACAAATATAAAGCGTCACAGCTCCATCTGTAAGTCCGCGCAGATAGCCGACTACTTCCCCATCTTCTTCAGCTACAAGAGCAGGCTCTGAATTCAACCAGGAACAACACGTTTCTTCATTTCTTTCAATCAGTCCGTTCCATCCCTCTTTCTCATTTAATTGCTGGATGTCGTGAAAGTCCTTTTCTAAAAACGATCGTATTTGAACGGTCATCCAAATTCTTCCTTTCCTGTTGAGTTGCCCTCACTCTAGCGTCGTCGTCTATTCTCTTTGTAGGCTGAGTTCCCTTATTAGTTCATCTACAAACTAGAAACCCTATCCAATCTCTAATACTTTTGTGCTAAAATTACAAGGGAGAATTTTTACCTGGTCATAAGGAGAGACACCATATGAAAAAAACTCTTACATTTCTTGCTGTTCTAATTTTTTTAGCCGGATGTTCATCTGCCGACTTAGCCTTAAGCGACTTAAAAGCCAATTATCCTAGTTCATTTGCAGAACCAATTGAAACTCTTCCGGAAAGTAAACAGGAACGGGTCGGTCTTCCGGATGAGCTTCCTTTTGAGGTGAAAGCTGTGGAAGCTTCTGTCGAGGAAAAAAAAGTAACGGTTCGTTATCAGTCTACAAAAACTCATGATTTAACCGTCACCACCTTATTTGATCCGACTGGAGAGATGGCGGAAACAGACTTGCAGATTCCATTAAATTCTGGTTCCGTGGCCGGAGTACGGGAAGAGGAAAAACAAGTTTTTGTCGAATGGTACAATAGTGATGAGGATGTCATTTACCAAATCGATTACAGAGCCGTGGATAAAGAAAAGCAGACTCAGCAAGCCATGGATATCGCAAATTCCATGAATTAAGAAGACGTTCAGGGTAGGACCTGAGCGTTTTTTTATACGCTTCAACGGATACCCTGCCTTCTTCCTCGCAATTTGTTTAATAATAAGGAACTCTTACTATACTAAAATAACTTGCAATCGTAATTATCTCAAAATTCCATCAATTATACAAATGGAAAGCCGGAGTATAAAAAAAGCCTGAATCTCATCCGATTCAGACTTCCCATGTTTTAACTTTTCCATTTCTCTATAATCTTCTCATCTACACTCCTCACATGCAGATCTCTCTGTGGGAATGGAATTTCTACACCGTTTTCTCTGAAGATTGCATCAATCCTGAAGTTTAAATTGCTGCGGATTCGTATCACATGCTGAGGATCCGAGATCCATACAAACAGCTCGAAATTTAAAGAGGAATCTCCAAACTCTTTAAAATTAATAAAGGGCTCCGGGCTCTGGCGAACGGTTGGTGAAACCCCTGCTTCATCTTCCGCTACCTGCAGCAAAAGTTTTTTCACTAAAGGCACATCACTCCCATAAGCGACCCCCACCGGCATAACTAACCTCATTACTTTATCGCTATACGATCGATTAATCACATGCTCTTCCAGAAAATACGAATTGGGAACAATAATATGTTCATTATCCAAGGTTTTAATAACGGTTGCTCTCATATTTATACGCTGTACGTCACCAATAATTTCGTCCACAATGACCCGGTCACCTACTTTTATCGGCCTTTCAAATAAAAGAATAATTCCGGAAATGAAATTAGAGGCAATATTCTGCATCCCGAAACCAATCCCGACTCCTATGACTCCAGCAAAAACCGTAAGAGCGCTCAACTCGAACCCTACCGTAGATAAACTGATTATAATAGCCAGTACCATGATTAAATAATGAAACGCTTTGTCGAACGTAAACTGTACGCCGCGATCCAGTTCATACCGCTTATACACTCCCGGAAACACATATCCGCGAAAAAGCTTGGATATGCGATTTGTAAGAGAAATAATCAGTACAGCTATAATCAGTAAGAACACAGATACTGGTTCTGAACCAATCGTAAATAGAGCACTGAACATCCACTGGGCACTTCGAAAATGAAAAAGAGTATAGATGACAACTCCATATAAGGCAATCCAATTAATAATGCTTTGCATCATATAAAAAATTCTCGATCGTTCCTCTTTATTAGAGCTCCATTTCTTCAAAGTGCCAATAAGAATACCTCTCACCACAATTACCGAAATCAGTACAACCGCAAATACTACAAATGAATTCATCCAAAGTTCATTGCCAGATAGATTCTTCACACAACCGATCCTTCCTTTAGGATTCTTCTAGTTTCTCGAGTTTCTTGAAATTCCTGCTGATCGGTCTCGGTGCTTTCAGATTATCAAAGAACACTCGGTAAGTATTTTTCTTTTCATCTATATCCACAATCTCACCTTCTCCGAATACAGGGTGTTTCACCCGGGCGCCCTTTTCAAAAAAGACTGCAGGAGCCTTTTCCTTACTGTGATGGGTCGCTCGTATATATTCTTTCGCTTCTTCAATGAGGGCTTCATCTAATTCTCCGATTCTTTCATAGAGATCATCTTCCACTTCAAAAATGAAACGGGACGGATATTTCTTCTGGCCACCATTTTGAAACCCTTCAGATTCAGTTAAGTAAAGCTCTCGTTCAGCACGGGTCACCGCCACATAAGCCAGCCGCCGCTCCTCTTCAAGCGCCCGCTCTTTTCTTTCTCTGAGCGCACGCACATTTGGCAGCACGCTTTCTGTCATCCCTACTACAAATACATAAGGAAACTCAAGCCCTTTAGCCGTATGAATGGTCATCAGCTTAACAGAATCTAGTTGATCGTCACGTTCATTATCGGTGTACAACGAAATCATCTGAAGATATTCTTCCAGATTAATATCTTCCCCTAGTGTCTGCTCATATTGAAAGATAGAATGAAGTAATTCAGTCAGGTTATCCAGGCGCTCCTGGTCTCCATCTTCCCGCCGGTACGCTTCGTAACCTGTTTTCTGCAGTGCTTCCTGAAGTAATTCAGAAACTTTCAACTCATCTTTTCGATTCTTTAAATATTCAATAGCTTCGATAAATGAATGAGCACCTGTTGATTTGAACCGTTCGTGATCTTTATATTTTTTTAAAGTTTCATACAAAGATAGATTCTCTGCTTCAGCTCGTTCACGAAGAAACTGCATTCGCTTTTTACCAATCTGCCGCTTGGGAACATTTACAATTCTGGAAAATGACAGGTCATCTGCCGCAGCAGTCATACGTAAGTGAGCCAGGGCATCTTTTATTTCCAGTCGATCAAAGAATTTAAAGCCCCCAAAAATTGTGTACTCAATGTTAGCACTGATAAGTTCCTGTTCAATGGAACGCGACAGATAGTTCGCCCGGTATAGTATCGCAATGTCACTATAGTTTGCCTGCCGGGCTTCCACAATCTCCTTGATCCGGTTCACCACCCACTTCGCCTCATCCACTTCATTCTTTCCGTGATAATGAACGACTTTCACACCAGATGGATTGCTAGTTTCCATATCCTTATCCACACGGAAATAGTTATTCTGGATAAGGGCATTTCCAAGGGAAAGAATCTCCGGGGTAGAACGGTAATTCTGCTTTAAAAAGATCGTCTGTGTGTCAGGAAAATACTTTTCAAAATCAACCATGTACTTAGGATCAGCCCCCCTCCACTCATAGATGGTCTGATCAGGATCCCCCACTGCAAAGAGGTTTCCATGATTGGCCGAAAGCTTTTTCACTAACTCAAATTGCTTCAGGCTGCTGTCCTGAAACTCATCCACTTGAATATAGAAAAGACGATCCTGCCATTTCTCCAGTACTTCCTGATACTGGTCAAAAAGGACAAACACAAAATTAAGAAGATCATCAAAATCAAGGCCATACACACGCTTTTGTTTCTTTAAATAGCGCTGGATAATTTGACCGTCCATATCTCCAGCCGCTTCCACAGAAGGCATCTCCCCTCGCAAAATCATTTGCTGAACGTAATGAGTGTTTGCCTTGAGAATTCCTATCTTATCTAGCAGCCGCTTAAAGGTTTTATCGTTCATTTTTAAATCCATATCTTCAAAAATTTCTCTCAGCAGAATTTTCTGGTCTTCCACATCTAAAATGATAAAATTCTTAGGATAAAACAATCGGTGGATATCCTCTCGAAGTACACGAACACAAAATCCGTGATATGTGGTAATAAACCCAGTATCCTGCTCCCCGCCGATCAGCTTCTTCACACGTCGCCTCATTTCATGAGCAGCCTTATTTGTGAATGTGACCGAAAGTATATTGGAAGGATCTACCCCGAGTTCATTTACAATAAGTGCGTAACGATGGGTCAGGGCACGCGTTTTTCCTGAGCCTGCTCCGGCAATGACCCGGATAAATCCTTCAGTGGAAACGACAGCTTCCTGTTGGGATTCATTTAATTCTGCAAGAAGTTCTTCCATAAAAAGTACTCACCTTTCAAAGAACATTTGTTTGTATTATAGCATATCAGGGAAGATAGTCAGCAGACCCAGCTGTTTAAAAAAAGCGCGTAGAGGTTATGAAATCCAAGAAGGAGTTGAATAATATGAAGGAACAACATCAACCATTGTTTGAAAGTAAAACCATAAATGACCGTACGTTTGCCAACCGCTATGTTGTAGCACCGATGACCCGTGTAAGTGCCGAGAATAATGGAATGCCAAATGATACGATGAAAAAATATTATGAACGCTATGCTAAAGGCGGGTTCGGGACCGTCATTACGGAAGGAGTCTATCCTGATGAACGATTTTCACAAGGATATCCTAATCAGCCCGGCCTCGCAAATGAAGCTCAGCGCGATGCTTGGAAGCCAATTGTGAAAAGTGTTCAGGAACATGGAGCGCTTTTCATTGCGCAAATTATGCATGCAGGCGCACAATCGCAGGAAAATCCATATGCTGAACACAATATCGGTCCCTCCCAAGTAGCCCCGAAGAATGATAAGCTATCTTTCTATGGAGGAGAAGGTCCTTTTCCTGAGCCGAAGAGAATGAGTCACGACGATATACAAACAGCTGTGGAATCCTTCGGCCGCTCTGCTGAACTTGCTAAAGAAGCTGGTTTCGATGGTGTAGAAATTCATGGAGCAAACGGCTATTTAATAGATCAGTTTCTAACTGATTATTTCAACCGTAGAGAAGATGAATTCGGCGGCGATACCAAAAACCGACTTCGTTTTGCTCTTGAGGTTATTAAAGAAGTTCGGAAAAAAGTCGGAAAGGACTTTATCGTAGGAATTCGCATCTCTCAAGGGAAAGCCTCCGATGCCGATCATCGATGGGCGCTTGGAGAATCGGACGCCGATACTATTTTCAGCACCCTTGGAAGCGAATCTCTCGATTATATCCATGTTACAGATGACGATGCTGAGAAACCTGGATTCGGTCAGGGCTCTATGTCCATGGCTGAAGCAGCTAAGAAACACAGTAATATTCCGGTCATCGCAAACGGTAAATTAGCTGATCCGGAAAAAGCCGTTTATATGCTGAACAACGGACATGCCGATTTTGTGAGTTTAGGTACCAGCGCGCTTCAAAATCCTGATGCCCCGAAGCGAATTAAACAGGAGAAAGCTCTGGAAGAATTTGATTTCGGTTCAATTATGCTCCCACAGGCTCACATTAAAGACCATGAATTAAACAAGCATATTATCGTATAATCCCCAAAAAACCCCGCCTCTGACCATTTATCTATTAAATGGAATGAGGCGGGGTTTTTTATTTATAGAACATTGTAAAATCCCA
Source organism: Halobacillus halophilus DSM 2266 (assembly GCF_000284515.1). Classification (GTDB taxonomy): domain Bacteria; phylum Bacillota; class Bacilli; order Bacillales; family Halobacillaceae; genus Halobacillus; species Halobacillus halophilus. The sequence goes on along the minus strand of NC_017668.1, from coordinate 927,773 downwards.
CTGGTAATATTGCAGGAAAGCTCCCCTTACTTAAAGACTCAGTTTCGAGACATTGGAGGAGCGGAAGGTCCTCCGGGGGACGATTTCGCTTTCCGGCCCTGCACGATGCAGGGTCGTTCGACGTTGCCACAGGACGTGGCGATCTTAGTCGAACATCCCTTGTGCTGAGCTTCCTCGGGCTTAACAGCCCTGCGGGATCTCACCGATCATGTTCATCCCCAGGAGTCTACATCGTCCCCCTCCGGACCTGGTCGAATAAGAAACTCGAAACCATTTAAAACGTCGATGAGTTGATGAGAAATAAGCATGTACTCATGACGCTATTTTTATGCTCTAACGATGTGAAATAGCCTGTCATAAAAGCATTTAGGATCGATAAGAAACAGTTCAATTTCTCCTATAAAAGCGTCCGTTATTCTCACTCGGCTGGGTTGGTGGGGAAATGGCGAGACTCCCATGGGAGAAGGAACTAGGTAAGATCCCGCAGGGAGTGACAACGAGCGAGGAAGCTTACCGTTCCCCCATAGGAAAGCGAGCTATTTCCCCACCAGCCCTTCTCCAAATATCGTAATGGACCAGAATTATCTCGAAACTGAGTCTTCCACAATCCGACCTATTGTGTAATAAGCCGGTTTTTAAAATCAATAAAAACTTTTAACGTAGTATCACATTAAAAGTTTGCTTTTAAACCGGTTTCTAAAAAATATTTAGTCGCCTGGCTTATGTTCATAAAGGTGCGAACATCATTCAGCATAATGTTATTTTCTGTGAACTGTCTAACCACTTTAGGACGCATCCCTGCCAGAACCACTTCAATTCCCAGTAATTTCAAGCTATGCATTAAATCTCTAAGCAGCACCGTCCATTCCTGGTCAATTTCTGAGATGCCGGAAAACTGGATTACCAGGCGGGTTACGTTTTGTTCCTGGCATTGTACAGGGACTTTTTCCAGCAGAATCAAACGCTGCTCTTCTCTTAAAATCGGCTGCAAAGGTAACAGCGCATAGCCCTTGGCGATTGTGACCACATTCGCCGTCATCTCCTCAATCATATGTATGAGATGCTTTTCTGTCTGGAATTGTTCTGTAATATCTATAATACGGCTTAACACGTACCATTCGCCCTCATGGATAAAACGCTTCGTCTTAAATTGGAGCATCATCTCTTTCCCGCGCCAATGAAATTCCATAGACTCTACTGTGATATCTTTTTCTCTTTCAATCGTATGGGTAATCACACGTTTGGACTGAGGTAAATTGGGATAAATATCGTGAATGTGCTCTCCGACAACCCTTTCTTCTTCTAATTGAAACATTTGAACATAGGCAGGATTAACGTACGTCACTTTGAATTCTTTGTTTAGAATCAATACACCTTCATCTAAAAGATCCATAGCATTTCGCAAGAGCACCTTCATTTCCCCCTCGGTGTGTATCTTACTTTTATTATGAAGGTATTAAGGAGAAAATCAAGAACATTCGACTTAATTTTCAGAAAAAATAAACCAGGGAATGTCCCTGGTTTCTACAACGGCTTATGCCTTTTCCATTTTATCTACTTTAGATATAATTTCCACGTGCTTTAAGTTCCCAATATTGTCAAAATCGATCTTAATAAAATCTCCGGGTTTGGCGAACGCAATTAAACGCTCCTTTAATACAGATATTTCATTATTATGAGCATCCTCTTGAATCAGAATGGCATAAGCCCCTTCAAAGCGATCCAATTTGTAGTTGTTCACCTAATTCATCCCCTCTGTAATTTTGAAAAAATGGTGATAAGTACGTATATATACTCTCGTTCCCTTCTAATTGTATGAATAAACTTGTCGAAATTTGGAAGAAGCTCATAGATAAAGGATTTCGGTTTGTATTTTATAACTCCCCTTGACCTGCAAGGGGAGTTCTTATCATTTCTTCGGTAAATCTAGTTCCCTATCGCTTCCCCATGTATCCTCCAGATAATCATCACGGCCAGAGTTACCACGGTAAAAATCATATCGAACCTTATTTTTCTTATAATAATCCTGGTGATATTCTTCAGCCCGGTAAAATTCTTCAGCCTGCTGCACAGGGGTCACAATTTCACTTTCGAAACGACCGGATTCCGCCTGCTGCTGTTTGGATTCCATGGCTGCTTGTTTCTGTTCTTCATTATGATAAAAGATCCCTGTCGTGTATTGAAACCCGCGATCAACGAATTGCCCTTCATCATCGGTCGGATTAATCTGACGCCAAAATACTTGTAAGAGCTGTTCGTACGAAATCACTTCCGGGTCATAGTAGACCTGTACGGCTTCCACATGGCCGGTTCCACCGGAGGAAACCTCTTTATAAGAAGGGTTTTTGGTATCGCCACCCGTGTAACCTGAGACAACCTCCTGAATGCCTTTCAATTTTTCAAAAGGCGGTTCCATGCACCAGAAACAGCCCCCTGCAAAGGTAGCAACCTGATAGCCTTCTGGAACCTGCTCCTGCGTTATAGCTTCACTTTCATAATTTCTTTTCGTCAAATAGGCATAAGCTTCTGGAATCGCAAAAATCCCAATGATCACGAGCACGCCGGCTATAATCAACCATTTTTTCCGCTTCATCTTGATGCCCACCTTTATAGCTTTATTTACCTTCATCATAGCATGGGAACTCGATTACCTTCTAGGAATATGCAGGCCTCAATCTTCTTCCTCCAGGATCAGACCCTCCACATGTTTCCGATCCAGCTGCTTTCGAACTTTCCGGTATTCTTTAGACTTGAAGATAATATCGAAGTCATAATCCTCAGGATATAAATCTTCAGCACGAATGTGGAGCTTAAGGCGTTTGTGATTGTAGGTGAACTTCTCTCCTTTCACCTGCACCACATAGTTGCCTGTTTGATCTGGACCTTTATATACAATGGCGGTTTCTCCTGTAGCCTGAATAATTACATTATCCCCCATTTGAAAATGCGGTTTTTCGGTCGCAGACACCCGGGGAGTTTTCCCTCTTCTGTAACGATTTACGGCTGCCTGGCGTTTATATTCTGTTTCCTTTAACTTCTGATCACTAACCTGAAAATCTCCCTCCTGCTTATAAGTGATCGAGTACGCCTGGTTTAAAATCTCCGGATGAAGACCTAATTTATGAGCAATATCAAAAGCCTGACTTCTCCCCGAGGTTCCAAGAAGCAGCCGGTAGGTTGGCTTAAGCGTTTCAAGGTCGAATTCCATTGCCCCATTCATAAATCCTGGCTTATGCCGGGCGTACTCCTTCATTTCACTATAATGGGTGGTCGCAAGGATGGTGGCCCCCTTTTCCGAGAGCTTATCGAGTATGGCTGTTGCAAGCCCCATCCCTTCTCCAGGATCTGTCCCTGATCCAATTTCATCTAGTAAAAGCATCGAATGATCATTAGCCTCTCTCAAAATATCAATTAAGTTAACAAGTCTTGAACTAAAAGTACTTAAGTTCTCTTCAATGCTCTGCCCATCTCCAATATCCACAAATATCTGCTGAAAAACAGGTAGTACACTGCCTTTTTCTGCCGGAATCGGAAGACCGGACTGAGCCATGAGACAGAGCAGTCCCACCGTCTTCAGTGTTACCGTTTTCCCTCCTGTATTAGGTCCCGTAATGAGTAAAGCCTGGTCTTCTGAATTCATTTGGATACTTAATGGAACGGCCTTTTCACCAAGCATTGGGTGTCTCGCCATGCTGATACGAAGCGTAAAGTCTTCGGAGAATTCCGGTGCTGTCCCGTTGATCATGCGGCTGTATTTCCCTTTGGCAAAAATAACATCATATTCATGCATGGTTTCCATTGCAAGATTTAACTCTGACTCGTGGTCCAGCACTTCTGCTGTCATTGTATAAAGAATCTGTTCCACTTCATGTTCTTCATTCATGCGCAGTAACTGCAACTCTTCCTGAAGATTGGCGAGCTCTTCTGGTTCAACAAAAAGGGTAGCTCCTGAAGCAGATTGATCGACAATGCCTCCTTTAATTTTGTTCCGGTTTTCTCTTTTAATCGGGAGAGTCCATCGTCCATCTTTCTCGACGGGTCTTGGTTCCTGCATGATCGTTTTATATTTTTTTGCCTGAGCCTCTGTCCTTTCCTTCAATCGGCTTTGTTTCGTTTGAATCTGCTTGCGGATCTTAGCTAAATTCTTAGAAGCATAATCATCCACCTGTCCGTGACGAATCACCTGATGGATATCCTCCTCCAGCCTGCTTAAGTCAGAAATAGAGGAAGCATATAGACTGATTATCGGAGCAATAATCTCTTTATCCTGCATAAAACGCTTCAACTTTGTACAATGATCCAAAAATGAAAGCAATGCTGAAAATTGGTTTGCGCGAATGAACATCCCCTTTTTTCCTTGTTCAAGCATATCCGTTACATCCTCCAATGTATGGATGGGGATGTTTCCACTTGTGTTTAAAATAGCTACGGCCTCTTTCACCTCTTCATGCCAGCGGTTCATGGCTTTTATATTACGTACTGGCCGTAAGGATTCAATTGATTCTTTTCCGGGCTTTGTAAAAGCAAGTTGGCTCACTATTTTCAATATCTCAAAAAATTCTAAAGTCTTGTACGTGCGTTCGTTCATGGGTGACTCCTCCTCTTAAGGGTTCAATTTTCTATAATGGACTAAAGGGCAGATTTTTGGGTGACAAAAGGGGGCTGGAAAATCGAACCGTTTGCCCTGCACTCTTTCTCTGCCAATAAATAAAAAAAGCCACGGCAAGCAGATACGCTTGCCGTGGCTTGATTAGAACAGACCTCACTAATAAGTGAAGGCTCCTATTCCGCCAACAGAGAATATAAAAAAGCTATGACTGAATAAGCCAGTCATAGCTTCGTTTATATCCTCAACGTGCTACGCTTATGCTTGTTCTTAACTGTTCCTGAAAAATGGGTTTACAAACAAGACGTGTCAGATGCACGCCTTTTTCCCATTGCTTCATCAGGACTCTATCCAATTTCGGATTAGTTAAGAACAACCACACTCATAAATCATTCTCCTCTTATTGAAAGGATGTTTGTTGGCGGAACAGGTGTCTGCTCCTTTTTTTAATATATGTGCTGAAGAAGGAAATGTCAATCCTCAAAAATGGACTGGTACCTTTCTTCAGTGGTTGGTGCTGTACTCGTAAATAAGGAGCGCTCAATAATTTTGAGGGCATTTTCATTGCCTTCTGCTTTTTCTGAGGCCGTGCAATCTTCCGGAACCCACAAATTGTACTCACGCATGTACGCGTCATTTGCTGTGAATAAAACGCAGATATCTCCTGCAATTCCAGTTAAAATGAGGTTCTTCACACCTAATTGATTGAGCAGGATATCAAGCTGAGTTCCAAAAAAGCCTGAATGCTTAGGCTTAATGATGAAATAGTCATCTTCATCAGGAAGAATTTGATTGATAACCGATTCTCCCTGTCCCTTCCTGCATTCATCAATCAAGTCAGATACATTATCCTGCCAAAGACCAAAGTTATCATTAACATAAATGACAGGTAAGCCTTCTTTTTGCATTTCCTTTTTAAAAGATTGGAGGTTTTCAACCATAGGCTTTGTATTCTCAAGAAGGTCTTCGCCTCCGTTAAAATCCATTTTATTGATCATATCAATGATAATGAGCGCTGTATCGTTTTCCATGTAACAAAACTCACTTTCCGTTGTATTTTTCCGGACCTGCTGGAATCTGACGCTTATGCTCTGTTTTCTCATGCAGATCCTTCAGGAGTTTTTCATCCTCTGGGTTTATTTGTTCTCCGCGTAAGTAAGCATCTATCGTGTCATAGGAAAGACCAAGTTCTTCTTCATCGGACTGTCCTTCCCATAATTCTGCACTCGGCTTCTTATGAATAATGGCATCTGTTACGTTAAGTGCCTTGGCCATTTCCCTTACTTCTTCTTTTCTCATATTAATAAGAGGGACTAAGTCCACGCCACCGTCTCCGTACTTCGTAAAGTAACCTGTATAATCTTCGGGAGCATTATCTGTGCCTACGACTAGATAATTATAATTATTAGCGACAGCATAAAGCGTGCTCATACGCAGGCGGGCCTGAAGATTCGCTCCACCCAATTGGGATTTATCACTATTCCAATCGCCTTTCTTTTCGAGTTCTTCCTGAATAGTTGAATACGTGGTTTCATAAGACGACGTTAGATTAATTCCTACATAATCAAGGTCAGCGCCTTCTACTACATTCAAAGCATCGGTCTGGTCTTTTACTTCCTGATTAATAGGAAGCAGTACACCTAAAGAGTTTTCGGGGAATGCTCGTTTAATTAAATACGAAACTACAGCTGAATCGATCCCCCCGCTGATACCTACAAGAACTCCATCCGCTCCTGCCTCTTTTACTTTACCTTGTAACCATTCAGTTAAATAATCGATTCTTTCCTTCATTCTAATTTCCCCCTTCGTAATTTACACTATATGGGTTCTGTTCCTTATTCCGATATAATATAAACCTTGTTTATGAATGGCGGTCAGGAAGAATAGAATCTTCATCATCTGGAGGGGGTAATGGAAGCACTTCCAGATTAAAAAAAGATGCACGCCCTGGAAAGAGCGTACATCTTTGAAAAAAATTTAAATTTACGTTCCAGTCCTTTTATTTTCCGTTGAAACTTTAGGTGTTTCCAAAATCGAAGGTGCTCTTCTTGGGAGTTTTCCAAATAGTAATCCAGGCCGTACGAAGTACTTATGGGTGAACCAGATGACCAAGTAACAAAGGACAATCGTGCTCACGTACCTGAGAAGAATAAACAGATGGAACCAATACCCTTCTGGCGCAGGAATGAACTGAGCCACGAGTTTCAGGATAAAAGGATGAAGCAGATAAAATCCAAAAGAATACACAGCCACACGCTGCACATACGGAATAATGGCTGGCCATTTATCACAGACAACTTCGGTCAATCGGAACAATATATAGCTCCCACTTAGAATGTAGGAAAGGTTCATAATTAAATAAACATACCCCGGGAGGACGAACGTAGAAACCGTGTATAAATGATAGTGTAAGAACACGGTAGTCACACCGGCTGCCAGTGCAAAAACGGCCCACGCAACATTCGTTTTTCTATAGATGAGCGAGCGCTGTTCCTTATAATACGTACCGATCCACGCTCCCAGCAAATAAGGTCCCAGAGAACTTAGGAAGATGGAAAACGGAATCAACTTGAACGTCTGGTCAAAGAAATAGTAACCGATTTCTATAGCAATTCCAAATACCCACATATATTTTTTAAACACAGGAACTTTCTGCGCAACAAACAAAATAATAGGAAATACCAGATAAAATTGCACAATTAAGAATATAAAATGAAGCTGGTAAAAGGATTCTCCTTGGATTATTCTCCAGGTCATCTCTGCAAAATTAAGAGGAACCGCTCCAATATAAAGAGAGAAAGCTTCATAAAATAAGGCCCATAAAAGGTAGGGAACCACAATATAAAGCGCCCGCTTCTTGTAATAATCTTTTAATTCCGGTACTGTCATTTTTTTATCTATATATTTATAGAAAAATACCATGGCTGTAATCATAATGAAGATACCAGCTTCTAATCGTATAATCCGATTGATAAAGTGATAGACTCCAAACTCCATACTACCTTCAGAAAAGACGGATTGGAAGATACCTGTAGTATGAACTAGTACAACCATCAGCATGGCAAACAGCCTTAAAAAATAGATAGATTCAATTCTATCTTTCTGCATAATGATCATCCTTATTATAATATAATTTCAATAAACCTAAGTTATCATACCATAGATGTACAAAATGCGTCTTTTTGTTACAAAAACTTAAACAATTCGTGATGTTATTTAAACAAACCTGCCTTTACCTGGCAGACGTGATAACTAAAAAATACATCACGATTTGCCCTCTATATCTCAAGAGGTACCAAGTGTCATGCCTCCATCTACCACGATTTCCGTCCCTGTGCAGTATGAACTTTCATCCGAAGCAAGAAAAGCTGCCACTCTGGCTATTTCTATAGGCTGCCCAATACGACCCAAAGGGATATTTTGATAGGACTCCGGAACTCCTTTACCCTGAGTAGCCATCTCCGTTTCGATCCCCCCGGGATGAATCATATTGACTCGAATGCCTTTCGGTCCTAATTCAATTGCCGCAGATTTAGACATGGCCACCACTGCCGCCTTAGTTGCGGCATAAGCTGAGGAACGGCTGATAGGAGCAAAAGATGAAATGGATAGGTTATTAATGATCGATCCCTTTTTCTGTTTTTCCATGTAAGGAGTAACGGTTTGCATGCCGATGAATACTCCGAGCTGGTTTACATGAATTAACTGTTGATATTCTTCTATTGTGAGTTGACTGAAAGGTTTACGTATAAGGATTCCAGCATTATTAATAAGAGTATCGATTCGGCCGAATTTTTTAATGACCAGACTGACTGCTTCTTTCCATTCTTCTTCATTGGTAACATCCAACTTGACTGGAAAAGCCTTTTCATTTCCGATTTCTTCAGCTGTTTCCATTGCTTGAGAATAATCCCGGGCGGCAACCACCACACGGCTCCCCAGTTCAGCCAAATGTTCAGCCATCGCTTTCCCCTGTCCTCGATTAGCCCCGGTAACAAGGATTATTTGATTTGTTATATCGGGCATATTTCATTCTCCTAACTAATTATTTTACGGATAGTCGCCTGAAGGATCACTGGTAATTTTGCCGTAGTGATTCTCATAGGCATGCCTCATCGATTTTGCTTCCACAATACTTAGGCTGTCTTCTGGATTGATAATTAAAACGTACCTTTTCAACGGCATCCCTTCATCCTCCAGGGTCTCACCAGTCTATCCTTATCTGCAGGAGTGGCGCAACTGCCAATCCTGCCCTTGCCAACCGTTCCTCAGATAAATTCAGGCGTGTCCGATGAAAGAATTTTCAAAATATAAATTGACAGAGTTGGAAAAATATAATAATATAGAGTTACAGTTAGAGAGTAAAGACTGTGCTCATAAGGAGCTTATAATACTCCAAAGGGGAGTAGCTTACAGTTATGTCGACAATACGTGATGATTCATCACCGGCTTAACTGGCAACATAATGTTGTTTGCGAGACCTTTGCCAATTTGGTAAAGGTATATTTATTTGGATATCCCAAACCTTTACCAGAGCGATGGTAAAGGTTTTTTTAATGCACAAAAAAGAAGGAGTATCATTCAATGAAAGTTGATTATCGAACCAATACCAAAAAATCTAAGGAGGATCCAGCTCGTGATTCAATCATTATTAAACTTATTTAAAATTGGTTCCCCGAAAGTAGATTTAGTGCTGCAATCTCATCAGATTGTACCAGGCGCCATCGTAAAGGGTTCTTTCCACATTTATGGCGGATGGCTGCCGCAAAAAATTAAACGACTGGAATGCGATTTTGTAAAAGAAACGAAAGGCCGGAAAACCGAAGTAATTGCCCCAGCTGCTACCGTGTTAATGTCTCAGACAATGGAACCAAAAGGAATGCGTGAAGTTCCCTTTCACTATCAAATTCCGGAAGATCTTCCTCCTACAACGAACGCAGAGACGTATCGCTTAAAGACAAAAATTGTATTTACCGATGATGTGAAAAGTTTTGACCACGACGAACTTGTCGTTTTGAATTAAACCATAATACATTAAAGAGGAGAAAATGAATGGACATTTCATTATTGATGGAATACGGCTGGGTCTTATTAATTCTAATTGGTCTTGAGGGAATTTTGGCAGCAGACAACGCCCTTGTCATTGCTACTATGGTAAAACACCTTCCGGAAAAGCAGCGGAAAAAGGCTTTGTTTTATGGTCTAGGCGGAGCTTTCGTTTTCCGATTTGCCTCCCTGTTTGTCATCTCCTACCTGGTCCAAATTTGGCAGGTTCAAGCTATTGGTGCTTTGTATTTAATTGGAATAGCTGCTTACCATTTGTTGAAAAAACATGTATTGAAACCAAAATTGAAAAAATCACACTCCACAAGCAAAAGCTCAGGCTTCTGGATGACCGTTGTTAAAGTCGAACTTGCTGATATTGCGTTCGCTGTTGATTCCATCCTTGCTGCTGTAGCTTTGGCCGTGATGCTCCCTGCTACCAGCCTCCCTCAAATCGGCGGTTTAGACGGCGGACACTTTGCCGTTATTCTTGCCGGCGGTATAATCGGCCTCATCATCATGCGTTTCGCTGCTAGATATTTTGTAATTCTTCTCGACAAGCGCCCTGGTCTTGAGACAGCTGCTTACCTTATTGTCGGTTGGGTAGGCGTGAAGCTCGCTGTCTATACACTCGACCACCCAGAAGTCGCACTATTAGCGGACGGTTTTGCTAAAAGCCTGACCTGGAAACTTATCTTCTGGTCTGTTCTCCTCACTATCGGTGCCGGCGGCTGGTTCCTATCTAAGGAAAAAACAGAACCCGTAGCAAAAGTAGAAACGGCGCTTTTAAAATAGACGAAGTACAACGCAGTTTTGGGTCATTCATAAAAGTTTTACACTAATAAAGACGAGAGATCAACAGCGATCTCTCGTCTTTTTCTAATACACCGTTATTTCTTCTTCATAAGCCGTTAAAGCTTCCTCAAACATCTTCAGACCCTCGTCAATCTGTTCTTTACTTATCGTTAATGGAGGTATCATTCGAATGATTTCCGTCTGATTGCCGCCAAAGTAAAAGAGAACTCCATTTTCAAGAGCCTTGTCCAGAACGTTAAATAAACCTTCACTGTTGGGTTTTCCAGTAACGGGATCCACGATTTCAATACCGATCATAAGACCGACTGACCGGATGCGTCCGATTGATGGATGCCGCCCTTTTATCTTATGCAGCTTCTCAGCAGCGTAAGCTCCAGCTTTCTTCGTATTTTCAAGCAGATTCTCTTCCTGTATCACATCCAGAACCGCATTGGCTGCAGAACAGGCGATTGGATTTCCACCGAAAGTTGTGGCATGACTTCCCAACGGCCACTGCTTCATCAGTGCATTTGGAGCAACCGTCGCACTGAGCGGCATTCCATTAGCAATGCCTTTCGCAATCGCCATGATATCCGGTGTCACATCAAAGGTTTGGGAGGCAAACCATTCACCTGTCCGTCCGAACCCTGTCTGAACCTCATCAAAAATGAGTAATAAACCGTAATAGTCGCATAGTTCGCGGACCTTTTGTAGCCAGGCTTTTGGCGGGACGATATAGCCACCTTCTCCAAGTACAGGTTCAACTAAAACAGCTGCTACCTCATCAGATGTCACTTGGTGGGCAAACAATCGCTCGAAATCCTTTTCTAATTGCTGCACTACAAACTGCTCTGGATCCGTGCCTTCAGGGGCATCCTCCACCTGGGCGTATGGAATTTGATAAGATCCGGTCGGATTTAGAAACTTGCGGTATTTACTTTTTGAACTTGTTACACTGAGGGCTCCCATTGAACGCCCGTGAAAACCGCCGATAAATGATACAATGTAAGGCCGTTCCGTCACATGTTTTGCTAGCTTGATGGCTCCTTCAATGGCTTCTGCTCCGCTATTTCCAAAAAAGAAGCAATCGAGATCCCCGGGCATGATTTCAGCCAGACGGTCTGCAAGTTTCAAAATTGATTCATAAATAATGACTCCAGATGGTCCGTGCCCTAGCTGATCTGCTCCTTCCTTAATCGCCTCCACCACTTTTGGATGCCGATGTCCCACATTGGTGGTGGCAATACCCGAAGTAAAATCCAGATACGTTCTGCCATCTACACCGTAATAATAGCACCCTTCTTCTTTAAGTACTGGCAAGTTCGGGTGGTCCTTAGCCATGCTCGGCGCCAGCCGGTTTGACATATTTTCAACAAGATGATTCCAGTCGTTCCCCATTAAAAACTACCTCCATAAAAAAACTCTCTCTATAATAGCACGCGGTTCAGAAGAATAATAGATGAGCCATCAAAGCTGCGATGGGCAGCGTAATAACGGTTCTCTGTAAAAAGATAATGAACAATTCTCCAATGTTCAAAGGAATTTTCGATTTAATTAATAGAATACCAATCTCAGACATATACACTAATTGGGTCAGAGACATGACTCCGATGATAAAGCGGGTCAACTCTGATTCAATTCCCGATCCGATAACAGCTGGCAGGAACATGTCCGCAAATCCGACAATCATTGCCGGAGCGGCGGCCTGAGCCTCTGGTATTTGCAACAGGTTCAAGAAAGGAATAAATGGATAAGATAAGAACGTGAAAATCGGCGTAAATTCAGCAATCATAAGAGCAATCGTCCCAAGGGCCATAACCAGAGGAATAAGACCGAGCCAAATATCGGCGACATTGAAAATTCCTCTATTGATTACACTACGAGCGCTTTTTACCTGGTCGGCCTTTCTTACAGCCTGTTCCACCGCCCATTGGAAGCTTGAATACCCCGAAGGGACAGCCTCATCAATTTGCTTTCCTGCCGGCCCATAGTACGTACTCTTCTTCTGGGAAAGCGGAGGAAGACGCGGACAGATCACCGCCGCTACAATACCGCATACGGCTACCGTGAAATAAAACTGGACGAACATATGGTCAATTCCTATGAATCTTGCAATAACTAAACTGAAGGCGATCGATGCAATGGAAAAGTTAGTCGCAACCACGGCCGCTTCCCGTTTAGAGTAATAGCCCCCTTCGTACTGCTGAGTAGTCAACAACACTCCAACCGTACCACTGCCCATCCATGAAGCTAAAGCATCGACGGAGGAACGGCCCGGAAGTTTGAATAATGGATGCATAACCTTACGGACCATCGTCCCAATGAAATCCATTAATCCAAATTCCAATAACAACGGCATGAACAAGCTGGCAAATAAAAACCAGACCATTAGTACGGGAATCAGATCAAATAACACAACCTGACCAGTTAATTCAGAAGACACCACTTCAGGTCCTGCACCAGTGAGTGTCAGGGTTGCAAAGACAGCTCCCAGTAAACGCAGAACAATCCAGAATAAGCCAACATCAAATAATTTTGCAATAAATGTATGATTGCGAATTGCGGGCTGGCTGATTCCTTTGATTGCAATTGCGCCGACAGCTGAAATCCAAAGTACACTTGTCATAAATAAAGGAATGTAATCGGAAATAGCAGCCTGCAGCCCATCAGCCATTACTCCGAGTCCAATCGTGACCGTACCATCTACGGAGATGGGCACGAGGAACAATAGCACCCCTATGATAGACGGGATTAAGAATTTAACTAATTGTTTGGCTGTATATTTCTTTTCCATCTGTAGTTCTTGCTTTTCTAACTCCATCTTCCTTCCTCCACTTCTGAATATGAATGCATATTTTTTTCGAATTTAAAGGTTATATATCCTTTTCAATTTGTTAATCATACATTTTATTGCATATTGATTCAATGGTTTTTAAGAAGAAACTTACTCCTCTGTTTCAATTTCTAATAACCCCATCCATATTAAGGAATAAATATACATAATCATCTAATTTTCTATAATGATCATACCAAACGCTTTTGAATAGTTCCCATCACTTCTATTCCACTAAAGCGCCGGATTGTGGAAAACTCAGCTTCGAGATATTGTGTGGAGAGAGGCGCTCCAGGGAACGGCTCGCTTTTCGCGGCCCTGCACGACGCAGGGTCGTTCGACGTTGCCACAGGACGTGGCGATCTTAGTCGAACATCCCTTGCGCTGAGTCTCCTCAGGCTGGCGCCTTCCGGGGCCTCACCTGTCATGTTCATCCCGCAGGAGTCTTCGCCGTTCCCTTCCGCACCTTTACGATCATGTAGAGCTCGAAATCCTTTACGTAAATGCCTTCATATGACGAAGAATAACCTGTGCGATCCACGCTAAGCACCGAGTCTGTACAAGATATAAACGCCGCTATAGAAGCATTTAAGACGATGTAAGGTTCCCACTTTTTTCTACTGGCAGGTTCCGTTCGCAAAATTATAGTTGGGTTGGTGGGGAAATGGTGAGACTCCCGCGGGAGAAGGAGCGAGGCGAGACCCCACAGGGAGTGAAACGACCGAGGAGGCTTGCTAGTTCCCCCGCAGGAAAGCGAATTATTTCCCAACCAACCCTCATCCCCATCTTAGTAACGGGCCCAACTATCTCGAAACTGAGTCTTCCAGTATCGGGAGCTTTGCTGTAACTATTGTCACAGAGCTTTAGTAAGCTCTCCATAAAAAAATAGAAGCTGCGTTTAGCAGCTTCTATCATTCTAAGTGATTTGTTTTTCAGTAATGACGACTCCTCTTTGGCCCATCTCTTTAATATAAAGATCACCCGGAACTATTTGCTCAGGAGGACACACACCTTTTTTAGTGATGGCCTGACTGCCGATCATCTGAGCGACTACTGATATCGTGTTGGCCGTAGCTCGTGCCATGGCCGTCACATTTGTGACCCGATCCTTATAGGTGACCATTTCATATTGATAGGCGGCCTGTTTCCCATCCTTTTCTCCGCCCACATTTACTCTCAGAAGAACCGCATCCTCTTTATTCTTTAAGCTAACAATTGGGTCAATCGTCTTTAACAGCACTTCTCTGGTTTTAATCTTCACACCGCCCACCTCAACTTCGCTGTCGTTATGCGTTAAATTCAAGTCGACCAGCAGCTTCATCTTTTCCGCGTGGCCCGGATACCGGATGGTTTTGTATTCCAGCGTACGAACTTTTGGATAGGACTTAAGTAATGTAGATGTTCCCCCGGACGTATGGAACGCTTCAAGCGGACCATAACGTTCAAAATAGATAGGTTCTATTTCCGAAAGGGAGGAGACTTCCTCAAGTTTGCCGTTTCGAATAATGGTAGAAGGATCTGTATAATGATCAAGCAGACCTTCCATTGAGAAAACGTGATTGTATTCTAAAGGAGGTTCTGGCTGGACAGGTATGCCTCCAACAAACAGGCGCAGGGAATCCAGCTTGTCCAGTTTACTAACTCCATAGCCTGATAGAATATTAATCATTCCAGGAGCTACCCCGAGATCAGGAATAATGGTGACTCCTGCGGCCCGGGCTTTTTCATCCAGCTCCAACACTTTGTCCGTGATATGACCGATATGCCCTCCAAGATCTACGGAACTTACACCTACCCCTATGGCTGTTCTGGCAACCATCTCATTGAATGAATAGAATAAAGCATTAATGACGACATCATAAGATTTCATAAAAGCAGCCAGTTCAGCAGCGTTTCCTGCATCCACTTTATAAGCGTGAATTTTAGGAGAGTTTATGCTCTTACAGACCTTCTCCGCTCGAGATAAATCAATATCAGCGAGTCCCACGTGCTCGACTCCTGGACTATGGACTAAATCCCTAGCTGCTTCTTTACCCATTAGACCAGATCCAAGTACTGCTACTTTCATCATCCGTCCTCCTCTTCCCTCATGACCATACAATCTACTCCACGTCGATTTGAGCACGCTGTAATTTACCGCTAAAATCCACATACACGGATTTCCATTCCGTAAACACATCTAAAGCGGCAAGACCGGAATCACGGTGCCCATTGCCCGTTCCTTTTGTTCCTCCAAAAGGAAGATGAATCTCTGCGCCTGTTGTCCCTGCATTTACATACACAATTCCTGTGTCCAGATCGCGCTGGGCTGCAAAAACCTTATTGATATCCTTCGTAAAGATAGAACTCGAGAGACCGAACTCCACGCCGTTATTGATCTCAACAGCTTCTTCGAGACTCTTTACTGGAATCAGGGAAACGACCGGTCCAAAGATTTCTTCCTGAGCGATACGCATATCGGCTTTCACATCTGTGAATAGTGTAGGGGCGAAATAATGCCCTTTTTTATGTTCTCCATTTTCCAGTACATAACCGCCTGCAAGCAGCTTGGCCCCTTCTGCATTCCCTACTCGAATATAACTTTTTATTTTTTCAAGTCCTTTTTGATTAATAATCGGACCTACCTTGATCGATTCATCTAATCCGTTACCTATGGTCAGCTTAGCCATTTCGTACATCAGCCGTTCTTCTAATTGATCCTTTAAGCTTTCGTGAACCAATACGCGGCTGCAGGCGGTACAACGCTGTCCGCTCGTTCCAAATGCGCTCCACAAAATACCCTCTACGGCTAGTGAAAGATCAGCATCATCCATAACAATGACCGCGTTTTTGCCTCCCATTTCGAGTGAGACTTTTTTCAGTTTTTGACCGCACTTAGAAGCAATTCCGCGCCCCACTTCATTAGAACCAGTAAACGAGATGACCCGTATATCATTTTCTTCAAGCATAGCTTCCCCGACGGAAGAACCTGAACCGAATACGACATTGATAACCCCTTTAGGAAGGCCTGCTTCTTCAAATATTTTAGCTAATTCAAAAGCCATGACCGGTGTTTCGGAGGCGGGTTTCCATACAACCGCATTCCCTGCGACGATGGCCGGAAACGACTTCCAAGTCGCTATGGCTATCGGAAAATTCCATGGTGTAATTATTCCGACCACTCCCACAGGGGCGCGTACACTCATAGCGAATTTGTCCTTCAGTTCGGATGGAGTGGTCTGGCCGAATAACCTTCGTCCTTCCCCAGCCATATAGAAAGCCATATCGATCCCTTCCTGCACTTCTCCGCGTGCTTCTTCCAGCACCTTTCCATTTTCCATCGTCAGCCAGCGGGACAAGTACTCTTTTCTTTCTTTCATAATTAAACCAACACGGTAAAGTACTTCCGCACGCTGAGGAGCAGGAACAAGCGCCCAGTCCTTTTGAGCTTTCTTGGCAGCCTCTACAGCGGAAGCTACTTCTTCTTTACCAGACAATGGCACTTGCACCAGCGTTTCAAGCGTAGCCGGATTGGTTACATCAGCATACGCACCATTACCAGGTTCCAGCCATTCCCCATTAATGAAATTCTGAAGTTTTTCTTCTTGGTTCAACTTTTGACTCACAGGTAATCTCCTCCTCGAACTAACTTTAACTTTAATCTGCAGCTCGCTGCCTTATTTGTTGAATTGTTGAAGACACAGATATCTGTTCTGCATCACTTTCTATTTCAATGAGAGCCGGCTCCTGGCACTCCAGGGCTCCCAGTAAGGCTTGTTCAAACTCGTCAGGATTCTTAACGTAGAAACCCATGGCACCTAACTGAACGGCCATATCCGCAAAAGGCACGTTCCCAAGATCCGTTCCAATCGTTTTAAATGGGTACCGCATTTCCTGGTGCATACGGATCGTTCCATACATACAATTGTTAAATACAATACTAATGACCGGAATGTTATACCTTACAGCGGTCTCAAGCTCCTGCATGGTCATGAGGAACCCGCCATCTCCAGAGAGAGAAACGACCGTACGCTTCGGATGAGCTAACTTGGCTCCGAGAGCCGCCGGCAAACCATATCCCATGGCTCCGGATGTAGGGCCAATATACGTTTTCTTATAGTTGAACTGGTAGTACTTATGGAGCCATCCAGCAAAGTTTCCGGCATCATTCGTAAGAATCGCATCATTAGGCAAATGTTCTTGAAGAAGTGCGATGATCCGCTGATTACTATTGTTATGAACCGATTGACTCAGCGAAGATTGATAGATTTCTCTCCTCTTCATTGTCCAATTCTTCCAATTTGGAACAGCACTTAAAGTTAAAAGCGCTTTCAACCCTTCTTTCGCATCGGCTACAATTCCCACATCAGGTGCATACACTTTCCCCAGGGTTTCAACATTTATATCCATATGGATCAAGGTCTGATCCTTATTGAATATCGTATAATCCCGGGTGGTAATCTCTGATAACCTTGTACCTACTGAAAGGATGAAATCTGCTTCCTTCACCGTCTGCACGATAGATTTCTCCGTTCCTAAACCGAGATGACCGGCATACAGCCTGTGGTTATTTGGAAAAACATCCTGCCTCCTAAAGGCCGCCATCACAGACATATCATATTTCTCTGCAAATTGAACGAGCGTGTCTTCTGCACCAGCTATTTTCACTCCGCCACCTGCAATAATGAGAGGACGCTCTGCTTTTTGCATATACTCTTCTACAAGCTTAATTTCTTTTCGGGATGGAGCAGGACAGGGCCTGACCGTTGGATTTTGAAACTCCATGGTTGCTTCTTTTGTTAGTAGATCTTCCGGTAAAGAAATGACTACAGGTCCCGGCCGTCCTGTTTGTGCGATCCGAAAGGCCCGCTGAACCAATTCAGGAATGCGGACAGGGTTATCGATTTCAACCGTCCATTTCGTAATCGAACTAAAGAAGTGAGCCAGGTCAATTTCCTGGAACCCCTCTCTCCCTCTGAAGCTGCTGTGAACTTGTCCTAAAAAAACGACTAAGGGAGTGGAATCCTGATAAGCTGTGTGCACGCCAATCGCAAGATTCGATCCGCCCACCCCTCTTGTAGCCATTACAACACCAGGCTTACCCGTAGCTTTTGCGTAACCTTCAGCCATAAAGGAAGCTCCGCCCTCATGCCGTGCAGATACAAGCTTCATAGAGGGTTCATTAAGAATAGCGTCCATGACTGGGAGATAGCTTTCTCCTGGTACACAAAACACTTTCTCGATGGCTTCTATTTTCATGCATTCTATAATTGCCCTGGCACTTGTCATCAATGGCGATTCCTTATGGACCATTCGAATGCTCTCCTGCCTTCATAATTTTCATACGATTAACCGCTTCCTGCAGACGCTCTTCAGGGACGGATAAGGAAATCCTGAAATACCCCTCTCCTTTCTTTCCGAAAGCTGTTCCTGGTGTTAAAATCACTCCGGCCTCATCCAGTACTTTTTCAACGTACCCTTGAGATGTATACCCCTTTGGAACGGGTGCCCAGATAAAAAAGGTGCCTCTTGGACGATCTGCATGTATGTCCATTTCCGATAAACCAGTTAGCATCCGGTCCATACGCTTTTCATAAATCCTGTTATTCTCTTTCACTGTTGAGAAGTCACTGTTTAAAGCAGCCGCTCCTGCTTTTTGAATAGGCAGAAACTGACTGGTATCGGTGTTACTTTTCATTACAGCTAAGGCTTGTATCAATTCTTTATTGCCTACCGCATATCCAATTCTCCACCCGGTCATATTAAAACTTTTCGATAAAGAACCAAACTCCACCGCCGTCTCTTTCGAACCTGGTATCTGCAGAATACTGGGAGCCTTATAACCAGAGAACGTTACTAAATCATAAGCAGCATCGTGAGCTACACAGAGCTTATGCTGCTTCGCAAATGCCACAGCTTTCTCAAAAGTCTCCATCTCTACCGTTGCCCCGGTTGGATTCCCGGGATAATTTAGAATCATGAGTTTTGCTTTCTCCACGTCTTCCTCTACCAGCAATTGATAATCAGGTACATACCCATTCTGTCTGTCCAATGGATAAGGAAGCGCCGTTCCGTAAGCAAGATGGACAGCTGATTGATAAACAGGGTAGCCTGGATCAGGAATCAGCACCCCGTCCCCCGGGTCAATGACCGCCCGAATTAAATGAGCGATTCCTTCCTTTGAACCAATTAAGGCAAGTACCTCTGTCTCTGGGTCGAGGTCAACATCATAATGCTTCTTGTAAAAGGAAGCGACCGCCTGCTTAAATTCCTCGCATCCGCCGTAAGGGGCATATTTATGATTGTCAGGATTGGCCGCTTCTACAGTTAAACGATCGATAATAAAGGACGGAGCAGGCAAATCCGGAGCTCCTATTCCTAAATCAATAACGTCTATCCCCTGCTGTTTTAATTTCTTCTTTTTCTCATGAAAGATGGAAAATAAATAAGGAGGCAGACTTTTCACCTGTCTTGAACCAAATTCCATTGTAAAACCCCCAAGTCACTGTCAAGTAATCTTAATTTCTAAGATGTAAATGAATGGGCCGCTTCTGAGACCTGTCCTGCTTTTCTCAGATTTGTCCCACTGCTCTATCCTATTACGATAGAAATTATTTCATGATAGGCATTTATTCGTTGATTAAAAATGAATGAAGCATTCATATCCACCGTACCCTTGGAATAAGATGAAGTGTAACCCTTTTAGGACAGACCCTATTACGATCAAGACCATCGTTCCCAAGCCAGTTGGATTCATACTTCGTATGGGTTCTTCTGGCTTTTTACTTGTTAGAAAGGAAGTGATTCATTTGGCTGGGGCTCTTGAAGGAATTCGTGTACTTGATTTGACCCGGGTGCTTGCTGGTCCTTATTGTTCGATGATTCTTGGAGATTTAGGGGCAGACGTTATTAAAGTGGAGGCCCCTGGAGGAAGTGATGATACCCGGAAGTGGGGGCCGCCGTTCCAAGAAGGAGTCAGTGCTTATTATGCATGTGCTAATCGTAATAAAAAGAGTCTCACCATCAATTTAAAGGCCGAGAAAGGAACGAATATCATTCGTCAGCTAGTATCTGAAAGTGATGTTATCCTTCATAATTTTAAAACTGGAACCATGGAGCGCCTTGGGTTGGGTTATGATCAGCTAAAAAAAGTTAATGAAGGAATTGTATACTGTTCGATCACTGGTTTTGGTGAAACTGGTCCATATAAACACCTTCCAGGGTACGATTTCATCATTCAAGCCATGAGCGGACTGATGAGCATTACAGGAAACGAAGAATCCGGTCCTCAGAAAACGGGTGTTGCGATCACGGACATCTTAACAGGGTTGTATGCCTGTATCGGCGTTCAGGCTGCTTTACTCGAGCGGTCTCATTCAGGGTATGGCCAGCAACTCGATTTATCTTTATACGATGCGGCTGTCAGTTCACTTGTTAATATAGGAAGCAATTATTTAATGTCTGGTGACATTCCGGGGCGCCTCGGAAATCACCATGCCAACATTGTCCCTTACCAAACTTTTCGAACTAAAGATGGTGACATGGTTATAGCAGTTGGAAATGACATTCAATTTGCTTCTCTCTGCCAAGTCATCCAAAAACCCGAGCTGGCTGCAGATATTCGCTTTCGCACGAATCCAGATCGAGTCTCCCATCGACAGGAGTTAATTCCGCTCTTACAAGAAGGATTCCTTGAGAAACCTACAGATTATTGGAAGGAAAAATGTCAGGGAGCCAATATCCCATTTGGCCCTATCTATACGCTGGATGACTTATTTCTCGACCCACAGCTTAAAGAAAGAGAGATGTTTCTAAAAGCCGAGCATCCTAAAGCCGGCCCCATAAAAATGATCGGAAGTCCGTTGAAACTGTCCCGATCCAAGGTAAAACTAAAGCGCCACCCACCTGAACCCGGAGAACATACGGACGAAATTCTTAAGTCCCTGGGGTATAAGAAGAAGGAAATTGAAGAACTGCGAAAAATGAGTGTTATTTAAGGAGAGATCTTATGGATTTTGATTTCAGTGAAGAGCAGGTCATGCTCCGCAGGACAGTGCGCGGATTTGTGGATAAGGAAATCATGCCGTATATCGGAGAGTGGGATGCGAATGGAAAATTTGATCCAAACTTGTTAAAAAAACTGGCTGACTTAGGTCTTATGGGCGTCTGTATTCCAGAAAAATATGGTGGAAGCGGCATGGACTACAATTCCCTTGCTATCGTATGTGAAGAATTAGAGCGTGGAGATACGGCCTTCCGAACCGCTGTGTCTGTCCATACTGGTCTTAACAGTATGACGCTATTGCAATGGGGAACGGATGAACAAAAACAGCGGTACTTAGTTCCGCAGGCAAAGGGGGAAAAAATAGGAGGATTTGGACTTACAGAACCCGGGGCTGGCTCTGATGTCGCCGCACTCCAAACAACCGCGAGGCAGGATGGCGATGCATATGTGCTTACCGGACAGAAGACGTGGATCTCCCTTTGTGATTCGGCCGATTATTTTCTCGTTTTCGCCTATACCGACAAAAGTAAAAAGCATCACGGCATTTCAGCCTTTATCGTGGAACGAACCATGACAGGGTTCTCTTCAAAAGGTATCAAAGGAAAATTAGGCATACGCGCCGGAAATACAGGAGAATTATTTTTCGATCAAGTCAGGGTACCTAAAGAAAACTTGGTCGGCGCTGAGGGCGATGGGTTTAAGATTGCTATGGCTGCATTGGATAATGGCCGTTTTACGGTGGCGGCCGGGGCTTGCGGTCAAATCATGGCTTGTCTCGAGGCAAGTGTTGATTACTGCCATGAGCGTCATACGTTCGGAAAGGAAATCGGAAGGCATCAGCTGGTCCAGCAAATGATTGCAAATATGGAAACTGGTCTTCAAATGAGCCGCCTCCTCGTCTATCGGGCCGGGGAGATGAAGAATCAAGGTGTTCGGAATACGCGGGAAACGTCGCTTGCTAAATGGCAGGCCTGCAATTTTGCGAATCAGGCTGCGGATGATGCCGTTCAAATTCATGGAGCTTATGGTTACTCCAATGAATATCCGGTTGAACGCTATTTACGTAACTCTAAGGCTCCGGTCATTTATGAGGGTACAAGGGAAATTCACACCATCATGCAGGCTGAATACGTCCTTGGTTATCGGAAGGATAAACCGCTAAAACAAACGCTCCCTGCCTGGCAGTTTAAATCCTGATTAAAAAAGAAAGGCGCCTATTCCTAGATTAGCGCCTTTCTTTTTGGTTAGCTTCAAGATATTCATTAAAGAATTTTGCCACACTAGGGTCGGATAGTGGAAGACTCGATTTCGAGATGTTTGTAGGTATTTAGGGTCGTTGGGGAAGGACTCGCTTTCCTGTGGGGGAACCGGCAAGCTTCCTCGGGCTGCGCCCTGTGGGATCTCGCCTACTCCCTTCTCCCACGGGAGTCTCCCCCTTCCCCCACGACCCTTGCGATATAAAAGGCTCGAAATTATCTTAGGAAAACGGAAGCTATGATCATATGGATCATCGTAAAATATAGCTGTTAATCAAGATTTCCACGTTCAAAAGCTCTACACCATGTATATCATTTCAAGCCTCTTCTTAACGTATAGGGGTTGGGAAAACGGGGAGACTCCTTTGGGATGAACATGATCGGTGAGATTCTGCAGCAATTTTAAAGCCCGAGGAAACTCACCACAGAAGAGGTTCGACTAAGAATGTCACGTCATGTAAGAACGTCGAACGACCCTGCGTCGTGCAGGGCCGGAGAGCGAAAATCGTCCCCTGGAGGAACTTCCTCATCAAACAATATATCGAAACTGAGTCTTATAGAAAAAGGAGCTTTTCTGAATGATCAACCTTCATTTTTTGAGGATGAGTCTGCTCTTTCCCAGATTAATTGTGTATTCTTTTCCTGCCCCTGAATAAAAACCGGCTGGCTGTTAATAATCAATCGGTCTCCTTCAAATTGAACGTAACGCGGCTGCGTATCGCCTTCCCAGTTCGGATTCAAACTTACCGTCATATAGTGCTCAACCATGCTTTTCCCTGAATCTATTTCGTATGTCCCAGAGTAGGCAAGATACCCTTTGGCAGCTGCTGCGACCGCCTTGGTCGGACCCGTATGGATGCCGCCTGCTGCATAGGCAAGCCGTCGTGAACTCATAATTTGAACAGACATATATCCATCTTCGTGGTAAATAGCGATTCCCGAGGCATCTTTACCCATTGGGTGATTGGATACGCCCCTCGAATCTGTCACCTGATAATTAACGAGTTTCCAAACCCCGGTTAATTTCTCCTTAAGTGTCCGCTCCGCTTCGTTCATCGTTAAACTCTCCTTATATGATCATTTGTTTATTATTTAGCCCATTCGTTTATTTTAACAAAAAAAGCACGAGATATTTTATAATTTGCCTTGTCTCAAATTGAACTACCCCCACTTACTCGCTGACGCTCCTTGAAGTTGGGGGATTCCTAAGAGCACAAACCTAACGGTTCGTTCAAATGATTAGGCTAGCCCCGTCGCACCGACGGTTGGAAGGATCCTTTGAATCTCCTTCAATATATTGAAGCTCGCATTTAGATCGCGGTCGTGGTGGCTTCCACAATTTGGGCAGTTCCACGTTCGAACAGCGAGATTCTTCACCTCATCGTTTTGGTATCCACAATAGGAACACAGTTGCGAACTCGCAAAAATTTTTGATACGGGTATTAATTGTTTTCCGTACCACTTTGCTTTGTATTTGAGCATAGACGTGAACATCGACCAGCTCGCATCACTAATCGATTTGGATAGTTTTCGGTTCTTGAGCATATTGGAAATTTGGAGATTTTCTACCCCGACCACATCGTGGTTTTTGATGATTTCGGTAGAAATCTTATGCAGATGATCTTTGCGAGAGTTTGCAATCTTTTCGTGGAGTCTAGCTACTTTAATACGTTGCTTATGCCAATTCGAAGATCCCTTTACCCTTCGGGAAAGGATACGTTGAGCTTTTGCTAGTTTCTTTTCGGTCTTACGTAGGTATCGTGGGTTTTCATAGGTGGTGCCATTCGAGAGAACAGCGAAGTCTTTCAATCCGAGATCAATGCCTACAGAGGAGTTGGTTTTAGGAAGTCTCTCGACTTTTGTATCAACAAGAATAGAAACAAAATGTTTACCTGAAGGATTCCGCCTAACAGTTGCGCTTAAAATACGCCCTTCTACTTCACGACTCTTAGCACACAACACCCAGCCTACCTTTGGTAGCTTCACTTTATTACCGTCGATTCTGATATTGTCTTTGTTGTATTGAGCGGTATAAGATTGCTTTCTATTCTTTTTAGACTTGAATTTTGGTCTATTGTTAAGTTTCTTAAAAAAGCGATCGAAAGAATCTGCAAGATCCCTCAGCGAATTTTGCAGAGCTGTACTATCAACTTCTTTTAACCATTGGAAATCTTGTTTGATTTGTGTCAGTTGTTTATTGCATTTTGCATAAGACAAACCTTTACCAGAAAGTTTGTAAGCATTGTTCCACTTGGAGAGGAAATGATTAAACACAAAACGTGAACATCCGATGGATTTAGCAATTAACGTTGTTTGTTCTTTACTAGGATAAATGCGAAAATTATAAGCTTTGTGCGTCACCATTTTCACCTCCGTACAGGAACTTATGTTCTCATTTTAGAATACCATACGACCGTAAAAATAGAAAACGAAAACCTTCGCCTGAAGGCGAAGGCATGCATCTCTCCCTTACCACTGGTCTTCGACACAGTGCTTGAAGAGGGAGGCTTCTGCCGATAAATGCTAAAAAGACCCAGACACGCGCAAATCGTCTGGATCTTTCATTTATACTTGTGCGGCTTGATTTTTGCTCGTTAGCGTAAAGAAAGCAATCGAACCAATGGAGGCGGTAATAAATAACGTGGCTCCCATTGGAACAGCGGTGCTTTCATCCAGACCGACAAGCGGAGAAACCATCGATCCAAACAATAGAGGCAGCATCCCTAAAACAGCACTGGCACTTCCTGCCCGATGCCCCTGATGTTCCATGGCAAGCGTAAAGGTACTGGTTAAAACCATTCCCATAGCCGTCATGTATATAAAAATAGGGATAACAAGCGAAGCCAGCGGTCCTTCAATAATCGTCATAATTAAAAGAAATGAGGTAGCACTCACAGCCGTAATGACTGCTGCTCGAAGCAGGCTTCTCTCATGAATTATGCCGCCCAGGCGGCCAATAAGAAAGCTGCCCGTAATAATCGCCAGACCATTGATGCCGAACAAAACACTGAAAACCTGTGGAGACACGCCGT
The DNA here is from genome assembly GCF_000284515.1 of Halobacillus halophilus DSM 2266. Taxonomy (GTDB): domain Bacteria; phylum Bacillota; class Bacilli; order Bacillales; family Halobacillaceae; genus Halobacillus; species Halobacillus halophilus. The sequence continues at coordinate 902,224 of NC_017668.1, read as the reverse complement.
AAATACCCTGATACACAAACGGAGTCCCCGACACGTACGCAAAGCTGCCCCCGTGTACAAATCCGATCGTTAACGCATAACCAATAAAGGAACGATCCTTTAAGAGCCTCCCAATCGTTTTTATGGACTCCCGAATTGAACTTGGAATTCTCTTTTCAGGCGGAAGGGTTTCTTTTAACTTCAGGGCAATCGTCGATACAATGATCAAACCTAGCAGGCAGAGGAAATAAAAAATCGTATGCCATGTTGCAAATGGCAATAGCAAAATAGCTCCCCCTGTCATAGGTGCAATCATCGGCGCTGTTGCATTAATGACCATTAACAGAGCAAAGAACTTTGTAAGCTCTCTTCCATCGAAAACATCACGCACAACCGCGCGGGATAGGACAATACCTGCTGAAGCTGTAAACCCTTGAATAAAACGCGCTATTATTAATATGTAGATATTAGGAGCGAGCGCGCAAAGCAGGGAAGCAACCGCAAATAAAAATATGAACAGAAGCAAAGGCTTCCTCCTGCCCTGGGCATCACTAATCGGCCCTACCACAATCTGTCCGATCGCAAGTCCGATTAAACAAGCCGTCAAACTCAACTGTACGAGTGATGCAGAAGCATTTAAATCCGAAGCAATTCCCGGGAAGCTTGGTAAATACATATCTATATTCAGCGGGCCTAAAATTCCGAGCATACCTAGAAGTAAAGCCAGACCCAGACGCTCTTTTCCTGTTGGATTATGTAGCATTAATCTCATACCTTTCTTTACGAAACCATTCGTTTATTTCCCACTGCTGTATATCCCCCGCTGTAAGAAGCTATTAAACTACGATTTTATCTTTCTTTAAACAATAAATCCACTTTTATGATTGAAAAACTTCGAGTCCTGCCCCTATTCCCCTGAACTACACAGCAAACTAGTAAAAATAATCCATATAACTTCCTCTATTGACGGCGGGGGGCACCGCTATTAGAATAGCCGAAGGAAAAAAGCAAAGGCTTTAAGTTTCAACTTATGAGAAAGATGAGGATTCACAATGCTATACCGTATGTCTATTTATATTCTTGGCATGTTTGTTAACTTTTTTGGTGTAGCCCTTTTGATAAAAGCCACATTAGGTGCAGGATTCTGGACCGCGTTATTTGTAGGATTATCTGATCGGCTTGGTTTTACTGTCGGAATCTGGTACGCCATTTTTCAATTGATTTTTATTTTTGTTAATGGCTGGCTTATGAAGCAAAAGCCAGAAGTAAGAGCTCTGCTCCCGCTCGTTTTAGAAAGTCTTATACTTGATTTTTGGGTAGAAATTGTATTTAAAAATATGACGATGGCGTCTGCTCCATTTCTCGTTCAGCTAGCGTTATTGCTGATAGGTGTTACCTTCAGTGCGCTGGGTGTGTCGATTTATATTTTACCTCAGCTGCCGCGGGCTCCTGTGGATCAACTATTTTTGGTGGTCGCCAAGAGATTTAATCTGAGCTTACGGGTGAGTCAAACGGCTATAGCTCTTACAACCTCTACCGCCGCTTTCTTTGTCGGCGGGCCAGTCGGACTAGGAACCGCAGCTGGTGTGGCTTTTGCCGGTATCATGATTCAGTACTTTTACACGTATGGTTATCCATTATATTATCTATACCACCCTAACTACCGCGAACGGCTTACTCCCGTATTATAAATTTCAAGCCCTCTGGCCATTGGCCAGGGGGTTTTTCCTTTATTATCTGGTAAATATGAACTGGCTCTCTCATGTAGAGAAGGCCCTAACGACCATTTCATAAAAAACTTCAAAAACAAATAGCTTTAAAATTACAAGAAATTACGTGATAATGTTAAAATAGAAAGCCTGCAAAAGGAGTGAATCAGATGATTGAACAAGAACGACACGTTCTCGTTATTTTTCCGCACCCCGACGATGAAGCTTTCGGTGTGTCAGGAACCATTACATCATATATAAAACAAGGAACTCCCTTAACTTATGCGTGCCTTACACTCGGTGAAATGGGCAGAAATCTCGGAAATCCCCAATTCGCGACACGGGAATCACTCCCCGATATCCGCCGTAAAGAATTAAAAAAAGCGGCAGAAGCAATGGGAATTGAAGACCTCCGTATGATGGGGCTTCGGGATAAAACACTCGAGTTCGAAGATGATCAACAAATGAAGCAAATGGTACGAGATTTAATTGATGAGCTGGAGCCTTCTTTAGTTATCAGTTTCTACCCCGGTTTTGCCGTTCATCCCGATCATGAAGCCACGGCACGAGCAGTAGTCCGAGCTCTTCGTGAGATGGAACCGGACGAACGGCCAAAATTTCATGCGATTGCTTTCGCTAACGACACGGAAGAAAAGTTAGGAGAGCCGGATGTAGTGAACGATATTCAATCCGTACAAACAGAAAAGCTGAACGCAATGCGTGCCCATATCTCTCAAACTGCACGGATGCTTGAGATGCTAGAAGAAGGCATTAAAATCAAAGATCCTGAAGCTATGAAGTGGGTCACTAATGAACGTTTTTATACGTATAAAGATTGGTCCATAGACCCCGGGAGATAAAAGAAAAGGAAGGTTGGCTCTATAAGAGTGCAGCCTTTTTTTCTTGTTGTCTGACCATAAGATGTGCAGGTAATTCCTTATGTCACAGGAATGTCTAAAAACGCACATTTTGGTTTAAGATAGAAATGTTATGATGAAAGACAGAAACTACGGAAAGGAGTCTGATCATGAATCGATTTCTATGGAGTTTACTCGTATTTATATTTATTTTACTATTAGCTGCTTGCGGAACGAATGAACAAAGCCAGCAGAATAACGAAACAAGCTCTTCGGAGGATCAAGTAGCTGAAATTCCTGAAGTAGAGGTAAAGTTTGGAGAGCAGCCACTTCCCGTAAAAGAGAAAACAAACATTGAAGCAGTCGTCACACAGGGAAGTGAACCTGTAGAAGACGCTGATTATGTAGATTTTGAAATTTGGAACAATTCACAAGGTCAGGAAAGTTCCAAAACCATTGAGGCAGAGCATACAGGTGACGGAATCTATACGATCGAATATACTTTCGATTCTTCAGGTACCTATCAAGTTATTGCGCATACACAAGTAGGAGATCTGCATACGATGCCTCAGGTTGAAGTAAAAGTTGGAGAAGAACAGTCAGCTACTTCTGATGATAGCACCTCACACAGTCACGAGGATTCACAAGGTCACGACGAAATGAAAGAGAAATTCATGGTTCATTTTATGAAGGAAGAAGGCTTTAAAGCTGGAGAGGAAGTGCAGCTAACCACCCACATCAATCAGATGGAACAGCCATTTGAAGATGGTCTGGTGCGTTTTGAAATCAATTCCGAGCAATTGGATAAGCATATTTATGTGGATGCCAAAGAGCAAGAACCTGGAGAATACACAGCCGCTCACTCTTTCCCTGCTGCTGGTGACTATACCATTACCATCCATTATGAAAAACCGGATCAGGATATTCACGGCCACCAGGAAGAGACAGTTGAAGTTACAGAGTAAAAAAAGGCCTGAGCCTCTAATAAAGAGGTTCAGGCCTTTTTGTTATTAAATATCAGCGTTTTGCAGTTTTTTCTGCTTCGCCATTTTTTCACGTTCGTTTTTGTTCAAGTATTTCTTACGAAGACGTACGTTTTCAGGTGTTACTTCGCAATACTCATCGTCATCCAGATACTCAATCGCTTCTTCAAGCGTCATTTTACGAGTTTTCTTGATGGTATTTGTCGTGTCTTTGTTAGCGGAACGCACGTTCGTTAAATGTTTTTCTTTAGTTATATTAACGGTAAGGTCGTTTTCGCGGTTGTGCTCTCCTACAATCATTCCTTCATAAACTTCAGTACCCGGTTCTACGAAAATAGTTCCCCGGTCCTCAAGGTTCATGATGCCGTAAGTGGAAGCTTTTCCTTTATCAAGGGAAACAAGCACACCTTCACGGCGACCGCCGACTTGACCTTTAGTTAATGGAGCGTAGCCATCAAACGTATGGTTCAAAATTCCGTAACCGCGCGTCTGAGTCATAAATTCAGTGGAATATCCAATCAATCCGCGAGATGGTACAAGGAATTCAAGACGAACTTGACCATTGCCGTCGTTGACCATATCCTGCATTTCACCTTTACGGTAACCGATAGATTCCATAACACCGCCCTGATATTCTTCAGGCGTGTCGATTTGAACGCGTTCAACCGGCTCACAAACCTGGCCGTCAATCTCTTTCAAGATAACTTTCGGCTTGGATAATTGAAGTTCAAAACCTTCACGACGCATGTTCTCTACTAGAATGGACAGGTGAAGCTCACCACGGCCGGATACCGTAAAGGCATCTGGAGAATCCGTAGGTTCAACACGAAGACTGACATCCGTCTCTAATTGAGTCAATAGACGCTCTTCGATCTGACGGGAAGTTACATATTTACCTTCACGTCCAGCAAATGGGCTGTTATTAACAACGAACGTCATTTGAAGCGTCGGCTCATCAATACGAGGAATTTCCATTGCTTCCTGATTATCAGGAGGGCAGACGGTTTCTCCTACGTTAATGTCTTCAAGTCCTGCAAGAGCAATAATATCTCCTGCTTTAGCTTCTTGGATTTCTATACGTTTTAGACCAATGAAACCAAAGAGTTTGGACACTCTGAAGTTTTTCACTGATCCGTCCTTCTTCATAAGAGAGACTTGCTGTCCCACTTTGATACTGCCTCTAAAGACGCGGCCTACACCAATACGTCCAAGATAATCGTTGTAATCCAAAAGCGTTACCTGGAACTGCAATGGCTCTTCTTTCGTATCTAAAGGAGCCGGGATATTGTTCATGATTAATTTGAAAATCGGATCCATCGTATCGTTCTGTTCTTCCGGCTCATCGCCTGAAGTGCCGTTTAGAGCAGATGCATATACAACAGGGAATTCAAGCTGTTCATCATCCGCACCAAGCTCGATGAACAGATCAAGGACTTCATCAATTACTTCACCGGGACGGGCATTCGGACGGTCAATTTTGTTCAATACAACTACGGGTGTTAACTTTTGTTCCAGTGCTTTTTTAAGCACGAAACGTGTTTGTGGCATACAGCCTTCATAAGCATCAACCACTAGAAGTACGCCATCAACCATTTTCAGAATACGTTCAACTTCTCCACCAAAATCGGCGTGACCTGGTGTATCAAGAATGTTGATCCGTGCATCATTATAGTTGATCGCGGTATTTTTCGCCAAAATCGTAATTCCGCGTTCTTTCTCTAAATCGTTTGAGTCCATCGCACGCTCGTCAACGTGCTCATTATCACGGAATGTTCCAGAGTAATGAAGCATTTGGTCAACCAATGTGGTTTTCCCGTGGTCAACGTGAGCGATGATCGCTATATTGCGAATATCATTTCTGTGTTGCATGAAGCACACACCTCTTTCGTTTCACTAATTATTCAACCCATCTATTATAACATAGTTATGCAGATGTCGATACCAGTCCACAATTCTTTACATAATCGTCATAATAACCACTTTTCCTCTCTTATAAACTTAACAAAAAAGAATGCATTGGGTAAAATAGCCATTGCGTGAAGAAGAACATCCCGGGTAAAATAACGAGAATGCCGCACGATATCAATTAATGAAGTTAGGTGTGTATATGAAAACGAAAAGAATTGGAGAATGGCTGGAGGTTACTATACCAGAGAAATGGAACGGGTATACCATTGAACGGGTCATGAAAAAAGAATGGTTTGTGCCGAGAAAGCTGGTCCACGAATTCCGCTCCAACAAAGAATTGACGTTAAATAATGAAACCGCGAACTGGAAAGATACAAGAGTACAGGCAAACGACCTTTTAAGAATTCGATTATTCAAGCCTCGCCAGCTTGAGGTCACACCTGTGTACATGGACATCGACGTCGTCTATGAAGATGACCACCTGCTGGTTGTTAATAAACCTGCTGGATTATTTACCCATCCCAACACACCGGATGATCATCATACGCTGGTTAATGGTGTTGCTTTTTACTTTCAGATGAACGGTATTGAAGCCACCCCAAAGTATGTGCACCGGCTTGACAAGGACACATCGGGGGCAATCCTTTTTGCCAAACACGATTTGGCTATTGCCATGCTAGGGAAAGAACTGCAGGATCGAAATATTAAAAGAACATATATTGCGTGGGCCCATGGCCGGTTAAAGCCGAAAAAAGCTACGATAGATCAGCCTATCGGCAAAGACCGCCATCATCCGGTAAGACGCCGTGTTTCCCCAAATGGTCAGCCGGCTATTACGACTTATGAAGTGCTTGAATATGATAAAGCAAGAAAGGCTTCGCTGGTTACACTTAATCTCCAATCGGGACGGACACACCAGATTCGTGTGCACATGAGCTATTTAGGCCACCCGCTTCTCGGTGACGAACTGTACGGAGGAGAAGAAAAAAATGGACTTTCTCAGGCTCTTCATGCCGCACGTCTGACATTTATCCACCCTTTCACCGAGAAGGAAGTTCGCTGTCTGGCTATACCTCCGGAAGATTCGCCCTTCTTTAAAAAGGAGCACGTAGAAGCTTTGGAAAATTTGTAATAATTGTCTACTTTACTTTATGGATTTTGAGTAGAAGGTGTGCTAATCTTGGCTTGTTAGCCTTTTCATAGTAAGAGAGCACATAAACTAATAGATATAGAATGATTCGACGTCAGGACGAAGGGTTAACTTAACACCACATGCAGAAAGCCGCTCTTAATTAAGAGCGGCTTTCCTAGCGTGTTGAGGATTTTCCTACCTGTTTTTTTCGTTCGATAGAAAAACTTCTCCTTCTTTCGAATCTGAAATAGCTTTTAATTTAATTCAGGTTTTTCTGATGAACTAGGTGTCGGGATTGTCTCCACTCATATATTCATCTTCTGCAATCTGCTTTAGATTTTCTGACCGGCGAGCGAGGAAATCCCTCATGTATTTTTTTAGAAATAACCGATTAAAAACTTTTCCTACAGGACCAAATGGAGATTCAAATTGTAAGATGTCCGTCATAAGCGTACCCCCATTCTGTTCCTCAAAAAGGTGAACGTGGATAAGGGATTGAAAAGCGCCTTCTTCCATGCGGTCCACGAACTCATAAGGCGGATTCATGGAAATGATCCGAGCTGTCAAAGTCTGCCGGATCCCTAAGTGAATGGCTTCCCACGTCACGGTTTCTCCTTCATGTATTAATCCTTCCGTCACTCCAGCCACTGCCTTCTCTTTTGTATGAGGGACTGACTGAGGATGGAGGCTGATATTTCTGGCGATGTCAAAACAAAACTCGATCGGAACATCGATCCATATCGCAATTTTTACCACCGTCATTCCATTCCCTCCTTTAACATATATGTTCAACATTGTTGTTAATTTTAATAAGCAATTTCTTCCACAATAGGGCCGGATACTGTAAGACTCAGTTTCGAGATATTGTGTGGAGAAAGGGGCTCCAGGGAACGGCTCGAAATTCTCTGAATAAACACCTTCCAATGAACAAGGATAATCTATAACCACCCTGAGTTTTAATGTTTGATTACGTGTAGGAACCCTGTTATAAAGCATTTGAGGCAGATGCAGTATGGCTCCTGTCTCCTATAGCAGGGTTCGTTCACTAGATATCGTTGGGGTGGCGGAGGAAACGACGAGACTCCCGCGGGAGAAGGAGCTAGGCGAGACCCCACAAGGAGTGTTAACGACTGAGGAGGCTTCTGGTAAAAGGAGGATTGACTAAAGTCGCCACGTCCTGTGGCAACGTCGATCGACCCTACGTCTTGTAGGGCCGCAGGAAAGCGAGTTGTTTCCGTAGCCGCCCTCATCTATTATTTGCAACGGGCCCCAACTATCTCGAAACTGAGTATTCCAGTATCGGGAGCTTTTCTGAAAGGCAATAATTTGGCAATACTTAATAAAACTTTTTTCTATAAAAAGTGGATCGTTCGTTGATAGTGCTTCTTTCAGAGGCAATGATATTCGATGATCCTTCCGCTGCAATTGGGTGGAATCTTCTGTAATGCTTACCATAACTTAAGAAAGACCAGTGCGATTTTTTCCTTACACTGGTCTTTCTTGTCCTTACTTTATATTGCTGTATAAAATATCATATTTTTCTGCGCATGCCAGATCAAGCTCCGTAAGTCCCTTGGCATTCCACGAAGTCAGCTTCATGGTGACCACTTTGTAATCGATACTGATGAAAGGATGATGCTGAATTTCTTCCGAATATTCGGCCACAAGATTAACAAAACGGATGCCGGAAAGAAAGTCTTCAAAGCGATAGCGTTTAACAATAAACTTGTTATCCGTCAATTTCCAGCCTTCTAATTCTTCTACTCGCTGCTGCTTTTCAGCTTCAGGAATAAGCTTCTCTTCCATTTGAATTCCTCCTCGTTAATCGTCCCGGTTATTTTGCGCTAAGCTCCATAAAGTCATTTAGATCTTTCATACAAAGATCCATAGCTTGTTCCCAGAATTCAGGCTTCTCTAAATCTACACCCAGATGCTTAGCTGCTAAATCTTCTGTCGTCATACGACCCGTATCCTGCAACAGGGCAATGTAGTCATTTTCAAAATTACTGTCCGAGTTTAGAGCTTTCGCGTAAATACCCAAGCTGAACAAATAACCAAACGTATAAGGGAAATTATAGAATGGTACATCTGTAATGTGGAAATGAAGTTTGGATGCCCAAAAGGTTGGATCGTACTCATCCAGCGCCTCTTCATAGGCTTCCTTCTGTGCCTCAACCATAAGTTCGTTTAAGCGTTCAGCTGAAACCACTCCCTTTTTACGTTCTTCATAAAATCTGGTTTCAAACAAGAAACGAGCGTGGATGTTCATAAAGAAAGCAATACTTCTCTGAACTTTATCTTCAAGCAGCGTCATTTTTTCAGTGTCGCTGGCCGCATGCTTCACGGCTGCATCAGAAACAATCATCTCCGCAAATGTTGAAGCTGTCTCAGCCACGTTCATAGCGTATCCCTGATTCAGGGCAGGCAGATCATCCATTACGTGCTGGTGATAGGCATGTCCCAGCTCATGGGCCAGCGTGGCCACATTAGATGGTGTACCGGAATATGTCATAAAGATCCTTGTCTGTCCGCTGTCAGGAAAGCTTGTGCAGAAGCCTCCTGGCCTTTTGCCTGAACGGTCTTCTGCTTCGATCCAGCGCTTTTCAAAAGCCATTTCTGCAAAATCTGCCATCTTAGGACTGAACGAACGGAATTGCTGAGTAATAAACTCAGCTCCCTGTTGAAAGCTCATTGTCTGTTCCGTTGAGCCTACAGGTGCTTCCACATCGTAAAAACTTAAACGTTCTATACCAAGCATATGCGCCTTTCTTTTTAAATAAGGAAGGTAATGTTTTTTGTATTTTGTGATCGTTTCCCACATTGTGTTCAAGGTCTTTTCACTCATTCGATTGTACTCAAGCGGTTCTTTCAGCACCCGCTCCCAACCTCGATATTTATAGGTTTGAAGTCTGAAACCTGACAGATGATTCAATGTCTCACTGAATAGATCCGTCTGTGCTTTCCAGGTCTTCTGCAGCTTATCAAAAACATCCTTCCGAACGGCGCGGTCGGGTGAGTCGAGCAAGTTTGAGGCCTGTCCTACGGAAAGCGTCTTTCCTTCATGTGTAATAGTTAATTTCCCAACAATAGCATCATACATTTGTCCCCAAGCGTGATATCCATCCACCCCTAAATCATTAATTAAGGACTCTTGCCGCAGCTCCAATTTGTCCTTGGCAGCCCTTCGTCGCTCATTAAGGATAAATTCCAACTGATGAAATGGAGCATGTTTCAATAACGATTTCCATACATCTTCATCCGTCTGAACTAATTTCTGATCGAATTGTGTGAGCAGATTTCCAAACGCAGCGCTGAGTTCATTCTGTCTGGACTGCCAGGCACCTGCTTTTTTATCATTTACATCCTGAGCATTCAAACAGCTAATAAATGCCCCGATTTCTCCCAGTCGTTTCGTTACTAGTTGAATTTGATCTACAATTTCAGAGAGTTCTTTTGTCTGGTCTGTATTTTGGGGCGATGTGAATGAGTGTACAAGACTTTCAAGCTTGCTAATTTCCTGTTCTGTTTTCAGAACATAATTATGAAACTGTTCAGATTCACTGCCTCCTTCAAAAATCGTTTCTAAATTCCACGTTTTATGGAGAGTATTCATAACGTTCCCCTTTCTTTTATGTAAACATATTCACCTATCTCATTGTATCAGAATTTTCACACACAAGATAAAGTGAACAACTCATAAAACGATAGATTGCTTTATCAAGAATATTTTGGTATTTTCAATTAAAAGATGTCTTAGCCAGAAAGGTCGATTTCATGCGATACCGAAGAAATGAAACATTGCGATACACCTTCGAGGAGCCTCTCTCCGCTGGCTTTAAACTAATCAAGGTAGATAAAAAATCTGTCAATTCCTCCATGGGATCTGGCAGTGTTATAGACATTAGTCCTGGAGGGATGAGACTTGCTTCCGATGTACATATACCCACTAGCAAAACCGTCCACTTATTCGTCGCCACCTCACTAGCCGGTCACGATCTTTCTTTTACAGCGGAAGTCATATGGATGAAGCCGGCTCACGGCCAATATCATTACGGCCTTGATTTTATCGGTGACCATCAAGAAGAAGTGATTCAGGCTTTAAAGAAACACAATCAAATAAAAGACAAAAAAACTCCGGAGGGTTAAAATTCCTCTGGAGGTTTTTTTTAGTACTTATTTTTCTAAATGATGGACCTGTGCTTCAACTGCTTTGACAAGTCGATGATCGCTGTCCAACTCTGCGACTTCCTTAAAGGCATTGATTCTTCCTTTTTCTGTGATAAGTTTCTGCAGTTCAACAGCTTCCTCATCCTTCTCGTTCTCGTAAAATAAAGCAGCTGCTATAACCTCCGCAAGACGTACCGGATCCTCCTTTACGTATTCCAGATAAGAAACGGCCGGCTGTACAAGACGGTCATTTGGTCCGAGTTTTCGAATTGGTGCTCGTCCGACACGAGTAACTTCATCTGATAAATCCGGGTTTTCGAAACGGCTGAGAATCGTTTCAATATATTCGTAATGCACTTCCTCATCAAATTTATATTTCTCGATCAGAACAGCTCCTGATTCCTGTAGGGCCCCTCGGATTTTCTCTTTAATAGCTGGATCGTCCATAACCTGCTTAATCGTCTGGTAGCCATGGAATTTCCCTAAATAGGCAGCCACGGCATGCCCCGTGTTCACTGTGAAAAGTTTACGCTCGATGTAAGGAGTCAAATCATCGACATACGTAATTCCTTTAATTTCCGGACGACCCCCTTTAATAGCAGTCGTTTCTACTACCCACTCAAAATAGGGCTCCACTTTTACCGTTAATAAATCTTCCTGATGCTGATCCGGCACAATTCGATCCACAGCTGAATTCGGAAAGCCAATATTCTCAATGATCCAATCCTTTTCCTCAGCATCTGCGTGTTCAAGAATGTGATTTTTCAAAATTTCACTTCCACCTACCATATTTTCGCAGGCGATTACGTTTCCTTTTTCCTTCTTGTGAAGCAGACCTTTGGCCAGTACAGGGGCAATGACAGACAGAATATTAGGGCCAACAGCCGTAGTAATAATCTCAGCTTCCTCAATCGCCTTAATAACTGCCTGTTCATCGTTGATGCTGTTTAGCCCTGATACATTCGTGACCTCAAGCGAACGATCTGTGCCGGCAAGATCCACTTGATAGGACCTTTTCTGGTTTAGTTCATTGATTAACTCACCATTCACATCTACAAAAATAGTTTCATACCCTGCCTGCGATAACAGTGCACCAATGAATCCTCTTCCGATATTTCCTGCTCCAAAGTGAACGGCTTTCATTTTTTAATTCACCTCGTTAAAGATGCTGATAATTTCTTCTTTCGATTGAGCATTTAGAATCGTATCAATGTTCTCTTCTTCTGAACATACAATGGCAATTTGAGAAAGGATCTGAAGGTGCTCGTCCCCTTTTCCAGCAATTCCAATGAGCAATTTCACGATATTCCCGTCACCAAAATCAACGCCATCTGGCACGGTAACTACAGCAAGACCTGTTTCTTTCACTGATTTCTTTGCATCTTCCGTACCATGAGGGATGGCTACGTAGTTCCCCATAAAGGTAGAAGTCACTTCTTCTCTTTCCATCATTTTATCAATATAAGCTTCTTCTACATAACCGCCATCGTGAAGCAGACCTCCCACATAGCGGATCGCTTCTTCTTTAGAGCTGAACTGTGCATTCAATTCAATCGTATTGGACGTTAAAATGTTATCAGACATATTCATTCTCCTCTTTAAATGATTAAGATATTTTTTTCTTAAAAAACTGATGAAGCTGATTAGACACATAATTTTTAATTTGGTCTTCTTCTTCTTTTTCAAGCACCCTCACCATTTCAGGCTCTTCAATCAGCATAGAACTCAAGAAGCTGACCACCTCTAGCCCCTCTTTACTTATATCCTGTGGGGCCAGCATAAGGATAAACACGGACGACGGCATCATTTCGCCATCCATCCCCGTAACCTCCACGGCTTCGTTAAGCTTAATAAGGGTGAAGGTCGGCTCATGTACAGCGGGATGCCTTGTATGATACAAGGTAAGAGTGGTCTCTGGAATCCCGAGTCCTCCCACAGTTTCCCTGTTCACTAAGGCTTCCGTAATAGCTTCCGCTTCTGTGAGCATGTTTTTGTTCTGTAATGTGAGACACGCATCTTGAAGAATTTCTTGTTTGGATATACTTGAGTGGCTAAGCACGTACAGACCGTTTAACAACTGTCCAACGGTTGCAGCATAGCGCTGAATACCTCCTACAGAATCTTGGATGGCCTGCAGGGTCTCATCTTCTTGCGCCACGTTTTCTTTGATCGGCTTCATACTTTCCATAATCTTCAATTTTCGGATTCGATGTTCCAGCCGCTGAATGTCCGCACTTGGAAGCATCGGGTTGACTAGTACATAATCCTCCATACTATCCAGCGGAATCGTAGATACGACTAAATCGTAATCCTCTTTCGTTATTTTATCTAAGTCGAACAGAGACTGGTGATCCACTTCTTCAATCTCCAAAAATTGTTTTTTAAGCTTAGCGGCTAAAATTTTGGCGGTACCTATGCCGCTTGAACAGACCACTAACGCTTTAAGGCCACGTGAACCTTCCATATTTAGCAAAGCACTGGCAAAGTGCATCACTAGAAAAGCCGTTTCCTCTTTCGGAAAAGTAATGGTTGGGAAAACAAATTCTGTGGCTCGTTCTAGTGTTAGGAATAATTCTGGATAGTCCTGCTCAATTTGTTCCCTCAACGGATTTTTAATATCCATTCCCTGGTGGATCCGGTACAAACTCGGCTTCAGATGCACCACCAGATCATTCAACAACTGATCTGACTGGTGAAGATTCTGATGTAAGGTATTCGAAACAAATTCAATCAGCTGTTTTGCTTTAAAAGCAATACTCAAACTGCTGTCTTCCAGAATGTAGTCCTGATTGTACCGGACTTTTGCCCCCATTAGATGCATCGTAATGTACCCGGTTTCCGCTTTCGGAATCGATAACTCAAAGATTTCTTCTAACTCGCTTATTAATTTTCCGGCAATATCAAACTCTTTTGTTGACTGAAGACGAGCCAGATACTCGTCTTCCATCTGTATAAATTCCCCTTGCTGGAGACGTTCAATCGCTAAGGCTAAATGAATAACTAATCCAATATAAGCACTGTCAGCCAAATGATAAGGCAGCTCCGCCCGAATAGAGTTCACGGTTTGTTCAATGGTGCTGATGTTTTGCCGGTCAACGAGACCAAGCAAATGATCGGAGACGGCATCCAGCGAAGGTGCAGCCGGAGATTGGATGTTCTCTCGCAGCAATTTAAGAAAATCATGCTCATTCATATGCTGCATAATGATATATTGGATAGCTTCACGGATGTTGCCTTCTTCCCCTTGAACTTCCACTCCGTATCCACGCTTACGGATCAGCTGGAGTTGAAATTTAACAAGAATCTCTTCAATCTTATCCAGATCGTGACTGATCGTGGCCACTGTGACACCTAGTTCGTTTGATAAAGTCATGAGTTTAACCGGTTCCTGAGACTCAAGCAGCCAGGAGAGAATAAGCACATGACGTTCTTCGGGTGTGTAATCTACAGAGTTTTGTTCATTTATTGACATTCTTAAATCCTGGCGTCTTTCTTCTTCGCCAAGAATAGCTATTCCTTTTCCGGTTTTTTTCTCTAAGGATAACCCGTGGCTTTCCAGTATATCTTCTACACCTTTTAAATCTCGATGAATCGTTCGAGCACTCACATCTAAAGATTCCGCCAGGTCTTTAATGGTTAGATCTTGAGGAGTCTCAAGCAGCATTTCAATCAGTCTTCGTTCTCGTGCTGAGACATACATACATCCTTCCACTCCTCTCTGTCCGTCAGCCATTGGGAATGATATTCGGACAGAAAAGAGTCTGATCGAACAGACTCTTTTCTACTTTTCATTATTTCTGCAGCTCTTCTACTAACTCATCATACTTCGGACTGTTCAAGAAATTATCGACAGACACATGATGGGCACCTGGAACTTTTTGCTTCGCTCGCTCTGTTAAGTCTTTATGAGTAATAACGATATCCACATCCTGCGGCAGGTCATTAATGGCCATGTTCGTCACATTAATATCGATTCCTGCTTTCTTGAATTTGTTTTTCAAGAGGGATGCGCCCATAGCGCTGGATCCCATGCCGGCATCGCAGGCAAAAATGATTTTGTCCACTTTAGAAGCATCTACATCAGGTACTTCTGCTGTGCCGCCCGTTTCTTCTTCCTTAGTAGTAGATTTGTTTTGCAGTTCTTCCACAAGCTCATCGTATTTTGGACTGTTCAGGAAGTTATCCACGGAAATATGGTGAGCATTTGGAACTTTCTGTTTCGCACGCTCCGTTAAATCTTTATGAGTAATGACAACATCTACATCCTGCGGCAGGTCGTTAATGGCCATATTCGTTACTTCAATATCAAGGTCCGCTTTTTTAAACTTATTCTTCAATAAGGATGACCCCATGGCACTTGATCCCATTCCGGCATCGCAGGCGAAAATGATTTTATCTACTTTGGAATAATCAAGCTTAGGAACCTCAGCTGTATGACCGTCTTCAGGAGAAGCTTCTGTCGTTTCTGCAGACTGTTTACCTGAGAGCTGACCAGATACACTGCTTTTCTTCCCTTTCATACCTTCCATCTTAGAGGTCGCTTCTTCAATATCTCCCTCGTCTTCATCTTTGCTTGCTTTCAAAATAATCGAGGATACGATAAATGAAACAACAGCAGCTACAGCTACACCAGCAGCAACTCCAAGATAATTACCTCTTGGTGTCATACCCATAATAGCTATGATACTTCCTGGTGAAGCTGCGGCGGTCAGTCCAGCATTGAAGAAAGCAAAAGTAGCTGTACCTGAAATACCACCAGCAATCGCGCCTAATATGACGAGTGGCTTGGATAAAATATAAGGGAAATAAATCTCATGGATTCCGCCAAAGAATTGAATGATTGCTGCACCTGGTGCTGTTTGTTTAGAGACTCCTTTTCCAAAGAACATAAAGGCGAGCAATACGCCTAGACCAGGACCAGGGTTCGCTTCAAGTAAGAATAGAATCGACTTTCCTGTTTCTAGAGATTGTTCTGTACCAAGCGGCGTTAAAATTCCATGGTTAATAGCGTTGTTCAGAAATACCACTTTGGCAGGTTCAATGAATAAGTTGGCTAATGGTAATAAACCAGCTGAGATTAGGAAATCTACTCCTACACCAAGAAGTTCGGTGATCCCTGAAAAGAGCGGACTTAACGTAAAGTAAGCAAGTACGGCTAGTACCGCTCCTAATATTCCTGCTGAAAAGTTATTAACGAGCATTTCAAAACCTTGTCGAACTTTTCCTTCAAAGAATTCGTCCACTTTTTTCATGGCATAACCAGCAATCGGACCAGCAACCATGGCGCCAAGGAACATTGGTGTGTCCGGTGAGCCGACAATTACACCCATGGCAGCCGTGGCGGCGACAACTCCTCCTCGCAACCCATGAATCAACCGTCCACCGGTAAAAGCAATTAATAATGGCAATAGATAAGTGATCATTGGTCCTACCATTGCTGCTAAATCTTCATTAGGATAGTAGCCATCCGGGATAAATAAAGCGGTGATAATTCCCCAGGCAATAAAAGCAGCAATATTAGGCATAATCATACTACTTAAAAAGCTGCCGAACTTCTGGACTCTTGCCCTCACTCCCACTTTCTCTTGTTGTTCACTCATTTTGTTTCCTCCTTCGTCTCTCAACGCTTTTTTCTCTTTGTCTGTAATTTTATTTTAAAGCGGTTACAGTGCTATATACAATACAATCTAAACGCATGTTTGTCAGAGTCATTGTTGACATTATTAAATAAAGAGCGTATTCCATTCGATTTTGAGCTGGAGGACCACCTTTTATAGCTATGCCCCCCGGGTTATTCGTTTATGATGTACCTTCAAGCACAGCAGAGAATCATTGACTCCTGTAATAGATGGATTGAATCCAGCTAACTGTTTTTTTGACTCTGTTAATTTACCTGCAATGTCTGTTGTTCGCACTTCTTCTCTTTCCTCTTTATAATAGAAAGCATCATCATTACCACGGAGGAGGACCTGCTTTGTTCGAACAGCATAAAGGCTTTCAAAAAATGCTTAAGAAAGACGAACTTTCATTTGGTGTGAATGTCCCGCTTGAAAATTACGATAAAGAACCACCACAGATGATTCACCAAGTTGAAAGAGCTCAGCTTGCCGAAAAAATGGGCTTTCAGTGCTTATGGTTCCAGGATGTACTACTTGAAGACCCTACATTTGAAGATCCGGCTACCGGACAAATTTTCGACAGCTTAATTTATCTTACTTATCTGGCCTCCCAAACCTCGTCTATTCATTTGGGAACAGCGGCTCTGGTCACGTCCCTGCGTCATCCGCTTCGCACGGCCAAAGAAGCTGCCAGTATTGAGCGGCTTTTTCCTGAACGGCTCATGCTCGGAATTTCTTCTGGCGACCGAAGGAAAGACTTTGAAGGCCTGGGGATTGATATTATGAAACGAGGCGAGTTGTTCCGCGAGAGTTTTCATTATTTCAATGAGGTTATTGCAGAGGAATTTCCGGAGGTGGAGTCAAAGTTCGGAAAGCTGCACAAGTCTAATCTGGTCCCTAAGCCTACACATAACATCCCTATCTTTATGACGGGCTATTGCCAGCAATCCCTGGACTGGGTTGCTGAGCATGGAGATGGGTGGATGTTCTACCCGCAATCCCCCGATAAGCAGCAAAAGACTATTTCAGCTTACAGAGAAAAAGTTAAAGAATATCATGGTTCTGGTGCTTTTCGTCCCTTTTTCATGCCTCTTCCGCTGGAATTAATGGACGATCCTGATTACCCGCTCGAGAAAATACCTGCCGGCTATCGAACAGGTAGAAAACGTGCCGTCGAACTGCTTGAGGAATATAGAAAAGCGGGTGTGAACCATATCATGTTTGGTCTATCCAAAAATGAACGCCCCGTTCCTGAGATACTTCAAGAACTGGGAGAGTATGTAATTCCCCACTTTAATAAACCAGCAGAATGATCATGTTAAAACCTTCCACCTCAGGTCATCCATAATATGGATGACCTGAGGTGGGTAAAACTGGGATAATGTTAGGAGAATGATAAATGAGTAAACCTGAAGTTATGCTTCTCGGTACATTTCATATGGCAATGGAACCTCAAACCGTAAATGAGCAGCAGGATCATATCCACACCGTCGTCGAAGCTTTTAAGAAATATAATCCGACTAAAATTGCTGTTGAAAAGTCCTTTCTCATTGAGGAGGAACTCGATCGTAAATATCGGGAATTTCTATCCGGTGAATTGAAACCTACCTACGATGAAGTCGAACAAATTGCTTTCAGACTGGCTCATGAACTAGAACATCCTCGGGTATATCCCGTTGATGAAGTCGTAAACATGAATACACCTTCTTTAAATCAAGTGTTTGAATGGGCTAAGGAACATCAGACTGAATTATTCCAGGAGATTCTTGAAGTCCAGTCGAAGTTGAAGAAGATGGAAAACGACGAAGATCTGCTGCATTCCCTGTCTTATATTAATCGGCCGGATTATATCCAGGAGCTGCAAAGAGTGTACATGAAGCTTGCAAAAGTGGGAGACCGCCAGCATCAGGTCGGGGTTCAATGGTTGAAACAATGGCACCATCGCGATCTAGCCATCTCCGCCAATATTGCCCGGATGGCTGGCCCCCAAGATCGAATCTTGGTTTTAATTGGAGGCGATCATCTTCACCTGCTTAATCAGTTCTTAAGCGACAGCGGAGACTTTATCATTCAGTCACCTCTGCCCTATCTTCCAAAATAGAGCCATACAAAATATCCCACCTCAGGTCATCCAATATTTGGATGACCTGAGGTGGGAAGTAATGGAACTATCTCTATGGTTTTTCATTAGGATCTTTTTCTTCTTCTTGGAGGAAGTCTTCTTCTTCATGGAACTCCTGACTGGTTTGTCCGGTTATATAGTCAAAAGGAGTGTAGGAATGGGATGTGTCTATAGACTCTTTCTTTACAAACAACTTATAAGCTACCAGAATAATCAATACACTTAAAGCTGCCCCAACGATTAATATTCCGAAAGCATTTAATATCATAAGAGCCCTCCTTTTGATCTATTTTAACACGAAAAGCCTCCGCGCCATGCACGGAGGCTTCTGTTACTTATTTGTCCTCTTCATCATTATCTTTATTTTTTTCTTCAAGTACTTCGAGAGCTGATCTTCTGCGTTTCTTGCCTTTCTTCTTCCAGCGTTCGATGTGAATCGTTGAGGACTGATAGTCATCAGAGGCCCGAATATCTTCGCTTGAGGCTCTCATAAAGGACCAGGCTAATAAAATCATAATGAAAATCAGCGGAAATCCTCCCACGATACTTGCCGTCTGAAGTGTACCCAAACCACCAAGGAACATGAGCGCAAGCGGCATTAGGCATAGAGCGAACGCCCAAAACAGTCGGTTCCAGCGCATTGGCTCGCCTTCTACACTCTTTTGAACAACAGAAGCAAGGATGTAGGAGGAAGAATCGAATGTCGTCGCCAGAAATATGATAGCAAGCACAGTAAAGGCCAGCACCATGAATTTAGCAAGCGGCAGTTGATTAATAATAGCAATAATCGTTGCCGGAGCTCCATTTTGATCCATAAAAGCAACCGCATCAAACGATCCGGTGAGCTGCATGTATAAACCGAAGTTACCCATGATTCCAAAGAACAAGATACAGCCGATTGTTCCATAAATCATCGTTCCAAGAACCATTTGTCGAATGGTTCTACCTCTTGAAATTCGGGCAACAAACAGACCTACGAACGGGGCATAAACAAGCCACCAGGCCCAATAGAAAATAGTCCAGGATTCTGGGAAATTAGTCTCACCAAATGGACCTATACCTGCAAAAGGCTCCATCCACGTAGCCATTTTAAAGAAATTATCTGCGAGTATTCCAAGACCGTTAACCGTCGTTTCACTAATGAACCGGGTAGGCCCAAAGATGAAAACAAAGGCCAGAATAAACAGTGATAACCAAAGGTTGATGTCACTGAGAACTTTAATACCTCTTTTAAGCCCCGAATACGAACTGATCGCAAAAATCAATGTACATAACAGCATAATGAAAGATTTCAATCCAAGATTCGCCGGGATACCTGTTAGACTATTGACACCTTCAGCAATCATAGGCGTACCAAGCGCAAGCGTCGTCCCTGCACCGCCCAGCAGCCCAAACATAAACAGAACATCAATTACAGTTCCAAGAGGCCCGTCTACTGATTTTCCTAATACAGGACGCACAGCTTCGCTTACTTTAAGTACCGGCTTTTTCCTTACATAATAGAAATAAGCAATTGGTAAAGCAGGAAGCGTATAAATGGCCCATGCAATAGGACCCCAATGAAAAATTCCGTAAGCGGAGGCCCACTGAATGGCTTCTTGAGATTCAGGAGTTACCCCAAATGGAGGCCCCTGATAATAATAAGCCCATTCTATTACTGCCCAATATAGAATACTCGAACCAATCCCTGCAGCAAATAACATGGCCGCCCAGGAAAACGTGTTGAATTCAGGCTTTTCTCCTTCATCACCTAGTTTGATCGAACCATTTTTACTGAACGCTACAAATAATAGAAAAGCAAAAACAACAAAGCCCATAATCATGTACAGCACGCCAAAGTTACCTGTCATAAAACTATTGGCGTCAGCCACAAAAGTTTTTCCGGCCTCCGGGAACAAAATTAGTGGAAGCGTAACCGCTACCAGCAAAATTAATGCGCCTATAAATGTAGGCCAATCAATCAATTTCGTCTTCATTTCAAAACATCCTTTCTGACTTATCTGCTAGTTGTTAGTTTGTTCCTAAGTAAGCAATCCATTCTTTCTGGAAAAAAGAGGGTATAAAGAGGGGTTAAGATATAGACAAGCTTAAGCTTAACAAGTGGATACACATATGCCAAATCCACAAAACGATACTTGAGTCTATATATAATAAAAACCCACTGTCTGGCAAATTTAATCCATGCAAGTTGACTTTTTACTTCTATTCTTGGACGATTATAACGAGATGCTTAAAATTAGGGGAGTTTGTTCATGGAGCATACATATAAAAAAATTTTAAAATCCTCCTTGTATACTAGCTTTATCCTTCTTTACCTAATATCTCTTTTTATGGATAATTATTACTTAACCTATTTATTAGGCTGCACCGCACTGGTTATTATTCCGGTTTCCTTTAAAGGAGCGAGCCGTACGTTTCAAATCATTTCTACTATATTTGTTTTTGCCGGAATCCTGATCTTTAGCTTCTCCGGCGAAAACTGGCTGACTCTCCCCTTACATTTTACTTCTACGGCTTTGCTTCTTAGTCTTTTATATTTCCTACCCTTTATTAACAATCTTATGGTGGTGGGCAAATATGACGAAGAACTGCAGAATCTGCTGCAGCTAAGAACAAAACATCTAGGGCAGCTGTATTACCGAAGCTCTTTAATTGCTTACATTCTCTGTCTTTTTGTCTTTTTTTCGGCTATTACTATTGTGCAGGGAGTGGTTAAAGATTCAGCACAGAAACTCAGCAAATCACGTCTTGATCCATTTTCCAGCCAATCCATCCTCCGCTCCTTTGCACTAGCCAACGTATGGAGTCCTATAGAAATTTTTATCGCCCTGACGGTTACGATTACAGGAGTAGCTTACTTTGAATTGCTGCCGTGGGCTCTATTTTTTTCTATTTCACTATTGCTTATCGACTGGTGCATTGGATGGTTCACCTACAGACAAAAGATTTATGAAGCACCGGAAACGTCTTCAGAGACATCCGGCAGTCAATTAATGGGGAAAGTCAGCTACTTACTCGGCATGCTGTTTTTATTTATTTTTCTCGCCTTTGGGGTACAGAAGCTATTAAGTATTACTTATTTTAATGCCGTTATCCTATTGATTTTGCCTTTCACTCTGTTATGGGCGCTTACGATAAAACAACTGAAAGAATTTATAAGCTATAACAAAAAAACCTGGGTTCCCCAGGTCAACGGCTTACAGAATCTAATGCTTTTGTTTATATCACTTGGTTTTTTCAGTGAAATGTTTGAACAGACTACAATGATTAATATGATTCAAACGCCCTTATTGCAATTATCTTCCTTGCCTTTACTGTTGTTCATAGCTATCCAGCTGGTTTCCCTGCTCTTCTCATTAATCGGCATCCATCCCTTAGTAACTATTAGCCTGATGGGAACCTTAATCCAGCCGTTACTGACCGAATTAAATCCTTTAAGTCTCGCTATTGTACTGTTAACATCCACCCTCGCGAGTGACGCTGCGGGTACATTTAATACGACCGTCACCATCATGAGCCAGTTAACAGGCAGGAATCCTTACCGCATAACGAAATGGAATATTGGTTTTGCTATATGGTTTGGAACTGCAGGAAGTCTGCTCGGATGGATGCTTCTCTAAAAATGGCTCTGGTAGAGTTTATTTGTGATTTTTCATAAGATCTTTATTACCCAATCGGGCCGTTTAGTTGAAGACTCGATTCCGAGATATTGGGTGGAGAAGTGGCTCCAGGGAACGGCTCGCTTTCCGCGGGCATGTGGTGAGCTTCCTCGGGCTTAACAGCCCTGCGGGGATCTCACCGATCATGTTCATCCCGCAGGAGTCTTCGCCGTTCCCTTCCGCCCTTTGCGATCATGGAGAGCTCGAAATCCTTTACGTAAATGCCTTCATATGAGGAAGAATAACCTATATGATCAACGCTGAGTACCGAGTCTCTTCAGGGTATAAACGCCTCTATAGAAGCATTTAAGCCGATTTAAGGTTCCCACTTTTTTCTACTGGGAGAGTCCGTTCACATGAAATGGCCGGGGTGGGGAGGAAACGACGAGACTCCCGCGGGAGAAGGAGCGAGGCGAGACCCCACAAGGAGTGTTAACGACTGAGGAGGCTTGCCAGTTCCCCCGCAGGAAAGCTAGTTGTTTCTGTAGCCGCCCTCCCCTTTTTGGCAAAGGACCCAAGTTATCTCGAAACTGAGTCTTAAGCAAACGGGAGCTTTACCTTTAAATCAAAAATGAAGTTTAACAAAGCCATAAAAATTAGGAGAGATATTATGTTCAAGGAGAAAAAATGGGGAGATTGGGTTAACCCTCTTTATCTCCCTCTTTTCACAGCCATTCCCATCGATTTATGGCTCATAATAAAAAAAGGACCCTACGCAAGCGTAGAATTATCCATGTATATCATAGCTATTTTATTTCTTATCTATTCAGGGGCTGTAGAAACCAGCCAGGAGGAAGTTAAGCACCGAGTTTTCGGGTATATTTACCTTGTCTCGGCGCTTGTTTTTGGAGCTGTAGGCCTTATGCTTTGGCTGGGCAACTCTTAATTAAATAAAGAAAAGCCATGGGAGTATCATTGGGATCGTAATAATAATGGTGACAATCAGCCACGCACTTGGATTTTCACTCGTTAATTGTTTCCGATAAGACATTCCCCACGCTAAAAGTAACAAAACGGACATGATGATACTGCGAAAATGAAGGTCCCCATCTTTATTGTTTACAAAGATGTAGACACCTCCCTCAATGAGAATCAGAATTCCAACCAGTATGTTAAAGATATGAGTAAATATCCTGCTCATTTAATGCACTCCTCGTTGTTGTCTTATTCATTTTAACCTCTTCAAGTATATTACATTCTTTTTATTTTTTTGACTATCATAAACATTTTATCGAGTTTTCATTAGACAATTTCTTTTACATCTTCGTCTTGATTCTCAGTCAAGTTCCCGATTCTTTATGACTCAGCTTCAACCCTGCACGATGCAGGAAAGTGTTCTAATTTGGAACTGCCCTGAAAGACATGACCGGCGTAAGCCGACCCTCAAAAAGGATTGCGTTTTTCCATTCATTGATGAGAGGCTTACGTCCCGAATAACTGAGTGATTGAACAAGACGAGACCTCCGTAAGGAATCATTATTTTCTTAACAAAAACTAGCCAGCCTGTAAAAACCGGCTGACTAGTACTTATTAAATAATTTCTCAAGTGGCTGCGTAATTTCGTAAATGGCACCTTTCTCCTTCAGAATCTTCCAATGATCCGCGTAAAAGTATATCTCTAATAAAGTATGCTGATTACTTGAAAGCTTTAAGGCGCCTTCGACATCTTCTGACAGTTCCGCATCCTCTTCAGGTGGAGATTGTTTTAACGTTCTTAATAAGTTTTTAATCTCCTGTTCTGTATCAATCGTAACAGTCTGTCTTCCATCCTCTAAATTATAATAAGTCAGGGTCATCGGACGTTCATATTCATTCCAATCATGAGGTGTAACTGCATCCTGGCTGAATTTTACCGGATTAAAGAAATACCTTTGATCTATGTAAACTAGAGACAAAATTATCGTAAATAGAATACCCATTATTATGATTATTTTCTTTGCCATTTGCTCACCTCGTTTATTATTCTAACAATATTAGTAATATCTTTCCAATTCAACAAGCACATTTTTAAACTATTTACATTATGTTAATATAATATTTAACTATCTAGCATAAATTGCGTCTCTGCATTATCATACGATCATAAGTTGGTAATAGTTTCATTTATATTCAAAAAATGTTTATCTTCTTTTATGTATGGTTATGTTTCACTGGAAGAGATATTGAAAGGAGAGACTCATGAACACAAGTATAGATCGCATTTTGCTGAAAGAGGATGGCTATTATCCAAATCATCCCTATTTGCCAGCGTTAGTTTATCGTCAGGCAATGGATATGCCAACAAGGGAAGCTGAAAGATTATTCAAGAAAAACCGGTGGTCCAACACATGGGTGGGCGGAATATTTGATTACCACCATTACCATAGCCGAACGCACGAAATTCTAGGTGTGATAGAAGGTTCAGCCCGCTTGAAGCTAGGCGGACCGCACGGACAAACACTGGAGGTTAAAAAAGGAGATTTAATTATTCTTCCAGCCGGCGTGGCTCATAAAAATGAAGGGGCCACTGTTGATTTCCAAGTTCTTGCTGCCTACCCATTTGGAGAATCATTTGACTTAAAAACAGGCGATAAAAAAGAATACGAAGAAGCTCTTTCTCAAATTCCTGATGCGCCGGCTCCTGCAGCAGATCCCCTCTTAGGGGAAAATGGACCGTTAATGGAATTATGGAACCGGTCATAAATAATAAAATCCGCTTTAAGGTAAATTCTTAAAGCGGATTTTGATTAGAAATTCATAGCTTTTTATAGAAACCAGTAGCTTTTCCGACAAAACCAAATCCCTCATAGATCTTATGGGTTACTTCACGTTCTTTACGGTTACCACTGTTTAACTGAATCGTTTTGTCACCTTTTACCTCTGACCACTGCTCTGCCTCTTTCATGAGTAATCTTCCCACACCTTCTCCTTGATGTTTTCTATCTACTACAAAAGCAATGACTCGAACATGAGGGCTATCGGTATGATAGGCATAACTGAAACTCATCCCAATCATGCCAATGACCCCTTCAGTTGAGTCATATACAAAGGTTTTGAAATCATTATGAGGTAAAATCACTTCTAAGCGCCGCCTCATCTCGTTTTCTGTGGCTGGATAACCTAATGTTTTCATAAGTTCTGCCAGATTATTGGCATCATCTATGACAGCTTCTCTAATCATTGACTCATTCTCCTATCCCTTTCAAAAAAAAAGACCCATTGATGAGTTTTCTCAGCAACAGGTCTTGTCTTTCAATTACAGTCTCAGATAAGCTTCCTATTAGGCAGCCTATCTGGAAGCATTTTCTTTTTTACGAAGCTCTACGCGACGTATTTTTCCGGACGTCGTTTTAGGAAGTTCTTCGGTGAACTCGATTTTTCTCGGATATTTATAAGGTGCCGTGGTGTTCTTAACATGGTC
Source organism: Halobacillus halophilus DSM 2266 (assembly GCF_000284515.1). Lineage (GTDB taxonomy): Bacteria > Bacillota > Bacilli > Bacillales > Halobacillaceae > Halobacillus > Halobacillus halophilus. The sequence continues at coordinate 876,690 of NC_017668.1, read as the reverse complement.
CTGTAATTCTTTTACTAGATTATCTGTTGGCTCATAGTTGTTCTGAAGTACAATAAAAGCTTTAACAACATTACCACGAACCTCATCAGGGCTTGAAACTACAGCACACTCCTGCACAGCTTTGTGCTTCACGAGAGCATCTTCTACTTCAAAAGGTCCAATGGTGTAACCGGAACTGATAATAATATCATCACTGCGACCTTCAAACCAGAAATACCCATCTTCATCTTTTCTCGCCTGGTCCCCTGTCACATAATAATGTCCACGATGAGACATTTTTGTGCGTTCCGGATCCTTATAATACTCTTTGAACAAAGCAGGAGTATCCAGATGCACAGCGATATCTCCAACTTCTCCCGTTTCCACAGGTTCAGCAAGTTCATCAATAATTTCAACTTGATTCCCTGGTGTAGGACGTCCCATGGAACCAGGACGGACCTCCATGTCTTTCAAAATTCCTACTAAAAGAGTATTCTCTGTCTGACCATAACCATCCCTAACCGTTACATTGAAATGATTCTTAAAAGTATCAATAACTTCCCTGTTTAGTGGTTCACCTGCAGAAACAGCGCTGTGCAGTCCAGCAAGCTTATAATCATCAAGATTATCTACTTTAGCCATCAGGCGGTATTCAGTTGGTGTACAGCATAAAACGTTAACATTGTGCTCATCCATAAGGCTTAAATAGGTTTTCGGATTGAATTTCCCTTGATACACGAGACCTCTTGCACCCGTACCCAGGACGGATAAAAACGGGCTCCACACCCACTTCTGCCAGCCTGGCCCAGCTGTCGCCCATACTGTATCACCATCTTGAATAGCAAGCCACTTATAAGCAGCAGTCTTCAAATGAGCGTATCCCCATCCATGGGTATGAACCACTCCTTTTGGATTGCCTGTCGTTCCAGAAGTGTACGATAAAAAGGCCATATCGTCGCTAGCTGTGTCAGCTGTTTCAAGAGTAGAACTGTAATCCTCTAATAATCCGTCAAAGTCAAACCAGCCTTCTTTCGAACCTCCTACAGAAAATTTAAGGAGTTGTTCACTTTCTTTCACTTCATCCAAGTGTTCTGTAAAGGGATGGTAACTGACGACCGCACGTACATCCCCATGAGTAATCCGGTACTGCAGGTCTTTCGCACGCAGCATTTCTGAACTTGGAATAATAACTAATCCAGCTTTTAAAGCAGCTATATATACTTGATACGCTTCAATCAATCGAGGAATCATGACAAGGATTTTATCTCCCTTTTGCAAACCATGGTCCAGAAAAGCATTTCCCATCTTGTTTGCCTGATGCAGCAGCTGTTCATATGTAACTTCTTTTCGGCCACCTGCTTCACTCAGCCACAATAAAGCCTTTCGGTCAGGATCTTCCGCGAACTTCTCCATCTCTGAAACTACGTTATATCTTTCAGGGGCAATTAATTCTTCACGATCCACTTCATATTCCTCCTCTACCATAATGAGCGTCTGTTCATTTTTTACAGCAAACTAATTATATCAAATATTCTTAATTATTCAATCAATTTAATTTTACCCAGGGCAAATCTATTGAGCTAAGTAAATTGACAGAAAATAACCCCTTCATGTATGATTAACGATAACAAGTTCGTTCGTGAGGAGTGAAAACTTATAATGGAAAGAAAAACCGGAAACATGATAAGCCCATTGCCGCTCTTACTTATCAGTCTTTCCATGATGGTTATTTTGTTATTTTTCTGCTTTTCTTATCTAATAGGCAGCTATAACTACTCCATAGCTTCAATTATCGCTGTTAGCTTTATAAATGCCTCTGCATTATTAGGCTTCACACGTATTAAAAAACCTTATAAAAAAGCCTTCAGACTAAAATAATGTCTGAAGGCTTTTTCATGTTCTTATTCAATTAAGCGAGACGTTTGAAGTTTTCTCCTAGTATTTCGTTCATGGAATGGACCGTAATAAATGCTCGCTCATCTACAGATGACATAAACTTTTTCAAGCGAGTATAATCTTTTCGGTTTAAGATGGTCGTAATGACTTCTTTGTCTTCCTGATTAAATGCACCTTTTGCATAGTGAATCGTTGCCCCGCGCCCCAGCTGCTGAACGATGAAATTACGCACAAGATCACTTTCCCGGCTGATAATAACAATTTCTTTATTGTTATCAAATTGCTGTAGCGCATAATCAATCACTAGGCCATTCAGAATAACTCCGAAGAAAGCATACATACCGACTGTTGGACCAAATATAAAGATGGAAGACGCGGCAATTGCTATGTCAGAGAAAAGCACGCCTTTGCCTACTTCAATAGAAAAGTATTTATTAAGAATCATCGCAATGATATCTGTTCCGCCTGTAGAGGCTCCTTGATGAAAAACAATGGCCATTCCAGATGCCGCAATAATTTGACCAATAATTAGTTGAATCAGTAAGTCATTGCTCAACGCTTCCTGCATTGGAACATAGGTTTCCAGTCCCCAAACCATGAAAGATAGAGCAAAACTAGCATAGATGGTTTTCGCTCCAAATTGAAAACCTAAGAATATAAAACCAACAATAAACAGAACGATATTTAAGCAGATCATTATCATTCCTAATGATAGATCAGGGATGACTTTATTCAATACGATTGATAAACCACTGACTCCCCCTGTCGCTAGATCGTTTGGGGAAAGGAAAAAGTGAACATTAACCGCTACGCATAAAGCACCTATATTCATCATTAGAAAGGACCATATTTTTTTAAGCATCAGTAAGCCTCCTTTATTGAAAATATTGAAAAATATTGTCGAACGAATGAATAGTACAATCGGGATTATAGAGCCCTTTTATGCGTTTGTAAACAGCTATGATTGTAAAAAAGTATTTTATTTTATGTAAGCGATTGAAGCTGAAAAATTCACAATTTTTACTTTTCCAATCCTGCCTTTCACTCTTTATATCTAAGTCAAATTCCCTAAATTTTATTTTACAATTAAGAGTTTCAGTCCGATATAAATAAGAAGGAAAAAGACAGCCATAAAATAAACCACCGCATAAATATGCAGTGGTTTAAAAGAGGTTGATTGTTTTCATGACTATTCTATTTTGGCAATCGAACAGTTACCGTCGTTCCTTCTCCCTTTTTACTTTCATATGACATCGTGCCATTAAGATCAGATACGATTTTTTTCGTAACCATTACTCCTAGTCCTGTTCCTTTTTCTTTGGTAGTGAAGAAGGGCTCACCGATTTTAGCCAGTTCTTGAGAAGTCAATCCAGGACCCTCATCACTAACGGAAATCGTTAGTTCCTGACTCGACATTTCCGCGTCAATCACCACTTCCCCGCCATCCATCACATCAATTGCATTTTTAATTAGGTTGATGAGGATCTGGTTCAGACGCTTCGGTTCTGTATCGATTTCATCTTCTAAGCCTTTATGTTGAAATACAAGCTTCACACCTTTATCCTTCGCTTCCTGTTCCAGTAAACGAATGACGTAAGAAACAATATGCTCTGGAGCTACTTGTTCTAATTGGATAGATGATTTTGGTTTGGACAACATCATGAAATCCTGTACAATTGCTTCGATCCGGTTCACTTCATCCAGAATAATATCTTGATAATTATCCCTTAATTCTGGATTAGCCGCTCCAATTTGCAGGAATCCTTTTATTGCCGTCAAAGGGTTTTTAATCTCATGGGCAATTCCAGCCGACATTTGAGTAATAGTAGAAAGCTGCTGGGATTTTTCTTTCAACTGCTCCATTTCTTTAAATTCAGTTACATCTTCATGAATTCCTATCACGTAATCGGTTCCATTATTTTCTACCGGAAAACCTCTTGTCCGTATCCATCTCTCTTCCCCATTACTGTTTTTCACCCGATACTCTACTTGATCTTTCTTTGTTCTCATTAGCTTCATAGACTCTTCGACTTTTGAATGATCTGCAGCATTAACCACACGTAGGATAATGGACGGGTTATTAAAGGCTTCGCGGCGGGAGATTCCAAATAAATTTTGGAAAGAAGGACTGATATAATGGACTTCATTAAACTGAGGGTCACTAATCCAAAAGACATCTTTAATATTGTTAGCAAGCAATGCAAACCGTTCCTCTGAATCCTTTAAAGCTTGAAGCTGCTTTTTATATTGAGTGATGTCCTGGGCAAATACCGTTATTCCAAGTTCCGTAGGGTGAACCGTCATCAGTACGACCGTATTAGTCTTTTGAATGAAACCTTCGAATTCACACGTCTCCTGAGTTTCCATGGCCCTTAAATAATATTGAAAAAAATTATAATATTCATTGATAGGATAAACATCCCATAACTTACGATTACAATTTTGTTCAAAAGTAATGCCAGTGATTTGTTCCATCTTCTGATTCGCGTAGGTAATCTCCCAGTTATGGCTGATAATGGCTAACCCGTGAGGAAACTTGTCTACCAGATGGGTCATTCGATGTTTCAACTGCGAACTCTTAGAAGTTGAATAACGAATGCTCTGTTTTTTCGGTTTTTCAGCTAATGTGCCTTTAAAGGATTTACCAGCGGACAATTGTTCCTCTTCCTTGGTCACTTGTACAGAATCTTCAGGATGAAGTCTCTCATTTCTCACTTTCTCCCGTAAAGAAAACGCAATCTGACCGTTAGTAAGATGAACCATTTTACAATCCCATGGTCGAAAGGTGTTCCCGTTGTTCACCTGCAGGGAGATGTCACGTAGTCCTTCTGTTAATAACTGGTGTAAAACACGTTGCAAAGTATTTTGACTGGATGAAGGGAAGGATTGAAGCCATTTGGTGAATGATAACTCAACATCTTCCAGTTCAAGTGTCCTTTGCATCTCAGGATTTAGTATAACCTTCTGAAGACGCAAATCCAGTAAACAGCCAGGTGTGCCATTCATACTAAGGACATCCAGAATTTCATTACTATGGACTTGGTCAGAATACCTTTCTCTTATCACCAATATTAAGACCTCTTTTCCTTTACCGTTCAAGATTTTCCAATACGTGTATTATTATAACGCATCAAGGGAAAATTTTGAATATTTTCAAACAATTATTCTTAAAATTTAGGTTTTATTATCTTTACATTTTATTTAATTAAAATGGATATTATGACTTTATTCTACTTTGTTTATTATTCAATACTTCTCCATAAAGTCAGGGAAGCGTAGCTTTGATAAGGAGGCCAGCTTTCACTGAACGATTCCATCTGTTCTTTGGAAGGCTTATCTTCCAAATTAAAATAGGATTTTAGCGCATTTTGTATACCGATATCTGCTTTAGGCAGCAGATTTTCCCTTCCCACTCCGAACATCAGCCAATTTTCAGCTGTCCAGGGACCAATACCTCTAATTTTTACAAGATGCTTCATTACCTCTTCGTCTGCCTGACGGGCTAACCACTCCAGATCCAACTCACCTTCAACTATTTTACGGGAGGCATCGATCACATATTCAGCCTTCCTCTGGCTGAACTGAAGCTTTCTCAGCTCTTCATAAGGGACCTCAGCAACGGTTTCAGGTTCAGGATAAAACCAGACGCCGTCCTTTTGGTATCCCAGCCGTTCGACAAACCGAGTACTTAACGTATGAGCAAATTTCATATTTAACTGCTGATGTATAATGACTTTAACTAAGCAATCGTACAAATGAAAGTCCTTGACGATAGGTGTACCTGGATAAGCTGAAAACAAATCTGCAAGGTTGGTGTTAAGAAAATGGCTCTGGACGTTCTCAAGATTACGATCCCATTGGAATAAGTATTGCACATGCTGAATCAAAGCTTCTATGGCATCTTCATCTTCACTGGAAATACTAAAAGATGGACGAGCAGTGGTGCCATGGGCCTGGACTCGGACTACATGAGAACCGTTGGTTAGCTTCACAGGAACATCTACCCACCGCTCCTCTTGATCCAACTTCGTTAAAGGGTCATATGACCATCGCTGCAATGTATAATCGAAATCATAATAACTATTTGCTGTAAGTATTTCTTCCCACACCCCTGTAACCTCCTTCGCTCCAAGTGATCCATTATAATGTGTTTCCTTACCTTTTCCCTACTCCATTAATGCCTAATCTAAATTTAATATTACATGCTAAAGTCTTTTCGAAATAAAGTCTCACACAATGGGGATTTTAACTAAAAAAATAACGTGGATATCAAACAGATCCTTTAATAAAAGAATCTTTTAACCGTTATTGTTGAATTTTCCGGAAGTAGAATATTGCACTAAAGGGCCGTTTAGTTGAAGACTCAGTTTCGAGATATTGGTTTGCCGTGAAGGTCCTGCGGGGGACGATTTCGCTTTCCGTGGGCATGTGCTGAGCCTCCTCAAGCTTCGCTTTCCGGGGTCTCACCGATCATGTTTATCCCACAGGAGTCTTCATCGTCCCCCTCCGGACCTTACTAAATCAGAATCTCGAAACCACATTAAACATCACCTGCTTGATGAGGCCTTAGACCATGTGGTTTTCTACCTATTCTCAGGATGTAAAGACCCGCAATAGTCTGTCACAAAAGCATTTCTTAAAGATGAAGGAGAACCTTTCTGTTCTAGAAGGTCCGTTCGCAGTATTATAGTTAGGTTGGTGGGGAAATGGCGAGACTCCCGTGGGAGAAGGATCTAGGTGAGACCCCACAAGGAGTGAAACGACTGAGGAGGCTCACCAGTTCCCCCACAGGAAAGCGAGTTATTTCCCCACCAACCCTTATCCATCTATCGTAACGCACCCATTTATCTCGAAACTGAGTCTTAAATAAACGGGAGCTTATCTTTAATATCGTCAAAAAGGTATAATAAAGCCTCTACACGCGGTGCGTGTAGAGGCAGTTTGTTACAGGCTCAAAATTGGAAAAGGAAGCAGTTTTTTTACCATTAAATCGTTAAGGCTGCCGAAATGGTAGCCGCGTTTTCTAAGTTCATCAATTAATTGCTCTAGAGCTTCCGCATTATCCTGCGAGACTGTATGCAAAAGAATGACAGCCCCAGGATGGATTTGGTCGAGGACACTATGATAAGCATACTCCCAGCCTTTTTGGTTATTTGTTTCCCAGTCCTTAAAAGCAAGAGACCAGAACGCATGGGTATATCCAAATTCTTTGGCCCACTTTAAAGTTTGTTCATTAAACGTGCCCCGAGGTGGACGGACAAATGTCATGGTCTCCTGATCTGTTAGTTTTTTCACTTCCTGATTTACTTTGTCCAGTTCCTCTTTCATTTGTTCCTTAGAAACTTTCGTGAAATCAGGATGGCTCCAAGAATGATTTCCGATTAAATGGCCTTCATTAGCCATGCGTTTTAACAGATCCGGAGCGCTTTGAATGTAATGCCCGGTCACAAAAAAAGTAGCAGGCACTTCTTTTTCCTTTAAAATATCTAATACTTTCCCTGTATATCCCTGTTCGTATCCATTATCAAAGGTTAAGTAAATAACAGGAGCTCCAGAAGAATCGACATAGAATCCATCCTCTTTTTCCAGCATAGGCCCATACCGGCCTACATCCGGTGCTTCTCCATTATTGCTTTTTTTGTACCCCCAGCCTTCTGCCTGTATCGATAATGGCTGAAGAAGAAACGTAAAGGCTACAAGTAAAGACAGCATATATTTCCACATGACTACCACTCACTTTTTGCTTAGTATGCGTGAGTCAGCAGCTAAATATAAAGAAAGACAAGTGGGAATATTACCCACCGCCTTTATTAAAGAATTAGTGCAGCAGCCCATCCGAAGATGAATAACGGAATATTATAATGAAGGAAAGTAGGTACACATGTATCCCAGATGTGGTTATGCCTGCCATCCGCATTCAAACCGGAAGTAGGTCCAAGTGTGCTGTCGGACGCCGGCGAGCCTGCATCGCCCAGAGCGCCTGCAGTTCCGATCAGAGCTGCTGTAGCCATCGGTGAAAAACCGGCACTGACGCATATAGGAACGAATAAAGCTGCTAGAATTGGTACGGTCGCAAAGGAAGAGCCAATTCCCATCGTAACAACTAGTCCTACGAGCAATAAGATAAAGGCAATCACAGCTTGATTATCTCCGATATAATCAGAACTGATTTCCACTAATGCACTTACAGATTCCGTCTTGGTTAACACATTGGCATAACCTGATGCTACAAGCATAACAAAGGCGATAAACCCCATCATTCCAATTCCGTCGTTAACCACTTTGTCCCCTTTTGCAAAAGGAACAACACGAAAGATAAACATAATGATTATTCCAGCTAGAGCAGCGAGGATCAGGTTCTGCCAGAAAGCCTGGATAAATAAAGTAACTAAAATAGCAAGAATCGTCCATACATGTTTAGTCTGAAAACTCTGGCTTTTGACGGGTTCTTTCACCACAGATTCAGCTTCATCAAGAACAGGGGCTTCCCGCTTCTTCCGATATGTGATTAATACAGCTATAAACAATCCAACGACCATTCCAGACCCTGGAATAAGCAGCGACTGGGCTATAGATCCGATGCCGAGACTAATTCCATTGGCATTCATTGCCTCCTGAATGGTCTCGTGAAAAAGAAAACCAAAACCTACTGGGATCATGACGTAAGGAGCTTTCAAGCCAAACGTTAGCGCTGCAGCAACAGCGCGACGATCCAGTTTCATTTCATCGAAAAGCTTTAATAACGGTGGTATTAATATAGGTATAAAGGCAATATGAACAGGTATAACGTTTTGGGATAAGCTTGCAACAAAAGCAATAACGAACACAATCATTGTACGTCTGCTCTTTAATGCACGAAGCAGGTAATTGACCAGTAAAGCCGTGATTCCAGAGTAACTTATAGCTACAGCAAAGGCCCCAAGCAATACATAACTTAAAGCGACACTTGCCTGGTCTCCCATTCCATTAACTAGCATTTCCACGGAGGCCTTAAACGATTCTCCGTTCATTAAACCGGCGGTTAGTCCGGCGGCAATAATTGCGATAATGACATTAATTCGTAATAGACTTAAAATCGTCATTACGAGGACAGATACAATGACTGCCCAGGCCATAATCCATTCTCCTCTCTACGTCTATCTTTTATTTATTAGCGATTTACCATAATAAAGTACAATATTAAAAAAATCAACCCTCTTATTCGAGAGTCAACCTAGAAAAAATTCACATAAATAATAATAGCCGCTATAGCTATGCTTGAACCCATAAGAACCTTCTTTTGTGAATGTTGAATGTAACGTCCTGACACTTTACGGAAAAGAGCCATAATAAGGGTCAGCATAAACAAAAAGCCGAGCACAGGGGAAATATAAAAAATCAGAAGATCCAGTTCATTCCCCTCCTTTTTTATTATTTGTTCATTTTATTTTCTAATTCTTCAAGCATAGAAATTAAATGATCAATATCTTCTACAGAAGTGTCCTCCGGCTCCAATTCTTCTATTCGAATCATGAATTCAGATAATCGTGTTTTTAAATCATCGATTCTCTCTTGCTGGGTCATATTAACGAACTCCTTTTTGTACTTTTTCAGCCATGCTTATCATAGTACAAGCATAGCTTTATGTCTATCATGAACTTACTGGAAGATAAACGCTCTAATCTTACAGCTGATAACCTGCCTGTTTACTACCAAAGATGAAAAAGAATGAATTTCTTATACCAATTCTTTCTTTAAAAATGGAAGGGTGAAAGTGATCGTACTTCCATAATTAAGTTCACTATCAGCCCATAGAGATCCTCCATGTTGTTCTATTATGGATTTTACAATGGCGAGCCCAAGCCCCGTACCTCCCGATTCTCTTGATCGTGACTTTTCCGCTCTGTAAAAACGTGAGAAAATCTTAGTAAGCTCCTCTTTTTCCATCCCTTCCCCATTATCTTTAACGGATATGGTGAAATTAGATTCATCATGGTCGATTCTAGTGGAAATTACTATAGAATCAGCTCCATATCGAACAGCATTTTCTGTTAGATTATTCATTACTTGAGTTATTCTAACAGGGTCAAGCGATAAGGTTACGGAGGGAATCTGCCGAGGGACATCGATACACACATTTTTGCTTTTACCGTCTTCTACTGCATCGTCTAATAAAGATTGAAAGAAAACACGGCTGTCCACAAACTGCTGATCCAAAGGCAGCTGCCGAAGATCCAATTTAGAAAATTGAAAGAGGTCTTCTATTAGATGGTCCAGCTGATCGGTTTTTTGCCTGATCACCCGAAAATACTTTTCCTGCATTTCATCCGTTTGAGCTACTCCGTCCTGCAGTCCCTCTACATACCCTTTAATTGAAGAGAGTGGAGTACGAAGATCATGTGAGATATTGGCAATTAGTTGTTTACGGTCTTCTTTAAATTGTTCTTCTTTTTCCTGTGATTGTTTTAAGTGTGTTCTCATCGTATTAAAGCCACGGATAAACTTGCCTATCTCATCCTTTCTTCGATACTGAATGGGATAATCTAAATTACCTTCTTTAACTTCCTCCGTTGCTGCATAAATTTCTTTCAAAGGACTAAGAATTGTACGCGAGATATACCAGGTCCAGCCGATTATAAGCAAGATGAGTGCGATTAATCCGCTTCCAACACTAATGAGGATACTCCTTAAAATTGTATCGGTAAATGGCAGTTGACTGGATAATTCGACAAATAAGATGCGGCCGTCTTCAGCCTGAACATGAAAAAGAGTGGAACTATCTACGATAGCTTCATTATGAGGCGCAGCTTCGGGGTCCTTGTATGAGGTGAACACGGTTTCTCCTTCAGCATCCTTAATGTTAATTTCTGCTGCGTATTGATTCACAAGCGCGTTGAGTTCAAGATCGGAAACAGAAGTCTGGGTTAATTCTCTTTTAATTGTGGATTCTAATTCATTCATCGAATCTCGGTAAGAACGTTCTTTTTCTTCTAATTCTGAAGATTGGAGTTGAAGAAGGGAACCTGTCACCCCAATAGGGAGGAGAATAAGGGAAAGAAACGCTAAGATCAAACGCACTTTCAATCGTCCCATGATGATTCAACTCCTCCCTCGAATTTATAACCTACTCCCCACACAGTCCTAAGATAGACAGGATTAGAAGGTTCTATTTCAATTTTTTCTCGAAGCTTGCGCATATACACCATTAAAGTATTGAAATCACCCATATGGTCATAGCCCCAAATCTTATCAAAAAGCTGCTCCTTCGTGAAGACTTGTCCTTCATGACTAGCCAGCAGATGCAGGATCTGAAATTCCCTTGCTGATAACTCAATCGGGTGGTCTTTTATTCGAACCTTGTACTCACTAGCGTCGATGGTTAAATCCCCAAACGTTAAAATATCCTGTTGGAGTGAGTCATCGTGTGAAAAGTGTCTATAGCGCCTGAGTTGTGCTTTAATCCGTGCTACTAACTCACTTGGACTGAAAGGTTTCGTAATGTAATCATCAGCACCAATGCCCAGTCCGATAATTTTGTCGGATTCACTTTTTTTAGCTGTCATCATAATAATCGGGATCATCGATCGGGAGCGGATCAGCCTGCATAATTCCATTCCATCAACTTTTGGAAGCATTAGATCAAGTACAGTAAGGGTAGGATTTTCATGTTGAAATAAGTCCCACCCTTCCTGACCATCCTTTGCATGTATCACTTCGTATCCTTCCATCATTAAATAGTCTCTAACTAAGTCCGCAATTTCAAACTCATCTTCGACCACAAGAATTCGTTCATTTTCCACCTTAATCCCCCCATCCCTTCTACAACTTTAGTTAGCCATTATACGGCAACGTCTCTTTGTTTGAAAATCACCCAGGAGGATATGAGAAAAACAAAGAAGTAGATGAGGAGCACAACAATGGAGAAGGTCATCGTCATCCCTTCTACAACCGGTGTTCCATCGACATACTGCATGAGATTTGTATTAGCGAAAAGTACAAATCTAACCCAGTCATACTGGCTTAGCAGCTGGACAATCTGAGGACCTGTAAACATAAGAAATATGGAAAACCCAATCGCTAATGAACTACTTCTGAAAATGGTAGAAATCATAAAGGCCACCGTAGCCATCATAATAATTTCAATACTTCGGAAACCAATCAAACTGATAATGTGCCCCACCATATGCTGCTCAACAACCTGACCACCGGTATAAGTCAAATAGGGAAGATCTGATGCTGCGTTACCGAAAAATGCAAGACCAATAATATAAGAAAACCCAAATAATAAAACAAGCATGAAAAGAGCAAACATCATCGTTGTAATAAACTTAGCCAGCAAGATTTTTCCTCGGCGTACAGGACGGATCAACAGCAGTTTGATCGTTCCTGTAGAAAATTCACTGGCTACAATCCCTGCTGCGATGACTATAGTGAATAGAGTGGCAATTGCTGTGAAATTAGTTGCGTCTATCATAAATCCCCACAAAGAGTCTGCAGAAACAGGCGGGAGGTCATTGTCTAAACGATATTGCTGAATGGCAATTTCTTTCCCCATAGCTTCTCGACCCGCTTCAATGGCAGGACCGTTTTCCATACCTTCTTCCATCTGTGCAATTCTCGCTTCTGCTTGATTTCTCCAATTGGACTGGTCTCCATTATCCAGCACATACTTCTGTAACATCGCAAAACCAAGTAGCAAAGTGAGAAGAATCCCGATCATAATCCAGGTTCCTGTTTTTTTATAAATTTTAATGTGCTCATTCTGTAGAATTTTCAGAAAATGCATTATGATTCCTCCCTGGTTAATTCTAGGAATGTATCTTCCAAGGTTTGTACATTAGAGTAGATTTGATAAAGCTTGATTTGGTTTGATATCAGTAACTCAGCTACTTCAGGGATCTCTTCTTCTTCTGAAACAGTCAATTCAATCCAGTCATCTTGCTTTTCGGGCTCCCATGATTGGTCGGTTAATAGCTGGAAAGCTTTTTCAACAGGGGCAGCTTTTAACTTAACGGTAAGATCTATATTTTCACTTACAAGATCCTGAATTTTCTCTACACGAATCAACCGCCCGTGTTGTATAATCCCAATTCGGTCACACATAAGCTGCATCTCGGACAGCAAGTGGCTCGAAACAAAAACTGCCAGGTTCTCTTCATGAGCGATCCTTCGGATATACTGACGTATCTCCCTTATACCTGCAGGATCAAGACCATTCGTAGGCTCATCAAGGATCAATAGTGATGGCGAATGAAGAAGAGCCTGAGCAATCCCCAGCCTTTGTCGCATCCCTAGAGAATATCCTTTTACTTTCTCGTCGATTCTCTTTTCAAGTCCTACTAGTTTAATGATTTCCTCTAGACGTTTCTTTGGAATGTCCTTCGGGGTAAGGCGAGCATAGTGTTTCAAATTTTCAAGTCCGGTAAGATATGAATACATTTCAGGATTTTCAATTATGCCGCCTACTTGGGCGATAGCCTTTTCAAAATCACGCTGAATGTGATGACCTTGAATATAAATCTCTCCTTCAGACATCTTCATGAGGCCTACAAGCATTCGAATCATTGTGGTCTTACCGGCTCCATTGGGTCCAAGGAAACCAAATACTTCTCCTGGATAAATATCGAGTGATATCCCGTGGATAATGGGTGTGTTTCCTATACTTTTCTTAACATTTATGATTTGAGCAATGGGCTGGGTCATTTTTGTTCCTCCCCTTACGTTTCTTAATCATATTATCCCTCAAAAAACTTAAAAGACGTTTATAAAGTTCTTAAAAATAACTTAAAAATAACCATTTAAACAATTGGAAAAAAATGTCACCTCAGGTCATCCATATTATGGATGACCTGAGGTGACAGTTTTTACAAAATGGATGATCTTTTATTACATTGGATAATGAGGTAAATACTCGCTTATGTTTGTGGGGATTTTTACTCTTTAAGACTATGCTTAAGAGATCATATCGAAAATGAAAGTTAAGACAAGCATAGCTCTATGTCCATCGTGGACATACTGGTGGATAAACATGCTATAATACTTGCCTAAGAGGAGGTCGAATTCTTTGGGTTTAGATAATATAAATTTCAAAACATGGATAGAAGAACCAAGTCCAGCAGTAGTTATTATAAGCAGCGCATTTTTACTTTTCTTAGCTGTCATTATTACCAGGAAAATAATTCAATCATTCTTTAAACGTACCTCCTTTATCGAGGAACGAAAAGAGCAGACCTTAGAATCCATGATTAACTCCATCATCAGTTACGCAGCTGTCATAGGATTTATTTTTATTGTACTCGATCAATTCATTCCTATTGGCAGACTGCTGGCCGGGGCTGGAGTCATTGGTATTATTATTGGGTTTGGTGCTCAGAACCTGATTAAAGATTTTTTCAACGGTTTGTTTCTCCTTTATGAGAAGCAGCTTCATAAAGGTGACTTTATAACCCTCAATAATACTTTTCATGGAACGGTAGAGGAAATCGGCCTCCGGTTTTTAAAAATCCGGCAATGGAGCGGCCGTCTGCTTACCATAAGCAATGGACAGATTACAACCATTGAGAATTATAACTTTGAGCATATGCGTGTGATTGAAAAAGTTACGACTAACTTCAAAGAAGATCCAAAGCGCATGTTTGAGGTTTTAGAGGAAGCTTGTGTGCGTATGAATGAAGAACTATCTATCTATGTGAAGAAGGATTTAGCGGACAAGCCAATTGAGCCTTTTCAAGTCTATGGCATGACCTCTTTGAACGATCACTATCGCGGTTATGAATATACAGTGACTGGACTGGTCTATGACCTTGTTTACTGGACAGCTGCCAAAGAAACCCGGCGGATTCTCGCTGAAACCATGCATAAACATAAGGTCGCTATGGCTGAGCAGCGCATTGAAATGAGGACTTATTCCACCGAAACGGGAGAATAAGTCTTCTACTCTGCAATCAATCGAAAGCTTATGTGATTCTCTACGGGAATCCAGGCTCCGATTTCCTGCTTGGTTACGTTTTTTACAATAACCTTTTTGTCGCTTCCCTTTAGCTGAATGTAAACATCCCCAAAAGCTGCTTCTCCTGTTTCCTTAAGAGCGGGAGCATATGCCTGCAGAACACCTTTGTAATCAACAGCTACGTCGTAAGTCTTACTATGAGTCGTCCCCCTGCCGATCACGGTTTGATAAGCAAGCGGAAGGTCTGAGTTGTTTTGCGCTTCAAGCAAAATCATTTCCCTCAATTGATCACTATGGCTGGTTTGAGTAGTCAGGCCACCCTGAACCTGCTTCTCTACGATTTGCTCATAACTTAATTTTTTAGTCTGAGGGCCACTTACATTATCAAGTTCATTCTCATTAATTTTTTGATATTTCCAGTTCACCGTGGTTTCTTTAGAGTGATAAGCAAGCGGCCAGCGTCCAAGGAAGATCTCCCCTCTATATCCGATCGCAAAAGGGGAAGGAGTGATCGACGTTTCATTGAACATTTCAATTAGTGTCGGGTTGGTAATTTTCACATTTGTATCTTTGAGAAGCTCGTGGGTTCTGCTTTCTTTATTCAATTTCCTATCTTCGCCATTCTTATTTGTGTACGTATTATTTTCAGAAATGTTAACCGCGTGACCTGGCACACGGGTATCGTTTCTGTCTTCCTGCTTCGCTTCAACTGCGATTCCTGATAAACAAGCCCCCATCAGCCAAACCACTGCAGCAGTTAAAAGGATTTTTCTTACCTCCATCTTTCTGACCGCCTTTCGTTTTTCTTAGTCTGCGGAAGATAGAGTCCTCCTATGCTGGAAACCTCAGGAAAGCAATTTATTCATAGCCCATTGAGCTTTTGTATCGAAAAACTGAATGGCCGGCCCGATTCCTATTAAAATAACGAGCGTTCCAAAGCCAATCGGCCCTCCGAGTATCAGAGCTCCTACCAATGCAAATGCTTCGGTAAGTGTCTTGGAGAGTGTCAGACTAAAGCCGAATCGTTTTTGCAGAGCCACCATAAACCCATCCACCGGATTTAAAGAGAACTTCGATTGCAAATACAAAGCGACTCCAATTGCAATAGCGACAATACCACTGAGAAGGATAATTAATTGCTCCCAGAACGTAGAGAACGCAACCGTATTCAATGCGCCTAAGAGCCAAAAATCGATAACTTTCCCCAGGATTAATATAGTAATGACCGCCAGTACATCAGGGCGCTCTTTTGCGATGAGAGCGTTGCTGACAATTAACAATGCACCGATGATAATGACCCAGTTTCCGACTGTAAGTCCAAAAGACTCTGTTAAACCAACGTTTAGCGCATCCCACGCTCCTGCTCCTAAATCGGCTTTAATCGTTAAGGATATACCAAATGCAATGATAACAATTCCAACTAAATAGAATATTGCTTTTAAAAGCATGCTTTTCATAAGCTACTCTCCTTTTTTCTATAAATAATGTATTACATTGGGATTTATTTTTTATGAGTGTAAGATGGTTTACAAAAACTTTCCACAAAAAAAGAGCGCTTACCCTTCATTAGGATAAGGCTCTTTAATATTACTAGCTTAGTTCGATGCACTCAAGTGTTTCTTCTACTTCAATACTGTTTTGAACTGATTGTACCATCGAGCAATTATTTCTTGATATATCAAGATTTTTCAGCAGTTTATCCTGGTTAAGACGATAGCCTTTCACAGCATAATGGAGATGGATTTTTTCAATTCGATTCGCCATCTCCGAGTTACGTGTAACATCTGCTGTAACTTTGATGTCTTCAAACTCAATCCGCTGTTTGTCTAGTATTTTACGGAAGACTCCAATGCTGCAACCGGCAATGGAAGCTACCATTAATTGATAAGGCCGAAAACCGAATGCTTCGTCTCCTGAAATATTTAATTGTCCATAATCAAATGACGTACGTACCCCGTTCTCTTTTAAATAAAAATCCATGTTCTCCACTCCTTTCGAATTTTTCAAGCCTTTACTTATATAGTAACCGTTTTAACCCTTGTCATAACCTTCTAAGTAAAAAGACTTGCCCTATTTATTGAGATTCCTTTACGATAATGAAGGTATCATATATTTGGAGAGGAGGGAATTCTTTGGTCTCCACTCGTACAAGATTTTGGATTTTAATTGGACTGGTTACGATATCAGGATTTTCACAGGGCATGCTTCTTCCCCTGCTCGCTGTTATTCTTGAACAAAACGGAATTTCCTCTTCGATCAACGGCCTGCATGCAACTGGGCTGTACATCGGGATTCTCATTTCCTCTCCCTTTATGGAAAAACCGCTTCAGAAGCTTGGCTACAAGCCCGTGATTATGATTGGAGGAGCTCTTGTATTCATCTCCCTGGCTCTTTTTCCATTCTGGCAGGCTTTGTGGTTCTGGTTTATATTAAGAGTCGCAATTGGAATCGGTGATCAGGTGCTTCATTTCGGAACTCAGACTTGGATTACCGCTACATCGGCCTCTCATTCACGAGGCAAAAACATCGCTTATTACGGGCTATTTTTCAGTTTAGGGTTTACCATTGGCCCCTTAATGACCAATTTACTTGAGTTTAGTATTTACTTGCCGTTTCTTTTGTCTTCCGGACTCAGTTTAATGGTCTGGCTTATGATGTGGAGAGTTAATAATGAGACTCCTCCAAACGATCAGGCTACCGCTTACGGAACCAGTTCTTACAAGCGGTTCCTCAAGGCAATTAAAATCGGCTGGGCCGCATTTCTTCCACCGATGGCTTATGGATTTCTGGAGGCCACTCTCCACGGTATTTTCCCTGTCTATGGTTTAAGGATCGGACATGATGTGAATGTGCTGTCGTTTATTATTCCATCTTTCGCAGCAGCCAGTCTGTTATCCCAAATCCCCCTGGGAGCACTTAGTGATCGCGTGGGGCGTAAGATTGTTATCCTGACCGTTGTTTCAGGAGGGATCGCCGCCTTTATTCTGGCGGCGATATTTGAGGAATCTACCCTTGGCTTATTCGCTACGTTTGCGATGGGCGGACTGTTTGTCGGCTCTTTATTTTCGTTAGGAATTTCATACATGACCGATTTGCTGCCACGGGAGCTTCTGCCGGCAGGCAATATACTATGCGGGATGGCCTTTAGTATTGGAAGTATCCTTGGTCCATTTCTATCCGGCGCCTTCTTAGATTTTATGCCAGGGCTGTCTTTCTTTTATATTATTGTTGCTCTTTTAGTTATTGTGTTTGCTGCCACCGTATTATCGAGAGATCCTCAGACACAAAAAACTGCGGACGCCTAAGTCCGCAGTTTTTTTATTCAGATAAAGCTTGGTTTAATTTCTCCAGGTTCTGCTTCATCAGACTGATATAATTTTCATCATCCTGAATATCCTCTTCTGTAAGAACTGAAAGATTATGAATGCGCAGGGGTTCAGCTCCAATTTCACTTTGAACAACCTCCGCAACTTTAGGGGTGACGTTCTGTTCGAACAGAACGTGGTTCAAATCATGAGCTTCGGCCGTTTCAATAATATTCTCCAGTTCCTTTTGGGAGGGCTCATTGGATGGACTTAAACCGGAAACGGCAATTTGTTCGATTCCGTACGCCTGCTCCCAGTACCCATAGGCTGCGTGAGAAACAATGATTTCATTTTTTGGTTTGTTTTCTAACTGTTCATGAAATTGATGATCTAAATCCGTAAGCTTCTGTTTTAGTTTTTCAAAATTTTGGTTAAACTGCTCCTCTTTCTCGGGCTTTAGCTCTATAAGCATTTCTTTAATATTTTCAGCCAACTGAATCGAACGGATCGGATCCAGCCATACGTGAGGGTCATTCTCTCCATGATCATGGCCTTCATGATCACTCTGCTCTTCACCCTCATGAGACGTGCTATCTTCTTCGTCAGCATGATCCTCGTCTTCATGCGCATGCTCATCGCTGTGTTCAGCCTCTGTAGAGTCTTCCCCATGGGTATGTCCCTGCTCCTCTAAATCTATCCCTTTAGCCGCTTCTAATACTTTAACGTCTTCAGGTTTCAGAGAATCAGAGATTTTTTGAGCATAACCTTCCAGGCCTGCTCCATTATATATAAAGGCATCCGCCTCAGCCATATTCACCATTTCTTTAGTGGTTGGCTCGTAGGTATGCGGATCGGTTCCTGGAGGCAGAATGGTTTCCACTTCAACCGCGTCTCCTGCTATTTGTTCTGTAAAATACTGTAAAGGATATACAGTTGTGTGGATTTGCAAGGCAGACTCTTTGTTTTCTCCAGATGCATCATCTTCCTGACTTGAAGTATCTTCGCTGCACGCCGCCATGGCAAATGTTAAGATCGTTATAAATAATATAATAGCTAGTTTTTTCACCGTTTCCCCTCCTCTTCCATTCCAACAAGATTATATCGTAATGATTACTCCTTGTAAATAGTAACCATTACTTTTTGAAATCTTTTAAAAGGAAGTCTGCGATGCCTCGCACCGCAGACTCTTAATGGCATTGAGGACATTTACCGTAGATTTCAAACTTATGATTTTCAATGTCGTAGCCTTTTAAATTTTCATTAATGCTGTTCATCGGACAGAATTCAATAGACTTCGTTTTTCCGCATGTCGTACATATAAAATGATGGTGATGGCCATGGGTCTCACACCCCAGCCGAAAGTGTTTCTCTCCACCAAGCTCTGTCGCCTCCAGAATTTCCTCTTCGGTAAGCAGGTAAAGATTCCGGTAAATCGTATCATAACTGACCCCAGGGAAATCTTCCTGTATGGTTTTTAAAATATCCTTTGCAGCAATATACTGATCCTGCTGGACAAATATCTCGACAATCCGTTCTCTTTGCTTCGTACGTTTATAACCTTTTTCTTTCAAACGCTGTAAAGCCGTCTCGACATTCATTATACTTCACCCTTTATCCATTGTTGGGTTCTAACCTTTTTGAAAAGAATCGTCATCACAAGAATAATTACGGCAACCATAACAATTGTTCCGCCTGGAGGCACACTCAAGTGATAAGATGAAAACAAACCGATCAATACGGAGGTCTCACCAAATGCAATCGATAATCCAATTGTCTGCTTAAAGCTCCTCGCCAGGCGTAACGCAGAAGCCACTGGAAGTGTCATCAGGGCAGAAACGAGCAAGATACCTACCACCTGCATGGAAGCGGCTATAACGAGCGCTACCATAACGATAAATAAAAGATGGATCCAACGGCCGTTCACACCGGAAATCGAGGCCTGCTCTTCATCAAAGGATAATACAAACAGTTCTTTATAAAATAGTATAACAATAGCAATAACCATGATGGTAATAATGAGCACGGTCCACATGCTTGTTCGATCGACAGCCGTTACACTTCCAAATAGATAGCTGAACAGATCGGTATTAAATCCGTCTGCGAGTGATATGAGGATAACCCCAAGACCTATTCCGCCTGAAAGGATGATTGGAATAGCGAGTTCTTCATAATGCTTATAAAGTTTTCGGAGCCTTTCAATTAAAATAGCGCCGCCAACCGAAAAGACCATTCCCATATAGACAGGATTCCAGTCATTAATACCTGTTACCTTCTTCTCGAGCAGCAGGCTTGCTGCGATCCCGGTCAACGTAATATGAGATAAAGCATCGGCAATCAGCGAAAGGCGTCTTACAACAATGAATACTCCGAGAAGAGGGGCTACAATCCCGATCAGTATTCCGGTGATGGCTGCGTTCTGGAGAAATTCATACTGAAAAAAACTTTCAATCATGATGGATTCACCTCGTCATGGTCGTGATTGTGAGTTAGCTGCTGGACAGAATGACCATACAGACGATTAAGATCTTCATCATTGAATTCTTTATACTCTTCCGTATTTCCGTGGAAATGAACGGTTTTATTCATACATACTACATGGGTGGCGTGCTGTGTAATGGTTCCGATATCGTGCGTTACCATTAGCAGGGTGATCCCCTGTTCTTTATTTAACCGGCCCAGCAGATCATAGAATTCCGTGACGTGCTTAGCGTCCACCCCTACCGTTGGCTCGTCTAAAATAAGGAGAGAAGGATCACTGACCAGAGCGCGTGCTATAAATACCCGCTGCTGCTGCCCTCCTGACAATTCCCCAATATTGGAATGAGCATAATCTTCCATTTCAACTGTACGCAAAGCCTTCAACGCTTTATCTTTATGCGTTTTATTAAAAAATTTAAATGTTCCAATTCTTGAAACCAATCCAGCTTTTACAACTTCCAGTACTGTGGCCGGAAAACCAGAATTAAAACTGTTGGCCTTTTGGGACACGAAACCAATTTCCTGCCAGTTACTGAAATTTTTAATTGGACGATCGTAAAGAGTAATAGAACCCCGGTCCGGTTTCGCAAGTCCCAGCATGAGCTTTATTAACGTTGATTTCCCTGAACCATTAGGACCTACCAGTCCCAGGAACTGTCCCTGTCTAATAGTCAAATTCACATCTTTTACGACCCATTCTCTTTCGTATTTAAAAGAGACCTGATCCATTTCTACAATAGGATGATTATTCATATTAATCCCTCTCAAAAAAATACTAATGATTACGATTTAAATTATATAAGAGACGGTGCTGTAAGTAAATGAGAGGGCAAAACCCTTTCCAAACACCTAATTCATAATGGTTACGATTTAAATCGCAATTTTCATCATAAAACAATACAGCTTTTCACGCAACACTTATCTATTAGTAAGCCCAATTATCTCAGTGGTGGTGATTGGTGTATAAACTTTCTTTTTTACTTACCTTTGTAATGAATCGTGATAGGACGAGTTCAGCCCGGTTCTCCTATTACGCGATCCAAAAGCACTGGGACGGTTCTGCAATAATAAAACCGCCAGAGAAATGTTTCTTCCGGCGGTTTGTAGGAACTATAAGTGTCTGTTGTATCGCTTTTCCAAATAATCCTGTAAAGCAGAAAACAGCATCGTCAGCGGCCAGTAAACTAAAGCCGCGGTGATATACATCGTTAACGAATCAATCGTCCGTCCTGCCGCAATTTGAGCTTTATTTAAGATTTCCGGTACAGAAATCATAGCTGCAAGCGACGTCGCTTTCAATAGATCCAGAAATACGTTACCAAGGGGCGGAATAGCAATTCTGGTCGCCTGAGGCATAATGATCCGCCGGATGGTCTTCCAATAGGAGAAACCTAGCGCCCTGGCGGATTCCCATTGCCCGTAAGAAACACTATTTAAGGAAGAACGGTTGATTTCTGCAATATAAGCAGCACTGTTTGTACCAAAACCTATAATAGCGGCCATAATGGCAGAAAACTCAATACCAATAAGCGGAAATCCATAATACAACACAAATAAGTAAACGAGAATAGGCGTCCCACGCATAAATGAGATATATAAGCGGGCAGGCCATCTAAACCAGATCCGATCCGCTCCCCTGGCAAGAGCGAGAAAAAAACCAATAACCAGCCCTATGGCCATGCCTATCACTGAAATAAGCAGAGTGAGCGGGACCCCTTCTAAAATGAAGGGAAGATTGTTCCAGGCGGCTTCCGTATCAAAAAGCTGGTCTAATTTAACCTCATCAATTTGAATGCCTAACATAATAAACCCTTACAAGTCGATGCCTTCAAGCTCACGGACATCTTTTTCAGGTTTCTTGGAAGCATCCTTCCCTCCGAAGAATTCTTTTGAAATTTCAGTAAGCGTACCGTCTTCTCTCATCTCTTGAAGCGTGGCATCAACTTTCTCTTTCAGCGTCTGAGCGTCTTTAGGCATCACGATCGCTGAAGTAGTTGGGTGGAACTGAAGATCAGGATGCAGCTGTACTTCAATCTCTGGAAGAGCTTTTAAGGCCAGCGTCTGCAAGTAATAATCGTTAATGATGAAATCTGTACGACCATTCGCTACATCACGAAGGTACACATCATTGGCCACATTTCCGTAACTTTTAGTTTCTGCACCAAAATGCTTGGCAATATCAGAGTACACCGTGGTAGCTCCTCCGCCGTGCAGCTTACCTTCCAAATCATCCAGTGTTTCAATTCCAGAAAGATCAGATTCACGGACGACCATTGTAGAATAAGAATACTTATAAGGTTCACTGAATGCGAATTTCTCTTTACGATCCTCTGTCGGCTGGAAATCGTTAATAACCATGTCCACGCGACCACTATTAATGGAGGATAATAGCGCATCTACCCCGTATTCTTTAAATGAAAGCTCAAGATCCAGCCGTTTCGCTACCTCACGCATAATTTCAATATCATAGCCCGTCAGTTCGTCTGAACCTTCCGGATAGTAAGAGGCCGGAAATAATGTTCCTGCTGTACCGACTACCATTTTTCCTTCTTCTTTGATCTCGCTCCATTTTTCTCCAGAGGCTTCCTGGCTGGAGTTGTTATCTTCACTGCTTTCACTGTTCTCATTTCCACTTGAGCCACAAGCGGCAAGTAGCACAGAAAGCGTAAGCATAAGTATAGTTAATAGTCCTTTACGCATTTGTGGATATCCACCTTTCTAAAATTGTTTACGCACCTATTAAATATAGCAATACATGTGCCTTAATATCAACCAGCTTGCTCGGTTATTGATTTCCTACATTGTCAAAAAATAGTGCTTGTTCTGCACTTGACTACGCACGATTTAGTGGTATATTAATAATATATATCAGATTATAATTATTTTAATTTAAAATGCTTATAATTCTAAGAAATCCTGTTTTGCAACTAGTTGTTTATGATAATCGTTATCAATTATATTAAGGAGTTGAGAATTATGTCCTCTGAATCCAGCTCATTTCCTATCCAGAGCCATTTCATTCGCCCATCTTGGAAATTCATGAAAACACACGCAGAGCTGCTGGCCGCATTACTAAGCGGAGTCCTAGTCTTAACCGCGTGGCTGTTATCCAGTTCCATTTCTGAAAGTGTTTTTGTTTTTCTTCATCTCGCTGCTTTCGTGATCGGCGGATTTGCTAAAGCCAAAGAAGGACTCGAAGACACCATACATGAAAAAGAACTAAACGTTGAACTGCTCATGATTTTAGCTGCCATTGGTTCTGCTGCTATCGGCTATTGGACAGAAGGAGCCATTCTCATTTTCATCTTTGCGTTAAGTGGAGCCCTCGAAACGTACACGTTAAATAAAAGCCAGAAAGAAATCTCTTCCTTAATGGATCTGCAGCCCGAAGTAGCCCTGAAGGTGACGGAAGAGGGATACGAAGTCGTATCCGTAACCGATCTCTACGTGAACGATCGTATTTTAATAAAACCAGGTGAACGCATCCCGGCTGATGGAACGATCATTAAAGGCTCAAGTGCGATAAATGAAAGTGCCATCACTGGAGAGTCGCTCCCTGTAACAAAGGGCATTGATAAAGAAGTATTCGCAGGCACCGTTAATTTAAATGGGAGTTTAACTGTTGAAGTAACCAAGAAATCAACAGACACGCTATTCCAGAAAATTATACTCATGGTTCAATCCGCACAAAGCGAGAAATCCCCTTCTCAGCTTTTTATTGAGCGTTTTGAAAGTACTTATGTGAAAATTGTACTTGGTGTAGTCGCGGTAATGTTATTCCTGCCCCATTTTTTATTTGGCTGGAGCTGGATGGATACGATTTACAGAGCCATGATCCTGCTTGTAGTGGCCTCTCCCTGCGCTTTAGTAGCTTCCATAATGCCGGCTACATTGTCCGCCATTTCAAACGGCGCACGTCACGGGCTGCTTTTTAAAGGCGGTGTACATCTGGAGAACCTGGCTCATCTGAATGCGATTGCGTTTGATAAGACAGGAACGTTGACGAATGGAACACCTGAGGTAACCGATGCGTTATATGCAGAAGAAGAAAATAAAGAGATGATCCTTTCTATTGCAGCTTCCATCGAACAGGAATCGAACCACCCTATTGCCCAGGCTATCGTCCGGTATGCTTCACAGGAGGAAGTGCCTTTAAGCTCGGTGGAACACATGCAGGATATAAGCGGAAACGGTGTAAAAGCGTTTCATGAAGGAAATGAATGGAAAGTAGGAAAACCTGAATTTGTAGGAAAAGAGGAAGCCTATCTATTTCAGAATGGGATTGCTAAAACATTAGCGAAACAAGGTAAAACCGTTATTTTTGTAAAAAAGAATAACGAAATTGCAGCTGTTTTTGCTATGAAGGATACAGTTAGAGAGGATACAAAAAAGGCGATAGAAGAATTAAAGAAACAAGGTGTTTATACCATTATGCTGACAGGGGATAACTCAGCCACTGCTCAAGCTATTGCGTCAGAAGCCGGAGTCGACCACTATATTGCCGAACTGCTCCCTGAGAAAAAAGTAGATGAAATTAAAAAACTAAAAGCTCACTTCACGCAGGTAGCTATGGTAGGCGACGGAATTAATGATGCTCCAGCCCTTGCTACAGCAAACGTGGGTGTGGCTATGGGAGGAGGCACGGATGTAGCTCTTGAAACGTCGGATGTTGTTTTAATAAAAAACGACCTTTCACGGATTTCCCAGGCAAGAAAATTGTCTTCACGCATGAATCGCATTATTAAGCAGAATGTGGTCTTCTCCATAACCATAATCATGCTGCTGATTATCAGCAATTTCCTTCAGGTTATTGACCTTCCCCTTGGTGTAGTTGGACACGAAGGAAGTACCATTTTAGTTATTCTAAATGGTCTGCGTTTATTAAAATAAACAAACATTCCCGGCTCACCTATGGGTCCGGGAATGTTTGTTTTTTTATTTTGGTTTAGGAATATTTCTTATCTCTTCGACGCCGGCGGAAGATAGCATTGATTTCGCCGCCTAAAATAATGACGATGCCGGACAGGTAAAACCAGATCATTAAGACAATGACCCCGCCCAAACTTCCATAAGCAGCTGAAAAGTTCCCCAGACTGCTTACATAAAAGGAAAACAGTAAGGAAACCAGCTGCCACCCGACAGTTGCAAAAACGGCACCGGCCACTGCGTCCCTGTATTTCAAACGGAGACTTGGAGCGGTTACATATAAAAAGGATAATACAATGAAAAAGATGATAGACGAAATGGCCCATCGAAGCATTCCCCAGGCCTCAATAAAGCTTTCTGATAAGCCAAAAGTAGAAAAGATGAAAACTCCGGCCGTATGTCCAAGAACCGGCAATAAAAAGGCAATACAAATAACGAGAACCATAGCAATAGTTAAAATAATCGCTATAAACCTTGTTACAAGAAAAGGCCGGTTTTCTTCTACATTATGGGCGCGGTTAAAAGCACGTATGATGGCACTCACACCGACAGAGGCTGCCCACAATGTACCGAGGATACCTACAGATAAGAGACTTCCGCTACCGCTCTTCAACAGGGAAGTCACATTTTCTGTAATCAGGTCAAAGGTTTCAGGAGGAGCGTAAGTACTAATTATAGCGAGAACACGTTCTTCATCAATATTTAAATAACCAAGCAACGTAAGCAGGAAAATCATAAATGGGAATAATGATAACAGGAAAAAGTAAGCAAGCTGAGCTGCCAGCCCCGCAACATCATCATCTCTAAAACGGGTCAGCAGCTCTTTTCCAAATGTTAAAACGCTATTCATGATTTTCCATCACCCTAACTTAAGAAGCTTCTTTTGGATCATCTACTGCTTTCAATTGCTGTTCAACTTCTTGATTGATCTCTCCTACTCTATTCAGTATGTCCTCTGCTTTATTCAATATTTCAATTAAATCTTCTAATCCTTTGCTTACCCGTTTAGAAAATTGTTCATAATTTACCCTTACCGAATGGATAGCGTCTGATGGATTGGTCACGTAACCCTTATACTTCGTGCCGGCTTCTCGTGATCTCACACCTACGTACTGCCTTGTATCCTTGTCAATTAGTACAAGAGCTCCACCGACCAAAGCTCCGATCCATACACCTTTCCATAACTTTTGCTGTCCCATAACGACTCCTCCTTATAATTGGTTATCTTTTTTTATTTGTTCAAGTAAGCGGGAGCAACCTTCACTCACCAGTTCGTACACATATTGGAAATTACCGGTAAAATAAGGATCCGGCACATCTGCTTCTTCGTGAGATGTATAATCCAACAATTTAGCTATGGTCACTCCATTTTTCTCGCGGATAGAATGAAGATCCTGAATGTTTTTACTGTCCATAGCAATAAGATAATCATAATCGTCCCAGTCCGCTTCTGCAACTTGTCGAGCTCTCATTCCTTCATAGGAAATTGAATGCTCGTCTAAGATAGCTCTTGTCCCTTCATGAGGAATGGAGCCTTCATGCCAGTGACCTATCCCGGCGGAATCAACTGAAATTTCTTTTTCCAGTCCTTCCTTTTTAACTAAGTCTTTAAATATGGCTTCAGCCATAGGAGATCGGCATATATTGCCTAAACAAACAAAAAGTACACGGATCATTTCCAAAGCCCCCAAGTATAGTATTTCATGTTTAATAATTTCTATGAATCCTGTTCAATTCCTGCATTAAATCGACAACTATAGTGGATAATTTCCCCCAAGTTGTGATTGTAAACCAAGATTTATCCCCCCTAAATTTGAAAATTCCTTGACTTTTATACATAATTTTCGGAATATTTTATATATAGACATAATTTGCTAAAAATTGAAGGGGGATATTCATGGAGGAACAAGGAGTATTATACAACTTTTTTGATGCAGCAAGCGCGATTGTATGGGGACCAGTTTTATTAATTCTGTTGGTTGGTACCGGTGTATACTTAACTCTAAGGCTAGGGTTTCTGCAATTTAAGACTCTTCCTTACGCTTTAAAGCTGGCTTTTAAACCAGCTAAGGAAAAGAAAAATGAAAAAGGAGACATTTCTCATTACCAGGCATTAACCACGGCACTTGCCGCGACAATTGGGACTGGTAACATCGCAGGGGTAGCAACAGCCGTGTTCCTCGGTGGACCTGGAGCAGTGTTCTGGATGTGGATTACCGCCGTGTTCGGGATGGCTACTAAATATGCCGAAGCCGTTCTCGCCGTTAAATACCGGATTACCGACCAAAATGGAAACATGGCAGGCGGACCCATGTATTACTTGTCCAGAGGACTGAAAACGAAATGGCTCGGGAAACCTCTGGGGGTCTTATTCGCCATATTTGGAGCCGTAGCTGCTTTTGGAATTGGCAACATGGTTCAATCGAACTCGGTATCTGATGTGATGGAAACAAGCTTCAGCGTGCCCCATTGGGTAACTGGACTCATTTTATTATTCTTTGCCGGACTTGTTCTATTAGGTGGGATCCGCAGTATCGGAAGAGTAACAGCTTTCTTTGTTCCTATCATGGCTGTTTTTTATATTGTTGGTGCTCTTATTATTATCGTTATGAACTTGAATCTGGTACTGCCAGCCTTCGGCACGATTTTCAATGATGCTTTCACCGGCAGTGCGGTTGGCGGTGGTCTTCTTGGAACAGCCATTCGTTTTGGTGTGGCGCGCGGAGTTTTCTCCAATGAAGCCGGTTTAGGATCGGCTCCTATTGCGGCCGCAGCAGCACGTACAGATTACGCCGGACGTCAGGCACTAGTTTCCATGACCCAGGTATTTATTGATACTATCGTTGTATGTACGATGACCGGATTGACCATTGTTATGGCCGGGCAGTACAAAGGTCAGCTGGATGGAGCCGATCTTACAACCGCTTCGTTCGGTGTCTTCCTAGGTGATGTTGGTTCTTATATCGTGACGATCGGCTTAGTTTTCTTTGCTTTCTCCACTATTGTAGGCTGGTCCTATTATGGGGAGAAATGTTTCGGCTACCTAACCGGCCAGCGAGGATTAGGATTATACAAGATTGTATTTGTATTATTCGTATTTGTCGGAGCCGTCGCCCAGCTTGATACGGTTTGGAAGTTTGCAGACGTGATGAACGGGCTGATGGCCTTTCCAAACTTAATTGGCTTACTGCTTCTATCGGGAGTAGTGGGGGCTGAAACAACCAAGTTCCTTAAAGTGGCGAAGAAAGAACGCGAGCAGGAAAAACAAGCACAATACACCAATTAAACAAAAAGCAGGTCCGGAGTTATGCCGGCCTGCTTTTTTATATGTAAAACTTCGCTGTTGATTTGTCATAGGCGCTTCTTCCACTATCGGGCCGGATTGTTGAAGACTTAGTTTTGAGATAAGTTGGGAAGGTGTTTTTCCATATTAATGAAACCTTTGTTGTACGAACACGTATAACAATGTAATGGGGTGACAATGTGGAAAGGTTAAATGATAAAGAAAGCTTATTTATGTTTTTGTATTGCATAGTGACCGCGGTTTCCTTTTACACAGTAACTGAATTAGTAGGAATCGATACTTCACCCGCGTTTCATTACAACACGTATGTAAAGGAAATAATCGTCGCGCTCGTTCCTCTGATGATAACCTTATTATTTCCCGTCATTCGTAAAATGTTTCTAAATTCATTTGTATTAACTTCATTATCGTTGAAAATGACTTGGGTCTACATAATTGGATTCTTACTTATTCAATACCTAATTATGAAAATCACCTATGATTATGAAATATTGATTTCTAACAGTTGGCGTATATTTTACAATTTGGAAATCCCATACATCACTCATTTTCAATATCCCATTCTGGGTTTTACATTGTACGTAATAGCAAGAGTTTTGGTAGTCCCTATTATTGAAGAGTTTTTTTACAGAGTATTCTTGATTGCTTTCTTCAGTAAATGGGTGAACACTTGGATAGCTGTTATTTTACAAATGCTTATTTTTACGGTAAACCATCCGTTCTCTCCCTTTTCCGCAGGGGTTTTCGGATTATTACTTGGCATTCTATACGTCAGGACTAAATCAATCATACCTGGATTGCTTCTTCATTCGTTATGGAACCTCTACAGCGCTTTAGTTATGAATTTCGATTTATGGTTTATTCCAAGATGGTAGATAGATTCCATATACCATCACCTCAAAGTCATTATTCTAAAGAACCCCCCTATTGTCAGGTCCTTTCTTTATACATCTATCAACACGAATCATTAACATAGCCTTATAATAAAGGCTATGTTAATGATTCGTGTTGATTTTAAGGATAAGCTCCCTTTTCTGTAATACTCAGTTTCGAGATAACTCGGGTCCGTTGCCAAAAAATGGTGAGGGCGACTACGGAAACAACTCGCTTCCTACGGCCCTACAAGACGTAGGGTCGATCGATGTTGCCACAGGACGTGGCGATTTTAGTCGATCCTCCTTTAACAATAAGCCTCCTCAGTCGTTAACACTCCTTGTGGGGTCTCCCCTAGCTCCTTCTCCCGTTCTTACACTCAGGATAGGTGTAGTCATAAACCAATGCCTAAACGGCGTGGAGTGCTATCCAGCTCCAGGCTAGTTTCGGTGCCTAGCCTCTCGAGGTCTTAAGTCCAACCATGACAGGAAGAAGAGCCCTTCCTGTCATGGTCGTTCTTAAGCTTGTCGATGCTGGACAGGGCACCTCCACATTTGAACGTCCAGTCCATACGACGCTGACCAAGGTGCTTCCGCTTTTAACACCTGGGAGTCTCGTCGTTTCCTTCGCCACCCTAACGATATCTAGTGAACGGACCATCCTATAGGAGACAGGAGCTATACTGCATCTGCCTCAAATGCTTCTATTATAGGGTCTCTACGCGTAATCAACCGTTAAAATTCAGGGAGAAAGATAGATGATCCTTGTTCATTAGAAGGAGATTTTGCAGAGATTTTCGAGCTCTTCATAATGCAAAGGGGCGGAAGGGAACGGCGAAGACTCCTGTGGGATAAACATGATCGGTAAGATCCCGGAAGGCGAAGCCTGAGGAAGCTTACCACATGCCCACGGAAAGCGAGCCGTTCCCTGGAGCCCCTTTCTCCACACGATATCTCGAAACTGAGTCTTACAGTAACTGGCCCTTTTGCGTAATAAGCCTCTTATGAAAAATCAACAACAAACTTTAACAGAGTCAAAACAAAGGAAATTTTAAAGGCTTTTATTAGGAGTAGGTCTGCTTTTTGACCAGCAGCTTTTCCATCTCGTGAGGAGGCAGTGGTTTACTGAAATGATAACCTTGATAGTAAGCACACTCATTTTCTTTTAAGAAATCCAGCACTTCCTGATCCTCTATTCCTTCTGCTACAACTTCCAATTTGAAAGCCTCGGCCAGCTGAATCATCGCTTTGACCATTTCCGCGTCACTCGGGTCGGTCAGTACTCCTTTAATAAAAGCCCGGTCAATCTTCAAATAGTGAATAGGAAACTGGCGAAGATAACTTAGCGATGAGTACCCTGTCCCAAAGTCATCAATCGATAAGGATACCCCGATTGATTTAAGGTCCTGCATGGTTTGAAGACATTGTTCCGTATTCCTCATAACACTATTTTCCGTTACTTCAATTTCTAAGTACTGAGGATCCATCCTGCTTTCAACTAAAATCTGCTTTACATTTTCCGTGAAATCATGTCTTTGAATCTCATTTGCCGATACGTTCACAGCCATTCGTTCCGGGGCATAACCCTGCTCAATCCACTCCTGATTCTGCCTGCAGGCTTCTTTCAATACCCATTCATCCAGCTGGTTTATCAATCCTGTTTCTTCAGCAACTGGGATAAATTCTGCAGGAGATATCAACCCTTGCTCCGGATGCTTCCACCTTACTAAAGCCTCCATTCCGCTTATATAACCCGTTCGAACGTCCACTTTAGGCTGATAGTGCAAATAGAGTTCATTCTGGGTAAGAGCCTGACGCAAATCCCCTTCCAACGTAATTACTTTTTCGTAATGCTTGTTCATATTAGGCAGATAAAACAATAAATTATGCCGGCCATTTTGTTTACAGAAATGCATGGCAACATCTGCGCTAGTTAGCAATCGGGCTGCTGAAGATCCATCCTTAGGACATTGCGCTGCCCCAAGGCTTGCGGTAATAAAAAACTGTCTGCCCAGCAAGTTGATGGGATGTCGGATATTTTGTAAAATCTCTTTCCCAAGTCTCACAATCTCAGACTGCGTATGCATCCCCATCAAGCAAATGACAAACTCATCTCCCCCTAAACGATACAGCTGATCTTTTACAGAAAGCGAACGTTGTATCCTCTCAGCCACCAATAGCAGCACCTGGTCGCCAGCTATATGTCCCATCGTATCATTGACATACTTGAATCGATCCAGGTTACAAAAAATGATTGTAAACGGACTTCCGGCACTGGTGGAATTTCTAAGATCTTTTTGAAGCCTGTTTCGGTTAGGAAGATTGGTTAAATGATCATGAGAAGCCATGTGTTCAAGCCTCTGCTCTGCTTCCTCATAAGAAGTTACCTCAACTGCACTCCCGATAATCTCAATTACTCTTCCATTTTCCTCTACAGGAGAGAGTGTAGTCTCGAAATACCTTCCTTTATATAGATGCTTATAAGATATCGTCTGTCCGGAAAACGCCAGGGCATATTTTTGGCGAAAGAAAGCAGCCTGTTCGTACGTAAACAGTTCTTCTAAACTCTTTCCTTTAACCAAAGCGGTAGTCAACCCTATATCTTTCGCCAATTTCCCCTCAAACAGATCATAGCAGAACGATTGACCTTCCTTCTTTTTCACTTTAAATACTACATTCACAATAGCTTCAAGTGTACGCGAGAAATCCAGTATTTGAAGAACCCGACTCGCTTCCAATTCTTCATATTCCTTTATGTATGGGAACGTAATATTCTTCACTTCTTCCAAAAGACTGAAGGAAGCAGGGTCTCCCGTCCTTGAGGCAAGCTGATTACAAATATGGGTGATTCTCTCTAAATCGATCTGGGTATTTTTATTCACCACATTTTATATCTCCTCATATAACAACGCTTAATAGGTAAAGTATACCTGAATAAATCGAATATAAAAAGATAATATTACCACATGATCAGACTAAAGGCTTGATGCATTCATCACCTTCATGCTGGGCAGCATTCACGTAATCACTCACCTCGTAAGCTTTCAATTCTTCCACATCGATTTCCTGCACAAAATCATGAGCTTCTTCAGGCGTCCATTTAAAGGGTTCAATCCATTTTTCCTGTGCCTGCTTCGATAGGATCACCGGCATTCTGTGGTGAATATCCGCCATAAAACGGTCCGCTTCCTGAGTTAGTATGGTACATGTAAAGCGTTCCTCTTCATCCGTTTTCCATTGATCCCAAAGGCCCGCAAATGCAAATAGTTCGCGATTTTCCGGGTAAATACGGAGAGGCTGTTTTCCATTTTCAGTTTTTTTCCACTCATAAAAGCTGTCTGCGATAATCAGACATCTTTTCTTAGCCATTAAATGCTTGAAACTTGGCTTTTCGTGAGCCGTTTCACTCCGGGCATTAATCATCTTATAACCAATCTTAGGATCTTTCGCCCACGAAGGTACCAGTCCCCAATACATAAAGCCCGCTTTCTTTTCCTTACCATTATGAATAACAGCGAGCACCTTCTGGCCAGGCGCAATATTGTATCTCGGCTGATAATCTTCAATTGAATGAGCAATTCCAAATTCCTCTGCTATTTGAGCTTCTTGAGAAAATAAAGTGTACCTTCCACACATTTCTAATCCCTCCAGTTCCGTTTCTTCTTATTATACCCAGAGCTGATTCTTGTTTAACCAGTGAACCACCCGGACCAATAAAAGGTCCAGCAGATTTTTGCTGGACCTTTCGTGGAAACGTTATTTTCCTCCTAATCCATACATAATAAAATGAATGGTTCGATCTAATTCCTCTTCGTCCTCCCATTCGCTTTCAGGAGCAAGAAGAAAGCGGGTCACCAGGAAGCCGACAACCGTAGAAATAATCATCCGGATAATCGAACGATTAGGGAAATCGATCACGCTCCCCTGCTCTTTCAATTCATTTAATGCACGTTCAAATTTAGGAAAAACTTCCTCAAGAAATACAGATTCGTAACGGGATTGAAGTTCAGGCTGAAAAGCGATTTCCTGTAATACAATCTTTAATAAGGGAGCATTCTCCCTAGCAAATTCAAACCTATTCTTAATAATTTTCTTAAGGAATGGTTCTAGACCTTCCGGAGGTTCGTCAAAAACTTCTTTTGTAAAGTGACTCGCTAATAAGGGAACAGTAAATTGGGTCATAAAAGGGGTCACAATAGAAAATAATAAATCTTTTTTTGTTTTATAATGACGGAAAATTGTCCCTTCAGCCACTCCGGCTCTTGCTGCTATTTCGCTGGTAGACGAAGAAGCATATCCTTTTTCCGCAAATATTTCCACGGCTGCTTTTAGTATTTGTTCCTGCTTAGGTGTTAACCCCTTTCCATCCTGGGCTTCATTTATTGCATTATAAATTTCTCCAAATTCACTCACGTGAGTCCTCCTCGCTTCTCAGGCTCTCTAGTACCATTATAGACGTCTGTGCCGCTTTAACGCGAATATATTGAGAAGGGTAAAGAGAACAACGAAACCGATTAGTATATACATAGAGAGCTGAAACTCTGCGAGACCTTCGTCACGCAGCATGATCCCCCTTAGTGCCTCCGCTCCATATGTGAGCGGCATAATCCGGCCTATAGCCTGCAGCCAGACGGCAAGTCCTTCAATTGGAAAAAGTCCAGAAAAGAAAACCTGAGGGACAATTACAAGAGGAATGAATTGAATCATTTGAAATTCATTTTTGGCAAATGCAGAAAGGAGCGTTCCCAGACTAAGGGCAGTAAGAGCTAATAAAAAGGTAATTAACAGTACGTACATCAGCGAACCAGTCATATAAACCTCCAACACATATATGGAAAAAACGGCAATTAAAATGGATTGCAGAATCGTAAACAAACCGAAGCCTCCTAGATAGCCAAAGACGACCTCACTACGTTTAATCGGGGATGCTAACAAGCGTTCCAATGTTCCTTGAGTCCGCTCTCTAAGGAAAGATACACCACCTACAATAAACACAAAAAAGAAAACGAAGAAACCAATTAGTACGGGGCCGATGTAATCAAACAGTTCCATATCTTCCGAACCATGCCAGAAACTTACATTCATTTCTTTAGTTGGATCATTTGGCGCAGCTGCCTGCAGCTCATTTCTTATAGCACCGGCTGTATTAGGATCGCTTCCTTCTAATATCAAATAAGGTTTTTGCTCTTTCCACTGAAGGAATGCATCAATCGCCCCATCATCTATTTCCTTCTCCGCCTTTGCCAAACTCATGGAAGTCAACTGGAGTTCCGATTCCTCTAGCGTTTCCTGGAAAGGCTCCGGGACATCCACAAGTGCCACATTAAGCGTTTTACTATCCCCATCGAGTACAAGCCACATCAACGTAAGTACAAAGATCGGAGCTACAATCATTAACGCCATACTTCTTTTATCCCGGCGAAACTGCTTTAGTATTCGTTTCATTAACGTCCACGTATTCATTGAGCAGCACCTCCATAATGCAGAAATACTTCTTCGATGGTTGAAGCACCAATCCCCTCTTTTAAATGTTCAGGGGAATCTACGGCAATAACCTTTCCATCACGCAGCATCGCCAGACGATCACACTTTTCTGCTTCATCCATAACATGAGTGGTGACAATGATGGTTACACCACTTTCTTTTAACCGGTATAATTCCTGCCATATTGATTGTCTTAGTACAGGATCAATTCCTACCGTCGGTTCATCCAGAATAATGATTTCCGGTTCATGAATAAGTGCGGCTGCAAGAGAAAGTCTCCTTTTCATACCACCCGAATAGGTTTCGACCGGCTGGTCAAGATGTTTCGTTAAATCCACCATATCCATAACCTCCTGAATACGATGTTTCCTTTTTGATTTAGATAATTTATACAATGAACCAAAAAAGTCCAAGTTTTCTCTTGCTGTTAACTCTTGATATAAAGCGTCCGATTGAGCCATGAATCCGTATCTCTTCATTTGTTTAAGTGAGGGCATCAATTCATTATTTAAATACACTTCGCCCTCCCCAGGTGACAGAATCCCTGTCATCATTTTCACGATAGTTGTTTTTCCGGATCCTGAAGGACCTAAAAGCCCAAAGATCTCACCTTTTTTAATGGAAAGATTAATATCCTGAAGAATGATGGTCTTTCCGAACTTATGTGAAATATTGTTCATTTGTACAATAAAACTCATATGTCCGCCTCCTTTTTTATGTTGCGAGTGATTACTCACTTTTATTAAACACCAGTATTATGAAAAAGTAAAGTGAGTAATCACTCATTAAAAATAATAATAGCCCAATAAAAAAACACAGTCCTTAAACTGTGTTTTCAGAATCCAAAGTTCCTGTGGATTTTATGACTATATTGACGGTAGGCTCCTGATTGGTTAACCTTCCTCTTTTCCATCATTAGATCAAATCGGATTCTCTTCTCGGATAACTCTTTTTTATAACGCTCTGCTCGTTCTGGGTCCTTGATTTCTGCAAGAAGTTCTTCCAACTGTACTATTTCTTTTTTTAACTGCATTTCCTCAGGAAGCATATGAGCATTTTTTAATATACGGTATCCATTTCTGAGCTCGGCGGGAACGTAAGCGAGATCATCTTTTGGTAAAGGCTTCCCCTTACCCGGAAGGTCCTCAAAATCTCCAAGTTCCATAGACTGCTTGATTTTTTCTTCGATAATATGACCAAAATCCACAGCTTCGCCTCCCCTTATTCGGATTCAGACGTTTTCCTGGAATACAAATCCATCGCATCCAAATCAGAATTTTGTACTGGTTCATGAATAAAATTTATTTCTCTTGAGTCCTTAGGTTTTGTCAACTCTTCATACACCTTACCCGATAATGACAATCCTGCTCGGGAAGCTTCTTCAACAGTTTGAGCAAAATGAATTTCTTTAATACCGGCGAAGTAAGCAGCGGTCAGACACATGGGACACGGTTCGCCACTTGCATACAGAGTACAGTCGCTTAAATCTGTCGTCCGTAGATGTTCCTGAGCTTTTCGTATAGCTACTAGTTCTGCATGCGCGCTTACATCCGGCTTTATATGCAGTTCATTAACCCCTTCGGCTATCGCTTCTCCATCTTTAACGAGTACTGCTCCAAAAGGATGCCCGCCTTCTCTCACGTTCGTTACGGCAAGCTTTAATGCTTTTTCCATCCATTCGTTCACAGCTACAGCTCCTCCTTTATTTTATGCAGGTGTTCACTCAGGGAATCACGTAAACCTTTTGCTAAGGCATCAACTTCAATCACACGCTTAAGCTTATGAGGATTATTCACATCGTGATAACGTACCTCATTCACATCAGCTACGGTAACTGCTGATGGGTGATGTTCCACAAGTGTCATATCGTCTCCTGGTGTAACTTTTCCTTCTTTCAAAACACGCAGGTAAAAACCGGTATAACCTGTTTCCATGACTTTTGCCGGAAAATCTTTAATACCGTGAGTACGTGCAATAATATAACAGGGCTTTCTAGGTTCTGAAATCTGCAAAAGCGCATCCCCCAGTTGGAATTGATCTCCAATATGAACTTCGCGCTCATCAATTCCTTCAACCGTCAAGTTTTCACCAAACGCTGGAAAAGAAAAAGACTGACCATAGTGCTCGTCCCAATGCTTATAATGCTGAGCTGGATAAAGACAAACGGCCTTGTCTCTTCCACCATGATTTTTCTTATCTGCCTGCTCATCGCCTTCAAAATTATAATACGTTAAATAAGCTGCTTCCTGAACGGGGGTCTTCCGGTAGGCACTTTCCAGTTCCCCCTTCTCTGTCTCATACACCTCAGGGCGTCCTACATTCAAAGACAAGAGTTTATATTTCATTCAATGTCCCCTCTCTATAGCTTTTCACCCATGCCGGGAGATAATCGTAGCTCCATGCATCACTTGGGTAATCAACAAATACATCTTCTCCATTTTCATACAAAGCCTGAACTAATTCATTGATCGCTCCAAAATAATAGGTGTACAAAAATTCGTAGCTGAAAGGTTCTTTTGGCATGTGATTCTCTGCGCATACTTTAGGGTCGCTGTAATTTAAATAAGTACGGCAAGGAATGGGACGAACCTCATATGCCATACACAACTGCGTTTCCGGATCAAGCATTGGGCAAGGAAGGTTGAGCTTTTTGTATTCAAGCTTCGTATTTGGATCATCCGGATCCATAGCAAGAGCGGTATCAAGCTTCCCCGCCTGCTGATTGTAATATCGTTCCCAGTGCTCAAAGATCGCATTCTTTCTTTGCTCAGAAAATTGTTCAATAGAACGAAACATCATTTTCGCTTCCATACGGCTGAGAACGATTGGAAAGTAGCAGCAGAAGGCACAGCCCTTAAAACAGTTCGCCTCCATTCCACTGAATGACTCCATTCGGTTAATTTCATGATCAACCTCTTTAAGCAGATTTTGAAAGCCTTGTAATATCACCGTTTCGGTCTCCGCCTCACTATCTAGCAATTCATCTATGATGTTATCAAAAAAAGCCGGGTCAATTTCGTAGGATTGATTGAGCCGTTCACACTTTTCCAGGATTTCGTGATGTTTTAAAAAACGGTCCATTATAAAACTCCTTCTTTTTCGTTGCCTATATTATACATGGAAGTAGGCCTATAAAACTACATTGTCAGAAAGATTGATTTTTGTATCGACCTTCTGTGTAAAAAACGTTACTATTAGTTTATAAAATAAACTAGAAAATGCCATCTTTGGAGGTACGCCATAATGTTTTCAAATGCTGAAATTGGAATTGATCTTGGTACAGCCAATATACTTATCTATTCTAAATCTAAAGGTATGCTTTTAAACGAGCCATCTGTGGTAGCTTATAACACAGAAACTCAGACTGTCGTAGCCGTTGGTAAAGAAGCGAAAGAAATGGTAGGTAAAACCCCTAAACATATCATCCCTGTGCGTCCTCTGCGTGACGGCGTCATCGCTGATTATGATTTAACAGCTCAAATGTTAAAAGAGCTGTTGAAAAAAGTATCAAAAAAATCAGGAATGTCCATGCGCAAACCCACAGTGGTCATCTGTACCCCCTCTGGCTCAACTTCTGTTGAACGACGGGCTATCCATAATGCCGTTAAGAGTTATGGAGCAAGAAATGTTCATCTAATTGAGGAACCTATAGCTGCTGCTATTGGGGCCGATCTGCCTGTTGATGAGCCGATCGCCAACGTCATTGTAGATATTGGCGGAGGAACAAGTGAAGTAGCCATCATTTCGTTCGGCGGCGTTGTGTCCTGTAGATCGATACGAACCGGCGGAGATGTGATGGACGAAGAAATTATTCATTACGTAAGAAAAGCTTACAATGTACTGATTGGTGAACGGACAGCAGAGGAAATTAAAATGGAAATTGGCTATGCATTAATCGATCATCCTGAAGTTACCATGGATGTTCGTGGACGCGACATGGTTACCGGTCTTCCAAAAACGATCGAGTTATCATCGACTGAAGTTCAATCAGCCATTAAAGAGTCATTGGAACAGTTACTGGAAACCATTCGAGCTACACTTGAAGACTGCCCGCCAGAACTAAGCGGTGATATTGTTGATCATGGCGTTATCCTGACTGGAGGAGGAGCGTTATTGAACGGCATGCAAGAATGGTTATCAAATGAAATCTCTGTACCTGTTCATATGGCTCCAAGTCCTCTTGAATCCGTTGCTATTGGGACAGGGAAATCTCTGAAGATGATTCAAAAATTGCAAAAAGCGTCTACTAACTAATAGATTTTGAATTTAGAAGAAGCGCGCGTCCAAGAACCTATTTCCCTTTGATCTCAATTCAGCTGCCTCCAGATATATGGAATAAAGATGTGCCTTGCGACGTCACACTCGCAAGGTTTCTTTATATGTGAATTCATTATGCCCTTCCATAATTACTTTTATGGACAAACGCGTCTAATTTGATAGAATAAAACTAGGACTTCAGCTTAAGATGCTGCTGCACGAACCCGATTAGGACAGATTTTTTGATAAGGAGCAGGA
Organism: Halobacillus halophilus DSM 2266; assembly: GCF_000284515.1. GTDB lineage: Bacteria > Bacillota > Bacilli > Bacillales > Halobacillaceae > Halobacillus > Halobacillus halophilus. Next base: position 837,003 of record NC_017668.1, on the reverse strand, counting down.
TCTCATTATGAAACCATCAACACTATTAAAATGGATAACCGGAGCCTGCGAAGCATTTTTGGCCATCCCGATTGCCGGTGGTGCTTTTGTGTTAGGGAATGGCTGGGCTCCCCTTCTATTCATGTTTATTTTTCACTTAATCACCTTAATAGTATCCATTAGAGAAAATCGCTTTTTCGTAGGAAGTATCCTGGGCCTTGTCACAAGTGCCATAGGAGTTATCCCATTCATTGGCTGGATTATGCATACGACGACAGCTATCGTACTCTTAATAGATGCTGGAATTTCTTCTGGCACGGATAAAAGAGCAAAGCTGGCTAAATAATAACACCATCTCATCACACCAGAAAATGTATTTACCAATCTTTCTATAATAGAGGAGGATGCGTCTATGTATACAGTACTTTGTTTCTTTAGAGTCAAAAAAAAGAACGTGGAACAATTCGTGAAGATGACTAGAAAAAGCGGCGACATCCTGGAATCTCACGGCACCATTTCCCATCATGTCTACTTTTCCAATATGCTTACCGGCAGACAAGGTTCTATGGGAGTGCTCAATTTAATGGAGGTCGATGAGGATGAAGAGTTGCTTATGGCACAATCTGTATTCAACAGCGAGGATCATTATTACGAAGTGATGAAAAGTGTAAAATCGAATGATATGATTCATTACCTGGATGAATATCTTAAAGATCTTGTAGAAATGACTCGTGTGGTCACTTCTTCTTTCACTACCAAACACCCTCAATAACTTTGAGGGTGTTTTTAATTACATAGCTTTCCATTTTAAGTGTAGTCATCAAGCAGACGTGCTATCATAGAATTACAATTTATTGGAGGTGGAGGAAATGAAAATCGTTGTATTAGGAGCAGGCGCTTTAGGTGCATACTTTGGTGCACGCTGGCAAGAAGCTGGACATGAAGTCGTCAATCTTGTAAGAGAAGGAAGAGCCGAACAACTGGAGGCACACGGATTACAGTTACATAGCAAAATGGGAGACTATACCGTTCCCGAACCAGCCATTGCCAGAGATCCCGAGGAAATTGAAGATGCTGACTTAGTCTTCCTTGCTGTCAAAGGCTATCATCTTCATGGTACCCTGGATTGGCTGAAGCAGTTGGTTCAAAAGGGAGCCAAGGTTTTCCCAGTACTAAATGGTATGGAGCATATTAGTATTCTTCAGAAAGAACTGGGTGAAGAAGCCGTGATCGGCGGACTTTCCTATATTATTGCAACGCTTGATGAAAAAGGACATGTCATACATTCCAGCGAATTTCACGATCTTGTGTTCGGACCATTACACCCTTCCCAGCAATCCATATGTGAAGAACTTGCTTTTGCTTGTAATCAGGCTAACCTTAACGGAAGTATAAGCCCCAACATTCTAGAGGATATGTGGAAAAAGTATATGTTCATTTCTGCTTTTTCAGGCATTACGACGGCTGTAAATCAACCAATTGGGGAAATTCGATCCTATCCTCAGACTTTACGTATTGCGGAACATGTTCTATTTGAAATGAAGGAACTTGCTAATGCTCACCAGGTGAGTTTAACAGATGAGCAGGCGGCGAAAGCGTTTGAAAATTTACGTAAACTTGATCATGACATGACTTCTTCCATGCATCAGGACCGGAGAAAAGGTCTGCCGCTTGAGGTAGAACATCTCCATGGTGGAGCTTTACGGCTTGGAAGTGAAGTCGGTTTGTCCATGCCTTATACGGAAACCATTCACGCCATGATTAAACCATACGAAACGTATCAGCAATAAACAAAAAGCAGTGTTCCCCTTCATAGGAGACACTGCTTTTTGTTTATTGTTGATTTTTATATAAAGCTTATTAAGCAATAGGACCGGATTGTGTAAGACTCGAATTCGAGATATTTTATGAGAGGAAAGGTCCTGCGGGGGACGATTCGCTTTCCGTGGGCATGTGCTGAGCCTCCTCAGTCTTCGACTTCCGGAGTCTCACCGATCATGTTTATCCCACAGGAGTCTCACCGTCCCCCTCCGGACCTTTGCGATCATGGAGAGCTCGAAAATCTTTCCATAATCGCCTTCCAATGAACGAGATCCACACTTGTTTTTGCGTGTGTTTATGTGTAGGAACCCTGTTATAGAAGCATTTGAGGCAGATGCAGCATGGCTCCTTTCTTTTATAGCAGGGTCCGCTCATCAGCTATCGTTCGGGCGGCGAAGGAAACGACGAGACTCCCACGGGAGAAGGGACTAGGTGAGATCCCGCAGGGAGTGAAACGAGCGAGGAAGCTCACCGTTCCCCCGTAGGAAAGCGAGTTGTTTCCGTAGCCGCCCTCATCCTTTTTTGGCGACGGACCCAAGTTATCTCGAAACTGAGTCTTCAAGTATCGGGAGCTTATCTGTGAAAATGAATAGTGTTATTTTTAGTTATCGGCATACTCAGCAACGTTCGGGCGTTTCCCGTATTTTAAATCTCGGATCGTTAAACCAAAGTCCATTTGTAGGTGAGGGTAATCTTTAAAGTTCGACCAGTCCCCTCCCCATTCAAAACCAAGATCTTTCGCAATCGCCACGACTTCCATCCAGTCTGACTTTCCATTTCCGTTGCCGTCTCTTTCCATATTCCAAACCACACCATTGTCCGTTTGCAGGGCAAAATCAATGGCAAGTCCATAGTTGTGATAGGATTCGCCTCCCTTGGCATGTGTCACGACTTTGCCTTCTTCGGAGCGTCCCCGTGCATAAAGCTCATTTTGACTTTCAACTGAGCGGTGTCCATCCGTGATTACCATTTCTATCCCCTGTTCTGCAGCTCGAGCTACCAGCTCCTCTTTATACTCTACTACTCTGGGATGAAGTTCCTCAGGCACAGGCACATCTTTTTTCGCAAAAGGAGAGCCCGGGCATTGCTTTTCAATCTCTGGAATCAGGATATAGACGACCAGCCCAAGAGTCGCTATGAAAACAGTAAAACTTATTAGCTTCGATAGGATTTTCAATTGATTGGCAATCCTTTCATCTAGTATCTAGTAATTTAAGAATACCATATGAAAAGAACATGAATCACTTTTTTTGATGACAGTCTTTAAGGTTCAGGTTTTCCCTGCTTAACTTATTCAAACGTACCGTACACCATAACTTCTCCGTCCGCTACCATTTCCTGCCCTTTAGCGAATACTGTATGAACTTCAAGATTCTTAGGATCCATTAAGACAAGATCAGCATCTTTTCCGGCTTCAACCATTCCTTTATTATGAAGTCCAAGAATACGTGAAGGATTTGAGGTAATTACTTTTAGAGCATCCTCTAATGGGACCCCGTGCTGCTTCACCGCTTCTTTAAAGGCTTCATAAAGGGATTGGATTCTGCCCACTTTCATGCCAGTGAGATTACCTTTCTGATCAAAATCCGGCAGACTTCCCTGCGCATCGGATGTAAATGTAATCTGCTCTACAGGAACACCACGGTCGAGCATCCTCTTCAGTGCCTCACTGCTTTTTACTTCACCATCTTCTATAAATTTAGGAATCGTGCTGGTAGTAAAGTCTACAACCCCGCCTTTAAGGGCATAGTTAATACCCTCTTCAAATAACTTCGGTGTCCGATTAATATGGGTAGGATAAAATTGACTGATCGGTATATCCGTAGTGGAAACGACCTCTTCTATTAAAGACAAGCCATCTTTACTGTCTCCAACGTGAACGTTGACTACCCCTCTTTTTCCCGCGAGCATTCCACCAATTCTTGCCTGGGAAGCTATTTTAGCCATTTCCTCTACCGTCGGCTGGGAAGACCGATGATCGGCGATGGCTATTTCACCCGCGCCAATAATAAGATCGATCAGAATCAGATCATCCTCTATTTTACCCGTCAATGTTTTCACAGGAACCTGATAGGACCCGGTATGAACGTAACAAGAGAGTCCTTCCTCCTGGAGAGCCCGCGCTTTTGCTACTAAGTTAGTCATTGTCCGGGTGGTTCCATCTGTGCCGATCACACCGACCACTGTCGTAACTCCATTCTTCGTAGCATCGGTCAGTTTTAATTCAGGAGTGCGGGAGCGGAAACTTCCTTCTCCGCCCCCTCCCGTAATGTGCACGTGACCATCTATAAAGCCGGGAGTTAACATTTTACCTTCAGCCTCGATCACTCGGACGGAATCAGTTTTGCTTGATATGTCAATAAAGTCACTTACCTCTGCAATTCGCTGATCAGCGATCAGGACATCTTTTTCACCTGAAAACTCAGGAGTATATAGGACTGCATTTTTAATTAGTGTAATCATCATAACTACCTCCTTCTGTTTTGTCTTTGTCTTTAAGTGAAGTTAATTAGTACAGCCGTGATAATGAACGCACTTGCCAAACCAAACATGATTAATTGGAACTTAATAATAAACGTGAACCATTTTCCCCAATCCAGTCGAGCAGCTCCAAGTGTCCCCATCAAAGCAGCAGATGTTGGCACAATGATGTTCGTTAACCCGTCTCCCAGTTGGAAAGCAAGCACCGCGACTTGGCGGCTCACACCGGCAATGTCGGCAAGTGGTGCCATTAGAGGCATAGTTAGAGCAGCCTGCCCTGAACCAGATACCACAAAGAAATTGAAAATGGATTGGAAAAGGAACATAAGCCAAGCAGAAATAACTTCCGGCACCCCTTCAAACAACTGTCCCGCTGAGTGGAGAACTGTATTAAGTACAGAAGCTGTGGTTGGATCATCTCCGCCCAAAATGATGATAATTCCTTTGGCCATTCCAACGACCAGGGCAGCCGGAAGCAAGTCTTTCGCTCCTTGGGCAAATCCTTCCGCAATATCATTGACTTTCATATTATTCAACTTAAAAATTACCCCGATGATTCCAGCTACAAGACCAATCGTAAAGAACTGACTGGCAATCTCAGGAATATAGTACGCGTGCTGGATAACTCCCCAAATAATCCATCCGATACCCGCTGCAACAGTCAGCAGTACCAGCATGTGTCCTGTTCTGAATTTAACGGTCATGTCCTGGTGATCAAAATCATCGCGGAAATATTGATCAGAATCGTAGGATAATGATTGAGTCGGATCTTTGCGAATTTTGCTTGCATATTTCCATGTATAAAATGTCCCGACTGCTGTAAACACCAGCCACATTACAAATCGAAACGGAGTACCGGATAATACAGGTACATCTGAAACACCTTGAGCAATAGCTACTCCAAAAGGGTTCATCCAGGACGTCCCAAAGCCAATCTGCGTAGCTACATACGTAATCATGATGCCGGTGATCGCATCATACCCTAAGGCGACGACCAGAGGCACAAGAATCATGGCAAAAGCGATAGCTTCCTCTCCCATTCCGAAAACAGCTCCACCTAAGGAGAATAAAAAGAACATCACTGGAACAATCAGTACTTCTTTTCCTTTCGTCCGGTCAATAACGGATAGAATTCCTTCTTCAACCGCACGTGTTCTCATAATAATTCCAAAGGCACCGCCGATAATTAGTATAAAAGCAACGACTCCCACCGCAGAGCCCCACTTATCACCAGAAACCAGCCCTTCAAATACATAGTTTAATAAACCAGCACCTCCCCCGGGTTCAAATAAACTAGTACCTTCACTTGCTCCTTCTTCCACATTAAAGCTTCCAGGGATTAATACCGTCTGCGTTTCTTCAGCACCCGAATGTTCATACGTAACTTCCTTCGTTTCGAACATCCCCGCAGGTATGAGATACGTAAGGACCGCAGCCAATAATACGACAAAGAAGATAATCACATACGTATGCGGCATTTCGAATCCTTTTTTCTTTTTATCCATTACATGTTCCTCCTTTATTTTTTCCTCTCTCCTACTTACATGCAAAAACCATGCCAACTCTGAATTCTGAATATTTAAGTATTTTATCTTTAAATAATGATTATTTGGTTGTAATTGGGTGTTATAATAATTAACAATACAAACCAAAAGGAAGGTTTACATGAATAATCATCTAACTCTGATAACAGGAACACCAGAAACTAAATTGGCTTTGCATGAACAACTTGAGGATATATTAGGGGAATTTATTCGAATTACAAGCTATGCCGTCGATGAGTATGTACCGGAGCAATTGAATGACCACCTTATCATTTTTTCCTCCTACTTGGTTGAAGAAGAAGCCTCTCCTAATGTCTCACCTTCATCTACATGTATGACGGCACGCAGGACGATGAATTACCAGCATATTGACCGTTTGTTTGAACTTGAAAAAGGAACTTCTGTTCTTTGTGTGAACGATACACGGCAAATGGCAGAAGAAACAATTGATACCCTGAAAAAAATAGGGATGAATCACCTGTCCTACTCTCCGTACTACCCTGGTAAAAAAATAGAAAGAAACATTGAAACGGCTGTTACTCCGGGAGAAATTACTTTCGCACCTTCCTCCGTTAAGACGATCATGGATATAGGGGTTCGATTAATTGATATCACTACCTTAATCGAGGTGCTGGACCATTTTGAACTGAAGCAGCAGCTGGGCGGTACAATTTCCAGCCGGTATACAGGTAAAATAATTGAACTCAGCAAAAAGCTCGCTGATATGAATCGACAGACCGAGTTGTTGAACCATCACCTTCAACAGGTGGTAGATGGAGTGAATGACGGAGTAATGGCTATTGACCGCCACGGGAAAGTAACGGTCTTTAACCCTTTTATTCAAGAATACAGCGGATTATCAAGTACTCATGCCATCGGTAGAACACTGCCCCAGTTATTCAAAGATACAAAACTGCTTCAATTTCTAACGAATCCCCAGGAGGAGGGCAAGTATTTTACGATCAATGGGTATAACCTGATGATCTACCGCGTGCAATGGGAGGAAAGTGACAATGTCATCTTCATTTTTAAAAATACGGATGAAACCATCAATATGGAGAAAGCTGCCCGTAAACAACTCCTGAAGACAGGATATATTGCTAAACATTCCTTCGATCATATTCTGGGAACCAGCCCTTCTATCCAGCAAACCAAAAAAATAGCCAGGCAATTAGCCAGTACCGAACTGCCCGTATTGATTCAAGGAGAAAGCGGCACGGGCAAAGAATTATTTGCTCACGCTCTTCACCACCATTCAGCGCGCGTCTATGAACCTTTTCTTGCCGTAAATTTCAGTGCTCTGCCGGAAGATCTACTTGAAAGTGAATTATTTGGATATGAAGAAGGCTCCTTCACTGGAGCGAAGAAAGGAGGAAAGAAAGGATTATTCGAACAGGCGGATGGAGGCACCATCTTTCTGGATGAGATTGGAGACATTAGCTTAAAACTGCAGGCAAGACTGCTGAGGGTTATCCAGGAGATGGAAATCAGGAAAATTGGCGGGACCAAAACGATCCCCATTAATGTAAGAATTATTGCTGCAACGAATAAACATTTATTGGACTTAATCGACAAGGGAGAATTCAGAGAGGATTTATATCACCGGCTGAAAGTGCTTTTTTTAACGGTCCCTCCTTTAAGGGAACGTAAAGCAGATATACCTGCGCTGGTAAGACAATTCTTACAGGAGAACCAAATACGAGATCAACAGTTTGATCCTGCTTTAATGAATGAATTGATCCGTTATGACTGGTACGGAAACATTCGAGAATTAAAGAATACGATCTCCTACCTAATTACTGTATCTGAACATCCCGTTATCACCATGGCAGACTTGCCAGGTGAGGAGTTCTTTCAGAAACCGAAGGTACAGTCTCACTCTGTCTCAGAAAGTGTTATGGATGAAAGGTTAAATCATACAGTTTTAAATGTAGTGAAGGACTTGAATGATTCTTTCACCAATGCCAGCCGGAAAAAAATCTATGAAAATCTTGATCACAGTACCCTTTCATTGTCAGAACAGCAGATCAGAAGAGTGCTTGATAACTTGAAAGCTCGTGGATATGTAACGATTAAACGCGGGCGCTCCGGAACCCAAATCACCCCCGAGGGCCTTGCCTTCTTATCAAATTCTTAACTCTATAAATCTTTAGATTGAGTCTTCCAGATAAGCTCCCGTTTGTGGAAGACTTTATTTCGAGATATTTTAGGAGAGGAAAGGTCCTGCGGGGGACGATTTCGCTTTCCGGCCCTGTACGACGCTGGGTCGTTCGACGTTGCCACAGGACGTGGCGATTTTAGTCGAACATCCCTTGCGCGGGGCCTCCTCAGGCTTCGTCTTCCGGGATCTTACCGATCATGTTTATCCCACAGAAGTCTACATAGTCCCCCTCCGGACCTTGCCGAATTAGATGATCGATACCACTTAAGACATTCTCTACTTGATGAGAAAAAGCATGTATTAGGAAGCTATTTTCATGCTATAACGATGTGAAATAGCCTGTCACAAAAGCATTTAGGACCGATTAAGAAGGAGAGCATTCGCTCTTATAAAAGCGTCCGTTATTCTCACTCGGCTGGGTTGGTGGGGAAATGGCAAGACTCCCATGGGAGAAGGAATCAGGTGAGATCCCACAGGGAGTGAAACGAGCGAGGAAGCTCACCGTTCCCCCATAGGAAAGTGTTCAAATGTGGAATCACCCCGAAAGACACGACTAGCATAAGCCGAGCATCAAAAGGACGGTGGTCTTTCCGTCCGTTGATGAACGGCTTATGTCTCGAGGGTCTTTCGGGGTGATGGAACAAGACGAGTTATTTCCCCACCAGCCCCTTCCTCATAACGTAACGGACCCAATTTATCTCGAAACTGAGTCTTCAACAATCCGTCCCGATTGTTTAATAAGCAGCTGAAAAATAATCAGCAACGCTTAACAGTGTCGAATTCGTGGCCGGTCCGTGCGCCATGTTCCTTCTCCCTAACAGGTGATATACTAAGGGTATCATTCGACAAGTTTCAAAGGAGGACCAGGAAGTTGAAGTTTTTTAAGCGAAAACCATCTAAAACATTCTATGAAATTTTCATGGTCCTCCTTGCTGGACTTTCGGTGGCCACCATATGGCAGGAAACAGGTTACAATAGCGTCATTGTCTGGAGTACGTGGGGATTTTTTTTCGTGGACTTCCTCTATAGGCTTTATAAAAGTGAGAGTAAATGGGGATTTGTGAAGAAGCATCCATTTATCGTAATTGCAGCTATTCCGCTCGATGCAATTTTTCAATTCGCCCGCGTAGCACGTATTCTACACTTACTCCGGCTCAAATCGATCACGAAATACTATACTCTGCCCTTTATCCGATTTTTAAAAAGACAACATCTGCTCTTAGTGACTGGCATTACGTTTGTACTCATTTTTCTATTAATCATCCCTTTAAATATGATAGAAAACGAATTGGATTCTTACAGTGATGCCTGGTTTACAGCTATTCTTTCTCTTACTTTCTTCGGAAGATCCGGCTTTGAACCTGAAACGGCCGGTGGCTATACGATCATTGTCATTTTTACTATTCTTGGCGTTATTATACACGGGCTCGTGATCAGCACAGCTTTCGATTACATCGTGCACTCTTCCCTTTTTAAAACCATAAAAAATAAATTAATCAATCACAAGTAAACTCCTTCTGATCTAAGGAATGGAGTTTATTTTTATGATTTTTTAGGAAGTGAAGCCATGGTTTATAAGCTGGCTTTAGGAGTTTAATAAATGGCTAAAAAAGGAATAAAGCAGGTGTATCCCATTTAATGGAGGTGGCCTTATGGCTGAACAAGATAAGCGTAAGCAAGAAAGAGATCAAAGTTTTGAAGAAAAATTAGAAAAAGAGAAATTAATTGATGGCATGCCTAATGAAGAAATTAAAAAAGAAGAACGAGAACAGGAAAAAGGCGAAAAGTCCAAAAATGATTCTCTGACAGAAGAACAATATGATGAAGATCTTCGAAATAAAGATAAAAAAGATTAAATGAGGTGTAAAGATGACAACTTTTCAAGCCTATAAGATCGATAAAGACGGAGACACAGTAAAAGGAAGATTGGAAGATCTCTCAACCAAAGATCTTCCATCCAGTGATGTGTTAATTAAGGTCCACTACTCCAGCGTGAATTTCAAAGATGGCATGGTTTCTCAGCCTGATAACGCCCTTGTGAAAGATTACCCGATTATCCCTGGAATAGACCTGGCCGGTGAAGTAGTTCGCTCACGAGACGATCGGTTCAAGGAAGGCGATCAAGTCATTGCCACAAGTTATGAAATTGGAGTATCACATGATGGCGGGTTCAGCCAGTATGCCAACATACCTGCTGACTGGATAGTCCCTCTTCCCGACGGTCTAACACTTGAAGAGTCGATGATTTATGGTACGGCTGGTTTCACTGCTGCACTATCTGTCTATCGCCTTGAGCAAAATGGTCTTACTCCAGATCAGGGTCCGGTACTTGTTACAGGAGCGACCGGCGGAGTAGGAAGTATGGCCGTAGCAATGCTTGCTAAACGCGGATATATAGTGCATGCGAGTACGGGAAGTGAAGAACATACCGAATACTTAAAAGATCTGGGTGCTGATAAAGTACTTTCCAGAGAAGATGTTTATAATGGCAAAATCAAAGCGTTAGCGAAGCAGCAATGGGCTGCTGCTGTCGATCCCGTCGGCGGCGAACCTTTAGCTTCAGTTCTTAGCAAACTCCAGTACAATGGAGCAGCTGCAGTCAGCGGATTAACTGCGGGCGTTAATGTGCCTACACAAGTTTATCCTTTCATACTGCGGGGAATTAGTCTCCTTGGCATTGATTCCGTTTATTGTCCAATGGAAACTCGGAAAAAAGTATGGCATCGAATGGCGAACGACTTAAAAACCAAAGAAGTGTTTAATCGTATGAAAGTAGTTATTTCTTTGGATGAAGTTGAGGAAAAATTACATCAGATTCTTAAAGGTGAAACAAGAGGCCGTACAATAATTAAGTTGCAAGATGACGAATAGGTAGTTGCATTCAAAACGCACCGGATTGACAAACGTATCCTTGAATACTATAATAATTAATTAGTGCCTTAGATAAGGCAACTCGGAAAATGAAAGAGTGATATGTATGAGACTGGCATTCTGCTACGTTTTGATACGACTTAATCACACTGGATCAGCTTCGGAGCTGTAAGGATGCAATAGAGGTAGGGATTGCGTCGTTTAAGTTGATAAAACTACCATGTAGAACTAATCAACCGCGGCAAAGGTTGGGATTCAACAACCAACGCTTGTAATATTTAAAAAACAAGTTTAAGAAAACTTTATTTTTTCCGATGTAACACAAAAGCGGGTCAGACGACGGTCTGGTCCGCTTTTTCCAATTTAAAAAGGTTTATCAGATATGGCTTATGGTAATATAACTCGTATAGAAATAGAAGGAGGTACGAAGATGGCTGAATTCACGAATCGATTAGAACCAGAAGAAGTCCGCTTCTTAATGGACTTCTCTGAATTGAAGGATATTGTAACAGAAATATTGGGCGAGGCGAACACTCTCGTTAACGTTGAGATAGATTATGATGAAATTGAAGAACCAGGCGGCATCACCATCATCCGTCCTATGGTTAAACTGCAAGAAACCAGCAGCCTTACTGAAGAAGACCGTCATAAAATTCTCTCATCTGGATTATCCATTGACCGAGAGCCCTTCGATAATGGAGATCACGCTATGGAACGAATTTTCGGAACCTCCTATACTGTCCTGGAAGCTACTAGTGATGCAGATGGAAATTTCTTCACAATTGAAATGCCTTTCCGCAGCTATATGGATGAAACCAAATCCTAGTATCAAAAAACCAGCTTGAGAAAGCCTGTTGCTTTTTCGAGCTGGTTTTTTATATCATTTAAGTATGAATATTCTTTACACGGCCGACCTGTCCATCTTCCAGGCGGACTTTAATTCCATGGGGATGGGAGGGCGACTTCGTCAATAAATCTTTCACGATCCCTCTAGTCACATTCCCACTTCTCTGATCTTTCTTTAATACGATATCTACCTCTAAACCAGGCTTAATATCACTTCGCTTCTGTCCGTTCATGGTTCATCCTCCCTCTATCATCGTTTACCTATCATACCATATTTTCATACAAAAAGAGCACCCTGGGCAGGGTACTCTTATATGACTCTTGCGTTACTATTCAGAATAAGAATAATGATTCTGGATCGTGCCATCCTGCTTATGGATGATTGCACTTGTACCTTTATTCTGAGCAATTTCTTTTGCTCTGTTAATCGCATCCTGTTTATTTTCATAAATCTTCGTTGGTTGATCGGCACCTTCTGCCTTCACAGCCCAGCCATCTTCATGAGCTACTACATGTTCGGATTGATTTTTACTATCTGCCATTGCAATACCTCCTAATTATTGTATTAATTGGTATATATCCCCTATAACCTTGCATTAAACCTTTTTTAATAATCCGTTTTTTCTTGGATGCTTCCATCCTTCTTATGGATAATCACTTGAGTTCCTTTGTTCTCCGCTACCTCTTTAGCACGGGAAACAGCTTCTTCTTTTTTTTCGTAAACATTGGATGGTTTCTTTGCATCTTCTGCCTGTACAGCCCAACCATCTTCATGAGGCACCACGTGCTCTCCTTTATCTAATAACCCAGGGCGGCTTTCATACTGCTGATCGTCCTGATCTCTGCTTTGTAATTCATCATCGCCCATCTGCTTCGCTTCGTTGATTTCATCTTTGGTTGCATTCTCATACCATTCCTTTGCCTGTTCGGTTGCAATAGGAATGGCCCTCCCTTCATCATATCCTTCATCGAGCATAGCATTTGCGATATCAATAGCCTTCTTTTTGACTGGCGTATCCAAATTTTTTCAAGAGCTAGGATAATCATTCATATTCCAAGGCATCGTACGCCCTCCTTTTAACAAATGGTATAATTATATTTACCGCATTCCGCTTTTCTGTAAACGAAAACACCTTCTTTACCACCTAAAATTTTGAAGAATAAATGTCTATTCAAAGGGAATAGTTTAATAGGATAGGTGAAGGAATAGTTTATTTAAGGAGGCTTACTGATGAACTACCATTTTCAACCTCTTGGAGATCAGGCAGTTGTCATTGATTTAGGAAATGAGATTTCACAAACGATTCATGAAGAAGTGCAGTCGATATCAAAGTTATTAGAAGAACATCAACCAGAGTGGATGATTGAATACATACCAGCCTTTACCAATATAACCATTCTTTACAGTCCTCTATTTGTCTATCAGCAAATAAAGCAAACAGACACCCTTCCCTACGACTGGGTGTGTGACCAATTAAGACAAATGCTCACACAGAACAAGCGCGATAAAGTACCTGAACCTCGGACGATTGAAATACCTATATGTTATGGAGGGAAATACGGTCCCGATTTATCCTATGTAGCCGAGTACACGGACCTTAAAGAAGATGAAGTTATCAATAGACACATGAACGGAAATTATATTGTGTACATGATCGGGTTTGCTCCAGGCTTTCCTTATATTGGGGGAATGGACGAAACTATTTCCACTCCCAGAAGAGATGATCCAAGGCTTGAAATACCTGCAGGATCCGTAGGAATTGCCGGAAGCCAAACAGGAGTTTATCCGATTACCACACCGGGAGGGTGGCAATTAATTGGGCAGACTCCCCTGCAGTTATTTCAGCCTGAAGAAGACCCACCTTCTCTTTTGCAGGCAGGGGATAAAATTAAATTTACGTCCATCTCAGAAAAAGAGTACCTCGCAATTAAGGAGGGGAAATCATGCTGAAAGTTCTAAAATCTGGTCTGCTGACTACCATTCAGGACCTGGGACGGTATGGATATCAGAAATATGGAGTCATTACGAGTGGAGCGATGGATCCAGAAGCCCATCGAATTGCTAATCTGCTTGTAGGAAACGACCAACGCACTCCTACAATGGAAATAACACTTAAAGGTCCTGTGCTCGAATTCCAGGAAGATGCACTGATAGCCGTCTGCGGCGGAAACCTCTCACCTATGATTGATGGAGAGACCGTTGGGCTATGGCGACCGATATATATCAAAAAAGGAAGTGAACTTAGATTTGGAAATCCCAAAAAAGGGTTCAGAGCTTATCTGGCTATCGCAGGAGGTTTAGATGTAGCTTCTGTAATGGGAAGTGCCTCCACTTACCTGAGAGCAGAAATCGGTGGTTATCAAGGCCGGGATCTGGATAAAGGAGATACCATCAACTTTGGCGAATTATCAAATGCTTCGCGAAAAGCCTTTGACCAACTCAAAGATATGGCAGGAAGTCAGCCTTATCAGGCTATGGACTGGTTCGTGGCTACTGAATTCAGCGCCCCTATTCACGGTGAGCCCAAACTTAAAGTAATGGAAGGCCGGGAGTTCCATCTATTTACCGACGATAGCCATTCTTCATTCTTTGAAGAAAGATTCCAAATTGATTCTCAATCAGACCGAATGGGCTACCGCCTTCAAGGTAGTAAATTAGAACTTAAGAAGCAAAAGGATATGATTTCAGAGGCCGTAACGTTTGGCACCATACAAGTTCCACCAGAAGGCAACCCGATTATTCTGCTTGCTGATCGCCAAACTACAGGAGGATATCCTAAGATTGGTCAAGTAGCCACCGTGGACCTCCCACGCATCGCCCAATTAAAACCCGGGGAGCAAGTGAGCTTCGAACAGATTAGTCATAAGCAAGCTCAGCATTTATTACTCGAGCGCGAAACACAAATTCAACAGCTGGCACAAGGAATTAGATTTAAATACCGTTAGGAGGAACGTACATGCCTATTGTAGATATTAATTGTGACATGGGAGAGAGCTTTGGTACTTATACAAAAGGCAGAGATGAGGAAATTCTAAAATATGTAACGTCTGCTAATATTGCCTGTGGTTTCCACGCTGGGGACCCATCCATCATGAGGAAAACGGTCAAGCTGGCTGCGGAAAATAATACAGGGATTGGAGCTCATCCCGGTTTTCCCGATTTAGCCGGGTTTGGACGCAGAAAGATGGATGTCACTCCTGAGGAAGCTTATGATCTTGTCGTTTATCAAGTGGGTGCATTGAACGGATTTGTAAAAGCAGAAGGACAGTATCTACAGCACGTTAAACCTCACGGAGCGTTGTTTAATATGGCCGCTCAAGATAGAAAGCTGGCTGATGCTATTGCCCAAGCCGTTTATGATGTAGATCCCGAACTTATTCTGTTTGGTCTTGCGGGAAGTGAGCTCGTTCAAGCCGGCCGCCACGCCGGACTGCGAACGGCAAGTGAAGTCTTTTCAGACCGTACCTATCAACAGGATGGCAGCCTTACCTCCAGAAGAGATCCCAATTCTTTAATTACCGATCATCAGTCAGCGGTAAAACAGGTTATCCGTATGATCAAAGAAAATAAAGTTACCAGTCTGCAGAATGTAGATGTTGAAATCGAACCGCAAACGATATGTATTCACGGTGATGAAGAATCTGCTGTAGAATTTGCAGCGTATATTACCAAAGCATTGAAAGAAGCCGACATTGAACTATCTAAAATCAGCAGCTTTCTCTGATAAAGGGTACTATCAAAAATTATTTGATTTTTCGTAAGCACGTTATTTCACAATAGGGCCGGATTGTGGAAGACTCAGTTTCGAGATATTTGATTGTGCTGAAGGTCAAAACCACTTCAAACATTACCTGCGTGCTGAAGAATTAGACCATGTGGTTCTGTACCTATTTCAGGATGCAACGATCCTCAATAGCCTGTCATAAAAGCATTTAATTCTGATTAAGGTGGAGAACCTTCTCTTCTAGAAGGGGACGTTTTTCTTAATCATGTTGGGTTGGTGGGGAAATGGCGAGACTCCTATGGGAGAAGGGACTAGGTGAGATCCAGCAGGGAGTAAAACGAGCGAGGAAGCTCACCGTTCCCCCATAGGAAAGTGTTCAAATGTGGAATCACCCCGAAAGACACGACCAGCATAAGCCGAGCATCAAAAGGATGGTGGTTTTTCCGTCCGTTGATGAACGGCTTATGTCTCGAGTGTCTGGGTGATGGAACAAGACGAGTTATTTCCCCACCAACCCTTATCCACCTAATGTAACGGCCCCTATTTATCTCGAAACAGGGTCTTCCAGTATCGGGAGCTTTTCTTTAATAAAATTAAGGAGGTCTTTTAATGAGTACACAGAAAACTTGGACCGAGGTGGATGACTATTTTAATAGCCAGCTCGTTCAAGAGAAGGACGCGATGAACGAAGTTTTAAAATCTAATTCAGAAGCTGGTCTCCCTTCCATTGATGTCTCAGCAGCCCAAGGAAAAATGCTTCACGTGCTGGCTAAAATCAAAGGAGCTAAGCGGATTCTTGAGGTTGGAACTCTGGGTGGATACAGCAGCATTTGGCTGGCAAGTGCTCTTCCTGAAGATGGCCGACTTGTTACATTGGAAGCAAGTGAAAAACACGCTCAAGCAGCAAGAAAGAATATAGAACATGCTGGACTTAAGGAGAAAGTTGAGATCCTCCTCGGCCCAGCAAATGAAACTTTCCCCTCACTCGCAGAGACGGAAACTGATCCTTTTGACTTTGTATTCATTGATGCAGACAAAAGAAATAACCCTTCTTATATTAAGTGGGCGATAGATCTATCGGCGCGAGGGGCCTGTATTGTGGTAGACAATGTGGTCCGCCATGGAGAAGTCGTGGTAAAGGATAGCCAAGATTCGGACATTGAGGGTATTCGTGACATGTTTGATATTCTATCAAATGAACCACGTATTGATTCAACAGCGATTCAGACGGTAGGAAGCAAAGGATATGATGGATTTCTGCTGGCGGTCGTAAAATAACTTAATAAGGAATAGACTTACAACTGGTAAAGGTCTATTCCTTATTAACCTATACATTAGTAAACTGGGAAACTGTAATCCAGATACTCTTTCATCTTTCCTCTCACTATTTGATCATAAATACCCTGAATCTGTTTCGTGAGTGAGCCCACACGGCCGTTCCTAATCACCCGCCGATCCACTTCAATTACCGGCTTTATGCCAATAGCCGTTCCTGTAAAAAACACTTCGTCCGCTTCATATACCTCAACTCTTGTGAAGCTTTTCTCTTGAACAATAATCCCAAACTCATTCTTGAGAATTGTACATACCGTGTCCCTCGTAATGCCCGGAAGGATATCGTCAGAAACAGGTGGAGTAAGCACTTGATTATCACGTACGATAAAAATGTTTTCTGTTGCGCCTTCGCTAATATTTCCTTCCTTCGTTAAAAAAATGGCTTCATCAAACCCATTAAGCTCAGCTTCGTTGATCGCAAGAGCGGAGTTCAAGTACCCACCCGTTGGTTTTACTTGAGGAGGAATCATATTACTCCCCATTCTCGTCCAAGAGGATATGCATGTTTTTAAAGCTTCCTTAGGTTTATAGTCTAAGACTGTAGTAAAAATGCCCAGATGATTATATGGATCACTCAAATTAGGGCGAAGGGTATCTGAACCTTTAAAGCATACAGGGCGAATATAGACATCAGCCATTTCTTGATTCAATACTAGGAGTCTGCGAATGATTTGTGTTAAATCGGGGACTGAATAAGGGATCGGAATAAATAAACTTTTTCCTGATTGATGGAATCTTTTTAAGTGATCTTCCAAACGGAAAACAAATAACTGCTGCTGTTCTTCGTTCCAAAACCCTCTAATTCCTTCAAAGCAGCCCAAACCGTAATTAAGTCCTTTATTTTTTATACTGACCGACAACGCACGCTCATCTACAAATCGGTTCACGTCAAACAGATACCTCATCACGCCCCGCCTTTCACGTTTTTAAATAAAACCTACATAGCATCTTTAGGGATGGAGCGCCCTCCCTAACGTTAATTATTTATGAGAAGAGGCAATGAATGAATCGACAACCTTGTTAAACCGCTCCGATTCTTCGAGAAATGGGCAATGACAGCTCGATTCAAAGACCTCTAACTGTGAGTTAGGGATTTCATTTTTTAAATGCTCTCCTGCAGCTAAAGGAATCAATTTTTCCTCTCGACCAAAGCACAATAAAGTTGGAACAGTTATCGAAGGAAGATAAGGACGACAGTCAATAATGGATTGATCAAATAGAATAGCACTGGCTACTGAAGCTGGAACTTTGGTTGTCTCTTCTATCATCCAGGCTAATTCTTCCTCTTCAACTTCTTCCTTGAACATCAATGGGATAAATCCTCTCAGGAGCCCTTCCTGATTCGTTTGGATCTCACGCATCATTCCTGTCAATGCAGGGAGGTCAAAAGCTCCGATCTCAAAATCATCCCATTTAAAATCAGAAGCGAGTTCATCAACAATTACGGTAGCTTTCACCTTTTCCTCACCAAATTGATGGAGATACTCCCAAATAACAAAGGCTCCCATTGACCATCCAAGTAAAGTAACATCCTCAAGCTGCAGCAAATCAATTACCTCAGCTGCGTCTCTCGCATATTGGGCTACCGTGTGACCATCTTCTGTTTTAGATGATTGCCCATGACCGCGAAGATCCAGGTTTATAACTCTGTATTTTTGTTGAAAAAAAGGTACCTGTTCTTTAAAGAAACGGCTGCTCATCCAAACCCCATGAATCATTAGTAATGGCTTGCCAGACCCCTGATCCTGATAATACAACTCGGTTCCGTCCTTAAGCTGCAAAAAAGGCATTTATTTTCCTCCCAACTATTTTTCTATTTCAGTTTATGTTGGAAAGTATCATTCAGAATAAGACGAGTTAAAAGTAATCAGGACGGCCGTCCTGTCGTCGATCGGCATTACACGGTCCTCAAGTTTTTTGTCAGATCGTTAATATAAGTGGTTAAACCAATAGTTATTATCTGCTGATAAGAATCCATAAGGTCGTAGTCAGGATGGAATAATCCATCAGTAACGAGCAGTACATCAGTTAGATCTTCAGTGGAAATCCGGCCCTTTTGAAGATATAGATTCGCTTCTTTCATTCCATTTGCCACTGTATAACCATTTGGCTGATTGGCCAACGAACGATTATAACGCAATTGATTCAATTTATTTTCATAATATTTTTCATCAAATACATCGATTCCATTAGCACGATCGGTTGCACGTTTTAATTTTGCTCTTGAACTAATTCCTTTAACGGTATCCTGAGTAATCAGCTTAGCTGACTTATGTGTGTATCCAGCCACGATCATAGAATCACCTAATTGCGCGTAATTGATGTGTGATTCCTCTACCTGGACAATGGCTACACATGTCGACCAGCGTTTGTAGCCTTCAGAAACATCGATCCCATGCGCAAGCATTTGTTGATACAATTTTGAATTTGCCTCTCTAACTTCTTTCCTGAGATCCGCGTTAGAAGCAAGACTTTCAAAATGTTCTTTGAAAATTCGAGCCGCTAAATAAGCTCCATTGTGACCTTGTTGATCTTGAAATTCATCTAAAGGAGTTGCTCCATCCAGGACTCCGTAAATACCTGCCTCACGATTAATAATATAGGCATCTTCACTTTCCTTTTTGTCAGGGCTTGTGTAATTTACCTTCTCGACTTTCAGCTTACGCTCTACCATTTTATTTCACCTCAAATAAGGGAATTATTATCTTTTATCAGGCAGCCAGTCTTTGGCAAGCATTCCATAAACCACGTGATTAACATAGCTGCCGTACATGTTCGCGGCGTCCCTGATGATTCCTTCCTGAACAAACCCTAATCGTTCAGGTATTGCACGGCTTTTCAAATTTTCCTCAGCTGCTCTTATTTCAATACGGTTCAGTCCGAGATCTTCAAAAGCATACGTGAACAAGTGGCGGCAGGCCCTGTTCAGCAACCCTCGGCCCGTGTACTCCGTCCCCATCCAGTAACCAATACTGGTTCTTTTATGACTCCAATCTATTTCATGGAAATCCACCACCCCAGCGATATTCCCATTCAAAAGGATACATACCGTTAATCCGTTATTACGAGCATACCTTTCAAGACTTGCCTGGATGAATTTTTTTGTATCTTCGGCCGAATGAGTGAAGTCAATCCAGGGAAGCCACACCCGAAGATGCTCTCTGGACAGATTTGATAACGTAAAAAGTTCTTCGGCATCTTTGTGTTCTATTAATTTTAATGAGACTTCTTCATCAATTTTGTATGTAAACATTCAAACAGCTCCTATCATTAACGAGTAAATGTCCTATTTAGACTGATGTTTCCATTTCGATCTTTAACTACAAATATCCTTCATAATCTTCTTTTATTTTTTATTGGCCCTTTTTCTTCATATTATATCCCCCCAATCAGGCCGGATTGGGTAAGACTCCCCCAGAGATTATAAAATCCCGCAAGAGGTGTACTCCTGCGGGATTCCGGACAATTATAAACTTAAGGTTTTAAAACAAGCTTCCCTTTCGTTTTTCTAGCTTGGAGAATTTCGTGGACATGAGCGGCTTCATCAAGGTTGTAAACCCCTCCAACCGTGAGCTTCAATTCCCCTGTGTTCACAAGCTTTAATAATTCTTTCAGGCTTTTTTCAAATAAGACGGGCTTCTTCATAATTTGAGGAAGAAAGAAGCCAATAACCGAAAGATTTCTGTTCATTAATCCAGATGGATACATTTGAGGCGGATTTCCACTTGCTACGCCATAAACTACTAAGCGCCCAAACGATCTCATGCACTTAACGGTTTCATGAAAAATGTCTCCGCCAGCCATCTCGAGAGCGATATCAACTCCCCTTCCATCTGTTGCTTCCATGACTTCATCCCGCCAGTTCGGATTGGTATAGTTCACCGTATGATCGGCTCCTAATTCTTTTGCGAGGTTCAGCTTTTCTTCAGAACTGGCTGTTGCAATGACTTCAGCTCCATAGTGCTTCGCCAGCTGTACGGCAAGTGAGCCAACTCCTCCGGCCGCAGCGTGGATAAGAACGGTTTCTCCTTTTTCCAACCGTCCCATTGTTGTCAGCAAATGATAAGCCGTCAGCCCCTGAAGCGGGATCGCTACCGCATTCTCATCATCAAGTTCTTCCGGCACAGGGATAAGATTACTTTCTTTCGTTACCACATATTCCGCGTATCCTCCTGAACCAATTAAGGTTACGACACGGTCTCCTTTTTTGAATTGGTCCGCACCTTTCCCGGTTTGTTCCACAACCCCGGCCACTTCAGCCCCGGGAATAAAAGGTAAAGGCGTTGGAACTACATAAGCACCTTCTCGTCGTGCCGTATCTGCATAATTTACTCCAATAGCTGTGACTTTTATTTTTACCTCGCCTTCCCCTAATGCAGGGTCTTCCACTTGGACAGATTCTAATACTTCTGGTCCTCCGTACTCTTTAAACTGAATAGCTTTCATCAATGTTTCCTCCTATCGGCCAGTAAAGGCTGGCTTACGTTTATCTTTAAATGCCTGTACTCCCTCTTTATGATCCTCGGTTGTCACCATCATCGTCTGAGTAATGCGTTCCTGTTCAAGAACAGCAGCCAGATCCTTGTTCTCAGCCTGATCCACCATTTTCTTCATCATGCCCATAGCACGTCCTGGGCCTTTAGCAAGACGGAGAGCATACTCCATTGCCGACTCCTCTAATTCTGCTAAAGGGTAAACGCGATTGACCAGTCCCCATTCTGCAGCTGTTTCAACAGGAATAGGTTCTGCGCGGAATAATAGCTCCTTCGTACGATATGGTCCTAAGATTTTTGCTAAGAAGTAGTGACCCCCTCCATCTGATACTAATCCGACTTGGGCAAAACTAAGAACGAATTTACTTTCTTCTCCAGCTAAAATTTGGTCGCAAGCAAGAACTAAATTGAAACCGGCCCCTGCTGCGTAACCATGTACGACTGCAATTACTGGTTTAGAAAGATCTTTTATCATAAGAATTAGCTCGTTAAGCTTCCCGATATGATCGTAAACTTCCTGAGAAGAACCCGAGCCCATACCTTTCACATCGCCGCCTGCCGAGAAGGCCCTGCCGGCTCCTGATAAAACAACAACTTTAATGTCATCATTTTGCTCAGCTTCTTTAATCGCTTCTTTTAACCCGGCTATCATATCGTCTGAAAATGCATTTAAAGCATCAGGACGATTTAAAACACACGAAAGCACCGGTCCATTAAGATCCACGCTCAAATGATCATTACCTAAGTTCATACGATCCATCTCCCTTTTATGAAATATATTGTTTTTCTTCCATCATCACTTCAGCAATTGCGCGATTACGTTCTATCGAATCTTCCCATAGATAGTTACTTAAAAGAACGGAGACATTTCTCATAATCCTTATTCGTTCTTCTCCTTTCATCAAGTTAGAGAATAGAAAGGAAGAAGCCTGTTGTATTTCTTGAGCTGATTGCTCTACCACGGTGTAAGCGAGTTTCGTTTTAAGTTCCGCTTCCTGGTCGGAACTGCGAATTGCTTTAAGCGTCCTCAGCACAGCTGATTCACTTGAATATAACGCGATCGCTATATTAGCAAGCTTCATCATGATTTCCTGTTCGTGCTGAATCGTCTCACCGTGGACTTTAAGTGCTGTGCCCGCTGCTACAATGTATAAATTTCGAAACAACGCTACAGCTTCCTGAAGTTTATCTAAAGGACCTTCAACTTGTTTGAACAAATTATTTTTCAGAGAATGCTCGGCCTTTTCCAGAACTGTTCGAGCATCAAATTCCCCTTTGCCCAGCTTTTTGAAAAAGACGCCTGGAATCAGCAAGCGATTAATTTCATTGGTCCCTTCGAAGATGCGATTGATACGTGAATCCCTGTAAGCTTGTTCAATTGGGTATTCTTTGATAAAACCGGCTCCACCATGGAGCTGCAGGGATTCATCTGTGACTTCGTCTAGTGTCTCTGAACCCTTGATCTTACATATAGCAGATTCCAACGCATGTTCATTCATCGCCTTTGCAACAGCTTTTGGATTCTCACTATCGTAATAATGACCAAGAACTGATTCCACATGGCCCGCGGTTCTATAGAGAAGAGATTCTGTTTCATAAATACGTGCAGCCATACGAGCTACTTTTTCTTTAGTGGCACTGAAATCAGCAATGGAACGGCCAAACTGTTTTCTTTCTGTTGTATGTTCCAAGGCTAACTTGAAACAATGTTTAGCTGCTCCATTCGTCGCAAAACCCAGATTGAACCGGCCCAGATTTAAAACATTCAATGCAATTAAATGCCCCTTGCCTACTTCTCCAAGTCTGTTCTCCACCGGTACCTTGCAATCTTCCATAATGACGGAACACGTGGAAGAACCTTTAATCCCCATCTTATTTTCCTCAGGTCCGATCGAGAGCCCCTCAAAGTCTTTCTCTACAATAAAAGCTGTAAAATCCTTCCCGTCCACTTTTGCATAAACAATGAATGTATGGGAAAAAGCTGCATTCGTTATATAGATCTTCGTTCCATTCAGCAAGTAGTGAGTTCCTTCTTCATTCATAACAGCAGTCGTCTTAGCAGAAAGAGCATCCGAGCCCGCGTCAGGCTCCGTGAGACAATAAGCTCCTATATACTCACCAGTGGCCAACTTGGGCAAATACTTATTCTTCTGTTCCTCTGTGCCAAAATAGGTTATGGGCAGCGTCGCGATACACGTATGATTGGAGTGAGCTACACTATATCCGCCTCCGCTTCCGAGAGCCTCCCCTACGATCCCTTTACTGATTTTATCGAGTCCTAGCCCTCCATATTTTTCTGGAATACTGTGACTCAAGAGCCCCAAATCCCCTGCGATCTTCATCTTCTCTGAAACAAATTCGTAATTCTCTGCTTCCAGCTCTTTTCTGTTCGGGTGTATTTCCCGGGAAATAAATTGTCGAGCCGTGGAAGCTATCATTTTATGTTCCTCACTGCGGTCCTCAGGGGTGAAAACGGTTTCCAAACTACTCTCCGTAATTAAAAATTCCCCACCACGGACGTCATGTTTTACGGGATTCATAATCCCCCTCCTTTAATTGTCCAGATATCGGGTCATAGGTTGGTATGGTATGAAATAGTCCTTCGCTTGCAGCGAACTCAACTTCTTTACGATTCAGTCCTGCTTTAAGGAGAATCCGGCCGATTCTGGATTCACATAGCAGATCGGCTTCGGATAAATGGTTTCCTTTATAAAACAGCCATGCGGTCAAAGCTGCATCTGATAAATTCCAATTCCCCTGTTTTTGTAAGTAATGAATGAGACTTCCAGCTCCATAGAAATCTTCTAGTGTGTAATGTCCGCTTGAACCTGAACAAACGAGCATAATCGTATCGTTCACGTGTCGCTCAGATAGAAAAGCAGCCATAGCTGGATTGTTAAGTAAGGACGATGCATATAAATGATCGGCCTGACTGGAACGTTGTAATGCCACCGTTCCATTAGTTGTACTTAATATAACGTGTTTTCCTTTGACTACCGGCTGTAAGTGAGTACGTAGAGGATGATGAAACCCTTTGATAACCTGTCCCTGATCTTCTCCAGCTAAAATGTAAGGTTCCGAAAAATTTTTCGCTCTTTCTTCAGCGTGAGCTGCATCATAGACGGGGATGACCGAAGAGGCTCCATCCGCAAGGGCTGCTGTTATCGTCGTAGTAGCGAATAAAACGTCAAACACAATCGCTACTTTCCCCACCATAAGTTCCTCTTTAATATCTTCTTTTTTGAAAATGACGTGAATATCTCCCATGCTTAAATACCAGCCGTCTCTTCAGCATGCTTAATCAGATTGTTTACAAATACATTCATGTTCGCAAATCTAGGATCATTCGTCTGCCCCTGTTTGTACCTGTAATAAATCTGTTGAATAATTCCGGCCAGCTTAAAGTAGGCAAACGTGAGATACACGTGAATATCATCTACACTTCGACCGCTTTTTTCAGCGTATCTTTCAATAAATTCCTTCCTTGTATAAAAACCTTCCGTAACGGTAACTGGCGGTTTCCCCAACCCTGTTTTCAATAGTTCAGGATCGTCAGCTTCGATCCAGTAACTGAGGGCAGCCCCCACATCGGCCAAGGGATCTCCAACGGTGGTCATCTCCCAATCAAAAAGTCCAACCATTTTTGCCGGATCCTCCGGATCAAACATGGCATTGTTTAACTTATAGTCGTAGTGAATGACGGTGGCTTCATCAGAATACGGGACATGAGCTATAAGCCACTTTTTCAATCGCTCTCCACTGACCACATCATCCGTTTCAGCTTTTTCATAACGCTTGATCCATCCATGTATTTGCCGCTCCATAAATCCTTCCGGCTTCACCATCTCCTTCAACGCTGTCTTTTTGTAATCAATAGAATGGAGTTCCGCCAGGCGGTCTACCATGGATTCCGATATTCTTCTGCCCAGAGCCCGACTCGGTTTCACCCCCTCAGGAAATTCTTTATCAAACACCACCCCGTCTCTCCGTTCCATGATAAAGAAAGGGGCTCCTAATACATCTCCTGAATCAAACAAGTAAGGCTTCGGTGCCAACGGAAATACCGGGTGCAAGGCTTCTAAGATTGTATATTCACGTTCCATATCATGAGCTTTAGGAGCCACTGGACCAAGGGGCGGTCTGCGCAGTACGGCTCGCCAATCATTCACGGTAAGTTCATAAGTTAAATTAGAATGGCCGGCGCCAAACTGACGGACCTGTAACTCGCCATCTGGGATGGAAAGATTATTCCGTAAGAATTGTTCAATCGCCTGGACATCGATCTCTTCTCCCGGGCGCACGGTTCTTGTATCATTCGTATCCTGCATGCTGAAGCTCCTTTCTATTTTGCTGTTAACTGATAAGAGGAAAGCTTAGTTTTCATCTCCTCAGTCAATGGAGAGCTCTTATGATTTTTGAAATCAAACTGCACAATTACCGAATAACCCCTGGCTGTCACTTCGCCACTCTCTTTCTCATATAGATCCTGCTCTAAGTGAAAACTCGAATTTCCTATTTTCGTGACGCTGGTTTTTATAGTAAGCGTTTGATTGAAATAGACCTGCTTTAAGAAATCACATTTTATTGAAGCGAGAATGAAATTCCAATCATCTCCCACAAGTCCCAGATCCTCGAAAAAACGGATACGTGAATCTTCCATATATACAAAGAAATTGTTGTTATTTACATGCCCTAATAAGTCTGTTTCACAAAACCGAACGGTAATTTCATGCTCATGCATCTTCTTTCCCCCTCTAGTTCCTGACTTTGTTGTCGTACGTGTAAAATCCTTTTCCGGTCTTTCTGCCAAGCTCTCCAGCTTCTACTTTTTCGGTTAAGGTTTTGGATGGCTTATCGTTTGGATCTTTGGTTTCTTCATACTGCTGCTGCATGACGTAATATCCGACGTCGATACCAGATAAATCCATCAATTCAAAAGGACCGATGGGATGGTGCAGTGCTTTTTTAGTGATCTTATCGATATCCTTAAAGTCCGCATATCCACCCTCATATAGACTCATCGCTTCTTTCTGAATAGCAAAGAGAATCCGGTTTGCGATAAAACCTGAGATTTCCTTTTGCAGCAGCACGGCCGTACGATTCATTTGTTCACAAACCTCCATAGCGACAGCTGCTGTTTCATCAGTTGTATGCTCCCCCTTCACGACTTCCACACAATCCATAACCAGAGGCGGGAAGAAGAAATGCATATTGCACACGCTTCCAGGTCTTGATGTTGCGTCTGCTATCAGCGAACTTACGATGGTCGAGGAATTCGTTGCCAGGATTGCATGAGACGGTACGATCTCATCAAGTTTTCTGAAGACTTCCCGTTTTACAGCAAGTTTCTCCACCACTGCTTCAATGACAAGATCCGCTTCACTCGCAGCATCTCTCAAGTCAGTCGTAAAAGTAAGACGGCTGAATGCTTCATTTCGCTCAGCTTCTGAAATTTTATCTTTCGCCACCCATTTGTCCATAATGTCAGCTAGTTTATCTTTTGCCTGTGCTAACGAATCGTTGCTAATGTCCTGTAAACTCGTGCGGAATCCCGCTAATGCTCCCAGCATAGCGATTTGATGCCCCATCGATCCTGCTCCAATAACGGCTATCTGTTCTACTTTCATAGTGACTCCTCCTTATTAATCCTGATCGTGATGTTCATTTAGCAAGATGCATGCATTCCGCCGTCCACCACTAGAACGTCCCCGGTGACATAGTTAGACGCTTTGGAGGCTAGAAACAGGGCAGCCCCTTTTAAATCTTCATCTGTTCCAAACCTTCCCATCGGGGTACGATCGAGGATAAGATCGCCACCCTGATCAAGTAAGCCTTGAGACATTTTGGTAGGGAAAAACCCTGGAGCGAGAGCGTTTACCTGAATATTATGGGACCCCCACTTTACGGCCAAATCTTTTGTAAAGGTAATAACGGCTCCTTTACTTGCGTTATAACCGATGGTGTCCATAAACCGTGGGTCTGCTCCGCCAAGTCCAGCAACTGAAGCAATGTTAATGATTTTTCCAGCCTGCTGTTTAACCATGACCTCTCCCACTTTTTGTGCCATTAAAAAAGTACCGGTAACATTCACATTCATAACTTTCTGAAACGCCTCAAGCGGCATCTCAAGCGTTGGTGCTCCCCATGTTGCTCCGCTATTGTTGACGAGGATATCAATTTGGCCAAAGCGCTCCAGCGTCTGACCGACAACATTCTCAATATGAGATGGATTGGTAACATCACATTCTAAGGCCAGGGTGTCTACGCCAAGTTCGCTTTCCAATTTGGAAGCCATCTGCTCGCAGGCTTCTACTTTTCTTGAGCATAAAACAATGTTAGCTCCTGCTTCGGCTAATCCTTCGGCAATTTGTGCGCCCAAACCTCTCCCGCCTCCTGTTACAATGGCCGTTTTCCCGGTCAGATTAAATAATTCATTTACATGCATCTTCTCACTCCTCGTATTTGGATAATTCCAGCTTAGCGATTTGTCTGCGGTGAACCTCATCTGGTCCATCAGCAAGCCGTAGTGTACGGGCCCCGGCCCACTGGGCAGCAAGCGTAAAATCCTCACTTACCCCCGCCGCTCCGTGAGCCTGAATGGCTCTGTCAATGACACGAAGCGCCATGTTCGGTGCGACAACTTTGATCATGGCAATTTCTGTTTTGGCTTGTTTGTTTCCAACGGTATCCATCATATGGGCAGCTTTTAATGTAAGAAGCCGGGCTTGTTCCAGCTCAATTCTGGAATCTGCAATCCACTCCCGTATCACTCCCTGCTCTGCAAGCGGCCGATGAAAAGCCGTTCTATTCTGGACACGCTTACATAATTCTTCAAGCGCACGCTCAGCGGCACCAATCAGCCTCATGCAGTGGTGAATTCTCCCTGGTCCCAGACGTCCCTGGGCAATTGCAAAACCTTTTCCTTCTCCCCAGATCATATTGCTCGCCGGGACACGCACATCTTCAAACGTGATTTCCGCATGTCCATGAGGCGCATGGTCATAACCAAATACGGGAAGCATGCGCTCAATTTTGACCCCTTCTGACTCCAAAGGAACGAGAATCATAGACTGCTGATCATATTTTGGGGCATCCGGATCGGTTTTCCCCATAAATATTGCAATTTCACAACGGGGATCACCGGCTCCGGAAGACCACCACTTTCTACCGTTTATGACGTATTCGTCCCCATCCCGCTCAATCCGGGCTTCAATATTCGCAGCATCTGAAGACGCCACATCTGGTTCTGTCATAGAAAAACAAGACCTTATCTCCCCGTTTAATAAAGGCTCAAGCCATTCTTTCTTTTGATCTTCACTTCCGTAACGAGCAAGAACCTCCATGTTACCGGTATCCGGCGCGTTACAGTTAAATACTTCAGGCCCTATAAGAGATCGTCCCATCATTTCACAAAGAGGAGCATACTCCAGATTTGAAAGTCCTGCTCCATATGTAGAATCCGGTAAAAATAAATTCCACAGCCCCGCTTCTTTTGCTTTTGATTTTAATTCCTCCATTATCGGCGGTACAGAAGACCAGCGAGTTTCCTGCTGGTTCAGCTGCTCTTCATACAAGCGCTCATTTGGGTACACTTCATCTTCCATAAAGCTTCGGATCTGCTGCTGATATCTTTTTACATTCTCCGAGTAATCAAAATTCAACGATTTGCCCCTTCCCCGGAAGCATACTGTCCGGTTAGTATATAATATCCATTTTATACCGATAATTCTGAAAATTCAACAGAAATGAGTGAGTATTCATTTTTATCTGTCATATTATCCTGCTTTACCCATATGTATGAGATGTAGGACACTTTACAGGAGGGATGCAAACATGCGTGACCATCAGAATGAAAACTCCGCGAATGATAGAAAGTCCTCTAATGAACAAAAAGAAAGCTTGATTAAGAACGTTAGTAAAGAAGCCAATCAGGTTGTTCACAACACAGTGGATACTTCAGGCAAGATTATAAAGTCGATCACAGGTGAAGGAGGCCTTCTCGGTAAAACGATTGATTCTTCCGGGAATATTATTAAAAAAGTAGCTGATAAGGGCAATGAAGCTATTGATAAGACTTCCGATACATCTTCTAAAGCCTGGAAAACTATAAAAGATAAAACCGTAAAGCGAAAAAAATAAGATCAATGAAAGAAGCTGTCAGTTTTTACTGGCAGCTTTTTTCGTTGATCTTATTAGATATTGACCTAACAGTAAAGCTCCCGATACTGGAAGACTTGACTTCGAGATATTGGTTATGAGGAAGGTCCTTCGGGGGACGATTTCGCTTTCCGGCCCTGCACGTCGCAGGGTCGTTCGACGTTGCCACACGACGTGGCGTTCTTAGTCGAACCTCATCTGCGCTGAGCTTCCTCGGGCTGAAGCCTGCAGGATCTCACCTGTCATGTGCATCCCGTTCTTACACTTTTTTTAGTCTTACTCGAAAATCAGAAGATAAAACCACAAGGAGAGCTCTCCAGCTCCAGCACCTAGCGTCTAGTGAGACTTCCCTCACTTCTGTACGATAAGGCAACATCGAATCGCTCCGCTCTTCGTGTTTTCTTTATCTCCGCCAATTCCAGGCTAGTTTCGGTGCCTAGCCTCTCGAGGTCTTAAGTCCAACCATGATAGGAAGAAAAGCACTTCCTTTCATGGTCGTTCTTAAGCTGGTCGAGGCTGAACAAGGCACCTTCACAATTGAACGTCCAGTCCATATGCCGCTGACCAAGGTGCTTCCGCTTTTAACTTAGGAGTCTCCTCGTTCCCCTCCGGACCTGGCCAAATGACAGCCTCGAAACCACTCAAAAAAGCACCATCTTTCCGAGAAATAACAGGATGCGATGATAGGCGTTTTAAAGTTGATGATTTTGCATAATTGCCTGATATATAAGCATTTTAGCCAGGTGATGGAAGCCAAGAACTTCTCTTTCCGATAGGTCCGTTTCTACTCATATAGTTGGGCTGGTGGGGAAATGGGGAGACTCCCATGGGAGAAGGGACTAGGTGAGATCCCGCAGGGAGTGAAACGAGCGAGGAAGCTCAGCGTTCCCCCATAGGAAAGCGAGTCATTTCCCCCCCACCAGCCCCCACTTACATTTAACGTAACGGCCCCAAATATCTCGAAACTGAGTCTTCCACAATCCGGCCCTTTTGTTTAATAAGCTATTAAGTTTCCATGCAATGCTTATATATCTTTCCAGGAACACAAAAAAAGACGCAAGTGTACGGCTTGCGTCTAAACGTAGGGAAAATCTCATAGTGTGGTGAACCATGAATCTATAACCATTAATTATAGATACCCTATTATATGTTGTCTTTTTCCTTTTGTATTGGTAGATGCCCTATAAATTATAGAAACTTAAAATTTTTATTGATCTTATAGAAAATAGACAGATGTACAGGCGCTAATCTTTAGCTTACATAGAATGATAAGGAATGATCAATATGAAAAGGAGAGATATTTTAATGTCATATCATTCAAACAAAGGGAACTGCGTACGCGACATTCTTAAGAAAATTCTAGATGCTCAAGCAGAGGTGGCTATGGCTGACGAATGTGATGTCAGCTGTGAACGGTCTATCCGTGATCTAGTAGGTCCTGCTACAGGCGGGAACGGGGATACAACCATTCCTTTCATTCTTTACTGCGAAGATTGCAAACCTTTCTTTGCCAGCGGTGTTAAAAAGATTAATGACACGTTCTACTGTGTAGAGACTCCCATCTTCAAAGCTATTAAATTTACAGACGACAAGAAAAACTGTATCAAACTTGAGCTGCTTAAACCAGACAACAATAGCATGACCTTAAACAGCCGTTGCAGTAAAAGAGATGTATGTGACTTGGTAAACGGGGTTACAGAATTCAAATCTACAGGAATCTGTATGACGTTTGACCTTAACTGCATCTGCGGAATCACATGTCTTGATACAACTACCCCAGTCCCTGTAACAGAAGCTGACTTTGCTCCTATGCATGTATGCGAAGGTTAATAGGAATAAGCCAGGGAAGGATCCCTGGTTTATTTTTAACTTTTAAATGGACAACCAGATTACCTGGTTTCTAAAAAAACAATAGACTTTTTTTGCGAAGGTTTTTAACCCCTAACTACGGGAGAGAGACTCCAGGTGCCAAATTGTTTGCGGATATGAACGACCTGTCCGATATGATAGGCATTATGAATAAAGAGGTGTGACAGGGTAGTAGCCCATTTCTCAAGCTTTTCGTCACTGCATCGCTTAATTTCTTTACGAAATTCGGATAAAACGACGCTGTTGCTGGCAGCTACCTGTCTCCATGACAGAGTGCCATGATCCTGGAACGTATCGTAGTATCTGGGAAGTTCATCTATTTCCTCCCCCCTGAAGCGGCATAAATAACGGTAGTTGTAAAAGTAGAGATGATTGAGGAGTTCTGCAATAGAGTGGGTTTGTTCGTCATCCGGTCTTTCGTGAACCTGGTAATCTTCTAAATCCTGAATAGACATTTCATAGCAGACAAACCAGTTGTTTTCGTCATAAATGGCGGCTAGTTGATCTAAAAATACCTCTCTCATTGTCATGCTTTTCGCCTCCACATATTAAATTAATGTTATATTCGACAAATCTTTTACAAACCCTCTTTCTTTTATAAGAATTATAATTAAATCTACCGATAATTCTCCATTCACTTTTGAAATGTATTATAATGGCTCCATAAGGTTTCCTTGTTTTTCCACACACGGAAATGATGACAGCTTAGCGTTATGAGAGGAGTAATAGAATGCAAAGAAATAGAGAATTGCATGATTTTTTGTTGCATAAAGCCGAGGATTTAACTGAGCAATGGTACGAGTCCCTGGATAAAAGCGATCCTAGAGGGGTTTATGCCTCCAAAGATCCTAAAGTCATTGAAACGTTAAAAGGGCAGAACTTTGAATTTCATCAGCACTTATGTAAGGTCTTTATTCAACCAATGGATCAGTTTCTTGAAGAGTTTGACGATTGGGTTATGAAAATAGCCAGTGATCCGGAACATCTGAGTACGCCTACCTATCTTATTATGAGAGAATTCTTACGTGTTCGTGATCAATATTTGTATTTTGTCAAAGAGTTTATTGCCGTATCCGATCATGCTTATACTCAGGAGCAGATCGATCGATGGAAAGAGGTACTCATTAAAGCATTTGATATCGTAACGATGCGAGTAGTTGAAGAAAAATCCAATCAACTTGATACACGGATAGACAAACAGCAGAAAACGATTAATGAACTTAGCTCCCCCCTTATTGATCTTTCAAATGGACGAGCCTTGCTTCCCCTTGTTGGAGATATTGATTCTTCACGGGCCAGTGCCATTATGGATAACACCTTAAAAGGGTGCACCGATAAAGGAATTGACCAGCTTTTTATTGATCTGTCAGGTGTGTATTTAGTCGATACAATGGTAGCTCACCAAATCTTTCAATTGATCAGCGGGCTGCAGCTGATCGGAGTCTCTACCACCCTTTCAGGCATCCGTCCTGAAATTGCTCATACGGCTGTCCAGCTGGGCATCGACTTTGGCCAAATATCGATAACCCCTACTCTTGCTCAAGCTATTGATCGTGATCCTATATATACTTCTAAACCCTCTTCTTAATAGAGGGTTTTTTTCGATAAACCATTTGTGTATATATGAAAAGAAAATCTACCGAAATACATAAAGTGATTATCAATAGTCCTTCCATCCCATTCCCAATATAAAAAAGGAACCCCTTATTAGGAGTCCCTTCTCATGTCATACTTTATTTTATCTAATTTGACCCGTACCTTTCATAAGAAACTTCACAGTCGTAAGTGCTGGAAGCCCCATTGGGCCACGGGCATGTAATTTTTGTGTGGAAATGCCGATTTCTGCTCCGAAACCTAGAGCGCCTCCATCCGTAAAGCGAGTCGAGGCATTGTGGTAGATCGCTGCTGCGTCTACGATAGCTAAGAATTTATCAGCTGCCTCCTGATTTTCGGTGACGATAGCTTCAGAGTGTTTTGTGCCGTACGTTTCGATGTGGGCAATCGCATCAACAAGATCGTCGACAGCTTTCACAGCGATATCTGTACTTAAATATTCATTTTTCCAGTCGTCTTCACCGGCAGGCACGGCGTCTGGAATAATAGTAAGGACATGCTCATCTCCATGTACATGGATGTTTTCTTTCTTCAGAGCACTAATTAGCTCATCACTGTGTTGAGCCAGCCAATCCTTGTGCACAATTAAGGTTTCTGCTGCGTTACAAACGGCAGGACGGTCTGTTTTTGCATTCACAAGGATGCTGATGGCTTTTTCCACATCGGCATCTTTATCAATATAGATGTGGCAGTTTCCTACACCTGTTTCAAGCACAGGAACCGTTGCGTTTTCCACAACTGCCTGAATCAGTTTACCTCCGCCACGTGGGATGAGTACGTCGACATGTTCTTTCATGGTGAAAAGCTGGTTTGTTGCGGCACGGTCTGTGGACGCAATAAACTGCACGGATTCTTGTGGGATTTTTGTTTCCGCCAGGGCTTTGTGGATAACTTCTACGATTGCCTGGTTAGAATTAATAGCTGAAGATCCGCCTTTCAGCACGATCGCGTTCCCGGATTTAAGCGCAAGACCGGTTGCGTCTACAGTTACGTTTGGACGAGCTTCATAGATCATGCCAATTACGCCAAGAGGCACGGTAACTTTCTCAACTTGAAGTCCGTTTTCAAGCGTCCAGTCTGAAAGCTTTTTACCAGTCGGATCTTCAAGTTCAGCTACATCGCGTAAGCCTTGTGCAAAGTCACGAATTCGCTCTTGTGATAAAGAAAGTCGATCCATAAATGCTTCCGTAAAGCCTTGTTCTCTTCCGTTTCGTAAATCCTTCTCATTTGCTGCAAGAATCGCTTCGAAATCACGTTCCAGAACATCCGCGATATGGTGAAGAGCATCGTTCTTTTCCTTATCGGAAAGAATCATTAAACTCTTGGACGCTTTCTTCGCTTCAATCGCTTGTGCTTCAACGTTCACATTATCTTTTGTTAGTGTCATCAAAGACCTCCTTGATTATTTTAAACGCCTGCGGGCAGGGCTACGTCTAAATGGCAGACAAAATCTTTACGTTCAATCGCTGCTTTTTCATAAGATTCGAGTTCAGGTTCTGTTAGAGTAATCATTTCCTTCATTTGCTCTGAGGAATAATTCACTACGCCCAGACCAATCTCTTCGCCTTCTAAATCATGAATACGCACAACGGCACCTTTTTTGAAACGTCCTTTTACGTGGTGCACATTCATAGGAAGCAAGCTTCTCTTCATTTCTACAATAGATTCTTTAGCGCGATGGTCAATAATGACTTCGCCTTCAGGACCGGAGTTAAAAGCAATCCATTGTTTCTTCTGGTCGAGATTCTCGGTTTCCGGTGCGGTTTCGAAATAGGTTCCTCTTGCGTTGTGGTAGACAGCATCATAAACAATGTTGTCGGTACCTGCTTTTCCTAAGAAGGAAGATATACCGGAAGCCATAGAAATCTTAAAGGCGTCTATTTTGGATTTCATGCCCCCTGTACCGACGGCGCTTCCTGGGTCGCCAGCTGCTGCTTCAATCTCTGGGGTGATTTCGTGGACTTTATTGAGTAGTTCAGCATCCTCATTTTTTCTAGGATCTGCATCATATAAACCATCGATATCCGATAAGATCACTAATTGATCAGCATCGACAAGTCCAGCTACTTTAGCGGACAATGTATCGTTATCACCGAATTTCAAACGGTCGATGGTGATGGTGTCATTTTCATTTACGATGGGGATGATTCCGCGTTCAAGCAATACGTTAATAGTATTACGAGCGTTGTTATAACGATCTTCATCAGAAAAATCACTGCGTGTGATTAATATCTGGGATCCAATATAACCATTAGACAGGAAAAGATCGGAATACGATTCCATCAGTAATCCCTGACCAATAGAGGCGGCGGCTTGTTTTTCAGGTAAAGTGCTTGGACGCTCCAGGCATCCGAGCTTACGGTAGCCTGCCGCTACTGCACCCGAGGATACGAGTAATACTTCGTGGCCATCGTCCTTTAATTGGACGACTTCATCTACTAGTTTTTCGAGTTTCCGACGGCTAATTTCACCGTGCAAACTGGTTAAAGAACTGCTTCCTATTTTTATAACTACCCTTTTTTTATCTTGAGTCAACATATCACTCCTATTTAACGTATTGCATCGAGTTATTTATTTACTGCTATTTACTTACTGCTATTTACTTACTGCTATTTACTTACTGCTATTTACTTACTGCTATTTACTTACTGCCTACTAACAGGCCTTCTATTTCTTTACTTAGTTCTTTCGAGCGTCCGGCTGCACCTTTAATAGCTGCTGAGATCGCGTCTCCGCCGCCACTTTCTTCCAGTGCATCAAGACCAGCCGCTGTCGTACCGTTTGGAGAGGTAACTTTTTTACGAAGTTCCGCTGGGCTTTCTTCGCCCTCCAGCATCATTTTTGCTGCACCGAGCAGGGTTTGTGCTCCAATTTCCCTGAGTGTTTTGGAATCCATACCCTCTGCACGGCCAGTTTCCTCAATATGCTCCATTAAATAGTAGAAATAAGCAGGACCGCTTCCGGCAATTCCGGTAAAGACATCCATTTTATCCTCTGGAATAATGAAAACTTCTCCAATAGACTGTAGGAGAGCCTTAGACACTAGAACATTTTCCATGTCTGTATAGTGGCCAGGGCACATTGCGGTTGCTGATTCGCGAAGCGTACTGGATGTGTTCGGCATCACTCGAATAACTTCCTGACCATCATTGAGACGGTCTTCCATATATGAAGTAGAAATGCCAGCGAGCACGGATACAAGTACTTGATTCGGATTTAATTTATAACGTAAGTCTTCAAGTACGGCATCAATATCTTTTGGCTTCATAGCCAGAATAAGTTGATCCACTTGTGAAAAGTCTAAATCATCTTTTAATACTGTACGTACTCCATATTTATCATTAATCTCATTTAATCGATCTTGATTACTTCGATTGGTTACAATGATCTGATCTGCTGAAATGTTCCCGGATTCAACCATACCTGAAATCATAGCTTCAGCCATAGAGCCTGCACCTAAAAAAGCAATCGTTTGTTTGATCATTTGAGTTAATCTCTCCCGTTCGTATTTTTTGTTCGCTTTCTTTATGACGTTTTTCATCATAACACTGGCAAAAATTGAATCAAGGGGTATTTACCAAATGATGTCTATATGAGCCAATTAGTTAGTGTAAACGGTTTCAAAGCGAGATATTTCATCCTCATCGCTTCTCATCGCAAAAAATGACTTCTCACGGCTGTATTTGAGAACTGATTTTTTACGAATTCCCATATAAAACCCAATAATACGAATTAAGTAAATATTCAAAAAACTTATCGTGGTAGGGGTTATAGCAATTTTCCAAAACCTTTTCCTCACGTTGCTTAATCCAGAAAAGTTCCCGTTTGTTTAAGACTTGATTTCGAGATATTTGTTGAGCGGAAGGTCCTCCGGGGACGATTTCGCTTTCCGGCCCTGCACGACGCAGGGTCGTGTAGGGCCAAATGTGGAATCACCCCGATAGACACGACCAGCATAAGCCGCTCACCAAAAGGATGGCGGTTTTTCCATCCGTTGATGAGCGGCTTATGACTCGAGTGTCTGGGTGATGGAACAAGACGAGTTATTTCCCCACCAGCCCTTCTCCACATATCGTAACGGACCCGAATTATCTCGAAACTTAGTCTTACATTATCCGGCTCTTTAGTGGAGTATCTTGTATCAGATTTTATCTACGACGTTTAGTGGAGCTTTTTCAAAAGACAGCTCCAACCTCTTCCGTCCTAAGAGTGTTTCAATAAAATCGCACAAAAAAACTTACGGGCTTATGGCGCCCGTAAGTTTCTTATTTTCTGCTTAAACTTCATTAATAAAATGATTATACTTCACCAGCTGCTGATTCAGTTCTCCAAGTGGTACGAAGCGTGCTTTTCTGAACAGCTCCTTACCTTCAGAGAAAACAAGGACTGCCGGAACAGAGAACACAGAGAACTGCCCGGCTGCTTCAGGTACTTCGCTTGCGTCCACATGGACAGATGATATGCCAGGGTATTCCTCCAGCAACTCCTCGACCTGTGGTTTTAACGAG
This sequence comes from Halobacillus halophilus DSM 2266, assembly GCF_000284515.1. Lineage (GTDB taxonomy): Bacteria > Bacillota > Bacilli > Bacillales > Halobacillaceae > Halobacillus > Halobacillus halophilus. The sequence continues at coordinate 799,599 of NC_017668.1, read as the reverse complement.
TGGCAGACGGAGCAATTCGGTTGTGATATATAAACAAGTGACAATCGTTCACGGTTAATAAACGATTGAATAGATTCTAATGAATGTAATGAATTCAAATAACTCACCTCTAATTAATCTTGTTTCTATTGTACCAAGATTTAACCAGAGTTTCTTTCATTCTGCCTATGTGTTAAAAAACGCTTTTACTGTAGGCGGTCTGGAATATCCTTCTGGTTTTTTTTCGTTTCCACTTCCTGAAAAATGTTTGCTGATTGTGCTGTCTGCGGTGCCTGGTATGCCGTATTCGATCCTAACAGGTTCTTTAAAGCCATTAATTCTTTCCGTACTTCTTCTACGTCCTGTTTGGTAGCTGGTTTATAATTTTCTTTCAGTTCTATACCAATCTGACCGTTAGGTTCGAGGGTCGCTGATTTTACGTCCTGAATTGAGGTAACGCTTTGCTGTCTCAATTTCATTTCCAACTGGTCAACGGTCAGCCTCATTTTCTTTAAGTTCTGATCATTTAATTGACCATTTACGATCACTGGCTTAGATTTCCCTGTTAAAAATTTTTCCATAAAATCAAATTTCACTTGCATAAATTCCATAGCAATCAAGGTTAATACGAGCACTCCACCTACGCCAAATGTAACCCACACGTTTCTCCCGGCAACCGGCTGAATCAACAGGGAACCGATCGCAATCATAATGACTGTCTGAGACAGCGTCATTTGAGAGATTGATTTACGCCCTGCAATTCTAAGGATAATCGTCCCTACGATGATAATCAGTATCGCTTTCCATATCCAGTCCATAACACTCTCACCTCATTTCCATGATATTTTTCCCACGTCATCCATTGTTATTCCATAATCATCTTGCAAATCCAAGCTCCATCCGCTATACTTTTCTAAAATTAATTAAATTCCAAAAAAAAAGAGAGTAGCTTATGTGTGAGGGGCAAGCGATTCAGGGACGGTGAGAGCCTGAACCTATATCCGTAAGTGAACCGGACTTTTGAGAAGCCTGCCTGAATCAAGTAGGGATAGGCCGGGGCAACCCCCGTTAACAATACCGAGTGGCTATACAGCTATAAGAGTGGTACCGCGAGTTATACCTCGTCTCTTTCAGGAGACGAGGTTTTTTTAATTGAAGGAGGAATTATAAATGGAAAAGCACATTCTGGCTCTACAGCTATCCCATCTTCTAGGTGAACAGTTTTCAAGAGAATGGGTGTACGACAAAATTGAAATTCCTAAACAACCGCATTTAGGGGATTTAGCCTTTCCCTGTTTTTCATTGGCTTCTTTCTTTAAAAGAAATCCCAAAGAGATCGCTTCTCAGCTGGCACCGCAGCTTAAACATGATCTATTCGCAAAAGTTCAAACAGCAGGCGGGTATATTAACATTTTTCTAAATCAGGCTTTTGTGACGGAGCAAACCATGAAGCAGGTACTTACCGATCCATCCTCTTATGGAAGCCACTCCTTCGGCACAGGTAAAACGGTCGTATTGGATATGTCTGCACCGAATATCGCTAAACCTTTTTCTATGGGACACCTCCGCTCCACAGTTATAGGAAATGCTCTCTCGAATCTGGCGGAAAAATGCGGCTATACTACCGTAAAAATTAACTACATAGGGGATTATGGCACTCAGTTCGGAAAGCTTCTTGCTGCTTACCAGCACTGGGGCAATGAAGAGAAGGTACGAGAGAATCCCTTAAAGGAACTTACGAAAATTTATGTCCATTTTCATCAGGCCTCAAAAGACGATCCTTCCTTAATTGAAGAAGGAAGGGAATGGTTTAAGAAACTGGAGCAGCAGGACGAAGAAGCACTAAAGCTGTGGAAATGGTTTAAAGCTGTATCCCTTGAAGAATTCGAAAAGGTTTATGAACTTCTCGGTATTGAGTTCGATCTGACTCGAGGAGAAGCTTACTACAATGACAAAATGGACAAAACGGTGAAGCTGTTGCAGGAAAAACAACTGCTTGAAGAATCTGAAGGTGCCCAAGTGGTTCGTCTTGATAAAGAGGGGCTTCCTCCCTGCCTGATCCAGAAAAGCAATGGAACATCCATTTATGCGACAAGAGACTTAACGGCTGCTATTGACCGTTATCAGACATATGAATTTGAAGAAGCTCTCTATGTTGTGGGACATGAACAATCGTTACATTTTGAGCAAGTGAAGCATGTATTACTCAAACTTGACTTTGACTGGGCAGATCAGCTTAAGCATATATCTTTTGGTATGATGCTCACAGATGGAAAGAAAATGTCCACACGTCAGGGGAAAACGATCCTGCTTGAGGAAGTACTGAACGAAGCTATACAACAAGCTGCCTCCAATATTGAAGAGAAAAATCCCGAATTACAAAACAAGGAGGAAATTGCGAAACAAGTGGGTGTTGGAGCCGTGATCTTCCACGACCTAAAGCACGATCGCCGCAATGATGTAGAGTTCTCGCTTGAAGACATGCTGACTTTTGAAGGAAACACTGCTCCTTACCTGCAGTATGCTTATGTCAGAGGACGCTCACTGCTTGAAAAAGGAGAATTTCACATAGAAACAGCAGACGCTTCTCTCAAAGAAGAACCTGCCTGGCCACTTGTGAAATGGGTCCGCCATTATCCAGAGACGGTTTTTAAAGCCAATACAAATCATGATCCTTCCATCATCGCTAAATACCTACTTGAGCTAACGAAGGCTTTTAATAAGTATTATGCGGACACAAAAATCCTACAGAATGACCAGCAGAATGCTCGCTTAACCCTTATTTACGTCTTTACGGTTGTTCTAAAAGACGGGCTCCGTCTGCTAGGTATTGAGGCTCCTGAACATATGTAGGTGTAAAGTACTTTTACTATCGCTCCCTCATTTCTTCCTTTATAATAATAGGTTGTGACTGCTAAAAAAGGAGGCTTACTTGTGGACGATAAAACCAAATATGAATTTTTAGCCGACGATCCTGACTTTAATGTAAAACCCGTTATGATTTCACTGATTATTGGGGCGTTCTTTGCTATTTTAAATGAAACGCTTTTGAATATTGCTTTGACGACATTAATGGAACAATTTAACATTACCGCTCCTGTGGTACAGTGGATGGTTACCGGCTTTATGCTGGTGATGGGAATACTGATTCCCGTTTCTGCTCTGCTGCTTCAAACGTTTACCACGAGACAAATGTTTCTAGGGACGATGACTATTTTTACGATTGGGACTTTAATCTGTGCTGCTGCTCCCTCGTTTGGTGTTCTGCTTGCTGGCAGACTGCTGCAGGCGGTTGGAACAGGATTATTAATTCCGATTATCTTTAATACATTCCTGCTTTTATTTCCACCCGAACGACGCGGGGCAATTATGGGCATGATTGGACTTGTCATCATGTTTGCGCCGGCGATTGGTCCCACATTATCAGGGATTATCGTGGAGTATTTAGGATGGAGATATTTGTTTATTACCGTTATTCCATTTGCTCTATTCTCAATTGCATTCGCCTATAAGTTCTTAAAAAACGTAGGAGAAGTAACAAAACCAAAAGTCGATATTCTCTCTATTGTACTTTCCACTGTCGGTTTTGGCGGAATTGTACTAGGGTTTAGTTCAGCTGGAGAAGGAGAAGCGAGTTTCCTTGATCCCCAGGTACTTGCCATGATTATCGCGGGGGCTGTATCCCTCATCTTCTTTTCAATTCGCCAGCTGAAACTGGAAGAACCGCTTCTTGACGTACGCGTATTCCAATATCCGATGTTTACCATCGGTCTTGTGTTATTCATCATTGTAATGGTTTCGATGTTTTCCTCCGAAATCATTCTGCCGATGTATATGCAGGGACCACTCGCTCTCCCTGCTGCAACAGCTGGACTAATTCTGCTGCCAGGAGCTTTATTGAATGGCCTCATGTCTCCAGTAATGGGAAAACTTTTTGATAAGTTTGGTCCGAGACTGCTGATTATTCCAGCGACAGCTATCCTGATGGGAACCTTGTTTTCCTTGAGCCAAGTGAGTATGGATACACCCATTTGGCGGATCGCACTTAGCTACCTATTGCTCATGCTCTCCATATCGGCCGTTATGATGCCAGCTCAGACGAACGGATTGAATCAGCTTCCTAAACGTCTTTATCCTCACGGTACGGCAATTATGAATACTTTACAGCCCGTATCCGGTGCTGTAGGAGTTGCTGTGTTCATCAGTCTGATGACTACTAGAGAGGAAAGCTATTTAAACAATGCACAAAATCCTGAATCTGAAACGGTCATGAGTCAAGCACTTGTCGCCGGTGTTGAACTGGTTTACTTTATTGCCTTTACTTTAGCTGCCATCGGATTTATCGCTTCCCTTTTCGTTAAACGAGCGAAACAGACAGAGCACGAAACACCTGGAGAACACGAGGCAGTTGGAGAACATTAAGCACCTAAACGAATCCCCACCCGTCAGACGGATGGGGATTCATTATGTAACCAGGGTAAACCTACCTGCAGATCATTCCTCTCTCAAAAACCTATATTCAGGGTACGTGTACTAGAACAAAAAGGATTCTTTAGATTTAAAAGAGACGTTCACGGGAATGATTCTAGTATCATGAAAGATGAAGATAACCCTTCGTGCGTGTAAGGATCCATTATGAAAGCATACTGGAGAGGGTGAATGTTTCGCGGCAAACCTCATCATAATTTATAATAGGAGTAAGTATGAGTGATAGGAGCGGATATCTATGTACCCGATTTATTATGCAGTGGTGATCATCGTTTCCATCATAGCCCTTGTCAGCACAATCATGATTGCTAAGGAAATGACCAAACAGGAGAAGAAAAGCTCTTCCAAAAATGAAATTGATAGTCTGAAAAACGAAACTAAAAATTCGAGCATACCTATGCTTACGGTTATTTATTCCATTACTTTTGTCCTCTCTATTATTCTCATCTGGATTTTTATCTTATAGCACAGAATATAAGGAACTCTTCCCCCTCAGGAAGGTTCCTGTTTTTATGGAAGTTATTTAACCTTGTCCGAACGATTCAATCATTGTTATTCGTAAGCTCTGTTAAACGCAGTTGTTTATTTTTTTCAGAAAAGGTTTATTACGCAATAGGGCCGGATTGTGGAAGACTCAGTTTCGAGATATCGGTTTGTAGGTAAGGTCCTGCGGGGGACGATTCCGCTTTCCGTGGGCATGTGCTGAGCCTCCTCAGTCTTCGACTTCCGGGGTCTCACCGATCATGTTTATCCCACAGGAGTCTTCATCGTCCCCCTTCGGACCTTGCTGAAATGAGAGACTCGAAACATTGGCAAAAATCACTTGGATTGGAAATATAGAAATCATGCCATGAGTCCCCGTTTTCTCTAGGTAATGTTAGAAAAAGCCTGGTACTACTGGATTTAGAAAGGATCAACTTCAACGCCTACACTACTAAAGAAGGGTCCGTTCCTCTTAATAGAGTGGGGGTGGTGGGGAAATGATGAGACTCCCATGGGAGAAGGGACTAGGTGAGATCCCGCAGAGAGTGAAACGAGCGAGGAAGCTCACCGTTCCCCCATAGGAAAGCGAGTTATTTCCCCACCAGCCCTTGTCCATCTAACGTAAAGGACCCATTTATCTCGAAACTGAGTCTTCAAGTAACGGGAGCTTTTCTGTAAGATCAACACTGCGATTTAACAGATCCTATTCGTAAGGTCCAGTAAAGATTGGACACTTTAGAGAGAGTGTGATGCCTATGTTTAAAACTAAATTAATTATTGGAGCGTTTACGCTGGCTGCTTCTGCGGCTGCCATAACCCTGCTGCTTCAAAATAACATCTTTAGCAGAAGCTTTTCTTCCGTGGAGTGTCCAGCAGAGGGTGATCGATTCTGCACATTCACGGAGTTAAGTGACGTATACGAAGAAAGTGAAGATTGGGAAATCAAAAAACGCCAATCCCCAAATAGCCGTGTACTCGTAAGTGCCATTCATGGAGGAGGAATTGAGCAGGTAACTTCACAGCTGGCAGATGCTGTTGCCGGGAAAGAATACAGTTTTTATACCTTTAAGGGAAAGCTTAGTTCCGGAAATTTTAATAATTTACATATAAGTTCTGTCAATTTTGATGAACCTCAGGCTCGTTCTATGGCGAACGAAGCGTCAATCCATATTTCCATCCATGGGGCTGAAGGGGAAATGAAAAGAACACTACTAGGTGGATTAAACGAGGATTTGAGAGGCTTAATTTCTGAGCATTTAGAATCAAGCGGCTTCCGTGTTAAGGAAGCCCCCGAGCACCTGGACGGCGACCATCCAAATAATATTGTGAATCAAACTAAAACCGGAGAGGGCGTTCAGTTGGAACTAACACGAGCGCAAAGAAAAGCATTTTTTGAAAATGGAACGATTAGCTACAGTTCCAGAAATGATGCTACTAACCAAACGGAAGCCTTCACACAATACAAAGCAGCCATCCGTGATGCATTAAAAGAGTACAAAGAGAGAAATCTTTAATCTGGCATCGTTGTGGTTCCTTCTTCTTGTCATTTAATTCAAATTGGCACATACACTGTACTAGCTCCAAGCTGCCCTGCCCTGGACGATTGAACAGCAGCGAGATTAACATCACAGAGTAAAGGAGATCATCACATGAGACTGCTTGGTTTGAAGTTGATTAATTTAGCCAGCTTTATGTATCTGCTCACCGCTTCCTTCTTCTTATCACAAAATTTGCAGCCATCTACCGCTAATGTATATGTTATGCCTGCCCCGTTTGCCTTTTCTATTTGGTTCGTTATTTACTTACTTCTTTTCATCTTTCTAATGAAATCATTCTTTGCAAATGAAGAGCTTGATCGTGTCGTTGATCATATCGGGCTATGGTTTCCTTTAAGTATGTTCCTATCCGGGACTACGGTTATTGTAGGAACCACTCCGTCGCTACTATTCATTACTTTATCGTTGCTTACCCTCTGTGTGGTATATACGATCATTCAAAGACTTAATCTCTCTACCCAAAAATATAGAACTCCCTTTTCCATTTACCTCGCCTGGACCTCTATAGCTACTATTGTGGATACCTTTGTCGTTTTGAAAGCAAATGGAGTACAAGAACTATTTGCCATTGGAGAACTGGGATGGTCCGCTTTTATTCTTGCAGTAGGGGGACTCATTGCCCTTGCCTTTTATTTTATTCAGAAAGATACGTGGTTTCCTCTCGTTTTCATATGGGGCTATGGAGCAATCTTTGCTTATCAGGAAAACACACTTATCAAATTTATTACAGGTGCTTTTGTCGTCATTCTATTATTCATTATTTTCTTCAGCTGGTTTCAAAAGAACCGTGTTTCTTAAGGAGGAGGGTAATTAAACTCTTTTTGTATCCCTTCTATTACTAATCTTCATTAAATTCTTACATAATTTTATAATAAAGGAGGGATACTCCCGTTATAAACGTGATAAAGTTAAATTACTCCGCCACCTCTTCTGAATCTGCATTCAAGTAAGAGTTGATGAATATCTTATAATAAGGAAGGCAGCATGTAATGCCCTTGCTTAACATACAAAGGGGTGACCGAGATGGAAAAGGACCTCAAGTTCCAAAACATAACCCACAAAAAGATGGACTTTGATCAAGTATTTGACCATATCCTGACCTTCATGAAAAAGGATCCGCTCGGAAATTACCGTTTAATGCTTGGTACTGATTCTCAAATCCACCCTTCTCATACCATTTTTATTACAGGGATCGTCATCCAGCGTGTTGGAAAAGGCGCGTGGGCGTGTTTCTGTAAGAAGCTTATTTCACGGAAAATGACCACGCTGCATGAACGAATCTCCTATGAGACATCACTTACCGAACATATCGCTTCTTTATTCACGGAAGATAAGAAAAATGAAATGATTGATATCATTCTGCCTCATATTTATAAAGGGGCTACTTTTACAATGGAGGGACATATTGACATTGGTTCAGGAGAGCGGAACCGGACAAGACTATATGTAAATGAAATGGTAGCCCGAATTGAATCGCTTGGGATCGAACCGAAAATTAAGCCAGATTCGATTGCCGCGAGCAGCTATGCTAACAAATACACAAAATAAAAAAGCACAACCACAGTCGAACTGGGGTTGTGCTTCCTTTTATACTCGTACTTTTTTTAATTGCTTCAGTACTTCTGAAGGCTCTGCACGATCTTTGTAGTCTTCTTTGGTGTATTCATAAACAATGGTTCCGTCCTGATCAATAACATAGGTTGTAGAAACAGGAAGAGTCCACGCTTCATCCCCGTTATGCTCGTCCACTCGCAAACCTTTTTCTTTGTACACTTCCACAAGATAATCCGGCAGCTGATAAACGAGATTATACTGATTAGCCGTTTCATTTCCAACATCACTTACAACATGGAACTGGAGGTCATTTTTCTCAGCGGTGGATAAAGAGTGATCAGGCTGTTCAGGACTGATCGCAATTAGTTCGCCCCCACTATCGTGAATGTCACCAAGAATCTCCTGGTAAGCCCGGAGTTCCATATTACAATAAGGACACCAGCCTCCACGGTAAAACGTCAATATGACAGGTCCTTCTTCCAGTTGTTTGTATAATTCTATTGAATTTCCCTTCGCATCAGGAAGGTTGAAATTGGGAGCTTTTTCGCCTTCGGATAGACCTTTTCCATCAGAAGATTGCTCCAGTTCTTGAATGGCCTGCTTCATTTTCTCTTGCACATCTCCAGGAGCCGTCGCTTTGAATTTTTCAATGTATTCGTTGTAGCGCTCTTTCATTTCTGTCTTCACAGGAAAAAACTCCTTTATGGTTAGGTTCACGTCGATTATAGCCTAGTTAATTACTTGGTTAAAGTCATCTGCTCATTCCTTCTTGTTAAAAGTAAGGCCATACCTACAGCGAGTCCTCCAGCGATCAGCTTGCCCACAATAACAGGAACAATCATATCTTTTTCAATTCCTGCTACAAAAGCAAAGTGGCTCCCCAGTACAAAAGCTCCACTTACCGCAAAAGCCGAATTCACTATTTTCCCCCGGCGATCCATATGCTTCATCATGGCGAGCATGGGTAAATGATGGGCAAGGGAAGCCAAAAGGCCGGTCATAGCGGAAGCATTTAAACCAATCTTCTGGCTCAACCGATTCCATACCTTTTCCCCTTTTTGATTTAAAAAAGCGATTAAAGGATAAGCTCCTGCAAGGGTAACGGTAATCCTGCCTACAATAGAGACCCCGTCAGAAAGCGGGGCCATGCCTGAAATGAGGGTGAATTCCGTGAGCGTTTCGATCGTAATGGCTGCAAGTCCAGTAATAATAAGGATTTCGACTCCTTTTCCAAACCAGGCAAAGACACGTATAGCCCCATCCGTAAACAACCATAATCCTATCCCGATAAGAATAGAAAGGAGAAGCGCCGGCAATAAGTTTTGCAGCATCCATAACCATTCATATCCTGCGATCGCTCCGCCTGCCAGACAGCCGATCGGGATTGTCACTATTCCGATGAGGATCCCTTTTGCGAAATAAGGACGGTCTTCTTTTTGAATAACAGTAAGAGCGACCGGTATAGTAAAGACGAGCGTCGGACCCATCATAGTTCCTAAAAACGCCCATGAAAACACCGCCGCTTCATCCGTTAAGGCTAACGCTTCGGCCAGGGAATACGCTCCCATATCAATCGCTAAAATCATAGAAGCAAACATAGAGGGATCGGCACCCAGTGCTTTAAAGACAGGACCAATAACCGGTGCAGCGATTTCTGACAAGACGGGAGCTAGCGAAATGATTCCTACCATGGATAAGGCTAGCGGCCCCATCATCATAAAGGCATCATAGAAATGCTTTCCTAAAGATAAACGCTGATTAAGAACATAGTAATCCAGGGCCCCTGCCACCATAAACAAACACATGATGATTAGTATCGATTCATTGATCCATAACAAATCCGCTCCCCCCCTTCACGAAGCCTATCTCTCACTCATTTCGCTCTGTTCAAAGGTTTTCCCTTCCTGGTTCTGTGCGTAACTTCGCAACCCTAAAAATAAAAAAAGCACTCAGAGTAAATACTCTGAGCGCCTTTCAAGGATAAGCATTTTTAACCGATTCCACATGCTACGGAACCGTTCTTCTGCAAATATTTCTGATGATGCTCTTCCGCTTCATAGAAAGTGGTGGTCTTAACAACCTCTGTTACAATCGGGCGCTTGAATGTGCCTTTTTCATCCCACTCTTTAATTTTTTCTTCAGCAATATATTTTTGACTTGCATCATTGTAAAAAATCGCCGAGCGGTATTGGTGGCCAATATCGGCACCTTGACGATTTTTTGAAGTTGGATCGTGCGTTTCAAAAAAGATATTTACCAGTTCAGAATAAGTAATGACAGTCGGGTCATACTCTACTTTCACAGCTTCTGCGTGACCTGTTTTACCCGTTTTCACCTGTTCATAAGATGGATTATCCAGATTCCCGCCAATATAACCTACTCGTGTAGATGTAATGCCTTCAAATTTTTCAAAGAATGCTTCTACTCCCCAGAAACACCCTGCTCCAAAAATTGCCTTCGCCATATCTCATCTTTCCTTTCCTTTTTAACGCAACTTCTATCGAGAGCCTTCACGGGTATATGACAACGAAAAGACCCCTTTTCTTATCCAAGAAAAGGGGTCGTATTATAGTCCGTACGATCCTCTCATCTCTTAGGATGTCACCATCCTACAGGAATTGGCACCGTTCTCGTCAATCATTAGATTGATTCGATGGTTGCCGGGCATCAAAGGGCCAGTCCCTCCGCCTCTCTGGATAAGAAGTTTCCGTTATTTATTTTTAAGTTATTTCATATCTTACAACGTTTTAGCAGTGAAGTAAAGGATGAAGCTAAAATTTTTTTGGAAAAAAACATATTCAGCTCCCGGTCTTTTACTCTATTCAGACTGTCATAAGAAAATGCCAGTCCATATTGAACTCTCCATCATTCGACAAATCTTTATTTGCCGCGCTCGCCTGAAGTATTAATCTCTTCAAACGGCTGGACGATGACAAAGCCGTCGCCTTTGAATTCCATTTGGATCGATTCTCCACTTCCCCGTCCAATGAGAGTTTTAAAGCTTATATCTGTACGAAACTCAGGCTGCAAATGACCCGACCAGGCGACCGTAGCATTTGGATCGGTAATTACTGGCTGCCCCGGGCGCACCATAATGGTAAGCGGTTCGTAATGAGACGTGATCGCTACTTTACCTCTTCCCTTCAGTTTAACGTTGAATAAGCCGCCCGACATCATTCCGGCAACTTTTTTCATCAGTTGAATATCCCAGTCTACGCCTGGCTCAAAGGCGAGAAGATCATTGCCATTCACTGTAATTTCTTCGTTATCCAGTTCCAGAATAGTAATTTTTTTGCCTTGATCAGCTAAGTAAAGGCTGCCGCGTCCGGTAGCTTTCATCAGAGAGCTTCCTTCTCCACTCATGGCCTTTTTCACGAAACGACCTACACCGTGCTCAAGGAATCCTTCTCTTTCAAATTTGATCTGCCCGTTATACGAGATCATGGATCCAGCTTTAGCCCACACCTGTTCGGTCAGGTTCACTTCCAGGATCCGTGGGGTTTCCAGCTCGAAGTAATCATTCTCAGCGTCGTCCTGCTTTGTTTCTCTTATAAATTGTTCAATAGAATATTTGCTCATTCTTCTCTCCCCTTTAATCGAATAGTTATTTCCTAACTAGGATATTCGCTCTATTCCTAAGGTACTCCTTCTTCACAAAGGGGGATTTTGCTGGAATGATGATTAAAGAGAGTCCGAAAACTGCGAGTTCTTGTACTACCTTAAATTTCCTCATTAAAGATATGCTCCCATTACTTGAAGACTCAGTTTCGAGACAATTGGTGGAGCGGAAGATCCTCCGGGGGACGATTTCGCTTTCCGCGGGCATGAGGTGAGCTTCCTCGGGCTTAACAGCCCTGCGGGATCTCACCGATCATGTTCATCCCGCAGGAGTCTGCATCGTCTCCCTCCGGACCTTGCTAAATAGGGAACTCGATATCATGTTCGGAACGCCATGGTTTACGGTGGGGTTAAACCTATAACAATGAGCGTGCACGTGGGATAACCCCTGCTATAGAAGTATTTAAAGCTGATGTAGGACACTAGCTTCTCCAATAGTAGGGTCCGTTCTTCTCACGTAGCCGCCCCTCATCGATTTCAGGCAATGGACTCAATTTATCTCGAAACTGAGTCTTCAACAATCCGGCCTTTATGTTTAATATCTGCTTTGTTCAACCTAAGAACAAGGCGCCGTATATGAGCGATCCAAGGATTACAAAGGCGGGGTGCAGTTTTACTTTTTCAAGTAACAAGAAACTGGCGATGATCAGGATTACTGTTTGCAGGAACCCTGCGGCTTCATAGGAATTCCAAAAAAACTGGTACGCCATAATTCCAAGAAGCACAGCAATCGCCGGGCGGATTAAATTGGTCATCCGTTTGACCCTTGGCGAATCCTTAAATTTATATAGAACGCTAAGCAGGACAATCATTAAAATAAGCGATGGAGTAACTGTGGCAAAGACACCGACCACTGCACCCAGAACCCCTGCCTGCTGATAGCCGATAAAACCGGCCATTTTTGTAGCAATCGGCCCTGGCAGCGCATTTGCCATAGCAAGCATTTCGCTGAATTCCGTCACACTCATCCATCCAAATCGTCCCACAACCTCATTTTCTACCAAAGGGATTGAAGCAGGACCTCCCCCATAACCAATAATTCCAGGTATAAAAAAAGCAACAAATAGTTTCCAAAAAATCATGATGACTGCTCCTGACTTTTATGATTTGGTTTATCTTTAGCTTTTACAGGTTTAAGCAAAGCATATAGTAACAGCGCAAAGATAAGGAGACCAGGATGCAAGCCGATCCACTCAATCAGTAAGAGAGAGACAACCGCAAGAGATAGCGAGACGATCCACCCCAGATTCCCTTGAGCTTTTTTTAGAAAATCATAAGTCAGCTTGGCAAGCATAACTCCTACCACCGGAACCACGGCTCGTGTCATCCCATTGACCCAGGCCTGGTCGCGAAAACTGTTTAAGGAAGTAATCAGCACAATCATGATGACAATTGTAGGTATAATGGTTGCTAATACAGCATTCAACATCCCTATGATTCCTGAAACTCGATAACCTATGTACCCTGCCATTTTTGTAGCAATGGGACCTGGCAGCGAGTTACCTAAAGCCAGGACATCGCCAAATTCATCGTCCGTGAGCCATTCATATTTTTCAACCACTTCCTTATGGACCAGCGGAATGGAAGCAGGACCTCCTCCATAACCGAGCATTCCCACACGAAAAAAGGCTATAAAGAGATTCCATTGCTGCATTTCTTCTCCTCTCCTTCCAATCCGACTCTCCTCTTTCCTTCAGTAAGCGGAGATCGTGCCATCTGTTCTCGACTCCGTGCCGCCATATAAAACTCCTGTTTCCGGATCACGCCATATGATCTGGCCTCTCCCGAAAGCACCTGTTTCCAGCTGAACGCTGATTTCGTGTCCGCGGCGCGCGAGAGCTTCGGCAACATGCTTAGGGAAGTTCGGCTCTACCCACACTGTTTTGTCTTTCATCCACTGCCATCGTGGAGCATCAAGTGCGGACTGCGGGTTTAAATGAAAATCAACCGTGTTCATAACAACCTGAACGTGGCCCTGGGGCTGCATAAATCCGCCCATGACGCCAAATGGTCCAACGGGCTGATCTCCCTTCGTTAAAAAGCCAGGGATAATGGTATGATACGATCTCTTATTCCCTTCCAGAGAGTTGGCATGCCCTTGTTCCATGGTGAAGTTATGACCACGGTTTTGAAGAGCAATGCCAGTTCCAGGAACCACTAATCCAGAACCGAATCCCATGTAGTTGCTTTGAATAAACGATACCATGTTCCCTTCCCCGTCCGCGGCAGCGAGATACACGGTTCCTCCTTTCGGGGGTACGCCCGCTTCCGGCACGCCCGCCTCTTCTGTAATAGAAGATCTGCGTTCAGCTGAATAATCATCATTTAATAAATCATCGATGTCTACTTCCATAGAAGAGGCATCAGCAATGTACTTTTCTCCGTCTGCAAAAGCGAGTTTCATAGCTTCTATTTGCTTATGATATGTAGAATCACTTTCTTTTTCAAGTATGTCAAACCCTTTTAGCATGTTCAAAGCTGAAAGCGCCACAAGTCCCTGGCCGTTCGGAGGGATTTCCCACACGTTATAACCACGGTAATTCACAGAAATTGGATCAACCCATTCCGGTTGATAGCTGGCTAAGTCTTCTTTAGAAATAAAACCGCCGTACTGTTTAGAAAAAGCATCGATTTGATCGGCTGTTTCTCCATTATAGAAATCTTCCGCATGGGTTTCAGCTATTTTTCTCAAAGTATGGGCATGACCTTCCGAGCTCCAGACTTCACCGATTTCAGGAGCTATCCCATTAGGGGCAAAGGTATCGAACCAGTGGGTGAACTCTTCCCCTTTTAACGTTTCACGGAATTTGGCTGCAGCCATACTCCAGAATTTCCCCAGCACTGGAGAGATTGGATATCCTTCTTCTGCGTATTGAATAGCGGGAGCGAACAATTCTTTAAATGGAAGTTTCCCAAAACGGCGGGATAGTTCTGCCCATGCACCGGGTGCTCCAGGAACAGTAACAGGCTCAAAGCCAAACTTCGGCATCTCATCGTATCCTCGTTTTTTTATTTCTTCCGTAGATATAGAAGCAGGTGAATGTCCACTGCCATTCAGTCCGTAAAGTTTATTTTCTGTCCATACGAGAGCAAAGGCGTCTGAACCAATTCCGTTGGAAGTAGGTTCCACAACCGTTAGCGCGGCGGCGGTTGCTATGGCTGCGTCTATCGCATTTCCTCCTTTTTGCAAAATGGATAGCCCAGCCTGAGATGCAAGCGGCTGTGAGGTTGCAACCATTCCGTTCTTCGCAATGGTCGAATTTCTTGCAGTTTCATAGGGGTGATAGAGATAGTCTAAGTGCTGCATTTAATCGTGCTCCTTTCACTTGTAAGAAAAGTAGAAAAGTAAATTTTTTCAATCTTCTCATCATTTTACTATGTCTTCTATTAAAAGAAAAACCGTTTACATATTTAATAGAGGAAAATAAGCGGCTACATATGGTAGACTCGAAATATCCTATACTTGGAAAGGATGGTTACAAGATGTACGGAATAGAAGAAAAAAGAAACGAATTACTAGCTTTTGTGGAAGAGGTATCTAACGAGGAAGCACGCACGAAACCGGATGAAAATTCCTGGTCTATTTTAGAAGTCTTAGAGCATTTGTACTTAATGGAACAAATGATTGTCCATCAGATGAATCAGGCGATCAAACAGGGGGATGAGCAGCAGGTAAATGAAAAGCCGCTTCATAAGACAACCAACCGCGACTATAAAGTAGAGGCACCTCAACCCCTGAAACCAAAAGGCGAATTCAACACGTTGGAAGAGGCAAAGAAAGGTTTGGAACATACGCGTGAAGCCACTTATTTCCTAGTTCATAATAAGGATAAGGAAACACTTCAGAATCGCGCTTTCCCTCATCCCTCTTTCGGTGACCTGAACCTTGAACAGTGGGTAGAATTTATCGGCTGGCACGAGCTTCGTCATTTAGATCAAATGAAAGAAACAAAAGCTCATATCCAATAAAAAAATCCTCCCTGCGGCAAGCCGCCCAGGGAGGATTTTCTATTACGAATGTTTTGTTGGTTTAACTTCTTCCCCATTTTTCCCACTATAACGTAGTCCCCAGCCAGTCATGGCTGCAACAAACATAACGATGAGCAGTCCCCAGCCCTGGAACACATATGGAAAGACTTCTGTTGGACCAACAACCGGAAGGAAGTCATACTCTTCCGCAGCTCCCTGGATCGTAGCCCATGCGAGAAGCACTCCACCGCTCCACGGAAAAATGTAGCCTAATGATGAAGTCACCGTATCGAGGAAGTTGGCTCTGCGATATGGATGGATATTCATCTCTATCCCAAGCTTTCTGACAAATGGAGCTGCAGCAATTTCTGCCGCTGTGTTTATTGTGATAAACACATTTAAAAAGGCTACAATTCCAAATATCGAAAGTTCCGCCCGGCGAACCACATTTTTAATTATTCCAAGGAAGAAATTTTTAATAACTTCCATTGTACCGGCTACCTCAAGCAAATGGGCAGCAGCCAAAATTAATAGAATTAGAATGGCCATATTAAAATAGCCGCCTATTCCACTCATTAAGGCGCCCTCCACAACAGCCTCTCCAGAATCATTTTTATAAATGTGAAGAACTTTTGTTAAGGAAACACCTGACACAGCAATGAGTCCGATGGAAGTGACGATCCCCCATGTCAATGAGGTAAGCAAGTGATGCCCGCTCAGTGCCAGATAGAGTACGAGAATGAATGGCAGGAGCATAATCAACCCGTCAGGAGCTACTTGCGCCTGCAGCTGATTAATAACTTCTGTACTTCCCTGTTCTCCGCCGCCACCAAAAATAATAAATAGAATAAGAGCCGGAATAGCAGCCGTTATGGAATATTTGAACCTTGAGCGAACAACCCCAGGTACATCTGCTTCCTGAGTAGTCGCAGATACGATGGTGGTATCAGATACAGGAGCCAGATTGTCTCCAAACACCGCACCACTTAAGATAGCGGCAAGTAATATTACGGGATCTGCCCCTAAAATGACACCAGCCGGATACATTAGGACGCCGAACGTAGCTACTGTACCATAACCTGTACCTACGGCCGTTGCGAACAGAGCTGACAATAAGAAAGTAATGGCTACAAAAGCGCCACCTTCTAATCCTGTCTGAAAACCAAACCAGATCAGGCCATCTACAAGCCCACCGGCCGATAATAGCTTCGCAAACATCCCTGCCCAAAACCAGGCGATAACAGCAATAACACCTACGGGCTGAGCCATTCCTGAAAATAAACTTTGAGCATAATCTGCCCACTGGGATTTACAGAAAAACAAACCAATGGCTATCCCGATTACCATCCCAAGTACAAGGGACTGCTCGGTTACTAATTCCGTTACACTTAAGGCAATCGCCCAAATAATGAAAAACACTAAAGGAATCGTCGCAGCAAATACACCACCACGAAATTCTAACCGTCGAATGTCTTTCTCTCCTAATGCTTCATCTATGACTTCGTTACTTTCCTGGTCAGCCACTAGACTCCCTCCTTACTTCAATCTTAAACTTCTTATCTACTTTATCATTGAATTGCTCCTGTTAGAAACTAAAAAAATTTGCCACTTTAAAGCGAAAGGGTTTTACCTTTTAGGACGCCGTAATAATGTTATTGTTATATGTCATACAATGGTGTATGATATACACTATAAAGAGAGAGCGAGGTGGCTCATTGAGTAAATTATTAAATTCCTTAATTACGGAGATGAGAAGGGGCTCTTTGACGCTTGCTGTGCTCAGCCAATTAAAGTCTCCTCAGTATGGATACTCACTTGTTCAGCGCTTGGAATCTTCGGGCATTGTTATTGATCAAAGTACACTTTACCCTTTGCTCAGACGACTGGAAAAACAGGAATTAGTAACCAGCACGTGGGATACGTCGGAAAGTCGGCCTAGAAAGTATTACGTACTGAGTGATTATGGTTATGAGATCTTTAATGAGCTGAAAGCAGAATGGGAAAGAACTTCTTTACAACTTCATAATTTACTACAAGGAGAGGAAAAGGATGGACTTAATTAAACCGTATGTTTACGAGGTCACTCGAAGACTCCCAGAGAAAATGCAGGACGATGTTGCCCTCGAACTCCAATCCACTATTGAAGATATGCTTCCTGAGCATCCATCAGAAAAAGATGTAAGAGCTGTGTTAACGAACCTGGGCGACCCGGCTGTACTCGCCAGACGCTATAGTGATCGTCCTTCCTATTTAATTGGTCCTGCCTTATACGATCAGTATTTGAACATTTTAAAGCTCGTTCTTCCTATTATTATGATCATTGTTGTCATCTCCGTAGTGGCTGAAGAGATTCTTTCTTTCTCTGGTGAAACAAGTATGATTTCTATTATTCTATCGATCTTCATTCAAACCTCTTTTGCGGCAGCATCTGCTGGGATTCAATCTGTGTTCTGGATTACAGTTATTTTTGCTGTTGTCGAACGGTCCACGAAATCAGAGGAGGAACCTTTCGGAAAAGCCTGGACTCCAGATCAGTTGAAGAATAAACCAGCCATTCCAAAGAAACGATTGATATCGAACTGGGAACTGGCAGGGGGACTTATCTGGACCGCTGTTGGCATAACGGTTTATCTGAATGCTTCCCGTCTTTTTGCTATATACGAGCAGGAAAATGGTGAAAGTTTAAATAAGGCCGCCACGATATTTAACGAAGAAATCCTCACTAGTTTTTGGCCTTACATTGCTATATTAGCAGGAAGTTCTCTTGCTATAATCATTTATAAATGGTTCTTAAAGCAGTGGACGATAAAACTGGCTTTTATTAATACACTATATAACGTTCTTTGGATCATTCTATTAAGTCTGATGATCAGCCATCCAGATTTGTTTAATCCAGCCGCTGTTACAGAGCTTGAAACAGCTCTCCAATCCGATTTATCGAATCTAACTCAGTGGATCAGGCTAACGGCTGTAATAACCGCTGTAGTTTTTTCTGGAATAGATATATTTGAGGGATTTAATAAGGCAAGAAAAGGAAGGAAATACAAAAAGGTAGAGGTGGAACAAGTTGATTGAATTACAGAATTTTTCAAGCGAAGATTATGATCAGCTGATTGGCTGGATTCCTACAGAGGCTTTCTTAATGAAATGGGGAGGCCCCATTTTTCAATTCCCTCTGGATCATAACCAGCTGGACTCTTATACCCGCCAGCCTGACCGCATCGTGTATAAAGCATGGGATTCTGAATCCAAAGAAGTGGTCGGACACATTTCTTTAGGAAGAATAGATAAGAAGAATGAATCAGCCCGAATCGGTAAAGTCCTGGTAAGTCCAGAACATCAAAACCGTGGAATTGGAGAACAAATGATTGCCGAGGTTACAGCTATTGCTTTTGAGGAACTTAAGCTTCATAAGGTAGCCCTTGGTGTCTTTGATTTTAATCAACCGGCGATCCGCTGCTATGAAAAAGCCGGTTTTCAAAAAGATGGACTGCTTAGAGACCACCGGAAAGTAAACGGATCATTTTGGAACCTATTAGAAATGAGTCTGTTGCGAACGGAGTGGGAACCACACTCATCCCACCAAAAAAAGGAAGCTTCCTCGTACTAGGAAGCTTCCTTTTTAATAATATGGCTCTTTTAAATTACCGTGTTGTTCTTACAGTTGAGCCCCGGATTCTGTAAGAATTGATTTCGGGATATTGATTTATATGTCAACTGCTTTTAAACTTCACCCTTTAAATGGATAAGACGGAAGCCCACGGACTTTTGTTTTTAATTTAAACAGTCCTCCTGCTTCCGGATACTTCTCTAAGTCCTCATCACTCATACCTTTTCTGGCTGTCGTAATATAGAGTTCATTCATATCCTTACCGCCAAATACACAGCATGTGACATTTGCAGCCGGGACATCGATGAATTCTAAACACTCTCCTTTTTCAGGGTCCCATCTGGAAACGCCTGCTCCGCCAAAATGAGCGATCCATAGCATCCCTTCTTCATCAATGGTCATGCCATCCGGCGACCCTTGATCATCCGGAATGGTTACCACGGTTTTCGGATTGGTAATTTCCCCTGTCTCCATATTAAAGTCGTATCGCATCACTTGTTTGGTGGGCGTATCAATATGATACATATAGGCATGATCAGGTGACCATGCGATCCCATTGGATATGCTGAGTCCATTCAGCTTCTCTGTAACTTCAAGATTCGTATCCAGCCTGTAGAGAGCTCCTTTGTCCTGCTGCTCCTCTAAATTCATAGTCCCTGCCCAAAACCTTCCCGCAGGGTCGCATTTACCATCATTAAACCGATTGCCTGGTAAGTGTTTTTCCGGATCGGTTATAGGCTCCAGAGTTTCTGACATCCAGTTATAAAAGTAAAAGCCATTTTGAAGCGCAAGAATGACTTCGCCATCCTCACGCGGTTGAATGGTACCAGGATACTGCTCCAATTCTACCGTCGTATTTTCATGCTGGACGGGATCATATCGGTGAATCTTCTTCCCGACAATATCTACCCAATACAGAACTTCCTTTTCTGAGTCCCAGCTTGGACCTTCACCTAATGTTGACTTGGAATCAAGTACTAATTGTACAGACATGGAGATCCTCCTATAATTTGATTGCTACTATAATAACATTTCTTTCCTTTTTTTAACGATAAGCAAACCATTTGTAACTCAATCTTAAAAAAAATTACAAAAATAGGTCCTTCTTCCCTCCCCTTAAAAGATAACGCTTACATTACTTATATTATATACTCTTACCAATTTAACCCTGTCCAAAATCCCTCAATCTGCTGTCATCGTTACGGTTCGAAGTATTTGACTATGCCCATTATTCTGATAACATTATGAAAACATAAGGTAACTTTCAAGTAACTATAAAATAAGTGTAATTACAGGAAGGTGAAAGTGTGACTAATCAACCAAAAACAAACGATCATACAACTCCCTTACGCCGGGACATTAATGAACTGGGTAAAATGCTCGGTAATCTACTTGTCCATCACGGCGGAGAAGAGTTATTAAACAAAGTTGAAACTATTCGTCAATTGACGAAAGATCTTCGAAACAATCATAGTACATCTACTTATAATCAACTGAAAGAAGAAATTCAAAACCTCAAGCCTCCTATGCGATCCCAGGTGATCCGGGCTTTCTCAATTTATTTCCACCTCGTTAACATAGCTGAACAAAACCACCGTATCCGCAGACGCCGCGAGTATCAACTAAGAGAAGATCACGGAGCTCAGCCTTTCTCTCTAGAAAGCGCCGTACTTAATTTAAAGAATAATAATTTTTCAAAAGATGTGATTCAAAATGTGTTGGATCATCTCTCTCTTGAACTGATTATTACCGCACACCCAACAGAAGCTACAAAAAGAACCGTGCTGGAAATCCAGAAGAGAATTGCTACTATTTTGCAGAAGCTGGATAATCCTCAACTTACTAAGAATGAAAGAGACAGCCTGAAGGACAGTCTTCAAAACGAAGTCAGCGTTCTATGGCAGACGGATGAACTGCGTGATCGTAAGCCGACTGTAATGGATGAGGTGCGAAACGGCCTCTATTACTTTGATGAAACACTTTTCGATGTGCTTCCAGAAATCCATCAGGAACTGGAATATTGTCTCGAGGAGAACTATCCGGAAGAAGATTGGGATGTGCCTAATTTCCTTCGTTTCGGTTCCTGGATTGGAGGCGATCGTGACGGAAATCCGAACGTGACCCCTGACATTACGTGGCAGACTTTACAGAAGCAGCGTAATCTTGTCCTGAATAAGTATGAAGAAGTGCTCGTAGAGTTAATGAAGCGTTTCAGTCATTCTTCTGCGCAAGTAACGGTTACTGACGAATTAATGGCATCCATAGAGAAAGAAGAACCGCAGCTCCCTAAAGGGAAGAAATGGCGCGTGGAAAAAGAGATTTACCGCCGTAAATTTGCTATCGTTCTGGAACGTTTGCGCCAGGTCGGTCAATCAGATCTCGGCTATGATTATGCTGATGAACTGCTTGAAGATCTTTATCAAATTCAGAAAAGCGCCAAAACGCACCAGCCTGCCAGACGCGAATTGAAAAAACTGCGCAAACTGATTCGCCAGGTCGAATTGTTCGGGTTCCACTTAGCAACTCTCGATATACGGAACCATAGTGGTGAACACGAATCAGCAGTGGACGAGCTGTTGCGTAAGGTAAGTATTGAAGATAATTATAGTGAACTTGCTGAAGACAAGAAAATTGAGGTTCTGCAAAACGTATTGAAGGACCCGCGTCCTATTTCATTATTAAACGAGGATTATTCAGACAGCACTCAGGAAATGCTTACCGTCTTCCAAATGATTCGTAACGCACATATTGAGTTCGGGAAGCGCTCCATTGAAGTTTACCTGATTAGTATGACGGAATCTGCAAGCGACCTGTTAGAAGTTCTCGTGCTTGCTAAAGAAGCCGGCATTTACCGTCTGCATGCTGACGGAACGGTTGAAAGCAATATTAACGTAGCTCCATTACTGGAAACCGTTGATGACCTCGTAGCTGGACCTGAAATCCTGAAGACGTTATTTGAGATGGATGTCTATGCGAAACATCTTAAGCACCGAAATAATCATCAGGAAATCATGCTTGGTTATTCAGACGGCAGTAAAGATGGCGGTACATTAACAGCTAACTGGAGACTATACAAAGCCCAGCAGGAAATTCATACAATGGCCCGCGAGTATAACGTCGGACTGAAGTTCTTCCACGGGCGCGGCGGTTCCTTGGGTCGCGGTGGCGGTCCCCTAAACCGAAGCCTCCTTTCCCAGCCGGAAGAAACACTGGGGGACGGTGTAAAAATTACCGAACAAGGGGAAGTTCTTTCCTCCCGCTATTTGATAAAAGATATTGCGTACCGCAGCCTGGAGCAAGGCGCATCCACCTTACTCGAAGGGGCAGCCAATGTTTCCCAGGAATCAGAACAAGCTCATAATCGCGAAGACGCATGGGAACAGGCGATGGAAGAAATTGCTGAAATTTCACTGAAGAAATATCAATCCCTGGTATTCGGCGATAAAGACTTCCTGACCTACTTCAACGAAGCGACGCCATTAAAAGAAATCAGTGAACTGAACATTGGCTCACGTCCAATGAAGCGTAAAGACAGTTCCAAGTTTGAGAATCTGCGTGCGATCCCATGGGTATTCGCATGGTCACAGAACCGTCAGCTGATCCCTGCTTGGTATGCAGCAGGTTCAGGCCTCGCGAGTTACGTTGAAAATGATAATGACAGACTTGAACAGCTTAAGCAGATGTATATTAATTGGCCGTTCTTCCGCTCCACCATCAACAACTTACAGATGGCTCTTACTAAAGCTGATATTCAAACAGCACAGGAATATACACAGCTGGTTAATGACCAGGAGCTTGGTGAACGAATCTTTAATAACATCGTTGACGAATACGAGCGAACCAAAGAAATTCTTCTGAAGATCTCAGGGGATGAAGAATTACTCACTCATCAGCCGACGATCAAAGAATCCGTACGCCTGCGTAACCCTTACGTCGATCCGCTGAATTTCCTTCAAGTGGAGCTGATTAAAGAGCTGCGCGCATCGGAAGATCAAGATGATGAACTACTAACCGAAGTCCTGCTGACCATAAGTGGTATTGCAGCTGGTCTTCGTAATACAGGCTGATTATAAAAAATATCAGACCCTATAGAAAAAGCTCACAGCTTATGGCTGTGAGCTTTTTTAGCATCTTTGAACATTAGTCTTCCTTCCCCGTTATATTTTCCATATGCTGTTTAAATTCTTTTATTTTTTCATCGGGCTGCAAGTTCAATTCTTTTTCTTTTCCTTTCCAAGACCGCTTCGCATCCACGGTAACACCCATCTGCAACCCTTTAGAATTACTTATTACTCCTTCCCTATTCCCATCAGGGTGCGGTGAACTCTCAGAATGAACGTTCTGTGAATCTTTACCCATACATATTTCCTCCTTTTTTATTAATTTGGGTGTACTCGGTTGAATTTATTCTCCTTATGGACCAGTGACATTCAAACAAGACGGATTGAATAGGACAAAAATGGGTTCACATAAATATAGATGAAGGATAGGAGGAACTATATGGAAATCCTAATAACCGCCGGATGCTCCATCTTGGCAAGCTCTTATATTACGTATAGGTGGACAATTAGGCAAAAGAAAGAGACGTATTCCCTCGCTTATTTTCTATCCAAAACGGAGCGCTCTCCTTTAAAAGAGATCATAGAAACCATTCAAAATGCTGAGAAAACCATTGATGTAGCCATTTTTCTTTTTTCCAACCACCATATAGCCGCTGAGCTGATTCAAGCGTCGAAACGAGGCGTTATAGTGCGAGTATTTACTGACCGGGAACAGCTAAAATCGTTCGAATCTCAGATCAAAAATATTAAGGAACTCACGGACAACGGGGTTTCCGTCCGTACCAACACCCACGACGGAACGATGCATATTAAAATGCTGATTTCTGACCGCATCCATGCTTTAGTCGGTTCTTATAATTTCACTTATAATGCCGAGAGAAAAAATGATGAAATCCTGCTTCGGGTAGACGACGAAAGAATGGGACGGCAGCTGAGTTCAGTGTTCGAAGATTTATGGCAGGACGGAGTGAACTGGCAGTTTTATAAGGATCAGCCCGAAGAAAAGATTAGTTGAAGGGAGAAAGTTCTCCACTTCTCCAGGTCCGTTCATGAGAAAACACTGGATTGGTAGGACATGGCGGGACTCCCAGGTTGAAAGCGGAAGCACCTTGGTCAGCGGCGTATGGACTGGGTGAAAATGACGGAGATAATGGGGCTTATTTGGGGGTGATCAATAACGAGAACTCTCAGAGGAAAAATAAAAAAATGCTTTCCTTTTAACATGGAAAGCATCTTTTTATGTTATAAATCGTTAATTCGCTTCACCCAGCATACTTTCTATTTCACTCATAATCGTGCCCGCTTGTTCCCAATTTCCATTGGATAGCGCATTTTGATATTCCTCAAATAAAGTGGAAAGCTCCTGGAGTTTTTGTTCTGATTCTACCAAGTCTTGAGCGTTTTCATTTCCTTCAGGCTGCTCTTCTTCACCCTCACTCGGTTCAACGTCTGGATCGGTTCGAGCAAGAAGACTTTCGAGCGCCTGGTCAAATGTAGGTTCCATTACAATCTGATCGCCATAAGCCAATATAATCTGTTTGACTTCAGGCAGGGACGTTTCGTTGGAGGATTCAATGTAAATCGGTTCAGCGTACAACACCGTATCCTGAATCGGAATGACAAGCAGATTACCTCGAATGACTTCGGAACCGCCCTGAGACCAGAGGTTCAATTGCTGAGAAATGTTACTGTCCTGGTTAATTCGATTTTCAATTTGCTGCGGACCATAGACATTCTCTTGTTTAGGGAAACGGTAGACAAATGTTTCTCCGTAGTTCTCCCCATCGTTTCTTACTCCCATCCAGGCAATCATATTTTGACGATTTCTTGGAGTGTAAGGAGTCATAAGTACAAATTCTTCCTCATCACTCTCCGGAAGCTTCATCGTAATATAATAAGGCTCCATCTCTATATCCTCATCAAAATACTTTTCAGTAGGAAATTCCCAGTAGTCTTCCCGGTTATAAAATACTTCCAGATTGGTCATGTGGTAAGTACCATACATGGATGCTTGTATTTTAAACAGATCCACTGGGTAACGGAAGTGGGACTGAATATCAGCCGGTATGTCTTCTGTAAAGAGGTCCGGAAACATTTTCTGATACGTTTGAAGAAGCGGTTCATCCGGATTAACAGCGTAAAAGTCTACTTCACCTGTGTAAGCGTCAATCGTTACCTTTACAGAGTTTCGGACATAATTTTCTTCCCCTTTATGCGGCTCTGAGTAAGGATACCGTTCGGCTGTTAAGTACGCATCAATCATCCACGAAAGACTGCCGTCTTCACGAACGAAGATATAAGGATCCTCATCGTAATTTAGAAAAGGAGCAATTTTTTCAACTCGGTCCATAATGTTTCGTTCAGCCAGCAGCTGACTGTCGCCGGTCACCTGATCCGATACAAACATTCGGAAGGATCCAGCTTCTAAACTGAAAAGCGCCCGGTTCAGACCCGCTAGCGGGATACCAGTGTCTGCTTCAAAGCGGGTGGATTTATTTTCCTCACCGGAAGGGTAGTCAAATTCATCTACACCACTGTTCACAATTACATTTTGATAGCTTTCTTCACCAAAGTAAATTTGCGGACGAGAGATGTCCATGACCCCTTGAGAAGGGAGGTTTTTCAGCATATACTCCGGCTGTCCTTGAGCCGTGATTTTATTCACGTCACTCATAGCTATACCATAACCATGAGTATATCTTAAGTTTTCGTTCACCCATGTTTTAGCCTGAGACGGAAGATCATCCGTGTTTAACTCTCTGGCTCCAAGGAATACCTGCTGATATTCTTCATCTACCTGGTATCTGTCTATGTCGATATCATTGAATTCATAGTAGGTCCTGAATGTTTGAAGTTGATTATAAATGTCAAGAATCGGTCTAGCATCGTTGATCCGGACGTTATTAATGGTCAACTGATTACTTTCAATCAGTGATTGATCGAGCGTTTCATTTCCTGGATGCTGGCGTTCATCAATCGCCTCCAGATCATAAGCGGTCCGAGTAAAATTCAAATTGTGCTCAAGATAAGGAGTCTCTTTTGAGAATTCATTTGGGGATACTACATAGTTCTGGACTATAATAGATGCTCCCTGACTTAGCACGACTATTCCTATATAAGCAATGACAGGAATCAACATGGCTCTATATTTACCACGCATCAAAGCAATAATCATCCAGACAGCTCCGATAATGGCTGCTCCGGCTAACACATAGGAGGCAGGGATATTTACGGCGTCATCTGTGTAACTTAACCCGTGCACCACGCTGGTTTGAAATATGTTCACTTCATTAGTCAGGAGCGTGCCGAAGGGAGCTAATACATGTTGCATAGCCAATAGCAGCGCTATTACGGCCAGGGTGCCGCCCATATGAAGCTGGGCAAAACGGCTTTTTCGGTACATATTAAAAGCGGAATAAAAGCCGATTTCAACAAGAAGTAGAAAAATCCCTAAGCCCATTAGAGTATTTACAGCAAAATTAATGAATGGCAGTTCAAACATATAAAAGGAAATATCCATGGAGAAGTGAGGATCATTCACCCCAAAGGAAGAATTATTTAAGAACTTCAGCCACAATTCCCATCCTATACTTTGAACAATACTGCTTCCGAACAAGCCAACTAAGGCCGCAACTCCAACACTAATGAGGCGCCCCCACTTCTTCTCCCGGATTACGGATGGGAGTTCATCCCTTTCAAAATAGCGGATGTACCCTTTTCTGATTAATGAAAGCGTTACATATGTCAGTGCGAAATAAACAATGAATCCTATAATACCAAGTAAGATCTTAGTGCTGAATATTGTGGTGTACACCGATTCGAATCCCAGAGAATCCATCCAAATATAATCGGTAATCCAACTTAGGGTAAGCCATAGTAGAAAAGCAAGCACAATCAAAACTCCAAAAATTTTACCTGCTAAGCCAAGGTACTTCTTTTGTTTCTTATTCTGCAGTGGTCGAATGTTATTTATCTGTTTATCCAACTTTCTCCTCCTCCAAGTCTATTCAGGACTTACCTCCCCTGTTTTTTCAATGAAAAGCGGTGAGCCAAAAGTTCCTATAGACTAACTATATTCTATTCTATAGGAATCCGTAAAATTTCAAGTCGTTCGAAACCTGCAGGCTTTCCCTGACGTTCTATATAGTTATACGTCTCCCCCGGTCTATTAGTTTCATTTTTATTAAAAAAACCAGCCAAATAGATTGGCTGGTTCTTCTCACTGATTAATACAGTTTCCCTTGACGATACATAATCGTGGATAATTTCATAACCGAATGAATATAGCAGTTCTGTCTAAGCGGGAATGGATCTCCAAAGAACTGTGGTAAAATCGTGTCCATCGTGTATTTCATTTTATCAAATAAACGCTCAAAAACCTGATCCTCTGTCATAAATTGCGCTTCACGGCCTTGAATCCATTCGTAGTACGAAACAATAACCCCGCCTGCGTTCGCAAGAATATCCGGTACAATTAGGACACCTTTGTCTGCAAGATACCGGTCAGCATCTTCTGTAATTGGACCGTTCGCCCCTTCTATGATCATAGAAGCCTGAATCCGTTCCATATTATCTTCATGAATTTGATCCTCAAGCGCAGCAAGCAGAAGAACGTCACAATCCATTTCCAGCAGTTCATCACGCTCTCTAATCTCGGCTTTAATTTCATGCTCTTCCAACTCTTCTTCCGTCGTTGGAAGATCTCCATCTGATTCCTCAGTAAACTTGATGAGGGCAGGGACATCTAGCCCGTCATTATTGTAAAGCATAACATTGTGATCGCTGACTGCTACAATTTTGTTCTGAAGATAATCGCACTGATAAGCCTCAAGAGCAGCTAC
The DNA here is from genome assembly GCF_000284515.1 of Halobacillus halophilus DSM 2266. GTDB lineage: Bacteria > Bacillota > Bacilli > Bacillales > Halobacillaceae > Halobacillus > Halobacillus halophilus. Next base: position 771,440 of record NC_017668.1, on the reverse strand, counting down.
AGAACCCAGGTTACCAAATCCTTGTATAGCCATGCTCAGTTTTTGATCATGATGATTTAAAGCAGTATTTGCAAAAATGTTATCGGTGTCGGACAACCACTTTCTATTTTCATTTAAGAAATTGTGCATCATATAACGGAAGGTGAAGTAAACTCCTTTACCGGTAGCTTCACGTCTTCCAAGTGATCCGCCGTTAACTACACTCTTTCCTGTAAAGCTGTTGCGGTAAGGTTCACCGGGATGAATGTTTTTGAATTCGCCCATCATCCAGTCCATCTCCCGTTCACCGGTTCCTACGTCCGGAGCAGGAATATCTTTATCGGGACCTAGTATATCATCGAAATACTGTACATATTTCTTACATATCAGATTGAGCTCTTTGATGTTGTACTCCTTGGGTTTAATAACGACCCCACCTTTACCACCGCCAAAAGGAAGCTCATGGAGTGCGTTTTTCAAGGTCATCAGCTTGGCCAGGTTCGAAACTTCTCCTTCGTTTACGGATTCGTGGAATCGTACCCCGCCTTTGTATGGCCCAACCGTATCACTGTGCTGGACCCGGAATGCCGGTATACGAACAATGGTGTTGTCATCCAGCGTCACCCTCAAAAAGGATTTATGTATATGATTGGGGGTGGAAAGTAAAGCTACCAGGGATTTAAAGGCCTGTTCACGTGTCTGTGCCTGGAGATCAGGCAGGAACGATTCATCTTCCATTAAAGCTTTTAGAGATTCTTCAATAATGGTCTGTTGTTTTTGCATCTTACTGATCCTCCATTCTGTACTTTTTGTCCTGCGTCTTATTTCCTTGTCTAATGCTTACTTTTCCCTAAATTAGAAGTATGAAACGTTTTCTTTCCAAGAAATAACTTCACATTTCTATCGATTAACACCACTATATAGATTGCATTTGTTAGACTTTTTGTTGGCTAGTTGATGAACTTCCGGGCCGGGTCGAGGAAGAATCTGATTCGAGATATTAATTTACTTGAAGGTCCTGCGGAAGATGATTCGCTTAACTCTGAGACTTCAAGTCTCTAATTTAATTACCTCTTGAATTTAAAAAAGTCCGATTCTCGGTGGAGAATCGGACTTTTTTCAAGCTATCCAAGTATGTTATAACCTGAATCTACATATACAATTTCACCTGTAACCCCTCTGGAAAGATGGCTCATCATGGCAAGCGTCATATCTCCAACTTCTTCCTTGGTTACATTTTTTCGAAGCGGCGCAGTGTCTTCAATCTTGTGGAGTATTTCGTTGAATGAAGGTACTCCTTTTGCTGCAAGTGTGCGGATCGCTCCCGCTGAAAGAGCGTTCACACGGATGTTGTGCTTTCCTAAATCTGCGGCTAAATATTTTACAGTAGATTCGAGTGATGCTTTGGCCACTCCCATTACATTGTAACCTTCTACTACGCGCTCAGCTCCGAGATAGCTCATCGCTGTTATCGCGCCTCCTTCTTTCATATAAGGATGAGCTGCTTTGGCCACAGCAATTAGGGAATAGGCGCTTGTATCCTGAGCAAAGGCGAAGCCGCTTCTTGAAGTATTCAGAAATTCACCTTTTAAGTCCTCCGCGTGAGCGAAAGCAATGGAGTGTACAACCCCATGAATACAGTCAACTTTTTCTCCAATCGTCTGAAAAGCTTCCTGGATGCTTTCATCGTTATTTACATCACAGGGCACGACCGCTGCCGCCGCCATTTCATTCTCATCCAGCAGCTTCTTTAGCTTTGTATAGGAACGATCTTTTCTATATGTAAAGATGAGGTTTGCCCCTGCTTTATAAAGGGACTGGGCGACACCCCAGGCCAAACTGCGGTTATTCGCTACACCCATGATGACTACATTCTTACCTGTCATTTTTAGTAAATCTTCCATAGTAACCTCCATAATAAAGTAATTAATAACTGATATCATTACCATCCTATCATAGTTTATATACCGCTATTCTCTTAAAAATAATAAAAATTAAGAGGACAAACCGGTTAATGAAAGACACAAATGTTACCAGAACTGCCCACTCTTAAGATTTGTTTAAATTATTCCTTCAGCTCTATATGACCAAATCGTTCATTCATCGTCGAAAAAGAATCCCCTGTTCTTATAGAGATCGGTTGATTAAATATAGGTCCGTCGAAAACAAATGTATGAAATTCTCCATATTCACCGCAAGGATCCACGGATGCTGGAAGCTGTCTTAAGAAATCTTCATTGTACATATGACCCGCAAACTCTCCAGAAAGCTGGTCAGTATCAACCGTCGTAATCACTGCCTTAAACCCTCGCCTTAGAAATTCATGGGCGATTTCCTCAGAATTCGTACCCCAGAGTGGGTAAACGCCTTGCATGTCCATTCGTTTCAATAGTTCATCACGATAGTTCCTTATATCCTCGAGAAACAAATCAGCATACACGATAGCCTGAACTGCTTGTTTTTTGAACTGCTCAAACTGCTTATGGAGCTCTTTTTCGTAAATTTCATTTGACGCCTGTAAAGGCAATTCTAATTCGTAGTGAGGCAGACCAATCGCTTCCGCCTGCCTTGTAAGCCAGGTTCGCTTAACTTCATGCATCGGCAGGCGGTCGCTTTCAGAAGAAACGGTAGAAAATAACCCTTTGACTTTAATAGTTGGGTCATTCAGCATTTTAAACAACGCAAGGGAACTGTCCTTACCTCCACTCCAGGAAACCATTACATTTTTCATAAACTCTCTCCTTTTTCACTTTCTTTAAGTTTAGCGGATGAAGATATTATAAAAAACCTTCTGCTCGTGTAAGCAGAAGGTTTTCCTTATTTTTTACCTGACCAGTAAGCCCCGTCTTCCATATGGGCGAACGGAATATCCGTATCGACAAGTCCTGTTATTTTTTCCAGTTGGATGTCTTGCCCTCGCAGCCATTGGTTAAAATCAAATTCTACCGGAGGCTGGTCTCCTCCAAGGGAAAACCAGGCTTTCATTTCCTGTGGAAGGTAGCCCGCTGTATGAATGGTACCGGCCCAGCTGCTGTATAGTTTAGAAAACACGCCTCTTGTAGTTCCATTCATGAATTCAAACGCTTCTTCCGCATTTTGCAAGGAACTGCGGTTTGTATTGATCGCGCTTTCCCGCTTTTTAGAATCAACAAGGTGGTTCCGATTTTCTTTGGTCAAAATTTCAAAGTGGTTGGTGCAGACATTCGATTCTCTCACCTCTACCCCTCTTGGGGAAGCTTCAATTACAAATGTTTGGTTGCTCTTATCAAAAACGGTATAGCTGAATGAATGACGGTGAGGAATTTCTTTAAGCATAGTCACCGCTTCTTCAACACTAGCGCAGGATTCGAGTATCATACGCCCGATCGCACAGCATATAAACCCATCCCCCGGACGTTTCCTGTGCATAAAATTATATCCGAGTACAAGTCCCTTTTCATTCATACCGTCCATTCTTCCTGTAATTCTTTGGGTCGGTCCGATCATAGCGTATCCTTGATCTGTTGGCTGAAAAAGACTGTAGCGCCCTTCATAGGTTTTCGGCATATAGTCATAATTCCGAATGAAATAACCTTCCCCGGTTATGATGGAACAGCCGGAACGTTTGTAGTCAATTCGATACCCGCCAAACTCCATCATAATACGTTCCATCGGCCAGCCGAGAGCATCTCTAAGTCCAAGAAGTTCATCCCATAGGCCCGGAGCAAAACGCGTAATGGCTTCTTTCACCTCTTGTTCTTCTACGGTGAAACGAGGTTTTCTCACTTTCCATTGCTTTTCTCTATTTTTAACAGACCACGAATTTCGTAATAACTCGCCCTGATAATAGCCAAAATTATAATGACTTCCCCGAAATTGTATAATATCACTATGTACGTGTTTCATGCAGAATTCCTTTCTACGCTGGTTTTATGTAATAACCTTACCATTTTCCTTTCACTACCATAAAGATATTTGCACCATACCTGGTCAAAGAGCTAATTCAGCTGTACTAAAAGAAGTTCTTGCACTAAAGGGCCGTATAGTTGAATACTCAGTTTCGAGATATTGTGTGGAGAAATGGGCTCCAGGGAACGGCTCTTTGCGATCATGGAGAGCTCGAAATTCTCTACGTATATGGCTCCATTTGAGGAGGATGACCTGTAACCAACTTTAAATTCCGAGTCTGTCCAGAGGGGATAAATGTTTCTATAAAAGCCTTTAACACGATTTTAGGTTCTCCACTTTTTCTATCGGCAGGGATCGTTCACTAAATATCAGTTGGGCTGGTTGGGAAATGATGAGACTCCCGTGGGAGAAGGAGCGAGGCGAGACCCCACAGGGAGTGATAACGAACGAGGAGGCTTGCCAGTTCCCCTGCAGGAAAGCGAATTATTTCCCAACCAACCCTCGTACCCATTTTAGTAACGGGCCCAAATATCTTGAGTTCGATTATTCCAGTGTTTGGATCTTATGTTTAACAAGCTATATGGTGATTTAATAAATCCTTGTTATAACTATGATATTTTTAGAGAAATTCTCACAAAATAAGAGGAACTCGTGAAACTTGTCACGAATTGTTCACTTCTTCTAGTTTTTCAGGCAGAATTTTGATAATCTTAAAATAGTGAGAAAACCGTAAGCGTTTTCGACATAAATCGGTGATGCACCTGAATGTGAGCAGCTGAGAATGAATTTAAAAAGGTGGTGTTGATGCATGAAACGGTTAGTCATTTTAGGCGGCGGGTACGGTGGCCTCAATATATTACATGGTCTTTTAGATGATTTACCAAAAGATGTACATATCGTTGTTGTGGACCGTAACCCCTACCATTCACTAAAAACAGAATTTTACACAATTGCTGCCGGTACTGAGTCAGATCGTCATGCCCGTGTGGACTTTCCAGAACATGATCAAGTGGAGTATGTATTTGACGAGATCGAAAAAATTGATGTTGAAAACGAAAAGGTTCTAATGAAGAACTTTGCCTATGACATCGAGTACGATTATCTTGTAATCGGCCTTGGATGTGAGGACAATTATCACGGAATTGAAGGCGCAAGGGAGTTTACGGAAAGTGTACAATCTTTCTCCCAAGCCCGAAGCGCAGGCTACTCCATTAATAATTTGGGAGCCTACGGAAAAGTGACGATTGTCGGAGCGGGATTAAGCGGTATCGAAGTGGCTTCAGAAGTACGCGAAAGCCGTTCTGATTTAAACATTCGTTTGCTCGATCGTGGTGAGACGGTACTGAAAGCATTCGACCATAAAATTCAAAAGTATGTAGAAAAATGGTTCCATGAGCGCGATGTGGAGGTCATTCATAACGCGAACGTAGAATACGTTGAACGAGACGGCGTTTGCAATAACGGTCTCTGCTATATGAATGATGTTACGGTCTGGACAGCAGGCGTGCAGCCGAATTACCTGGTTAGAGAGCTTCCTTTTGATAAAGATATTCAAAATAAGGTTATTGTAAATGATTACTATCAGGTTCCAAGCCACCAAAACGTTTACGTGATCGGAGACTGCGCATCTGCCGAACACTCTCCAAGTGCACAATTAGCAGGACAACAAGGAGAAAAAGTAGCGGAAGTCATATTGGCCTTTCTTAAAAATCGTGTTCCGGTTCCTCCAGGCGAGGTTAAACTAAAAGGCGCTTTAGGTTCTCTTGGTAAGAATGATGGCTTTGGCAACATGCTGCAAAAACCGATGACCGGTGTTTTACCAAGGCTCGCCAAATCAGGAGTTCTCTGGTTAAGCAAACGCCATTAAACTAATTTCTATTTAAGAAAGCCATTTTCCTCTGAGGAAAATGGCTTTCTTTATTAAACACGTACTGGATCCAGCAGGTGCCCTAAATACTTAGCAAGCTCAAGCATTCCGTACACGCCGGCTTTTGCTTCCGCATCCGAGTTATAATTCGTATTCGTGTTCACATCGTAAGCATATAAATTCCCATCTTGATCTTGAATAGCTTCAATAGCGGCCACTTGGATATGATTCGCCTGTAGAAAAGCCTCGAAGTCGTCAATAATTGCTGGACGGTAATTTTCCAGAATTTCAAATTTTGCTTTTTCCTCTGATTCTTCTGCATCGGTTGGGCAAAACTGATCCTCAATCGAGCACGCATCAGCCGGGCACAATTCAAACCCTTCGGACGTGTCTACTTTCACTCCATAAAGAAACTTCCCGTTTACGAACTCATGACGTACGATATACGGCTCTGGTGCTTCGATATACTGTTGAATTAAGGTGATACCATCGACAGGTTCTTCAAATCCAGAGCCTTCCACATATTCCTGAAGTGCTTCTTTAGAATGAAACAGCTGTACGCCCTGTCCTTTACCAGCCCGGTTGTGCTTTGTGATAAATGAATCCATTCCCAGCTTATCTGCAGCTTTCAATATATTCTCTTTCCCAACAGCTGAGATCGTTTTTGGAGTACGGATCCCTTGTTGATTCAGTGCCATGTATTGATTCACTTTACTTATTTCAAGGTTCAATGCTTCTGTTCCATTTACGACCGTCCTGCCGTGGCGTTCCAGCCAGGAAAGGACTGCCCCAGCAAATTCAGGAGCGTAGCGGTGATTTCTCGTGTGAGAGGATGCACTGATCCGATTATAGAAAATTCCCTCCGGCGGCTCTGCTGTTAAGTCTAATGTACCTTGATCCAGGTGCCATAATTCATATGGCAGTTCTAATTCTTCTAAACGTTCTGTTAAGTGAACGGTCCACTCATCGTTCTCGTGAAGTATATAAATTTTACTCATAAAAAGGAACTCCCTTTCTGTAATAACGATTTCCTTTATCTTAACACAAAAAGCCTATCTGTTTACTAGGAATAAGATTATAGTACTTGCTAAATCTACTTCGTTATGGCACAGTAAAATTATAACGTTGTTCATCAAATTGAATAGTTTCAATGTAGGGGGACCAGTGTAGCTGGTTGAGATTGTATCCTTTAATGATACTGACCCTTAGAACCTGAACTGGTTGATACCAGCGTAGGAAACATAAGTAGCGATATTTCTGATCGATTACTATATATGCACCCTAGGTTATGGTACCAGGGTGCTTTTTGTATGCATTAAACTCTGGAATACCTCCGCCGGTTCTTCCCTCTACTCTATTAATCTCTCTGATGAACATATAATTAGGAGGGAATCAATTGAAAAAAATAATCATCCTATTCATGATGGCTTTATCAGTAATGGGCTGCTCATCCAATGACGGAAAAAGTGAAGAAGCTGCAGCCAAGCAAGAGGAAACGAACTCGGTTAAACTGGTATTGGACTGGACGCCTAACACCAACCACACCGGAATTTATGTGGCTCAGGCTGAAGGTTTTTTTAAGGAGCAAGGACTGGATGTGGAAATCATGCTTCCAGGTGAAGCGGGTGCCGATCAGCTTGTCGCCTCGCAAAAAGCAGAATTTGGGATCAGTGCTCAAGAAACATTGACAGAAGCTCGTATTCAGGACATTCCTGTGGTATCGATCGGAGCTATTATCCAGCATAATACGTCAGGTTTTGCCTCTCCCAAGGATAAAGGCATTACCTCTCCAGCTGATTACGAAGGAAAGACGTACGGAGGTTGGGGTGCTCCTGTAGAAGAAGCGGTCCTCTCTTCTCTCATGCAGAAAGAAAATGCTAATGTTTCTGAGGTTGAAATTGTAAATATGGGAAATACGGACTTTTTTACGGCCGTAGAACGGGATATCGATTTTGCCTGGATTTATTACGGGTGGACAGGTGTGGAAGCCGAACTTCGAGGACAAGAGCTTAATATGCAATACCTAACGGACTACTCTAAGAAATTGGATTATTATACACCTGTCTTAACGACGAGCGAAACGATGATGAATGAGAATCCTGAGACTGTACAAGCATTTATGGCTGCTGTCTCAAAAGGATACGAATTTGCGATCGAAAAACCTGATCAGGCGGCTGATATTCTCATAGAAGCTGTGCCGGACCTCGATCCAGAGCTGGTAAAAGCCAGTCAAGAATGGCTGTCACCTAAATATAAAGATGATGCAGATCAGTGGGGCATCCAAAAGGAAGAGGTCTGGAGCAGTTACGCCGAGTGGATGTACAATCATGACTTGCTTGAAGAAAAACTGAAGGCTAATGAGGCATTTACGAACGAATTTTTACCAGAATAAAGGAGGAAAATGAGTTGTCTAATTCACTTGTCAGCATTCAAATCATACCAAAAACCGAGAAGAACGAGGATGTTATCCCTTATGTGGATCATGCGATTTCACTCATTGAAAAATCGGGACTAAAGTACGAAGTCCATCCTCTTGAAACAACGATCGAAGGAGAGCTCTCCACAATTTTTGGTTTAATCGAAAAAATGAACGAAGCTATGGTTGAAAAAGGGTGCAGCAATGTCATTTCTCAGATTAAAGTTCTTTATCAGCCATCAGGAGCTTCGATGGATGATTTAACATCGAAATATCGAACATGACTCAAAGATTCATCAGAGGATGGAGGCCCGTTGCGGTTCTCCTCCTTTTCATTCTTTTATGGGAGCTCTGCAGCCGTTGGTTTGACATCCCAGAATGGCTCTTACCACCGCCGAGCTTAATTATGGAAACTGGCATAAACGGCTGGACGGATTACGCTCCCCACCTTTTTTCAACCATTCGTTTAACGTTTTCAGGATTTATGATTGGGGTTATGTTCGGGTTATTACTCGCGGTCTTTCTTCACCTGCTTCCAGTAGTAAGAGAAGCCTTGTATCCCTTACTCATCTTGTCACAAAACATCCCGATCATCGTCCTTGCTCCCTTGCTTGTCATATGGTTTGGATTCGGGGCGTTACCTAAATTGATTATTATCGTACTTGTCTGCTTCTTTCCTATTGCGATTGCAGCCATGGATGGTCTTCGTCAGACAAACCCTGAATGGATGCATTATATGAAAATGGCAGGTGCTACGAAGGGACAGATTTTCAGGAAACTGGAATGGCCAAACGCCCTGCCGGCTATTTTTTCAGGGGTGAAAATATCAGCAGCCTACAGTGTCATGGGCGCTGTTATCTCGGAATGGCTCGGGGCCAATAGAGGCATAGGAGTCTATATGACCCTCGCTTCTTCCTCTTTCCGTACAGACCGGGTTTTTGTAGCCATTTTTTTAATAATGGGGTTAAGTCTGCTTTTTTTCCTGCTAATTAACTTATTAGAAAATAGACTCACAAACTGGCAAAGGAAAGGAAGTGGTGCTCATGAATAAATTAGTCGTCGATCAGCTGACGAAATCTTTTGATTCCTCTATTATTCTTCAAAATGTGAGCTTCTCTATTCAGGAAGGAGAATTTGTTTCCATACTAGGGCCTTCCGGCAGTGGGAAAAGTACGCTGTTTCATTTAATTGGCGGGCTCTACCCACCCGACTCAGGGGATATTTATATTAATGGAGAGCGAACCACTGGTGAAAAAGGCAGAATTAGTTATATGCCGCAAAGTCCTTCTCTCCTTCCCTGGCGCACTATTCTGGAAAATGTGATTCTGGGCTGTGAAATTATCGAAAAGCCAAATAAAGCAGAAGCTCTCAAAATGATTCAACTGGCCGGACTTGAAGGGTATGAACAGGCCTATCCCTCCCAATTATCCGGTGGGATGAAACAAAGAGCTTCCTTCATAAGAAGCCTGCTCAGTCCGCAATCTTTAATCTGTTTAGATGAGCCCTTCTCCGCTTTAGATGAGTTTACCAGGATGGACATGCAGGAATGGCTGCTGTCGATTTGGACAGAACATCGGCGATCTATTCTATTTGTTACCCACAATATTGAGGAAGCTATATTTCTATCAGACCGGGTAATTGTATTATCAGATCGGCCGGCAAAGGTCCAGAAAGAGTTCAATATCCCTTTTGCCAGACCCCGGCATTCTTCTCTTATGCTGACCCGTGAATTTTTAAACTGGAAGAAAGAAATTTTTGAAGAATTGAAGGTATTGGTATGACTGCTTCTATCGTAGATGCCCATATTCATTTTGATCTTTACACAGAAAAGGACCGAAGAGAAATCCTTGAAAGTCTCGAGGCCAACGGTATAGCATCCATGATTACCGTATCCAGTCACCTCACTTCAGGAATCAAGAATCTTACGATCGCTCTAGATGATAAGAGAATTAAACCGGCGCTTGGTTACCATCCCGAGCAGCCGCTTCCTTCAAAGGAGGAAATCGAGGATATTACTTCGCTCGCTCGAAGATATAGCAGCAGCATCTCTGCCATTGGAGAAGTTGGACTCCCCTACTATTCCAGAAAAGAAGATCCATCTATAGATGTGGAAGCTTATGTAAAATTGCTTGAACATTTTATTAAGCTTGCGGCAGAGCTGAACAAGCCTATTGTTTTACATGCTATCTATGAAGATGCTGATCTCGTCTGCGATCTGTTAAAAAAATATGGTGTCAGAAATGCCCACTTCCATTGGTTTAAAGGAAGTGCTACTACAATCCAGACTTTAATGGAAAATGACTATTATATCTCTGTCACACCTGATTGTGTTTACAAAACTAAAATTCAGAAATTGATCGAGGTATATCCTTTGAACCGGATTATGGTTGAAACGGATGGCCCCTGGCCTTTTGAAGGGCCGTTCAAAGACAAGATGACTCATCCTGTTATGATGCACGACTCGATCGCTAAAATCAGTGAAATTAAATGCCTGCCTTTGCAGACTGTGTACCGCATCATTTATCAAAATACTGTAAGATTATTCCATCTCTAGAAAAGCATCCAAAAAATTAGCAGTTCCGTAGCAGCGTGTCCATCATATAGTGGACGCTTTTACGGAACTGCTTTTCACCTAAAGCTTATTCTGTTGTATTCCCTTCTGCAGGAATCGGATGATTCCGGTAGATTTCAGCCAGATGAGTGGTGTTGTATCCAAGCATTTTGACTCGGCTTTTAGTAAAGTCATTTTGAATACCTTCCGCTTCCATATAGGATGGTCCTGGACCTGCTTCCCCTACCCAGTAAGCATCCACATTAGGCGGAATGGTAAATCCAAGAGCTGCAAGCCGATAAAGAATGCTTTCGGCTACCTTCTTCGCACCGTCTTCATTCCCGGTAATAACTATTCCGGCTACTTTGTTATAGAAAATAGGCTGCCCCTTTTCATTGGTCTCACTTCCGCTGCCGTTTAGTCTTTCAATTAAGGTGGTGGCAATGCTGCTTTGCTGCCCCAGCCAAATAGGAGATCCAACAATTAAAATATCTGAGGCTTTTATCTTTTCTAAAACTTGCGGCCACTCATCTCCACCGCCTAAATCCGCGCTGATACCTGGTGGTATATGGTAGTCCGCCAAGCGAAGAGACTCATATTCTACTTCTTTTTTATCATAGATTTTCTCTACTTCTTCCCAAAGGGCTTGTGTATTGGATGGTTCTTCCGACTTCTTTAAGGAAGTATTAATAAACAAAGCTTTTAGTTTACTCATCATTATTCCTCCTTCTTTCTTAATCCTTACTACACATTCCCACTTCCATTTTATAACAAACCTTGTGTTAGGCTCTGTAAGAAAGGGTATTGTTTAAGTAATAGACAAAAAGGAGGTCAACTCATGAGTCCATTGAGCCTAAACGACCAAGTTCCTGACTTCACCCTGCCGTCCGTTACCGGGAATAATTTTTCATTAAAAGAATTCCTCCAGGAAAATGGAGATGACTGGCACCTGCTGATTTATTTCAGGGGCTCCTGGTGCCCTGCCTGCATACAAGAGTTAAAAGATTTAGAAGAGAGTCATGAATACTTCGATAACCACCAGGTACATCTTACAACTATCTCGGCAGACCATAAGGACGGTCTCTATAACATGGTGAAAAAACACGATCTTTCCCTAAGGGTTTTAGCTGATCAAGAACTTCATGTTCTTAATCAATACGGAATTCACTATCATGATGAAAACAGTCCTTATGAAGATCATGGGACCCATGGGGAACCTGCCTATTTTTTAACAGATGGAGATGGAAAACTACTTTATCAGCAGCGTCAGACGAGTCCTTTTGGCCGCCCGCATCCGAAGGAACTCCGTAAAATTATCCAGTATATCAGAAAAAACCTTAAGTGAAAATATTCCATTAATAGAGCCGTTCCTATTAGATAGGAACGGCTCTTTGTTAAATTATCCGGCTTTTTTAGCCACCACTTCTTCATTTATCGTTTGTTTCTGTTTAAATAGCTGTCTAACGAACCATAAAGCCACGGCTGTCCATATAACTGCACCGATAATCATGGAAGTGGAGTAAGCGAGCCCAAAACCTTCCGGGGCATAAAAAATGTAAGAACTCACGACGGCTGTCATGAATAAGGCCGGTACACTGCAGATCCAATGAAACTTATGATTCTTGAGCAAATACATAGCACCTGTCCATAGCATCACGGTAGCTACCACCTGGTTCGACCACCCTACATAGCGCCATAGAAAGCTGTAATCCATCTGAGTTAATAAGAAAGCTGGAATAGCTACAGGAATGGCAAATAGAATCGGTACCCATTTCCCATTCAGTTCCTTACTAAGAAGAGGTCTTACCGCATCTACAAGCATCATCCTTGAAGAACGAAGAGCGGTATCTCCTGTGGTAATCGGAAGGATAATCACACCAAGCACGGCAAGAACTCCTCCAAAGGTACCAAGTGTTGTACTGCTGATTTCGTTTACAACACCGGCTGGTCCACCTGCATCAAGCGCGGCTTGCAGAGCACCTGTACTTCCAAAAAACGTCATGCCAGCTGCAGCCCATATGAGTGCTATAATCCCTTCGGCGATCATAGCTCCGAAGAACACTTTACGTCCTTCGCTTTCTTTTTTCAACGTACGGGCAAGGATTGGACTTTGCGTACTATGGAAACCGGATATAGCCCCGCAGGAAATTGTAACCATCAGCATGGGCCAGACCGGCAGTTCTTGAGGGTGCAAGTTGCTTAGGGTTAGGTTAGGGATCGATTGGTCGAAAAAGAAAATCCCAATCCCTATAGAAACTGCCATAAAGATTAAAACAGCACCAAAGATCGGATATACCTTTCCAATGACTTTATTGACAGGCAGCACGGTAGCTACCAGGAAATAAGCAAAGATAATAATGATCGATGTAAAGAATCCAAGGGGCGTAACCTCGGCCATTAACTGGGCCGGTCCTGCCGTAAAGGCTGCAGCGACGAGCACCATTAGTGCGATGGAAAGTAAATTAATTACTGTTTTTACCGGCTTGCCTAAATATTTACCGACTAATTCCGGATATTGAGCGCCTTTATGGCGAAGGGAAAGCATCCCGGAGAAGTAATCGTGCACTGCCCCTGCAAATATGGAACCTATAACAATCCATATAAATGCTACAGGGCCGTACAATGCGCCTAATACAGCGCCAAAAATAGGGCCAAGTCCAGCAATATTAAGCAGTTGGATTAAGCTCGCTTTCCACCAGCTCATAGGCATAAAATCGAAGCCGTCATTTTTGGTATAAGCAGGAGTTTCCTGCTGATCGTTTATACCAAAAATTCGCTCCACCACCTTCGCATAAACAATGTAACCGACAATAAGTAATAAGATGGAAGCGATAAATGTGACCATCGCTGAGCCTCCTTTCAAAAATGAATGTAAGAAGTATTCTAGCGAGCCCATCATGGAAAGACAACCCAATTTCCGAAAATTAATTTTTTTCTCTTTTTTTTCTTATCATTAAAGCGTTTGCATTAGTTAATCCTGTCATATAAGGAATGAAGGCGTGTAAATTTTACCAGGATCATGAACTATTGATCGTAATATTCACCTACTCAAATAGCTGCAGACTTCCAAAGAGTTTTTCATGTTTCCTCCTTTTTGTCTCGAATAAACGTTGGTGATTGTTTAGAGGACACTTATTCCCCAATCGGGCCAGATAGTTGAAGACTCGATCTCGAGATAAATGGGTCCGTTACCTTAGGTGGATAAGGGTTGGTGGGGAAATAACTCGTCTTGTTCCATCACCCAGACACTCGAGACATAAGCCGTTCATCAACGGACGGAAAAACCACCATCCTTTTGATGCTCGGCTTATGCTGGTCGTGTCTTTCGGGGTGATTCCACATTTGAACACTTTCCTATGGCCCTACACGACGTAGGGTCGATCGACGTTGCCACAGGACGTGGCGACCTTAGTCGATCCTCCTTTTACCATGAGCTTCCTCGCTCGTTTCACTCCCTGCGGGATCTCACCTAGTCCCTTCTCCCATGGGAGTCTCGCCATTTCCCCACCAACCTCGCCCTAGTGAGAATAACGGACGCTTTTATAAGAGAGAATGCTCTCCTTCCTAATCGGTCCTAAATGCTTTTATGACAGGATATTTTACATCTTTATAGCATAAGAACAGCTTCATGAGCACATGCTTTTTTCTCCTGAACCCGTTGATGTCTTAAATGGTTTCGAGTTTCTGATCTGGATAGGGCCTGAGGGGGGCGATGTAGACTCCTAGGTTAAAAGCGGAAGCACCTTGGTCAGCGGCGTATGAACTGGACTGAGCTGGCGGAGATAAAGAAAACACAAAGAGCGGAGCGATTCGATGTTGTCTTATCGTACAGAAGTGAGGGAAGTCTCACTAGCCGCTAGGTGCTGGAGTTGAATAGCTCTCCTTGTGGTTTGTGTTCTGATTTTCGAGTAAGACTAAAAAAGTGTAAGAATGGTATGAACATGATCGGCGAGACCCCGCAGAGCTTGCTCTAGGAAGCTCAGCACAAGGGGGGATGTTCGACTAAGGTTTCCACGTCCTGTGGCATCGTCGATCTACCTTACGTCTTGTAGGGCCGCAGGAAAGCGAGTTGTTTCCGTAGCCGCCCTCATCTATTGTTTGCAACGGACCCCAACTATCTCGAAATCAAATCTTCAAGTTTCGGGAACTTTTCTGTAAAATCAAGTTGGTGATTTTACAGTGCCTCCTCTTATAAAAAATGAACACTCTAATTATTCGAATTTGCTCAAAAAAATACCTTTCCAGATTGGAAAGGTTTTGTCGATAAATTAAAACTGCCACTTCAATGGAAAATGGTTAAGTTTCCCGCAGTCGTTTTTATACGACCATTGAAGTGGCATTAACCTAAACCTACCACAGCTCAATCTATACATCAAGCTTATTAGGTAAGGAAAGCTCCCTACTCTTGATTGGTTGGAAGATTGTGTTTGTATTTTCCGAATTTATTTAATAAGTCATCCAGCTCTTGGGAGATTTCAACAAGTTCATCATCGGTAGGATTCTGGTTGTAAATTTCATACATACGAATTCTAAGTTCTTCAATCTGTTTCTCTAAGCGTGCTTTGTAATCCAAACTTCCACTCCCTTCCTGGAATTCATTTTCCCCAGGTCCTCCCCCTTAAACTTACTATTAAAAGATTTAATGTTAAATTTAATTACAAAAAACCTTTGCCGTATGCAGGAAAGTTGTCGATTATTGCCCAGGGAATAAATAGATCTATTTCTGATTTTTTTCATCTCGTGTTAGGATAGATTCATCTTTACAGTATAGGAGTGACTTTTATGTTTAAGCCCATTCAGACAGATCATGCACCTGCCGCAATTGGTCCCTATTCCCAGGCTAGTGACCTCGGTAATTTAGTATTTATTTCAGGACAGATTCCACTTGACCCAGTTTCTATGGAGTTTGTATCAGACGACGTTCAGGACCAGACTCATCAAGTAATGAAAAATATCGGAGCAATCCTGGAAGAAGCCGGACTGTCTTATAAGAATTTAGTGAAGATGAATATTTATCTGGATTCAATGGATGACTTCGTAACGGTAAATGACATCTATGCAAGCTATTTAAGCGAGCCTTATCCTGCACGTGCTGCTGTCGAGGTCAGCCGACTTCCTAAAGGCGCTAAAGTAGAAATTGAAGCCATTGCATCCCGCCAATAAAGAAAAAGCAGAGCCTTGGAAGCTCTGCTTTTTTTAATCTTCATCTTTTACATCAGGGTCTTCTGGAATAGGTTCATTTAAATAATCTTGAATCATTTCCCGGTATTTCTCCATCTGTTCAACATGAGTACTAAATTGATTCTTATTAACAAGGTACTGTTCACCATCATAAACGGCTCGGATTTTATTCACCCGAATCATCTTTAGCACATATTCTTCTGGTAAATCTAAAAATTCGGCTGTTTCTGTTAGGGTTAAATACACGTTTACACCTTCTTTTCTCTAATTTTATTATAAGGTATCAAAAAATAAATCATAACCCTTCATCACCATTTTTTCTGAAAAATGGCTTCCTTCCTGGATTAGTCTTTTCATGTACAAACGACGTTGCGGTCCTGGACGTACTTGCCTTTTTACAGCCTCTCCTTTTCAGAACACAGGGCTTTTATTTTTTAAATTAGCAGGTATGATTCATTGCCAAATATTTGATTATAATTTTATCACCCTTTTTAGTTTCTATATTACAATAATAGGGAAACTCTTATTTGAAACCCTAGAAAAATTACTAAGCGAGGTGTTCGATCATGAGTTCTACTGCATCTTCTAATGCGCAGAAAGCCAAAGATGCTAAAGAGGAAATAAAACCGTGGATCAGACGGCTGGCACGATTCGGGTATATGGCTAAAGGTGTTGTTTATGCCCTTGTAGGAATCCTTGCCTTTATGGCTGCTATCGGTGTGGGCGGTAAGACGACAGGTACTTCCGGCATGCTGAGATCCTTAGCAGGTGTTCCTTCAGGCAATATCATTTTATGGATTATTGGAATTGGACTTATATGTTACATTGTCTGGGTTTTTATAAAGGCTATCAAAGACCCTACAAATGAGGGTACAGGTGCCAAAGGAATTATTTCCAGAGTCGGTTATATGGTGAGCGGTGTCGTATATGGAGCTCTGGCCCTCAACGCCATTAACATTGCTTCCAGTGCTGGAAGCAGCAGTGGAGGTGGAGGTTCCAAGCAGACAATGTCTGCCAAATTGCTGGCACAACCGTTTGGAGCCTGGATTATAGGAGCTATTGGAGTCATTATTATTGGATATGGTCTTTATGAATTCATTGGAGGGGCAACGCAGAAGTTCCTGAAGAAATTCAGAACCGGAGAAATGGATCACCACGAATATAATGTTGCTAGAAAATCAGGTACCGCGGGACTAATCGCACGTGGTTCTGTTCTCGGCCTCATTGGTTATTTCTTCGTACAAACCGCCCTTACTCACAATCCAGATCAGGCAAAAGGGCTTGACGGCGCCCTGTCTGAAGTAGCTCAGAACCCGTTCGGTCAATGGATTCTGGGTGTGGTGGCCGCAGGACTAATCCTTTATGGAATTTACCAGATCATACGAGGACGCTACGAGCATATGAGCTTTGGTAAGAGAAAATAAAACATTAAAAAAAGCCTTCCCATTCAAGATGGGAAGGCTTTTCTGATATATTGCCGCGAATGTACCGACGACCACATTCGTCGTTTAGCTTTTAAAGCTCATACTTCGTCTTACGCAAACAGCTCATCGCATAACTACTATACCACTGATTACCGAATATGACAATAGCCGTGCTTTGTCGTCACCTCATATGCTATACTAAACAAATTAATACATGGTTCAGGAGGCTCTCATGCTAACATTTGAAGAAAAAGTATCCATCATTGAAGAATTTGATGAATTGGACAAAAAAGAAGTATCTTTAGGACGTTTAAATTTTCATTTCGAAGAAAGTAAATATGATAAAAAAATTGTCGTCTACCGTCTGCATCCTAATGGAAATGGTTTTGTATATACGGGAGAATTAGAAGATTATCCGACGGATCAAAAAGGTATGACCAACATTAAAGATTATGAAGCGGAAGACTTAAGAGCCATTATCCGGCAATCCATTGACTCCCTCGCGATGACTCAGGCAGAGAAGAATCCGGTCATGGAAGAATGGTTAAATCAGCACGATCATGCTCTCATTCTTATGAGAGAAGATGACGGGTATAACGTATACGCAGAAGAACAGCTTGAAGGTACCTTCAATTCCTACGAAGAAGCCGTGAACTTTTTGGAGCAAGAAGGATTCAGCCGTCTGTAAGATGGGTATTTGAAACTGAGGGCATATCTGCCCGCCGAATCGCAATTCCATTATCTTGGGCATACACTATTCTACATTCCTTAAGGTGTCCCAAAAAATGGAGGAGCAGATAATGAATAGATACGTGTATAACCAGAATGAATGGCGGTCAGGATATCGGTATTTTGTCACAGCTCATGCCCAGGGGGATGTGAATGGTGACCATATCCAGGATCACATCTACCTGACAGGACAAAAGCTAGAAGACAGCCCTTATGTTACCCACGTTACTTTAGTAATACAGGACGGGTTTTCAAACCGGCTTTACCACATTCCCCTCCCAACCAGTCAGGGTTACCAGCCCAGGATTTTCCTTGGAGATTTCACAGGTAATGGAATAGACGATATCTTAATAAGCATAAACTCTGGCGGCAGCGGAGGATTCGGTTATTTCTACCTCTATTCCTTCGTAAATAATCAAGCCGTCCTGCTGTTTGATTACGAAAAGTTTAATGAATGGTTTGAATATGCAGTTACCTACAAAGATCAATACCGAGTAGAAATTGTCAATCAAACGCTTCAGCTATCTTATTCAATTGACCTCAGTAATCGTGATTCAAAATATTTAGCAGAAATCTATAATGAAAACGGAACGCTAAAACAGCCTTTGAATGGATGGGTTTCGGGATTAAATCAACTCTACCCCATTGATTTTGATGGCAACGGTGTATATGATCTCTATGCTTTGCAGCGAGTCATCGGCAGGTATAGCGCCGACCAGCTCGGACTGATTCAGACACCTTTAGCTTTTAGAAATGGAATTTTTAAACCGTTTTTTCACACTCAATATGCTGCTGTACCAGGTGTAAAAGGGGAATGAATCCCCCTTTTTACACCCGTATAAGTGACTTATTTTTATTTACAAATGGGAGGATAACAATATGGCAAATCTTAATGAAAAAATGGCCGATTATTTCAGCGAACATCAAACTGTACTCGTCAACGAACTTTTACCCCACACACTTGATCAACTTGGGATTGATTATACTGAAAAAGATCTAAATTACCACTTTGATATGCTTCGCCGGCTGTTAGACCGTGTAGCCAAAAGTTTACTGAGAACGGATGAAGAGACAACGGCTGCGGAAATCGGTTATGACTCCGATAACTACTTCTATCAAAAAGGTGTTCTATTAAAACAAACCATCGATGTTCTCAGCGTTTTCCGACTTTCTTTACTTAAACATATGCGCACAACCGACTTGGTCAAGGTGGGAAAAGTAGAAGAAGGATTTCTAGTTTCCGAACAAATTGTCTATGCCTTTGATGCAGCGATTCGGGCAACTACTGATAATTATAATAAAACCAAAGAAAAAGAGCATGCCGAAATGGAAAAACATTTAAATGCCATCTCTACCCCTGTGGTTCTAATCAACCATCATCAAGCCGTCCTCCCGCTTGTAGGAGAATTCTCACAAGACAGGTTCGAGGTAGTCATGGATCAAACGTTACATAAAGTTAAAGAACACAGTCTCCATATCCTTTTCATTGATTTTTCAGGTATTGCAGACTTTGATACGATCTTTATTAATGATCTGTTTAACTTAACCCGGACCATTGAACTTCTTGGGACACGCACGGTATTGACTGGCATCCGCACGGAAATGGCGATGGCTGCTATTCAGGCAGGAATGAACTTTGATCAGTTGGAAACCTATAGCGACCTGCGCCAGGCGCTTGAATCAATAAACCAGGGAGATTAAGAGATTTTTGAAGTGCAAGGAGGAAGAATTATGTTGCGAGTGGCTCTTTTAAGTAAGTGGCATGTGCACGCTATCGACTATGCGGCACAGGCTCAAGATAATCCCAATATTACAATCTCAGCCGTATGGGATGAGGATCCCGCGAGAGGTAAAGAGTGGGCAGAGAAATTGGAAGTTCCATTTGTCCAGGATCTTAAAATTCTCCTTTCTGATCCAGACATTGATGCGGTAATTATTGCATCCCCTACGAACCAGCACAAGAACCTGATTTTAGCGGCTGCTAAACATGGCAAGCATATTTTCACAGAAAAAGTATTAGCATTTTCTGTAGCAGACTGTGAACAAATTTTTTCCGCAGTAGACGCGGCAGGTGTTGAACTGATGGTCTCCCTCCCCCGTTTGGCCGATGACTATTTTATCTACGCAGAGCAAGCCGTGAATCAGGGACTGCTTGGTCAATTAACGATGGTAAGATGCCGTGCGGCTCACAATGGAGCCGTTCCCTCTGATGCAGCCCCTTCAGGCTGGCTTCCTGATACATTCTTCAATCCCACTCAATGCGGAGGCGGGGCTATGATTGACCTCGGTGCCCATCCTATTTATCTAGCAAACCGGTTATTAGGTACGCCTTCCGCGGTTACTGGACACCTTCAGCAATTAACAGAACGGGGTGTCGATGATCAGTCAGTAGCAGTAGTTGAATATACCAACCAGGCTATGGCCGTTCTTGAGACCAGTTTTATTTCTTCGAAAAGCCCGTTCCAGCTCGAGTTATATGGAACGGAAGGCACGCTTATGATTGAGAACAAAGAAATTCGAATTAAGAGCACAAAACTGGATACAGAAGAATGGACGAAGCCTGCCAAAGTTCCTGGATACCCTCTTCCTATAAACCAATGGGCAGCAGCTATTGAAGAAAGAACCACCCCTTCCATCACTAGAACTGATGCATGGAATTTAACTCTAATCAACCAGGGAGCAGCTTTATCACAAAAAAGAAAAAGACGGGTTGATTTGCAAGAACTGACTCCTTCGAAATAAAAAACGCTCTGTCTCATACAATCGGTACATGAGGCAGAGCGGGATTTTTTAAAGATCACGCACAAGAGTCACTAATTTCCGCTGTTGATTTTTGTACCATTCAGCCGAAGATTCCCCTGTATAGACGAATTTATTCTTCTGAAAGAAATGTAAGCTTCTTTCATTATCATCATAGACTTCCACATACACCCGATCAACATACCTACACTGTTTAACTTCTATTAAAAATAGATTCAGAGCCCTGGTTCCAATGCCCTGATCTCTCTGAGAAGCTAGTAAAATTCCGAGATAATTTTTATCTCCATCATAGAAAAGCTCTATTTTTCCAAGAAGTTCACCATTTACTTCCACAGCTTTTATAAAATATTGGGGCTTCTCTCCACGAAAGTATTTCGCAAAAGAATTTAAAAAAAGTTCATATGTTCTCGGGTGTTCAATCCCTGTATTCATCTGAATCTCTTTATCAAGCTCCCATAAGTACATGTGCTGCAAATGAGATTTTTGAATACTAACGATTTGAACGGTCTCAAGCATTTCAGCCACCTCCTAAAAATATGGAGCAAAAGCTATTTTTCTAAATGTAACACGAAACTTTTCCTGCATCTACCAGTCCAAATCTACTAATTATTGGTTTGATTGGGAGGTCGTTAGGGAAGCGATAGATATACTTATATAATATCAGGGCCCGTTTTACACATTTACAATTACCCCTACATACGAGGTGACGATATGAAAAACGTAACGACTGTATTTTGGAGTGCACTGGCTATCTGTGCACTGGTAGTAGGATGGGGTTCCGTTGCTCCAGAGAATTTGGAGACGGTCACGACCGAAACCACTACCTTTATTGCTAATCGATTTGGCTGGTATTATTTATTAATTGTAATGGTCATTTTTCTGTTTTGTGTCTATTTAACTTTCTCTAAAATTGGACACCTGAAATTAGGAAAGAAGACTGAAAAACCCGAGTTCCCTCTACCCACCTGGTTCGCTATGCTCTTTAGTGCAGGAATGGGCATGGGACTCGTATTCTGGACAACTTCTGAACCCATTGCACACGCCTTTAAAAATGCCCCTGAAGCTGAAGTAGGTTCGGATGAAGCTATAAAGGAAGCATTGCAATACTCATTCTTTCATTGGGGTGTCAGTGCCTGGGCTGTTTATGGATTGGTAGCACTTGTGCTCGCCTATTTTAAATTCCATAAAGGGTATCCTGGTCTCGTAAGCGCGACCCTCATTCCTTTGCTTGGTGAAAAAAGTATGAAAGGAATATTGGGAAAAGCCATCGATACATTAGCCGTAGTAGCTACTGTGTTCGGTGTTGCTGCTACGCTTGGTTTTGGTACCGCTCAAATTAATCAAGGACTTTCCTTTTTATTCAATGTACCTGCAAACTTTACTTTTCAATTAATTATTCTTACGGTCTCCACTGCCTTATTTATATTCTCTGCCTGGAGCGGGATTAGTAAAGGTATTAAATATTTAAGTAACATCAACATGGTTCTCGCGGTAGCTTTGTTAGTCTTATTATTTATAGTGGGACCAACTCAGTATATTTTGAATATGTTCACCAATACGCTTGGCAGTTATATTACGAATTTCGTTTCCATGAGTTTCAATGTGGCCCCCCTCAATGAAGGAAATCGTACCTGGATTAATGACTGGACCATCTTTTATTGGGCCTGGTGGGTGTCGTGGTCCCCGTTTGTCGGGATCTTCATTGCAAGAATCTCGCGCGGGCGCACCATCCGGGAGTTCATGGCAGGAGTGCTGCTGGTGCCTTCGCTGATCTGTTTTGTTTTCTTTACTGTCTTCGGCGTCTCGGCGCTTAACCTTGAACAGTATGGTATAGCAACCATATCGGATTATTCACTGGAGACAGCTACTTTCGCCGTTTTACAGGAATATCCTTTAGGTGTACTCATGTCGTTTATTACAATTTTCGTTATCGCGATTTTCTTTATAACATCAGCAGATTCAGCTACCTTTGTACTAGGCATGTTATCCACTTCAGGAGCACTTAACCCTTCAGGAATGGTTAAAATTACCTGGGGACTGGCGCTTTCCGGCATGGCTGCTATCATTATTTATTTTGGAGGGACACAGGGACTGCAAAATATGTTAATCATAGCCGCCCTCCCATTCTCTATTGTTCTGCTCATGATGGGGGCTTCCTTCTTTAAAGCGGCCCGACAGGAAACAGCCGCAGAAAAGAAAAAAACTTCATCTAAAAAAATGAGTGCTACTTCTTAAGCCTCGTCATTTTCTCCCCCAGGTAAGCAAACCTAAGCTTACCTGGGATGTTTTATGTTCTATTTTCCAGTTAGCTATGTTAATAGAGGCAGTTTATTTTTTTAATAAGACTTATTAAACAATAGGGCCGGTAACTGTAAGACTTGACTTCGAGATAATTTGGGTCCGTTACGATATTTGGAGAAGGGCTGGTGGGGAAATAACTCGCTTTCCTATGGGGGAACGGTGAGCTTCCTCGCTCGTTTCACTCCCTGCGGGATCTCACCTAGTTCCTTCTCCCATGGGAGTCTCGCCATTTCCCCACCACGCCAGCTTTATTAGGAAGAACGGCCCCTTCGGAAAAAGAGAATTCTGTTCTCCTTAACCTGGCTGGAATGCTTATATAACAGGCTCTATCCCATAGTTTCAGCCTGATAAAAGGATAAAGCTCATGTAGTATTTCTTCTCAAGCGGTGAAGGATAAAGCCGTTTCGAGCTTCTGATTTGGCAAAGTCCGGAGGGGGATGATGTAGACTCCTGTGGGATAAAAATGACAGGGGAGACCCCGGAAGGCGAATGCCTGAGGAGGCTCCTCGCATTCCCACGGAAAGCGAAATCATCCCCCGAAGGACTGTCCTCTCAGTCTAAATATCTCGGAACTGAGTCTTACAGAAAAGGGAGCTTTTCTGTAAAGGAGACTTGGTAGTTTTAATAGAAACTTTCTGTTAAATACGTCTCACGGAAAAGGTTATGTAGTTGAAGAATCGCTTGTAGAAGCAGGAAAAAATCGTGTACGTCCTATATTTATGACCAGCCTCACAACGGCAGGCGGCATGCTCCCTCTCGCTACAGGGTCTGCCGGTAATTATCAGGCCCCTATGGCTACCTTCATTATTTCTGGATTACTTTTTGCTACCGTCATTAGCCTGGTGCTTATCCCTGCTGTGTATCGCCTATTCTCAAAAACCGAACGTAAGGAACACAAGGATATGGAAACTTCTCCAATTAATACAACTGCAGGTTAATAAAAGCTATGTATAGAGGCAGGCACGGACGAGACCGCGTCTGCCTTTCATCTCTCCTACAGAGAAATGTACCGGATTACCAACTGGCTTTTTTCACACCAGGAATTTGACCTTTATGAGCCAGTTCTCGGAAAGCAATACGAGACATATCAAACTTTCTCATATACCCTCTAGGACGGCCCGATAGTTCACACCGCCTTTTCACACGCGTTGGCGATGAATCACGAGGAAGCTTACGCAGAGCATCATAATCCCCTTTTTCTTTAAGCTCACGTCGCTTCTCAGCATAAAACACTGTCATCTCTTCACGCTTTTTCTCTTTAGCGATTTTGGATTTCTTAGCCATATGGTTTATTCACCCTTTCTATAAATTAGTAATTTCTATCAGTTCAATCATTTCTGGCTTTCACCATCTGTTACGATCCAGCAACTTCCTGGTGCAGTAACTAAATAGTAACGATTACGATTTTAAATGTATCATTACTTATAGTCAAGGTATTGAACTCCCGGCCTCCACTTTTTAACAAATTAGTTTCCTTAACTGGTTTACTCTGTCTGTTAAAAAGGAATCTTTATTATTACACCCTTATTGAAAAGGAGACTACATATGACGGTAAAAGTACCGAAAGACAGGACAATAGATAATACACTCGCGATATTCAAGGATGGTTATGAATTTATTTCTAAACGCGTTCAAAACAATCACCTGGATGTTTACGAAACGAGGGTTCTCGGAGAAAAGGTCGCCCTTCTAAGCGGTGAAGAAGGAGCAAAGCTCTTCTACGATACTAATCGAATGAACCGTAAAAACGCTCTTCCTGGCCGCGTTCTGAAAACTCTTTTTGGAGAAGACGCTATTCAGACAATGGATGGAAAAGCTCATACTCACCGTAAGCTTTTGTTCATGTCCTTAATGACGCCTGAAGCACTGGCTTCTTTAAAAGTTATCACAAACAAACACTGGGATCAGTTCGCAAACAAATGGGAAGGCAAGAAAAAAGTAGTGCTGTACGATGAAACACGAGAGCTGCTATGCCGTACAGCCTGTGAATGGGCAGGAGTACCTTTAAAGGAAAAGGAAGTGGAAAAACGGACCCGCGATTTAAGTAACATGATCGATGGTTTCAGCGCTGTCGGCCCTAAACATATAGAAAGCCGAAGAGCACGTAAACGTACGGAAAAATGGATTGAAGATTTAATTCTAGACGTTCGTGAAGGAAAACAGCAAGCCCAAAAAGGTACAGCTATCTACGAGATGGCTATGCATAAAGACCTGCACGGAAATCCTTTGGATGCTCGAATGGCTGCCATTGAACTGATTAACGTCATTCGTCCCCTTGTAGCTATATCCAAATTTATTACTTTTGGAGCTCTTGCTTTCTATCAATTCCCTCGAACAATTGCAAAAGCAGCCAATGAGGATGATTATCTCTTAAGATTTACTCAGGAGGTTCGTCGTTATTATCCTTTCGTTCCTTTCCTCGGCGCAAGAGTCGATCATGACTTTACATGGCAGCAGTATGATTTTAAAGAGGGGCAGCTCGTTATGATTGATATTTATGGAACAAACCACGACCCTCGATTATGGGAAAATCCTGATGAGTTTATTCCAGATCGTTTCCTGAACTGGAATGGAGGCTTATATGATCTCATTCCACAAGGAGGCGGTGACTATTATAAAGGCCATCGTTGCCCAGGGGAGCAACCGACGATTGAAATTTTGAAAACCAGTTTCCGCTATATGACGAACCATCTTGATTATGAGGTGCCGAAACAGGATTACAGTTATAGTTTAAGAAAAATGCCAGCCTTACCGAAAAGTGGATTCATTATTAAAAACGTCCACCGCCAATAAAAATAAGCCCGGATTCCTTCATGGAGTGCCACAGTAAAATAAGACTCAATAAAACACCTAGGCTGCCATTACTCTGAATTCAATTGGAGTTTGGCAGTTTAGTTTTTGAAAAGGTCGACAATAATTGTAGTAATACATGTACGTATCGATTTTTGAGCGTACGGTATGATGATCTATTTTTCCTCGGTCCAGAGGACTGAATTCTTCCGATTTTATCGTGGAGTGGAAGGATTCGATGACGGCATTATCAAAGCAGTTCCCCCGTCGGGACATGCTTGTGATAATGCCTCTTTTTTTGGCCTCTTCTTGAAATTCATAGGACGTGTACTGCGAACCTTGATCGCTATGAAGGATCACTTCATAGACGTCACGTCCTTCGCAAGCTTTCCTCAACGTATCTAATACGAAGGACGTATCTTGTTTATCACTGATCGTGTACGCGAGGATTTCGTTGTTGTATAAGTCCATAATCGTTGATAAATATAACATTTTCTCTCCGTAAGGAAGATAGGTAATATCTGTTACCCATTTTTCATTAGGTCTCGTAGACGTAAAGTTTCTCTCTAAATAATTCGGTACCACAATCTTACTTTCCCCTGCGATATAACACTGTCTCTTTGGTTTTACGCGACATTGAATATGGTATTTCTGCATGATTTTTTGAACGGTATTTCGATTGAGTTTGATTTGGTATTCCTTACGTAAGAGGTCACGGACCATACGGTGTCCCACTCTAAATTTTAGATCTTCACATAGCTCAATGATCTTCTTCTCCAGGACCGACGGTCCCCATGACTTTCCCCGCCAGCGATAATAGGTGGCTTTAGCTATACCAAAGCATTCACAAATATCTTTCACAGGATACTTGTGCTTAAATGTTTCTACGATTTGGATGAATACTTCTGGAACCACTTCCTTTCGATTTCCTGGTACTTTTCCAACAGTTCTTCTCTCATATCATAATAGGCAATCTTTTTCTTCAGTTGGGTCATTTCATCCTCGTCTTCCGGCCCTTTCCCGTGAGAATATTGTTTCCCTATAGGCTGAGCAAACCGGTGGTTTTCCCCATTTCTAAACCATTTCATCCACGTTTTAATCTGGGACTTATTCTTAATTCCAAACATGTCCATCAACTCTTGATTCGTGTGATTCCCTTCTAATTTTAATTGAACTACTTTCTTTTTTACTTCTTCGGGATAGTGAACTTTTTTACCCATAAGAAAAACACCTCCAAGTGTAGTATTACAACTTTGAAGGTGTTTTATTACGTCTCATTTTTCTAGGTCACTCTATTCATGAGGAACCGGGCTTTTTTTATGCTTTACCTCTATTAAACCTCCGCGTTGCTTTTAAAGTAAAGCTCCCGTTTGTGTAAGACTCAGTATCGAGATAACTTGGGTCGGTCGCCAAAAAAGGATGAGGGAGGTTACGGAAACAACTCGCTTTCCTAGGGGGAACGGTGAGCTTCCTCGCTCGTTTCACTCCCTGCGGGATCTCACCTAGTCCCTTCTCCCGTGGAAGTCTCGTCGTTTCCTTCGCCGCCCGAAAGATAGCTCATGAGCGGACCCTGCTATAGGAGAAAGGAGCCATGCTGCATCTGCCTCAAATGCTTATATAACAGGGTTCCTACACGTAAACACACGTGAAAACCAGTGTGGATCTCGTTCATTGGAAGGCGATTATGGGAAGATTTTCGAGCTCTCCATAAACGCAAAGGGGCGGAAGGGAACGGCGAAGACTCCTGCGGGATGAACATGATCGGTGAGATCCCGCGGGGCTGTTAAGACCGAGGAAGCTCACCACATGCCCGCGGAAAGCAAGCCGGTCCCCGGAGCCCCTTTCTCCAGAAAATATCTCGAAACTGAGTCTGACACAATCCGGCCCTTTAACTTAATAAGTCTTTTATGAAAAAATCAACCACAAACTTTAATAGAGCCTATGCTTTAAGTCCTGTGTCCACTTTATAGAACTTATAGAGATCTTTTATTACAACTTTAACCACTGAGTACAACGGAACAGCGATCAGCATTCCTATAAACCCATACAACGGGGCAGCTACAACCAGCAGCAGAATAATCGTTAAAGGATGGATGTGAAGCCGGCTGCCAAGTACGACAGGGGCTACAAGATTTCCTTCAAGCTGCTGCACGATAATTAACGTGAGAATAACATATATGGCCATTTGCGGATCCTGCATAAGAGCAACAACAATCGCGGGAATCGCACCAATTATCGGACCGATAAAAGGTACAATGGCTGTTACAGTTACAAAAATACCCAGTATAAGGGCATAGTCCAGTCCAATGATTAAATACCCAATGTAAGACAGGATACCATCCACCAGGGCTACAGTCACTTGTCCTATAATGTAAGCGGCAAGTGTGCGGTCCACGTCCCTTAGAAGACCTTTCCCTTCTTTTTGATGTCCTTTCGGAAGTCTGTTTCCAATAAACGGGATTAATTTATGACCGTCCTTCAATAGAAAGAACAAAACAAAAGGCACAATGATTAAAACAGTGGCCGCACCCGTGACTGCAGACACAATCCCCGTAATATTATCCAGAATTCCTTGAATCATATCTCCAAAGAATTGATTGGCCTTATGGGTAAGGGATTGGCCGGAAAGCATTCCCATATCATTTTCCTGAATCTTTTGCTCAGCCTCTTTGGCAGCGCTTTTCATCTTGTCAGGCAATTGAGAAATATTGTTTACTTGTTTTTTTAATGTTCCTGCAAGCAAAACATAAGCCGCATAAAGAATCCCTGCTATTCCAGCAAATACCGTAAGAATGGAAACAGGGCGAGGGAAAAACTTACTTTTTGATAATAATTCTACCAGCGGCCGTATCAGATAAAACAAAAATCCGGCAATTAGAAATGGGTAGAAAAGGGTTCCGATCACGGTTCGGATCGGTTTAAAGAATTCTAACAAATTCAAAAAGAAAATACATATTAACACTAGTATAATAGCGGTTAAATATTTGAAAAAAGGATGTTTAATCCACATAGGCACTCTCCTAACATTTTTACTTACTTTATCTTCCTTTAACACATTCACTATTTCAGAATAAGATAAACAGCTAAATTAAAAAAAACCGTATTTTTTGAGGTTCTTTTCAGACATTATGTTTTTATACTAAAAAACTTCATAACCTATATGGGAATTTTAAATAAAAGCTCCTTTGTTAAAACTCCCTAAAGAGATTCAACCCCAATCAGGCGGAACACGGTTAGATTTATCTTTTGCGTTATTTAATGTTAGATTTAATAACATGTCAGATATTATATGTTAGGTTTTCTAACATAAAGAGTGACAAAAAGTTGTGGATGTTTTATCCTAAGGATAATTCACGAAAAGAAAACGGCATCGATCTTCAACTATTTGCTTTTTCTTTTCAACCGTAAAGCTTTTAAAAAATTCCAAATCTGAATGTTGAGGTGGGCCTTATGAAAAATCATTTACGTGATGCAGTAGAAACCATGAAAGAGCATTATATCCAGAGGTTAATTAATTCAGGGGTGGTTCAGTCTACGGATGAGGCTTTACAAACGTTGACATTAACTCAACTGGAAGCGTTAGTAAAACGCCTCGATCAGCCGCGTCCCTGAATTCACAGCAGGAGACCTTTGTTTAGAAACGTTCAAGGAGGAGAAAAGATGTCTTCTTACAAGGATAAAAAAGTAATCTCTATAGGGACGGTGAATGAATTAACGGGCTTATCCCTCCGGCAGATACGATACTACGAGGAACGAGAGTTAATCTTCCCTGAAAGAACTAAAAGAGGTACTAGAAAGTATTCTTTTGCTGATGTGGAAGTTCTGCTTCAAATTGCAGACAAGCGTGAAGAAGGCGTTCAAACGTATGAGATTAGAAAAGATATGCTGCGGTCCGGTGACAAGGAAAAGGTAATTGAGCGTATGCTGCGGGGGCAGATTAACGCTCATTTCAAAATGAAATAGACGTTTCAAAAACGAGATAATGATTGGATGCTCCTCCAAATGTTATCTCGTAATTTTTGAGCTTTACCACTCTTAAAGTCTCTGATTAAAGAACATAGAATTAATCCGTTTCCTCTTACATAACTTACGCATTCTTGCTAGAATATTGCTCCTTTTATATTAAATAATTACCGGGAAATACCGCCAACTGTGACATTAAATCTCCCTCCCGATACTGGAAGAACTTTTATTCATTAGAGTAAAGGCTTTGCAGGTGGTTGATCGAAGCACGAATCAACTCTTTCAAAACTTCCTCGTTAATGTCTTCCACATTATTAATATAAACACAGGCTTTCCCTGTCGTATGCTTGCCGAATTTTTTTAACAATTCTTCCCGGCGAGTCTCTCCCGGTGAAAAGTATAAACTGATCTTCGCCTTACGAGGGGAAAATCCTACAAGCGGAGCATCGCCTTCATGACCAGAGGCATATTTGTAATGATAAGACCCAAATCCAATAATACTGCTCCCCCACATTTTCGCTTCATGCCCAGTGGTTTCGGTGAAAATATCCAGGAGCCGGTAAGCATCTTCACGTTTTTTAGGCTTCTCCACAGTTTCAATAAACGCTAGTACACTCTCATCATTTTCCTTGGTTTTTAATTCATACATCTTTTTTCTCCCCCTTCATTTGGTTATGTTTATTTTATCATAACCGAACGGGAGAGTATCTTTCGTGGTCAGCGTTTCCCCCCTAAAACTTTTGTAGTTTCACCCTCCATGGAATAAAATACTAGTAGAGTTTCGCTCGTTTGTTTTTAGAGCAATCCATTATTTATAAGGAGTGTAACTATGGAAAGAATAGCTTATGGAACAAATGAAAACCAGTTTGGGGAATTGCGCCTTCCAGAGGGAGACGGACCACATCCAGTAGCTGTGGTCATCCACGGTGGTTTTTGGAAAAAACATTTCGGTCTCGAAATAATGAATGATGCCGCTGAAAGTTTAACTTCTCAAGGCTTTGCCACTTGGAATATTGAATACCGCCGGGTTGGACAGGAAGGCGGGGCATGGCCTGGAACTCTTAAGGATGCCGCTGAAGCCTGCGACTACCTGTCTCAGCTTTCCAACTCTAATTCTCTTGATCTCAAAAAAGTAATAACCATCGGTCACTCAGCAGGAGGGCACCTGGCCCTTTGGCTAGCCGGCAGACATCGTCTTTCTGAAGATAGTGAGCTTGTTACAAGCACTTCTCCCCTTCCGATTGCTGCCGCTGTAAGTTTAGCAGGGGTAAACGACTTGCGCCGTATGTATGAGGTTCATCATAGAAGGGACACTTCCCTTTCCCTGCAGCCTGCCAATCCAACAGCGGAACTGCTTGGGGGCGCTCCCGATGAATACCCTAAACGATACAGGGAAGCCAATCCTGTAGAACTTTTGCCCCTTCATGTACCTCAAGTCATTGTACATGGTTCTATGGATATTAATGTTCCCGTTGGTAGTAGTGATCACTACTACCAGATGGCAGAAAATTTGGGAGACTTCATTAAGTACGTAAAACTTCCTGAAGATGAACATTTTATGCTTACGGATACTTCCTCTCAAGCATGGGAGACGATTTTGGAAGAAATGGATTTACTTAAGAAGCATGTGTAATAGAATTTTGAAAATCCGCCTCAGAAAAAGGCGGATTTTCTATGGACTCGTTCAGATCAAAGCACCGATTCAATAATAGTAATTCTTTTACCTATTTGGAACCAATCAGCGGATACTCTTTAATATACTGAGGATTTTCCAGTTCTTCCAGCATAAAATGGGCTACATCCTCCCGGGAAATCATCGGCTTAGTAAATTTAAAATAACCCGTTTGATACTGTTTAGTGAGCTCTCCTTCTGTCAGCCTTGGCGCTCTGACAATGGTCCAATCTAAGTCTTTTTGAGCCAGGTAATTTTTTTGGTTCACAGAATCCTGCCATAGATCTTTGGCCATCAACTTTAAGGCTGTGCCAAACAGCCGGCTCATGGCTCCCTGCTTCACATCCTGTTCCACAGCTACTCCGGCCCCTGTTAAGCTTATGATCCGGTTAATGCTATGTGCCTGCATGGATCTTGCTATATTGGCCGCTGACTGAGTGAGCAGATCTTTAGGATTATTTTTAGTGTGACCCAGCACACTCAAAACTGCATCCTGCCCCGCGGCAGCTCGCTCTATATCTTCGTACGTAAGAACACTTCCTTCCAGGATACGAAGATTTTCCTCATGAGGAATAACCAGCTTGTGCTTTCCTCTTACAAAAGCTGTTACTTCGTGGCCTCTTTCAAGAGCCTGTCTGACTAAGGGATGGCCAGTACGGCCGCTCGCTCCAAAAATGATAACTTTCATGAATGTTTCTCCTTCGTAATCCATTCGGATTGATAATCCATGATATATCGATGTAAAGAGGCAGGCTGCTCGTGGGTTACTTTTTCATAATCGCGTTTAATTCCTCCCGCAAGTCCTAATTTAGTCGGAGCGTGCACACCAACAACTACGTTCACAAACTTTTCATCCACGCCGCGGCTCAGCATCGTCTTCTTAAATTGTTTAACTGTAGGGTTCTCATAATAAATCGGGAGCTTTAGTATTTGAGTCATTTGGGAAGCAACTTCAAAAAAATCAAGAGACTCAGTTCCAGTAACCACATATTTTTGAAAGCGATGTTCATCAGAATCTTTAAGGGAAATAGCGGCTATATGAGCCACATCCCGCGCATCTACAAAACTGGTTTTTCCTTT
Organism: Halobacillus halophilus DSM 2266; assembly: GCF_000284515.1. Taxonomy (GTDB): domain Bacteria; phylum Bacillota; class Bacilli; order Bacillales; family Halobacillaceae; genus Halobacillus; species Halobacillus halophilus. The sequence goes on along the minus strand of NC_017668.1, from coordinate 738,839 downwards.
TCCGGCAGGTACAAAGATCCGGTGATTTTCCCTGAGTTCAGTTCGAAGGAAATCGTTAAGATTCTGCATAAAATATCCGGCTCGAACAAACGTGTAAGGAATACCAGATTTCTTGATCGTCTTTTCATTCTTATAATGAGGAACAAAAGGCATGTACTGAACGTCCTTTAAGGAAAGATAGACGATATGCTGGATATGATTCCGACGTGCAGCTTCTACAAACTGTTCAAATTGGATGCCTTTTCCAGGAGGATACATAAGAAATACGCGATCTTTTCCACTAAGGGCCTTTTCAAAGCTTTTGGGCTTTGATAAATCGAGCTCTACAAAATCAAATTCATCCCCATATCGTTTTTTAGCTTTTTCTACGTCTCTTACGGCACATTGAATAGGTAACTGGAAGGTTTTCAGCTTCTTAGCTACTTCATGCCCTACCTTTCCTGTAAAACCTGTTACTAAAATGGTCATACTTTCCACGCCCTTCTATCAAGTAAAGGTGTTCTCCTTACTTCAGCAGCACAGGTATCTGATCTGCCACTAACCGTAACGGGGACTTACTTTTTGTAGTGAACGACACTAGAAAAGCTCCTTCAATCATAGAGTTAATCAGAACCCCCAGTTCCTCTGCTCTTTTTTCGGCATAGCCATTGTCCTTTAGCTTCCTTGCAAACGCTTGTTGGAACTGTTCATAAGCGGCATGACAAGCCTGCCTGATCGGCTCGCTTGCGTGTGTGGTTTCAAGAGCAACGGCGGCCACAGGGACACCACTCGTCCCTCCATCCTTCACGGCTTGATCCGCCAAATCGTTAATCAGATGCTGAATTGCTTTAACAGGCTCCTCCTGTCTTTTAAGCCCCCTTTCAATCCTATCCGTTACTTTAGCTGCGGTAAGATGAACAGCTTCAATCGCCAGCTGTTCTTTTCCATTTGGAAAATAATAATACAACGATCCTTTCGGCGCACCGCTCTCTTTGGTAATCTGATTCAAACCGGTGCCGTGATAACCTTGAGTCTGGAATAACCTTGAAGCTGTTTGAACTAACTTAGTCCGGGAATTTTCTTTCCTATTCATAAACGTACCACCTTTTAATTATACCAATCGGTCTATATATATTTATTATAACTCTTTTTATTTTTTTAGCCAGTAAAAAAACCCCTGCCTGTTATCAGCAAAGGTTTCTGTAAACAATATTGCGAGTGGGGAACATGGATACATGGTTAAAAACTTATGCGGTCCTTATACGTTTCCACAAGTTCAGAATTATGTTCTTGAACGCCTTCTAAGTTGCCGCTCAGAAAGATGGGTGGGGTTTCTCCAAGATCTCTGTAACTAAGAATTACTTGGGCTAACAAGCTCTGCAGTAAAGCGGTTCCGATGACGGAAGACATAGGGGCAAATGCCTGAGACACGCCTTCCGCTTCCTGTGAAGTGTCTCCTGCCCGTATTTGAGTATCCACGACTTCCTCAACGACTTCTTCCAGTCGTTTACCTGACGGATGTCGGGAAGGGAAGTTATCTGCGTAATCCATGGACAACATGCCGATCACATAAGCCCCTTTTTCACGTGCATAAATAGCCGCATCAATGGGGGCAGGGTTACGTCCAGATGTTGAGATAACAAGAAAGACATCTCCTTCACGAATATCCTCTTTTTCTAAATAACTTTGGATAAAGCCTGGCTGCTTTTCATATTGACTGGATTTCACTGCTCCTTTATGAAGCATCAGCGGCTCCACTAAAATAGGACGAACCGGCACCAGACCACCCGCTCTGTAATAAGGTTCCTGCGCGATGAGACCGGAGTGGCCGCAGCCAAACACATGAATAACTCCTTTATTCTTCAGACGGTGAGCGATCTCTCTACTAATGGAATTCAGTTGTTCGCCTGTGTCTCTGTCCAATCGTTCCAATCGTTCCGCTGCTTGTAATAAATAACTCATAACTAGCCTCTCCTTAACCGCGGGTAATATCACTTGAGAATTTATAACGGTCCGCACGATAGGATGATTTAACTACCTCAAATGGCGTGCCATCTTCAAGAAAGCTGTGTCTTTCTATGTGAAGAACTGCAGAGCCAAGAGGGATTTCAAGTAGGGAAGACTGATCTTCGTTGGCAATGGTTGCTTCAATGATTTGGCTGGCTTTTTTTATTTTCTGTCGTTTATTTTTCTCTACATAATCATAGAGGGATCCCCGTACATCTTCTTTATTCAGATTAGGAAACATAGCCACGGGCAGGAAGTTGGTTTCAATAGCCATAGGCTTTTGATCGGCATATCGTATTCTTTGCAGACGATAAATCTCTTCATCTTCTTCGATTTCCAGTTTCCGGGAAATCTCCCCGCTTGCCATCACTTTCTCAAAATTCAGCAGCTTACTGCTGGCTGTCATCCCTCGTGTTTTCATGTCCTCTGTAAAGCTCGTTAAACCTTTTAGAGACTGTTCGATTTTGTTCTCAGCTATAAATGTTCCTCTGCCTTTCTCTCTGTAAATAACTCCTTCATTAACCAGATTGGTAATCGCTTGTCTGACCGTCATTCGGCTGACATCGTAGTTTTCTGACAGAATACGTTCAGATGGAATCATATCGTTAGGCTGATACTCCCCATCTGATATCCTCTGTTTAATACTCTCTTCAATTTGGTAATAAATAGGAAGCGGCGACTTTTTATCAATCATGACTCTATTCGTCTCCTCTCAGGTACTCTACCTTTTTATAAGCTTCTTTATCTACAAGTAACGTAACATCCTCGTGGTAGCAAAGGGCAGACGCTGGCATATCTTCACTAGGCGGCTCTTCTAATAAACTCCTTATAGCTTCCGCTTTATTTTCTCCAGAAGCAAGCAGAAGAATTTTTTTGCTTTTTAAAATGGACTGGATGCCCATGGTAATGGCTTTTCTGGGCACATTTTCGAGCGATTCAAAAAATCTGGCATTGGCTTTTCTTGTGGATTCAGCAAGTTCGATCATGTGGGTTTCACTTTTAAATGAGGTATGGGGTTCATTAAATCCAATGTGGCCATTCTGCCCGATTCCTAAAATCTGTAGATCAGGCGGCCCGATCTGGTCAATCAACAGTTCATAACGTCTGCACTCGTCTTCCAAATCTTCGGCCAACCCATTAGGAATATACGTGCGGGCTGGATTGATATTAATCTTATCAAATAAATGCTTTTTCATAAAAAAATGGTAGCTTTGCGGATCTTTTTCTCCAAGACCCACATATTCATCTAAATTGATCGTGGAGATATGACGGTAATCCACTGATCTTCTCCTATACCCTTCTACCATTTCGTGATAGGTTTGAAGAGGCGTACTTCCTGTAGCAAGACCGAGAACAGCTGCAGGATTACGAGTTACCTCATCTTCTATCATCCCGCAGGCTTTCTGACTTAAAGATTGGTAGTCTTGAGAGACCCATATTTCCACGGTTAACTCTCCTCTCGTTGATAGGCTATCTCACCGTTACAAACGGTCGTTACCACTTCCAGATTTTCGTCTAAAAGGACAAGATCCGCATCTTTCCCTTTCTCAATTTTCCCTTTTCGTTCATCGAGTCCTAATTGTTCTGCTGCATTGAGAGAGGTAATCCGGACAAGGTCTTCCCACGGCAGTTCTGTATGCTGACGCATATTTTTCAAGGCTTTCTGCAAAGTCAATACACTGCCCGCGAGTGTCCCATCGCCTAAGCGGGCCTCTCCACCTTTTACATCTACCTGCTGACCGCCCAGATCGTACGTCCCCTCCGGAAGGCATTTCGCTCTCATGGCGTCCGTGATCAGAATGGTTCTTTCAGCTTTCGTATGATGATAAGCCAATTGCACCGCTTCCGGTCTCGCATGAACATGATCCACAATCATTTCCACTTTCACCCGTTCGTTCAGCAAAGCAGCGCCGACCACACCAGGATCGCGGTGATGGAATCCGCTCATCTGGTTGTATAAATGAGTGACGTGACGGGCGCCAGCGTCCACCGCTTCTTCTACCTGGTCGAATGTCGCTTCACTATGGCCAATAGAGGCAATCACTCCCCGGGCCGTCAAGTGCTCAATAAAATTCAAGCCTCCGGGAACTTCAGGAGCTAAAGTAACTAAACGAATCTGACCACCGCTTTCTTCCTGCCAACGATCAAACTGCTCGGTTGAAGGAGGAAGAATGTGCTCATGTGGCTGGGCTCCTGCTTTATTTATCGATAGAAAAGGACCTTCCAAATGAATGCCAAGTATCTCCGCCTGTCTGCCCGTTTGTTCAGCGTTCATGTATGCTTTGATATTCTTTAAAGCCTGGGTAATAGTTTCGCTGGACTGGGTCATGGTCGTTGCCAAAAAACTAGTAGTTCCTTCAGCCGGCAGACTGCGCGCCATTCCTGTCAGTGCTTCGTGCGTACCGTCCATCACGTCGTGCCCGTGTGCTCCGTGGATATGCACATCTATAAATCCAGGCACAAGGGTCCATCTTTCCCCTTTACCATCGATAACTTTATCTGCACCACCAACCGGATGCTCAGCAACAGATTCAATCAAACCGCCCTTAAGTAATACCGAACCTGAGGGAATAACTTCATTATTACAAACGACAGTGACGTTTATAATCTCTACACTATCAGCCATGGACTCCTCACTCCTTCCTAAGACTTCAGGGGAGATTATCCCCTCCCCCTTCATTCTGCCGAAAAAATCATGCATCGTTTTGGTCCTTTGATTGTCTGCCGTCCCTTTGAAAAAGCCTAACTGGTACTTCTTCAAGCGGAAGGACAATTCCTTCAGATGCTATAACAAAATTATCTTTGTTCAACGCTTCATTTTTTATATCGTTTCAAGTACAGGAAGCTATTCATTACGATTGTCGGTGTCTTTTTCGTCCATTCTTTTTCGAATCGCCTCGGCTAGAAACTCTACAGACGTTCCTACAACCACTTGCAGATTTTGCCCGCCTACCTTCATCACTCCACGTGCTCCGGCTCGTTTCAAAGCATTTTCATCCACCTGCTCCCGGTCTATCATTTGTAAACGGAGGCGAGTGGTGCAATAATCCAGTGATTTAATGTTCTCCGCACCGCCGAGAGCTTTCAGATAGTCTGAAGCTTTACGGTCATCATCATTCTCAGAGCCTTCAGAGGGTTGTCCGACTGCCTGGGACTCTTCTACAAAGTCTTCATCCTCATCTTCACGTCCTGGCGTCTTCAAATCCAGTCTAACAATCAGATAGTAGAAGACGAGGAAATAGATTAAACCAAGAACGAGACCGATTGGAAGCAGCATTAGAGGATTCTGCGCAATTCCAAAGTTTAAGGAATAGTCAATGAGCCCGGCTGAAAAACCAAATCCGTGACGAATGTCGAGCATATAAGCAGCAACCATCGATATTCCTGTCAAAAGGGAGTGGACGACATACAAGAGCGGCGATAAGAACATAAATGAGAATTCAATAGGTTCTGTAACACCTGTCAGGAAAGATGTCAGCGCGATACTTAAGAACATCCCGCCTACCATCGATTTACGGTGCTTTTTCGCAGCCGCGTACATGGCAAGACAAGCTGCTGGAAGACCTACCATCATGACAGGATAGAATCCGGCTAAAAAGTAACCTGCATTTGGATCTCCATTTAAGAACCGATTAATTTCACCTTTCACAACTTTCCCGGACTCCATCGTAAAGGAGCCGAAATCAAACCATATAAGGGTATTCAACACGTGGTGCAGCCCTACGGGGATGAGTAACCGGTTGAGTACACCGTACACTCCTACTCCCAGTTCTCCAGCATTTAAAATCCAGTTAGCCGTAGCGTCAAGAACATATTGGGGATAAATCCATAAGTGCCCGAGGACAAAAGAAAGAGCAACCATAGTGAGAGAGGTAATGATTGGCACAAACCGCTTCCCTCCAAAGAAAGACAGGAACTCTGGAAATTTTATATCATAGAAGCGATTATAGAGCATTCCAGCAATTACTCCGGCTATTATTCCCGAAAACACTCCCATATCAATATCATTATTAATCGCCTTAATTCCTTCTTCCAGAACAAGAACTCCAATCGCTCCGGACAGAGCTGCTCCTCCGCTTCCATCTTTAGCAAACCCCATCGCAATGCCTATGGCAAAAATAATGGATAGGTTGGTAAGGATTCCATTTCCGGCTGCTGTCATAAATGGAATATCGAAAAAATCCTCCATACCTAATCGAACGAGTAATGCGGCAGCCGGCAGTGTAGCGATTGGAAACATTAACGACTTCCCAATTCGTTGTAGAAAACTTAACATGTTTCTTCCTCCTCTATATTCTAGTCGTCGATTTTGAAACCGCTTTATAATAAGAGGATACCATTACGTTATATAGTTGTCTATACCAGTTGAGATAATTTATGAAAAATGTTTGATAAAATTGCAGAAATTCGATATAAAAAGTGGAAAAATTAGAACTTTATATTACAGGAAGGAGTTTCCATAAACCTCATGGAATATAGAAATAATCATTTTGAATGGAGTTGATGTTTTTGTTCACTAAACATCTATCAAAACCTTATTATCTCGATCAATTGGAATCTGCTTCCAGACGAATCGCGATGACTCACCATAAACATTCAGAAATCGAACATTGGCGCACAAAATTATTGTCCAATTACTATGGTGAGAAAAAGATTTTACCTGTGCTGACTCATTTATCCTCCAAAGAATCCCGCATTTTGTTTGACCTTCGTCTCCCGCTCCCTGATCACTCCTACTGTCAGATCGATGTGCTTATAGTCACGCGAAATTTCGCCCTTATTTTAGAAGTTAACCATTCACCCTTGCCAAACCTGACAAAAGATTACCGATTCATGCATGTGAATGATCGTATAGAATCAAGGATGCCAGACCCTCTCTCTCAAGCAGAGCTTCAGGCCCATCAATTAACCTATTGGCTAACAATGGCTGGATTTCAAAGTATTCCGATCCACTATTTCGTCGTTTTAACCAGTCCTGCTTCCTTCATCCACCCTTCTTATGGATCTAACAGTCAGGTTATACATTTAGACCAATTGTTAACAGCCTTCCAATCATTAGATCGGCTCTACAACTCTTCCCCCTTGGAAGAATTCGAACTAAACCGATTATGCGATCTTCTGGTCATCGAACATACTCCCTACCAGCCATTTATCTTAGACCGGTTTCATCTTCATAAAACAGATATTCTTCAAGGCGTCATCTGTCCTGAATGTAGTAATCTTCCGATGAAAAGAGTTCACGGACGATGGTATTGTAAATCCTGTCACCATACATCAAGAAATGCTCATGTAGAGGCTTTAAAAGATTACCAGTTTCTTTTCGGCGAACGAATTACGAACCAGAGGGCATGCGCATTCCTTAAGCTTGACTCCAGTACGGCAGCACTTCAAATATTGAATGAAGTAGCCTGCGAAAAGTCAGGATTGAATAAGACCCTTTATTATGTATTCAACGAATAAGCATTAAAGTTGTTCGCCCCACCTGGCAATTTGCATTCATTAAGCTCACGACGAGAACCAGGCCGCCGCACCTTTCTGCGTTTTATTTATGGGATAAAGTGGAAGATACTTTATGACAAACGATTTACTTCGTTTGCCTTTCTACAAATATGTCATAAGGAGAGGTTCTAACATGGGTCGTTTAGATGGCCAAACCGCTGTCATTACTGGTGGAAGCGGCGGCATCGGAAAGACCACCGCACGCTTGTTTTTGCAAGAAGGAGCCAAAGTATCACTCGTGGATGTAGATGAAGAAGCTTTGAAGGATGCGAAATCTGAACTCGACGCCTATGGTGAAGTGATGACGGTCACCGCCGATGTCACGGAGGAAAAAGACGTACAAAATTATGTAGAAAAAACACTAGACCAATTTGAAACCATCGATATTTTCTTTAATAATGCAGGAATTGAAGGAGAAGTCCGCCCGATTACCGAGCAGCGGGTCGAGGATTTTGATAAAGTCATGAATGTAAACGTTCGCGGAGTTTTTCTAGGTTTGAAGCATGTGATGCCTGTCATGACTGAAAAGCAGGATGGCAGCATCATTAATATGTCATCGGTTGCCGGCTTAATGGGTTCTCCAGGAGTGGCGCCTTATGTCACTTCCAAGCATGGAGTGGTTGGACTGACCAAAGTAGCCGCTTTAGAAGCTGCACCTTCCAGTGTGCGGGTTAATTCCGTTCATCCATCTCCGGTTAACACCCGTATGATGCGTTCTCTTGAAAAAGGGTTCAGCCCTGACGATGCAGAAGCAGCTAAAGAAGAACAGACCAATGCGATTCCATTGAATCGTTATGGCGAAACGGAAGACATCGCAAAAGTCGTTCTTTTCCTTGCTTCTGACGACAGTCGATTTGTTACGGGCAGTCAGTACCGCGTTGATGGCGGCATGGGTGCCACTTGATCTTGATTAAAAGGAGCCTCAGGCAATGAGGCTCCTTTTTTGTGTAGGTTCTGATAAATGCAATAATCTTAAACTAAATCTCCCATTACTTGAAGACTTGATTTCGAGACATTTGTTGAGCGGAAGGTCCTGCGGGGGATGATTTCGCTTTCCGCGGGCATGTGCTGAGCTTCCTCGGGCTTAACAGCCCTGCGGGATCTCACCGATCATGTTCATCCCGCAGGAGTCTACATCATCCCCCTCCGGACCTGGCCGAATAAGAAACTCGAAATCCACCCAAGATGCCTGCTAAACTTAACTGGAGAGCAAAAAAATATCTAGCTTATTTAAGTGTACAACCCCTGATATATAAGGGGTTAAGGCTGATCCAGAACGATTAACTCTCTTATAGAAGGGTCCGTTCACTCCTCAATCATAGGATGGCGGAGGAAACGACGAGACTCCCGCGGGAGAAGGAGCTAGGCGAGACCCCACAAGGAGTGTTAACGACTGAGGAGGCTTGCCAGTTCCCCCGCAGGAAAGCGAGTTGTTTCCGTAGCCAGCCCCTCTCTATATCAGCAACGGACCCAAGTTATCTCGAAACTGAGTCTTCAACTATCCGGCCCTATTGCTTAATAGTGCTTACTCTGAAAATCCTTCAAAATACAAGGGATAGTGGTAGCTGCACTTTTCGTTAAAAGGGTGAGCACACTCGGGACATTGATTCACCTTCATATATGTTTGAATAGAAAACTCAGTCCAGCAATTTCCGCACAAAATCGCTTTTTCTTCCCAATGCTCCTTAGGCCATTTTCTCTCACTGTGATGCGCTTTCTCTTTATGACAATAGTAGCAGCCATAGTATTCCTGACAGCAGTAGAATTTGACCGCTACAATGTCGACGTTACTATGATAATGTGCACATCTCGTGTGTTCATCTACACCTGTACCTTTCACCTTAATCCTGTTCATACTTCTTCTCCTCCTCCTGAATTCCTTTTAAATACCGGCAAAGAGATAATAATTAAGATAAAGACAAGAGCGGTACTGATCACGCCCGGCCAGCCCCATGTTTCCCAAAGGGTTCCGACAGCTGTACTTCCTACTGCAACCCCTACGTAATAACTGATCAAGTAAAAACTTGAGGCGCCGCTTCTGTGATGATCAGCTGATTTACTAACAAGAGCGGCAGCCATAGAATGAGCAATAAAAAAGCCGGAACAAAGCACACCGAGTCCTGCCATGATCCATGATACCGGTTGTAAAGCGGTGAAACCAGCTCCTGCAATCAGAATAAATAATCCAGAAAACATCACTTTTGTTAAACCGAAGTGATTAGATAGTCGCCCGGCAAGTGGCGGAGCAAGCACCCCGAGCACATAAGCAAAATACGTAAAGGATATCCATTTTAGTGGCCACTGGTAGGGGTCTGATTGTAAATGGAAAGGAATATAGGTCCATATAGCTGTAAAAACAATTTGAAGCAACAGTCCCATTAAAAACAAAACCAGCATATAACGGTCTTTCAAGTGGACAAGCATTCCCCGAAAATCTTCCCGAAGCGGTTGGTCTCCTTTTGTAAAATAACGTTCGGAAGGTAGAAGCAATAGGAAAAGCAGAGCAGCAGCCACACCAAATGCAGAGAGTATGAATAAGGTCTTCTCCCAATCAAATACATCCGTTAAATAACCGCCTGCGACTCTCCCCCCCATACCGCCAAGTGCGTTACTGGATATATACAGCGTCATAGCCAGACCTAAATGATTAGGATCTACTTCTTCTCCTAAATAGCCCATAGCTGCTGCAGGAATTCCGGCCAGGAAAAAGCCTTGCAGCAATCGTAAAACTACCAGCCATTCAAAAGAAGAAGTAAACGGCATTGCTGCAAGCAGCAATACCGTCACTCCAAGAGAAAGTTGCATCAGTCGCAGTCGACCGTAACGGTCCGCTGCAAAACCGAGAATGAAAAGTCCAACGACCATCGCAATTACAGCAGCTGACATAAGAAAACTGGACTCGGTAGCCGATACTTGAAATTCATTCACGAAAATAGGCAGTAACGGCTGAAATACATACAAAGTTGAAAAGACGAGTAAGGACGCAAGCATCAGGGCTAAAGTAATGCGCCAGAATCCAGACTCGTCCGGGGTATAGGGCTTAATAGCCGGCTGACTTGAATCCATGGTGTTCATCCTTTACTTATTGGCTGAATTTTTGAGGAAATGTGGTTAAATCAATATCCCATACGATTGGTAAGTAGAAATAAATCGCTAAGGTAGCTAAAACAATAGCCAATATGTTTAGCAAAAACCCGGCCTTGGCCATATCGGGTATTCGTAAGTATCCTGATCCAAACACAACTGCGTTCGGTGGTGTGGCGACAGGCAGCATAAATGCACAGCTGGCTGCAACCCCTGCCCCAATCATCAGACTGTAGGGGTGCACGGATAGTGCAGAAGCAAGCGAAGCCATAATTGGGAACATCATTGTGGCTGTTGCGGTATTCGAGGTAATTTCGGTCAGGAAAATTACCATAGCAATGACGCACGCGAGAATCAGGAACAAGCTGACCCCTTCTAAAATAGTCAATTGGTTACCGATCCATTCCGCAAGTCCGGTTTCCTGGAAGCCTGCTGCAATCGCAAGACCTGCACCGAAAAGAAGTAATATCCCCCACGGGAGCCCTTTGGCCGTGTTCCAGTCCAGGATGAAATCTCCCTTTTTACTGATTGATGGTATTAGAAACAGGATAATAGCTGCGGTCATAGCGATTATCGTATCGTCAATATTTCCGCTAACGTAAGGTACTAGAATAAATGATCTGGAAATCCAGGCTAAAGCCGTTACACCAAACACACTGAGGACAATCTTCTCCTCCACCGACATCTCACCCAGTCCGCGGCGCTCATTGTCGATAACTTCACGGCCCCCGGGCAGTTGTTTAATTTTCATAGGAAAGGCTACTTTTACAAGATAGACCCAGGCGATCCCCAGGAAAATTATGGATAAGGGCACTCCAAAAGCCATCCAACCCGCAAAGGATATCTCAATGTTATACGTTTCTGAAACGACAGCGGCAAAGATGGTATTCGGCGGCGTACCGATAATAGTAGCCAGGCCGCCTATAGAAGCACTGTAGGCAATCCCAAGCATAACGACTTTTCCAAAGTTAAAGGAAGAGTGATCGACTTGACCTTCTCCTTCTTTCTTCAACTGTTCAGATGCCTGATAAATAACTGCAAGACCGATCGGTACCATCATCATCGAAGTGGCTGTATTGGAAATCCACATAGAAAGCAGTCCGGTCGCAAGCATAAACCCAAGCACAATCATCTCAGTGCTTGTCCCTACCAGCGAAATAATAAACAAGGCGATGCGTTTATGCAAGTTCCACTTCTGCATCGCAAGGGCAATAAGGAAACCGCCCATGAATAAGAAAATGGTGTTGTCCCCGTAAGATGATGCCGTTGCATCACCGGAGAGACCTCCTGTAAGCGGAAACAAAATTAAAGGTAATAAAGATGTAGCGGGAATCGGTACCGCCTCGGTGATCCACCACGTAGCAATCCATAGGGTACTTGCGAGAATCGCTACCGCACTGCTGGACAGTCCTTCTGGTTCAAAAAATAAAAGCGTCACAATAAATAAAAGAGGACCTAAGATGATACCAATTTTTTGACGGGTATCAAAGGAAGAACCGGATCCGCCGCTCCCGTTTGCCGGTTGATTCGAATCCGAACCATTCCCCGCCTGCTTACGATCATCTTCCTTCGGTTTCACTTTCTCAGGATTTCCCGTCACAGCGAAGCTCATTAAATCTTTGGCTTGATCATGCAACTGCCACATCCAGTTCCAGAAATTTTTTATCCCGGATTGTTCCTGCATCATGATTCCTCCCATCCAAATTTGTTATTATTGCAAGAATATTCTCATATATTAACAAATTTTATCATAAATTTGGAATCCAAGGTAGAAATCAACTCCAAACCTCTCAAATAAATCCCTTATATTGTCACCTCAGGTCATCCAGTTTATGGAATTATAGTAATGAACAGGTTTTTCACGAGGGCTTTCTGGATAAAGGGAAGTATGACAATAGAAAGAGGTGGAAGGTTTGACAACTGTACAGGATAAAGTATTCATCGTTACGGGCGCTGCTTCTGGTATGGGATATGCGGCCGCTCGCAGACTTGTACATGAACAGGCAAATGTAGCCCTATTAGACATTAATGAAGATCGATTAAAAGAAGCTGAACAGCAGCTTCAAGGAGAATCCAACCGCACGCTGACCCTGACCACTGATTTGTCTTCTCCGGAAGAGGTGAAAAAAAGTATAGATATGGTCCAAGAACACTGGGGTCGAATTGATGGGGTATTTGCCAATGCCGGAGTCAACGGTAAAGTTATGCCCATCGAGGACATGCCTCCTGAAGAATGGGACCATACCATTGAAACCAATTTAAAGGGTTCTTTCCTGACCCTGAAATATGCCATCCCCCACATGAAGGAAAAAGGCGGAAGTGTCGTACTGACCAGTTCCATTAATGGTAACCGTACCTTCACGAATAAAGGCTTTTCTGCATACAGTTCTTCTAAAGCCGGAATTATGGCCTTTGGCAAAATGGCTGCCGTGGAACTGGCTTCCCAGGGAATCCGCGTTAACATTATGTGCCCAGGTTTCATCGATACCAATATTGGTGAAAACACCCGTCCGGATGAGCAGGAGCTTGAAAAAATTGATATACCAGTAAAGAAAGAAGTAGAAGGTTCACCGCTTAATGAAGAAGTCGGCTCACCTGAACAAGTGGCCGACCTCGTACACTTCCTGCTGTCCGATGCTTCTTCCCACATTACAGGGACCGAGGTGTTCATCGACGGCGCCGAATCACTGCTATGAATATGTAAAAAAACGCCACCTCAGGTCATCCAGAATCTGGATGACCTGAGGTGGCTGTTTCTTCCATTTGGTTCAGGATTCGGTCACGGGTGTTAGCAGTGATTTTCCTTTTTGATAAAACTTCTCCCTATCCTGATCCGGCACTAGGGAACCGCCTGTGGACCAGGTTAAATGAACCGCACGACCCATTTTGTCCTTCCATCCATTTTCTTCGAGAATGCCAGACTCTTTAAGTCTTAACGGACCGGAAAGTCCTGAAGCTGCGGAAGGTTCTACGTACACGTTTTCTGAATCAGCCAGTAATGCAAGCAAACGGTACATTTCATCGTCTTCCATAGTATAAAAACCGCTTACCAAATACTGACTAATTTCTGTCGCAAACCGGGAAGGACGTCCAACCGCCAGCCCATCCGCCTCTGTAAGGTTATCCAGACCAAAATCCTGAACAGAGACCTTTTCGTGTTCCCCTGTCATTACTCCTAGCAGTACGGACGGAGAATGAGTAGGCTCTACGAACAGGCAGTGAACATGATCCCCGAACACTTCCTTCAATCCAAATGTAATCCCACCCGGAGATCCTCCTACGCCGCACGGAAGGTAAACAAACAGCGGATGGTCCTTATCTACTCTAATCCCCTCTTCATCCAACTGTCTTTTTAATTCAAGGGCAGCCACACTATATCCTAAAAATAAGGCCTTCGAGTCTTCATCATCTACAAAATAGCCAAGCGGATCGTCCATCGTAATCGAACGTCCTTGCGTAATGGCTTCACTAAAGTCTCCTTTATACTCGTAAACTTTCGCTCCTTTTTTCCGGAGCAGATCCTTCTTCCACTGCTTCGCATCAGCCGACATGTGAACCTCTACCGTAAATCCGAGTTTAGCACTAATGGTACCAATACTCAGTGCCAGATTCCCTGTCGATCCCACGCCGATCGTGTACTGACTGAAGAACTGTTTGAATGAAGAATCAAGAAACACTTCATAGTTATCTTCTTTGGAGACCATATTATTTTCAAGCGCCAGCTTCTCTGCATAGCTCAGGACTTCAAACACCCCGCCACGTGCTTTAATAGACCCCGATATAGGAAGATCATGGTCACATTTTAAGTAAAACTCTCCTTCAAATGGTTGATCATAATAGGAGCTCAGGTCTTTTTTCATTTCTTTTAATGATTTTACAGGCGACTCAATTGCCCCATCTTTCGTTCCTGCAAAAGCCTTCTTTAGAAAAGGGGCAAACCGTTTCCACAGTTGTTCCGCTTCATAGATGTCATCTTTGGTTACTGCAAAATCAGGCACCTTACCCATCTTTCTGGCCGATGTATTGATCCAAAACACGGGCTCACCTTTCATAATTTTATCTAATAAGGGAAGACTCTCAACCCATTCGGATACCGTTTTCCCTGCTATCTTTTCCATTGAAGCACCTCCATGACAGAAAATCATTCTATCCTGATTTTTCCCTGAATTCGAATAATTAATCGGAGAACCGGGCATGACCCGCTTTTCCTTCCCGCACGTACCTGCAGGGAAAGGGACGCCTATCGTTCACCTAAAAGAAACTCCAGCTTTCGGGTGGTTTAGGGTTTTGAAATAGCTTAATAGCCTGATCAAGGCACTCTCCTGGTTCTGCTTCTGCATAACCTCCCAGCAGAAGATTGTCCAAGGTTACACATCCCATCATAAGTGATGAAAATTCAGCTATTCCTATGTGGATCTCTACGTCAGGAAGCTGATTCGTTGTTCTCGGAACCCCTTCCGTAAATTCCCATACATAAGAATGATGTTCATCCATAAAGCTGTCGGATATGTTCCATCTAATCCGAATAGATTCCTGTCCAAACGAGTGATGGTTAAGATTTTCCAGGAAAAGAGGAACATCCACGATCCGGTACATCAGACCTTGGCCCTGTTCACTTATTTTATGATAAATCCGGAAGATAAGTTCATCGTCTGTATGAGTAGGATTCTCCAGCATATAAGAAAATTGCTCATTAAAGGTCGGAAAATAAACGGAACGAACCTGATCCTTCTGATTGTGCAAGAATTGAAGCAGCGATTGATAGGCCTCGGTTGTACACGCGATAAATTCAACAATATGTAAATCATTCAGAAGCATATGATCGCCTGGAGACTGCTTGAACTGAAACACCATGTACCCATCTATTTTCCCTTCTTTTTTCAAACCAACCACATGATAATCATCCGCTTCCAGTGATCTGAACTCGTACAACGGCTTTTCACACGACCCATGCGTATGATCAGCCCACCGGTGATAGCACGCTGCCATCTCATACTTATCAGCCGGATCGAGCACAGTAAGGGCTTCACTTTTAGAAAAGAAAGGAAGCTGTGACGGATGGAACTGAAATGTATGTAAAAATGGTCCAAGCCCAAAGCCCATCTTTCTATAAAAAGAAGGCTGGAAAGGATAGAGCTGCACGAGTGGTATGCTCTGGTCACGAGCATCTTTAATAAAGGCCTGAATAATCTGCTTGGCAAACCCCTGCTTTTTGTAAGGCAGGTCCACAGCTACCATGCCAACGCCTCGGGCATCTATTTTCCGGGAGTAGAGGTTCAACGTGTGAGCATATTCGATATATCCTCCGACCAAGGAGTTATCTTGATAAAGACCCAAATGCTGGACATTGGCTTCTTTGTCCAACTTCTTCTGGCGCTTGCGATGATTTTCTTTCGCTTCATAGGAGTCGAGTTTCATTCCTGGATAACAGCGGCTGCATAGCTCAGTGAATGCTTTAAAATCGGTCAGCTTCTGGAACGTCATCACATTCTCTCCTCTCTATTACACTTTCCCTTCTATTATAGGGGAATCTATAGTGGATGTCTTAACTTATAAAGCAAAAAGTGAGAGGAAACCCTCTCACTTCAGCTTCTTACTTATATTCACCAAGCACCTCGACCGCTTTTTCGGTCATAGATGTATCTATTGAGGTTTCAAAATCGAACTCGCCGCGTATGGCTCCATTCTCTTTATACATTTCATACTGTTTCTTGATATCCTTTGTAAACATCCGGCCGTTTGGATCAAGTCCAGTAATGGCTACTTTTTCCCACAGCGCAGGGTCTTTCAAAGCCGTATGTTTGGTCATGATATCAATGACTTCCTCTTTTCCTTCTCCTTTAATAAAGGCGTCATTGTAATCACGTACCCCTTTTAAATAAGCGGCCATGAAACGAAGCGATACGTCGGTTTCCTGCTCAATGAATTCTGGAGAACCAAGCACCATGGCAATTTGTGCATCTGGTGCGAAGTCAGTAGCATCGCCGAGGCGAACATGAAGTCCCTGTTCTATTCCCTGTGTGATAAGCGGTTCAATTTGAAGCGCTGCGTCAATAGAGCCATTCCCCATAGCGGCCAGCATATTGCCAAAGTCAGACATTAATACGAATTCCACGTCACTTTCTTTTAAACCAGCATGCTCAAGCATAGATCGAAAGATGTAATCATCAACGGCATTTTGCGAGGAAACAGCCACTCTTTTTCCTTTCAGGTCTGAATAGTCTTTAATCTCATCCTTTAATTCTTCCCGGATCACAAAAGAGAAATAGGAATCTCCTTTAATGTAATGGCCTTTATCTGCAATGATTTTTACATCAATTCCCTGAGCGATGGCGTTGAAAAAGGATGCTGTGGAAACGCCTCCCGCTATATCGATTTCACCCGCAGCAAGGGCAGGAAGCATATCATCACTGTTCGCAAATTGAGTGAACTTTACATCAATATTGTAATCATCAAAATACCCTTTTTCCTTCGCAATATAAAATCCCGCTCCGGAAGCTGCTCCATCTTCTGCAATCATGACCGTTGCCTTTTTATCAAGCGGCGCGAGATCCCCAGAAGGATGTTCACCGGACGTTTCAGGAGGAATACCTTCCTCTTTTTCTTTAGTGGTGTCCGAACCACACCCGCCGATCAGTAAAACAAAAAACATAATTGGAATCAGAAAGATGCCCAACTTTTTCATAATGTTTCCCCTTCCTACATTCTTGATCCTTGAACCTCATCCTGAAGATGCTTCCAGATTTCCACAAAACTTGAAGCAAGATCGGCGTTTGCCCTCACCTCTTCCATCGTGCGTGGTCGCGGCATGTCGATCCTTTTTTCCTTTACAAGTGTGCCAGGCTGTGAACTCATAAGCACAATACGGTCGCTCAATAATAAAGCTTCGTCAATGCTGTGGGTTATAAATAAGACCGTCTTTTTGGTTTCACTCCAAATACTTAATAGCTCTTCCTGCAAAATAAATTTGTTTTGTTCATCTAAGGCAGCGAACGGTTCATCCATCAGCAGAATTTCCGGATCATTAGCAAACGCCCGTGCAATACTGACCCGCTGCTTCATCCCACCGGAAAGTTCTTTTGGATAAAGAGTAGAAAATTGCTCAAGCCCTACTTTTTCTAAGTAGTAATCCGTCCGCTCCTTAATGTAGCCTTTGGGAAGATGTC
The DNA here is from genome assembly GCF_000284515.1 of Halobacillus halophilus DSM 2266. Taxonomy (GTDB): domain Bacteria; phylum Bacillota; class Bacilli; order Bacillales; family Halobacillaceae; genus Halobacillus; species Halobacillus halophilus. The sequence continues at coordinate 721,104 of NC_017668.1, read as the reverse complement.
TCATCTTCAAACCAAACGCTACATTTTCTCTGACAGTCAGCCATGGAATCACACCGCGTTCCTGAAAGACCATAGACTGAAGCGGGCGTTCCTCTTTTTCCCGGGAAATGATAAACTCCCCGGTGCTTGGAGTTTCAAGCCCTGCCAGAATTCTGAGCAGGGTCGTTTTCCCACAGCCGCTTGGACCAAGAAGACAGACAAATTCCCCGTCTTTAATATCCAGATTCACCCCTTTTAAAGCGGTGACACTGGAGCCTTTCTTGTAAAAAACTTTGGTTAAATCCTTAATTGAAATCTTTGCTGAATGACTCATAGACGTCCTCCTCTGTTTATCTCCATGGCAGCAGTTTATTTTGACAGCCTCTCAGGATTAATGAGAACAAGTAGCCAAAGAATGAGATCAGCACCAGGCCGACATACATTTCTTTTAACAAAAAGGCGTTATAGGACGTCCAGATTAGATAACCAATCCCGGAATTCGCACCCATCATTTCAGCAGCCACTATTGTAAGAAGAGCAATGGCCTGCCCCATCTGAATTCCTTCAATCATGACAGGTAAAGCTCCAGGAAGTGCGATTTTAAAAAAGAACTGACGGGAATTCGCTCCATAGTTCCGGGCTACGTCTAAATAAATACGATCAATGGTAATAACTCCGGCAACGGTATTGATAATAACCGGAAAAAATACACTCCCGGCGATGGTCACAATTTTGGAGACTTCTCCTATTCCGAACAGAATTAAAATAATTGGTAATAAAGCAAGCGTTGGAATCGGCATAAGGGCCATAATTAACGGGGAGAAAAAATGCCTCAGCGGAGAATACAGCCCCATCAGCAGTCCAAGAATGATGGCCGGGATCACGCCAAGCAAAAATCCTGCCATTATGCGAAACAGTGATATTCCTATATGTTCAAATAATTCACCACTTGTCCCCATCGTAATAAACGTGCCTACAATTTCTGTGGGAGGCGGAAAAAAACGTGCATCTACGAGGCCGGTTCTTGATAAAAATTCCCATAAAATCAGGATGAAGATCGGTGATGATATTGTAAGTAGCTGCTTCAACCGGCTTTTCAGCTGTCGTCTTTTCCATTCTTCTTTTTCAACCGTGAGCGGATCGTGTTCTCTATTGTGCAATCTTTCCTTCATTCTTCACCACCTCTATGGCAATCATATGTGCCTCTGCCTATATGTGTGAATGGAAGGGCAGATTTATCCCAGCACTCCCCGCTCCTCATAACCTTGCCAAACGTTGCACTACGAGAGGCTTTAAACTGCATCTATTGTGTGCTTGCAAGAGGTTTGTCAAAGGGAAGTGGGGGTACGTATTAAGAAATAAACCGGCCACCTTCCCACAGCTTATTAAACTAAAGGGCCGGATTGTGGAAGACTCAGTTTCGAGATACTTTTATGACAAGAAAGGTCCTGCGGGGGATGATTCGCTTTCCGCGGGCATGTGCTGAGCCTCCTCAGTCTTCGACTTCCGGGGTCTCACCGATCATGTTTATCCCGCAGGAGTCTTCATCATCCCCCTCCGGACCTGGCCAAATCAGAAGCTCGAAACCACTTTAACTCGTAAGGAATTAGACCAGGTGGTTCTGTACCTATTTTTAAGGGTATAACGATGCACAATAGCCTGTTATAAAAGCGTTTAATGCAGATTAAGGAGAAGAACTTTCATCTTCTGGAAGGGTCCGTTCGCAACATTATAGCGGGGTTGGTGGGGAAATGGCGAGACTCCCATGGGAGAAGGGACTAGGTGAGATCCCGCAAGGAGTGAAACGAGCGAGGAAGCTTACCGTTCCCCCATAGGAAAGCGAGTTATTTCCCCACCAGCCCTTGTCCATCTAACGTAAAGGACCCATTTATCTCGAAACTGAGTCTTACAGAAAAGGGAGCTTATCTTTAACATGCGATACTGAGATTTAATAGAGGCAAATTCTAAAAAAGAAGAAATTCTGACGGTTTTCGTCACCTTCTCCCTTTACCAGAAACTTCAAGATGGTAAAATATGAGCAGATAGGAAGGTGTTGTAACGTGTGGATCGTGATTTGCTACTTCATTGCAAATATAAACGGAGCCTATATGGTGACCAAATGGCAGAAAGGTGCGGACATCCGTACTCTTGGAAGTGGCACGGGCGGGGCAAGAAACGCAGGACGTGTACTGGGGAAGCCAGCTTTTGTATGGACGGTGGTTATTGATGCACTAAAAGTAATTCTGCCTTTAAGCCTGTTCCTATACTTATCGGCCTCTCCTATCATCATTGGATTCTCAGTTATCGCCTTAATTACAGGGCATATATGGCCGCTGCTTTTAAAAGGAAGGGGCGGCAAGGGTATAGTCGTCTATTTGGCAGCCCTTCTGATGCTTGAACCTCTAGGCCTGATTCTATTCGGACTTATCGCCTTCATAGCAAGTATTACCCCTATGCCATTTTCAAAAGTAATGATTGCCGCAATGGCAATTCCCCCGCTTCTGACGATCTGGCAGGGGGACCTATGGGTTGGTCTATGCCTGGGTATTGGATACTGCCTGGTCGTTATAGCCCATACCCTCCCTGTACACCCCCGTTTGTCAATAAAGGAGGAACAGATATGACAAAACAGTCTATACAATATAAAACTGCTGACTCAAAGGAAGAATACAGACAAATTCATGAATTGAACTATCAAACGTTTGTAGAAGAAATCCCCCAGCATGAAGAGAATGAAAACCGCAAGCTGGTGGATCGTTTTCACGACGAAAATACATATATCATTGCAAAAGAAAACGAAAGAATTATCGGTATGATCGCCGTCCGGGCAACGCGCCCCTTTTCTCTAGACCAGAAACTCCCTAATCTTGACAGCTATCTGCATGGGGTCGATGCTCCTTGCGAAATTCGTCTACTTTCCATCCATCCGGAATACCGGAAAGGTTCTGTTTTCTTTGGACTCATTGACCAATTGATTCGATACTGTCTCAGGGAGAACTACGATGCAGCCTTAATCTCTGGAACGGAACGTGAATGGAAGCTGTACCTGAAGTTAGGTTTTAAACCTTTCGGCCCCATGACAGGTCAAGAAGGTGCTAAATTTCAGCCAATGAAACTCACGAAGGATCGTTTTGTCAAAGCTACTCAGGCCTTCCACCGGATATTGGCCCGATATGAACCGATTTCTTTTCTATCTGGGCCAGTACCTGTAAAAAATGAAGTGAAAGAGGCATTGGCAGCCCCTCCCCTGTCTCATCGAACCGGGGCTTTTATCGAGCGAATGAAAAAGGTGCGTAACTCTCTTACAGAGCGGACAAATGCCAGATACGTCATGGTGTCCGTGGGTACAGGAACACTTGCTAATGACGTCGTTGCCCAGCAAATTAAACAGTTGGACAAGACTGGGCTTATTCTCTCAAATGGTGAATTCGGCGACCGGTTGATGGACCATGCCCACCGGACAGGGCTTGATTTTTACAGGATGCAGAAAGCGTGGAACGAACCGATCGATTTGAACCGTGTTCGTGACTTTTTGAAAGAACACCCTTCCATTGGATGGATCTGGTGTGTCCATTGCGAAACTTCTACCGGATATTTATTTGATGTCGAAGAACTGAAAAAAATAGCAGACTATGAAAATGTAAAACTCTGTCTGGATGCCTGCAGTTCCCTGGGCGCCGATCCGCTTGATCTTTCTGGTGTTCATATTGCTTCCAGTGTCAGCGGGAAAGCTCTTGCCTCTTACCCTGGACTTGCGATCGTCTTTCACAACTATGTACCGGTACCGGACCCGGATATTCCAAAATACCTGGACCTTGGCGTTTACGATTCGAATCAGAGCATCCCGTACACCCACTCTACCAACCTGGTTCATGCTCTTGAGGCATCTCTGACTTCGGGCGATGAACGTCCTCTTGGGGCGTTCATGATGGAACTTCGAAATGTGCTGGGTAACCAGGGATTAAAGGTTCTTGGTGATCACAGCTATTCAAACGGGATTGTTACGATTGCCCTCCCGGATTACATTTCCCAGCAGAGTTTTGGGGACAGATTAAAGAAAAACGGGATTTTCATTAACTACGAAAGCAGCTATTTGGCTAGACGAAACTGGGTACAGATTGCGCTAATGGGTGACGTGGATTCAAACCACCTCCTTCGACTCGGGGAAGTTATAAACCGTGTCTTGAGTTCTGAAAATCTCCTAAAGGTGAAGCAGTCGTGAAAAAAGCCTATTGGATTGCCTTGTTTTACTGGCTGAAAACAACAGCCGTTATGTATGTCGCTTTCCAGATGTCGCCGCCTGGACTCATCGATCATTTGTTGTTAATTTTCAGCTCGCTCGGGCCCCTGCTGCTTTGGTTCGGGCTCTCATTTTTCTTTTTCAAACGCCTGCATCCATGGGTATTAATAGGATTAATGTTTTTAACCACCTTTTTCCTTTATGCTCATTTAATTTATTATCGTTTTTATGAAGACTTTCTCACCCTTCCTATTTTGCTTCAGGTAGGCAACGTGGGAGGACTTAGTCAGAGTACATGGACGCTTATTTCACCTTGGGATTTGTTTTTTGCTATTGACTTAGTTGTAATTGGCTGGTGGTTAATTAAGAGAGGATCCTTCACGATTCCATCTAAGGAGAAAAAGCAATACGCGGGAAGTGCGGCGGGTATTACACTTGTTCTCCTAGCAGCTTCCTGGTGGCATTCTCCCCACCTTTTTCAGGAAAACTATAATCGTGATAAAGTCGTGACCTCGATCAGCATCTATGCGTATCAATGGTTTGATATTGCCTACAGCATCACGGCCCCGCTGCAGAAGGTTACGGCGGACGAATCAGCTGATGGATCTGTGGAAGAGTTTGTATCAGAAAAAGACTCTTTAAAGACAGAATGGTTTGGCCGGGCAGAGGGAAAGAATGTAGTATTTATCACACTGGAATCTGTACAAAACTTCGTGATTGATACCGAAGTAAAGGGCGAACCCGTTACTCCTTTTTTAAATGAATTAAAAGATGATAGTCTTTACTTTTCCAACCTGTACGATCAGGCTTCTCAAGGCAAAAGCTCGGACGCAGAATTCATGGTGGATACTGGCTTATATCCTCTCGACGGTGGTTCTGTCTTCGTACGCCGGCCCCATAATACGTTTAACGGCCTGCCAGAACTTTTAAAAGACTATCAGACTACTGTTTTTCACGGAAACGTAAGAACTTTTTGGAATCGTGAACAAATGTATGATTCCCTGGGCTATGACCAGTTTATTTCCAAACAGGATTATGAGATTAACAAAGAAAACCAGATTAATTACGGAATAGAAGATAAATCTTTTTTCAGACAATCGATCCCGTATATGAAGCAATTAAATGAGCCTTATATGACGAAGTTTATTACCCTTACGAATCACTTTCCATTTTTACTGGACGAGAAGGACCGCAGCCTTCCTCTAGCGGATACATCGGAGCCGGTTGTAAATCGGTACTTAACTACGGTTCGGTACTTGGATGAATCGATTCGTCAGCTTTTTCAATCGTTAAAAGAAGAAGGGATGTATCAGGATACGATGTTTGTGCTGTTCGGGGACCATTACGGTATCTCTAAGGAATATGAAGACGGGGTACATGAGCTTCTCGATCAACCCGATACGGCGCTTTCTCATACCACGAACCAGCGTGTTCCTCTGCTTATTCATATTCCTGGAATGGAAGGAAAAACAATTGATACGTTAGGCGGGCAAATTGACATCCGCTCTACTGTTCTCCATTTGCTCGGGAAGCAAACAGAAAATTACATGAGTTTCAGCCATAATCTTCTAGCTGGCGAAAAAGAAGAGTTTGTCGCTTTCCGTGATGGTGATTTTATTACGCCTTCCTACCTCTTCCAGGATGGCATTTGTTCTAAAACAGACAGCAGCCAGCCTGTAAATGCTTCGCATTGCAAAGAAGGCCGGGAAAAGGCACGTGAAAAGCTTAAATTGTCCGATCACATTATCAAAGGAGACCTGCTTCGTTTTAAATAATGGCTCGGTTAAAGCCCAAGGCTGATATTCAAGATAAGCTCCCTTTTCTGTAAGACTCAGTTTCGAGATATTTAGGATGAGAGGACAGTCCTTTGGGGGATGATTTCGCTTTCCGTGGGAATGCGCGGAGCCTCCTCAGGCTTCGCCTTACGGGGTCTCCCCTGTCATTTTCATCCCACAGGAGTCTACATCATCCCCCTCCGGACTTTGCCAAATCAGAAGATCGAAACCGCTTTATCCTTTTATCAGGCTGAAACTATGGGATAGAGCCTGTTATATAAGCATTCCAGCCAGGTTAAGGAGAACAGAATTCTCTTTTTCCGAAGGGGCCGTTCTTCCTAATCAAGCTGGGGCTGGTGGGGAAATGGCGAGACTCCCTGGATGAAAGCGGAAGCACCTTGGTCAGCGGCGTATGGACTGGACTGAACTGGCGGAGATAAAGAAAACACGAAGAGCGGAGCGATTCGATGTTGCCTTATCGTACAGAAGTGAGGGAAGTCTCACTAGACGCTAGGTGCTGGAGCTGGATAGCACTCTATGACGTTTAGGCATTGATGTATTACTCCCTCCTTATGAAGTGTAAGAACGGGAGAAGGAATCAGGTGAGATCCCGCAGGGAGTGAAACGAGCGAGGAAGCTCCTGGTAAAAAGGTGGATCGACTAAAGTCGCCACTTCCTGTGGCATCGTCGTTCGACCCCACGTCGTGTAGGGCCATAGGAAAGCGAGTTATTTCCCCACCAGCCCCCTCCTCACAGCGTAACGGGCCCAATTTATCTCGAAACTGAGTCTTCCACAATCCGGCCCTATTGCTTAATAAGTCTATTTACGTTAAATAAAACCTAAATAAGAAAAAGCCCCGCGAATCAGGGCTTTTCTTTTATTCCTTTACATATTCCACAGAATGGTAATCCGAAGACACATTAATGTCCTTAGGAACGCTCACATACAAGATATAAGTGCCCCACTCCATCTCACCTTCCATTATCCCATCCTTTTCCTCCGTAAACTGGGTGAATGGAAACGCCGGACTAAAAACAGTAAATGTACGGTCGGTCGTTTGAGTGAGAAGAAGATTCAGGCGTTGGTCTGCCATCCCGATCCTAAGCGGTAAATCATGATTCAGCACCGTTCCCTGGAGAGAAGCCGGAGTTGAATAAAAAGCAGCCGTAATTTGCTCACTATCGTTAGTTTGGTCCACCACAATAGTAAGTGCGCTCGGTGCTTCAATTTCTTCGCCAATCTCCAGCCGCTCATACTCATAATCAAAGCTCCACTCTTTTCGCAGGTATTTCTCGTTTATATCCGTAACTTCACCCGCTAGAGCTTTTTGATAGAGCTCTCTTCCTGTTTCTGAAATATTCCCCTCACTGTTATCGGAGCTTATGTTCTGCTCAGGGATAAAGAAAAAGAGAATAAAGCTAACGAGCAGGAGGCACACATAGCCTCCAAATACCCATACCGGGGTCTTAGCTGACAAGTGGGTACTTCGGGCTTTGCTTTTTCTATAATTCATTACAATTAAAGACCCGAATAAAACTATAAAGAACGTAATGGGCAGAAGACCAATCAATAGAGCGTCCATCATTTCTTCACCTCCAATTGGTCCGAAATCCACAACGCAATCGTGAAGACAAGGGCGGCACTTGCCACTACTTTAGCTGCAAATAGTAGAAACAAAGATTCTTGAAAATAGAATTCAAACATGAACGCTGGAAGATTCCAGTTTTCTGTGCTTGATAAATACTGAAGTCCTCCAAAAAACAAGACAGGAAGTAAAACCACAAACACACGGTGAACCTGGACGATGATCCCGGCTAAATAACCAAGAGAACTGAACAGGAAAACGAGCAGAATCATAGCCAACACACCCTCAGTAAACGTTAACGGTCCGGACGCGAGCCCTGTACCTATAACCTCCTTGTTTCCTAAAATAAAATAGACTACCACTTTAAGTAAGAAACTGGCCATAATCGCAGTCAGACCGCCGATAACACTTACTGTAGCGATGAAAGCAACGGAAGACATGTTGCTGCTGAAGCGGTTGGTAATAAAAGCAAAATCATCCTCCCGATAAGCTTTCGTGGTCATAAGAAGGGCACTCATGAAGCCCCAGAAAAAGGTGAAAATGATGATCATATCCGCTGAATAATAATTAATATTGAGGTCCAGACCAAAGGTGCCAAGGCTTCGAGAACCGACCCCATTCAACGAGAACAGCAGTCCTAGCAATTGTACAGTGACAAGAGAGGTGAGAATCCCCATATAAGCTTTCAGTTTATAGTGATATTGTTTACCAATCACCTCCCTGGTGCTTACTTCAGTTAAGGATGTCATCTAAAGTCCCCCCTTTTTGAGATTCTGAAGAAGTTAAGTAGATACATAGATCACTAGCGGAAACGCCTGAAAATTGAATTCCTTCACGCTTCATTTCCTGTTTCTCTTTCTGAGAAAAATTATTTCTGGTAACGATATACTCGTCACCCATCCCAAAAGGTTCCGTATAAATAGTTTTGCGATCGGCGAAATACGGTGCCAGTATTTCACGCTTCCCTTTCAACCCTATCGCAAGCTCTCTGAGCTCTTCGATCGACATGTGAAGCACTTTCTCCCCCTGGTCCAGCAGCAGTACCTCTTCCAATTGATCCTCCACTTCTTCTAAATGATGAGTGGATAGGAGGATCGTACGTGGATAAGCGAGATAGTCCTTAAGTAATATCCGGTAAAAATCCTTGCGAACGGCCGCATCCATGCCTGTAGTCGGTTCATCAAATATAGTGAGTGGACAGCGGGCCGCAAGTCCGACAATCATATTGAAGGTGCTTTCTTTCCCTTTTGATAGATTTTTATGGTATTCCTTTTTATGAAACCCAAAGTAATCAAATAAATGCCATGCCAGTTCCTCATTCCAATGTTCATAAAACTCGCCGGCCTCCACCAGAATGTCTGCCAGGGAAAGAGCTGTTGGAAAGTTCATTTGGTCATCAATAAAGATAGAATTGGCAGATACGAGCAGACTGTTAAACGGGCGGTTAGAAAATACCTTCACTTCTCCGGATGTTTCCTTAAGCATGCCGCTTAAAATCTTCATGAGTGTTGTCTTACCTGCACCATTTCTTCCGACCAGTCCAACCAGTTTATTCTCTCCAATTGTGCAGCAAAGCTGATCCAGAGCTTTAAACCCCCGGTAAGCTTTCGTTAATTGCCTGCATTCAATGATGTTCATTCTTATCCCCCTTTGTTTCTACTTCTTGTTTCCTTTATCAGTGAAATTAGTTCTGTTTCTGCCATATCGAGCCGTTCAGCCTCTTGAATAAGATCCTCGACCATACTCTTTAGTGTATGGTTTATTCGCTTGTCCTTGATGATTTTTATCGCCTCGGAGGACACGAACTTTCCAATACCTCGCTTATCATAAAGAATCCCTTCCTCCGCAAGCTTTGTGAGCCCTTTGGCGGCTGTCGCCGGATTAATGTTATACATATCCGCAAGCTTATATTGAGAATAAACCTTCTCGTCCTCCGGCAGATCGCCGTTTAGGATTTCATTTTCGATCCATTCAGCTATCTGCAAATAAATCGGCTTCGTTCCGTCGGTATTAAGAATCACATGCTCCCCTTCCTCTCTGAATTGGTGCATTAGTGTTGTAATGTAGTATATTACTGTTACTTCCAAAAATCAACTTGGACTAAAACATTTTTCTATGAAACTTATTCGTATGGATCAGCGTATTACTAAGAGGAAATAAGTTGGATAATTATGAAAAAAATACTTTCCATCCTATTTGCCGCAGTTATTCTTATCTCGCTTCCACTGACAAGTCGAACCACGAGCAGTACCAGAAAGATTTCAACTTATGGAAAAAGACCGTCAAACAAGAGGATTAACCGCCCTTATTGGAACCCTTGCCATTCTATTTGGTATTTATCAATTGTTTCCCTGGATGATCCTATACATCATTGCTGGAGCCTTGTTACTGGTAACGGCATTTGCTTATCGCCCGCATACGATTAAAGGTAAAAAGATTCAGATGCAATGGAAAAAACTGCTGCAGACAGAGAGCGACCGAGGGTCTTTAACTGATGATGAACAACTTCGCATTTTTCTTTATGAGCTTGGCACAGGACATAGAAAAGTAGAAAATGAGCCCGAGGCTCGAAACCGCTCACTCTCCAGTATGGAAACGCACACACCGGCTGCCCCCAATGATATGATGCTCTTTATTATCCTTGCTGCTTCACTGCAATCAAGCTTCAGCGAAGCGGATCAAACCATCTCGGCTGCAGCTGCAGCCAGCGCAAACGCTGGCGGAGGCGGAGCTGGTGTTGGCGGCAGCGGCGGGGGATCAGGGGCATTTTAGATGTTAGCAGCATAAAAAAGCTCGGAGTGTGTTTTTACTCCGAGCTTTCTTGATTTGTGTATGGAGTCTTTTTAAGAAACCTAGACAGCTCCTCTTACACACGATGAAGAGGTTATGAACTCAGTCCGTTATGCTAGTAAGAAAAGTGAACCAACACTTGCCCAGGGGGCTATGCAGCCTTCAGGGCAGTTCTGGTTCACTTTTTATTTTCTCATTCTTTTTCGATTGAGCTTTGCCTCCGAGGTAGTCCTGAAGAGCTCTCTTTATTTCCGCTGCCGTGGCGTTATCTTTAAGCTCACCAGAAGCTTTCAGCATTTCAATGATTTCCTCATCGTTAGCTATCATACTTTTACGAGAATTTTCTCCGGGTAGATTCGTGGAGGATTCTTCGTTCTCTAATACCTCTTCTTCTATGCTTTCTACAGGATTCTCCTGAGGCGGCTCAATTGGCTGTCTATTTTCGCAGCCGTAACCGCCGGCCCCGAGCAGGATTCCGAGCATCAGCAACCTGAACTTCCTGTGTCTCATTGAACGCCCTCCCGTACATGGATTTTAATCTCCTATATAGAATTAGACGTTCCGTTTGGAGAAAGGTTACTTAGAAAAAGAGTTGAACTTCATTAAACCCCAAATGTATTTCCTCCATTCACAGAAATCGATTGTCCGGTAATAAATTGAGAATCATCAGATGCCAAGAAAACAACTGAACTAGCTATGTCTTCAGGTTTCCCCATACGCCGAAGAGGCAGCTGACTGCTGTAACCCTCCAGGGTAGAAGGATCTACCTCCCCGTGTCTCTCTACAGGAATAAAACCTGGATTAACAAGGTTCACATTAATACCGTGCGGTCCAAGTTCATTTGCCCAGGAACGGGTCATGCCAATCATGGCTGATTTAGCTGTTACATAGTTTGAGAAATTGGCATTTCCAAGCTGTACAACTTCACTGCCAATATTAATAATACGGCCGTATTGGTTCTCCTTCATGCCAGGCATAACTGCTTTTGTTAGAATTAATGGCGCTTTAACAAAAAACTGAAGCTGATCCATGTACGTTTCCCAAGTATTTTCTTCAAGGGAGTACTCCGGCTGAGGTCCTGAAGCATTATTAACGACAATATCTATATTCTCACCATATGATTCCTGAACCTTACGAACGAGCTCGTTCACGGAGTCCTCATCGGTTATATCAGCCTGTACAGCGATGGCTTCTCCGTCTTTCCCCCTGATTTCATCCACGGTTTCATTGGCCGGGTCCGGATTACTTCCGTAGTTCACCACCACTCGTGCTCCTTCAGCAGCAAGATGTTTACTAATGACTTTCCCGAGTCCTCTTGACCCACCTGTAACTAGTGCTATTTTTCCTTCTAATTTCATTCGCCTCATCCTTTCTCCTGTTCCCTTCCCTTTTGTTTAGGCAGTCATTCTTAAAATTTCTAATAGGATCGATGTAACATCCCAGACATATTTGTAAAAAAACCAAGGTACTAAAACCCCTGTCAACCGTCTAATACCGCTAATTTATACTACTAAATGATAAAAATTCCAATAAAAGATTTATTTTACTATTTTCATAGTAGTACTTAAATTTCCCGAAATTTAAAGATCTATCTGCTTTCGCCGAAGCGATAATTTTCCCTAAGAGATGTTCAGAGTTAAGTTCATCTCTTTATTACTAAAAAAATCCAATATTATTACAAAAACCAGATGATAGGATGAAATTGTTCCAAAAACATAACTTTCAAGGAGGAATTCGAGTATGAAAGGCAAATCATTGATTCTATCAGGAGCTCTTGCACTATCACTACTAGCTTCTCCAGCAACTTCTCTCGCATCTTCAGGAGACAGCGAGTCTCATAAATTCCAGCAAGGAAATGTTCACATACAATACGTGGTGAACTGGGTTCACCAAAATGAAGAAGCCTTAAAGAGTCAAAATATCCAACAAGTGGATATTCAGTCTCTTCGGGAGCAATTCCAAACTCAAACTCAACCTGAAGAGAAACCTGAACAGCCAAAAGCCACAGTTCAGGAACAACCGGTGAAAGAAGAACCAGCAGAACCTACTCAGCAAGTACCTGAAGCTCAGCCAGAAGAGCAGGAGCAGCCGTCCGAACAGGCCGTTCCTCAAGACAACACGACAGAGCAAGCCGATCAATCTGAAATCTCAGATTTTGAACAACAAGTTGTAGAGCTGACCAACCAGGAACGCGCGAAGCAGGGACTAGAGCCTCTCGAACTAGATACAGAGTTAAGTGCTGTCGCGGGAGATAAGTCTCTCGATATGCAGAAAAATGACTACTTTTCCCACACAAGCCCAACCTACGGATCTCCGTTTGATATGTTAAGAGACTATGGCATCGACTACCGTACGGCTGGTGAAAATATCGCTATGGGCCATACTTCTCCTGAGCAAGTAGTCCAGGGCTGGATGAATAGTGAAGGTCACCGTAAAAACATCATGAATCCGAACTTCACTCACATCGGGGTCGGTTATGTAGAAGACGGAAACTACTGGACGCAAATGTTCATCGGAAAATAAATAGATTTCCGTATATTAGCCATCGGGGATACAGTTCCCGATGGCTTTTTATTATGGCAATTGCCCTGTGAGTCTGTTCTATTGCGCCGCCTCCCCACCTGTAATTCGGTCGTTCTGCCTTAATAAGTAAGTCTTCAACACTCCGCCTCTTTAGACAGCCTTTCTGGATAAAACCACAACGATATCTAACACATCCATTTGTAAAAATTTCAGGACGACTCAAGATGAATTGAGGTACAGCCTAAATGGAATCTCCCGAATAAACAACAATCTATATGGTGGATAATACAGCCAGGGACACCGGACAAGAAGTGCCCAATTATAAGTGGTTTACAGAAGCCAAATCATAATATAAATAGAAATTCCAAGCACCTGTCAGTCGGGTTTTTTTCATGACTGTTTAACACTTATATAAAACTATATCTTCTCCCTCCCTATGCGTGTTCACAATATTTTAACAAATACCCTGAACCCTTGTTCCATCCACTCTCATGACTTTTTTTCTTATTTATATTTGGAAAAAACAGAAAATTACCTTGCAAATAGACTGAATATTACGTAAAATCAATCATAATTTATAATAATAAACTATAAGGAAGTGAGCGTAATGCAGACTCAATCGGTGAGTACTCTATATAATGTATGCCCTCTCTGTCACGGATCTGGAAAGTATAAGGAATATGATGATGGAAAAGCCAATTTAATTGTGGACCATTACCAGCGTGTAAACTATGCCAATGAGACACTAGCCTGGAAGATGGCCATCGAAGAAACCAGTTATGTGAAGGAATGCTCGAAATGTCACGGCAAAGGTAACGTCCTGAACAAAGAAGGCGAACAAATGTATAAGCAGCTTCAGCAATATGCATAAAATCATTCCCCCCCTGTCTTTAGGTGGACTGGGGGGTTAAATGATTTTTTTCAAACAAAGTATCAGTTTTAGAAAAATGAATTTTTTCTGAAAACTCTCTTGATTCTTGAATTGTTTTCCTGTATTGTAAATCGCAAGCGAAATGATAACCGCCTAATTTTTGAAAGAAATTTTTAGTAATTTTTAATATCATTCTTGATTTAAGCATACCTTTCATGTAAAGTGTTCAGCAGTTGATTTTCCAAAAATTACATAATAATAAAACTTATCCAGAGAGGTGTAGGGACTGGCCCTTTGATACCTCAGCAACCAGCCATTGGCACGGTGCTAAATCCAGAAGGTAGTAGTTATACCTTGAAGATAAGGAGACTCTTTATACATAAAGGACCTTCTTCTTCAAGGAGGTCCTTTTTTTATATCCATTTTTTTTACGAAGGAGATGATCACCATGGCACGGAACAGGATTGAAACAATTTTAGCCCAGCTAGGCAATAACAGTGATGAAGAAACAGGGGCTGTGAATCCGCCCATCTATTTATCTACCGCTTATCAGCATAAATCACTCGGGGTATCCACCGGATATGATTATACCCGCACCAAAAACCCGACACGCCATCTTCTCGAAGAAGGCATGGCCCAGCTTGAAAACGGTGATCAAGCCTTCGCCTGCAGTTCAGGAATGGCAGCGATCCAGTTGATCCTTTCCCTGTTCCGTGCAAATGAAGAATTGATCGTTGCGGAAGATATTTACGGCGGCACGTACCGTTTACTCGAACACTACGCAGATGCTTACCAGATCCATTCAACCTACTCCGATTTCACGGATGTTGAGAGTGTCATTACCGAGAAAACAAAAGCCATCTTTCTTGAAACGCCGACCAACCCGCTGCTGCAGGAAGTGGACATAGAAGAAGTTTCAAAGATTGCTAAGAAGCATAACCTTTTGCTCATTGTCGATAACACATTCTTAACGCCTTACCTCCAGCAGCCGCTGGACTTAGGAGCGGACATTGTGATCCACAGCGCTACCAAATATATTGGCGGGCACAACGATGTATTAGCCGGTGTGGTCGTCGCCAAAGGAGAAGAGATTTGTGAGAAGCTCGCTTTCTTCCAAAATTCATCAGGTGCTGTCCTCTCCCCTTTTGACTGTTGGCTCTTAATACGTGGATTAAAGACCCTGCCGCTTCGTTTCGATAAACAGCAGGCGAATGCGAAGGCTATTGTTGAGTTTCTAAGAAACGATCCGGGCATTAGAAAAGTCTTTTATCCTGGAAAAGGAGGAATGATTTCATTCCGTGTGGAGGATCCTTCCAGCATCTCTGATTTTCTTGAGAATTTGTCAGTCATCTCTTTTGCCGAAAGTCTCGGAGGAGTCGAAAGCTTCATTACGTACCCGGCCACGCAGACGCACGCGGATATTCCAAAAGAAGAACGGGAAGAACGCGGAATCTGTGACCGTCTGCTTCGCTTCTCCGTAGGTACAGAACATGAAGACGATCTGATTGATGATTTGAAGCACGCTCTCTCTGCTATTCAAAAGGAGGAAATACAATGAGGCCAGAAAACGATCAGTTGGAAACCCGTTTCATCCACGGCTCTGCGAATAATCGAAGTCATCACGAACCGGCTACCGGTGCAGTGAATGTACCAATCTACTTATCCTCAACCTTCCATCAGGAAAGCTTCGATACGATGGGTCCTTATGATTACAGCAGGTCCGGAAATCCAACGAGACAGGTGCTTGAGGATACAATCGCTAACTTGGAAGGCGGCGCAAGAGGTCTCGCCTTCTCATCTGGCATGGCAGCTATCTCCTCTGCCTTTATGCTGCTTTCCGCCGGTGACCATGTACTTGTTTCCAAAGATGTCTATGGCGGGACATTCCGATTAATCACCGAAATGCTTGGCAAATACAATATCGATCACACTTTCGTTAACATGACCGATCTCAACGAAACCAGCCGGGCGATCCAGTCCAATACAAAAGTTATTTATGTAGAGACGCCGTCCAACCCTTGCTTAAATATCACAGATATTGAAGGAGTGGCAAAACTTGCTAAAGCCCATGGATGTTTAACCTTCGTGGATAATACATTCATGACGCCGCTCTATCAGAATCCACTTGAGCTTGGAGCCGATATCGTCCTGCATAGTGCGACCAAGTTTTTATCCGGTCACAGTGATATCATTGCAGGGCTTGCCGTAACTAAAAATGAAGAACTTGGAGAGAGACTCGCTTTTATTCAAAACTCCTTCGGTTCTATTCTCGGCGCTCAGGACTCTTACCAGCTCATTCAGGGGATCAAGACTCTCGGTGCCCGGCTGAAGCAGTCGTCAGACTCAGCACTTAAAATTGTTTCTCATCTGCAAGAGCACTCCCTGGTGGAAGAGGTTTACTACCCAGGACTTTCCCATCACGCCGGTCATCCGATTCACCGTAGACAATCGACCGGAGCAGGGGCCTTGCTGTCATTCCGCCTGGCGGATAAAGAAGCAGCCAAAGCGTTTGTGGAGCAGATCCGTCTCCCTGTCTTTGCCGTTAGCCTTGGGGCTGTGGAATCGATTCTATCTTATCCGGCCACGATGTCCCATGCAGCTATGCCGGAAAAAGAACGAGCGAAACGTGGTATTACTGATGGTTTGCTCAGACTCTCCGTCGGACTTGAACACCCCGGTGATTTAATTGAAGACATTGAACAAGCTTTACAGGCAGTTGCCCGTACCAGACAGAAAGTCGGCGTGTCCCTGTAAAAAGGGCATTAGCTTTCAACTAATATAATTATGATTACAAAATGGAAAGGTTGTTGAATGAAATGAAACGATCATTAGAACAGAGATTACAGGATGGACCCGTTATTTGTGGAGAAGGATACTTATTTGAACTGGAGCGTCGCGGCTATTTACAGGCCGGATCCTTTGTACCTGAAGTTGCCCTTGATAACCCTCAGGCACTAAAACAAACGTATCGTGACTATATGCTCGCAGGCTCCGACGTCGTCTTGGCGTTTACCTATAACGGTCACCGCGAAAAAATGAGAATCATCGGTAAAGAGGAGTTATTAGAACCGCTTAACCGCCAGGCTATCCGTCTAGCTAAAGAAGTGGCGCAGGAACATCCAGAAGAAGAAGCGCTCGTAGCCGGAAACATTTCCAACACGAACTTGTTCAACCCGGATGATCCTGAAGCTGTTGAAAAAACAAGAAGCATGTTTGCAGAGATGATTGGCTGGTGTAAGGAAGAAGGCGTAGACTTTGTGAACGGTGAAACCTTCTATTATTATGAGGAAGCCCTTATTGCTCTTGAAGAAATTCAAAAACAAGATCTCCCTGCTGTGATCACGTTCGGTCTGATGGGCGAGAATATCCTTCGGGACGGCTATGAGGTAGAAGAAGCCTGCCGTCTATTAAAAGAAAAAGGCGCTCTTGTCGTCGGAATGAACTGCTTCCGCGGACCAGCTACAATGCAGCCATATGTAGAAAAAATCCGTAATACCTTGGACGGTTATGTAGGGGCCCTTCCCATTCCTTACCGCACGACGGAAGAACACCCTACCTTCTTCAACCTGCCGGACGGTGGCTGCGCTTGTACACTTCCGACAGAAACGACGTTCCCAACGTCTCTCGATCCACTTTACACGAACCGCTATGAGCTCGCCGAATGGGCCAGAGAAGCACACAGCATTGGCGTGAACTACCTGGGACTCTGCTGCGGAGCTTCTCCGGCTATGCTTCGTGAAGTAGCAGAAACCGTAGGACGTACGGCTGTAAACTCTACGTATTCCCCGGATATGGAGAAACACTTCCTGTTCGGCAAGGACGATACACTGCAGGATCACATCACTTCTTATAAGACGAAAGCATAAATAAAAACCGCCTGTCCGAATTGCCGGACAGGCGGTTTTAAAAGTTTTATTTACTCTTTGTAAGGAATATCGTTGTCCTCACACCATTCAATGGCAAGCGCTCGATAATAGGTACTCTGATAATCATACCATTGATCAGCAACCCCATAAGTCACAATCTGATCTTTAAATCTGCGGAAAGCGCCCTTCCCACGGATCGCTTTTGATAAATCGTTACGCGCCTGATCATCTTGAAGCGAGTCGATGAACGATTCCATTAGCTGATACTCATCAACATCAGAACAATCCGGCACTTGAGCATACCGTGTCTTATTCTCCAGAATATGCTGCGCTAAATGGCGTTCTTCCCTTTCCCATTCCTGCAAATGATCGAAGTCCTCTTCCTCTTCTACATCTTCTATCGCTTCATCAGTAACGTTTACAATCTTGCCATCGATTTTATCTATCAGCGCCAAGTTGCCTTCTACCTGCAACTCGATGGCGTCGGCCACTTCACGTATGTCTACTTGATTCATAACCTTCCTCCATCTATTGCTGTGGATTTTCTGCTGAATCTTTGGACGGATCTTCCAAATCGTTCAATACGGACTCTCCGAACAGACTGCTCACTCGATTTCGTGCCTGCTCCCTCACATTCTCATCAATATGAGAAATCACCTGATAGACCGCATAAACGATGACAGCACTGTCATCCGTGAAACCGACGACTGGAATAAAGTCTGGAATTAAATCAACCGGAAGGATCAAATAACCCAGCGCACCGGCAATTGTGAGCTTCGCTTTCTTCGGTGTATTTTCACTCTTAAATGCATAATAGAGTAAGAGACTATAGTACACAATTTTCGATCCAATCCGGCTGCTATTCGTACGGATCTTTTCCCCATATTCTTTCTCCGAAAAATGCTTCCTGCTGCGTTTTATAGCTTTAGCTGGATTCAGCTTTTTTAATCTGTCTCGATAGCGTTGTTTTTCTTTTAGTTCGCTAGTCATTATTCATCACCCTTTTGGGGTACTTTTGACAAAAAAACCCTTGCTTAAACCTATTTTAAGAAAAATGGTAGATTTGCCATGCTTTTATATAGATAGGGGATCCATACGGATCTTCTTATCTATAGGAAAGTGTCTTTTCACCTGGATATTATAACTTAAAAAGTTAAACTCACCCCTTCAAGCCAACGATCCAAATTTAACTAAAAGACTCTGTAAACGTATATTGTTGATTTTTCTTATAAAGCTTATTACGCAATAGGGCCGGATAGTTGAAGACTCAGTTTCGAGATAACTTGGGTCCGTTGCTGATATAGAGAGGGGCTGGCTACGGAAACAACTCGCTTTCCTGCGGGGGAACTGGCAAGCCTCCTCAGTCGTTAACACTCCTTGTGGGGTCTCGCCTAGCTCCTTCTCCCGCGGGAGTCTCGTCGTTTCCTCCGCCATCCTATGATTGAGGAGTGAACGGACCCTTCTATAAGAGAGTTAATCGTTCTGGATCAGCCTTAACCCCTTATATATCAGGGGTTGTACACTTAAATAAGCTAGATATTTTTTTGCTCTCCAGTTAAGTTTAGCAGGCATCTTGGGTGGATTTCGAGTTTCTTATTCGGCCAGGTCCGGAGGGGGATGATGTAGACTCCTGCGGGATGAACATGATCGGTGAGATCCCGCAGGGCTGTTAAGCCCGAGGAAGCTCAGCACATGCCCGCGGAAAGCGAAATCATCCCCCGCAGGACCTTCCGCTCAACAAATGTCTCGAAATCAAGTCTTCAAGTAATGGGAGCTTATCCTTAAAATCCACACAGAAGTTTAACAGAGTCAACAACAAAGCATGATCTCTTATTGGAACCCTCCCGTCTATTTAAGACTTGAATTCAATATAATTATTGAATCGCTCCTTAGCTACTGTTGTGCCAAATAAAATACGCCATATCTTTAAAAGGGGTGCGGTACTTTATTCGAATTAGGGAAGGAAATATTTGCTTAACGCTTGCTGTAAAGTAGCTAAAGTCTCGGTCTGAAAATTGAATGTAAGCCCGGTATTCAAGACCTCTCGTACGATTTCTTGACTTAGACCAGTAATCACCGTTTTGCAGCCCATCATATTCAAACCATCAATACTCTTCTTTAATTCGATGATAGAATCACGATCCATTAATGCGACTCCGGATAAATCCAGAATTAATGTTGCTATGCTCAATTCAGAAACCTTTGTTAACACTTTCTCTTGAAGAATTTCGGCACGTTTAGTATCCATTGTACCGATAAGAGGAAGAACGAAGATGGAATCATCAATAGGGATAATGGGTACAGAAAGGTTTTCAACCAACTGCTGCTGAGCCTTAATTAATGCATCTTTGTATGTTGAATAACGAATGAAGAATGTATTCAAAAAGTCATCTACACGATTATTAATTTCGGTTTCCAACTGAAAAAAATCCTCCATTTGGTTATTTTCGTTCTCTTTATAGTATTTTTCTATAAATAACCACAACGATCTACGTATAGAATGGACCCATTCTAGCTTGAATGATAGATCAATGGAGTGCGTAGCCCAGGCAACCCCCTCTTTTTCAGCAAATTTCTTCAAGGATTCATCTTCTTCATTAATAATATACATAACTAAGGTATGCGCATTGTTAACAAGGTCAATGTTCCCCACTCGCATGATTTCATCAATCTTGTCTTGAACATTCTCCGCTTCCGATAAAAGAGTGTCTTCAAAGACCTTACTATTTTCCGTAAAGAATTCTTTAAATCGCTTTGTGAACCCATAAGACTTTTCCATAGGACTCGCCCCTTTCTCTATTCTTTTAAAAATACTATTCATAGTAGAAACCACGAACCTCTATTGTTGGAACAAATTCCATTATCCGTCATAAATCCATAATGCCAGACAATTTCCCATGTAAGGAAGTATAATAAAAACAATCACTCAACTACTAATCTAATGATCTCTTCCAACTTAAATGCAGAATCAGAGATACATGAATCCCAATTTCTTTTATAATTTTTTTATTAAACAACACTCCTCAACCCCAACCTTGGTACTTACTTCAAAATACCATTAATTAATCAGTATATATGAAATAATGCAGAATTCTTTTTGTACTATATTCTATAAAAGGATAAATCTTCCTAGAGGATTATGGATATTGATTTAATATGAACTTCAACAATCCTGCCTTACAGACATATACACCTATTCAGATCACTAGGAACAACCTATAACAATCCCTTATTATTAAAACTTTGCAAACAGGTTTATTCTTGTCTATTTGTTGGTATATATTGTCATTACCATTCCTGTTATTTTATTAAAGGATCCTCCTGCATATAGTGTAGAAGAAACACGAATTTTGACTTTGATTGTCGAATGCAATAATAATGCTTACAGTTTTTGCTAGACTTTGATACTTTTAAAATGATAGAGACCGTTCATGACTACAAGGAAAAATGATGCGGTTTCAAATTCCAGAAAAGTCATTTTAAAAGGAGAGCGATGAGATGGAACTTGATCAACTTGAATTGAATACAACTGTAGAGGAATCGGAGAAAACGAAGCCTTATTATACAGCTTTGATTGGATGGAGCGTGCAGGCAATAGAAGCTGCCGCGAAAATGAACCGGCCGTTCATCGTAGTGGGTCCGCCCGATTTTGAATCCTATGCTGAGAAACACGAAATTCCGTTTGTCGGATGGGATTTCAACAAGATCAATGAAAGCTCTGATCACCTCTATATGCAGCTGAAAGAAATGGGCGCAGAAGTAGCCGTTCCTTTATATGAAGAATGTGTCGAGTGGGCTGGAGCCCTAAATGCCCGCTTCCGCGAAGATCCGCGTGTATTTAACCGTTCCTTATTATTACGGGATAAAGGGATGATGAAGCGTAAAGCGCAAATCTCGGGTATTAAGGTAGGCGTTTTTGAAGAGGCGCGCAGCAAAGACGACGTAGAACGTTTTTTAAAACGGGTAAATGAAGCGTTGCTTAAGATAGATGGCGATCATCTTGATCCGATCCACGTAAAACCACTGGACAAAGCTGGATCTGTTGGTCACCTGGCTATCAATACCGCCGAAGGAATTGAACAAATTCAGGATACAGACTTCCCGCTCTTAATGGAAAGTCATCTGGATGGACAGGAGTTTTCATGTGAAGCCTTTGTTCATAAGGGAAAGGTTCGCTTTCTAAATATTACGGAATATATTCGTTTAGGCTATTCCAATTTTGTCCCCGCTTCGCCATCACTGGAAGAGAAGAGACCTCTGATTGAACGAGCGGTCCAGCAGCTGGTGGATGCCTTCGAAATCGAATACGGCGTGATCCACCCTGAATATTTCCTCACTCCAGATGGAACCCTGCACTTCGGTGAAGTGGCTGCCCGTGTGCCAGGCGGACATATCTTTGAGCTTATTGAGCGTGCTTACGGATTCAGTGCCTATGAAGCACAAATTCTATGCAGTGATCCGAATACGACCGAAGAGGAAATGGAGCAATTCTTCCCGGATCCGTACCAATATGAAGCTTACGCTGGATGTCTGATGGTCCATCCTAATACGGATTATGTAAAAGACCTTGAAATCCCTGAGGAACTGGAGCACCATTCCTACTTTGAAAAACACGATATGTTTACCCCGCCTCAAGGTAAAGTAGCCGAACGTGTGGGTTTTGGGAACCATTATGGGACCATCTTTTTCTACGGAAAAGATAGTGAGGAAATGACGGGTCTTCTGAAACGTTACGAGCAGTATGATTTCTACGTCTAGACAAGTGAAGTTTTTATAGAAAGGAGAGGTGAAATGCCTCAACCTACAGGTGTTATTATCGAACGATTCTCTCAGGCCCTGGCTGCTTTAGAAGAAGCGCCGCCTTTTGCAAAATCAAGATACCAGACCGATGTCTATCAGGAGGCCAATCGCCTCATCGAAACGGAAAACGGACTGGAGCACCTCTATGGATATGCCGACCGATTCGAACAAACCGGTATATTCCAGGATGGACCATGGGAGGAAGCGAATAAGCTTCAACCCCCACTAGTTGCTGGATCCTTAAAAGCAAAAGGACTGCCGATGATCATTGAGATCTTAAGTGAGCTGCGTATGCTGGCTCTTGCGAAAGAACGATATGTCAATCCAGCCGTAACTCCGCAGATGGCAGAAGAATTTCTAAATGAAGTGATGGTTCTTAACTTGAACCTTCTATTTCCGGATGCTTCGGAGAGCGCACGGATTGAAAAACAAGAGAATGATGAAAAAGCCAGTGAGCTCTTTCAGTTCTTAGCGAACCATCTTTCATCTAACGCGCTCATTCAGACGCTGATTGACGAAATCAAACGCCTGACCGCGCAGCGTCCGATTATGATTAAGCGGACGGTATCCATGATTCGAATGGCCAAAGAAATGTTAGAAAGAGAACATGAGGACAATGACAAATCTGAACTTATACGCTTTATCGCTGCGATCGAAGGTCCATCAGAGATCAGCAGCCGTTATAAGGATGTGCACGCTTACCGCGCGCAGCTCAAAGGGCTGTCACGCTCGGAGCTTATTTCAGAAAGCGTTTCGTTTGCTAAGTCCATGCGTGCCACCGGTCTCGTTGCACCGCATCATGCAACGTTGATCCGCTACCTGTCGAAACGGATGCCGCAATTGCTGCCTCATGCGCTTGATTTGAGCAGCAAAGGAATTGCCAACCTGGAGGAAAATAACGAGCTCGTGATTCAATTGATCCGCGCATCCGTTTTTCCAGCAACCCGTCAGGCTATTTACGGGCTTGCACTGATGCTTGAGCGAGGCGTTCTCTCTCACTCTCCTGTTCCACCAGGGTTACGGCGATTAATCGAGCTTGATGTTCGCCCGGATGTCAGAAACGCTCTTGCGCAGACGACCAACGTTGGAGAAGGATTAACAGCAAATAACATTCTCGTTGCCGCGACAATCCAGGTGCTGGGCCAGCCGCTCGGTATCGGGCAGGGATTCAATCCCACCTGCCAGGCTGCCAGAGGAATCAGCTTATGGGCGCAGCATGCTCCAGGGTTCTTACTGGAAATCATCCCACGCGCAGCGCGGGATGGGGACATCGATTTTATGTTCGAAGGGCAAGCCATACACTCTAAAAATTTAAGTGGTGGACTCGCTCCCGAGCTGCATAAAGAACTCGATCCGATCTCACTCATCCTTGTTCCTCATTTGGACAGGATTTACAGCGAAATGATGTCACGTGTAGCTCTACGCGGGGACGACGGACACCGATGGGTCAACCCGGCCTTTTACGGCAACTGGGTTCAAAAAGGTTTCGCCAATATTATCGATCCGCTAACCGGTTATGTACAGGACTATCCTGGATTTGTACGACTGTTTTACGCTACCCACCATACCGACTACAATGACGATTACGAAATGATTTATCCAAATCCCGTTGGAATTTTTATAACAAATGTTCACGGGAAGCTCTTGGGACTTCATGCCGTATCCATTATAAGAATCGGTGTAGACCCTGAAGGGAAAGACAGGATCTATTTTTACAATCCGAACAACGACGGTTCCCAGAACTGGGGGCAGAATATTGAACCAAGCGTAGCTGGAAATGGAGAAGAAGAAGGCGAGAGCTCCCTTCCATTCCATGAATTCACCTCAAGGCTTTATGCCT
This sequence comes from Halobacillus halophilus DSM 2266, assembly GCF_000284515.1. Taxonomy (GTDB): domain Bacteria; phylum Bacillota; class Bacilli; order Bacillales; family Halobacillaceae; genus Halobacillus; species Halobacillus halophilus. Next base: position 696,834 of record NC_017668.1, on the reverse strand, counting down.
TCCACTACAACCCTTATGAACAGGGTGAAGCCTACGCTGTCGATGATTCCATAGTTCAGAATGTTCAGCAGCTGGCGAAAGAAAGCTGGGGCAAGGATTATACGTGGGTATAAGGTTGATAGAAGCCAGACTCTCTAGATGAGGGTCTGGTTTTTAGTTTGGGAAGTAGTCATGAGACATCCTGATTTTTTTAAATAGGCTCCCGGATATGTAGGACCCATTTGCACTCTTGGAAAGGATAGTGACTGGGAAGGAAACTTTTCTCCCACACCTTCTGCGCCACCTCCTGGATACTTGGATTTGGCTGGTGATTGAGTGGAGTTACCTAGATTGGGCCGTGCTCTCCTTCAATTGGGCCGTGCTGACTTAAACCCCGGCATTGATGCACGCAATCTCCAGATAGGATCAGAAATCAGAGTCAAATAAACAAAAAATCCCCCAGCATCCACGTATATGCTGGGGGATTCTCAATTTAATAGTCTGACGCTGCTTTCTTTAAGGCTAGGGATTTTCGATTATAAAATAAATAGAATTGCCCTAGCGATAATAGAATAATAATGGAAAAACCTAAGAAAATGTTACTGTAAATCGCCGTATCTCCATTGAAACCCAGCCAGTTGAGCGGTCGGGCAGGGTCGAACAGGTCCAGTGTTTTACCAATGACGGCTCCGCTTAACGCACCGGACACAAAGTTGAGTAGATTGAACACACCCATGCCTACTCCGGTTTCTTTTTTATCGAGCAGATTGGCAAGAATATCAGCGGACGAGGCCTGGACAAGTGGAAAGCTCATATAGGCAACGATAATGGTTGCACTTACGATGTACTGGTTAGCTCCTACAATCATGGAGAGCAGGAAGAATCCAGAAGCAAGCAATGTCATCGCCAGGTAAAGCACAAAGGTATTCCCTTTAGAATCTACCAGATTTCCGCCTTTTTGCCCCATAAGCGCAGCACTCAAGGCTCCTGGGAAGAGGACGAGCCCAATGGCCATCGTGCCCAGTTGGTACGTATCCCGGAACATGATCGGAAGCATGAACATCATGCCGAATAAGCAAGTAATACTTAGAAAACTTGTAATAATGGTGGACCTGTATTTAATATTTTTAAATAAATGCGGAGGAATAAATGGCTCTTCGATGGCCTTCATTCGCCATAAGTTTGAAAAGAAAAACAGAGCAGTTAATCCGAAGATCCATGGAATTCCGAGTGTAATCCCTAGCAGCAATGTGGAAATGAATCCAGCAATCAAAGCCGCTCCTATATAATCAATGTAGCCTTTATTAGTCTCTTCCTGTGGCAGATTTCTTCTAAGAAAAGGCAGTGTGACAATAATTAACGCAGACGTCAAAAATAAGTAGCGCCAATCCAGGAATCCGGCTATAAACCCGCCTGCAATCGGCCCTATGCCTGAGGCAAATGCCATAACAGAGGATACAATGCCCAGTACTTTCCCTCTCGTTTTAGGAAAGTAACGAATGGGTGCTAAAAATACTAGCGCGGGAATCATCGCTCCGCCTACGGCTTGAATGACGCGGGCCACAAGGACCATCCCATAATTCTGAGCAAAGAAACCAAATAACGATCCCACTGCAAAAATTGTCAGACCAACCGTTATTAAGGTACGGAAGGGATAAAAGTCCGCGAGTTTTCCATACGTTAGCGCCCCCACCGCGTATACCATAATATAGCCGGTCATGACCCAGCTTACTTCTGAAGGCATCAGCTGATACGTCTTCGCTATATCCGGCACAGCAATATTAAACATCGTTCCGTTCATCACGGAAAGCATAAGAACTGCACATAATGAGACTAATAGTCTCGTCGGATTAGGTACAGACGATTCATGTTGCTTCTCCAATCTAATGCCCCCTTTTTATTTCGCATCTCGAAATGAATCCTAACGAATAAGAGAGCACATTGCAAAGATAATGAACCGGAAATCGAATCTTTTACAAATGAATTCCTCTTTTCAGCTAAAACACATGTCGCTTTTTTTATACTTAGGAATACAATGGTCTCGCCCACACGAGATGAATGGAATTAAGAAGTGAGCTTTCCACCCGCTTTATTTCTAATGTTGATTCGTCAAACAGCTTCAACATATCCCTGTTCACATGGCACCCAATCCGATTTTTCACCAATGGATCCATCATGTGTTGAAGACTGGAAACCAGTCGGTTTGTACTCACGCCGTGTTCCAGCAGAAGGATTTGTCCGTCTTCCTTACATAACGTTCCGAGCTTCTCGAGTACCTTTTCCGGATTGGGATAGGAGCACATCGACAAGGTGGATACGACCGTATCAAAAGAACGGGCAGGCAAGTCGAGCTCCTCAACATTCTCAACTATAAAATCCACCTTCAGATTCTGTTCAGCCGCTACTCCTCTGGCCTGTTCAATCATGGTCGGGCTGAAATCCACTGCCGTTATCTCAGCATCTTCAGGGTAGTATTGAAAATTTGTTCCTGCCCCTACCGATATTTCCAGGATGTTCCCTTCGGCTGAGTGCAGCAACCTTCTCCGCCATTTATGATCGATGGTTTGTTTTCTTGCACGTTTGGCATATTTTCCGGCCTGTTTCTCAAAGAGTTTAATTTGTCGATTGATTTCCAATGAAGGTCTCCCCTTTATAGTGAAATAGAAAACAAAAAAGTTTCTGACCTCCTCCTTAATTATCCAGAGCGTCAGAAACTTTTCTCCTCAATCTACCCTTGCTTGACCATTTCTTCTTGAAGCTTTTCCTCATTCAACATCGACTGAACCAGCTGATCGATTCTTTCGATTTATTAGTCCTATTATACAATAAAAACCATATTCTCTTAAAATATCCTCTAGCTCCACAAGGATTTTATTACATAAAAAGACCTGAACCACTAAAGTTCACTGTGATCCAGGTCCTTTACCATTAAGAAAACACTTTTCCTTCTGCAATTAAACGCTCCGCCCATTCCACTACATTACGATTACTACTCACATACATCTCCTGATCGCCTCTGCCAGAAGTCTGCATATCAATCCCGTCAGGTCCTTCATTCCATACTTTAATATTATGGGTGAACTGCGGCTGTTCATCTTTGAAACAGGTAGGCAGTTTCCACTGGGTGCGATTTTTCGCCCCTTCTTCTGTCAGTACTAACCTTTTCTCATAACCGAATGTACCCCAGCCTCTTTGACCCGGGTTCTTAGAAAAGTCAGGAGTAGCCGCGTAGAGACTATTACGTTTACTTTTATTATCCTCTTTTTCCTGGATGTGAGGATGATATTCAGCCCAAGATGGTGCCTCACCTTTATACACGTCCCATACCTCGTCCACTTCAAGGTAGCCAAAAATCACATGAAGATCCGGTGCGTCCGGAACATAACGATACTTCCCATTTACTTTTTCCACTTGTTTAAACCAGCCGAAAAAAAGAAATAGATCTCCCAGGCCGACATCCCGGTTATGCAAGGTGCCCTGGGATATACCACTTTGACCAAACAAGCCCCGCCATTCTTCCGGGCGGTTCTTCATCATAGTGGACTCCAAATCAGGGTCCAGATGGGTTTCAGAAAACTGATTAATTCCTAAATCTTTCATGATGTCCAGATAGCTTTCGCTGCCTACCGCGCTGAGGTCTTTATAAAATATCCCTGTATCTGCTCTTGGAATATGAAAAGGCAGCAGGCTATCTGCGTAAATCGGACTAGGCTTACCGCCCGTACTGCTGTCAAAACCTTTTCGGCTCAGGATGACTTTTCTTACCACAAGCATCGCCTCCTATTATAATTCACTCCTCACCCAAACTTTTTGAAGTTAAAGAATTTCCATTAAAGCTATTAAATTTAGGTGTTATACTAAACATGATTACAAATTGAAACATAACTTTACTTCGGCTGAAATACTCCACAATTCTTATCCCAATCATTTATCACGACAATTTAATCATTTCCTACTTCGTTGTCTAACTCATACTTTTTCATCAATACCTATTAACCTTCGAGGGAGCTGATGGAATGAAATCTATAAGCACGCCCGAAAAACAGGTAGAAACATTGGAAGAAGTCATTGAATTAATGACAGAACACCTCCACGCTCTTCAACGTACCGGTGACTACCGGGCTGTATTCCAGCATGTTTATCTATTAATGACACGGGAAATGCAGCTGCGTCTTGAATCTGGTTTCTTTGAAGATTCTATTTGGATGGAACGCGTTCTTGTACGTTTTGCCCACTATTATTTTAGCGCCGTCAACGCCTATGAAGCAGATATTTCTTGTGCACCCGCATGGAAGCTTGCTTTTCAAATAGCTGAAGAAAAACAGAGCTTCGTGCTGCAAGATGCACTCCTCGGCATTAACGCCCACATTAATCGCGATCTCCCCATGGTCTTACATAAAATCCTTATTGAAGATCATACTTGGCCTAATGCTCGTCTTATGCTGCACCGGCGGCGGGATCATGAACGTATAAACGATGTATTAGGGGATCTGGTGGACATCGTGCAAGACGAATTAGCCAAACACTATGCCCGCTTGCTACGTTGGGTAGATGTTCTTATGGGGCGCAACGATGAAACACTATCTTCTTTCTTTATGGCTAACTGCCGTACAAACGTTTGGTATAATGTTGAGCTGCTTCTGGACGTCTCAAATGAAACTGAATTCCAGAATCAGCAAGAACGAATTGATGAAGAAGCCTACCGTATCGGACTCCAAATCGCCGACTCTCCTTTTTCAAAATACCGCTTCATTAAAAACCTCGCCCCTTTCATGAGGAGATATCATTGGTTCTAATCCAGAATACGCCAACCTCTTCCTATGAGCAGGACCGTTCGAATGAATTCACTATAAAGCTAAAAATAGCAGCCCTTGCTTCGGGTCTGCTATTTTGGTCTTCCTCATGTACGTATTCGAATTTAAGATTCACTTACTTTCTTCTCTCTATTTTCAAACTTGGCTGATATAAAACCAAGCACAGAACCAAAAATAGCCCCGCCGAGCACTTCAACCGGCTGGTGGCCTAATAGTTCTTTCAATTCCTTCTCGCGCTCCACAAACTCAAAGCTTGGAAAGTCGAGGGCAATTTCAGCGAAATTATCCTCTAAGTCATTGACCAGTTTAGCGATCTCTCCTGTATGACGGCGAATGCCCTGCGCGTCGTACATGACAATGACACCAAAAACGGTCGCCAGCGCTGTTTCAGGGTGGCGGGATCCTTTATTAGCTGCTATGTAGGTGGTTAGCGCAGCAACTCCAGCCGAATGGGAACTTGGCATGCCACCGGTAGTCGCCACCTGTTTCACATCCCACTTACCTGTCAATCTTTTGTACGTTACAATTTTGAGTGCCTGGGCCACCCCTATGGCGGTTAATGCGGTCAGTATTCCTCGGTTCATCTTCTGCATGTCGTTCACCCTTTACTTTACAATCTTTCTACTTTCTTATACTCATTTCATTACCCTAAATATAGTGTTTTATGCGGTTATTCATTAATTTCTTTCCATGGGATACGGCTTTCTTTAGATCATTCGAACAGGTCCAGAGATAATTGCTCTTCTGTCTGCCGCTCTCGTTCCTTCTCTTTCCGTTTCCTGCTTCCATGCTTTTTCAGCTGCTTTTGTGCTGTGGACTTTGCTTCATCAGTCTGCTTGACCGACCACAACAAGTCCCTTGCCTTTTTATTAGCAGAAGGGATATCAACAATAGGAGACGGGTAATCCAGTTCGTTAAAGTTCGGCAACTGCCAGGGCTGATGAATGAAGGATACGGGAATAGCTCGAAGTTCAGGTACGAACCGCTTGATGAACACTCCGTCCGGGTCATGATCGATGCCCTGCTTGACCGGATTGTAAATACGTATCGTATTAAATCCGGTCGTGCCTGACTGCATTTGAATCTGGCTGTAGTGAATGCCTGGTTCATAATCCAGAAAAAGTCCTGCAAGTGCATGACCAGGTTTCCGCCAGTCCAGCAGCAGCGTGTTGCAGACGAACGATACCACCATCGCACGCGACCTGAAATTGACCCAGCCGTTTTCGTGCAGAGCCCGCATGGCTGCATCAATCATCGGAATGCCCGTCCGCCCGTTGTACCAGCGCGTAAAGGCTTCTTCATCCCACTCGGTGCGGATCTGATCAAATGCCGGGTTAATGGCGTGCTCTGTAATGGATGGATCGTCCTCCAGCCGCTGGATAAAATGACAATGCCAATGAAGCCGCGACATAAACATCTTCAAGTGCTTACGTCCTTTTGGAGAGGCGTCCATCTTTTCACGCGTTTTCTGTACCGCATAACGCATCGATAAGTTGCCCCAGGCGAGGTATGGAGAAAGCCGGCTGCACGATTCAGCTGAAGCCATTGGTTTTGAAATATGAAAATGATAGCACTGATACCGCTCGTCTAAGAAATCATTAAACGTGTGGTGAGCTCGACGTTCACCGCCAACCTGACCAGTTTCGATCAGCTTTCCTCCAACTTCAAAATGGTTGAGTACCTCCAGCTGATCCGTCAATAAATCAGGTGTCTTATCGGTCTCCACACAAGTGATGTGCTCTGATACAGGAATCAAGGGCTTATTCATAAACTGTTCCCAATAAGCTTGAAAATCATTCCTGGACTTCAATCGTCGTACTACACCATAATGCTGATACTCCCGGAAATCTAATCCGCGCTCTTTCATCCACTTATGCACACGCAGATCACGTTCGTATGTATGAGGTGTTCCGTTTTCTTCATGAGCATGTAAAATGAACTCACCAAAGGTACGATTTATGCCCTCTAAGACTTCCTCTATCTCGCCTATAGCTGTAAATAGATTGCCGCCTTTTTGCCGGAAACTTTTCTGAAGATCCATGAGGCTTTCTTTCACAAAATGAAAATGGCGTGCCGAGAGTTCCTGCCCCTGCCATATGGAAGGTTCTGCAATGTAGATAGGAAGAATCGGTTCGCCGCCCTGGACTGCCTCATAAAGCGGCTGATGATCGTATAAACGTAAATCCCGTTTCAACCAGACCACGTGCAGCATACCATCCACTCCTTGTTTATAGTATGTCCATTGTATAATTTAGACGCTGTCATTGCACGAATTGATGTTCCCCTTTTGTCTGTTAACTGCGTTAAACATTAGAGTTGATTTATATTAGGAAGACTTATTGAGCTAAAGGGCCGTTTAGTTGAAGACTCAGTTTCGAGATAAATTGGGTCCGTTACGTAAGATGGATAAGGGTTGGTGGGGAAATAACTCGCTTTCCTATGGGGGAACGGTGAGCTTCCTCGCTCGTTTCACTCCCTGCGGGATCTCACCTAGTCCCTTCTCCCATGGGAGTCTCGCCATTTCCCCACCAACCCAGCCATGGGTGAATAACGGACCCTGTTATAAGAGAATGCTCTTCATTCTTAACGGGACCTAAATGTTTATATGAGAGGCTATTTGACATCGCTATAGCATGAAAATAGCCTCATAATCACTTGCTTTTTATCATTAAGCAGACGATGTCTTAAGTGGTTTCGAGCTCCATATATCGCAAGGTCCGGAGGGGGACGATGGAGACTCCTGTGGGATGAACATGATCGGTGAGATCCCGCAGGGCTGTTAAGCCCGAGGAAGCTCAGCACATACCCGCGGAAAGCGAAATCGTCCCCCGGAGGACCTTCCGCTCCTCCAATGTCTCGAAACTAAGTCTTCAACAAACGGGAGCTTTTCTGTAATATCAACTTGGAACTTTAACAGAGGCTGGTGGTTAAAGAAACAGCCTATCTGTTGGGTTACTATTTGAAAAATCACTTTCGTCCTCCCATTTTTTGTCTTCTTCCAAGAATGACGTGCCATACTTTTCAAAGTCGCGTGTTCCCTTTCTCTTTAACCGCCATTCCTCTTCATGCTTACGCACTTCTTCCACAGACTTCACACCGAGCCGTTCCCACTTCCTCAAGATCCCCTCACAGTATTTAAAAAATATTTTATTCTGCATCAATGCCATTTTCATCGACTCTATGACCAGATCCTCAGATAGAACAGCGCACCAGTTTGAAATACTTTCGATCGTATAGGGGGTGAGATTTTGAAAGTTTTCCTTATAGAATTGAATCGGTTCCGCATCATCTACTAGTACATGGTTTTCTCTTTTTTCTTTTCTTTTATATAAAGGGGCTGATTCTTGGTCGCCCGGGTGGTCGCCAAAGTGGGCTGGTTCTTGGTCCGTTGCCTTGGCTTGCTGGTTCACTTCTGCGCTCACTGCCTGGGTCGCTCCTCCGCTCATGCTCACCCTCCCTTCTTTTCTTTCACGCGAAATCATTTTGTAAAACGGAGCATGGTTTCGATCAATGGACCTGTGCTCCATGTAGCCTTTTTCAACCAGCTCTTTCCTCGCCCGTTTGAATGCTGTATCTTTCAATCCTGACTTCAGACGAAGAGCAGATGCAGGGACCGAAAATTCTTCCCGCCATCCTGATTTATTGGCAAACTGCATCATCGTGTACCACAATCCTACCGCTGATGCTGACAATCCATCCAGCTCAATCTGATCGAAGAATCCATTCAATTCTCTTAAATAATTCATGAGTACCGCCTCTTTCTTTTTCTATAAAAAAACTCCTCCATATCTATTATCGATTTGGAGGAGCGTTTCGGTCTCATAATTTTTAAATTTTTTTATGTAGAGGGCACTTTTTTGTAATTAAGGAAGCCGCTCTACCTAATTAGACCAGCTTCCCATGAATTTGGATCGAAAATCTTAAAATTTGAAACCAAATACAGCCACATCAATCGCATTCACCCCGGAATCTTCCGGCACCTCTGCTTTCATGACCAAATCGAGACCAGGCGCATGATAAGTTCGAGTAAGCTGTTCACCTGGATCAAGGATAAGTATATCCAGCACTAAAAAATTAACCTGATCAATTTTTGTAATTAGTTTAAGAGTTACAGATCCCTCTGAAACAATCCGGTTTCCCGCAATGACTCGGATCGTGTAAAAAGGCTGAACGTGAATTCCACCAGCTTCCATTTCTGTGACCACTACCGTCTTCCCTGCTTCAATCGTCTGCCCGGCCGGTTCTGTCATAAAAAGAAGGTTATTCCCTCGTTGAGCTCGCTGAGACATGTAGCTCCCCTCTCATCCACTTTTTATATCCTATGAAGGATGAAGGGGAAAAGGAATGATTAGTTTATGGACCCTGAACTTTTTAAAAGCTCCTCTCTCTTCAGGTAAACTCCCGGCCTTGTATAGCGAGCCTTCCTTTTACAGCTTCTTAAGCAGACCGTTACTCAAACAAACGTCTAAAAGCAGTTCCTTGTAACCACCCTCTTCAAACTGAATCCCAATCTGATCTCCGCCATACTCTTTAATCACACCAGGACCAAACGCACTGTGCATGACCTCTAACCCAAGATCAATATCGTCGACCTGAAGCAGACTTTCATCCGATAAATCGGATGCGGCATACTTACTCTTCTTAGAGGTTGAGGGTTCGCCCGCGGGCTGAACAATCTTTTTCACGTTTGTTACGAAAATCGACTCTGTCACCCGCTCACTGCCTTTATAGTGATACGTCAGGAGTTCCAGGTTCGTCCTGGCCCGCGTCATCCCCACATAAAACAAACGTACCGCTTCTTCCATAGGGCCGTACTCTTTGTTACGGTAGCGCTCCATATCATTCTGGGACGGAACGACTCCATTAATGAGGTCGATCATATAAACCTTGTCATACTCCAACCCTTTAGCACTGTGAAAAGTGGTGAGCGTCAGATTGCTTTTATTCTTATTAAATTTAGACGTTTGTACGAGATGCTCCAGCTCCTTCAAGCGATTGGCGAAATCTTTTAACGTCCCCAGTCCTTCTGCGATCTTTTCCAACGTGTCGATGATGCCGAAAAGATGCTCCGCATTAAAGCCGAATTTCTCGCACATTTTTTTAATGGCATGATCATAGCCGAGCTTTTCCCGAATCGTTCGAATCGCTTGATCCGGCGGCATTTGGTTGATGGATTGGAAAAGCTTCTGCGCTTTTGGAATGGCCTTCTTCTGATAGGAAGGCAGCTCACTCTCAAGCAGCGTGTCAAAAATAGACGTTTCTATCGACATCTTCTTCAAGTAGGCGATCTGCCGCTTCGATATATAGGCATTGAATTTCATATGGATTCTTTCGAGGATATCAATTCTGCGGTCATTATAAGAAAAGCGCATGAAATTCAGCATATCTTCAACGATCCAGTGTTTGAAAAACTTCGGGTCAATATCTTTCATATAAAAGTGGACCCCCGCTTTATCCAGCTTATCCGCAAGCGGCACCGCAGAAGCGTTATTCCGATAGAGGACAGCGACTTCCTCGCTCACTCCACTCTTTTTTATCTCTTCTGTCACATACTTCAACTGATCCTCATAATGATGCATCGTCTTGATAGCGACAGGCTGATCGGATGAATTGGACGTGAACATTTCCTTTGGATAACGGTTCTGGTTACGCTTAATGAACTGATTGGAAGCCTGGACGATCTCCTGTGAGGAGCGATAATTCTGCGACATCGTCATCACCGTGGCTCCAGGGTACTCCTTCTCGAACTGCAGCAGTTTCGTCACATCCGACCCACGCCACATAAAGATGGACTGGTCATCATCCGCTACCACACAAAGATTGTTTTGCGGCTGGGATAACAGCTTCACAATCTCATGCTGAACCACGGAATTATCCTGGCTCTCATCGGTTAGAAGATACTCGAATTTCTTCTGATATTTAGACAAAATGACGGCATCATCTAATAAATACTGATAGCAATACGTCAGCATATCGTCGAAATCCAGTAACAGTTGCGCTGAATGATTTTTCTTGAAGCGTTCATAAGCTTGATAGATGGAAACCGCATTTTTAACGGTGCAGGTGATTTTGTCCAATTCCTTCCCAGAAGCCATCCGGTTTTTTACAAAGCTGATATAAGTCATCAGTTCGTCCATCTCGTCATCCGTCATTTGCGTGCCGTTCGTATCCTCATATATCTTTTTCAAAATAAATTTCTTATGCAGGGGTACCTCTGGACCGTCCCAGCCTTTTTTCCATTCATCCTGCGGAACCTGCCCTTCGATCAGCTGAAAATCCTGACTTTTCTTACGCAGATACTCCCGAACGACCTGGAAGGCAAAGCTGTGAATGGTTGAAAAATGAACTTTTTCATTCGTTAAGCCGGAAAAGAACCGATCGAAACGTTCTGACATATCCCCGGCGGACGCTTTACTGAATGTGATCGCCATAATCCTGTCCGCTCTCACCTTTTTCTCCAGTAATAAATAGCCAATTTTCATATTAAGTGTGGTGGTTTTCCCTGAACCCGGGGACGCAAGCAGGAGCAATGGCCCATCCGTGTGTAGAACCGCTTGTCTCTGCACGTCATTCAAACGCACACCCGTGGTTTCTTCCATGAATTCAAAGAAGTCCTTCGTCATAGGTACGTCCCTCCTTTCTATCCTTGCTACAAAGAAAAATAGATGGAAGAAGGGAGAGAGCCCCTTCTTCCATCTATTCCTATCAACCGATTGAGTACTCGCGCACCCAATATCCTTTTTACATTATATCTCTTATAGGAGTGGGATTCTACCTCTAAGGAGTGAAAATAATGAAAAGAGGCTGGGTAACTTTTTCTCTTTCATCATCGTATTGATGCCAGGATTGGGTCATGCACGAGCGGAATCGGGGCGTAGCCTGCTAAACTTACCTGCAATTGCGCTGGAGATATCGTAATTGCGTCGTTAGCTTCCTCAATTGGGCTGTCAGCTTCCTCCATTGCGCTATCCAAACTGAACTCCTTAGTTCGTATAAATTCTGCACAGCATCTTATACTAAATCCGAAAAGGAGGCGATACTCATGGCGAAGAGAACCAAGAAGAACGATCCAGAGCAAAAGCATAAAAATGGATTTGATCCGAAGAAAGCTGACACAGAATTTGCAGAAGGATTCGGCAGCGCAGAAGCCAATCGAACCCACAAAGAGGAAGCTAAACGCGCTAGAAAATCACATCGTCCTAACCAGGCTAACTAATGTTATAAAAAGACTTCTCCATTTGGAGGAGTCTTTTCCTTTTTCCACCTCAAAAGCTCTTCATACATCAATCTGCCCCTCTACAAATTCTAACGTCTGCGTGATTCCTTTCACGGTCCCTATGTTAGAATAATAGAGAAGGATTATAAGCTTAGGAGTGGACGATAGATGGACAAAAAAGATATTGCAGATATCCGCAGACAGTTCAAAGTGGATAACGATCTGATGAAAATCTCAGATATTTTTAACGTATATATTATGAAGGAAACGACCGATATTTATCATCACCAGAGCCAGCCGTTTGAAATGCTCGACCAGGACCAGCAGGAGCTGTTTATAAATAATTTCAAAAAGGTACTGACCGGGCAGCTGGATGAAAAATTATTTGAACTGAAATTCGTGCGCGAAGCCGAAGACCATAGTCAGCTTATTTTACATAAAGGGCTATTGAGCACGAACCTCGAGGACTGGAAGGAACAGATGCTTACGATGACCGAAAAGATGATTCGGGACAATCCTTATGAAAAGGATGTCGTCATCACTTTCATCCGCGCCGAGTACTTAAAGCCTGCAAAGCGCCGAAATGACGAAGCAGAAGAAAGTGAACGGGACGCGGTTTATTCCAATTCCTTTATTCTCTGCAGTGTCAATCAGACGCAGGAACCTAAAAAAGAGATCCAATTCGACTACGTGGAGAAAGAATTCAAGTATAAAATTGAGGTAGATCCTGTGATTGACCTCAAGAACCCGATGACCGGGTTTCTTTTTCCAACCATCACAGACGGGGCTTCTGATGTGAACCACGTTCTTTACGCTTCTGGTAAAGCTAATGAACCAGACTACCGCTTCATTGAAGACGTCTTAAACGGCGAAGAAATCATGACAGCGAAAGAAGATAAGGCGGTTTTCGAGGAAGTTATTAAAGATGTCGTCGGCGACCAGCTTAACCCTTCCACTCTCGCCAGTGTGTACGGGGAAATCAACCGTGTCGTGGAGGAAAACGAAGAGGATGAGCCGCCAAGACTCGATTACAAGGACGTGGAGCGCGTGCTGAATCAGAGCGGAGAAAAGGTCGACTCTGAAAAAGTAAAAACCGCATTTCAGCGTGTCACGGATAACGAAACGTATGAGCTGAAGGCAAGCAGCATTGTGTCTAAATATAAAACCAAATCAATCAAGATCAACACAAAGATCGCTAACATTTCCATCAGCCCTCAGGATCTGGAATATGTGAGACAGGTTAACTATAAAGGGAAACGCTGCATTATGATTGAAGTAGAAGAAGATGCAGAGATTGATGGATTTAAGATGCTTCCAGAAGCGTTTGGGGAGTACTAATTATTACCGGTGCAGATAAAAAATCAACACGGAGATTTTGCTCGACCTCCGTGTTGATTTTTACTTTTAAGCAAACCTAATAAATGAAGAGAGGAGAATTCCTCTGCTTTCTAGAGAAAAACTTGAGGACAACCAAATTTGGATTTATTTTATTTTCCTGATCGCAGCGGCAGGTTTCGGTTTCCTTATGCCACGGTCCGCAGAAAGTCTGGAATCGATTATTTCGATTGTTATAGCTTTACTGCTCTATAGTATGTTTTCTCAAATTCCGCTTACTTCCCTGAAAGAATCACTAGGCGATAAAAAGTTTCTCAAAGCTCTATTAACGACCAATTTTATCATGGTACCGATCGTGGTCTGGCTGCTGGCCCGGTTTTTACCGCAAACTCCTGAACTGTTAATAGGATTTTATCTCGTGTTGTTAACGCCGTGCATTGACTATGTCATTGTTTTCACTGCGCTAGGAAAGGGTGATGAGAGGCTCATGTTAGCTTCTACTCCCATTTTACTGGTCATACAGCTATTGCTTTTACCTTTTTACTTATGGATGTTTATGGGAAGGGACGCAGCAGGAATCGTAGATCCTTCCCCCTTCCTGCAAGCCTTTTTTGGACTCATTTTCATTCCTCTTATCACCGCAGTCTGTTTCCAATTGGCAGCTAAGAGATACCGCATAGGGGCAAAGATTTTAAATGGTTCAGCCTGGCTTCCTGTTCCGTTTATGGCTTTCACGCTTTTTGCAGTTGCGGCTTCTCAATTACCAAAATTACCGGCCTATGCAGACGATGTTGTGAAAGTTATCCCTCTTTACGTGGCTTTCATGATCATTATGCCCTTCCTGTCTAAGTTCGCAGCGAATTGGTTTAAATTAGATACGAAATCAGGTCGCACCCTTATTTTCAGCAGCTCTACCAGGAACTCTTTAGTTGTGCTTCCCCTCGCCTTTTCATTACCAGAGATAGGGAGTATGGTGGCGGCTGTGATCATTACCCAAACCATCGTAGAACTACTTAGCGAACTGATCTATATTCGCTTTGTGCCACGCGTTTTGCTGCGCGATGAATAAACGAATGAACCTATTGAGTTCTTATCTTCATTACTTAAGTTCATTTATTTTTGGATCAAGCCTTGTATCACATGACCGACGCCGTTATGCCGCTCCCCTTCGTTCCGTTCAGCCTCTCCGTAATAAAAATGAAGACATTTATAATCCTTGATCCAACTAAGGACATCTTCTGCGGCATATAGCATCTCCGTTGATTTGGGTCCGCCTGTTCCATAGGCTAATTGGTTTTCAGAATAAACTTCAAAGAGGATATGTCCTCCCGGTTTTACAGACCGGATCATTTGTTCCATCAGAAACGATTGATCCGGTTTCGGCACGTGACCAAATACCATAATGGCAGCATCAAATTGCTCAGGTTCCATTTCCATTTTGGTTAAGTCGCCTTGAATTGTTTCAATGCTGACATCTTCCTCCTTTGCTAACTGCTTAGCTTTGTTCAGACCTTGATCGGATTGATCCAGAACCGTTACGTCATGTCCCCTTTTCGCTAAGTACACACCATTGCGCCCTTCTCCCTCAGCAAAACATCCGATTTTGCTATCCTTAGGAAGCCGCTCACTCATATCTTTAATAAAAGCATTGGGCTGCTTTCCATACGCGTAATTGGGCTCGGAAAATCTTTGATCCCACATTTCTTTAGACATGCTACATACCCCCTGTTGTATAGTTCTTCGGCAAGTATATCATTTTTATTTTTTTCCATATAGGATTTGAGTTTAAGACTCTTACATGATCGGAACTTGGCAATTCTTAGAATCATTCTATACCTTTTCTAAATAATAAAACTTACAAATATGTAAACCGTTAATAAAGACGGAAGCCATGTCTGGTTTCCGTCTTTTCATCGTATGCTGCATGACCCTCTATTTGATGCGTTCGTCCATCTGTTTAATCGTTTTGTTTATCGTGATTCTTTCTTCTCCCGTACTCGGCTGGACAGCATCTCTTCCTTTTTGAATATTACGTTTGGACTTGGATTTTTTGCTCATATTCATTCACTCCTATTTTAAATAATCGAACAAGCTTAGTTTGATCTTTCAAGGCTTTTTTATGTGACGTTTAAAAGTAACCTTTAATGAAATCACTATAGATGTTTCAGCCCTTCATTTTAAATACGTTAAAAAATCTTATCTATTTAAAAACGATAAAATCTACTTTCAATTCAGTAAATTTGTTAAAATAAGAGTTGAGAGAATCTCTACTCCCCCATGATAAACTTCAGTTTGTGGTTATTCTGCTGTATTCGACCCTCGGTTTTTTTAGTCTAATTGAAAATAATCTTTTCGTAATCTATGCATCTCGCTTTCAATTTAGTTAGTAATTTATTATAATTATAATCTAAGATAGATTATAATTAGTTTTTCCAACATAAGAAGGGAGAATTTATACATGGATAAAAATGAAATGAATAACAATCAGCCCGAGAAGTGTCCGGTTATGCACGGAAAAACAGAGGAAGAGAATGCTGTTACGACTACCAAAGTTGGTACGACCAATAAAGATTGGTGGCCCAACCAGCTGAATCTGCACATATTAAATCAGCACGATAAGAAGACCAACCCTATGGGTGAGGACTTTGATTATGCCGAAGAATTTAAAAAGTTGGATTATGATGCTTTGAAACAGGATCTTGAAGAGCTTATGACAACCAGCCAGGACTGGTGGCCTGCTGACTATGGACACTACGGCCCGCTTTTCATCCGTATGTCATGGCACGCAGCCGGTACGTATCGTACAGGTGATGGACGCGGCGGCGGAGCTACAGGCTCTCAGCGTTTTGCACCGCTTAACAGCTGGCCAGATAATGCGAACTTGGATAAAGCACGTCGCCTTCTATGGCCGATTAAACAAAAATACGGAAATAAGATTTCATGGGCCGACTTACTCGTTCTTACCGGTAATGTGGCGCTTGAATCCATGGGCTTGAAAACCTTTGGCTTCGGCGGTGGCCGTGAAGACGTTTGGCACCCTGAAGAGGATATCTACTGGGGTAATGAAAAAGAATGGCTTGGTGACAACCGTTACTCAGGCGACCGCGAGCTTGAAAATCCGCTTGCAGCCGTTCAAATGGGTCTTATCTATGTAAACCCTGAAGGACCGAATGGTAATCCGGATCCACTAGCAAGTGGCCGCGATATCCGTGAAACCTTTGCACGTATGGGAATGAATGATGAGGAAACCGTTGCCCTCATCGCGGGTGGTCACACCTTTGGTAAAGCTCACGGAGCTGGCGATGCGGAAGCCAATGTAGGCGCAGCACCGGAAGCCGCTGATATTGAAGACCAGGGATTAGGCTGGCAAAGCACTCATGGCAGCGGGAAAGGCCGTGACACGATCACGAGTGGCGTAGATGGTGCCTGGACCCCTAACCCGACCGTATGGGACAACGGTTACTATGATCTATTATTCGGCTACGAGTGGGAACTTACGAAGAGTCGAGCAGGTGCCAACCAATGGGCGCCCGTTAACCCTAAAGAAGAGGATCTTGCTCCTGATGCAGAGGATTCCTCTGAGCGCGTACCTACCTTTATGACAACAGCGGATATGGCGCTGCGTGAAGATCCAACTTATGAAAAAATTTCACGCCATTTCCATGAAAATCCGGATGAATTCGCCGATAAATTCGCTCGTGCCTGGTTCAAACTGCTTCACCGCGACATGGGACCTAAAGCGAGATACCTCGGCCCTGAAGTTCCAGATGAAGATTTAGTATGGCAGGATCCAGTTCCAGATGTGAATTACACCTTAACGGACGCTGAAATCGCTGACCTGAAGGAGAAAATTCTAAGCTCTGGACTGACTGTAACCGAGCTCGTGAAAACAGCATGGGCTTCTGCCAGCACATTCCGTAAATCCGACATGCGCGGCGGCGCGAATGGTGCCCGCATCCGTCTAGCCCCTCAGAAAGACTGGGACGTAAACGAACCGGAGCAGCTGGCCAACGTCATCTCTGTTTATCAAGACATTCAAAATGATCTCGATAAAAACGTAAGCCTTGCTGATTTGATTGTACTTGGCGGTAGTGCAGCCATCGAAAAAGCAGCCAAGGATGCAGGTGTGAACGTAACCGTACCATTTGCGCCTGGACGCGGCGATGCTACTCAAGAACAGACAGATGAAGAAAGCTTTGAAGTACTTGAGCCGATGGCCGATGGATTCCGTAACTATGAGAAGAAAAAATACGCGTGGAGTCCAGAGGAACTACTAGTAGACAAATCTCACTTATTAGGACTCTCTGCACCAGAAATGACCGTACTTGTCGGCGGTATGCGCGTACTTGGCGCAAACTACAACGACACGGAACACGGCGTATTCACCGACCGTGTCGGCACACTTACGAACGACTTCTTCGTTAATCTGCTCGACATGGGAATTGAATGGCAGCCAACCGAATTCAACACCTATGAAGGACGCGACCGCCAAACAGGAGAGCTCGTGCGCACAGCCACACGTGTTGACCTTGTCTTCGGTTCAAACTCTATCCTGCGTTCCTACGGGGAAGTTTATGCACAGGATGATAACCAAGAGAAATTTGTGCGTGACTTCGTAAATGCATGGGTGAAGGTTATGAATGCGGATCGTTTTGATTTGAAAGCAAATAAAGATTCTTTGGCGTATCATAACGCATAATTGAAAAAAGCCCCACATCGAGTTGCCGTAATGGCATTCGGTGGGGGGATTTTTTTTAAGCAGTGGGAAGGTTTCGGCGCTTCCTAGATGAAGAACAAATCCTTCTCATACTAAAGAAAAAGCATCACACTTGATAAGCGCGATGCTCTTTTTTATATATTATTATTGTTTAACTTACCTGTCGCGGCGTTCTTTAATGCTGTAGTTTTTATGAGCAACAACGGTTTTTTCGAATTCTAAATTGCGCTCGTGGAAGTCATCCATAATAGTCATGTCGCAAACAACAGAGTTTTGTAATCTAGCAGAAGTTACGACAGCCTCCATCTGTTGGCCATCTTTTTGGAAAGTAATGATATCACCTTCCGTGGCTTTGTCTTCTTCTTTTACTTTTTGTTCTTCTTCTGACTCTTTCTTTTTAAACGCAGCATCCATTAAATTTTTGCTTACATTTTCATCAGCCATGAAAAATCCCCCTCCTAGTGAATGTAAATGTTCATTTGTGTCATGATTCAGGCCATGAGTTCCTTTATCTATACCTTTATCTATACCCTTAATTATGGGCTCTCATTCTTCTTATAATATTACGTTAACACGAATTTCTTTTAGAATCATGAGGATATCGCTTCCAACTCAAAGAGCAAGTTTCAAATTCAAATAAAAAAAGCAGGTGCATTCCCCTACTTTTCCTTATTCATCCATTTCCACTACTCTTACTACCTTACTTCCACAGTTTTTGCATTTCCCCTCCAGCATCACACCCATAGGATGATCCGTGATGATAAAATCTGTGATGGTGACTGCATCCATACAGGAGCGGCAAAAAACGTTTGCTATAAGTTTTTTTCTATGTTCTTCAGGTATGGCTAACCACTTTTTGTTCGCTTCCATTCAAGCACCTCCCAAGAAGAATATCTATTAAGACTTACTTATCTGTTTTCTCAAGCCAAGTCACACACTCCACATGACTCGTCTGCGGTTACCTTTTTAATCACATTTACTATTCTTTGATTAAGCATAATAATTAAGCTAAAACACTGCAATATTTAGGTTTTAGTATTCTCACTTTTAGTGACTATTTTCCATTGTGTGACCATTTGTGTGACCACGTGATCAATTTCTAATAAAAAGGCTCTGTTAAAGTTTAGTGTTGATATTACCTACAAAAGAGGACTTTCAATTTTATGGAAGTCCTCTTTATATATATTTGCTTATTAAACTAAAGTTAGCAATAGGTAAGCGTTTGAGATTATCTCTGGCTTTTCCCCTGCTCCACACCGAACGTGCTAGTTTCCCAGCATTCGGCGTTCCATCTAAAGGTATGTACTACATTATAAGTTCCTATGTTACTCTTCGAGACTGGATGCAACGATCCCTTCCACCCCACATACCTTTCGGTATTGATTGATTTTGTCTAAGATCAATCGATTCTGTGGTAATCGTTCAAGATAAACCTTTATCTTCTCTATATCTTTCATATGGATAAGTCGATGGATATCCTTATGAAGAATACGGAGATTCTGAAATTGATCGGACCCTCCTTGGTTCTTTGGCACGTAATGGTGACAGTGAACGTCTTGTGCATGGAGGTATTTGCCTGTAATTTCGCATCTTCCCATCTTCATACTATATCGACTAATACGATTATCCAGATATTCAATACTTCGTTTCGGTAGAGAAGACTTCATTAAATGTCCAATTTCTTTCTGGATATCCGGGCGGAGACTTTTGTGTATCTGTTCCCTACCCTTCTTTGTGTAAAGCGAAAGCTTTGAACTGAAGCTCATCGCATGGAATGTTTTCACATTGCCAATGGGGAATAGATACGTATCATTGATATTGATCGTTTTCGTTCCTAAGCTAAAGGTCTTCCTATAGAAAGGAGGTGGCTTAAAAGGATGTTCTAGCTTTCCAACCGGTCGAAGACGGTTCACTAGAAATGGTTTTAGATCGTAAGCAAGACGTGAAAACACGAGACTTACATGAGTCGCTCGCTTAAAGTATTGGTGAAGTCCTAGAACAAAGCTATTATAACGATTAATATTCTCAGTAGAAGGCGAAGCTTTCATTCTTCGAATGAGTTTCTTCGCTTCCTGTTTGATTTTCTCGCTTTTTGAAGTAACGACCCCAGTATGGGCCACTCGTTTCTTACCCTTTTTATTCGCACGAATGGTGAACCCTAAGAACTCCGATTCTCGTTTTCTTAAGTTTACAATTTGAGATTTCTCTGGTGAGATATCCAGTTTCAAACGCTCTTTGAGGTACAGACGTACCGCATGGTACCACCTTTGCGCTGTCTTTCCATCCCGACATAGAATTTTAAAATCATCCGCATACCGGACCAGATATCCTTGTTTCAAATTCGTTTGTTTTCTCGCTCGCCTTCTGGCATCATCTGAACTGTAGGATTTCGTCAGGGGAAATACTTCCCACTGGTCGGCAACCCATTGGTCTAGATCATTTAAGACAACATTCGAAAGAAGGGGAGATAAAATTCCACCTTGTGGCGAACCCTTATCGGGCACACCTTCACCATCAATTTCTGATGTAATCATTTTAGAAATACATGCCAGTACCTTTCGGTCTTGGATGCCAATATTCCAGAGTTGCTTCTTTAATAGACGATGATTTACGTTATCAAAGAAGCTTTTAATATCTACATCAACCACGTAATGAAGTTGACTATGGTTAATCAGAAACTGTATTCTTGCCATAGCATGATGAGCAGACCGGAGAGGTCTGAAACCGTAGCTATGTTTGAAGAATTGAGATTCTACAATCGGTTCGAGAACTTGTTTGAAGCATTGTTGGATCACTCGATCCAAGATACATGGAATCCCAAGGGGTCTCCATTTTCCGTTCTCTTTTTCAATCCATTCTCTTCGAACTTTCTTCGGGTGATAGTTTTGAAGTTTACTTCGGACTTCATTTACCAGATCATTTTCGGAGAGCTCTTTCATGTCATCGATGGTTTTCCCATCGGTTCCTGGTGTTCTAGAACCTTTATTGGTTTTAATCATGCGAAAAGCGAGCAGGATGTTTTCTCTCGATATGATGGTTTCATATAAATGAGAGAACGTATTTCCCTGACTCGCTTTTTCATGAAGATCCGTAAAGGTCTCCGTCATATTATAATAATCCCAGTTTCGCAGCGTTGACACTGTGGCATCCCTCCTTTGGAGTGATGTTCCCACGTTCCTACCCGATCGGTGCCATTCACGTTAGGAAAATAATCGTTTCATACTCTAGACTTGGGGCTATTCCTCCACTTCCATTACAGAAGTTTCACCAGTCATTCCCCTACCTTCACAAGGATAAATGCTTTTCAGCATAACTTTATAGCAACCGTTTCGGGTGACAGCCCTTGATTCAACGTCCCTTGCTTTCCAAGTACCATACAACGTAGCTATCCATACTAAACGTAGATGCTTCCTTTAAGCCTGTGAGCTCGATACCGCCATCGTTCGGTATAGCGTCTTTCAGAGGGGGCAGTTTTACTCCACACCACTCACGTCATCGTAAGATGACCACGTAAGTTTCCTTACGTTCGAAACTTTAGACCCTTACCTTCGGAAGTTCGTCAGTTCCTATCTCAAAGAACGATTCTCATCCTATCTAGTTTTTCAGCCGTGGGGCATATCCGTCAGCATACCTAATGGCTTCAGCCTTCGTTCTGCCCAATCTACCTGTGCTTCACACCCTAAGACCTGTCCGTCTTAACGCATGCAGAAGTGTTGACGGGATGGTTTCAGGAAACATGGATCCTTCATTCCCATCCTCCGTTGTACAGTTAAAATTTAATCAAATAAACTTCCTGCCTTTCACGCTGAAAAGCGCTTATAGCAGAACTTGTCGCGCGCCCCCTTTTCTTTAAGACTCGGATTCGAGACATCAGTTCAAAATTTTCAGGTTTTTAAAAAGTCTAGTAGATTTAATTTTTAAGTTAATTCACAAAATAAATTTTTCCATATTTTTGAAACCAATACCTCATGAAGACGTATAACATTTTAATGAGGTGATTATATGGAAAAATTAAAAGATAAAAGAAGCTTATTTATGTTTTTGTATGGCATAGTGACAGTGGTTTCCTTTTACACAGTAACCGAATTAGTAGGAATTGATACTTCTCCTGCGTATCAATATAGTACCTATTTAAAGGAAATAATCATCGCACTTATCCCATTGTTGATTACAATATCGTTTCCTGTTATTCGTAAGATGTTTATAAATTCATTTGTCTTATCTCCATTAGCATTGAAGATGACCTGGGTTTACATAACTGGATTCTTTCTTTTTCAATATCTGATTATGAAAATCACATATGATTATGGCATACTAATTTCAAACAGTTGGCGTATATTTTACAATTTGGAAATCCCATACATCACGCACTTTCAATATCCAGTTCTGGGGTTTTCTTTATATGCAATAGCAAGAGTGTTGATAGTCCCTATTATTGAAGAGTTTTTTTACCGTGTATTCTTGATTACTTTCTTCAATAAATGGGTGAACATTTGGGTAGCTGTTGTCTTACAAATGATTATATTTTCTATGAACCATCCGTTTTCCCCTTTTTCCGCAGGGGTCTTTGGACTTTTGCTTGGTACCCTATATGTTAGGACTAAATCCATAATACCTGGATTAATTCTTCATTCATTATGGAACCTCTACAGCGCACTAATTATGAATTTCGATTTATGGTTTATTCCAAGATGGTAGATAGAGATTTTCTTGCTATCCATATCTGAGAGATAACACCCTGTATTGGATAAACGCCCCCATTAGCGAAAGACTTGATTTCAAGATAAACTCAGGAAAAATTCATACTTCATTTGAAACAAAAGTTCCAGCTACAAAATCGTGAATTGCTTTTTTATCTTTGCGAATTACAATCATTAACGCACTCACCAGCGTGGATAAACCAACAGTTAAATACCCTATTAGAAACTTGCCGATGAATTCTCTAAAAAACATATCCGCTATATTTAATTCCTTACCATTAGCTTTATTTATCCTTATGTTTACTAACCTTTTTCCTGCGTTGTAGCCTCCCCAGATTACAGGAAGGATGATGGAATAAATGATATACAAGACGTTCCAAGTGACACCTTGTGTCCAATTTAGTGACGGTGTACCTGTATAAAGATAAACAAAAACTCCGATTGGAATAACAATAACTAATGTATCTAACACACCAGCAAACAACCTCATTCCAAAACCTGCTCTATCTAAATCAAACCCCATTTCATCACCCCTTCTGAACCTTTGCTCAAAACATTACACAACCAAAAATGACTCACTATCTCTGCTCGAACGTTCTATCAATAAAGTTATATATCCCCCCTATTGAACAATCGCCCCCTTTAAGTAAAGACTTGAATTCAAGATAATCTATTTTTTTACCCAGTATTCATTTAACTAAATTTAATATTAAAAGCTTTTAATATAAGCGTTAAGGACCATAAATATAACGAAAATGGAAATAATTATAACAACTGAAAAGGTGGATTGTTCATCTTCTTTCTTCTTTCTTAATTCTTCTCGATACTTTTTTTGTACCTTCCTTTTCTTTTCAACTGATTTCATTACATCATTCTCCTTAATCTCATTTTAAAGACGTTCAAAGAATTTCTGAATATTTCTTCATCCTAATGCTATTGCCCTAATTCTATAAATTCAACGTAAATAATAGCAATCCTTTTACTAATTTCAATTCAATAGACGTATTTATCCCGAAGCTGAGTATTCAACAATAATACCTATAAGCGAAAAAGCGATTGCTCTTATTGAACAATCGCCCCCTTTACGGGAAGACTTGAAATCAAGATACTTTAGACTTTTTATTCCCATGAATAGTTAGGACAATAATTATAGATAAAGGAATGCTCAATAAAACTTTATAACTCATAAGCATGAACATAATAATGAGCGGAGTTAATACCATAGCGATTATACTTAAAGGTTTACTGTATTTGTATAAGAAGTACCCGATAAGACAAGTAATCAGTGTTGGCAAAAGGACTAACGTTATTATAAACAGGTTCAAGGTAGCAATCCTCCCTATTCATTTTATAAAAATAAAAGACGACTATACTTATTGAATAATCGCCCCCTTTACTTTAAGATTCGAAGTCGAGATATTGTAAAGGAAAGACTATGCTTATTGCTCTCAATTAATTGAATAATCAGTGCTTTACAGCATCAATAATAAGCGATGGAAATGCTAACTCTTTCCCTTGGTTTCTAGGATCAAATTGTTTAGAGCGAAAGATAACTCCATCTTTTCCACTCCATGAATTAGCATGAAATTGACCTTCTTCATCACAATATTCAAGTAATTTCACTTCAAATCCAACGTTCTCAAACATGTTGGATATTGATTTATAATTATGTACAATTTTATGACTCGCTGCCGGATGATCGGCTGGTCCTGGACCTCCCACTTGTACGATTTGCTGATACTTTTCATCTGGAAAATATCCATCGGGAACTGCACAACGGACGTACCCACCTTCTCTTAGATATTTAATACATATCTCAGCAGCTCTTATCCCCTCTTCGAAAGTAAGATGTTCCCAGACGTGTTCTGCTAAAATGGCTTCAATTGAATTTATCTTAAAGTTAGCTTCCCAGGTAGCTTCATCTAGTAAATTTACTTCCTCTTCTTGGGTATGAATCCAACCCGGATTATTGTTATGTTCCCCTGCGCCAATCACAAGTTTAATATTGTTCTCCTGCATTTATATTACACTCCTTATGTGAGTTTGTGGCTTCGTTAGTTAAAAATAGCTGAATTCCCAACTGAACTTATGTAATATAGCGAGGACTCTATTAATCAATCGCCCCCCTCCCGATTCTGGAAGACTTGAAATTAAGATAATTACCAAGATCCTTAGTATTCACCGATCCCCATCTATTCGAGCTTGTATGTACCCATAATAGGCGCATGTTCCATTCTGAGATAAATCTTTAACCTCAAAACCACATTTTTTATAAAAGCTAAAATTATTAGAAGAGGTATGGGCAAACCAATCACCATGTGGAAGTTTTTGAACACATAGTTCAACAAGCTTCTGTCCAATCCCTTTGCCTCGATAGTTTGATGAAACAACTAAATCCATTATATTAGCAGCCATGATTTGGTCAGAAATTACCCTTACCATCCCAACCATTCTATTTTCATCCCAAACCGTAAATGCCCAAGTTGAATTCTCAAACATGAGAGTGAATTTTTCCTTTTGCCAACTCGGGGTTTCTCTAACCCATCCTGCTTCCTTAAATAGTTCTTCAACGAAGTTACCCGGAACGCCTTTTACACCTTCTCTAATTACAAGACCATTATAATATTGATACATAAGCTTCCCCCTTTTTACTTTAAAAGCCTTGAACTTCTTTAAAGAAACGCCCCTTTACTTTAATAAGCCGATTAGCTACTACTAATTGATAATTTCCTCACAGTTCCAATTCATTTCTAGTATTTATTCGGTGGACAAACATCGCAATAATACCAATTGGAACCCCGAATACAATATATATGGTTATAACTGGAATGGTTCCTTCGATTGTCATAGTGTTATTTAAAATGATAACACTCAGCATAAATAATGTGATGAAAGTAAAGAACAAGCCTAATCCTTTACTTTTTCTACGAAAAGCAGATATTCCAGACACCAATACATCCGCTGTTACTAAACCTAAAATAAGTTGAAGGAATGGTGTTACTAATAAATCGCCATTTTGCGTAATTAAAGCAAAACTAACAAAAAGCGTAGTAATAACTCCAACAACTATAGAAAGTATTTTTCTGTTTAACAAGCAATCCCTCCCTATTTTATCCGAATTTTTTTATGTTTATCTTTGATTAGCCTGCTTCGGCAGTGAAAAAGCTAGCCCGTATGGACGAGTGCCTTCTAATCAACAATCGCCCCCTTTCCTTTAAGACTTGAATTCGAGATATTAACCTTTTATAAAAAGTTTTTCAAATAAAAATTTAAAATGAAATAATACAACCATGGAGATCCCACTTCCTAACATTAGATTTCTTATAGATATAGGTTCATTCCACATACCTGACCACAAAAGAGAGCGTTAAATTACCCATATGATAATACCGGTTACAGATGCAGAAATTATTATTGGTAATACACATCCGATGCCAACACAACCTTCAAGCAAGCTATCAATTAATGCACGTAATTTCCCTTTTTTATTTTGATTATTATTATTAATTTCAGTCATTTTTTTCACCAAACTTTTTTATTTCTATTGTTTCTTATGTTAACAGAAACATTCTTCAGGAAATCAAGATATTCAGAAAAAATGCTAGAAATTATTCTGATTCATATCTTTGTATTGTTCCGTATCTTCCTTCGCTCTAATCTGGTTTTGAGTTAAATCAGGTCGGTTCTGTTTAAACCTTTTATTACTACGGTCGATAAAATACCAATCCCTAATAGAATTATAAAAGGTGATAATAAAATTATCCAAATCACTTTTCAAACCTCCCTAACCTACAGATAGATAATGAACATACTTAATAAAAAATCTTATTCATTTTTTTGTAAAATTAGTAACAGAAGTCTTTAACCTAAGTGTTGTTTATGGAAGTTAATGTTCATACGACTTTGTATTAATAAACGTTTCAAATTCTTCTATTATCTCGAAACTGAGTCTTCCACAATCCTGCCCTTTACTTGAAGACTCAGTTTCGAGATATTCGTGCTTTTGCTTAATACCAATTATTTCAAATCCTTCTATTTTCCACAAGCTTTTCTTACTACAAACAGAAGGCGTACCGTTTGGAATAGGCACGCCTTCTAGAAATATTTACTGTAGAAATCTTGTCTTAACTTACCACTTAATTGAGCATATATTTTTGTGGTTTCACTTTTTTCATGTCCTAACAAGCTTTGGATGACTTCAATTGGTGCTCCATTATTTAACATATGGGTAGCATAACTATGTCTTAATTGATGAGGGTGTATTTCTTTATTGATATTTGCGCGAATGGAGATCCTTTTAATAATATGGCGAACATTTTCAATGCCCATTCGCTTTTTAGGTCTTCTCTCAGTGACAAATAAACTTTCATCGCAATCTGTACGCTCCTCCAAATATTTCTGCAGCCAAAGCGAACAACGAATATTAAAGTAAACTTCTCTTTCTTTATCACCTTTTCCTTTAACAATTACCGATCTTCCCGAAATATTGATATTTGCTCTATTCAGTATGACAACCTCTCCAATACGGCACCCGGTAGAATAAAAAAATTCGAACACTGCTTTTTCCATAGGAGTTATACATGAGTCTCTAAGTTGCTCAATTTCCATTTCAGTAAGGAATTTAGGAATTCTTTTACCAACTTTAGGTTCTTTCAATTTTATGGCTGGATTATAACTGATGAATCCTTCTTCATAGAGCCACTTAAAGAAAGATCTCAGGAAATGTACCTTGTGCCCCAGACTAGAAGGTTTTAAATGCTCCCCCTCCGCAATTAAATAATTCTTTAACTGATCTACGGCAAACTCATCTGTATTTACATCTCCAAAATATCTTACCAGCATTTTGAATTGTAAGGAGTATGTTTTCAAAGTTTGTAGCGAATATCCTTCTATCTTTTTATCTATATAATACTTTTCCCATGCTTCTGATAGGAACATAAACTATCACTCTCCAAAACTATGGATCTTAATTCCATTATGATGCTGGAGATAGGTTTCTATACTTATAACAACCACAGAATTAAACTCTAAATATTCCTCTTCCTTCCAAAAATCCACAACTGGGCTTAAATTAAATTGTGATTAATTCTGACAAAGTCGATAACACCTTAGATATATTTATGAAAATTTGCTAATGAAGGCTATTTTCGCAAACCAAGTGACGGCCCGCCAAAAATAGCCCCACCTTGATGGTGAGGCAAAAGTATGCGCTATATAAATTCCACACTGAAAATTTCTGCAAAAGGAATGGATTTATTCAATTGATTTTCTATGTCTAAGCAACGAATGTTTCTAGTACCTGGATCTAGCCCAAGAACTTTAAATTTATTGCAGCTGTAATTATAGCCGTTATGGTATTTAAGCACGATTGGTAGGCTATCACTTTTTGCTCGTTGCAACGCAAAATCAATTTCTTCCAACTGCTGTTCATCAAGAATGGCTTTCTCCACTTGCTCATCTTCTTTCCAGAGCAACTGGAGGGCCTCAACATGCTCCGGCAACATTAGCGACGTCCACTTTATGGTTCCACGATCTCGGTTACGACTATCCATGTGCTACTCCCTCCATATTTTTCTTAAACTTATAAGGAAATAACGATAGAATGTTTTCAAGCTTGAAGGTGCGTACCTTCCTTCGAACAAGACAAAAAGCCAGAATAGAATCCTTACGTACCTCCAAAATACGTACTACCCCCTGTGACATGTCTCCATTTGAAGAGATATAAACCATCTCAAGTCTTTGTTTACTTATAACTGCCCGGTCCATAATTCCATTCATGTTAATCCCTCCTAAAATATTATACGAACATTTGTTCTCATTATACCATCACCAAAAAATAATTAAACATTTTTTCTAAAAAGGTGACACCAAAAACTAATTAAATAACGATAATAAAGTAAAGGAGTGATTTAAATGAAGGAATTAAAACAACAAATTAGGCAATGGGAATCAGAATTGAAGAAGCACGAATTGGATCTGGAGGTGCTACAGGTTTTCGATAACTTGAGCAAGTACCTTATCAACCAGAAGAAGTGCATTAATGAACTGGGAGATATGCTGGATAATTCTCAGCAAGCTTATGTAGATTTAAGGAGAGAGTTAGTTATGGAAGGCTATAATCTAAGGTACTAAAAGAGAACAAATACTTTCATTCTGAAGATAAATGAGGTGATAATATGGAACCTATGGTCAAGCAATTGTTAGCTTGGTCTGATGAGTTAAAGCAATATAATGTAGAGTCTGGGGTAGATGATGTCATTACTTCTATGATCAAATATATCTATGGTCAGCAGAAGAAAATCATGGATCTTGAAAAAAATTTAGAGTTAGAGAATGAAATAAAACATTAAGAATCCTCACAGTACGCAAAATAACTTTCTAATAAAAAACCCCACCTTTGACGGAAGGTGGGGCTCATACCTCGCATGAAAAATAATAAAACTATGCAAGGATTTAATTATTATACCATCCTTTTTATTCTTTCTAAAACATTCATTCAAATCTTAAAATTGCTTTTATGATCATTTGTTGATAGTTCTAAGTTTGCCTTAATTAGATCCATACACCTTAGTACTCTTCTAAATGAATTTGATCTGAAAAATTTGCCATTAGATTGGAACACTTAGGACATCAAAGAATTATAACTCTCTCTGGAATTTCGAACTCAAAATAAGGCTTGAGGACAACTTACATTCACATTATGCCGCCCATGGTTTCACCAAGGTAAATAAAGAACAATAAAGTCTAAGATATTACGAAAAAGCTATGTCAAATGGGCTGAGCAAAATTAAAATTAAATAAGGATATAGACATAAATGTGTAATGGTATGTCAAAATGTATGTCAATGATAACAGAATTTTAAAAGGTGGATTTTAGTTTATTTTCTAATTTTTATCTGTGCTCCAAAACCTTCTATATCTTCTGTTACTAATTTACTCTTAAAGTAGTTGGACAATAGTGGTGTGAATTGCTCTTCTAATTGTTTGGCTGCCACTGTAGTCCTTCTTTTCTTTTTCCTTAAATTCTTTGCTTCAATCACTCGTATATTTTCTGCGTTATGCTTAGGAGTGAGGATTAAACCATCTAGTTCACATACAGATTTCTTGTCATTATTTATAAACCTAATAGACCCTAAGTAAACTATCATCAGCCCTTTATAAGATATTGATTTCAAACTAGCTTTAACAGTTTCTAATTCATGTATAGCGTCTTTTTCGTGAGGACTGTTTGACTTATAATACTCAATATATTCATCAACCTTATTTATTGTCTTTTTACATCCGTTTTCAATAATAAAGGGAGAGGAATTTTTAATATAATCAAATTCACAAAAATAATCTTCGGTTAACAAGTTCCTAAAGAAATATGTAATCATTTTCTTCATTACCACTTCTTCAAGTCTACCATTGCTAACTTCCTCAAAAGAGTACTTGCGATACAACAAATAATCTTCCAGTGCTATACGAATTATTTTTAAACACTCTTTTATTTGCTTTGAGTGCTCTAATTTTTTATTAATTGAATATACTGTTCTATATTTTGAAAAACTAGGAGAAAAATTAAATGCAACATAACATTCTTTTCCTAACTTTTTGCTTACAGCTAACTCTTTCTGAAAAACATCTTCGGGGAAATACTCTCTATGCTTTATAAAATAAGTAATGCTTAAATTCCTATCTTTATCCCATGGTATTTCTTCATCTGAGATTTTGAAGTCTTCATAAAAAGGTGAGGCAGTTTCCCCAGAAATTAACATTTTTATCTTAGAAATTGCTTTATTATCTTGGTTATTATCGAGATGAATCTGCAATTTTGTGTTTATATCCATACTTCTATAAGTACCCATTAATAAAGTGTTGTTTTCTAGATATAGTGTGTCTTCTAATAGATCATTAACCCTATCAAAAGCTCCCATTAAACCAGAACTATATTTACTTAATTCATCAACAAACAACTTTTCGTTGAACAACACATTCTGAAGACTAATTGAAATGGGTATATGAGAATAATGACTATCCAAAACCACGTACGATACTTTTCTAATTTTATAATATATATCTAGCCATTTATCGGTCTTATTGGATAGAATTTTATTGACGACTTCTTCACATATAATTCTATAATCATCTAAATTTTCAGTCCTAGATAAAATAAACAATGTATTTATCCATTGTATTTTATAGGAATTACCACTAGATAGCAGTTTATTTAATAGGTTTTTACCGTTACTTTTCAGACCCTTTTTTAAACAATTCCTTAAATCATATTTGTTTGTAAAAAGATAATGAAACCACACCTTGTTACTTGAAAATGTATCTTTAAAATGACCCAAATTTCCAAACAAAACTATCAATTCTAAGATTTCAGCTCCTGTTATCTTTCTCTCATAAGATAATTCTGGATTCCCTAGGGATGAGAAATTAAATCTTGATCCTAGTCCCCACTCACTGTTATTTTTTATAAAATTGATTAACATAAATTGTAACAACACATACTCGTACCTAGTATAATGTGCTCCGCTATGAATGTATTTTATTGCTCCTAGTTGATTAATATCCTTTAATTTATGTTCTATTTTCAATTTACTATCGCAATACAATTCATTAACAAATGGATAAATTACAGGAGTGACCACTCCTATACCATTGATGTTGTATTCTAGATTAGTACATTCCCCTTTTATGTTGAACTCTCCCTTTCCTCACATTCTTTAATGACCCTAATTATTATATATTTCCCACATCGTTTATTTGTAATAACATCTTTTGAATATCCATATATTCAACAACTATTAATTAGCGAACAGACACCCAATTTAAATAGCTTGGGCAATAGAAGTTCGTACTAGACTATAACCATGGTTTGCAGCCTGCCTCAGCACAGAAAGGATTAAAATCACATTTGGAAGATTCTTTAAACACTAATTAACTGTTAAATCGATAATTAATGAATTGAAATTACCGATTAACTAATAACGAATAAAAATTTTCCCTATTCACTTCTACAAAGCAATTCAACGAAAGATCCCCCAAAATTTATTCTTTTTGTTTTCTATTTGTTCTTTTCCAATGATGAGCATTGATAATTTCCCTAACATATTCGTAAGTTCATTCTCAAATTCAATTGTTTGATCATCAGTATTAGTGTAAGCATGAATTAACTCGTGGATAAGAGTTCCAGCAAATCCTTCTAAATTACGCAATTGTTTTCGATTTATTAGAATCTTTTTCTCACTCTCAATCCACAAACCCGAAGCCTCCGAACCCTTATAATCATCTGGCCGCATTTTATTCGATACAAGAATTTCCTCTACTCTTCCTTCATTTTTGGGGAACCACTTAATGATAATGTCTTTATAAGAAAAAACTTCCCTCTCGTTTTGACTCAATTCAGTCTCTTTTACCAAATCGAATTTAAAATTCTCATTCCACTCGGTAACATACTTATCTAAATTTACCATCTCATTCCCTTTTATATCTTTAGTATTTCGTAGTTTACCAGATAAATTCTCCGGGATTGTTACAATTCTTCGTCCTTCATCTTGGGCGTAACTTACATATTTACTCTTCGAATTCATCATATCAACTGACGTCAAAAAAAGAACTTCTTCTTTGTCATTTAAAATTCTACAAGCATGGAGCTGCACATCAACCCATTGAAGTTCATCATGCGCTTCTCCTTTTTGAACTCTTTCAAGATCTTCCACAAGCATTTTTGCAAATTTAGAACTTGATGAGTCCAAAAGAATTGATTTCATTCGATCAGAATATGCACTTCTCCCAACATTCGTTCTTTCTCTGTTTAAGGAGCGAAGAAGTTTTTTCGTGGGGGATGTAATATTGTAGGAGAACAATAAATTTTCTTCTACAGCTACACACAGCCCATTCACATAAACTTTGGATTCCTGTGCGTTCTTATTAATTAGCTGACCATAATTGTTTTCTTCTAAGACAGTTTCCCCCGAATACATTAGGAAGAAGCTTTTAGCTTCATAAATCTCTTCTGATGTAATTCCTTTAAATATAAATTCTGTTCCTACCATATTAGGATTGGTTGGTTCTTTTACAATAGCGTGTAAAGTGATAACGTCATCAAATCCACTTTTCGACATTTTCTCGATGGATATATCACTATACTTAGATTGAATAAGAATACCAACACCTCTACGATTAAAAGTTGCCATGGCGTCTTTTAAACCCACACCGAATTTTCCAATTACCTTTTTTGAATTCTCTAGTTTTTCTTTATTCTCATTCTGAGTAAAGTGTTCATACCTTAATCCTCGTCCAAAGTCTTTAATGTGCCAATTACCCTCTAAATCAGGAAAGATTTCCGGCTCTTTTGTGTTTGTTAATGATGTTTCATCTAGGGCATTAGCAATTATCTCCCTCAATGCATGGGGAGTCTCCCAGTGATCCAACACTTCTTCAATATTTAGATCGAATTTTTTCAAACTGTACCCTCCTCTAACCTTGAATTTCTTCTATTTAAAACCAAAATTAATTGACATGCCTTAACCACAATTAATTTTGGAAGTTCTTTAGTAAGAGCGGAAGTATACATTTATAATTCTCTTTATTTTATTTTGCTGATAATTATAATCAGTAGTTTCTTTCATTTGGTTGTATAAGTCTATTTTCACTCTTTCAATCCCATTTTCATTTCTTTCATTTAAATAGATTTTAAGAAGA
This sequence comes from Halobacillus halophilus DSM 2266, assembly GCF_000284515.1. Classification (GTDB taxonomy): domain Bacteria; phylum Bacillota; class Bacilli; order Bacillales; family Halobacillaceae; genus Halobacillus; species Halobacillus halophilus. The sequence continues at coordinate 663,381 of NC_017668.1, read as the reverse complement.
TTTTCTTTGTTTGAGGATATCTTAGTACCCAATTCTAATAATAACTCATAAGCTTTTTTAGCAAGCTCAATGTTTCCTGTTTGATATTGTTCGTCAGCAAATTCTCTGAGTAATTGATCTAATTCATGGTATTTGTTTTGAGCTATTAGATTCTCGATATTAACCTCTGTATTCCCATAGGGAGAAATAATTTTTGTACCTTCAAAGTTCTTAAGTTGTTTAGACATAGTTGATCTTGGAATAAAAGATAAGTCATACGGTAAATAATCACTTTTATCAAACTTATCGATTTTTAAATTATCTTTCTCGTTTCTTTTAAAAGGTTTCCCCACGTTAGTTTCTCCTTTATTAATTGGTAAGTAAATTTTACCATAAAATTACATTAGAAATTAAGCTCCCCCTAATTTTCTTAACCACGAACGATAATAAAAGTCTAATTGTCTACCTTTCCATCTCTAATTCCTTCTGTTTTCTAACCTCAACATTCCAGTCTTTACTAGTAGGTAAATTTATTCTAGATACTTGCTTACTCATTAGACAAACATACTTATTTGCAAACTCCCGTCCAGCCTTATCATTATCCGTACAGAAAGTTATCTGATTCACCGTATGATCTTCCTTGCCCATCCGTTTAATTTCATCAATCATCGTCTGGCGCTTAAGCCCTGACATGGAAACTAACCGAGTGTTTTGCAGCTTGTTTTTCTTAATACTCCAATAAGACAGTGCATCAATCGGGCTCTCAAAAAGGTAAATGGAATTGGGTTTACCTATATCAACTGAGAATCCAGCCGAACCATGACTGTTTTTATCAATGCCTTTAAACACTCGCCCATCTTTCATTAGAGAAGTGCCTTGTCGGTCTGCTCCCACGACCTCTCCCTGCTGCTTCCACTTAAAAACCACATTCCCAAGCTTGTCTTGTGCAATTAAATCTTTATTTTCAAGCCAATGAACAATCTTGGGATGAATTTTCCGTTCATTCGTAAGATAATCTTTAGCCTTTGTCCTATCATTCACTTCATAATGAAAAGGATATTGATAAGGTTCCTTAGGCCTTTGCTCTTGGGAATTGTCTTTCACTTTATAACCTTGTTCATTCAAATCGAGAACAGCTTCAGGAAAGCTCATGCCATAAAACATTTTAGCGAAGTTAATGACTCCAGCTCCTTTTTCATCTCGAGAGTTCCAGGCATACATTTGGTCTTTAATCACTAGGCTGTCATGGACTTGATGTCGGTAATATCGTCCCTCTTTCTTCAATGGCTCCCCTTTACGCTCAAGATAGTCTATGAGATCCACATTACGAGCAACCTCCACTTGTTCCGCGCTTACATGTTTGGCCATGCAGCACTTCCTCCTCTCTAAATTTAGATATAAAAAAAGACAGGGAGAAAACTCCCTGTCTATCGTTCAACCTCTATTTTTTCTTTTTGCTTTTCCTTCTGTTGAAATGCCTCCTTATCCCCTTTTCCATTCTTCATTTCCGAAGTGGTGCTTTCTTTTTCTTTCTCTTCATTGAACTCTCGGTCCAGCTTACTTTCGATTTGAGATAGTCGCTGCTCACCACGATCCGTTAATGGAAGTTCCTTTAATTCTTGAAGAGATTCTTTCTTAAGTTGGTACACCTCTTCCTTACTGTGAGTATCTTGAAAAGCACGCATCTGATTTAGACGTTCTTGCCGGTCATTGTTTTCTTCTTTATCTAATTCTTTTCCTACGGTTGGTTCAATAAAGTTCATGAGCTCCTTTTTATAAGCTTGTTTGAAATCTTGATCAGAATATTCCTCTTCAGCCATTTCATCCTTACTAAACGGCCCGCTATCCTTATTAACCTTACTCACTTGGCTTCGGTACATATCCCGAAGCTTTTCTGAAGGTAGTATCGCTCTTTCTTGTTTCTCCTCTTCCATTTCATGTTTTTGTTCTTTAACACTCATATCTTTCTCCCCTTCCTTTTCTTGGCCCATGCATTCTTCTATGGTCGTAATAAATTCTTTAGCTGTTGACTGAACTTCTTGTAACAGGCTTTCATGGTCCTTAAATTCATGATCCTTAGTCCAGTTGTGTAGATAATCCAAAGAGTAGTCACTGGTATCTATATTGAAATAAGAAGCAACGGTATAAGCTGTCATTTCCGCCTGAAATTCTTTCTCCGGTTTGGTGTAGTCATTCATATTTTCCTTTGTGTGAAGCTTGGCATGAGTCAGTTCATGTAACAGAGTCTTTGTATCTTGTCGCTCAGAGTTACGCGGATTAAGAGCGACTTCATTTCGCCCGGTGTAACTAACTCCTTTAGCTGCCCCCAACTCTTCATAAGGCTCTACAATCTGAATATTGTTTTTATCAGCTATAGCCTCCATTCCTTGTCGAAGCTGAGTGTAGTTTTCAACCTCCCCATCAATCCATTTGTTAGGAAAGATTTGAGGTAGATCTTTTTGAGTGGCTGTTGTCTGGGAAACATCGAACACACTTCCAGTAGAATAAACAAGACGGCCATCTCGTTTATCGAGTTGACCGTCTTTGACTTGTTGCTTTTCTTTTTTCGTTGCATATTTCAAAGGTTTCCATTCGCCTTCTTCATCTTGAAACTGCTTGCCTAACCGATTGGGCACGAGAACCTTTAGACTTTTCTCCCCTTTGTTTACAGAGAACCCTTTATCTTTCCAGAAGGCGTAAGAACCTACAGCTTCTGCTCCTGGAAACTGTGAATCAATTAATGCCGTATTACGTGGGGAATACCGGTGAAACTTCCCCATAAAGTCTAGATACTCTTTCATTTGTTCAGGAGAATGAAAGTGGTTTGAAATACTTTTTTCCATTCCCTCTGTCAGTCGATTAATCTCCTCTTTGACTTTTTCAGGTGACTTCTGTTTATAGGATGGTTTATTCTTCGTCATGATCCTCAGCTCCCTCACTGATGTTCATGAGTTCTTCCATCTCTTCCTCATCGTAATTGGGTTCTGTATTTAATATCAGTTCCTTTGTTTTTCTATGAAAAGGAATGAGTAGATTCTCTTGATTCATCAAATGCTGTTCCAGATCCTCCATTTCTTCATCATTCAACTTTAAGAAGTATTCCTCACTTCCCACGTCCATCACGAGCTCATTATTTTCACTTAATCGCTTAAATACACCCACCTCATAATTGCTATTAAACATAAGCATTCCTTCCACTCCTTTGTTGGATAATTCCTCATGAATACCATTAGCTTGATGCTGGTTAAGTTTCTCCGGCACTTATTCTCTTCTGACGCTGATGACTGATTCTTTCTTCTACCGCTTGTTTCGCATCCTTCATCGCTTGGCTCTCAAAGATCGGTGTCGTAACACAGCTTTCTAAGTTTTGATCCATCGCAAAACCATTCATTAATTCAAGGAGTACCTGCGTATTTTTATCGCTTCGATTGGCCGCTAACCGCAGTCTTTTCATCTCTTCAGAAAACACTTCTTGAAAACGTTGAGCCATTAAACTCATTACATATTCCTGAGAGTTGTCCTTCGATTTTTGCGTTTCCCACTCATCAATCATTCGATCTAAGGCTTCACCAGGATAACGAATATGATACTGTTCCTGATACTCTTTAATTAACGCTATCGTTTCTTCATGAAGCGTAACATTTTGCCGCCTTCCCATTTATATATCCTACCCTTCTCTTTCGATTTTTCGTTCCAACTTCTGATGATCCAAGTCATTGATAAACTGATCATACGTTTGTCCCATCGAACGTTGAATGCTTCTCAAGGAACGTTGTAATTGAATCCCTGAAGGCATGGACTTATAAGGTTGCTTTATATTGGAAGTTTGTCTAGGATCCTGCTGGTAATCGTACCGTTTCATTTCTTGTAAGAAGGCATTGCCCATTCGTTTATAGAGATCATCCAACTTGTTTTGTTTATAGTGTTGATATCGCTTCTTATCCTTAGGTCCATCCCCATAGGCACGCTTTAATTCGTTCACTTCTTGATCCAATTTATTATGGAGCTGCTTCATTTCTTTGCCATGATATTTATCTAAATATCTTGTCGTTAGTTCATCAATCTTTGGTCGAAGAGGATTCAGCGTTTGATAGCCATAGTGCCACTGTCGCTTATCCTTAGGTAAGTGATTATACACGTCGAGGAACAAAGGTTTCATTTCTCTATTGCTCCATTTCATTCTGCTATTCTTTTTCTTCGTATTCACTATATGGTCACGGATCAACGAGTTAATTTGACTTCGTTCCTGCGTTCGATCTAACAATCTATTCACGACTTCACTTTTCATCGCGTCTAGCGTTTTCGGCTTCCGCTTTCCACGTTCACGAGTCGGGTTTGGTTCGACTGTGGCCACATGAATATGAATGTTATCCGTATTAAAGTGAATGGCTGCCGACCAAACAGCACTCTCTTGTAATCCCTCTTTTTTCATCATGGCCTGCATGGATTTTCTTGTTACTTGCTTCAAAGCATCTTCATCTAAAGTGTGGGTCTTTGAATCATAAACCCCTCGTTTTTGTAGCCAATCATTATCAAATGTAATGACGTCCTGCCACATGATACTGTTCTTCTTTTGAGCTTGTTCGAATAATGATTTGATTCCCTGTTTTCCTTCTATAGATAAGTGATCTGACTTTTGAGTAAATAAAGCCGATGTTTTATCCGGATCGTCCATATAGTGATTATATAAATTAAACATGGACCGATGAGCTTCCCCCTTTCCTTTCGCTTCTTCACGGTCCACGTATTGCACATAATCTTGGAACCCTTTCTTATTCGCTGTTACGAATTTTGTTTTTAACACCACTCCAGGCGTTATAGTTTCACTCATGCTTCTTCACCTGGTTCTTCAATCTGCAAGAGATCGTTCATTTCTCGAATCGCTGTATAACAATGAGCCATCGTTTGAATGTTTCGATCGACTAATTGCTGGAGTCTTTGTTCACGATGGTTCTCTTCTCGAAAGACAGCTAATTGATGCAATTGCGCATGTAAAAACTCTTGCCGACTTAATCCTTTTTCTTCCGCAAGTTCGTCAATTCGCTGAACGGTTTTCGGATCCATATACCGGATTCTAACTTCCATTACAGTCACTCCTTTTGATGAAGTTCCTAAAACTAGTGAATAAAGAGAAGAGCATAAGGGGTTTTTGTTCCCACTTGGCGTGTGAATCCCGGCAGAGCCGGGCAAAACGAGGGAACAAGAAAACCTCCAGATGTGCGGTCGCTGTGAGGCTAAAACAGGAACGTTCATTCGTGTATTTGCGGTGATGTGTGGTCCCTGCACAGGAGATGTGTAGTCCCTGTGTTGATGCTTTCTCTTCTATAAACTGATCTTAACTCTCCATCATCTCTCGTTTTTCTTTCAGCATCTTGATCTTTTCTTGTAGCGTTTGTATCGTTGTTTCGTGTTCAGTAGTTTCTCTTTGAAATCGATCAACTTCATTCTCCAATTGATCAATACGTGCTGTGGTTTTCTCTTTCTCTTCTTCTGTTTCATACATTTGTTGAGACTCTAACTCGACCATTTCCTGATTCATTTTTTTTAATTGTTCATCGATTTTTTGAATTTGCTTTTCCTTATCTACAACCTCTTGCTGTGCTTGTTTAATGTCTTGAGATATAGCAGCCACTTCATATTCTTGCTCCGTTTGTAGGCTCAATGTCTGGTCTTGTTGTACCTCTCGTTGATCGGTATAGATCCGTGCTAACTCCTCTTTTTCCTCACCTCCTTTCAGGGAAGCTTGTCCTTCAGTCTCCGGAGCAAAGTGTTCGTTTTTTTCCTTCGCAATATCTAATGCCATGACATCAAAGGAAGGACTTACCTGTTGGATACTAACCACATACCGTTGATCATCGTGATACTCGACATGGGTTGGAAGTTCACGATTAGGATGTTCTTTCTCTTGAGCCACAAAGCTCAACGTATCGTTTAAAATGGACGTCGATTTATTCACTTTCAATGTAACGATCATTAGATTCTTCGAAGGGTTATAGGTCCATTCCTCAACCACTAAGTCTCCTGCACCTCGTAAATGTAGGGGTTCATCCAAAGGGGTTTGTTGGATTTCAGAGTGATCTTCATCTCCAAATAAAAATCCGGAAAATAAGAAAAAAAGAAACGCCACAGCCATGGCGCTTAATCCAATTAAATATTTTTTTGTGGTTCCTTCTGCTAAGACATTGGTTGGTTTTTTCATTCATTTCTCTCCTCCCTGAAGTCTTGAAAGTCTGTTATAATCCATTGATCTTTCTGCCGTTGAACGTTCATTTCTATGAAGACAGGAGACACTTGGTTTTGATCATTTTTTAAAGAGTGAAGGGTGTGCTCCAGCCTTACAATGACTTGGACATGATTACTGGCAAGGTTGCCGGTTTTAATAAATACTTCGACGTCATCTACACTCGTTTCCGTTTCCCCTTTATACACATTGGTAGGAAAGAAGGTGTTTACTAACTCGTCACTCATAATATTTTTAGCTCTCTTTTTTCGGTCCTGATACATTTCTTTGTTTTGCACAAAGGCCGTTTCTATAAAAGCAGAAACTTGGCCTTCTAAAGCTTTTTTGTGCTTCTGAATCTCAGCTGGATCTTCTTCCTTTAGCGTGTGTTTTAATTCATTTTTCTCTTCTAAAGCTTGCTGCTTTTCTACTTCAAGACTTCTAATTTCAGCCTGCATGTCGTCCTTGGAAGAAGTACCTGCAACGTACACATTAAATACGGTTGTTGCTACTAAAGAGAACAAAAGCAAACCAAAAAGGAGTCGATTATTCATTGAATATCCCCCTTCTTATAGACCTAGATAAGGTGCTGGATCCACGTCAGATCCATATCGGTTTTTGGTCATCACTTCAAAGTGTAAGTGGGGACCGGTTGAATTTCCTGTCGATCCACATTTGCCAATTTCAGATCCTTTTTGAAGAACGTCCCCGTTCTGTACACTTATCGCATACAAATGAGCGTAATGACTATAAAGTCCCTCTTCATGTTTCACGAGAACATTATTTCCGTAACCAGATTGTTTTCTTTCCACCTCTACAACTTGGCCATGATCTACGCTTTGGATGGGAGTAACTGCATTGGTACATGCAAAGTCTATGCCTCGATGCATAGTGGATGTTCCATCGAATGGATCCGACCGCATCCCGTAATCTGATGTCTGGGTAAGGGATTCTGAAATAGGCATAACCCACTCTCCCGTTGGCTCAATATCCGATTCAACTACACCGCCTTTTAGGTAACCCAAAACAGCTTCTACATAGCCGATATCTCCGTAGCAAGCTCCAGTTTCTGCGGACTCCGGACGTATACATGAGTACATGCCCGTATGCTTCAATTCCTGATATTTCATCTGTGAAAATTCAATCGCTAACTCTTTGCTGTATTCTCCATCGTTGTTAGTGTTAGCATAGTCAATAAAGCCTCCTCCAAAGTTATACGCTTGGAGGGTAAGCTTCACATCTCCTCCAGCTTTCTCTAACATGTTTGCAAAATAGCGAATTCCTACTTTAATACTTCGTTCTGGATCTTCAATGGTATTCGGTGGTAGACCAAGAGATTCACTGGCCTGCATTACGTCGTTAAGACGTCCACCTGACTCCTGCATCGTTTTGGCTAACAAGAGTTCAACATAATCGGAAACTCCGTACTCGGCTGCATACTCTTCAAATAAGGGACGGTAATTTTCAAGTTCAGCAGAGACTTGAGCTGTTCCATTTACGGCATCAACCGATTGAACATCTTCACTAGAATCGCTCTTCTCAAATCCAATTAAGGTCGTAATGGCTGAAGCAAATAAGACCATTTGAAGCACAAAAAGCACACCTACTATCCCTATTAACCACAGCCACACTTTCCGAGGTACTAGTCCTAGTAGAAGGGACCAAGACATCCTTATGCACCCCCTCCGAACAAATCTAATTCTTCATCAGACACTTCTACCTTAAAGCGAATATTCTCCACTGCCCGAATGCTTAGCATTGTCTCTCCTGTTTGAAGGTAAGGGATATCTTGAAGCTCACTTTGACTCAGCTGTCCGGTAAATATTTGCTGCATCATCTCTAGGTTGTTACTATCCTGCTGCATGATGATTTTGTACTGCGTGAGTTCAAATAATTTCTTAATTTCTTCCACCATACTTTGATCCGAACCCTCCGGCACAAAGTCACGAATGGTATGACTGGCGTAAAGCAATGCCCCAAAATATTTTCGTGCCTCCCGACTAAACTTGGTAAGGAAGTCTAACGCACTTTCGCTTTTCTTTTTTGTGTTGATGATGTGATGAGCTTCATCCATTAAGATGAGATAACGAACTGCATCTTCAAACGCGAGTTCCCCTCGATCATACGCATCGAACTGTGGAGCTCCATTCGTCAGCATCGAATCCCAAAGGAGATTTAATACGTTAAACAGTTGGGCTTGAAAAACCTCGGCTCGCATTTGAGATAGCCCACGCAACGTAAAGGTAACCACTTGTTGGGCATCAAAGTGTTCAATTGTTGAAGCTCCATTAAACAAGTGAGCGTAAGTTTCAACGATATTACGAATGTTCAATTCAATACTTTCCAGCCGCCGTTTTCTCTCCTGGCTCACTTTCTCCCATTGCTTTCCTTCCTCGATATTTTCATAGAGTTGATTTTCAATAAACGCCAGGAAATCTGTAAATATAGGATAATCATTCACCGATCGTTTCGTAATGTTTGAGTCTTCCTCATCTCTCCAAAGCCCTGTCTTTTCATAAAGTTTCCTTAATAAATTCTCGTACTCTTTTAATTCACTATCTGTAGCTTCTGGAGCTAAGAACTTATAAAACGTGGTCAACTTCGATAAATGCTGGGTAAAGGACGTGTACTCACCTTCAGCAGTTCGATAGACCTGTAAGGGATTAATGACACCATCCGATCCATCTAAGGCAATTTGTTTTCCTCCTAGAGCTTCCGTTAATTCGGCAAATTCCCCTGTCACGTCAAACGTTCGAACTTTATATCCTTTGATCGCATTATCCAGCATGATTTTCTTGAGTGTAGTAGATTTCCCTGCCCCCATCGCTCCGACCATGACCCCGTTATAACTTTTTCGCTGCTTATCCCGATGAAATAAATCAAAAACTACATTCCCTCCGGTTAACGTGGTGCCGTAAAAAGTGCCATAAGGATCATTAAGACTCGTAAAATGAAAAGGAAAACCACCAGCTAAGCCTAATGCTGGAATCGGCTGCCCTTCCCGTTTATTCTGATAAGTGGATTGTTCTGTATAATTCGATAGAAGGGATTGCCATTCATACTCCTGTTCATTTAAGAAAATGGACCCTCGGAAATTTTCATCTTGTAAGTTGGACAATACTGCTTTCACTTTATCCTCTAATTCAGCTTTTGTAGGGGCACTGACGTAATGGCGAAGATGGACACGCTTAACGATTTCGCCCTCTTCTGATACTTGGTTATAAAGCTCTCGTAAATCATCGTAATTATTTTGTGCCTCGATAATCCCTGCATTATCTTTCTCGTTGATGATACGGGAACTTTGTTCGGCCATCCCTTTATTTAATCCATCACGTACTTTGTAACGATCGTCTGATACGACATCCATAGTGGTAATCACATTTTCCATATTAAAAATCGGTTCTAACCAGAAATCAGACACGTTCTTCGGGAAGGAATAAACATGGACACAAGCTTCAAAACCATCCCCTTTGCGAATATAAGATTCTTGAAAGTGAATGCCTCCTTGTGGTTGTACATGAGCTAATAAGTAGGGATTGTATCCACGAGACATGGTTTCCTCTTCATCGTTTCTTTTTTTAAGGAATGAAAACAATTTTTTACCCCCTTTTTTCCAATTTGGTATTGAGATTGTTGAGTTTATAAATTAAATCAAGCTTCTTTTCATCAGTTAATTCAATGATGGGAGTCACTCGTCCAAGGTACCGACGACAGTTATTACGGTATTCCGATAGCTGTTTAAGGCTTGAAGCGTAAATATATAAATAAAACTCGCGGTTGGTTCGATGAGTTTCTAGAAACTGCAATTCATCCCTTTTCTTAAGTAAGAATCGTTCATATAAAGGGGCTGTGTTTTGGGCAATTTTACGATGGATCGCGTCTAATTGCTTTTGCATATCCACTGGAAAATTCATAGAGACAACCTTAATGTCGTGAGCATAGGATTGAAAGAATTTAGCCATCATCATAATGTCGTACTCCGTTTCTTGCGTAGATGGAGAGTAAATATCCTTACTTTGCAGCTGCATCACATCCATGTACCCTTTGTTTTCTTGAAGCTCAAAGGATCCATCCGACGTCATATCTTGAATCGGGAGGATGTCTGCCATAGAAGCTTTAACCGCCTCTCTTTTTTTCTTTCGAGCCTTAGGTGTTTTATATTTTTTTCGTCGCTTAGCTCGTTCATCGAAAAGCGCTTGTTGCTCTTCACTCTCTTCGATGAACCTAGCCTTTCCTTTTTCTCTTCCAGGCATTTAGAATTCTCCTTTCTCTTTTGCTTCTGTATCTACGGCACAATAGGTCACTCGATCGCGGCTGACAGCTAATACCAACACTTTCGCCATCCTCAGCTTTGGATTGGTTTTCGGACGTATTAACCAAGCAACCATTAACACAATCCAAAAGATGACGTAGTACCAAACTAACGAGGGATGCACCACATATCGAAAAGTAAAGCCAATCCCTCCCAGTATTAAAACCACAAGTAAATCGGTAAGGTAAAACAGCCGGTTGATTTTAAGTTCACTTCCAATCTCAGAAGGAATTTTGTACTGCAAGGTTCATATCTCCTTTCTCAAAACAAAAACGCGAACAAAGTTAAGATCCCTGTCCGCGTTTCTTGATTTTATTTTTCCAGTTTTCCGTGGAATTTCGTGATAAATTGTACGTTCGCTTCGCCCCCTGTACCTTTCTGTTATTTTGAATCCGTTCCTGAGCTTGATCCCTTACGTATTGACTAACGGTTCGCTGCTCCGTTCTTTGCTGATTAGGCATCGGTATGTCATCTGTAGTTGCTGGAGCTTCTTGAGGTGATGGTGTGGTTCCTTGATCTTTCTGAACATCATGGTTAGGGTTCTGTTCTGGTTTTTCTATAGTCTTGTTATTGTTTTTATTTTCTCTCTTTTCCAAAGAAGCACTTGCTTGTTGCTTCCCTTGACTCTCATCATCATGTGAACGCTGATGGTTACTCGAGTTAGAGGAAGGTTGATGCTTTTCTTCGCTCATTTCTTGAGGAGTAGTATTCATGGAATTCCCAGATAAAGTGGACCCTTTAGGAGAAGGTGAACGGCCTCTCTGGGAGGATTCCATGGGACTTGGTTCTTGCTTTTGAGACTGTCTCTCTTCCTGAGTTCTGTTACTCTGTGTCGGACTATCCGTTTGCTTATTTTGTTCAGTTCCCCGTGACTTCCCTTTTGTTTTACTCCCTGCCATTCCTGAAACGGCACCAGCTGCCCCAGCTCCCGTATTCATAACGGCACTAGTTCCTCCACTAGCGATTGCTCCCGTAGCTTTCTTTACAGGTGGTCCTAACGTTTTCGATGCTAGATAACCGCCCATAGCTACATGCCAAGCATTTTTCAGCCCAGCATCTATGCCGAAAAGCTTCTGAACGATATTCGGTCCATCAATCACTGCTAAACTCCCAGCAATCAGAGCCACTAAATAGCTTATCCCTTCAAGGTTTTCACCGATAAAGGTAGTGTAATACATATACACACGCAAACTCAGGAAAATCATAATTAACGAAGCAAAAATACTACCAATATTCTTTATGATCGCTTTTAATCGTTGCCCTGTCGAGATATCGGCATAAGCCATAATAAGAGCCACGATATGATTAAACCCAAGTTCAAAACATAGCTTAGCGATTTTAATGGATATGAGAATCATCGTAAAAGCCATGACTCCCAGTGTAACGATGGCTGTAAACCAATCGACATGCCACCGGTAATAATTTTCTGGCAAGAAATCAAATAAACCACTTTTGCCTAACTCTACTAATCCCTCTTCCCCATTTGATTCTAAGCCAACTTTATTCATAACAATTCTTTTTCCTTGTTCAGATAATTGATCACCATTCGCTTTATCAAATTCACGTGTAAGAGTCTCATTTATTGATATCTTATCAAGATTATTGGGACTTATATGATGTTGGTTGTCAACATCGGGGCTTTCCCAGCCTGTTTCATCGTATACGGCAATGTCCGTAACATAGTCGGTCATCACTCGGTCAGAAGTCGTGAAGGAGTCGGTGTTCACTTGGGCCACATTGACTGCATCCCCAGTAAAATCATTGACTTGTCCCATCCCAAACGTCAATAGACTAATGGTCATCACGGATAGGAAGAGGTTCATTGGTAGATCGGCACGATTTTTTTCTTTATTGAAAATCAACCGAAAACCAATCATCGCTAATGAAATGGCTAACAATACGTAAAGCACAGGTTGAATAGTATCCAGAAAACTTTGGACGGGTTCACTTAAGAAGAAGTCAGTTAATGATAAGACACTGTCGACCATGCCTTCTAGGCTATCTACAATCATTTTCAGAAATAATATAATCCCCCAACCCATAATCCGTAAGCCCGATATGAAAATATTATTCGTTGACAACACCTCGGAAAACTCTAGCAATTTCTCTAATAGTTCTTCATCTGACATCGTTTCACCCCCTTTTTAGTATCCCTCACATGGGAGTCTTTTCTTTTTCATTCTTAAGCAAGTGCTCTTGTTCTTCTTTTAATTTGTCTGTCTGCTTTCGGATGTGATCGTATACCTGCCGGTTGATTTCCTGTCCATCTCCTAACAGTTTTATATGGTCAAGGAAGACCTCCATGGGCTCCTGGTCCATCTCTTCCTTACTGTGATGTAAAAGGGGGGCCACCTGTTGGTGGACCATATGCAGAGTACTATTATCGAGAAATTCTCCTACCTTTTGTTCTTTCCAAGGTTCGCTTCTTACACGATCTTCTTCAAAAGGACCATTTTCAGCTTCACCAGCTGTTATCTCCACGTTATTTTCCTTCTCCGTTTTGGGAAGGGAATAGTTATTAAAATCAATAACCAATTCTTTTGGATTAATATAACGGTGCGGGGTGTGTATTTCTTCTTCAGTAATGGATCGGCTCGTATCAAAATACTGACTTAAATACGTGTGAGCATACTTCATACTGTGTTTGCCTGTATTGTAAATGGGAAATGCTCGTATTTTTCTCCCCTTCTTATCTCGCCTCATTAAAACACGACGAACTACCGTATCCCCTTCCTCTAGTTCTTGAAGTTCGTTAGCTGTGAGTAGATCTCGCCCCTCTGTGCTTTCTGTTTTTGACTTATCTAAAGAGAAAGTGGAGCCAGAGCGTGTTTGCGTATTCAATGTCCTTTTACCTAATTTAGATGAGAAGGAAGAAGCTGAATCGTAATCGGCACTGAGGATATAAATCTCATTCCCACAATTCCCACGGATCGTGGCCTGTCCATCTTCCCCGTACAGATCCTTTAATTGAGCATAGGATTGAACAACTAAGTGAAAACGTATATTTCTTCCCAGACAAACGGTTATTTTATTGTCCATATCTGCAATAGCGGGCATATTTCCGAATTCGTCCAGCATAAAGACCACTTCACGCAAACATTTCTGCCCCTTTGCTATGGCAGCATTTTTGGATAACACATAATACAACTGACTCACAAAAATAGAAGGTATCGCGTGCGTTGATGTATCGTAATCCGGCGTTACCATGAAGATAGCTATCGGTTTTGTGAAATAAGTGATTCTTTTGACTCTAATTTCACTATCGGAAAGAGAGGGAGAGGAAAAGAGAACCTCTCCCGTATCCTCATTAATTTCATCAACCTTAATGGTCATTTCACATTCTTCATAATTTTCTTTTTTAGTTTGATTCCGCCTTTGCTTCGAAGAAACGGGTTCTTTATCTTGTACCACAGTTAAGAGGTCCCCTGGTTTCAACTTCGATGAGAAATTAATTGTCCAGGTACCACTCTCTCCCGATTGATTGGTTTCTTTCACCCCATCAGGGAACGTGACAAACACTTTTGAAAAAGGAGCACCTTGGCCTTTAACAAATTGACCAAAACCTACTTTCTTCAAATCTAACGAGTTCTTCGCTGTCATCTTAGCGGTTTCGCTCATCGTAAACTTCGTTAACCCATTCATAGCTGTTGTAAAAATGCTGGAACGTGTATTTCCTTTCGAGAAATTACTTGTCGCATACTGCTCTTTCGCCACGTGCGATTGGGGTAAGCTTTGAAAATATTGATCCAGCGCGTTAAATTCTTGACCATTTTCATCGATGTCATTTTTCGTTCCTAACTCTGATAACATGTTAGCTACGGTGTACATCGTGATTTTTTCTTCTGTTCCTTCTGAAATGCTTTTCTCCGTAATCGCTAGGATCATCGCATTGACAAGAGATTTAGCCGAATCATCCCACATCGGCTCTTTCGCTTGCGGATTGTGATAGAGCATGTGAGTGATCGTTTCGCATAGCGTTTGAGCTGTAGAATAATCACCATCTTGATAGGATTGTTTGACTAGCTCCAACAGGTTAAAGCTCATGCTTTGCATCGGATTCATTAAGTTAAGAACTTCTACTTCATACCCTCGACTTTCAAGGGTTTCACGGCTAGAAGCGAACAGTTCGCCCTTAGGATCATTCATCACTAAAGATGGTTGGTTCTCCGCCCGAGAATAGGCATCAATTGTGGGAATCACATACGTTTGCCCTTTCCCACTTCGTGTTGTCCCAATAATCAAATTATTGACGGGAGATGGATCGATATAAGCGTTCTCACCTTTGCGAGCTAATACAGGGCCACCTTGACCAGAATAGGAACTCCTGCGATCAGGGATAGCTTTGTATTGTTGGTGAATTTCTTTTCTCGTAGCAAATCGCTGGGATCCTTTTTCATCCGTTCCCACTGGACTAAAGTTACTGCGAAGTTTATAAATCATATGAGCGATACCGAGGAGACCTAGTAAAGCCGCCAAGCCGTAGAAATACGGCTGCTCCTTCATATGAAAATCTATGAAATGCGATGCTTCTATCACTAATGGCTGGTTAAATTCCGGAAATGTTTGTAAGGTCGACCACATGGCCAACCCTAAATTCCAAATGAATGTGGCCACAAGCATCGTCACCATAAAAAAACAGATGCTTAATGGAATAAGCACCTGCTTTTTAGCGATGATCGATTTCAAAATAATCGCCCTCCTATATATTATTTTGTTGGGTTTTGAACTCTTCTTTTTCTCCTTCTAAAGCATCGATTTTATCTTGGTCTTCATTATCTGATTCTTTCTCGGTTTCTATTTGACTGTTCAGTTTCTTTAACTGTTCTTCCAACTCTTCGTATTCGTTGATTTTTTCATTCAAATTATCATTTTTAGCCTCACTAGCCATTTTCTTCGCTTTTTCTAGTTGATCTAGTTTCAAGTAGGCCATCCCTTTTTCCTTAAAAAGTTCAGCTGACATAGGCAGGCCATCGATGTTGATCGCTTTTTCATACTCCTCTGTGTGGAAAGCCACTTCAAAAGCGCCGACGGGACTTGGATGAGATTCTTGAAATTCCTTGGTTTCATCTATTCCGTGGATCTCCATCACTTGACTCGCTAGGAATGAAGCTGTTTTCTGTTCTGCATACTTGAGAGCTTCCTTATACTTCTTTTCTGAA
Source organism: Halobacillus halophilus DSM 2266 (assembly GCF_000284515.1). Lineage (GTDB taxonomy): Bacteria > Bacillota > Bacilli > Bacillales > Halobacillaceae > Halobacillus > Halobacillus halophilus. The sequence goes on along the minus strand of NC_017668.1, from coordinate 647,711 downwards.
ACGAGCATGTAAACCAGAGCTTTTTGTTCAGATTCACTTAGCTCTTCTTGATCTTTTAAATGGTTCACAGCTTCATCCCTATCCCCCCTCAACGCTGTTTCGTATGCTTGTTTCAATGTTCTTACCTCTGTCAGCTCTCCATTCGCGCTATTTAATTCCTTCGCATGTCCACTAACCATTACGGCTAACGCAATTGAAGCCGTAATGGTTAGGACAAGAAAACTTAATAAAGAAATAGCAAGAACCTTTCCACGTTTACTCGTTCGATTCCATGTAGAGGATGTCTCGGTATTCTTTTTCACTAATTCCGTAACATCCATTTGATAATTCGTCGGCGTATGGGATGTTAGTTGTTGTAGAAGAATGTCTCTTTCCGTTTCATGTTGATGATTTCTCATAGGGAGTTGTACAAGCTTCTGGCAGATATGGTCGTAGATGTTTGTGGTATCTTCTGAACCCACAACATACGTGCCACTATACAGTTTATCTCCCTCTTCATTTGATAGCATAAAATCGAGATGTATCTGTTGCGCATTCTTTTTTTTCCATTTCTTATCAAGATCGTCTGTCTTTTCTACGACTTCTTCAAAAGAGTACGGGTGAAAACTAGTAATCTCTCCATCTAGCTTTGACGTGAATATTATTCGCATTCGCATATCGCTCCTTTAAAAAACTACCTGGCTATCAATGTATTGGGCAATAGCTGTAGCTCCCATCAAAATCACCAGCCCGATGGCACCACCAATAAACCAAACAATAGAACTTTGGCGACCTCGAACGCCTCCCCAAATAAGGTGATACGCTCCTATTCCAAAAGCAATGGCAGCAGAAATAATACCGAGCAACTGCATGGCTGTCAGTATTGAAGCACCCGTAGATTGAAGATTACTAATGGCAGATAGCATGGAATAATCAGTTAGAAATTTCATGTTCAAAACACTCCTTTAAATTTTTTCGTTCTTCTCTTCATTCATTCCTTTGTAATGCAGCAAAGATTTCATAACAACATCCTGATTCTCTTGAATATACTCTTGGTGTTTCTCATGCAGCCAATCATTGTAGGATAGGTCTTGAATAGTTAATAGGGTTTGAACTAAGTCCTTCGATTGTTTTAGCTCACGATTTGTCGCTCCCATTGTTATCACCTCCTTTAAAGGGTTTTTGGCATAAAAAAAGAAGCGATCCATTAAAGATCACTTCCGTTATGATGCGTTATTTTCTATAAATTCTTGCAAGGCTTTTTCCTTTTCATCTTCAGAAGGGTGGTCAACACTTCTTAAGGAAACATATTTTGTTAAGCTTCCATTTTCATAAATACCTAATGTTCCAAATTGAATATTCTTTAACCCTAAATCGTTTAACTCTAAATCGTTCTCCAACATCTTAGTTGATTGGGCATTAATCTCTTTCACTTTAATTGTTTCAATGCTTTCTTCTACTAATTGATTATTGGCCTTACGTTCTTCTTCATCTTCAGTACTGTTAATCAAGATATAAGCTGTTTCGTTATTCTCAATATACTTTTCCATTTCTTCTGGTGATAAAGACTCGACTTGACCTGTGGCTCCTTGTGACCCGCAACCAACTAGGATTAAAACTATAACAAATCCAGTCAAACCACCGATCCAACGCTTTGCCATCAGATCAATCTCCTCTCAAGTGATTTGTATAACGATTCTAACACCTACTTAAATATAAATCCATGATTTGGTAGATCATCTTAATGGTATAAAGATTGTTTTTGGCAAGATACAATCAACCCTATGCAGCATTCACTAATGATAATACTGTACTGCAAAGCACAACGTTTCTAGCATATACGAAGAACTTTATGTATCTAGCTCTTACTATTAAAAGTTTCATCAGTACTCCCCTCACTTTAAATAGAAAAACCATCGTTGATACAACGCTTTTCCGGTCACTAGATGCGTTTCGCGTAACACGCACCCAACACTTATCAACAACTAGGAAAATTCTGTGACCTTTCTTTTCCTAGCATAGATATGTAATTTTCAAGGATCTGAGTGTGCTATTTAAGCACGTATTAAAATCGTTATATTTACTTAACAGGTCTCAATTCACTCATAGGATTTTTACGTTTAGCAATGGTTCTAAATTGACCATCCTTTACCGTTCGAATTCTATAATAGATACTGGCAAGCTTTTCAGTATTACCATGGCGATCCACCGCCCAAATGCCATGCACATTATACCTTTTTCCTTCAAAGGTTTTTACATTGTCAGCTTGTGAAGAAATGTCATAGTAAGCAAAGTGCTTTTTATTGGATTTCAACCTTACCACCTCCCATGTTATGGCTCCCCAACTACTCTAAGCTTTAATTGTTCTAATAAAACCTCTTTAGCTGAACATTTACCTTCCTTAATAGAAGCTATATCTTCTTCAGAAAGGTTATAACGATCATCAATAGATTCAAGAATATTCTCCCTCGATCTTTTTAGCTTAATCGCTAACTCAATGGTCCGAGCTGTATCATCAATGCTAGGTTGTTTATTTATATCTTGCTTTTCTTGTTCTTCTCGGTCATTGAACCACTCAGGAATCACTTCCTTTTGGGGAGAGCTTTTAGTAAATGGACCATTTCTATTCTTTTTATTTTTATATTCAACTTCTTCTGCCTCTGCTTGTTCAATTGTTCGAATTCCTTTATTGACCCAAGACTGAAGAATACTCTTCACATACCCCCACGTTGGTTTATTACGATCCAGAGAGCGCCTCATGGCTTCCAAGATTAACGATTCTCCAAGGTCTTCACTCCAGTTTGCTATTTCTTCTGAGATTTTAGGACGTATAGCGCCAATGTTGTTTTTATAAAATTGAATGGGACACTCCATTTGTTCTGCAGTAGTTGTAGTAATAAATTCTTTTACATTCTTAACTTCTTTAAGTTCTCTACCATTCTTGTATGTGTCTTTCTGCTGTCTTTCTGATGGTAAATTGCTGTTATTTTGCTGGTTATCTGGTGTTGTTTTGTTGTCGTATTCTTCATCGTTAGATTGATAAATTGCCCAGTTATCAACGGTTATGACACTATATTTGTTGGTGGAATGAATAGTAATTACCTCATCTTCCTCTAAAATTTTTAAGTAATCACGAACCGTCGATTCATTCATGTTCAATTCAGATGCAGCCTTTTTACGACCAAATATAAATTGTCCTGGTTCAAGTTGAATCTTTTGCCTTCCCACTCTAGATTCAGTATTTTTATGACTTGATTTCGTAAGGCAATAGATAAAAACCTTTAACATCTTTTCATTTTCAAAAATCTCACTTTGAAGGATTTTGCGATGAAGCTTTAGCCAACCTTGCATTCTTTCACCTCTTTTCTATAATCTACGATTCGCTAGATACATAGCCATTTGATTTTAAATCGATATTATGGTCTTTCCATATCTTTAACCAACTGATATTGTACTCATCACATAACATCGCCATGTATAACGTTGAATAGTGAACAACTCTAGCCATTACCTTAACCGACCTACGAATATCTTGTAATTCCATTGATTGTATACTATTTGAGTCCTCAGTTAGTTTCACCTCTGGAATAGCCTTAATAGCTTCCAACAACTCTTTCTCTAATATTAGCTGGAGAAAGTATCTATCGTTCCTAGCTGCTGGGCCATCTAAGGATGTAATACCCCACCCAATGTATTCGTTGGCTGCTTCAAGAGCCAGCCATGGGTTGTTATACTTACTTGTAAATTGGCTAGTTAGTCCAGGTTGTATTTTCCTCTGTCCGTTCTCTTGCTTACTTAAAGATTCTCTAGATAGTAAAACATCTCTGGAGAATAATTCTTGTGATTTTCCAAGACTCTCCCTAAATTCTTTTAAGGTTCTACCAACTCTGCTTTCTTTCATTTCAACCACTCCCTTTGTACCTAAAGAGGTACCAATATTTAGTTGTCATGGTGCTATTCTTGTGGTGTGTTAAATAACAGAAACAATTTTGGACTTTTTCCCAGCGTTCTTTTCAACCCATTCAGTATTCTCGCTAATCCATTCCAAAAAAAACTGGGATGGAATTTTAGGATGAGAGAACCCTTTGATCTTTGGCAGTATGCTCATTAATTCTGATGTTTTGTTTTCACCTATATCCATCAGCTCTTTTACATCATCGCGAGTAAGGATCAACGGAAGCTCTGGTTGATTTCTACTTTCGCCCATTCTTTCAGCTAGTTTTTCAGCAACCTTGACAGCGATGTTTTCGTAAAACTGTTCATCAAATTCGATGTTCAATTAGATCACCTCCCTCATGGATTGTTGGTAATTGGTGCTTTCGATTTCCATTCTTAAGCTTGTATCGGGCTGCCAGAATTCAATAAATCTAAGACCTTCTTCAAACTGCTTTTTCGGTAGATCACCGTACCTTGGAATCGTGAAATGATTCTTGAAGTCTCTCCAGAAAGTTGAGAATACATGTCTGCTTAGTTCGCCATACGCTGGAGCTTTTTTACCCCCAATGACTTCCATGATCTTTGCATTAGCTTTCTTCTTAATACGATGTTCCTCTGCACCATCGATTCTCATGGTCTCTTCCAAGTGAGTTAGTCGACTATCGTGTTGTTCGAGAGTTTCGTCGTGTTCAATGGATAGTTTCATGGATGCCATAAGTTGTTCCTTTTCGGATAGAACTTTCGGCTGGTCTTGCTCCATTTCTTCAAAGCGAGTGACATATTCTGCAGTGAATAGCACACCTTTCTCGCCAGTCATTTTATTGGCTACCATGTCGCATCCTTTTCTAGTTAGAAGATAATGTTTGTAATAACGACCTGTGCCTGCTTTATATTCGCTATCAACAAAGAAGTTATCAGCACCCAAATTTGGGTTTTGACTTAAGTACTTCATATAACCGTCGATATCTCTAACTAAGTGGTCATGTCTTTTTCCTGTCATTTCAGCGACTTCTCGACTGTCAGCAAGAAGTCGACCGTCGTGTTTAACAAGCATTAATCGGTTCATTAGATGACCTCCTTCGTTGATTCAGTTATTTTCAGACACGTATCGTTTCTTTTTTGATTAAAAAAAATCTCGTCAACGGTAACGCCAAAATAATCTGCAATGGTTTTAGCCAATGCTAATGAAGGAGTTCTATCTCCTCTTTCAAGTGCACCTAGCATTTGAGGGGTAATACCTAGCTTTTTGGCTAGTTCTGGTCGGGATTGTTTACCTCTGCATTTAATAAGGACTTTGCGCTCCATTATAATCACATCCCTTTTCAGAAACGATTTGTTTCTTTGTTAATCACAAATATACAGAAACGTTTTGTTTCTGTCAATAGATTTTAGAAACTTATTGTGTCATTTGTAGAAATAGAAACTTATTGTTTCTATAATTTATTTTATAGGAGGGGTTCTAGTGCTAAGAAAAAGACTTGTTCAATTAAGAAAATCAAGTGGTCTAAGTCAATATGAGCTAGCAGAAAAGTTGAATTTCTCAAGAGGAAAGTATGCTAATTATGAACAAGGTACTAGGCAACCTGACTATGAAACCTTAGACAAACTAGCTGATTTTTATAATGTAACCACCGACTACCTACTTGGCCGATCAAACGACCCAAACCAGAACGTAGATGACTTCGACCCGCTTGAAGAACTCAAACAGTTTATGATTGATAACAACATGCAGGATATGGACTTTGGGTTTTACGATATAGAAAAATGGAAGCAACTTTCCCGTGAGGATATTGAGGATGTGAAAAAGCATTTTGAATATGTATTGCACCGGGCCAAAGAGAGGAATAAACAAGATAAGTAACACGTCGAGAGGCGTGTTTTAATTTTATACACTGTTGGTTAATTTTGGGTACATTACATAAAATAAGGAGGTAAAATAATGTCAGATATTAATATTAAACAAATTATTGCTCACGATATAAATACTGAATTAGAATCGCCAACTCTTTTTGATAGAATATTGAACCTTACTGCTATACCAACAAAAATTCTCAAGTTTTTTAAAGATCACATAAACGTCTCTTTGAATGCTAAACAAATAAAGACTTGTGAGTTTGAAGAGGGAGCCAAAGTAAAGAATCAATCAATTAGAATAAATGAAAGCATAACAGATCAAGAAACTTTTGTTACTGTAACTAAGGAAATGACGCAAGATTTACATAGGGCAATTAAGTCTACTAGTTCTAATAGTAGTGGTACCATCTTTTTTATCATATATGATCTAAATCAAATCAACTACCTTGGTATTCTAAAAATGGATCCAAGTAGTGGAATTCAAATAGACAAGACGACTTTAGAGCTCTCAATTCAAGACAATATATTACCAAAACCTGAAGACCGCTTGCACAAATGTGCTTTTATTAAATTACCCCCTTTTGCAGAAGGATCGGAAGCAGACCTATATGTTCTTGACAGACAAAGAGGTCCAAGAGGTATATCAAAGTTTTTTATGAATACATTCTTACAAGCAAATGAGTTATTAAATAATAGAATTATGTCAGAAAGAGTGATCTCAAAACTCTACGATGAAGCACCGAACATTGCACCAGGCAAAGAAGATATCGAATTTCACTTAGAAGTAGATAAAACTTTTAGAAATGGTCGGCAAATTGATTTAGATCACGCCCTTGAAGAGCTTATTCAACCTTACATGGAAAACGAAAAACAGAGGGAAGAATATATTGAAAGTTTTAAACAATCTTTTAGAGAGGAATATGATAAGTACCATTTTAACTTTCAAGTTGAGAAAGAAGCTACGACTGTCGTATTTACAAGTGATGAAAAAGACATTAAACTAGAATTTCCTATAAACATTTTGGGGGATGTGGTAAGGATTAATGACCCTAATAAAGTACCTTTTAAACTTGAAATACATAAACAGCTAAATCAAAAGTACAAGTGATTTTCAGAGGGAGGTAGAATAATGACTGTTGTAAATAAATTTGTAAATCTTATAAATACTATTCCTTCCCTCAAAGACGAGCATATTACTGAAGATTCACTAAAGATAACTTTAGAGTTTTCTGCTTCTCCAGATGAAATTTACAGTATAGCAGAAAACATTGATCTAAAATCCCTTATTGATGATGTCCAACTCAATTTTAATGTTAACTATAAAAATGCTAGAAATTATTCTAGATCTCAATTCATTTCTAATTATAAATATTTAAAAGAGGATTGTACTGTAAGAATAAATCTGAACAAACAATTTTCGAACGGACTAGTTTTTTTTTATAAAAGCAAATTTTGCAATGAAATCGTAAGTGATAACTTCAAGTTCATTAAAGTCAATAATGACAAGAAGTCGATTGTGTTCTTACCGATAAGTAACATATTAGAGAACGAATACCTTACATTAGTACCTCTAGAAGATTATAAGCCTAGTTATTCTCACAGTATTATCTCAGAAGCTTCTCAAAAAAAACTTAGCGATTATAAGTATATTATCAATAATATGAGTAGTATCGAAGAGTATCACCATCCTCTTCCAAATGAGCTTTTTTTTCATAATGACATTGATGATGATTTAGTGGCTTCATCTTTTAATTTTGCGTTATTTAAATCAATTACAAAATTGTTAGCAAATAAAGAAAAGAACAATAATCATATCTTCACTGGCTATCAGACAATTGATTTAATAAGCACCACCCCTTTCTCACCAAAAAATCATAAGTTATACTTCTTGCTGTTCGAATTTATTTTCGATAAAGAGAAATATTTTGATAAAGTTGAAATCGCACGTAATGTTATTTCTCTTTATCAAAATGATAAAGATACACTTAAGGCACTAGATGAAAACATTAACCGTATCCACGAAACTGTTATTGATCATTTTTCTGCATATGTTCAAAATACAATCGAAAAATTTTTTAATAGCAGAAAAGATATTATAAAAGAGGCTTATGAATCAGGATTAAAAATAAAAGAGCATACTGATAAAATCACTCAGCAAATTAACATAATTATCATTGGGATAATAACGGCAGCTCTATCATCTTTCATTCTTTACACAAGGGGCGGAAAGTGGCTGGCTTCCATTGTACTAGTTCTGCATGGCGTTTATTTTCTTATAAGTTTTTTAGTCAACCGAAGAAATTATAAAGATAAAGGAACCGAACTAAGGGAGGCTTTCGATGCGTATAGCTTCGAGTTTACTACTCTTAAACAAGAAAAAATTGATGAAATAAAAACAAAACATATTGAACCTTCGATTTTGAAATTTGAAGGCACTTATAAACTTTATAGAAACACTATAATATCAATGATATTTATAGTGTTAGCAGTCGCAATATCAATAATCTTTTTGTTTAACCCGCCAGAGAAGGAACAACCTAATAAGAACAATTCAAATCCCGAACCAAGAACCGAAAACCATACCGAGCAGTAAACATGAAATATTTTAGCGTGCAATTGCACGTTTTTTATTTTACAATAAAGGCGAACATACGTTCTTTGATTGGAGGTACTTATTATGACTTATTATCAAACTACCCACTTAGAAGATTACATAAAAAAATTACTATTAAGGATTGGTGTTAGCACTCCTTTTCAACTCGACTTATTTAATATAGCTGGACGATTAGGTGTTGATCTTACTTTTTCTGAACAACCAACACATTATCAAGGAAGCACAATAAAGTTGAATATAAACTTAACTAAACCTGAGTTATGGGAGAAGTTTTCACACGAAGTTTGTCATGTACTGCGCCACTCGGGCAATCAGTTATTTCTTCCGTTAGAATTCACAAATTTACAAGAATCTCAAGCAAGTAATTTTGCACTTCATTTTTGCATCCCAACATTTATGTTGAAAAAATTGGACCTCCCCTTTAGTAAGAAAGAAGCTATTAGAAATGTCGCTGAAATTTTTAATGTGACAATTGCATTCGCCGCTGAAAGACTTCGACGCTATGAAAATCAATGGATTCACTCCCAAATGAGTAATAGCAACAATTTTTTGTACCCTAATTAAAGCTATAAATATAGTAATGTATCGATGAGGAGGTATCTATCCCCAATGGCATCTATAAAAAAAGTAAAAGCGAAGAGTAAGAAAGGCTATACATGGAAGGTTACGGTCGAAGCCGGCCGAGATCCCCGTACTGGCAAACGGAAACAGGTAGTTCGTAGAGGGTTTGCAACAAAATCAGAAGCTGAAGCAGCAATCACCCAAATTCAACACGAGCTTAATAATAATCAGTTCATTAATGATTCCAAGCTGACTCTTGCAGAGTATATGAATCAGTGGTTAGAACTTTATGGAAAACGTAATTTACGGGATACTACATTTGTTAGTTATAAACGCGCTATTGATTACCGACTTCTTCCCCAGCTTGGACATTTACAGATTTCTTCCATTACCGCCCCTATGGCCCAGAAGTACATTAACGAACTACTGGATGATGGACTTTCTGAGAGATATGTAGAATATATTTCTGTTATTTTATACGGTGCATTAAAGAAAGCTGTGGAGTGGGAGGTGCTTTCACGTAATCCTATGGAAAAGGTTGATATTCCAAGAGGACGAAGAAGAAAACAAACAACTTGGTCTGTTGATGAAATCGAACGATTCCTTCATTTTGCAAAGTACGAAAATGAAAATTACTATTCCGTATTTTTAACATTTATCTATACTGGACTTCGAAGAGGTGAATTACTGGGGGTAAAGTGGGAAGACATTGATTTAGAAAATGAGTTAATTGAGGTCAAACGTAATCTCATCTACGATAAAGACGGATTTCGCTTTGGGGAACTGAAAAATGAAGCCTCTTATCGGACAATCAAAATAGATGATTATGTTTCAAAAGAATTAAGACAGCACAAAACCAGACAGAGTGAATTCAAACTGATGTTAGGTAGGGAATACGATCAAAATTACGATCTAGTCTTTTGTAGAGAAGATGGCCGCCCTATTTATCCTAGAACACTGACCACTATATTCAACCGCCTCATTAAAAAAGCAGAAGTGACCAAAATTCGAATTCATGATTTAAGGCATACTCACGCTTCACTCATGCTTGAAGCCGGTAACTCATTAAAAGATGTCCAAGATCGCTTGGGTCATAAGAGTATTAAAACCACTGGCGATATTTATGCTCATGTTACCGATAATATGAAAGATGAATCCGCTCAAAAATTCGGAAATTACCTCAGAAAAAACATATGAGTGGTCAAAATGTGACCACTCACGTGTTTTCCTCTTCTAAAACCCTATACCTTAGGGGTTAAATACGTAACGCACTCCACATGACTCGTCTGCGGGAACATATCCACCGGCTGAACCTCCTGTGTCGCATATCCTCCATCCTCAAGCACACGTAAATCACGCGCGAGCGTTGAAGGGTTACACGATACATAGACGATACGCTCCGGTTCCATATCAAGCATGGCTTTAAGCAGTTCTTCATCACAGCCTTTACGCGGTGGATCGACCACGATCACGTCCGGACGGAGCCCCTGGTTGCGCCACCATGGCATCAGCTCTTCGGCTTGTCCTACGTAAAATTCAGCGTTGTCCATTTTATTCAGGCGGGCATTTTTCTTCGCGTCGGTGACGGCTTCGGGAACGACTTCGACGCCGTACACTTTCTTCGCTTTTTGTGCGAGGAAAAGAGAGATCGTACCGATGCCGCAGTAAGCGTCAATGACGGTTTCGCCGCCTCTAAGGTCAGCGTATTCGAGCGCTTTGTCATATAGGTTCTTCGTCTGGGTAGGGTTGACCTGATAGAACGATTTTGGTGAGATCATAAATTTAATATCGCCGATCATATCGTAGATGTATTCGTCGCCCCAGATAACCTTGGTTTCTTTGCCGAGAATCACATTTGTCTTCTGATTGTTCACGTTATGCACGATTGACTTAACGCTTGGGAAGGCGTCTCGGATTTCATCAATCAACTTGTCCTTTTCGGGCAGGTTCTTGGTTTTCATTACGAGCACAATCATAATATCTTTTGTTGTCTGCCCGGTGCGGACCATAATATGACGCAGCGTACCGCGATGGGTGTCTTCATCATAAGCTGAGATCCCTAGTTCCGTGGCAATACGCCTTACGGTTTCCACCATGCGGTCGTTCAGCTCATCCTGGATAATACACGTATCCATATCGATAATGTTGTGGCTGCGCTTCTGGTAAAAGCCGGTCTTGAGCTTTCCGTCTTCTTTTTGTCCGACGGGAATTTGAATTTTATTACGGTAGCGCCACGGGTCGGCCATTCCGATCGTTTCGTGGACAGGAACGTGTTCGAGGTGTCCGATTTTCTTCATCGCGTTTTTCACCTGATTGTGCTTCATCTCAAGCTGCATGCTATAGCTCATATGCTGCAGCTGGCAGCCGCCGCACTGGTAATACACATCACATGGCGGCTCAACACGGTCTTCGCTTTCTTCTTTTACCTTCACGAGCTTGCCGAAGCCAAAGTTCTTTTTCACTTTGACGACTTTTACTTCGGCTTCTTCCCCGGGAAGACCATACGGTACGAAGAGCGGATAGCCATCCACTTTCCCTACCCCATTGCCTTCATGGGTTAAATCCTCAAACGTCAGGTGTATGGTCTGGTTTTTCTGTACGGGCGGCTTTGGTTTCGCCATCATTCATCCGTCCTTTTCTAGTTAGACTCTGTGTTCGTAGTTTATCACAAATCCTAGTGTTTCATGAAACCATTAGAAAACGCCGCTGCCCCGGATAGGACAGCAGCGCTTCACGATTCTTCTAATTCGCCTGGAAATTTATCCTTCGGTAGGAAGAAATCCAGGTGGCGGTATAGATTCACAAATTCTCCCGGCATCATGCCGCCGAACTCACCATCAATGTTCAACTGCATTTTCTCATCCGTCTTCACTTTCACGCGGCTTGCGGTGGTGTGAATGAATTTCGGATGGTTCAAATGGTTGCCTTGAATCGCGAGTGTGGCGAGACGGACGAATTCGGCAATGTTCATTTTTTCAATAATCATTAAGTCGAACAATCCATCATCCATGCGGGCCGATGGAGCCAGTTTCTCCAGGCCGCCGACGGAGTTGGTATTGGAAACGAGAAATAACATGATCTCTCCTTCATACCATTTGCCGTCATACTCTATTTCGACGCGTGTCGGACGGATCGAAGGCAGCATTTCAATTCCTTTAAGATAATAGGCCAGCTGCCCGATCATGGTTTTCAGCTTGCTCGGGACTTCATAGGAAACCTCGGTGATCTTTCCTCCCCCGGCAATGTTCATGAAATAATGACCGTTCACGCGGCCGATATCAAGTGGCTGGGTGTGTTCTTCCAGAATGATATCGACGGCCTTATGAATGTTCCTTGGTATATTTAACGCACGTGCAAAATCGTTAGTTGTCCCGACTGGAATGATCCCGAGCTTCGGTTTGTGGTCCTGTTCGGCAAGACCATTAATCACTTCATTAATGGTTCCATCCCCGCCGGCAGCAACGACTACATCAAACTCCCGATCCACAGCGTATTTTGCAGCTTCGATCGCATCCCCGGCACGGGTGGTTGCATGTGTCGATGTTTCGTAGCCGGTTTGTTCAAACCGCTGCAGAATATCAGGGAGGACTTTACGAATGAGTTCTCTCCCAGAGGTCGGGTTATAAATTATTCGAGCACGTTTCATGGTATGACCCCCTCATCCAGGCTTGTTCCATAGAACATCATAGCTCTTTTTCCTGAATTTGAAAACACTTTTTATAGTATATGATGGGTTTTCCTCATCCATACGAAAGCACGCACCAATCGCCGTGCGTGCTTTCGCTTAACCTATTGGCAGGCTTTAACGCTTCTCCATTTCAGCCAAAATAATTTTGTTTACCATCGGTGGGTTGGCCTGACCTTTGGTTTCTTTCATTACTTGACCGACAAGGAATCCGAGCGCTTTATCTTTACCGTTCTTATAGTCCTCAATGGACTGTGGATTGTTATCCAGAATGGTCGTTACGATTTCGGTCAACTGACCTTCATCGGAAATTTGGACGAGTCCTCTATCTTTAACAATTTTCTCTGGATCGCCGCCTTTTTCAACCAGTTCGCTGAAGACTTTCTTAGCGATCTTGGACGAAATCGTGCCGTCTTCGATCAGCTTGATCATTTTCGCGAGTGAAGCTGGTGTAAGGGCAAGCTCATGAAGCTCTTTATAGTTCTTGTTCATATAAGCGGAAACTTCACCCATCAGCCAGTTGGATGCCTGTTTAATATCGGCTCCCTCAGCAATGGTTTCTTCAAAGAAGTCGGATAGTTCTTTGTTATTGGTAAGCACCATCGCATCGTATTCCGGAAGATCAAGTTCTTCGATATAACGCTTCTTACGAGCAGCTGGAAGCTCAGGAATCTGATCGAAAATGCGCTGTTTCCAGGCTTCATCAATATGCAGAGGCACAAGATCCGGCTCTGGGAAGTAACGGTAATCATCAGAACCTTCTTTCACACGCATAAGAATGGTTTCTTTTGTCTGCTCATCATAACGGCGTGTTTCCTGAAGGATTTCTCCACCGGAAAGCAGTTCTTTCTGCTGGCGCACTTCTTCAAACTCAAGTCCTTTTTGTACGAAAGAGAAAGAGTTCAAGTTCTTAAGCTCGGTCTTCACACCGAACTCTTCCTGACCGATCGGGCGGATCGACAGGTTGGCATCACAACGGAGTGAACCTTCTTCCATTTTACAATCAGAAACGCCCGTGTACTGGATGATATTTTTCAAAGCTTCCAGGTACGCGTAGGCTTCTTTTGGTGAACGGATGTCCGGCTCGGATACGATTTCGACAAGCGGTGTACCCTGACGGTTGTAGTCCACAAGGGAGTAACCATCATCACTGTGGGTCAGCTTACCGGCATCTTCCTCCATGTGAAGACGCGTAATGCCGATCCGTTTTTTCTCGCCATCCACTTCAATATCAATATAGCCGTTTTCCCCGATTGGCTGATCAAATTGGGAAATCTGATACGCTTTCGGGTTGTCCGGATAGAAATAGTTTTTACGATCGAATTTCGTGTCCGTCGCGATATCACAATTCAGAGCCATTGCGGCTTTCATCGCATAGTTGACGGCTTCTTCGTTCAATACAGGCAATACGCCCGGGTAACCGAGGTCAATCGGGTTTACGTTCGTATTCGGCTCGTCTCCGAACATGTTCGGGGACGGGCTGAAGATTTTAGATGCCGTTTTTAATTCTACGTGGACCTCTAGGCCAATTATTGTTTCAAAATTCATGAGCGCGCACCTCCAAGGGACGGGCGTTGTTTATGGAATTCAGTAGCCTGTTCGAAGGCATGAGCGGTACGATACACACTGCTTTCATCAAAGTGGTTTCCGATGATTTGCAGACCGATCGGAAGACCATTGGATGAGAAACCGCATGGAATCGAAATACCCGGAACACCTGCCAGGTTCACAGGGATCGTCAGGATATCGTTCGCATACATCGTCATCGGATCATCGACTTTATCGCCTATTTTAAAGGCTGGTGTAGGCGTGGTTGGCCCGATAATTACGTCGTAATCTGCGAACACTTTTTCAAAATCGTTCTTAATCAGCGTACGTACCTGCTGAGCTTTTTTATAATAAGCATCGTAGTAACCGGAGCTTAGCGCGAACGTTCCAAGCATAATCCGGCGTTTCACTTCGTCACCGAAGCCTTCAGCACGGGAGCGCTTGAACATGTCGAGCATGGTTTCCGCATCTTCCGCGCGCTTGCCGTAACGGACTCCGTCAAAACGGGCCAGGTTGGCAGAAGCTTCGGATGATGCGATCAAGTAGTACGTGGATAGAGCGTATTTGGAGTGAGGAAGAGATACTTCTTCCCAAGTTGCTCCAAGCTCTTCATATTTCTTAAGTGCGGCTTGAACGGCTTCTTTCACTTCAGAAGATACACCTTCATTAAGGTATTCTTTTGGTACAGCGATTTTCAGTCCTTTGACGTCGCCTGTCAGAGCTTCACTGTAATTTGGAACCTCAACGTTCGCTGATGTCGAATCCATCTTGTCGTGTCCGGCAATGGTTTCAAGCAAGAACGCGTTGTCTTCCACATTGCGTGTTATTGGACCGATTTGATCCAAAGAGGAAGCAAAAGCGACTAAACCGAAACGGGAGACACGGCCATACGTTGGTTTCAAGCCGACAACCCCGCAGTAAGCGGCGGGCTGACGGATCGATCCGCCGGTATCGGAACCGAGTGAATAAGGAACTTCTCCAGCAGCTACAGCCGCTGCTGAGCCACCGCTTGATCCGCCTGGAACGTAATCCGTATTCCAAGGGTTACGGACCGCGTCGTAGCTTGAGTTTTCATTAGAAGAACCCATAGCAAACTCGTCCATGTTGAGTTTACCAATGGTAATGGACTTCGCGTCATTCAACTTATTGACGACCGTAGCATCGTACAATGGGTCGTTAAAATTACTTAGAATCTGGCTTCCGGCTGTGGTGCGGAGACCTTTGGTTACGATGTTGTCCTTTACACCAATTGGCAGACCGAACAGTTTAGCGGCGCTGTCGCCTCGCTGCTGATCGAGTTCTGCAGCCTGGGCGCGGGCGGCTTCTTCATTTAGCGTTAAGAAAGCCTTCACTTGCCCGTCTACCTCTTCAATTCGTTTATACGACTCGTCTACAAGATCCGTTACTCGGATTTCCTGATTATGTAGCTTCTCTTGAAGCTCACGTAATGTATAGTCAAATAGAGACATGATCAAACCTCCTATTCCAGTACCGATGGCACTTTGAATTGTCCATCTTTGTGCTCGGGTGCGTTATTAAGTACATCTTCTTTGTTCAACCATTCTTTAGGCTCGTCTTTACGTAAGACATTCTTCAGATCCAGTACGTGGGTGGTAGGAGCTACTCCCTCTGTGTCGAGTTCATTCAGCTGCTCGGCATACGTAATAATATCGTCGAGCTGTTTGGTGAATGTATCGGCTTCGTCTTCTGAGATAGCAAGGCGTGCCAGGTTGGCTACGTGCTTCACTTCGTCTTTACTAATTCTTGACATAATGCGACCTCCATTTCGATCTCACATAATATATGATCATACCAAATATACGGCTTATGAATCAACGTGCGCTATTTTTACCCTTCTTATCTTAACATAAATGTTCTCCGGCTGTCTTAGCGTGCGCCGGTCTTCCTAATATTAAACCTTTCCTTAGCCCAGCTTGTCTAACGAACCTTTTTGAGATCCGCTCATTATGATGTCGGAAAAATACTTGTAACCACTTATGATATATAAATTAAAAGCTCTGTCAGTGTTCCTTGTTGATATATAAGTAACGTTCCCATTACTTGAAGAATTGATTTCGAGGTGTTTGTTGAGCGGAAGGTCCGGAGGGGGACGATTTCGCTTTCCGCGGGCATGTGGTAAGCTTCCTCAGGCTTCGCCTTCCGGGATCTTACCGATCATGTTCATCCCACAGGAGTCTACATCGTCCCCCTCCGAACCTATCCAGATCAGAAACTCGAAACCACCAAAACACCGTTTGCTTGGTGAGAAAAAAGTATGGGATGAGGACTGTATTTTCATGCTAGAACGATGTGAACAAGCTTGTTATAGAAGCATTTAGGACCTATTTAGAAGGAGAGCATTATCTCTTCTGGAAGAGTCCGTTATTCTTCCGTGGCTGTGTTGGTGGGGAAATGGCGAGACTCCCATGGGAGAAGGAACTAGGTGAGATCCCGCAGGGAGTGAAACGAGCGAGGAAGCTCACCGTTCCCCCATAGGAAAGCGAGTTATTTCCCCACCAACCCTATACCTTTTAAGTGACGGACCACGATTTGTCTCGAAACTGAGTCTTCCAATCCGGCCCTTTTCTTTAACAAGTCTTTTACTAAAAATCAACATTAGACTTTAAAAGAGCGAAACAAAAAAAGATCTCCGGAAGTCCGGAGATCTTTTTAGCAGACTCATCTAATTAACGACGGGCTGCTTCATCAAATTCTTCAATAATTTCTTTCGGTGGTTCACCTGCAGCACTAACTGCAACCGCTACAATTAAGTTCAAGATGAAACCAGGTACGATTTCATAAAGATCAAAGATACCGCCGCTCAGGAAGTCACCCCATATAACAACGGTTACCGCACCGACAATAATACCGGCAAGTGCACCGTTACGGGTAATGCCTTTCCAGAACAAGGACAAGATGATGATCGGACCGAATGCGGCACCGAATCCTGCCCAGGCATACGATACAAGATCAAGTACAGAACTGTCCGGGTTTCCGGCAATCAATACGGCAATTAAGGCGATACCGGCAACCGCAACACGTCCAACCCATACAAGCTCACGCTCAGTTGCGTTTGGACGGAACAGCGCTTTATAGAAGTCCTCTGCAAGAGCAGAAGAAGATACAAGCAGCTGAGAGTCAATCGTACTCATGATTGCAGACAGAATAGCTGCAAGCAGGATACCTGCAATGATTGGGTGGAATAGAATTTGTGAGAAGGTAATGAAGATCTTCTCAGCATCGGCAAGCATCTGTACGCCGCCTTCACTCATAACTTCTGCGTTGAACGTGCTCAAATCACTCACATCAGCTGTGTTAATGTAAGCAAGTCCAACAAGACCTGTGAAGATCGCCCCGTAAAGACCTAGAACCATCCAGCCTACACCGATAAAGCGGGCTTTCGGAACATCTTTAGGTGAACGAAGGGCCATAAAACGTACAAGAATGTGAGGCTGCCCGAAATAACCAAGACCCCAGGCCAGAGATGAAATAATAGCTAATGCGCCTACACCCTGTACCATGTTCAAGTGAGCCGGGTCGATTTGACCAACAGCATCGACAGCGTTGTTCCAGCCGCCAAGTTCAGAGATAGCTACAATTGGCACGGCAATTAGAGCAAGGAACATAAGGATACCCTGAACAAAGTCTGTCCAGCTTACAGCCAGGAATCCTCCAAGGAATGTATATGATATCGTTACAATAGCTCCGAGCCAAAGAGCTTGTGTATAACTTAATGCAAAGGAAGCTTCGAACAGCTTCGCGCCGGCAACCATACCGGAAGAGGTGTAGAATGTGAAGAATAATAAGATAACGGCTGCGGAAATAACACGCAGAACGTGAGATTTATCACGGAAACGGTTTTCAAGATAGTCCGGTACCGTAATGGAATCGTTCGCCACTTCTGTAAAGACACGCAGGCGGCGGGCAACAAACTGCCAGTTTAGATAAGCACCAATAGCGAGACCTACACCAATCCACGCTTCAGATAAACCGGATGCGTAAATAGCACCTGGAAGACCTAATAGCAACCAGCCACTCATGTCGGAGGCACCGGCACTCAGTGCGGCTACTCCTGGACCGAGACGGCGGCCGCCCAATACATAGTCAGATAAATCACTTGTTAAACGATATGCGGCAAAACCGATACCAAG
Source organism: Halobacillus halophilus DSM 2266 (assembly GCF_000284515.1). GTDB lineage: Bacteria > Bacillota > Bacilli > Bacillales > Halobacillaceae > Halobacillus > Halobacillus halophilus. The sequence goes on along the minus strand of NC_017668.1, from coordinate 629,383 downwards.
CATACCAATTAGATAAATAATAAACGTTATTAACGTTGCTGTACTCATGTTTTTTTAGTCGCTCCTCTCAGTAAATAATGTAATAATGGATAAGATAATTAAGATAGGCATAGGGACAAACAACCAAAACCAGGTTGCCCCTGAAATGGAATATGAAGCAGCTGCAGTCGCTAGTTCAAACACATTTTCACCTCCTGTATGTCGTAATATGCACTCCTATGCAATAGTTTTTACTTGTGATACATAAGTCATAGAAGTCTCAAAAGTCAAACACAAGTACAACTATATCATAGTATAATTACAAGAACATTGCAAAAATTGAGACATATTATCGATTATGGATTTATATGCACAAATGTTGTATTTATATACACATATCCAATGAATTCACTATAAACATTCATTAAAATTTTTTAATTCTTATTGGTGGTTTTACCATTTTTTATCTTTTTCTTCTTATTTGCAGCTACATGTAGTATGCTCCATTTTCTAAAAAAAACCCATTCTCTGCTTTTTTTATCGCAGAGAATGGGTTTAATTATGATTTACAGCATTTCAGATGTGGTTTTTCCTTGCATATGATGATACAAGTAGTCAGGTCCACCAGCTTTGGAGTCGGTGCCGGACATGTTAAAGCCTCCAAATGGATGGTAGCCGACAATCGCAGCCGTACATCCGCGGTTAAAGTATAAGTTTCCAACGTGGAAATCTTCTCTCGCCTTCTCAATGTGCTGACGGTTATTGGTAATGACAGCACCGGTAAGCCCATAATCTGTGTTGTTGGCAATTTCCAATGCTTCATCAAAAGAAGAAGCTTTCATAAACCCTAACACAGGACCAAAGATTTCTTCCTGCATAATCGTACTGTCAGGATCAAGATCTGCGAAGACGGTTGGCTCAATGAACCAGCCTTTACTGTCATCGCCTTTTCCTCCCGCCATCAGTTTTCCTTCTTTTTTGCCGATCTCAATATAGTTGAGAATCTTGTCATAAGCCCCCTGATCGATGACCGGCCCCATGTAAGAGCGGTTATCTGCAGGGTTACCATGACTTACTTCATTCTTTGTTTTCTGAACGACACGATCGAGCAGTTCATCGTACACAGCTTCATGGGCCACCACACGGGAACATGCTGAACATTTTTGACCGGAAAAGCCAAAAGCAGAATAAGTAATAGCGTCAGCGGCCAGTTCCAAATCGGAATCTTTATCAACGATAATTGTATCTTTTCCGCCCATTTCGATGATGGTGCGCTTCAGCCACTTTTGACCTTCATGCACTTTGGCCGCGCGTTCGAAGATCCGGGTACCGACTTCACGGGATCCAGTGAAACTGATAAATCGAGTCCGAGGGTGGTCAACAAGGTAATCGCCCACTTCTTTTCCACTGCCGGGAATGTAATTGATGACTCCGGCGGGAAGACCGGCTTCCTCAAGCACCTCCATCATTTTATAAGCAATAATAGGTGTGGAGCTTGCTGGTTTGAGTAAAACTGTGTTTCCGGAGACCATGGCTGCGGTCGTCGTACCGCACATGATCGCAAACAAAAAGTTCCACGGAGAAATAACCACGCCTACACCAAGCGGGATGTAGTGGAATCGGTTATTTTCGATCGGACGGGAATTGATTTCTACGCCTTTATCAATATCGAGCATCTGACGGGCGTAGAACTCCATAAAGTCAATAGCTTCCGCTGTATCGGCGTCTGCTTCTTTCCAGGGCTTTCCGCCTTCTTTAACGAGGTGAGCTGTAAACTCATGCTTACGCCGGCGGACGATGGCTGCGGCACGGAATAAGATGTCAGCACGGAACGAAGCTTTTGTTTTGCGCCACCAGCTAAAGGTCTCGTCTGCAATTCTATGCGCTTTTTCTGCGAGATCCTGGTTCGCTTTTGCGACGTACCCAATCACTTCTTTCTTATCTGCTGGATTCACCACTTCGATTTTGTCATCGGTCATAATCCGTTCGCCGCCGATAATCAAAGGGTACGTCTTTCCTAACTCTGCTTCCACCTGCTTAATAGCAGATTCAAGTGCTCTGCGATTTTCTTCAATACTGAAATCGGTAAATGGTTCATGTTTGTAAGGGACCACCATGGTTACCCGCCTCCTAAAGGAATAAATACATACAGACGCCGAATAATTTTTCGAAAATTACCACGGCTTTTCCAAAGCTTATTTTACCGCAACTTCATCTCTTCCACAAATCAAATAACCGCAAATAATCTGATTTAGTTTAATTTGAATACTTAAACTAAACACAACTCTTCACATAGCAAATTTTCGTCCATATAAGTATAGTAAATCGAATTTGCTCGAAATTTGCATATCTCTAAATACAAAAAAGCCGCGTCGATGTTTAGCATCCACGCGGCCCAAGATATTTATTCATAGATATGAACGAAAGGTTCCTCTTTGCCTGCCTGTTGGACAATGAGGCTTTCCTGTTGGTCCATACTGTTTATTTTGACTTCTACATCATAGTGGTCCGGGAACATCTCGACGACTAGACCGTACACATACTGAGTGAATCCGACGACTTCTGACTGGGAGCGGAACTGGATCGGAATATCAATAGACACTTGCTGAAGTTCATTATCCACATAAAATCCGTTGGCAATCATCCCTACGAAGTTCGGGAAGTAATCGGATACATCTTCTCTGAAATCAGAAAAGATCTGCGAATCTTCAAAGTAGTCATTCTCCGCTTCCTTCGAAGGGAAAAGGACGTGTTTTTCATTAATGTCTTTCCAGTCACCAATGGATGAGGAAGAGCCTTTCACCATGGTTTTGCTCATAAATTGACCAGGAATTTTGGAACTCGCTTCTTCCTCTTCATAAAGGGCAAACACGATCGGCACGTTCTTCAGCTCGTCCCGTTCTCTGAGTCGCTTTAGAATCGTTCCGGCATATTCTTTTCCTTTTTCCAATAGCTCTTCAGTAGAATGATCTTCTTTATAACTCCTTCCTTCAGCTGTGAAGTTATAAACTGTGCGCAAGGAAATGCCTATGGTTAACCCTTTCAATTCCACGACATCGTCATCTTTTTTAACGAGGTAATCCTGCTCGACAATGTTCGATATATATTTAGGATTTTTACGGAACTGCTCCACTGTCGCCTCGTCTTCATCAAGTTCCGGATTTAACCCGTCTTCGTTTCCTCCCTCTGCATATCTCGACAGCCATTCTTCAAGCAGCGTATCTCCGCTAATAAACTGTCCAGGCTGAAAAAAGTATTCCTCCGGATCGTAGTATTCCTTAGAATGCCGCCTGAGGCCTTGTTCAAACTCGGAGATGTCCATCCGGTTCCCCATCTGATTCACCGTGACCGACCGGGCTTTTGATACTTTCGAACGGTCTTCGGATAAAATCATGCGGTATGTTTCTTCCGATATACTATGATTCGGAACGATCGATGCCTGATTGCTGTCTTTATCTTTTGTTTCCTGTATGACTTCATCCTTATTATCAAACACTGGCGTACACGCGCTAACCAAAAGCAATGAACCAACCAACAGTGCGTGCCACTTCCTCATGTATCCCACTCCCCATGTAATTACGTGAAACGATGATCTTTCCGTGAATTGTGCCGGGCTTTCCTGCCTGTCCCCAAAGCTCCACTCGTTTACATTAGAGGAGTGGCGCCTCTCTGTTTTACTCCGGCTGAGATACCGCTTGTTTAAACTGCTCTTCGTTCCATATCTCTACACCCAGCTCTTGTGCTTTTGTGTATTTCGAACCGGCATCTTCTCCAGCAATCAGGATATCCGTCTTTTTACTGACACTTCCCGTGACGTTTCCACCCAGCTCTTCCACAATACCTTTCATATCCGAGCGTTTGTATTCTTCCATCTTTCCTGTAATGACGATCGTTTTATCCGCAAATGGAGAGTCCGCAGGTGCTTCCTGCTTCCTTGCTCCTTTGTAAGCCATATTAATCCCCAGCTGCTTTAATTCTTCCAGTAACTGGATGACCTGAGGTTTATCAAAATATCTTGCGATCGATTCCGCCATTTTTTCGCCGATTTCTGGAATGCCTTCGAGCGCTTCCGCATCAGCCGCTGCTAAATCATCCATATGTCCGAATTCCTGCGAAAGGGTATTGGCCGCTTTTGTGCCCACATAGCGGACACCAAGCCCAAATAACAAGCGTTCCATTGAATTTTCCTTGGAGATTTCAATGGAATTTAATAAGTTCTGGACCGATTTTTCACCCATACGTTCGAGCTTCAGCAGTTCTTCGCCTTCCAGCTTATACAGGTCTGCGATCGTATGAATCAGCTTTTCTCTAAACAGCTGGGCGATGACCTTCTCCCCAAGGCCTTCAATATCCATCGCATTGCGGGATACGAAGTGGATGAGGGCCTCCCTGAGCTGAGCCGGACAGTTCGGATTAATGCAGCGCAAGGCGACTTCCTCTTCTAAACGAACGAGCTTGCTTTCGCATTCCGGGCACAATTCCGGCATATGGTACGGTTCCTCTTCACCGCTACGCTCGTCCTCAACAACACGAACCACCTCTGGTATGATGTCGCCGGCTTTTTTAATCACCACGGTGTCTCCGATCCGAATATCCCGCTCACGTATTAAGTCCTCATTGTGAAGAGAGGCGCGCTGAACCGTTGTGCCCGCTACTTTAACCGGTTCTAAAATGGCGGTAGGCGTCACTACTCCAGTACGGCCCACACTCAGTTCAATATCTTTAAGAGTCGTAATCGCCTCTTCAGCCGGGAACTTATAAGCCGTCGCCCAGCGCGGGCTTTTAGCGGTAAAGCCAAGCGTGTCCTGCTGATCCAGACGATCCACCTTAATGACGATGCCGTCAATTTCATAATCGAGGTCCTGGCGTTTTTCTACCCAGCTATGAACATAGTCGATTACTTCCTCGATATCGTTACACTTTTTCCATTCCGGATTCGTTTTAAGCCCGAGCTTCTCCATTTGCTCGAGACGTTCACTATGGGCCTCGGAGGACTCATCCTGCCATTGGCCAATACCGTAAAGAAAAATATCCAGATTACGCTTCGCCGCAATTTTCGGATCAAGCTGGCGCAAGGATCCCGCCGCTGCGTTTCTCGGATTGGCAAAAGGCTCGTCCCCGCGTTCTTCCCGCGCTTCATTCAAAGCGTTGAAGGATGGCTTCGGCATATACGCTTCTCCCCTGACTTCAAGCGTCTCCGGCTGTTTCAGCCTGAGTGGTATATTCCGAATCGTGCGGAGATTTTTCGTAATATCTTCACCGGTCGTCCCGTCGCCTCGGGTGGCTCCCCGGACAAACACACCATCCTCGTAACGGAGAGAAACGGCAAGACCGTCAATTTTTAATTCACATACATAACTCACATCTTCATCCGTTCCCCCGCGCACCCGGCGGTCGAAATCACGCAGTTCTTGGTCGTCAAATGCATTCCCAAGACTCAGCATCGGCACGTCGTGCTGCACTTTTACAAATGCATCGAGCGGCGCACCGCCGACACGCTGAGAAGGAGAGTCTGCTGTTTGAAAATCAGGAAACTCCTCCTCCAGCTCAATCAGCTCCTGCATTTTTTGATCATATTCGTAGTCAGGAACGCTTGGAGCATCGAGCGTATGATATTCATGGCGGTATTGTTCTAGTTCTTCTCTTAGGGTATCTATCTTTTTCTTTGCTTCATCTGCGTTCATAACCATCCACTTCCTTACGCTTTCGTAATCGGTGCATACCGGGCGAGTAGTCGCTTAATACCGGTTGGAGCTGGAAAAGCAATATCAAGCTCCATTGCATCTCCTTCACCCTGTACATTTACGACGGTTCCTTCGCCCCATTTTTTATGGGCAGCTTTATCACCAGGGTTCCAGGTGATTTTCTCCCCGCCTGTAGATTCTTTCGGCTGCGTTTTCTTCGCGGCCCGCTTCTTCTGCTGCGGTGCAGGGCCCTGCGCTCCTGCAGGCTCGCGTTTTTTATTGAAGAATGGCAGCTCTTCCGGCTGTTCTTTACCTTCTACGAGGTCCTCAGGGATTTCATTGATAAAACGGCTGATCGGATTCATATTCGTACGGCCGTATAACGTACGCATTTTCGCATGGGTAATGAACAGCTGTTTCTCTGCCCTGGTAATGCCTACATAAGCCAGACGACGCTCTTCTTCCATTTCCGATTCTTCCATCAGGGCCCGGCTGTGCGGAAATACATTCTCTTCCATCCCTATGAGGAATACGAGCGGAAATTCCAGTCCCTTGGCAGAGTGAAGCGTCATGAGCGTAACCGTGTCATCACTACTAGGGTCTTCATTCATGGAATCGATATCCGCAATCAGGGCAAGATCTGTTAAAAAGGCGATAAGTGTCTTATCTTCACTGTTTTCTTCAAAGTTCTTTGTAACCGATTTGAACTCTTCTATATTCTCAAGGCGGCTTTGCGCCTCTATACTTTTCTCATTCCTCAGCATTTCTTCATATCCCGTTTTCGTAATAACATCCTGGACCATATCGGTGGCCGACAGAAATTCCTGCTGCTGGGTCCAGTTCTGGATCATTTTACGGAAAGCCATGATCGCCTTGGCTGCTTTTGCACTGACGCCAACAAAATCGACTTCCGCTGCCGCTTCATATAAAGAAATGTCATGGTCAGTCGCGTAAGCCATCATTTTATCCATACTCGTCTTCCCGACGCCGCGCTTCGGTTCATTCACCACACGCTGGAAGCTAAGGTCATCATTTGGATTCGCGATCAGACGCAGGTAAGCCAGCATGTCCTTGATCTCTTTACGATCGTAGAACTTCGTGCCGCCGATCATCTGGTAAGGTACCCCGGCTTTTACAAAGGTCTCCTCAATGGTACGGGACTGGGCATTCGTACGGTATAGAATAGCTGCATCTTTATATTGAAAGCGTCCCTGTCTAATGAGATCCTCAATTTTATCCGTCACGAACAAGGCTTCCTCACGCTCCGTATTCGCCTGATGGTAATGGATTTTATCGCCGCCATCATTATCCGTCCATAGCCGCTTCGGCTTACGTCCACTGTTATTATCAATCACATTGTTCGCTGCGTTCAGAATCAGTTCCGTCGAGCGGTAGTTCTGTTCAAGCAGAATCGTCCGGGCATTCGGATAATCACTCTCAAAATTGAGGATGTTCTGAATGTCCGCTCCGCGCCAGGCGTAAATAGACTGGTCGGAATCCCCTACCACACACAGATTCTTATACCTGCTTGCAAGCTGCTTCACCAGTTGATACTGGGCATGGTTCGTATCCTGATACTCATCGACGTGAATATACTGGAACCTGCGCTGGTAATATTCCAGCACTTCCGGTACGCGGTCAAATAAAGACAAGGTCTGCATAATCAAATCGTCAAAATCGAGCGACTGATTTTTGCGAAGCTTCTTCTGATAGCCTTTATAAATCTTAGCAATCTGCTCTTCATGCATGCTGCCGGCTTTCTGTTCATAGTCTTCCGGCGTCATCAGTTCGTTTTTCGAGTTACTGATCGCCCCGAGCATCGCTCTTGGATCCCACCGTTTTGGATCAAGATTCAATTCTTTCAATACCTGCTTGATCACAGACAGCTGGTCACTCGAATCCAGGATTGAAAAGTTCCGGTCATAACCGATCCGGTCAATGTCACGTCTTAAGATCCTTACACACATGGAGTGGAAGGTGGACATCCAGATCTTTTCTCCATCTTTTCCGACGAGAGATTCTACACGATCCTTCATTTCACGGGCAGCTTTATTCGTAAAGGTAATCGCAAGAATATTTCGGGGAGCTACATCTTTTTCACTTAATAAATAGGCAATCCGGTGCGTCAGAACGCGGGTCTTCCCACTTCCTGCCCCTGCCATAATTAGTAAAGGTCCTTCTGTATGGGTCACTGCATTTCGTTGTTCTTCGTTCAAGCCTTTAATCAAGGCATTCATTGCTTGTGCCATCGTACACCATCCTTAATTAAAAATTAGAATTCTTGGCTGCGCTGACGGTCTTTAAGGCAGCGTCAAGGTCTTCGTACAGTACGTTCCCGACAACGATCACGTCCGCACAGGCACTCATTTCTTCTGCCTGATCGCTGGACCTGATACCGCCGCCGTAAACGACTGTTGTATGTTGTAATTCATTGGTTATCTTTTTAACAAGCTCAGGATCTCCGTAAGTGCCGCTGTATTCTAAGTAAAAAACCGGCAAATGAAACATATGTTCAGCCATCCTTGCATAGGCGAGAACATCCTCTTCATCAGGGAGATAACATTCGGCGTGTTTGAAAACTTTAGCTTCCTCATTTAAGACGCAATAGCCTTCAACCACCATCTGATCCCAATCCATTATGTCGCCATACTCCTTCACCGCTTGATGATGAATATCGAGCATCCATTTTTTCTCACGGCTGTTCAGCACCATCGGAATGAGATACCCATCAAACTCAGGAGCAATTACTTCTATATCTGAAACTTCCAACAGACACGGCACGTCATAGGGCTGGACACGATCAAACAAATCACTCACATTTTCAAAGGTTACACCGTCCGTGCCTCCGATAATCACAGCATCCGTACCTGATTCCAAGATCAATTGCAGGTCATGATCCGACAACGTCTTTTGCGGATCCAGCTTGAAGACATGCTTCCACTCGCTCAGTTTGTTCATTTCCGTCCTCCAAAAAAACTTTTGTCCATTCACTTATTATAGCAAACTTTGCTTACTGGGTTGAATGGATAAGGGAGATAAATTAGCGAATGTTTTATGTCTGCCGGCTTAAGAGCACAGACCCCCGTATAGATGGACTTTTTAACCCAAACAAAAAAGCCGTTCAATCTAAAATTGAACGACTCGGGAAGAAACGCGATGACGTGCACAGCATCGTCACCAGGCCCACGCTTAATATAGTGATGGTGGATAGCAGCAGCGTTTCCATGGAGAAGACATAGCCGCTTATCCCAATGATCATAAGATCGATAAAGAATATCACAAAACCAACGTTCATTCGCGAGATATCCGCAATCATCTGGGCAAGGAGGTCCGTTCCTCCAGTGCTTGTCTTATGACGGAGCATCAGTCCGATCCCTCCCCCTACGAACGCACCGCCTACGATGGAACTGAGCGCAGGATCAAGCGGCAGGTGATAGGCTCTGAGCCCATGAAGAACATCAATAAAAAAAGAGGAGATGAGCAGTCCATGGAGACTGTTATAAAAATAGGCGCGGTACCTGAACCAAGCTATAGTAAAAATCGGGATACTGCACAATATGATGGTGAAACCGACTTTCAACCCCCACACGTAATTGGCAATCAGGCCAAGTCCGATCATCCCCCCATCAAGCACATGATCCGGCATGAGGAAAAAGTTGATACCAAGCGAAATAAATAAGCTTCCTAACAGGATCATCAGGCCTTTTTTCAATAAGGATTTCATCATAAAAATCCCCTTTTCGGACAGGTTTCTTCTAGCCTATGCCTGTCCCGCCCTGCTTAGAAGCTATTTCTTCAAGCCTGATCCGCACAGCACCATCACAACCGTTTCATCGGGAGGGACCATTTCTGCTTTATGCTGCTTATAAGCCGCATACGTAGCGGCGGTTGTCGGCTCTACATAGAAACCTTTTCCGGAAAGCTCCTCTCCTGCAGACGTTATGCCCTCCTCAGGCGCTGTCACGATGGTGCCCTTCGTATCTTTAACCGCTTCTATAATCTCTGACCCGCGCATGGGATCAGCAATGGCAATCCCTTCAGCCAGCGTGCCTCTGTTTTCTGCCGGACTCACGGGCTCACCGTTTGTATAAGCACGGGCAATCGGTGCACAGGCCTCGGACTGGACACCAATTATTCTTGGCATGCTTTTGATAACGCCGGCTTCTTTTAAATTCTGAAATCCAATATAGGCTCCCAGCAGAAGTGTCCCATTCCCGACCGGAAGAATGAGGGAATCCGGCACCTGTTCCCCCAGCTGCTCCCAGATTTCAAAAGCAAATGTTTTCGTACCTTCATAGAAAAATGGATTGTACACGTGACTTGCGTAATAGAGTTTTTCTTTCTCCACTGCTTGTTTTGCGGCCTCAGCCGTATCCTCACGCGACCCGGGAATCTTATGGATATGGGCTCCGTGGGCTTCGATCTGAGCGAGTTTTTTCTCAGAAGTGGAATCTGGCACATAGATATGGCAGCTTATACCGGCTCTAGCGCTGTACGCGGCAATAGCTGTCCCGGCATTCCCACTGCTGTCGGCAATGACAGAGGATACGCCGAGTTCTTTCGCTTTTGCGATTAACACGGCAGCTCCGCGGTCTTTAAAAGAACCTGTCGGCATGAGGTAGTCCATTTTCATCAAAAGGTTTGGATGATCAGCATCCAGAGGGACGAGCGGGGTCATCCCTTCTCCCATGGTTATAGAGGTATATGTATCTATGGTCTCAAAAGGCAAAGCTTCCTGATAGCGCCACATAGTTGCCTGCCTATCTTTAATCTGCTTCATTGGGAATTTCACCGGATACGGCTTCAGCCGGAATAAACCTTCTTTCGGCTTCCAGTCTGTTCGATTCGGCATATATTCATTGTTCCACTTATCCACAAACACAGCCTTCATCACCTACACTCCTATCTTTATATATAAGTTCCACTCTGTTAAAAATCTCCCCGCTGACCTTACAGTAAAGCTCCCTTTCGTTGAAGACTCAGTTTCGAGATAACTCGGGTCCGTTACGTTAGATGGATAAGGGTTGGTGGGGAAATAACTCGCTTTCCTGTGGGGGAACTGGCAAGCCTCCTCAGTCGTTTTCACTCCTTGTGGTGTTCTAGCCTAGCTCCTTCTCCCGTGGGAGTCTCATCATTTCCCCACCACCCCACTCTATTTGGTGAAAAGGACCCTTCTTTTGAAGTGCAGGTGTTAGACTTGAGCCTTTCTAAATCCACTGGTATCAGGCCTTTTCTAAGAGAAAGCAGGAACTTATAGCATGATTTTCATATTTCCTATCCTAGTGATTTTTGCCAATGTTTCGAGTCTCTCATTTCAGTAAGGTCCGAAGGGGGACGATGAAGACTCCTGTGGGATAAACATGATCAGTGAGACCCCGGAAGTCGAAGACTGAGGAGGCTCAGCACATGCCCACGGAAAGCGAAATCGTCCCCCGCAGGACCTTTAAACTAACCCAATATCTCGAAACTGAGTCTTCAACTATCCGCCCCTATTGCTTAATAAGCCTTTTATGAGATTTAAAAAGAGTTTTAAAACCGCCCATACAAAAAAACAGCCCAACTTAATATACGAATTGGACTGCTCCAGCTGATTTATTCCGTTTTCTTCTCCTGAACACGATCAAGCGCCTGGGTATAGGCGTCGTTTCCATAGTTCAAACAGCGCTTCACACGTGAAATAGTCGCCGTGGACGCACCTGTTTCCGTTTCGATCTTATGATACGTATATCCATCTCTAAGCATACGGGCAACTTCCAGGCGCTGAGCCAGGGATTGAACCTCATTCATTGTCGCCAGGTCATCAAAAAACTCGTAACATTCTTCCACATTCTGCAGAGAAAGAATCGCTTCGAACAATTGATCCAGCGTCTTCCCGCGTAATTTATCAATCTGCATGTGTCAAGATTCCTCCTTGGTTACTTTCTATATGTGGTTTCTATTCTAGCTTGTTCAGGGATAATATTCACCCAGGTTTTGCCCGGGGTGAAGCGAATGGGACGTCCATCTCGATAAGGCAGGATCCGCCCGTTCACATTTTTCCATTCTGCCTCTATTATTTTCCCTTTTCGTAATAGATACCCGTTTCCGCCGGAAGTTAAATCTATCGCCCTCCGGCCTTGTGAATCTATAATGGTATGTCTTGTTTCAACAATCCAAACGTTATCCACAACTAACCGCTCGCCGTTCTCGTGATCGACTGAGGGCTTTCCGTCGCTCGAACGCTCGAAGTTTCCGTCTGCCTCACGAACTGAATAAGTAACGGTTTCTTCGGGACGCTCGGAGTAAATAACGTTTACTTTATCAATGGGCGTACCTTCTGCACTTTCAATGTTTTCTTTTTCAAAAGGTAACGCCTCGATGCTACCTGGGGTTGTGTATCCCTTTTCTTTCATAAACCGCTCAATACCCTGCGTCAGCAAATAGGAATTGTGGGGAGCTTTTCTCGCAGTGGACCGTTCAAACAGCCAGCCGTTGTTATCATAGCCTGCTGCGTCCAGGTATGGGAGACCGCTTTCAGCGACATGACGGTTGATCGCTGTAGAAGCTCCATGATACACATACAGTGCGTCGAATCCAGAAGCCAGCTCATTAAAATACGGTCTGGCGCTTCTCACTGGTCCTATTGTATCAGGTAGTTGACTATGAAATAAAGCTAAAAAACGGGTGATTTGAGCCTCTGCCAACACTTCGAAGACGATATCTGCCTGGCTTAAGCCGGATTGAGGCCGGGCTTTTGTATGATTATTAATCATCACAGAAACCACCCGATGATCCGCCTTTCCCTCCACAGGTTCTCCGGTTAATGGAAAAACATCCTCATCATCTTCAAGCGTCTCGTTTTCTGTAGAAACCCCATCAGGGGCTTCTGGTGAAGGGGCCGGCGCCTGAGGAGCCTCGCCCGCACAGGCCTGAAGAGGCATCAGCACACAACCAAACAGCAGCATCCAGGTTAACCTTCTCATCTCGCACTTCCCTCATCATTTTTTTCATATCATTCTATACTATCTCATGATGGAAGGATAGAGTACTTCTTTCTTTTTCACATCCATGATACCAAGCGGTGTGATTCGTATATAGGGCAAATGCATGGAAGATAAGAAAAGCAGTGTGTACACAGGATCGGAAAATGAAAAACCGTACTCCTTCAAATATTCTTTCAGTTTGCTTTCTTCCTGCATTAAATCCTCAAGCGGCAGATCAGACATGATCCCGCCAAGCGGAAGAGGTAATTCAAAGACAATCTTTCCTTGATCCACGAGAACGATTCCACCGCCGATTTCTTTCATTCGGGAAAATGCTTTTTCAATATCCGACCGCGATTTCCCGATCAGGATAAGGTCTCCCGTGTTGGAGTATGAGCTTGCAAGAGCCCCAAGGGAATCCGTGAACCCTTTGAGCAGGGTGTTTACGGTCCATTTACCCTCCCGGTCCATGAGCATGAGAAAGGCTTCATCTGTATCGTCTGGAAGCTGTGACGCAGATGCATCTAGATCAATCGCATAAGGTTTCATAATAACGTCATTAATCATCTTCATTCCAATCGGCATGGAGAACTGCATATCGTGCTCGTTCATTTCCCAATCAAGATTTAAATGATCAATGCCGTTCTTTTTCCACTGGATGGTGTTCTCCGGTTTGATGTCTTCTCCATCGCGCTTGACCCACTCCCCTTTAGCAATCACGGAATGCGGAGTCGGATCCTTGGGATCTGTTAAAAAGTTCAAGTGAGCCACGCGTCCGGAATTAATACTTCCTACCCGATTTTCAATATTAAAGTGACGTGCCGGCTGATAGGTAGCCATCATGTAAGCATCGATGACAGGCACGCCGGCCTCTATGGCAAGCCGTATGCACATATTGATCAGTCCTTCACGATAAAAACCAGGCGTTGACCCATCGGTGGTGTACATCAGGTGATCATAGTGCGTATGATTCTTTTCCTTCAGACCTTTAAAAATCTCCGGAAGGTCCGGCCGTATAGACGAATAGCGGATTCCTGTCTGATAACCGACCGAAAGCCGCTTAATCACATCATCGGCGTTCATCGATTCATGTTCTGAATCCATGCCTAACAGACGCATTTTCACAAGCGTTTTTTCGCTGGCTCCGGGTAAGTGGGCTTCAAGCGGCTTGCGGGCGCGTTTCGTCTCCTGCATCCAGTGCAGGATTTGTTCGTCGCCATTATATAAGACATCCGTCCAGGCCGTGAGTTCGCCGCCCTGAATGACAGCGTCGTGTTCAATCCAGGAAACAACCTGCTCGTCAAAGGCTTCTCGTTCTTCGTCTCTTAAGACAGACTGGGGATCGAAGCGTGCCCACCAGTACATCGTAGCCGGTAAATCCATGAATTCTTCAAGCAGCGAAAACGCTTTCTCTTTTTTTGTTAAAAAAAGCCACATGAGGTTATCGTTGATTAATGATGTGGTACCTGTGCGCGCTGCATATTCCGCTAAGCTTCGGGGATTATATAATTGAAAAGGATGGGCGTGGGGTTCAATATACCCCGGGACAATGTAACTGTCCTTTCCATCAATGATTTCTGTTCCTTCTAGATTGGCAGGAAGCTCCGAACCGGTATAAATGATGCGGTCTTCGTACAACCATATATGTCCAGTCATCCATTGTTTTAAATACACGTTTAAATATGTGGTATGTTTAATTAATTTGGTTGGCGCATGCGTACCATCCATAACGCTTGCGTGTTCACGCAGCTGCCGGTTACGCCAACGGAATCGTGTTTCATTCATGGAGCGTCCTCCTATCGAGTCAATATGTACTATGGTAACACAGGAAGTCTTTATGTGGTAAGGAGGAAGCCGACCATGAAGCCAAATATTGGCATCATCAACTCAATGGTTCGTATTACAGCTGGATTAAGCATGCTGACGTTACTGACCATTCGAGCAAATAAGACAAGAGAAGTCCATCCTATGCTTGTTGTCCTCGCATCAATGAAAGTAGCGGAAGGTATTGTCCGCTACTGCCCGTTAACGGCAGCTTTTGAAGAAATGGCTGAGGAAACAGACGGTATTGAACAAGGATGGCAGCAGAATTTAAACCAGTTCAGCAGTTAATGATGAAGAAATCGGGTTGATCCCGAAATAATAAAAGGACGGGGCACTCCCCGTCCTTCTTATAAAGGATGAAATCAATGGACTTTATGGAATATTTAACAGACGTCGGATTCGTTGTCATCACGATCATCGGTTCGATCGCCGCCCTTTTTTATTTAGGTGTCCGTCGAAGAAATCGATGAATGTCCGATGTCACGGCGATAGAAAAAGTCAGAGAACCCTTCGAAACAGGTCAAATAATCATAAACGCCATCCAGTGCCCGGGCAAGATTCTTATCTTTAGCACCTGCAAGCAGGACACGCCCGCCACTGGATACATAGCCTTCCTCGTCCTTTTCCGTACCGGCGTGAACCGTAAACGCCTGATCGTGTGCTTTTAATACAGGTAACGGCCGTCCTTTCTCATATCCCCCCGGATATCCGCTCGAAGCGACGACCACCCCTGCACAAACCTCTTTCGACCAGGTAAGTTCAGGGTCCTTGCCTTCCAGAACATCCAGTATCACTTGCACAAGATCATTTTCAAGCAGCGGCATAACGACCTGCGTCTCGGGATCTCCAAAGCGCGCGTTGAACTCGATCACTTTTGGCCCCTTGGGACTTTCAATTAGGCCGGCGTATAAAATGCCGGTAAAAGAACGTCCCTCTTTGACAAGAGCCCGCGCTGCCGGCTCGAGGATAGAAGAAACCGCCGTCTGATACGCTCCCTCTTCTAATTCAGGTACCGGAGCATAAGCCCCCATTCCGCCTGTATTCGGGCCTTGATCACCATCGAATGCCCGCTTATGATCTCTTGCAGGAATCATTGGGTACACATTTTCACCCTGGACGAAAGCCATTAAGGAAAACTCTTTCCCCTGCAAAAATTCCTCTACGACAATTTCTTCACTGGCTTCACCAAACTGGCCGTCGAGCATCTCTTCTACCGCTTCGATCGCCTGCTCTTCCGTTTCTGCCACGACCACCCCTTTACCAGCAGCGAGACCATCTGCTTTTACGACAATTGGTGCGCCTTTTTCTTTAATATATGCAACGGCAGGCTCAGCTTCCGTGAAGGCCTGATAGGAAGCGGTAGGAATCTCATACTGCTCCATGATCTGTTTCGCGAAATGTTTGCTTCCTTCAATCAGCGCGGCTTGTTGATTAGGTCCGAAAACCTTTAAGCCTGCTTCCTGAAAGGCATCGACGATCCCTTCAAGCAACGGATTTTCAGGACCGACCACTGTGAGGTCAACGTCGCCTTCTTTAGCAAAACGAACTAACTCCTCCTGATCGGTTTCCGGTATCGCTACACGCTCAGCCAATTCTGCCATACCAGCATTTCCAGGTACGGCATAAATCATCGTTGCCTGTTCGCTTTCGGCAAACTTCTGAATGAGGCTGTGTTCTCTTCCACCGCGTCCGATGACCATGATTTTCATGCCTGTCCACCTCTTCCTCTAATGTTTGAAATGACGCATTCTAGTAAATACCATGGCGATGCCGTGCTTATCGCAGGCATCAATCGAATCCTGGTCACGCTTCGAACCACCCGGCTGGATGATCGCTGTAACACCGGCTTCAGCTGCTGCTTCGACCGTATCCGGCATCGGGAAGAAGGCGTCAGAAGCCATAATGCTTCCTTTCGCTTGCTCATCCGCCTGCTCAAGAGCAATTTTCGCAGCACCTACACGGTTCATTTGACCCGCACCGACACCCAGTGTACGGTCGCCTTTAGCAATGACAATCGCGTTCGATTTCACATGCTTCACTACTTTCCAGCCGAGCTTCAAATCATGAAGCTCCTGATCGGTCGGCTTCCGGCTGGTCGCTACTTCAAGCTCCGTTACATCAACAGAACCTTCATCAGTATCCTGAACAAGGAGACCTCCGCTTACACTTGTCAGCTTGTGCGTCTGCTGTTCTGCCTTTTTCATCTCAACGGTAAGCAGGCGCAGATTTTTCTTTTTCGTCAGAAGATCGAGAGCTTCCTGACTGAAGGAAGGTGCAATGATGATTTCGAGGAAGATCTCTTTTAACTTAGCGGCTGTTGCTTCGTCCACTTCCCGGTTCAAAGCTACAATACCACCGAAAATAGAAACTGGATCTCCTTCGTAGGCCTTAACGTATGCGTCGTAGATGTTTTCCCCAACGCCTACGCCGCACGGGTTCATATGTTTCACGGCAACCGCTGCCGGCTGTTCAAATTCAAGTACGACTTCAAGTGCTGCATTAGCATCCTGAATATTGTTATAAGATAGCTCTTTGCCGTTCAGTTGTTCAGCCTGGGCAAGAGAGGCGCCTTCATAATTCGCTTTTTTATAAAAGCTTGCGGATTGATGAGGGTTCTCTCCATATCGTAAGGATTGTACTTTCTCATACGTAGCTGTGTACGTTTCCGGGTAAGATTCTTCTGTCTTAGTGGTAAAATATTCTGCAATCATGGCATCATAGTTAGCGGTGTGGCGGAAAACCTTCGCCGCAAGGTTCCGGCGTTTTTCATAAGTTAGTTCATCTTGTAACCCGGCGATTACTTCATCATAGTCAGCCGGATTTACGACAACTGCTACATCTTCAAAACTCTTTGCTGCTGCCCGCAGCATCGTCGGTCCGCCGATATCTACGTTTTCAATAGCATCCGCATCTGTTACGCCAGGCTTCGCGATCGTATCTTTAAATGGATATAAATTAACGGCCACTAGATCAATCGTCTGGATATTCAGTTCATCCAGCTGCTGCATGTGGTCTTCATTGCCGCGCTTGGCTAAGAGACCGCCATGTACGGCCGGATGAAGAGTTTTGACGCGCCCATCCATGATTTCAGGGAAATCGGTTATTTCAGAAATCGACAGAACAGGAATACCTGCTTCTTCGATCGTTCGCTTCGTCCCGCCGGTCGAGATTAGTTCGTAGTCTAGTTCATGCAGCTGCTTCGCAAACTCTGTTAATCCTTGTTTATTTGATACGCTGAGTAAGGCGCGTTTCTTCATTTCGATTCCTCCTTGACCAGTAAAGACTGAATAACTTCCGGGTACAGGCGATGTTCGACCGCCTGAATTTTTTGTTTCACATCTTCTTCGGTATCGTCCTCTTTAATACGGATAGCTTCTTGATCGATAATCGGTCCGGTGTCCATGCCGTCATCAACAAAATGCACGGTCACACCGGTAACTTTCACTTTTTTATCAAGTGCCTGACCAATCGCATCTTTTCCTGGAAAGGCCGGCAGCAGTGAGGGATGAATGTTTACGATTCGGTTCTGATAAGGTTTAAGCAGCGTCGGCCCAAGCAGCCTCATGTATCCAGCCAGCACGATGTAATCGATATTTCTTGAGCGGCAGTCTTCAACAAGAGCTGCTTCGTAGGCCGCTTTATTTTCATACACTTTCGGTGTAAACACGACGGTATCAATATCATGACGCTGGGCTTTTTCAATTACGGGAGCCCCGACACGATCACAGATCAAAAGAGAAATGTTTGCTTCAAGATCTCCTCTTTCAACGGCTTGAACGATGGCATCGAAATTCGAGCCTGCGCCTGAGGCAAAAATCGCTATATTTCTCATAACCAGTGAATTCCTTCCTCATCTGTAACCTGCCCGATAACCACCGGTGTCTCCCCAGCTTCCTGTAAAGCAGCAAGTGCCGCTTCCTTATCTGCTTTCGACACAACCGTAACCATTCCGATACCCATGTTAAACACACCGAACATGTCCTCTTCGGATAGGTTTCCGTGATGCTGTAAAAAAGAGAAAATGGAAGGAGCTGACCAGCTTGTCCGGTCCACCTGTGCCCCGAGTCCTTCAGGCAGCGCGCGCGGAATATTCTCATAAAAACCGCCGCCTGTAATATGAGCAATACCCTTAATGGTGACAGCCTGTTTTAACCGCTGAATCGCCGGGACGTAAATCCGTGTCGGCGTAAGAAGCTCTTCTCCAAGCGGGCGCTGGAATTCAGGATAAACTTCGTCCAGCTGCAGCTCACTTGATTCGATAATTTTTCGAACTAGAGAAAAGCCGTTAGAATGCACACCTGATGACGATAGACCAATAAGCACGTCTCCTGCTTGAATCGATTCCCCGGTGACCAGCTGTTTCTTATCGGCCATCCCTACGACAAAACCGGCCAGGTCGTATTCATCCAGCTCGTACATGCCAGGCATTTCGGCCGTTTCTCCGCCGATAAGAGCCGCTCCCGACTGTTCACAGCCATCCGCTATTCCTTTGACGATCTGTTCGATACGCGCTGGTTCATTTTTTCCACAGGCGATGTAATCTAAGAATAAAAGGGGGTCTGCTCCCTGTGCAGCAATATCGTTCACACACATCGCAACCACATCCACCCCGATCGTATCATGTTTATTCATTTCAAAGGCGAGTTTCAGCTTCGTGCCTACGCCATCCGTACCTGTGACGAGAACCGGTTGCTCATACTTCATTTCACTAATATCGAACAGCCCCGCAAAAGCGCCAAGGCCTCCCATCACTTCTTCACGCATCGTTCGCTGCACATGTTTTTTCATGCGCTCGACGGATTCATAGCCAGCTTCCACGTCTACACCGGCCTGTTTATACGATTCACTCATCGAGGTTCCCCCATTTCTCTACAGCTTTTCATATGGATGTGCGGTATTCGGATAAATCTCTGTCGGATAATTGCCCGTGAAGCAGGCCATGCATCCTCCGTGTTCGATCGATTCTTCTCCTTGATAGATGGCTTCATTCAGACCATCAGGACTAAGGAAAGTCAGACTGTCAGCACCGATCTGCTCTTCGATTTCTTCCACCGAGCGGTTAGAGGCAATCAGTTCACCACTGTTCGCCGTATCAATCCCGTAATAACAAGGGTTTTTAATCGGAGGAGAAGCGATGCGCACATGAACCTCACTGGCACCCGCATCTTTGAGCATTTGGACAATGCGTCGGCTGGTTGTTCCGCGCACGATGGAGTCATCGACCATAACCACTCGTTTTCCTTCGACAATACCTCGGACGGCTGACAGTTTCATTTTCACCCCTTGCTCACGGAGTTCCTGAGAAGGCTGGATGAATGTACGGCCTACGTAACGGTTCTTGATGAGTCCAAGCTCATAAGGAATTCCTGATTCCTCCGCATAGCCGATAGCCGCTGAGATGCTTGAATCCGGCACTCCGGTGACTACATCCGCTTCCACTGGTGCTTCTTTAGCGAGCGCTTTCCCCATTCGCTTCCGGGACGCGTGCACGTTTTTTCCGTCCAGGTTGCTGTCCGGTCTTGAAAAGTAGACATATTCCATCGAGCAAAGCGTTCGCTGGATCGGCGAAGCGTAGCGTTTCGCTTCTACTCCCTCATTCGAAATGACCACAAGTTCTCCAGGCTTCACTTCGCGTTCGTGTGTGGCCCCGATCACATCGAACCCGCATGTTTCAGATGAAACCACCCAGGCGTCGCCCATTTGTCCAAGACTAATCGGGCGGAGCCCCCTCGGATCATTTGCGACAAACATTTGATCTTCTGTCATTAATAAGAAAGCATAGGCTCCCTTAATCATGGATAGCGCCTCCATAATGGCTTCATCAAGAGGCAGATGGCGTGCTCGTTTAATTAAGTGAGCCACCACCTCTGTGTCAGAGGTCGTTGTAAGAATACTTCCCTGACCTTCCAATTGGCTTTTAAGCGCATGGGCGTTTACCAAATTACCGTTATGAGCAAGAGCAAGACTGCCCGTCTGAGACCGGAAGACCAGCGGCTGAATATTTTCGTAACCGCCGTCGCCTGCTGTCGCATAACGGACGTGTCCAGCAGAGGCATGACCTTTTAATTCCTGGAGCTGGTTCTGGGAGAAGACCTCATTGATCAACCCGTGTCCTTTATGGAGCTTCATTTGTTTCCCGTCTGTTGTGACAATCCCTGCGCCTTCCTGACCGCGGTGCTGCAAAGCATGCAGCCCATAATACGTCAGCTGGGCAGAATCAGGATGCCCCCACACGCCGAAAATACCACATTCTTCGTTTAAACCTTTGATTTCACCAGGCATGGGATCGCTCCTTTCCACGTATGTTTTAGCTTAGTTGTCTGATCTTCCAAAATGACTTGATCGTTCGACAGGATCCGATACACCCCGTCCCCTTTAACATTTCCGATAACACGGCCTTCAGGGACCAATTTTTCAAAAGCTTCCCGATCTTCCGGTTTGACCGACAGAAGGAAACGGGATTGGGTTTCTGAGAATAAAGCGGTCGTTGGGTCACCATCAATGGTCACTTCACAGCCCAATTCCTGCTCAAATAGGCTCTCAGCTAAAGCGACTCCAAGTCCGCCTTCCGCAAGATCGTGGGCCGACTGAACGAGACCGGTACGAATCGCCGTCAGCACCTGGTTCTGACGCTGGGCTTCTATTTGTAAATCGATGGCCGGAGCCGGTCCGAAGTGGCGGTCTTCCAACAGTCCCTGCAGCTCGCTTCCACCGAATTCAGCTTTCGTTTCTCCAATGAGATAGATCAAATCACCGGCTTGTTTCATATGGGAAGTGGTAATCTGTTCGGTATGCTCAATTAGCCCGACCATGCCGACAACGGGAGTAGGGTAAACGGCCTGACCTCCAAATGATTCGTTATATAAGGAAACATTGCCGCTGATGACCGGTGTACCCAGTTCATTGCAGGCCGCGCTCATTCCGTCCACACTCTTTTCCATTTGCCAGAAGATTTCCGGGTTTTCCGGAGATCCGAAGTTCAAACCGTCCGTAAGTCCAAGCGGTCGTCCGCCGGAGCAGACAATATTCCGGGCTGCTTCCGCAACTGCAATTTTGCCTCCGACTTCCGGGTCCACATAGATATAGCGGGAGTTACAGTCGGTCGTCATCGCAAGAGCTTTATCCGTGCCTCGAACCCGTAACACGGCTGCATCTGAACCTGGAGATACGACGGTGTTCGTCTGGACCATGGAATCATACTGATCATAGACCCATTCTTTACTGGCAATGGTCGGCTGACTTAAAAGATTGTGAAGAGTGTACCTATGGTCCGTTACCGTCGGGACGTAAGGCTCCATCGCCTGAAAATCGTTATAGTAAGCCGGAATCGCAGAAGGCTGATGATAGACGGGAGCGTCCTCCGCCAGGCTGTCCACTGGTACATCCGCCACCATCTCTCCTCTATGCTCGAGACGGAAGCGCTTCGTATCCGTAACTTCTCCCACTGCCACAGCTTCCAGATCATATTTACGGAAGACTTGTGCGATTTCTTCTTCGCGTCCTTTTTCTACAACAAGCAGCATGCGTTCCTGAGACTCAGACAACATCATTTCATAAGGTGTCATGTCGAGTTCCCGCTGGGGGATTAAATCAAGGTTCATCGTCATGCCCGTTCCGGCTTTACTGGCCATTTCACTGGCTGAGGAAGTGAGACCGGCAGCGCCCATATCCTGAATACCTACAAGAGCTTCGTGCTGAATAACATCCAGACAAGCTTCAATGAGGAGTTTTTCCATAAACGGGTCACCGACCTGCACCGAAGGACGCTTCTCTTCGGATTCTTCAGAGAGCTCTTCAGAGGCAAACGTTGCGCCGTGAATACCATCACGACCGGTTTTAGCTCCAACGTACATAACTGTATTGCCGATCCCCGCAGCAATTCCTTTTTGAATATCCTTGTGCTCGATCAACCCGACACACATGGCGTTAACAAGCGGGTTACCGTTGTAGGCATTGTCGAACTGGACCTCGCCCCCTACTGTCGGGACACCGACACAGTTGCCGTAACCTGCGATCCCGCGGACTACTTCTTCGAACAAATACTTAACGCGAGGCTGTTTCAGCGATCCAAATCGAAGGGAGTTGAGTAAAGCAATCGGGCGTGCGCCCATGGAGAAGACATCTCTTAAAATACCGCCAACACCGGTCGCTGCTCCCTGGTAAGGCTCCACAGCAGAAGGGTGATTATGGCTTTCAATTTTGAAAACCACCGCCTGCTCATCGCCAATATCGATGATGCCAGCTCCCTCTCCTGGACCTTGAAGGACTTGCGGCCCTTCTGTTGGAAATTTCCTTAGAAGCGGTTTGGAGTTTTTATAACTGCAATGTTCCGACCACATAACAGAGAATAGACCGGTTTCTGTATAATTTGGACGGCGGCCGAGAATATCTTTAATGGAAGCATATTCTTCATCCCGCAGGCCCATTTCACTGTAAAGCTTTTGCTGTTCAATCTGTTCCGGGCTGATTTCAAGCTTTGATGGCATGGTTATTCCTCCAATGTGTCAAAATAGACTGGAACAAACGCAGTCCGTCTTCATTTCCAACGAGAGCTTCCACCGCTCGTTCCGGGTGAGGCATCATGCCAAGCACATTACCTGCTTTGTTTGTAATCCCGGCGATGTCACCTACGGATCCGTTGGGGTTGTTCTCATATGTGAAAGCAATCTGGCGATGATCTTTCAGCTCCTGATAAGTGGCTTCATCACAATAATAGTTCCCGTCACCATGAGCAATCGGGATGCTGATTTTTTCCTGTGGTTCATACTCACGGGTAAACATGGTTTCCGCATTTTCCACATTCAATGTTTCGAAATGGCACATGAACTTCAGATGCTTATTGGATAGCATAGCTCCTGGCAAAAGCCCCATCTCAAGCAGAATCTGGAATCCGTTACAGACACCAAGTACCGGTTTGCCCGCTTCCGCTGCTTCACGGATCTGACTGATCACATCCGAAGTAGAAGCGATGGCTCCTGAGCGCAAATAATCTCCATAAGAGAATCCGCCAGGTAGAAGAACGGCATCATACGAGCTCAAATCCGCTTCCTGATACCAGACAAGATCTGCTTCTTCTCCGAGGGCGTCTTTAACAGCGAAGTACATATCACGGTCACAGTTGGAGCCTGGAAATACGACGACAGCAAATTTCACTTAGACAACCTCCTCGATCGTGTAGGTGTAATTCTCAATGACTGGGTTCGCAAGCAATTGATCGCACATCTTATCTACCTGCTTTTCAATGTCGTTCGTGTCTTCCATCATAACTTCCATATACTTGCCAACACGTACCTCGCTGACGTTTTTATACTCCAGGGAATGAAGGGAGTTCTGTACGGCTTTACCCTGGGGATCAAGAACCCCTTCTTTTAATGTGATGTAGATCTTTACTTTGCGCATGTGTTTTCCTCCAGTCGTTGTAATATGAGTTCGTACGTTTCAATCAGGTCTCCAATACCCTCGCGGAAGACATCCTTGTCCAGTTTTTGTCCGCTCTCTAAATCCCAAAGACGGCATGTATCTGGTGAGATTTCGTCAGCCAGGACAATCGTTCCGTCTTTTAAGCGTCCGAATTCCAGTTTAAAATCAACAAGCTGAAGTCCAGCCTGCTTAAATAATTCGATTAAATGTTCATTGATGGTAAGGGCCATTTCTTTGATGCGGGTTAATTCCTGTTCGCTGACATCTGTCAGGTGATAAGCGTGAACATCATTAATGATCGGATCATCCAGTTCATCTTTTTTATAAAATAATTCGACGATCGGTGGGGTGAAGGTTGTTTTTTCTTCGATACCAAGCCTGCGTGTTATACTGCCTGCAGCGACATTGCGAACAACCACTTCTAGAGGAATGATGGTCGTTTTCTCAACTAATTGTTCCGTATCGTTCAACGCTTCAATAAAGTGGGATGGAATGTGATGCAACTTTAAATAGTCAAATACTCGGGAGGTAATCAAATTGTTCAGCCGGCCTTTGCCTTCAAATTGATCTTTTTTCTTGCCGTTAAAGGCGGTGGCGTCGTTCTTATAAGATAAAATTAAACGTTCCGGCTGATCCGTCACGTGATAAACTTTCTTGGCTTTTCCTTCATATAACAGCGAACCCTTCATCAATAGACACCTCACTTAATATAGAAATAAACAGATTGGTAATTTATGTATGACCTGGTCTGTAAATGATTGGAGGACCAGGTCATACAGTTATTGGTAATTTACAGGCCGATGCGGCTGAAGATGCGATCGACGTTTTTCAGGTGATGCTTGTAATCGAAGCAGGCGTCCAGCTGTTCTTCTGACAGCGTCGCCGTGATCTGTTCATCCGCTTCTACCAGTTCACGGAATGGAATACCACGTTCCCACGCTTCCATGGCTTTCGGCTGCACCAGATCGTAAGCTTCTTCTCGGACCATACCTTCATCAATCAGTGTCAGCAGAACTCTTTGAGAGAAGATTAATCCGTATGTTTTCTCCATATTCTCCTGCATCCGTTCCGGGAAGACCGTTAAATTCTTAACGATCGAAGCGAAACGATTGAGCATGTAGTTAATAGCTATCGTCGCATCCGGCAGAATCACGCGCTCGGCAGATGAATGAGAGATGTCCCGCTCATGCCAAAGAGGCACATTTTCAAAAGCAGTTACCATTTCTCCGCGCAGTACGCGAGCCATGCCCGTCATATTCTCCGACCCAATCGGGTTTCGTTTATGCGGCATAGCAGACGAGCCTTTCTGGCCTTTCGCGAAGAATTCTTCTACCTCCCGCGTTTCTGTCTTTTGCAGGCCACGGATTTCCACGGCAATTTTCTCGATGGACGTCGCAATCAAAGCCAATGTAGAGACGTAATGAGCATGACGGTCACGCTGCAGCGTCTGTGTGGATACCGGTGCCGGTGCAATGCCCAGCTTTTCGCATACATACTCTTCAACAAAAGGATCAATGTTCGCATACGTTCCAACGGCTCCGGATAGCTTCCCTACTTCAATGTGCTTGATCGCAAGATCCAGGCGTTCCAGATTACGCTTCATCTCTTCATAATAAAGAGCAAGCTTCAGCCCGAACGTTGTAGGTTCTGCATGTACACCGTGCGTACGCCCCATCATGACCGTATGCTTATGTTCGCGTGCCTTATCGCCTAAAATCTCGATAAAGTTTACGAGATCTTTACGGATAATAGCGTTCGCCTGTTTTAATTGATAGGAAAGCGCTGTGTCCACGACATCTGTTGATGTAAGTCCGTAATGGACCCATTTCCGCTCTTCACCGACTGTTTCGGAAACGGCGCGGGTAAAGGCAACCACATCATGACGGGTTTCTGCTTCAATTTCATGAATACGCTCCACGTCAAAAGAAGCTTTCTCTCTCAATTTCTTCACGTCATCCTTTGGAATATTTCCAAGCTCACTCCACGCTTCACAAGCCAGCAGTTCTACCTCAAGCCAGGCTGCATAACGGTTTTCTTCTGTCCAAATAGCCCCCATTTCAGGCCTTGTATATCGTTCAATCATCGTCTTCCTCCTCGGTCTCTACCATAAATGTATTTGATTTTCTTGAATTCTCTCATCAATCTCTTCCAGGCTTGTCCCTATGAACGTAAGATGACCCATCTTGCGATTCGTACGGGCATCCTTCTTACCATAATCATGAAAATGAACACCCCGGTAGTATTCCAGCTTATCAATCAGGATCTGCTTGTGTTTACCCAGTACATTCACCATAACGGCTGACGGAAAAGAATGGACCGGCAGCAGCGGAAGTCCGCAAATCGCCCGTACATGCTGTTCAAACTGGGAAACATTACAGGCTTCGATGGTAAAATGACCAGAGTTATGCGGCCGCGGGGCCATTTCATTAATAAAAATGTCTTCTCCGCTCATAAACATTTCGACGGCAAATGTTCCTACAATTCCCATCTGCTCCGACAGGCGTTTCACCGCTTCTTGTACCTTACCCACCAGAGTTTCACCCAATTCCGCTGGCACTCTCGATTCATGTAAAATATGATTCTTGTGAATATTTTCAGGGATAGGGAAATACGTAATCTCACCATCAGCTGCACGCGTAAATACTTGTGAGATTTCCATATCGAATTCAACCCACTGCTCTACGATATACGTACGTCCTTCTTTAATAAATTGACGCGCCTTTGCTACTTCATCTTCATGGTCGATCTTCAACTGACCTTTTCCGTCATACCCACCGCTGGTCGTTTTAATGACCGCTGGATAGCCAGTCTTATCAAGAGCTTCCAGAAACTGATCATAACTATCGACAATGTCGTAAAAGGGAACCGAAAGACCAGCTGCTACGGCTTCCTGCTTTTCCTTGGCGCGGTTTTGAGTTACTTCCAAAGAGTAAGCACCTTGAGGTAATTTCCCGTTACTTTCAAACAGACGGGCCACTTCAAGATCTACATTTTCAAATTCATACGTAATGACATCGCTCCGCTCGCTCAGCTGTTCAGCGGCTTCCACATCATCATAAGCACCCACGATGTGTTCATCAGCCACCTGGGCGCATGGGCAGTCTTCGGCAGGGTCAAGAACAACAACCCGGTAGCCCATATGTTTGGCAGCCACGGCCATCATTCTTCCGAGCTGACCTCCACCTAGAATACCGATCGTTTGACCTGGTCTAATTACATTAGGATTCATTTAAATCGCTCCTCATATCTTCGACCTTATCTTTCATTTGCTTGCGATACGAATCCAGACGCTCCGCTGTATCCGTATCAAAAGCTCCGATCATTTCCGCCGCCAGAATCCCTGCATTTTTCGCTCCGGCCTTTCCAATAGCCACTGTCGCAACAGGCACGCCGCCGGGCATTTGCACAATAGACAACAGCGAATCGAGTCCCTGGAGTGATTTCGATTCTACTGGAACTCCAATGACAGGCAGTGTGGTTTTGGCAGCCACCATCCCTGGCAAGTGAGCCGCTCCACCAGCTCCTGCAATGATAACTTTCAATCCTTTTTCCCTCGCCTGTTCCGCATAGGTAAACATATCCTCCGGGGTGCGATGGGCAGAAATGATTTCTTTTTCATACGAGATTTGTAACTCATCTAATACATCACAGGCATTCTTCATCGTCTCCCAATCGGAGATACTTCCCATGATAACACCTACTTCAGCCATGTTTATCCCTTCTTTCATTAAAAAAGCCTGCTCAAGCTCCCTCAGATCATGAGAGGAGTTGAACAGGCATACGTGTCGACTGTTGATTGATATAGAATGCTTGGACTCCCCTCATAGTCCGGGAATTCATGGTTCCCAGGTAGAGACGAACGGGCCGTATTCCCGTCCTATATGAGGTTCCTTTTATGCAATTTCTGTTTCCATCATATCAATAGCCGCAAAGAAATGTCAACGTAAATGACGAACATTTAAAAAATAAAAACTGGTGATCGTTCGTGTTTATTCCTTCACCGCATGAAAAACAATTCGTTTACTCACGGGTTCCATGACTTTCTCACCATTTTTAGTCTCTTCACGAAATATCGGTTCTTCCGCCCGGCGTACAGGAAGATAACCTTCCTTCTTCATACGATCCAGGCATTGGCCAATGGTTTCATGCTCTTGCACTTCAAAGCGCTTCTTGTTGTTGTTTTTCGGCATCTTCGCGGATCTTTCCTTTCTTAACGGATTTAACCCAGAATCCGCCATGAATCTGTTTGGGTTCATAAGCTATGATAAATGCTTTTGGATCAATGGTGCGAATGGTTTCATATAAAGCGAGTTCGTATTTTCTGGGAGTTAAAATCTGCATCGCCAGACGATCTCCTTCCATCCCATAAGCATACCAGCTCGTAACTCCGTATCCTTTCTCACGAAGTCTGCGGGTAAAATCAATATCCGGGTCTGAAGAAATAACGTTAACCGTAATATACCCTAAAGCAAGCTTCTCTTCAATCTTCATCCCGACGATAACACCAAGACCGTAACCGATGGCGTAAGCAATAACATTTTCAATCTGACCCAAACGCTCAAGCACAATCCCAAGACCGTATATATAGGTGACAATCTCAAACATACTTACAAACGCCGCCATATAGCGACGGCCTTTTAATGTGAAAATCATACGCAAGGTTAAAAACGATACATATACGATATTCACCGCCAAAATTATTGCGATCAGTAACAATGGATTTTCAAACATCAAGCACCCTCCTGCCTCTGTCCCTCTTACTATTCAGGATATTCACCCATGGGCTCTTTCTTGCATAAACTATAAACTATGAGAAGTCTGTGACACAATCATTTTTCATCGCAATTACTGACAAATTATGGAGGGTGATGACATGAATCAATTTAAAGACTGGAAATCCAATTTAGACCGGTTTTTCGGTAATGAATTCTGGGGCGACTTCGAGGGAATGATGAAGCCTTCTATTCCTTATATCAATATGTATCAGTATGATAACGAGCTTTTATGCTATGTGAGTATCCCTGGAATGAGCCATCCGAAAAATGTAGAAGTACTCGTCGATCACACCACCGTGACGATAAAAGGAAAAATTGAGATCAACCATCGCGGCGGTCATCAGCTTATGTCTGAAATTGCGGACGGAACTTTCGAGCGGAGCGTCGACCTGCCTTTTCCTGTCCGAAGCGACAAAATGGAAGCCACCTATAAGCACGGTCTGCTCGTCATCCAGCTCTATCGTCACGTTACGGACCAGACGCGTCAAAAACCGCTCAGCATCCGTCACCTTGAAGATGAATAAACACGGCAGTCACCACGACTGCCGTGTTTTTTATAAGTTACGCTATCGGGCCGGATTGTGGAAAGCTCAGTTTCGAGATTTTTTATAAGAAGAAAGGTCCTGCGGGGGATGATTCGCTTTCCGGCCCTGCACGACGCAGGGTCGTTCGACGTTGCCACAGGACGGGCGATCTTAGTCGAACATCCCTTGTGCTGAGCCTCCTCGAGCTAAAGCTCTCCGGGGTCTCACCGATCATGTTCATCCCGCAGGAGTCTTCATCATCCCCCTCCGGACCTTGCCAAATCAGAAGCTCGAAACCACTTCAACCATCACCTGCATAATGAAGTATTAGACCATGTAGTTAGGATGTAACGACACACATAGCCCGTCATGAGCATTTCATTCAGATTAAGAAGGAGAACCTTTCTCATCTGGAAGGGTCCGATCCCCTTAATCGAGTTGGGCTGATGGGGAAATGATGAGACTCCCACGGGAGAAGGGACTAGGTGAGATCCCGCAGGGAGTGAAACGAGCGAGGAAGCTCACCGTTCCCCCATAGGAAAGCGAGTTATTCCCCCACCAACCCTCTTCCACATGGAGTAACGGACCCGAGTTATCTCGAAACTGAGTCTTCCAGTATCGGGAGCTTATATGGAATAAGCTGCACCTTGAGATACCTCCATTAAGCTAAGAACACAAAGTACAGAACAAAGATGACGAACAAGAAGTACATAATTGGGTGAATTTCTTTAGAACGTCCTTTTAACAGCATCGTAATCGGATAAAAGATGAATCCAATTGCGATCCCCGTAGCAATGCTGTACGTAAGCGGCATAGCGGCAATGGTAAAGAAAGCCGGAACACCGATTTCAAATTGATCCCAGTCGATATTTTTCAAAGTGGATGCCATCAGCACACCTACAATAATCAAGGCTGGTGCAGTGACCTGTGCGGTTACAACGGATAATAATGGCGAAAACAATAGCGCTAGTAAGAAAAAGGCGGCCGTTACGACAGAGGCAAAGCCTGTTCGTCCCCCGGCTCCTACGCCTGCTGTGGATTCGATGTAAGAGGTAGTCGTTGATGTACCTACAACGGACCCAACTACAGTCGCTGCAGAATCCGCAAACAGTGCGCGTCCGGCACGAGGCAATTTATTATCCTTCATGAATCCTGCCTGCGTAGCCACGGCTACAAGCGTTCCCGCTGTATCGAAGAAGTCGACAAACAAGAAGGTGAGAATAACGACTAGCATTTCAATCGTAAAGATATCACCAAAGTGGGTTAGAGCCGCCCCAAAAGTTGGCGCCACGCTTGGCGCAGCACCTACGACGTCATTGACTGCTGTAGGCGGTGCAATCAGACCTGTCACCATTCCAGCAATAGACGTCAGCACCATGCCGTAGAAAATACCGCCTTTAATGCCTAGAGAAAGGAATACAACAGATACGATAATTCCGAAAATCGCAAGCATCGTTGGTCCAGCCGTTAAGTCACCGAGCTGTACAAGCGTCGCATCACTGTTCTGAACAATACCGGCATTTTGAAAGCCGATAAAAGCGATAAATAAACCAATCCCTGCTCCAACAGCCAGTTTCAAGTTCCCAGGAATCGCATCAATGATCTTTTGGCGCAGGCCGGTTACCGTTAATACAATAAAAATAAGTCCGGATGCTAATACACCTGCCAGTGCCGTTTCCCAAGGAATGCCATATCCAAGAACTACTGTATAAGCAAAAAACGCATTCAGTCCCATACCAGGCGCAAGAGCAATTGGATATTTTGCAAAAACACCCATAATTAATGTACCAACAGCAGCAGCTATGGCCGTCGCTGTAAATACAGCACCTTTATCAATACGCGTTACTCCTTCAGGAAGCTGCTCAATCCCATCAAGAGCAAGCGTAGACGGATTAACGAACAGAATATAGGCCATCGCTAGAAATGTCGTAAGACCCGCCATGAATTCCGTACGGTAGTTTGTGCCCAGCTCCTTAAACTTAAAAAATTTACTCATTCTTATTTCCTCCCTCACAGTCACCAGCCGCTCCATTCGGAGAGTTATCTCTATGTTAAAACCCAAATAAAAAACACTCTTGAATGATCAAGAGTGTCTACCTATATACGGAGGCAATAGATGAGCCAGGCACAAACCACATGCAAGGCGTCAACTATTCACCAGCGTAGTCAGACCAGTTTACGGCGGTCCGGTAGAAACTCATGGGCCTTATCCCCAAAATTATACGGCGGTGTTACTAATTCTTAATTTTTCTCTATCTTACTAGGGAAGACTGTAGTTCGTCAACCCCATTCCCGAACATTATTTATCAAAAATAACTTTAATGTTCGTTTATTCCCATTCAATCGTAGCCGGCGGCTTACTCGTTACGTCATAAACCACTCGGTTGATGTGATCGACCTGATTCACGATGCGGGTGGAGATTTTCTCCAAAACGTCCCAGGGAATGCGAGCCCAATCGGACGTCATCCCATCAATGGATGTAACCGCACGAATGCCGATTGTATAGTCATACGTCCGCTCATCGCCCATCACTCCAACGGATCGAATATCCGGAAGGACGGTGAAATACTGCCAGATATCACGGTCAAGTCCTGCTTCCTTAATTTCTTCACGCAAAATCGCATCGGATTCACGAACGATTTTAAGCTTCTCTTCCGTAATCGCACCTAATACGCGGATCGCAAGTCCAGGTCCTGGGAATGGCTGGCGCCAAACGATATGTTCCGGTACACCAAGCTCTGTTCCAAGCGCACGCACTTCGTCTTTGAAGAGTGTGTTCAAAGGCTCGATCAACTGCAGTTCCATTTCCTCAGGAAGGCCCCCGACATTGTGGTGGGATTTAATCGTTTGAGCCGTTTCCGTACCACTCTCAATAATATCGGTATAAAGAGTTCCCTGAGCGAGATAGTCAATTTCCTTCAGTTTATCAGCCTCATCATCAAACACATAAATAAACTCATTACCGATGATTTTCCGTTTCTTTTCAGGGTCGGATACGCCTTCAAGCTTGCTTAGGAATCGGTCTTTGGCATCTACTTTAATAATATTCATATTGAAACCGTCGCCAAGCGTGCGCATGACGTCGTCTGCTTCATTCTTTCGAAGCAGTCCGTGATCAACGAAAATACAAGTCAGCTGGTCTCCGATCGCACGGTGAATCAGCGCTGCAACAACAGAGGAATCTACTCCGCCGCTTAGCGCGCACAATACTTTACGGTCCCCGACTTGATCGCGGATTTTCTCTACTTCCATTTCCACCACGTGCTCCATTGTCCAGTCGTCCTTCGCATCACATACATCAAATACGAAGCTGCGCAAGATATCATTGCCATACTCGGAATGACGCACTTCCGGGTGAAATTGAACACCGTACATATTAATTTCCCCATTGCTCATCGCAGCTACAGGGCAGGAAGGACTGGTCGCATCTACGACAAAGCCTTGAGGCGGGTCAATGACTTTATCACTATGGCTCATCCAGACCGTCTGATTCCGGGGAGTTTTCTTAAAGATAGCCGGATCTTCAGCTATGTTAATCTCTGCTTTTCCGTACTCGCGTTCATTCGCACGCTCCACTTTTCCTTTGAAATGGTGAGTCATCAGCTGCATGCCATAACAAATGCCAAGCACCGGGATCCCCAACTCAAACAGACCTTCGTCACAACGGAAGCTATGTTCTCCATAGACACTGTTAGGTCCGCCAGAAAGAATAATCCCGCTTGGGTTCAGTTCCTTGATCTCTTCAACCGTCATCTTATGAGAATGAAGTTCACTATAAACCCCGAACTCACGTATACGGCGGGTAATTAATTGGTTATATTGACTTCCGAAATCCAGTACCAGGATCATACCTTGGACCTGCTCCATATCTTTCCACTCCTTTTCATTAGAAAAAACGCACGACCAGGGGCCTATAAAAAAAGGATTCCCACCTTCCCGTTAAAATAATTCAGGCGAAGGCAGAAATCCATCCGTGCATATCTCGTCACGTGATCCCCACCTTCATAGTCAGGACATTTACGGTGCCCCGGTAGAGACTCTCGAGCCATATTCTCGAGGATATACGAAGGAAGAATGCGTCTAATTTCCATTCATTCTATCAACGGTTCTGACAGGAATCAAGACAATGCTTTTTTAATTAAATTTTCCCATAATTCAGTGACTTTCGGCCAATGGGAACGGCGACTCTCATTTCTGTACAGAACCCGCTCGTAATCATTCGTCAAACGCCGCATGTCATTGGACTGGAAGTGGCGGTCGACGACGAAGGCATAATCTCTGAGCGTCTGTTCGGGTTTCCGCTTGAACCCTTTATGATCGAGTACTTTTAGTAAATATTGGTAGGCTTTTTCATACGTTTCCTCATCCTCTTTTTTTCGATAGTGTCGAATGAGAAAAGCGGAGATCCACTTGTAACGAGTCACATACAGAACAAGTAAAGTCAGGAGTAGAAATCCAGCCAGAACATAGACCCATACATAGCTCTGTTCTGAATCGATGTTTACGGACTCAGAATCAGAGGCTGCCTCCTGCTCCTCCATTTGCTGCGGGTTGCCCATATTGTCTTCAGGGGTTTCCGTATCTGAACCTGAAGCTGCCGAGTCACTGTCGTCGGTCTCTATATCTGTATAGAAATCCGCGTTGTTCGTGAACCCTTTCGTTGGTTCGAATGGAACCCAGCCGACATCTGGAAAATAAACTTCCACCCATGAATGCGCATTGCCACTTGTGATTTCATATTTATTCTGGAGTCCATCGGTGTACGTAGTATCTGTTGCATCAATTCGCTCTCCAGCTGTGAACCCTTTTACCCAGCGGGCCGGAATGCCTTCTGACCTCAGCATAACCACCATGGACGTGGAGAAGTTATCACAGTATCCGATTTGAGATTCAAATAAAAACTGGTTCACATAGTCCTCATTTTCATCAGGCACCGGTACATCGGTCGTTGAATATTCGAATCCATTCGATGAAAAATACGACTCTACAGCTTTCGCTTTATCATACCGATTGTCTGCTTCCTCGACAATTTGACTGGCGAGGTTGCGCACTCGCCCCGGCAGGGAATCTGGAAGCTGCAAGTAGTTCTCTTTGATCTCTTCCGGGTCGTCAGTGCTCGATTCCCGAAGCTGATCATATTCAAAAGAAGGAAAATCATAGTTGATGACGTATCTGTTCAGCTTAGCTTTGGAATCTCCTTTGAGTGTATCCATTTCACCGGTATTTTCATGAATCCGAAGCCTATAATCTTCGGGGTAAGAATCAAGTGAAGTGACGCCATATGGATACACCAGTTTTTGAAAATCAGCTTCACTAGTTAACTCGATAAGGGACTGCTGTTCTTCTACTTCGACTTCATCCGTAAAGGTTTGAAAAGGAATATTGTCAGGAGAAACCGTTTGGACCGGATCTTCCAATGTATCTTCCCAGCCTTTTCCGGTGTACGTATCTTTCGATTCAATTCTCCAGTACCTTTCTCCATCGGCCATGGCTGTAAAGACACGGGTATCGTCCTGAATAAAGGATCCTCCTAGACGACTATCGTTTTCACCGTAGCCAACCTTTTGGACGACACCGCTCCCTCCAGGTCCAGCGCCTCCTGCAGCACTCTGGATAAAGGGAACGGGGTCCGGCCACTGCGGCGAAAGTTTGGGAGAAGCATAAGCCGCAACCGTTGAAAACAGGATGATCGCAAGCAAAGGCAGCACCCACAGGTGACCTTTTTTAAACCCGTTCAAACCAATCGATTCTTTATCCATCTCTTTGTGGAAGCTGGTAACACCAAGAGCGGCCATTGCCAGCACGAATGTGCGGATGATCGCCCATTTTCCATCGTATACGGTAAACGTATCGACCACCGTAACGTAAATAAGCGTAAGCAGTACGAACACGAACATACGGTTAGCGACTACAATCCAGTAAAACAGCAAGTAACTCATTAACCATAATAGGATGAGGAAAAGCAGACTCCGGAATAAAGGAGTCATCTGCCACCACTCCTGTGCCTGAATCACCTGGACATTAAAGACGATTTGATCATAGAGGACAGAAAACCAATTGCGGCTGAAAATGGTTTCGGCAATATAGAGCCCGTCCAATATAAAGGCTAATCCCAACAGTTTGAGGGGCATAGATAAGTACCATGGAACCTGAATAAAAGAGACGAAAAAACAAAACGTTGCATAAATAAAAAAGATCGTCACATTTTTCGTTTCCGTAATAGCCTCCAAAGGCAGAAGCCATTCACAGAATAATAGGAAACCAATTACATAGATCATAAGTTTAAACACAGTAGAGCGCTGGTCATTAAATGTATTTGGCATCAGGTACTCACCTCAAATTCTTGTTGTATCAATTGCTCCTCTGATAATACTTGAACAACGACTCCCTGATTTTTTAACAGCTTAATGTGCTGATGGTCTTGAAAGTTCAACTGCTCGCGCGGGCGCACATAAAAAAAGACAAGACGCTTACTTTTTTTCGCTAATTTCACGAGGGATTGTTCGGTATTCTCATCTAAGTAATGACTGATCACTAATGCAATCGTCCCTGAAGGAATCTGAGCCCGTTCACGGTCCAGCTGCTGTGAAAACGGTACACGGCCGAGCGGCCTTATTTTAGCAAGATGGCCCTGAATTTGGTGGGTCTGTGAATGATTCTGATGAAACGGAAAATACGCTCGTCCATCTCCAAGAGTCATGAAAGCAAGCTGAGAAGATTTTTTATGAAGTTCCTCTAATAAAGAGGCGGTGAATTCAACGGAGCCTTCAAAGCTCACAGGGTTCATGGAAGGGTGATAGACTGCATTCAAAATGATAAGCATATCGACACTTTTTTCCTGCTCAAATTCTTTCGTCATCATTTGATTCTTTTTGGCAGTAGTCTTCCAATCCACCCAGGCAAAGCGGTCGCCTTGCCTATATTCACGAACACCTGTGACGACGTTCGTATTTTTTTCATTGAGTTTAAAAGAGGGGCTCGCTCCCTGTTCAAAGCTGTACACACGCTCACGCATTTTCACTGGACGCTTATAAGGAAAGACGAGGAGTTTATCCTCTTCCTGATACACGTGCTCTTTTTTAATAAACCCAAAAAAGTCCCCGGTTTTGATGCGGAAAGCCTTGAACTGGTGCTCTCCACGCGGAAGCTTCTCAAGCTCATAATGGTAGCGTAAATGTCTCTTGAACCAGGGGAACGTGACTTTCTTAACAATTCTGTCCTGCTGAAATTCATTCGCTTTCTCCATATCTCTGAATTTCTCTAGATGACGGTCCTGTTTCTTGAGGGACTCAGGGAGATACTCTTCAATAACGCAATAATAAATCGGAAAAGGGATTCTTCTTGTCAGTGTCACATTAACCTCAACACTTTCGCCTCCTGTAGCGACCCTTTTGGAGAGTTTACGTTCTACCTTCCAGTCGTTTATTGGATAAAGCAGTACCCCTGTCATGTAGACGAGAAAAGGAAGAAATGCGTAGAAGAGAAACCAGCTGACAAAGCCTCCCTGAAACATTGCATAAGAAAATAAAACAGTAAACAATGTCAATACAACGAGGAGTTTAGCCGTGAATTGAAAAGTCTGTCTCATTCACTAATATTCCTCTTTACAGGAATGGAAGTGGCGGAGAGCAGCTCTTCGATAATACTTTCAGGCGTTGCTCCTTCAAAATTCGCTTCAGAAGTAAGAATCATACGGTGTGACAATACATAAGGGGCAAGGTACTGGACATCATCGGGCACAACATAATCACGGTCGTGAACAAATGCATAGGCTTTAGCAGCTTTCATGAGGGAAATCGATCCACGAGGGCTCACACCCAGATAGACACCTTCATGATTTCGAGTGCCTGTAACTAAGTCAATAATATAGCGGTTTACGGTTGTGTCCACATACACTTCTTCGACTTCTTTCTGTAAGGCCACCAGCTCATCGCGGGTAATTACAGACGATATCTCATTGATCGGATGGCCGCCTGATGTCCGGCTCAGCATCTCCATTTCCTGACTTGCAGTAGGGTATCCCATTTTCATCTTTAACAAAAAACGATCCAACTGAGCTTCAGGCAGCGGGTACGTTCCTTCATATTCAATGGGGTTCTGGGTAGCCATGACAAAGAAAGGATCTTTAAGAGGCACAGCGTTTCCATCTACCGTAATACTCGTTTCTTCCATACCTTCCAGTAAAGCGGATTGAGTTTTCGGAGAAGTACGGTTAATCTCATCTGCCAACACAATATTTCCTAGAATAGGACCAGGCTTAAATTCGAATTCCATTTCTTTTGGATTATATATAGAAACACCTGTAACGTCAGATGGCAGCAAATCTGGGGTGAACTGAATTCGTTTAAACTCACAATCCAAGGATTTGGCAAGGGTTTTTACAAGCATCGTCTTTCCTACGCCCGGGACATCTTCAAGCAGTACGTGCCCTTTCGCGAGCAAAGCCACAATGCTTAGTAAAGCCGCTTCTTCTTTCCCAATCATCACCTTATTAATATTTTTCATCACATCAGAAATCTTTGGCTGATATAAAAATGTTTGCTGATTCATTAGGTGTACCCCTTTCTTCCTATTACACTATTGTCAGAATTCTCACGCTCATTCTAACTATACTACATCCGGAGACTCGGGACAAAATATGTAGATGTTCCTATCTATTAAAATTCCCGGCTTATTAGGATTTCAGTAACATTAAGAATTTGTAAAAATCAGGATCTATTAAACTAAAGGGCCGTATTGTGGAAGGCTCAGTTTCGAGATATTGGATGGAGAAGGGGCTCCAGGGAACGAGTTCGCTTTCCGGCCCTGCACGACGCAGGGTCGTTCGATGTTGCCACACGACGTGGCGTTCTTAGTCGAACCTCCTCTTCTGTGGTGAGCTTCCTCAGGCTACGCCTTCCGGGATCTCACCGATCATGTTCATCCCACAGGAGTCTTCGCCGTTCCCTTCCGCCCTTTGCAATCATGGAGAGTCCGAAATCTCTGCATAATCGCCTTCCAATGACCAAGGAGCATCTATAATCCACCCTGGTTTTGGTTGTTTGTTTGCGTGTAGCAACCCTTACTAGAAGCATTTGAGGCAGATACAGTATGGTTCCTGTCTCCTATTGTAAGGGTCCGTTCACTAGAGGTCGTTGGGGTGGCGGAGGAAACGATGAGACTCCCGCGGGAGAAGGAGCTAGGCGAGACCCCACAGGGAGTGAAACGACCGCGGAGGCTCATTTAAAAGGAGGATCGACTAAAGTCACCACGTCCTGTGGCAACGTCGATCGACCCTACGTCGTGTAGGGCCGCAGGAAAGTGTTCAAATGTAGAATCACCCCGAAAGACACGACCAGCATAAGCCGACCATCAAAAGGATGGCGGTTTTTCAATCCGTTGATGAGCGGCTTATGTCTCGAGTGTCTGGGTGATGGAACAAGACGAGTTGTTTCCGTAGCCGCCTTCCCTTTTTTGACAACGGACCCATTTATCTCGAAATCAAGTCTTCAAGTAATGGGAGCGTATCTGCAATAAGCCTCAGGTTGACTAAAATTAGTAAAAAATAAAAAAGTGGAAATCCATGATGAGGATTCCCACTTTTTTACTCAATGTGACTATTACTGCCACTGAATGCCCTGGCCAATGGACCAGAGCTTCACCACCTAATCCTATACCTATACAAACCATCGTCTCTTTTTTATAATTTCTCTTTAATTAAGATGGCTTGAATTAAAGATAACATAAATATACCTCTATGCCTATCTTTTTACAAATAAATACAGATCTTTTTTCACCCCTTTTAAAGCTGGTCTTTCTCATAATAAATTGCTGGAATAAACGAGCCTATCATTTCTATCATCTCTTAATCTTACGTTCATTATATGGATTGAATCGTGTACAATTTGAAGAAATAAGGATTCACTATTCAAGCTGGAGGGATCAGAATGACATACATAGCAGCATTCGACCTGGGAACATCTGCTCTAAAAGGAATTCTTTTAGATAGACAGGGGCACCGGGCGAGTGAACAGTCGATAGAAATTGAAACGAAATATGGTCCGAACGGGGAAGTTGAACAACAGCCGGAACAATGGTGGCAGGCGCTTCAAACTATCCTATCAATTTGGCAGGACACCACTCCCGAACGAGTAGAGGCCATCAGGGCAATTACGTTTAGCGGCCAAATGGAAGATGTTATTCCGCTAGATGCTTCTGGAACTACTTCTACAGCCATTCTTTATTCAGATACAAGAGCAGATAAAGAAGCACAATATATCCAATCAAAGAAGCCTTTCCTTTCAAATATAACAGGGAATTCGATCCGCTCTTCTACTCCTCTTGCGAAATTATTATGGATGAATAAGCATCAGCCAGCTCAATACCAATATGCGAAAGCCTTCGTATTCAGCGCGAAGGATTATCTCATCTATAAGTTGACAAATAAAGCAGTGACCGACCCTGTAACCGCAGCAACTTCAGGTCTAATGGATCTACATGAGCGGAGGTGGAGCGAAGAACTTCTTTCCGATTTTTCAATAGATGCCAGTAAGATTCCGCGTCTCCTTGAACCTGAACAAGAAGCAGGAAAGATAACGGATAAAGTCTCTCAATGGACAGGATTTTCTGTGGACACTCCTGTCTTGTGCGGCAGCGGGGATGCAGGTGCCGCCACACTCGGGGCAGGCGCTCTTCACGAAGGTGATTTGTATTTATACTTGGGAACTACGGGCTGGGCAGCTGCTCCTACAAAAAAGAGTGCAAATAAAATAGACGGCGTATTTACCCTTTCGCACCTGCCGGAAGGAACCAACATTTCCATCGCCCCGCTGTTGAACGCCGGAAACGTTTATCAGTGGGCCGTCCATACTTGGGGGGACCAGAGTGAATCACCTTACGAATATTTTGAAAAATTGGCCGCTGCCTCGCAAGCGGGTGCAAATGGCGTTCTCTTTTTACCTTATCTGCACGGAGAACGGTTTCCGGTTATGGATCCAGAAGCTTCAGGTGCCTTCGTTGGGCTGAACCCAGCTGTCCAGAAATCCGATTTCGCACGTGCGGTAGTAGAAGGATTATGCTTTTCCTGCTGTCAGGTTATTGAATCCCTCTCTGAAAAACAAGAGGGAATGATAACGATCATAGGAGGTGGAACCAGAAGCCGTGTCTGGACTCAAACACTCGCTACTATTTTAAATAGACCGATCAGAGTTCCAAATGAAAGCGAATACTCCACTGTACTTGGAGCTGCCTCGACTGCTTTTATCGGGATGGGCTGGGTCGAAGATTACGCGGAATTTACTGAAAAATATATCGATCCCCAGGGAGCCGAAGTTTTCACACCTGCACAAGAAAACCAGGAGACTTATAGATCCCAATACGGGCGTTACCTCAAGCTTTATCCAAGTCTTCAGGGTACCTATAACAACTGATTGGCATTATAAATAAAACGATTAACGGAGGATCATAAAGGGAATTGTTAAAAAATTAAAACATTTCGCCGGTAATGTAATGAATTCCTTGTACA
Organism: Halobacillus halophilus DSM 2266; assembly: GCF_000284515.1. Classification (GTDB taxonomy): domain Bacteria; phylum Bacillota; class Bacilli; order Bacillales; family Halobacillaceae; genus Halobacillus; species Halobacillus halophilus. The sequence goes on along the minus strand of NC_017668.1, from coordinate 588,711 downwards.
TATTATCGGACCTAGCCGAAGCAGTCTTTCAAGCTTCACCACTTCCTATTTAAACAAATAGAAAGAGAGGGAACGTTATGCCTAAAGACAGCACCTTTAAAAGACGGCTGAAAAATGTCGGACCAGGCGCTATTGTGGCTGCAGCCATCATTGGACCAGGAACGGTCACCACAGCCAGTAATGTTGGAGCAGAATTTGGTTACGCTCTTATCTGGGCGCTCGTTTTTTCCGTTATAGCCACCATGTTTCTCCAAGAGATGGTAACCAGACTTGGAGTAATTACTCGTAAGGATTTAAGTACAATTTTAAGAGAACAGTTTTCCAATCCTGTATTAAAATGGATCGCGATTTTATTAATTATTTCTGCCATCGTGATTGGAAGTGCAGCCTATGAAGCTGGTAATATCGTGGGCGGAGCCCTCGGGATGGTAGCCATCACCGGACTTCCTACTAAATTGGTTGCTGTTATAATTGGAGTCCTTGCCGGAATTCTCTTATGGATTGGCCAATATAAGGTGATTGAACGAGTCTTTGTAGGACTTATTTTAATAATGACACTAAGCTTTGTGATCACGGCTATCGTAGTTCAGCCTGACCTCTCTGCCATATTCACAAAAGGATTCGTTCCTAAGGTTTCATCCGGAAATACATTGTATGTCATTTCTTTAATAGGGACCACCATTGTCCCCTACACTCTGTTCTTGCAATCCTCTACCGTCCAGGAACGATTTAAAGGGGAAGAACAACTAAGCGACAGCCGCTTCGATGTTCTTTTGACTATGGCAATATGCGGAATTATATCCGTTTCCATTATCATTACAGCAGCTGCTGCTTTTCCTTTAGGAACGTCCATTCAGGATCCTTCCTCCATGGCAGAACAGTTACAGCCGCTGCTTGGTTCATGGGCTAAATACGTCTTTGCCATAGGGATTTTTGCTGCTGGAATTTCTTCCTCCATGACAGCTCCTCTGGCTGCTGCCTATGCCACAGCCGGAGCGCTGGGATGGGAAAAGAATCTTCGTTCAGCGAAATTCCGTGTGGTTTGGATGGTCGTGCTGCTCGTAGGTGTAATCTTTTCAAGCCTTGGGTATGATCCTATTCAACTGATTGTTTTTTCTCAATATGCGAATGGATTGATTCTGCCGATTATTGTTTTATTCTTAATGTTCGCCATGAATAATCGAAAAACACTGCACCAATACGTCAATCCAATCTGGATCAATATAGTAGGCTGGCTGATCTTCATCATTACTGTAACCTTATCCCTTATGTCGTTTGGTATTTTCTAAACCCAAAAACCCGCCATCGGACGGGTTTTTTATTTTATCTCTCTTTAATTAAGGCTCTGTTAACCTTCCGTGTTGTTATTAAGGTAAAGCTCCCATTTCTGTAAGACTCAGTTTCGAGATATTTAGGCTGAGAGGACAGTCCTTTGGGGGATGATTTCGCTTTCCGTGGGAATGCGCGGAGCCTCCTCAGGCTTCGCCTTACGGGGTCTCCCCTGTCATTTTCATCCCACAGGAGTCTACATCATCCCCCTCCGGACTTTGCCAAATCAGAAGATCGAAACCGCTTTATCCTTTTATCAGGCTGAAACTATGGGATAGAGCCTGTTATATAAGCATTCCAGCCAGGTTAAGGAGAACAGAATTCTCTTTTTCCGAAGGGGCCGTTCTTCCTAATAAAGCTGGGTTGGTGGGGAAATGGCGAGACTCCCTGGATGAAAGCGGAAGCACCTTGGTCAGCGGCGTATGGACTGGACTGAACTGGCGGAGATAAAGAAAACACGAAGAGCGGAGCGATTCGATGTTGCCTTATCGTACAGAAGTGAGGGAAGTCTCACTAGACGCTAGGTGCTGGAGCTGGATAGCACTCTATGACGTTTAGGCATTGATGTATTACTCCCTCCTTATGAAGTGTAAGAACGGGAGAAGGAATCAGGTGAGATCCCGCAGGGAGTGAAACGAGCGAGGAAGATCCTGGTAAAAAGGTGGATCGACTAAAATCGCCACTTCCTGTGGCATCGTCGATCGACCCCACGTCGTGTAGGGCCATAGGAAAGCGAGTTATTTCCCCACCAGCCCCCTCCTCACAGCGTAACGGGCCCAATTTATCTCGAAGCTGAGTCTTCCACAATTCGGCCCTATTGCGTAATAAGCCTTATGAAAAATGAACAATAAACTATAACAGAGCAGTAATTAAATTAAAACCTACACAAAATTACTTTATATAGATGACCTGAGGTGGAAATATTAGGATGAGATTTATGACCGGTCATAGAATTCCATATGTGGTTTTTCTTGTTTATAATAGTTTAGCCTGTCTTCCAAAGTACCTGTATGAAACTCAAACTTGTGACCATCCGGGTCAGTGAAATAAATTGACTGTTTATCATGTTCACTGCGCGGCCGTCCAGAAAGGATATTTACATTCAACGCCTCAAGTTTGTTATAAATCGCTTCATATTCAGAAGGTTCAATAGAAAAGGCGATATGAGTATAAGACTGACTGATTTCATGGCGGGGAATATTCTTCTCCACGTTAAGTGCCAGCCACATCCCATTCAAATCAAAATATGCCGTGTTCTCGCCTTTCACCAATAACTCTGCCTCAAACACCTCACGGTAAAACTGAATCGATTTATGTAAATCGGATACGGAAAATAGAAAGTGATTTAATCCTTGAATGGACATAAATTCAACTCCTTCTAGGTTATCTGCAGCTTTCAGCCTAGCGTTTACCTGCTTTTATAATCATAGTCGCCGGAAACTTCCGGGCTTTGTACAATGAATAATAGCGATCGGACACTTCTGCTTCTATTCCATCGTAGCTCTGTCCAGGCTCACTTTCTATAACTTCCTCTATTCGAAATCCCGAGTGAATTAACTGATTCATATAAGTAGATATCTTCCGCTTATGGATCATCATATCCACCTCTTCCCCTTTAAAATTTTTCATGACTTTAGCCCCTTCCTCCTGGTAGCTCCCCTTCAAGCGCAATGTTCCATCTTCACTAGTCACATGGGCATATAAAGGATGGTCCCAGCTGAATATAAAGGTCCCGCCTTTTTTTAAATAGGAATAAATGAGATCAAAGGTTGCCTGTAAATCTGTCGTCCACCCGATCGCATAAACCGAGTACACATAATCAAAATACTCCCTAGGCAGTCCGACATCTGTTTCCATCGCTCCGCAGAATAAATGAGGCTTTAACCCTTGTAGTAGTTGAGTGGCCGCTTCCTGTTGCGTATTGGATAAATCGACGCCCCACAGTTCACTCGCCCCTTTAGAATCCATATAACGCAAGGAATGACCGCTACCATAACCAATTTCAAGCACTTTTTTACCTTGAATATCTTCGAAAAGCTGTAATTCTTCTTCGGTTTGAGCGAATGGTCCATAGTTTGGCAAAGCATCCACGCCGTTAAAATGTGGCGCAACAATATCCCAGCTTACCTTATTTTGTTTTAGAATTTCTTTTGACACGATCGTTACCTCCCCTTTTCTCTACAACCTGTATGTATACTATAACGCGAAGCTTGTCTGCCTGCCCTTATTTCAAGAAGTTTTAAGGAATGAAACGTAAAAACAAGCGTTTTTCATGAGTCATTTACACCTTATTCACCTAACTACAATCTGATAATAGAAGAAGTAAATATTAGGCAAAATATACCATATTATCCTTTTTATAGTTTCAAACCCATTGGCATAGTGAACGTATATAAGAAGTAATCTATTCCAATGAAAGGCGTGACGTTCCATGCAAGCACTGACCTATCAAGGAAAAGACCATGTTGAAGTAAAAAACGTTGAAGCTCCTAAAATTCAAAGAGGCGATGATATGATCGTCCGTATAACCGTAACAGGTATATGCGGTTCAGATTTACACCTTTATAAAAACGGAATTTCCCTGTCCGAAGACTATATTATCGGACACGAACCCATGGGTATCGTAGAAGAAGTAGGGCCTGAAGTGAAAAATGTTAAAAAGGGGGACCGTGTAGTGATCCCATTTAACGTAGGCTGCGGCGACTGCTTCTATTGTAATAATCAGATGGAAAGCCAGTGTGATAATTCTAACCCGCACAGCGATAATGGGTCTCTATTTGGTTACTCCGAGCAATTCGGGAACTATCCCGGCGGCCAAGCCGAGTATCTCCGCGTTCCCTACGCTGATTTCACTTCCTTTGTCGTTCCAGAATCAAGTGAACTGGAAGATGAGAATGTGCTCTTCTTGTCCGATGTCGTACCGACCGCCTATTGGAGCGTGGAACACAGCGGTGTGAAGCAAGATGACACCGTAGTTATTCTTGGTGCTGGACCCATCGGTCTGATGGCTCAGAAATTCGCCTGGATAAAAGGAGCCAAGCGAGTGATTTCCATCGATCATGTTCCTCACCGGCTTGAACATGCGAAGCGTACCAACAATGTTGAAACGTATAACTTTGAAGAACATGATGAAATCGGTGGTTTCCTCCATCAATCAACCCAAGGGGGAGCCGATGTGGTCATTGACTGTGTAGGAATGGACGGTACCGTTGCTTCCAGCGATCACGGTCCCAGCAATGACCAGAATATCAGCCCCATTATCACAGCTTCCGAGTCCGTCCGGAAATTTGGAACCATTCAATTAACAGGTGTATATGGCATCAATGCGGATAACTTCCCAATCGGAGACTTGTTCGGCCGTAACGTTTCCTTGAAAATGGGACAGGCTCCCGTCATTCACCTGATGCCGGAACTTTATAACATGATTGAAAACAACGAATTTGATCCTACTGACATCATTACGCACAAAATGGATCTAAAAGATGCACCTGAAGCTTATGATATTTTTGATAAAAAATCAGACAACAACATCAAGGTCGTGCTTAAACCATAATATGAAAAGCAGCAAGTCCACCACTTGCTGCTTTTCTAGATGGTTTGAATAAAAGAAATACGCTTTTTCCAGTTCAGCTTCATCCCAGTTTTCAAAAATAACCGATCCATCAATCGATACCTAAAGGAGAGATTATATGAGGCGTTTACTTCCCTTACTCATTATTGGTTTAGCCGTATTTGCTCTATCTGCATGCACAGAAAATGAAGACAGTGCCAGAGATTCTGGAAACGATGGAAAGGAATCCGTCGAAACGAATGCAGACGGCAATGGAGAAAGCGAGGAGGAGAACGAATCTAGTGAAAACAGTGAATCTGAAAGTAACAGCGACTCCCAGTCAGAGAATGACTCTAGTAAAACCATCTCTGTACAGATGATGAATACGGAAGGCAGAGAGATGGGCAAAGCTGAACTCACACAAGCTGATGGCGCTGTAAAAATTGATTTCAGCGCATCAGATATTCCGCCGGGCACCCACGGATTCCACATCCATGAAAAAGGCATGTGCGAAGAACCAGATTTTAAATCAGCAGGCGGTCATTTTAACCCGACCAACGTGAGTCATGGTACAGAATCGGAGGACGGACCCCATGCAGGAGACCTTCCTAATCTTGAAGTATCCGAAGAAGGTTCTATTCAGAAGGAACTGACGGCGGAAAGGGTTACTTTGGAAGAAGGCCAGGAGAGCTCCCTCCTGAAGGAAGGCGGAACAGCTCTCGTTATTCATGCAGGAGCTGATGATCAAGAATCGCAACCTTCCGGAGATGCAGTTGCAAGAATTGCATGTGGTGAAATCAGCAAATAAGGCCCGTCCATTACGAAAGCCCCTGAGACCCAGGGGCTTTCCTTATCGCTCTTATTCTCCTATTATGTGTTTAAAGGCAGTTGTACATGAAACGAATGACGTGTGCCGTCTGTCTCGAGCCATATCTCCCCACCGTGCTTCTCCACAATTTCCTTGCTGATCGCTAATCCAAGACCAGATCCGCCGTCGTTACGTGTACGGGAAGGGTCCACCTGATAAAATCGTTCAAAAATTTTATTCTGATCGCTAGTAGGAATAGGTTGCCCGGGACCTGAAACGGTTAACGTATAAAACGAACCCCCTGATTCTCCTTTTACTTCTACAGGGGAGTGGCCTTGATAATAATGCAAAGCGTTATTTAATAGGTTGGTTACCACTTGCTGGATACCCTGCTGATTCATCATGATCACTTCAGGAGAAGCATGAACGATTAAATCAATTCCCCTTCGCTCATATTCGATTTCGAATAGCTGGACAATTTGCAGGATAAACTTGTCCATGACTGTATACTGTTTGGTCATGGGACGTTCTTCATCGTTCCTGCCCCATTTCTTCACTTCATCCAGTCCTTGAACCAGCTGAGTAACCCGTTCAGTTTCTTCAGCCAAAGACTTATAAATATCCTGATCACCCTGAATTACGCCTTTATTAAGTGCTTCCAAATAACCTTGTAAATTCGAAAGAGGGGTTCTGAGTTCATGGGAGAGATCATGAAGCATTTGGTTTCTACTGCTCTCCTGCTGTTCAAGCAGGAAATTTAAATGATTCACGTGATGCACCAATTCTCCGATTTCGTCCTGGGACCGGGGTATCAACTGTGTAGGATACTCCCCTTTTTTCATCGTTTGAATGGCGCGCGAGAGTTCATTTACAGGCTCAAGCATTCGCTTCGTTATGACAGAATAGAAGAAGGCACCTACTATAATAAGAAGCAGCGTAATGATCCACACATAAGACGACAAGGTGGAATTAAAGGACGTCTGGGTCTGCCCCTCGACGCCCGCTACGTTCGAAGCCAGGAAACAAGCGGTTCGATAGAGGGTGAAGCCTGTAAGGATAACAACCGCAGCAAGCATGGCTATATTGGCCATAGTGAGTTTCACCCACAGCTTCTGAGTTAAGCTTCTTCTAATTTTGAACAAATTTATACCCCATTCCTCTCACGGTAAGAATCCGCTCAGGCTTGGCTGGGTCACGCTCGATTTTTCTACGCAGTTTCTTTATATGTGCATCAATCGTACGCCCCATGATTTCTGATTCTCCATAAGGATGGATTTGCTGAACCAGTTGTTCTCGTGTAAATACATGTTCGGCATTTTCCATTAGAAAATAAAGCAAGTTGAACTCATAATGGGTTAATTCGAGCAGTTGATCGTACAGCCACACCTCTCCTTTTCGAGGTTTGATAACAAGGCCATTCAAAACAATCTTTTGACAGACACGTCCTGTTCGACGAAGTACCGCTTCCACGTGAGCCATTAATTCTTCAGGGCTGAACGGTTTCGTCACGTAGTCATCTGCTCCCAGCTTCAAGCCGCTGATCTTATCATCCGTTTTGGCTTTCGCCGAGAGCATAATAACCCCGGGATCATCTTCCCGTCCTTCCTTCACCCATTCACAGAATTCCTCCCCACTAATTTTCGGCAGCATCAGATCAAGAATAATCAAGCATGGTTTCTGCTCGGAATACAGACGCATTGCCTCTTCGCCATCATAAGCCTGAAGTGCCTCATAACCACTGTTTTTCACATACAAAGCAACGAGATTTGAAATCTTCGGATCATCTTCTACAATTAAAATTTCGGGTTTCATATAACGTACTCTCTCCTATAATTCCTCCACACGCTGAAGCATCATGTCATAGTTCATCGCTCCAAGCATCACGGAATCAATTTTTCCATCTTCGTCCACGAACACTGAAGTAGGAACAGGATTAATCTGGTACTTATTGGCTACTTCCACTTTTTTATCTAATAAGATAGGAAAAGACAAATTAAATTCATCTCTGAACTCCTGCACCTCTTTTAAACCGGATTCAGTTTCCGTCAGATTTACAGCTAAGATGACAATATCTTCGTTCTGATAAAATTTCTCCATATCAGGCATTTCCGCCCGGCAAGGAGGACACCAGGTAGCCCAAAAGTTAATCATCACTTTTTTACCCCGATAATCGGATAAAGACACCTCTTCTCCCTCAAGCGTGTGAAGTGTAAAGTCAGGAGCCTGCTGACCTTTTTCAAGTCCCGTCTTCCCGTTCTCCGGCCCATTCGAACGTTCATCTGTTTCTCCCGTGGTAACCGTCGTCCCCTCTTCTTCAGGGTCAGTACTCGCTTTACCCTGATAAGCAAAATCATAGATCGCCCATCCAAACAAAGCCGTCACAGCCAATATAATGATCCAGCGTTTCATAACCTGTCTCCTTTCATATTAAAAAATAAATCCTAAATTGGAAAGCCAGGTGTCTTGCACGAGGTTCAACATAAAGGTCGAAATCCTCGTCATATACCCAGTATATAAAAGCGCTCCTGCTACAATCATCATAGCCCCTCCAGCTTTCATAATCTGACCGCTATATTTCAGAATGATTCGTGTAGATCCTAGGAAAAAGGAGAAGGCAAGAAACGGCAGAATAAACCCAAGGACGTACACCACTGTGTACAGTACTCCCTGCGTGGGCTGGCTTGCGGCAAGCATTAGAATGGAGGCAAAAATCGGACCGATACACGGTGTCCACCCTGCCGCAAATCCCATTCCCGCAAACCAGGTGCCGGCATAACTAAACGAACGGCGCGGTTTAAAGCTCATTCGTTTTTCACTCATAAACCAATTAATTTTAAGCCATCCGGCTACAAAAAAGCCCATCAGAATAATAAACACACCTGCTATTCGCTGCAGTAAAAGGCCTGATTCGCCTGATAAAAATCCCTGGATCACGTTTCCTAAGTAGGATGCTCCAATCCCCAGCGTCAAAAATACGGTAGATACACCTAATAGAAAGAACACCGAGTGAAGAAGCAGCTTCCTTTTTACCTTGGCACTCTGATCCTCTTTAATCTCTTTCACACTCATTCCGGTTATGTAGGACAAATACGCCGGAAACAAAGGAAGTGTACATGGAGATAAAAATGAAATGACTCCGGCTCCAAAAGCAAGCCATATCGTTACATCGACCGACATGATACCTCTCTCCTCTTCTCTAAATTCCATAATAAAAACATCGCGAGGCTGATCACTACATAAAACCATAGATCCATACGATAGCCCATTAAGGCCGGTGGTCCGCCTACCCACGCAAAAGCTGCCGCACTAATAGAAAAAAGAGCGCTTATGATAAGAACTTGCCTGAATAACAGCACGGCTGCCAGATATACAAAAAATAGGACCAGTTCGACCAGTACTCCTCGCTCGAGCAGCAGTTGGGAAAGTAATGTAAAAAAGAAAAAACTGCAAGCGAGCAGAAGAATATACTCGTACATGAACGTCTGATGCTTCTCTTTCCTGCGAAACTCTGTGCTGATCGTAAGCAATGAAGCTAAGTAAAATTCCAGGGTCCCGCTTGGGTACGCTAACGCGGAAAGTGGATACTCCAGCACAAGGGGCCAGGTCGTCAGAAGTTTCACACCAATAAACCATAAAGCCCACGTTAGCAGTAGAGAGCTGAACTGATCCAGTGCCCTTTTCTTGTGACTGGTTTCCTTCGATACAGCCAGCCACATGACCAGGGCAGCCATTACTAATGAAGCAACTCGAATAATAGTTACGGGTTGAATAGTCATCTTACATACCTCTACTTTTACTGAATTGAATTCCATCATACCTCACTTCTGTGAAAATATGATGAACACACCTAAACAGACACACCATTTACAATATTTGTATGACCTGAGGTGCTAAAATATGGATGACCTGAGGTGGAAGTATTTGTATGAATTCTCAAGAAAAAAGCCCTCTCCGAGTTTCATCAACTTGGAGAGGGCTTACCGTTTTAGTTATATTCTTTCTTAATATCCTTTGTACTTCTTACCGTATCAATTGGACGTACCGCTTGTTCAATCTCTTCTCGTTTAGGCTCAAGCATTGGAGGCAGCGACAGCATTTCACCCAGTGTTTCATAAGGTTCATCTCCCATAAACCCTGGGCCATCGGTCGCAAACTCAAATAAGATTTGTGGTGCTACACCGGCATATAAGGATTCGAAATAATGGCGGTTTACGTAACCAGACGTCCTGAACCCGTACCGCGGCATACGATCAATCCATTCATTCAGTGCATCTCGATCCTCTACACGGAAAGCCGCATGGTGAACCGTACCGTACCCCTGGCGAGAGGAAGGCATTTGATCATTATGCTCTACCACCACCTGAGCTCCATTTCCACCTTCCCCTGCTTCAAATAGATAAAAAGGACCTTCATTGGCAATCTCTCTGAACAGGAGAACTTTTTCCAGCACTTTTTTAAAATAATCAAAGTCTGCAATCCTTACGTGCAGCGGTCCAAGACCCGTTATGCCATACTCCAGTGGAATCGGACCATTCTGCCAAGGAGTCCCCGCAGGTACCCCAGTGTTATTTTCATCGGAGACGAGTTCGTATGCTTGTTCATCAAAGTCTGTAAACGGCAGCACTCTCTTTCCGAATGTCTCTTTGATTCCCTCGTGTTGAACATCTAATCGGTCGAACCGCTTCACCCAGTACTCGAGCGCTTCATCACTGGGAACCCGGAAGGAAGTTTTAGATATTTCATTCGTTCCGTGTTCACCTTTAGGGATGCCTGGAAAATCAAAAAATGTCATATCTGTACCCGGACTCCCTTTATCATCCGCAAAAAACAAGTGGTATGTCTGAATATCATCCTGATTGACCGTTTTCTTCACCAGCCGCATTCCCAGTACGTATGTGAAAAATTCATAATTCTTTTCCGCACTGCTGGTAATAGCGGTCACATGGTGCAAGCCCTTCAATTCGTTCATTTCATACCCTCCGTTGACTTAAAGATAATTTATCTCAATTTCAAGATAAATATAATATGAATACAATTAAATGTCAATTTTAAGAGATTTCATCAAGTTTTATTATTCGCTATATGCTGTTCGAACTATACTCCCTTAAATCTTCCCACTTTTCCAATGAACCAGCTCTGCCGAATCTCCTATTTTCCATTTTTATCAAATAATTACGTTTTAACCCATCACTTCTATGGTAAATACGTTATATAAGAAAAGGACAACCTATTTTTTCCTTTTCTAATTTATTCAGGAGGTGGAGCAACATGGCACAAAACACTTATAAGACAGGCGAAAAAGCGCCAGAATCAGGCACTTACAAGGTACAAAGCTTAGTCAGTGGAGGTTCAAATCAGGACAATACTGAAGTGAAAGTGGAAAAAGGTGAACAGTTCCCCCCTTCTCCTTCAAGTAATGAAGCTGCCCACTGGGTAAAAACTTCGTAATCACCAAACGTAAGATAGACCGGATCAAAGGGAAACCTTGATCCGGTCTTTTCTTATAGAAAAAGTCCTGAAACTAAAAAACAACAGCCCTCGGTTGAGTACCATGCCTATAGTTTGGTTTTGGATAGAAGATTCATCTCCCACTTACTTTATTACCCTTTACCGTATAAACCTCTCCCTAGATTGGATTTATTCTTCAGAAATGAAACTGAATTTATTTTTTAAAGAAAACAATTCAATCTGCCACCTTTTAACATTCACTTATACCTTAAATAAAAAAATCCTTCGCCCCATATTTCTAACACTTCAAAAGCATTCAAGTCACTCCACACTATCAATTATATTATCTTAATATAAAAAATAACTGTTTAGCATTTCACATTTGTGGAATTTATTACAAAAAGCATTCGAAAGGTAGTGTACCTATGACAGCAATAGAAAAATATTTTAAGAGAGATTATGAACAATCCAGAGAAACATTCCAAGAACATGTATCCACCATCAAAAAAAAGTGGCCTCAGGCTGTTTTATCCACCGAAACCATCGGAGAGGATCCGGACAATACCATTGATGTTATTTATTCCGAAGCGCTTACGTCGAACGATCAAGTCGTTTTTTTCACCACTGGGGAGCACGGGATTGAAGGTTATGCCGGAGCAGCAGTAACTCACCTGTTTGTCGAGGAATACCTTGATCAAATCGATCCACAAACTACTGGCATCTGCCTCGTCCACGCCATCAACCCCTGGGGAATGCGGAATTTCAGACGTGTAACTGAAAATAACGTGGATTTGAACCGTAATTATTTATTCGAACCAGGTTCAGTTCCTGAGAATGTAAATGAGAATTACTCGGAAGAGCGTCATATTTTTCAGCCCAACGGTCCCGTTAAGGATGTGGCCAAAGAAAAAACAGAGCTATACGAACAATTGAGTAAAGGAATGATGAGAGAAGGATACAGTGGAATTAAGAAAGCAAAAGGCATGGGACAATTTGAATTCCCACACGGTGTCTATTACGGAGGGTCGAGCGAAGAGGAATCAGCCAGCTTTTTAAAAGCTTGGCAGAGAAAACTCCTTTCTACCTATCCTCGTGTGATCCATATGGATTGGCATACAGCTCTTGGACCAACCAACGAGGTTACAATGGTCGTCTCCGAACATGATGAACGGGAAGAAGAGCATATGAAAGAAGAGTATGGAATGGAAAATATCCAAAAGTTCACTCCTAAAAAGGTAAAAGGAGACTCTACCAACTATTTTCATAAAGTAAAAAATGAAGAAAATCCAGATACGTATCTATTTTCGGCTTTATTTGAGTTTGGCACATTCGGTACAAGCCGAAAAGCAGAGCTGCGGGAATTTACAACGATCATCCTGGAAAACCAGCTTTACTGGGAAGGAGCAGAAAAGGAGCAGGATCGGCAATGGATTCTTGAGGAATTCAAAAATATGTTCTACCCCAATCAGGAGGAATGGCGGCAATCGGTACTGGAAGAAGCACGTCTCGCCATCGAGTCTATTCTTACACAAGAAGAGATTTTAGTTTCCTATCAAACTACCTAAGAAGGAGAAAAAAATATGGTTCATCAGCTCCCTGAAAGATCTTTTCCCTTATGGAGAGACCAGTCAATTGAATCCTTTCCCGCCCTAACCGAGAATACGGAAGCAGATGTAACGGTCATCGGATCCGGGATCACCGGAATTATTACCGCTTATCTTCTGATGAAAAAAGGGTACAGCGTGGTGATCCTTGAAGCAGGAAAGATTGTGGAAGGTACCACCGGCTACCTCCTGGGACTGCCCTTGCCACGGTTCCCGATTTACGCCGAACGGAGAAGTTATTGAAGGACCTGCGACGAAACCCCTAAAAAAATTAACCAAAGAACCATAATCTAAAAAACTATTAAACTAGTAGTTCGCTTTGTCTGGAAAAATGCGTCTTAAACTCGCTTAATCCCCCTAAAAAAAGAACTTCCGGTACCGGAAGTTCTTTTTTTATTACTGCTTTATTAAATTTAAAAATTGCTTTGTGCGTTCTTCCTTAGGCTGTTCAAATAGAACAGATGGTTCGCCTCTTTCAACGATCATGCCATTATCCATAAACAGCACTTCATCAGCTACTTCTTTAGCAAAGCTCATTTCGTGAGTAACGACCACCATCGTACGACCTTCCGCTGCTAGTTTCTTCATGACTTGGAGAACTTCACCGACTAATTCCGGATCCAGTGCTGAAGTCGGTTCATCAAACAACATGACTTTAGGGTCAATCGCCATGGCCCTGGCAATCCCCACTCTCTGCTGCTGCCCTCCTGAAAGCTGATAAGGATACACTTCCATTTTCTCGTGGAGACCAACTTTAGTCAGAATATCCACTGCTTTTTCACGCGCTTTGGCCTTAGCGACTTTTTGGACGGTTATGGGACCTTCCATCACATTTTGAACGGCCGTAAAGTGAGGAAACAAATTATAGGTTTGAAAAACCATGCCGGTTTGTTTCCTGAACTCCCTAATTTCTTTTTTGGAAACCTTTTCTGAAAATTTAAGAGTCTGCTGATCAATTGTGATGGAGCCGTCTTCCGGTCGTTCAAGAACGTTCAAGCACCGGAGAAGCGTCGTTTTACCCGAACCTGAAGGACCAATGATGACGACCACTTTTCCTTGTTCTACTTGTAAACTGATATCTTTTAAAACGACTAAGTCGCCAAATTGTTTTGATATATTGTTCATGTTAATCATGAGCATTCTCCTTACGTTTTCACATAACGGTTCATGCGGTTCTCAATTCTGCCTTGCAGAACCGATAGTAGAAAGCATATGACCCAATAAATAGCACCCGCTTCCACGTACACCAGTAAAGGAGTATAAGTCGTGGCTACAATTTCCTGAGCTTTTCTGAACATTTCACTGACCAGAATCGTAGAAGCCAGTGATGTTTCTTTAACCAACCCAATAAATGAATTGGATAAAGGAGGAACCGACACCCTCGTAGCTTGAGGAAGGATCACTCGTCTTAAAGATTGAAGATAAGACATTCCGATAGATGACGAAGCCTCCCACTGTCCCTTTTCAATCGATAAAATAGAGGCCCGTATCGTCTCGGAAGCATACGCCCCCGTATTTAAGGAGAACGCAATAATCGCTCCCACAAAAGGTTCAAATTTCAAAGCTTCGATTCCTAAATTACCTAACCCGTAGAAGACAATGAACAACTGGACAAGCAGAGGAGTCCCGCGAATAATGGATACGTACACTCTGGCTATTCCAGACAGTACTTTGATACCGGAAATTCTAAATAAAGCCGTCGTGATCGCCAATATCAGCCCAATTGCAAAAGAAATGAGCGTAAGGGGAATCGTATAAGAAAGAACTCCTTTCAACAAAGGAAGAAAGGAGTCTTGTAATATAGTCACGTCCTCTGAACTGAGAAAGCTACTGAGTAGAAACATCTTCATTGAACCATTCGTTAGAAATTTCTTCTAGCGTACCGTCCTCTTTCATTTCTTTCAGTGCTCCGCTTACGGCCTCCACAAGTTCAGGATTATCCTGACGGAACATCATAGCCGTTTCTGATGCGTTATCCTCTTTAGCAACAATCTCCACTTTCGACTGATCGCCTTTTTCCTTCAAATAATCCAACACGGAAAGACGGTCATTCACGGTAGCATCGACACGGTCATTATTTAATAATTCCATAGCAGGATTGAACCCTTCCACACTTTGAATCTCAGCCCCGTATTCTTTCGCGATATCGGCATAGTTACTTGTTAATGACTGAGCGGACACGGCGCCCTCCAAGTCTTCAAAACTTTGCATATCGTTGTTATCTTTTCTTGCTACCAGAACAGCTGATGTATAAGTGTAAGGTACAGAAAAGCTGTACTTCTCTTCTCGATCCGGTTTAATCCCTACCTGATTCGCAATCATATCAAAACGATTGCTGTTCAAGCCGGCAAACATAGAATCCCATTTGGTTTCCTTGAATTCAATTTCAAGATCTAAACGCTTGCCGATTTCCTTTGCTACTTCTACATCATACCCTGTGAGTTCATCGTTTTCGTTATGGAACGTGTACGGGGCATAAGTCCCTTCGGTTCCTACCGTCAGGACCCCTTCTTCTTGAATTTGTTCATATAAACTTTTGTCACTGCTTTGGTCACTGCCAGATGAAGACTCCTCTTCATCTACACTTGATCCGCAGGCTGAAAGTATAATAATAAATAATGACGTAATGGTTAACCAAGTTAATTTTTTCATTCTATTTGCTTCCTCCTTTTTAATACCAACTAATTTAATCGGTTTAATATACTATTAGAGAATACATGTCGTTTCAGTAAAGGTCAACAATAATGTTTGATCTCTCTTAATTTCTACCAGTATGGCTGTTTTATGCCTACAAAAAAAGAACACCTCCCTACTTCGGAGAGTGTCCTTTTAGCATTCCAGTGTTCTTAATTATACGATTTTCTTGATTAACCTTCCAATAGCGCGTGGGATAAAGAGAAGGATATCAACAATTGTATGAATTAGTGAACGAATCAGTTTCATCGTCATACCTCCTTGTGTACATACGTAAATGTTCCACTAGAAAGCCCTACGCAAACTGAGTCCTTTTCCGCCTTTTTAAAAATTTTTACGATACTGAAAAACCATAAAAGGACAAAAGCTCCCTGTCTCACGCCCTATATTATGGAAGCACTAACGTTCTACCAGGATAGATTAAACTCGTATTTGAAATATTGTTAACCTCCGCTAAACGCTGAACCGTTGTTCCGTTTCTCCGCGCTATACTATAAAGGGTATCCCCAGCTTTTACGGTGTAATTTTTCATATCCTGAGGGATCACCAGATTTTGCCCGATCCGTATATAGGTGGGGTTTGAAATTTGATTTGCCTCAATAAGGTCATTCAGGGAGACGTTATATCTTTTAGCAATGCTGTAAAGTGTGTCCCCGGCTTTCACTGTATAGCTCTCTCCCTGGGCAGGCGGAGGATTCGGCGTATCCCCTGGAATGGAAAGGCGTTGGCCAATCTGAATTACATTAGCATTTACCAGGTTATTCGCTTTTACAATTTGATTTACCGTTACCTCATATTTTCCAGCGAGGCTATAAAGAGTATCTCCTGCTTTTACCGTATGAATGGTTCCTGAAGCAGAAGGCATATTTAAAATTTCCGAAACGGTAACAAATTGATAGCCTTTGGCTTTTAATGACCGGATGATATCCGGAAGTGCACCCGGAGTCCCGGAGGCTCCCGCACCGGTGTGCATCAGCACAATGGAACCTGGAACGATGTTATTCACCACCCGGTTATAAACCTCTGTTTCTGATAGACCTTTCCAATCCAGTGTATCAATATTCCAGTGGATGGTGTGGGTATAGCCCGCGTTTCCTACGGCTTTAAGTACAGTGGAATTTACGGAGCCAAAAGGTGCCCTGAATAATGGTTTGGTTGATAATCCTGTCGTACTTTTTACCGCAGCTTCAGTCCGGTCTAATTCATTTTTTATTTCAGCGCTTGATAGCTCAGTAAAATCAGCATGGGAATAGGAGTGATTAGCTAATTCGTGACCGGCTGATTTAATATCTTTAATAGCATTTGGATGAGCTTTTGTTCCGGAGCCTGTTAAAAAGAAGGTCGAGTGGATATTTTCTTTGGAGAGCGTTTGCAGGATATTAGCAATGTTTGTCCCATCGGAGCCGTCATCAAACGTTAAAGCTACACGTTTACCATAGGTATTTCCTTTGGTAACAAACTCTGAAGCGGACGCTTCTACAGGAATAGAAAAAGACAGGATACTGCCCATAAACAGAAGAAAGATCACACTGTATTTAAAAAACTTCTCTCCCATTACATTCACCTCTTATTAAGTTTTTTTGAATCCTTAATGTGAAGATGATCAGCTGCAATAAACAGAATATTTTGTCTAATTAAGTCTATTATACTACATAAAGCTCAAAATAACGCTAACAATTTTTGATCATATGTATTCAGTCATGATTCGTTTAGTGGCACTTATACAGGGAATACTTTTTATAAGATTCAATAAAATCTATTATTGAGTGCTAAACACTAAGGTTTACGCATCGAAGTGTACGGCTAAGAAACCTATAATATTCGATAAGAGCAAGGAGGTTCACACTATGGCTAAAACCATTCAGCCTGAACAAGTTGAAAGCAAGCGAAAAGAAAACCACATTCAAGTTCTTGATGTACGGACCAATGAAGAAGTTGCAGAAGGTAAAATTCCTGAAGCTCTTCATATCCCATTGGATGAAATAGAAGAACGAGTTGGAGAGCTTGACCCTAACAAGGAATATATCACGGTATGCCGCTCTGGCAGACGAAGTGATATGGCTGCCGACATCATGAATGATAGAGGCTTAAATGCCCTTAACATGGAAGGCGGCATGAAAGCCTGGACTGGAGAAGTACGATAAGATCATAACCCCGCGCTTTTTAAAAAAGTGCGGGGTTTTTAAATTTAATGACACCTTTTTTCCGTTGATATGTATCGGAGCATATCGGACTAGTTGTCTGGATATACTTAACCGTTAGAGTACACTTTAAGGGGGAAACGAATGTCAGCATCTCGGATTTTGAAATGGGTAACCGGCGGCTTTGAAGCCATTCTGGGGGTACCTTTTCTTGGTGCAACCATTATCATCAGTCTGCTCTGGACACCTTTAGCACTTATGTTAATCTTACACATTATCACCCTGGTATTAACGAAAAAAGATAACGGCGCCTCCACGGGAAGTATCCTGGGGATTATAACCTCTTGTGTAGGGTGGATCCCTTTTGTAGGGATTACCATGCATATCCTATCAGCCATTTTCCTTATGCTGGACGCTGCAAAACCTGATCCTGAAGGAGAAACAGCCTGATTTTCAGGCTTCCTTTGGAACAGGTATTTTTTTATCTTTCTACTAGTATAAAAGTATCATTACTCTTTCCTATCCATCGACTATATTCAGTCTTTTTTCCTCATTTTCCTTAATTTTCTACAATTTTACATCTAATTAAAGTTACACTAACAATTGGATACTATAGTTATCTATGAAACACCATTACATTAGAGAGAGGAGAAACAGTATGCTCAAAAAATCTGCTGCTGTATTGGCAAGTTCGACTATGTTGTTCGCTGGAGCTGCTTTTGGAGGAGGTCAAGAGGTTCATGCGGGAGAGCACGAAACTTCTGAAGTAAAGAACGTTATTTACATGATTCCCGATGGCTATTCAACTTCCTATGCCACGAACTATCGATGGTTTAAAGGGGAAGATTCTGCTTTCGATCCTTACTTAAAAGGAATGATGAAAACCTATTCGGAGGATTCTGAAGTGACCGATTCAGCCGCAGCTGGAACGGCTATGGCTACAGGGTCTAAAACGAACAATGGCATGGTTGGCGTAACTCCAGATGGTGAAGAAGTGGAAAGTATTCTTGATGTATCCGAAAAAGCAGGTAAATCATCTGGCCTAGTAGCTACCTCAACAATTACACATGCTACTCCGGCTACATTTGGTTCGTCTGTAAAAGATCGTGATGACCAGGCGAAAATTGCTCCTCAGTACTTAGAAAATGATGTAGACGTGATCATGGGCGGAGGTAAAGAATACTTCCTTCCTGAATCTGAGGGTGGAAAACAAAAAGAAAATAACCTCGTTGAACAGGCTCAGGAAGACGGTTATTCTTATGTGGAAAATAAAGAGGAAATGATGGATCTTAAGGAAGACGAGAAAGTTCTTGGTCTGTTCGCTGAAGGTCCAATGAGCTCAGAACTGGATAGAGATGAAACCGATCAGCCAAGTCTTTCTGATATGACTTCTTCTGCTATCGACGCTCTTTCTCAAGATGAAGATGGATTCTTTCTTATGGTAGAAGGCAGTCAAATTGACTGGGCCGGCCATGCTCACGATGCTGCCTGGGCTATGAACGATACTCAAGCTTTTGAAAAAGCTGTAACAGAAGCTTTGGAATTTGCTAAACAAGATAAAAATACTTTAGTTGTGATTGCAGGTGACCATGACACAGGCGGTATGAGTGTTGGTGCTAACGGTGAATATGATGTGAAACAAGATGTTGTTCAGGAAATTACGGCTACTGGCGATCATATGGCGGAGCAATTGAATGACGACAAATCTAATATTAAAGATGTAGTTAACGAATATACTGGTTTGGAGTTGAGCAAAGAAGAGGTTGAAACCATCCGTTCTTCGGAAACTCCTAACGCGGCGATCAACCAAATTGTCAGTGACCGCGCGCTCGTAGGTTGGACAAGTTCCAATCACACTGGAGTAGATGTACCTGTTTATGCATTCGGTCCATCTTCTGATCAGTTTTCCGGATTGGTAAACAATACGGATATGCCGAAAAAAATAGCAGCTGCCATGGGTCATAAGCTAGATGACGAAGACGGAGGCCATGAAGGTGGAATGGCTTGGAAAGAACATGACGGCATAGAATATGCAGTCCCTATGGGTGGATGGCACAAAGGAAGTGTCGTAGATTACTTAAAATCCAACGGATACAAGGCGAATTTTTCCTTCCGCGGTGAAATTGCAGACAGCTTTGACATAAACAATTATCAAGGCACTTACGATCAGAATGTGTTTATGCTGCAAACGTTAAAAGATGAATGGCACAGTAAATAAAATAACGGGAAAAAATCAGGTCTGCTTCGAAGCAGACCTGATTTTTGTTTTTTGATATCACATATACCATTAATCACTTCAAAGAAAATAAGCCTGAGAGAACCAGGTCGCACATCTTCAGACCGTGCCGCCTCAATTCTCCAAAGTATCCATTTGCATAAAAAAAAGACTCCCTTGTAAAAAAGGAAGTCTTTCGTTTAACGTTTTATCTTTGAACGTTAGCTGCTTGCGGTCCACGGTTTCCTTCAACGATTTCGAAAGAAACTGTTTCGTTTTCTTCTAGTGTTTTGAAACCTTCGCTTTGAATAGCAGAGAAATGAACGAATACATCGTCTTGACCTTCTACTTCAATAAAACCGAAACCTTTTTCTGCGTTGAACCATTTAACATTACCTTGTAACATAATTGTTGCCTCCTGCGTGGAATTTCTCCACATTGTATTACTATTATTGCTCTGCATATTCATTCTAGACGAAAGTGACTTACTAGGTTACTTTTTCTTTCATTCATAGACGAACAAGAATAATTAACTTCTATCATAGCACCTGAATGAATCCTCGTCAACCTTGTCCCAAACTTTTTTGTCATAGGGCACATAGATGCCCCTTCAATTGCCTCAATGGTTCCGAAGTTTCAAATTATGCTGATCTTACACATTATCAACCTGCTATCAACGAAAAAAGAGCACAGGAAATTCTTATGCAGGGGACCCCGTTTGTAAGAATTACCACGCATATCCTGTCTGCCATTTTCCTTATGGTGGACGTTGCAAAGCCTGATTCGAGACCTGAAGAGGAACTACCCTGAATTGGCAGAAAGATGCTTCCCTATTTAGTGTCTTCTGAACCCGAATCAAGGCACAAAAAAAGACTCCCTCTCAAAAGGGAGTCTTTCATTTAACGTTTTATCTTTGAACGTTAGCTGCTTGCGGTCCACGGTTTCCTTCAACGATTTCGAAAGAAACTGTTTCGTTTTCTTCTAGTGTTTTGAAACCTTCGCCTTGAATAGCAGAGAAATGAACGAATACATCGTCTTGACCTTCTACTTCAATAAAACCGAAACCTTTTTCTGCGTTGAACCATTTAACATTACCTTGTAACATAATTGTTGCCTCCTGCGTGGAATTTCTCCACATTGTATTACTATTATTGCTCTGCATATTCATTCTAGACGAAAGTGACTTACTAGGTTACTTTTTCTTTCATTCATAGACGAACAAGAATAATTAACTTCTATCATAGCACCTGAATAAATCCTCGTCAACCTTGCCCCAAACTTTTTTGTCAAAGGTCACATGGATGCCCCTTCAAACCGCTTCAATTGTTCCGAAGTTCCAAAAACGATAACAAGGTCGTCTTCCATTATCGTTTTAGCAGCATCGGGGTTGTTAATGATCTCCGGCCCGCGTTTAATAGCTACAATGTTCACTCCATATTCTTCTCTGATCCTGGCTTCCTTTAAAGTTTGACCGATAAGTAAAGAAGTGGATCTGATTAGAATTTCTTCAATATTGTAATCATTGCTCTGATCGTGAAGCACGGTCTCCACGTATTCGACGCTGATTGGTTTTGTAATGGCAGTCGCCATTCTCTTTCCACCTATGTTTGAGGTGTTAATCACTTTATCCGCACCCGCCCGGTACAGCTTCTCTTCGGAAAAGTTTCGTTCAGCTCTTACGACCGTATAGATGTCAGGCTTAATCCCTTTTACCGTAACGGTGATAAATATATTATCCGCATCATTAGGGAGAGTCACAACCACCCCTCTTGCCCTCTCCAGTCCTGCCTGCAGCAGGATCTCGTCCTCGGTAGCGTTTCCTGTAATGCATAACGTCCCCTCTGGCAGTCGGGCAATCACGTCTTCATCTGATTCAATGACTACCAGCGAGTGACTTTCTTTATGTAACTGATGAAGGACTTGCTGCCCCACTCTGCCGAACCCGCAGATAATGATGTGATCCTTTAGGTTTTTAATTTTTTGATTCATTTTCCTTTTCCTCATTTCATTGGAAAATTCACCGTTGATAATTGCTCCAGCCGCTTGAGCCAGAATATAAGTTGTTACCCCAATTGCAATCGGAATGAGAATAAGGGTTAAAACCTTGCCTGCCATTGTATCTGGAGAAATATCCCCGTACCCGATGGTTAGCACGGATACAACCGCCAGCCACAAAGCATCAAAAAAAGAAAGCTGTTCCGTAATCATATATCCAATAATTCCGAAAAGAACAAGCATATGCAACAGTAATAAGGAAACGAAAACTTTGCGTTGATCCATCAATCCCACCTCAAGTTATCCCTTTCTTTTCCTATAGTACCATTAGAAGGGGTTACGGAGTAAGATGAAATGTATCATTTTGGAAGCCTTCCCGTATAGACAACAAACGAGAAGTACCAAACTATGCTTTTCCCTTTTTAAACCACTCTATTCAAATTTTCTAAATTTTTTGTCGAAAAAGGATGAAATTTATTTATATTTTGTTATACTACTTATTAACGGAACATTTAAGGAAAATGTCCTTAATTTAAAGGAGGAACATTTTTGAACAATATA
This sequence comes from Halobacillus halophilus DSM 2266, assembly GCF_000284515.1. Lineage (GTDB taxonomy): Bacteria > Bacillota > Bacilli > Bacillales > Halobacillaceae > Halobacillus > Halobacillus halophilus. Next base: position 566,366 of record NC_017668.1, on the reverse strand, counting down.
AAAGAACTCATTTCATTTATAGAAAGCGATATTCTGAATATTCGCAGGACGCTGCATCAGCATCCAGAGCTCAGCAACCAGGAATATCAGACATCTGCTTTAGTAAAAGAGAAACTTACGGAATACGGAATTGAATTCCAAACCGGCTTTGCTAATACCGGCGTTCTTGGAATTATCCAGGGAGGACATCCGGGAGGGACCGTAGCGCTCAGAGCCGATATGGATGCCCTTCCGATCCAGGAAGCCAACCAGCATGAATTCGCATCTGAAAACGACGGAAAGATGCACGCATGCGGACATGACGCCCATACGGCTATGCTGCTCGGCGCCGGTTACGCTCTTCAACAACAAAAAGAAGACCTTCATGGCACGGTTTTACTCGTCTTCCAACCCGCGGAAGAGACATCTCCTTACGGCGGTTCCCAGCCTATGCTTGACGATGGAGTGTTTGATCAATACACCCCGGACGTCATTTACGGACAGCATGTATGGCCAAGCCTCCCTGTCGGTCAAGTAGGTATTCGGGATAAAGAAATGATGGGAGCTTCCGACCGATTTAAAGTGACTGTTAAAGGAAAAGGCGGACATGCGAGCATGCCTCATGATGGCAATGATGCTTTAATTATTACCAATCAAATCATCTCTAGTCTTCAGACCATTGTCAGTCGGAACGTAAATCCTCTTGATTCAGCAGTTGTAACCATTGGCCGGATTGAAGGCGGCTATGGGTACAATGTTATTCCCGAACAGGTGGTTTTCGAAGGTACCGTACGTACTTTTAAACTAGAAGTGAAGGAAAAAGTAAAACAACGTTTCCACAGGGTTATTCAGCAGACGGCCGAAGCATTCGAGGGAGAGGCAGAAGTAACTTATTATGACGGCTACCCCGCGACCATTAATACACCAGAATGGGCTCAGACAGCCCGCAAATCAGCCCAGCGTCTTTTAGGTGAAGAGGCAACACCTTCTCTCGATCCAGCTTTAGCCGGAGAAGATTTCTCCAGATTCCTGCTTCACTACCCGGGAGCCTTTATCTGGATCGGCACTCAAATTGAAGATGCCGACAATCAAAAACCACTTCACGATTCTGGTTTTCAATTGAATGAAAAGGCCCTGCCGATCGGAAGTCGTTATCTAGTCCAGGTGGCACTGGATACACTACAAAGCCTGGCTGAAAGTAAAGAAGGTGACCGAAGTGCCTCATAACGATTCATTCATTCAGGCTATCCAGCCTAAATTAACTGAATGGCGCCGTCATTTTCATAAATATCCTGAACTTGGGTTTATGGAATACTGCACCACCTATACCATTGGCCAGGAATTAGAGAAATTGGGCTTTACTTTATATGTAGGAAAAGATGCTCTACAAAGCGATTCCAGATACGGTGTTCCTGATGAAGAAACGCTTCAGGAAAAGGAAATAGTAGCTTCCGCGTCCGTAGATGACCGATGGCTTGCAGACATGAAAGGCGGTCACACCGGATTAGTCGCGGTTTGGGATACAGAACAAGCCGGCGACCACCTTGCTTTCCGCTTTGATATCGATGCTTTGCCGATTACAGAAGCTGAAGATGAACAGCACTTCCCTTCTAAACACTCTTTTGTATCCAAACATACAGGTGTTATGCATGCTTGCGGCCATGACGGACACACCACCATCGGCCTTGGACTCGCTCATTTCATTGCGGAGAATAGTTCAGACTTAAACGGGAAGTTTACCCTCCTGTTCCAACCGGCCGAAGAAGGCGGGCGAGGCGCAAGAGCGATGACAGACAAAGGCTGGCTCAATGGCGTGGACTATTTTTATTCCGGACATATCGGAATTCAGGATCTGCCTGTTGGAACGGTGGCGGCCACCACCAAAGGGTTTCTGGCATCAGCAAAATTAGACGCCCATTTTAACGGCCAGTCCTCTCATGCGGGTATGAAACCCGAAGAAGGGCGCAATGCCTTACTCGCAGCAGCCACGGCAGCGACTCAATTGCATTCCATCCCCCGGCACAGTGAAGGCATCAGCCGGGTGAACGCAGGAAAACTGATAGCCGGCAATGGACGTAATATTATATCGGACCGCGGCTTTCTGGAAATCGAAACGCGTGGGGAAACGAAAGCCATAAATGCTTATATGCAAAAGGAAGCCAGACGTATGATTCAGGCTGCGGCGGACATGCACCAGGTCGATGTAGAGATTGATTTCGTAGGTGAAACGGAGCAAATGATTTGCGATGATTCCCTTGCTTCCTACATCTCAAAAGTCTGCGAACCTAGTGCGTACATCCATGAAGTGATCCCTGTGGCTCGCGTGTCAGGCTCAGAGGATGCCAGTTTCATGATGAATGAAGTCCAATCCCAGGGCGGCCAGGCAACTTATATGCTCTTCGGCACTCATTTACCAGATAATCACCATTCCCCTTCCTTCGATTTTGAAGAAGAGGTCTTAACCACAGCACTGGATACGTACATTCACATCATAAAAGGGGGGCATTTGCTTGACTAACTTAGAAGAATGGATGAATCAACATCTACTTGAATTAAATCTCACAGACGAGATGGATTATGAAAATGGATTTACTCGGCTGAGCTACTCGGAAGAGGAAAAACAAGCCCAGCAGGCCTTCAGCCGAATTGCTGAAAACCTTGGGCTTGATGTTCACTACGATCGGGCCGGCAACGTCTGGGCAGACTGGAAAACGGATACGGAGGCTCCAGTTGTCGCGCTCGGGTCTCATGTCGATACAGTGAGTTCCGGCGGAGGGTATGACGGTGTTGCTGGTGTATTGACAGCCCTTGCCGCAATTAAACTTCTGAAAGATGAAGACTATACTCCCCACAAAAATATAAGCGTCATTTGTTTTGCTTCAGAAGAATCAGCCAGATTCGGCGTATCCACAATCGGCAGTAAAGCTGTCAGCGGTCTGCTTGATAAAGACGATGTTGCAGACGTTGAGGACGCAGAAGGCGTAACCATTAAGGAAGCAGTAGAATCATTCGGCTTATCCTGGGATACAATCGATCAGGCTGAAAAAGGCGAGAAAGAATTAGAAAGCTTTTTAGAGCTTCATATTGAACAAGGCACTCAGATTGAAAATAACGGAGCAGATATCGGAATCGTTCGCGGGGTGGCCTGTCCGATTCGTCTGCAGATCACAGCTGAAGGAATGGCTAACCACACAGGGACAACACCGATGCACCGAAGGTCCGATGCTTTCGCAGCCATCGCGCCGCTTATCACGTTTGTAGAGGAACAAGCCAACCAAATGAACGAAGAGCAGGACGTGCCTCTGGTAGCGACCGTGAGCACCGTTCATCTTCATCCGAATGTGATGAACGTCATTCCGGGTCAGGTAGAGCTTGGAATTGATATCCGCAGCGTGGACGACACTTTGAAAAAAGAGCTGGCCGATCGAATTGAAGCTTTTTGCAGAAAAATTGAAGCTAAACGAAAAATACAGGTTCACGTCAACACACTTGTGAACAATAACTCCGTATTTTTAGACCCGAATCTTCAAGGAAAGCTCGCGCAAGTAGCAGACCAACTCCAGTTAAACTCTATGGAAATGGATAGCGGTGCCGGGCACGATGTTATGAATATGGCCGAAAAATGGCCGTCTGGTCTTCTCTTCATTCCTTGCGAAGAAGGGATCAGCCATCATCCGAAAGAATACGCGTCCAACGAAGATCTGGCCAAAGGGGCCAGAGTAATGGCTGAATATCTAAAAGGTGAAACAGGTGAAAAGCCATGAAAACAACGATCGGAGTCATTGCACCTCATGACTCCTTGCAACAGATTATGTATGTAGCCAAGGAATTTGAGACGATCACATTTGTTCCTTATTCCTATGAACAGCTATCGGAAGTAAGCGACATTTTAACTCAACACCGATACGAAGTTGATCAATGGTTTTTCTCAGGCGTTTTGAATTATACGTACGCGATCGAAAATGAATTGATTACCGAAAATGAAGGAGCCTATCCTCCTCTTCACGGAGCGAGCTTCTTCGGAATTCTCCTTGAGGCTCAATTGGCCTCTAACCAAGTTTACCGGAAAGTCGGTATCGATACGATTGAAAGTGAAGAGTTTGAGAAGATTCTCTCTTATTACCAGCTTGAGGAATTATCCTATTATAATCATCCTTTTAAAAGTGGACAAAGTTCTGATGATCTCGTCCACTATCACACTCAATTATTTGAAGAAGGGAAGACGGAAGTCGTTATTACCTCTATCAAATATGTTTACCAGAAACTAAAAGATAAAGGAATCCCGGTTTTTCGTGTGACTCCATCTTATTTATCCATCAAGCTGATTATCCAGTTTCTTGAAGAACGGGCGCAGACGAACCTCTACCGTAATTCACAGGTAGCCGTCATAGGCTTTCGAATAAATATGGACCCTGAGCATTTAGAAGAACTTTATTATTCCTTCAAAACGAAGTATCAGGAACTTGATGTCCGACGTGCGCTTTACTCTATTGCCGAGAAAACCAATGGATCCGTCATGCAGATGGGTGATGGATTATTCTTCATTTTCACAACACGTGGAGAACTAAGCCATGAATCAGAAGCCGATTTATTTACCCTGATTCAGGATATCCGCCTTCAGACGAACCTTCAAGCTAAAGTATCGATTGGGTTTGGCGAAACTGTCCTTCAGGCAGAACAGCACGTAAGAATTGGTTTCCGTCACGTTAAAGAGTACGAAGAACCCGTCATCCTGGTGGTCGATGACGATCAATCAATTTCACTCAAACAGCAGAAAGAACAGATTGATTATCAGTCGACCGATGTAGGGCAAGCCTGGAAAGAGAAGCTGAAAGATGCGAACCTCAGCCCAGGGGTCGTCTCTAAAATAGTCTCTTATGTGAAACACTACGGTCGCGAACAGTTTTCGTCTCAGGATCTGTCCAGGTGGCTAAAAAGCACAGAACGAAACGGAAGACGAATTTTATCCGAAATGGAACGTGTCGGGATTGTGGAGCAAGCCGGTGAAACACAATCTGGTGAACGAGGCCGGCCGAGGAAGGTCTTTCAGTTCCTCCCTTTTTAGGGAGGAAGAGCCTTCATGCAACTAGACTCATGACGTTTACACAGTTTTTGGCTAAAAACGGAAGTATTAAGGAAAATTTCCCAAATTAATTGGAAGGGTGAAGCACATGAGTAACAACAATGAACAGTCGAGTAAAGGTATGGCAAGATTTTTAAACTTTATTGAACGAGTCGGTAACAAGCTGCCAGAACCGTTCATGCTATTTGTGTACTTGGCCGGATTTACGATTCTCTTCTCCTGGGTCGTTTCACTATTTGGTGTAACTGTGGAAGAACCAGGTACGGGAGAAGAAGTGGCCATTCAAAGTCTGGTTTCAGGAGATGGACTGGAATACATTCTAACCTCCATGCTTGATAACTTTACTGGATTCGCACCACTCGGCCTGGTATTGGCTATGATGTTAGGTATTGGTCTTGCTGATAAAGTTGGCTTACTGGAAACAGCTATTAAGAGTACCATCTTGAAAGCACCAAAATCACTGATTACCTATGCGGTTATTTTTGTCGGAATATTAGGAAACCTGGCTTCCGATGCCGCTTTTGTTATTGTGCCTCCTCTTGCCGCTATGGTTTTCTATACAATCGGACGCCACCCGCTGGCTGGTTTAGCCGCAGGTTTCGCAGGAGTCGGTTCTGGTTTTACAGCTAACATTATTATTGCTGGTACAGATGCTTTGCTTTCCGGAATTTCAACAGAGGTTATGCAAAGTATTGGCTCTGATATCGTGGTTACACCTGTCGATAACTGGTACTTCATGATTGCATCTGTTGTGGTTCTCTCTATTACAGGGGCTCTTATTACCGAAAAAATCATTGAACCCCGCTTAGGAAAATACGAAGGTGAAGGTTCTGAAAATGAACTGGAGGCAAGTACGACACTAGAGAAAAAAGGTTTTAGAAATGCTGTTATATCAGGCTTAGTCTTTATCGCTATTCTTATTATTGCTCTTGCATGGCCTGGATCCGCATTAAGAAACGAAGAAGGCGGCATCATTCCGTCTCCATTTCTAGATGGCATTGTTCCTATTATTTTATTCTTCTTCATCACAATCGGTATCACCTATGGTGTGACGGTTAAAAAGATCGAATCTACTCGCGATATTTCCGGGTTTATGAGTGAAGCGATGAAGGATATGTCCGGATTTATTGTCCTGATTTTTGCGGCCGCTCAGTTTATTGCTTACTTTGACTGGACCAACATTGGTACGTGGGTCGCTGTCAGCGGTGCGAATGCACTGGAAGCTATGAATATGACAGGCTTGCCGGTCGTTGTTGGCTTCTCCATGCTGACCGCACTGATGAACCTGCTAATCTTCAGTGGATCTGCCCAATGGGCGCTTGAAGCACCGATCTTCCTGCAGATGTTCTATCTATTGGACTATCACCCTGCATTCATTCAAGCAGCTTATCGTATTGCCGATTCCTCAACAAACATTATCACCCCAATGAACCCATATATCATCGTGGTTCTTGCCTTTATGCGGGAGTACAACAAGAAAGCTGGCTTAGGGACATTGATTTCCCTCATGCTTCCGTACAGTATTATCTTCTTCGCCATCTGGGTCGTACTGTTAGTTGCCTTTGCACTGCTTGGCATTCCATTCGGTCCTGGTGTCGATATGTATATTAATCAATAATTGAATTTATAGAACGCCTGCTTTTAAATAGCAGGCGTTCTTTTTTTATTGCTTAACTTAACTTCCACCACCCCTTTAGGCTTTTCTAAAAGCAAAATATTCAGCTAAAGGGCCGGATAGTTGAAGACTCAGTTTCGAGATACTTTTATGACAAGAAAGGTCCTGCGGGGGATGATTCGCTTTCCGCGGGCATGTGCTGAGCCTCCTCAGTCTTCGACTTCCGGGGTCTCACCGATCATGTTTATCCCGCAGGAGTCTTCATCATCCCCCTCCGGACCTGGCCAAATCAGAAGCTCGAAACCACTTCAACCATCACCTGTGTGATGAGGAATGAGACCATGTGGTTTTGTACCTATTTTAGGATGTAACGATGCACAATAGCCTGTCATAAAAGCATTTCATACAGATTAAGGAGGAGAACCTTTCTCTTCTAGTAGGGGCCGTTTTTCTTAATCAAGTTGGGTTGGTGGGGAAATGACGAGACTCCCATGGGAGAAGAGACTAGGTGAGATCCCGCAGGGAGTGAAACGAGCGAGGAAGCTCACCGTTCCCCCATAGGAAAGCGAGTTATTTCCCCACCAGCCCTTGTCCATCTAACGTAAAGGACCCATTTATCTCGAAACTGAGTCTTCAACAAACGGGAGCTTATCTTAAAGAATCAACTTGGAGATTTAATAGAGCTATCAAAAAACCTCACTTTATCGATAGCACTATGTTTATACAATGACTCAATGGGAACAGGTAAACACACGAACCTAATCTACTATAGAAAGCAGGTGTCTTCTATGTTTACGTTTCTTTCAAGTCGAGACGCATCCACTATAGTAATAGACATTAGAGAGAAATTAACGGGTCATGACGCGAGAATGCTTGATGATTATATACAAGGCTATTTTGATGATGATCAAAATTTTAAAGTTTTAGCCTTTGTTCCTGAACTTAACGGTTCCACTCTTGAAGGTTTCTGGGAAGGTACAAAGGTTAATTTAAAACGATGGAGACAGTTTTCAAAATTCGCAGTAGTTACTGAAAGAGCACTGATAGAGCTAGGCACACAGGCAGCAGATTATTTACCAGGTTTAAAGGCACAGGATTATAAACCGAACCAGTTGGAAGAAGCGTGGAACTGGTTAATAGAAGATTGAGAAACTGACCTTAAAGAATCAGCCCCCGGGGAGGTTGTTTTTTTGTCCATTTTATTAAGGCGGATTTATGATGAAAATAAAACTTTAGGAGGCCATAGGGTACTGATTGATCGTGTCTGGCCAAGAGGAATTTCTAAAGAAGATGCAGAACTTGACGAATGGCTTAAGGAAATTGCTCCAAGCCCGGATCTTAGAAAATGGTTCAACCATGACCCTGCTAAATTTAATACTTTTAAAGAAGCTTATCGTAAAGAAATTAAGGCTAATTCTGAAGCACAATCCAAAATTCAAGAATTGAAGGCAGTGGCAGCGGATAAACGTTTAATTCTCCTATTCGGAGCTAAAGATAAAGAACATAATCACGCGGTCGTGCTAAAGGAAATAATAGAAGATAAATAAAGCTCAGTCCTGGACTGAGCTTTTATTTATCCCTTATTAATTTATACGTACCGATTCCTTTTGCCAGCATCGTCCCTTCAGAATCATATAACTCTCCTTCTGCCGTTACAATCCGGTAACCTTGCTGCAGGATCCTCCCCTTTGCCGTTATGCTGCCGCCTGCCGAAGGTGCCAAATAGTTAATATTTAAATTCATCGTTGTACACCGGGTTTTAGTCGTAGAGCGAATGGCCATTCCAATAATCAAGTCAAGCATGGTCGCATGAACACCTCCATGGAGAGTGCCATTCACATTAAACAGCTTTTCTTGAATGGGGAGATTCAGAAGAACATTTCCCTCTTCGAAATGAATAATCTCAAACCCAATATGGGAAAAGAATGGACTGGCTTCAAAACTTTCACGTACTTCATCAATCGTTTTTGTCATGCCTTTCCCTCCCTATTGACCGGCCCATTACTTTAAAAGTCCCGGCCGCTTTGGCTGTCAGGTTTCCATCACGGTCCATTACGCTTCCTTCACCTGCAATCACTTTTCCATTTCTCCAGATTATTGTACCCACTGCAGTAAATGGTCCACGATTCGCAAAGTCGAAATAGTTGATGTTTAAATTTACTGTTGTAGTTGGCTGCTGGATCGATTCCCCTATGGTTGAACCAATCACAATATCGAGCATGCTTGAGAATATACCAGGAGGGATAGTGCCTTCGGCCGATAGAATTTCCGGCTGCACTTGAAGGGTGAGAAGAATTTCACCTTCTCGTCCCTTATGTTTAGTACAGCCTATGTGTTCAAAAAAAGAAGATTGACCTCTCACTCTGAAACCCCTCCCTACATTTTTTCAACCAAAATGGCCATTCCTTGTCCGCCGCCGGCACATAAGGTGGCAATTCCTTTTTGTTCGTCTCTTCTTATCATCGCATGTAAAAGCGTCTTCAAAATTCTTGCCCCGCTTGCTCCAACTGGGTGTCCAAGAGCAATCGCTCCACCGTGAATATTGACTCGGTCCTCATCCAGGCCTAGCTCCCGAATGACCGCCAGTGATTGAGAAGCAAAAGCTTCGTTCAGTTCTATAAGACCGACATCTGCTATCTTGGTAGACGTCTTCTCAAGCAGTTTCTTAACGGCAGGAATAGGTCCAATTCCCATAACTTCGGGAGAAACTCCCGATACAGCCCAGTCTGTAATCCTGGCCATAGGCTTTAGACCTAATGACTTGGCTTTTGATTCCTGCATGATCACGAGAGCAGCTGCTCCGTCATTCCTGCCGCAGGCATTACCCGCAGTTACAGTTCCATTTTCCTTGAAAACGGGTCGCAAGCTTGCGAGCTTATCTAACGACGTTTGAGGCCTGGGATGCTCATCACGATCTACAATCAAAGACTTTCTTCGCTCGATTACTTGGACTGGAACAATTTCATCTCTGAACGTTGAAGCATCCAAAGCGATAGCTGCCCGCCTTTGGCTTTCAAAAGCAAAAGCATCCTGGTCTTCTCTTGAAATAGAATAGCGTTCGGCAACATTTTCTGCCGTTATTCCCATCCCAAGCTCATTTCCATAGATTTCCTCAGGCTGCTGACCAGCTTCCTTATTTGAATCGACTAAAGTTGGCTGATCTCCCCCAAATCTTGAATTTCTTAAGTAGATAGGAGATTGACTCATACTTTCTGTGCCACCAGCTACAATAACCTCTGCTTGTTCAAAAGCAATTTGCTGGACCCCCGAGGCAACAGCCTGCATACCAGAAGCACAAAGCCGGTTAATTGTAAAAGCGGGAGAAACTTCAGGAATGCCTGCCCGTAAAGCTGCGACTCGGGCAACATTAGAAGACTGAGTGGTCTGCCGGACCTCTCCCATAATCGCTTCATCCACCTGCTCCGGGGAAAGCCCTGCCCTTGAAACAGCTTCTCTTATGGAGATGGAAGCTAAATCGGCTGAGGATAGATTTTTAATGGCTCCTCCATATTTTCCCATCGGTGTTCGGACTGCACTTACAATCACAACCGGTTCCATCATTTATACTCCCCTCTCCCGTTCACAAGCTGTATTCCTTTTTCAACTGGCTGGAAATAATGTTCTTCTGAATTTCAGACGTTCCTTCATAAATTCTCGTAATTCGTGCATCGCGAAAGAAGCGCTCAATTGGATAATCAGATATGTAACCAATGCCGCCGTGAACCTGAACAGCTTTATCAGCTACCCGGTTGTACACTTCTGATCCATATAATTTGAGCATCGCCGCTTCTTTAATTACTTTCTGACCTTGATCCACCATCCACGCAATCCGGTACGTAAAGGAGCGAAGCGCTTCGATTTCTACGGCCATCTCCGACACCATATGAGCCACAGCCTGATGTTCAATGATTGGTACACCAAATTGTTCTCGTTCCTGTGTAAACTGCATCGATAAGTCCAGTAGTTTCTGGCAGGAGCCTAAGTTTCTGGCGGAGAGCCCTGCCCTTCCGTTCGCAAGGATTTTTAGAGCATTCACATACCCCTCCCCCTCTTTTCCCAGCACATTCTCGATAGGAACTTCACAATCTTCTAAAATAATTTCAGCTGATTGAGATCCATGGAGCCCCATTTTAGGTTCAATAGCTCCGACCTGGAAGCCTGGAAAATCTTTTTCCACAATAAACGAGGTAATTCCTTTCGCCCCTTTGCTTGCATCCGTTACCGCCATTACGGTGAAGATATCAGCTTCTGTGGCATTGGTAATATAGTGCTTCGTTCCATTAAGGATGTACTTGTCTCCACGTTTAACCGCAGTCGTCTTTAAATTGGTCGCATTCGAACCTGCACTTGGTTCGGTGAGGGCAAAAGCTCCGATCGAATCTCCGCGTGCGAGCCTCGGCAGGTATTTCTGTTTTTGAGCTTCGTTCCCCATTTCCACAATACCGACCGTACCAATTCCCGTGTGACCGCCAACCAGCGTGGTGTAGCCATTATGAGTGGCTCCAATTTCTTCATATAAAGCACACTTTCCTACCATCCCTATACCAAGACCGCCGTATTCTTCTGGAATGCTTAGACCAAACAACCCCATTTCTTTAGACATCTCGATGATATGTTCGGGAATTCTATCCTCTCTCTCAATCTCCATGGCTACCGCTTCTACTTCAGTTTGAATAAAATCGCGCACGCTGTTCTTCAACATTTGAATATCTTCATCAAAATTAAAATCCATCGTCAGCACTCCCTGGATTACAAATTTTAAGAATCTACCTTCCCCAGTTGAATCACTGTTTACGGACATGGGGAGGAATTACTTCGCTGGTTTTAGCTTTCTCTTCCTCTATCAGTTTTCGCTTTAATAATTTACCGACTGTATTTCTAGGAAGTTCTCCACGAATCTCGTAATGCTTCGGCACTTTATACCGGGCTAAACGGGTGGAACAGTATTCTTTTAACTCATTCACCTCCACCTTGTGCTGTTCTTTCAAAACCACATAGGCTTTTACAATTTCCCCCTTATCCCTATCTGGAATTCCCACTACCGCTGCATCTTTTACAGCTGGATGTTCATATAAAACGCTTTCAATTTCCTGTGGATAAATATTAAATCCGCCATTAATAATCATCTCTTTTTTCCGTCCCACTATATAAAAGTATCCATCTTCATCACACATGGCGAGATCTCCCGTATATAACCAGCCATTCCTTAACGATTGGCTTGTCTCTTCTGGCTGATTCCAATAACCTTTCATAACCTGCGGGCCTTTAATGATGAGCTCTCCTACACTATTGATCGGAAGAATCTCATCGTGATCATCTACAATCCGACAATCCGTCCCAGGAAAAGGCAGACCTATACTTCCTATCTTTCTTATTCCGCCGGCAGGGTTCCGATGGGTAGAAGGCGACGCTTCTGAAAGACCGAACCCTTCTCCAATTATGGCCCCCGTTAAACTTTCAAACCGTCTAATAATCTCTACAGGAAGTGGAGCGGATCCACTTGAACAAAACTTCAGCGAATCGAGTCGATAGGATTCTATATTTGGAAACTGGACAAAAGCACTGTACATCTTTGGAACACCTGGAAAAAAGGTAGGCTGATACTTTTTAATTTTTTCTGCTACATCATTTACTTTGAATTCAGGAATTAACAGAATTGTGGCGCCAAGATAGATACCGAGATTCATAGCACTTGTCATGGCATACACGTGATAAAGAGGGGTAGCAGCAAGGACGATTTCCTTCCCCTTATCCATTAGCTTTCCATACATCGTATGGCTCTGAACAACATTAGCCACTAAGTTGTAATGAGTCAGCATAGCGCCTTTAATTTTACCGGTCGTTCCCCCTGTGTATTGAATCACAGCTACATCTTCTTTAACTGAGATAGGAATATCATTTTCCAGAGGATATGCTTTGTTTATAAGATTTTCTAGCGACTCGGGAAGATCTCGCTCTGCTTTTGAGACAAAGACAAAAGTAATACCGCTTTTTTCCTTTACTTGATTAACAAGTAATCGATTGTATTCCTCAGCCACCAGATAGTTCATACCGGAGTCTTCAATGATATGAAGCAGTTCCCTTTCTGTATAGCGCGGATTGATTTGAACGACGGTCAGGCCGAGCCTTTGAGCAGCATAATAGGCCGTGATATAGTCCGGGTGATTGGAAATCATCAGGCCGACTCGTTCGCCTTTCGTTAATCCAAGTTCATTCCACGCTCCGGCCAGCCGGTCTACATTCTCTTTCAATTGCTGATAGGTGATCTGGCAATCTTCATACACGATTGCCGTTCTCTCGCCGAATTCATGAGCCGATTCTTTAAGTAGTGTATAGAGAGACTTTTCTGGAAGGTTTATTTCTGTCTTCATTTCCGGAGAATACGATGAATACCATGGGCGATTTTTTAAATCCTTCACATACAGTCCCCCTTCTTTACACTTCTTCCTTCACCTCATCATAAGGCCATGCCGGGAGTGATCGTGATAAAGTCTTATCAGACCGATACCCAAGCACGTACTCCGCCTGCATGACCGTATGAATTTCCCGTGTACCTTCATAAATGACAGGTGCTTTCGAATTTCTTAAAAATCGCTCTACCGGATATTCATGTGAATAGCCATAAGCCCCGTGGATTTGAACAGCATCATTCGCTGCTTCATTGGCAAAATCACAGGCCTGCCATTTGGCAAGGGACGTTTCCCGCGTATTCCGTCTGCCCTGGTTTTTTAATTCCCCCGCGCGAAATACGAGGAGGCGGGACATTTGATAGCCAGCTTCCATCTTAGCGAGCATCTGCTGGACCAGCTGATGCTTGCCGATTTCTTTACCAAACGTTTCTCTTTCGTGGCAATACTTCACGCTTTCCTCAAGGCACGCAAGAATCTGTCCGCATGCACCGGCGGCCACCGTAAAGCGCCCATTGTCGAGAGCGGCCATAGCAATCTTAAACCCTTCTCCTTCTTCTCCGAGCAGATTTTCTTTCGGCACCTTTACATGATCAAAAAATAACTCTCCCGTGTTACCTGCCCGGATACCAAGCTTGCCTTTGATGGCCTGGGACGAGAATCCCGGCATAGTCCGTTCCACGATAAAAGCCGATATCCCTTTATGCTTCTGACTTTTATCTGTATAGGCAAAAACGAGGAAGTGATCGGCATGGTCGCATAAAGAAATCCACGTTTTCTGCCCATTTAAAATATAGAAGTCTCCTTCTTTTGTGGCAGTCGTTTTTAAAGAGGCAACATCGGATCCAGCATTGGGCTCAGTTAATCCAAATGCCCCTACTTTTTCTCCCTTTGCCTGCGGAATGAGGTACTTCTGTTTCTGGGCTTCATTGCCCCATTGCAGCAGTGTCATACTATTTAAACCTGTATGAACAGAAACAGCCGTACGGAAGGCAGTGTCTCCCCGCTCTAATTCTTCACAAACAATCGCGAGCGTATTGTAATCCATTCCACTCCCCCCGTACTGTTCAGGAATACAAACTCCCATCAGATCAAGGTCTGCGAGACGTTTCATAATAGAGGATTCAAAATGACCCTTTTCATCCCATTCCTGAATATAGGGATTGATTTCCTGATCTACGAATTTACGAACCACTTTTCTAACCATTTCCTGTTCTTCCGTTAATTCAAAATTCATCATTAAAATCTCCTCCTTGTTTTATTAATATCAACGCCTAACTCAACAGGAACATTTTTATTAAATTTCAGTGTTGATTTTTTAAAGATAAATCTCAATTGCGTAAGACAAAGTTTCGAGATATTTGAATAGAAATGTCCTGCGGGGGACGATTTCGCTTTCCGGTTCTGCGGGATCTCACCGATCATGTGCATCCCATTCTTACACTTTTTTTAGTCTTACTCGAAAATCTGGACATAAATGATAAGAAGATCTATCCAGCTCCAGCACCTAGCGTCTAGTGAGACTTCCCTCGCTTCTGTACGATAAGTCAACATCGAATCGCTACGCTCTTCGTGTTTCCTTTATCTCCGCCAGCTCAGTCCAGTCCATACGCCGCTGACCAAGGTGCTTCCGCTTCTAAGCTAGGAGTCTTCATCGTCCCCCGCCGGACCTTGCGATATATGGAGCTCGAAATCATGTTTGAAACACTCTGGTTTATGATGGAGAGACATTTTTAACAACGAGCTTATCTACATGTATGAATCCCGTTATATAAGCATTTAAGGCGGATCAAGTACCTCTTTTCATCTATTGAAGGGTCCGTTCACGCTTTAATCATAGGGTGGCGAAGGAAACAAGGAGACTCCCGCGGGAGAAGGAGCTAGGCGAGACCCCACAGGGAGTGTAAACGACCGAGGAGGCTTGCCAGTTCCCCCGCAGGAAAGCGAGTTGTATCCGTAGCCCACCTCATCTACTTTTCGGCGACGGACCCGAATTATCTCAAAACTTAGTCTTCCGCAATCCGGCCCTTTAGCGGAATAACCCGCTTATGAATTACAACGTTCACCACAACCTTCCTTTCAGGGCTGTGTATGTATAAAAAGAAGCCAGCTATATGGTGTAGTCTCTTCATACAACTGGCTCCATCAGACTTACTCGTTCACGTTAATCGTGACTATTTCACCGTTTTCGACAGCCGCAATCCGTAAACCTGTAGTAAATCCTCCATCTTCTTCAATCTGCTTAATCGTGTACACTTCTTTCTCTTCAGGAATCGCATCGAGTCCGTCCTGCATGTGAGAGCGGATGGCTGAAGGATCATCAACCGTTCCTGCAGCTTTCATAGATTCCATAAAGGCATACATCGAAACGTAGTGATAACCAGCTTCAGACCCTGGCTCTTCACCATATTCCTCTTTATATTTTTCAATAAATTCAGCGGTCCCTGGATAATCTGAATTTACAAGCGGCGTTACACCGACCGCCCCATTCAGCATGTCAAATGAACCAGTGACAGTTTTCATTTCATTCAGCTTGGCCTGATCCATCACGATAAACCCACCTTCAAAACCCAACTCCCTTGCCTGTTTGGCTACCTTAGCTGTTGGCTCAGATGGGCCGCCAATAAACAGCACGTCCGGATCGCCTTCTAAGGCATTAGTAACTAATGTGAAGAAGTCCGTATCCTTAGAGAAATCAATGGAAGAATTATAGACCACTTCTCCGCCTTGCTCTTTCCAATGCGGCAGCAGGGCTTCTGTCCAGTCTTTTCCGTACTGGGAGGACGTTGGAAGAGCCGCAATTTTCTTACCAAAGTTGTCCATAGCATAAGTAGTGAAAGGTTCGATATATCCATCATAGCTCGGTGGAATTCGAACCGTCAGCTCGTTGCCTTCAGCCGTCACTGCCGGCTCACTCGTGTAGGCTCCAATAAGAAAGTTTTCCTTCTCATTGAACACTTGCATGGCCTTTACGCCTCCGCTGTGCGGGGTATAAATAATGGGCGTGCTATTTTCCTGAAGCAGACGTTTGGCATTAGCCGCCGTCTCATTCGGGAGGTATTTATCATCCAATGATACGAGATTATACTTATACGTTTGTCCATCAATCTCGAACCCGCCACTATTGTTGATTTCTTCAACTGCCATTTTCAGACCGTTCAACGATCGTTCTCCATAATAAGCTGCCGGCCCGCTCAAAGGTCCCGTATAACCAATGTTAACCAGTTCTTCTCCCTCTCCAGCTTCCGTTGCTTCCGTTTGATTTTCTCCGCCCCCATCACCAGACGCTGAATTGGACGAATTATCAATACATCCCCCTAAAATAAACAGAACCGAAAGCATCACCAGAAAAGCAGATAATTTGAAAACCTTCATTAGATCTCCTCCTTAAGGATAGGTGTTTTGTCTTTGACCGAACGCTGCTCCACTGTCTTCTATCCATCATCATCAGGCTCCAATATAAGCCCTGCGAACCGTATCATTGGCTAACAACTCTTCGGATGATCCCTGCACAACCATGGATCCACTTTCAAAGACATATCCCCTGTCCGCAATTTTTAAGGCAGCAAAGGCATTCTGTTCAGCTAGCAAAACGGTTGTACCATCCTTATTGATCTTCTGAATGACCTCAAACATCTGCTCTACAATAAGAGGAGCAAGTCCAATGGATGGCTCATCAAGAAGCATCATTTTCGGCCGGGACATTAACGCCCTGCCGATTGCGAGCATCTGCTGCTGCCCTCCACTCAACGAGCCGGCCGCATTCTCTTTTTTCTCGCGTAGAATTGGGAAAAGTTCATACACCTCGGAAATGGATTCTTTTACTTGTTTCCGCTTCTTGCGGTGAACATAGGCTCCCATAATCAAATTTTGATGAACAGACATTTGCGGAAACAGCTTGCGGTCCTCTGCACACTGCACAATTCCTGCCTGGACAATCTTATCTGGTGATAAACCCGTGATCGACTTTCCTTCAAAAATAATGTCTCCGGCGCTTGGTTTTTGAAGTCCGCTGATAGCATTAAACGTTGTACTTTTACCCGCTCCATTTGAACCAAGTAAAACGACAAGCTCTCCCTCTCCCACTTGAATATCAATATCTTTAACTGCCGCAAAGCTTCCATATTTCACCGACACATTCGATAACTCAAGCACTGGCGTCACCTCCCAGATATGCTTCAATAACAGCCTGGTCGTTCATGATTTCCTCAGAAGTTCCCTCTGCAATTTTTTCACCGTAATTTAAAACCATGATCTTGTCGGCAAGCTTCATAATCATTTTCATTTTGTGTTCAATCAAGCATACGGTGATGCCCCGCTTGACCATTTTTTCCATCAAAGCTGCCAGGCCTTCCGTTTCTCCCGGATTGATTCCAGCAGTCGGTTCATCGAGAAAAACAACCTCCGGATCCGTAGCCAGCGCAAGTGCGAAAGCAACCCGCTTCTTCTCTTCCTGGGATATATTCACGGCAAGCTCGTCCCTTACATGCGTCAATTCAACGAAATCAAGAACCTCCATCGCCTTGTCCCGGCACTTTTTCTCCTCCTCTTTATAACGTTTGGTTCGGAGGACTGCATCGAACAGGTTGGAGCGCGTCCTGAGCCGGTGTCCAACGATCACATTGTCAAGAACAGTGGATTGTTCAAAAAGATTCGTGGTCTGGAAGGTGCGTGCTACCCCTAAAGTAGCGATCTTATTAGGAGGCAGCTTCGTAATATCCTTCCCTTTATAAAAAACCTGCCCGGAACTTGGCGTGTATGACCCGCTTACTAAGTTAAAAAACGTAGACTTCCCGGCCCCATTCGGACCGATGATCGCGTTGATCTTACCCTTTTCAATCGTGAAATCTACTTCGTTAACGGCGACCAGTCCCCCAAACTTCTTCGTGAGCTTTCTGGTTTCAATAAACATTCCTTACCCCTCCTTCACCTTTTTCTCTGAATCTTCCTGTGGCTGACGAACATAGGAAGGCTTCTTCGGCGGAACGGCTTTCTTTTTCTTCGCTTTTCTCTTCATTCGAAAGTCAAGATACGCACCCGCAATTCCCCTTGGATAAAAAATAATCAGCAAAGTTAAGAGCGGACCGAAAATAAGCATCCGATAGTCTTGTAAAAATTGAAGAGATTGAGAGACGCTCACAATAAGAAAGGTTCCTACAATTGGACCAGCAAGAGTCCCGAGACCTCCGACAAGTAAGTAGGTTAGAAAATCAAAAATAATTGTAATGTAGCCAATATCAGGACCGATAAACCTGATAAAAGAAGCATACAGGGCTCCCGCAAGACCAGCGAAAAACGTAGAGAGGACAAAGACGAGCAGCTTATTTTTCATCGTAGAGATCCCGATCGTCTGAGCCAGGTCTTCACTATTCCGAATCGCGATAAACGTACGGCCTGAAAGAGAATGGACAATCCGGTACATTACAAAAATAGTAGCCAGTAAGAAAAAGAGAATCAGGTAATATTGAGAGAGAGGCGTTTCAAACGAGATCGGACCGATGGCTGCGGGCGCAGGAATTCCTATCAATCCGCGTACACCGCCGGTCAGGCTGTCCCATTTATCGATCACCAAATAGATGATATACCCGACACACAGCGTGTAGATGGCAAAAAAGTGTTCCCGGGTCCTCAACGCAACCAGCCCTACGACAAAACCAATGGCACTTGTAATGACACAGGCAAGTACGAGAGCAATCCAGTAGTTCAGCCCTGCTTTAACCGTCAGCAGTCCTAAGGCGTAAGCTCCAATGGCAAAAAATCCAGCGTGGGCAAGGGATAGATAACCCGTATAACCTGCCAGAAGATTCAGTCCATAAACTGCAATCATCCAGATGAAGGCAAGGGTTAGCACATGCAGAAAGTAATCATTTTGCGAAAGAAAAGGAAACACGACCGCCAATAAAACAAATCCGATAAGCCAGCCTCTTTTCCTGAGAAATGCACCCATTTAAAAACCCTCCCTGGAAAAAAGTCCTTTAGGACGAATGGATAGAATAATCACGAGAAGTAGAAAAGCAATGAGGTCTTTATAATCATTAGAAATATAGGTGGCGCCAAGACTTTCCGTAAATCCAAGGATATAACCTCCAAGGATTGCTCCAGGAATGCTGCCCATTCCACCAAGGATGATTATGACAAAGGCTTTCAGGATGACAAGGTGTCCCATTCCCGGAAAAACAAGATTGATCGGGGCCGATAAAGAGGCGGCAATGGCTGCCAGCCCGCCGGAAATCATAAAGGTAAGCATCGCGACTTTATTTGTATTAATTCCGACCAAATGTGCTCCTTCCCGGTTTTGCGCCATGGCAATGATGGTGGAGCCGATATACGTCTTTTTCAAAAACAGATAGAGCAGAACCATGGCGGCTATGGCTCCGACATTGATAAGCACACGCTGCATCGTAGCCGTTGTGCCAAAAAGGTTAATGACTTGTCCATAAGGTGTGGTCATGGTGCGGTAGTCGGCTCCCCAGATCAACTGAGCAAATGCTTCGAGAAACAACAGCATTCCGATGGCCGCAATTTTATCGTGGATCGGAGGGGCATTTCGAAGCGGGTGAAAAACCAGCCGATCCATAAGAACCCCAAGCAGTCCCACCACAAGAACAGAAACCGCCATGGCTATCCAATAATGAATTCCCCATAACAGCATCATGGTCAGAGTGATATAAGCACCAAGCATGTATAAAGCACCATGGGCAAAGTTAGGAATGTGAAGGATGCCGTAAACGAGTGTCAGTCCTAATGCAACCAGACTATAAACACTGCCAATTGTCAGCCCATTGAATAGCTGCTGAGTTAAAATATCCATTGAACTTCCCCTTTAACCAGATTTTGAAGTCCGGGACGCCCAGGTGACACAGCGAAAGATCGTCCCTGGGACTCCCTGACCAATTCAATCAATCCTTAACTGCCCTGCACCTTCTCACGCTCCTGCTCCTGCAGCTTACGCCACAAAATTTTTCCACTATTGGTCGTAGGAAATTCTTTTCTGAACTCCACCAATCTTGGATACTTATAGGCAGCCATCCGCTCTTTGGACCAGGCCACAATCTCTTCTTCTGTCACTTCTCCTTCGTACCCATCATTTAAAATGACGAAGGCTTTAATATTTTCACCTTTTCGCGGATCTGGCACGCCAACTACACAAGCCTGCTGAACGGCGGGATGGTCATACAGAGCTGACTCCACCTCTGTCGGCCATACGTTAAATCCGGAAGCATTGATCATCCGCTTCAAGCGATCGACGATAAAGAAATACCCTTCCTCATCACAGCGTCCAATATCTCCGGTCCGGAAAAAGGACTTGCCGTCTATATCTATAAAAGCGCTCTCATTTTCGTCCTCACGATTGTAATAGCCGAGCATGACTTGAGGGCCGTTTACAATAATCTCTCCAATCTCCCCCGTTGGAACTTCTTCATTGGTCGCCGGATCAATAATACGCGAATCTACATTAAAGGACGGGATGCCAAGACATTGAAGCTTTGGCCTTTCAGGCGGATTGAAATGGGTTTGAGCAATGGTCTCTGATAAGCCGTACCCTTCTACAAATTCAAGCTCTGTCAGATTGTATAGCTTTTCTCCAAGGGCTTTTGGAAAAGAGGCTCCCCCGCCGGATATCGCATAAAGTGAACGAAGGTCCTCTGCTTCAACAGCAGGGTTAGCAAGGAAATCAACCAGCATCGTGCTGATCGCCACCCAGTGTGTGCATTGCTGATCGCGAATCAGCTGCCTTGCAGCTTCGCGATTCCATCTTGTCATAAGGACTATCTTATTCCCGCTGAAAATTGGCATCAGCATGCTATGAATCATTCCGGTCACGTGAAATAACGGCAGAGTGGCTAATGTACTTGAATCTGACGTCGCGCGAGCCCAGTGATAAGCTCCAATGGTGTTCGCCTGTACGGTGCGGTTGGTATGCATACAACCTTTTGGCAGTCCGGTCGTTCCTGAGGTGTAAGGAAGTACGGCTAAGTCATCCGCTGCCACCGATTGCTCCTGTGGTTCTGCTTTACGCTTCAGAGCCTCTGCCCATATATGCAGATGATCCCCTGTTAAAGACGCTCTTGCTGCAGACACTTCTGGCGGAAGATAATCTTCCAGTTCGTTTCCTTTATAATCGGAATAAGCAGCCACAATCAGATGTTCAAGCGATGTACTTTCCACTAATGGCTCGACCACTTCCAGGAATTCCTGCCCGATCAAAGCATTTCTTATCGAGCCATCCTTAATGTAAAATTCGAGTTCATTTGTTTTCAGCATAGGATTAATCGGGACCACTACTGCTCCCGCTCTTAAGATGGCATAATAGCCAATAATGAATTGGGGAGAGTTTTGCAGGAATAATAGAATTTTCTCCCCCTTGGTCACTTCTAAGTATTGCTGTAAATAACCAGCCAGATCATCAACCTCTGCCAACAGCTCACGGTATGTCAACGCTGCCCCGTAATAATAGATCGCTTCGTGCTCGGGGTAACGCGCTGCAGATACTTTCAGATTGTCATAAATAGATGTTTCTGGCACGGTAAGTGTTTTCGTTAATTTCGGCCAGAAATCATAGTGCTTCGTTTTCATGAATACCTCTCCTTTTTCAAGTTCAGATCCAAAGAACTTTTGTAAGCGTTTTCTTTTTTAGAAAAAATTAAGTAATCATCCATCCGCCATCTACTAATAAATCTGACCCCGTCATGTAGGAAGCTTCGTCTGACGCAGCAAAAGTAATCACCTTTGCAATTTCTTCAGGCCTCCCCACCCGCCCGAGCGCCGTATTGCGCTGAATGGCTTCTTCAAATCGCTTATTTTTTAATCCTTCTTCAGTCAATGGAGTTTCTGCAAAACCAGGGGAAACCGAATTCACCCGGATCCCATAAGGAGCAAACTCTAACGCCAGTGACTTGGTAAAATTGATGACCGCCGCTTTGGAGGAGCTGTAATGAGGGATCTTGGCCCCTGCTTTATGTCCAGATAAGGAAGCGACATTTACAATCGACCGATTGACTTCTCCCTCATCTTGCTCCTTACTATTGATCATGAGACGTCCAAGTGCTTTTGAAACCAGATACACGCTTTTTAAATTTGTGTTCTGGATTCTGTCCCACTCTGATTCTTCCATATTAAGAATGCTAGAATTCCCTGAGGTTCCCGCATTGTTTACAAGAATGTGAAGGTCTCCTGACTTCTGCTCAATAAAATCAGCCAGCCCCTGTACTTCCTCTTCTTTCGTCACATCCGCCTGAAAAATAACAGCTGCGGGTTCACTCAGGCCATCATTAATCTGCTGAGCTGCTCGCTCGAGCTTGGATACAGTCCGTCCCACCAGAATAACTTGAGCCCCCTCGGAGGCAAGCCGGGCAGCCGTCTGTTCGCCAATTCCGCTGCCCGCGCCCGTTACCACAGCTATCGTACCTTTAAATCTAGAAATGATTACCCTCTCCTTTCTTCTTATGAATTCTGTACAAGATGACTTTCAAGTGCATCACGCAAATGTTGTGGGATCGTTTCACTTTTCTGCGCTTCATAATTAAAATGAACGACTACGGCTTCCGAATCTGCAATCCGTTCTCCAGTGTTGGCTGCTTCTATGCTGTGAGTAAAGTAGAAGCTGCTGTTTCCAATGTGTGAGACCCAGGAAGACACGATCAATTCCTGCCCAAAATAGGCCTGACTGACGAAATCGCACTTCGTGGAAGCCAAAATGAACTGGCCAGATGAGTTCAGCTCCTCCGGAATTACTTCCTGAAAGAATTTCCCCCGGGCTTCCTCTAGATAAATGAAATAACTCGTATTGTTTATGTGCCCCGCCATATCCGTTTCACAGAACCGGACTCTCACTCGTATTTCATGATTCAAGTGTCACCCTCCCTTCTAACCGGTTAGTATCCTTTGAATAAACCCCTTTAATAAGGGAAGCGATCACGTTAGTCGCTTTTATTAATTCCATTTAACAGGATCTCTACATAAATGTCTGTGAGTTCTTCAGCTGATACATCTCCCTCAGGGTTATACCAGTAATAACTCCAGTTTGTCATTCCTAGTATTCCGCGCGTAACCATGTCGGCATGGAGGTCTTCCTGAAACTCTCCTTTACGAATACCTTCTTCCACAAGCTGCTGTAGATTTTTACGGAACTGATCTCTTTTTTCAACATTCTGCTCCAGGTACTTGGGCCCCAAATTACGCATTTCACGGAAAAAGATCCTCGCGCTTTTTTTTCGCTCGTTAATACTTTGCAGAACCATATAAATCATCGCACGCAACTTTTCCCTGGAATCCTTTGCTTCATCCTGAAGAATTTCATCCTGTTTTTTAAGGAGAAATTCAATGAAGTTTAAATGAATCGTCGTTAACAATTCCTGTTTATTAGTAAAGTAATAATAAAATGTACCTTTGGTGACTCCCAGTTCGTCCACGATTTCCTGAATCGACGTTTCCGTGAAGCCTTTTTTGTCAAATAGATGAATGCTGACATCAATCATTTTCTGTTTCATCGCTGCATTGTCCTCTCGTTTAGGGATGATACGTTATTATAACATTCCTAAATCACACGAAAACGACGGATTTCATCCACGTTCAAGAATCATCGCAATTCCCTGACCACCGCCGATGCAAGCTGTAACTAAAGCGTATTGACCACCACTTCGTTTCAGTTCATAAATGGCTTTAGTCGCAAGAATGGCTCCTGTCGCTCCCAGAGGGTGCCCGTGAGCAATCGCTCCTCCATTAACATTCACTTTCTCAAGATCCATCTCCATTTCTTTATTACAAGCAAGTACCTGCGCAGCAAACGCTTCGTTAATCTCGATAATGTCCATATCATCCAGACCAAGACCCGTCTCTTCCAATACTTTCTGAGTGGCAGGCACAGGACCGATTCCCATAATATTTGGATCTACTCCGGCCACGGCGCAAGCCTTCACAGTGGCTAATGGAGTCAAGCCTGCTTCATCTGCTTTTTCTCTCGACATAACCATCAGAGCAGAAGCAGCATCATTTAAACCAGAGCTGTTTCCAGCGGTTACCGTTCCTTCTTCAAGAAAAGCCGGACGTAATTTAGCCATACCCTCCACGGTTGAATCAGGTCTTGGGTGTTCATCTACCTTAAATTCAATGGGGGCGCCTTTTCGAACGGGTATCTCAAGCGGTACGATCTGCTCTTCAAACCGTCCTTCCTCTATCGCCATCCCCATTCTTTGCTGGCTTTGCTGAGCGAATTGATCTTGTTCTTCTCTTGGAATGCTGTATTTCTCCGCAAGATTTTCAGCCGTAATCCCCATCGGAGGATCACCAATCTCTTTTGGTGCCAACTGTGATTTCTTAAACTTCGGAGGAACCGGGCTGAAAGCTCTTTCCGGGCGCTCCATCAAGTAAGGCGCCTGACTCATACTCTCCGTGCCACCGGCCACATAGACATCTCCACTGCCTGCTCGAATGGCCTGCGCAGCGAGATAAATGGCATTGAGACCGGAGCCGCATTGCCTGTCCACTGTTAAACCAGGCAGGTTAATAGACAGCCCCGACTGTAAAGCCGATAGACGCGCCACATTGCCGCCACCGCTTAACACGTTTCCCATAATTACATCTTCAATCATATCCACGTCGACTCCAGCTCGTTTGACTGCTTCCTTAATCACTTCTGCTCCAAGCACATGGGCTGGTACTTTGGCTAGTGTCCCTCCCTGCTTGCCTATCGCTGTTCGTACCGCTGATACAATAACCGCATCACGTTCTGTCATAATTTCACTCCTCTATTTTTTGTCTCTATTAAATTTCCGTGATTATTTTAAAGTTAAGCTCCCTTTTCTGGAAGACTTGATTTCGAGATATTTGTTGAGCAGAAGGTCCTGCGGGTGACGATTTCGCTTTCCGGCCCTGCACGACGCAGGGTCGTTCGACGTTGCCACAGGACGTGGCGTTCTTAGTCGAACCTCCTCTTCTGTGCTGAGCCTCCTCGAGCAAGCTCTACGGGGTCTCACCGATCATGTTCATCCCGCAGGAGTCTACATCGTCCCCCTCCGGACCTTGCAATATATGGAGCTCGAAATATGTTTAAAAAACGCTGGTTTATGATGGAGAGACATTTTTAACAACGAGCTTATCCAGCTGAATGAATCCCGTTATATAAGCACTTGAGGCGGATCAAACTTTCCTTTTCACCTATAGAAGGGTCCGTTCACTCTTCATTCATAGGGAGGCGAAGGAAACAAGGAGACTCCCGCGGGAGAAGGAGCGAGGCGAGACCCCACAGGGAGTGTCAACGACCGAGGAGGCTTGCCAGTTCCCCCGCAGGAAAGCGAGTTGTTTCCGTAGCCGACCTCATCTATTTTTCGGCGACGGACCTGAATTACCTCGAAACTGAGTCTTCAACTATTCGGCCCTATTGCTTAATAAGTTTTTTCATGAAAAATCAACAATAGCGCTTAACAGAGCTTTTTTTACATGGCATGTGTGCCGCCATCCACGATGATGACGTCACCTGTCACATGGTCAGAAGCCGCTGAGCTTAAGAAAATAGCCGCTCCTTTTAAATCATCTTCGCTACCAAACTTCCGTAAAGGTGTGCCTTCAAGAAAGGCATCTCCGCCTCTTTCCATAAGTACTTTGGACATCTTTGTCGGGAAAAACCCTGGAGCAATCGCATTCACACATATTCCCCGTGGCCCCCACTTGACCGCAAGATCCTTGGTGAAGGTAAGAACAGCTCCTTTACTTGAGTTATAGCCAATCGTGTCCATGTATTTTGGATCTGATCCTTTTAAGCCGGCGACAGATGAAATGTTAATGATTTTGCCTGACCCTTGCTCGAGCATAACTTTTCCTGCGATTTGCGACATGAGAAATGTCCCCGTCACATTTACGTTAAACACTTTCTGCCAGGCTTCAAGCGGCATTTCCTCTGCCGGAGCTCCCCAGGTCGCTCCGCTATTATTTACTAATATATCGATGCGTCCAAAATGATTGACGGTTTCATCCACGACCTTTTGCATACTGTCGGGATTCGTAACATCGCATTCAAAAGCAAGTGAGTCTACGCCTAGTTCTTTTAATTGGCTGCTTACTTCTTCGCAGGCATCCAGCTTACGTGAACAAACCACAACGTGGGCACCTGATTCCGCAAAACCTTCTGCGATTTGTTTACCAAGTCCCCGGCCTCCTCCGGTCACAATGGCCACTTTATCCGTAAGATCAAAAAGCTGTTTAGCGTGCATATTCGCCACTCCGATCCTGCGTTTTCTTAAGCTCATATTTAGCAACCGCGCGGCGGTGAACTTCATCGGGTCCGTCCGCCAGTCGTAGCGTCCGGATATTTGCCCACTGCGACGCCAGAATCGTATCCTGGCTGACGCCTGCTGCGCCAAACGCTTGAATCGCACGGTCAATGACTTTCAGAGCCATATTCGGAGCCACTACTTTGATCATCGCAATCTCCGCCTTCGCTTCTTTGTTTCCGATCGTATCCATCATATGAGCCGCTTTTAACGTAAGAAGCCTCGCCTGCTCAATCTCAATCCTCGAGTCCGCAATCCATTCACGAATCACACCCTGATCAGCAAGCTTTTTCCCAAACGTTTCACGCTCCTGCACCCGTTTACACATTTCTTCCAGCGCTCGTTCGGCTGCTCCAATCGTTCTCATGCAGTGATGAATTCTTCCCGGACCCAGTCTCCCTTGAGCAATAGCAAACCCTTTTCCTTCTCCCCAAATCAAATTGGAAGCAGGAACTCGAACGTCCGTAAACTCAATCTCCGCGTGTCCATGCGGCGCATGATCGTAACCAAAAACCGGAAGTGTCCGTTTAATCGTCACTCCCCTGGTATCAAGAGGAACCAGAATCATCGACTGCTGGTCATACTTAGGAGCATCCGGATCGTTTTTTCCCATAACAATACTAATCTTGCAGCGAGGATCTCCCGCTCCGGATGACCACCATTTCGTTCCGTTGATGACGTATTCATCCCCGACTCGTTCTATACTCGTTTGAATATTAGTCGCATCAGAGGAGGCGGCGTCCGGCTCTGTCATGGAAAAGCAGGAGCGGATTTCTCCATCCAATAAAGGACGCAGCCACTGTTCTTTCTGTTCCTTCGTTCCATATCGCTCCAATACTTCCATGTTTCCTGTGTCCGGAGCAGCACAGTTGAACACTTCTGGCGCGATGCTCGATCGGCCCATAATTTCGCATAGAGGAGCGTAATCAAGATTGGAAAGACCCGCTCCTCGTTCACTATCCGGTAAAAATAAATTCCACAACCCGGCTTCTTTGGCTTTCCCTTTCAACTCTTCCATAATAGGCGGCACATCAGCAAAACGGTCCTGCTGATTAAGCTGGGATTCATAAACCGCTTCATTGGGATAAATATAGTCCTTCATAAAGGTATTCAATTTTTTCTGAAGATCTTTCACTTTATGTGAGTATTCAAAATTCATGAAATTGTCCCTCCGTTACCCCGTTTTATGTAGCTGCTGTAATAAAACGCTTACAAAATACGACGCTTCCTTTAATGACGTCTCTGCCATCCTGGTTAGCGGCACGGACAGAGAAGTTCAGCTCTTCTTCTCCTTGTTCATCAAGAACCGCATGCAGAGTAATCACATCGTTCAGGAAAACCATTCCTTTAAAGCGGATCGAATAGTCCTGGATAAAACCTTCCTCAAAATAAGGTGTGAACAGCTTCGCTAAGTTTCCCATCGTCCACATTCCATGAGCAATAATCCCTGGAAGACCAGCCTTTTCTGCTTCCTCATCAATCGTATGAATCGGATTGTAGTCTCCTGAAGCGCCCGCATATTTAATAAGGTCAAGCCTGGATACAGGAGGGAGTGTAATCTCTTCGAGTGACTCGCCCACTTGCAAGTCCTTCAGTCCAGTCATACCGTCATCCCCTTTCGCACTGCTTCCGTGATAATAACCACCTGCTCTTCTGAGAAAATAAGCTTGCCTTCCGGATCTTCGCCATATCTTTTCACTTTTAAAAATCCCATATTGCCGCTCTTACCGCTGCGTTCATAGTAATCTTCTACTTCGGCATAACAGAGTATTTCTTCCTCTACAAAAAGCGGACGCTCGTAATGATAGTTTTGTTCGCCGTGAATCAATCCTTTATTCGGCAGGTTCAACTCTTCGATGGATCCGTAATCGAATATTCTTGGAAATGTCGGCGGCGCTATATTTCGGGAGTAATTTTCTTCATCCGTATAAATAGGATGCAAATCCCCGATGGCTTCCGCAAACTTTTTCACGGCGCCTCGCTCTACTCTGTTTTTTACTTTTTCAGACCTTTTGCCAATCGTATGCTCAAACATAGTCAGCTTCCTCCTCCCTGTTAGTCTTTAGGACCGCCGGCAACATAAATGACCTGGCCGTTTACAAACGACGAGCGCTCATCCGCATAAAAAGCAACAGCGTTCGCGATATCCTCTGGTTTCCCGCTCCGTCCTGCCGGGATTTTCTCCACGCTTGCCTGCACCAGATCCTCGAACGAAATCCCGATCCGGGCAGCTGTTTCCTTCGTCATCTCGGTCTCAATAAACCCTGGAGCTACAGCATTTGCCGTGATTCCAAATTTTCCTAACTCAATTGCAAGAGTCTTGGTAAATCCCTGCAGACCAGCTTTCGCTGTTGCATAGTTTGCCTGTCCTCGATTACCTAGTGCCGACGTTGATGAAATATTAATAATCCGTCCATACTTATTTTCAACCATATACTTTTGTACCGCGCGTGCTGAGTTAAAGGACCCTTTTAAGTGAACATCCATCACCGTATCCCAGTCGGAATCGGTCATTTTAAACAGCATATTGTCACGAATAACCCCGGCATTATTCACCAGAATATCAACCGATCCGAATTTCTCATGTACCTCCTGGACCGCCGCTTCCACTTGACTGAACTCTACGACGTTGGCTGTTTTGCAGTAAATATCAAAACCATCTTCCTTAAATTCACTCTCAACTTCCTGTAAAGCCTCTTCGTTCACATCAATAATGGCTACATTAGCTCCTTCTTCCGCGAAACGACGGGCAATTCCTTTCCCGATCCCACGGCTTCCTCCGGTTACAAATGCGGTTCTACCTTCAAAATGATTTCCCATGTCCATTTTCCTCCCTTAATATCTAGCCGATTTTCACATGTCCTTTTAATAGATTCCTGGAAATGATTAATCGCTGAATTTCGTCTGTACCGTCATAAATCCTCCATAGTCTAGCTTCACGGTACCAACGCTCGATTGGAAGCTCTCTTGTGTAGCCCATACCACCATGGATTTGAAGCACTCGGTCTACCACGTTATTCCCCATGGTCGCGCCGTACAGTTTAGCCATTGAAGCGTAGTGACGATTATCCTCTCCGTTGTCGAGCGTAAAAGCGGCGTTCAATACAAGCCATTTGGCTGCTTCGATCTCTACCGCTGAATCGGCAATCTGCCACTGAATAGCCTGACGAGTTCCGATCGGCTTTCCGAAAGTCTCGCGCTCATTGGCATAATCAATCGCCATATTTAATAACCGTTCTGCTGCTCCCACAGCTCTCGCGCCAACAACCCACCTGGCAAAACCAATCCATTCAAGTCCAAGTTCATACCCCCGGTTTATCTCACCTAAAATATTTTCTTCCGGTACCCTCACGTTATCGAAAACGAGCGCCGCCGGACCCCACTCGCCCATCGTATGGATGTATTCAGACTTCCATCCCATCGAACGGTCGGCAATAAAGCAGGTAACCCCTTCTCTTCCAGCTGACGATTGGTGAAGTTCCTTGTCGGTGACCGCAATGACCATGACAAAGTCCGCTTCATTTCCGCCGGTGATAAATGTTTTCTCTCCATTTAACACCCACTCATTTCCGTCTTTCACAGCAGTCATGCGGATATTCCGCGTATCAGAACCAGCTCCGGGCTCTGTCATGGCAAAACAGGATTTTAACTCGCCGTTAATGGTAGGGATCAGATATTTCTGCTTCTGCTCCTCATTTCCGTAATACAGAATGTTGTCGGCTGAACCGCCAAACTGGAAAGGAACGAATGTCCTTGCTACTTCCATTTGCACAATGGCAAGCATCATCTGTCCAAGATCAGCACCGCCATATTCCTCCGGGGTATTGATTCCCCAAAATCCAGCTTCCTTCGCCTTCATCTGGAGCTCCTTCATCTTGCCTTCGGGAAGGCTTGGCTTTCCTTCCCGCTCGTTGCGGAGCACATCATTTTCTAAAGGTATTAATTCCTTTTCTACAAATTTACGAATGGTCTTTTTAACCATTTCCTGTTCTTCTGTTAATCGCAAATGCATACCACTATCCCCAATCTTTGTTATTTTAAAAAAGATGGATAATCAACATACCTACTGGTTAGTATGTTTAGATTTATATTATTTTAAATTTTCGGAAAATACAACACTTATTGCATAAAATCTGGATGTGAATTGCGAAATGATTGCGATCATTGTTATCTTTCGATTTTTTTCATTGGAGATCGAATAAATTCGTCATTTTTTGCATAATAATTATGAACGATTCCGAATTGATTTTCCAAAATATGATTAACATATTCTGTTATGTGGTACATATAAAATTGTGTACTTTAAAACCGAATTCCTTATAACGAGCCGGGGGAGGAAACTGGTCTTTTGATCCCGCAGCAACCTCTATCAAAGTCATAGAAGGTGCTCCTTCCAGCAGACCATGGTCTGAAAGATAAGGAGAGGACAACGAACGCACAACCTCTTCTCACTAGAAGGGGTTTTGTTTTGTTGATATACCTTAATAAGTTTATAGATTCAGGTAACGTTAAATTTTTTTCATAAACAAAGGAGGAATCATCAATGTCCAGACTTCGAGATGCCGTGATTCAGCGCAGGAACTTCCTAATCTGCCAACTAACTCAAACTCGTAATTACAAATATAAACGAAAGAACCTTTTAAATATGCCACTGGAAAACCTGGAAAGTGAATACGATCTTCTCAAGGATAAAATTGGTTAACCAGCTCGCTGTCCATTAAAAAGAGCGCTTGGAAGTAAAATGACTTCCAAGCGCTCTTCGTTTTTATTTACTTTCTTCCGGCAGGCGGTAAACACCTTCTTCATCATGTACTTCATTTCCTACCAGTGCAGGATTGAATACACAAACCACACGGAAATCCGTTTTCGCACGTAAATAATGCTTCTCATGTCCATCGAGGCAATACATCGTACCCGGTTTTATCTGATATTTCTTCCCATCTTTAAGCGTTTCAATCTCAGCTTCTCCTTCAATGCAGTACACCGCTTCAATATGATGCTTGTACCAAATATACGTTTCTGTGCCGGCGTAAAGCACCGTATCATGAAGGCTGAAGCCTACATTATCATCCTTTAGAAGGAACCTTCGGCTTTTCCAATTATCGTCTTTTACTTCGCGTTCTGTTCCGATTAGATCTTCAAGTTTTACTACATTCATACTTTTGCTTCCTCCTTGCCTAGCACGGCTTTTATGCTTTCTTCAATAATATCTAAACCTTTAGAGATACCTTCTTCGTCGATTATTAAAGGAGGCAGCATCTTAAGGACTTCATCATCTGGTCCGGATGTTTCAATAATCAGACCCTTTTTGAAGGATTCAGCGGCAATTTGCCCTGCCAGTCCTTCTTTTTTACTGGCGATCCCGAGCATCAATCCGCGCCCGCGAACCTCACCTTCCAGTTCCGGATAATCTTTTACAAACTGGTACAGGCGTTTTTGGAAAAGTCCACTCTTCTCTTCGATCGATTCGCTGAATTCATTCGTTTTCCAATAATCTAATGCCTCTGTTGCTGTAACGAAGGCCAGGTTGTTCCCACGGAATGTACCGTTGTGTTCACCTGGACCCCACTGGTCATACTCAGGCTTGATCAAGGTAATCGCCATGGGCAGTCCGCTTCCACTGATCGACTTGGACAGGCACACTACATCTGGTGAAATTCCTGCTTTTTCAAAACTAAAGAATGTACCTGTGCGCCCGCATCCTGCCTGCACGTCATCTACAATCAGCATGATATCCAGACGACGGCACAGTTCTTCCACTTTTTTCAGCCATTCGAAGCTTGCTGCATTAATTCCGCCTTCTCCCTGAACAGTTTCCAGGATAATAGCAGCTGGAAGATCAATACCGCTTCCGCCGTCCTGAATCATTCTTTCAAGGTAATCCAGGGAATCGTAGCCATCCATGTAATCGTCGTACGGCATCGCCATGCTGTATGTTAGCGGAATTCCAGCTCCGTGACGTTTAAAGGCATTTCCGGTAACGGAGAGCGCACCGATCGTCATGCCGTGGAAGGCATTCGTAAACGTGACCACCTTTTCACGGCCGGTTACTTTTCTGGCAATTTTAAGTGCACTCTCAACGGTATTGGTGCCTGTAGGACCAGGAAACATAATTTTGTAGCTCATATTTCTCGGCTCTAGAATAACTTCGTTAAACTTTTTCAAAAACTCAGCCCGGGCATTTGTCGCCATATCCAGACTGTGTAGCAATCCATCACTTTGTATATATTCAATCAGCTTTTGCTGCATAGCATCGTCGTTATGTCCATAGTTAAGGGCTCCTGCACCTGCAAAAAAGTCAATGTAGGAGTTGCCATTCCCGTCCCACATATGATAACCCTTAGCCTTTTCAAATGTAGTTGGAAAACTACGGCTGTAGCTTCGTACTTCTGATTCAAGATTTTCAAAAACACTCATGTCCGTTTTTTGATTAGAATTAGTCATTAAAAGTAGGTCCTCCTAGTTTTTTAGTGGTCCAATTTTAAACGTGTTCTCTTGCTCATGGTCATCCCCTGGGAAATCGTCTTCCTCAAAACACACACTGATATCACAAGGCACTTCTTTCTTCTTGGCAAAACCCTTAAATAATTGTTGGGAAGGTTTGTTGGAAGGGGAAACTGTCGCTTCTATATAGTTCACATCTTCATGACGCCCCACAATATGATCAATCATCCTAGTGGCGAGGCCTTGCCCTCGCTCCGATTCAGCTACCGCCACCTGCCAAATAAATAAGGTATCTGGTGAAGAGGGGTGGATAAATCCTGAAATAAATCCAACCGTGTTCCCTTCATCCTTTACGACTACTGAGGTATCGCTGAAAAATTCGCACCACAGCAGGTAGCTGTAAGAGGAATTCAAGTCAAGAATGGGGATATTTTCAATCATTTCATACACTTCTGCTCCATCTGATTTCTCTGGTTCACAAAATTGATATTTTTTTACTTCCTTTGTAGTTGTTGGAATTGATATCACCTCAAGAACTTATTTTTTCTGAAATTTCTGGCAAGTGCACAATTAGACACTAATAAAGGAGCGCAAATAAGTCAAAGCCGCTCAATAGCGGTTTGTTAGGCAATGAGGTGATGACACGTGCTTGATGGTAAATTTTAGTGTCAATGCTTTAGCAAAGCGCCTCATAAGTCCTTATCCTCTGTTTCTTAAAAAAACACATCGGAAAACCCTTGATACACATAGGATCCAGGTCATTTGAACTATTTATGAAAAAACTTATTAAATTGATAAAAAGGTCTTAAACAGGTGCGGGGACGTTTTTCACCGTGTTTCAGTATGAATTGTGAACATCTTTTATTGGATTTATTTAAACTTTGAGATTATAAGTCTTTGTGCTCTCACACAAAAAAAAGACTTCCTTTTCTAGGAAGTCTCTTTCCGATATCACTAGATTTTCTTTTCACTTCTACCGATCCTGAATAGTGTTAAATACTACGCTTTAAAAAAATCCTATAAAAAAACGCTTTATGATAGAAGAGCTGCATCTTTACTTCCGAAGTTCTAAATCTGAAATCTGAAAGCTGGCATCTCCCTGGTCCTGTTGCACCTTCCAGCTGGTCATAACTTGATAGTCTCCTAAATCCCCGACTTCCCAGGTGGATTTTTCTCCTTCACTTGTCACTTCATATGTGTAAGTATCCATTTTCACTTCTCCAATTGTCTTCTGATCCTTGCCGAGTTTTGATACCTTCACACCCGGGTATTCAGTCTGGTTTTTCAAGATATCCGTCACTTCCGTGCGATCTGTCATGTTAAAAGGCATTAAGAGCATCATCACATAGGATTGCCCTGCCATTTGCAGCATTTCGCCTTCCATTCGCTCTCCTCCGGCAACCATGCGTTTCGTTTCACCTTCACTGCTTACCCACAGCTCTATAGCCTCTCCTGATCCTCCGTCTTCTTCCATGTTAACTTTGATATGGTTCGTTAACTCCCCATCCACTTCTTCTTCGCCCACTCTTTGCATCGTAATCTTTAAACTGCTTCCAGGGGAATCAAAAGAATAGGATATAAGAGAGAACTTATCCATAATATCCGTAAACCCTTTGATTTGCTGGAGTTTACTCACATCCCACTCTGCTTCGGTGTCCGTACTTTCGCTCCCTTCCCCCTCACTGCTTTCTGTATTAGTATTCGTCACTTCGCTTACTTCCTCCGTACTGTTTTCTTC
Source organism: Halobacillus halophilus DSM 2266 (assembly GCF_000284515.1). Lineage (GTDB taxonomy): Bacteria > Bacillota > Bacilli > Bacillales > Halobacillaceae > Halobacillus > Halobacillus halophilus. The sequence continues at coordinate 531,832 of NC_017668.1, read as the reverse complement.
ATCCATTTCCTCTCCACTGGATTCTTCTACGGCTTGATCATTGTTTTCCTTTTCATTCGTACTGTCCGATCCACCGCATCCAGAAAGTACCCACATAAACATCATGGCGATTGAGATAAAACGAATGAATACCGGCAGCTTCATTAAAGACGCCCTCCTTTTTAATTGCCTTTACCAGTCCGTCTCTTTCTCATTAAGCTTACCAAGCAAACACGAAAAGAAAAATTATACCCCAGTATAGTTTTTATGGATCCATCGAAAAAATTATACCTAGGTATAATTCCTTTTGGTGAACATCCGTATTACTTTTAAAGTACAGCATTTACATTAAACAGAAAGGCGGGCGACATGATGGATTCACAAAATGTTAAAAATAACAGCGGAGTTGCAAAGGATATTGAAGACAATAAGGTCATTGCCATCTTAGCGTATCTTGTATTTTTCCTCCCTCTCTTGGCCGCTAAAGACTCAAAATTTGCCATGTATCATGGAAACCAGGGTTTTCTTTTGTTTCTGTTGCTTTTAGCCGTTAATACAGTGGGAACCGTGGTCCCTATTCTCGGCTGGCTGATCATTCTCCCTATTGGAAACCTCTTAATCTTAGCTCTTTTGATCATGGGAATTATCAATGCCTCCAAAGGGGAAGAAAAACCCCTTCCTGTTATAGGAAAATATACGATTATTAAGCCTCCGGAATCTCATTAATTCAGGTCTTGGGGGAGCTTAAAGGTAAGGAGACATTTCCATAATTCTTTTCATGAGCTGGGTTCGGTTTTTAACCTGAAACTTTTTCAGAATGCTGCCCACATGTTTTTTTACGGTAATTTCAGTAATATGCAGTTGCTCGGCTATGGCTTTATTAGAAAGTTCCCCGTGAATACTCAGCAGGATTTCTTTTTCCCGTTTCGTTAACTGGTGACGGTCTGCGACATGAAGCACATGATCTTTCTCAAGAGAAACAGTCTGTGAAAATTGTTTTAAATACTGGATTAAACGCGGTCCTCTCACGTCCAGTAGAAATGTTGGAGAAGGCTGATCAGGACCAAAATCATAATGAGTAGCATTCGGAACCTTTTCGAATCCAAAAGCCTGAGTTAATTGCTGAAAGAAAGGAATGGGGGTAGAAGTGATGATTCTGCCCCCGGACAATAAAAGTGGAAATAAACTGTACAAGAGAAAAGACCGTGTATGACTATCTTCCGGATTTAAACAATCCAGCATCCGAATAAACCACCCTGCATAAGAATCTTCATCTACACGGTATTCTTCTACCTCTTCCTTGGATAACTGGCTGAAGTAAGCCCGGGAAACCGGCTCTTTTTTTAATTGTTCAATGGTGTGCTTATTAATCGGCACTATAAGGGAAAGTCCAACCATGTCCCCTTCCTCGTTTTTTACAATCCTGCCCACGTTGAATCCTAATTTTCTTACATACTCAGCTCCTATAAGATCATTTTCCTTTTGATTATGTTCAGCGGATACATAGTAGTGGTAAGTTGTGTCTGTTTCCCGGTTGTAGTAATGAGCTACACTGTCTTGATCGTAACGGTTTCTTTTCTGAAAATATTCTTCTACCTCTTTGAAGTTATGTGCCCCGACAGGTTCAATATATTTTTTCTGTTGGTCTTTTTCCTGAAAAAATGCAGAGCGGATCACCTCTTCACCAAGATGGTAAAAATATTCGGCAATCTCCCAGGTAGAACTCTGATTTCGATTTATTTGCTGAAGATAATAGGAAGCACTCCGCCTTTTTAAAGACTCATAGTGTTCAGGTGTCCGCTCCTGTATATTTAATACAATGGCTGATCTGATAATTTCATGAATGCCCCATCCATGATTGGTGCGGTTCACAAAGGAAAGAGAGGTGAGCCTGGTAAATGCGGTGGTGGTCGTTCTTTCATCTAAAATGAAATTAAGGGTAGCTTGATCAAAGTGACGCAGCACGGCAGCAGCTTCTAACAGTCGCTGAAGCTCCGGGTCGTTTACTTCACTCAGCCACTTTGAGGTGAGATAGGTGAGAATCTCTTGCTTTTCGTGAGGATGATGATCTGTATCTTCTTTATTGCCGTAAGCCATTGCCGATAGGGACAAGGTAAGGGGATGCCCATTAGTAAAGCGCCAATAGTCCTGGATCTCCGAGTGTTTCGTTACGCCTGCCTTACTCAAATACAGTCGAGTCTGGTCATAGGTAAAGGCTGTTAGTTTCACTTGCGTTATGATGGACCGCCAGGCTGGTGACTCCATCCAGCCTGCTGTCAGAGGATGGCGGCCGGCAAGAATGATCGAAATCGATTCAGGGAGGGATCTGAGAAAGACTTCACGGAACCAGCGGTCCAGTGAGCCTATCTTTTCATAAGTATCGACAGCTATAATAATTCGGTGGTTTTTAGAAGATTCTTTTAACATATGCAGGCACTGATTAAGAGGGGGTTCATGAGAGTTGGAGAGTTTCAGGGACAATTTAGCATCTAATTGAAATAATAACTGCTCAGCAAGCATAGAAGGGGACTGGGCAAAATCCTCACTATCCAACCCCAGGAAAACCATTCCATCCAGGCGTTCTGCCAGGCGTTGAAATGCATGAATCAAGAAAGTTTTACCAATCCCTCCCATGCCATAAACGTGTAAAATGCGTTTAGTGTCCTTACTGCTTTCAATAAATTCACGAAAATGCTGCAATTCTCTACTACGGCCAACAAACTGGTCATTTTCCAATTCCATAAGAGTGGTATTCCATTCTTCCTCACGCAGTTCTTTATCCGCATTGGATAACCACATATCCAGCCCTCCATTATGAAGTACACTTCAAGGCCTTATCATTTCATAAAAAAGGTAAAAAGACCTGTCGTGCCTTTTTCTTTCTATACTATAAATTTACCACATTTTTCTCTTCCCTTTAGCAAATGAACGTAATTTATTTGATAATTCCCCGTTAAATAACTTATAGATTCTGAAACAAATTCATTTACTATTCGTATATTGGATAGCAGATCAATCTGAAAGGAAGAGTGGAATCTATGATTTAGAAATCCTCTTATTAATCGCAGCCATAATTTCTCTCAGCATCACTTTATTTGTTCAAATTGACTTCCTGATTATGACTACTCTATTTGGAGGGATCGGTTTCTCTGTCTTACGATTCATACGTACATATGAGCAAAGAAAAAACCAGGTGCTGGGGAAACCGGATGCTAAATACTACTCATCTGGAGGAGACTCATTCGACATGGATGGTGAATTTGACATTGGCGGGGATTCTGGTGGCGGCGATGACTAATTGTTGACCAGCTTAATAATAAAAAAAGATTCCCTCAACATTGAAAACTGAGGGAATCTTAGGTAAGAAACAGCCGAAATCAGCGAATTTCCTTAAATACATTTTTCACTTTTGGAACGACGTAGTGGCTGCCACCCTCGACATCCTCGATCATCATAGAAACCATCAAATCAGGATTCTCGGTATCCCACGCAATAAACCATCCGTTCTCCTGCGCATTTTCTTGATCAAGAGATTGTTTTAACTCGGCCGTTCCGGTTTTTCCTGCGAGTTCAAGCCCTTCCACCTGCGGCTCGTACCCTGTACCATTTTCATTTTCCACTACCGCTTGCAGTGATTCGCGTACGGTAGACGCCTTTTCCGGACTCATGATACTTTCATGCCATGCCTGCCCATTCTCTTCATTCTTCATTAAGACAGGTTTTAGCATCGTACCTTCATTAATAAAAGGGGTGTAAGTCATAGCCAAGTGTAAAGTACTCATCTGAACTTCCCCCTGGCCATAGCCTGTATCGGCAAGCAGCGGTTCGTTGTTCCCAAACGAATCTCCATTCAGAATCTGTGAAGAGCTTATTGGATAGGATAGCGGGATGTCTTCTCCAAAACCAAAATCCTTCGACTGCTCTAAAAAGGTTTCTCCACCAATATCTAAAATAGAACGCGCAAAATAAATATTATCTGATCGTATAAGCGCATCACGCAAATTCACCTGCTTCTCTTCGTTGGCTCCTGGAACACGTGTCACTGAATACCCGCCCCAGCCTTCTTCACTGTAAGTTCGCTCAGGGATTGACATCTCTGTAACTGGATTGATTGTTCCTGATTCCAGACCGATCGATGCCGTAATCGGTTTGAACGTCGATCCGGGAGAATAGGTTTTAGTAAATTTATTCACAAGCGGACGATCCGGGTGTTCCGTCAACTCGTTTCTACGCTCCTGACTCATCCCTAAGACAAATTGATTTGGGTCATAGGACGGAGCACTCACAAGAGCACTTACCTCTCCAGTAGAAGGATTGATCGCGGTAGCAGAACCGGAGTCTCCTTTTAATTGGTCATACACCGATTTCTGTACATCAGTTTGGATCGTAAGGGTAATATCCTCTCCATCTGAAGCAGGCTTCTCGGCCAGTACCTCTTTCACATCATTATTTTCATCTAAGATCGAAACTTTTCCACCCGGTGTGCCTCTCAATTGTTGCTCCATCACTCTCTCAAGACCAGTCTGTCCAACCTGATCATTGGAAGTATAGCCTTCACCTTCCCGCTCCTTCAGTTGTTCCGCTGTAATATCGTCCACATAACCGGTCAGATGAGCGGCGGCTTTGCCCAGTGGATAAACACGTGCATTGTCAATCTCATTAAATTGGGTCCCTGCTAATTCTTTAATGGCAGCAATACTTTCTTCATCATCATTGGCCACCGACCCTATAGGTACATAAGAGTCAGCCTTTACCCAGGACTGGCTTAGCTTTTGTTCGATGCTTTCCACAGAGATGTTCAAGATCTCTGACAAACCTTGTTTCGCTTCCTCTTCCTCGCCTTCCATTCTAGACAGTACCAGTCCAACTTCCTGAATGGTACCATTTACGGCAAGTCCTTCTCTATCCTTGCCGAAGATCTCTCCACGCTCAGGAGATAGGGTTTCTGGATAAATGGTATCGCCCTCTTCCATTCCTGCAAAGATCATGGAAGGGTTCCATTTTAACGCCCACGGCACATTATCATCATCTTCTTCAAATACAAGTTCAGCTTCATGCGAAAAATTAATCGTTCCGGCCATGGAATCCATGCTTGCCTTATAGGCAAACGTTTGAGTTTCCTCCTGGTCATATTCCTGTTCTTCTTCAGGAAGACTATATGTAACTTCTAAGTCACTTACATTAATATCTTTGTAAATGTTCTTGTACCTCTCTGTAAACTCTGCTTCGCTTATCTTCTCTTTAGAATCCTCTCCCAGCAGTCCATACATTGTTTCATAATCTTGATCTTCCCACGCTGCCATATAGCCCTTGAACGTTTCTTCCGGACTCGGGTTTTCAGAACAGCCTGCAAGACCTATGAAAGCAAGAGAAAGAATAATAACCTTTAGCCACTTCATTGATAACTGCCTCCTTCTAGACAAAATAGGACAAATTCCATCTTAATAGTAGATATTATATCAAAATTCTGACGATAACGCGGGAATCCCAACCTATCAATTGGAAATTTCACCCTCTTTATTTGGATCTATAGTGAAACTATCTGCTTATAAGAACTCTAAGATAGTATTTAAGTTTACTAAACTATTAAAATAAAAGGCTCTGTTAAAGTTTAATGTTGATTTTTCATAAGAGCCTCATTACGCAATAGGGCCGGATTGTGGAAGACTCAGTTTCGAGATATTTTTATGAGAAGAAAGGTCCTGCGGGGGATGATTCGCTTTCCGCGGGCATGTGCTGAGCCTCCTCAGTCTTCGACTTCCGGGGTCTCACCGATCATGTTTATCCCGCAGGAGTCTTCATCATCCCCCTCCGGACCTGGCCAAATCAGAAGCTCGAAACCACTTTAACTCGTAAGGAATTAGACCAGGTGGTTCTGTACCTATTTTTAAGGGTATAACGATGCACAATAGCCTGTTATAAAAGCGTTTAATGCAGATTAAGGAGAAGAACTTTCATCTTCTGGAAGGGTCCGTTCGCAACATTATAGCGGGGTTGGTGGGGAAATGGCGAGACTCCCATGGGAGAAGGGACTAGGTGAGATCCCGCAGGGAGTGAAACGACTGAGGAGGCTCACCAGTTCCCCCACAGGAAAGCGAGTTATTTCCCCACCAACCCTTATCCATCTAACGTAACGGCCCCATTTATCTCGAAACTGAGTCTTTAACAAAAGGGAGCTTTACCTTAAAATCAACACGGAAGTTTAACAGAGCCAAATAAAAAAAGAAGTCCCCAATAAGGGAACTCCCATAGTTTACATGATTAAGAAAATGATTCGATATACGATTTCAATACATGTACTCCCTGGACACAATCATTCAGCGAAGACCATTCATCCGGAGTATGGCTGACACCGTCTTTACTCTTAACAAACAGCATAGCGACAGGCAAATAATGGCCGATAATCAAAGCGTCGTGTCCGGCTCCGCTTGGCAGCTCCATTGGCTCAATACCGTGCTGCTCTAAAGCCTGACCCAGCTTTTCCTTTAAGTGATCAGGAATCGGTACAGGATCTACTTTCAAGGTCTGACGAAAGCGGTATTCCACCTCAAGCTCTTTTGAAATCCGTGCCGCTTCTTTCTCAATCCGTTCAATCAATTGGTTCCTAGTTTCTTCGAAGATATCACGAACATCGACATTCAAAGCAACTTTTCCAGGAATAACGTTAATTCCATTCGGATATACATTCAGCTTACCTACCGTTGCTACAGCAGAATCACTATATTCCCTTGGAAGATCATAAATATTTCGAATGAATTCTCCAGCCGCCACCAGCGCATCCTGACGCTCCGTCATAGGCGTATTGCCGGCGTGACCAGCTTCTCCAATGAAATCAAATTCCAGCCAGCTCGGTCCAGCAATTCCTTCGACAATACCAACTGGCAGGTTATTCTGCTCAAGTCTCTTTCCTTGTTCAATATGGACTTCCACAAACGTCTCGATTTCTTCTAAATTTCGAACAGCACCGGCAAAGGTTTCAGTAGAAAGCCCAATTCCATTCATGACTTCCTCAAAGCTTTTTCCATCCTGATCAGTAAGTTCTCCTTGCAGCTCAATATCCGCCGTTCCTGTCATAGCACGACTCCCTGTAAGACCACTGTTGAAGCGGGCTCCTTCTTCATCGGAAAAGATAACCACTTCGTACGGCACATCAGGCTGATAACCACTTGCTCTCCACGCCTCAACTACTTCAAGAGCTGAAAGAACTCCGAGAGGTCCGTCAAAGTGGCCACCGTTAGGTACACTATCCAGGTGTGAACCACTTAAAACGGCGGGTTTCTCAGGATCTTTACCTTCTAAACGACCGAATATATTTCCAGCTCCATCCTTAGATATCGCAAGCCCCGCTTCCTTCATCCACTCGATGGCCAGCTCTTTAGCCTGCTTCTCTTCTTGAGAAAAGCCAATGCGCATGCTTCCTTTATCTTCTGTTAATCCAATCTCAGACAGAAGATGCAGGCGCCTGGCCAGGCGGTCTCCGCTTACGCCATTATAATCATAACGATTATCGTAATCCTTGATTAATTCTCGATGTAAATCCCATTCCGAACTCACACGATCACTCGCTTTCCCTGTATTTTTATATAACTTTCCTTCTTTAATACCGTGACAACTCTATCTTTATTCTCTAATACGCGAATTTTCGGAACTAGAACCGTGCAGTACTCCAAGATAGTCAACTATTCCCTCTTAAATAATACCTTGAAGACTTAAAATCAACTCAGAAATCATCGCAGATCCAAGAAAAGTACCAAGCAGTACAAGGCTGGCAACTACGATAGTTCTCCAGCCCAGTCGTACAAAATCGGTCCATGAACGGCCGATCGCGATTCCCGCGTAGGCAAGTATAGGTGTGGTAAGAGCCAGCAGTTCAACTTCATTCGTCCAGGCGACAATATAATCCGAGCCAGGCATCCACGGCATGGAAATGAGCACACCGATAATCGCTATGTAGGCGACACTAGGGAATTCAATAGGGATAAGCCTGTGCAGGATAAATCCTGCCAGACAGACAAGCACCAGAACAAGCATGCCCGGGGCTGCAGCCAGAGGCATAATGTCATATCCGAGCCAGTTGCCAAGCAAGGATGTTACGCCAAAAATAACTAATAATAAAGACCATTCCTGAATATTTTTTAACATGGCAAGCTTCCTCCTTTACCCTTTCTGTTTTCTAGTCATGACGCCATACAGCTTTTCTGTCAGGGGCAGCCCTATAAAAATACTAATGTAAAGGCCTGTTGAAAGAGATAATAGATTACTTGCTCCCGCAAATGCTACTATCTGGTTTTCTAAATCAGGAAACGCTTCAATAAGCGACCCGCTTGCTGCTGCCATCATACTGCCGCTACCGATTCCGGAGGCCATTGCAAAAGAAAGAGGATGAAGCGGGGTCACTGTAGCCAGAAAGCCAGAAATCAGCCCCATAAATACCGCTCCAAAAACCGTCCCAAAGATATAAACCGCCATAACACCCTGACCTTCAGCTGAACTGATGCCGTACTTGTCCATAATCAGTCCTACGTTGGGTTCCCTGGCTACAGAGTGCGTCATTCCAATCGACTCACGTTTTAATCCAAGCCATACGGCTACAGGTAAAGCGAGAAGAATCGTACCCAGGTTCCCTAACTCCTGCAGTAATAAAGCTGGGCCTGCTTCAATCAGCTGAGGCAGAGACGGACCAATGATAACGCCAATCTTAGCCAAAAGAAGGGCTACACCGAGAACGATAATCGGCTCAGCGTTCTTAGACTGCTTTTCCTTCACAATAGGAGTAAAATACAAGATCAGACCAATAATTAACGCATACAGCATCGGCAGCAGCAGAACCACACCCGGGCCAATGGTAAAACTGTACGTGCCGATTGCTTCCGTTACTAAGACGGTTATTAATACAAGAACATGAAGCCTCCAGTCTTTCCATAGTCCAGAGCCCATTCCAGTGCTCATACAACCACTCCTTCCACATCACTTTATTACTTTCACTCGTTGCAGTGTCATTCTATCACAACGCTAAAGATTATAGAGTATCGTACCGCACAATTTAAAAATTGAAAAGAGCCTGCTATGCACGTTTTTGTCAAAATTAAAAACGCAGCCAGCCTGCTGCGTTTTATCATCCTTTTAACTTTTTAACAGTTCATGAGTATCCAGCACAAATTTCTTAGCTGCCACTTTCAAACTACTGGAGCATCTGCAACATCGCAATATGTTGAGTTGTCTAAGTTTTACATAGTTCAGCCACTCGTACTGCATTAAAACCTGGCATAATAATCATGAAAAAGCCTTCCCCCATGAGGAGCCAGAATTTCATCCACGAACTTGATTAATTCACCTTTTTCCTGACGAGTATAAAAGGATTGAAGGCATTTTGTTAACTGGCCAGCCAAAGCTTCGTCATAGTTTTTCAGAGAACGATACATCCATTTACCCTCTCCTACCCACTTCTGATTGATTCTTAGGATAAACTGGTGCAGACTTTCTATCAGCGCACTGACGGAATAAATATCTTCTTCCGGCATGGTGGATCCCTCCAGATCATCCAACTTGTCGGAAATCGCGTACCGCAATTCATCCAGTTTACTCGGAGATAAAGCACTAGGGCCTTCTAATAAACTGCCTTGGGCTTCTTCTATAATTTTTTCAGCTTCCTTGCCCCCTTTGAGGACCGTACCCTCCGCACACATGCGGGTCATCAAGGGTACTCCATGCTGAGTTTCTATAAAAAACGCATCTTCCAGGGAATTTTCATTATGGACAAACGCTTCAATCGGCCATTCGCAATAATAATACGATTTTCGAAAGGGTTCCTGATCAATAATCACGATATCCAGATCTGATGAATGCGTCTCCTCGCCACGAACGACGCTTCCTGAGAGTACAGCAATCTGGCAAGCCGGAAAATATAAATCAATAAATGCGCGGGCTGTGTGAAAGGCATCTCTTTTCAAGGGATCTTCCCACCTTTTGTGCATTTTTTGAAAACGCAAATATGTTCATCAATATGATATTCAGAAGGCAGGGCAGTGTTCGGTGAGCCGTAAGGGCTAAATTAGTGAATTGAGATTATTAAATAGCCCGGATAATGAAAATTGGTTCTAAAATATTGATTTACCGGTTCTCACATTATTTCCATAGAATACTTCCACTTCAATTGGCTTGCATAGATAATAGTCTATTCTTCGACTAAGCTGGATTGATCCTTTAACTTATTTAACATCCCTATAGTTAGTTTGGTTACTTCACTGGATACCTGTGAAGAATAAATATAACCACCAGAATGTACACCTCAAGAAATTCCTTTTACTGGATGACCTGAGGTGGTAAATAAAGGGAGTTTTTACTGACCTTCTGTTTTTACATTAATTTTTTCGTTTAACTAAATACCTGTGGTGGTACCCATACTATGTGAGGGGATAAGTAAATAAACAAATGTAAGCTATGCTGGGTGAGGTGATGATTGTTATGAGTGCGGCTTTTTTAATTACAGTATTTATTATTGGTCTGGCAGGCTCCTTCCTATCTGGACTTGTTGGTATAGGAGGCGCTATTGTCAATTATCCAATGCTTCTTTATATCCCGCCCTTACTTGGGTTTAGCGGATTCAGCGCCCATACAGCTGCGGGCGTCGTAGCTGTGCAAGTATTAGCCGCTTCTTTTGGAGGAGCACTCGGGTACCGGAAAGGAAACCAACTCTATAAACCGCTGATTTTATATATGGGAATTGCTGTTTTAATAGGCAGCCTCATCGGCGGTTTTGGAGCAAAGTATCTATCCGAACACATCATCAACTTGATCTATGCTATATTAGCTTTGATAGCGGTCGTTATGATGTTCATCCCTGCCAAAGCCAGCAACGAGCAGCGGGAAAATATCTCATTCAATAAATGGATTGCCTCTGGTTCTGCCTTTATTGTCGGAATAGGTGCCGGTATTGTGGGAGCAGGAGGAGCATTCTTACTTGTCCCTATCATGCTCGTTATGCTTCGAATACCGACGAGAATCACGATTGCTTCTTCCCTGGCAATAACGTTCATCTCCTCAGTAGGAGCAGTAACAGGTAAGCTGTTTTCTGGAGATGTTCCACTCTTGCCTGCAGCCGTCATTGCCGTTGCAAGTATCCTCACTTCCCAGCTTGGAGCTAAAGCAGGACAAAACACGAATACAAACGTACTGCAATGGATTTTAGCATTATTAATTGCAGGAACAGCTATTAAAGTATGGTCAGATATTTTATTCTAACGATTTTAAATTGGAGGGGTAATTATGGCATTACAACCATTAACAGCTAAACAGCTGGCACAAAAAATTCTCTCAAACAAAGAAGTATTCATTCTTGATATTAGGAAAGAAGAAGATTTCAATGATTGGGCCATTGAAGGCGAGAATGTCCGCAGTCTTAACGTCCCTTATAAACAGCTCGAGAACGATCCATCTTCAGTAAAAGAGCAACTTCCTAAAGATCAGACTATCTATGTAGTTTGTGCAAAAGGGATTTCCTCCCAAAAAGGTGTGGAAATGCTAGAAGAGGCTGGAGTCACGGACGTCACCTATGTAGAAGGTGGTATGACAGCCTGGAGCGAACATTTAGAACCTATGAAAATTGGGGATCTTTCTGGAGGAGGAGAACTTTATCAATTCCTTCGCCTTGGTAAAGGCTGCCTATCCTACATGGTTATTTCCAATGGTGAAGCTGCCGTAGTGGATGCTGTCCGTATGACAGACACTTATAAGAATTTTGCGGATGAAAAAGGTGTATCCATTCAATATGTACTGGATACTCACCTTCACGCCGACCACATCTCAGGTGGAAAAACATTAGCTGACCAAACCGAAGCTGACTATTACTTCCCGCCTAAAGATGACGAAGGCTTAACGTTCAACTATAACAAACTCGAAGACGGGACCGAGATTACCGTGGGCGATACCGCTAAAATCTCTGCCTTTTATTCACCGGGGCACACGATAGGAAGTACAAGCTTTATTGTAGATAATCAATACTTGCTCACTGGCGATATTCTGTTCTTAGACTCTATTGGCCGACCAGATCTGGCTGGAAAAGCCGATGACTGGGTGGATGACCTGCGTAAGACACTATATGAGCGTTATCAGCTTCTTTCTCAGGACTTAACGGTGCTGCCGGCTCATTTCGGTGCTATGAAGGAAGTTAATCAAAACGGCACTGTTCAGGCGAAGCTTGCCGAGCTGTATGAGCATAATGACCGTTTAAATGTAGAAGACGATGAGGAGTTCAGACATCTTGTCACGGATGGACTGCCTCCACAGCCGAATAGTCATGAAGAAATCCGTCAAATTAATATGGGCCAGAAAGATCCAGATCAGGAAGAAAAACGCGAAATGGAAGTTGGTCCAAACCGCTGTGCTGTATAAGCGGAGCCATTGACTACCAAAGCGCTGCGATTTGAAAAGACGTGACTCGTCAAAAAACTTAGATACACTAAAAAAGCTGGAGCAGAAGGGAATTCCTTTCTGCTCCAGCTTTTTTAACTACAATTATGCTTTAACCCAATTCGGTGTGAGTTCAACATCTGCTGCTTCAAGTGTCGTATAAACAGGGCAGCGGGAGTCTACCGTTTCCTGTAATTCTTTCACACGCTCTTCTGATTCGCTGGTGTGCACGGTAGCATTTACCGTAACTTTCTGGAAATAAGGGCGTACACCTTTTTCTCCCATCATTCCTCTGGAATCCAATTCTCCATTGATCTCAAAATCAATGCCCTGAAGATCAAAATCCATTTCTTTAGCTACAAAGTTGGCTACGGCATTTTCGCAACCCGCAAGTGAAGCAAGCAATGTTTCAAGAGGATTGGCACCTTCGTCGCTTCCACCCATTTTTGCTGGCTCATCAATTACGATCTGGTGATCGCGAGCTGTACTTTTCGTGTTCATACCTTTTGCCACTGCTGATATTTTTTCGTTCATTTTAGCCAATTGAATCATTCTCCTTTATCTAGGTAGTTTAATCGAATCATAGCAATAATATCTTTTAAGATGGAAATGTCCTGATAATTTTTCATTAACAAAATTCCACCTTCAATTTGAGCAACCACAACACGAGCATGCTGTAAAGCCTGATCTTCACCACGTAAATCTTTCATTACGTCAGCAAGATGATTAATCCATTGATCGATCAGATTATTGATCTTAAGACGAAACTCTTCATCATGTTCACTCATTTCAATAGCCAGGTTTCCAAAGGGGCATCCACTGAGTGCTTGAGTGCTCACATGATAATTCACAGCCCATTCCAACATGTTTTCCATCTTCTTTTCTGCAGAAAAAGAAGAGTGGAAAACACCTTGAATCAATTCCCGATCCCACATTTCAGCATAATAATCCACAATTGTTAAACCTAACTCTCTTTTTGAAGAGAAATAGTGATAGAACTGACCTTTTCCTATATCGGAAGCCTGCATAATATCACTCAATTTTGTGGCCTCATAACCTTTTGTGTGAATTAACTCAGCTGCAGCGCTAATGATTTCTCTTTTCTTTTCACTCACAATATCACCCAATCCGTATTTTTATACCTACTGGCCGGTACAGAAACACGACCGCCTATCCTCCTTTTCAAGGTAGGAAGATATGAGCAGCCATTTTGCTAGGTGAATTGCCCTGACGTTCGATCACTTATCTGTATTCCCCAATACGATAAAACCTCAAAACCAACCGGTTGGTACAAAACAACTGTAACATTTAGGTATTTTGAATTCAAAGAAAGTAAACGATGATGTAATTCAGCTTACAATTTCTCTATCTCAGAAAGTGACACAGCCCCTATTCATACTTACTCATACGATATAAAGCTAGAAAGCCTCAACTATCAAACAAGAGTGAATATTTGGGATTCGGATATCGCGGCTTAGGATACGGTTACGCGATTGTTTATTTTCCTTATCATCGTAGGAGAAGCATTCGTATATTAATTGAAAGCACATTCGATACTCAGCTATCATCGGATGTGCTTTCTGTAATTATGTTCTTTTACTTGTATAGTAGAATGTCTACAAGAATTCCCCGGGTTAATCTTGATCGCTTATGAAAACAAACGAGAGCTATTCGAAATAAAGATTTGTGCCAGATGTTCTTCTGTTATCGCATTCTTTTCTTTAAGTTCTGGCACTACTCGTTTAAATAAGTGATCCGGCTGCCAGTTTTGAAGCAGATTCATAAGCTGATCGGGTAAAACGGGAGGGCGTCCCCACCATACATTGACCGTATCATGGGAAAGAAACAATTGTTTTTCATAACCTAATGCAAGCAAACCAGCGAGTACAGCCTTTCTCTCTTCGTCCATAGGGGCTCCAACAATGCCCTGTAATCCCCATCGATCCATCGCCATATAAACTCCCTGATTGAGTACCTGTAAGTGCTGATTTATATCGGTTGCTCCGCACATATGGCCAATCACAACTTTTGAAGGATCCGCTCCCTCTTCAATTAGAAACGCCGCCTGCTCAGGTCCCATTGTTCCCTCCTGGGTATGTGTTAAAAGCACAATACCTGTCTCTTTCTGCGCCCTTACCGCTGCTCGAAAAAACATACGTTCATAAGATGTAATTTCGTTTTTACTGGAGGCAAGTTTAATAATTCCTGGTTTAATACCTGTCCCTTCAATTCCATGCGTAATCTCTTCCATGAACATTTCATAAATTTCTTCTTCTGCCGTTCCCAGCTGCTGGCGGAACTTAAAATATGGAGTTGCTCCTTCACCTTCATAATAAAAGCCGGTTGCGCAAATAATGTTCAGCCCAGTATCTTCCGAAACAGCTTGGAGCAGCCGAACGTCACGCCCACACTCATTGGGCGTCGGATCCACCACTGTTTCAACCCCTTGCTGTTGGACCATTTCAGCAATTTCTATGCCCTGACGCTTTTTCTCTTCAAAGTCAAATCCTCCAAGTGTCATATCACCTTGAAATCCTGGATAACCAAAATAGAAATGCTCATGAATCAATGTTTTCCCTAACTTCTCTGTCTCCAACGGACCAAGTACAGTTTCTACCATTCCCATGTAAACATTCACCTCCGGAATTTTGACATACTAACTGGATAGTATGTCGTTTTCAAATAAAAAAGCCATTTCTTTTTAGTAAAACAGCTTCAATACTTTCACTATATCTATAGTTTTCTGAAAATTCAATGGATTGTTAATAGAATTAGTTTAAGATGACCGTGCCCTATTAAAAACAAAGCAATGTTAAAAGTTATTTTTGGTCTTTTATCAAAGAAGTTTTCAGCTATCGGGCCGGATTGTGGAAGACTCAGTTTCGAGATACTTTTATGACAAGAAAGGTCCTGCGGGGGATGATTCGCTTTCCGCGGGCATGTGCTGAGCCTCCTCAGTCTTCGACTTCTGGGGTCTCACCGATCATGTTTATCCCGCAGGAGTCTTCATCATCCCCCTCCGGACCTGGCCAAATCAGAAGCTCGAAACCACTTTAACTCGTAAGGAATTAGACCAGGGGGTTCTGTACCTATTTTCAGGGTATAACGATGCACAATAGCCTGTTATAAAAGCATTTAATGCAGATTAAGGAGAAGAACTTTCATCTTCTGGGAGGGTCCGTTCGCAACATTATAGTGGGGTTGGTGGGGAAATGATGAGACTCCCATGGGAGAAGGGACTAGGTGAGATCCCACAGGGAGTGAAACGACGAGGAAGCTCACCGTTCCCCCATAGGAAAGCGAGTTATTTCCCCATCAGCCCTTTTCCATATAACGTAAAGGACCCATTTATCTCGAAACTGAGTCTTAAAGAAAAGGAAGCTTAACTGTAATAAATCAATATGTAGATTAACAGAGCCAAAACGCAAAAAAGAGACTCCCTATAACGGGAAGTCTCTTCATTGTTTTATACAAAAATACTCAGAATCAATGCAACACTAAATCCTACAAGACCGATAATGGTTTCCATAACCGTCCAGGATTGAAGTGTTTCTTTTTCCGTCAATCCGAAATAACGGTTTACTAACCAGAAACCAGAGTCGTTAACGTGAGATACAACCGTTGCACCGGATGCAATTGCAATAACCAGTAGACCGAGCATAGGTTCACTTACATCAAAGGTATCAAGCAGTGGAGAAACTAGTCCAGCCGCTGTAATCATTGAAACGGTAGCAGAACCCTGCGCGACACGTACAACTGTAGCTGTAAGGAAGGCAAATACAAGGATTGGCATCTGCGTCTGTTCCATGGCATTGGCAAGAATATCTCCGATGCCAGATTGAATCAGCATTTCACCGAATACGCCACCGGCACCAGTTACCAGGATAATAATACCGGCCGGTTCAAGGGCTTTCGTCGTAATTTCCTGTACTTGTTCCTTGGAATAACCGCGTTTAATTCCGAAAATGTAGAACGTCAGCAATGCCGCTATCGTTAACGCTACAAATGGGTGACCCACGAACGTAAGAATGCTCTGTGCCGTGCTGTCATCGGGCAGCACAAGACCTGACAACGTATTGATTAGAATCAACACAAGGGGAAGGGTAATGATCGCTACAACACTTCCAAAGCTAGGAAGATTCTTTTGATCGTAATCCACATTCTTCACTTGTTCGAGCATATATTCTGGAACTCCAACATGAATTTTATTGGAAATATACTTACCAAAGACTGGTCCCGCAAGAATCATAGCCGGAATACCAGCTAAGAAACCGAATAGGATGACCCAGCCCAGGTCTGCGCCAAGCAAAGAAGCTACGGCGATCGGACCAGGAGTCGGCGGGATAAAACTATGCGTAACCGCAAGACCCGCAAGTAATGGAATACCAAAGTATAATAAAGATTTTTTCGTACGCTGTGTCAAACTGTAAAGCATTGGAACTAAGATAACGAGCGCAACATCAAGGAAAACCGGGATCGATACAATAAAACCGGTTAAACCAAGTGCCCAGCTAATGTTCTTTTCTCCAAACTTATCAATTAGTGTAAGAGCGAGTCGTTCCGCTCCTCCTGAAACACGAAGAATTTCACCGAACATGGCACCAAGACCGATAATTACGGCTACGTAACCAAGGGTACCTCCCATTCCGTCCTCAATTGTTGTTATGATATCTCCTGGATTCATTCCTACGGCCAAACCAACTAAAATACTGACGGTAAGTAACGCTACAAAGGCTTGAAGCTTGGTTTTCATAACTAAAAATAATAAGGCCACAACCGCTAATACGGCTACAATCACTAACCCCGCTGTCGATTCCATTTTAATCTTCTCCTCTCTTTATTAGATATTTATTTATGGTTGTCCATAAGTTCTCGCTGAACGTCTGAAATAGCACTGAATTCATCAGGCAATTTCCTGGCTAATCTTAAATAAATAGGTTTTAGCAAGCGATAAGTGTGTACATTCTCTGCAATCGGCGTGTGTTTCACTGTCGTTTGAAGAATGTTCTGGATACTTGAGAGATCATCAATCCAGTTTAAAGACTTCATAGCAAGCCAGGCAGCACCTAAGCATGAGCCCTGGTGGCTTTCTGGAATGATCATGTCTGTTTCAAACATGTCTGTCATAATCTGGCGCCACAGCTCAGAGCGTGCGAACCCTCCGCCTGCGCGGTATTCTACCGGCTCCACACCCGCTTCTGTCAACGCAAGCGCTACCGAATACATTTGGAACATGACGCCTTCAAGCACACTGCGAATCATATGATCTCTTCCATGATCAAGCGTCAATCCGAAGAAAACACCTTTTGTGTCTGCGTCCCAGAATGGAGCGCGCTCTCCCGTTAAATAAGGTAAGAACAACAATCCGCCTGACCCGGCACTTACACTGGAGGCACGTCTAGTTAATTCATCGTAAGCACTTTCCCCATTGGCAGCTGCTTTCTCTTGTAAGTCCGGAAACAATTGGTCACGCACCCAGCGGAATGAAATCCCACCGTTATTAATCGGTCCGCCAATTACCCACTGATCTTCCGTAAGCGCGTAGCAGAACGTTCTGCCTTTGGGATCAACCGCCGGCTCAGACACCACTGTTCGAATCGCCCCACTTGTTCCTACCGTACAGGCAATTGAGCCAGGCGTAATCGCCCCAACGCCTATGTTCGCAAGTACTCCATCACTTGCACCGATTACAAAAGGGGTTTCAGAGTCAAGGCCCAGTGCCTCAGCATGTTCACTGGAAAGTCCGCGAATGATTTCTGTCGTTGGGACAGGTTCAGACAGCTGTTCCGCTGAAACTCCTGCTGTTTCCAGAGCTTCTTGATCCCAAGTCAGTTCCTTTAAGTTAAAGAGACCTGTTGCTGAAGCAATGGAATGATCGACGACGAAGCGGTTAAATAACTTGTAGAAAACGTATTCCTTAAGGGAAATCCATTTAGACGTCTTAGCAAACAGTTCAGGTTCATGCCGTTTCATCCAAATCAATTTTGTAAGTGGAGACATCGGGTGCACCGGCGTTCCAGTGCGCAAGTATATTTCATGTCCTCTTCCCGCTTTCAGCTCTTCCGCTTCTTTAACTGAACGCTGATCAGCCCATGTAAGAGCGTTGGTCAGTAAACGTCCATCTTCGTCTACAGCCAAAAGGCTGTGCATAGCTGCGCTGAAACTGACAGCTGCAATCTCTCTACCTTTTTGCTTAACCGTGCGTGAAACCTCTGTCAGCGTATAAATAACAGCCTCATAGATTTCATCGGGATCCTGTTCTTTACGATCCGCTTCAGGAGAATAGAGCGGATACTCTTTTTCTACCTCCGCATATATACGACCTTCCTGATCGTAAGCTAATGTTTTCGTACTAGTTGTACCAATATCGATGGCGACAATAAGTTCTCTTTTCATATCATTTTCCTCCACGACATGTGCTAGATTGATAAGTTAAACGGTAACCGCTTTCAATTCGCAGAAAAAAATATCTTTTAAAAGCTGGATTTGCTAACGAAATTTTTTTCTTTCACTAATGATTATACATAAAATTTTTTTCAATTCAACCCTGATTATGAAACTAATTTTCATAAAAATCGTGATCGTATCCTTTGTCCACTCCCATAATAAGGATTTCCATCCATCTCAAGGCGGAATAAAAAATTTTTTCATTGAAAAAGGAAAGCCCCGTTGAATAGGGCTTTCCTTTTTCCCTTACCATTCAGCTATACTGTTATCATCGTGACGCCATATCGGATTATGCCAGTTATGCCCTTCTTTTGCTCGTTTTCTAACATACTCTTCATCAATTTCAATGCCGAGCCCAGGCCCCTGTGGAATCTTTACAAAACCATTCTCATAATCAAACACACTACGGTCTTTTATATAATCCAGCAGATCATTGTCTTTATTGTAATGAATCCCAAGGCTTTGCTCCTGAATGGTTGCGTTATGAGATGTAGCGTCCACGTGCAGGCAGGAAGCAAGAGCGATAGGTCCAAGTGGACAATGCGGAGCCAGAGCTACATCGTACGCCTCCGCCATCGAAGCAATCTTCTTAGTTTCCGTAATTCCTCCTGCGTGGGAGATGTCCGGCTGGATCACATCAACATATCCATCGGATAATAGATTCTTAAAGTCCCAGCGGGAGAACATTCGTTCACCCGTAGCAATAGGAATATGCGTATGTTGCGCAATTTCCCTCAGTCCTTCATTATTTTCGGCAAGCACAGGTTCTTCCAGGAACATAGGGCGGTAGGGTTCCAGTTCTTTAGCCAGTACTTTAGCCATTGGCTTATGTACTCGTCCGTGGAAATCGATTCCTATCCCTACTCCTTTGCCAACCGCTTCCCGTACGGATGCTACCCGCTCCACAGTTTCATCGATTTTTTCATAGGAGTCAAGATACTGCACTTCTTCCGTTCCATTCATCTTAATCGCCTGAAATCCTGTATTTACCGCTTCTTTAGCGGCCTGGCCTACATCAGAAGGACGGTCGCCGCCAATCCATGAGTAAATTTTAATAGAGTCACGGCAGGCTCCCCCGAGCAATTGATAGATGGGCGCATTGTAATACTTCCCTTTAATATCCCATAATGCCTGATCGATTCCGGAAAGAGCACTCATCAGAATCGGTCCGCCCCGATAAAAGCCTGAGCGGTAAAGCATATTCCAGTGGTCCTCAATTCGGAAAGGATCCTTTCCAATTAAATTCTCCATCAATTCTTCAACGGCTGCCTTTACTGTGTGGGCTCTTCCTTCAATCACCGGTTCTCCCCATCCGGCAATCCCTTCATCCGTTTCAATCTTTAAGAATAACCACCTTGGCGGTACTTGAAATAGTTCATAACTTCTAATTTTCATTTCTGTTCCTCCTCATAAGCTTTTATGACTTCCAGCGCTCCATGAAACGCGGCCATATCACTGCTTTTTTCATCAAGTTCACGAATTTCACAATCCTGTTCAAGCTTTTGCAGTAGATAAACAAACAATTCTCTGAGCGGACTGGAACCTCCAACCATAACCCAATCAAGTCTATCCAGCTTTGAAAGTGCTAGTTTAAGAGCTTTCCAATCTTCATGAAAAAGGACCCCAGCCATATAGTTGGCTCGTTCATTAGCATTAACTTTACCTTGCAGATCCAGGAGACGAACGTGGAACAAAGCCCGTGTGACTCCGACTTTCTCACACGATGTGAACCCTTCATCAAAGTAACGAGAGATGAATGACTCAATCAACTCCTCCTTAAGCGAGCCGGACAGAATCGTTTCTGATTGAACCGCTTTCAAAAGTTCGCCAGCAAGTGTCGTGTAACTTTTCTTCAGGGTCCCATCCTCTTCGACAAATACGAATTTCGTATGGGAGCCTGGCAGAACCATTAGTCCTTCACCATGCGGCCGCTGCTGATTCCAAAGCCCAATCGATTCCACTTCTTCCCCGCGCATCACATCATACTCATCTATCGAACTACTTTCTGCCGTTCCTTCGAGACTGATACTCTTCATACCCGGAATAAACAAACAGGGAATATGAAAAAATTCTTCGAGCCTGACCATTTTTGCTTGAGCAGCTAAATCTTTCACCCCTGCAGGTCCAGTCACATGTGGAACTTCGAAAAGACCGATATTTGATGTGATCATGCCCGAAGCCGCCATATAATCCACATCTGATCGTTCTAATCCATTACGCTCCACCAGTGACCGAATCCCTTCTTGCAAATACGATTTTAGACGATCTGTATTTCCATCCATTGCCGTATTTCGGATACCGGCTTCTATTTTAAGAACATCGGTCAATTGACCTTCTTCTCCTGCTGACAGGCGCAGACGCGAATTGGTCGTTCCGCAATCGATGATTATTTTTGCCATAACGTCCCTCCTCAATCTTTAAAGACTTGATCTCGAATGGCCACAAGCTCTCTCGCTGCTGCTTCAATTTTATAAAACTCTTCTTGTTCCACCCATGTTGGATGAACCAATGCACTCCCAAGCCCAACGGAGTGCCAGCCCGTTTTCAAATACTCTTCTAAATTCGATGATGAAATCCCTCCGACCGCCATTCCATTAATGAATGGCATGGGGCCTTTTAAATCCTTTATATAACGAGCATTCACCTGAGTTGCAGGAAAAACCTTTACCAGGGATGCCCCGTACTCGTAGGCCGTTAAAACTTCGGTTGGTGTAAAAACGCCCGGAATCACTGGGATGTCATAACGGTTTCCAGTTTGAATGGTTTCCTCCTTCAACGTCGGCGCCAGCATGAAATCAGCTCCTGAGTGAATAGCTTCGCGGGCCGAGCTGCCATCAAGTACAGTCCCCGCTCCAACGATCATATCCGGATATTGCTTCTTCACTTGTTGAATGGTTTCCAGTGCACGTGGTGTATTCATCGTTATTTCAACAATACGAATGCCGCCGTCATATAGACTTTTCACTATAGATTCGAGATATTGTGTATCTTGAAGCCGCAGAATGGCCACCAGCTTTTCCTTTTCAATCAATTCTAGTACGGTCATCAAAATCTCCTCTCCAAACGTTCCTCATTACGGAACATCGTTCCATTTTATAATTATAAAAAAAGATCAACTACTAGAAAACTAAAGTATTCCAGCTGTCTTTGTCAACTATCTTTCTCTTTTTCAATATCCAAGCCTACGTGAAATCTCAAGTGCGGTATGCAAGAGACTGCCCGTACAAGATTCAACTTTTTCTTCTGTCATCCTTGAAGTGGAACCAGCCACGCTAATAGCCGCTATCGCTTCGCCGCGATGATTCCAAATCGGTGCTGCTGTACAACGGATCCCCTCTTCATGCTCTTCATTATCTATCGAATAACCCCGTTCACGTATGTGCCCCAGGTGCTTTTTCAACTTATCCTTATCCGTAATGGTATGGGGCGTAAACTTCTTTAGTGTGAGGGTACTCATTAGATGATCCTCTGCTTCATTGGAAGCAAAAGCGAGCAGGGCTTTTCCAATGCCCGTGCAATATAACGGAGCCCGTTTACCAACGGAAGAGTACATACGAATCGGAGCATACCGCTCTACTTTATCCACATATATGACTTCTGCCTCTTCTCTTATTCCTAAATGAATAGTCTCGCCTGTCTCCTGGGCGAGCTTAACCAAATAAGGATTTGCAGTTGTTCGGATATCCATGTTTTCCGAGACGGTCTCGCCAAGTTCAAGCAATTTTAATCCTAGACGATACTTCTCAAGCATGTCATCTTGTCTGACATACCCTTTTTGTTTTAATGAAGCCAGCAGTCTATGAACCGTGCTTTTTGCCACATCTAAACGATGAGCAATTTCTGTAACTCCAAGCCCATCAGGGTTCTCTTGTAAAAGCTGAAGAATAGTTAAAGCCCGGTCTACAGATTGTACGGTGGATGCTGTTCGCTCACTCATTCTTATTCCCCTCCTCTATTATTCATAGCTTATCACATTCAACTTTGCTTCAGGCGAATGATCATTTATTCAATCCGTTCAAGCTAGTACACAAGCATCAGTCCTTTGTTCCAGAAGAACTGGAATAGACCTACGCTCTTAGTTAATAAAACGAGGGGAATGGTTAAGAGTTTTTCTATGCTTTTCGACTAAACGGATGAATGATGCGGCTCAAGATCTTCATTAAATTTAAATCTTTATTTGTAATCATACTCTCAATTAACTGAATGTTAATTGACTTTGTAATTAGATCCAAATGATCATTGTTGAATTTCTCCATGGTTCTGCGTAAGGTAAGAGAATCATGATAACTCTGAGAAAGCGGCTTAACAAGTTTAGTGTAATCACCAACACCTGCAATATCATGCGCTGCATAGATTCCTGTCAGCATCGATTCAAATTGGCCAAAGCCAAATACAGGCGTAATAGATCCCCAGCAATTTCCAATAAAAAATGTATTTCCAATTCGATCGGTTTCTGTCTTTCCAATGCGATAATCCTTTATGGAATACTCATTGATAATTGCAAATTCTTGATCCAATCGTTTACAACAATCTTCCCAACACATCTTCCATAACTGGTCCTTATCTAAATGCTCATTCTCAGGATATTGTGGATAAACCAGTACAAGCGAAGCTTCACAATCAGAATGGGGCAGTAAATAGGCCATTCCTTTAGGAGCATAATCGTGATTAAAAAACACATGAGCCTCTGTCCTATTAAAATCGCCCCTGATGACTGCTCCTTTAAAACTTGCTTTAAAGGCAACATCATAGGCCTGTATTTTTTTTGTATCCAGTGGATCCCCTGTAGCTAAAACGATATGCGTGTATTCTTTTGAGAGTTCCTCATAAGTAACATTCTGGTTATATTTAATTTTTCCTTTCAGCTGACTTTCCATTTGCTTTTCATAAGAATCAGGGTGTTTCCCTCTCATATTGGTGAATCCAAGATGGCCATTGATAAAGGAAGACTCATTTTTTGAATAAAAATATACTTTTTGCAGATTGCTGGAAGGCTTTAAGTGAATATCATGTGTCTCCGATAGAAATTTAATCGCGTCATCATAAGGAGTGTGAAACATGGAAAACATGGCTTCCGCTATGACAAATCGATCCCCTACTTCTTCCCGTCTTTCAAAAATATCCGCTTGATAGCCATATTTTTCAAGGGTTAATGCACACGAAAGTCCTGCTAGACCGGATCCCATAATTGCTATGTTCATATGCTGACTCCTCCAGAAATTCTTGATTATCTTAGTATGAATAAAAAGAGTCATCTTATGCGGGAGTTTCCATGAAAGACCGAAAGAATATTGGTTACACACATAAATGAAGCGACCTTATAAGATCGCTCATTATTAAATGTAGGGACTGTCATTGCAAGAGGCTAAGGTTATCATGGATTAGTGTCTTCTGAACTCCCTGCTTCACAAAGTTATTTAACCACCTGGACTTTTTTGATCTTTCTGCCTTGAATCTCAAGTATTTTAAATGAAATGCCGTTTCTCTCCAATACATCTCCTTCTTCCGGAAACACGTTAAACTCCTCTAATAAGTATCCTGCCAGTACATCTTCTTCCTCAGGTATCTCCGTATCAAAGATCGAATTTAATCGGCGCAGAGTTATTTTCCCATCACAGATAACCTCATTTTCTGAAACTTTCTCAATAATCGTATCCGTTTGAGTGTCCATCTCATCTTCAATTTCCAGCCCAATCATAGCTTCAATAACATCTTCGTGTGATAAAATCCCTTCGGTGCCGCCATATTCATCGAGAACAATAGCCATGTGTTTTTGTTCTCTCGTCATCTTTTTAAATACCCACTCAATTTTCTGGAACTCGTAAATGATTAATGGTTCCTTGTAAGTAAAAGTCTCTAATGGTTTTTCAGGATCCATGGACCAGGAGGTCAAATACTTCGAGTGGAAAACAGCTATGATGTCATCCATGTCTTTTCTATACACAGGATATCGTGTGTAAGGGTTCTGAATTACGATATCTCTTACTTCTTCAAAAGAAGCATCTGCGGGAAGAGCAATCATATCTACCCTCGGGGTCTTCAGGACGTCCTTTACATTCAGATTATAGAAATCCAATACACCTTTGATACGAAGAGATTCTTCTTCGTTAAAGGTTCCTTCAGAGTCTGCAATATCTACCATAGTTCTCAACTCTTCCTTAGAAATGGAAACTTCATTAGGTTGACCTTTATCAAGGGCCTTAGTGATAACACCTGTCAGTTTATTAAGTACAATGGTAATTGGTTTAAATACAAATACAAAAAAACGAATCACAGGTGATACCAATAGAGAAATACGATCAGGAAATGCAGCTGCTATAGATTTCGGAATGACTTCGGAGAAAATGATAATCGTCACCGTCAGAATAGCTGAAGCTAACCCTACACTGAACCCATATTGAATCGCAAGGGTGGTCACAAGAGTGGGCAATAAAATGTTCGCAATGTTATTCCCGATTAAAATAGTGGTAATGAACTCACTCGGTCTTGAGATTAGCTGGAGCAGATTTTCTGCTTTCTTGTCATTATTATTTGCTCTTGATTGTAACTTCATTTTATTGGCAGCTGTTAAAGCTGTTTCGCTCCCCGAAAAGAAGAGTGAGACAAATAATAAAAAAATAATCGCAATAATCAAGGTACAGTTTCCTCCTAAAATGGACATATTAAAACCTTAAATGGACTACGTCTTCTGAGTAAATTCTTTAATAGTAAATAGTTCTCCCTTAAAACCGTTCATGAGTAAAGATCGGAAGTGGGGAATAAATGCGCTGGCAAAACCTCAATTATGCTTTGCAGCGAAAAATACCATTAATAAGTTTAACAATATTTCTTGTTTCAAGCGAGTTTGAGATTTCATAAAGAAACAAGCAGGTGCTTTAGTCCCTATAAACTTGCTAACAAAAAAGGAGAACCTTTAGAAAGGCTCTCCTTTACGTTTAATTATGGATATACTTTTCAAATACCTCTTTGAAATCCTTCTGTGTATTTTCGCGATGCTTCTGTTCATACCAGCCATAAGCAAAATTAGCTGCCTGTTCGAATTCCTTCGAGATATCATGATCGTGGAAACGGTTATCCTTAATCAACGAGCTTGCTGTGCCAAGGCTATCTCTGGCAAAATCCGAATATAGGCGATTTTCCTCCTGAATATGAGAAATCGCTACAAGTGATTTATACAAATCAGCAATCGCTTCTCCCTCATCCTTAGCAATATCAATACTGAATACTTTATTTCCCATGGTGAATTTAATTTCTAAATCCAAATCGATCGTACCGGCCGTTTCGATCGAGGGGTTACTGATATGATGTTTGTAGTAATCATACCGTAAAATATTACGTTTACTGCTCGACGCCTTTTCTCCATCCAAATGGATCAGTGCTCTGTTAGTAAAGCAGTATTCGTCGGATTTTGATTTAATGAGGAAAAATATCTTCTCCTCATCCTCTGTCAGTACAAAGTCATCCGACTGTGTTTTATCAAAATCTTCTTTATTAATAATTTTACCAATATCACTTAATCCTAAAGCGTCACTGGCCAGTTTCTTAAACAAAAGAATCTCCCCTTTCATTGATAAAACCTAAACTCTTCATCTGCTTTACTTCGACAAAGAGCTTAACTTTCCTTCCACTTACGGAAAGACTTATAACATTTTTCAGTCTCCTAATTTCCTGACTATCTGAACCACTCGACTAATCCAATCATACTTAGTAAACCGAGCAGGAATGAAAATGTTGCCAGTCGCTCATATCCATGTCCATGACTTTCCGGAATAAGTTCTTTATAAACAATGAACAACATGGCTCCTGCTGCAAATGCCAGTCCATAAGGGACAAGGAATAATGCAATTTGAACGAGATACAGGCCTGCAAATCCTGCCAGACATTCCATAATTCCTGTGGCCATCGCAAACGTAATGGCTGTAGGTTTTGAAACTCGTTGATTAACTAAAAATATGGCCACCAGGAACCCTTCCGGTGCGTTTTGAAGAGCCATGGACAGAGCAACTACCAGACCAAGGCTCTCTATTTCGCTGGCTAGACTCGCCCCTACAGATAGCCCTTCTGGAATATTGTGTAAGGTCATTGCCATAATCAGCATCCATGATTGAGAAGAAAGCGTAATATCAACCCTCTGATGATCCATGTCTGTATGGGGAATAAAATATTCAAGCATATTTAATAGCAGTGCTCCAGCGAGCACACCAAACGCAAGAATATATAAGTTCGTTAGTTTTAAGGAAGCAGGTATTAAACCATAAGTTGAAGCCGCCATCATTACCCCTGCCGTATAAGCTAATATTGCGTCCATTCTTCTGTGGGAAATGTTGCGAATAAATAACACAGGGATAGCTCCCAGTCCTGTAACCAAAGCCGAAGCCATCATTACCATAACATTTGAATCCATAGCCAGCCTCCTTGGCTTTGATGGAAGAGTGAGACTTTCATGTTCTTATTCACTATATGTACAGGCATAACCTGGTTATGCAGGAGAAGAAGAGAGATGAACCTAAAAGAGAGATTCCCGAATTCACGGAATCTCTCTTTTTAACACGTATTCTTGTTTTTTTATAACCAAATGTGCACTGATCCATTAGGCGCACGCCGTTAAATCAATGGTGGCTTATACTCTGCCTGCTACTTGTTAAATTCAATAACATTTCCGTCAGGATCACAAATATATACTTGGTGCCAGTCGGTTTTATTGTGAGGTTTATTTAATATCTCTACGCCATAGGTTTCCATTCTTTCAAGGAAAGCTTCTATGTCCTTTACCCTCACAGCAAAATGACCGTCCCTTGAATCAATTTCTGTTGTTCCACGTAAAGTTTTGCCCTCATTATGTACAATTAAATGAATCTGAGTTTCTCCTACCTGATACCAGGCGCCGGGAAATCCAAATTCTGGCCGCTTGCTGCTCTCTTCAAATCCTAACACCTTACCGTAAAAATGTTTGGCTCGTTCAATATCTGTAACCAACAGAGAAACGTGATGAATACCTTTATACATATGATCTATTCTCCTTTCCTTATACAATAACGAAAATTTAAATAAGGCTATCTTTCCTATTATAATACGCTATATATAGAAAAAAGAAAAAGACTGCCTCTACTGCAGCCTTAAGTAAAATTAATCGTCATCCTGATCTTTTTCTGATTCAATAACTTCTCCAGTCTGCCTATCAATCTTATATGTTCACGAATTTGCTGCAAGCTCTCTAAACCATCTTAGGCTTTCACTATTTTATACCCTTCGTACTCATGCTCGAGCTCTAAGACTCTGGCAATTTTCTCTTCATCCTCTACAACTAATAGGAAGCTTCACTCGTATCTGTCACGCCTTATGGTTAGACCTTATAGAGGATTGAACTTCTTCTAATATTATGTGAAAAGCCTAAATGGACTTCCAAGGAAGTCGTACACAGAATTCACTCGGATTATGTTGAAATTAATATTCCCCGGGAAATTAACTTAATATTTTCCCGAATTGTAGAGAAAACTGACTGTCCTGGATAAGTCATTTATTTAAACATGGAGAGATCTATGGATTCGGCCATTTTCTTATAGCCTAAATCGTTAGGGTGCAAATGGTCCCCAGAATCATATTCAGGAAGATACCGCTTAGGATGATCGGGATCTCGCACTGCTTTGTCAAAGTCAATGATACCATCAAACGCTTTACTGGTCCTGATCCACTCATTAACCGCCTGCCTGGTCTCTTCTCCTTCTTTCGTGTACATACTTGAACCTTTAAAAGGAGTTAACGTACCGCCATAAATTTTAAGTCCTTCATCGTGAGAGGCCTGAATAATTTCTTTTATTCGTTGGATTATTTTTTCCGCTCCATATTCAGGGTGATGTCTAATATCATTTAGTCCCTGATGAAAAATTATTGACGTAACCGCTGTTTCGTTAAACACGTCGCGCTCTAATCTTGCTAACGCATTTTCTCCTCTTTCTACTCCGCTATTGATCAAATGATTACCCGAAACGCCGGCGTTTAATACGGACATGTTACTCCCCGACGTTTCCCGATTCATTCGTTGCGCTAAATAGTCAGGCCAACGATGGTCAGCGTTGACTGTAGAATAATTCCCATTTGCAATGGAACTGCCTATTACTACGATAGATCCTTTTACTAGAGGTTCTGCGATAACATCAACTCCGTCCAGCCAGAACCAGGCTTCTTCGTTTCTCTCAAATGCGGATGCACTAGAATCAGAAACATGATTGCCGGATGCTGAAATATACGTCTCCTGGATGGAGAGAGGGTGCCACGTAGCAGGGCCGGTAGGTTCACGAACATAAAAGCTGACCGCTAATTCCTCCATGTGATTCACCTTCAGCCGAACGGGATCACTCACTATTTTTTCACCAGGAGGAATACTTATCTTTTCTTCCCCGCCAAATGTGACTTTCCGGTCTGTTCCCGGAATCGTTTCTGCTTCATTCTTGGAAGCAGCTACGTGTACCTCCTCAATGGTGAAAGGCGAAGAACCAAATTCATTCGACAACCGTATGCGCATTTTCTTTCCATCAATATGGGGCTGAATAATCGAGCGAACAGTTTGATTCTCAAATCCCTCTTGGGAAATTCCTTCTGTATAAGGAGCTATCATACTTGTACTCCATGCCCCCACCCAGTCTCCCTGTTCACTTGAGAATATCCATCCTCTTGCTCCATAAATGCAGAGAATAATAATGATAATCGTGAAAAAGACATAAATCCGACGCCCCATATATACTCGCCCTTCTAGTTGCATTGATTTTTTCTAGACTGTCCATTTTAACACTTGCGCTCTTTAATCACACAAGACTGCGAATTTCAGCATAAGATTGGAAAGCTTTTATCCCAAGAGACCTTAGATGAAAAAAGAATATCTGAGTTATTCACAAAGCAGGCATTGTTCCTATTTTTATAAAAAGGCTAATAGCATGGTGTCCCTATAAAAGTTAGAGCATATGCTATTAACATAAAACTCTTATTAGGAGGGCTATTTACTATGAGTGAAGACTCTTCAAAAAAACATTCAAAACCAATTCCCAATTCGGTTCTAGACCTATTAATTAGTGATATTTTCAAAAAGAATGGCGTTAATGAGAATAAAATAAAGGAAAAACTGTCAGACGAACAAAAGAAGCGTATTAAAGACATGGTGGATGATCTCAGCAGTCAGGTGGACACATTGATAGACTCTAACAAAAAGGATATACAATAATAGTTTATAAAATATCCCAAGATAGCTGCCATAATGGCAGCTTTTTCTATGAAATATTCTAAATCAATTAAAAATGGTTGCTTTAATCAGCCATAAAGCACACTCCATTTCTTCATAGAAATAATACTATATATTATACCAAGAAAGGGAGTGTTAAATAATGAACAAGAAATATAGTTATGACCATAACTATTATCACGGAGATCACCACCCCGGAAACTACTATCATGGAAAAAATGAGAAAGATTGCAGAAGTGATCATGATGCGGCAATTGTGCTTGAAGATGGTACTCAAGTTTCGTTAAATGATCAGGAATCTGACGAACTAATTTGGATTAGAAACTCTTGCAATGTGAGTGTCCACACCACTGATACCCAAGCAGCTATTTCTCTTCAAGCCGGGCTTCAATTAGCTATTGCTCTAGTAATCAGTATCACTATTGGTGATTCTGATAAAGGCAAGGCAATCGCTCAAGAAATCGTTCAGAAGTTCGACTCTGAACAAACAAACTACCAAAAAATCTTCGTTGATAACTCAAAAGATGTAGATATAACTACCACAGATACTGATTTGACGGTAAATATTCAAGCTTTGCTTCAAGTACTTGTAACCTTAGTCGCTGAGTTAGATGTATTTTAATTAAATATTTAAAAGAGGTGAAAAAACATGGAAGAAAAGAAATGGAGAGCACTAGACCATTATTGTGGTGCTAAAGACGATGGAGCCGATGAGATGCAGGACGCCGACCAAATTGTTAAAAATGAACAAAAATCCTATGAATGGATTATTGTAAAAGACTCCGAAGAAGTACACGTAAAAACTACTGATACTCAAGCGTCTGTTTCTCTGCAATTGGGAATCCAGGCTGCTATTGCCGCCGTAATTAGTATCACTATTGGCGACTCTGATCAAGGGAAGGCCGTAGCACAAGATATCAAACAATTTATTAAAACAAAACAAAGCAACAGACAGAAAACCATTATTGAACATTCCAAAAATGTAAAGGTAGTAACAACTGATACTGATTTAGCAGTGAATATACAGGCTCTTCTTCAAGTTCTTGTTGCCATCGTGGCTAAACTGGACATATTATAATAGGCTGTCAGAATTAAAAGAGGACAAGAAACCAGCGTTTAATGTAAAAGAAAACTTAAAAAGTATTCTATTTCCCAATATCCTGACTTGCCTGAACTACGGAATAATCCGTAGTCACTTTCATAGTCAGAGGTACCATACGCAAGGCTTGCTGTCTGCCATTTTGGCAGGCAGTTTCAGTTTTTGAACTACCCCCCACTTACTCGCTGACACTCCTTGAAGTTGGGGGATTCCTAAGAGCACGAACCTAACGGTTCATTCAAATGATTAGGCTAGCCCCGTCGCACCGACGGTTGTAAAGGATTCTTTGAATCTCCTTCAATATATTGAAGCTCGCATTTAGGTCGCGGTCGTGGTGGCAGCCGCAATCTGGGCAATCCCACGTTCGAACAGCGAGATTCTTTACCTCACTGTTTTGGTATCCGCACTTGGAACACAGCTGTGAACTCGCAAAAACTTTCGATACGGTTACCAACTGCTTCCCGTACCACTTTGCTTTGTATTCGAGCATAGACGTGAACATCGACCAGCTCACATCACTAATCGATTTGGATCGTTTTCGGTTTTTGAGCATACTGGAAATTTGGAGATTTTCTACACCGATCACATCGTGGTTTTTGATGATTTCGGTAGAAATCTTATGCAGATAATCTTTGCGGGAGTTCGCTATCTTCTCGTGAAGTCTAGCTACTTTAATGCGTTGCTTATGCCAATTCGAAGATCCCTTTTCCCTTCGGGAAAGGATACGTTGAGCTTTTGCTAGTTTCTTTTCGGTCTTACGTAGGTATCGTGGGTTTTGATAGGTGGTGCCATTCGAGAGAGCAGCGAAGTCTTTCAATCCGAGATCAATGCCAACATAAGTGTTGGATTTAGGAAGTTCCTGAATATCTGTTTTAACAAGAATGGATACAGAATATTTTCCGGTCGGATTGCGGCGAACCGTCGCACTCAAGATGCGACCTTTCACTTCACGGCTCTTGGCAAATCTCACAAGCCCCAGCTTAGGCAGCTTGATTTTGTGATCCTGGATGGCAATATTTCCGTTTGTGCATTTTGTGGTGTAGGACTGGACTCTGTTCTTCTTTGATTTGTACCGTGGAGCTTGGTTTTGCTTTTTGAAAAACCGTTTATAAGCGTCAGAAAGATGTTTGACCGAAGTTTGGATGGCCGTGCTATCCACTTCCTTTAACCAAAGGAATTCTCTTTTAAGCTTGGGTAGTTGTTTGGAACAAGTAGAGTAACTCAAACCTTTTCCGGTTTCCCTGTAGGCACTGCTCCATTCCGAGAGGAAATGATTGAAGACAAAACGAGCGCATCCGATTGTCTTAGCGATGAGCGATTCTTGGGTTTTATTTGGATAGATACGAAAGTTATACGCTTTATGCTTCAACCTTTCCACCTCCCAATCAGGAACATACGTTCTTGCTTTAGGATATCACGGAAGGGAGAATATTCAAAGACATTCGCCTTTCGGAGACGGCATTCATCTCCCCCTTGTCACCGGTCTTCGACACGGCGCTTGAAGAGGGAGTCTTCTGCCGATGAATGATAAAAAAATTCAAGTTTTTATAAACTTTATTTAATCAGGTATAAAAGAACTATTACCCCTTCCCTCATACTATTGTCAAGCGTTAGCCACAAAAAGATCCTCCTCCTAATATGGAGAAGGATCTTTTTACATTTAAGAGCCTTCAGGTTCCGCAAAACGTACGATAAGGCTGGGAAGTTGGCTCCGGAGGCGCCGTATAGGCTTCCTGTTCACAGGAATGCGCATAAGGGTTGGAAAGAACCCCAAGGAGCTGCTCCAGCACGCTAAAGTCTTCTTCTTTCACTGCAGCTTCAATCGCTTCTTCTACCCGGTGGTTCCGGGGAATGACAGCAGGATTATTATTCTTCATCAACTGGTAGGAAGTGTCTTTTGATTCTTCCTGCCTGTCCAATCTATTTCGCCATTGTTCCAGCCACTTTTTAAATTCAGGAGCTTCAAATATAGACATATCTTCCAATCGGTCAAATGTAAGCGCCCGGAACGTATTGGTGAAGTCTGCTTTATATTCCTTCATCATACGAAGCAAGTCTTCTGCAAGTTCCTTGTCTTCTGTTTCTTGATTAAAAATACCAAGTTTTCTTCTCATGCCATCCAGCCAGTTTGCCTCGTAAAGACTGGTGAAATGTGAAAGTTCGCGTTCAGCTATTTTTATCGCTTCATCCTGATTCTCATGGATCAAGGGGATCAGGGTTTCAGCAAATCGCACGAGATTCCAGCCCGCAATGTCCGGTTGATTGCCATAAGCATATCTTCCTTGGAT
The DNA here is from genome assembly GCF_000284515.1 of Halobacillus halophilus DSM 2266. Taxonomy (GTDB): domain Bacteria; phylum Bacillota; class Bacilli; order Bacillales; family Halobacillaceae; genus Halobacillus; species Halobacillus halophilus. The sequence continues at coordinate 498,378 of NC_017668.1, read as the reverse complement.
ATCGATAGAACTGAACACGGTTGCCGGATCATAGGTGTTCATAAAGGCACAAGGACCGTAATCAATAGTTTCTCCACTAATCGCCATATTGTCTGTGTTCATGACTCCATGAATAAAACCGATCAGCTGCCACTTAGCAATCAGCTTCGCCTGGCGTTCAATTACTTGTTGCAGCAGAGAAAGATAGCGATTTTCATCCGATTCAATAGTTGGAAAATGTCTGTGCACCGTGTAATCAGCCAAAGCTCGCAAATCCTCCAACGTTCCCCATCTTGCTGCAAATTGGAAGGTTCCAACCCTCAGATGACTGCTGGCTACTCGAGTAAGGACCGCTCCCGGTTGTTCCGTTTCCCGAATCACGGACTCACCCGTTGCAACGACAGCCAGACTGCGATTCGTAGGAACACCAAGCGCATGCATAGCCTCACTAATTATATATTCGCGAAGCATCGGCCCAAGTGGTGCCCGTCCATCTCCTCCACGAGAATATGGGGTGCGGCCTGATCCTTTAAGTTGAATATCTACCCGTTCATCCTGAGGAGTAATCTGCTCGCCTAGCAGTAAAGCCCTTCCGTCGCCGAGCATGGTGAAATGCCCGAACTGATGACCCGCATAGGCCTGAGCTAAAGGAAACGCACTATCGGGTACTATATTACCAGCTAGCACCTCTTTACCTTCCTCACTATGAAGCCACTCCGTGTTTAACCCCAAATAGTCAGCAAGTCTATCATTAGCAATTATTAAACGATGGGCATGCGCAGGTTCCGGGTCAGAACTCTGAAAAAAAAGCTCTGGCAGACGCGCATAGCTATGGTCGAAGTTCCATCCAGTTTCTACTTTTTCTTTTCGCTGTGTCATCAACGCATCTCCTTTTTTGATATACGTATTTATAAATATTCGATCAACGTCCAGGTCTCTATACCTGATCCCAACAAACCGTATCTATTTAATGTTTGATTCTTGAAATTTATTATACCTGCTCGGCAGGCCTCTTTACTTTTGAAAATGAAACCTTATTTTATTTTATACAATATTCTTCTGTATAAAAACAACTCAAGACTTTTTCGGCCTTGAGTTGTTTGATATATTATTTCTTTCGTGTGTTTTTCATAACTAAGCTGACAATAAACACAAAGATTATGGCCCCTATTAAGGCAGGAATGATTGCTATTCCTGCTAAACTCGGTCCGATCGATCCTAGTAATTCGCCGCCGATCCATGCCCCTACAATTCCAGCAATAATGTTACCTATAATTCCAAGCGGCATGTCACGTCCGATAATGGCTCCTGCAAGCCAGCCGATTAAACCTCCGACAATTAAATATAATATAATTCCCATATTGATTATCCTCCTTTACTCACTCTATGTGACTGTTTCCTGTATCATCTCCCCTCAAACTTAACTCATTTAAAAAAGCTCTGGCCTCAGCCAAAGCTTCCTTAAGGATCTTACTCTAAAGTCGCGAGATGCGTGTAAACGTCTCCCAAATTTGTGTAACCCATTTGCTTGATGTCCTGAATACTTTCCACCCATAGCTTCGCTGTCGCCATTGCATCATCCAAAGCATGATGACGCTGGTCAATAGCAATGCCATAATGTTTGCAACAATCATCCAGACTGACCAGTTTTTTTTCCTGGTGAGCAATCCGGGTTAAAAAAGTGGTATCTACAATGCGGTGCTGAAAATTTTTTCTCAAAGCGAGCCACGTGGCATGATTCATAAACTGCTTCTCGTGATTCGCGTGATGGGCCACGAGTACATCACTTCTAATAAAAGAATAGAAGTCATGAAGTACCTCTCGAAGAGGTTCCGCTTCTATCAGCATATCGCTGGTGATCCCAGTTAGATCTTCTATTTCTTTCGAAGGACCTGATTCGCTATAAACGAGGGAGTAAAATGTTTCTTCTTCAATAATGTTAGTCCCTTCTACTTTTACAGCGCCTATGGATAAAATTTCATCACCTTTGTAAGGATAAAACCCGGTCGTTTCCAAATCAAACACCACAACATTTAATTCATCAAACGGAACATCCAGGTCATCTTTGTTTTTTAACTGCCGCTCCAAGTTTCTTATATAAGCTTCTTTAGAAGGGTCATTTCGATTTAAGGATGAAAAGCCGCTCCCCAGGCGACCTGAAACATCCTTTACAAATTGCATAAAAGGATTCATAAGGAACTCTCTTCTTTAAGAATTGATTTGGATTTAGCAAACAGCTGCTGCCCCCGTCTAATCAAATGTTTGAGTTGCTGCTTATCCCGTTTCGACAATCGATCCAGCGGAAGTAAGTGAATTTTTTCATAGCTTTCCGCTTCCTTTTTATAACGCAGACGAAACGTGAGCAGCTCCCGAAAGTCGTTCTCATAAGCTTCGATGAATGGGTAGGAATAAGACAGAATTTCAAACCGATCCAATGTAGGAGCAGCGGACACTCCTTTTTTCAAGGAGAGGATTCTCAAGGCATTCACATAGGGGAAATAAGCTGTTTCCTTCAAATGGATCTCCCCTTTCATTCCCTGCCGCTGTTCCGGAAGCAGCTGCCCAAACACACCCACCCCTTTTTTGATAAACTCAAAGTTTTCGACCAACCGGGAATACAGGCGCGGACGATCTTCTAAGATTGAAAAAGATTCGCGCTTCACTTTTAATAAAAATTCATCATTTCCATCTAACACTCGCGAATCAAAAAATATCGAAAAATTTCGCAACGACTGCCAACTGTCTTCATTAAGCCAATCATGAATCTGTTTTTTGTACGACTCAATTGATCGACACCACAAAGGATTCGAAGCCATCACGTTTCCTTCACATTTTTCATAACCCGCGATAGCTAAACCATGGCTGATTTCAGCGCCGAGGTTTAAAAAATACTCCTGGCATTGAGATGCGCCATCAAAAATAATACCATGATCCTGATCACTCCAGACCGACTGCTCAGACCGTCCCGCACTACCCATTAGAAAAAACGCAAAAGGAGCAGGAGGCGGACCCTGCTCACTTTCGATCGTTTCTTTGGCAATTCGTAACGTCTGATACATTAACTGGTCATGAAAAGCATTTAATTGGCGATGATCGTCAACAACAGACCCTATGGTCTCTTCCCGCCATTGCCTGATTTCCTCATAAGTTTCAAACATAACGATCCATCCCTTTGTATATGTCTACGCTCCTGGATTCTTTTCCGGAGAATTAAAGTTTTCTGGATAGCCATAGCCTCCATGCTCACTCAAATCAAGACCCATAATCTCTTCTTCTTCTGTTACTCGAAGACCTCCCATGGCTTTATCCATAACTTTCAGGATGATGTACGAAACAACAAAAGCATACAATCCACTGCTGACAACACCTAAAATCTGAACACCAAGCTGTTCAAAACCACCACCATAAAATAAACCTGGACGGCCTACTGTAGCAAGCTCCGGTGTGGCGAACAATCCGTTCGAAAGTGTTCCCCATATCCCAACCGTCCCGTGGACAGATAAAGCAAAGATCGGGTCATCAATTCTCTTCTTATCAAAGAATCTCATACTGAAGAATACAAAGGCTCCGCCGACAAGCCCGATGATGACAGCAGCCCATGGTTCAACGAATGCACAAGAGGCAGTAATGGCAACTAGACCCGCAAGCGCACCATTTAGCGTGGTAGGTACATCCGCTTTACCGGTTACAGCCCAAACCATCAGCATGGCACCGATTGCCCCTGCAGCTGCAGCAAGCTGTGTATTCAACGCTACATAACCAAAGAAAGCATCGGCTACACCAAACGTACTACCTGCATTAAATCCGAACCAGCCTACCCATAAAATAAGTACACCTAACGCTGTAAATACCTGGTTATGTCCGGCAATTTCGTTAGAAGATCCATCTTTATTATATTTACCAATACGTGGTTTCAAAATCATCGTAGCAGCAAGGGCAGCCGCTGCACCAGTTAAGTGTACGACGGTCGACCCAGCAAAATCCTGTTTGCCATGGCCGGCCAACCAGCCTCCACCCCAGATCCAGTGGGCGATGACAGGATAAATAACAATAGAAAATAAAATAGCAAATATCACATAAGCCACTAGCTTCGCACGTTCCGCAAAACCACCAAATGCGATCGTCATGGCAATAGCTGCAAACGCAAGCTGGAACATAAAGTCAACGGAACCCGCAAGTCCCTCTCCCATTGTAGTCGCATCACCATAAAAGAAATTAGAAAATCCAATAAATGCATTTCCTTCTCCGTAAATTAAGCCATATCCTACTGCCCAGAACACCAGGGATACAATTCCTATAGTAAACACTGTTTTCCCCGCAATATGACCCGCGTTCTTCATTCGTGTGGAGCCTGCTTCAAGTAAAATAAATCCACCCTGCATCAACAAAACCAGAACCGTACAAACGACAATCCATAAGTTGTTCATTAAAAAAGTTGCATCCATATAATAGCCATCCCCTTCTATGTGATATTTTCTAACATCTGATGTTATATTATACTCTACCAAATTCTAAATATTAAAACAACTCTTATGTTAAGAAAGTTCACATAAATATGTATCTTCCTATTTATAAAGCGTTTCCATCTTCGCAACCTGCCAAAAAACTTTACTTTGTTCTTTTTTTTACACCTAAAACTGTTTTTCCTCATCTGATTAGATGATCTCCCCACGATAAGTGAGCGGCTGTTACTCCTTACCATTAAGCCAGGGCCATAAATCTATAACCGCTAAATCCTGATTCTCTCAATTACAGCCAAACCACCAGGGCGAAACTTGGCGGTTTAGCTTTTTGCTTTAAGTACGTCTTCGTATAACCCATAGTTTGTTTGGAAATATCTAGAGAGAAAGTTAACAACAGCTATTGCATCCGTAAATCAGTCCTGGAAGCGTTTAGAAATACCACAAAAAGAAAAGCAACAGAAAGGATCTACATCATGGATGTTATTGAATTACTATTAAGACTGGCACTCGCTTTTACTGTTCTTTTAGTTTTAACAAGAATAATGGGAAGAAAAGAAATCTCTCAACTCACGTTTTTTAATTTCGTTTCCGCTATTTCCATAGGTACCATTGGAGGGTCACTTGCCATTGATGCTTCCTTGAGCGTCCGGAATGGATTGATTGCATTAGTAAGCTGGGCTGTCTTTACTGTTTTTTTAGGGTACTTGGATATTAAATCAAAGGATGTCCGCTCTTTCATTGACGGCCAGCCCCTCATCGTTGTGAAACAGGGGAAAGTGCTTGAGGATGAACTACGCAAAGCGCGACTTGACCTGGATTCCCTGAACGTATTACTTCGAAAGAAAAATGCATTTTCTTTAAGTGAAGTAAGTTACGCTATTTTCGAAACCGATGGAACCCTGTCTGTTATGAAAAAAACGGGAGAACAGCCGTTTACCAAAAAAGACGGGAATGTCGTTTCAAACAGCCCTGCAGTTTACCCCATTCCTACAACTGTCGTTTCGGATGGAAAAATAAATGATGCTAATATGCAAAGCTTAAATCTGGATCAAAAGTGGCTCCACCACCAGCTTAAATCAGCCGGTGTACCGTCCATTTCCGATGTCTTTTACGCAGAAGTTCAAAAAGATGGTAGCTTATATATTGATAAGAGGAACGATACGATTCACTAAATAATTCAAGCAAGCACCTATGTCAGGTTCGTTTTTTTCTCATTTGCAAAAATTGAATAAGGCTACATTCATCTTCACAGCTGCCTAACACTGTATCCTTCGATACATTTGTAAATTAACTGTAAATAAAGTATAGAGCGAATGGTTTTGAAGGAAGCTACAGACGCAGGAGGTGATGATTCATGGAACACTTGAAATTAATCGCTATGAAGTTTTTGTTCACTTTCCCCATCCTTCTGATTATTTTAGGAGGCGGATTTGACGTATCCTTTGGGAATGTGTTCTTAATCTCGTTGGTTTTAACCGGAGTTTCTTACGCTGTAGGCGACTTATTAATCCTGTCCCGATCCAGTAATACCACAGCTACGATTTCAGACTTTGTATTCACATTTCTGGTGGTTTACTTGATGACAGATGCACTCACTGTTGGAAATAATGTGTTTTCAGCTACACTAATTTCGACTATATCACTCACTATTTTTGAATACTTCTTCCACCAGTCTGTTGCGCGTAACTTGGATGGTGAGAAAGCAGGTACAGAGAAGATGAGCCCCGCCCCTCAATTAAGTACGGAAGCTTCTGAAGAGCTTTACCCTTATGAGGATGAGGATAAATAATGATTATTTATTATAAAAAACCCCTGACTCGCAAATAAGCAGAGCCGGGGATTTTTCTATTCTTTATTATTTTGTTTTTCGCCGCGTAAATCAGCAATCAGTATAAATCTTTGCGGAGCCGGACCCGAAAAGCAGTTAAGTTTATCCGGGGAATTGCACAGTCCACTATAGCTGCTGTAGAGACTGCTTTTTTGTTAATCATAATACACGATGCTCACTCGTTCCGCTCTTATTCATACACTGTTAACAACTCAAAGCGGAAGGAAGAAAAGTTATTATGGGCAATCGTTATCTTGATTTACTAGCGGAATTCGGAGTCGGAGGCGCCCACCCAGGCGGTTTTCCTTTAACCAAAGAAGTGTTGTCATCCTTACATCTGCCTCACTCATCATCCGTATTAGACATCGGCTGCGGAACCGGCCAAACTGCCGAATATCTTTCCGATCACTTCAGTTGTAAAGTTACCGCTATAGACAATCATCCCGTTATGGTAAAAAAAGCATCCGAACGACTACTTTCAAAAGCAAACGTTCGGTACGGAAACGCAGAAGATCTCGAATTTGCGGACCTCACGTTTGATGTGGTACTTACCGAATCCGTCCTTTCATTTACTGGAGCCGCTCATGAAACGCTCAAGGAAATTCACAGGGTTTTAAAAGAGAAAGGAACATTCTTATGTAACGAAATGACCGCAGCCAAACAATTATCTAAACAGCAACTCTCCGCCATAAAAAATTTGTATGGGATTGAAGAGGTTTTAACAGAAGAGGAATGGATACACAAACTGAAGGGAGCTGGATTTACGACCGTTTCCCGTGTACCCGACATTGAATCATTAGACGAAACCCAAGTTACAGACCTCCGCCCTTCCCCAAATATCAGTGAAGATCTGTACGACCTTTGGGATGACCACCACTCTTTTTTTAGAGCTCATAAAGAGTCGTTAAGTTACCGTATCTTCCTCTGCGAAAAGTAATGTATGTATATGAAAAAGAGACTCTTCAACCATGTTCACCATCGAAGAGTCTCTTTTCCTCTATATTATTTCTTCTTTTTCATCATTTTCTCTATCGATGACAGATCTTTCGGTACTTTTCCATCCAGAATCGCCTTCACAATCATATCTTCCTTCTGTTTGGAAACTCGGCGGTTTGCCAATGCGGACACTTTATTTACTACATTTCGGACTGTTTTCTCATCTTTGAAATTCGCACCCTGCAGCGACCTCGCTAATTTAAAAACTTCATCCATTTTAACGCCGGTCTTTTTCTCAAATTTATCGAACAACAAGTAAACCTCCTTCGTCATTTCCTAGAACTCTTAAATATTCTATGAAAATGACACGAAGAACGTATCAGCAGTTGTCCCTGTTTACATGAATTCATTCACTCTCGGCCAACGGGAAAGAAGATCCTTTAACCAAATCATCAGCCTCACGCTTCATCATCCGTGGCAGATTTTGGTCTGGATGGGCTTTGTGGTACGACTCGATAATTTTATAACCAATCTGATACCCAGCCCACCTGGGAAGGCCTCTCTTTTTGTTTCCGTAAAGAAAATCCATTTGACTTTCACGCTCTCGGTTTGAAAGATTGCCCATGAATTTGTCTATCCATAATTTGCTTAGCTGCTTGTCAGTGTATTGATTCGTCCACGGTGATATATAATCTTTGCCATAGACCTCTTTAACAGCGTATTCTCCCAATCCTTCAATCACCAGGGTCTCGAGTAGTGTTACGCGCTCCATATCCACATTCTTTTCTGTTAAGCGGCAGACGTGGTTATATTCGTGAGCCAGAACTGCTTTCCAATCCTCTTCTTTTACTGGGGCTCCATAAAAAAGGTATAAACCTTCCTTGAACGCTACTCCCCCTTTATTTTCTTTGCTTTCCCTCAGGAAAGAACCACCCTCCTGGAAGGGATAAAGATACACAGGAACCTCCGGACCATTCCACACTTTTTTTAAATACTGGTATTCTTTTTCCAACTTTTCGTACAGACCTTCCTCTTTCCATTTCTTCACCAATTTCCCCGCTCTTCTCCAAGCATCCGGCTTGAATAAACCATAGGTTAACAAAAGATATTGAATTTCTTCTTCTTGCAGTCCGTCGAAGGGATGTTGAGCAGGCTGACAAATCGTTTCTCTTTGGACGATATAGGGAGATTGAAACGGAGCCTTTCTTTTACATTTTTCATTAAAAGCTCCCAACGCACGTGAAGTGTCTACAATTCCCAATCCATACACCCTTTCTAATGATGTTCTCCTACATTCTATGACTTTAGGGCAAAAAACATTTTTCATTTAAACTAAGCAGAATATCTACATTCGTCTACGCAAAACTCGTCTGCAAACATATTCTATAATCATAGTCCTCTATGCAGGAAAGAAAGGAAGTGTTTACTTGTCTCAATCCAACATTTATGGTCTCTGCTGCCGTTATCATGGTAGAGATGTCCGTCTAACCGGTCGTGATGGTCGTGTTCATTACGGTAGAATTACCCGAGTGACTCGCAACCAGGTGTGGCTGCGCCCATTCCCGGGTCCACGTGGATATGGTTTTTTCTTTTACGGAGGGTACGGATTCGGTATTCCATTTGCAATCGGAGCTATTACTGGGGTCGCCCTGGCTTCAGCTTTCTTCTGGTAAAAAAATAAGAGCCGCTCTATCTAGAGTGGCTCTTATTTTTAAGTTTATAAGATTCATTCTTCTATTTTAGTTATCTTGGTATTAGCACTTCTCACCTTGATAATAATGGAGTTTAAAAATTCACCAAAATCCTAAATTAGATTCAAATCTTTAATAGTAAGAAGATTTATCAACCTTCATCAGGATACACTTGATCCATCCCTAATACGATTAATCTCATTTTTATAAAGATCGGAACGGCCTCCGAAGATCGCTTGAATATTCTGATCTACTTTAACTAAGCCGGCGGCTCCAAGAGCTTTTAACTCCTCTTCATCGATCTTGCTGACTTCATTTACTTCGACTCTTAATCTGGTAAAGCAGGCATCCACGTGTTTTAAGTTGGATTCTCCTCCTAACGCCGTCATAATTGATGCGGCCGTTTCTCGAGTCTGCTCGGATTTTCCACCTTTTTTCTTTTCATTGAAATCCTTACGTGTGTAAAGCTTGTTCTCTTGACCTCCGCGGCCTGGAGTAGCCAAATCCCATTTTTTAATGGCAAAGGAGAATGAGAAATAATAAACAACGAAGAAGATGGCCCCAACTACGATATTCATCCACCAATTATTTGTACCTGGAATCGCATTGACCAGTACATAATCGATGAGGCCAGATCCTCCTGCCCAGCCAATGTTGGCATCCAACATATACATAGCTGCAAAAGATATACCAGCCAATACGGCGTGAAACACGAATAGAAGAGGTGCTACGAACAAGAATGTAAACTCAATAGGTTCCGTAATTCCGGTAATAAAGGCGGTACCAGCAGCCGCTACAAGCATTCCTTTAACTACGGGACGGTTTTTCTTATCAGCCTGCCGATACATAGCAAGAGCCGCTCCGACAAGACCAAACATAATGACAGGGAACTTACCAGCCATGAAACGTCCAGCCGTTACTTCTACTCCTTCAGCCACTTGTGCTAAAAAGATGTATTGGTCCCCGGATACTGCACTTCCTGCAACTTCAGCTGTACCACCTAGTGGAGTCCATAAAAACGGCGCGTACCAAATATGGTGAAGACCAGTTGGTATTAGAACCCTTTCAAGGAAACCGTATAGACCAATATAAAGAGGATTCGTTGCTCCATTAGCGATCACATTAGCTACAGCATTAATGCCGCCTTGAATCGGTGGCCACACGACCATCATAGCCATAGCAAGGAATATGGAAGAGAAAACCATGGCAATCCCGACCGAACGATCCCCGGCAAAGAAGCCCAGTACTTCCGGTGGATCAAACTCGTGAAATTTATTATAAATGAACACAGCGAGTAAACCGACAACAATCCCTCCGAGCACTCCTGTTTCCAGGGTGGGAATGCCGAGGGCAGAACCATATTCTCCGCTTTCCTGTACCATCTCAGGTGTGATGCTGAGCGCAAAAGAAATGGTTTTATTCATAATGACGTACCCTAATAGTGCAGCCAGTGCAGCAATTCCGGATCCATTTGTTAGACCGATCGCAACACCAAGGGCAAATATAATAGCTAAGTTATTAAATATGCTGATTCCGATGTCGGACATACCTTGACCGATGAACTGAATCGCATCATTTTGTAAAAAGGTCAGTGTTTCTGACAGTGGACCGGTAAGGGCGGCGCCAATTCCAAGTAATATACCTGCAGCAGGCAAGAGGGCGACTGGCACCATTAACGACTTTCCAAACTTCTGTAAAGCTCCAAAATGTTTTTTCATGATTTAGCTTATCCTCCTTTTGAGCAAACGCTTTCTTATCAAGGGAAAGAATAGACCCGAATACACGGTCCGGGTCTATAAATTTGATTAAACCGTCTGAGCTTTTTTACTGGCGTACAATGCAGGCCAGTAGTCTTTGTTTGCTTCGATCATATCGTCAAGAATCTTTCTTGCCCTTGGAGCGTCAATAACCGTTCGGTTCAAGGTCAAAGCCTGTAGGGCTTTTTCGTAGCTATTTTCATAATAAGCATCCACCACAAGTTTCTCATAAGCCAACTGTCCCTCAATTAACCCTTTGTAAAAGGTAGAAATATGACCTACAGCGAAAGGTTTAGGACCGCGATTGGTAATGACTGAAGGAACCTCCACCATGACATCATCAGGCAGATTGGCAATCGTTCCGTTGTTCTCAACCATCACTATAAAAATGTCACCGTTATTATAAGCCATAGACGCCGCAACCCGAATCATGTAACGGCCATGGATATCTACTTCAAGCTCCACATTTTCAGTAGTATCGTCCGCAATAATTTGATCAGCCAGGGTATGAACCCGCTTCTCGCGACCGTTAATCACCTGACGGGCACGGGTATTATCCGGCTCTTCTTTATCCACCATCTGTGAAGGATATAAATAATACTGCAAATACGTGTTAGGTAAATACTCTGGAAAATCCGTCACCATCTGCTCGACTTGTTTAAACGTTTTAATCCAGGAAGGATCATTAGCGATCTCAGCATCCTCCGGAATAAATCCATCCTCTGTAATAGCACGCTTAATCGTGTCTGTATGATCCTTGCCGTCTTTATCTAAGATTCTAGTAAACCAGCCAAAGTGATTAAGACCAAAGTATTCAGGGACAAGATCAAACACGTCCTTACCTAGTATTCCGGCATAACTCACCATAATTGCCGCCGGCATATCACAAATATTCAGCAGCTTCTTATCTTCAGGAAATTCACGGCGGAGAGCTTCCGCAACAATGGCAGCTGGATTCGTGTAATTTAAAATCCAGGCTTCCGGGGAGTAATGGCGAATATCATTGACGAGATCAATCATATCTCCAATAGAACGAAGCCCGTAAGCCATGCCGCCAGGGCCGCATGTTTCCTGCCCTACAGCCCCGTATCGAAGTGGAATCTGTTCATCCTGCTCACGCATCGCAAGCCCGCCGGTACGAATTTGAACAAAAACAAAGTCAGCGTCTGTTAATGCTTCCTTCTTATTCGTCGTATAGTTGAACGACTCAAGTTCTGGATATTTCTCACGCAAAATGATTTCTGAAGCTTTTGCAATTTTTTCCTGGCGCTCAGCGTTTGTGTCATAGAATGTGATCGACTTTAACGGAAACTGTTCTTTTTCCGCCACTAAACTCATGATCATACCAATGGTGTAGGTACTACCGCCGCCCACAACTACAAGGTTTTGCTTTTTCATAGGGTACGCCTCCTAATAGGTATTATATTTGTATTAAATAATTGTTAATATGAATATAATACATATTTGTGAAAGCGTCAACATTTGTATCGAAATTTTTATGATATTTGGTTATAATATGGATATAGATGAACAGGAGGAATTCGTATGGCAGCTCCTTTATACCGGAGAATTGCACAACAAATAAAAGAAGATATTTCCGAAGGGATTTGGAAAGAAGGAGAGGCTATACCAACGGAACTCCATCTTTCTGAACAATATCAGGCCTCACGCGTCACCGTACGGCAGGCTGTTAAAGTACTTGTGGAAGAAGGATTATTGGAAAGAATTCAGGGAAGCGGCACCTATGTAAAAGAGCAAAAGATTGAACATAATATATTTGAATTAATCAGTTTTACAGAAGAAATGAGAAAGCTTGATAAACAACCGGTCAACCGCATTCTTGACTTCCAATTGATTGATCCTACTGATTATATAAAAAGAATGCTCCGGCTTTCCGACGGGGAAAAAGTCTTTTTCGTACGCAGGCAGCGACTCGTGGATGAAATTCCCTATGTATTGGAAGAAACCTATCTTCCGGTAACGATGTTTCCAAATCTATCGTATAGCATTATGACTGGATCAAAATATGACTATATTGAGAAAGAAGTAGGGAAAAAGATCAAGGAAAGCTTTCAGGAAGTGATCCCGGTTTTACCAACTCCGGATATTGCGGAAGCTTTAACTGTAGATGACTCCACCCCGATTTTAAAAATGCAATCCTATAGTATTTTTATAGATGGTACGGTATTCGAATACAGCGAAAACTATTTTAAGAGTGACGAATATAAATTCACTCTCCGGGCTAAGCGACTCCAATAATCAGGTCAGACAGAACATGAAAAAAAGGTGCTTCTCCAATTTTGTGAGAAGCACCTTTTTCTGTTGAATTTATTCCTGTTTTCTTTGCTTCAAAGCAAAAAAGACTGTAACCACCAGAATGAGAGCGGCAAAAATATAAGAGGAGTACACCACAAGCGGCACATCTGCATCCTGATTTTGAACCCCTATTCCGACGAACGCCCAAACAAACACGAGCGGATACACCCAGTCATTTTTCGTTATTAAAATATAGAAAGCAAGCAGAGTCGCTATAATGAGAAGAATGAACGTCCAGACAGAAGCAGAGATCCCAAATCCGCTCCACTCAATATAAGTGAGATAGTAGCTGATGTTAGCAATCGTGGCTACGCTGATCCACCCAAGATATACGGAAAATGGCAGCCGGTCCAGAAACGAAGCATCGACTGCTTCCGCTTTTATATAAAGACGAATAAGAGTAAGAAGTAAAAGGAGCATGACAATGACCGATAGTCCAAAGAAGTTGTAATGCCACATAAAAATCCAAAGACTGTTCAGAATGCAGCTTAACACGAAGAGTCCACTTACCGCTTGATAAATAGGCAGATCTCGTCTGCTGGCTGGAAACTGGCGGAGAACCCAGATGCCAAGCAGGATGTAGATTAACCCCCATATACTGAACACATATCCAGCTGGAGTAAACAGGACGTTCAGCCTGTTGGAAATTTCTCCTGTTGTCTGACCATTAAGCGGCAGCGTATTGGCGAGTCCATTAACGACCACAACAAGTAAATAAGCGAGTAGATTTAAAATAAATTTGCCCATAGGAACACTCCTTTTCAATAACAGCTATGATACATATTATTCCTTCTCCCCCTTGAATAAAACGTTTTTCTTCAGGAAACAAGAACATCGAAAATGAACATAAAAAAAGACTGCTGATAATTTCTCGACAGTCTTAAAAACTTTTTGGAGATTTTTTACTTGTATTGATATTTATTTGAGTTTTCCAGAACTAAAAAATAGTTGAGAACAAACTGACGAACTTCCCATTCAGGTACTTCCTGATTACCGTCTGTAAATCCAGATGGACTATAAGAATAGTTTCCGAACTGGGATCGCTGCTCTTCCTTCATTTCCGCGATTACCTGGTTGGTTTTCTCCATATAACTCATGCTTATCATCCTTTTTAGAATCAGTATGGACAAATAGAAAAAGATTTATAAGGCATTTTATAGTTTGCTATGAATAGTAGTCTTTCAGGAACATATAGGTCTGCCCTGTTAAGGTAGAAAACTATCGATTTAAATTTTTAAGTTACGATATTCTACCAGGTAAATTCGGTGCTTCTTCGTATATCTTTGAGATTATTTCCCCACTCCATTTTAACCTTTTAAACCTTTCGGAAATATAGTCACTAACCGATTGAGCAGACTTGAAGAATCAAATTTTATATTCATATCTGCAAATACTTCCTGGTAGTGATCCAGCCACTGATCCAGGGATGTTTCTTTACCGAGACTTTCATCATCGACGAAATTCACGAGCGCAAGCCACGTAGGAATTTTCATTTTTTCATTCAATATATACAAGTAAGCTAAACGATTGGATAATTGATAGTACTGATTTAACCATGTATGCATCAAGGACTCTGACCCAAAACCAGCTTTTGTCTCTCTTATAGTTCGTTCGATCAGATCTACACTCTGGGAATCCGTTGCTTTTATTTTTGATCTCATTTCCTTTACATGAGCTTTTGCTTCTACTAACAATAACCCCTTCCTTCCATCCTTTCCACGGACCATTGCAATGCCATCCCACCTCGGACCTTGAGCAGGCCAATAATCCTTCATTTGAGATTTAGCTTTCTTCCAATCATCCTCTAGATCGAGAAATTCATTACGATACTCTTTATGATTTTCATTTTCCAATGGAGAATACCAAGTCATATCTTTACCTTTATCCATAAAAGAAATCAGTGATGGAGAACTCATTAGGATCATGTTATTAAGTTCACGCGAATAATGGTTAACGTACTCTTCAATTAAAAATTGACTGCCTTTTTTTGTCTCATTTTTAATTTTACATACACCTCACTAACTCGATTTTTGTTTCACACCTTCACGTTTTAAATATTCTCCAGAATTATGGAATTACCTTTATTAAGGAAATAAATTTAAGATATGCAATTGGTTATGACCTTTTCTCTTCGAGGGAAAACATGACATCCACAAGAATTCTGAGAAAATCCTAAAAAGGCAATCCACCACTTCAGTGAATTGCCTTTCCTGCAGCATTGGCATATTACAAGAACTGTATGGCTCCTTTGTCCCCCTTTTTCTTAGCCAGCCTCTTGCTTCCTCGGTAAGAATGTAACGAATGTTGCACTCGATTCAAACTAGTACTCCGTATTTAATCTCCTTCATCAATACTTTCTTCTAACTCATGAATATCACTCGTCAGTTCCTCTAACTTTCGTTCTAATGCTTTAACAAAAGCGACCTTTCCATTAAATGGATTATCTTCTCTCATAGTTCCACCCAATAGAAAATTCATTTGCTTCTCCATATCCGTTAAAAGAACCGCCTCCTCTTCTTTTTCTTTTTCTAAAGCTGCTTTTTGATCCTCATATTGATCTTGTATATTCGTGTTCGCATTTTGTAGACGTTCTATTTCAGCATACAATTGCTCCACTTTTGCTTGATCTTCCTCCTTTTGCTTGGACCAGGAGGATTTATGGTTTTCAAAGTCTTTGACCAGTTGTTTCTTTTCATTTATAGCGTTTTTCATCTCCGCCTGCTGTCTTCTATTTTCATCCTCATACACATTGATTTTACTTTGTAAATTTTCCGTTTCTTGCTCGTATTTTTTTTTCCATTGATTTTTTTGAGTCGTAACTTTTTCTATTTCCGTTTGCAAACCCTGTATCTCAATAGATTTATTTTCATTTTCCTGCTCCTGAAGGATAAGGGCGGCCTCTAAATTACTCACCTTAGACTTTAGAGATTCCTGGACCTCTTTAGATTGGGAAATCGTTTGATCGGCTTCTTTAAGTTTTTCTTCCATCTCTTGTTTAAATTCGGATAACGTTTTTCTTAACTGCACATTTTCTTGATCAGAAGAAGACTTCGCCTCTTTTGCCTTCTGAAAATCTTTCTTTACCTGTACATAACTGACATGAAGGAAGTTCTTATCTTTCTGTGACTGGGAAAACCTCCCACGCACTTCTCCAAGGTTTCCTTCCAATTCCTTAACTGTGTGAATCAAATCTCGTTTTTGATCTTTTAATTCCGAATTCTGCTCCTGCCAATCTTGTATTTCTTTTTGAAGCCTTTCCTCCTGCTTTTCTAAACGGGCCGTATGTTCTTCAAATCCCTGAATACGTTTTTTCAACTCTTCGTTGGCCGCCCGTGTATCTTCCATCTCCCGCTTAACTTCGGATAACGTTTTTCTTAACCATACGATTTCTTGATCAGAGACCGACTTCGCTTCTTTTGCCCTCTGAAATTCTTTCTTCACCTGTACATAACTGACATGAAGAAGGTTATTATCTTTCTGTGATTGCGATAACCTTACACGAACTTCTCCAAGACTTCCTTCCAATTCCTTAACTGTGTGATAGAGATCTCGCTTTTGCTCTTTTAATTCTGAATTTTTCTCCTGCCAATCTTGTATTTCTTTTTGGAGCCTTTCTTCTTGCTTTTCTAAACGAGCCGTGCGTTCTTCAAATCCCTGTAGACGTTTGCTCAATTCTCCCCTGACCACTGTTTCCTGATTCCGCCATTCTTCTATCTCCTGCAGGAGCACTGCGTTCTCGCTTTTTAACTTCTCCAGCTGAGAGTAATGATAATTATTTTGATAATCTTGGACTTTCTTTTTATATTTATCCAGTTCAGCCCTGTAATAGATGATCCTTTGCTGCAACTGAATCGGATCCTTTTTCACTACAAAGTCCCCCATTCAAAGTTAGGATTTCTCTTCTATCATTGTGAGCACTTCTTCAAACGCCAGTCTACTCTCTTCGGTCATTCGTTCGACTTCTTGTATGGCGGAACTAAAATCTTCTGGAGGTGAAGCTACTGCAGAAGGAACATATGAACTCCCATGGTTTCGGGACAAATAACTTAGTAGAAGCAAATTCAAGGTATGGTTCTCTAAAAATACAAAACTACTGTTTCCCTTATCGTTTTGTCTCACTTCGCTGAGTTGATTTTCCAATAACCCCTTCATCAATTGCTTCATTAATAATTCATGGTTATCCTGTTCAGTCATCCTGCTCCACCTCCTTCTTGGGCACGTCACCATTGAGATTGATAGAATTAAGGGCCGCTACACCATCCTTATTTTCCTCACTATACACAAAACCCGTAATGCTTCCTGCATAGTTGTCTTCCGCGGTCCATTTGACTTGAAAGTTATTAAAAGTAAGCGTTTGACCTGGAGGGATAGTGGATTGCTCTAACGGTTTTAACCAATACTCTCCTTTATTATTTCTTTCGTTCAACCGCTTCCAACCTCCCTGAGCACGACGCGGCATTTTTGACTCGTCGTACACAAATCGACCGGAAAAAGAGAAAGGTGCCCCTTCAGAAATCTTGATACAGATGTAAGGATGGTTTATTGGACTAGAAGATAAGTTTTTGATGTGAAAAGTTCCCAGGCATAAGTTCTCGTCGTCTGGAACGTGAGTGATGCTTAGGCTGTATGTAAAGTAGCAGATAAATGGTGTGGAAGTGGAAGGTGTAGAGTTTTGAAGTAGCTCTTTCATTCGATTCAAGTAATCCTGGGTTTGCTGGTGGTAAGAGCGAATCTTGGATGTCAGGTCATGGCTGTCGTTCATCGTTTCCACCCTTTCTAAAAAACAAAATAAAGAGATAGAAGTTCCTCTCTTTATCTTATGATTGGCTATTATTTATTATCACCATTGTTACTATTGCCCATTTGTACCACATAATGAAAAAGCGAGAAATCAAGATTGTTAAATCTGATTTCTCGCTCTCTTCATTGTGGAGGAAGTTTTACTCCACCTTCTCGTTGGCTGGAAACTTAAGCTTCTCCGTTACCGCCATTGAGGATAGGAAAAACAACAGGACATTGTGGCGGACGTACAGGACTAGGACAAGGAGTTGGTAATACATCTCTTGGCTCACAGAATTCAGCTAAGAATTCAACCGTTACAGGGAATGAAGATTGAATACTTTGGCAAAGTCTTACAGTGATCTGAGCATCAAATGTTGCTAGTTCGTCTGTATCTGTTCCATCATCGGTACAATCAAACGTACATACAAAGCAATCTGCATCTGAGTATGTTACATCCACATCTGTACCTTCTGGTGCGCACAATACCACTTGTTCACAGCGAGAGAATTCCAATTCCACTTCCTCAACAGTTCCATTGATCGGGATTGAGATTGTTACGGTGAAGTTCTTACGTAGGTTAACCACCTGAAGAATTGTTTCTACTCCATCAATAACGAATGTACGATTATTACGTTCCAGAATATCAACACTGTCCGGAGTAACCGTACAAGTTACATCCGCAGGGTCAAAATCAGCACATTCTACTCCATCTGGCAGATCAATGTCAGTCAAAGTAAGATCAAATGTTGCCTCGTTAATAACCCAATCGTACACCTTATCGACGTTAATACAGATTAATTCTTGCCCACCACTTAAATTGTTTGCTTGCATAGTTGCAAACACCTCCAAGGAAAATTATTGTTCTTGCATTCGTAGCATATGATTGCGATTGACATTTGGTACAGTACATTAGCGGAACTCTGGGTTAATTTTCATAATAAGTACTTGAGTAAAACTGTGCTTTCTCCATAGTTTATTACTCTTTAACTAAATGGTGACAAATGTCTAGAAAAAACTTTTTAAGCGAGTTAAAGCAACTGGCATTTAAATGAAGAGGAGCAGTCATTGAAGTGAAAAATAAAAAAAGAAGCAGCTTAGAGGAATTTACGTTCTTCCAAGCTGCTTCTTTTTCTTAAGGTCAGACTTTACATATTATATATTAACGAATAAATTAAAGATCCACTTTGATAAAGGTCAGTTTGCTGACAGACTAATTTTTTAATCTGAGCGCAATTCAAATAAATTGGCAGTTAATTCCCTGATATTAACATTAGATGATGAAGATTGTTCAATTTCATCCAGTTTACTAAAAAAATAAACAATTTCTTCTTTCCTCAAATAAGGGAATCGATACTTAATCTTATCCTTTTTTTCCGGTTTTAATGATGGGGGCTCCTGATCGAGGGGAGGACTTTTAACTTTAAGCTTGTTCAATAAGTGGATAATGTCTTTATAGGCGAATCCTTTTTTCACTCCCGCATAATATTCAGGTAGTGAAGTGGACCTAAGTCTTTCAGTAGTATGATCGCTGTTTTGGGTATCATAATAGCTATCAATAAATGAGAACAAGTCCTTCTCGGTTGATGCAATTAAACTTACTTCATTTGGTAAATCCACGTCATACTTGCCCGATTTAAAAGGCATATAGGAGATAACTGGTTTCCCGAGCAAAGCCGCTTCAATACCTGTGGTGCAGCCATTGTGTATGACCAACCTGGACGCGAGTATCCAGTGAATAACATTACCAGCTTGAATAATTTTGACATTTTCACAATTCGATAATGCCTTTCGATAGGACTGAACGTTCTCAGTCGGATGTGGTCTAATAATAATAGGTACGGATGGATATTTCTCGCTTATCCTTCTGATTAATGTGATGAAAGAATAATAAAGTTTTTTTATATAGAGAGACGAAGGGTTTGAAGTCCCCTTCTTCTTTCCTCGCCTATGATTATAAAGCGAAAACCTTGTATTAATTAAAATAAATTCTCCATGTTTCGTCCTGAGGGAGTTAGCTTTTTCTTCGTAAAGCCTCCTGAATTTTTCCTGTAATAAATCAAACCGAGGATTCCCTACTGCATAACATTTATCTTTCTCCCCAGGATACGCAGCACTAATTATGTTTTGCTGATACTCTCCCCAACAATATTCCTGTTCCACCAATCTCAATATCCCTTTATTCATCCTGTCTGATAAATAAGCCGTTTTATCAGGGATGATCAGACCTTCCTCATCTAACTCCACTAGAGTATGACCTAATCTCTTGGTGCTGGTAAGCATTCTTTTCCTAATACGCTCCGGATATCCTTTTGAAAAGAAAATACCTTTTGGGAAGTGGTGTAAAGCTGTCTCCACCGCCTTGTGTTCCCCTATAATCACCCGATAATTTTCCTTTACAGCATAATACGCAAGCAATAATTTCGCATCTAATTCCCTCGAC
Organism: Halobacillus halophilus DSM 2266; assembly: GCF_000284515.1. Taxonomy (GTDB): domain Bacteria; phylum Bacillota; class Bacilli; order Bacillales; family Halobacillaceae; genus Halobacillus; species Halobacillus halophilus. The sequence continues at coordinate 478,186 of NC_017668.1, read as the reverse complement.
TTTATTTCTATAGGCAAATAAAGAACGGTGTTCACTTTTTTCATTTTTAACATCTAAGTTCCTGCCTTTCCTGTAGTCTTTGTAAAAGGTTAGTGTTGGTTTTTTCATATAAAGACTTATTAAGCTAAAGGGCCGGTTAGTTGAAGACTCAGTTTCGAGATATTTTTATGAGAAGAAAGGTCCTGCGGGGGATGATTCGCTTTCCGCGGCCCTGCACGACGCAGGGTCGTTCGACGTTGCCACAGGACGTGGCGGTCTTAGTCGAACATCCCTTGTGCTGAGCCTCCTCGAGCTAAAGCTCTCCGTTACCTCACCTGTCATGTTCATCCCGTTCTTACACTTTTTTAATCTTAATCAAATATCAGAACATAAACGATATGGAGTGCTATCCAGCTCCAGCACCTAGCGTCTAGTGAGACTTCCCTCACTTCTGTACGATAAGGCAACATCGAATCGCTCCGCTCTTCGTGTTTTCTTTATCTCCGCCAGCTCAAGGCTAGTTTCGGTGCCTAGCCTCTCGAGGTCTTAAGTCCAACCATGATAGGAAGAAGAGCTCTTCCTTTCATGGTCGTTCTTAAGCTTGTCGAGGCTGAACAAGGCACCTCCACATTTGAACGTCCAGTCCATACGCCGCTAACCAAGGTGCTTCCGCTTTTAACCTAGGAGTCTTCGCCGTTCCCTTCCGCCCTTTGCGATCATGGAGCGCTCAAAATCCTTTACGTAAAGGCCTTGATATGAGGAAGAATAACCTATATGATCAACGCTTAGTACACCGCGTCTCTCCAGGGTATAAACGCCGCTATAGAAGCATTTAAGTCGATTTAAGTTTCCCACTTTTTTCTACTGGCAGGGTCCGTTCACATGAAATGGCCGGGGTGGCGGAGGAAACGACGAGACTCCCGCGGGAGAAGGAGCTAGGCGAGACCCCACAAGGAGTGGTAACGACTGAGGAGGCTTGCCAGTTCCCCCGCAGGAAAGCGAGTTGTTTCTGTAGCCGCCCTCATCCTTTCTTGGCAACGGACCCGAGTTATCTCGAAACTGAGTCTTCAAGTAATGGGACCTTAATTTTAATATCAACAGGAAACTTTTAGAGAGCCTTCCTGTAAGTGATTGTTTCATTCACCCATCCCCTAATACTAACAGGATCGTAAAAGCCGTTTATAAAATGTATTTTCTATTATTTCTACATAGTCATTCGTTTTGTTTGGGAGTTATTACCGGACTTTCCTAATATCCGTAGAATTATATTCTGTTCATGTGAAGCATATGATTGGTAGTAGCTGTATGATTCAATAGTCAGCTTTGTTGTTTTCCGCAATAGATACCGTTGTAACGATTTAATATTTCTCAAATAACATGTTATTGAACGGAAAAGAGTGAAGACGAAATGGATAAAAAAAAGTTCGATCCAGATGACCTGCAAGTCATTAAAGCAAAGATCGATTTATATAAAGCTACCATTGAATCCTTGAAAAAGGAGCACCTAGCTTATCAGGAAATCCTTTCTGAGCATGGTCATTACCAAAAGAAAAAGGAAGTGATACCTTTGAATAAGTTCCATAATAAAGATGAACATATGGAGAACGAATACTATGAAGAAGAGGAGTATATGGAGAGCGAGTATTATGATGAAGAAGAACATTTGGAGAGCGAGTATCAAGATGAAGATTATATGGAGAATGAACAATTAGAGGCGAATCATTACTTTACCGAACAGTTCGATTACCTTCATGGCTATCTAAATGAACTGGGTCAAGAACTCCTTTCTCTTAACAAAAAAATTGTCTTGATTCTGAAAAAACAGGATCAATTACTGAAAAACAATGGACTTAAGGAGATAAAAGAGGAAATTGCCAGCCTGAAGAAATCATTGCAACCGAAAGAAACCCCAGCTCCACCTGCCACCAAAGCACCACAAGGATTCAGCCAACTAAGAAATATGGTGCAGTCGAACAGTCATGTTTATGATCCGAACGAACAAAGTCGTTTCCAGGGACTTGGCAACTACCCCTCACCGCCTAGAAATTATCCTTCTAACCCAACACAACAAGGAACACCTAAAGGTCGCCGGCCGCTTTCCCCAAGCAAAAAAAGTAAAACAGTTAAATCAAATAAGTTAAACTCACCAAAACAACGCACCACTTCTAGCCCTAAGCCCCCCAAATCAGAAGGCACAACGATTAAACGAAAGGATGAGCCTGACGCCAACCTCCAAAAAGCAAGTGTGGAAATAAACCAACGACCTCCAGAATCAGCAGTTACCGACTTCACACAGGTACAGCAAGAAATACTAACGAATGCTCAAGTAAAAAATAAAAATATGTCCAGACCTAAGCTTTTAGAAACAGAGTCACCAAGCGTCGTAAAAACCGATTCCATTTCAAATGAAAAACCTATCTCCATAAAAGAAGATGTGACGGCACAGCCCACTCCTGTAAAAACAGAACCAGAAGGTGTTATTAATACAAACCCAACTCCCAATAAAGAACCTCTACCCGTGCAAGAAGAAGGGACGGCACAGCCCACTCCTGCAAAAGCAGAATCAGAAGGTGTTATTAATACAAACTCAACTCCCAATAAAGAACCTCTACCCGTGCAAGAAGAAGGGACGGCACAGCCCACTCCTGCAAAAGCAGAATCAGAAGGTGTTATTAATACAAACTCAACTCCCAATAAAGAACCTCTACCCGCACAAGAAGAAGGGACTATTGACTCCCCTGTTTCACAACCAGAAACAGTCCATGTTGAAAATGAAGGCATCGGCGGGAATCATCACCTACCTGTAAAGGAAGAAAAGGTTATCGAACCTTCTAGTCCAGAAACAAGGTTAATAAACGTTCCAAATGAAGAGTTAGAGGTCAATGAAAAGCCTATTATTGAAAATTTAGAGGAACCAAAAAAAAATAAAGAAATGAATCTAGAAGAAAAAAAAATCGAAAAGTCTTTTGAAGGAACTACTAAAAACGTAGAAACACAGAGGAAGCCGCCTGTGAACTCCTTTTTCTCCCTTTTTCAAAGAGGATGAAAGATATTCATTTTATGGTCCCTTTCACTATTTTCCAAGAAATGATCGCTCATTGTCACAGTTATCTACCTTTTGAGGGGTGCGGTTTATTGTCGGGAGTGGGAAATCAAGTTCGCCACATTTGGACTTTACACAACGAAGCAGAATCAAACAAAAGCTTTTATGTTAGTAAACAGCATGTGGAAGAGGCCATTAATCATGCTGTACGAAAGAATGACAGAATTTTAGCAGTCTTTCATTCTCATCCGACGACATCAGCCCTGCCTTCAAGCTATGACCTCTTACAACATGCTGACCCTGAAGTACACATGGTCATTGTTTCCTTCAAAAGAGAGACACCTGAGGTGAAGTGCTACCAAATAGTGAACAAACGACCGACGCTTATTCCAGTCTCTATATTAACTGACTGAAAGCCCTCTCCTTTCAAGGAAAAATGAATATTGTATTATTGAAAGGAGAGATGGTTAGTGAAGAGGAAAATAAAAACCACAACTACCCTTCCAAAAATGTCGCAAGACAAAGATGCCCCGGTCGTCATTAATACGAAAAACGGAAAGCGGACAGCGGCATACAAAAAGTCTGGCGGCTGCTGCGGAAAACGTCGTTACTCCCAATAAATTAGCGTCAATCCCCTTTAGGGACTGACGCTTTTAAATTAATATACGGAATAAGGATGAGGTTCTCAACACGAATCTGATCCTTTTTTAATCCATAAACGGGGAAAATTCCCTTTCAGATCTTCTATTTATCTTCTATTTCTTATGTCCTTACTACCCAAACAATCTTCTAAAATTTATTTCATGTATTATTCCATTCGGTACAACCTTCTCCACTAAGTCTGTTCTATGAGACTTTTAAGAAGACTCCAACTTTTTACAAAAATCTTCACTCTCTTGTATGGCCAGGCTTTATATATAACAACATAGACAGCACTCGACAATTACCATTTTATTCCCACGTATATTTCCTATAGATTGTTAGAAATGATGGATAGCAAAGGAGGTGGTTACTATGTTGTTAATGATTGTTCTAAGTTTCATCATACCTTGGCTGACCGCTGGGTACGTCTATAAGAGAGCTCCTAAGATTTTCTTTACCGTTGCCCCATTCGCTGCTTTAATCGCGTTGATACTGAACCAGCTCGGAATACAGACAAACCTCTGGACAATCCACACGTCTTCAAATGTGGGGATGTTAAATACAGTGTTTCTTGATTTAGGTATTTTTACGATATCAGCTGTATGGTTTACGTATTTTATGTACTATAAGGAAAAACAACCTGCATGGATCTACCCAATATTTGTTCTTGGAATGACTGGTGTTGAATTTACCGCTCTTTCTATTCATCTTTTGACTTATCATGAAAAATGGAGTATTTTCTATACTTTCCTGATGTACCTAGGTGGATTTATTACGATTCACCTGATTATTCGCAAGCTGGACAAACTTGAAGTCTACCCCTAAACCCCCCCTCTCTCGGTAACCAGCTACTGGTTGAGCTTTATCATGTACCTGGTGCCCCGCTTCATTTTTTATAAGTTCTTTATGGCACTTTCTTCTTCATAAACCAGCTGATCATCAGCAGATAGAGAAAAAGACAATCCACCATTCTGGTGAATTGTCTTTTCTATCGCCTTATCCAATTAAAGAGATTGTATCGCTTCCTTAATCGATTTCGTTCCGCCCACGACCTGGAATTCTTTACCAATTGTTGAATCATCTTCCAAAGTGGCTGCGATGACGTTTGCCACATCTTCTCGTGGGACTTCTCCTCTTTCTACTTTGGAAGCAGCTTCTACCTGGCCGGTTCCTTCATCATTCGTCAGCATACCAGGATGGATGATTGTATGATCCAATTCTGTGCCTCTCAACCATTCATCTGCGTAATGTTTCGCTGCAACGTATGGTGCAAAGGATGAAGGGGCACTCTGAATGGCTTCACGGGTTGTGTCAAACGAGCTGATCATCACATATCGTTTCACGCCAGCTGCTTTAGCTGCTTCGATCGTCTTCACAGCCCCGTCCAGGTCAATAAGAACGGTTTTGTCCGGACCAGTATGAGGTCCAGATCCTGCAGTAAATACGATCGCATCTACTCCTTCAGCTGCTTTCGCAATCGTTTCGATGTCATCCTCTAAATCAACGACTACTGTTTCTGCTCCTTTATCTTCAAAAAAGGACGCCTGTTCCTGCTTACGAATCATAGCTTTAGCTTCCAATTTGTCGCTTTCCTGAATAGTGGATACCAGGTGTTTACCAATTTGACCGTTTGCTCCAACAACAAGTACTTTCATCATTTCTTCATCCTTTCTAAGTTACAATCAGAATTCATTGCGTGATCCATATTATTATCGTAGATGAAAAAACAGGAAGATGTCTAGAAACTTGCCTTGACAAGTTGGTAACTGCGTCATGATTTGATAAAAAAAGATGACCTCTTTTTAACAGAGATCATCCTTTTCACGCGTTTTACTTTAAATTTCCCAAGATAGTTATTTCTCTTTTAATCGAACAGTTCACTTACTGAATGATCCGTTTGAACACGTACGATCGCATCTGCAAACAACGGGGCGACAGACAGTGATTTGATCTTGTCAATCTGCTTTTCTTCCGGTAAGAAAACAGTATTCGTGATGACCAGTTCCTTAATTGGCGAATCAGCAATTTTTTGAACGGCAGGTTCTGATAAAACCGCATGGGTTCCGCAGGCATAAATATCGTTAACTCCGCTTTCCACCAGAGCAGTCGCAGCCTGCACCACCGTTTCTGCTGTATCAATCATATCATCCACGATAATGGCCGTTTTCCCTTCAATGGATCCAACAACATTCATAACCTCATCCGCATTCGGTTCAGGTCTCCGCTTATCAATAAAAGCAATCGGGGTATCTAACAAGTTTGCCATCCTTCTGGCACGACTCAGGCCGCTAGTCGCTGGTGCTACCACCACGATGTCCTTCATATCTTTTTCTCTGTAGTATTGACCCAGAATAGATGTGCCAAGCAGCTGATCCACAGGGATGTTAAAGAAACCTTGAATTTGAGGCGCATGCATATCCATAGTAATGACTCTGGAGACCCCTGCCGATTCAAGTAAGTCAGCAATCAGTTTAGCTGTAATCGGCTCCCGCGCACGAGCCTTTCGATCCTGACGGGCATATCCATAATACGGAAGCACCACATTAATGGTCCTAGCTGAAGCTCTCTTCATTGCATCAATCATAATTAATAATTCCATCAAGTGTTCATTAACCGGCTGAGAGGTGGATTGAATAAGATAAATATCGTCCCCCCTCACACTTTCTTCAATATTAATTTGCACTTCACCATCACTAAAACGAACAACGGAGCTTTTTCCTATTGGTGTCTCTAATATCTCAGATATTTCCTGCGCTAAAGGTTCATTGGAGTTTAACGTAAATAGCTTCATTGCGGATTTTGAACTCATGTAAATCTCTCCCGAACATAAAATTTTTAACTCGTTTATGTAGCTGTCCACCCTTAAGGTAAAGAGGACATTTCTAGTTATTATTCTGTAAAGACATTTACGATATTATAACATATAGACACCGGTTCTTCAGATTTGAACCCTTCTAAGCGTTTTTTAACCGTAAGAGCTATAGAAATTAGATGAAAGGATTGGATTTACCTTCGTTATCATGACTGTAAAACACTATAGTAAGGCATTGCATAGAAAAAACACCTTCAAAGGAATACATAACCGCTTTAAAGGTGTTTCTGATCAATTGCACATGCGAGACTTTCCCTTACCTGTATTGTTTTCTTCTTACCCACATCGTTGCAGCCCACTTTTCACCGGAAGTGACCGGCGAACCGCCGTGGAGAGTCCGTTCATTGATGAGTGGATCGGAATAGAAATATTCAAAATAGACGGCCATGCCTTTATGAGGGGAGATGGACAAATTCATATGCGGAAAGTAGGTTTCTCCTCCCTCTTCCACATCGTTCAAGTATAGGACAAGCGTACTGATTCTTGGATTGTTAGCTGCTTTAGCCTTTGAACGGAAGTAGTCGTAATGGGCTTTATATTCCTGGCCTTGTTTATAATTTAAAATGTGAAGTCCTTCTCCATGTTCTACGGGTACATTCATGATTTGTGCCACACGTTTTTCTATTCGGTTCGTGAGATCATCTTCTGGCAGGAAGGTACTGCTGCTCGTTCGAATGTCGCTCACCTCGTGTTGTGATCCAATTTTTGATCGGTTCATTTTGTTTTTGGACAGAAAGATAAGCTCTTCACACTCTTCCTCACTCACCACATTACCCAGGATAGCGATCAAAGGATTGTCCATCTTAGCGATAATCGCTATTTCGCGATCTTCGGTAATAATTTTATGCCCCGTATGATCGAAAATGGAGGGTTCTTTCACTGGCATTGTCACTTTTCATCAACCTCTTCTAATAGTAATAGAACGCTTTCAAAATGATCTTTTCCACTACTTAAAAAAAATAGTCTACAAAGAATATATTACCATTTAATTACTGTTATTTCCTTATATTTCATAAAAATTATCTTATTGTTCACAATTATAAAGGACACCCAATCTTAGGTAACGGTTCCTAATGGGAGGTTCTGGACAAGGGTGTATCTTAGGGTGGAATCTGCGGCTTCCGGATTCCGCTTAGAATTGGTGGAAACATGTACAGGACCATAATTTTACTTCTTCCATCCCCCACCATAACCCCCGTTTTGCTGATCACTATTAAGGGAATCGGTGGAAATGTGTTTATAAGGAGTTATCTTTTCAGCCCGTTCATTAAACACTCTCCCGAACAGGGCGAAAATTTAACGTACTTACTTTTTTTATGAGATAACTGTTTTTAAGACGGCTTTTTCTCGAATGGTACTAATTTCAATTATCGTAAGTCATTGATAATCCAGGCTATAACTAAACCCATGTATAAACCTATAGCCAATCATAATCACTATCTAGTGCTATTTGGAGAAAACCTCTTAACCCTTTTGCCTAGACAGTCACTTATGTCTTTGTTATAGGTAGAGTATAAGGAATTATTTAGTTCTTAACAGGTGGTTTAACTCCATCTGCCCAACCAATCGCGAACTGATTTTTCGACGGAATTATGGATGTGTTGACAAAAAACGCATTCTATATAATAATAGTTACTGGATTAGAATTATTATAAAAAACTGCTTAACAGAAGCAGAAATCTTATCACAAATATAGGAGGAATTCTACTATGGCTCTAATCGGAAAAGAAGTACAACCATTTCAGGCAAAAGCATTCAAAGACGGTGAAGACTTTATTGATGTAACGGAACAGGATTTCAAAGGTCAGTGGAGCGTTGTTTGCTTCTATCCAGCAGACTTTTCTTTCGTTTGCCCAACTGAACTTGAAGACCTTCAAAATAACTATGAAACTTTGAAAGACCTTGGTGTGGAAGTATACTCTGTTTCTACAGATACTCACTTCGTACACAAAGGCTGGCACGATAGCTCTGAAAAAATTAACAAAATCAAATACCCAATGATCGGAGATCCATCCCAACAGCTTTCCCGTCAATTTGACGTGCTGAATGAAGAAGATGGGCTGGCTGAACGTGGTACATTCGTTATTGATCCGGATGGCGTTATCCAAACCGTAGAAATTAACGCAGGCGGAATCGGCCGCGATGCAGATAATCTTGTAGGTAAAATCAAAGCCGCTCAATATGTACGAAACAATCCTGGCGAAGTTTGCCCGGCTAAATGGGAAGAAGGCGAAGAAACCCTTACGCCAAGCCTTGATCTAGTTGGCAAAATTTAAGGAGTGAAATAAATGGTTCTAGATGCACAAATAAAAGCACAATTAGAAGAATATCTAAAGCTTTTAGAAGGTGACATCGAACTGAAAGTCAGCGCGGGAGACGATGATGTCTCCCGCGACATGCTGGCTCTCACCGATGAGCTTGCCTCCATGTCACCGAAAATTACCGTTACAAATGCAGAACTTAAACGCACACCCAGCTTCAGCGTAAACCGTCCTCAAGAGGAAACAGGAATTACCTTTGCCGGTGTTCCGCTTGGTCATGAATTCACATCGTTAGTGCTTGCTTTACTTCAAGTAAGCGGAAGACCTCCAAAAATTGATGATACAATGGTGGAACAAATTAAAAACATCAGCGGAGAATATAAATTTGAGACTTATGTAAGCTTAAGCTGTCATAACTGCCCTGATGTGGTACAGGCTCTAAATATTATGAGCGTAATAAACCCTGGCATCACTCATACCATGATTGATGGCGCTGCTTTCAAAGAAGAAGCAGAAGAAAATAATGTAATGGCAGTTCCAGCGGTTTATCTTGATGGAGAATTCTTCAGCGGCGGACGTATAACTCTTGAAGAAATCGTTGCAAAAATCAGTGACGGTCCATCTCCAGAAGAATTTACAAACCGTGACCCATACGATGTGTTAGTTGTCGGCGGTGGCCCTGCAGGTGCCAGTGCTGCTATTTATGCTGCACGTAAAGGAATCCGCACGGGAGTTGTGGCCGAGCGCTTCGGCGGTCAGGTCCTTGATACCATGACCATCGAGAACTTTATCAGTGTCAAAAATACAGAAGGACCGAAATTCGCAGCAAGCCTTGAAGAACACGTGAAAGACTATGATATCGATATCATGAACCTTCAACGTGTCAAAGGTTTGGAAAAGAATGACGGCATGTTCGAAATTGAACTTGATAATGGTGGTGTTCTGAAGAGTAAGAGTGCCATTATCTCTACAGGTGCACGCTGGCGCCAAATCGGCGTGCCAGGTGAAGAAGAGTTCAAGAACAAAGGTGTAGCCTACTGCCCTCACTGTGACGGTCCATTGTTCGAAGGCAAAGACGTAGCGGTCATCGGCGGCGGAAACTCCGGCGTTGAAGCAGCTATCGACCTTGCCGGTATTGTTCAAAACGTTACTGTACTTGAATTTGCCGACGAGCTGAAAGCGGATGAGGTTCTCCAAGAACGACTAAATAGTCTTCCAAACGTTAATGTGAAGACAAATGCTCAAACTACAGAAATCACCGGTGACGAAAACGTAAATGGTATTACGTATATCGATCGTGAATCTGGTGAAGAACAGCACATTGCCCTTCAGGGTGTCTTCGTTCAAATTGGTCTTGTCCCAAATACAGAATGGTTAGACGCAGACGTAGAAACCAACCGCATTGGTGAAATCATCACCAATAAGCAAGGTTCTACGAATCTACCTGGTCTGTTTGCAGCCGGTGACGTAACCGACTGTCCAAACAATCAGATTATTATTTCTATGGGCGATGGTGCAAATGCCTCTCTTGGTGCATTTGATTACTTGATTAGAAACTAATAGTAGAAAAAACTTTCTTCTTTTAATACAGATAAAAAACTCCGGAAATAGGGTTGAATATAATCCTGTTTTTCGGAGTTTTTTGTCTTTAAGAGTGAAAATTAATCGTGTGGATCTTACAGTATAGCTCCCATTACTTGAAGACTCAGTTTCGAGACTTTTGAGAGAATTAGGTCCGGAGGGGGACGATTTCGCTTTCCGTGGGCATGTGGTAAGCTTCCTCGGGCTTCACAGCCCTGCGGGATCTTACCGATCATGTTCATCCCACAGGAGTCTACATCGTCCCCCTCCGGACCTGGCCGAATCAGAAACTCGAAACCACTAAATCCCCTGTCTGCTTGGTGAGAATAAGCATGGGATAAGGAGTGTATTTTCATGCTAGAACGATGTAAAAAAGCTTGTCATAGAAGCAATCAAGGCCTATTTAGAAGGAGAGCATTCACTTTTATGGAAGGGTCCGTTATTCTCACTCAGCTGGGTTGGTGGGGAAATGGCGAGACTCCCATGGGAGAAGGAACTAGGTGAGATCCCGCAGGGAGTGAAACGAGCGAGGAAGCTCACCGTTCCCCCATAGGAAAGCGAGTTATTTCCCCACCAACCCTTTTCCATAACAACATAACGGATCCAAATTATCTCGAAGCTGAGTCTTCCACAATCCGGCCCTTTAGCTTAATAAGCCTATAAGGAAAAAAGAAAAGGCCTTCTATCTAAAAGGTTTGCTTCATAAACAAACTCTTTTTGATAGAGGCCTTCTCACAAGAAGCGTTATTTAGTTACTGTACCTGCTTCAGCTGGATGCTCACCATGACGATAGTAGTCAGCATCAATGGCATCAAGTGTTTTACGCCCAAGGATAAGATCCGCTGCCTTTTCTGCCAGCATCAATACAGGAGCATGGATATTTCCGTTTGTTACATAAGGCATGGCAGATGCGTCCGCCACTCGTACATTGTCGAGTCCGTGAACCTTCATTGAGTTAGGGTCAACCACTGCCATCGGGTCTGATTCAGGTCCCATCTTAGCTGTACAAGACGGGTGAAGCGCCGTCTCAGCGTCTTCCCTTACCCAATTCAAAATCTCTTCCTCGGTTTGAACCGTAGGACCAGGTGAAATTTCTCCAGCATTGTAAGGTCTCATAGCAGGTTGAGACATAATTTCACGAGTGATGCGGATCGCTTCTACCCACTCACGTTTATCTTGTTCAGTAGACAGGTAGTTGTACACCATGCTTGGGTGCTCTTTCGGATCTTTCGACTTAATCTTCAAGGACCCACGTGCATCTGAATACATAGGTCCGATGTGGACTTGGAATCCGTGATCGGTTGGTGCTTTTTGTCCATCGTAACGTACCGCTACCGGAAGGAAGTGGAACATCAAGTTCGGATAGTCAACGTCTTCATTTGAACGGACAAATCCTCCCCCTTCGAAATGATTCGTTGCAGCAGGTCCTGTACGTCCAAGCATCCACTGTAAGCCGATCCAAGGCATGCGTCTCTTCTGCAGGTTAGGCTGTTCGGAAACCGGAACCGGGCACGCATGTTGCACATATACTTCAAGGTGATCTTGAAGGTTTTCCCCTACTCCCGGTAGATCGACAACTGGCTCAATGCCAAGGGAGCGAAGGTGCTTCGCATCACCAACACCAGAGAGTTGAAGCAACTGTGGCGTGTTGATCGCCCCACCTGAAAGAATAATTTCTCCGGCTTGTACTTGATGCATTTTTCCGTTTCGTTTATACGTTAATCCTTTAGCTTTCGTCCCATCGAAGTCAATGTTTGTAACAAAAGCACGTGTCTTAACTGTTAGGTTCTCACGGTCCATTACAGGGTGCAAGTAAGCACGGGAGGCAGACAGACGCTGCCCTTTGTACACGTGTTTATCAAATGGTCCGAAACCTTCCTGACGAAATCCGTTTACATCAGGGGTTCTGTTATACCCAGCCTGTACACCTGATTCAAAGAAAGCTTCGAACAAAGGATTTTTAGCTGGACCGCGTTCCAGTTTGATTGGACCATCGTTACCGCGAAGTTCATCATTCGGCGATTCAAGCGCATTCTCTAGACGCTTGAAATAAGGAAGACAATGCTTCCAATCCCAACTTTCCATCCCTTCATCGGCTCCCCAGCGTTCATAATCTTTTGGATTTCCGCGTTGATAGATCATACCGTTAATGGAACTGGAACCTCCAAGTACTTTTCCGCGCGCATGCGGGATTCGACGCCCATTCATATACGGCTCAGGATCTGATTCGTACTGCCAGTCATAAAGGTTCTTCCCTGAAGGGAACGGCAATGCTGCCGGCATTTGAATGAGTAAATCCCATGAATAGTCACTGCGTCCAGCCTCTAGAACAAGTACACTTTTTTTACCATCTTCACTTAAACGGTTACCGAGTACCGAACCCGCACTACCGCCACCCACAATTACATAATCATATGATTCAATCATAGCCATTTTGTGTTCCTCCTTAGATGTTGTGATTCGAAAAAAGTACAAGCAAGATAAAATCCTTGCTTAGCAGCCCTTCATCATTTATGGAATTCAATTGATTGATCGTTATCATCCATAAACCTGGGGAGAGACTTAGGCCTCCCCCTTAAAGATTGCTAGATAAATAGCTTAAAACCAGTTGATCGGTTCAGGTTTAAGGTTTTGGAATATATGCTTTGTCTCTGTATATTCTTCAATCCCTAATTTGCCTAGTTCACGCCCAATGCCAGATTGCTTAAATCCACCCCATGGTGCATGTGGAAAATAAAGGTTAAATTCATTAATCCAAACCGTTCCCATCCGCATCTTCGCTGCACAGCGTTCCGCTTTTGCAATGTCGTTTGTAAAGACGCCGCCGGCAAGACCGTAGATGGAGTCATTGGCAAGCTTTACGGCTTCTTCTTCTGCAGAGAACTTCTCAACCGTAATGACTGGACCAAAACCTTCATCCTGTACGACGCTCATCTCTGTTGTGCAGTCTGTAAAGATCGTAGGCAAGAAGAAGAATCCGCTCTGTAATTCTGGATCTTCCGGGCGTTTACCGCCTACGGCTAATGTAGCTCCTTCTCTAACACCTGCTTGAACATATTCTTCTACTTTCGCAAGATGTTCCGCTGAAATGAGTGGCCCCATTTGGGTGTCTTCGTCAAATCCGCTGCCCAGCTTGAATTTTTTCACTCGCTCCACAAGGGCGTTGACGAATTCATCGTGAATTCTTTCTTCTACAATCAGTCTTGTACCAGCGGAGCAAATCTGTCCTGCGTGGAAAAATACTCCGTTTAACGCCTGGTCGACAGCTAATTCAAAGTCAGCATCCGCGAAGATAACATTCGGGTTCTTTCCGCCGAGCTCAAGCGCGAGCTTCTTCACATTTCCACTAGCCGCCTGCATAATTTTCTTCCCTGTCGCAATGCCACCTGTGAAAGAAATAAGATCTACATCTGTACTGCTGGACAACTCAGCACCAATCGTATTGCCTGCACCAAGAACAAGGTTAGCCACACCAGCAGGTACGCCAGCTTCTTCCATCAATTCGAAGACTTTAATAGTAGTAAGTGGTGTAATTTCGCTCGGCTTCATAATTAAGGTGTTTCCTGTCGCAAGAGCAGGGGCCAGTTTCCAGGACGCTTGCAGTAACGGATAATTCCAAGGTGTAATCTGTCCACAAACTCCAACTGGTTCGTGTACCACTTTGCTGCTTGAGTTCGGTACAGGAGAATCAATCAGTTCTCCTCCATCCTTATCTGCAATCTCCCCGTAATAGCGAAAAACTCCAGCGATATCTTCCATGTCTCCACGGCTTTCTTCTACTGTCTTACCAGTATCCAACGATTCTAAGTGCGCCAATTCTTCTTTATCTCTTTCAATCAAACTGGCAATTTTATTTACGATCGTCCCACGTTCCGTTGCTGGGGTAGAAGCCCATTCTCCGTTATCAAATGCTTCTCTTGCTGCAGAGATGGCTGCTTTAGCATCTGATTCATCACCTTCTGGAACCGTAGCAATCATTTCCTGATTAAATGGATTAATAATGGTGCGCGTATTTCCTGAGTTCGCGTCCACCCATTTGCCATTGATGTATTGTTGTAGTTTTAGATCCATATCTATCAACTCCAATTCTGAAGTATATTAATTTTATTAAAAATTTATTTAACAAATTAAACATTAACACGTCTTTTAAATGCTGTCAAAACTATTTAGAATCTAAAGTACAGGAAGAAATGGAGTGAACTATAATGCTTATGATTACTAAGGTGTCGGAGTTTCATCAGATCCAGAAATCAGATTCTTATTTGACATTTCAACTGAACACGTTAATATAAGGCTTGTGAATAAGATTTGATAAAAATTTAACACAGTTTACTTTATATTGAAGGAGCGACCTTATGAGTGACACTGAAAGATCAAGCATTAAAATGGAAGAAGCGAAGGATAAAGTTATTGGTGCCATTGCAGAGACAATGGATTTATATGGAGTGACACCAGCTGCTGCAAACTTATATGCGACGATGTACTTCAAAGATCAGATGACACTTGATGAAATGCGTACCGAACTTGGAATGAGTAAACCGAGTATGAGTACAAGCGTCCGCAGGCTCCAAGAAATAGATATGGTGAAAAAAACATTCACCCGAGGTTCCAGGAAACATACGTATGCAGCTGAGAAAAATTTCTTCCGATCCTTTATGTCGTTTTATTGTCAGATGTGGGAACGTGAAGCGAAAATGAATTTAGAAGCCATTACGGAAGCTCAAGAGGATTTTATTAATGTTATAAAAGATTCTGCCAGCACACCTGAAATTGTTGCAGAAGCAAAAAAATACTATGACCAATTAGAGGAATCTAAAACATACTACCATTGGTTAGAGGACTTAGTTGAAAGTATAAGAAGCGGTAAGATTTTCGAGTTCTTACCGAAAGATCCACAAGATTAAAGTGCCAAGAAGTGATCAGACAGTCTATAGAAAACATTTACAGCCTGCCTTGTCACAGGGTTAGTCCCCTCTTTCCTAAGAAAGAGTGGGCTTCTTTATACCATTACATTAAAAAAATTCTTAACGTATTTAATTTTTTACAATCTGTAAAAATTAAAATAAATAACAACAAAGGGGAGTTTTCAACATGTACAAGTGGAAAAAAGAACTTAGTTTTATTTTAGCGATTCTAATGATTGCTGTACTGGCCGCATGCGGAAGCAATGGTGAGGAAGCAAACAGTGAGCAGACAGGTACAGAATCAGAAGCAAAGGATAAAGAATTAACGATTGGTCAAGTTAATTGGGCTGAAAACATTGCTGTAACAAACATGTGGAAAGTCATTTTAGAAGATAAAGGATATAACTTGAAATTAAACAACTTGAATATGGGTAGTACGATGAAGGCGTTAGAAAGCGGCGATTTAGATGCTAGCTTAGAAATTTGGCTGCCGGTCCAGGATGCTAATTACTTAGAGAAATATCAAGATACGGTAAATTTCTCAGATGCTACCTGGTACGACAAGGCAAAAGTAGGACTTGTGGTTCCAGCTTATGTTGAAGAAGTGAATAGCGTAGAAGACTTAAACGAGCATAAGGAAATGTTCAATAGTGAAATTGTTGGTTTTGGTCCTGGAGCAGGTACGATGGAAGTAACGGAAGATTTAATTAAGGACTATGAACTCGACTTTGAACTGCTTTCAAGTTCTGAATCTGCGATGCTTGCTGAAATTGGAGAAGCAGTAAAAAATGAAGAACCAATTGTAGCACCACTCTGGAGCCCGCACTGGGTGTTCTCAAAATACGACTTGAAATTCCTGGACGATCCACAAAACACATACGGTGGTGTAGAAAAAATTCACCATGCGACAAGACAAGGGTTTGAAGAAGAATACCCAGAAGTAAGCGAATGGTTTAAGAATTGGAAAATGGATGAACAACAAATCGGCGAGCTTATCGAGTATGTAGAAGGCGCCGAGGAACCTATTGACGGTGCTAAGAAATGGGTGGAAGAAAATCAGGATTTGATTGATGAGTGGGTAAAATAAAGGTATAAACATAAGAAATAACGAAGCTGGTCCCTCGTTTATCATGAGGGCCAGCTTCTTTTTATTATGAATGGAAAAATTCCCTTGATGGATACACGAGAACGCAAATCATTAATACCGAAGCAGATTCTGGCCAATTTCCCCTATAGCACAATCATAAGGATTTAGAAAAGCATATACATAGGATATCTTTTAATAATTCAATACAAGTAAGGGAGTAAAATGGAAAATGACATTCAACCATTTTGTTTTTATTGCTCACTTACCAAAAGGGGATAAGTATCCATGTGTGTTATTTCAAATATAAGTTGTTCAGAGATTCCTCAGCCCGGCGGTCGTCGCGAACAACAATTTACGCTTCCGAGCGGTGCAGTCATCACCCTCCAGCAAGTTCGCATTTTAATTACAGGTACTGCTAACGTGACGCTAGACGATGGCAGAATCGGAGCAACAGATTTTAGTATATGTGAAACGTACTACTTATGCGCACCATCCGGCACAAATGTAGAATGCCAAATCACTAGCTCGGAGTGTTTTGTATGTACGATTGTCGACAACCCAATTGAAACTCTCGCCGATGTCAATGTGAACCTGTGCGTGGGAATTCAATCGACGGCTAACGTCACGGTAGCGCTTGAGGCGATGTTCTGCCAGCCGAGAGAACAAGAATTTCAGCTCTCTTGCCCTACTCCTATTCCCCCACTTTCCTGCTCAACTCAAGTGACAGAAGCTACTAATCCTTGTCCTGAGCAGAATCCACTACGCGCAACTCAAACCGGAGAATCGTTTTGCTTTACTACCGATCGCGTATACGATTGGGTCCAAAATCAAGTAGAGAGCTCTGTAACCGTATCGATATCGCCGCTTGTGTGTGTCTATGAAGTAACATCTGCAGAGGGAAATGATTGTACAGGGATTTCTCAAGGTGACTTGGTCTGTTATCCATGTACCACTCCTTGTGAGGAGACACTAGTTTGTACAAACGGCGTTTGTGGTTTAGTCCTCACTCGAACGTCCGAAACTTGCGTGCCATGCCCTTCGGGTGCTATAGAGCTTTCCCAGGATTTCAGCTGTCAAGTGCCAGGCGGAAGAGTCTTTAATGTGACTCAAGGCATCTTTTATAATGAAATACAACCAGCGGTAGATGATGCAAACCCTAATGATTTCTTGATTGTCTTTCCGGGTGAGTATCCGCAAACCACGTTCCTTACGATTGATAAGCCATTAACGATTACAGGATTTTCAGCTGAGGTAACGAACGTGATCTTCCCAGACTCCTTGACCAATACAACCAGTCTAAGGCTGCAGGCAGATAACATTACCATATCCGACCTTTCCTTCTTTGGACCCACAGATCTAGCTGCTGGAGACGAAGCCTTGCTGCTAATTCCTCAAAGAGGAATTGCGGATTATTATCAAGGCATCACAATCAGGGACTCGGTGATATCAGGCGGGGAACGAAATGCTTTTATTAAAGCAGAAGATCTAACGCTCACAGGAAATACCTTTATCCACACCGGGGATGAGAACTCTATAGAATTCCAGGGGGTTTTAGGAGAAACCGTAATTACCAACAACACTTTTCTAGGAAGTCCGACAAGTAGGGGAACACTAACGTTCCAGCAGGCAAATAACGATGATGTTTTTGATGGCACGATTCGAATCGAAGGCAACACGATGGAGCAGCATACCCAATTTGCCCTTTTTAACACTTCAGGTTTTATAAACGTGTCTGTCTTTATTCGCGAAAATAATATTGATCACCAGGATCGACCTGGGAGTTCGATCATCTTTTTACCATTTAACTTCCCTGGCCTTGATACCATCCTTATAGAAGAAAACTCAATTACCAATCCGAATGAAAATCGATTTGCTGTTTACGTGGATTACCGCTTTGGAGGAACCACTTCACCAAACGACGATCAAATTCAAGTGGTTCGAAATTTCTTGGATGTCGCACAGCCCTGGGGAACGGTGGACGATACAGCTTCATTAATTGCTCCGGTCGGATTCACTACTATTGGAGCTGCTTTTACCATGTCGCTGGGTGATTTTGATCTGGTTGATAATACAGTGATTATGTAAAAAATAACTTCTACGTTGGAGAACTCACGTAGGTGTAAACACTCTGGAAGAACTGTTTCTATTATTAAAGAGCACACCATCATAAAGTTGAGTGAAAGAGGGCGTAAACAACGATGATAGCGAGCATTTTCCGCGATTGTGCCGAATCATATATGCACTTAAATAACCATTTCTGTGTTCAAGCATGAGCTCCTTTCCTGCAACCCTCCTAGACATACAGACGGTTCATAAAAGAGATAGGAAGGAGCGACTACTTACCTTCCTATCCCACCACGTACGTAAGTCTTTAAATTTTTGAACTAACGTTCCTATCTGACAACAATATTAAACCCTGGACGCGACCCACTCTACTGGTGGCGTTCAGGGTTTTGTATAGGATTGAACTTTTAAAAATCGACATATCCCGATCTTTTACCCTATGCTATTTCAACTGATGAGGAGCACCAGCCTTATGGATATATTATAGCAATTAATAGAAATGTATTATTTCTGTTACACAACTGTAAAATCGTGTCGAATTATCATATGCTACGATAATATATGAGAACAAGCTACCAATCCATACATAATTTAGGAGGTATTTTTTTGGGGAGGAAATTTGTCAGTGTCGTTATAGCTAGTTTTATGGGAATGTTCTTATTTATACCGCATACATACGCAGCAGCAGTTTCAGGCTATGAAGTGATTGATCGCGCAAAAAAGCACCTCGGAGCTCCATACCAGTGGAGTGGAGAAACACCGGATGGATTCGATTGTTCGGGATTTACATACTATGTAATGGACAAAGTTGGAATCAATCTTCCAAGAGGTTCCTATGATCAATATAAAGAAGGTACATATGTAGCAGCATCAAATCTCCAAAAAGGAGACTTAGTTTTCTTCTCCGGAACACATAAAACAGGTATTTCTCATGTAGGGTTTTATATAGGTGATGGGGAAATGATTTCCGCTACCAAAAGCAGAGGAGTGGCCATTGACCCCGTCTTCTCTGGTTATTGGGGAGATAAATACACGGGTGCTAAAAGATTTATAGATGATAATTTCTTCAGCGATGTATCACCTGATTACTGGGCTTATGACGAAATTAAGCATTTAAATGATGAAGGAATTATCAATGGGTTATCTAATGGCAGTTTTGGACCTACCGCCAACGTCACCAGAGCACAAGTTGCTAAAATGGTGAGCGAGTCACTGGATCTTCAACCTTCTTCGTCCGGCCAATTCGAAGATGTTTCTTCCTCTCACTGGGCCTATGAATACATAAACGCTGCAGTCAAAGCTGGGGTAATCAATGGTTACGGGAACAACACATTTAAACCAGATGAAGATATTACCAGAGCTGAAATAGCAGCCATGATTACTAGAGCTTTCGAATTAAGCAGTACAAGCAGTTCTTACAGCTTTAAAGATATGAACTCTTCTCATTGGGCATATGATGATGTGTACACATTAGCTTCCCATTCGATAACTACTGGATACGATGACAACACATTCCGACCCAATGAAGAAGCAACAAGAGCTGAATTCAGTGCTTTCTTGTATCGCGCTTTAGATTAAACAATTTTATAATACATAAAAATAACTCAAATGATTGGTGATTAAACCTCTTATTTGGGTTATTGTTGTTTTATTTAATAAAGCAGGACCGAGTATGGGGCTTGGTAAACTTACTAGGCATTATAATTGCAAAAGAGCGTTCCGTTCTAGCGGTACCACGCATCGTAACTCCACATGGCTATCTGCAATACTATTTATAATAACTATTTCTGCCCCTTTTGTAGCTTTACCACTTTTATCTATACCCTAATACATGAGCAAATATGTGAATGCGTCAAAGTTTCTTACCACATTTGCTTTTCGTTGTAATGAATCGCCCAACCTACCAACATCCCCTTTGTTTACATATAGAACAGCTTCTATTTCTCTTCACTTCGACAGTCAGCGTAAGCCTTTAAACCTACACACAAAAAAAAGCATTTTATATAGAGAAAATGAGAAGTCAATCCCTCATAAATGATGGGTTTGGCTTTTTTGTTTACCACTTTTAAATTTTACCAACCTCTCCCGCTACTCCCTTCTGTATAATAATTTCCCTGTGAAGCTACACTAAATTCAATGGACCAATAATCAACATGATTTAATAAAATTACACATTTTAAAGGGGGACAGCTATGGAGCATATCCTTAAAAAAATACTGGTCGCCACTATATTTGCAAGCTTTCTTATAATTATCATTTTCCAGGTAACAATCGCTTCTGGTGACACGCCCACCTCTTCCATATCGGTTAAAAATAAAATCGAGAAAGAGTCACCCTATGATTACACGTTCGTGTGGATGTCAGACACCCAGTATTATTCAAAAAACTATCCTCATATATACAAAAATATGGTTGATTGGATTGCTGCAAACAGAGACTATATTAACATTCCTTACGTCTTTCATACCGGCGATATCGTAAATGAATGGAACAATGAAGAACAGTGGCAGTACGCCGATACGTACATGAAAGTTTTAGAAAAAGCGAACATTCTTTATGGAATTTTAGCAGGTAACCATGATCTCGACTTAAAAAGCCCCAGTAAATATATACAGTTTTCAAAGTACTTTGGAGATCATCGTTTTGAGAAACAGTCCTCATACGGCGGGTCGTATAAAGATAATCAAGGTCATTATGATTTAATCAGCAAGAACGGGGATGATTATATTATGGTCTACATGGGCTGGGGAATTTCGAAGGACGAAATCGACTGGGTAAACCGTGTGCTGGCCAAATATCCTAATCACAACGCTTTTCTCAGTTTTCACGATTATTTATTAGCTTCAGGAAAACACAGCCCGATCGGTGAGGAAATATTTCAGAACGTCGTAAAACCCAACAAAAACGTTGTAGCCACCT
This sequence comes from Halobacillus halophilus DSM 2266, assembly GCF_000284515.1. Taxonomy (GTDB): domain Bacteria; phylum Bacillota; class Bacilli; order Bacillales; family Halobacillaceae; genus Halobacillus; species Halobacillus halophilus. The sequence continues at coordinate 456,834 of NC_017668.1, read as the reverse complement.
TTAGTGGACACTACTATGGCAGTAAAACACGCATTGATGAAATTGACGATAATGAAGATGGTGTGCCAGATCGAAAGGTATATCAGATGATGGCCAATTATCAAAACGGGTCAGAAGGCGGGCAAGGCTACATGCGATTGTTGAATGTTAAATCAAACGAAAATAAAATTTATGTAAACACCTATTCACCTTATTTAAACGCTTATAAATACGATGATGCCAAATCGAACCCTGTAAAAGAGGAATTTGTCATCGAGCTTCCAAGATGAAGTGAAGTACAAAAGAAGTCTTTACTCCTTATTAAAGAGTAGGCATTATATCCACCTATGCAGTAGCTTCTTCCCTGCTTACTCCTCTGAACGATTCATGATAGGTGTGGCTGTGCTAATCCAACACCAAAAGAATAGCGAAATAAAACCATAAACAAACCCCACCTTAGTTCTAAGGAACTCTGGTAGGGTTAAATAATTTTAAGTGAATATATTTCCTAGTACTATCATCTTAAAGTTGTGCACTTCCTTGATTTAAAAAGTTACCTCGACTTTTCATCAAAGTAAACAGTGTCTTTCAATTCATTTTCTTCTTCTATCGAATTGCTGCTGGCCATCTTTTTCACAAATTCCTTAACAGTCTTCACATTCAAGCCGGATTCCCAGTATTCAGCGATTTCAGGCTTTACTTTCACCAGGATAACATTCGGATCATCGGCTGAAGCGTTCAGCACTTTTTCGACAATCTTATTCCAGTATTCTTTCTTCTTATCTTCATCTTGAACGAATTCAGCCGTCCCGCTGATTGATACATAGGAACTTCCGGAATAGGCCAGGTTTACGGCAGAATTGTGGCCAATATCCCTATATTTTTCTGTATCTTTTTCAGTAATAAACCAAAATTCTTCCTTGTCCAATTTTACTTCCTGGGTGTGCATGGGCCGGGACATAAGTTTGCCCTCGGGGGATATCGTTGTCAGCATTGCCACTTTCTCATCTTTAATCAAGTCTTTAATTTTCTTAAGGGCTTCCTGGTTTTCTGAGTTTTGATCAGCCATTTCCGCTTACCTCCTTCTAATAATTAGCCGTAGCAGCTTACTTTTCCTAGAATCTATAACATTTATTTCATTCTTTTCCCGAATGACCATAGGATTACACTTTTCACTAACTGTCCCTACTTCATTTCAACTCGCAACTCCTATAAGAAAGTTACCACACCATCATGAGTACAAAAAAGCCGATAAGCTTCTTAGCTTCGGCCTCTTGATCAAAAAATATTTTAATTATCCTCATCTTCTTTTTGCTTCACTTTTTCATTAATTTGTGTCCATGCCTGGTTTCGTTTTAGTAAAGCCAAAACATCTTCCATAGAAAACTTAGGTTTTGAAGGATACAGGGCACTCAGTATTTTTTCGATCAATGCGAAATCCTCCGTGGTATCAACTGTCCATCGATGCTTACTTTCATCGCGGGGGTACACGATTTGTCCCACAGCAGAACTATCGATTCTTTTGATCATAAAAGGGGTGACGTGTTCCAGGTCATGTGGCATATTGGCATTCATAAAAGCGTCCTGGAGCAGCTGATAGGAAAAAACTTCTGTATCCATTCCCCTGGGGTAGGATCTTTTTCTCGTGTTGGAAACATAGAGGAACTTAGGGTGATTCTTTAGAAAGAAGGAAATCCCACTGTCGATGACCTCAGGATCAATGAGAGGGCAGTCCGCCGTTAAACGCACAATAACATCTCCTTTATAAAAAGAACACGTTTCATAAAACCTCCCAAGTACATCTTTTTCTGAGCCGCGGAACGTATCCACATTCATTTTTTTGCACAGTGCAATAATGGGGTCGTCAATCTCCGCCGTTGATGTACTAATAACCAATTGATCAATGTTCTTCGCCCGCTTTATTCTCTCAATTTGATATTCAAGTAATGTCTTTCCATTTACTTGTTTCAGGACCTTCCCAGGTAGTCGGGTTGATCCCATTCTTGCTTGAACAATAGCCAGCACTTTCATAGGTTCACCTCTTTACTATCCAATAAAATCCCAGGACATCGGTGTCCCTCTCTTCACATCAGTATTTACATTCTTTCCGAGCAACAACTCGTAGTATTTTGGAGGTAAACCAAAACCTGGCCGAATGGAACGCATGTTATCTTTGGTGAGGGGATCGCCTGCCTTCAGGTCTTCCGTGATGTATAACGACCTCCGAAACTTGCCTGATTCTTTTTCACTAGCCGTGGGTCCATATTGTATATGTCCAATCGATTGCCATGCTCGTTTGGTCTCTTCTACCAGCGCTTTCATTTCAGATGGTTCTAATGAAAATTGGGCATCCACTCCCCCATCCTTCCTCGCCAATGTAAAATGTTTTTCAACGACCGTTGCTCCTAGAGCCACACTCGCAACGGATACCCCCGTCCCGAGCGTATGGTCAGATAATCCGACTTGGCATTGGAATAATTCGCTCATGTGAGGAATCGTAGAAATATTAGAATACTCAGGTGTTGCAGGATAACTACTCGTGCACTTAAGTAGCACAAGCTCTTGCCCTCCCGCTTGCTTAAATGTTTCTACCATTTCAGATATTTCACCGGCTGTTGCCATTCCCGTCGATATAATGACAGGTTTCCCCGTTTTTGCTACCTTACGGATTAATGGTAAATCCGTATTTTCAAAGGACGCGATTTTATACATAGGAACATTCAGCCCCTCTAGAAAGTCCACAGACGATTCATCGAATGGAGTACTGAAACCAATCACACCAAGCTTACGGCATTTAGTGAAAATTTCCTCATGCCACTCCCAAGGTGTGTAGGCTTCTTTATATAAGTGATAAAGATTCTTGCCTTTCCATAGACTCCCGGAATCAGAAATCTGAAAATCCTGCCCCTTGTGATCTAAAGTCATCGTTTCCGCCGTATATGTTTGGATTTTCAATGCATGCGCTCCTGCATTAGCCGCTTTTTCAACAATTGCAAGGGCCCGCTCAAGAGACTGGTTATGATTCCCCGACATTTCAGCAATGATAAAAGGGGGAAATTCATGTCCAATTTTCCTGTTTCCAACTCTTATTTCCATATCACAGCCTCCCAGCCAGAATTTCACGGTGCTTGATCCATTGGTCCATAAACAGCCCCATTGGGATAACGTCGATAAGCAGCTTCTCTCTTTTCAGCTGTTGGAGAAGACATCCCTCTTGTTTAAACCCTAGCTTTTCATGATAACGGAGACTAACCTGATTGGTATCAAGCACTTCGGCACACACTTTCCTGATTGGAAAAGTTCCGAAAATAAAGTCGAGTGCTAATATACCCATGATGGTCCCGGAGCCCTTAGGCGCATCTTTATCTCCAATATAAAAACCCCACTTACACGTCTCATTCTCCTGATCGATATCTGTAAACCGGACGACACCAAGAGGGCGGTCCTGGTGTATAAAAATTTTGGAAACAGAGGATGGATTGGACTGTTCCTTTTCAAACCAGGCCAGATGGTCTTGCCAGGGAATTATTTGATTGTTATACATGTGCTTTCTAATATGTTTAGCATTTCTCCACTGCCATACCAGCGGTAAATCAGCCTTTTCCATATCCCGTAACTGAAAATCTTTCATGATGTTTCTCCACCCATCATGTATTTGGAAACCCCGTAAGGTTGATGATCTTTCCAAATCTCATTCATAGATTGCCAAACCCCCATGATATATGGCTTGTCATCTAAGACTTTTTTCAGTTGAAGGAAAATTTCCTTATCACTGACCGCGACGCTATGTCCTAAATAAACGATCGCTCCTCTTTCCTGTAAAAAAGTTATGATTTCTTTTTGGTTCGCTGCCGTTTCTATAACAAGTGAAGGAAGACTCATATAAAACCGTTCCCACACCGTACTCCCGCCAGCCCCTATGGCAAGGTCAGCGGCTTCCATAAGCTTTGCCATTTCTTGTGTTTGAATATGAACCTTAGTCCATTTCTTCTCCTGACAATAATCGCAAATTTCCTTTATATTTGGACTGGCTCCCCCGATCACTACGTCCACGTTCGGTTTTTGATCTAGCATCTCTATAGCTCTCAGTACTTTCGTCGTTTCATTCGTCGGGTCAGTTCCTCCAAATGAGACAAGGATCCGTTCAATTCTTCCGTCCCACTCTTCCTTCTTAGATGTTGATAAAAATTCTTCTCTTAAAAGTGTGTGGGAGGGTCCCAAGAATAGCTTCGCACTCTCAGGAACAAGCCCAGCGTACCTAAGGTTCATGTTTTGATATAAGTTTTGGTCAAGGAGCAAGTCACAATCATGGGGGCGATCAGCCAAATCATCAATCACCATGACCTTATGAACAAAAGGACGGACATATTTCTCCCACTGCGCATCCAGACCATAATGATCCACCACAAGCCATTCTATCTCCCATTGTTTCTCCAATATCTGTATGACCTGGTCTACCTCATATTTCCAGGCATCCGATTCACCTGAAATTTCATAGACGTGATATCCTTGCTTTTTAATGTGGTCGATCATGTCTCCAGGCTTTTTACGGCATATAAAAAAGGAAGCTGCCCCTAACGTTCGAAGTTCATTCGCAAGGGTGAGACATCTCATGACGTGTCCTGTGCCTACCTCTGATGATGCGTCTACTCTGAAAGCAATTTTCATTAACTACCACCAGCGTTATTCACATAATAGGCTGTCACTTTTTTTACAGCTTTGACAACATCCTGAACATCACGGGGACTCATTCCTGAATATAAAGGTAGACTTAGGATCTGTTCATATACGTGTTCGGCCACCGGGCATAATCCCTTTGTGTACCCTCGCTCTTTATAATAAGGTTGGGTATGCACAGGGATGTAATGGACGTTCACACCAATATTCTCTGCGCGAAGAGCCTCAAAAACTTCTTTTCTCAAACCTTTTAATGGTCCATCCAAGCGAATCACATATAGATGGTAAGAAGATGCCGTATCGGCAAGTTGCTCCTGAATTCCAATGTAATTCATAGTTGCAAACGCCTCATTATAATCCTTTACATACTTCCGGCGTTTAGCTACAAAACGGTCCAGCTTCTTCAATTGACTGCTCCCTAAAGCTGCCTGAATATCGGTCATTCGGTAGTTATAACCTAAAAATTGCATTTCATATTCCCATGGGTGACGCTTCTCTAAAAGCTTCTCAACATCTCGGGTAATACCGTGAGTTCGGAACATCATTAACTTCTCGTAATAATCACGGTTGTTTGTTGCAATAACGCCCCCTTCACCTGTTGTAATGTGCTTAACAGGATGAAAGCTGAACATGGTCATATCGCTATAGGAACCTACCTTTTTCCCTCTATATTCAGCTCCAATAGCATGAGCGGCATCTTCAATAATGACCAATTCGTATTTGTCTGCAATCGCTTGAATCTTTTCATAATCTGCCGGCTGCCCTGAGTAATCCACAGGAATGATCGCTTTCGTTTTACGAGTCACCAGCGACTCAATCGAAACAGGGTCGATGTTGTAGGTTTGTGGATCAACATCAGCGAACACTGGTCTTCCACCTGTATACCAAACACAATTTGCACTGGCGACAAAAGTCAATGGAGTCGTAATCACTTCATCTCCTTTGCCGATTCCTGCCGCGAAACACGCAGCGTGTAAAGCGGCAGTACCATTGGAAAAGGCGACAGCATACGCCGCTCCTACGTAATCAGCCACCCCTTTTTCGAATTCCCTGAGAGCCGGCCCCGTGGTGATATAATCACTTTTCAAAGTTTCGACGACTTTTTGAATATCCTGGTCATCGATCGTCTGTTTTCCATAAGGAAGCATCGAATCACGTACTGGATCTCCCCCAAAAATGGCTAGCTTTTCTCCCACACTCTTAAGCCCCTTTAAATTAATTTCGTACTGTCGATCCACTCTTCCGTTTTTTGAATCCCTTCTGATAAAGAAATCGCAGGTTCCCATCCAAGCAAACGTTTCGCCTTGCTGTAGTCACAAAGCAATTTAGGAATTTCACTTTGCGGGTGTATGTGCTCCACATGCCTAACATGACTGGGGTCGCTTGCAATCATTTCAGCCAGCTCGTTTATAGTAATATCACGGCCTAACCCGGCATTCACAATTTCTCCATTCACTTCATCCCTGTAACCAGCCTGCACCACAAAACGTGCGCAATCCTCTACATACAAGAGATCTCGCGTCTGTGTTCCATCTCCATATATTTGTAAAGGAAGTCCGTTTAACTTATTTTTGATAAAGATTGCAACGACCCCGCCTTCTCCCCCAGTCTTTTGGTATGGTCCATACGTGTTGAATGGACGAACCACTGTTACAGGAAGTCCATAGGCGTAATGATAGGACAAAACCATATTTTCAGCGGCAATTTTTGCCCCTGCATAAGGAGATGCCGGCTTAATCGGATCTTTTTCCGTAATCCCTTTTTCATCCGCACGGTCATACACCATGCACGTGCTCATGAAAACCATTTTGGTGTTGCGCTTACGACATAGTTCCAGCAAATAAAAAGTACCGATTGTATCATTATTAAAAGTGGTTTCTGGATCATCAATACTATCCTGAACATTGATGCTGGCTGCGAGGTGATAACACAAATCAATCCCAGGATAAAAAAGACTCTCTATCGTTTTTTGATCCTTGATATCTCCATGAATAAATGCCTTGAAATTTTTATACACCAGCAGTTCTTCAATGTTTTTAATACTTCCGTTCGATAAGTCATCTAGCACCCACACATTGTGCTTTTCCTCTAATAAGAGCTTCACTACCCAGCGACCGATGAAACCAGCGCCTCCTGTAACTAGGATATTCATAATCCCACTCTCCCTTTATATTCACCATATATATTTGGCGCTGAGAATATTATGAGGTTAACCTTCGTATTAACTTCATGAGTCGTACGTTAGAAAGCTTTCCACCAGGATAAGCGTATGCTAGAAATTCCCTTTTTATTTCCGAGTATTTTTTATGATTTTTCTTAGATTTAATGTACTCATTAACTGTCTTAGATAAGGTGGCTGGAGAAGAATGGAACAAATCCTTTAGCCCATCATAATAACCAACATAGCCGGGGATTTGTTCATTCATAATGAAGACAGGTTTTCCAGCGATCATAGCCTCAAGAGCTACCGTAGAACAATAGGATACAACCACATCAGATGCCTTTATAAGATCATAAAGACGAATGTGTCTTGAAGAGAATGTAAATGGATGGGATTTAGTTAATGAGTGTGGTTTAGTGGTAAAGTCGCGGATAATGATATTTGCTTCCTTTTTAAAAGGGATATGATCAAGAAAAGTTTTCCACATACCAAGTTGGTTATTTCCTCTTACAATCACCAAAATATTCTTTTTATTAGGGTGCAAACTTAGAGCCTTTATAACATCTGTCTTTTTCATAGATGGTGGTCTATTTAAGAAATCAAACCGGGGGTGGCCAATGATACTCAGCCCATTTTCATCAATCCCCTTTGACTTAAACCAATCCACTTCAAACTGACCATATACTCCATCAACATCAGCGATCTTAGGTAAATATCCAAACTCACTGGAGATGATACCATGCTGCATACATATGGTAGGAATCCCTTTTTCCGCTGCCACTATGACTAAGGTTCTACTTTCAGGGTAATGCGTAGATGGAACAATGACAGCCGATACATCCTCCTGTTCAAAAAGACCATTACACTCTTCAATTCGACTTATTATTTTGCTAATTTGCGCGAAAAATCGTTTTTTAAATAGTTTGTCATGATATAAGTGGTTCCTTGGAAAAGTATTTATGATCCGGGTTGCTTTAATCTGCATACGTTTAATAGTAGATTGATCAAAGGACGGAAGATAAGAGTTGAAAGTCTTATGATGGCTCGCGTGATTGGTATTACTATTAACTAAAGTCGATCGACTTCTTGCTTTAACTTTCACCTTAATACCATTAGACACTTTGATTTTTTGTTTCTTTCTTCGTTTCTGTGGCCTGCTTATTTTTTTACTTTGTTTATATCTCTGTTTACTTTTTTTATTTCTTTGTTTAATTTTCTGTTTGTTTTCCTGTTTGTTTTCCTGTTTGTTTTTTGGCTTACTTTTCGTGGACTCTATTAAAAACAAGCTATTATCTTTTGTAAAAAGATTCCTCTTTATTTGTATAGGGAAACGCAAAAGGTTATAAACATCATGTATAACGACTTTGCCTGTGGTTTTAACCTTTCTTTCTTTTTTATGAGCATTAATAAAGTCATTAAACTTTTCTTGTACTTCCTTTGAATCATAAACTTTTACCTTTAAGCTTTGAAAAAATTTTTTATTATGAAGTTTCGCTACTAACCTTTTATTACTTCTAATCAAGCTTGCATAATGACATAGGTAAGGTATTGAATAACCCTTATATTTTAAATCCTGAAAATCTTCAAGGAAGTTCACGTACACAGACCAGTAATTTTGTTCATAAATATTCATTAAATTTACCTTTCCTTGTTCAAGTTTTAACTCTAATAAGCTTATATTTTTTCAGTTCATGCTTTCGTTATCGGAATCCTTTCATCGAGAGTCATACCCAGTTGCCTCTTGATTATTTATATCAACGGGCCCAGCGCATGATGGAAACACCTAAAGTGAAGTTTCCTTTTCCGCACTTGTAAATATTGCTGATATTGATTCGACACGGCCAGGTTCATATCAATGGAATCAAATACTCCAATAATTAATAGTTTTTTCCTGTAATAAATTCATCCCTTACTAAAATTGACTAAGCCTATGAATACCTCAAACACATAAGTCTGATTAATACAATATTCATAAATGGAAAGCTCGGTGAAAATAATTGTTATAAGCCCGGGGGAGCGCAACGCAACCCATTAAAATGGCTTGCCGCTTAATAATGAAAAGAGATTTTTTCAATATTAAGCTAAAGGGCCGGATAGTTGAAGACTCAGTTTCGAGATATTGTCTGGAGAAAGGAGCTCCAGGGAACGGCTCGCTTTCCGCGGCCCTGCACGACGCAGGGTCGTTCGACGTTGCCACAAGACGTGGCGGTCTTAGTCGAACATCCCTTGTGCTGAGCTTCCTCGGGCTTAACAGCCCTGCGGATCTCACCGATCATGTTCATCCCGCAGGAGTCTACATCGTCCCCCTCCGGACCTTGCCAAATCAGCAACTCGAAACCACTTAAGATATCTTCTTGATGCACAATATGAGCATGTGAATATGAGGCTATTTTCATGCTATAAAGATCTGGAATAGCCTGTCATAGAAGCATTTAGCCAGTTAAGAAGGCGAGGATTCTCTCTTCTGGAAGGTTCCGTTATTCTCCTGTGGCTGGGTTGGTGGGGAAATAGCGAGACTCCCGGGTTAAAAGCGGAAGCACCTTGGTCAGCGGCGTATGGACTGGGCTGAGCTGGCGGAGATAAAGAAAACACGAAGAGCGGAGCGATTCGATGTTGCCTTATCGTACAGAAGTGAGGGAAGTCTCACTAGACGCTAGGTGCTGGAGCTGGATAGCACTCCATGACGTTTAGGCATTGGTTTATGACTATACCTATCCTGAGTGTAAGAACGGGATAAGGGACTAGGTGAGATCCCGCAGGGAGTGAAACGAGCGAGGAAGCTCACCGTTCCCCCGTTGGAAAGTGTTCAAATGTGGAATCACCCCGAAAGACACGACCAGCATAAGCCGACCATCAAAAGGATGGCGGTTTTTCAATCCGTTGATGAGCGGCTTATGTCTCGAGTGTCTGGGTGATGGAACAAGACGAGTTGTTTCCGTAGCCGCCCTCATCCTTTTTTGGCGACGGACCCAATTTATCTCGAAACTGAGTCTTCAGGTATCCGGAGCTTAACTTTGATATCAAAACAGAACTTTAAAAGAGCCTTGGAGGAATAAAAAAAGCTATGGAATATGATATTCCATAGCTTAATTAGCATCAGCATACTTCATTATTTTACTTCGTTTGTTTTTTAAATATCCTAATTGTATAGTTACTTAACCCCATATCTCTACAATGGTTTTCTTTTATTTGTTTAAGCCCGATTTTTTCAAAAATTGTTTTATAGTTTCTTGGAAACAAGCGCCAATTTTCAGCTTTTTCCGCTTCAACGGTAATTAAATATCCTCCAGTAATTCTCGCAATATCACTAAATATCCATTCGCTATCCGGGTGAATATGTTCTAATACGGCCATTGTAAAAACTAAATCAAAATCATTAGAAGGGAGCGTTTTAATTATATTTTCCACAGGGGAGGTAATTATAGTAGAGTTATCGATTAACGATGGATAAGTCTTCTTCATTTCTTGGATTGCTTGTTCACTAATCTCTATTCCCGTCAAATTTTGAAAGCCCTGTTCATAAAGATAATTTAAGTTTCTCCCTACATTACAACCTATTTCCAGGACCTTGCCCTTTTTCTTAATATACTTGTTTACATAGTCCGCTAATACTTTACTCCTCTGCACATGAGGGACGTAACTCTGGGGGGAGTTTCCACCTGATGTTCCCTCAGCCCAATAATCATGGATTTCTCTTAGCGTCTTACTCTTTTTCTTCTTCATTAATCTGCACCTTTCAGGTTAAAAATAACACTTCTATCATAAACTTACTTGATCAAATGAAAATACTTTAGCCAAAGATTCATCGGGTTTGATCTATACTATAGACACGCTTCCATTGATCCATAATACTTTAAAACACTTACTATAATAACTTCTTCTCCCGTCAGACTTCATTACTCTCTCCAGTCCTCTTCTTTTGTACATGTTTCCTATTCAATACAATATTACTTGTTAGCGAAACCGACCTAATTTTTTTCGATTTAAACTTTTTAAGAGGATTATGATTTTGGGTGGAGAGACTACTCTTAATTTCTTTATTTTTCTCTTTGTCGTCTACAAAAATTAGTTTAATGGTCTTTGGTGAATTCAAATACTTAACAAAGATATTAGAAGGATAACGGAGTGATTTCATAATATGAACAGCACCTTTACGAGGCGGGGATTTTATGGATGGGGCTTTTATATATGAGCCAATAAACTTAAGGAAAACATCTGGAAACTTCTTCTGGATATCTACCTGCCTTCCAGATTTATTTATATATTTTTTTCCAGACAATTTATTGATGATTTTTTTATTGTATAAAACGAAGGCTTGTAAATGGTATAAATATGGAATAGAAAAGCCTTTATAAGACAACCTCTTAAAAGCATTAATGAAATTCAGATATAAAGACCAATAGTTTCTTATAAAATTATCCATTACTACCTCCTATACAATGCTCGGGTTTTACAATAAGCCTGCTTTTTTTAGCAATTTTCTTAATTCACTAGTCTTTATTACGTCTCTGTTCATCGAATCATAAGATCCGACGCTCGCCTTTTTAGCGTTACTATACTTTTCTTTCTCGAATATTTTTCCAGGAATAATATACATATCTGGCAGTTCTAACGCTGACTTTGATTCATCATATGTCATCAGTTCTTCATACATTTTTTCTCCCGGTCTTGCTCCCATAACATTAACTTCAATTTGTTCAGGATTAATATTGTGATTTTTACACGTTTCTTCTAAGACCATATTTACTAAGTTTCCTAAAATAATGACAGGCATTTTTAGAACAAATACTTCTCCGCCCTGGGCTTCTTTTAAAGCTTTTATAGTTAACTCAGTTGCCTGTTCCAAAGTCATCATAAAGCGTGTCATGCTTTTATCTGTGATGATAATTTTCTGGTCTGAGAGTATCCCTTCCTTAAAAACCGGGATGACTGATCCTCTTGAGCCCATTACGTTGCCGAACCGAACACTTGCAAACCTGGTTGGCGTGTCAGCATGGGTGATCTGGGCAGCTGAAATTAACCTTTCGCCTATGAGTTTAGTAGCACCATACGTATTGGTGGGAGAAACAGCTTTATCCGAGCTAGTAAAAATTACTTTTTTCACACCTTGAGCAATTGCAGCATTAATTACATTATTAGTCCCCTGGACATTTGTCTTTATCGCTTCAAATGGGTTGGTTTCACAAGAGTCGACACGCTTCATTGCTGCTAAATGAAGCACATAATCAACTCCATGCATAGCAGTAAATAAACTATCATATTCACGAACGTCTCCAATGATACATTGTACTTTTTTATTATTGTCTAGCTCGGCTTGAAGTTGTTGCTGCTTATATTCATCACGGCTGAATACCCGGATATATTTGGGATGATCGTTCAATAAATGTTTCACAATACATTTACCTATTGTGCCAGTGCCTCCAATAACCAAAATTTTCTTGTCTTTAAAGTACACACCATTTCCTTCTTTCCTATACTGTTACTTTTTATGATATTAAAAAAGAAGATATTGGTTAAAGACTCGCGCCTACTTGTCTGCAGTATGTAAAGAATGGGTGATTTTCTAAAAGTATGAATCTAACTAAAGAGTTTTTTTATTACTAAAAAAACTATCGATTCACGATATGACCGATAGTTTTTTATCCTGGCTTAATTACAACTCATGTAAAACTTATATAAGCTGCCCTATGAATACTCAGTTTCGATAAGGTTAGGTGAAGTGAGCAAGATATGTCTAAGTACAGCCGGAGGAGCTACTCCCTTGCTTTCTATAAACCCTTAGCGGCTTTCCATTTTTTAAGATGTTGTAATTCTTCAGCGGAAAATCTCCCCCATTTCCTTATAAAGTCTCTTTTGGCCTTGTTGTAAAGTTTAATATCTAATTTATTGAGTCTTTTTATTTCCTTAATAAGGTCGTCTGGTATTTCATTCACGTCTAAACGCTTCGATGTTACATTTACTTTTTTCACATCTTTGACATGAAACCATTCAAATTGCTTTTCAAGCATATATAAAGATTCGTTATAATAGTCGGTTATCCCCACAAAAGACATTTCATTGTTCATGTTTTTTAAGGCTTTTTTGTAATCGTTCGGATCCCCACCTGATAAATAACGTGTGGCCATATTGACTGTTCTAAAACGAATATTGCGTAAATCTTTCTTATGGTATGGACGATTCCCCAGATCTTCTCTCCCCATGTAATCAATAAATTCTGTTAACGTGACATTCTGCATTTGTTCAAGTAGTGGTTCCCTTTCATAGCTCCTCATATAAGAGTATGTTGAAATGACACGATCGACCGGGTCCCGCAGCATCGTAAAATAGGTAGTTGGCTTATTAAATTTTTTAAAGAAGGTACCATGACGAACAATAATATCCACCTCCTGTTTATCCAGAAGGTTCCACAACGTTCTTCCTCCTGTCTTGGGGACGTGGATAAAGCAAATGAGTTTTTCCTGATCTAAATCTTCCTTATTAAAATGAATCACTTTAATCAACCTTTCTCTTGGCTTCTATATTATAAGTGAACAAAAGAAGGAAATTTGTTAGGAATACCCAATAAATGTGCGTATGTTCGTTTTGATAACCTCTCCGAATAGGAAGCATATGCTATCTAACATAGATTAAACTGAGAATTTGAGGAAAATGAATGGAAACCTTTATTTTCATATTCGCTTTCACATGTATGTTACTTGGACTACTTAGTGGAAGGTTTCATCCATCTTTGGTTTTAAGCATTACTGCAGCCTTTTTCTTCTTCACAGGTTTGGTTTCATTTTCAGAGTTTATTAGTTCCTACTTGAATAAAACAGTCCTCACCATAATATTTTTATTTATAGTTGGAAATTGTATGGCTTTGAATAATTGGTTCGTAAAATGGTGTAGTCTATGGTTAAATAACGAAAAATCTCAAGCAAACGCAGCGTTAAAGTTGATGACTCAAGTCGCAATAGTGTCTGGATTTATGAACAACACTCCTGTAGTGGCTATGTTCATACCTACTATTCAAAAGATGAGGACCAAAATAAACATTGTTCCCTCGAAAGTGTTAATTCCCATATCTTATGCAGCGATTTTGGGAGGCACCACCACATTATTAGGTACATCTACAAACCTTATCCTCAATAGTATGCTAATTGAGAAAGGATATGATGGTTTTGGCATATTCGAATTTGCCTGGATAGGTGTTCCCTTAACCATTACAGGAATTCTTTACATCGGTTTTATTGGGATTCACTTTTTACCTTTACATTCAGATACGCAAAAAGCCAAAATACTCGATGAAGTTAGTTTAGACTACAGAAAGAAAAAACGGATCTGCTGGCTGTTTCCAGTAATGTTTGCTGGTTTTATTGGCGTAACCTCTACTCAAACCACCTCAATATTCACTGCTGCCTTTTTATTTACCTCACTTCTTTTCGTAACTAAATCATTTACGCTCACAGAAGCAAAAAATTATGTAGATTGGAAGGTTATTTTACTCATAGGATCTGCTATGGCTTTAGGCAAGGTGATCAAGAATATAAGTCTGGATGTTTTCATTTCCCAACTTTTAATTGAATGGTATTCATTTGGCGGGTTATTTTTAACATTAATCTTATGCTATCTTATTACGAATCTCCTTACAGAATTCACTCATAACATTGCAGCCGCAGTCATGATGTTTCCAGTAGGTGTTTCAATCGCTGAAAGTGTAGGAGTTGAGCCGAAGCTTTTCATCATCAATGTCGCAATCGCAGCATCGTGCAGTTTTTTAACGCCAATTGGCTATCAGACAAATATGATGGTTTATGAACCTGGAAATTACAAATTTGTGGATTATATGAAAGCGGGAATAGGGCTAAGTATTTTATGCCCGATTATATCTGTGTTAATGACACTTCTTATCTGGGGGTAAAAAGATGTAAAAAATCAGTGGCATTAATGAATGTCACAAAAAAAGACGACATTCTAAAATCACCACTCTTCTTTTCCTTAATATGTAATGAATAGATCGTCCCCTGTATATAATCGTGTACCTGTATTTTAATATCTCCACAAATGTTTACTCAAAAAAGGAACCTCGCACCTTTTCTCTTCTTCATTTTACTCCATCTGTTACCAGAGCCTGTAGACACATGACCATACCGCAAGAGTGATCTTCACATATACTATTTTAATTTACTATGCTTTGTGAATGGAGTGGATAAGGTTGAACCCCGATATATGCAGTCTGTTTTCAAACGATAGCGTGCTCGTGTGCTATCTGACGGATGAACTAGGAGAAACTGTTGAGTCTATTACCTGCCGGGAATCAGGCAGCAGGGAAGACGTAACAGTAACGCTCTCAGGAGAATCAGTCGTTTTACAACGCGTTTCCCTTATCAATCAAGGCTTTGTAGTAGTTGAAATCAGTGACGATGAAACTACTTGTATCACAGATCCGATTCCCTTTTGTTTTGTGGAGACTTTACTGTTATGTGCACCTGATGGTACAGATATTGAATGCAAAGTAACCGAGTTTGACTGTCAGGCATGTGTGAACTGTCAGAATGGAGAATTTCTATCCCTTGATATCTTTTTTGACGTTTGTCTGAGTGTTCAAACAGTCGTAGATACAGTGTTTGAACTGCCCATCAGCTTTTGCGTGCCACGCAAAGAGATTGAACAACCGCCCTGCACTTTTAAAATACCAAATCAATGTCCGACAACTTTTTCGGAGGACTCTACTGAAAGAAAACAGGTGCAGCCCGAGGTTAACGAGATACTTAATCTTCCTGCTCCTCAGCCCACTCCATCCCAGCAACAGGAAGTCGCTTGTGTGTCTGCCACAAAAGTGTATGACTGGGTGGTTTCACAAAATTCTTTCCGAATCACCCGGAATCAGGCAGATATTACATTCCAATGTTTCCCTTGTGAAGTAGACCTCTTTGTTCCAGCCGATATATTCTGTACTAATGTGATAAGCGGCAGGGTGGTTTGTGCCACTATTCCAATTGAAGGCGCAGAGGTCACCCTCAGTGGGTCCCCTGATTTAGTTTTGTATGATATGAACCCTGTAACAACAGATGAAAATGGTTATTTTGATGTAAATGTAGAGATACCCGAAGATACCGAAGCTACCAACGTGACCATAATGGCAGAAGCGATAGTAAGAAGCGTGGTAGCGTCAGCTTCTACGGAGACCGTTGTCGAATGTCCAGAAGACCCGTGTGGAATTGATTTATTTGCTCCTGCAACGATTACCTGTGATGATTTCATGGATGGAAGGGTCCGCTGTAATGGACGATTAATTGAAGGAGCGTTGGTGACCTTCGATAGTAACGCTCCAGGAATCGTAACCTTTGAACCTCCTCAAATAGAAACAGATTCTCTCGGGGACTATTTCACCGGAGTCCGCATTACGAATGGTACCGCTCCTCAAACGGTCACCCTCATAGCCTCAACTACTGTTGAAGGACAAATGGTCAGTGATTCAGTTGACGTTACAGTCAATTGTCCTTTCGATGCTTGTATCTTAACCATAAACGTACCTCAGCTCATAGACTGCATGGCTGTCATTACAGGAAATATCAGCTGTAACGGGATGGGAATTGAAGGAGCAGAGATTTTTTTCAGTGATTTTCCAGAAGATGTTGTCACGTATGAGCCCAATCCTGCCATCTCAGATATCAATGGAGATTTCACAACCACCATTATGGTACCAGAAGGCACCTCACTAACAGATATCGATGTTGAGGCGACGACCACCGTTCAGGGACAGATGGTTGAAGCTAATTTCGGAACACAAATTATCTGCCTCCCAGAAGAATGTCCATGTAAATTCAGGATCAGGCCGCGCGGGTCTCGTACTAGGGCTACAGTGGAGCTTACCCAGAATGGAATGGTTACTTTTTTAGATGGAATTATTAATCTATCTGCGATTCAATGCTTTAGAATTGTGCCTGGGTGTAACCCTGACGTTGATGATTTCTCGGTTGTTTTCAGAACCGATCAAGAAGTTATCCGGTTCGTGCAAGGAAGAAGACTAGATATTGAGTGCGAAAGCAATACATTTGCACGCGTCCACGGTACCGCAACGGCAGAAGGAAATGTTCTCAACGGCTTATTTGATGTCACTATCGAGCTTTCCATAACGGCTCCAGATATAGGAGTTTGGACAGTTAGTGCCACAGATAATATGGGCAACACTTTCTTCACGAGTTTTGTCCAGCGTGTGAGTCGGTCAACATTCATTGGAGATTGTGATGATGCTCCAAATTAAAAAAAGCCTCTCAAAAGTTAATTAACTCTTGAGAGGCTTTTTCTTTAAGTTACGGTGGACGATTATAGAACTATGCAAATCGTTTTAAACCTTCTGTTCTATTTTTGAGTGTGGGTGAGATCACATCATACCTACCGCCCATTCAGGAAAACTCAATCTTATTTCCATTATGACTATAACCTCAACTTCTCAATATAAATAAGAAAGCGATTATCAATATTCTAATTAAAATAACAAACTGTAAATATATAGTGCGGATAACTTGGCTGCTATTAAATATAAAGTAGTTAAACCATTGAATTCTATTAATAAAGGCTATCGTACAAGCGTAATTGCTAGATTTTCATAAAATATTAATGTAAGAGACGTCTCCTACAATCCTTTAATAAAGGAGGGAGAACTATGAATTTTCTAAGAAACTTAGTCGCTGTACTAATTGCTGTCTTGTTTTTGGTAGCGCTTTTGTTAGCTGTTTTACTAGGATCAAGTGAGCAACGCCAAATTGTCATCGACTGTATAAATGAGATTCTTGGAACCATTAGCTAGAATTTAAAGGGCTATGTGTAAAAACATAGCCCTTTAAATAATAACGAAAGTGTACAAGCCTTTAGTAAATTTTAATTTTCAATTAAAATCATTACAATCTTTGTGGTTTAATTTTTTCTCTTAAAACTTATCGATCTGGTACCAACACGGCCATTATAACTCTTAAGTGCATATCTTATTTAGGTTTTGCCACGATTGATTCATACGAAAACAAGGTAAGGGAAGTTTTTAACCGACAAATTACTGGTAGCTAGAAGGATTCACAATGGATGGTTACCTGATCACCATTATTCCTGCATGCGAGGTTAGCGGAGTTGAACTCTAGTGGGACGGGGATGTGGCGTTGCACCCCTTTAGAAAAAACTACCCAATCCTATATGTTGGATATTGATACATTCTCGAGCCGGTGCGTCTTCGAACTTCCAGGGTCATGTCATTGACTACCTGAACCTCCTGCGTTAGCAATAAATCGAGCTCGAGGGTGGTTGAACTGCTAGACTCCACATAAATATCAAACTCCCAAAAGCCACATTTTTTGAAGCATCTGTTGCTGGGCAGGTAACGGTGGCATTTCCAATAGGAAAAAATGAGCCCGAAGGCGGATTACATTCAACAGTAAAACCAGCAGGACATCATTGGTTACAATCGAAGAGGGGTAGTTTAGAGTAGATCCACAAAGACCGGGGACGTTAGCTACAGTGATATCTCCCCCGAATGTTATCGTTGGATCTGCTACAGTGTTTAATTTTGTAACAAAAACATCACCATCCCCATGATATGTGCGATCAAAGGCCCCGTTTGTGGTTGGAAAATCATTGGAACTTGTGTATCTGGTTATATAGGCATAGGCCACGTTATCGACAGCTATTCCGGTTGCTATATTATAAAAAGCCCAACATTATTGATAATATCCCTTCCACCTATCATCCTAATTGGAATAGCTATTTGAAGGAGTATTTTTCAAGATATACTGGTGGCTAGCCTGGAAATATGAACAAATTACATAGTCCACTTGCTCATTCTTTTAATTTTAATTTACCCGATGAAGCAATACTTACTTTTACTTTTAAGTCTTTCAACGTCTCAGATGTTATCCAATCTTTATTTTCAAGACCGAGCTTTTTAAACGCTTTGGGGTCCTTTTTGTATACATGATTTGTGAACTGATAGACATCAATATTCTTTTCTAAAGCTTCCTGATAGGTACTTTTTATTTGTTCTTCAATTTGTTGTTCGGCTTCTTTGACCAGTTTTTGGTCATCTTTATGGAAAGGATTCTCGATGATTTCTCCTGTCACTTCTACTTTTACAGAAACAGTCACCTCTTCCCCTTGAACTTCAGGCTCAATATCAATTTTAGGGTCGGCAAAGACAACAGAGGCGTAATCTTCTTCATTCTTATATAAGTAAAGTGGGATCCTTTTAGCTTCTTTCTGCATCCAACGAACTCCTTGTTCCTCTTCTGTGGATAGGCTGCCTTTGTACTTCCCTCTGTAAACAAAAGCACTTCCTCCAAATTCATGGATTGGATGAGGTTCATTATCTTTCGTCCACTTATTTTCGTTAATACCCAACTTAGGGATTTTTACCACTTTCCCGGGTTCCTTTTGATCAATCAAATAATTTCGCAAAGTAATGGGCGTAATGAGAGAGAACTGCTTGAATACAGGGTAAGGATTGTTAACCCGTGAATACCAGGGTGATTTCCCTAAAATCGGTGTCCCTTGTGCAAGTAGAGGTAATTCATCATCAGTGGCATAAAGCATCACTTCACTTCTTGTCTCCGAATAGCGATTCAGAACATCCATCACTTCATCTAGAACTCCGTCCTTCTCCAATGCCCTAGTCGTGATGATTAAATCTCCAATATGGGCCCATGAGATGGGCTGTTGGGTGGTTTTGTAAAGTTTATCAGTAGCACTATCAAATGTTTTCCCGACTCCTTGTGCTCCCCAGATCGGCAGTTCTTCAGGGGGGCCTCCACCGCCTTCTTGTTTACCCACATTTTCGAATTGAAGAATCTTCGAATAGATATGAAATTCACCATCTTTATAATCAATACCCAGACTGGAAATATAAATTGTTTGCTCAATGCTTTTACTATCCCAGCAACCTGTCAATAACGTGAGAGAAAGTAAGACCCATATCCATTTTCTGTACAATTTATTCACTGCCCTTTTCTCGTAGTATCAATAGGGTCCAACATGTCTGGTCTACGGTATTTATCATCCGACGAATTCCACATAGAGTCCTTTAAGTCTTTCGGTTTAAGCGGTGCGAAAGGTGCCAGGTACGGGACCCCAAACGATCGCATACTTGCTAAATAACCGATTACTGCGAACAGACAAATGAAAAAACCGAACATTCCTAAGAAGGAAGTGAACAGTAAAATGACCAGCCGTAAAATACCTACAAGGCCTGTTAATGATTGATTGATCAACGTGAAGGTAGCCACAAGAGCGACTGCGTTGACGACAAGAATCCCAGGGGCTGTGAGGCCGGCAGCAATAGCAGCTTGGCCAATGATCAATCCCCCTACAACTGACAAGATTTGTCCAATAGCCATAGGTAACCGAATTCCTGCTTCTCGGAATAATTCAAACAAGAATAACATCAGAAAACACTCTACAGGTGCAGAAAATGGAACACCGTCCCTCGATAGTGTTACGGTAGCTAAAAGAGTAAATGGGAGTTGATCAGGGTGATAAGAAATTAATCCTACCCAAAAAGCAGGGACGAATAAAGCAATGAACAGCCCCACCATACGTAGAAACCGTTCAAAAAGAACAAAAATGGAAGAAACATTGCTGTCCTCCGCTGTTTTTAACACAAAAAATAAATTAACGGGTGCAATTAAAGCTGTCGGTGTACCATCAACCAAAATGGCAAACCGGCCATGCATTAAACTCTCCACCACGAAGTCCGGTCTTCCTGTATAAACAAATAAAGGGAACAAAGGATGCTTTTGATCTGCAATTAATTCTTCAATTTGAAGACTGCTCTCCACACCATCGATATCAATACTCCCAAGTCTGGACTTAGCTTCTTCTATCATTTCTGGATTGGTTACATCTTCCAAATAAAACAATTGTACAATTGTTTTCGTCCGCTCCCCCACAACAAATGATACGACCTTTAAACTAGAAGTTCTAAGGCGTTTACGTATGAGAGCTGTATTCATGACAATTTCTTCAATAAAGCCTTCTTTCGATCCTCTGATTGATACTTCTGTACTTGGTTCCTCTACATTTCGTGCGGGGTGGTCACAGGCTTCGATTTTCCATAATCGGGAGTCATCTTCATGTAGAATGACAGCCTTCCCTTTAAAAACAATGTTTACCATTTTTTCTTTCGTAATCGAAGTACCAAGCTCTGTAACATTCGCTGGAAGAATCTCCTTCAAATCTGCTCTTTTTCTTGTGTTTTGCTGGATGGGTCGCAATACATATTGGAATAAAGCGTTCTGATCATACAACCCCTTACAGTAAACTACAAGTATTTTTCCAACCGAAGTTTCTGCTTGATGAAACTTGACATCTGCACAGCCGTCAAACAGATCTCTCAAGGATTTTTCAGTAAACGTGACAGCTTGTTCCGTATTTTCTTGTTTCTCTTTTTTCTTTTTCAAGATGTCCGCCTCCTATAAATCCATACTATGGCTCCAAGTAATAGGAACAGATATACCCCCATTCCATAAACAAAACCGGGCAATACATACTTTTTCAATAAATAATAGAATTGCATATCGGATAAAGGTGTATATAAACTGAGGACTAAAATAACCGCATAACTTAATTGAATCCATCTTTTCGCCTTTATTTTTTTAATTGTAAAAAGAGAAGGAAGAAGATATAGGATAAGAGCTATTCTTATCACCGCACCAGAGAGCCACTGATAGATCGTTAAGTAATCCACATGCGTAATATAAGCACCTATGGATACCATCCTCCATTGTTCGTATGCCGGATACCTCAGTTCAGCTCCGTGCTCTGGTCCAAACATAGCGATAGCCCCGGTAATCGGGGATACAAAAAGATTTAGAAGCAAGGCTCCAAAAATTAAATACTTCCAGAACGCCATTTTCTTTTTCACTTGATGTTGAATACACAAAATAAGAATCAAGTCGATAGCACCGCTGCTGCCTACGATAAACCCCTTCCATACTGGCCCCCATCCTTCAGCCATCACTGGAAATAGTAAAGAGTAATCTTTATTCTGCATATTGGCCACCGCTACAAATATGCCAAATAGAACGACGAAAGGCAGCAGCACTCCAGCTGAAATTGCTAAAGTCTGAATCCCTTCTTTCAGCACTAATAAAACGACACCTAATGTTAGAACAGCTAAAAAGATTTTAGGAGTGCTCTGTAAATAAGATACTTTCGTCCACATAATCGTGTCGAAATACGTGATAAACCCACTTAGCAGTAAATAAGCCAGGAGCGGGATCATAAATAGCCACTTACCCGCTTTACCGAATCCCTCCTCTAAGTATTGAAGGAGAGGACGGTCTTTCGTCAGTTTATGAATGATGTAAATGATTAAAAGAACAACAAAAAAGGATATCGAAGTCATGGATGCAGAAATCCATGCATCTCTTCTCGCTACATTCAAAATGGGCGGTGTCAAAATAACGTGATTATAAAACCCAGAAGACATCATGACTAAAAAGAGCAATTGTAAATAACTAATTTCTCCAGATCTCATATTTGAAAGGATCCTTTACTTTTTTATTAGACTCTACAATTGTAAGGAAAAATATTCATAATATGGAGGATTAATGATATACACAAAAAAACCCCAACTTTGCAGGCTTGGGGATTTGGGCTGTTGAGAAAGTTTTGCCTTGTAATGGTGACAGTTTAAGGAAGCGGCAAACGACAAGGATATTAGAAAAAACGTTTCTGAGTAAATACTATTTATTAGACTTGAAATTAGCTGAGTCATTGTAGTAATTGTCTCTGCTTCTTCACTTTAGCTGCATACGCTTAGTTTTAACTCTGAGCAAGTAAAGTACGCAGAATGAGGAGTAACACGCGTTCTATTTGCACCATAAAAAAAGAAGGTCTCCAAAGAGACCTTCTTACATAACTGTTAGTATCCAATTGAAGATTATCAACTACTGTTCAAATAATGTTACTAAACTTAAACCTTACGAAGTCAACAATGGTAATAAATTCACCCAAACGTATCAAAGCAATAGAACCATTTCAGCCTTCACCCATAGCAATCTCTAATTCTACCCCAATACGAGTGAGATCAACTAAATATACGGCGTCCTTATTTCAGTTTATATCACTAACGTGGAAATGGAATGGGATGGAAACTCTACATGACAGGCTTGATCTCCTAACACCAGGTTTGTTTCTGCAAATTCATCCTTTTCGTTCATGACTACCACAACTATGGAATCATCTTCATTTTGAAAAGCAACCACTTGTAACGCAGGATGCTCGATTTCATGCTTAATTCTTACGGCATTTGGCTTAATATACTTACTAAAGTGGCCAATATAGTAATACGAGCTATTATAGTGCACTTGTTCCTTCTTTGTATCTACAATAATTGGAGCATCACAATAATTCCCAACGTGGTTCGGCCCACCTTGCTCATCCAGGACCAGATTCCAGTCGATCCACCCTTCCAGCCAATTATTCAAATCCCCTATAATGTTACGTCCATATCGCTCGCCTGTGTGCCAAGCTCCTAACTGAACGCCACCTTCTATACATCCTTCTGTAAACATAATGTGTTTATCTGGAAAATCATTATGAATTTTAGTTAGATTTTCAAATTCCTCACTAACATACCAGTGGATCCCTGTACCCCAGATATATTTAGCCGCTTCAGGGTCAGACAAAACCGTGCTCGCTCGCTCATAGGCAATATCGCGATTGTGGTCCCAAATTACGATTTTTTTATGGTCCAGTCCCTCTTTTTCTAGAGTTGGCCCTAAGTAATCCCGTACAAAATCACGCTCTTCTTCTGCTGTGTAACGACAAGAATCCCAAATTTGAGTGGCATCTGGTTCATTTTGAACCGTAACTCCCCAAATAGGAATCCCCGCTTCCTCCATGGCCTTTATATACTTACTATAATAAAGTGCCCAAGCGCTCTGATACTCTGGTAAAAGCTTTCCACCATTATTCATTTCATTATTTGTCTTCATCCACGCAGGAGGACTCCATGGGGAGGAAAGAATGGTAAGATCCTCTTTTCTTGTTTTTACGGCATCCTTAATAAATGGAATAACATATTGGTGCTCTCTTTCAATGGAAAAAGTGCGTAATTCCTCATCATCTTCTTCTACATACGTGTAATTTCCCAGGGAAAAGTCGCAGCTATGAATGTGTGTTCTTCCAAGGGAATAAGCTAACCCATGCACAGGATGAAAGTAACTCTCGATGATTTCCATGCGTTTCTCTTTGGAGATTTGGGCCAAGGTATAAGCTGCCGCTTCGGTAAAAGCGCCCCCAAACCCCATTACTGTCTGATAGCGTTCCCCCGGTGTTATCTTTAAAGTTGGTCCTTCCTTTGTACCTTTTTCTTTAAATGGGAGCATTCCCTTTTCTGCTAAACGGTCATTCGTACCTTTTATCGTTTGGATCAATTTTGCATCCATGTTGGACCCCCTGTATTTCAAATAAAAGAGCTTGTCTATTTACTAAGGAAATAAAATGGAATCGTACATCATTTCCTCTTACGTTAATATAGCTTCTATTTTCTCAAAGTCTCTATTTCGAACTTTCTCAGCAAGCAACCCTTGAATTTTCTCCCCATCCACTGTGGTGGTTCCTTCTTCATTATGAAGAAGATATCGTGTCACTTTGGCTCCTTTATCATCAAATGTAGATTTCCGATTTTCATTATGATAAGTAACCTCAATCTCACCCAGGAATGTAAAACTTACTTGGTTCTGTTCATCAAACAGCCATTCTGGAAGGAGTGGTTGAAGCTTTAGAGATAATTCACCATCTTCAATAGAAAACATACTTTTACCGGTCATCATGGTTTGCCATATGGACAAAAACTCAGCCGTTGTTCCACTTAATCGTGCCACAAACCCTCTACCATGCATGCTTTCATCAGGATTTACGCTACTTGCGATAAAGGAAGAGTTCTCTAAGGTACTTCTTCCATATACCGATGGATCCATAAATGGTGGTAATGCGTTCTTCAAATCTTCAAAAAAGTCTTCATATAGCCCCGCACTTAACAGACTTAATAAATATTTAAATTCCATGTGCATGAATACAGACTCCCGCTCTAACCACCCTGGGGTAAATGCTCTTGCACGGCCAAGCTCATAGCTCATGTCCTCTAATGACGTGGAGGTCTTATACATGCCTAGCTGTTTGTCATATATATCAGATTGACGTACCTGCTGGTGCAGTTCCCTTGCTTCTTGAGCACTCATTCCTTTTAATGCTCGTGCCGGTCCTTCCAAGAAGTGAGGAAGTACATGAACCTGGAAACGTTGAACATCGACAAGCGAATAGCCTTTTTGATTCTTCTTAACTTGACCTTCCGCGTCCCTTTGAACCTCAAATTGATCCGCTTCATAATAAAAGTACGTAGGAACCAGACCGTCGCCAAGCTCTTTCGCCTTTTCTATTCCAGCATCTACTTTCTCCATAAATAACTGAAGCAGTTCCTGTACCTCAGTAGCTGATATCGATTCTTCTTTTCCATCTAGATTATACTTAATCGCTTCTCGATAAGATTCTCTAGCTGTTGATAGAGTATCCCAGTATTCAAAGGAGGAGAGGTTTTGCTGTAACGCTTCTTTAATCTCTTGTACCATAGTCAAGACCTCAGCTGGTAAAACCGTATTCTCTTTATGCTCACAATCCACCAAAAATTGAAGTAATCGCTTCAACTCTACTGTTTCACTCATCCCTGAACCAAAGATGCCTGGAAGTCCATTCATGGAATCATTCCATCCAGGTTTATTCGCCTCCATTTCAACTCCCATACCATAAGGGTCTAGTGTAGCAAATTTC
The DNA here is from genome assembly GCF_000284515.1 of Halobacillus halophilus DSM 2266. Taxonomy (GTDB): domain Bacteria; phylum Bacillota; class Bacilli; order Bacillales; family Halobacillaceae; genus Halobacillus; species Halobacillus halophilus. The sequence continues at coordinate 431,222 of NC_017668.1, read as the reverse complement.
ATTAGTGCCAATGAAAACAGTTTCGAAAACAGGGTGCTTTCATATACTTGTCCGTCCTTTGTCTTCAACCAGTTTCCATCCGTTGTTTCATGGCTTTCAGTGAGAGCCCCATACTGACGAACCTTATCGCCTGCTAATACATATTTTTCTGAACGCGGATTGATGAAAGCTGGACTTTGAAAATAACGATAAGAACGATCATGAAACAATAAATGTTGTTTTTGATCTGGATATACTTTTAGGTAATTAATGATCAAATCTAAGTTATACGTCCAATGATCTACCCAGTACCCTTCCCCGAACTCTGCGTCGATTTCCTGTGTACTATGAGAAAGTACTGTTCTTAAAAACGCTTCCGGCGAGACTTCCAAACTTATCTTTCGGTCCACAACCGATTGCATGATCGCTCCTGGTGTAAACGACATCTCCAACAGGTTTCTCATATATTCGAAATCATCCTTACGGGTGAACAGCCTTTGTAACCATGACCAGTCTCCCTGTTCGGTCACCTCAAAGCGTGCTCCCTTTACAACTAGTGGGTTATAACCATCTGCTTGGATCAAACTCATAAATAGTTTTATATTGTAATCTCCCACTTCCGGCTTGAAGAAGACGTCATTCCGGCGATTTTGATTCACATCCCGAAAGTTTCCATTCCCTTGTGAGAAAAACTCCGGTGCCACAGAAAAGAAATTGTAATCTCGTTCCAGGTCCCCATGTTTACGAGAATAGACATAATAGAGAAACGGCTCTTTGTTATTCTCTAGTAAAATTGGATATCCACCACGTAGTACGTTATCTAAATAGCTCTGCTTCGTATATGCATCAAACATGTCACTTCCGGTATTAGAATGGACATCGCTTGTTAATTCTTCCACAAGCTGTTGTGCTTCCTTATACTTTCTATCAAAATAAGCGGCTGAACTAATTTCAGATTGCTTCTCTTCCAAAATAGTAAGGTCATTAACGTGACCAATCATCGTACGTAAATTCGTTGATTCATTCGGGGATAGAACACTTGAAAAAGCTGAAAAACCACACGGCACCTTGTTTGCCGTAATTTGCTTCGCTTGTAAAAGGTCCTGTACCGAATTACTTTCAAACCTTTCCGGAAAGCGCAACGACGTATTTTCTCCAAAAAGAATGGATGCATCTACAATAGGCTTTAGCAGTGAGCCATCCTCTACAAAGCTTGCATAAAAATGCCCCTTTGTGACTTCCTCCACTTCGGCTGTGTCCTGTGTAGATGAGCGGACACGATAATAGGGAATGTGATTGTCTACATTAAACACATCCATCCAGCTTTTCAGTGTGTTCCCTACTGCTTTATAAGCTTCATCCTCTATTCCAAAAGGAATTATGGCAGGTAAACCATCTACGATCTCAAGACTTATTTCCTCATCCGAGATATTTTCTACCTCCACTTTGCGCATTAAAGCTGAGAAGTTTTCCTGTGGTAACGTAAAATAAGTCACGTTCGTATGAATTCCATAATCTTCGTTTCGTTCTGTTATGATGAGTTCGTTTTCTTTTATATACATGTTCCTGCTTACGGTTTGTTTCGAATCCGTATTAAATGGTTCGAATAGTAAGCTTTCATGGTTACGCTGAACTTTGATGAAAGTGCGGAATCCATTGGTTGAAACGCGCTCATAAGCCTGATTGGCTGGAAAAAACTCTGTGATCGCACTATTTTTATCTTGAATCCCGAAACTCACCATACCTTGCCCTCTGTTCACATAAAACGCCCACATCGGAACCCCATACAATCCAGCTATGCCCGGTAAAAAACTTGAAAACGTCTTAGCCCGATCAAATTCTTCTATAACAAAATACTTTTCCTCATTAAACGCATAATTTACCATGAATGAACCCCTCTCTATTCTTTAATGGCTTTATAATAATATGGTTACCATTTAAAACCGGGGAGTTTTAAGCCCCACCTGCCACTGTCCCACACAATGAACCCGCCTATCGAAAGAAAGCTTGATTTCGCATCTTCCGAATAACTTCCATATGCCACAAGCTCATTACCTTTTGTAAATGCAGAAAAAAGCCTTTTTCTTATGTAGGAAGAAGGTGAAGGTAAGCATCCTTCACCTCCTCTTTCTTCTTATCAAAAGTTTACGAAAGCGGTTTCGATAATATTGTAACACATCTTATCCTTTAACAGACCCTGCGGATATACTACTAATGATATATTTAGAGAAGAATACCTCAAGAATCCCATTAATACGCTGGACTCAACTGCTGTTATTAATTTGGACAGGCAAAGAATCTGATGAAAGAGAAATTATTGGCTATTCAGGGTTAGTGAAGAGCTTTAAATCCTATAATAAGAGGTGGTTGAGCGGTATTACATCATGCCGCCCATTCACTCAGCTATTTAATAGGACAATAATAAGACCTACAAAACCTAATTATACTATGGTTTCCATCGCAAAGTTAATTTATAAAATACAATAACTATAAACACTTTATGAACTGTATCCAGTCATAATCCAGGTGGATTATAAAGACGAACAAAAGCGCAAGTGAGGCTCACCAATTACCTCAATTGCGCTTTTGTTTGCCTCATCTTTTTTATAATCTGGTTAAGCACTTCCGAGAACACGAGCCCAAATGCAATGGCACCGGATATCATAAAAGCTTTCGCTGCAATAGAGATAGCGGCGCTGTAGTCATTTTGTACAAAGTTCCGCATCGCGTCATAAGCGAGACTTCCTGGTACGAGAGGAATAATCCCTGGTACGCTAAATATAATCATAGGCGTTTTGAATCTCCTTGCCAGCGCCTGGCTGACCAGGGCAATAACAAAGGAGGCGATGAGTGTAGCCGGGACACTGTCGACTTCTTTCCATACTAAGAATGCGTAAATCATCCAACCAACCATGCCGACGAGACCACATTTGACGAGCGTATTTCTTGGCGCCTGATAGATGATTCCAAAGGCAGCTGATGCAAAAAAGCTTGCTATGGCATATTCAATCCACATAGTCATTCCTCACGATCTCTAAAATAGTGCAAACATAACAGCAATACCTGCCCCAATTGCAAAAGCCGTTAAAAAAGCCTCCGCCCCCTTGGCGAGTCCTGAGATAAGATGACCTGCCATCAAATCCCTTACAGCGTTGGTGATGAGCAGGCCAGGGACCAAGGGCATGATAGAACCAACAACTACCTTATCAACTTCCTTCCCAATACCTAATGAAAAAAGGGAAAAGGCTGTAAAACCAATCAACAACGAAGCAACGAATTCAGCAACAAATTTAATTTCAAATAATCGAATAAAGTTCATTAATGCAATAAATCCCAGCCCTCCTGCTATGCAGGCTGGCAGGAAATCGTACCAACTTCCCTGAAACATGAGAGTAAAGAAACCACTCGCTAACGTGGCAGCGATGATCTGCATGAGTATAGTATAATCTGTAGGACTGGTTTCAATTTTTCTAAGCTCTTTATACGCTACGTGAGTAGACATGTCTCCATTTGTAATTTTTCTAGAGACGTTATTCGCGAGCTTTACTTTTTCTAGATTTGTCTCTCGTGCTGAAACTCTTACTAATTTTGCAGGGGCCCCAGGGCTAATCGTAAACATAATCCCAGTAGGTGTTACATAACTTTGTGCTTCATCCCGTCCAAAAGATTGGGCAATCCGCGTCATCGTATCTTCCACACGATAGGTTTCCGCTCCATTTTGTTGCATGATCTTCCCCATTAATAAACATAACTCAATTAAGTCCTCTGTACGCTCCACTCGGTCACCTCAATTCGTATTACAGTATGTTTAGTGTATCTATTCATATACTAAAAGCCTAATACCCTTTTTAAAATTTCCACAATCTCGAAACTTCTCCACTTTCTTTTGCACGACTGACCGGATCTTAGCTTCATATTTGTTCTTAAAGGATTCCCAATGTTGATGTTCATCAAAGAAAATTCGTCGTAATTTATTCGTCTCCATACAAGTACAATACCACATCATCAAGGGCTGTAGTATTATCAAAAGTTATACATTCTTTACTTTGAACAAAAACTAATAAAAGAACTATCAGGAAAAGAGGTGTGCATTAGTCCCTTTCCACACCTAGGTTTCTTGAATGTGTAAACCATTCGGCTATGGGGACTTTAGATATTAATAATATCTGCTATTTTTTCTGTTGGCGTTCGGAACAGTGGCAGGTCCTTAATTCAACATCAAATAGCCCTTCTTCTTCATAAAACAACTCGAATGTAATTTGTAACCCAGGCTCATATTTAAAAATAAAAGAAAAGCCTCTCAAAAGTTTATGAACTCTTGAGAGGCTCGTAGATTTAGTAAACGATTTTTAAAACCAGTCAATATCCAGTCAAATTGTTCTCAAACCCTATGGTAGCAGGGGTTTGGGCTATCACATCATGCCGCCCATTCCGCCCATGCCACCCATGTCAGGCATGCCGCCGCCAGCGTTGTCATCTTCGCCTGGCTTATCAGCAACTACGGCTTCAGTAGTCAAGAACATAGCGGCTACGGAAGCTGCGTTTTGAAGTGCAGAACGCGTTACTTTCGTAGGGTCTACGATACCTTTTTCGACCATGTTAACCCACTGGCCGGTAGCTGCATCGAATCCTACGCCGACTTCTTCGCCTTTCAGACGCTCAACGATGATGGATCCTTCAAGACCTGCGTTGTGTACGATTTGACGTACAGGCTCTTCAAGGGCACGAAGTACAATGCTTGCGCCAGTTGCTTCATCGTCAACTAAGCCAAGACCTTCAACAGAGTTGATGATATTTACTAGAGCTGTACCACCACCAGCAACGATTCCTTCTTCTACAGCTGCTCGCGTAGAGTTCAGGGCGTCTTCGATGCGAAGTTTACGCTCTTTCAATTCTGTTTCAGTAGCTGCGCCAACTTTGATAACAGCTACGCCGCCTGCTAGTTTCGCAAGACGCTCTTGTAGTTTTTCTTTATCGAATTCAGAAGTAGATTCTTCTGACTGGGCACGGACTTGAGCTACGCGGGAAGCGATTTGCTGTGGATCTCCGTTCCCTTCAACGATGGTTGTATTTTCTTTCGTGATGACCGCTTTAGACGCACGTCCAAGCTGATCAATGGTTGTATTCTTCAGTTCAAGACCAAGGTCTTCTGTGATCACTTGACCACCTGTCAGAGTTGCGATGTCTTCAAGCATAGCTTTACGACGATCACCGAATCCAGGTGCTTTAACGGATACAGCGTTGAATGTACCGCGCAGTTTGTTCACAACAAGTGTAGCAAGTGCTTCGCCTTCTACGTCTTCAGAGATCAGTAGCAACGGCTTGGATTGCTGTACCACTTGCTCAAGTACAGGAAGTACTTCCTGGATGTTGTTGATTTTCTTATCCGTAATTAGAATGTAAGGATCATCAAGAACCGCTTCCATTTTATCCTGGTCTGTAACCATGTATGGAGAAGCATAGCCGCGGTCGAACTGCATACCTTCAACCACTTCTAGTTCTGTATTGAAACCTTTAGATTCTTCAATTGTAATAACGCCATCGTTTCCTACGCGCTCCATCGCTTCAGCAATCAGCTGGCCGACTTCGTTATCGGAAGCAGAGATGGAAGCTACCTGAGAAATGGACTCGCGGCCTTCGATTGGCTTAGAGATTTTGCGAAGTTCCTGAGTAGCGACTTCGGTTGCTTTTTCAATTCCGCGGCGAATGCCTACTGGGTTCGCACCGGATGTTACGTTTTTTAGACCTTCACGGATCATCGCTTGCGCTAGTACGGTTGCAGTTGTTGTACCGTCACCGGCAACATCGTTTGTTTTAGAAGCTACTTCGGACACAAGCTGAGCTCCCATGTTTTCGAAGTGATCCTGAAGTTCGATTTCTTTAGCAATGGTTACACCATCGTTTGTAATGAGTGGAGAACCGAATTTCTTATCTAGAACGACGTTACGTCCTTTTGGTCCCAGTGTTACTTTTACAGCATCTGCTAATGTATCTACTCCGCGAAGCATCGCGCGGCGTGCGTCTTCACTAAACTTAATTTCTTTAGCCATTAAAAATGCCCTCCTTATTAAAATCGTACCGATTCTTCATCTATAAGTATGAGATGGTTGTACTTATTGAATAACAGCTAGTACATCTGATTCGCGCAGAATCAAGTATTCATTGCCTTCATACTTCACTTCCGTACCGGCAAACTTCGAGTAAATTACACGGTCGCCTTGTGCGACTTCAAGAGCGATTTTCTCTCCGTTGTCTGTGATGCGGCCAGTACCGACAGCAATGACTTTACCTTCTTGCGGCTTTTCCTTCGCAGAATCCGGAAGTACGATACCGCTCGCAGTAGTCTGTTCTTCTTCGATTAGTTCAATAACAATACGATCACCAAGTGGCTTTAACAATTAGGACACCCTCCTTGATAAGGTTGAATTCAATTTTTGTCGTTTATTAGCACTCGTGATACATGAGTGCTAACACAATTCTTATCATAATCAATTCACTTTCATTTTTCAAGTAGAAAACCTAGAAAATTTTCACATCTTTTTTCGACAAATTATGTACGATAACCCTTTATCCTTAGGGATGGTTTTGAAACTATGATAAAATACATAAAGTATGAATTGTGAGATATTTTAAGGCGTAAGCTTTGTTGGATATCGCATGCATGAACTTTCATCATATATATAGATAAAAGGAGTCGTTCACTTATGCCAAATCGCTATTGGTATATTATTCTGACGTATGTCGCTGCCCAGCTCTCTGCCTTGATCGGAGTACCGCTCGTCAAGTTGTTTGGCCTAAGCAATTATGACGCGATTGCGATCTGGTCAGTGCTGAGCTTTTTAGCTGCAACGATCATTATTATCGTTCTGCTTAAACCGGATATGAAAGAAACCGCGATGCGGGAAGATAAGGCAGGACCGGGAGGCATCGTCCTCTGGTCTATTCTCGGAGTCATTTTAGCCCTGCTTGCCCAAGGTGTCGCTGCTGCTATTGAGAATCAAGTTTTCGGAATTCCGCCTGGATCGGAAAATACGATGGGGCTCATGGAGATCGCCCGTGAATCACCATTGTTTATTCTGCTACCGGTTTTGTTTGCTCCAATTACCGAGGAAATCATTTTCCGTAAGGTGATTTTCGGTTCGATTTATAAACGGACGAATTTCTTTCTGGCTGTTTTAGTTTCTGCCTTGGTCTTTGGTGCTTTCCACTTTGATTTTAAGCACATGCTTGTTTACTTCTCCATGGGGGTTGTATTCGCCTTCCTATATGTGAAAACAAAACGAATTATTACACCAATCATTGCTCATATGGCGATGAACTCGTTTGTGGTCATTACGCAGTATTTCGTGGATGAGGAAGATATCCGGCGGATGCAGGAACAATTGGAAACCATCTTTATTGGAGGATTTTTATAATATGAGGACTTCACCACTGCTTATGGCTGTCCTCTACTTCGGTGTGGGAATCGCATTTATGTTTCTCGCGTCCCAGGCCGCAGTGGAAACGATTTGGAATGCTACCACGATTGTCTTATCGGGTGTCGCCACAGTAAATATTATTGTAGCGATCCGTTTGTATAATCTTCATGTCCGTATGAACCAGTCGAATAAAAAATGACGAAACCTAAGGAGGGAATGGTGATGGAAGCTTTACTCACCGGCGAACGCGTCAGGCTGACGCTTCTCGACGACCATGATATTGATCACATGACCAAATGGTACAATAAAACCGATTACGCAAGGCATCTGGATGCCCTTCCCGCAAAGCCGAAACGAGCGGAAGACTTGCGAAAGTGGCGAGATGAAGCTCACGAGCACGACAGCCATTTCCTCTTCGCGATTAAGGAAGCTGACCAGTTTATCGGGTTTGTGGAGCTTGATGGCATTCTCTGGACTCAGCAGAATGCCTGGCTCACGATTGGAATCGGTGATCCGGATATGTACGGTAAGGGCTATGGATCAGAGGCCATGGAGCTTTTAATCCAGTTTGCCTTTCACGAGCTTAATTTACACAGGCTTCAGCTTACCGTTTTTGAATACAATAACGCGGCCCGCCGCTTATATGAAAAGCTCGGCTTCGTACACGAGGGTTCGCACCGGGAGTTTATTCTCCGGGATGGTCAGGCCTACGATATGCTTCTGTACGGGCTCTTACGAAAAGATTGGAATCAAAAAACGCAGGGATAAGACAATTTGTCTTCCCTGCGTTTTTTGATTAGGCTTCTTTTTCTTGCTGGTCTGTATTTTTATCGTCCTGCACCCCTTTTAAGATAAAGGAAAATGGCAGGGCAATCAGCAGCACGATCGCAGATACGAGAAAAGCTTCATTCAATGTCTGCAAGGTGGCCGCCTGCATATCGATACCAGGAGCTGCCGATACCTGCGCGCGCCTCACTTCGTAATAAATAGAAAAGAAGACAATCCCTAAGGATGAGGAGATCTGACGGATAATATTGTTCATCGCGGAACCCTGTGCTACAAGCGGTTCCGGAATTGAGTTCATACCGGAAGTCGTCGCTGGCATATTGCTCATTCCCATACCCATGCCTCGGACTGTGTTCAACGCAAGAATCAGCCAGTAAGGCGTACCTAGCTGCAGAAAACTTAATCCAAGCGTCGCAAGTGCCATAATCGTAAGACCCGGCGGCACGACGTACTTGGGTCCTTTTTTATCGAGCAGCCTTCCGCCAAGAGACATAAATACACCGCTCGCAGCCGCTGCCGGCAGGAAGAGTAGTCCGGTCATGACTGCACTCATTCCATAAACGTTTTGAATGAGTAAGGGCAGCAGGAATATTCCTGAAAACAACCCGATCGAAGCTGCACTTGTCACGATGATGGACACCGAATACGTAGGTACTTTAAAAACAGATAAGTTCAGTAATGGATCGTCCTGTCGGTTTTCATAGAATACGAATAGAACAACAGCAATCAGTCCCCCGACAATTAAAGCGATGTTTAGCGGGTCGAATAAATTCTCTACAGTTCTTCCACGCCCTAAGGCAAACAGAATCGAACCGATACCTGAAGTGATAACCAGGAACCCGATTAAATCGAACTTCTTCTCGGGATGCGTCTCTGTCCGTTCCAGAAATTTAGAAGACAGGATTAATCCTGTTAAACCGAACGGGATATTAAAGGCGAACAGCCAGGGCCATTCGAGGTATTGGATTAAGAAGCCGCCGATCGTCGGGCCAATGGCTGGGGCGACCATCGCAGCGATCCCATATACTCCGACCGCCAGCCCGCGTTCATGTTTCGGGAAGGAATTAAAGATTAACGCCATCGCAATGGGAAGCATTAAACCGCCGGCCATTCCCTGTATAGCCCGGGAGATGATCACCATAGCTAACGTTTCTGAGAAAAAACCGGACACGGAACCTGCGATAAAGATGACAAGTCCTGTGACGTACACTTTTTTCTTGCCAAAGCGGTCTCCAAAATAACCCGTCAGCGGCATCGTCATTCCCATAGAAACCATGAAAATGGTTAAGATCCAGCCCACGGCCACCGCATTGGAATCGAAGATCTCAATAAACTTCGGCAGGATTGGATTTAACATACTATTATTTAGGATAACGGTGAATGTACCGAAAAGAACCGATACAACCACGAGCCATTTATTAGGTAGTTTACTCATCAGATGCCTCCTCTCTTGATTACTTCGGAACTCGAATTATTTTTCAACTATACCACTGATGATCGTGTTTCTCCACGTGTATGCTTATCTCTTTTCACGAGCGTTTCAAAGATCCTTTTAGATTATTCCACATCAGTGATTAAAAAAACATTTTCAACCGATTGGAAGCGTTTTAAAGAGATAGAGAGAGTTTTTGCTATAAAAAAGGGGGGTATGCAGTAGGAGAATGATTAAAGGAGGTTCTCAAAAAATGGGACGACTAAACCAAAAAATAGCGGTCGTGACAGGCGCTGCTACAGGAATTGGACAGGCTACGGTTAAGCTTTTTGCCGAAGAAGGTGCAACTGTGGTCTGTGCGGATGTGAACGAAGAAGACGTTCAAAACACGGTTAACGAAGTAAAAAACAACGGCGGAAAAGCCGAGTTTGTATATGTAGATGTATCGAACGAAGAAAGCGTAACAAGCTTAGCCAATCACATAAAAGAAACATACGGTTCCATAGATGTCTTATTCAATAATGCCGGGATTGACGAAGAAGGTGGAAAAGTCCACGAGTATCCCGTGGAGCTGTTCGATCAAATTATCGCAGTCGATCTGCGCGGCACCTTCTTAACAAGTAAATACTTACTCCCTCTTATGCAGGAAAGAGGAAGCGGATCGATCATTAATACGTCGTCGATGTCCGGAAGGGCGGCTGATCTGGACCGCTCCGGATATAACGCAGCTAAAGGCGGCATTACGAACTTTACAAAGGCCATGGCGATTGATTACGCACGGGAAGGCATTCGTGTGAATTCCATTGCGCCAGGAACAATTGAAACGCCACTGATCGATGAACTGGCCGGTTCGAAACAGCAGGAGCAGGGACGTGAATTCCGCGAAGCCAACAAGTGGGTCACTCCGCTGGGGCGCTTAGGCGATCCTAAAGAAGTCGCAAATGTTGCGCTGTTCTTGGCCTCAGACGAAAGTTCGTATATTACAGGGGAGGACATTACGGTAGATGGCGGCATAATGGCTTATACGTGGCCGGGTAAGATGCTAATTGATAATCAATGGAAAAAAACTTCTGATTAAGTAGATGAGGCTCAGAGTGAAGAACTCTGAGCCTTTCTTTTTAGTCAGCTTCCCCTTTATCCTTAGCCCCATAAAAAAAACAGCCCAATCAGCGTTGGACTGTCTCTCTACTCTATTCTTCCTCTTCCACATCCAGAGGATAATGTTTTAGAAAATAAACCAGTGCCTGCAGTTCGATAGCAAGGTCAATATGGTGGACACGAACATGGGACGGGACGGTGATCCGAGCCGGTGTAAAGTTCAGAATCGCGCTGACACCTGCATCTACGAGCCGGTCCGCAATGCCCTGCGCCTCGGACGCCGGAACAGTAAGAATGGCCACGGCCAGGTCCCCCATTTTCTCTTCCATATCATCAATATGCTCAACTCGGACACCGCCGACTTCGCTTCCAACACGTTCGCGGCTGGCATCAAAGGCAATTTCTATTTTCGTATTATTATTTTTTGTGAAATTATAATTTAAGAATGCGGTCCCCAGATTACCGACTCCAATTAGCGCAACTTTTGTCGTTTCATCCTGATCGAGCGTCTTTCGGAAAAATGATAATAAGTACTCTACATTGTAGCCATACCCTTTTTTCCCAAGGGCTCCAAAATAAGAAAAGTCGCGACGGATCGTAGCGGAATCCACTTTCACCGCTTCACTCAGCTCTTTCGATGAGACACGCATTTTCCCCTGGCCGTGCAAATTGTTTAAAAAGCGGTAATACAACGGCAATCGTTTTGCTGTAGCTTGTGGGATCTTAGTATGTTCTTCTAAATCCATGACTCTGCCTCCTTTACCGGCTCTCTCGCTGATAATCACCGGTTTTGCCGCCTGTTTTCTCCATGAGATAGGTCGGCCCGATAACCATTCCTTTATCAAGAGATTTACACATATCATAAATAGTCAAAGCTGTAGCGGAAGCAGCAGTTAACGCTTCCATTTCTACCCCTGTACTTCCCTTCGTTTTCACAGCCGCTTGAATCTGTAATGTATAAGAATTGCCTGTTTCCCAATCGAATGACACGTCGACTCCGCTTAAAGACAATGGGTGACACATAGGAATCCAATCTGATGTTTTCTTCGCTGCCATAATCCCTGCCACTTGCGCCACCGCGAGCACATCGCCTTTGGATATTTCCTGATTGGTAATTTTATGATAAATTTCTTCGTTGACTTGTACACTGCTCAAGGCCGCCGCAGTCCGAACGGTTTCTCCCTTACTGGAGATATCCACCATACGGGCGCGCCCCTGCTCATTAAAATGTGTAAACTCTGACATGGTCTTACCCCTTTACGAGTAAATTCACAAACTTACTGTTAGTTACATTACTCTTATTCTAACAAAAAATCAACGGCTAGACGTTAAAGATTTCACAAACTCAGGGTCATTATCTTGCTAGAAGAATCCCCGATACGATACACTTATCTCATTGAGGTGAAACGACATGATTCTCATGCAATTAAATCAATTAACCAAACGATTCGGAGCGGAATTGATTTTATCAAATATTAAATTGGAAGTACAAATGAATGATCGCATCGCAATTGTCGGTCGAAATGGTACAGGAAAATCGACATTGCTGAAGATGATGGCCGGTGAAATGAGCTACGATTCCGGTGATATTTTTAAACCGAAGGAAACGACCGTCGGATACTTGGCTCAGGATACAGGCCTTCAGTCCGAGGAAACCATATGGAATGAAATGGAAAAGGTTTTCTCTCATTTAAAGGAACTGGAAGATGAACTGCGAACTATGGAAGTCAATATGGCAGACCCTGATCTTATGGATGATCCCGATCGCTATCAGCAGCTCCTCTCTACCTATGACCGGAAGCAGGAGTATTTCAAAACAGCGGGCGGTTATCAGTATGAAACGGAAATTAAATCCGTCCTGAATGGATTGAACTTCCATAATTTTGACTGGAACACACCGATCACGTCTTTGAGCGGCGGCCAGAAAACTCGTTTAGCCCTCGGTAAGCTATTGTTGACCAGTCCGGATGTTCTGATTCTCGATGAGCCTACCAACCACCTGGACATCGACACGCTATCATGGCTGGAAGGATATTTACAGGGTTATAAGGGCGCGGTTGTCATCGTCTCGCACGACCGCTATTTTCTCGACAAGATCGTAAATACCGTTTATGAAATTGCCTTTCAATCTTCTAAGAAATACCCTGGCAACTACAGCGACTATTTGAAGAAAAAAGAAGCCGATTTTGAGATTGAAATGAAGCACTTTGAAAAGCAACAGGAAGAAATTAAGCGGATGGAAGACTTCATTCAGAAGAACATTGTTCGGGCAACGACCAGTAAGCGAGCGCAAAGCCGTCGGAAGCAGCTTGAGAAAATGGACAAACTTGAGAAACCTAAAGACGACAACCAGTCGGCGAAATTCAGCTTTCAGGTTTCTAAAAAAAGCGGAAATGACGTCCTGAAGCTAAGAGAACTTGGTTTCAAGTATAATGAAGATTCCTACGTATTTGAGAACGTCTCCTTCGACTTAAACCGCGGGGATTCGGTGGCTCTTGTCGGACCAAACGGTGTCGGAAAAACCACCCTGCTTAAGACCATCCTCGGTGAACTAAAAGCGGCTAAAGGAGATATGAAGCTTGGAACGAATGTTCAAATAGGTTATTACGATCAGGAACAGACCAAGCTTAATCCGAAGAAAAATGTACTTCAGGAACTTTGGGATGATTATCCTTTTAAAAATGAAAAAGATATACGTACCGTACTTGGAAATTTCCTATTTTCGGGCGAAGATGTGCTTAAACCCGTATCTGCTCTTAGCGGCGGAGAAAGAGCCCGTCTTTCATTAGCAAAGCTGATGATGCTTGAAGCTAACTTCCTTGTACTCGATGAGCCGACCAACCACCTGGATTTGGACAGTAAAGAAGTTCTGGAAGCAGCGCTTATTGATTATCCCGGGACTTTGCTGTTCGTTTCCCACGACCGTTATTTTATTAACAAGATCGCGACAAACGTTGTGGAAATGCTTCCGGAAGAAACGCGTTTGTTCCTCGGTGACTATGATTACTATGTGAATAAAAAGCAGGAAGAGTATGAGCTTCAGCAAATTGAAGAAGCCGAACGACTGGAAAATGAAACACAAACGAAAGAGCCGCAGGCTAAGAACAGCTTTCAGGAAGATAAAGCAGTGAAACGGGAAGAGCGTAAGAAAAACCGTCGTATAGCTGAAATTGAAGAAGAAATCGAAGAACTGGAAGCAAAACTTGAAGAAATTGAAGAGCTCCTGTGCGATCCTGAGGTTTACCAGGACCATGAGCGCTCCCTTGAACTCACAGAAAGCAGCACACAAACTCAGCAGCGTGTGGAAAAGTTGATGGAAGAATGGGAATCCCTTCACGAATAGCAAACCAAAGAAGATGGTAAGGGAATGAAAGGCACCTCAGGTCATCCAGTTTCTGGATGACCTGAGGTGCCTATTTTTATCCATATCATCCTTGTATAAGTCTGTATGGTTGAATACAGTTTATCCACATACTTTTCAACAGTTGTGCACTGTTTTCAATAGTTCTCAACAGGTTTATACACATTATCCACAGAAAACCTAAATTTTATCCACATTTTTGGTACCGTTTTCTTTATCTTTGTTATTAGGAGTCTTTTAACTTATCAACAGTATAAATATACATTTGTGTATAACTCATATTATCTTTCCCCATAAAAAAACTCTCCTTACATGTTAAGGAGAGTTTTCAGCGGAATGTTTCCGTTTACCATATTGCTCTAGATCAAGCCCTGGATTAGCGTTCAGGTCCCAGCCTGAGCGGTGTCCCTGATTATAGGCTACGGCTCCTGCGGCAGCAATCATAGCAGCATTATCGGTACACAAATGCATGGGCGGAATTAACAGCTCTGTTTCAGATTTTTCAAACTTATCAACAAGTGCTTTGCGAAGTCCCTTATTAGCAGCTACCCCTCCAGCGACAATCAGCTGTTTTACACCGTATTCTTCAGCGGCTCGGTAAGCTTTTGTGGATAACACGTCCACGACGCTTCCCTGAAAGCTGGAAGCAACATCCTCAGGTCTTAGCGTTTCGCCTTTTTGGTCCGCATTGTGAAGACGATTGATCACCGCTGATTTCAATCCGCTGAAGCTGAAGTCATAAGACCCCTGTTCAAGCCAAGCTCTCGGAAAATCAATCGATTCTTCCCCTTCTGAAGCGAGGCGGTCAATTTCTGGTCCGCCAGGGTAAGGGAGCTTTAATGTCCGAGCTACCTTATCATAAGCTTCACCTGCTGCATCGTCACGCGTCTCTCCAATGATTTCATAGGATCCGTGCTCCCTCATAAGAATCAGCTCGGTATGACCTCCGGAAACGACGAGAGAAAGTAATGGAAATTCGAATTCTTTCTCCAATCGATTAGCGTAGATATGACCGGCAATGTGATGAACACCGACAAGCGGCTTCTGCTTAGCAAACGCTATGGATTTAGCCGCATTTACCCCTACAAGCAGCGCGCCTACTAATCCCGGTCCTTCTGTGACCGTAATGGCATCCATATCATCTATCGTAAGGTCTGCTTCTTTCAAAGCTTCCTCAAGTGTGATCGTAATCTGCTCAATATGATGACGTGACGCGATCTCAGGAACTACGCCGCCAAAACGTTTATGGCTTTCAATTTGAGAAGCCACAACGTTCGTGACAAGCTCTCTTTCGTTTTTAACTATGGCTACAGCTGTCTCATCACAGCTCGTTTCAATAGCTAAGATATACTGATCTTGACTCATTTTAATCCCACCCACATGACTAGCGCATCTTCACCATTATCTGTATAGTACCTCTTCCGGATGCCCCCTGGGACTAACCCGAATTTCCGATACATATGCTGCGCAGCCGTATTCGAAACTCTTACTTCCAATGATAACTGAATCGCTCCATGCTGGATTGCTTCGTCACACGTGTGCTTGAACAACTGTTCCCCATATTTATTCCCGCGTGCTTCTGGATGGATGGCGATATTCGTAACATGGGCTTCATCAATAACGAGCCAAAGCCCGCAGTAACCCACCACATAATCATCTTTCTCAAACACATAATAATGTGCGTACGGGTTATCCTCTACTTCCTGCCGAAACGTACCTTCTGACCAGGGAACGGCAAAGGAAGCCCGTTCCACTTCCATTACTTCATCTATATCCTCTAAAGTCATTTCACGTATAGAGGTCATCTTACTTCTCCTGCTGAGCCAGCCATTTAGCTTCTGCTTCCGGCAGGCGTAAATAATTAGGCACCAGTTCATGGAGGCTGTCAGGTTCTTTTCTTTGAGCTGCAAAAGCAATGAGCGAAGGCCTGGCAAAGTGGTAAGGGCCTTCCGGGATAACAGCCTGGTCTCCTAATGTGTCTTTGACCATCTCTTCATATACGTGTACATCCTGGCTCAAGAATAAAATCGGCTTATCAAGGCTTTGTACTTCTTTTAACCAGTCTTCCATCGAAACGTTTGTCTCCGGTTTTACAATCTTCATCCTATTATTGTAAAGCCCAGTGTACACACGCCCACGTCTGGCATCAAAAAAAGGACATATATACCCGTCAAAAAATAAACCTTGTCCAGCTACGGCTTCGAGGCTTGAAACTCCTACAACCGGTATATCCAGTGCCCACGCCATCGTCTTAGCCGTTGTCAAACCAATCCTCACGCCTGTATAAGATCCTGGCCCTTGCGCTACTGCAATCCGGTCCAGTTCCTCCGGCAGTGTATTGGTTTCCTTCATTAGATGGTCAATCGCGGGCATCAGTCGGATCGAGTGGTTCTTTTTTATATTCGTCGTATATTCCCCTATTACCGTGCCGCTTTTTATGACTGCTACTCCCATTACATAATTAGAAGTGTCAATTGATAAAATATTCATTTTATAATCTCCTTACAAACCTCGTCAAAATGACCCGAAGAAGTTTTAAGAGAAATGGTCCGGCTGGATTCGCTATCGTACGAAATTGTTATATCCAAACGCTCTTCAGGGAGAAATTCTTCAATGTAATGCGCCCATTCTACGACACATACGCCGTCCCCTTCAAAAAACTCTTCAAATCCTAAATCTTCATCACTATCTTCAAGGCGATAGACATCCATATGATAAAAAGGCAGACGCCCCATGTATTCCTTCATAATAGTAAACGTTGGACTATTAATCGTGCGCTTCACCCCTAGGCCTAAGCCCAGTCCCTTTGTAAAAGTTGTCTTGCCCGCCCCTAAGTCACCTTCTAATGTTAATACATCTCCCTCACGAAGTCGATGACCCAGCTTCTCAGCAAAAGCCATCGTTTCCTCAGGAGAAGAACTTTTCCATTGATATACGGCCATCTACTCACCCTTTGTCTTTAAATGTGTGTACCCGGACTTCATTAATACGTTCTTCTTTCCACCTTCATGTAAATAGACGATAGGATCTTTTTTCTTCATAGCCTGCACGGATCCAATCTGGCTTACCTTTACTCCCGTCTTTTTTGCTGCCTGCTGTACTTTCGGCCACAAAGCTTCCTCGACCGTTCCAACCAGCTCAAAGTCTTCTCCTCCGGAAAGGATCCAATCTTTATATGTATCTGGAAAAAGATCTTTTATAGAGGATGTGAAAGGGAGTTTATCCATATCCAGATGTAAATCGACATGAGAAGCTTCAACTATTTCATTTGCTTCATTAGCCACTCCATCACTAATATCATTAAGAGCGATCCTTGGAATCTCCTCGAGCTCAAGCGCAAAGAACACTCGTGGATCAGGCGTCCGATGTCTTTCAATAAAGAATTTCTCTGAAGCTTCACCAGATGAACCGTTGAGGAGAATCTCCAACCCGGCTCTTGAATCTCCCAGGGTACCGGTCGCAAATACAATATCCCCAGGCTCTGCTTGAGATCTATACCTCGCTCTGTCTTTCTCGACATAACCAATCACTGTAACCGAAATCGAGAGCTCACTTCCTGACACAGTGTCTCCTCCAATCAGGTCCATCTTGTAGAGGGAGGCTAAATGCTGCATACCAGAATAAAGCTCCTTCAATTCCTGTTCGCTCCACCCTTCTGGAATAACGATTGAAACTAAATAAAAAGCTGGAGTACTGGCCATCGCAGCTAAATCACTTAAGTTGGCTGCCAGCACGCGGTACCCGATATGATAAGGCTCCATCGTTTTTCTTGAAAAATGAACCCCCTCCACCATCGTATCTACAGCGGTAACCACATCTTTGTCTGTCGGTCTAAAAACCGCTGCATCATCACTCACACCTTTAATTAGTGTAGACTGACGATAATAACTAGGCTGGATTGATTGAATAAATTGAAATTCGTCCATGTTCTGCCTCCTAAGTAGCATAACTCCTTCTAACTATTATACCAATAGAAGACGTTTTATAAAAAATTCCATAATAAAAACCTTAGGAATGCTTCCTAAGGTTGGAAAATTAATTTTAAAGTGGCGGTCCGGACGGGACTCGAACCCGCGACCTCCTGCGTGACAGGCAGGCATTCTAACCAACTGAACTACCGGACCAGTAAAAAAAAATATATGTATTAAATTTAAAAAAATCAACTAAAGCAAAGTAGTTGAAAATGGGTCATCATTACATGAAGTTTATCAAAGTAGCAAGTTGAAATAATTTGGTTGCACTTACAGTGCTACCATTATTGATGAACGAGGAAGTAAGTTCGACGTAGTACATCAATATTAATTGGTTGCGGGGGCAGGATTTGAACCTGCGACCTCCGGGTTATGAGCCCGACGAGCTACCGAACTGCTCTACCCCGCGATAGTGTGGGAAACTTACTAACATTCCCATAAAATATACTAAATTGTAAGAATTACTAATATTATTCCCAAGTTCAGGAAAATATATTCTCACTATAAAATGGATACAATGTGGCGGCGTCCTACTCTCACGGGGATCGACCCGACTACCATCGGCGCTGAAGAGCTTAACTTCTGTGTTCGGCATGGGAACAGGTGTGACCTCTTCGCCTTCACCACCACATCATATACAGTTTGAGGTAAACCCTCAAAACTGGATAAGGCAATCATTCAACCATCGGACGAGCGAACGTCTCTTCCGACTTCTTTTTTAAAGGATAGATAAGTCATCGATCCATTAGTATCCGTCAGCTCCACGTGTCACCACGCTTCCACCTCGGACCTATCAACCTCATCGTCTCTGAGGGATCTTACTTACTTGGCGTAAGGGGAAATCTCATCTCAAGGGGGGCTTCATGCTTAGATGCTTTCAGCACTTATCCCGACCACACGTAGCTACCCAGCGATGCTCCTGGCGGAACAACTGGTACACCAGCGGTGTGTCCATCCCGGTCCTCTCGTACTAAGGACAGCTCCTTTCAAATTTCCAACGCCCACGACGGATAGGGACCGAACTGTCTCACGACGTTCTGAACCCAGCTCGCGTACCGCTTTAATGGGCGAACAGCCCAACCCTTGGGACCGACTACAGCCCCAGGATGCGATGAGCCGACATCGAGGTGCCAAACCTCCCCGTCGATGTGGACTCTTGGGGGAGATAAGCCTGTTATCCCCGGGGTAGCTTTTATCCGTTGAGCGACGGCCCTTCCATGCGGTACCGCCGGATCACTAAGCCCGACTTTCGTCCCTGCTCGACTTGTAGGTCTCGCAGTCAAGCTCCCTTGTGCCTTTACACTCTGCGAATGATTTCCAACCATTCTGAGGGAACCTTTGGGCGCCTCCGTTACTCTTTAGGAGGCGACCGCCCCAGTCAAACTGCCCACCTGACACTGTCTCCGGACCGGATAACGGTCCTGGGTTAGAATGTCCGTACAGCCAGGGTAGTATCCCACCAGCGCCTCCACCGAAGCTAGCGCTCCGGCTTCTAAGGCTCCTACCTATCCTGTACAAGCTGTACCAACATTCAATATCAGGCTACAGTAAAGCTCCACGGGGTCTTTCCGTCCTGTCGCGGGTAATGTGCATCTTCACACATCGTATAATTTCACCGGGTCTCTCGTTGAGACAGTGCCCAAGTCGTTGCACCTTTCGTGCGGGTCGGAACTTACCCGACAAGGAATTTCGCTACCTTAGGACCGTTATAGTTACGGCCGCCGTTTACTGGGGCTTCGGTTCAACGCTTCGCCTTACGGCTAACGCATCCCCTTAACCTTCCAGCACCGGGCAGGTGTCAGCCCCTATACTTCGCCTTACGGCTTCGCAGAGACCTGTGTTTTTGGTAAACAGTCGCTTGGGCCTTTTCACTGCGGCTCCTCGGCAGAGGAGCACCCCTTCTCCCGAAGTTACGGGGTCATTTTGCCGAGTTCCTTAACGAGAGTTCTCCCGCTCACCTTAGGATCCTCTCCTCGCCTACCTGTGTTGGTTTGCGGTACGGGCACCTCTTTCCTCACTAGAGGATTTTCTTGGCAGTGTGAACTCAGGAGCTTCGGTACTTTAGTTCCCTCCCCATCACAGCTTGACGTTGCCGGACGGATTTGCCTATCCGACCGTCTCACTGCTTGGACGCGCTCATCCAATGGCGCGCTCTCCTTATCCTCCTGCGTCCCCCCGTCGTTCAAACGGAAAGGAGGTGGTACAGGAATATCAACCTGTTGTCCATCGCCTACGCCTTTCGGCCTCGGCTTAGGTCCCGACTAACCCTGAGAGGACGAGCCTTCCTCAGGAACCCTTAGGCTTTCGGTGAAAGAGATTCTCACTCTTTTTTCGCTACTCATACCGGCATTCTCACTTCTAAGCGCTCCACCAGTCCTTACGGTCTGACTTCACGGCCCTTAGAACGCTCTCCTACCACTGATCGTAAGATCAATCCGCAGCTTCGGTGGTGTGTTTAGCCCCGGTATATTTTCGGCGCAGAGTCACTCGACCAGTGAGCTATTACGCACTCTTTGAATGATGGCTGCTTCTAAGCCAACATCCTGGTTGTCTAAGCAACTCCACATCCTTTTCCACTTAACACACACTTTGGGACCTTAGCTGGCGGTCTGGGCTGTTTCCCTTTCGACCATGAACCTTATCACCCACGGTCTGACTCCCAGAACAAAGTCTATGGCATTCGGAGTTTGACTGAATTCGGTAACCCGATAGGGGCCCCTCGTCCAATCAGTGCTCTACCTCCATGACTTTCTATTCTGAGGCTAGCCCTAAAGCTATTTCGGAGAGAACCAGCTATCTCCGTGTTCGATTGGCATTTCACCCCTACCCACACCTCATCCCCGTAATTTTCAACTTACGTGGGTTCGGACCTCCAGTCAGTGTTACCTGACCTTCATCCTGGACATGGGTAGATCACACGGTTTCGGGTCTACGACCGCATACTCACGCGCCCTATTCAGACTCGCTTTCGCTGCGGCTCCGCTTCTTATGCTTAACCTCGCATACGGTCGTAACTCGCCGGTTCATTCTACAAGAGGCACGCCGTCACCCATTAACGGGCTCCGACTACTTGTAGGCACACGGTTTCAGGTTCTCTTTCACTCCCCTTCCGGGGTGCTTTTCACCTTTCCCTCACGGTACTGGTTCACTATCGGTTACTAGGGAGTATTTAGCCTTGGGAGATGGTCCTCCCGGATTCCGACGGAATTCCTCGTGTTCCGCCGTACTCAGGATCCACTCCGGAGGAAGAAAGGTTTCGACTACAGGGCTGTTACCTGCTCTGGCTGACCGTTCCAGGCCGATTCATCTACCTTCCTTCTTGATAACTCCAATGGAGTGTCCTACAACCCCAGAAAGCAAGCTTTCTGGTTTGGGCTGTTTCCGTTTCGCTCGCCGCTACTTGGGAAATCGCATTTGCTTTCTCTTCCTCCGGGTACTGAGATGTTTCAGTTCCCCGGGTGTGCCGTCCGATACCTATGTATTCAGTATTGGATGCTGTCCCATTACGAACAGCGGGTTTCCCCATTCGGAAATCTCCGGGTCAAAGCCTACTTACGGCTCGCCGGAGCATTTCGGTGTTAGTCCCGTCCTTCATCGGCTCCTAGTACCAAGGCATCCACCGTGCGCCCTTATTCACTTAACTATCGTCGTGAAAAGACGTTGTTTCGTTCGATGTTTCTGTTGAATGTCTTGTCATCACTAGCGTCTAAAACGCTATTGATTCCTTATCCAGTTTTCAAGGTTCACAGTTGAAAGATGCTTTGATCTCTCAAAACTGAACAACCAACCAAGTACGTCTTCCGTCCGGTCCAGCTTCCACGACCATCGGTCGTTTCCGCCTTTCCGGTTTCCTTAGAAAGGAGGTGATCCAGCCGCACCTTCCGATACGGCTACCTTGTTACGACTTCACCCCAATCATTGGCCCCACCTTCGGCGGCTGGCTCCATAAAGGTTACCTCACCGACTTCGGGTGTTGCCAACTCTCGTGGTGTGACGGGCGGTGTGTACAAGGCCCGGGAACGTATTCACCGCGGCATGCTGATCCGCGATTACTAGCGATTCCGGCTTCATGCAGGCGAGTTGCAGCCTGCAATCCGAACTGAGAATGGTTTTATGGGATTTGCTACACCTCGCGGCTTCGCTGCCCTTTGTACCATCCATTGTAGCACGTGTGTAGCCCAGGTCATAAGGGGCATGATGATTTGACGTCATCCCCGCCTTCCTCCGGTTTGTCACCGGCAGTCACCTTAGAGTGCCCAACTGAATGCTGGCAACTAAGATTAGGGGTTGCGCTCGTTGCGGGACTTAACCCAACATCTCACGACACGAGCTGACGACAACCATGCACCACCTGTCACTTGGTCCCCGAAGGGAAGACCCTATCTCTAGGGTGGTCCAAGGATGTCAAGACCTGGTAAGGTTCTTCGCGTTGCTTCGAATTAAACCACATGCTCCACCGCTTGTGCGGGCCCCCGTCAATTCCTTTGAGTTTCAGCCTTGCGGCCGTACTCCCCAGGCGGAGTGCTTAATGCGTTAACTTCAGCACTAAGGGGTGGAAGCCCCCTAACACCTAGCACTCATCGTTTACGGCGTGGACTACCAGGGTATCTAATCCTGTTTGCTACCCACGCTTTCGCACCTCAGCGTCAGAAACAGACCAGAGAGTCGCCTTCGCCACTGGTGTTCCTCCACATATCTACGCATTTCACCGCTACACGTGGAATTCCACTCTCCTCTTCTGTCCTCAAGTTCCCCAGTTTCCAATGACCCTCCACGGTTGAGCCGTGGGCTTTCACATCAGACTTAAGAAACCACCTGCGCGCGCTTTACGCCCAATAATTCCGGACAACGCTTGCCCCCTACGTATTACCGCGGCTGCTGGCACGTAGTTAGCCGGGGCTTCCTCGTTAGGTACCGTCAAGGTACCGCTCTATTCGTACGGTACTTGTTCTTCCCTAACAACAGAACTTTACGATCCGAAGACCTTCATCGTTCACGCGGCGTTGCTCCGTCAGACTTTCGTCCATTGCGGAAGATTCCCTACTGCTGCCTCCCGTAGGAGTCTGGGCCGTGTCTCAGTCCCAGTGTGGCCGATCACCCTCTCAGGTCGGCTACGCATCGTCGCCTTGGTGAGCTATTACCTCACCAACTAGCTAATGCGCCGCGGGCCCATCTGTAAGTGATAGCGAGAAGCCATCTTTTAACCTTCCTTCAGGTGAAGGTAGGTGTTATCCGGCATTAGCCCCGGTTTCCCGGGGTTATTCCGGTCTTACAGGCAGGTTGCCCACGTGTTACTCACCCGTCCGCCGCTCGTTCCACAAGCTTCACCCCCGAAGGGGATCCGCTTGCTTCCCGCGCTCGACTTGCATGTATTAGGCACGCCGCCAGCGTTCGTCCTGAGCCAGGATCAAACTCTCCATAAAAGTTGAGATTGATTAGCTCTTTGCACACCGAATGTGCTTGTTTTAATTCCTTCTTTATTGAAAGAATATCTTGACGTACTGGTTGGTTCGTTCAGTTTTCAAAGATCAAAAGTGTTCATGGTGGGCCTGAGTGGACTTGAACCACCGACCTCACGCTTATCAGGCGTGCGCTCTAACCAACTGAGCTACAGGCCCCAATGTTAAAGAATTAATGGAGCGGGTGAAGGGAATCGAACCCTCATCATCAGCTTGGAAGGCTGAGGTTTTACCACTAAACTACACCCGCAATATATAATTATGAATTGTAAGAGTTGCTCGATGGTCGGGAAGACAGGATTCGAACCTGCGACCCCTTGGTCCCAAACCAAGTGCTCTACCAAGCTGAGCTACTTCCCGTATAATGGTGCGCCCGAGAGGAGTCGAACCCCTAACCTTCTGATCCGTAGTCAGACGCTCTATCCAATTGAGCTACGGGCGCTTATCAAAAAAGCGACATTTATTAATGTAACATGCATTTCGGTTTAACGCAAGAGTTTTTTTAAAAACTTAGTGCGGCCGAGAGGACTTGAACCTCCACGGGGTTGCCCCCACTAGGCCCTCAACCTAGCGCGTCTGCCGATTCCGCCACGACCGCAAGTTGTAAAGACAATCCGCTGCTGATCATGGTGATTGGAAAGTGCGGGTGGAGGGACTTGAACCCCCACGCCGTGAAGCACTAGATCCTAAATCTAGCGTGTCTGCCAATTCCACCACACCCGCGTTAATAAATGGTGAGCCATGAAGGATTCGAACCTTCGACCCTCTGATTAAAAGTCAGATGCTCTACCAACTGAGCTAATGGCTCGCAATGTTATCAATCTAGCTTCTAATGAAAAATTAAGGAGCTTTCTTTAAAAGCACAAGGACAATCATATAACGTCCAGTGTATTTTGTCAACTCATTTTTCAAAATAAAATGGCTGGGCCAGCTGGATTCGAACCAGCGCATGACGGTACCAAAAACCGTTGCCTTACCGCTTGGCTATGGCCCAAACATTAAAGTGGCGGTCCGGACGGGACTCGAACCCGCGACCTCCTGCGTGACAGGCAGGCATTCTAACCAACTGAACTACCGGACCTATGTAAATAAGTGACCCGTACGGGATTCGAACCCGTGTTACCGCCGTGAAAGGGCGGTGTCTTAACCACTTGACCAACGGGCCATCACAAAATAAGTAATGGCGGAGAAGGAGGGATTTGAACCCTCGCGCCGCTTGCGCGACCTACACCCTTAGCAGGGGCGCCTCTTCAGCCACTTGAGTACTTCTCCGTAATGGCTCCAACGGTAGGATTCGAACCTACGACCGATCGGTTAACAGCCGATTGCTCTACCACTGAGCTACGTTGGAATAATGAAAAACATTGACTTCGCTTGCTTGTCCTAAAAACAACTTCGTTATCAGCGACGTTTTATATAATATAATATCCAGCTGATAATGTCAAACCCTTTCCCACAAAAAATTTGTTTCCTTTTCTTGTTTCGGGGGTTGTTTTGATAAGGCTTATTTAATTTAACACGCACTTAATAATCCGTCAATGGATTTTTTACTTCTTTTTAAGTTTTCCCCTGCATTTTCCGCAGCCATACCGTTTCGTATTTACTCTTCTCTTTCTCGTATATTCCCGACCGCATGAGGTGCACATATAATAATGTAGCTCTGCCTGCTTCTGCTTTTGTGATGGCAAGGCTTTACAGAACCTTGGAGAGTTCGTGGTTTTCAGAAGTTCTTTAAACTCACGGTCCCCATGCTTGTATCCTTTACCCTCGATATGCAAATGATAATGACACAGCTCATGTTTAATGATGCCCTTAAACTCTTCCTCCCCCAATTCATCCAAATACTTAGGGTTTAATTCGATCACTCTTTTAGAAGGAATATACCTGCCTCCTGTGGTTCTAAGTCTTGGATTAAATTCGACTTTATCTACATAAGGCTTTTGAAAATTGGTAAGGGAAATTTCTTCTGTCCATTGCTGTAATTCTTCATTTGTCATCGTCATACAGGAACACCTCCCGGCTTTTTAGCATACTTTATCATAAGTCTCAAAAAAGATGAATACAAAGGAGTAGATATCTATGCCCGCATGGCTAAAAAATCAGATGGCTCGAGCTTTCGCTAATAAAGATAAATATCAAATTAAAATGTTGAACCAGTGCTGGTACTATTACCAACACCTCTATAAATAAAAGAATACCCAGAAGGAAAATCTCCTCCCGGGTATCTAGATTAATCTTTATGATTGCGGCAGCATCGTAAGAGCAATTCGTTGTTTTTGGGTATCCACCTGTTCTACCCAGACGGTTACAACATCTCCTACAGAAACAACGTCCATTGGGTGTTTAACAAACTTATTCGAAAGCTTGGAAATATGGACAAGCCCGTCCTGTTTTACTCCGATATCTACAAAAGCCCCAAAATCCACTACGTTTCTAATCGTTCCCTCAAGCTCCATACCTTGTTCTAGATCATCCATAGATAGTACATTCGTTTTCAGCAGTGGTTTTGGCAAGTCATCCCTCGGGTCACGTCCAGGCTGAACAAGTGATTTCCTAATGTCCTCAAAGGTCATCGTGCCGAGGTCCAGTTCATCAGCCGTTTGTTTTACATCCATTGCCTTCAGCTTCTCTGCAATCTCTCCACTGCCTAAATCTTCAACAGTAGCCCCGACCATTTTTAAAAGTGAGCGGGCTGAACGATAGCTTTCCGGGTGAATAGGTGTACGATCCAATTGTTCTTTTCCATCCAGAATTCGTAAAAATCCAATACTCTGTTCATACGTCTTGGCCCCAAGCCTTGGAATATCCTTAAGCTCCGAGCGTTTCGTAAACTTCCCGATTTCTTCTCTCTTCTTCACTACATTATTGGCTACAGCTTTACTAAGACCCGATACGTATTGCAGTAAAGAAGAAGAAGCTGTATTAACGTTTACTCCTACCTGGTTAACTACAGTTTCTACCACGAACGTCAATGATCCATTTAATTTCTTCTGAGTGACATCATGCTGGTACTGACCGACTCCAATGGATTTCGGATCAATTTTTACCAGTTCAGCTAATGGGTCCTGAACTCTCCGAGCTATAGATACAGCACTTCTTTCTTCGACTTGGAGATCAGGGAACTCTTCACGTGCTAACTTGGAAGCAGAATACACACTGGCTCCTGCTTCGTTCACGATCATATAAGAAGCATCCAGGTTATGTTTTTGAATCATATCCGCAATGAATTGTTCTGTTTCTCTGGAAGCCGTGCCATTACCAATCGCCATGAGTTCAATCGGATATTTCTTCATAAACGACAATATTTTTTTCTCTGCCCCGGCCGTATCATTTTTGGGTGCTGTTGGATAAATAACGGCAATATCAAGTACTTTCCCGGTTTCATCAATAACCGCTAACTTGCACCCGGTACGGTAGGCAGGATCCACTCCTAATACAACTTTTCCTTTTAGCGGTGGCTGCAGCAACAAACTTCGGAGGTTACTGGAAAACACTTCAATCGCCTGCTCTTCTGCGCTTTCAGAGAGAGAATTCCTGATTTCTCTTTCAATGGAGGGTTGAATTAAGCGCTTATAACTATCCTGAATGGCTTCCGTTAAAATTTCCTGGAGTTTGCCTGAAGTAGAATTCTTGATCACCTTTCTCTCTATGTAACCAACAATGGATTCTTCAGGAGGATGGACTCCTACTTTTAGTACACCTTCCTTCTCCCCACGATTTAACGCTAAAATACGGTGGGAAACGATCGACCTTACAGGTTCCTGATATTCGTAGTACATTTCGAATATGTTTTTTTCATCCTTATCTGCGTTTTTATCAGCTGATTGGATCGTCCCTTTTTGAAAGGTCTGTTTCCTTATTTGATCCCGGTAGGATGGGTCATCCGAAATCCACTCGGCAATAATATCATTTACACCAGCTTCTACCTCTTCTTCACTTTCCATTTCGTGTTCTTCAGAAAAGTAGGATGGCGCTTCTTTAGAGAAGTCCATATCTTGTTGCTCCCACACTCGCAAAGCAAGAGGTTCCAAACCTTTTTCCTTCGCAATCGTGGCTCTTGTTCTTCGCTTCTGCTTATAAGGACGGTATAGGTCCTCAACTTTTTGAAGCTGAGTCGCTTGCTGAATTTCTTTTCGCAATTCTTCAGTTAATTTATCCTGCTCATCGATTAACCGAATGACTTCTTCTTTTCTTTGGGTCAGATTTTTTACATAACTCCACTGATCTTCTATTGATTTAATTTGTACTTCATCTAATCCACCCGTTAATTCTTTTCTATAACGGGCAATGAAGGGCACGGTATTTCCTTCATTCAGTAATTCTATAACTTGCTTAACCGATGACTCCTTGATACTGGTCTGTTGAGCTACCATGCTCATCAACTCAGGCTTCTGTTCTATTTCACTCAAAAAAAGTCCTCCTTCAAAAACATCTACTTTGTATTGTATCAAATTCTTGGATGGTCCGTCAGAAGAACGCGAGACCATCGTTTCTCTTTTCAAGCTATTAAAAAAGGCCTTATTCTCTTTTAATAAGAATAAGACCTTTTATACATACTCCATGGCAATTAAAGTGGTATCATCTTCTCTGGCTTGTCCATAAAGTTCTTTATATTGATCAGTAATATCGTTCACATTATTTGTGGAGATATATTTAGATGTTAATCGGCGGTCATTTACTCCATCCGAAAAAAGCATAAAGATCACCCCTGGGCTGATCTCTCCTCTGGATACTCTTAACTTACGAGAGAACCCGGATAAATAACCGGCCAATGGAATATTCCGATGTCTTCTGCCATCCGGTTCAATAATAATGACTCCAATATTCCCAATGGAAGAGTATGAATATGTTTTAGCAGTAAAGTCTATTCTAAGTATGCCAAGAACGACTCCTCGTTTACCTACTAACACTTCATTACATTTACGAACCAGGGCTTCAATAGTTAAATCCGTGTGTTCTTCAATGACATCCATAACGGCTTTAGAAGATTCATGAGCCATTTCTCCACTGCCCAATCCATCAGCTAAAGCGCATATGAAAGCATCTTCAGTTTCTTTATAAAAGTAACTATCTCCGCAATAGTAGTTGCCTTTTTTCGCTTTTTGATAAATGGATAGACGGACATGCTTGTACTGCTCTTCCACTAGAAGGCCTCTACCGATTCAGCTTGTAAGGCTTCCCTTAGTTTGCGAAGAGCACGTCGTTGAAGACGAGAAACGTGCATCTGGGAAATCCCCAGTTTTTCTCCTGTATCCTTTTGGCTCATATTCTCAAAGTACGTGCACTGAAGAATTTCCTGTTCCCGTTCACTTAGAATAGGAAGGACTTTCTCGAGAAGCATCTGCTGATCAATTTGAGAATATCCATCTTCCTGATTGCCTATAAGGTCAAGGATCGTTACCGTACTTCCATCAGAATCCGCTTCAATTTTACGATCGACAGATAAAGCTTTGTAGCTTTTACCCATTTCCATCGTTTCCAGGACATCCTCTTCTGAAACTTCCAGATGGTCCGCTATTTCAATCACGGACGGGGATCGCTGAAGAGTATTGGTGAGTTCTTCGGCCGCTTTTTTAATTTTAGGGCCAAGCTCTTTAATTCGACGGGGAACATGTACACTCCACGTTTTGTCACGGATGAATCGTTTAATCTCCCCGATGATCGTAGGGATAGCAAAAGATTCAAAAGACTTTCCAAAAGAAGGGTCATACCTGCGAATAGCCGCTAAAAGACCCAGCATTCCAACCTGCACCAGGTCTTCGTGGATGGTGCTGTTCTTTGAATATTTGCGTGCAATGGATTCCACAAGGTCTTTATAGACAAGAACAATCTTCTCCTGCACTGCTTCATCAGTAGGATGTTCTTGTAAATGCTCTATCCATTCATATACTTCATCATTGTGATGTTGAGATCTGGTCGCCATTCTGACCCACCTCAGCTTCATGGAGATATTTTGTCATTAGTACAATCACTCCATATTTACTATTAATTTCAACTTTATCCATAAGGGCATCGATCAAGAACAAACCGAAGCCACCCTCACGGAGCTCTTCAATATTGTCATCTTGTTTGTAAGGACCGATATCCTGCTTAATATCTCCAAGGTTAAAGCTGCCGCCGTGGTCTGCAACCATTACTTCAAGACGGTCATCATACACACCAAAACCGATGGTGATCTCTCCTTCACCCGTTTCATTATAACCGTGTTTAACAGCATTCGTAATGGCTTCAGAGATGGCTACTTTTAAATCTTCAATATCTTCATAGGTAAAACCCATGCGGTTCGCGATACCAGAAATGCTTAGACGTACCACGCCGATATACTCCGCTTTGGCAGGGACCTTTATTTCAACAAAATCAAATGGTTCCATTATTGCATTCCACCTTGTACTGTAGAATCTATATTCATGATCTCTGTAAGACCGGTAATTTTAAACAAACGGTACACACGCTCCTGCATTTGTACCAATTTCAAATCAGTATTATGCTCTTTCGTAGATTTCAAAGCGCTTATAAAGACACCGAGACCTGTAGAATCCATGTAGTTCACATTCTGCAGATCAACTTCCACAGTCTGACCTTCTTCTTTCGTTAAGGGCAATAGAGCATCTTTTAGCTTCGGTGCCGTAAATGCATCCACCTCTCCCGAAAGTACAACATAAGCGATATTTTCTTTATTCGTAACATCTATCGTTAGGTTCATCTAAAAGTCCTCCTAATATTCCTGTAAAAGTCCATCAACCGGTAAATACCCGTTTCATTTGAGGACTAAACATTTCTTTTTAAAATGATCAGGGTGAAGTCATCACGCAGATGAAAGTCCTGAAGACGTTCAAAATGCTTGTACACGTTCTCTACCGTTTCCTGAGCCGGCAAATGGGCATATTGTTTGATAACGTGAAGAATTTCTTCCTGCTCAATAAAACGGTCTCCCTGCCTGCATTCCGTCACTCCATCTGTGAGAAGGATAATCATATCGCCTTTTTCCACTTTCTTTTCATACTGAGTGTAGCTTGTTTCCGGCGATACCCCTAGAACAAGTCCAGGCACATCAATTTCCTCGAATTCATCCCGGTCGCTATAGTAATAAAAACCAGGTTCATGACCCGCAGAAGAATAAGAGAACGTGTGCGTATTAGAATTATAGAGTCCATAAAACATTGTTATGAACATACTCGCATCCACATTTCGTTCAACGACGCGATTCAAACTGCCCAGAATCACGCTTGGATCCATACGCATTTCCGGATAGCTGTCCATTGAATACTTGATCATAGACATACACAAAGCTGCAGGTACCCCTTTTCCAATAACATCCGCTACAGCTATTCCGAGAGAACCTTTGCCATCCTGAACAAAGTGATGGTAATCTCCATTCATCTGTTTAGCAGGTACACTTAAAGCTCCAATGTCTACCTCTTCCAACTCCGGTTTAACAGTAGACAATAAGGTTTTTTGCATATTAGCGGCTACAGAAATTTCGGACTTAAGCTCCAGCTGTTTTTCACGCAGCGATTGATGTTCTTGATAAGCCAGTCCATAAGAAATCATAGTTTCTAAAAGAAAATTCATCGATGCCTGAATGTAATCGGGCATTTCCGGGTATAGTTCCTGTAAGGATTGAATGTGAACATTAATAATTTCTTCAGGTGAAATGTTTTGCTGCATAGATTGCTTACTGAACTGCTCTGCCTGATACAGAGCCTGTTCATCTTGTGTTTGGATATATTCCTGTAGAAGTTCTTTATAATTTTCCAGATCTAGCTTCAGTGTACTCATCGTCTACTCCTCCTTTAACGGAGCCATTTAATGACTGTAATTTCAGTCCCTTTTCCTTCTTCGGATGTAATATCGAAATCGTCCATTAGACGCTTCACACCCGGAAGGCCCGCACCGAGCCCGCCAGATGTAGAAAAACCGTCTTCCATCACCTGACTGAGCTCTTTAATACCAGGACCACTGTCTATGGCCAGAATCCTGATTCCTTTTTGATTCATATCTTCAAGAGTTTCAAAGCAGACTTTACCTGTTCCAGCATACAAATAAATATTCCTTGCTAACTCTGATATAGCAGTGGCAATCCGCGCCTGATCAACTGTGCCAAACCCAATTTTTCTGGCAATGTCCCGACCAAGTTGACGTGCCCCTACAATGTCCCACTCCTTTTTTATATTCACACAGGATTGGAAGTCCATGGGCTACTCCTCCAGTTCCTGACGAAGTTTAATCAATCCTTGTTCTAAATCTAAAGCAGTAGGGACATCCTGCAAGTGTATCCCTAAATCAATCAGAGTCATAGCCACAGCTGGCTGGATCCCCGTAAGTACCACTTTGGCACCCATTAAATCGGACATCGTGACCACATCTCCAAGGACTTTCGCGATGAATGAATCAATGATGTCAACGGAAGTTAAATCGATGACGACACCGGAAGCACCGCTTTCATGAATTTTACTTAACAGATCTTCTTGAAATTGTATAGCTGTCTGATCATCCAAATCGATTTGAATGGAGATCAGTAAATAGTTGTGTAATTTTAATATAGGAATTCTCAATTTGTTCACTCCCTGTCTAGCGAATCGATTAATCTTTCAATATCTTTATCATTATTCTGAGTTTCTTCTATGCGGCGATTCGTTAATTCGAGTGCTGTTTGGAATCCTTTACGAAGTGAACTTTTTGTCGGGAATTTCCCGAGATCAATCCCTAGATTCACAATCGTTTGAGCAATTTCAGGACGTATGCCCACTAAGATACACCGGGAGCCAATTAAACGGACAGCTTCTGCAGCTTGAATAATATGATGGGCCACCATTGTATCAACGACAGGCACTCCCGTAATATCAATTAAAACAACCTCAGCATTGTGTTTAATAACTCCATCTAGAAGGTTCTCCATAATCTGCTTGGCACGTTCCGTATCAATCGTTCCTATAAGCGGCATAATCGTGATGTTTTCCATGACGGGTATCAATGGGGCTGACAGCTCCTGCAGAGCTACCCGCTGCAGGGATACAATGTGTTCCCAGCTGCCAGAATATTCATTTACTAAACGGTTGATAATCGGATCCACCCAGTCATCAACTTCTCTTAACACTTTCGAAAAATAATCTGAATCGATTTTTTCGGACTGCTGTAAAATATATCCTGTTACAACACGCCTGAACACCTGCATTCCATCTGTAAGATAGCTAAGCGGCCATCCCAGGTTAATTAATCGTTCCGAAAAATCATCTAAATCTGAAGAGAGGCCCTTCTTTTCAATACTGGAAAAGATGACATTCACAAATTCACGGTTTGTACTCTCGAACATTTCTTCAGAAATTGTCGATGTATAATCATTCTTCTTGTGAGCATCAATTTCCTCCAGCCACATTTTTACAATATCGTCGCTGTGTTCTAACACGACATTTTTTAATTTCTCGTCCATTATCTAAACCTCCGCCTCGGAACCCTATTCAGTAATCATTAGGACACGCTCTAATAATATTCAGATATAATGTTACCAAAAATCAAGGTAACATCATACTAATACGTTGTGGAAATGAATGCTAAAATAATAAGTTATAAGAATTGTTCACCATATTTCTATTATAAACTACACAATAAAAAAAAATAAAGCTACCTCACGCAGGTAACTTTATCTAAGGAAAAAAAATATCGTTTTTTTCCTTATGCTCTGTTGTAATCAGAAATCAATTAATCCAAGGCTGATCTGCAACGCTTTGTTGACTTCCAGCATCATTGCGTCGTCCAGTTGAGTGATCTTGTCGGTCAAACGCTGTTTATCAATCGTTCTGATTTGTTCCAATAGGATCACAGAATTTCGTTCGAACCCATATTTTTCTGCATTGATTTCTACGTGTGTGGGAAGTTTGGCTTTTTGTATTTGCGCTGTAATTGCAGCTACGATAACTGTAGGGCTAAAACGATTACCGATATCATTTTGAAGGATGAGTACAGGACGAACCCCGCCTTGCTCTGATCCCACTACCGGGGACAAATCAGCGAAATAAACGTCTCCTCGTTTGACTATCACTGGCTTCACACCCCGCCCACTAATTGCTCCAGGGTGTGTTCTGCCTCCTCTTCAGCTTGAAACATTTCTGAAGCGATGTTTAAATTAATTTTCGCCATTTCCATGTAGCCTCTTCGCATGGATTCCCTGACATGACGCTGTTTCTTCTCACGCAAATACATTTTAGTTGCTTGACACATGAAATCGCTCCGATCACTATTTTCGAGTTGAATAAAGCCGTCCACTTCATTGAGTAGGTTATCCGGAATCCGGATGACAATCTCCTGCATGCTATCGGACAAAACCATACACCTCCACCATCTTCTCTCAGAAAGAAAACCAGTCAATAATTCCACTCTAATCTTATCAAAGGGGAGTGTCTATTGCAAAGGCATGTTGGAATTTTTTCGTGAAATGTGCTGTGTTACATCCAAACATAGGGAGGATTGTCTCACACCTGGACCCGTTTTTTTATAGAGGATTATCTA
Organism: Halobacillus halophilus DSM 2266; assembly: GCF_000284515.1. Lineage (GTDB taxonomy): Bacteria > Bacillota > Bacilli > Bacillales > Halobacillaceae > Halobacillus > Halobacillus halophilus. Next base: position 397,212 of record NC_017668.1, on the reverse strand, counting down.
CTTCCACCATATGGCCGTTTTCAAAAAACATTCTCGGAACCCTGTAGCTAATCATACAGGGTATTTCATAATTGATGGTTTCAAGATAATCCGCCACTTCATCCGTGGTAATCTCGTGAGCCCCCTGTTTACCAATTAAGGTAACCTTTGTGCCCAAAGGATATTCCTGATCAAGACGAATCATAAATTGATCCATACAGATCCTTCCGACGATCGGGTGACGTTTGCCGTCAACCAGTACTTCCATCCCCTGTAATTTCCGTATCCATCCGTCAGCATAACCAAGAGGAATAGTACCGATCCATTCTTCTTTTCGGGTATGATACGTTGCTCCATAACTGACCGCCTCTCCTGCATCCAATTTTTTTACATGAATTAATCGGCTCTGCAGGGAAAAGGCAGGTTCTAAAGCGATAGGACGCTCTTCTTTAACCACATCTGACGGATACAAGCCGTACATACTAATTCCAAACCGGACAAAGTTCTTCATTCGGTCTGGAAATCTCATACTGGCCGCACTATTCCCTGTATGGATTTCGACGTTTTCCTGCCAAACCCTTTCAAAATGGGAAAATAGATGCTTAAACCGCCGTTCCTGTTCTTCGAAATATCCCGTTTCCTCTTCATCCGCCGTCGCGAAATGAGTGAACACCGCTTCTAATTCGAAGGTCGGGTTATTTCGGAAATGATCGAGAATATCATCCATTTCCTTTGTCGTGCGAACTCCAATTCTGCCCATTCCTGTATCCCATTTCATATGCAGCTTCAGCGGTTTTTCAAAATGAAAATGTTGCACTTTTTCCATCCATTCTTTTTGAAAAACGGTAACCGAAACCCTGTATTCTGAAGCTGTTACAGCGTCTTCCGGCCGAGTCCATCCCATTACTAATATAGGAGCTTCTATTCCCGCTTCCCGAAGGCGGATTGCTTCATCTAAAAGGGAAACCGCAAGAGCCTTTGCACCAGACTTCAACGCCTGATGAGCAACCTGGATATCCCCATGTCCATACGCATTGGCTTTTACAACCGCATAGATTTCAGTTCCAGCTGAAAGGCGCCCCTGTAACTGCCGGATATTATAATCAATCTTGGACAGATCCACTTCCGCCCAGGAATCTCGATAAAAAGTTTCTATTGACACGGGGTCCCCTCCTCTTTCGTTCCATATCTTTCTATTATTGAACGTGCGAGTTCCCCTGTCAATGGCGTTCCTGCAGCTGCAAGTAAAAATAAAAGCAGACCGTTAAGCCTGCTCCTTCCATGGTTATTTCACTGCTGTACTATTAATGGAGCTTGCCACTGAAACCATTTCAGCTTGCGTTAAGTCATTGCTTGCCAGCTGATACGTTGTACCATTCTGGCTCCACTCCAGACGATTATTTTCCATCGCTCCAATAACACCATCAGCCAACTGGACAGGCTCTCCGTTTACCTGTACAGAATATTGGGCGCTGGCGGGCTGAACCTCTGCCTTTTCTTGAATAAGAGTAAAGCTCTTATCCCCGCCGTATGTCATAATAACCCGCTTGCCATCCTCTGTCTTAACTTCCTGCTCTTCAGCAAGATCTGCCCCATACGTTTCCTGAGGATAAAGAACTTCTGCCATTTCGGTTCCTTCCATACTTGCTACCGGCACTTCAGAAGGAGCCATAGCCATATTCTTATCTACGTCGAAATCTTCTTTCTTCAAGGATTCATCTTTTGCGAAATTAGCAAACTGGACTTCTACCAGAGCATTCATATCTTGATCAAAAACTTTGACCATCACAGGCTGGTAGGATTTTTTATCGAAATAGATCTCCTGGTAAGGTAATGTTTTATTGTTCTGATAGTTTGTTTTGGTCTTAAATTTAAAATGATTTTCAGTAGCGCTGAACTCAGCATCTCCATCGGCCTGAATATCTTTCAGTAAAGAAGCATAAAGGTAAGGCTGGCTTGTATTTTGCGGCCACTCACTCTGGAATTTAAAGCTCTTATTCAGGGCCGGGGTTAAGACGTAGACGCCGCTGTCATTTTTCAAAATAATCTGGCTACCTTTTTCATCCTGATCATTTTCAAGCTTTACTCGATAGAAATCGTCCTTCTTATGCCAGACTTGGATATGATATTTCTGCTCCTCTTCCCCTGTACGCATTTTCATATTGGCTTCTGTCTTATATCCGGCCATTTCTTCCGATTGTTTTTCAAGTTTCTTCATAACATCTTCTTTTGATTGCGAGCCACAAGCGGTTAACGCTCCAAGGACCAGCATGGTGAACAATATGATGAGAAAACGTCTTTGCATAAGACTCAACTCCTTTGTCTCTACTGAAGGACAAAGGGAACGTTATGCTTTGGATGGCGCAGAAAATGTACGAAAGGTTCGGGATAAACCTTCAACCAAATCCGAAGCGAGCAGATCAGTCTTCGAATGTTCCTCCTGAATCAAAAAATCAGCGGTCGAACCATGAATGACACAGCCATTACTTAAGGCGTTGAGAATATTCTCTGACTGAAGCATCATTCCAAATAGAACTCCAGACAGAACGTCTCCACTTCCGCCTTTCGCAAGACCGGCATTACCGGTCATATCGACCCGCTGCTCGCCATCTGGAGCAGTAATAATGGTGTAAGGACCTTTCAAAACGAGATGCACCCCGTAAGCAGATGCGAATTCACGGCTTAAGCGAAAAGGTGATTGCAGGATTTCTTGAATAGGTACACCCGTAAGGTAAGCAAATTCTCCAGGATGAGGGGTTAAGACCGTAGGCAGGCTCCTGTTTTTTAAAGCGTTAAGCATAGATTTCAGCGCATAAAGACCATCTGCATCAATTAATAAAGGACCTTTACATTCTTGAAGCATATGCAATACTAGTCCTCCAGCTTCTTCATGGCGTCCAAGCCCCATACCAATCGCAGCCCCGTCATACTTTGATAATTCAGGGGTCGCTTGTCCGGTAATCATTCCTTCTTTCTCTGCCAAACCTGAAAAAGTTGCTTCCTGGACATAAGAAGTAACGGAAGGAATAATACTTTCAGCTGTTGCAATGGTAAGCAGACCCGTCCCACTTCTTAACGCCGCTCTTGCCGCCATAGCAATAGATCCCGGCATATAATAGGAGCCTCCTGCCATTACACCTTTCCCATGTTTGCCTTTATGAGAATGACTTACTCGCTTGGGCATAGTCTGCTTAACGTCCTTCACACTCCATAAATACCGCTTAACTTCCGGAAGTTTTTTTACAGGAAGTCCAATTTCTACGACGCTCCACTCTCCGTAATAAGGGGTGGTGTGCTGCAGAAAAACACTGACTTTCGGAGCTTCGATAATGGTGGTGTAGTCGGCATTGAATGCATCAAAATCGTGTACACCTTCTCCAGCTGGGAGACCTGTCGGAAGATCAATCGCTAATCTAAGCGCTTCATGCTCATTTGCTTTTTCAACAATTTCGGCTAAAGGGGACCTCAGACGTCCTTCTACACCAATCCCAAGCATCGCATCAATAATGACGGCTGCCTGGTATAGGGAAGGCAGGAATTCTTCCATACGGGAAAATTTCTTCAGCTCAAACCCTGAGTTTTCAAAAATATTCCGGTGGGCTTCTGCGTCCCCTGAGATTTTTTCATCAGGAACGACCTGCCAGGCTTCCACCTTGTAGCCTCTGTTCAAAAGCGTCCTCGCAATGACGAAACCGTCTCCGCCATTATTTCCGGCTCCTATGAGCACTATAATCTGATCTTCACGCTTAATTCTAGGCTCCAAATCATCAGCTGCCGAACGACCGGCACTCTCCATTAACATCTTTCCATCAATCCCAGTGGACTCAATGGCCACCTGATCCCTTTCGTACATTTCTTGTGCGGTTACAATATCCAAAAGGTTCCCTCCTACCCGCATTACAATGTTATGAGACAAACTATGTAAATATGTCAGATCTATTCCCGCTCTTATCTCTCTTCTAACACCACTTGAGCAACAGCGTGCGTAGTGCTGTGGCTGATCGACAACCATATGTGCAGATTTTCAAAACCCTGAACCTTCATAGACGGAGCTCCTTTGCCATCAGATAAAATTTCAATATGCTGAAAACTCAAAGAACCAATACCTGTCCCCAGGGATTTAGCCAAGGCTTCTTTAGCTGCAAAACGTCCGGCTGCATATTCAATCTGCCGCCGTTCATTCAAATCTTTAAAACGCTGGTACTCTCGCTCCGTTAAAATTCTTTGAATAAGTCGAGGCTTTCGCTTTATACTTTGTTTAATACGATCCATTTCAATGATGTCAATTCCAATACCTCTGATCACATAAGATCTTCCTTTTCAACTGAAGTAGTAACAGTATACCCGAATTTTATGCCGATAAAAATGGATATGAGATTCCCGGCCCGTCATAGTATGATAGTAGGAACGCAACTAAAAGGAGAATAGCCCCTATGTTTGTCAGAACAGAAAGCTTCAGAGAATTTCTCAAATTCTATCCCATTGTTTCCACACTTGTTGGTATTCATCTCTTGTTGTGGATATTAATCGATTTTCTCCAATTCGGATTCGCGCTGGACCTCCTCCGCTTTGGAATTGGAGTTAACGTCTTAATCCTGGAAGGAGAATATTGGCGGCTTGTCACCCCAATTTTTCTGCATGCAGGGTTTGCTCATGCATTATTTAATTCCTTTTCACTTGTCTTATTTGGACCGGCCCTTGAACAGATTCTTGGTAAGTTTAAATTTATCTTTATGTATTTGTTCGCAGGGATCGTAGGGAATCTTGGAACTTTCATTGTAAATCCAGACGCATATTACCAGCATTTAGGAGCTTCCGGTGCCATCTTTGGAATTTTTGGCGTCTACGTCTTTATGGTGCTTTTCCGCAAGCACCTAATCGATCAGGCCAACTCACAGATCGTCATGGTTATTTTTATATTAGGTTTGTTCATGACATTTACACGACCTAATATCAATGTACTCGGCCATTTATTTGGATTGATTGGCGGGTTCGCCATTGCTCCCACCATTCTCCGAAATGCAAGACCATTTTCGATTTGGCAGCAGCGTACCCGTACTTCAAGTCAGTCAAGCGGAGACATTTCTTTTAATCCTAATCGCTGGAAGAAGCGGCGGTTCCCTTGGAAAAAATACGGTGGTTACGCATTTTGGTTTGTGATTATTTTTCTTGTAGCGGTAGCCCTCTTCGGCCGGGTACTTTAAATGATAACTAGGTTCTTAAAAAAGCCTCTCCCGACTAAGGAGAGGCTTTTTTACTAAACTTCGTTAAAGAATTGTTTGTTACAGATAAGCTCCCGTTTGTGGAAGACTCAGTTTCGAGATATCTAGTGAGAGAGTTAGGCCCTGCGGGGAACGACTCGCTTTCCGTGGGCATGTGCTGAGCCTCCTCAAGCTAAAGCTTTCCGGGGTCTCACCTATCATGTTGATCCCACAGGAGTCTCCCCGTTCCCCTCCGGACCTGGCCGAATCAGAAACTCGAAACAGCTTCATCCTTCACCTGCTTGAGAAGAAATAATCCCACGGGCTTTATATCCTTTTTCAGGTTGGAACTATGCGGGGTAACCTGTTATATAAGCATTTCGGGCGGGATAAGGAGGATAGAATACTCTCGTTCCGAAGTGTCCGTTCGCCCTAATAAAGTTGGATTGGTGGAGAAATGGCGAGACTCCCATGGGAGAAGGAATCAGGAGAGATCCCGCAGGGAGTGAAACGAGCGAGGAAGCTCACCGTTCCCCCATAGGAAAGCGAGTTATTTCCCCACCAAACCTATACCTTTTAAGTAACGGACCAGGATTTATCTCGAAATCGAGTCTTCTATAAACCGGCCCATTAGTGGAATAACCTAATTATGAAAAAACACAATAAAGAGAGAATAAAACATGTTTTCCATAAAAAAAGGTCAGACCCTGTGAGGGTCTGACCTTTTATCATTATGAGTTATTTAGCGTTTGAGTTACGTCCTTTGTTCTGGTAACCACGGTTGCCGCCTTTTCCGTTGAAGTTACGGTTGCGGGATTTATTCTTCGAGTTGTAATTGCGGTTTCCGCCTTTACCATAATTCTTCTTACCTTTACTGCGCTGAGCATTTTTCACGCTGATCGGCTGTACGGAAGTCAAGCTGACAGGTACTTCGCTGCGCTCTTTCGTCATCATCTTAAGAGCTGCCGCTATGATATCAGAAGAATCATATTGCTCAAGCAATTCGTTAGCTGAATGCTTGTAATTCTTAAGGTCGTTTGCACCAAGAGATTCTACAAGCTTGTCAACCGCTACTTTTTGCTGGCCGCGGGAAGCTTCTTCAGAAGAAGGAACTTTAAGACGCTCCACTTTTTTCTTCGTAAGCTTCTCAATCAAATTAAGCTGGTCTTTCTCACGTGGTGTTACGAAAGAAATAGACTCACCTTTACGTCCCGCACGACCTGTACGTCCAATGCGGTGAACATAGCTTTCAGGATCTTGAGGGATATCGAAGTTATACACATGTGATACTTCAGAAATATCCAGACCACGAGCGGCTACGTCTGTAGCTACCAGAATTTCAATACGTCCACGCTTGAACTTGTTCAACGTAGACATACGCTTACCTTGAGTCAGGTCTCCGTGGATTCCTTCTGCGCTGAATCCACGCGCTTGTAAACCGTCCGCTACCTCATCTACACGGCGCTTCGTACGACCGAATACAATGGCAAGAGCAGGGTCGTGAATATCAAGCAGGCGAGTCAATGTGTCAAATTTGTGTTTCTCAGGGATCTCCACAAAGTATTGCTCGATATTTTCAACGGTCATTTCTTTTGATTTAACTTTTACTTCTTCAGGGTTATTCATTAAGGTTGTCGCGATATCACGAATTTCCTTAGGCATCGTAGCTGAGAAAAGCAGCGTCTGACGCTCTTCAGGAAGAGCTTTTAGGATGTCACGAATATCCTCGATGAAACCCATGTTCAGCATTTCGTCTGCTTCATCCAGTACAGCCGTGTGTACATTTTGAAGCTTTATAGTTTTACGGCGAATATGGTCAAGTAAACGTCCCGGTGTAGCTACGACAATTTGATTTGTCTTAAGAGACCGGATTTGGCGTTCCATGTTCGACCCACCATAAATTGGTAGTGCGCGAACTCCTTTAACTTTACCAAGGCGGTTCATCTCTTCTGCGACCTGGATAGCCAGTTCACGAGTTGGAGCTACGATCAATCCTTGAACGGATTTGACCTGCTTGTCAATTTTCTCAAGCATCGGAATACCGAATGCTGCTGTTTTACCTGTACCTGTCTGAGCTTGACCGATCACGTCTTTGCCTTCCAGCCCTAGAGGTATTGTTTGTTCTTGAATCGGTGTGGTTTCTTCAAAGCCCATATCATCTAAAGATTTTAGAATTGGGTTTGATAAGCCTAGTGAATTAAATGTTGTCACTTATTTCATACTCCTTTTTTATATAAAATCATATATAACTTATATGCCTATAAACATGTGAAAAAAGCCTTCCGCCACAGAAATCGGGAGAGGCTCCTCTGGTGTCTGCCTAATAGATTCATTCATCATAACATACATAACACAGTTAATTCTACACATTTCTCCTATGCTTTTCAATCCGAAGAATGATAAAATGAGTGCACAACTGTTGTTTACCAGAGGAGGGGTTTAATGAATAAGCCTCCAATTCATCCATATATAATTTTATTCATAGGGGTATTATCCATATCTACAGCAGCGATTTTTGTTAAATTGGCTGGTGACGCTCCGGCATCGATTGTAGCTTTTTTCCGACTTTCGCTGGCTGTGCTTATTATGTCCCCTTATGTATTATGGAAACATTTTGATGAAATCAAACAAATTAATCAAAAAGATTGGATTATGGCTGGTTTATCCGGGGTGTTTTTAGCGTTTCACTTTATCTTATGGTTTCAGTCCCTGTCTTACACTTCTGTTGCAAGTTCGGTCGTTCTCGTTTCGCTGCAGCCAATTTTTGCTTTTATCGGGACTTTCATTTTCTTTAAAGAGCGTTTCACAATCGGTGCGGTTTTAAGCCTGGTCATTACGATAACAGGAAGTGTCATTATAAGCTGGGGCGATTTTCAAATTAGCGGCTTGGCTCTTCTCGGAGACATCCTGGCCCTTTTAGGAGCATTTATGGTTACCGGCTACTTCCTGCTGGGTCAGAACTTGAGAAAACGTCTTTCTCTTATGACTTACACTTTTCTTGTCTATGGCACAGCTTCTGTTACTTTACTGCTTTACAACCTTATTTTAAATCAATCATTCACCGGTTACAACGGCTCTCAATGGCTAATCTTCCTTGCACTGGCTATCATCCCGACTTTCTTCGGTCATTCCTTGTTTAATTGGATTCTGCGCTGGATCAGCACTTCAACGATTTCAATGGCCGTTTTACTGGAACCGATTGGTGCAGCTATTCTTGCTTATTGGCTGTTGAGCGAACCTGTTACATGGTCCCAGTGGCTTGGAGGCTCCATTGTACTCTTTGGACTGATGATGTTTATTTTCAGTACGACGAAAAAAGTTAAACCCAAAATTACGCATGCCCATCAAAAACAGTAATTAGAAGATGTCTGTTATAATGATAGAAAAGTAAAGATGTACCATTACTTGAGAGCAGGTGAAGAGATTGACCATACAACTTTTGATTGATGGAGGGGGAGACCTTCCCGACTCCATGAACGATCAACATTCCATCAAAAATGTACCTTTGAATATTCATTTCGGCGATGAACATTATAAAACAGGTGAGACCATTGATCTGCCTACTTTTTATAAAAAACTAAAACAATCAGAAGAATTGCCAAGATCTTCTTCTCCAAGTCCGAATGACTTTTATGAAAAATATAAAGAAGTAGATCGCGACGCTCCTATTCTGGTTCTCGCACTTACTCAGGGACTGAGCAGTACGTACGAAAGTGCTGTAATGGGGATGGACATGCTTCTTGAGGAAGACCCGGAACGCCAAATATCCGTGCTGAACACAAAAACCGCTTCCTGCGGCATAGCCCTGCTCGTCCATGAAGCCAACAGGAAAATCGCAGAAGGGCTGGATTTTGAAGCTCTGGTATCTCATATGGAAGAACGTATCGAAAAAACCACTACGTTATTTATTCTAAAAACGCTTGAAAATGTTATAAAAGGCGGACGTCTTGATCGAATGAAAGGTACGATCGCCAAGACATTGAACATTAAACTACTTATGAAAGCCAGTGATGATGAAGGAGCCGTAGAAGTCACGGAAAAGGTTCGCGGAAACAAGAAATCTATCCGCCGCTTCGTTGACCAGATTGGTGAGTATGCCCATAACTTAGAAGACAGAGTCATTGCTTTATCCCATTGCAATGATGAAGCAAGAGGCCGAAAAGTTCTCGAGGATATAAAAGAACGTTACAATCCTGAAGATAGTTTATTTATGGAAACGGGTCCTCTCATCTCGACTTATGCAGGAGAAGGTGGATTAGTTGTTGCTTTCTTCAGAGATTAATAGATTAACCAATAGCTGCGGAGCATCTGCCCCGCAGCTTTTTTTATTGGACTTTAAGAATGAAACTTGAGGTCATGCCCCTCCCTATGACTACATCCAAAAAGCAGACATTTGATTGACAATGATAATCATTTTCAATTATAATTTAACCATCTTCTAATAAAGGGGAATGAACATGAAAGATTGTCTTATTGTTACACGAGATTTCACTTATCATAGAGGTCCCGGCAACCCCAATAAATGTCTTCATTTTAAGAAAGGAGAGTTAATGTATATAGGCGATGACCATCACTACGTAGAGTCAATAGGCTGGCTTGTCTCTTTACACACGAACTCGCAACCTCCCTTCTTCATTCCTTCCTCTTATTTAGAGGAATATTACTTGAATAATTTGTATATGTACTCGGATATCGCGCTTTCCATTAACTATCATCAACTAAAAGTGGATCAGTCCCTGGATAGACGCGATGCGGAGCTTTTTCAATATCATTCCGCTCAGTTGAGTTACTGGGATCAGCTAATGAACGGATCCAATGAAAAACAAAAGGCTGGTTCTCTATGAATTCTATCATGATAGGATTTGCAAGTATGTCTGGGAATACAGAAGAAATAGCGGACGTGCTCAAAGCTCATCTGGAAAACTGTGGTTTTCACGTAACACTAGATGAAATTGACGAGATAGACCCTCATGAGTTTAAGAATTATTCCGGAGTATTACTTGGTTCCTACACTTGGAACGACGGGGACCTTCCCTACGAGGTGGAAGAATTTTATGAAGATGTAACAGAAACGGACCTAACCGGGTTCCCTATAGCTGTTTTTGGTTCAGGCGACTCCATTTATCCTCATTTCTGCGAAGCTGTTAACCAGCTGGAGAGTGCATGTCAGGAATCAGGGGCGGTAATTGCATCTACTTCTCTTAAAATTGAACATTATCCTGAGAGTGATGAGGATTTATCAAGATGTGAAACCTTTGCAGCAGAATTTGCACTCTTCCTTAAAGACTCTATCAAATCTCTAAGTTGAACTCACAGTTATGCTCCCGTTTGTGTAAGATTTGATTTCGAGATAGTTATGTCCGTTACGTAAGATGGATAAGGGTTGGTGGGGAAATAACTCGCTTTCCTATGGGGGAACGGTGAGCTTCCTCGCTCGTTTCACTCCCTGCGGGATCTCACCTAGTCCCTTCTCCCATGGGAGTCTCGCCATTTCCCCACCAACCCCACTATAATGTTGCGAACGGACCCTTCCAGAAGAGGAAAGTTTTTCTCCTTAATCTGTATGAAATGCTTTTATAACAGGCTATTGTGCATCGTTATACCCTGAAAATAGGTACAGAACCACCTGGTCTAATTCCTTACGATTTAAAGTGGTTTCGAGCTTCTGATTTGGGCAGGTCCGGAGGGGGATGATGAAGACTCCTGCGGGATGAACATGATCGATGAGACCCCGGAAAGTCAAAGACTGAGGAGGCTCAGCACATGCCCGCGGAAAGCGAATCATCCCCCACAGGACCTTTCTTCTCATAAAATATCTCGAAACTGAGTCTTCAACTATACGGCCCTATACTTTAATAAATCTCTTGTAAAAGTCAACTTAACAGACTCTTCTTAACACCACGTCTTCTTTAGACCATGCAAAAGTCATTCCAAGACGGCAATAAAAAATCCCAGTTCCGGTTTTTCAACCGGAACTGGGTTCTGTCAATCAGCCGTGATAGTCTTCATATTTAGGCTGCGGAGAACTCAAAGCCAAAATTCCGGCTGTTACTGGGAACGCAATCGTTAACAGAATGACTTCCTGGTAACCTCCAAGCCAATCATAAAAAATGCCAAACGGAAGCGGACCTAAAGCAGATCCGATAACCATGACAGTCTGTGCGAGTCCTTTAATGCTTCCCAAATGTTCACGGCCAAAATAGTTCGGCCAAACAATGCTCAGAACGATTCGTTCAAATCCATTCACAAATCCCCACAATACACCAAAAGCTACAGCGAGCCACCAAGTATCTGTAAATAACAGAAGCAGTAAAGTAAAAATATGACCAAAGAAAGTGATAGCCAATATGTAATGTACTTGGAATCGGTCCACTAAGTATCCCGTCAGGAATGTAACAGGGAAGCCGATAATCGCCATTAAAGTCAACACCATCGCAGCGACTCCCGTATCAAGGCCTCTTAAGCCCATAATGGATACAATATGAAAGGTAATAGCTGTATTGACAAGAGCCGGTACGATTACACAAAAAAGTATAAACCAGAAAGCTTTCGTAGCCATAGCTTCTTTTAAGGTCCAGCTTTTTTCATTAACTTCTATATTGGGATTCGGATCGTCACCGTCTTTAACAGGCTTTGGATTTCCATCCGGTACTTCTCCAACCAATTTAGGCTGGTTGCGGACAAAAAAGAATGCCACGGGCACAAATACAATCAATAATAGGGCGCCCCATATTCCCCAGGCTGCTCTCCACCCTGCTGTTTCAATCATCCATGTATTTAAAGGCGGCATTAAGGCTGAGCTCGCGAATCCGCCAATCGCCATCACACTCAGCGCGCGGCCTCTCTTTCGAATAAACCATTGAGGAACCAGGGTGTTGGGAATTAAAGTCATCGAACCCTGACCAAATAAACGAATCATAAAAAAGCCGAAAAACATCATGATCGGACCTAACAAGAAGGCGTTCCAAAACAACGCCATGGATAAGAAAATTCCTACCACAACCATCATCGTTCGCTGACCAAATCGATCGACCAGCCTCCCCATCATGAATAAGGCAAACCCGGCACACAAGGTTGCACCTGAGTATATACCTGAAACGAGGGAGCGTGAATAACCAAAGTCCTCAATATAGTAATCTATGAAAATAGAAACCGAATAGGTTTGACCCGGCCCTGAGAAGAACACGCTAAGCCCCGCAACCGCAACGATGATCCACCCATAATAAAATGAAGTTTGAAGGGGTGCTTTTGTATTTTTGTGTTTCGTCATTTAACTGCACCCTTTCTCTAAAATCAGTCCAAAAATTCTAATACCGTATCGAAGAGCTCGTCCTTATCATCTCCATGACAGATTAAATGCTTGGAATTTTTAAGGAAGACCAGCTCTTTTTCTTCAGCTGGAATTTCTTCATCGAGGAATTCCGCCGTTTTCTTCGGTACCATTCCATCCAGTTCACCCTGAATGATCAGCACTGGACATCTCACCTGCTTTAAGTAAGGTCTGGTGAACTGCACGCATTTCATAAATTCGAATGTGGAGAACAAATAGGTTTGCTGTAATTTTCTCTGGTATCTTGTGAATAGTTCATTGGAAGCCAGCGCCCCCTTCCAGGCATCTGCAAACATTTCATAAATGTCTTTGTACATTTGCGGCAGGCTCACATATTTCCCTGCAGCCGAGAGTAATACAAGACGGTTAATTCTATACTTAGCCGTTAAATAAGCAGCAATCATCCCTCCCATAGAGAACCCGATTATGACAATGGTATCGTTTCTCTCCAACAAGTCTAATAATGCAAGCTCCGCTGTGGCAATCCATTCCTGGTAGTAATGCCCCTGGAGATCCAATTCTTCCCCATGACCGGGCAAAGTTGGGTTGGAAATCTCCCAGGTAGTTCGTCCACTTAAAAAATCTGCAAGGGGCTGAACTTCCTCAGGACTTCCCGTATAGCCATGAATACATAAACAACCAATGCTCATTATCCGCGCCTCCACTATTATTTCGCTATGCGAAATATTATATCACACGACTTGATCCATAAGAAAAAACACGCGCCCGCAAAGAGGAGCGCGTTTATTTGAAGCCTTTTACAAACGTGCCGATGCCTTTGACGATCGGCGAAACCTGCTGAACCGTTTTCACTACCTGACCCGTGGTCGACATCATTTTATCAAAATCCAGCTGCCCATCCTCATTTTGAAAATAATTCATAACGCCCTTTGGAATCGCCCCTGCTTGGAAGGAAGGTGTTTCAGGATTTCCATTTTCAGTATATCCTGTGTAGCCGTAACTATACGGAAAAGGATTTTGAGGTACATACGCATTTTGGTTATAACCATTATTATACCAGCCGTTTATATTCCCCTGGTTTTGGTATGCACCCTGATAAAAAGCAGGATCATAAGGATAAACAGTCGATTGACGGGACCAGTCATACCATTGTTGATAATAGGGATACATGGATGTTCCACCTTCTTGACGTGTTTACTTCAGCCTATGTTGGAAAGCTGAAAAAGTGTAAAAAAAAGCAAGTGATCCATGAGAATCACTTGCAGAATTATGAATAATTCATCATATCAGAATCTACAAAACGTTCAGTGGACTGGATTCCCAGCGCTCGTTTTAACTTTCTTTCTTGAAAGCCCAAGATTTTCTCCTGATTTACAAATGTTGCTGGCGTTCCATATATCTTCATATTTTGAAGTTCTTTAAAGTGATCACGGTTAGTGGATACATTGCGCTCTTCATAATCAATTTCCCATTCTGAGAGTTTGGCTACCACCTGATCGCATTTTGCACAGTTCCTGCTCGTGTACACCACAACTTCCTGGTCACTCATAGCTGTCCCTCCTCATTACCTTTGCGTCTCTCTTTATTACTTTTCGGTTACCCTTTTATTACAGTTTCAAAACCACCTATTATGATAGAATGTACCTATAAATATGTAAAGGGGAGAACATACTCCCCCCTTTAATGGTTACTAATAAGCCAGCATCTCTTCAAATTGGACGAACATGCTGACGAAATCAAAACTCTTTTGTTTAGCTCAAATTACGGTGAATAAGTGTACAGGCGTCACAGCGCATCTAGTCTTAAAGATTCCCACATCTTTTTTCGATAAACGATAACAGGCGTTGAAGAAGGAAAACCTGACTCAGCTGACGAATGGATAAAATAACCACTTAATAGGAGATGATTGATTTGGCGAACACCTATGTGTGTACAGGGTTTCCAGGGTACCTGGCATCCAACATCGTAGAAGAGCTGTTTTTCGAAGGGTATCCAGTAGACAAAATTTACTTAATCCACTTACCTGAAATGGAAGGATTAGCTGAACAAAGGGTGGCAGAATTAGCGAAGGAAATTTACGTAGACAGGCAGAAAATCGAGCTTGTATCAGGAGATATTACGAAGCCAGAATTGGGACTTGATCCTTCTTTACGTGCAAAACTTGAAAGGGAGACCACTCACTTCTTCCATCTAGCTGCACTCTATGATTTGGCTGTTTCTCTTACAAAAGCATGGCGTGTGAATGTACAGGGAACACGGGAGGTAAACCAGTGGCTTCGCAGCTTCCTAAAGTTACAAAGGTATCTTTATTTTAGTTCAGCCTATGTCTCAGGAAAACGGGAAGGAAAAATATATGAAGACGAACTTACTCATCAAGAAGGTTTCAAGAATCATTATGAATATACAAAATATGAAGCTGAAAAGCTCGTCGCATCAGAAAAAGAGCATCTCCCTATAACCATCATCCGGCCAGGGATTGTCGTGGGGCATTCAAGAACGGGAGAAACACTTAAATTCGACGGACCCTACTTTGTATTAAACATGCTGGATCGTTTCCGTACACTGCCGGTCATCCCTCAATTTGGAAAGGGAGAGGCAAAGGTTAATTTAGTACCTCAGGATTATGTAATTAAAGCCAGTATTTATTTGGTGCATATTCAGAAAAGCGAAGGAAAAACGTATCATTTAACGGACCCCGATCCTTACACAGCTCGAGAAATTTACCAATTATTTTCCGATATCTATCTTAATCGCCGTCCTAAGCTTAATCTTCCAGGAACGGTGGCCAACCAAGGGTTACAGATTCGTTCAATTAGAAAGAAACTTGGCATTCAGAAAGAAGCGATGGACTATTTCCTTACCCAAAGTGAATATGACTCGACTGAAGCTCAGAATGACTTACAGGGTTCTTCCATTACCTGCCCAGACTTAACGTCTTATGTGCAGACACTTATCGATTATTACGGCCGTCATAAACACGACCAGCGAAAACACACGTCCCTGCTTTAAAGAATCATCCCCATTTTCAAGCTGTAAAAAAGCCTCGAGCGTCTGCGCTCAAGGCCTTTTTATTCCATATCCCGACTTTCTTACGAGCCATCTTGGACCTATGCTTTATTCTTCCATCCACTGTTCATAAAGCTCCTCAATCTTTTCATTCAACTGATCCTTTTCCACCTGAAGATTCATTAATTCCTCTACATTACTCTCTTCTGCCATTTGACTTTCAAGCCGTGTTACTTCTTTCTCTAAATCTGCTATGGACTCTTCGACTGAAAAATTCTGTTTGGTGTCAGGTGGGTGGTTTCTTGGCTTCTCTGCCTTTGAAGAAGATTCTTTTCTAACATATTTCATCTGCTGCTGAGCCAGCAGTTCCATCCAGTGCTTCCTGGTTTCATCATACGAACCTATATATCTATAGATTTTCCCGCCTGAAAGATAAGCTGTATCTGAAAAGCATTGATTTAAGAAATACCGGTCATGAGACACTCCTAGTACGGTACCTTCGAATTTTTTAAGTGCCTCTTCAAGTACTTCCTGAGACTCGATATCCAAATGGTTGGTTGGCTCATCCAATATCAATACATTAATACCTTTATGCATAAATACCGCAAGCTTCAGCCGCATTTGTTCTCCGCCGCTTAAATGACGGATTTTTTGAAAAACATCATACCCGTAGAACATAAAAGCGGCAAGCATGTGACGAGCTTCTCCCTCCGTCACTCTGATCGAATTTCGAAAATAATCAATCATCCGCTGATCACGATCCGCTCCCATTAATGGGTTTTGAGGCAAGTATCCTATCCTGATCGACGGTCCTGTTTTGATTGATCCTTCTTCAGGTTCTTCCTGTCCGAGTAATAAGCGCAGTAAAGTGGACTTCCCGCTTCCATTCGCTCCCACCAGAGCTAATCGATCCTGATTTCTTAAATGAAGATGAACACCATTCAAAATCGTCCGAGCCCCATAAGTTTTTTTGACGCCTTCAGCGACAAGTATATCCTTACCGGTTCTTCCCTCTGCCTGGAGAGCAAGGTTCATCTTTTTGGGATCAACCACCGGTTTATCCATTTTTTCCATCCGCTCCAGGGCTTTCTCCATACTCTTTGCCTTTTTAAATAATTTAGGGTTTGTTGGATTAGCTTCATTAGCCCATTGTCTAAGGCGGCGGATCGCTTCTTTCATTTTTTTAATTTTTTTCTGCTGTTCCTGATACTGGTGAAATTCTGCCAGCAGCTTCTCTTCTTTTTGCTTCTCAAAAGAGGTATAGTTTCCTTTATAAGTTTGAATGTCTCCAGATTCTAAATCCATAATATCGGTAACCGTGTGATTAAGAAAAGAACGGTCATGGGAAATCATGCACACAGAACCGTCATACTGCTGCAAGTATTCCTCAAGCCATTCGATGGCCTGTAAATCCAAGTGGTTCGTTGGTTCGTCCAGCAGTAACACATCTGGCTTTTCCAGTAGGATTCGAGCCAATCCAAGCTTTGTTTTCTCACCGCCGCTCAACTGAGAGAAAGGCTGGTCCAGGAGATCTTTAACTTTCAGACCATTAGCCACTTGGCTGATGGATGATTCGATTTCATAACCGCCTGCCTGAGTAAATCGTTCTTGAATTTCTCCGTATTCCCTAAGGGATCGTTCCATCTGTTCAGGATCCAGCATCTTTTCTTCCAGCTTCTGCATATCATTCTTCATTTGCAGCAATTCTCCAAAAGCCGCTTCCAAGTAAGCTCTACCTGATGATTCCCACTCTTCAGGAATTTGCTTTAAATAGCCAATAGTCAAGTGTTTTCGGATGAAAACATCCCCGCCGTCGATGGATTCCTCTTTAGTAATTAAGCGGAATAAAGTGGATTTACCACTCCCGTTCCGACCGACAAGCCCAACTCTCTGCCCTTCATTCAATTCAAAGTTAAGGCATTCGAACAGTACTCTGCCGCCGACAATTTTATATATATCTTTCAATGTAATAAGCATTTTATTTTCCTCCTAAAGACAAAAAAAGCCAGAGGTCCCGTACCCTCTGACTTCATTGCGCATTGGTATAATCAGATATGAGACGTTACATGTTATTCACTATTCACCTGTAAAAATGGACACACGTGTCCATTCGACAGCTGAATTGTGAATAATTGCACGGCGGACATAGTTTAATTGATAGTCAAGCACATGCATTTGTAACATCGTCATACCCTCCTTTGCCTTTAGAATTAAGTTATAGTATAAACTATTTTCAGAAAATCCTCTAGTCCTGATTTCCTTCTGTGTTTTTACCAAGCTTTTTCAACAGTTCAATCGCTTGTACTTTTTCTTCGTCCGTTAATCCTCCGGTAATCCGTTCTATTTGCTTCCAATGATCCGGGAAGATGTCGTTCAAAAACTCCCTGCCTTTTTCTGTAATAGAAGCAAACGTAATCCGCCGGTCGTTCGGGCATGGAATCCGTTCTAAATATTCCTTCTTTTCCAGCTTGTCTACGACATACGTAATACTGCCACTGGCTAAAAGGATCTTCTCACCAATTTTCTGTAGTGGCTGTTCTCCTTCATGATACAGCAGTTCCAATACCCCAAATTCTGTCGGGTTTAATCCATAACGCTGGATATCATCTCTGACCAGGTCAGCTACGGATCGCTGTGCCTTCGTTAAAACGACAAATAATTTCAACGAGGGATCTTGTTTTTTCTTGTAGTATGACTCTTGTTCGCTCATAAACCTTCGCCCTTTCGTCCTTTTCTATAGATAAAGATAGTATAAGTTTAACAAAATCAGCATGTCAAACCATCATGAATTTTATATTTATCTATACCCTTTTTTGTGAATTTCTAAAAATATGGCATAATGAAAGGGGTTAGACGCATAGAAAGCGGTGACAAAATGTGGTTAAGAATACAGGAGAACGTGTCATTCCCGAATACTCAGACCCTACGAATAATCTTCTGCTCGAACATGCAGCAAGATACCAGTTTTCATTATCTTACATGCAAGGTCGAGTTTTAGATTTATCGTGCGGCGCGGGATATGGAACCCATATGATTGCTAAGCAATGCAAACATGTCATTGATGAAGTGATAGGAGTCGATATCGACGAGGAAATTATCCGTTACGCGAAAGGGACCTATTATCATCCAAAATCCAGCTTTGAAATACACGATGCCATCGACCCTCATTTATCCTCTCACCTGGGAACGTTCGATGTGATTGTAAGCTTTGAAACGTATGAACATATTAAAGAAGAAGAAAAACTTTTGCATAACTATTACCAATTACTCAATCCAGGTGGAAAACTCATCATCTCCACCCCTTTTGGCAAAGGCCGCGGGAAAGAATGCGGTTCCCCTTTTCATGTCCATCAGATTACTCCTCAGGAATTCAGAGATTTATTTACCAATTATGCTAAGCAGGAGTTTTTCTATCAGAATGGTGTGCTAATTGAGCCGCCCAGAGAGGATGTTTATTACCCTCTTGGTCTCGCTGTATGTGAGAAATAACAAGCCCCGGCCTTCTCCTTAGTGGAGCAGCCGAGGCTTTTGTAGTTGTTTTGCTTATTTTTCAGAAAAGGCATGCAGAGCATTTGGACCGCCGCTCAAGAATGTAAAGTGATCAGGAAGCACTTCCAGTTCAGCCGGGGTCTCTCCTTTAATTTCGCCGTCCATATCGACTTCCTGCGAAGAATCGACTTCTATTTTCACCTGTTTACCCTGAAGGTGATGCAGTTCTTGAAAACGCTCCTCATTCGCCCATGGACGTTTCATTGTCATCAGTTCTTTAAATAATTTCAAATTGGAATTTTTAACTACGAGAACATCAAGAAGACCGTCCTGTAAGTCAATGGAAGGGACAGGAACACGGCGAGTTCCGATGAATTGTCCGTTCATCACGAGAATCATGATGGCTTCTCCATCTAATTTTTCTCCATCCACCGTCACCGTAAATTCGAAAGGAGTAGCCTCATTCATCGTTTTTAAGGCACTCATGAAATAGCTCAGTACGCCGAAACGGTTTTTACTATCTTCATCAATGTTAAACGAGGCCTGAGTGACTAATCCAATTCCCCAGAAATTAATAAAGTAATAATTATTGGTCTTTCCGGCATCTAACGTCAGTTCTTCCCCTTTAATAATTGCACGTGCCGCTTGCTGCATATTCTGGGGAGTATCCAGCACACGACTGAAATCATTACACGTCCCTCCAGGGAGAACTCCTATCACAGGACGTCTTTCCAGGTCAGCCATGCTGTTAATTCCTTCATGAACAGTTCCATCGCCTCCCAGAATAAAGAGGACGTCCACTTCCGGTCCATAGTTTCTGCAGGCTTCCTTGAACTCATCAAGCGAATCCGTCTGGAGTACTTTTAGCTCCTTCACTTCCTGAGTCAAAATCGGTATCGTTTGTGAAAGGTTTGTTTCGAGTACATTGCTATCTTCATTTCCATTGTATATAAATAATCCGGTTTCATATCGTGCCATAAATGAGAACCTCCCTTTCTATAAACCCTACAGGTATGATTTACTAATTTATCACATTTAAAACCACGCCATGTTTCTCCAATTCTTTCACAAAAGCATGCGGTTCATCGACCGTTATGTACATTCGGTTAATTTTCCGCTTCAACCCCAAGTATAAATGAGCTTCCAATGGCTGCGATAATTCAAGAACATATTGAGGCTGCGCAGGGTCTCATTTGTTTTATTATTTCAAATGGAATGGAAATTTGGAAACGAAGCCCCTTTTGCAGATACAGAGAGCGGTTCCCTACATGGAGAGGAGCTTTTCTAATAGCCTGATAATCCCCGATTAAAAAAAGTAAAGCATATACATCGAGAATAGTGGCAATCCAGGCTGCTGTATGACTGAATTGCATGAGCAGGACATGGACCGCAATAATTTCAATAACCATAGCATGAATAAGCATAAGGAAAACCCCAAAGTATTCACTGTTCTTATGGTAACTGAAGGTACATTCTTTTGGAGGATAACGATCCAGATGAGGAAATAATGCATAGCGGACCGCCGATACATCTGTGGCAAGAAATCCGCTGAGTCGTTGAAAATGAACACGGTGTTTATAGGGGGCGAAAGTGATACGGTTCGCTTCAAACATCCTCCCTAAAACAAACGGGTGATTCACCTGAGCGTCTTTGAAGCTTCTTTTCCATTTGGGGAAAGTCTTTAAGAAAAGAAAAAAGATGGTAAGTTCTATCCCCACCAATGCAACCTCCACCGCAATCACTGAATAGTTCAAGGACACAAGATAGGTGCTAAAATAGATACTGTCGGCTTTCTTCTCAAAATAAAAAGAAATACAACTCCAGGAATGACTACCATCACGTCAACAATTGTTCCCCATACAAGCAAGGCATTCACTCGTCCCGTTATTTCTACTTTCTGCACCAGGAAGTTTGAAGATAAAATGAGGATAATAAAACCGCAACTGAAGTACAGAGACTTCTTATGGCTTAGCGAAATTTTCACACCCTTCTCCCCCTCAACTAAACTAACCCCTCTTCCTTGATTTTACTACAGGAATAGCAGGAGTACTACTCTACCTCCCCAGCTGGGTACAGCTCCCCAGTTTGTTTTGTATAAGCTATTCTGCCTGCTGATCAGCTGCTTCATAGCTCCTGTTCTTTACTATTTGACTTGCAGTGAGAAAGCGAACAAGTTCCATGTCAGGAAGTGTCTCGTTTACCGGCAGTCTATTAACGTCTCAACCCTTCCTGGTCCCTTTAAACTGAGCCAGATCATAACTTTTACCACCTTGAAACTTTCTTAAAGGGTTCATATAAAAAATAAAAAGACTGTCGAGTCTTTCTCGACAGTCTGAGGAGGAGTAGTGCTGCGCCTCCCTTTTGAATGTGTAATTTGCGGCTGCAATTTTATTACAATCCTACATGGCCTCTTTAATTCCTTTCTTCACAAGCCATCGATTAGCTGGATAGCTTGTAAGGAATCCAAGAATCATAGCAATCTGCATCATAAACCAATAACTTACGTCGGTAGGTTTAGGAGGCTCTGTGAATAATACAAAATGAACAATAGCCATCCATCCGAACATTCCGATTTCAAAAGCGAGCAAAGAAAGTGTATCCGCCTTTATCGCCTCTTTTATAGCGCTTGTAGCTCCAGCTTTTTTGTTCATAGGATAAATAGCGAAAAATTGAAATATAATACCGAAGATATAAGCAAGAATGAATTCTACAATATAATGAGCGAATAATACCGACCCCGCTATCGCTATGCCCGTTAGAGCTACAAATGGAACTCCGACCGCATCACCCAAGGTACAGCCTGCTGAGCAGTGACTGGTGGATGTAAATACTTGAGCTCCACTGCCGCGGTTGTCTTCCCGAACTATATCTTTTGCTTTGATACGCCCCCATTTAAAATAAGTCCAAATAGCTATCGGACCAAGAAACCACCCATTGATTGGCCAGACTACATTCATGATGGCCATCTGCTGCGGGTAACGTGTCACATCCACAATAATGACCAGTGAAGAAACCAGCCCGATTGCGAGCGCTATAATTGAAATAATCGTTAAAGTATCCATCGCAGTTCCTCCTTTATAAAATCCATTACCCCCCTTCCCTATTTCCATAAACATTGCTTCTAAAAACATTTAGCTTACTAAATATAATTGCTTGGGTTATAAAAAAAATTTCACACCACCTATTCCTGATAAGTCTGCATAAAATAGTTTAATAACTTGCTTTTTTATTGAATCACCCACATATATTCGTAATCATTTAAGCAGCCTCAATCAAATATATTTACTTCAAAATTACATTCAATTATACTATTATTCATTAGGGGGCTAAATAAATGAAACAAGACTTCAGCGACTCTCTAGGATACAACATCCATATGGTCTCGCACTTTATGCAAAATGTTTATAATGAAAAGCTCGGCGAGTACGACCTTACTCATTCTCAAGCGAGAGTGATCTATTTCCTGGCCACTTGCGGTCAACAATCACAAACTGCTTTACAAAAGAAACTATACATTAAAGCTTCCTCCATGAATGGAGTCATTGAATCCTTACTTAAACACGGAAGAATTGAGAAACAAACAAGTCCGAATGACAAACGCTCTAATTTAATCACTTTAACGAACCAAGGACGCGAACTGCATAGCACTATTCAGGAAATTATTCGAAAGATTGAGATTCAGGCAACAGAGGGGCTTTCTGAGGAAGAACAGAAAATCATGGTTACGTGGCTTAAAAAAGTCCAGAAGAATATGAAGCCCTCTGTAGAAAGGAGTGACCAACAATGAAAGAACAGAGTCAGCGTTTAGGTACACAGCCAATACCAAAGCTCCTTGCTGACTTGTCCATCCCCGCTATGATCGGCATGTTTGTTATGGCTTTATACAATGTTGTCGATACCCTGTTCATTGCAAGAGGAGTCGGTATCCTTGGGGTATCTGGCGTGAGTATTGGTTTTCCGGTCATGATGATTATGATGGCAGTTGCAGCCGCTGTAGGAATCGGGGGAGCCTCCGTTATTTCAAGAAGACTCGGGGAGAGCAAGCCTGAAGAAGCTAACCAAGTATTTGGAAATGTGTTATTTACCATACTCATTATCAGCGTGTTTGGTTTTATTAGTGCTTTCACTATTATGGAACCGCTGCTAAAACTTTTTGGAGCTACAGAAAACATTCTGCCATACGCAAAGGATTACCTGTTTCCCATTCTGCTGGGCACATTATTCTTTTCCTTTGCTTTTACAACCAATAACATTATAAGATCCGAAGGTAATTCACGCTTTGCCATGATCACCATGATCATACCTGCTGTGTTAAATATCATTCTTGATCCTATCTTTATTTTCGGACTGGACATGGGTGTTAAAGGGGCTTCGGTCGCTACTGTAATCTCACAGGGGACGGTAAGTGTGGTTGTACTTTACTATTTCCTTAGCGGTAAATCATCTTTAAAGATTAAGGTCCCTTTTTTACGTCCTCACCTGAAAGTACTTAAAGAAGTTATCACCATCGGAATGCCCGCTTTCATTCGTCAGGTATCTGGGAGCGGAATGATGATTGCCATCAACTTTATGCTTATTAAATTTGGAGGGGAATTTGAGGTAGGTGTGTTCGGCATCGTCCAGAAGCTTGCCATGTTTACGATTATGCCGATGATTGGTGTCCTGCAGGGCATGCAGCCTATTATTGGATATAATTACGGTGCTAACAACTATGATCGATTAAAAGAGACCATTCTGCTCGGCATGAAAATTGTGACCATCATATCGTTTGGGATCTTTGCCATTATGATGATCTTCCCAGAAGGACTCATGCATATCTTTACAGGAGATACCTCTACGATTGAAACCGGGGCTTATGCGATACGAATTATGTTCGCCCTCGCTATGCTAATTGGTGTTCAAGTCGTCAGCGGCGGTCTTTATCAGGCGCTTGGGATGGCGAAACCTGCGATGATTTTGTCCATGGCCCGCCAGGTTTTATTCTTAATCCCGCTCGTCTTAATTCTTCCGTATTTCTTTGGTGTTTCCGGTGTATGGCTTGCCTTTCCATTAGCTGATCTTATGGCTTTTCTGCTTTCTATTATCTTTCTATACAAGGATAGGGATTTGTTCTTTAAATCAAAGAATGAGACGCCTCCTTATGAAACGGCCCCGACATCCTTGTAAATGAAAGCACGACGTCCTTGGACGTCGTGTTTTTTATTAAGGCTCTATTAATGTTTATTTTTGATTTTTCATTAGAGGCTTATTACGCAAAAGAGCCGGTTACTGTAAGACTCAGTTTCGAGATAATTCGGGCCGTTACGATATGTGGAGAAGGGCTGGTGGGGAAATAACTCGCTTTCCTATGGGGGAACGGTGAGCTTCCTCGCTCGTTTCACTCCCTGCGGGATCTCACCTAGTCCCTTCTCCCATGGGAGTCTCGTCATTTCCCCTCCAACCCAGCCGAGTGAGAATAACGGACGCTTTTATAAGAGAGAATCTTCTCCTTTTTAATCGGTTCTAAATGCTTTTATGACAGGCTATCTCACATCGTTATAACATGAAAATAGCCTCATGATCACATGCTTTTTTCTCATTAACCAGTCGATGTCTTAAATGGTTTCGAGTTTCTAATTTGGCCAGGTCCGTAGGGGGACGGTGAAGACTCCTGCGGGATGAACATGATCGGTGAGACCCCGGAAGGCGAAGCCTGAGGAGACTCAGCACATGCCCGCGGAAAGCGAAATCGTCCCCCGGAGGACCTTCCACTCAACAAATATCTCGTAATCAAGTCTTCAACAAATGGGAGCTTTAACTTAAAATCAATATGGAAGTTTACTCAGGGCTTTTATTAAAATTCTAATCATTTCCCAACGGATTTATCATACTAGCTCCCGATTGCATACTAACACTGAGTTTAATATGGGTCGTTCGACGTTGGATGCTGCAGGGCTAAAGCGAATCGTCCCACGAAGAACTTTCACCGTAAATCTCTATTTCAAAATGAATGCTTCCAGCTTACGTTCCGATAATTTAATAGTCCGCTTATGAAAAATTAAACAATAACTTCTACTAAAATCATAATCATAATCAAGCCTTCCTTTAGATTAAGAGAAATAGTAAATTGTTATTTTTTCCAATGATTCCAATTATCATATAGCAAGGTGTGACAAATTCAGTTAAAATAAATACAGAATAGACAAAAAAAGATAAAGGATGGACCGAATGACTTATTCAGTAAACTTAATGAAACTGTTTATTCGCCGCGAAGATCATTTATTCAAATTGAGGGAAGCGGAACGAATTAAAAACGTTTGGAAACTATTATTCTTATTACTAGGTTTAACCATTTTGACCTATGTTTGGACATCCTGGATGGGTCTTGGGACTGATCCTCTATCAGATGAGATGACCACCTTAAACAGAGTGGAATATGAATTCCGAAAAGCCTGGTTCTTAATCGGTCGTGTAGCATTTGGAATTCTGTTGTATGTATTCATCTTATTTATTTCTTCTTTCTTTTTCTGGTTGTTTAATCATGTTTCTTATAAGAAGCTTTTGATTATCCAAATGAATGTCCT
This sequence comes from Halobacillus halophilus DSM 2266, assembly GCF_000284515.1. Taxonomy (GTDB): domain Bacteria; phylum Bacillota; class Bacilli; order Bacillales; family Halobacillaceae; genus Halobacillus; species Halobacillus halophilus. The sequence continues at coordinate 371,683 of NC_017668.1, read as the reverse complement.
TTTGATCATGCTTCTTGAGCGTGTACTATGGATTCCGCTAATGGTTTATTTCGGACTTGACTGGTATGTTTCACCTTTTTCATTTGGAATTATCACTTCTTACATAACCAATATAGATTGGATTATTTATTTACTTGGCTCTATTTCCATTTTTCAATTGTTTATCATTTGGTACCAGGTGACTTGCATCTCGAGCATCTCCCCTACAAAAAAAAGGTGGATATGGACAGGTGTGGTCTTTTGGCACTTGCTTTTGTGGACCGGAACAGCAGCTCTATCCAACTATGACCTGTTTTTACACTATTTACTCAGGTAAGAAAGCAGAAGGTGTGAACGTATATGAAAAATAAAAGATATAGTAAAAGAATTCTAGGTTTCTTAATAATTGCATTCATAGCAGCCAATGCTCTGCTTATTTACTTTGACGAGGAGGGCCATGTGGAACGCAAGTCCTATATTAAGGAATGGTCTGAGTCGACTACATCGGACTTGCAGAACACCCTGTCTTCTGAAGGGGTTTTTGCATCTGCTAAAACCACTCCTGTTTACTTCAACCAGGATTCCGGCGCTTTTCATGAATTCGTTGCAAAAGAAGGGCAGACCGTTGAGGAAGGCGATGACCTTTATTCTTATGAAGTAGAAGACTATGCCGGTAAGGAAGCGCAGCTTGAGAATAAACAAACCCGTTTAGAACAGGAAATAGCGGCTCTCGAAAATTACATACAAGAGATAGAGGGCTACACTGTACCTGAGCCTGAAAATGAGTTGGGCGAACCAGAACAGAACGACCCGAACACGGAAAATAATACAAATTTTGGGAGCCTCACCCCAGACAGTCCCGCCAATGGAGAAACTAGTAATAGAGACATGGAAACGTCCTATGCAGAAACAGAGTTTCTAAAAAAAGAAAAAATTGCCGAGCAAGAAACTGCCCTGGCTCAAAAAGAAGCCATGGCTGCCATGGTGGAAAGTCAACTTAACCAACTGCGTGAGAATGGAGAGGTCATTACGGTGAGCAGTCCATTCTCAGGGACTGTCACGGATACTTCAAATGATTTGGACGAACCCATTATCACCCTCGCTTCACCAGATCTGAACCTTAAAGGAGATTTAAAGGAAGAACACCGCCCAGAGGTAAAACCAGAAATGCCGGTAACGATGTACGTTCCCGAACTGAACATGGAGCTTAATGGATCTCTTTCAACCATTCAGGATCATCCGGCAGAGGTAGAAATCAACGAAAGCAGCAGGTATCCATATGAAGTCTCGGTGGATGAAGTAGATGATAAGATTTTGCCGGGTTATCATGCTGAAGTAGAGATTATTACAAAGCAAGTTGACGGGGTCGTTACCACTCTTGAGGATGGCCTCATCAGCGAGAAGAAATCCTACGTGTGGACGATGAATGAAGATGGAAAAATCGACCGCCACGAAGTAGAAACAGGGCTTAAAGAAAATAACCTGGTAGAAATACAAAAAGGCTTGGAAGCTGGCGAGTGGGTGGCCTATCAGCCAAAAGACGAGTTTAGAAGGAATTCCACCTTTTTTACTCCTCTCAAGTCTCAGGAGTTGAATGTTTCACAAATATGGCATTCAGATCAGGAGAGTATTGTGAATTATGGATTGCTAGGTTTGCTAGTTCGTTAATTTAATCAGGTGAGCACCCTTATTCCTTGAAGGAAAGGGTGCTTTTTAATGATGGATGATGACCCTATCCGTTGCATATTGGATCGCTGCATGGCACGATATACATGATAATTTTAAGTAAAGGTGGACCTATAGATGAAATTAAGTGTATTAGATCAATCCCCCATTTTATCCGGGATGACTTCTCAAGATGCACTAAAGCAAACAACAAAACTGGCAGAATGGACAGACCGATTAGGTTACCACCGTTTCTGGGTAGCTGAACACCACAGTACGGAAAGCCTGGCAGGGTCCTCACCCGCTATTTTAGCTGCCCATTTAGCAGCTCGTACCGAACGTATACGCATAGGGACAGGCGGTGTGCTCCTTCCTCATTATAGCGCCTATAAAGTTGCAGAATCTTTTCGTGTGCTGGAAACCTTACATCCGAACAGGATTGACCTCGGGGTAGGACGTGCCCCGGGCGGCATGCCAAACGTAAACTTAGCTCTAAACCGGGGCAGCTCTCCTGATATTGAAGGGTACCCGGCTCAAATAGAAGAATTGATGGCATACTTGCATGGGCAGGATCCCCAAGGCATGAATGTATATGCTACTCCTAAAGGAGAAACCTCTCCTCCGATCTGGATGCTCGGGTCCAGTGGGACAAGCGCCCGGCTGGCTGCAGATCTAGGCGCTTCGTATTCTTTTGCCCATTTTATTAATGGCCATGGAGGAACAAGAGTGGTGGATCGTTACAAAAAATACTTTTCCCCTTCCATGCAGCAAAGCGCTCCGGACGCGAATGTCTCGATTTTCGTCGTATGTGCAGAGACAGATGAACATGCGGAGTATTTAGCTTCCAGTCTCGATCTCGCTTTATTACAGATTGAGCAGGGTGCGAGAAGATCTGGTTTCCCTACACCTGACGAGGCCCTGCAACATTCTTATACTTTTTTTGAGCAGGAAAGAATACAAGATAATCGTAGTCGAATGATTGTCGGTTCTCCTGAACGAGTAAAGCAAGAGATTGAGGAGTTGGCAGAGAGCTATCAAGTTAACGAAATTATTATTAATACGATCGTTTCTCCTTTTGAGGAACGACTCCGCTCATACGAACTTTTAGCTGAAGCTTTTCAACTTCAAAAAAAGTAAGTGTAAACACAGGAACTTGTATCTCATATCAAGTTCCTGTGTTTTTTTACTTCCTCTCTTTTCTTTCCTGTTTTTGTTTTTCGTATTTTGCCCCTTCCTATAAAGTATTTTAACTTTACAAAGGAGAAAACCTCCGTCCTGATGAAGACGGAGGTTTCATTATGTAGCTAGCGCTTAGGACGACCCGCCGGCCTCGTTAAGGACAACAAATCTTCATCTAAATTCATCACTTTTTGCTCAACCATCTGACGTGCATCCTGAATCCCTCTGTTATATAAGAAGGGACCCAGCTCTTCGATCATTAATTGTAGAAGCTGATCAGCTGCCAGATCACCGATCTCCTCGCCTCTTTCAAGTTCAAAATACTCTTGCACTTTGGCAATCACGTAGTCTTTCTCTTCCTTTTTTAAAGATGGAAGCATTCGAATCAGTCCCCTTTCTAATTGGTTCTGTTAAACTTCCGTATTAATTTAAAGGTAAAGCTCCCATTTCTGTAAGACTCATTTTCGAGATAAGCGGGTCCGTCTATGTGAAAGAGGCTGGTGGGGAAATAACTCGTCTTGTTCCATCACCCAGACACTCGAGACATAAGCCATTCATCAACGGACGGAAAACCAGGAGCTTCCTCGCTCGTTTCACTCCCTGCGGGATCTCCCCTAGTCCCTTCTCCCATTCTTACACTTCATAAGAAGGGAGTAATAAAATTAATGCCTAAACGTCGTGGAGTGCTATCCAGCTCCAGCACCTAGCGTCTAGTGAGACTTCCCTCACTTCTGTACGATAAGGCAACATCGAATCGCTACGCTCTTCGTGTTTTCTTTATCTCCGCCAGCTCGGTCCAGTCCATACGCCGCTGACCAAGGTGCTTCCGCTTTTAACCTGGGAGTCTCGTTGTTTCCTTCGCCGCCCGAACGATAGCTAATGAGCGGACCCTGCTTTAGGAGAAAGGAGACAGGCTGCATCTGCCTCAAATGCTTCTATAACAGGGTTCCCACACGTAAAAACCAGTGTGGAGCTCGTTCATGGGAAGGCGATTATGGAAAGAATTTCGAGCTCTCCATGATCGCAAAGGTCCGGAGGGGGACGATGAAGACTCCAGTGGGATAAACATGATCGGTGAGACCCCGGAAGTCGAAGACTGAGGAGGCTCAGCACATGCCCACGGAAAGCGAATCGTCCCCCGCAGGACCTACAGACTACCCCAACATCTCGAAACTGAGTCTTACAGAATCCGGCCCTATTGCGTAATAAGCCTCTTGTGAAAAGTCAACCACAACCTTCAACATATCCTTCTAATTAAAGCTTACCATACCCCTTAATGAAAATAAGCAGGAGAGAATGTTTCTATATTAAAGGTTTTTGGGCAACAAACTATTCCTAACGTACTATTTCTTCAATCCAAGGGCGCAGACGGTATCATTGGGGAATGTCGGCTTAATAAATACCTCAATTTGATTAAATCCTGATTCTTCCAGCAGTGCGCGAAGCTGTCCTCCCATAACTTCAGTCGTCTCATCACTAGTACCACGGCCGTGTGGGGAAAGGGTTAAGGCTATTCTTCCTCCAGGCCGCAATAAGGAATGCAGATGATTTAACGTCTTTACAGGCGTCTCCCAAAATGAAATGTTGTTAATGGAATAGATTTTATCAAGGGGCTGATAAAAGTCTTCCAACATTTGAGCCTCCCCCTGCATCATACATATCTGTTCAGGTCCCCTCTCCTTTTTCAACTTGCGAAGCCCTGTTTCCACCATTGATTCCGATGGATCGATTCCGTATAAAATAGTGCCTTCTTTCTCCGCTATCTTTTTCAGAGCATCAGCTGGACCAAATCCCACTTCCAATACCTTGTCATTTTTTTGGATATCCAGGAAAGAAAGCGTCCACTCATTTCTTTTCTCATTTTCCTTAACCATAAACCAGCCGGTCATTTTACCAATCCATCCTTCCGGTTCTGCAAACTGTTTATAAAGCATTCTATTTCACCTCTTATCATATTCTCTTCTCTCTTTTCCCTCCCTTCCGCTATCCTATGCGCTATCTATAAGTTATTTAGTTTCCTTAAGATGGATTTGTTTGTATGATAGATTACAGAAACCTTTTATAAAATAATGTAGGGTGTAGGAGATAAGGGGGATTCCAATGAGAAAAAGATGGCTTCTATTCAGTATCATTCTAACTGCGCTATTAGCCGCATGCGGAAATACATCATCAAACGAAACGGCATTATCTGAAGTGACAGAAAATCCCTGGTCAGATATAGAAAGTGCTGCAGATGGTACAACCGTTCGCTTGTTTATGTGGGGCGGCGATGAAGGCATCAACCAGTACATTGATGAATGGGCCGCACCTCGTCTAAAAGAAAATTATAATATTGAGCTGGAGCGCGTTCCTATGGATACGGGTGAAATCCTGCAAAAGCTGCAAACCGAAAAGCAGGCTGGTAAGTCGGAAGGGACCATTGATATCATTTGGCTAAACGGTGAAAATTTTAAAAATGCTAAAGAAAACGATCTACTTGCAGGCTCTTTCGTAAATGAACTTCCTAACTTTCAAGAATATTACGATACCGATGATCCTGCTTTTCAGACGGACTTCGGTGCATCGACCGATGGAATGGAAGCTCCGTGGGGGAAAGTACAGTTTGTTTTTCATTACGACCAGTCCAAACTCGAAACCCCTCCTTCATCATTTGAAGAGCTGAAAAGCTGGGTCGAGCAAAATCCAGGTAAATTCACCTATCCAAACGCGGAAGACTTTACAGGAAACGCCTTTCTGCGACATGTGTTATACGCGAAAGCTGAGAACCCTTCTGCTATTTATGAACAGTCTCTAGATGAAGAAAGGATAGCAGCAACAGCTGACCAGACCTGGCGTTATTTAGAAGAGATGGAATCCGATCTATGGAGGAAGGGTGATCACTATCCGAACACCTTAACTGAGCTGGACCGATTATACAGCCAGGGTGAAGTATGGATGACGATGGGGTACAACGAAGCTCGTGCAGAATCACTTATAGAGGAAGGGGTCTTCCCCGAAACCACCCGGTCCTTTATTATGGAGCCCGGTTCTATCGGAAATACACACTTCCTTTCAATTCCCTTTAACAGCCCTGAACCTGAAGGAGCTCTAACCGTTATCAATTTCATGCTTTCTCCAGAAGCACAGTTGGCTAAGTTAAAGCCGGATTATTGGGGAGAGAATACTCCCATCAGTCTGGATAAGCTATCCGAAAATATGCGCGAAAAATTTGAATCCGTAGAACGAGGGAAGAGCGTACCAAGCCAGGAAAAGCTTGAGGAAAGCTTCCTTCCAGAATCAGAAGCGGGGTATGTAGAATGGATTAAGGATCAGTGGTTTAATGAAGTTGTTCAGCAATAAATCTGTCTATCTGTTAATCCCGGCCTTTTTATTTCTTATTCTTCCTTTATATGGTTTTTTTGCGGCCATTGTTCAGAGTTTGTCGGGAGGAGACGGATGGACGTTTGACTATTACAGTAATTTATTGGAATCCAGCCGCTTCCTTTCTTCGATTTGGTTCAGTATCCGAACAACCTTGATCGCAACGATTATATCCTTAATCATCGGAGTCCTAATCACCCGGTCCTTTTATCCCTACTTGGAACATCACGTCCCGCGTCTTCTCGTGTGGCTTCCGATGCTGTTCCCTCACTTTGTTTGGGGCTACATGATTATCCTGCTGCTATCGGAAACCGGGCTTGCTGCGCAATTGCTTGTAGAAGCAGGAGTGATCCCGAACAGCAGCGCATTCCCCATATGGACGAGGGATCCGCAAGGGATTGGTATTATCGTTACGTATGTATGGAAGGAAGTTCCTTTTGTGATTCTTATGCTCCTGCCGGTGTACGGCTCCATTAAACCAGAATACTACGACCTAGTGAAAACCCTTGGCGGGAGTAAGTACAGACAGTTCACAGCAATCGAGTGGCCTGCTATTTTCCCTGTATTAATCGAAACTGCATTGATTGTTTTCTCTTTTACAATTTCTGCCTATGAAGTTCCAGCTTTAATGGGAACGACCTTTCCAGAGATGATATCTGTACTCAGCTATGAATGGTTTTATGGAAGCGGATGGGAAGATCGTCCCATGGCTTTTGCGGCGATGGTCAGTCTGAGTCTACTCATTCTTGCTTTTTCCGCTGCTGGGTTCTCTATCCTTCAGAAAAAGCGCTGGCGAGCTATGAGAGGACGATCTGTATGAATCTAAAGAAACTTACCTTTTTAATGTTAGCTCTCTTATTATTTATAATGCCCGTCCTGCTGCTTCTTTTACAGAGTATCAGTTCTCCCTGGCGTTTCCAGTCTGGAGAAACATTTCATTTTCAACTGGAAAGTTTTCAGGTGCTATGGTCAGCAGCTAACCTTCTCGAAGCTACTCTCTGGTCGATTGTAGTCGGAGCCGGGGTTCTTATCCTGAATATAGCAGTGGGAATCGCTGCAGGAAAAGCGCTGTCGACACTTTCCTTTAAAGGAAAACCGCTTCTGGAAGCCTTCTTTCTGTCTCCTGTTTTAATTCCTGTGCTTGCGGTTGCTATGGGCCTTCATTTGTTCATGATTCAAGCAGGGCTGGCTGATACAGTCCTCGGCGTTATTCTTATCCACCTGGTTCCTACCATTCCATACAGCATTCGAATTTTTCACAATTCGTATGCTCAGCTTGGGAATCGTATGCTGGAACAGCCCATCGTTCTTGGAGCCGCACCGCTGCAGCAATTGTTCACTGTAGAACTTCCTTTAATGAAACCTGCGATCCGCAGTGTCACATTTTTAACAATCGTTATCAGTCTAAGTCAATATGCGATTACATCTATTATCGGGGGTGGCAAGATCGTTACACTGCCCATGATTTTCTTTCCATTCCTTGATACAGCTAATACATCGGTGATGGCTGCTTTTGCTGTCTGGTTTGCTATAATTCCACTCGCTATGTACATCATTGTAGAAGGTTTAATTCTCCTTCTTCCCTATTCTAGAAAGCCCTGGAGGAATACAAGATGAGCCACACACTGGACGTTCAGCACCTCAGTAAAAAATTTAATCAAGATTTCATCCTGTCTAGCCTGGCCTTTCAACTAAAAAAAGGAGAAATTCTCAGCATCGTAGGACCATCAGGAAGTGGAAAGACAACGTTGTTGCGCATACTGGCTGGTTTGGAATCTCCATCTCAAGGGAGCATTCATATGTATGGGAAAGAGATTACTTTCCAAAAAGCTAATCGACGGGATATCAGCCTCGTGTTTCAACAGCCTTTGTTATTTCCGCATATGACCGTTCAGGAAAATATCGCTTATGGAGCAAAACTGGCGGGCAAAAAGAATAACAACAAAATTTCTGAATTGCTTAAATCAACTGGGTTAGATCGCTTCAAAAATTACTTCCCATCTGAAATTTCCGGGGGCCAGCAGCAACGGGTGGCTTTAGCCCGGGCTATGGCCACAGAGCCGGAAATCATTTTATTTGATGAACCTTTCAGCAGTCTTGATCCTAAGCTGCGTCATCAGATCAGATACTGGGTGAGAGACTTTTTAGTTGATCAATCCATAACAGGAGTCTTCGTAACTCACGATACCGAGGAAGCGATGATTATGGGGGACCGGCTGGCGCTCTTTCATGAAGGGACGTTCCAGCAAATCGACAAAGCCGAAGTGATTCATAAACACCCGGCTAATTCATTTGTTGCCGATTTTTTAGGAGGTCATTTGATCATTGATGAACAACACTATGTTCCACTAAAGGAATGCTCTCTCGATCCTTTTAATGAACAAGACGTGCGCTCCTATGATGGGGTCCTCCAGCACATTACCTTCCAGAACGGTCAGGCGGTCGGTCATATATTTTTAGAGGGCTTGGATCATAAGGTTTCTCTTCCTCTCCAGGAACATGTATCCAGTGAAGAAGTCACTCTATACATTAAAGAATCGAGTATCCGGACATTTGGGGGCTCATCCTTATGAAGTGGAAAAGCCTCACACGGGCCCTCTTGTTTGTCATCGCATTTCTTGTTATTGCCTGGTTTATACGGCAGCAATTTGATGTTACAGCGGATAGCATTCGCAGCTTCATCCTTTCTTTCGGTTTTTATGGACCGCTTCTATTTATGGGTTTATACGCGATAGGTCCGATTGTGGTGTTTCCAACATCCATTCTCTCTCTAGCTGCTGCTTTTGCGTATGGTTTATGGCCAGGTATGTTATATATTGTGATAGGAGCTACTGCGGCTGGTATTACTGGTTACGTAATGGGACGGTTCTTTGGAGATTCGGTTTTGAAATTCCAAGAATCCAAATGGTCTGAAAAGATATATTACCGAATGAAGGAACGGGGTTTCTTGTATGTGTTCGTTTTAAGGCTCATCCCTATTGTAGGATTTGACATCTTAAGTTACTTGGCAGGCGTTACACGCGTAAAGCTGCGACCCTTTATCATTGCTACCATTTTTGGAATGCTTCCCGGAACGTTTGCTTACAGCTTAGTTGGTACTAGTCTGGCGAGTGGAGACCGCCAATTGATTTTCATCGCCTTGACTGTATTTGCTTTGATCTTTGCTCTGACTTTTCTATTCCGGAATAAAGTGAGAAGCTGGCTGAAAATATAGTAAATAAGCGTCTCCTTTATGGAGGCGCTTATTTATATTTAGCCATAAAATCTCTGTCTATTTTATTTTTTAACTTCCAAGCCTGCCGGCTGTGATGACTCAGCGGACCATAGACCATAAATCCTTGCTGTTTTCCTGTTGATAAGATATAGAGGGCATTTTTTTGAGGGTCATACTCTTGGAGCGGTTGACCAGACAAGAATTGGCTCAAATTGTTCCATAACACAGGGCCTTGTTTAACAGCATAGACACCGCTTTTCTGAAGCTCAGGATACGCAGTCAAGGTTATGCAGTCGCCTGATCCAAAAATATAATCATACTCTTGAAACTGCAGGGTGTCCCTGACCAGCGCAAATCCTTTCTCATCTACTTCGACTCCAGACCGTTTAAAGATAGGCTCGGCTGAAGCTCCGCCCAACCAAAGGACACTAGTATGCCGAATCTTATTTCCGGAGTTCGTTACAATGTAATGATCATGAATCTCCTCTACACTTTCGTCCTCCCACACTTGCACCCCTTTTTTAATAAGTAATGACTTAAGCCGGGTGGAAACTATTTTCGGAAATCCATTCATGACCTTCTCAGCAGTTACCAGCTTAACTTGTCCCGGAATTTGGTTTTTCTCTTTATAAGTTTGGATCGAAAGAGCAAGTTCCGTTCCCGCAGCTCCTCCCCCTACAATTAAAGGATGAGTGGTATTACGAATTTCTTCAATTTGAGAAATGAATTCATAATTTGGCTTGATGGTGCGTGCCACCGTATGTTCAAAAGCCTTGGGTAAACTTTGGGAGCCAATATCAAAACTTACAACATCAAACGGATAGACGGAACCATCATGGCAAATTACTTTTTTCTGTTTCGGTCGCAAACTGACAACGGTTTTTTCAATGAAATGAATACGTGCTTCTCTCGTAATCTTTTCCAAAGAAACTCGTGTATCTTCAAGCGAGTACAGACCTTCTGTGAATCCAGAAAACATTCCAGAGTAATATTGATACCTCGAGGAAGAAATGAGACACACTTCAACATTTACCCATGCTTCGCTTTTCAGTCTTCGGATCACCTCTAGATGAGCATGTCCTGCTCCTACTAATAACAATCGTTTTGACAATACAGGTTCCCCCCTTTATATAAAACGTCCACATGGAATTGGAGTGCCACAGTAAAATAAGACTCAATAAAACACCTAGGCTGCCATTACTCTGAATTCAATTGGAGTTTGGCAGTTTAGTTTTTGAAAAGGTCGACAATAATTGTAGTAATACATGTACGTATCGATTTTTGAGCGTACGGTATGATGATCTATTTTTCCTCGGTCCAGAGGACTGAATTCTTCCGATTTTATCGTGGAGTGGAAGGATTCGATGACGGCATTATCAAAGCAGTTCCCCCGTCGGGACATGCTTGTGATAATGCCTCTTTTTTTGGCCTCTTCTTGAAATTCATAGGACGTGTACTGCGAACCTTGATCGCTATGAAGGATCACTTCATAGACGTCACGTCCTTCGCAAGCTTTCCTCAACGTATCTAATACGAAGGACGTATCTTGTTTATCACTGATCGTGTACGCGAGGATTTCGTTGTTGTATAAGTCCATAATCGTTGATAAATATAACATTTTCTCTCCGTAAGGAAGATAGGTAATATCTGTTACCCATTTTTCATTAGGTCTCGTAGACGTAAAGTTTCTCTCTAAATAATTCGGTACCACAATCTTACTTTCCCCTGCGATATAACACTGTCTCTTTGGTTTTACGCGACATTGAATATGGTATTTCTGCATGATTTTTTGAACGGTATTTCGATTGAGTTTGATTTGGTATTCCTTACGTAAGAGGTCACGGACCATACGGTGTCCCACTCTAAATTTTAGATCTTCACATAGCTCAATGATCTTCTTCTCCAGGACCGACGGTCCCCATGACTTTCCCCGCCAGCGATAATAGGTGGCTTTAGCTATACCAAAGCATTCACAAATATCTTTCACAGGATACTTGTGCTTAAATGTTTCTACGATTTGGATGAATACTTCTGGAACCACTTCCTTTCGATTTCCTGGTACTTTTCCAACAGTTCTTCTCTCATATCATAATAGGCAATCTTTTTCTTCAGTTGGGTCATTTCATCCTCGTCTTCCGGCCCTTTCCCGTGAGAATATTGTTTCCCTATAGGCTGAGCAAACCGGTGGTTTTCCCCATTTCTAAACCATTTCATCCACGTTTTAATCTGGGACTTATTCTTAATTCCAAACATGTCCATCAACTCTTGATTCGTGTGATTCCCTTCTAATTTTAATTGAACTACTTTCTTTTTTACTTCTTCGGGATAGTGAACTTTTTTACCCATAAGAAAAACACCTCCAAGTGTAGTATTACAACTTTGAAGGTGTTTTATTACGTCTCATTTTTCTAGGTCACTCTAAATAGACCATGTGGACGTTTACTTTAGAGACTTGTCTGCAGAAACTCTTCTACTTCTTCAGGGGTTTTTGCGTCCGCACTATGCAAATGCGCTATTTTTTCACCTTGTTTAAAAATCAACAAACTTGGAATACCCATAACCTCATACTTATCTGCAACTTCCGAAATTTCATCACGATTAACGTCGTACCAACGATACTGATTATATTCCTCTAAAACTTCTCCGATAAACATATCCATTCGACGGCAGTCCGGGCACCAGTCTGCCTGGAACTTAATAATAACCGGTTGCTCACTCTCAATTGTTTCGTTAAATTTCTCTATCGTATGAATTGATTCCATGCTTATCATTCTCCTTTTAAACAGATTCTTATCCATATGATAATCGGTAAGAATGCTTTTGTCTTATGATTTGCTTATTTATATTCCACACGGCCCAGAAGCCATGCAACCACAAGACCTCCAATGAACGCCAAGGCACTTACCAACCATAATGCTGCGCTTCCCGGTACACCAGGGAAAATAACAAATACTGACCCAATAACTAAACCAATGATTAGGGCAAAGGTCCCTGAAGTATAATTCTCCAAAAAGAATTTAACAATCTTACTCATAACGACAATACCAAATAGAATTCCTAATCCGACCACTGCTATAATATCAAATTTCAAATCTGATACTCCACCGACTACGGTAGAGTAAACCCCAATAATCAGCAGTATGAAAGACCCGCTTATCCCTGGCAGGATCATGGCACTGCTCGCAATCCAGCCCGAAAAGAACAGAAGAATATAGGTGGAAAACGTCAAGTTCTGCATAGGTTCCGTTTCATTCGTCTGAAAAAATGCCATTGAAGCCACGAGTACTGCGCCAATGAGTAAAATGAGATAATGGTTCGCTTTAAATTTATGCTTCACATCCGCTTTATGTGTTAAGTAAGGAAGCACCCCTATAATCAATCCCAGGAAAAAAAACTGAGTGGGACCAGGGTAATGCTCAAATAACCACTCTATTAATCTTGCCAACAGCAGAATAGACGTAACAACACCTATTCCTAACGGCAGTAAGAATTTAAGATGCTTTTTCCATTCCTTTGTAAAGAAACCATTGATCGCTTCAATTAGACGATCATAGATACCGAGGACTACCGCAATTGTACCACCGCTCACGCCCGGGACAACATCACTTGCTCCCATAAGCATACCACGGTAAATATTTCTCCATTCCCACATGTTCAATACTCCTTTTCAATCAATTCCAAGTGTCACTTATTCTATCGTACTTGTCTATGATTTTATGATCCTTTTTTAATTTATCCTAAAAATTGCCTTCAATCAATCATTCTTCTTGCATAAATAAAGGACCGGATTTGACCCGGCCCCTTTATCCCCTATTCTATGCAGAGGTTTTTTCCTCAGAATCTCTATGTTCTTTCTCTATAGCAGCTTTATCAGCACGCAGTGCTTTGTAAAGTGATACAACCATGAGAATCATAATAAACGAGAATGGAAATGCTGCCGAAATGAGAGCATTTTGCAAGGCTTGTAAGCCGCCAGAATACAATAACACAGCTGCCATGGAGGACTGGATAATCCCCCAGGCGAATTTAACCATGGTCGGCGGCGTTAACGAGCCATTCGTAGTCTGCATACCTAATACGAACGTCGCTGAATCGGCAGAGGTAATAAAGAAAGTTCCAATTAGAATCATCGCAATAATGGACATTATCAACCCTAAAGGATAGTTATCGAAAGCACCAAAGAGTGTCTGTTCCGTAACTAGTTCAGATAAGTCCGTTTCACCACCCTGCTGAACTTTAATGGCCGAAGAACCAAAGGCGGAGAACCATAGAAATCCTATCACGGAAGGCACTAACAAGACACCGGATAGAAACTCTCTAATTGTACGCCCTTTGGACACACGGGCAATAAATATACCGACAAATGGAGACCAGGCGATCCACCACGCCCAGTAGAATACGGTCCAACTGTTAATCCAAGAACGGTTCTCTTCACTATTCGGAGCTAATCTAAAACTCATGGAAGGCAAGTTCTGCAAATAAGCTCCAATCGTATCTGTAAACATATTCATAATGAACAAGGTAGGACCTATTACCATCATCATCACTAAAAGAAGTAATGCTAAAACCATATTAGTATTACTCAGATATTTGATCCCTTTACTAAGACCCGTGTAAGCCGACATCATAAACAAGACAGTTACGATTCCAATAATAATCAGCTGTACAGTAAACGAGTCTTTAATAGGCGTTAGGAATGTAAGTCCTCCATTGATTTGTGCTGCTCCGAATCCTAAAGTGGTAGCTACACCTACAATTGTTGCAAACACAGCAACCACGTCAACCGCTTTCCCCCAGGGACCTTTCATCTTATCTCCAAAAAGCGGCTCTAAAGTTGCACTTACGAGAGCCGGTGAACCCCGGCGGAATTTAAAGTAGGCGAGTACTAAAGCAACAATTGCATAGATTCCCCAGGCATGAACTCCCCAGTGAAAATACACGAACTGCATAGTCTCATTCAGAGCTTCAGGTGTGCCAGTTTCTGCAGTTGGAGCATTCTTTGCGTAAAAGTAAATTGGTTCAGCAGCCCCCCAGAAAACCAGCCCAATTCCCATACCTGCACTGAATAACATTGCAAACCATGTGGCATAGTTGTAATCCGGCTTATCTGAAGGTTTTCCCAGTTTAATCTTCCCATACGGACTGAAGATCATATAAATACAAAAAATGACAAAACCCGTAACGATTAATAGATAATACCAGCCGAAGTGTACAGAAATAAACGACTGTATCGAGCCTGTAATACTTTCAAGATTTCCCGGTGCAACAGCCCCCCAAATAACTGAAAATAAGGCTATGGCTAGAGTAATCCAAAAAACCGACGTAACTTTTCTCATCATTTTCTCCTTTCCGGTGCTCAACTTTTTTTACATCAATAGATAATTGCGAGGAAATGGTAATTGAGGACTAATTAACTGTTACCCCATCCTCAAAATTGTAAACAATTTGTCTAAAAACTGTAAAAAATGTCGATAGCCTCGGGAAGGTGGGAATATCTAATATGGACGTGGGAACTGAACGGTTTTATTACAGGCTGAGGCTAACTTCTGAGCCTGCTTATCAAAATATTCAAAATCCAGCTGGTCCATACTCTTTGTATCGACAGCTTTCATCATATAACGTCCAAATCTCCATACATCTTCTTTAATCTTTTCATCATGAACAACAGAGATTTTATAGAGAGCCTCAATCACTCCGTTCATCACAGAAAAATCGTGGCTTCCATAGATGCGCATCTGGTAGAAGCTGGTATACAGATAATCGTGAAATTCCCTTGGCTCAATCTTCAGCCGAAGATTATTGCTATCGTCAGCATAATAGCGGATCGGCTCATAAACTGAACCTAATTCAGCCAGCAGCGAACCTATTCGGTTGATGCAGTTAACCGCTGTATGTGGATCATTAATACTAGGTGAGATTGCTTTTACGGCAATTTCAACGAGTTTTTGAATCGAGAATTCAATGTCCTGTATATCTGTCCTCTCATTTCCGACTATTATATACTGCAGGGCTTGTTCCGGTTTAATTTCTTCTGAAGAGTCCTCTTTCCAATAATAAAATAAAGGCATCCCCTTCTGAATGTAATCTCCAATTAACGTGTTGGCTTCAATAAATAAATCATTTTTTACAGCCCACTGAATGAATAATCCCATCTGCATTCCTTGAAGATAACCCGATTCGTTGGCAAAAATGACTCCTTGGCTATTCTGTTTCAAACTTTCCAAATCTTTTTCATCCCACTCTGTTGATTCATTATAACTCTTTTCCTTGAACGTATTAGCAATAACATTCGAAGTGGTTTTGCGGATATCACCAATTAAATTGTTCACTTGTAAAAAGCGGGACGAATGGTGAATAAACAGGATGAAAAATCCTAAACAAATGATGGATACGACTACTGTTAAAAAGGGACTGACCAGACCTTTCTTCTGAGTACCCCCAAGTAATAATAAATTGACGAGAGCAAAGATAAATCCAAATGAATAAACACCCAATACATGCTGGGTCACTCGGCTTTTCATAAAATCCTGTAAAGTACGCGGCGAAAACTGAGTGGAATAAGTAGTCAGCACCACCATAATGGTTGAAAAGCTAATGGTTGTCATCGTAAGTATCGACGTAATCAGCGACCCATACAGGGTCGTTGCCACACTTTTTTCGGTTAAAAATATTTTCGGCATACTTTCCTGAACTTGCGGAACGATCCATAAGTCCACAAAACTTATTAGAATAACTGAAATGATCGATATAAGGCTGTAAAGAGTTGGAAGAAACCAGAAACTGTCTCGCACTTTAACCCAAATCTTCTCTCTGTTCATTAACTTCTTTCTCCCTTCCTGTTTAACTCACTTCCCCACCATATCATTTAAGTACGAAAAATCTTAAGGATTTCCTTTAAAATAATAATTTTTCTAACCAAGCATGATCAGGCTGGTGATGCATCAAACTCTGCTTGAGCCATTCCTTTTGACGTTCATTTAAGTGGGGAAATATATAGTGAAAATCCTGGTTATCCTTTTCACTCGTGTACTTTGCTTTGTAAAGAAGGACAATTTCCGGATTTAAATAAGGTACTCCCTGCTCAGACCGAAGATGCATGTAACTAAGCGGGAATCCAATGTTGCTGTTGCGCCTAAAGTGCCAATAGTCCCCTTTTCTATCATTTAATAAAAACTCTATATGTTCTCCAGAATGATTCGTGGAATGAATCTCGTGAATGGGGGTTCCAAGCCAATCTCCCACTTTCCAATTTACTCCACTTCCTTCTTTAATATACTCCATTTTCCAGTTCTTAAAGTGTGATCGGAGCAAAAACTGCTCGTCCCTTAATACAGCTATATCGAGATCTTCGTGTTCTCTTATTTCTTCGCCTATATGAAGGTCAATCGCCCATCCACCCGCGATCCACCAGTGACCTTGATAGCCCTTCATAAACTCCTTCACTTGCACACATGAGTCAAACAATCAGAATACCTCCTTACCTTAGAATGATTGACTAGAATGATCCTAAATAAAAATTCAGTGTTTTTTGACAAATCCAATATTTAGTCGAATAATGAGGCATAGGAGGTGGGATATGTTAAAAGGACGTTTAGTAGATTTGTGGCCTGTGTCCCGAAAAGATTTGGAGAATCTTCACACATGGGCCAATGATGAGTCCCTTACTTTTCTTAGTTCAGGAAGTGAATCAGCGAACCAGAATAATAACCCTCTGGAAGCTCTTCAAGCCCAATATGAAAAAAATCTGAATTCACACCATTTATGGGAACATGGAACTGTTTTTATTGTTTATTCAAAAGCAACACAAGAACCTATTGGCAAATGTGATTATCGAAATTTAAACCCCGTCACAAGAGCGGCAGAAATTGGGCTCACAATTGGTGAACGAGATTACTGGGGGCGGGGATATGGAAAAGATATTATTTACACTTTGCTCAATCATCTTTTTTATACCCTTAACTTAGAAAGGGTGCAGCTTGATACCTGGAGCGGAAATCATCAAGCCCTCCGGTTATACGAAAAAACTGGATTTCAGCGAGAGGGCAGGCTTCGTAGAAATGAATTTGTTCAAGGAAGCTACTATGACACCATTCTTATGGGAATATTGAAGAGCGAATTTGAATCCAGTACCCGTTAAAAACTAGAGTCACTTCTACATATATCCTATTACATGTTTTTATTAGGAAATTTAAGGGAATAAAATCATCAATATTATTTGAATTAATTGATTCATCTATTTATCAAAATCAGTTCCAAGAAAGGAGTCAGTATGAAAAATCCAGTATTTTTTATTTCGGCCTCTGTGATCTCCATATTAGTAGTCATAGGTGCCGTCAATCCTGAAGGGTTTGGCAGTGTAGCCACCACTTTATTTGGTTTTACAACGAAAAATTTCGGTTGGTTTTACCTCATCTCTGTATTTGGTTTCGTTATCTTCTTAGGTGCTCTAGCCCTAAGTAAGTACGGGAAAATAAAAATCGGCCCCCCGGACTCCGAACCAGAGTACCCGTTCTTCACTTGGATCGGCATGCTTTTCTCTGCAGGGTTTGGAGCAGGCTTAGTGTTTTGGGGCGTAGCCGAACCAATGAGCCATTTTTTTACAACACCATTTAATACGCTTGACGCACAGACAGAAGAAGCGGCTCGGATTTCTATGGGATATTCTTTTTTTCACTGGGGTATCAATCAATGGTCTGTTTTCGCCATTGTCGGCCTCTTAATCGGATTTTTACAGTTCAGGCAAAATAAGAGCGGTTTAATCTCTACCGCCCTTGAACCAGTGCTGGGTAAAAACAAAGGCGTTAAGACCTTTATTGACTCACTTGCTGTGATTGCCACGGTTATGGGAATCGCTACCTCACTTGGACTTGGCATTCTGCAAATGAACGGTGGCCTAAAAGCCGTATTCGATGTGCCGAATAACACAACGATCCAGCTTGCCATTACCGCTGTACTTCTTGTCCTTTATTTAGCCTCTTCCAGTACAGGGTTAAATAAAGGAATTAAGTGGCTAAGTAACGTGAACCTCGGTTTATGTATGGTTTTACTAGCCTTCGTATTCATAGCAGGACCTACTGTATTTATACTTAACACCTTCACATTAGGACTTGGAGATTATATTACAAACTTTGTAGGCTACAGTCTTCGTCTCACTCCTTATGAAGATGGAGGGGGCAGCTGGCTTAGGGAATGGACCATCTTCTACTGGGCATGGGTTATTGCCTGGTCTCCATTCGTTGGAACCTTCGTAGCCCGTGTATCGAGGGGAAGGTCCATCAGGGAATTCATCTTTGGGGTGCTGATTGTACCACCATTAATTGCATGCTTGTGGATTGCTACTTTTGGAGGAACAGCCTTAAACAGCGATTTGAATAACGGAACAAACATAGCTGAAGCGGTTAACAATGACGTAACTTTAGCATTGTTTGAAACCTACCAGCATCTTCCCATGACGGGAGTACTATCTATTTTATCCATCTTGTTAATTGCAACATTTTTAATTACCTCAGCGGACTCTGCTACGTACATTCTAGCTAGTATGACGACTAATGGAAGCTTAACCCCTCCGCTTATTATTAAAATTGTTTGGGGTGTTCTAATGGCGGCCATTGCTGGAGTTCTGCTGTTAGCAGGCGGGCTAAATGCCTTACAGACTGCTTCCCTTGTTTCTGCTTTACCGTTTACCATAGTGATCATACTCTTTGTCTATGCATTTACGAAGATGATTAGAAAAGAAGAACCTGCTCAACAAAAAATTGAACAGCACCGCAAGGCCAGATAATGAAAAAGCTGCCCCCTTTCATAGGAGGCAGCTTTTTCGTCTTTATTCAAACCATCTTTACCCCATGCCTAAATCTCCCGGGTCATGAGCCTTAAATTTTGCCAGAGTAACTTCCGAGCTTTCTCCAAGTGTTTGATCTTTCTCATTATCAAATGCAAGGGGTGCCGATCCAAATGTCCCTGCGGCCAGCATTAAACCTAAGAGAATTACAGTTAAACGTCTTTTCATTTTCTTCTACCTCCCCTTATTTTATCATTCATCGGCAGAAGACTCCCTCTTCAAGCGCCGTGTCGAAGACCGGTGACAAGGGGGAGATGAATGCCTTTGAATATTCTCCCTTCCGTGATATCCTAAAGTAAGAACATATGTTCCTAGTTAGGAGGTGGAAAGGTTGAAGCATAAAGCGTATGACTTTCGTATCTATCCAAATAAAACCCAAGAATCGCTCATCGCTAAGACAATCGGTTGCGCTCGTTTTGTCTTCAATCATTTCCTCTCCGAATGGAGCAGTGCCTACAAGGAAACCGGAAAAGGTTTGAGTTACTCTACTTGTTCCAAGCAACTACCCAACCTTAAAAGAGAATTCCTTTGGTTAAAGGAAGTGGATAGCACGGCCATCCAAACGTCGGTCAAACATCTTTCTGACGCTTATGAACGGTTTTTCAAAAAGCAAAACCAAGCTCCACGGTTCAAATCAAAGAAGAACAGAGTCCAGTCCTACACCACAAAATGCACAAACGGAAATATTGCCATCCAGGATCGCAAAATCAAACTGCCTAAGCTGGGACTTGTGAGATTTGCCAAGAGCCGTGAAGTGAAAGGTCGCATCTTGAGTGCGACGGTTCGCCGCAATCCGAGCGGAAAATATTCTGTATCCATTCTTGTTCAAACAGATATTCAGGAACTTCCTAAATCCAACACGTATGTTGGCATTGATCTCGGATTGAAAGACTTCGCTACTCTCTCGAATGGCGCCACCTATCAAAACCCACGATACCTACGTAAGACCGAAAAGAAACTAGCAAAAGCTCAACGTATCCTTTCCCGAAGGGAAAAGGGATCTTCGAATTGGCATAAGCAACGTATTAAAGTAGCTAGACTTCACGAGAAGATAGCGAACTCCCGCAAAGATTATCTGCATAAGATTTCTACCGAAATCATCAAAAACCACGATGTGATCGGTGTAGAAAATCTCCAAATTTCCAATATGCTCAAAAACCGAAAACTATCCAAATCGATTAGTGATGTGAGCTGGTCGATGTTCACGTCTATGCTCGAATACAAAGCAAAATGGTACGGGAAGCAGTTGGTAACCGTATCGAAAATTTTTGCGAGTTCACAGCTGTGTTCCAAGTGCGGATACCAAAACAATGAGGTGAAGAATCTCGCTGTTCGAACGTGGGATTGCCCAGATTGCGGCTGCCACCACGACCGCGACCTAAATGCGAGCTTCAATATATTGAAGGAGATTCAAAGAATCCTTACAACCGTCGGTGCGACGGGGCTAGCCTAATCATTTGAACGAACCGTTAGGTTCGTGCTCTTAGGAATCCCCCAACTTCAAGGAGTGTCAGCGAGTAAGTGGGGGTAGTTCAAAAACGCTTCAAATAGTGTCTAGGTAAAAGCGCAAAGAATTGATCTCCAAGTTCATGAATAAATCGATGATGGGCATTTTCCAACAGGCGAATATTCTTACTCGCTGCTCCCATATAACACTCTTGAAACGAAGTCCATGTTTCCAGATTTTCCAGAATGGCTATCGCTTTAGTAAACTCTTTGTCCGCTATGGCTAAATGGGCTGTTTCTATGGGGTCAGGCGTTGTCATTTTTTCTGTTTGAAGATGGTAAGCAGCAATGAAAGGAATCGTATGGTTTTTAATAATAGCAGCCCATCGTTTTAAACTATCCTTTTCTGCAGCTTCAAATGCCTTTACAGCTTGTTCCATGGAAGTTCGATAGTCTGTATATAAATTGCATAGGGCCAAATTATGATAAATCCGGCAGATTTTCTTCGGGGATAATTCTGTATTGGTAATTTTATAAGCATATTTCTTAGCAAGAAGCGGGTTATTCGTTTTCCAATAATGCTGGAACAGTAATTCATGATACCTGATCCTCATATAGTAAAGAGTCAGGGGCTCGTTAACGGTACTTATAACTTCATCAATTTGTTCCAGGTACTTATCAAGTCCTGTATATTCTTTTAAATCATAATAGTAGTAGATAATCGTAAAAAGATGTAAGCAGTGAAGAGATGGATGGAGGAATTTTTCTTTTTGCAATGACTGTAATTGCGCTTTTGATGGTTTGCTATTCAGTCGGTTTAATAGCAGCCTATATAAATAAATGAGCTGGGGGTCTAAGTTATTGTTTTGAAGGAGGGTGTCCATCTCCCTAAGAAAATCATTCATATAAAGAAATTCAAGATAGGCGATTTGATCCTCTAAATACTTAGGCGGATGAGTCAAGCAGTACCGGCTTGCCTGAAATGTGGCTTCTTGTTTAGACAGTTTTTTTAATAAGGGGATATATATATCATATAAGGATGAGGTATAGTTTATTTGTAATTGATGCAAAGGACTAGGTTCAATAACCTGATAACTGACCATCCAGCTTCATCCCTTCCGCATTACCTATTTTCCATTTTATTGTATTTTATTGGTAAAGTCTAGCAATCTGTCAGATTATTTTGTAAATTTAAGGTAAATTTTAAGTAAAGGTATCCTTTGGGTTCTTATTATTAAGAAAAAGCAATCATTTTTCATCTTTTATTAAGAATAGCTGAAATGTATCAATTAAAATATCAAGTTTATATACCAGACATTCCATAATACTAAACTATACACTACTGCTTTCTCTATTGCCGATCCTGTTCTAAACGTAATAAAGAAACGCTTATGTTTGCTTGAAAAAGGATAAACAAGAGGAATTCCTCTCTTTGTTACGTAATCAGCTGATAAATGTGAAATAACTCCAATAATCAGCCCTGATAAATAAAACCATTGTATGTTCAGCCACTCTTCAATAAACCAGCTGTATCCAATTAACATTCCAACGAATAATAAAGAATGAGTCATTTTGCGGTGACTTCTAATCATGAGCAAAATAGGAAGTAAAAGCATAAGAAAAACTTTCAGTTCCTCTCTGTATAAATCAAGATACCGTGGCACAAATAAGTAAATTATAAATGCAAGAGTGAAAAGAGTAAGTAGCCCTCGCCAGAACTTATGTCCTAATTTCGAGTTCGGCATATCGATATCGGGTAAAAGTGATCCAAATAAAACAAAACCTAAGAAAAAAACCGCTGAAAATGGCTCATCAGCATGAGGGACTAGCTGCGGAAGTAAGGTTAAAGCTCCTATTCCAAATGTTATTCCAACGACTTGGTGTCCTGTGGCCATCATGATGTTTCAAGTCCTTTCTATCTTTCTTTCATAGGCTATTAAACCGCCTAGCTGCTTGTACAGTAAAGCTCCCATTACTTGAAGACTCTGTTTCGAGATAACTTGGGTCCGTTACTCTATGTGGAAAAGGGCTGGTGGGGAAATAACTCGCTTTCCTATGGCCCTGCAGGATGTAGGGTCGATCGACGTTGCCACAGGACGTGGCGACTTTAGTCGATCCTCCTTCTTACCAGGAGCTTCCTCGCTCGTTTCACTCCCTGCGGGATCTCACCTAGTCCCTTCTCCCATGGGAGTCTCGCCATTTCCCACCAACCAACCTAATTGTGAAAACGGACCCTTCGAAAAGAGAGAGACTCCTTTCCTCTATTACTTGCCTGAAATGCTTATATGAAAGGCTATTTCACATCTTTATAGTACGAAAACAGCCATATTCACATGCTCTTTTTGCTCATCATGAAGAAGTTATCTTAAGTCGTTTCGAGTTTCTGATTCGGCAAGGTCCGGAGGGGGACGATGAAGACTCCTGTGGGATGAACATGATCGGTAAGATCCCGGAAGGCGAAGCCTGAGGAAGCTTACCACATGCCCACGGAAAGCGAAATCGTCCCCCGAAGGACCTTCCTCATAACCAATATCTCGAAATCAAGTCTTCAACTATCCGGCCCTATAGCTTAATCAATCTCTAAGAAAAAAGTCAGCAATAAGATACGTTTTATAGAGCATTTAAATAAACCCACATTCTAGTCATGTGGGTTGTTTTTTTGCTTAGCAGTCTTTTTCGGGTAAGCCGACCATCTGAAACTTAGGTCCCTCCATCGTTTGTTTCCCTTCAATGGTTAACTCTGCGGTCAAGTGTTCAATTCGTTTATCAATCGCTACTGGAATAGCGTTTAAATGATACAATTCATCATCTGCTTCAGGCTCACCAATTGTCATTCCAATGTCAGGCTCTCCACATCCATATCCAGCAAAGTACAAACGTAAACAGGCGGCCTCTTCTTCTTCTAGGATCTGAAGTAACAAATCTCTAGCTCCATCTGTTATTTTCATATAAAGACATCTCCTTCGACTATAAAATACCACAAACGTGCCCTACATATGAATTGAAAAAGCTTATAGATCCTCTATAAGTATATGGTTTGTACTTTTTCCCACAAAAAAACACCTCCAAATTCTGGAGGTGTTTCCATAGGTTTATTAAACGGCTTTTGTATTAATTTCTACATTAATGTTGCCGCTTGTTGCTTTAGAGTAAGGGCATACTTTATGCGCTTCCTCAGCAAGCTCTTCCGCTTCTTCTTGAGAAACTCCTTTAACTTGCACGTTCAGAACCACACCTACTTTAAAGCCGTTATCTGATTCATCTTTTAGTAAACTTACATCAGCAGTGATTTCAGATTCGATATCTTTCTTCTTCTTGCTTGCAACCAGGTTTAATGCGCCATCATAGCAAGCGGAGTAGCCCGCAGCAAATAGCTGTTCAGGATTAGATCCTTTTTCGTCACCTTCACCAGGCATTACAAGGTTCAGATCGATTAAACCATCATCAGATTTAACATGGCCATTACGTCCGCCTTGCGCTGTTGCATGAGCTGTAAACATTACGTTACTCAATATCATCACTCCTTGATTTTGTATTATAATCATTCACAACATAGGTTTACCTCAAATTCATGCTCTCTAAACCTTGCTACCTTTCTTCTATTCTAAAATCTTCCTTTAAAGAAAGCGGAGCAGTCTTCACCATCCATTGGGTAATATAAGTAAATACGGTTAAATCATCAAATATACCGAATAGAACCAGAAAGTCAGGAATCACATCCCATGGAAAGAGTATATAACCTAAAAGAAATAATACAGAAAGCCATTTTTTTCTTACGCTTACTTCATTCGAACGAAAAAAACGCAGCATAAAGGGAACGGATTTCCTTACATTGAAGACAAATTTAATTCTGCGCCATAATCTGAGCACCAGCTCCCCTCCTTTCCCTTGTCTATTTCTATACCCTGAGGGCACTGATTTTTACTCCTTCAGTCACAATTGCTTAATTAAAACGTATGCTTTAACATAAAAAGAAAAGTTCCTGCTCTTGGTTGTGATCGTTACATATATACTTGCTGCAACCTTTTTTATAAAGAATGCCGGAAGAGATAAAGGGGAGAAATCTTTAATGAAAATCCTGTTACTGAATGGTACCATAGTCGGAAAGAAAACGAGAACTTTACTCGATGAAATTGACAAATACATTCAAATGCTGCCTGAATCCCACGAAACAAAAATCATTGATTTAGAAAACTATGAACTGCAATTCGTAGATGGCCGTCCGACCGATGAATATAATGAAGACATGCAGCAGCTCATTAAAGAAGTAGAGAATGCAAACGCTTATGTTATTGCGGCTCCTATATTTCAAGGTTCGATACCAGGAACTTTAAAGAATGTGTTTGATGCTGTATCCCCACTTGCTATGCGATATAAACCTGTATCCATTGTAGCGAACGGCGGAACCCTGCAGCACCACCTGGTCATCGAAAACCAGCTTAAGCCGATTTTAAACTACTTTAGGTGCATGGTTACACCTAATTACGTGTACACTCACACAAACCACTTCTCCACTCAAGGTGAACTGATTGATGAAGACGTACGAAACCGTCTTCAAGAAATGATTAAAGTATTTAATCAGTACCTGCAAATGAGTCAAGAGATCGAATTGGATAAGTAAAAGCCTTGCCACTTTTTAGTGGCAAGGCTTTTATACATGAGCTAATACTTTACTTACATAATTTTGAGTTTCCTGGAATGGCGGAACCCCTCCATATTTATCTACATTTCCCGGGCCAGCGTTGTAAGCAGCCAGCGCTAATCGGGAATCTCCATCATAACGATCGAGCATCTGTTTTAAATACTTCGTTCCCCCCATCACGTTTTCTTCAGGATTAAATGGATCTTTAACCCCCATTCCTTCGGCCGTTGCAGGCATCAGCTGCATAAGCCCTTGTGCACCGGCGTGGCTGACCGCATCTGCATTATAATTGGATTCAGCCTGAACTACGGATCGAATCAATTTTTCATCTATGCCATAATGTTGAGAAGCTTTTTTAATAATTTGCTCAATATCCTGATCTTTTCCCTTTGTATTATCTGTTTCTTTTACTTCTTTCGATTCTTCTGGGTTACTTGTTTTTCCTGCTTCACGGTGGTTATCAGATACAGGAGCCTCTTGAGTTTCTTTATTGGATTCCATATGTATAGGCTGGACCTGAAAAGTTGTGAAGCTAGTTATTCTCGCTTGCGGCTGAACCGCACTAGTGGCCGGAGGTTGCGAGAAGGCTGCTTCCAATAAATTATGGAAAGTCATATCCCTATTGTTATCATTGTTGGTTTGATTCTTATTTGAATAAAGGCTCATCATAGACATGCTCTGCATTTGAATCAAAAAATTCAAGCTGCCAAAATTCATACATCCACCTCATTGTACATTAGTAACTAAAGTTTACCTCATCCTCCTGCTTCCTACAATTAAATTCGTCAAAATAATACCTTTTTTTCCATTTGAATCCAAAAGTTGAGAAAAAACGTTCAAAAAAACACTAATGATTTAAAGGTTTCGTAAGGCTTTTTCCCAAAGCAGAAGCCAGGTTATCAATGGTACAATAATAATATCAAAAGAGATAATTAACTATTTCATTCCCTCGATAATAGTTATTTAATAAAGATTAATGGTCTGAAAAGATGGCTTTTCCGTTTTACTGGACTTATATCTGTTCTCTCTTTTGTCTCTTACGTCGAATCACCCTATCTATTTTTCCCCGCCAGGAAAAATAGACCTGTAGCTTTCATGGCATGTCTCCCTTCATTTAGAAGCGCACTGCCATGCCCCTCTTTGGTCTGCAAAGAGGGGTCTTTTTTTATATTTCGATCCAAGTCGTCACTTTTATCCATAACCCCAGCTTGTCCACCAAACTCCCTTACTGTGTAACAAAAAATTTTCAACGTTCAGAAATATTAACAGTTGATGGTACATATAGTGTTAGTAAAGGAGGGGTGCAAAATGGTTGGGTTAAATTTTGATAATTCGTTCTTTAATTACTTAGCAGCAGTAGTAGCGAGCTTCTTTTTACTCTGGCTATCTGAATTTGGAACAATAGCAGACAATGAATTTTTTTCAGCGTTATTCTTCTATGTGGGTGCAATTGGCTTGGCCTTATTCTCATTCGTCATAATATTCTTATCACTTTTCAATCTCTTCTCTAGACAATAAATATCACTAAAGCATAAAAAGGCTGTCTCAGTAAATGTGAGACAGCCTTTTCCCGTTTATTCGACGATCACATCGATATGCGATGGTTTAACATGAATAGATACTGGAAGTGAATCTCCTTCTTCTCCGTCTACATTGGTAACCAGGTTTTCAGAAGACGTAATCTCCAGGTTCTGTGCAGTGAAGTACTCTACATCACTCTGATCTTTAAGATTCCCTCTCAGAATCGACGATACAATAGTAGCCAGCCGGACAAAATTTACATTTTTTATTACGTAACAATGTAAGAGTCCATCATTTACTTCTGCCTGTGGTGAAAGATTTTCTAATCCTCCAGTAGAATTTGTTAAAGCAGCGAGGAAAAGAAAAGACTCACCTTCCCATACTTTGTCTTCATATTCAATCCTTAAAGGATAGCCGGTATTGCCAGATAAGGTTTTTAACCCCTCCATGACATAAGATAGCGGCCCAAATTTGGTTTTTTGTTCCGGGCTGACTTCATAAGTAGCTTCGGCCAGAGCCCCTACAGCTACAATATTCACGAAATAACGGTCGTTAAATCGGCCAATGTCTACTTTCTTTGAGCGATCCGAGCGGAGCACATCTACGGCTTTTTTGGGCTCTAAAGGAATTTTAAGAGCTCTGGCGAAATCATTGACAGTCCCGAGCGGTACGATGCCGAGTAACGGACGATGTGTCTGATCCACCATTCCGTTAATCGTTTCATTCAATGTGCCGTCTCCGCCTAAAGACACCACTAAATCAAATTCATCCTTACAAGCGTTTTGACAATATTTCATGGCATCGAATTCTTTTTCCGTTTGAGATACTTTAACTTCATATCCTTTACCATTTAAGATCTCTTCAATTTTTTCTACATAATCTACTGCTTCTTCTTTTCCGGATGAAGGATTGACAATCAGCATTGCTCTCATCATTTGTATCCCCCTCTCTATTTATCTGGTTAGTTTATTCATTACTTATTATCCAGAGGAAGAAACGATGAAAATCACAATTTTGATTAGTCAGTGTTCTTCACTATTTTTTCCAAACCACGTGGTATTCTGGAGTATCTTTAATCACCTCATGGGCGAAGGAGCATACTGGGTCTATTACAAGTTTATTTTCTCTCGCGTAGTTAACAGCATGATCAACTAAGTCACTTCCTAGACCGTTCTCTCTTTCAGAAGGGACAACGACGGTGCTTAAGATTTTCATAGTGTCTCCGTGTTCTTCAAAGTCCAGATGGGCATCAGGTTTACCCTGATCGCCTATATAAAATCTTCCTTGATCATTTTGAATAGCTTTACTCATATTATCTACCTCTCCTTTCAATTATCCTACAAGAACCATACCCTGAATAAGGAACAGATATTCACCAAATCCTCTTTGATTAACAAATTAAGACATTTAATGGCTCAGAAAGCGGCCTTAAAAGACAATTTCCCTTTTTTTGTAATAACTTATTTATTAAAATTACAAACCTTATTAAAAAGGTGCAGTTAAAAGAACATTGAAGGATTCTTATAGAATGGCTGACCTACACTATTCCGAATTAATCGAGATACTTTTCGGAAAGTGAAGTTCAAGACATATAAAAACATCCACCAGATCTCTCTGATGGATGTTTTATCTGTTTTATCAGGCTGTGGGTTTTAAATCTTCTTCTAATGGAATATCCTTGCTTAAACCACGGCGCGCGGCAATGAAAAAAGCTGTGACAATCGCAACTGTAATAATAGCTGCTAATAGATAGGATATATTCAAAGGAAGATTGAACCCAATCGGAGCGTTAATAATATACGTAAAGGTTGCCATAGTCATAAAGGTTGCTGGTATAGCGGCAATAAAGTAATTTTTACGAGATAAAAACAAGTACATCGCACCTACCCACAGGGCAATAACCGCTGTCGACTGGTTCGCCCAGGAGAAATATCTCCATAAAAGGGTGAAGTCTATACGAGTCAACGCGAATGAAATGACAAACATCGGAACAGCAATCCAAACACGGCTCATAATTTTCTTCTGGGATACTTTGATATAATCTGCAATAATCATACGGGCACTGCGGAAAGCTGTATCTCCCGAAGTGATTGGCAGAATAATAACACCAAGTATGGCTAGCGTTCCTCCGACAGCACCAAGCATGGCCACGGAGACTTCACTAACAACCGCTGCAGGTCCGCCGCTTGCCAATACTTCGTTCAGACCACCTGAACCGTTGAACAAGCTCATAGCTGCGGCTGCCCAGATCATAGCAATAATCCCTTCAGCAATCATCATTCCATAGAAAATGCGACGACCTTGTTTTTCCTGCTGAGTCGTACGTGAAATAATTGGGGTTTGTGTAGCATGGAAGCCTGACAATGCCCCACATGAGATAGTTAAAAATAATAATGGAAAAATCGGTGCATTATCCGGATGCATATTGGTTAAAGTCAGCTCAGGGATTGGTGCTCCTGTCACGACCAATGATACTCCTACCCCAATAGCACTGATTAAAAGCAGAGCTCCGAAAATTGGATAGAAACGTCCGATAATTTTATCGATTGGCAGCATCGTTGCTAATAAGTAATAAGCAAAGATGGCAAGCAGGATAATCGGTAGACTCAGCCAGCTGCTCGTCATGTTATGAAGCAAATCAGCTGGAGCTGTAACGAACACGGTCCCGACTAGTAGCAATAATAAGATAGAAAATGCGTTAACCACGTGTTTCATTACTTTCCCGAGGAACTTCCCAGCCAGTTCTGGCAAGTGAGCCCCTCGATTACGAATGGAAATCATCCCCGTAAGATAGTCATGAACAGCCCCGGCAAAGATGGCACCGAGAACAATCCAGAGAAAAGCCACTGGTCCGTAAAGCGCTCCTAATATGGGACCGAAAATCGGACCTACCCCAGCTATATTTAATAATTGTATCAAAGCATTCTTCTTTTGACCCATCGGCAGATAATCCACACCATCACTGTGAGAATAAGCCGGTGTCGTTCTTTCTTTATTTACCCCAAATATTTTTTCAACATATTTCCCATACGTGAAATAACCAATGATTAAAAGTCCGATACTGATTAGAAACGTAATCACAAAAAGTTCCTCCCTCGATCTATTCTTGTAATCGCTTACAAGAATCGTAACAAGATAACGCTTACATCAGTAGGGTTTTTGATTAACATGTCGAAAATTCTGGTTAACATGTAAAAATCCCGGTCTAAAAAACAGACCGGGATTTAAAGTTCCAATTGTTTTCTTAAATCTTTCACATAATTTCGGCTGACCGATAGCTTCTCCTCTCTGCTCTGCAGTTCTAATTGATAGGCGCCATTGAACCACGGCGTCAGCCTGTTCACATAATCTAAGTTTACGAGATAACTCTTATGAATGCGAAAAAACGGGAAACCTCTTAACCGATGTTCTACTTCCTTTAATGGAGCTCTTGTTTCATAGGTATGGGTTTTCCCAACAATCTTGGTCCACCGCTCCTCGCGATAAACGTACACAATGTTTTCAGGATCAAGATAATGAATATTATCTTCCCCTTCTACAGCGAGCTTTGAAGGCGGTTGGTTAGTAGTCTGAGAAGCATCCATTTGAGGAGCGAATCTTTTTTCTAATTTAACAACTGCATCTTTTAGTTGTTCTTCGTCAAAGGGCTTTAGAAGGTAATCGATCGCGTCGTGTCGAAAGGCATCCACTGCAAAGTCTGGATAGGCTGTAGCAAAAATTATTTTCGGAACCTTTTTCAGTTCCTGAACAGCCTTTGCCACCTCCATTCCATCCATCCGGGGCATTTCCACATCTAAAAACAGAACATCCGGCTGTAGCTGAAGGACTTTCATAATAGCCGTGTCACCAGACTCTGCTTCTCCTATCACCTGAATAGCCTCGTGTTGCTTTAACAAGTGAATTAATTCTTCACGGCTGAAACGCTCATCATCTACCACTAACGCCTGAATGGGTCCTTTCATGCCGACACCTCCTCTTTATTATGAGGAATGAGGAAAGAAATCCTCGTTCCTTGCCCAGGCTCACTTTCTATCTGCAGCTTAGAATTTTTCCCGTGTAACAGTTCCAGTCGTTTGTTTACGTTATATAAGCCAAGCCCTGTGCCTATTTCAGACGTAACTTCTTCTAAACCTAAATGATGAAGTCGTTCCGGCAGTATCCCGCTGCCGTTATCTTTAACGGATACACGGACTCCCTCTGATAGATATTTTATCTGAATCAGAATCTCCGACTCGCCCTCTTGATCTTTTATCCCATGCTTAATGCAATTTTCCACTAAGGGCTGCAAGGTAAGGGGTGCAATCTTTGCCGAGAGGGCATGATCTTCTATATCGTAGTGTACATGAAGCTTATCGACAAACCGTGTTTCTTCAATGTATAGGTAGGCTCTTACGTGTGATAGCTCCTCCGCAAGAGATGTCCACCTTTTTGTGGTGGCCCCAAGGTTTTGTCGAAAGAACTTAGATAAAGCAATAAGCAAAGACCTCGCTCGATCAGGTTCCGTGCGGGTAAGTGAAACAATTACATTCAAAGAGTTAAACAAAAAGTGCGGATTAACCTGGGCCTGCAAAGCTTTTACTTCAGCTTCACGCGCCAGTTCCTGTGCTTTTTCTGCTTCAGCGATTTCCAGTTGCTGACCAAGCAGCGCACTTAGCCCCTGGATCAGCTCTATCAATACATTTGAAATTTCTTTTTCGGAACGAACATAAAACTTTAAAGTACCGACTGTTTCATTTTTTCGTTTTAAAGGAGCAATAACAGCTGCCCCTAAAGGGCATCCGGTATGATCACAACTAATATCCCTGTGGCCAGCGACAACCATTTCTCCTTTTTGAATAACTTCACGCGTAGCGAGTGTTTGAATGGTGTTCCCCGCCTGGTGATGGTCATCTGCCTGTCCGACATGAGCAAGAATATATTCTTTATCCGTCATTGAAATAGCGCTTACCCTCACTTCTTCATAGATAATCTGACAGGCTTTTTGGGCAGAATTCTCCGTTAAACCCTGACGAAGGTGTGAAACGGTGGATTCAGCAAGCTTCAATGCTTTCTGAGCTTGAAGAGCACCGGCTTTTCCCTCCTCGTTTAGTACGTTTCGAATAATTAATAAAAACAACGCAGAGCCAAGACCATTGGCCACAATCATCGGCAGCCCTATTTCCTGGACAAGTTCCCATGCTCTCTCAAAAGGTTGTGCGACTCCTAAAATAATCCCCATTTGAATCGTTTCAGCCAGACCTCCAACCAGAAGGGCTGTTTTCAACTTTAATGGCTGATCTTTTTTATGAAAAAATCCAGCAATGATCCCTGCCACAATAGCCGAAATCCCGCATGCTAACCCCGTGAATCCCCCCAGAGAAAATCGGTGTAACCCAGCAATCAAGCCTGCCCCCGCACCGATTCGATATCCACCAAATAACCCGGCAGCTACGATCCCTATTACCCTAGAGTTTGCAATGGCTTCAGACTCATTCAGTTCATAAGCCCAACTCCCGAATTCGAATGATTGGGTATCATAAGTGATTCCTGTGTAGGTACCAATCATTCCAAACAGTCCAAAAAAAGCAATTGCCATATAATGCTGCTTTCGATTTAAGGCTTTACGGTCAATGAGTTCCCGGAAGAATCGAAATCTTGTTATGATAAAAGCAACGGTAACAATGATGCCCAAACGTTCAAGCATCGGTAGAAATAATTCAAACATCTCTACCATCCTTTCTTTCCTGTTCATCTATTTATTATTGTAGCATGTCTGAAAACGTTTCATACTCAGGTAAATTCATGATATGATTTTTGATAAACAAAGAAGTTCGAGGTGATGATATGACAGTAAAAGCAGGTATTATCCAGATGGATGTCGCGTTTGGTGACCCTGAAGCAAATCGGACACATGCGACCCAAAAAATTGAAGAAGCAGCCAGGAATGGAAGTGAGATTATTGTACTTCCTGAACTATGGACAACGGGGTACGATCTGAGCAGGTTTGATGAACTGGCCGAATCGATGGACGGACCGACACATCAAATGCTCATGAACCTTTCTTCCAAACACCGGGTGACCATTCTTGGGTCAATCGCGGAGCGCGAGGAAGGACGTTTCTATAATACGTTTGTTGCCTACAATTCTATGGGCGAGCGCATTGCCAAGTACCGTAAAGCTCACCTCTTTCGATTAATGAACGAAGAAAAGCATCTTCATTCCGGCAACCAAAAGGGAAATTTTGAACTGAACGGTGTGCCCGCAGCTGGTGTTATTTGCTATGACATTCGCTTTCCTGAGTGGATGCGGACTCACATGCTTAATGGATCCAGAGCCCTTTTTGTCGTAGCAGAGTGGCCAAAGCCCCGGGTAGATCATTGGCGCAATCTTTTAATCAGCCGGGCTATTGAGAATCAGTGCTTTGTTATTGCATGCAATCGTGTAGGATCGGATGCTGCAAATACTTTTGGCGGGCATTCCATCATTGTAGATCCCTGGGGAAACGTAGTGGCAGAGGGATCAGGTGACGAAGAAATTCTTTATGGAGAAGTAGATTTTACGGATGTAGAAGCTATCCGTGAACAAATTCCTATTTTTCAGGACCGGAGACCAGACCTATACGAATAACCTAAAAAAACCCTTTAGAGCACTAATCTAAAGGGTTTTTTCGTATGCATTTGTTTGATAGAAGAAATTTGGCGTGTCCATCCGATCTGTGTAAGACGAATGAAAGATATGAGTCGACGCAGGAGAAACGGGAGGGATCAGCCAAGTCCAGTCTCCTGTGGGCTCTCTTCCGCAAGTTCGTTCTTTCTTTTCAAAAAGCTGAAACTGCTGGGCAGCCGAATGATGGTCCACCATACTCACCTTATCCTGTTTAAAGGAATAGAGTACCGCTTGGTTTAATTCGATTAACGCCCGGTCCTTCCACAAGGAACTATTTCTTCTCGTATTCAGGCCCATGGCTTCAGCTACATTAGGTAATAGATTATAACGGAATTCATCAGCCAAGTTTCTCGCACCGATTTCAGTTTCCATATACCAACCATTAAAAGGTGCTGCTGTATAGTCAATACCGCCGATTTCCAGACGCATATCTGAAATAAACGGTACAGCATACCATTTCAGACCAAAATCACTAAACCATTTATACTCTGGGTGACGAAGAGGAACTTCAAGAATGTGCTCTTCCGGAATTTCAAACCATTGAGGCTTAGAACCATCAACTTGTACCACAAGCGGCAGAACATCGAACCTTCCTCCTCCGCCCTGCCAGCCCAGAGCTTCGCATTGGCGGGTAAAATCGACAGAAGCCGGATCACCCACTACCTCCCCGTTTATTTCGTACCCTGCGTAACGGATCAGCTGATGATTCCAGAATCGAACTTCCTCATTCCCCTGTTTCGGTTTAAACACAGAAATAGTCGATCGAATACGGCCCCCATTCGTGGCATAGTTCATATGCTCATACACCGCATCCCGAATCTCTTTTTCGTCCTGCAAGTGGCGTTGGTCAAACACTTGTAAGCTGTTCCAGAATAACCGTCCAATGCAGCGGTTACTATTCCTCCATGCTACTTTTGCTCCGTATTCTAATTCTTCGAAAGTATGCTGATAAGTACCTGAGTCTTCAATTGATCTTTCTATCTCTTTGACCCTTTCACCGGCACCCTGCCGTCCCAGTTCTTCATAGCATTCAAAAATAAACTGCTCTGCTTTTTGAAGTAATTCTCTATTCAACGTAAAGCTCCCCCTGTATTGTTAATCCTGTTTCCATAGTACCACAGCGCCGTGCGGAAACAGAAAGCATGGATCCTTCTTCACGCTCTTCGCGCTGCTTGCTGAATAGGATCCCAGACACTGTTATAAGGGGGCGCATAGGCAAGATCAAGATCAGCCAGCTCATCAATTGTCATATGATGATAAAGGGCGGTAGCAATAACATCGACCCGCTTGTCCGTACCGGCCTGGCCTATAATCTGAGTGCCTAACAGTTCTCGGCTTTCTTTGTTATAAATAAGTTTAAGCGTCATTGGATCCTCTTTAGAATAATACCCGGCTGCATGGGTTGATTTAATAGAAATCGTATCGTAAGGAATATATTCACTGGCTGCTTCTTTTTCAGATAATCCAGTGCGGCCAAGAGTTAAGTCGAAAAATTTCAAAATTGAAGTGCCAACCACACCTTGAAATGCCTTTCTTTTGTTCACCATATTCAGTCCTGCTACCTGACCTTGTTTATTGGCGTGAGTTCCTAAAGGTACATAATCCAGTTTCTGTTTCAGCCGGTGATACTGCGCTGCGCAGTCCCCTGCGGCATAAATGTCCATTATACTTGTTTCCATAAAAGCATTGACACTGATCGAATCTTGCACTCCTTTAGAAATTCCAGTTCCTTCTAAGAAGGATGTGTTAGGATTGACTCCGGTAGCAGCCAGTACAAAATCAGTTTCATACTCACCCTTATCTGTGACGATCGACTCTACTCGATGATCTCCTCTAAATTCTTCAACAGACTCACCCAAATTCAATTCTACTCCATGGCGTTCTGCTTCTTCATGGATGAGGTCAGCCATATCTTCATCAAAGATCTTTGCGAGTTGGGCGCCACGGTCAATAATCCGCACCTTTTTACCCAGCGTAACTAGACTTTCTGCCATTTCCAAGCCAATATACCCGCCACCGATAATCGTTACTTTTTCAATGGAATGGTTTAAGTCCTCCATAATAGCCTGCACATCTGGTATAGTCTTTAATGAAAAGATCCCCTCAAGCTGACGCCCTTCCCAGGGAGGTATAATCGGGCTTGCGCCTGTAGCAATTAACAGCCGGTCGTAAGACTC
The DNA here is from genome assembly GCF_000284515.1 of Halobacillus halophilus DSM 2266. Classification (GTDB taxonomy): domain Bacteria; phylum Bacillota; class Bacilli; order Bacillales; family Halobacillaceae; genus Halobacillus; species Halobacillus halophilus. Next base: position 336,014 of record NC_017668.1, on the reverse strand, counting down.
CTCAACCTCTTGGCTCGTTTTATGATCGATGCCATAAACCACTTTATGATCACAGTCCACTGTTGTAACCTCATGAGAAGTACGTACATCAATTCCATACTTATCCCGAAAGGTCTGGGGCTCCCTGGCAATCAAGTCATCTGTCGATTTGACGTCGCCGCTTACAACATAAGGAAGGCCGCATTGACCATAAGATGTTATCTCTCCTTTTTCAAAAACAACAATTTCATTCCCCTCGCTATTACGTACAATTTGCATGGCTGCACTCATTCCTGCTGCGTCTCCACCTAAAATTACAATTTTCATTTCTACCACTCCTTCTTTCTCTTCTAGTTATGCATACCCAAAAATATCGACCTGCAAAATTTCGACTGAAAATAATCTAAATTTAAGTGTTTCTATGTAGGATTTAGTTTGGTTTTCTGAATGTATATTGCTCCTAGTATTCCCTATCCGGATAAAGACATGTTACACTATCCATATTATTCAGTTGTTAGAGTATTCAAATAATAAGCCGAGGTGGAAAAGAATGAAACAATATAAGCAATCTGAAGCCATTCAGCGTTTACCAGATCAATTCTTTGCAAAGCTTGTAAAGAAATTAAACGATTTCCAGCAACAAAAGGGAGAAGACGTACTAAATCTTGGTCAAGGTAACCCTGACCAGCCTACCCCTGAACATATTGTACAATCACTGCAAAAAGCAGCCGAAAACCCTGAATACCATATGTATCCCCCTTTTCAAGGGTTTGATTTTCTGAAAGAAGCTGTGGCAACGTATTACAAACGAGAATATGATGTTGATCTTGATCCCTCTTCAGAAGTAGCTATACTATTTGGCAGTAAAAGCGGACTGGTAGAGTTGAGCCAATGCTTCTTGAATCCCGGCGATACAGCCTTAGTCCCTGATCCTGGCTATCCGGATTATTGGTCAGGAGTAGCTATGACTGATGCCGTCATGGAACCTATGCCGCTTCTAGAGAAAAACAACTTCCTTCCTGATTATAACGCGATGGATCCAGAGGTCCTTAAACAGGCTAAACTTATGTTTCTCAATTACCCCAACAATCCAACCTCGGCAGTGGCTGACCAAGCTTTTTTTGAAGAAACCATTGAACTCGCGGATGCTAATGATATTTGCGTGGTCCATGATTTTGCTTATGGGGCAATCGGATTTGATGGTGAGAAACCTTTAAGCTTTATGCAGGTTCCCGGCGCCAAAGATGTAGGAGTCGAAATTTATACTATGTCGAAGACTTATAATATGGCAGGGTGGCGCGTGGCGTTTGCCGTAGGAAATCAAAGTGTGGTTGAAGCATTGGAACTTGTCCAGGATCACTATTTTGTGAGCCTTTTCGGAGCTGTGCAGGAAGCTTCAGCTACAGCCCTCTTAGATTCACAGGAATGTGTGGAGGAGCTAACGGATACTTATGAAGCACGACGTGATTTATTACTTGAGGGTCTGCGAAACAGCGGCTATCGCTTCCAGCCCTGCAAAGGGTCTTTCTTTGTGTGGGTTCATGTCCCGAATGGCTACTCCTCTGAAGAATTTGCTGATGCTTTGCTCGAGCAAGTCGGGTTGTTTGTAGCACCGGGGATTGGGTTTGGTGATTACGGTGAAGGATTCGTTCGGATTGGTTTGAACAACTCTGAAGAAACCTTGCGTGATGCAATATCCAGATTCCAAAAATTCGCTGATAAAAATAATATTGTATAGAAAGAACGCCCTGAGCTTTTTCTTTGCTCAGGGCGTTTATTTACTTTATTAAAATGGAAATTTGCGATATCCATTCATGACACCAATCCATTTTACCGTTGTAAATTTGTCGAGAGCCCACTCTCCTCCAAAGCGGCCGAGTCCGGAACTTTTCTCACCGCCGAAGGCTACATGTGCTTCATCGTTTACAGACTGATCATTCACATGAATCATTCCTGTGTTAATCTGTTTTGCTGTTTCAACACCGCGGTGTACATCCGTTGTGAATACCGACCCACTTAAGCCATAGGAAGTATCATTCGCCACTGTAATGGCTTCTTCTTCACTTGAAACCTTAATGATTCCAATTACAGGACCGAATACTTCATTGCTTGCAATTGGCATATCATTGGTAACATTGGTTAGTACAGTAGGATGCATGATGTTCCCTTCTGCATCACCACCTGTTAGCAAGGTGGCGCCACGATCAAGGGAAGCCTGCAGATCTTCCTGAATACGTTCGATGGCTCCATGGTTAATCAACGGGCCAACTGTTGTATCTTTTTCAGATGGGTCACCAACTTTTAAAGTTTCCACTTTTTCTTTGAATGCTTCCACGAATTGATCATGAATCTGTTCATGAACGATCAAGCGATTGATGGACATGCAAATTTCACCCTGGTGCAGGAACCTTCCAAAGGCTGCTGCTTCCACCGCTTTTTCTACATCGGCATCATCAAGGACAATCATAGCATTGTTGCCTCCAAGCTCCAGTGCCGTATCTTTGATGTGCTTACCTGCAAGCTCTCCAATGTGACTGCCTACTTCTGTTGATCCAGTAAAGGAAATCAGTTTAGGTACCGGGTGTGTAACAAACGCATCCCCGATCTCTGAACCTCTTCCTACTACTACGTTCAGCACTCCTGCTGGAAATCCGGCTGCTTCAAATAAATCGGCAATCAGTAATCCTGCAGTAACAGGAGATTCTGATGCTGGCTTGGCCACAACTGCGTTTCCAGTAGCAATCGCAGGAGCAATCGACCTCATAGCTAAGTGGAATGGAAAATTCCACGGACCAATTACTCCTATGACTCCTTTCGGATAACGATAAACCCGGTTTTCTTTGCCAGGAGTATTAGAAGGAAGGATCTCTCCAGACATCCTTGTAGGAAAAGAGGAAGATTCTTTAATAATGGATACTGCGGCCTGGTATTCCACTTCTGCTTTTACCAAAGTGCTTCCTGCTTCCTTCACCAACCAGTCTATAATTTCATCTTTGCGTTCCTTAACTACCGATAACAAACTGTCAAAATACGCCTGCTTCTTAGCTGGGAGTAAGTCTGCCCAGTCTTTTTGAGCTTGTTCAGCTGATCGGTAGGCCTCATTTAAATCATCTTCATTGGCAGAAGGGATTGTGATAATAGCTTGTTCGGTATATGGATTTATATTTTCAATCTGTTTCTCGCTTGAACCTGGGCGCCATTCGCCATTAATATATTGTTTAAAATAAGTTTGTGGACTCATATTATACCTCCATTTTACTGTGTGGAGTAGTATGTTCCACTCTCTTTTCTTTCTTAAACCTTTGCAACCCTTTGGAAACTTACTCTAATTCCAGCAGCATATCTACATGAGGAATATTATCTTCCAAATAAACATCAGTCACTTCTCTAAAGCCAAATGCTCTGTAAAAACCCCTTAAATATTCTTGTCCATGAAGCCAAATTTGCTCTACTTTCCATTCATCACGTAAAAACATAATAGCTCTTTCCATTAATTCTTTCGCATATCCTTGCCCGCGTTTTTCTTTACTAACAATTACGCGCCCAATCGCATAATGATCTTCTTCTGTCTCAGGGGGAACGATTCGGCAGTAAGCGTAGAGTTGGCCATTTTCCTCTAACCAGATATGCGTACATTCTTCATCACGACCATCGACCTCAGGATAAGGACACTCTTGCTCTACAACGAAGACTTCAACTCTTAGCTTAAGTATCTTGTACAATTCGTCTTTTGTAAGATCTTTGTAAGTTTTTTGTACCCAATTCAGTGCAACCACCTCTTATTTTCACTTATTTCTCTCCACTATATCGAAAGTGTATATGAAAAGACAAAATTTTTATTTTTCAAATATAATTTTACAGTTTTAATACAAGTTCTTGCAGGGAATGAGTACCTTATATGCAAAGGAGGAAAACGTCATATGCTGATGGACATATTACCCGTATCTCTTAAGAAATATTTTCAAATGACTAAACAGCAGCGAAAGCAAGAAGTTCAATCAACTCTGTGGTACATGCCTTTGATCTATATATCGTCATCGATACTTTTTGTCGCTATTACCCTTGTACTTGATTTAGTTATAGAATTGGAACAATACACATTCCAATCTTTCCGAATTAATGCTGAAATAACCCGAATGCTGGTCAGCACGTTAATTGGCGGTCTATTAACACTGAGCGCCTTCACATTAAACTCCCTTTTAGTTGTACTTACAACCTTTAGTGGCCAATTTTCACCTCGGATGCTGATTAACTTCGTTGCAGATAGACGAACCCAGCACGCGCTTGGCATATTTAATGGAAGTTTTGTGTACGTACTGCTTGTATTTTTATTTATTGGGAACACTTCTTACGAATATTTCGTAGCCGTCCCGATTATCACGATAGTATTAGTCTTTATAGCTTCTCTTACATTTATCTATTTCATTAACCATGCCACGACATGGATGCAGGTCCACAATATTACAGAAACAATGAAACAATCTTCCAAAGCGATGATCAACAATACTTTGAGCGAGGATCTTGAGCCCTTCCGAACAAAGCAAGCAGGCGATCTTCTGCAGGATTACGAAGATAATACTCAAAGCATAGGAGCAGGAAGGTCAGGATATGTTCAATTAGTAGACTATAGGAGTATGATTGAGCAGGCTCGCAAGGACAATGTAATCTTAAAATTCCACTCACAAGTGGGAGATTATATTTTGGAGACGAATAAGCTAATCAGTTACTGGGGGCCGGGTGCTGATTTGGTGGATGAAGAACTTTACTACGGTATGATTAAAATTGGTCATAAAGAAACTGAACTGCAGGACATTCAGATGGGAATGCACAAATTAGCTGAAATCGGAATAAAGTCCCTGGGGAATGATGACCCCAAAACTGCAACAAACACAATTCATCAAATGGCTGAATTAATGCTTACAGTTGAAGACTATATTACCTTCACACCTTATCTGACAGATAGTGATGGACAGGTTAGAATTATACTCTTAAATGAAACATTTGAATATTATATTTATCGCGGTTTTGGTTATATCCGACACTATGCTGGAGATAATCATTTAATCATCACTGAAATTGTTGGGGCCCTAGCTATGGTAGCAGAGTCCATTGATTCCTCCAAACATCAGGCCATATGGGAGTTCGCTTACAACACGCTCGACCATATTGAGAAGAAAGTGGTTTATCAGCTTGATAAAACATTTTTACTAGAGCAGGTTAAGCGACTCGCTCTTGCAACTAATAATCTTTATGGGTACTATGCTATTGAGCGCCGCTTCTATCCAGAAAAAAAATAAAAAACTCCAGGCCTTCCTGGAGTTTTTTTTATAGTATTCCTTGTTCATACCTTTTCTGAATAAGGGGACGCTAAGACCATCCTGTGTAAGGTGTGTTGAGCTCATTCGTATTTTTTCATGTTGACACATCTTAACAGCTTTTTTATATTATATATATGAGCATATATTCATATACTTGAATAGGAGGTTTATCTAATGGGACATCACCACCATCATCATATTGATTCTTCCACAGGAAAGATTAAAACTGCTTTTTTTCTAAATTTATTCTTTACTATTATCGAAATCATCGGGGGAATTATGACCAACAGTATGGCCATTTTATCCGATGCGTTACATGATCTTGGGGATTCTCTATCCCTTGGCCTGGCATGGTTTCTCCAAAAATTTTCCCAAAAAGAGCAATCTAAAGAGTTCTCATTTGGATATAAGCGTTTTTCTTTACTAGCTGCTCTTGTTAACAGTGTCGTATTAATTGTTGGGTCTGTATTTATTTTAACGGAAGCCATACCAAGACTTCTCAATCCAGAGCAGCCAAATACAACGGGGATGATAATTCTCGCTATACTCGGAATTATCGTTAATGGAGCAGCAGTTTTCAGGCTCCGCGGAGGCGACTCAATGAACCAGAAAGTCATAAGCTGGCATCTCCTTGAGGATGTTCTCGGCTGGGCAGCGGTTTTAGTTGTTAGTATCGTTATGTCTTTTACGGATCTTCCTATTCTGGATCCTATTGCTTCCATTGCCATTACAGTATTTATTTTATACAACGTGATTAAGAATTTCATTAAAACAATGCGGCTTTTTTTGGAAGGCGTGCCGGAGAGTATCAGCCTTGAAGATATCGTTCAAAAGATTAATGACGTGCCGAACATTAACTCTACACACCACACTCACTTGTGGTCCATGGACGGTGAGAACCACGCCTTCTCCACTCATGTAGTTGTGCCGGAAGATGCAACGAAAGAGGAAATCTGTGATGTGAAAGAAAGGATTAAACAGATTCTTCATACGATATCTCTTGAGCATGTAACCATTGAAATCGAATACGAAGATGAATCCTGCTCTATTCCAGATTCATCCTGATTCTAAATGTTGATAGTTAAAGAAAAGCTCCCTTTTGTTGAAGACTCAGTTTCGAGATAAATGGGGCCGTTACAGTAGGTGCATGAGGGTTGGAGGGGAAATAACTCGCTTTCCTGTGGGGGAACTGCTGAGCCTCCTCAGTCGTTTTCACTCCTTGTGGGGTCTCACCTAGATCCTTCTCCCACAGGAGTCTCGCTATTTCCCCTCCAACCCAACTATAATTTTGTGAACGGACCCTGCTAGTATAAAAAGTGGGAACCTTAACGCGTCTCACCTGCTTCTACTACCGTGTTTATCCCCTGTACAGACTCGTTATTTAGTGTTGAGCACGTAGAGGTTACGCTTCCTTATATGAAGGCATTTACATAAAAGATTTTGAGCTTCTCATGAACGCAAAGGGGCGGAAGGGAACGGTGAAGACTCCTGCGGGATGAACATGATCGGTGAGATCCCGCAGGGCTGTTAAGCCCGAGGAAGCTCAGCACATGCCCGCGGAAAGCGAGCCGTTCCCTGGAGCCCCTTTCTCCACACAATATCTCGAAACCGAGTCTTACAGTAACCGGCCCTTTACTTTAATAACTCGTTAATTAACAACGTATCGAAATAGAAAAAAGCATTTGAGATACCAATCTCAAATGCTTTTTATATCAGTCGGCTTATTATAAATCCAGTGATTCAGGAGTATCTCCGTCTGCATTCATTAGGCGGATTGACTCGGGCATAATCTCAAGAACGATGTAATCCGGATCTCCTTTTCCTGAGAACCAGCGCTCCATTTGTTCGCTCCATAACCAGTCTTTCATCTTCTGATCATCACGAATCTTAGCCTGACCTTGTACTTCTAAATACGTATCTCCGTAACCTTCACCTTCATAGCCTAATAAGATATGAACATGAGGGTTTTCCTCAATTTCCTCCGCTTTATGAGTATCGCGATCTGTGGGTGTGAAGAATGAGAAATCTTCATCATTTGAAAATGTCATGTAACGGGCATGAGGTTTTTTATCCTTTACTGTAGCTAGTGTTCCTACTTTATGCTGATCCATAACGTTATAAATTTTCTTCTTTAGTTCTTCTTGATTCAATGGTATTCTCCTTTCATCTAGCTGATTATAATTCCAGTTTTCCCCTCCTGTTGTTAAATATAAACATCTCGGTAGGTTATTTAGCTGCTGACCCATAAAACGCTTGGAATGGAGAATTTGGTGTTGTTTCCCCTTTCTCTGCAGTGGGTATGCTAAAGTTAAGCTGTTTTTATAGTTGACTCTAAATGATTTTTTTATTATATTTCAGCGATAGTAATTTTCAGGAGGAAACTTAATGTTCATGAATGTCTTCAGTAATAAAAAGAAATTCACCCTCATTCTTCTTTCTTCCCTTCTTCTAGGGATTTTTATATTTTTAACGAATTCTAAACCGACAAGTTCAGAAAAAAACGGAGAAATTACCCCTACCGTTTTCATACACGGTTTTAAAGGAGGCCCAGGAACCTTCAATACGATGATGAATCGTCTAGAGCAGCAAAATGTGGGTTCCAAGCGGATGGTAGCTTATGTATCCCGACAAGGACACGTAACCTTAAGAGGAAGCCTTCCGCCTAACATGGAACCATTCATCCAGGTTCTTTTTGAGAATGATCGTGCCAGCTTAAAGCAACAAACTGTATGGCTCCAAGAAGTCATTCACCGATTAAAAAAGCGGCATGGTATTCAGCAGATTAATCTAGTGGGCCATTCCATGGGGGGGCTTGCAGCCACCAACTTTCTGCTTCATTATCAGGACGGTCAATATCCTGTTGTTCAAAAATTAGCGGTTATTGCCAGCCCCTATAAAGGAATTAAAAAAGAAGGTTACTTTGAAGTGCATTCAAGTCCGGCCGCTAACGATCTAAAACCGGAATCTGACGCTTTGAAATCTATGATCCTTAGAAGGGAATTCTTCCCTAAAGGTGTAGATACCCTTGTAATAGCAGGTGTTATTAATTCCTCAGAAGAGGATAGCGACCATTGGGACGGGCTTGTCCATGCTTCAAGTGTAAAAGGGATGAAATCCATTGTGCCTTTTGGCAGTTACAGAGAAGAAATTGTATTTGGTCAATCCGCCACCCATTCCGGTTTGCACGAGCATCCCGAAGTAGATCGCGTGCTTGGGGAGTTTCTTTGGGAACATTCAATCGAATAGAAAAAAAGACCAGCCTGAGAAAGCCGGTCTCTTTTCTTTATTTCCGATGAAAGACTTCAAAAAAATCTAGAAATGCTTGAAATATTGCTACGGATTGGAAGGTAATCAAGCTTAACGCCGTCAATGAAAAGAAACCGATAAATAAATACCGAACAGAAAACACTGCATGGACCCAGGCCACCGCAATCCCTCCTCATTGAATCACTATATGAATCACTGAACCTTATCATACTCCTTCTAACCAAATTTTCAATCGCTTTTTTTGTCGTAATACCAGCCCATCAAACTAAGTCCGCGATTATGTTCAGCGAACGAAACAGAATCACGGGCTTTTTATTGTATTTTATTACATGATCAGAGGCTAGTCCGAAGTTTTGTTTTTGTGCTGATTTAATTTTGCTTTTCAAAGATGAATATCCACATAAATGTAAGGGATTGCTTTAAATCTTCGTCCAGATGTGCGATTTGATTCTCATCAACCCCGCGTTTATACACCCCTTGACCTTCCGTATATTTCCACCCAGTTTCTTCAGCCAGTTTAGCAAGTTCCCATGGCATCATCGTGTTGCAAATCACCTTTTCACCATAAACTCTTCGATAGCTATTTATCCTCGGCATGGCCGTTGGTCCCAGTATTCCAATACAAAGCTTGCCTCCCGGACGTAAGATCCTCTTCATTTCCTCAAGTCCCTGATGAGGCACTTCTATCCACTCAAGAGAGTTCACGGCCATTATGCCATCAAAGCTTTCTGAAGCGAAAGGAAGCTTTGTCAAATCTCCCTGAGTAAAGGCTAGTCCTTCTGTTTGTAATCGTTTCACTGCTCGTTCAATCATATCTTTAGAAAGATCTACTCCCGTGACCTCGTAGCCTTCCTTATACAATTTATATGAGCCATATCCATCTCCACACCCCAGGTCAGCAACAGAATTACCCGGGGGAAGGTGATTTTTCAAAAAAGGAATAATCGTTTTACGACTTCCCTCATCCCACATCGTCTGACTACGTTGATTCCAAAACTCTGCCCGTTCATCCCATTGTTTAGCGGCTTCCTGGTGCCAATTAAATGTCGGTTCCATATTTCGAATCCCCCTGTTTATCTATTTCCGTTATTATTGTATAGTTCACCATAGAATGTTCATTACCTTTTATTATAATTAAGTAAGTAACGTTTTGAAAATTTTTTGACATGGGAAAAAGGTGTGCTGGAAGCTTCCGTGTGGAAAAATATAGGTTTTAAAGAGTGAGGTTTCTAACAAATCGTTTGCACTTTCCTTTTATCTTAGATATGATATAAACACAATATAAGCTAATAAAATTATTTAATAATACTATATATAGTATATGCGAATCAAAGATGCCATCAGGCTTAATAGGGAATCCGGAGAGAGCCGGAACTGCCCCCGCAACTGTTAGCGTTCGCGAAATGGATCATCCACTGTGCCCAGGTACGGGAAGGACCATAGTAGAATCGAGCGTAAGTCAGGAGACCTGTCTTTATTCGCTGAAGTTTCAACTTCTTCGGGGATTGAGAAGATGAAGCGATAGAATGAGGTATTCGTACGGTTAATTTGCCTCGTTCTATGGTTTCATCCGCTCAATAAGTGAGCGGATTTTTTTATGTCCGAAATCACCTATGAATAAAAAGGAGTACGAATACATGAGCGTTCAATCTATGCAAACAGAATGGGAGCAGAAGCTAATCGACATTCAAAAAGAATTTCCCCAGTTGGATGTGGAACGAATACTAAAAAAAGTTCCAGGGCTTGGGCTGAATCAAATGACTGATGAAGAGCAATCCAAAGCATTAATACTTGAGTGTCTGGCTGAAATGGACGAGTCAGCACCTGATTGGACCTTTGCCGCGAGCAGGATTCACTTGGATCAAATGTACAAAAATTCAGCTTACAACCGTATGGAGGAGACCCCCTATAAGAGATTTTATTCATTAATCGAGATTTTAACGAATGAAGAAATCTATTCAAAATCGTTGCTTGCTGAATATTCCAAAGAGGAAATAGATCAACTTGAAGATATCCTTGCACCAGAACGTGATCACTTATTTACTTATATTGGTCTTAAAACTTTAAGCGATCGATACTTAGCACGTTCCAAGTCCAAAGACGTATATGAGCTTCCGCAAGAACGGTTTATGATCATTTCGATGGTAATCATGTCTCAGGAGAATAAGTCAGTACGGATGGGACTTATAAAAGAAGCCTATTGGGCTTTAAGCCATTTATACATGACAGTCGCTACGCCTACTCTCGCTAACGCAGGAAAAAGATATGGCCAGTTAAGCTCTTGTTTTATTGACACGGTAGATGACAGTCTGCAGTCCATTTATGACAGCAATACAGATATAGCGAACTTGAGCAAACACGGCGGAGGAATTGGTGTTTATCTTGGAAAAATTAGAAGTCGTGGAAGTGACATTCGAGGGTTTAAAGACGTTTCTTCAGGCGTTATCCCATGGATGAAGCAACTGAATAATACCGCAGTCAGTGTAGATCAGCTCGGGCAGCGGCAAGGAGCGATTGCCGTGTATCTGGATATATGGCATAAGGACATTTTCCCTTTTCTTGACAGCCGTTTAAACAACGGGGACGAACGACAGCGCACCCATGATTTATTTACCGGTGTATCGATCCCAGATGTATTTATGGAAGCTGTAGAAAATCGTGAAGACTGGTATTTATTCGATCCTCATGAAGTTCGTGACGTTATGGGCTTTTCTTTGGAAGATGCTTATGATGAAGAGCGCGGCAGAGGGACCTTCCGCGAAAGGTACGAAGCCTGTGTCAATCATCCAGAGCTGTCGAAAGAAAAAGTAGCGGCTATAGACATTATGAAAAAAATTATGGTGGGCCAGCTCGAAACAGGTACACCTTACATGTTCTACCGCGATGAAGTGAACCGTATGAATCCCAATCGTCACGCAGGAATGATCTATTGCAGCAACCTATGTACAGAAATTACTCAGAACCAGAGCCCAACCCTTCAGGAAGAACAATATTTAGAAGAAGGAAAAATTATAACGGTTAAAAACCCGGGGGATTTTGTAGTATGTAATCTCTCCAGTGTTAATCTCGGCCGCGCCGTGCCTGAAGGGGTTTTAAAGCGTTTAGTTTCCATTCAGGTACGAATGCTGGATAACGTAATTGATGAAAATACCATCCCGGTTCTGCAGGCTCAATTGACCAACCAGTCTTACCGAGGCATTGGTCTTGGCACATTCGGCTGGGCTCACTTGCTTGCTCAAAAGAAAATAGCCTGGGAATCTGAAAGAGCCGTAAATTATGCGGAAGAAGTGTACCAGGCAATTGCCTATTACACCATTGAAGCCAGCAGCGAATTAGCAGCCGAGAAAGGGAGTTATCCTTTATTTGAGGGATCTGATTGGTCTACAGGAGAATTCTTTGTTAAACGGGCGTTTGATCAAGATGAGGATTGGAACTGGAAGGCCTTAAAGAATAAGGTTCAGCACGATGGGATACGGAATGGATATTTAATGGCTGTTGCCCCTAATTCCAGTACTTCTCTTATCGCTGGAAGCACAGCGAGCATCGATCCAATCTTTAAGCGGTTTTATTCGGAGGAAAAGAAAGATTATAAAATCCCGGTAACAGCCCCGGACCTCAGCCCGGAAACGTTCTGGTATTACAAATCGGCTTACGATATAGACCAGCATACAAGCATACAGCAAAATGCTGTACGTCAAAAATATATTGATCAATCCATATCATTTAATATATATGTTCGAAATTCTATACATGCTAAAGAACTATTAGATCTGCATATTGACGCGTGGAAATCAGGTTTAAAAACGACCTATTACACGAGATCCACTTCTAGTCAGGGTGAATACGACGAATGCGAAAGCTGCTCTTCATAAAAGGAGGACAAACATATGAATGAAACCATTCAAAAACGAAAACTAGTTGACCACCAGGCCCCTAATGTTTCTACAGGCATTATCAACGGCAGAAGCTCCAACGTACTTAACTGGGATGATACCCGCTACTCCTGGGCGTATCCTATGTATAAAAATATGCTGGCTAATTTCTGGATTCCAAATGAAATTAATATGAGCAATGACTTAAAACAATGGGGTACCCTGTCCGATCAGGAACAGGCGACGTTTAAAAAAATTATTGGACTTCTTGCCTTCCTGGACTCTATTCAAACGGACTATTCTGGAAAGATAGCTGACTATTTAACTGACTCGAGCTTATCTGCACTCATGCAGGTATTAGCTTTCCAGGAAGTGGTCCATAATCAATCCTATTCTTATGTGTTATCAACTCTGGTGGATCAGGGTGAACAGGAAGAGATTTTTGAATACTGGAAGCACGATGATGTCCTTATTGAGAGAAACCAGTTCATTACAGATGGGTACCAGGCTTTTGCGGATGATCCTTCTGTAGAAACCTTTTTAAAGTCTATCGTTTATGATGTAGTCCTGGAAGGCTTATTCTTTTATGCAGGATTCGCTTTCTTTTATAACCTGGCACGTAACAATAAGATGGTATCGACGAGCACTATGATTAATTATATTAATAGAGATGAACAAATCCACGTGAGTCTGTTTTGCCGTATATTTAATGAAACATTAAATGAGAATCCGCAGTTGGACGAAGAGAAATACCGTCAATTTGTCAAAAGTACATTCGAAGAGGCAGTCGAACTTGAAATCAAGTGGGCTCATCATATTATAGGAGACCGCTTCCCCGGCATTCCTATCGGTGATCTGGAAGACTATATTCGCTTCATGGCCAATAAAAGATGTCGGTTACTAGGAGCAGAAAAGCCTTTTCCTGAGTATAACGAAAACCCATTGAAGTGGATCAAAGCTTACCAGGAAGTCGACGAAGGTAAATCGGATTTCTTCGAGCAGAAATCCAGGCAGTACACCAAAGTATCCGAAACCAATGGCTTCGACGAACTTTAAAACTAAAAAAAGAAAAATTAACCACCTCAGGTCATCCAGATATTGGATGACCTGAGGTGGTTAAATATGGTACGTTCTGGCTATTTTTGCATTTAATACGAACAAATGTTCTTATTTATATTAAAAATATGGTATCCTTATATATAGATACCGTTCTACAGGATTAGGTTAGGTGGCGATAGAAAAGGAGTGATGCCAGTTATGAGCACATATGAGGCGCTTATGGTTATGTTGGCGTTCGGGACATTTATCATTACACTCCTGGCGCTGATCATAAAAATGAACAATAATAAATAGACCCTTTCACATTAGTGAAAGGGTCCTCAACCGAAAAGAAACGAACGGTATCCAATCAGGTCACAGTCGCAGCTGTGGCCTGATTTGCTTTTATTATAGCACACTCCGCGTACGCCGAAAGCAAAAAAGCAACGATCTTTTATTTCTATGGGCCCTTTAGTTTCGGTGTACTATCCGACTCGTATTTCTTTCATCTGATATTGGATATGCAAAAGATTAATATAACCAAGGTGCAGGCAAAGATCCCCAAGCAAAGCTCCTTCTGTCTCCGCTTTTTTCACGTGAAACATCCCGCGTACTGGAAGCCGCATCGTCCATTCCCCGAGGGTAAAGTAGATTCCTTCATCTCCTCGGCCATCCTCACGCCGCATGGTTTCTAACATCAGCCCGCCTTTTCCATCTGTCTCAAGCCGTCCAATAACCGTCAGGACTCCATGTGGTACAGGGAAACCTATATTAAAATAGGTTTCACCTGCATGTTCATGAAAAGAATATAAAGCTGTATTTAGCGGTTCCTTGGTTTGTTTGTTACGTGTTATCCACGCTCTCACCAAGTTTCGACCATCTTTATAGTCAGAAATAGATATAGCTTCTCCTTGAAGTGCCACACATCCGGATGGCGGAAGTCCCCATTGGCTTATCCGGCCGGCTATTGATCGAAATCCTCTGGCCCATTGAATAGACGCTTGAACATGAAAGTCATCGGTATGTAGGAACCACCTTTTCACCAGTGAATCCATGTATTCCGAATGAAAACGACGACTGTTAAAAGGACTCCAATCTTGCACAAGCCCTGTCACATATTCATGAGAAGCTGCCCAGGGTTTATAATCTATTGTAGGATTAATACTCCCTCGTTCAGCTCGTATATGACTAATAGGAAAAACGGTGTAGGCATGCCTTTTTGGAGCATGAACGCCGCGCCATGCTAAAGCAGATAAAATGGAAAAAACGGACGCTATCCACAGACCTTGATAGCCAACGATTGTATTCAACTGCAGCCAATAAACTTCTAACCATATGTTCAAACTAGTGAATAGAGCAAGCAACATAGTTCCTAAAAGAAGGAGAGATGCTGAACGCAATGCCATTCCAATCCACAATTTAAAATAAACAGAGAGCCAAAACCACCATAAACAAAGCCAGACCAGAACAAGGAAATAAATCCCTGCTGCAATTGATGTAAAAGGAGCCCCCAAACTTAAACCAGGGCTAGTAATGAAAGGAACCGCCATCACTCCGGCTGCTAACCATAAGTATGGGGTAACCATAAAATTCTTCCTAATTCTGTTACATTCAGCACGGTAACGTCCAAAGAACCCTGTCACCAGTGGTACCACAAAAGCAGCATAATGATAGTGAACCACGGTGAGCTGAAGAATCGTCTCTGAATATGGGAAGATACCAGTCCATCCTGCACTGGAACATACCAGCCACCCTCCTCCAATCGCTATGTAAATCAAACCAACATCAATGACAGTTTCTTCGACAGGTCCAAACCCTCTGCCCAACAGCCTCATGAAACCTCCAAAAGCGATGAGAAGTGTATAAAAAAACCAGACGGCCGCCCACCACCCTGCTTCATTTCCTGACGGCAGCGAAATGGCGATCATACCTGCAGCTGAAAAAGGTAAAGAACAGCTCATGACGTTCCACAGCCACTTTTCCGGGCGGCTCCCCTCCGCACTCTGAACGGCTTCTTCCAGTAACAAGGGGACAAGTACAAGAAATGCAAAACCTAAGACCAGATCAATACCGCTTCCTTGAAAAAAGATGACCCAGATTAGAAATAAAAATGCTCCAGCCAGGGCATTCCAACTTCCGGGATTTTTCAAAAGATTTCCTCCCCCTATCATAGGACGGTCATATCATCCTCTTTTCTATATTTTATCAAAACCCGCCCCAGAAAGGTTAGCTCTGCTACAGAAAATCGAGATGCTCACTAAGTACTTCTCCCTCTACAGTCAATTTAAATTTTTGGGCTCTGTTAATCTTCCGTGTTGTTATTAAGGTAAAGCTCCCTTTTCTGTAAGACTCAGTTTCGAGATATTTAGGCTGAGAGGACAGTCCTTCGGGGGATGATTTCGCTTTCCGTGGGAATGCGCGGAGCCTCCTCAGGCTTCGCCTTCCGGGGTCTCCCCTGTCATTTTCATCCCACAGGAGTCTACATCATCCCCCTCCGGACTTTGCCAAATCAGAAGCTCGAAACCGCTTTACCCTTCACCTCTTGAGAAGAAATACTACATGAGCTTTATCCTTATATCAGGCTGAAACTATGGGATAGAGCCTGTTATATAAGCATTCCAGCTAGGTTAAGGAGAACAGAATTCTCTTTTTCCGAAGGGGCCGTTCTTCCTAATAAAGCTGGGGATGGTGGGGAAATGGCGAGACTCCCATGGGAGAAGGAATCAGGTGAGATCCCGCAGGGAGTGAAACGAGCGAGGAAGCTCACCGTTCCCCCATAGGAAAGCGAGTTATTTCCCCACCAGCCCCCTCCTCACAGCGTAACGGGCCCAATTTATCTCGAAGCTGAGTCTTCCACAATCCGGCCCTATTGCAAAATAAGCCTTATGAAAAATCAACAATAAACTATAACAGAGCCATTTTTTAAAAATCACAACTTCTTTATAAATTAAGGTTATTTTTCATTTCATCCAGTGATGCATAAATATCTTCTCTAATTTTAGGGTTATAAAAAACAGCTGCCGGATGATAGAGCGGGATAATAAGATAGTCTTTTTCAGTTTCCACGTATTTTTCCTTCTCACGATCAAGCCGCATGATCGGGGTTCGAATTACTTTCCCTACTCGTTTACTAATTTTGTCCTTTCTTCCCATCAATCGTTCATATGCTACACCTCCAAGGGCAATAATCACTTCAGGATTCATTTTCTCGATTTGGTAATCCAAGAGAGGAGCATGAGCCAGAATCTCCTTTTGATTTGGTTTCCGGTTTGCTTTCCTCTGCCCCCCTGAACCTTTTTTGGTGGTCTTTACCCATTTGTATGGACGACTTCTCACTGCACTTGTGATATAAACGTCTTTTCTTTCTAAACCTATATAATTTAACTGTTTATCCAGTTCATCTCCTGCTCTGCCTATAAAAGGTTCACCTTTTACAGCTTCATTTTCTCCTGGAGCCTCACCGACAATCATAATTTCACCGGATTCATCGCCCTGCCCCAGGACAAAGCCCTCAACATCGAACCCGGCTATTCTTTTTTTTGCTTCCTCAATTAATTCTTCCGGAAATTGCATGAAAGACACCTGTCCCTTCCTTTTTCTCATTGATAACTATATTCCACGGAAATGTATGTCCTACACACTGGAAGTTTTTAGTTTTCAAGCCAGATTAAAAGGAGTATTATTTGTAGGAGACCATTATCCTAGAAAATCATTGAAGGAGATCGATGATCATGCGTAAAATTTCCTCCTTTATCGTACGCTCCCACAAATGGCTGCTCGCTTTTTGGATCATGATAACCCTAGTTATGGGTTATTTTGCTATTCAATTACCTTCTTTATTAGAAGGCGATGGCTTCCGCACAGATGGAGAATATGAACAGGTAGAAGAAAAATTAAATGAAGACTTTGATTTTCCTGAATCCACATTTCTACTATTATTTGAAAATAATTCAGAGGATACCATCACTTCCGTCTTAGAAGATATAAAGGATTTAGAAATTGCCTCCCGTATTCAGTCACCACTCGATGATGAATCCATGCAGAAAGACAAGACTGCTTATGCTTCTATCCATTTTTCAGAAGAACCCGAGGATATGAAAGCAGCTATTCAACAAGTAGAAGAGATAACCGGTAAGGTAGAAGGAGTTTCTCTAACTGGAGCTCCTGTCATATCTGAAGATATTAATAAAGCGAGCCAGGAGGATCTAAAACGTGCGGAGTTAATTGGGCTTCCGGTAGCCCTTATCATCTTAATCTTCGCTTTTGGAACAGCTCTTGCTTCTATTCTTCCATTAATCATCGGAGGAATCACCATTGTGGTCGGCTTTGGCATTCTGGCCCTTATTGGTCAGGACTCACAATTGTCCATTTTCATTTTGAATATAGCACCTATGATCGGACTGGCCCTAAGCATTGACTTTGCTCTTTTATTTATTAATCGTTATCGTGAAGAACTATTGAAACAGGAAAAAACCGAAGCCCTCAAAACTACGATTGAAACAGCAGGCCGATCCATCATTTTCTCAGCTGTCTGTGTGTTCATCGGTCTTGCAGCCATGAGTGTAATAGAAGTAGATATCTTTATGAATATTGCCATCGGTGGATCTGTGGTTATTGTAGCAGCAGTATTATGTTCCTTAACGCTTCTACCTTCGTTACTGTACGTATTTGGTGCGAACGTGAACAAATGGAGATTAATCCCCTTTCAGAAGGATACAACACCAAGATGGAGAAAATTTGCGCGTGGTGTAATGAAGCATCCCGCCTGGATTTCTCTTTCTGCTTTAGTGATTTTAATAATTGGTGTGATCCCTGTAACCAATATGAATTTATCTATCCCGACGATTAACGCTTTACCAGAAAGCTATGATTCACGAGCTGCTTTTGAAACCATTGACGAAACGTTTTTGGGCTCTGAAGAGAGTACTGCTTACATCATTGCTGAACGAGAAGGCAAATGGATGGGTGAAGATGGGTTAAAACAAATGAAAGACCTTCAGGAAAGGTTGTCAGCACCAGAAATTGTAGCGGCTGTTGATACCCTGTACACAACAAGCGAGATAAATTCTCCTGAACAACTATCATCTGCTTTGGAGCAGTCTGCATCGCGACAGCAGCTGGAGCCTGCGATAGAGCAATTCCTTTCAGGAGATCAATTAATGATCCCTGTGCAATTAAAGGTAGCAGCCAATTCTTCCGAAGCTCAAGAACTCATGACGGACTGGTCGAACGATGAATGGGAAGTTTCCATGATGTTCGGGGGACAGCCAAAATTTAATCAGGAGATTTATACGGAGATTTCCGACAAGATCGGATTAACTCTTACAATCATTATCGTTTCTACGTTCATCATCTTGATGATCGCATTTCGTTCCATTATTATTCCTTTAAAAGCGATCCTGATGAATGTGATTGGACTTACCTCAACCTTCGGAATACTTGTATGGCTCTTTCAAGAAGGACACTTCGGTTTGAACGAAGCGGATATTGCCCTAATATTACCCGTGATTGTGTTCAGTCTTGTATTTGGATTAAGTATGGATTACGAAGTGTTTCTGATCTCAAGAATTCACGAGTTTTATTTGGAGACAGGTGATAATACAAAATCGACGATAGAGGGGCTTGCGAGCACTAGTAAAATCATTACCTCTGCGGCTCTTATTATGATTGTCATTACAGGTGCTTTTGCTTTTACTGGTGTCGTCCCGGTTAAGCAGATTGGAATAGGTATTGCTATTGCAATATTTATAGATGCAACCGTTATACGTTTGCTTCTCGTTCCTAGTTTAATGAAGCTTTTAGGTGACTGGAATTGGTGGCTGCCTTTTAGCAGCCATAACCAAAAAGGTAAAAGAGTTTCCGAAAAGACCTGAAACAAGCAGTTTCTACCTCTGCAAAAAAATAAGCTGATCGAAAAACTTAATATTTTTCGATCAGCTTATAGCGGCTTTTTGACCGCTTTTTTATTTTATCTGGAAGACCAAATAAGTCGTAACAAAATAGGTTACTATTATAAGAAAAGAAGGCCATAGATAGTTCCAGGCTTTTGCTTTCCTCCTGGTAATACTTATGATAATCAACAGGATAAATAGAATCGATGCCCCCGCTGTTAATAGATTGGCAGGACTTGAACCTTGAAGAAGATTCCCTCTAAAGTACATCAGATCCGTTATCGCTAGAATCATTAAATTAAAGGCATTACTGCCAAGGAGAGAACTAATTCCTAAATTAAAATTTCTAAGCTTAAGCGCTGTTCCAACGCTGACTGCATCAGGAAGGGATGTACTGATGGCCACAAGAAAGGCTCCAATGAAAGAAGCTCCAATCCCTGTAATAGCAGAAATCCTTTCCGCCGTGATTGTCAGGACACTCCCGATAATCATGATTAATACAGCGGACACAATAAAATGGAATAATACCTGCTTATAGGTATATTCGGAATATTTTTTATTCTTATCCTCTCTCTTCACTTTTCTGCCTTTATATTCTGTACGGTCATTAATTAATTTTGAGCCTATAAAATAGATTAGTATGGTGGCTATTGCCGTATAGCTGATATGATAAATCTGCGTTGGTAAAGATAAAGTCAAACCAAGCATGACAATCAAGGTCATGAAAATGACCAGCCAGCCATACAGCTTACTCTCAACAGTAGCATGAGTTAAAATTTGGTAGCGTCTATAAACAATATCAAAGATAGCTAGACCCATAATATTAAAAAGATTACTTCCGATCAGATTTCCCACAGCCAGATCAGGACTGTCAATAATGATAGCAGTCACGCTTGATGTCAGTTCAGGCAATGATATTGCTATTCCGATAATAGCTCCCATGAATGCCGAAGAAGCCCGGCTTTTTTCTTTTACAGCATCTCCGAATACGGCCAGTCTTGAGGCCACAAAAAACGTACTTATCCCTGATAAGAAAAATAATACAAATATTAACCAATCACTCATTCGATTAACTCCTTCATCTATTCATTCCATTTATAAATTATTTCAGCAACATTTTGTCACCTTTCCCTCTCCTTACCGTTCTTAAACAGTAAAAAAAGGCCAGCAAAATGCCGGCCTTGGTGTGCTTGTATATCGTATTACTGTTTTACTGCGTTTTTTTCATCTTCTTTAATTAAGTCGGCCGTCAGCTGCCCTGAGAGTGTAACCATCGGAACGCCTCCTCCAGGGTGAGTAGAGCCACCAGCGAAGTATAGTCCGTCATACACCTGACTTCTTGATGGAATTTTAAAACCACCATTCGATTCACGATCAGCAGCAATTCCGTAAATAGATCCGCCATTAGGTCCGTATAAGGATTCTAAATCCTCAGGGGTAAAACGATATTCAAATTCAATGGAATCTCTCAAACCTGTGAGTCCCATTCTTTCAAGCTTTTCAATAACTAATTCCCGGTACTGGTCCCAGTCAATCGGCTTACGTTTTCCATCAGTCAGCGGGGGAACATGGGTTAATACAAATAAGTTGTCTTTACCTTCCGGTGCCTGTGTCTCATCAGACCTTGCAGAAATCCCAATATAAATAGTTGGATCATCTGCCGGTTTGCCCTGATCAAAAATTTGCTTAAACTCTTTTTCAGGATCTTCGGAAAAGAAGAAATTATGGTGCTTTAATTGGTCGAATTTCTTATCAGTCCCAAGAAGCAGGACAAGCCCTGATACCGTTGGATCAAACTTCTTCTGAAGCGTTTTTGTTTCTTTTTTCACTTTGGATGTCTGCGGAGCCAGGCGACGATAAGCAGGAATGGCCTCCAGGTTTGATACGACTACATCAGCTTCATGAACGACTCCCTCTTCCGTTTCAACTCCGACTACTGTCTCACCTTCTACGACCAGGCGCTGGACAGGAGTGTTCAGGTGAATATCTACACGAAGTTCATCCATTAATCGGCCCATGGCTTCTGCAATCTGATACATTCCTCCCTTAACGTAGTGAATGCCTAATCCCAGCTGCACATAGACCAGCTGATTTAAAATGGCAGGTGAAGAGTAGGGGTTGGAACCTACATACATCACAAAGAAATTGAATAACTGCTCCAAGTATTTATTATCGAAATGTTTATGCGTCGACTTTGCTACGGTATTCAATGGATCCATTTTCAAAAGCTCACTCAGCTTATGATGGCTTTTCAAATCTTTTAAGTCCTGAATACTATACTTATAGAAACTCTTCATACATAACTCATACATATCCTGTGTATAAGAAAGAAAGTCCGTAAGCTTACGATTCGGGCGATCCGTAACTTTTGCCATTTCCTCAAGCATGCTTGGCAGATCACTTGTTACATCAAGCTGCGTACCGTCTTCGAAAAAAGTTCTCCATTGTGGTTCCACACGCTCCACCGTTATGTAATCCTCAAGCTTACGGTGTACGCTCTCAAATAATTGCTCTAACACCCACGGCATGGTTAAAATTGAAGGCCCCGTATCGAAAGTAAAGCCTTTTCCTTCTCTTCGATTTAACTTACCACCAAGGTTGCTGTTCTTTTCAATTAATTTGACCTTATATCCGTCCCCGCTTAAACGGATCGCAGTAGACATACCACCAAGTCCTGCACCGACGACAATCGCTGTTTTCTGTTTCAACACTTCCACCTCCACGTTTAATAAACAAACGGAATCAAACGATATCTTGTTTGACACCAGCTTCGATATATCTCTCCATGAGCTTGCATTAACATGGCTTCTTCAATGCGAATTCTATGTAGTAAAGCGGCTGCCAGCAATCCACCACAAAGAATAGCTGTCCACAAATTCCCTACTCCCAGACAAAAACCAACGATGATAAAGAACAGCCCTGTATATAAAGGATGGCGTAATTTCCGGTAAGGTCCACTGCTTACTAGACGATCACCTTTCTTTACAGACACGTCCCTGGTAAACTGATCTTTTAAATGAATAATCCCCCAGTAGCGTAAAGCAACCCCGCCTATATAAAGAAGTAAACCAAACCACCACAGGGATTCAGAGGCTATTACACCTATTTTCCATTCGCGCATCATGAGTGATAAAGCTATCGCCAATATAACGGCAATAAGGATAAGGGGGAACGATTGGCGTTCCAGATTTTCAGTTTTAGAAGAACCACGATTACGGAACAGGATGAATTCACCGACCCACAGGGCAGTTACCAGCAAAAAAAGGGCTTCGAATGTACTCATGTATCCAAACAATTTCCGGGATAAAGCTTTATCATAGCCATCTTGTTCCCCCTCTTCTTTTTCATAGCTGCTACCCTCTAGCATTTCCCATAATCCAACCCGCTTAAACGGCTGGACACTCTCTGCGAACTGCTTGAAAGATTAAGAAACTAAATTTATGATAGATAGAACAGACTATGAAATACCCTGCACTCTATCTTCAAAGAGTTCTTTGACTTCTAAGGAGATGAATACAGCAAATGGAAATATTATATGCTACCTTTATTATAGCGGTTGTTCTCCTTACATTCTATATTATCTTTAAATCGCTGAACAAACAAAGTTATATCCTTATGATCATAATTGTGGTTGTATATTCAGCACTTTTAATTTGGAGCTTTATAGATTAAGAAAGACCGGTGCAAAAGCACCGGCCTTTTTCATTTACTTCTCTTTTCTCTGTTTATTAATTGCTTCCCTGATATGATAGAGTTCTGCGTACATAGCTGTTGCATACACGCTGAGAATACTCAAAAACATGGATAAAACAAAAACAGATCCATCCAATTCAAACCCGAGCACGGAAGTGAAACCGACTATGGCTCCAATAATTATTCCGATCCCAGTTAAAAAGATGATTTTTTGTAACGTCACTGAATAAAACACCCAATCACCTCTTCCACATAATCTATGGTTAGTTATACCCTGCGCGGCCCTCGCTTACACGTAAGAGCTTCTCCACTTATATAATGATGCAACTTATTCCCCAACCAACCCTCTTCCTTTTTACGTAACGAACCCATTTATCTTGAAACTGAGTCTTAAACAAACGAGAGCTTATCCGCATTAAGTAACAGGGTGATTTCACAGACTCTATTTAAAAAACTCCCCACCGGCAGTTAGCTGCCCTGTGGGGAGTTTTTTATTAAGCACCAGCCCAGACATCTTTAGCAAGACGTCCTTCTAATTCAAGATTCTCTAACCATTCAACCGCCTTTTCATATGTCGTCTCGTATTTGTGTTGGTAACTTTTTATAATTTTTTCAATGACAGCGGGAGCCATCTCACTGCCGTCACCACAAATGTACAAGCAGCCTCCGTTTTCCAGTAGCGAAAGAACGGTAGAGGCGTCTTCCCACAGGCGATCCTGAACGTAAACTTTCCCTTTTCCTTCTATTCTTGAAAAAGCAGTATGCAGGGTAATAAGTCCTTTATCTGCTGCCTTTTCCAGCTCGTTCTTATATAAGAAGTCCTTTTCCGGGTGTCTGCATCCGAAATACAAATGCGCTTCTCCAAGACGATGACCCTCTTCGAGCAGGTTCTCACGTGCTTGAATAAACCCACGGAATGGAGCAATACCTGTACCTGGACCTATCCACACCATCGGAGTCTCCGGATTTTCAGGCAGGGTGAAATTGGATTGAGGTGTGTTAATAAAACAAGCCACCTTATCGCCAATGTCCCGGTTAGCCATATAATTCGATGCTGTTCCTTTGAATTCTCCTCTTCCGCTCCAAGCTGTATCTTTCACTACACTTACCGTAACACTCGCCTCCTCACTGTGTTTTCGAGGAGAGCTCGAAATTGAATAGTAACGAGCTTTAAGCGGTGGAAGCAGAGCTAGGAATCTTTCAAAAGGAACTTCACATGACAAATAATCTTCAAGAAGATCCAGCATCGTAAGGCGATGAGCCAGTATTTCATTTTTGTAGGTCTCATCCTCAAGAAGCTTCTCCAACTCCATTTTGTGCGGCGGGCAAGGGTTGTGAGCAGCCAAGTCCCTGATTTGGCTTCGGGTAGCCGGCTCTTGCAATTCAACATAGGATGTTAGGAGCTCTCTTAGGCTGATCGGCTGACTGGTAGGAAGATGGGTTGCTTTTCCTGTATCTTCGCCTAGAACTACATACTCTTCTCCCTTTAATTGAAAGCGCCGAAGGACACGTTCTACGAGCTCTGTTCCATTTTGAGGAAGAACCCCAAGATGATCCCCCTCCTGATAATTCACTCCTTCAGGAAGTTTTAATTCCAGATGCCGAGTACTTCGTTCACTGCTCACCTGTAATTCACGATTTTCATTCACCATAGCTGTAAAGGCATGATGAGTCCGGGCGAGAGGCGTCTGTGTGACACCACTGACAAACTCCATTGAAACATGACTGGATGGGTCATCGGCTTCTTCAAGTTCCAGATTAAACGTATCTGCCAGCGCAGGCCATAACGCTGCTTCCCATTTTTCTAAATCGCCTTCGAAATCTTCACTCGCATCTCCGCCTTCTCGTGCAAGGATACGTTCTGCTCCAAGAGCTTGAAGTTCCTCATCAATCAATGTTGGGACTCGCTGATAAGTACTGGCCCAGTTTCGGTCTCCACATCCAAACACAGCATAGCTTACTCCTTTAGCTTCTTCTCCATCTGCTTCCTTAAGCCAGCGGACAAAAGCGTCAGCATTATCAGGCGGGTTTCCATTATAGGATGCTGACACTATCAGCACCGCACCTTCTGCAGGGAGAGCAGATGTGTACTGATTTAATGGAGCGGTCTTCACATCAAAACCCTGGAGCTTTCCGGTCTGCGCAAGTTCTCTAGCCACTCCTTCTGCTGTACCCATATTAGAACCATATAATACAAGTAACGGGGTGAGGTGAGCATCAGGAACGCTTTGCGCTTCCGTTTTAGACGATTTTTCCGCCTCTTTCTGAGCAGGTGCCGGCTGCATTAAAGCCGCATCGCGTCTTGATTTCACACGCATAGTCAGCCCCTCCGGCTTCATTGTTAATGCTTCTTTGACATCCAGCTGATAGTTCGTATGATCTTCGAAGTCAAAATACTGAAGAACCATCCCAAGTACAAGAGTAGCTTCATGAAGCGCGAACTGCTGTCCTATACACGCTCTCTGACCATTCCCAAACGGTTTGTAAGCATGGCGGGGAATTTGGGAAGGATCCTCAAAACGCTCTGGCTTGAAGGCTTCAGCATCTTCTCCCCATATGCTAGTATCCCTGTGGAGCTGAGGAAGAAGGAGTGTAAACGTCTCTCCCTTTTCTACTTCATACTGTCCAGCAAGTGTCGTATTTTCTTTCGCATAAACTGAAAAAGCAGGAGCTGTGGGCCATAACCGTAAAGCCTCATTTAATATCATTCGTACATATTTTAGCTTTTTCACTTGTTTATAGGATGGTATATCCTCTCCAATTACTTCATCTACTTCTTCCTGAGCTTTCTTTAACTTATCAGGATTTTTCATCAAATAATGAATGGCAAAAGATAAAAGACCACTCGTCGTTTCATGGCCGGCAATTAAAAAAGTAATGATTTGGAAGCGGATATTTTCATCGTCGAGAGCTTCTCCAGTCTCAGGATCTTTCCCTTTCAACATATGGGCAAGCAGATCGTCTTCCCCTTGGTCACCCGTTTCCTTACGCTCGGCTATTAACTGATCCACTAAGTTGAACATATATTCAATGTCTTCTTTGTACTGTTTTTTAGTACGAATCATCAGCTTATCCTGAAGCTCAAAACGCTGTGTTTGACTCATAGATTCATCAAGTGCATGCACCATTTTTTCAACAAAAGGATGAGACCTCTCCCGGTAAAAGCTGTTGAACCGGTAATTAAAACCGCACAACCCTATTGTATCAAGGGTTAAGCGTGTCATGTCTTCCGGAACTTCAACTTCCTCATTCGGATTTAGTCGAGCCCATTTTTGGATAAGCTGAGAAGCAAGATCAACCATTTTATTATGATAGCCTTTCATAGCCTGCTGACTAAAGCTTGGCAATAAAATATTATGAGCTTTTTTCCAATTGATTTCTTCTGTTTCACTGGTAAATAAACCGTCTCCTCCAAAAGCACGGACCTTTTGCAGAGCAGGACCGACCTTCTTATCAAAACGGGATTCATCACAAATCTCAGCAGCAAACTGTGCACTTGAAACAAATCTGCTGGTACGGCCAGGGAATTGGAACTGATAGAGCGGACCAAATTCATCAGCCAGTTTCATAAACGACTGAATAGGCTTTTCTTTATTAATAAGCGGCAAATTTCCGAGTGGCCCATAGGATTTAGGCTGCGGAAGATGGTTTGTTTTTTCCACGAATAGTCACCTCGTTAAATTAATGTTTATGACGGAATGAACATTCATTCCTAATTAAAAATAAATACACTATCGAGTTTTCAATGATAGCGTATAGCATCCCAGCAACTTTCTTCTACTCCAATAAATAAATCATCTGTTTCTTCAATATTACCGGAACGCACCAACTGATGCAGTTCCAGAAATCCGCCAAAAATAATTGCAATCATCGCCATGGATGGAAGGTCACGAATAACTCCTGCTTCCTTTCCCTGATCAAGGAAATGCTTTAATCTGTTTAATAGCCGATCGAAATCTTCACGGCTGGTATTATTTAAAAAGTAAGCACCATTATGAGTTTTAATGAAATAAAGGGCATGCTCATGTTCGCTTGTAAAACGAGTCATTCCTCTAAATAAATGGTGGAATTGTTCTCTAATGGATGAATCGCCAGGGTAGTCTTCTGCAAGTGTATCATCAAACATCTTTACATAATATTGAAATAATGTATTCACTAGAACTTCTTTATTATCGAAATAACGATAAATCGTTCCAGCTCCGACTTGTGCTTCATTGGCAATCATGGGAATTGTTGTGGCATCGAACCCTCTCTCAGCAAATAGCATAAGCGCACTGCTTAAAATGTTGTCTCTTTTAATCGTTGATGCAGGCATGGATCTTGACTCCTTTTACATCGGAATGAACGTTCATTCTTATATTATAAATCCATTTCACCCTTCTTTTCAACTAGTTATTTACTCACGATTTTAAAAAGAACCGATTATCTTGTTTTAGACGTAAGATATTGTGAAACACTTTCCAAAGGAAGAGAAATAAATAGAGTTCTCTTCTACACTTTAGGAGGTGGAGGAATATGGAAAATACCACTTACAGAACAGGCGATAGCGTGCCGGAAGATGGCACTTATAAAGTAGTGAGCCGCATCGATGGTGGTGAGCTCAACAAGGATGATACGGAAATTATGATTGAAAAAGGTCAGCCGTTCCCTAATTCCCCCTCAACTGACAAAGAAGCAAACTGGACCAAAGCATAACCAGTTTATTCAATTAGGACTTTTCTGCCATTTGCATGAGCAGAAGAGTCCTTTTTTTGTTGGATGCTTTCTCTCCTATAATGCATACCCTCTTTCAAGAAATAAAAACAATAGGAATTTATTTTGAGATCTACGCTCGTCCCCACTTCTCTTGTTTTATTACCAAGAAGTTTATTCCTTGAAACGTAGTGATTTATATAGATTGCTTAAATTAGTTGAAACAAATAGAAAAGGAAGACTGGCAATACCAGTCTTCCTTTTAGAGAATCTTTATATTCATATCTTGTTATTGTTTAGATTGCTTGCGAATAAAAATACCTGCTGCTGCTAGTGCTGCAAGAATAGAAGCATATAACCAAATGTCATGGTTGGAAGCTGTTCCACCCATACCCGTGTCTGGCATCTCTTCAGGCATTTGTTCACTCATAAACATTTCTGGATTTTGGGCAACGATCCCAGTTGAAAGTGCTTTGGAAGCACCAAACATGTGGGCATATGAATCTCTCAACGTTTGATACGTTTGTTCATAGTCTCCTTCTGCATATTGATCAAAAGTATTAAACAAGAAATCGGCATGCTGCTGGAGACTCGGAGCAAGCTTCTCAGCACTCAGTTCACCATTCGTTCCTTCTTCCAGGAAGTTGGCAAACGTTTCGCGGTAATCCTCTAATGCTTGCATCGCTTCTTTTTGTTTCTCTTCATCTTCATTGGCTGTAGCCTTTACGTAAGCTACGAAGTCATCAATGTGCTGGGTCCAGATTTCATTAAATTGATCACCGGCTTCTTCACCGAATATTTTCGTCATCGCTTTTGTAAGATCTTCCGTGTTATTAGAAAGAGCTTGAGCAGACGCTTCAAAGTCCTCTGAACCATCAAGACCATTTTGCATCGCCATCGTTGCCAGGCCTACGTGTTCACTTAGCAAATGGTTCAAATTGGAGCGTAGATCAGAAGCTGGGGTTACAGCTTTAGTATCATTGAACTTGTCCGGGAATTGATTAACAATAGCACTGGACATCCCTTTACTTACTCCGTACATATGCTCAATCGCTTTTCTCTCTTTCATATAAGCTTCTTCATAGTTTCCTTCTACATAAGCATCAAAAGCTCCAATTAATTGGTTCACATGCATTTGCAGTCCTTCAGATAGATTTTCAGCTTTCAGACGATTTCCAGTTGCTTCTGAAATAAATGTAGAAAAGTCATCACGGTATTGACTGAGTTCATCTAATGCTTCTTGTTTGGCTTCTTCATCTTCACTTGCTGTCGCTTTTACATAATCGACAAAGTACCCAATATGAGAGGACCACATGTCTTTAAACTTGTTTCCAGCTTCTTCTCCGTAAACGGAAGAAATGGCTTTCGATAAGTCTTCCGTATTAGATGATAGGGCTGCTGCGGAGGCTTCAAAGTCTTCCGCGCCTTCTGCCCCTTTTCTCATCGTTTCAACTGCCAGGTAAGCGTGTTCACTAAATAAATTATCTAATTGAGCCCGGAGTTCCACTGCTTCTGTTGAGACTTCCGGCATCTTATGATCCTCAGCGTTTACAACATCCAATGATGTAGGGAGCAACAGTGTTGCACTCATCGGTACGACTAATAAAGCTTTTTTGAAATTCATAATGTTTTCCTCTCTCCTTTGTTTTTTGTTTTTTCACTAAGCTATCGCAACAAAGGTTCGATTGGATCACATTTTTACTAAAAAAAAATAAAAAAATTGCAGACAGCTGTCAAAAGCTGTCTGCAATAGGCTTCAGAGTATTTACAATTCTGAACTTAATATAACTTCTCCCTGAGGAGTCTGACTCGTTGCATCTGGTTCTTTAGAAATAGCTACGGCATCCCAATTTGTACCTTCTGGTAAATCATTTAAAGAATAGGATACTGCTCCTTCTCCATTTTGATTCGCTACAAACGTTCCAGCCCGGTAAGGTTTTTCACCTTCAATAAGCCAAACCTGGTAAACCTCTTCCCCTTGAAGCTGAGCAAGTTGTTCTGCTTGCAAGGTAAGAATATCGCCTTTTTCCTGCTGGATCAAAGCTGCAGTAGCATTAGCCTCTGTTCCTTCGGATTGAAGCTGTACTCTCGCCCTCACTTGGTCAGTCCCGGTTTCAACACCAGGCTGTTCCGGTTCATCAGGCTCTGGAGTGGTTTGTTCCTGTTCATCGACAAGTGCGAATATGTTTCCAGCAATTGAAAGCACTAGTGCTGCTGCGAGTCCCCGTAAGAGCCAGGGCCGTGTCTTTTCAATATTGGTTTTCTTCTCGCTAGGAAATACCAAATTCTCTTTATCCAAATTTTCATCCTTTGAAAATTTTGGATATTCTTCACTGGAAGCATCTTTATTACGATCATCAGCTGCAGGAGATTCTTGTGAGAACACTTCCCCCAGCACACGGTCTTTCATGTCCTCAGGAGGGGTCACAGGTTCAGAAGCAAATGGCAAATCATCTGTAAGCGTCTCTAACTCTTCCAATTCTTCCTTACAATCTGCACATGTTTCTAAGTGATTCTCAAATTCAATCTTCTCTTCTTCACTCAATTGATCATTAAAGTAATCAATTAATTTATCGCATTCTTTACGCATCATGTACCCCTCCTTTCTGCGTTGATAAATGTTTCTTTAAATGTTTTAGGGCAAGCCTTATGCGGCCTTTTATGGTTCCAAGCGGTAATTCGGTCTGCGAGGCAATTTCACTTTGACTTAATCCTTTAAAATAAAATAAATCCACCATTTGTTTTTGTTCTTCAGATAATTTTTTAACTGCCTGCCGAATCTCGCTCCCCCGCTCTTTCCATTCGACTAAATCTTCCGTAGATTCTGCTTCATCTTCAGGAAGATCTGTTTCATCTTCTAAGGTAACTTCCTGTTTTTTATGCTTACGTATAATATCAATAGCTGTGTATCTTGTGATAGTTACGATCCAGGATGAAAACTTCCCTTTACTTTCATCGAAGTGAGCTTTTTGTGTCCAAATCTTTATAAATACTTCTTGAAGGGCTTCTTCTGCTAAAGCTTGATCTCCGGATAGCTTAATGACAAAGGAATAAAGCAGCTTTTCATATTGATCATAGATCGATTCAAGCGCTTGTTTATCACCCTCGACAACCCGGCGATAGAGCTCAATATCACGATTGCTCATAGCACACTCCTTTAGTTGGTGGATATCATCATCATAGCATAGGGTATCTTTAATAAGGGAGTTAAGCTATATAGCTATCGGCACTCCCCTTCATTTGGATCACTTTTATAAGAAGCGGTCTGATGTAAACATGAGATTGTTTTACTTGAGTCTGCCCCTCCCTCTGAATTAAATACCTATTGGAAAGGCATCCGACCGACTCCTGAGGCCATAAAAAATACGCCCTTTCTTATAGAAAGGACGCATGATGGATCTAAGATCTAGGCTTGCATGGCTTCTCTCTCTTCACTCGCATCATCATACTTTTTCTCAGACTCTGCCACCACTACCGCACATGCTGCATCACCTGTGATGTTAAGAGCTGTACGAGTCATGTCCAGAAGACGGTCAATACCGATAATCAAGGCAATTCCTTCGACTGGAAGTTGAACTTGATTCAGCACCATTGCAAGCATAATCAATCCAACACCTGGAACACCAGCTGTACCTATACTGGCAAGTACCGCAGTTAGTACAACCATAACCAGCTGCCCAAATGATAAATCTGTATTATAAACTTGCGCAATAAAGACAGTGGCTACACCTTGCATAATAGCTGTACCGTCCATATTTATAGTAGCCCCAAGAGGCTGCACGAAACTACTTACTGGTTTAGGTACGTTTAAATTTTCCTGAGCCGTTTTCATAGATATAGGCAGTGTAGAGCTACTGCTTGATGTACTGAAACCAACAGTCATCGCCGGGAAAAATCCTTTAAAGAATTTTATCGGATTCATTTTACCTAAGAAGGATACGGCTGATCCGTAGGTAACAATCGCGTGGATAACTAAGCCGAGTATAACTACAATCATATACATGCCCATAGCTTGAGCACCGTCCAGCCCCATTGTACCGATGGCTGATGCTAATAGACCGAATGCACCATAAGGAGCGAATCTCATGATCAAGTTAACCAGGTACATCATAATGTCGTTACCTTGCTCGATTAATTTCATAATCCCTTCCGTCTTCTTACCTAGAATAGCCAGGGCTAGTCCGATAAAGATAGAAAAGGCTATAATCTGAAGCATGTTTCCTTCTGCCATAGCCTGGATAGGGTTAGTTGGGATGATCCCCGTAAACGTTTCGACCACTCCAGGAGCTTCTTCACTTTCATAGCTCGCATCAGCTGTATCAATGCTGATATTCCCAGGCTCGAAAATATAAGCTAGTGAAAGAGCAATGCTGATAGCAATTGTAGTAGTAACTAGAAAGAATGCAACGGTCTTGCCCCCGATACGCCCCAGCTTCTTGGGATCTCCCAGGGAAGCAGTTCCAAGCGTAATGGAAAAGAATACAATAGGAACAACTAACATCTTAATTAAGTTAAGAAAGACGGTTCCTAAAGGATTGAATATAAAAGTATCTAACGTTCCAAAGAGATCCGGTGCAGCAAAGTGCAATGTGAGTCCGGTAACAGCACCGAGAATTAAACCAATAAATATTTTGGTGGTTAGATTCATGACGAAACCTCCTATAATAATATGAAAGCGCTTTCTTGTGTTTTTGTTAAAAAAATCGGGTATATTTATTGATATAGGAATCCCGGAACCCAAGTAGATTGCGCTATTTTTGAATTATAGCACAAATTGTATATTTATTGAATAAAATTTCTGAAACTATTCTAGCAAACTAATCATTCAGGTGTAAGGGCTGAGGACCTATGGATCAAACCTTCCTCACTTTCTAACGGCTTGAGTGTACTTTATGGGTGTTTAGACATTAAAAGCAATCATCTAAAGTTCTTTTTTGCATTTTCCAAAAGGTTCCCTGTATATAAATGAAGACCAAACAAACGAGGTCATTTGTCTGGTCTAAAAGAATAACATTACCTTTGTGGTATCTGATCAGCTTCTCTATAATGACTCCTATTTATTCAGAGGGATTTACTGCCTCTCTTTATAAGACAGGTTCGCTTGTCAACTACGGTATATATAAGTCAGCCCTATCAGATTATTTATTTTAGTGATTCTTCAATGGACTGATTCAGTTGGTTAATAATGTCTTCCTCTTCTTCAATTCCAATGGAAAGACGAATGATATAATCTGTGATGCCAACCTTTTCACGATCCTGTTCTGATAAAGCACGGTGAGAGGTGCGAACTGGATAGGAAACTGTGGTTTCGACTCCCGCAAGCGTCGGAGCAATCTTAATCCAGCCCAGTGATTTAAAGAATTGATCCAGATCAATACTGGAATCAAGCTCAATGGTAACAATCGCCCCATTTCCGCGCTCCGAAACAAATTCGGGATAATACACATGCTTCACAGCATTATTTTTTCTAAGTGCAGTTGCTACAGAATTTGCGTTATGGGACTGCTGCTTCATTCGAAGGCCTAAAGTCTTTGCTCCGCGCTGAGTCAGCCAAGCTTCAAACGGACTTAAATTAGCCCCTAGCGTTACGACTTTCTGCGTCGCCTCATGGATCAAATCTTTATCGCCTGCCAGTACTCCGCAAGTTACATCGCTGTGACCGCCAATGTATTTGGTTGCACTATGGACCACAAGATTAACACCAAGCGGATAAGGGCGCAGCAAATAAGGAGTTGCAAACGTATTATCCACCATCGTTTTTATACCATGTTCCCGGGCCAACTCGACTAGACCTGTTAAATTCTCGACACGTAAAAATGGATTGGAGATGGATTCAGCGTATAGGAGCTTTGTACGAGCATTAATAGCATCACGAATCTGACGTTGATCCGAGAACGATACCATACTTACATCAATCCCAAATGTCTGTAGTTCTTTTGTGAGAAGTTTGTGAGTGCCTCCATACAAATCTTCAGCTGCAACAATATGATCTCCGGGTTTAGCTACCGATAAAATACCAGCCAAAATGGCGGACATCCCCGAAGAAGTAGCGAGCCCTGCTTCAGCTTCTTCAAGATTAGCAATTGAATCTCCCAGTTCATCCGTATTCGGATTCCTTTCACGGCTGTATAAATAAGGAGAGTCTCCTTCATAGTAACTTTCCAGATGGTCTAAATCCTTAAACGTAAAAGCTGTTGTCTGATAAATTGGTGTATTTTTACTATTTTGTACAAGCGTTTGATCAACTTTGTTGTGTACAACTTTCGTATCAAAAGATGATTGTTTTTTCATAATGATGATCTCCTCCACTTTCACTGTTAATCAACGATTATATAGAGCAAATATACTTTCTGTCAAAGTTTTTCGACTTCTTCGAGAATAGCGTGGATAACAAATTCGTAGTACTCCTGATCATGGGGAACAAAATCCCGAAAGTGAACGCGGACCTTTTGGTCATCCATAACAGAACTTGCATCCGTTGACCCTTTTGCTCCTTCAAGCACTTGCTTAAATCCATTGATCTCTATCCTTACGAGATCTTCTACTTCGTTTCCGAGTGAAAAATCTTTCTCGCCCGGGTAAGGAGAGATATACACCCGGCAAAGCTCTCTGTCTTTTAAGGTATCAGAAATAAGCTCTTCTTTATATGTACCTATACTTTTTAGATCTTCTTTCCATAAAGAAATACCTAGCTCCTCGTATATTTCCCTCCTTCCAGCCTGAATAAGGTTTTCTCCTGCTTCTATGTGTCCTGCAGCAGAAATGTCATATAAGCCCGGAAACTCTGCTTTATCCGCAGCCCTTTTTTGAAAGAACAAACAAACTTGTCCATCTGCGTCCATTTCATAAAGCCAACACTGGAAGGTCTCATGCCAATCCCCGTCACAATGTACTTCAGTTCGTTCCTTCACATCTAATGGATTTCCTCTGTGATCAAAAACTTGCAGCCACTCCGTCATTGTATGCCTCCTAACTCGCTCAATTCTTGTTCGAAACGTTCTTTCTCTTCAAGAAAAGGATAGTGGTTACTTTCTTCAAAGACGTTAAATAATGATGCATTTCAATAGAAAATTCCACCGGGCATTGAACATCATATTTTCCGGCAGCAATCCAAACAGGCACATTTATTTTATAAAGCTGCTGTGTGACATCAAAAATGTGAAGCTCCCTTGCAAAAAAGTCCATACGGGCTCGCGACATTTCCTTATGTATATTTCTTGAGAAATAACGCTCATATTTGTGGTCACGAACTAATGACAGTTCCGTTCTCTCAGCCTGTAAACGGCGCTTCTCCCGATTCGTTAACAATCGGAGATTTCAACTGTTCAATTAATTGCTGCATATATGAAAATTGTGGATGGTGATTATGATAAATACACGTAGGAGAATCCATATACATATGAGCGGCCGCATTAGTAATCACCAGTTGATTCAATGAATGGGGGGGCAGCCAATCCGTAGACTAAACCGAGCATTCCACCAGTCGAATGACCAGCGAATGCCCACGTAGGAAGTCCCAACTCTTCCCTGATGGCCTCAAGGTCCAATACGGATTCCAGCATCCTTAATTGAAAAGGTTCATGGGCTGCTTCAGATGCCCCCGCCTCCCTTAAGTTCACTAAAAACACTTGATATAGACCCGTGAAGCAATCGGCAAAATAATCTCCTGTAGAATTAAAAACTGAATATAGATGGCTGACACAAAGAGGCGACCCTTCTCCCTTATAAAACACCTCAAAAGTCCCTCTAGGTGTAACCACCATAATCACCTTCCAAGATTCCATGCCGTTTCCTCCTTTTTCTTTAAGTTTAGCAAAACCATTCTTAAGTTGGAATAATCCACCACCTCAGGTCATCCATATTTTGTAACTCTGGTAACAACATCCATGTTTATCTTTTTTATACAAAGGAAACCTATTCTTGAAGGAGGTGATTCTTATGACAAATAAAAAGCAACGACGAGGAAAAGTGGAGGATACGAACGAAGCTGCCGAGATATTCAGCAGCCGTTTAACGTACACAAAAGCTTTCGTTCCACAACAGGAGACTATAGCTGAAGAAAAACCTTCCGAAGGCGAAGCAATGTATCATCATTATACAGACGAAGATTAAAAGCCTGACTCCAATACATTGGAGCCAGGCTTTACTATTACCTTTTAATAAGCGGATCCGTATATAAAAGCTTCTTTCAGCATGTAACTCCCGTTTTCCGTATTAAAGTAATAAGTCTGTGCGTCCCCGCCTTTCTCCCCAGAGAACTTTTGAACCACCCCTCTCCCTTTTACCGAGGTGGGAGATTGTTAATAAGGGACTCCACCAACAAATTCATAATCCAGTTTCGTAAGTCATCAAACCATCCAACCTGATATAAGCTGTTTGAGTTAGTGACAAAATCACTGTTCGACAGATGCTATAACAATGATCCACAAGAAATAGCGCGTCCGCTCATTTTCGATTTCAAATTCAAACCCATCCATTTCCGAAAATTCTGTTATTATTAGTATAATAGGTATAGGAATAAACGAAAAGCAAATCACCATTCAATTACATGAAGCGGCTAATAGGAACTAAATGATAGAAAGGGTTATACATATGCGGAAAAATAAAAACAAATGGAAATGGCTGGGGATTATAGCCGTTCTGCTCATTTTTGCGATAGGAACATACGTGACAACATCAGACAGTAAGGATCGAATTACATATAGTCAGAAATCCAAACCACAACGGAAGGCAAAACCAGTAAATCAGGACGATCTGCCAACCAAATGGCAAGAAGTTGAAAGCTACGAGAAAATAAATGATTTTTATAAAGAAAGAGTGCCAGGTCTTGAGCTAGCACAGGAAAGAGGATTAACTACTTTCCCTCAAGAATCTACGAAGCTGCCGGAACGAGATGGCCGTATGCAAATTAATGAAGTATGGCATAGCGGGCGCACAATTTATATCTTTTACAGCATTGATTTATCCGCGCTAATCACGGAAGAAACCAATAACTATGTGAATAATGTCCCTTCGGTAGAAGAAGTGAAATTGAAAAAGAAACAAGATGCTGATGCCCAAACATTATCCACTCATGCACCGCCCATGCAGTATGGAGAGGGAGTTATTTTTGAAAATCGTCTTTATAGCATGGTCCAAACAATCCCAATTCCTAAAGAGGGAGAACCGGACCGGATGGTTCCTAATCCTGAAGAGTTTAATCAGCAGCTTTTAACTTCGATGACCTTCCGGATTGATGGAAATATGTACGAGTCGAAGACCATGCCCGTTCAGTACACATTCGATCCGGATAAGAACCGGTTGGGGCAGTACACCTTTGATAGAATATATCAAAATGATGGACTAGCCGTTGAACCTTTGGAACTTAACCTGGGAATTACAGAAAGTTTTCTCAAGGTAAGGGTCGATCATCAGCAAGCGCAATTTAATTCTTCTATGAACGCGACTTTGAAAACCCCAGATGGACAACAGATCCCTATCACTCCTTTCCTGCAAAAAGTAGAAGGGAAAGAGAACATATATGAAGGATATTTCAGACCGATCTATTCTGTACCAGAAGAGGTATCACTTGAAGTGAAAAACGTCCATTTAACTAGTGGTGATTCATTTTCTTTTAATGTAGATCTTTCTGAGATAAATCCAAAGGTAAGAGGAAACACAAGTGTGAATAAAAAGGCAGCAGAAATATATAATACGGATGTTTATATCGAGCAATTAAACACTCATGGAGAGCACGGAATGGATGTACGACTAGGGTTTAGACCTCAAGATTTTGAACAGCCTAAAAAATTAATCGGCATCTCTCCCCGACAAATGGGCGGCCCTGCTTTTGAACGACCTAAAAATGTCCATGTCGAAAGTGATAATGGAAAGGAAGCCGATGTTGAGTATGGTGGCTCGGAAGACAGCGCCTATATTAATATTAAGGATTCGCTTGTTCAGGATGCTTCCAATCTGGAAATAACCTTAAAAAATGCGGTCTTTACCGAGCAGATCAGCCAGACGTTTGAAGCAGAGAGAAAGTAAAAAAAGCAGAGATCAGATCTCTGCTTTTTTTGATAATACATTTTTTTCAAGAAACTCTTTAATGTAATGATTAAAGATCGGCCAATGCGTCGCCGGAATTTGGTGATAGGCCCTTTCAATGTAAACAAGGGTCGTATCTGGACAGTTAAAATAATATTTAACGTGGTGATTAATCCAGAATTCCTTGGTTCCATACATAAGAAGGAGCGGCACTTCTAAGTTACGAAGTCTCCGGCTGCAATCGAAACGAAATCCTCTGTTGTAGAACTCATACCACGCATCCGGACTGGATTTAGCCATATGTTCACTTAAATCCCGCTTAATGGTCGGATCTCTAAAGTGAGAATTGCTTAATAATTTAGCGAGCGTCTCGGGGCTTTTCCTTACCCACTCCATGCCTACTAAAAATTCAAATCGCAATCCGCCAGTATCAACCTTTGGAAATCCCCCTGCCAATACAAGCGCGTGTACTCGCTTCGGATAAGTTAATGCAAATTCCTGAGCAACCATCCCGCCGCATGAATAACCAACAAGAGTTACTTTATCAATCCTCAAATGGTCAATTAATTGTTTAATCTCCCTTGCATAGAAGGTAATATCAGGAGCTTTAGTCACGAGTTCCGAATCTCCATTCCCGCTTAAATCAGGAAATATAATTCGGAAGTGTTCAGCTAAAGGATGCTGCTGTCTAAATACTTTCCTTCCCATCCCTGGCGGATGAATAAATATGATCGCTTCCCCATTTCCTTTATCTTCATAAAATAATTGTTTTCCATGTTTTTCAGTAAAATAAGGCATTTTTAATCCCTCGCTCATCCATCCTGGTATCTTAGCCTTTTCCGAATCACACGGCTTTATACTATTAAGTAAATATTTTACATTTTAACTATAAGTAAAAAGCCAACTGTGTCTATTTTATTAACAGATGTAGATTCAATTGACACTTTGATTTATTCGAGCGTACACTGAGTACGTACATCCTATTTTGGAAGGAGAAAGAAGCTTTATGAAGCGTTTCATCTTACTTAGCATGACACTTTTGTTCACACTATTGCTTGCAGGGTGCGGCAGTGGTGAACTTGAGAATACACTTGACTGGGAAACACAGAATTTCAAAGCAACCACGCAGGAAGAAGCTGATTTTGCTGTAGAGGATATGGAAGGAAAAGTTTGGCTCGCTGACTTCATCTTTACTTCCTGTAATACGGTCTGTCCGCCCATGACCCGCAATATGGCTCAAATACAGGATCAACTTCAGGAAAAAGACATAGAAGCTGAAATCGTTTCATTTAGCGTAGATCCCACGGTTGATTCTCCTGATGAATTAAAGGAATTCGGCAATAAACATGGTGTGGACTATAGCAACTGGACTTTTGTGACGGGTTACACGCAGGAGGAGATTCAAAATTTTGCTCAGGAAAGTTTTAAAGCTCCCGTTCAAAAAACAGAAGGTAATGATCAAGTAACCCACGGCACCTCCTTCTATCTTGTAGGGAAAGATGGCAACGTGTTAAAAAAATATAGAGGAGACACAGATGTCCCCTACGAACAAATCATCGAAGATGTTAAAACAGCAGCCAACTGACTAAAAAAGCGTTCCGACGAGGAACGCTTTTTTGTATGGTTAATCATTCCACCTCAGGTCATCCAGATTATGGATGACCTGAGGTGGAATGATTTTACTTATAATGGGTATTTAAGCTACGCTAAAAAAAAGGATTGGCAGGTCCAACTATGATGAAGCGAGGGGGAAGAATATGGAGGATTTTTATGCAGAAATAATAGGAACTGGGCAGGACGCCATTTTTTTACCTGCTGGAGGCATGCCTGGGGTAGAAGGATTAAATATAGCTGAACACCTAAAGAACGATTTCCGAGTTCACATGCTGGACCTTCCTGGTATAGGAAGAAGCGCAGGTATAGCAGAGAAGTGCACTTCAAAAGTGATGGCTGATTGGCTGAAAGAATACTTAGATAAACAAGAGATCGAAAAAGCAGTTCTAATCGGCCATTCCCTTGGCGGAGGGTTTGCAATTTATTTTGCACACCATTACCCCGAACGCGTTACTCAATTATTCTTACTTGATCAAGGTCATAAGGATTTCCCTAGAATTCCATTCCAAGAATTCGGACCTTTTGCACTGGCTTTCCCTATATTGAATTGGATGGTCCATCTTTGCAGACGTCCTGTTTTAAAAATACTTCACCCGTTATTTTCAAGTCCTCCTTCCGAAGATGTCGAGAAAGACATTGACCGTTTTTGTGAAGCTGTAAATCTCCCGAAATCAAATTATATTGACCAAACCTTTTATACACCTTGCGAGGTGACAATTGAAGGTCTGAATGTCATGTTTGGTTTCTACAATACACCTCTCGTATCGATGGTCCAAAAACTGACTGTTCCCACCACCCTTTTCTATGCTTCTTTTAAAGGTGTAAATAAGGCAGAAGAAGCCCGTACAATTAAAGCGATTGATCGACTCCTTCAACGTAGAAATTCTAAATTGACCATTAAGCGTGTAGATGGCGGGCATTATGTCCACTGGAATAATGATTACGTTAAAAACCATATCGCCGAACAATTCATTTCTTCCCATTAAATACACCTCAGGTCCTCCTAATATATGGAGGACCTGAGGTATTCCAGATCGTATGAAATCTTAAATGAGCTTAAAACAGGGAACTGATAAAGTTGCTCAGAGAGCGAAAGAAGTCTTTAACAGCTGCCCGGAGGTTGTTCCAGAAACCATCATCATTGATTAAATCCTGAATATTTCCAGTTAAATCATCTAATTGGTTTTTCACCTGATCGAAATCAATATTCAGGTCTCTCATTTGCTCAAACAAATCTACCAGCCTCTGGCGGTCTTCAGCGCTAAGTTCAATGTTTAATGTCTGAAGCTGTTCTTTAACAATTTGCTCGACTTCTTCACGGGTTGCAGGATTCTGTTCAGCAATTGCCTTTTTGATTTCTGTCAGCAGTTCACTGATTTCCGCCTGACTTATTCCTTCTTCCTTGGCAATAGATGTAGCGACGTCCAGTTCTTCACTCGCTACCTGCATACGACCTTCATCCAGTTTAACACCTTTAGCATCATAGGCTTTATAAATTCCTGTCAGCGCTGAATGTCCACTAACCTTAACAGAAGAAGCAACTAGAACGTCAGCATCTTGAACACCTGCAGTCAATAGAGCGTTTGTATACATCTCTTTGGTTACTTCTGTGATATTATCTTTAGTAACGATTTCTATATTTAATCCTTGTCCTGTATCCTTATGAATAATCTTTACCGAAGAGTACATATTGGCATTCGGATTTCCACCAATGTAATTAGCTAAATCTTGACCATTAACTGTAAATTCATCAACTTGCTCATGCTGATTCACTTCCAAAAGCTCGGTCACTTCTGATTTTTGGGCATCGGATAAGGCTTCTCCATAAACTACAATCGGTAAGCCAAGCTTTTCATTAATTCCTTCATTCCCTGTAGATGCCAGACTAACCTCTGATATACCAAAACTTGAGATCAACAATATAACTAACGTCATCAACAGAGTCATTTTCTTTTTCATAAATTTCGTCCCCTTATGCTCATGGTAGATTCGCAGCTTGTTTAGCTTTATGCTGGACTCAGTAGTTATTATACATTACTTTAAATTTTTGACATGGATATATAGAATTATTTAATTAAGAATCTGCACAGTTTAATACGAATTTTTTAGTACATAGGTTTCAAATCTTTATATAAAGTGAACTTTTATTTGTACCAAAGGAAGTGAAAACATGACATTTATACGACAACTTGGGCTTTATATTTTTGCGGCTGCCTTCTTCTTTGCAGGAGTCACTCACTTTATCTATGATCATGGATTTGCCCAGATGATTCCTCAGTGGGTGCCTTACAAGCTAATTATTGTATATGTAACAGGGATTACAGAGTGGCTGCTGGCTCTTCTCCTGCTTTTCCCCCAAACGAGAAGGGCTGCTGGATGGGCTACGGCTGCTTTTCTAGTGATTGTTCTGCCGGCAAACATTTATGCGGCAATCTATGGCATACCCGCACCTTGGAGCGAGGACACAAACATGACAGCTTTGTGGATCCGTCCGTTGTTCCAGCCTTTATTGATCTGGTGGGTTCTCGCCGTGTCTAAAGATTCGAATACCTGAAAAGGGTTTGATAGAATAAAAGAAGAGTATTGATAAAGGAGGTTGTTTATGCGATTAGAGAATAAAAAAGTAATTGCGCTTGTGAGCAAAGATTTTGAGGATCTCGAATTATGGTATCCTTTACTGCGCCTCCAAGAAGAGGGGGCTACGGTTCATCTCGTTGGAGAAGAAGCTGGTAAAGAATACCCTGGCAAATACGGGGTACCGGCAACTTCCGATTATGCTTTCGGTGATATTAGTCCCGCTGATTATGATGGCATTTTAGTTCCAGGCGGTTGGTCACCGGATAAACTTCGCCGCTTCGATAAAGTCATCGAAATGGTACAGCATATGAACGAACAACGTAAGCCGATCGGCCAAATCTGCCATGCCGGCTGGGTGCTCATTTCTGCAGACATCCTGCAAGGTCGTAAAGTTACAAGTACTCCTGGTATTAAAGACGATATGAAAAACGCTGGAGCCACCTGGTATGATGAGGCGGTCGTGAAAGATGAGCACATCGTTTCTGCCCGCCGTCCGCCTGACCTGCCTCCTTACGCTAAAGCATTTGCTGACTTACTAGCAGAAAAATAAAGAAAAGAGGGCGCTGCAGAGTGCCCTCTTTTCTTTATGGTCTTTTAAATTTTGCTGTTGTAGATAAGCTCCCATTACTTGAAGACTTGATTTCGAGATAAATGGGTCCGTTGTCAAAAAAGGGAAGGCGGCTACGGAAACGACCTCTAGTGAACGGACCCTTACAATAGGAGACAGGAACCATACTGTATCTGACTCAAATGCTTCTAGTACAGGGTTGCTACACGCAAACAAACAACCAAAACCAGGGTAGATTAGAGATGCTCCTTGGTCATTGGAAGGCGATTATGCAGAGATTTCGGGCTCTCCATGATCGCAAAGGGGCGGAAGGGAACGGCGAAGACTCCTGTGGGATAAACATGATCGGTGAGACCCCGGAAGTCGAAGATGAACTGACCCCTTAAAATTGGACACATTCATTAAAATTATCACGCCGATTCTTGAAAGCGGGCTCGATAGGAAATGGGGCTTATTCTGAGCTTCGATTTGATGCGTTTATGATTATAATAATGGAAATATTCCTCTAATTCTTGTTTGAAATGGGCCACACTTTCAAATTCTCTTAAATAAAGGAATTCCGATTTCATGATACCGAAAAAGTTCTCCATAACGGCGTTATCATGACAATTCCCTTTTCTGGACATGCTTTGGGTAACTTGATGGTCTTTCAATTTCTTTCGATAGGGAGCCATTTGGTAATGCCATCCCTGGTCGGAGTGCATAACCAGTTCATCCGATGGATGAAGGCGTTCAAATGCTTGGTCTAACATGTTGTTCACCAAGGAATAGGTGGGTCTGGAACCAATTGTGTACGTGATGATTTCTCCATTGAATAGATCTAAGACAGGGGAAAGATAAAGCTTCTCGCCAAATAGCTTGAACTCCGTAATGTCTGTCACCCATTTCTGATTCGGCTGATCCGCCTTGAAATTCCGATTTAAGATGTTTGGAGCCGTTTGACCAACTTTCCCTTTATAAGAACGATATTTCTTCATTTTCACCGTAGACTGAAGCCCCAGTTCTTTCATAAGACGATAGACTTTTTTATGGTTCACTTCATGACCGAGATTACGAAGCTCATTTTCAATGCGGCGATAGCCGTAGCGACCTTTATGTTCTTTAAAAATGGAGGTGATAAGCTCCTTTAATGGTCGGTCCGTTTTTGGCTCGAGTTGCTTTTCTTTCCAATGGTAATAGGTGCTTCTAGGGATATCAGCTATTTCCGTCAGCTGTTTAACTGGAAAATGAAACCTTAACTCATCGATTACTTGCGCTTGTTCTTCTTTCGAGATGCTTTCTTTTTTTGAGCTAAGGTCTCTAACTTTTTTAAGTATTCATTTTCTATCCGTAAGCGTTCATTCTCTTTCTTTAAGGCTTCATAAGAATCCATTGAATCTTCTTTCTTCTTATAAGACGTCATCTGTGTTGGCCCCTTCCTTGTAGATTCAAGGGCTTCTTTTCC
Source organism: Halobacillus halophilus DSM 2266 (assembly GCF_000284515.1). GTDB lineage: Bacteria > Bacillota > Bacilli > Bacillales > Halobacillaceae > Halobacillus > Halobacillus halophilus. The sequence continues at coordinate 292,035 of NC_017668.1, read as the reverse complement.
GCCTTCCAGCCACTTCTTACGCCATCGGCGTACCATGGAGAAATCGGGGATGTGAAACATAGCGGAAGCTTCTCGAATCGAATATTCTTCTTCCTCTATACGTTGAATTACTTTCAGTTTAAAGGCAGCTGAATAGTTTGTATAGGGGAAGTCGAAGGCTTCACTACCATGATATTCGGATAATTTCACCCAATAACGGATGGAAGAACTATCCACTCCAAACTCTTTTTCTAAGTCACGGAAACTGACATTTTCCGTGAGATAACGTTGGACGATCAGGTACTTTTCTTGAGAAGTAAGTTTAGACATATGTTGGGTCCCTCCTAAGTTTCATAAGGTGTCCAACATTTGGGGGTCATTACAAGACTGAGGAGGCTCAGCACATGCCCACGGAAAGCGAATCGTCCCCCGCAGGACCTGCACTCTAACCTAATATCTCAAATACGAGTCTTACACAATCCGGCCCTATTCTTTAATAACCGCTTATAAAAATTACAAATCTAACACAGGTATCATTCTGATAAAGCTTGTTTGGCGAGCATCTTCACCACTGCGTCATCCATGGGCGGATTATGCAGACCCGCCCGGACATCGCGGTAATATTTTTCGAATGGGTACTTCTTGGATAAACCTCGCCCTCCGGCAATCCTCATTGCTAAATCCACAACCTCTGCCGCAGTATTAGTGACGGCCAGTTTAACCGCGGCTAACTCCGCACCCATGTGCTTACGCTGATCGGGTTCTTCATCCCATTTTCTTGCGACCGTGTACATGAACGAGTGGGCTTGCAGCAGCTTCCATTCCATTTCACCAATTTTATCTTGGATATGTCCCACTTCTGCAATTGGAGTATCCAAGCTGTTTGGCTGGAAGTTTTGAGCGAATTCAATTGCATCATTTCGCGCAGCTGTAGCAATTCCTAGATAACACGCCGGGATATGCAGCAGCCAGCCTTTAGGAGCAGGCTTTTCTTTTGATTTTGTCTCTACTAAATCATGCACATTAACTTCTACTCCATCCAATACTAAATCGTCACTTTCCGTACCTCTCATACCAAGGGTATCCCATGTTTTATCGACCGAAAGTCCAGGATGATGACGATCAATGAGAAACCAGCCAATCTCATCTAATTCTTCAACATAAGCAGAAACTATATAATAATCTAAATGGTCCGCCATAGATGTGAATGTTTTACGACCGGTGATGATATAATGGTCTCCATTTCTGACTGCTTTGGTTTCCGGGACCCCTCCACGAGTCGGACTTCCAGTTGCCGGCTCTGTAGCTGCCCGATTAACAACCTTCTGTTCTTCAGCCACCTCTTTAGCCAGGCGGTCAAAATCATTTTTCCTCCAAAGCTTGTCTTCCTTTAACTCTTTCATAATTCCTAAATGCCAACCGATAGATAATGCAACCGATCCATCACCTTCTGCTATCTTTTCTTGTAATAATAAAAACTCGTACAGAGATAGATCTTCTCCTCCGTAAGCAGCTGATAAGGTAAGTGATGGGTATCTCTCCTGTTTTATTACTTTCAACGTACGATGGGAAAAAACAGCCTCAGGGTCCGTTTTGCTTACCTGCGCTTTTGCTTCCTTAGCAATCCGTTCAGCTTTTTCAAACAATCGTTGATGACGGTCATTTTTTATCCATTTATCAAAAAGATCAACCATATCCATCCACTCCCAATTTAATATATATTTAAATCTTACAAAATCAGTCGGAATTAAGCCAATACTAGGCTTAAGCAGACTTTTCATCTATTGCTTTTTTACTATATAGAGACTAGAAATAAACAGAACATGCGGACTTCAATTGAAAAAAGTCCGACACCCTGAAGATGCCGGACATTCTGTTATCTATCGCCCTCGAACCGCATTTAGGGCCTGTTTAACAGAAGCATAAGACTGAAGTGATAGTTCACTGAAGTCTGCATATGGTGCACTTTGAATGGCAAAACTGGGCTTAATCCCCGTAATAATCAGAGTAGTGCCCATTAGATCCAACAGTTGATTCATCTGGTAAATCCCCATATGTACCGCTTCGTTATAGGCATGCACAGCGGACATATCGATAATCAAAAAATCTTCCTTGGATTCCTTCACATGATGACTAACGGAGTCGAGCATTTCGTTAAGGCGCTCCTCATCGAAGGTTCCCACAAGTGGCAGTACAGAGATCCCTTCTTCAAGTGGAACGATCGGTGTAGACAACCTCTTCACTTCGGATAGATAATGCCCGATCAGCTCCTGCTGCTCTCGCCGCTGACTGACATCTCTCTGAACACCAACAAAAAAATTCTGATCCATCTGTTGTATGTAAACAGGAAAGATTTGCAGTTCATTCCAGAACATCGTCCCATCTTTTTTGTAATTCTTCAGCTCAACCAGTACATTTTCATAATTGGAAAGCCCTTTACGAATCTTATCTACCATTTGAGAGCTTGTGTCTTCCCCTTGTAAAAACCGGCAGTTCTTCCCAAGGATTTCTTCTGCCTTATAACCCGTCAAGTCCTCAAATCCCTTATTGCAATAAATCATCGGATTATCTTCCTGCTCAGGGTCAGAGATAACCACACCTGCCCCCACTCGATCAATAGCTGCCTTAATGAATTCGTTCTGCTGAATTTCTTCTAATTTATCGAATGTCTCTTCGTTCATACTAAGCAATCCCCTTTGGTAGTGGAATGAATACTATTATCATAAAATGAAACATAGAAAATTTCCAATCATACCTTAAACAGACCATTCCAGCACAGTTAGTCCAGGCCAGCGGGTTTTCCATTTAACCGCCTTGCTCTTATAAACATGCTCTGGAACTAAAGCTTTATTGGGACGCACAATACCCTTAAACAGATCCTGTAATCCAAAAGGAGCGTATATCTTGTATTCACCATCCACTCGCTTCACACCGATCGCTGATGCAGTTGTCGGCCATGTTTCAATCGCTTCCTCCGCTGATCGATAAGCGGCTATCTTTTTATTGAATTTCTGCTCATACCAGTGATGAACGAGAGCTTCATTGGTTAAATCAATTTCAAAAGGAAAATGAGGCAGAGCTTTTCGTATTTTCGTTTCCTTTATTCTTTCCAGTTCCCTGGAAGGCTGCTCTAAGGAATTAAAATAAATAATACCCGCGTCATTTATTCCATAGGTGAAGTCAAAGTCATAGAGCTTATTCCATACCGTCTGCGTAATAACACCGGCTCCGGTATAATAATCGTCTATATAGTGATCAGTCGCATCAAACAGCTGTTGAATATATGGATGTGCCTGGATGATTTCTATTAGTTCATTTTCTAAATTAGTCAATTCCTTTTCCTTCTTCCTCAAACCATCTCGTCTTCTCGAGTTCGTGAATAAATGCGTCCACTTGTAATAATTGACGAAGCCCTTCCTGGTAACAAACCCACGTGTTCCTGCTCAGGGGCCGATTGTCCACCTCCAGAGGGATTGAATAGAAATCTTTAAGATCTCTGCTTACACTTTCAGGCAGTACAGCCATACCTAAACCGCGTTTCATCAGCTGCTTGGCGGTTTCAAACTGATCGACTTTGATCGACCTATTAAATGCTGGCTGGGGCTGAATCGCCATCCACTCCTCCAGTACTTTTTGAAACGCGGGATCACTTTTAAATTCAATAAGAGGTCGAGCTATGTCTTCATGTAAAGGCCTGGTATCCATTAAATGCAGAGGATCTTCAAAAAGGTGGTGGCTAACCATGGTACGAATCGCTTCACCGCGTACAATACATACGTGAAACTGGCCGGAGGAATCTCTTATCTCATCACTGACTCCTGTTACCAGATCAATCGTTACACTCGGATATTTTTTTGTGAAAGATTCTAGAACCCCAGGTAAAAAATGTTGACTGAACAAAGAAGATGCCCCTATGGAAAGCGTTCCAGCTACCCTATTCCCATCCTGCTGTAGAAGGTGATCGCAGAAATCAGCTTCTCTTTTTACGACTTCCTCTGCGTGTTTCAGGACAGTTTCCCCAAGAGCAGTGAGAACGAGCTGCTTTGGGGTTCTTAAGAAAATGACTCCTCCAAAATGGCTCTCTATATATTTTAACCGTTGGGTAATGGCAGGCTGGGATATAAGAATTTTCTTAGCTGTGCCCCTTATCGTTTTGATTCGATGTAACTGAAGCAATAATTCATAATCTTCTATTTTCAATTTCCATCACTCCATAAGCAAAAATTATCAATTTCAATAATAAAACAGCATTATCCTTATCTCCCTTATTAGGATAAGATGGAAATAATTCATAACAGGGGAGGTTACCGATGAATCGACTGAATATGCGACGACTATTAACCACTTATTTCTTATATGAATGCGGTCGAGCTATGTATTTTGTATTAATTACATGGTTTCTATATCAATGGACTCAAGACGCGATTTATACAGGGATTTTTGTGAGTTTTGGATTTTTGCCAGGGTTATTTTCCAACCTGGTCTTTGGGGTAGTCATCGACCGATCGAATCGAAAAAAACTAGCTTCTCTTGCAGGGGGAGGGAGTATTGGTTGTTTATTGCTTTTATGGGGAGCCTTTCTGCTCGGCTTGATCAACCCTTGGGTGATGATTTTGACGCACATGGTCCTACAAACACTTGGTTCCCTGTTCAGACCTTCTTTACAAGCACTTGTCGCTGAAGTATTCAAAAAAAATGACTTACCAAGAATTTTTTCCTTATCTGGCTCAGCCACTATATCAGGAAGCCTGACCGGAGCTGCTTTAGGTGGAATTCTATCTGGACTTCTGCCTGTTTCAATTTCTCTCCTTATCGTTATGGGATTGTACATTGGGGCTTTCTTTACTGTGCTATTTGTTTCGTATGAACCTTTATCAATGAGAAAACCTGCCAAAGCTTCTCCTTTCTTCAAAGAATTACAAGAAGGGTTTGTATATTTAAAAAGCCACCATATGCTGCATGGACTCTTCGCCATGATGATGCTTGGCCAATTGACTTTTCACACAATTCTAGGCTTCTTATCTGTTTATACAAGTGCTTATTTAAATCAAACTTCGACGGTCTATGGGTTTCTTGATGCTGCTTTCTCAATTGGAGGAATTACAGCAGGTATGGTGGGTACATGGTGGTGGCTTAAGTGGAAAAATCACCTGGCCCTTTTCTCTATTAGTATAATGATGGGCGGGCTTTTGCTGTTAGGAATAACAAAAAATTTATCAATCGTCGTATTAGGTGTGGTTTTAGTAGGTTTAGGTACATCTTTTGTCCGTGCACTCCTGCAGTCTGTTCAGCAAATGGCGACAGACCCGCGTTTCCACGGGCGAATGGCTAGCTTTCGCATGCTATGCAACCAGGCTTCTGTCGTCATAACAGGACCTATCTTTGGATATATCGCTTCCGCACATGGCGTTCAGTATGTTTTCCTGTTATTAAGTGGAATCAGCTTTGCGGGAATGGTATGGGCTTTCTTCCAAGCAAGAGATCCGCAGTTTGCTGCCATAACCAAGCAGAAACCCGCATGACGATAAGGTATGTTTCTCTTCGCGGAAACATACCTTATTTTCTCTTTTTACGTAAGTATTTAACCGAACCTTCTACCTATCTTATCTCGTCTCTTCCTTTGGGGTTTTGTAAACCTTCTCAACTTCTACTCCCAGAGTCTTTAAATAATCGACAATCTGGTCTAATCTCTTCATGATTTCACCTCAATTTGATGCAGAGTTTTATGTGACTACCTTCATGTATCTACTACAATTCTTTACGATCGAATATCCCTGAACGTTTCAAATTTTAATTATAAGTCACGATACCCCGTATGATGATCAATTATTCAACTTTTTGCACATTTGATTATTTTTTATACTGATTCCCTGCACCAGTTTATGAGGAGAACGAATTTATTTGAAACCTTGGCCTTGAAAGAATGAAAAAGCACTCACACTTGCCTCTGTTTCTATGAAGTTGATTTGGTTCATTAAAGCGGACTTTTCGATTTCGATCAGCAGTCTGCTACCCACTTATTTCGCTGATAACCGTGCTCTACATAGATCGGCACATACTGACCTTTGACTCACTACATGTCTATTTTCTTTCTTCAGGTGAATAACCTCTTGTTTCCCCACTTCATACCCCGGATCAACTGTTGTTATTTCTCACTTAGACGATAGAGGTCTTTTACTTTTCCTACAAACAGCTGAACATTTTTGGAAATCTCTTCTTCATTAGCATGCGTTACTAAAGAAAAGTAACGGCTTGTGGTTTTTATATAAGGAAGCTTCTTGATTAACTGCTCGGCTGCTGTATGTTCTACTACGGTTTTCGATATCAAAGAAAGCCCAAGACCTTCCTTCACACCCTGAACAACACCATGGTTGCTTCCAATCGTAATCAATTTTTTCGGTCTTATGTTATATGACTCAAGCATGGAGTCCATAACAGCTCTTGTGCCTGAACCCCCTTCTCTGGTAATCCAGGTTTGATCCTGCAACTGCTGGAAGGTAATAGATGCCCTTTCGCGAATCGGATGATCCCTGGGGACAATAACGACCATCTCATCTTCCAGAAATGGTTCAGATTTAAGTCCCTGATGGTTCACCTGTCCTTCCACCAGTCCAATATCCAATTCATGAAGCTGGATCGCCCGATTAATGCGCTCCGTATTGGCAATTTGCACCTCCAGATCTATCGCTGGGTAATGTTCGTCAAATTCTTTTAAAACTGATGGCAGGATATACTCGCCTACCGTATAGCTTGCTCCAATGTGGAGCTTCCCCCTTAGTTGCTTGTGGAATTCAAGCACTTCTGCCTTTGTTTTATCAATAAGTCCCAGTATCTGCCTTGAACGCTGGTACACGAGTTCACCTGTCTGAGTCACTATAAATCGTTTAGGTGAACGATCAATAAGATCCGCTTCGAAATACTTTTCAAGATTTTTAATATGAAAGCTTACTGTGGGTTGGGAAAGATTTAGCATTTTGGAAGCTTTTGTGAAGCTCTGTTGATCCACGGCGGCTACAAATGTCTTCATCGCTTCAAGATCCATTCAATCACCCTATCATTAATAATATTAATCATTTATATTATAAAGTTTTATTTTACTAATGTCATGACGGGTCGTATAGTATATGAGGTGAAAATCTTGCGAAAAGAAGGTTGAAAGATGAAACATTTTTTAGGTTCGATCTCACTTCGACCACTCCTTACGGGAATGGGATTCACCGCAATACTTGCGGGAGCAGGTTTTCTGCTTTCATCCATTCCTTTAATCCGTCAAATTGGCCCCCTCGCAGCCGCTATTCTTTTGGCAGTCCTTTACCGCCATTTCTTCGGATACCCAGAACGAATACGCTCTGGCATCCAATTTTCAGCAAAAAAACTACTACGGCTGGCCATTATCCTATTCGGATTGAAGTTAAATATATCCGTCATTTTAAGCGAAGGTCTTCCCTTATTATTACGAGATGCCGTTGTTATCGGATTTGCGATAGGAATCATGATCCTTTTGGCACGATTAACGAAAGCCGACACATCTTTATCCATATTGCTTGGAATAGGAACTGGTGTCTGCGGTGCTTCTGCCATCGCAGCGGTATCACCAATTCTTAAAGCGAAGGAAGAGGATACGGCGATCAGTGCAGGAATAATATCCATTATTGGAACATTGTTTGCCATTGGCTATACGCTCATTCGCCCACTGCTTCCATTAGATATGGAAGCATACGGAATGTGGGCCGGGTTAAGTCTCCACGAAATAGCTCATGTAGCTCTCGCGGGGGCACCCGCCGGGGACAATGGACTAGGAATGGCGTTACTTGCTAAACTTGGGCGCGTCTTCCTGCTCGTCCCCCTCAGTTTGATCCTCGTATGGATCATGAACAAAAAAGGGACTAAAGGATCTGAGACCTCTATTGCTTTTCCTTGGTTCCTGCTGGGCTTTATAGCTATGAGCCTGTTTGGAAGTTATATAGAAGGAAATTGGTTCACTATTCCTTCAATTGTTATGGACGGGATATCTGTCGGTACAACCTTTATCTTAACCATGGCGATGGTCGGTCTTGGTCTTAGCGTAAGTTTGGAAGATGTAAGGACTAAGGCTTTAAAACCGATGCTCCTTATGATTATTACCTCGGTCTTGTTATCATTACTCACTTATTGGATGATTTAATAGACCTGCCCAAAAAGGTGTCCTATCTTAGAAGGACACCTTTTTTATTCGGGCAGCGCTTCCGCATCTGTTTTTTACGGAAGAATACTCACGATATACAGGCTTTCCTTTACGTTTTTCCCTAGCTTTTCATTACCCCTAACTTGAAACCGTTTTTATAATTCCGTCGTTCTCTGCTAAAATGAAAAAAGAGTCAAAGTCAAAGGTACAAGGAGTATAATAACATTGAATCTCTTTAAAATTTCACCCGCTAAGCTCCATGTAGCAGACAGTATTCTACGCCTTCAATTTCTCTCTTATCAAGTAGAAGCTGCTATTGTAGGTTTCCCTGATCTTCCTCCTTGCGAAGATACTGTAACCTCTATTATGGAATCAGGCGAAACGTTTATAGGAGCTTATATAGGCGCAGACCTGGTTGGAGCGATTTCTTATAAAATAGAAGATAATTATATAGATATTTACCGTCTTATGGTACACCCTGAACACTTTCGTAAGGGGATTGGTCAAAGTCTCCTCCGCAATGTAATCGGGACTTATCCTTCTAAGCACAGTTATGTATTTACAGGCAGTGAAAACACCCCCGCCATCAACCTCTATACCAGTCACGGTTTTCATCCTACCCATGAAAAAGAAGTAACACCAGGTATGTTTCTTACCCGCTTGGAAAGATCAACCTCAGAAGCAAACTAATTGCACACTGCCACTTTTTAAATTTATAGGGATGCCTGTCTGCCCTAAGCATATAGTGTATTAAAGTACACTTGGCAGAAAGGAAGCGGGACATGCCCTTCCCTAACACCCGTTTAACCGCATCCCTCTATGCTACAATGTCCATTACTTTCTGGGGAGTTTCTTTTGTTTCTACTAAAGCTGTATTGGAGGTGCTCGACCCTTTTACACTTCTTGTCGTGAGATTCGGAATCGGCAGCACCTTTCTATTTTGTTTCATCCATCTTCTAAAAGAAAACATAAGGGTACCGTTAAAATATCTTCCTCATTTATTATCACTGGGAGTCCTCGGAGTATTTGTTCACCAGGTCATCCAGGCATCCGCCCTGCTTACCATACAGGCTTCAGCTGCTGGCTGGCTCATTTCTTTTTCTCCCATTTTTACGGTTCTTTTATCTATTGTGTTCTTAAAGGAGCATCTCACTCGTGTCAGAGCCGCCGGAATTGCTATAGCCGTCTCCGGGGTCTTATTCATTACCACTCTGGGAAGTGGCCAATCATTCAGTTTTGCTCTAAGTATTGGTTACTTCCTAATGATTTTAAGCACATTCAACTGGGCGGTTTATTCGGTTCTGCTCAAGAAACTAGCTATTCCATTACCATCTATAGTTATTACGTTTTATATGAGTATGTGCGGTTTTCTATTGACGCTGCCCTTTCTTATAAGAAATCAAGGCTTTGGTCAACTTGTTAATCTTGAAGGTTACTATTGGGGCCATTTACTATTTCTTGGGGTATTTGTATCGGCTTTAGCTTACTGGTATTGGGCCAAAGCATTAGAGATCATGGAAGCATCTCAAGTCTCTGTTTTCTTGTATTTAGAACCTCTGGCCACCTTAATTGCTGCCGTTCTATTGTTAAAGGAGAACTTTTCCTGGCTATCTATCACCGGAGGGTGGCTCATTATTTTTGGCGTACTGCTTGTTCAAGGAAGACTTCGTTTTCTTTTTCAAAGAAACTGAGACTAAAATGGAGAAGAGGGAGATCTATGGATATAAAGGATCGTGCCAGCAATATCTTAGGTAGTATGCCATCCTATTCTGATGAAGCATTAAAGGGGGCATTATTAAAACTTGATGTTCAAAAAAGTGAGGCAGAAGCATGGCTCGAGGCCCCAGGTCCAAGACCCTATTACCGAAAGCTCTTATACGCGGATGAGCAAGTTGAGCTTTTGGTAATGAACTGGGCTGACATTGAATGTGCGCCTCATGACCACGGTGATTCTACAGGCTGGATCCAAGTGCTCAGTGGTGCAACGCGACATACGGTATTCAAAGTAAAAAAGGGACATCTGCCAGAAGCTCTTTTTACAGAAATCAAAAAAGAAGGTGTTCTATTATATGCACCCCAACACGGGGTTCACAAAATGGGGCGGGAGGGAACAGACCCTCTGATTACCCTTCATCTTTATTCCCCTCCGATCAGAGGAATGAAGGTGTATGATTTAAAGAAATGTGCAGCCTGCATCGTTTCAAGTGACTGCGGAGCCTGGTGGCCGGAAGAAACGCGCCAAAAAATCAAAGAAATTAGACTTAAACACTTCCATTGATCTAAGCTGTAGTCCTTCCGATTTTTCGATCAATACCTTCGCTCCGGGAGTTTATATTTATTCCCGTCTTCAACGAAACGATTGTACCTGAGCTGCAGCCAATAGAAAATGTGAGATACAAACACTTTCAGAATAGCGTAGCCCGGGATCGCTACAAGTATCCCAACTACTCCAAATAAATGCCCAGCTGTTAACAGAACGAATATAATCGTAACCGGGTGAATATGAAGACTTTTCCCCATAATCTGAGGTGAAATAAATTTACCCTCTAACAGCTGAACAACGGTCCATACGAAAGCAAGCTTCAATACCATAAACGGTGACGTTACAATGGCAATAATTAAGGCTGGTGTAATCGCGATCACCGGTCCTAAATAAGGGACGACACTTGTCACACTGGCGATAGCTGCAAGAAGGAGAGCATAATCTAAACCAATAATGACAAAGCCGATATACATCATGATACCGATACAGAAACTGACTATAATCTGACCTTGAATGTAGGCACTTAGCTGATGATCAATTCCTTTAAATACACTATTCACTTCCGGGCGAACCTTCGGAGGAAAGAAACTTAACATCTTAGACGGGAGCTTATGACCGTCTTTTAGTAAATAGAACAAGATGAATGGCAATGTAACTAAAGCAACGAGCACAGTTGTAAGCGTCGTGATAAAATTCGTAATACCCTCCACAGTCTGAACGGCATAAGACGAAATATTTTCAGGGAGCTGGTTAAGGAGCCCGTCTATATCCTGAAAGAGGTTGCTGTAATAGCTTCCTAAAAAGGAATCACGCAGCCATTGATCAAGTGAAATTACCAGAGCATTAAGGTATTCAGGCAATTCTTCCGCGAGACTTAAAAATTGTTTCTCAAGAAAAGGAATAATCAAAACAACCAGTAACGTGATTAACCCGATAACTAATAATAAAGTAATTAAAATCGCCCATATACGCTTAATTCTCAATGATTCCATTAAGTTAATAATGGGCCGCAATAAATAATAGACGACAATGGACAATATCAGTGGTAAAGCTACCGTCTTTATAAACACGATGATAGGTTCAAAGATGAAATCCACACTAGAATAGACTAAGATATTAAGACCGATGATTAATATAACACCTAATATGTACAATAATTTACGGCCTCCAAAAAAACGGATAACCGGTGTTGAGTCCCAACGATTCATGTTCATATCCCCTTCATACGTGGTGACAGTTTAAGTGGTCTGATCTTTTTTCCAGTTTATCATAGAATCGTAAAAAAACGCGCCTATGAAGATAGGCACGTTCCTAATATTTCCCTTTGCGTTTCCGCATAAACTTACGAATGACCGGATAGACGATCGGACCAAATTTAATAATTCGTTTAATTAAGCGTCCCATTTGGAGAAAACCTCCTCCTAATTTGTATATGTTTATTAATTTCCCAGTTCAACCAGCAAGCAAACGCTTGTCTTCAAAATGTAATATACAGTGTTATCTCATAACTCCTCCACCTGAAATTTTTAACGATTCACCAACGATATTCTCACAAGCATCCGTTAACAAATATACTATTGAACGAGCTACCTCTTCCGGGGTGCTTATCCTGCCAGAAGGTAGTGCTTCCTCAGAGATTTGTCTTTGCTTTTCGTAACTCCGACCTTCTCGTTTACCAATGTTAGCTATCGCCTGCCTTCCCATTGACGTATCAACGAAACCTGGGCAAATGGCATTCACACGCACATTATATTCAATAGCTTCTATAGCGAGGGACTGAGTAAAGCCAATTACAGCAAATTTAGAGGAACTATAAGCAATATTGCTATGAGTACCTCGCAAACCTGATAAAGAAGATAGATTAACAATGGATCCACGTCGTTGTTCTTTCATATCTTTATAAACTTCCTGAGTAAGCAGGACAGTAGAGAAATAATTTAATTCCATAGGTTTTCGCAGCTGATCTTCTGTAAGATCTTCGAGCGGGGCTCCTCCCCCGATACCTGCTGAATTAACAAGCCCCGTAATCGGACCTATGGACTCCTTCGCATTTTGTACTAATTGTTTCCGGTCGTCCTCACTATTTATATCTGCTGGACCTACAAAAACCTCTACCTCTGAATTAAGTTTATTACACTCTTCTTTTAACGACTCTAACTTCTCTTCGTTTCTACCAGTAATCGTTATATGCGCCCCTGTCCGGACAGCTTCTTTAGCTGCTTCATAACCAATTCCGCCTGTGGCTCCTGTAATCAGAATATGTTCCCCAATTAAAGCATCATTTGAAAAAATCGTCATAACTTCGCAGCCTCCTTTGTTATCAGATAACCTTCCCTTCACCTGATTAAACCCTTTCCATTATTTAAGACAATCCTATTTTAAGTTATTTAAAAATAATAAAATACCAACAAACCTAGGAGTTTTTTTCATAAAAAAGTCAGCGTTTCTGAGACATACAATGCCACTAAACGCTGACCCACCACGGAACTTCTTTTTTCATAAGATCCGACAGGTTTATTCTTTTGTAATTTCTTCTCATAGCTACCGTCACCACTGTTTTAGTTATTTCTTCTTGTTCTGCTTACGGAAAGAAAATAACGCCTTTCCAGACCGCGTGCGCTTCATACCTTTTGTCTGAAGATCTGTTTTAGCTTCAGGACTGTTTTTGTAATCCTGTTCAAACATCTCGCGGGCTTTTGAATATAGCAGAGTCATAGTGGTGTACCTCCTTTTCTATTTAGGCTTATAAATATGTTTCCCCTGAAGGATTAGACTAAAACTTAAAATTTACAAGAAATACTATTCTTCAAACATTTTCTCTACTTTCATTTCAAAAATTATCAGCCATCCTTTTTTCCCTAATATCCGTTCACCTTTTTCATAAAATCCATTTTTCTTATATACATGTTGAGCAGCATAGTTATTTACATTAACGGCCAGAACAATATATTCGATTTCTGGATAATGCTCTCGAACATAACAGGGGAGTTTTTTTAAGGATTCAGTGGCATATCCTTTTCCCTGCTGGGAATAATCTATCATATAAGCTATTAGAAGAAGAGCGTTTTTATGAGGCGTATATTCGGACACCACTGGGCCGCTCTGTAAAACAAACATCCCTATTGGTACGTCATCTGCAAGAATGGTTACAGGGTTTCTTGTAGGATTGCCATCAGCACACTCCACTGAATCCTCAGGCATTTCTGTATAGTGAGTCTGCTCTTTTGGTAAAGATAGCTGCGCAAGTTCCCGGTAATGCTGTGATGTATATGGCTGCAATTGTACTAAATCCATAGCTGTATTCCCTCCTACCCGCTATATACCCACTTTTTGCCAATATTGAGCAAAAAATTAGAAACCCTTTGCACCTATTCTTATAATAGAAGTGGAGCACAATACGAGGAGGATGTTGTCATGTTAAAAGTAGCTGCTCTCGTTGGGAGTATTCGAAAAGATTCCTATAATATGAAGTTAACCAATTTTATAAAAGATCGATACAAGAACCATATGGATGTAAGAGTTATTCCTATCCGTGAATTGGCTCACTATGATCAAGATATTGAACATGAAGCCCCTGCGTCTGTGCAAAATTTCAAAGCTCAATTATCAGATGCAGACGCTTTTTTAATCGTAACTCCAGAATTTAACCATTCGATCCCAGGTGTACTGAAAAATGCTTTAGACTGGCTTTCCCGTGGTGACAAGGAGATGAAAGGCAAGCCTACTTTCATCGCAGGTGCCACGATGGGGGTACTTGGCACAGTGCGGGCACAGATGCACCTGCGTCAAATTCTGAATTCTCCAGGTATGTCCGCAAATGTCCTGCCAGGCAATGAAATCCTTGTCGGACAGATCCAGCATAAGGTAGATGACAAAGGACTAATTACAGATCAGGGCACGATTGATTTTATTGACGGAGTGGTTGACGAATTTCTGAAATTTGCAGATAAGCAATACAGCAGTATTACGATTTCATAAAAAAAGATTCCTGTTTTGTACAGGAATCTTTTTTTTATGAGGCGCCGTCAAACATCGTGGTTGATCTTCCCCAAAGACTTATTAACGTAAACGATAAGGTCGGATTGAAGAGGACACAGCTTCTGGATATGTTGAACGGGAAGCGAGTCTTTTGCAATCCTATATTCTTCCACACGAAATCAGGAGCTGTATCTTTAAAGTTCAGCACATTGATTTCGTGAAAATGTATGTTTAGTAACAAAACTTACCGGTAATTTAATATATAAATCTAATCACTAGTTTGTTGTACTTATCTCTTTTTTCAAAACCATACACGAAACAATATAAAAACCCTGCAGAATTTTATTCTGCAAGGCTTATAAGGAAAAAGTATTTTTTAATACTTATTCATATACGGTTACTTCTACATCTTTACGACCAAATTCGAGGGCGTCGTCCTGGTTAGGAATGAATACGTCAATGCGGTCGTTTTGAATAGCGCCGCCGATATCTCCTGCTACGGCTTTACCGTATCCTTCAACGTAAACTTCAGAGCCTAGTGGAATAACGTCAGGATCCACTGCGATAACTTTACGATCCGGATTCGCTCTTAGATCGATACCAGTATAGGTCGTTCCAGAGCAACCTTCACAAAATGCCGTATAAGCTGTAGCTTCCATCGTCATGGTTTTAGCGACATCTTCACCAGAGGAATCTTCAGACCCAGAAGCTTGTACATCTTCAGCTTCTGAATGATTTTCTTCGCTTTCTTGATCATCTGATCCATCATTAATGGTAAGAGTCTGATCCGGGAAAATCAGGTTAGATGATAAATCGTTTGCGGCTTTAAGCTGTTCCACGGAAACCCCTTTTTCCTGTCCAATGCCCCAAAGGGTGTCTCCTCTATCTACGACTACTTCACTTGCGCTTGCGGTAATGGTAGTTGTCCCTATAATTGCAAAAGTTGCTACTATTGAAAGAATTGATTTTTTCATAATAATTGCCTCCTTATTTGTTAAACAAATGATCGCCTCTGTTTAAAATCACATCTTCTACCTTAACACCTTACAGTTGTATCTCAATAACAGGATAACAACAATCATTTTTCAGATATTACATTTCCTTCACACACATGTAATATTTACCTGATTAATGAATAAAACGATGTCCAATAGGACATCGTCATATAAATATGATTTTGTAGTTAGTCAGTTGGGTAGTTGTTCTTATTCATATACGGTTACTTCTACGTCTTTACGTCCAAATTCAAGGGCGTCGTCCTGGTTAGGAATAAATACGTCAATGCGGTCATTTTGAATAGCGCCGCCGATATCTCCTGCAACAGCTTTACCGTAGCCTTCAACATAAACTTCAGAGCCTAGTGGAATAACGTCAGGATCCACTGCGATAACTTTACGATCCGGATTCGCTCTTAGATCGATACCAGTATAGGTCGTCCCAGAGCAACCTTCACAAAATGCCGTATAAGCTGTAGCTTCCATCGTCATGGTTTTAGCGACATCTTCACCAGAGGAATCTTCAGACCCAGAAGCTTGTACATCTTCAGCTTCTGAATGATTTTCTTCGCTTTCTTGATCATCTGATCCATCATTAATGGTAAGAGTCTGATCCGGGAAAATCAGGTTAGATGATAAATCGTTTGCGGCTTTAAGCTGTTCCACGGAAACCCCTTTTTCCTGTCCAATGCCCCAAAGGGTGTCTCCTCTATCTACGACTACTTCACTTGCGCTTGCGGTAATGGTAGTTGTCCCTATAATTGCAAAAGTTGCTACTATTGAAAGAATTGATTTTTTCATAATAATTGCCTCCTTATTTGTTAAACAAATGATCGCCTCTGTTTAAAATCACATCTTCTACCTTAACACCTTACAGTTGTATCTCAATAACAGGATGACAACAATCATTTTTCAGATATTACATTTCCTTCACATACATGTAATATTTACCACAACAATAAAAAGGCTCTTCTTAACCTCCGTGTTCATTTTCCAGTAAAGCTCCCGATACTTGAAGACTCAGTTTCGAGATAAATTGGGTCCGTTACTCTATGGAGGAGGGGGAGGATGAAGATTCCTATTTTAGATGATGGAAAATTGATAATAAAGTTGTAAAAAGCAAAAAAAAAGAAAAAGAAAAACGATGCCCAAATGGACATCGTCATATTATCTTATTAATTATTCAGTTGTGAAGTCGTACTTATTCGTATACAGTTACTTCTACGTCTTTACGTCCGAACTCAAGAGCATCGTCCTGGTTAGGAATAAATACGTCAATGCGGTCATTTTGAATAGCGCCGCCGATATCTCCTGCAACAGCTTTACCGTAGCCTTCAACATAAACTTCAGAGCCTAGTGGAATAACGTCAGGATCCACTGCGATAACTTTACGATCCGGATTCGCTCTTAGATCGATACCAGTATAGGTCGTTCCAGAGCAGCCTTCACAGAATGCCGTATAAGCAGTAGCTTCCATCGTCATGGTTTTAGCTACATCATCACTAGAAGTCTCGTTTGATTCAGAAGTTTCTTCTTTCGCTTCTTCTTTCTCTTCAGGTTCATTACTTGTAGAAGCAGCCTGATTTCCTTCAACGACTAGTTCTTGACCAGGATGAATAAGGTCAGAAGATAGATCGTTCCAGGATTTCAATGAATCTACTTTTACAGAATAATCCTGACCGATACCCCATAGAGTGTCTCCGGAATTAACGGTGTATAGTTCGTCGCTTGAAGTTGATTCATTTGATTCATTGCTTTCTTCTTCACTAATTTGAATAGTTTGTCCAGGATGGATCAAGTCAGATGATAGACCGTTGATGTCTTTAATGTCTTCAACAGACACCCCATATTCTTGACCAATGCCCCAAAGTGTATCTCCTCTATCAACCACAGTTTCCTGTGCGCTAGCTGTAATTGTTGTAGATGCCATAATCATTAAGATCGCTGCTATTGAAAATAATGTTTTTTTCATAATTAATGCCTCCCTAGTTAACAGTCGAATTTATTTTTTTATCTCTGTCTTAAATAACAACTCTAACTTTACCCATCTAGAAGGCAAACAACAATAACAGGACGACAACAATTATATATCAAATATTACACTTTTTTTACACGGTTGTAATATTACCGATTATTTTGGCGAAACCGCCTGACATAGAGCGATTTAACAACCAAATATTGTAAGCGCTGTCATCTTTGTTTATAATAAATAAAACTATTCTGAAAAAGGCGGGGTTTCATGTTACAAGAAAAGTCACGTGCACAGAACCGCACAAAACCTTATTCTGAACAAGATATTGGGACTACTCATCTTCATCGTCAGTATCGCACCGATCTACGTCAAGTCTCTGAGAAAGATTACAATAAGTTTGTTACTTTAAATACGGTGAGGGACTGGTCACAATTGTCCTGGAATGATGTAGGCAAACCTTATGAAGTGGAGGCTTCCGCCAAAGAAAAACAGAACTGGGAGGCAAAAAACAATCGAGATATGGATCCCCACACTTCCTGGACGTTATTTAACAAATCCTTTCATGAATGGTTTATTAAAGATGTCCCAAAGGAGATAGGGAATTCTAAACATCATTTCCTAAAAAGTCTCCGTACTTTTAAACCTGTGGAAGTTAAGCAAGCCCTTGGACAAGTCATCCAACTTCAACTTTGGAATTACATTCATCGCGTTCAAGATGGAATTTGGGACCCCAGAGGGAAACGTGCACTATTTGAAGGACTTCATTTAACGAGGCCTCGCATATTATTTTTAGGAGCCGCTGAAGGTTATGAAGCCATGCAGCTTGGAGCGATGTATCCCGGGGCAGAAATTGTGATGGTAGATTATGACGAGTATTGTAAGACAACTAGATTTAAAGATTTCCCGGATAGCTATCCATCCTGCTGTCTATTACAAAGATGACTTAAATATAGAATATATCGTCGAAGACATTCGTAACCTTGATTTTAATAAGGAGTTTGACATCGTGCTTTCTGTTGGATTACTGGAACACTTTCCCGATGAATATAAACATGAGGTGGCTGACTGGCACCGACGGTTCCTTAAGCCGGGTGGTTATGCTATTATGACCACCCCCAGAAATCAAGTTCGGTCACGCTTATACTATCGTATTATGGCGGATGTGATGAATCATACGTATCGTGAACTTATGACAGTAGAGCAAATGGGGTTGTATATGTATGAAAACGGCTTTGATATTTTAAGACACGGGTATATTAAAGTGCATAACGGACTAGTCTGTCAGCCTCGTTAGCCCTTGCCAACCACCAAAAGGGACTATTAACTAGTCCCTTTTGGTGGTTAATCTTCCATCCTATTGCAGTAAATGTACATCGCTTTCCGTAAAAATTCTGCATATCCAGGCTGCAATTGATCGAAATTCTTCGTGAACCTCGGATCACTTACATACATCTCTGCAAGGCCTCTAAATATATCTAACTGACAATCATAGAAATACTTCGATATATGCTTTCGCTTTTCATCTATAAGTCTTTGCACGTCTAGATCATCTGGTCCTTGATTCATACGTCCGATAATTTGTTTGTCAATCTCTGCTCCTTCTTCTTGGATGTTTTTCCAATCCTCTTCCGAGTATGCTTTTGTTCTTCTTTTAGATTCCTGATAGGCCTCAGTTTCTCCCCAGCGTTCTTTCACTTCTTTTTCATACATTTTCTCATGTTGTTCAATTTGACTTTTATCAAATGGTTGAAAACGGTCATGATTGGTCATTTGATTTCCTCCTTTCAATGATTGGAGTGTCTGTTCTACGGATAAAATGATTCGTTCCAAACGTCTACTTTTTTCTAATAGGATTTTCTTATGGCGATGCAAAGCCTTTTCCTGATCAAAATCAGGAGCGTCTAAAATTTCTTGGATTTTAGATAATGAAAAGTCCAATTCTCTAAAGAAAAGGATTTGCTGCAGCCGTGTTATTTCTTTTTCACTATAATAACGATAGCCATTCGACTTCACTTCTGAAGGGCTCAACAGTCCAATATCGTGGTAGTGGTGAAGGGTTCGTATACTAACACCTGCCAGCCTTGCTACCTCTTTGACTTTATACATGACGATCACCTCAATTCAAAGTCTATGGTATGACGCAGCGTAAGGGTCAATGGTTTATTTATATATTTTCGTAAAAAGTGCCTCCCGCCTCTTTTCCATCATCTGGGCACAAAACTTTTAGTTACGTTAAAAAAAAGCTATAATAAAGTAAATAAACAAATGAGGGCGGGGGATTCATGCACATCCACAAGGTTATTCAACCAGCTAAATTAAATAGCATCCATATTCACCATACGTCCCCGGTTTATCAGGTTTATTATGATTATTTGAAAGAAAGAAACAGTATAGAAGCAACAGAGTTCACCAGGTTCTTCTGTCAACGCTCCAGGCCCTCCATGTTAGAAGATCAATTAGCTTTAGCAGAATTCCTATATATGAATGATTTTTTCGAGGAACTTGAAGGTCACCTCAATGAAAATTATATGCATGAAGACATTGCAAAGCTCTACCGCATAATTCTGGATCGAAAAAAACAACCTTTAAGTATTAACGATATTAAGTCCATTGAAGAGCTTTGTTTCGAACATCCTTCTCTCAAATGCCTTCATCTTTTCCTTCTTGTTTATGCACATTATGATACAAAGAAATATGCAGGAATGGATAAGTTCACTGAGGAAATTCAAACCGCTTTATTTACGATCAATGAACCCCTGTTTCACTATTACATGAAACTGCGTTTCGATGAACTGACGTTCCAGCATTATTGGAAAGCCAATCATTTAGTACTGGCAAGGAAGTTTGCCTACAAGTATATAAATGCCGGACTTGCTCCAAGAAAACAAATAATGATGCACCACAATCTTGCTTTATGCTATAGCTTTGAAAATTACGAAGCAGCTATGGATTATGCCGAGAAGACGATAAATATCGCCGAAACTAATGGTTATTCCCATGCGTCTCAAGTGACCCGTGATCATACCATTCCATTTATTGCTGCGTTTCATCAGAAGTCTGAACAAATTATTTCCAATGATCCAACCGAAAATGCTCATTTACTACTTTCACGCGGTCAACGAAAGGAAGCTATTGATATTCTTTCCGCATTACCCTCTTTAACTCCTTTCCAACAAACTTATCTAGGTTTAGCGGAGAGGAATTTACAACTTTTGCGTAAAGCAAAAAACAGATTTATTAATGAATACAACGATCTTTTCTTTGCCCAGCTACCAGATTATTATATGAAGCGGGTTCTTAAAGTCGTATAGAAGCTGAATGTAGACAGCTTCTTTTTTATGTAATAGAAAGATATAGACTATTTTTCCTTTAAAGGAATTTATTAGAACAGTGTAGAATAAATGAAGTTACAATATATTTGCAAAAGAGGTTGGATAATATGAATATGTATTGTCAAAGCGCCTTTCACCAATTAGAAGTAGTCATTGCGTCTATTTCTGAAATAGCTGGACAATTAACTGAGGAAGAACTCGCTTTACGGCCGACTGAAGAGAAATATTCAATCGGAGAGCTATTGGAACACCTATCGATCATCCCGGCAGCTGATGGAAAAGTTGCTGAGAGTGCATCTGAAGAAGAAATGAACGCCCTCTATCGATCCTATTCTTTACAATCAAAAGAAGAGATTCTTGAAAGGCTATTCGAGCATTTTTCTCAACTAAAAACACAATATGAGAATTATACAGAGCAGGATCTTCATACGGAAACCGTCTCATGGTGGGGAGTAACTTATACCCGTTATGAATGGCTTCTTCAAATCGTTGCGCATATGTATCATCATCGAGGACAACTTCACGCGATGCTCGTCCACTCCTATCGGAAAGATCCCGAAATCCTATTATTTGAATAAAGTTAGACATAAAACCACCTCAGGTCATCCAAATTATGGATGACCTGAGGTGGTTTTTTTTAGGATAAATAAGTAATCGGAATATTTTCTTCTACGGCTGTGCCGTCTTTATTGTAAACGTAGTAGGCTTGCGCACTTCTTCTGGAACTAATTGCTTTATGTACTTTAGCATCCACGATATGAAGTGCTGCTCCATCATCCAGTGCGTAACCCGGTTTTATTTCCGCATTTGTAATATACTCTATATAAGCCTTACGTCGGTTGATTTCTCCGTCATAATGGGGACAACAGCTCCCTTCAATAATGCCCAAACAATCAAGCGGCCTTAGTTTGTCGCCATAAGAGTCCGTCAATCCTTGTTGAAACCAGCAGATAGCCCCTGCACTCAAACCCGCCAGGACAGTGCCTTGTTCCCAGGCTTCTCTGATGATTTGTTCTAGTCCCCACTCTCTCCACAGCGCCAGCATGTTTTTAGTCGAACCCCCGCCGACGTAAAGAATATCTTTGTCTAATACAAAATCCCTCAGGTTATGGGGAGGATTAAATAATGCCAAATGACTTGGATTACAATCTTCTTTCTCAAAAAAACGATAAAACTTTTCAATATACTCATCTCCATCCCCACTTGCTGTAGGGATAAAACAAATAGAAGGCTTATTTGCATCTGACTGTCTTAATATGTATTGATCAAGCCCAGGATTATCATCTTCCATAGAAAATCCCCCACCGCCCATAGCAAGGATTTGCTTCACTCTCAAACCCCCTTTACTTTTTTATCCACCTTAGGTCATCCATATTATGGATGACCTGAGGTATTGATATAACTATTTTCTTGCTTTTGGTTTTCCTAAGGATGTCTGAATATCTTCTTTGTAAGCGTATGAAAACAATAGAGAAACGAGAATTCCGCCGCCAATCAGGTTACCTATACTTGCTGGTATAAGGTTGAAAAAGATGTATTCGTACCATTCATACTTATCTGAAGATAATATACCCATACTAAAATAGCCCATGTTAGCAGCACTGTGCTGGAAGTTACCGGCCACGAATAAGATAACCGGGAGCATGGTTCCCAGGAACTTACCTGTTATATCACGAGCTGCCGTAGTCAGAAAGGCTGCCATCCCGATTAACCAGTTGGCTATAATACCTGAGACTAATATTTCAAACCAACCTTTAATTCCGTGATCCATAAACTTCATTTTCTTATCTAAATATAACGAAAGCTCGCTGTAGAATGGATCTGATAATGATGCTGAAAGTTGTATCAGACCTGCCACCATAAATGCCCCAAGTATATTCCCTATATAAGCAGAGGCCCAGAATTTATAAATATTGGCTTTCATTAAACCCGCTTTATTAAAAAGATAAGAAGGGAGAAGTACGTTGATTTCTGTAAATAATACGGAACCGGAAATGAACACCATTGCATAACCAGCAGCAAACCCCAATCCGGAGAGCAGATGATAAACGCCCTGCGTTTCAACGCCCATAGCAAGCAATACTGAAAATATTGCCCCAAATGTCATAAACGATCCTGCTGTGATCGCAAGTAAAAATTGGGCTCTGAATGGTTTATTTAAATGGTCCCGACCTTTTTCCCCAAACTCATCTACAATTTGAGATGGAATATAAAATTGCCGACCGGGCCGATCAATCTTGCCATTGGAAGAAGTGTCTGTTTCTTTAGTTTCGTGTTCTTCTTCTAGCCTATTGTCATTATTAGCCACATGTATCCCTCCAATGATTGTGCTATTCCCATTATCTCCCCCCAATAATCCTACTCAGAATAACTTTTATGGTAGTGGTACACATTAAGAGTAAATCGTAATTTTGCAAAGGAGTATGGATATGCCGAGAGATCAAGTTTGCCTTGCTTGTGGCGGAGAAGGTTTGCTCATGGATGATGAAGAGTGGAAATATACTTGTAAAATCTGTGGAGGTAGTGGTTTTATGTCTCAAGAGGGATCAGTTTATAATAGGGAACCCGCCAACGTTGATGAAATGAATCGATACCTGGATTAACTAAAAAAAAACGCTGGTCAATCCAGTGTTTTTTTTCATATGTACAGCCACAACATTTATTGATCCACCCCTTGCTTTTGTAAACCTTTCTGTTTACTCCTCATCTCTAAGAACAAATTCCTTTTTCTTTTTCAATACTTAAAAGAACTTTATCCGCCGCATCCCTGTCGATATGGTCAGAAGACATAGCATCAAAAGCATCTTCCACGGCCGTTAAATGCAAAAAACGAGAATGTTATCTCCTTGAAAAGGCTCGTAAACTAAAGAAAGAACAGGACTTTAAGCCCTGCTCCTTTTTATTCACGTTAATAACTCTCAATACTAGTTTCTCCATCTGTAGGTTTTTTTGATTTTCTAACCAGTGCGACAATACCTGCTATTAAGTAAGCCACACCTGCAAATATACCAAGTCCTACTGTTCCAAATGTCATAATAATCGCTGTTACAATTAAAATAATGCCCGCTGCCTTTGGTTTTTTATCTCCTTTAAGAAATACAATTGATAAAATTCCTAAAGCAATCGCCACTAGAGCGGCGACCATGACGACCATCGTAAAGGTTCCCATAGCATCAAGCATCTGATTAACATTAATTGCCCCGTTCCCCTGCATTTCCGGAGACGAATTCATCATGTTCTCCAGTTCCTGCCTGAATTGAGGGTTATCTTTATTACTTAAGAAAATACCGCTCAACAGAATAGGCAGACCATACAATACAATTCCAATAACAGTAAGTACGATTTCAGCTGTTCGTTTCATTCCTATCTCTCCTTTATTTATTTAATTGCTTGCCACATCTCTTTTTGTAAAGAAGACCCAGGCAAGTATAACAAAAATTACATAGTACACGAGTAACACAGCCACAGAAAACCCTGCTGTTTGCTCATTGAACATAGGGTTTCCTTCTAAATACATCGTTAAATCCGTATTGGCAAACAAGATATATTTGGCCCATTCTCTTTCCATTAAAAAGAGCACAATGGAGTTACCAGCCATCATTAAGAAGATAGCAACACCTATGGCCAACGAACTATTTCTAAAGACCGCGGAAATCATGAAAGCGAAAGTTGCCATCAATAACAAGTTGACCGAACTAAGTAAATACATAGAAACGGTGTGCTGAAAAATCGACGCTTCCTGTATCTCTCCGGCCTGCCGAAACAAATAAGTCTGAGAAATGCTGTCAACACCGAAAAGTGCGGCCCCCACGATAAATGACAGAGCATATAAACAAAGAAGCATCATCCCAGCAAACAAGAGCACAGAAACATATTTGGACAGCAAGATTTTGGTTCTGGAAATAGGTCTAATCAGTAAGAGTTTTATAGTTCCCCACTTAAACTCATTAGCTATCATGCCGGCAGCAACGATAATGGTAAACAAACTGATAATGGATATTAAACTTCGGTTGGTTTGCAAAAAGTCCCAAACATCATATCCGGAAGGTTTAATATCGTTTTGAATGCGGTACTGATTCATTTCAATGTCTGTGTAAGCGGGATACTGAATTTGTTCCCTTTCTTCACCTGGACTCGGCGCCCCTTGCTGCTGCTCTTTCAACTGCGTATTCTGCTCCTGTAATTCCTGCTTCCAGTTTTCCCCTGTGGGTCCCTCTCCACTAATCATCGTATTATCAACTTTCATAAGTACACCGAACCCAATAACCAATACCCCAAGTATAATCAGCATAATCCAAGTTGCGATTTGAGAATAAAGCTTCATTTGTTCATTTCGTACTAATTGTATAAAGTTATTCAATGGAATTCTCTCCTATCAAGTCCAGGAATTTGTCTTCTAATGTCGATCGATTGACATGCACACTGTAAATATCTATCCCCTCTTTAACCAGTCCGCTTATAATTCCTGGTATTTCTTCACGTGTACTGCTGAAGGTTAATGTGTTACTATTCACCTGGACAGGCGAGTCCAGCTTTTGCTCCACGAATTCCCGGGCACGGTTAATAGGAGAGGCTTCAATCGAAACCTCCTTTGTATCTGTTTGTTGCAAAGCGTCTTCCACAGATTGTATGGAAATTAATTCTCCATTTTTGATAATTCCAATCCTGTCACACATCATTTCCATCTCTGAAAGGATATGACTTGAAACAATCACTGCGACACCTTCTTCGGCAGCCATGCGTCGAATATACGCTCTTACCTCTCGAATCCCTGCAGGATCCAGGCCATTAGTAGGTTCATCTAAAATAAGAATGGATGGGCTATGTAAGAGTGCCTGCGCAATTCCGAGACGCTGCCTCATTCCTAATGAATATTTACCTACTTTGTCCTTGATTCTGCTTTCAAGTCCAACCAGGCGAGTGACCTCCTGTATTCGTTCTTCTGTAATTCCGGGAATCATACGGGAATAGTGCAATAAGTTTTTCCGACCACTCATGAAAGGATACATTTCCGGATTTTCTACAATTCCGCCGACGTGGCGAATAGCTTTTTTAAAATCCTTATTAACACTGTGGCCCTGTATGATTACGTCTCCGTTCGTCATATCCATTAACCCCACCATCATTCGAATCGTGGTTGTTTTACCTGCTCCATTAGGACCTAGGAACCCGAATACTTCTCCGCTGTAAATTTCAAAATCGAGCCCTTTAATAATCTGTTTGTTTTTTATTGTTTTACTAACATTCTTCAACTGCATGACAGATTGAGACAATTGAACCCCTCCTTAATTATTCTCACTTTTCTACTACGTAAAAAAAGACAAGTTGTTTCACATTTTTATAATTTTTTACAGAACTTCAGGGATATTTCCCGGGAAATTTCGTGGTTTACTGCATCCCAGCTCTTTTTTCTACTTCTGGATACATTCACATTTATACAGCTCAACCCCCTTGGCTAGACATATCCTCTTGATCTTCCCTTCTACTCAACTCCACTTTCCTTCTTAACAATGGATGGAGTTTCTTATTTTTGATAAACTAGAACTTAACGGAGTATGGAGGGAGAATCGAAATGAAGATTGTATCAATTGAACCAACGCCCAGCCCAAACTCAATGAAAATCAATCTTAATGAGCACTTACCTGAAGGTGAAACTCATAACTATAAGAAGGGGGACGATTTGGACAGCGCCCCGGATTTTATAAAAAGATTATTCGAGATTGAGGGGGTAAAGGGACTTTACCATGTGACGGATTTTATTGCCCTGGAGCGAAACGCAAAAATCTCGTGGGAGCAGATACTGCCAGAAGTAAGAAAAACCCTTGGCTCATCTTCTGAAATTGAGGCTCTCAATGAAAGTGAATCCTCGGACACTCCCGAAGATACATTTGGTGAAGTTAAAGTATTTACTCAAATGTTCCGTGGTATTCCTATGCAAGTAAAGCTTCAAGAAGGCGAAGAAGAGAAGCGTGTCGGTCTTCCGGAAAGATTTATGGAGGCTGCAATGAAAGCATCCCCAGCCTCCCCAAATATGATCATGGAACGCAAGTGGGCAGAACAGAGCCCGCGTTTCGGAGACACTTCAGAGATTGGGGAGCAAGTTAAGGAAGAAATTTCGGCAAGTTACGATCAAGAACGACTCGATTCACTGGTTAAACAAGCGTTTGATCAGGAAGCGGACTATGTGGAAACGACGGATATGAAGTCGAGAATTACACTTGAAACGTTGGATCATGACGATTGGAAAGTACGTTATGCAGCACTCGATCGTATGAACCCTACCGCCGAGGACTACGCCATTTTAGATAAGGCTTTGGATGACAGTAAAGCCTCCATTCGCAGGTTAGCTGCTGCCTACCTTGGTATGATAGAGGAAATGGAGACACTCCCCTTCCTTTATAAAGCATTGAATGATAAGTCCGTTACCGTAAGGCGGACAGCGGGGGATTGTATTTCAGATTTAGGATTTAAAGAAGCTATGCCGCGAATGATTGATTCACTGGCTGATCCTAGTAAGATTGTTCGCTGGCGTGCGGCTATGTTCTTATATGAACTAGGAGATGAAACTTCACTTCCTGCTTTAAGGAAAGCAGCAGATGATCCTGAGTTTGAAGTAAAAATGCAAATTAATATGGCCATAGAAAGAATTGAAGGTGGCGAAGACGCCAAAGGGTCTGTTTGGCACCAAATGACCCAGGCCACTAAACAAAAACCAAAATAGGAGGATTATTTATGAATCCATATGAAGCATATATGAAAGAAATTTCCCAACCAATGAGAGATGAATTAACCAATGCAGGCTTCACAGAATTAACAACTCCAGAAGAAGTAGATGAATTCATTGCATCAACAAAAGGAACTTCGCTTGTTGTTATTAATTCCGTCTGCGGCTGTGCCGCAGGTCTCGCTCGCCCGGCCGCAAGAGAGTCTCTTACTAATGATTCTAAACCCGATCATTTAGTAACCGTATTTGCAGGTCAGGATCGTGAAGCAACCTCACGAATGAGAGAATATTTAGAAGGCTATGAGCCTTCATCTCCATCTATGGCTTTACTAAAAGATGGACAGGTTCTTCATTTCATCCCCCGGGAAGAAATTGAAGATTATGAAGTAGAAGAGATTGTAGAGAACTTAACATCTTCCTATAATCAATACTGCTAATACGAAAGGCGGCCCTTAAGAAGGCCGCCTTTTTTATGTGGATGTTACCGCAGGATTACTTGAAGCCGAATTACTATTGTCCCCTTTAATGAACTTCATAACGATTAGTATTAATAAAACCCCGATTATGCCCGCGCTAATATAACTGATATTTAATAACTCTTTCATGACAAGTGACATCACTGGCGGGCCAGCGGCCACTCCTATAAATCTTGAAGAGCTATAAAAAGAGGTGATGGTCCCTCTTTCTTCTTTTTCAATTCCTTCAGTGATAAGGGCATCTAGTGTTGGGAGCATAGCTCCTATCGCAATGCCTAGAACACTCGTGACAATAAGAAGAAGAACCAACTGCTTATTCACATAGCCTACAAAAATCACACTTGCTGAAATACCAGCTAAGGAAAGAAGAATGACTCTTTTCATGGTTTTTGTCTCCCCTTTTATTTTCTTTCCTGTTATAAAGGAAGCGATGCAAAGAAAAAATAACGGGATAGCCAGAACAAAACCCTTTTTTACGCCATCTATATCATGAACTTTTTCCAATATATCCGATAAAAAGAAAAGGACACCAAACAAGATAAGCATAGCGTAGATCCCTAATAAGAATACTGGATACAGCCATTTCCCATCCTGTTTAAAAATTTTCTTTGTGTTTTTAAGAAATTCCTTTAACTTTTTAGGCTCTTCCTTTTCACCTTGGGGAACTTTAATGAAAAAGAAAACTAGGATAATGGATATTAGACTAAAGAAGGATATAGAAAAAAACGGTAAAAACCATAAGAAAGCAGCAAATGCTGCTCCAAGAATTGGACTTAATACTTTACCAAATGTATTGGACGTTTCAATTAATCCTAGACAGGAACTGGTCTTTTCATCATCATCTTTGTACAAATCTCCTACGAGAGGGAGAATAATAGGGGTCGCTCCAGCTGCTCCCATGCCCTGGAGAACTCGCCCGATAATGATCCATAGAAATGGATCACTCATTTTCCAAGAGGCAAATCCCGCTATTACTCCACCTATAAAAGCTAAGATCAGACTGGGTAATATCACGATTTTCCTTCCAAAACGATCAGATAAATAACCAGCGACAGGTATAAGAAAAATAGCAGCTAACGAATAGCTGGTAATGATCGTACTGGATTGAAAAGAAGATATCCCCACTTTTTTTTCAAATATCGGAAGAACGGGTATTAACATTGAATTTCCAAGCGTCATTACTAGTGGAATGGATGCCATACTGATGAGGCACCATCGGCTGACTTTGTTCTCCATAAATACACCTCATTTACATTCATACTTATAGCGTATCCAAACCAAAAGTAAATATTTGCCCTGAACCATTTACTATATTTGTAAATTATTCTAAAGCAATTGATTGAAATTTAGATTTTTTTAACATTTCCTTTATGCACCATTTACTTACATCGGTTACCTTTTATATGTAATATACTTTGAAAGGGGATGTTCTTTTTGATTAAGAAATGGATGTTAGCAGTAGGTTTAGTTTCTGTACTTACATTGGCCGCGTGTGGCGGTGAAGGTGAAGATGGCGAAGATACAGAAGAGCAGTCAGAAATGGAAGATGATTCAGAAGAGAGCGATTCTGACTCTGATGAATAGGTAATTATAATAAAAATCAACAAAAAGGAATGCCCTATTCGAGGTATTCCTTCTTGTTGATTTTTATTATTACTTTGTTCAACTATAGGGCCGGATTGTGGAAGACTCAGTTTCGAGATATTGGGTGGAGAATGGGCTCCAGGGAACGGCTCGCTTTCCGTGGGCATGTGGTGAGCTTCCTCAGGCTGCGCCTTCCGAGATCTTACCGATCATGTTCATCCCACAGGAGTCTTCATCGTCCCCCTCCGGACCTTGCTGAAATGAGAGGCTCGAGACATAGGCAAAAATCACTTGAATCATGAGTTCCTGTTTCCTCTAGGTTGTGTTGGAAAAGGCCTGATACCACTGGATTTAGAAAGGATCAAGTCTAACACCTGCACTTCTAAAGAAGGGTTCGTTCACTAGATAGCGTTGGGTGGCGAAGGAAACGACGAGACTCCCGCGGGAGATGGAGCTAGGCGAGACCCCACAGGGAGTGAAACGAGCGAGGAGGCTTGCCAGTTCCCCCGCAGGAAAGTGTTCAAATGTGGAATCACCCCGAAAGACACGACCAGCATAAGCCGACCATCAAAAGGATAGCGGTTTTTCAATCCGTTGATGAGCGGCTTATGTCTCGAGTGTCTGGGTGATCGAACAAGACGAGTTGTTTCCGTAGCCGCCCTATCCTTTTTTGGCAATGGACCCGAGTTATCTCGAAACTGAGTCTTCAACAAACGGGAGCTTATCTTTAATAATCATCCCGGAGATATAACAGAGGCTGACTACTTAATATTCCACCGAGTTTTTTGGTGCTCTATTTTATTAAAGTTTTGTTCTAGCTGAGAACCACAATTAGGGCAGATAACGGCTTGAGAAGGTATCGGCGTGCAACAATAGGGGCATTCTTTTTTTGTCATAGCATGCAACGGATGCTGATGAGGTTTTTTCCAGCGATTAATCTGCCTGACTACAAGAAATACTGCAAATAATATAATAATAAAACGTACTGCCGCTGTAAGGAACAGCCCATAATTGATGGTTACAGCACCAGCTTCTTTAGCCGCAGACAGCGTTGGATAGAACCCTCCGCTCAAATTAAAAAACATTTCTTCAAAATTCACTTTTGCATATAATAACCCTACGGGAGGAAGCAGGATATCCGTAACGAGCGAATCAATAAAACCGCTGAATGCTGCCCCCAATACCATCCCTACCCCCATGTCCACCGCACTTCCTCTAACTGTAAACTGGCGAAATTCATGGAATAGCCCCATCTTGTCCTCTCCCTTCCGAATTATCCTATGAGATATAAGGACAAACTATGAGCTATAAAAAAACCCGGGCATGCGCCCGGGGTTGATTTATAAAATGGCTTGTTGGCAAACATTAGGAACAGATCCCAGCAGGTCATAGGTAAGGCAGACCGGCCGGTTGGTTCTTGGATCTTTGACGACTTCAGCATCAATTTGGAAGACATCTTCCAGCACTTTTGGCTGAATTACTTCTTCTGGTGTTCCTTCCTTAATGATTCGCCCTTCCTTTAAAGCTACAATATAATCGGCGAAGCGCGCAGCGTGGTTTAAATCATGGATGACCATTACAATCGTACGCCCCTCTTCGCGATTCAATTGTTCTAATAGCTTAAGAACTTCCAGTTGGTGAGCTAAGTCTAAGTAAGTCGTAGGCTCATCCAAAATGAGCAGTTCTGTCTCCTGAGCCAGTGCCATTGCAATCCATACACGCTGACGCTGGCCACCTGATAGAGCATCAATTGGCCGATCTGCAAATTCCTCGATGCCAGTAATGGAAAGAGCCCATTGAATCATTTCTCTATCATGTTCATTTAATTTGCCAAAGGCTTTTTGATGAGGGAACCTGCCGTAAGAAACTAATTCAGAAACAGTCAATCCGCTTGGTGCTTTCGGAGTTTGAGGAAGAACGCCCATTTTTTTAGCAATATTCTTAGTGGATTCCTTTTTAATTGCTTTTCCATCTAAATAAACGCTTCCTGAATTTACAGTGTGGATCCTGGCTAAAGCTTTCAGTATGGTGGACTTCCCACACCCATTAGGACCTATAATGGTCGTTATTTGATTTTCGGGAATATCCAAGTCCAGGTCTTCCACTACATTATAGTCACCATAAGCGATACCGACTTTTTCAGTCATCAGCTTTGCCATGCAAAAATCCTCCCTCAAATCTATAAACAAACTTTCAATATCTATAGTAAATGCTAATAGTGAAAATCATTATCACTTATGATTATAAAGATTTTATTAAAAACAAGCAAGTTAACTAAAAGTAGTTCTAATGGGCTATTTCTCTTTTGTAAGCTTGGATTATAATAAGATCATTCTTTTACTTAAGGAGATAGTCATGAAAACCCGTATGATACACATGAGTCCACCTCAAACGCTGATCAGCGTTTTTATCCTGTTTATTACTCTGGGCACATTTCTGCTTAAGCTGCCGTCCGCTACATCCAATGGAATAACTTTCATTGATGCTCTGTTTACAGCAACCTCAGCCATGACGGTTACCGGGTTAGTCGTAATAGATACAGGTACAGCATTCACCTTGTTCGGGCAGGTCATCATTTTAGTTCTGATCCAGGTTGGCGGTTTGGGAATCATGACCTTTGCGGTACTGATATACATGGTACTTGGTAAAAAGATTGGAATTAAAGAGCGGCTGTTAATTCAGCAGGCTTTAAATCAAACTTCTTTAGGCGGTGTTATCCGCCTGGTTCGTAAATTATTTATCTTTTCAATAACAATTGAGACCTTTGCCGTAGTTTTTCTATCTTTACGATGGGTTCCGGAAATGGGGATGGCTAAAGGTATCTATGCAAGTATTTTTCATTCCATTTCAGCTTTCAACAATGCCGGTTTTTCGATCTGGTCCGACAGCCTCTCTGCTTACGCAGTGGACCCGCTCGTTAATATTGTCATTACCTTGCTTTTTATTATCGGGGGAATCGGTTTTACGGTTGTTTTTGACTTGTGGAAGAGTAAAGAATTTTATCATTTATCCCTTCATACTAAAATCATGCTGGTCGGGACCTTATGCATAAATGTGGTTAGTTTGTTCATGATTTTTATTCTGGAATATAATAATCCTGACACCATTGCAGACTTCTCTACACTCGGTAAATTGCAGGCAGCTTATTTTCAGGCCGTAACACCAAGAACAGCAGGATTTAATTCCATTGATATTAGTCAGATGGAAGAATCTTCTCTCTTTTACATGCTGATGCTTATGTTCATTGGTGGGGGGAGCACTTCAACCGCTGGCGGTATTAAACTATCAACTGCCCTCATCATAGTCCTTGCTTCCATCACTTTTTTCAGGCAAAAAGAACATGTGACCCTGTACCGCAGAAGTTTCCACTTCCACCTGATCATGCGCGCTCTCGCTCTTACGGTTGGCAGTGTAGGTGTAGTATTTTTGGGGACTTTTGTCCTGAATCTCTCCGAAGATGCCCCTTT
Organism: Halobacillus halophilus DSM 2266; assembly: GCF_000284515.1. GTDB lineage: Bacteria > Bacillota > Bacilli > Bacillales > Halobacillaceae > Halobacillus > Halobacillus halophilus. The sequence goes on along the minus strand of NC_017668.1, from coordinate 259,101 downwards.
TTTAATGATACTGTTCGAAACGATATCTGCCTTTGGAACGGTTGGTTTGTCTATGGGACTGACCGGCCAACTAACTCTAATCGGAAAATTGACGCTGATTTTCATCATGCTGGTTGGAAAGTTAGGACCACTGACCTTTGCCTTTGCTTTCGCCCGTTACAAACCAGATCCGGTTAAATATCCGAATGAAGACGTATTAACTGGTTAACCTATAAGCCCGCTTCCTATTTATAGAAAGCGGGCTTTTCTATTTGGCTGGAAAGAACAGCATATTCGGCTACTATTTCTTTCAGACAATCGACGATTCCAAGTATATCCTCGCTTGTCTGATCATGGCTAAAAGATAGACGGATAAAAGATTTCGCCTCTTCCTCGTTCAATCCTACAGCCGTAAGAATAGAAGGAAACCCTCCCCTCCCAGTTTGACAGGCACTTCCTGTAGAAAAAGCGTAACCGCGGCGATTGGCTTCGAGCATTACCCACTGCCCTTCAAGGCCATGCATACATATGCCAATAATCGGGACCGAATTCACGGACTCGCATACTACTGTGACGTGGTTTCTTATATCATTCAAAGCAGTCAAGAACTCACGCTTTAAAGATTCAATTTTAGACTGGCGTTTGTGAAGCTCTCGGATGGATTTTGCAGCAGCCGTTGTAAAAGCTGCGATCCCAGGCGTATTTACAGTGCCAGCTCGAACGCCGGCTTCATGCGTTCCGTTTGGCAGAAAAGGTTGGAAAGAAACAGATGGGTTGATGTACAAAGCCCCCGCTCCTTTAGGTCCATATACTTTATGACTGGAGAGTGAAAAGCTGTCCAAGCAAGGTATAATTGAATTTAACTCCACCTTGCCGAATGATTGAACACAGTCGCTATGTAACAATGCGCCCCACTTATCACAAACCTCTCGAATTCTTTTTATAGGCTGAATTGTCCCAATGTCACCATTTACGTGCTGAATAGATACAAGTACAGTATCTTCACGCATTAGTTTTTCTAATTCGTTTACGTCAATGGTTCCCTCCTTCGACAATGGAACCAAGCTGACTTCATACCCTTCAGCTTGCAATCTTTTGGCTGAATTTTTTACAGAGGAATGTTCGGCATCTGAAGTAATCATATGGTTTCCTTTACCTGCTTTCATTAGACCTTCTATGGCAAGCAGGTTACTTTCTGTACCTCCACTTGTAAAATAAACCCCTTCTTTATTAACCTCGAGAAGATCCGCAAGTGTCTGGCGGCAATGAGATAGCAGAACTTCAGCTTTTGTTCCCGTGTCGTGCAGACTGCTGGTGTTTCCATAGAATTCGCGGGCAGCCTTGATATAAGCTTCCAGGGCTTCCTCATCGATTGGGCACGTGGCTGCATAGTCAAAATAGTTAGACATTCCTTTTATCCTCCCTTTTTCAAGTAAACCTCTTGTCATAAGTTTAATTCTGTGTAAATATAAGTGTCAATACACCTGTAAATAAACAGGAGGCTGAATATGAAAAAAGCAGACGTGATTATTGTAGGAAGCGGAATTGCCTCCTTACAGTTAGCCAGACACTTAACTAAGGATTTAAATGTGATTGTTATCACAAAGTCTCTCTTGAAACATAGCAATTCAACTTGTGCTCAAGGAGGAATCGCAGCAGCAATCGGGCCTCGCGATAACCCTTACCTTCATTACTTAGATACACTTGAAGCCGGCTGCCACTTAAATCATTCGCAGTCTGTGATGCAATTAGCAGAAGAAGCTCCCGCCCTCGTTGCGGAACTCATTAAGGATGGATGTCAGTTTGATACCGATGAAACTGGGGCCGTACTCCTCGGTAAAGAGGGCGCTCACAGCCACCGCAGAATCGTTCATGGAGGTGGAGACCAAACCGGAAAGCGGATCGTAGAAGGACTTATTCAACACTTATCTTCAAATATCTCTATCTATGAAAATGAGTTTGTTTTCGAGCTGCTTCTTGATGACCAGGGCCGCTGTTATGGTGTTAAAAGTAAAGATAAAGAAAACTCTGTACATACATTTACAGCTCCTTATGTCGTTCTTTCAACTGGCGGCTGTGGCCAGCTCTATTCCTTTACCTCTAACGCGGATACGATTACGGGAGATGGCTTGGCTTTAGCATATATGGCCGGGGCAGAGCTTGCAGACATGGAATTCATTCAATTCCATCCCACCCTTTTATACTCAAACGGAAAAACAAAAGGGCTTGTTTCAGAGGCCGTTAGAGGAGAAGGGGCCATATTAATTAATGAAATGGGTGAAAGAATCATGGAAAATGTTCACCCTTTGAAAGACTTAGCCCCAAGACACATTGTGGCGCAGAACATCTATGAGTGGCTAAGGAAAGGACTGCGCATTTATTTAGACATAAGCTCCATTACAGATTTTCCTGTTAAATTCCCTACGGTTACCACTCTTTGTGAAAAGCATGGTATTGATTTAAGTAGAGGACGAATACCTGTAGCACCGGGCGCCCACTTTGCTATGGGTGGTGTACAGACCGATTCCATTGGTCGAACCAATGTCGAAGGACTATATGCTCTTGGAGAAACGGCTTGTACCGGGGTGCATGGTGCAAATAGACTCGCCAGTAATTCGTTGCTGGAAGGACTCATGTTTGGAAAACGACTTGCCCAGCACATTAACTGCACTCCTGCGAAGCATATGCCTATTCATTCGACCAAGAAAATGGCGTCATCCATCTTCCCCGCTTTGCCCGAAAAAGATTTAATTCAGCAATCCATGATGGACCAGGTAGGGATTGTGCGCTCGGCTCAGGGGCTTACCGAGCAAATAAAGTGGCTGGAATCATTCCAATTAGAAAAGTTTTATGAATCAAGGCTTGATTTGCTCACTATCGAGCAAATCACCCGTTTCTTTATGATGCAGACGGCTTGGCTGATTACAGACTCAGCTATAGAAAGGGAGGAAAGCCGGGGAGGTCATTACCGCAGTGATTTTCCTGAAGAAAGGACCTACTGGCAGACAAAAAAGGTTCTTAAGCAAAGATCATTAGAAAGAAGGTCATTCAATGAACAGATTAAAAGTTAGGCGCCTGCTGGAAGATTTTTTTATTGAAGATATAGGAGATCAAGATGTAACCAGTGACTTCCTCTTCCCTGAAGATGCAGAAGGTGAACTGCATTTTGTAAGCAAACAGTCCGGAATTTTTTGTGGTTCAGAAATTATTCGAGAGGGTTACCAGCTTCTTGATCCGTCGATTATGATTGAACTTTATACTCAGGATGGGACTGAAGTCGGTTCAGGTGAGTGCATCGCTGCTATTCAAGGACCGATCGTAAATTTACTGAAAGGTGAACGGGTGATCCTTAATTTAATTCAACGAATGAGCGGAATCGCTACAAATACTAAACGAGCAGTTGAAACTCTCAATAATCAAGAAACGAAAATTTGTGACACAAGAAAGACCACCCCTGGGCTAAGAATGTTTGAAAAATACGCTGTCCGGATGGGAGGGGGAGTAAATCATAGATATGGTTTGTACGACGCCGTCATGTTGAAAGATAATCATATAGCTTTTGCCGGTTCCATTTTAAAAGCCGTCGAAATAGTAAGAGCCAAGCTGGGGCACATGGTAAAAATTGAAGTGGAAACAGAAACGGAAGCTCAGGTTAAGGAAGCTGTCCAGGCTAGAGCTGACTGCATTATGTTCGATAACCGGTCTCCAGAAGAAATCAGCACTTTGGTCAAGTTCGTCCCTTCTCACATTACAACGGAAGCTTCAGGAGGAATTCACTTGAATAATTTAGCCGCATACCGTGAGTCGGGAGTTGATTATATTTCCCTTGGAGCGCTTACCCATTCAGCTACTTCTCTTGATATTAGTGCAAATGTTTCGATTAAACAAAGGAGGCCCAACTATGAATCTATTTGAAAAGATGGAAAATTCCAGCCCCACTTTACCCGAGCGTTACAAAAATAGGAGTAAAGAGGAATTAGAAACTATCATTCGGCGTGTAAAAAAGACAATGGGCGCGCAACTTTTTCTCCCTGGTCACCACTATCAGAAAGATGAAGTCATCCAGTTTGCCGATGTACGCGGAGATTCTCTTAAACTAGCTCAGCTTTCGGCAAGTCAGCACGAAGCAGAAGCGATCGTTTTTTGCGGAGTACATTTTATGGCAGAAACCGCCGATATTTTGACTCGGGAGGACCAGCATGTGTACCTCCCTGATATGAGAGCTGGCTGTTCGATGGCCGATATGGCGAACCTCACGCAAACTGAAAAAGCATGGAAGAAGCTAATGGGCATCTTTAACAACACCATACTCCCACTTACCTATGTTAATTCAACTGCTGCCATTAAAGCATTTGTAGGAAAGCATGGCGGAGCCACAGTCACTTCCTCCAATGCAGCGGGGATGATCGAATGGGCTTTATCCCAAAAAGAGCGTATTATGTTTTTGCCGGATCAGCATCTGGGGCGGAATACGGCCTACGACCTCGGCATCCCTCTCGAACAAATGGCGGTATGGGATCCTATACAAGAAGAGTTGCTTCACGAAGTACCTGTCGAAGAAGTGAAAGTGATTTTATGGAAAGGGCACTGTTCGGTTCACGAAAACTTTACTGTGCCAAACGTCGAACAGGTACGAAAAGATTATCCTAATATGAACATCATTGTTCACCCTGAATGCAGCCGTGAAGTGGTAGCTCTATCCGATTATGCTGGATCAACGAATTATATTATTAATCAAATCGAAAATGCTCCTCCTGGCAGTGCATGGGCGATCGGCACGGAAATGAATTTAGTGAACCGAATTATCCACGAACACCCGGAACAGCATATCATTTCCTTAAATCCACGGATGTGTCCTTGTCTTACCATGAATCGAATTGATCTCCCTCACCTCGTATGGTCATTGGAAACCTTAGCCGAAGGGAAACCTCAAAACTTAATAAAAGTAGATCCTGAGATTGCGGCCGATGCTAAAAAAGCACTGGAACGTATGCTGGCAAGGGCCTGATGTTAAAAAGAAATTTACAAGTACAATGAATAAAATGAACTGTTTCTCGATAACTAAAAAAAGGCGCCTCTCAACAGAGAAGCGCCTTTTTTTATGTATGAAAGAATTAATTTTTAGTATAAAGCAAAATAGCAATAATCATGAGAGCCATTCCAGCTATTCTTTGACCATCCAGCGGGATCTGTTTCATACCAAGCCAGCCGAAGTGGTCGATAAGTGAGCTTGCAATAAGCTGAGCAGATATTAGCGTAAAAATAGCAGCCCCTACTCCAATTCTAGGTACAGCTAAAACCATGGTCGAAACAAAGAAAGCTCCCAGCACCCCTCCTAGAAGCTGCCATTTCGGAACTTGAAACACATTAACGATATTCCCTTTCCCGAAAAAAAGCATAACTAAAAATAAGACAACTGTTCCTACTAAAAAGGAGGTAAATGCTCCTTCAAACACGCCAATCTTCTGCCCGAGTCCCCCATTTACTGATGATTGAACTGCAACTCCAATACCGCCAATAAAAACAAGTAACATTAACAGCAAATGCATAGCTTACTTCTCCCTCCATTCTCAATCAGTATATATAAGCTCAATTATTTCAAAATCTATGCAGGAGCTCAACTTATTGAATTCATATATAAATATTCTGTTTATTCTGAATCTTGATTTTTAAAGAAAAGCTCCCGTTTGTTTAAGACTCGATTTCGAGATAATTGGTTCCTTTACGTTAAATGGAGGAGGGCTGGTGGGGAAATAACTCGCTTTCCTATGGCCCTACATGACGTGGGGTCGATCGACGTTGCCACAGGACGTGGCGACTTTAGTCGATCCTGCTTATTACCAGGAGCTTCCTCGCTCGTTTCACTCCCTGCGGGATCTCACCTAGTCCCTTCTCCCATGGGAGTCTCGTCATTTCCCCACCAGCCCAACTCGATTTAGGGGAACGGACCCTTCCAGAAGAAAAAGGTTCTCCACCTTACTCTAAATGAAATGCTTTCACGACAAGATTTGTGGGTCGTTACATCCTGAAAATAGGCACAAAACTACATGGTCTATTTCATCTTCAATCAAGTAATGTTTGAAGTCGTTTCAAGCATCTGATTTGGCACGGTCCGGAGGGGGACGATGAAGACTCCTGTGGGATACACATGATTGGTAAGATCCCGGAAGGCGAAGCCTGAGGAAGCTTACCACGTGCTTACGGAAAGCGAAATCTCCCCCCCGCAGGACCTCCACCTCAAACAAATATCTCGAAACTGAGTCTTCCACAATCCGGCCCGTTAGTTTAATATCATTTTGCTTAAAATTCAATAAGAGCTTCTTATGATCAATAGTAGTTGAAACCCTTTTCTTATGTAATCGTACCTATTATTAAGGATTTAATAGAAGGGAGACAAATGCTTCATATGTTTATTGTTTATATGCTCTTGTTCTTTCTAGTTTTTGCTCTTATTTTTGTTATCGGTAATTTAGTAACGGTTAATTATAAAATTACCGATAATGAGCTTAAGCTTAGCCGAGTGTTCGGCTGGGATACGACTCGTCTCCCCATTCAAGAAATTGATATGATTTACGAGGTCAATTTGAGCCAAATTCCTAAAGGAGCTATTCAAATCGGTACGCCAGATAGAAGTTATAATGGATTGGTATTTAAAATGAAGACCGGCAGAAAATACTTGGTTCACATTAGAAACTGCGGCAAATTGCTTGGTAAATTGAAGACTGAAAATCCAACCATTGAAATGGATATTTCCAGAGAGTTTTGGTACTAGCTGCTATTCTTTTTGCTTTAATTTTGATCCTAGCAAGAAAGCCTGAGCAATATGCTCAGGCTTTCTAGTTTATGAACCTACATATGTTTTTTTCTGTTCGAACTCATATACGGCCTCTTCAAATACGGCCAAGCCTTGATCAATCTGCTCTCTGGTAACGATTAGCGGAGGAATCATGCGGATAACCTCCTGATGCTTCCCGCATAAATAGAACAGAACACCTTTTTCAAGGGAAGTGTCTAATATATTCATCATTCCAGCTCCATCCGGATTCCCTGTTTCAGGGTCGATAATTTCTATTCCAATCATGAGTCCTACCCCCCGGACCTCGCCGATGACTTCATGCCTTTCTCTTATTTCTTTTAACCGTCGTAAGGCGTATGCTCCGAGTTCTCTTGAATTATCGATTAGATGTTCCTCTTCCATTACATCCAGGGTAGCAAGCGCTGCTGAACAGGCAATAGGGTTTCCCCCGAACGTGGTACCGTGAGTCCCCATCGGCCATTTACTCATCAATTCCTTAGAAGCAACCGTAGCACTTAGAGGCATGCCTGAAGCGATCCCTTTAGCAATCGCCATAATATCTGGGGTAACTTCAAATGTTTGAGCAGCAAACCACTCCCCAGTTCGTCCGAACCCTGTCTGGACCTCGTCAAAAATTAAGAGAATACCATGTCGGTCGCAAATTTCGCGAACCTTTTGCAGCCAGGCTTTAGGAGGAATAATGTATCCGCCTTCTCCAAGGACTGGCTCCACAATCATGCAGGCGACTTCTTCCGGTGTTACCTGATGATCAAATAAAAGCTCTGCCTCTTTTTCGAGTTTTTCCGCACAGTATTCCCCTTCATCCTGCCCCTCTGGACACCCTGAGCTGTCAGCGTAAGGCAGCTGATAAGTCAGTCCATTAGGCTGCAAAAATTTCCGATATTTACTTTTCGAGGTGCTGACTCCAAGCGCCCCCAGCGACCTGCCGTGAAAACAGCCGGTAAAGGAAATCGTGTAAGGGCGTTGAGTCGCATATTTAGCTAATTTTAAAGCTCCCTCTATGGCCTCCGTACCACTGTTTGCAAAAAAGAAACAATCCAGATTTCCGGGTAATTTCTCTTTTAACCGATCAGCAACTCTGAGAATAGAATCATACATAATTACTCCGGAAGGTCCATGCATTAAGTTATCTGCACTATCCTTAATAGCCTGAACGACTTTCGGATGACGGTGACCGGTATTAGCTACAGCAATACCCGAGGTGAAATCCAAATACTTCTTACCATCTGTTCCGTAATAGTAACATCCTTCTTCCTTTACTACCGGTAGATTGGGGTGGTCTTTTGCCATACTCGGGGCTAGTAAATCAGACATGCGTCCATATAGATCCTCAAATGATGAATTCATATATTTCTCCTCCTAAAAAATAAAGTGGGCAATTATTACGATAATGGGAAGGGTAATCACTGTGCGCTGCAGGAAAATAACAGCAAGTTCCCCTACTGAAATTGGAATCTTAGATTTAACTAGGAGTATGCCAATCTCAGACATATAAATGAGCTGGGTTAGTGAAATGGCTGCGATGACGAATCGTGTTAATTCGCTTTCTATCCCTGAGCCAATGACAGCTGGAAGAAACATATCAGCAAACCCGACCAGCATAGCCGGAGCTGCCTGGGCAGCTTCAGGTATTTGCATCCACTGAAGGACAGGTACAATCGGTAAGGACAAATAGTTAAAAAATGGTGTGAATTCAGCTATAATTAAAGCAATTGTTCCAAGTGCCATCACCAATGGAATCAATGCAAAATAGATATCGAGAACCGTTTGTACTCCTTGCCGTGCTACATGTTTCACACCTTTAACTTCGGAAGCTTTGCTAAGAGCTTTATTTAACCCCCATTGAAAATTGGACATTCCTTCAGGTGTATCTTCTGAGATTCTCATCCCTGTACCCTCATAATAAGTATCCGCTTTTCTTGATAACGGTGGGATTCTTGGACAAATGAAAGCAGCCACCAGACCGGCTATAACCACGGTCAAATAGAAAGGTACAAAGAACTCTTCTAAACCTATGAAGCTGATCACCACTAAACTAAAAGCAATTGAGTTAATCGAAAAGTTCGTTGCAATAGTAGCAGCTTCCCGCTTTGTATAATATCCTTCTTCATATTGCTTGGTGGTAATTAAGACACCTACGGTTCCCGCTCCCATCCAGGAGGCTAAAGCATCAATAGAAGAACGGCCCGGCAGCTTAAATACTGGCCTCATTACTTTACGAAGCATTGTCCCTATAAAATCCATTAAGCCGAATTCCATTAATAAAGGCATTAAAATTCCAGCAAACAAAAACCAGGCAGCGAGAACAGGGACGAGAGAATAAAGCATAGTGCCACCGGTAACATCAGAAATGATAAACTTCGGTCCAACGGCAAAAAGAGTCATCAGAGCAAATACAGCTCCAATTATTCTCGTGACCATCCAAAACGTGTTCACATCAAATAGTTGTTTTATGAACGGTTGATCGATGATAAATTTTGGCTTCACCGTTTTCGCTACGACTGGAAGGATAGCCGAAACCACTAGAATTCCTGTCATTAAACTTGGGAGAATCGGCTCCAGATTTGCCTGTACAGATTCTGCCATAATGCCGACGCCAATCGTAATTTTTCCGCCGTAAGGAATAGGGAATAAAAACAATAACACGCCTAATAAAGAAGGAACTATAAACCAAAAATAACTTCGACTGGAGTGCCGCTTCCCATTACCCTGTTGCTCATTCCATTCCTCCGATTGAAAACTTTCTTTTTGCTTAACCTCCATCGCTTCCACTCCTTAAAATTATTTAATAAGGTTACATTGAAAACAACCTATCGTCTAAGACAAATCTCTCAGCCACTCTACACCTTTGTACTAGCTGGACGAGCTGATTCCTGGAACACTCCTCCACACAACACCTCGAAAAGGCTTCTTCCACAATCCCCTTTAGTCGAAGATCACGTTTAAGAGAAATCGGCCACGACCTCTAACAAAAACTAATAAAAAAAGGCAAAAGACTACAGTCTCTTACCTTTGTAACATGCAAGTATCGTGCCAATTTATTATTTAATTCTGTATTTTTTGAGTTTTCTAACTACGGTAGGCTGGCTGATGCCCAGTGCTTCTGCTATTTTAGTCGTTGTATGAAATTTTTGTTTCGCTTGTTCCAGTCTTTCTTTTTCTACTTTTTCCATGGTCATAGCCAAGGGTTCCTCAAAATTATTCATTTCTGAATAGGAAGAAATGATCTGCTGATAGGATTCAGGGAGATCGGAAGGAAGAATAATAGTGTCCTGCGAAGTAACGACTAATCTTTCCACCAGATTCATAAGCTCTCTTACATTCCCTTTCCATTCCAATTTGTTCAATTCATGCAGTACATCTCGATCTAACACTTTTTTTCTTTTATAACGGGTCGTAAAATGCTCAAGAAAGGATTGGAGAAGCGGGGTAATATCTTCTTTTCTTTCCCTTAAAGGAGGAATCGTTAAAGGAACTACATTCAGCCGGAAATAAAGGTCTTCTCTAAACAGCTTTTGCTCTACAGATTCTTTTAAATGCTTATTTGTTGCACTAATCAGGCGGAAATCGGAATGAATTTCTTTACGGCCGCCTACTTTATAGAACTCTTTTTTCTGAATTAATTTTAGTACCTTTACTTGATTGGCCAGGGATAACTCTCCTACCTCGTCCAGAAACAAGGTTCCGCCAGAAGCCAGTTCAGCAAATCCCTTCCTTCCTCCTTTAGTAGCCCCCGTAAAGGAGCCGCCTTCATAACCGAACAGTTCTGCTTCAAATAATGAATCCGGGATCGCTCCGCAGTTTACTTCAATAAAGGGGCCGCTTGAACGCTCGCTTTTTTCATGCATCATTTTTGCTAGCTCTGTCTTGCCTACCCCAGACTCACCTAAGAGAAGAACATTTACGTCTACACCCGCCACCTGACTGGCTGTAGCGAGGACTTTGCGCATTTGTTCACTTTTAGCAATAAACTCTCCCTCATTCTGCTGCTTTAACCGAGTAAGCTCATCTCTTACACGCTCCATCTCAACCGTCATCTCTTCCATTCCGGCCTTGATTTCCATTAATTCCGTTACATCATGCGAGTAGCTGACTACACGTACAAGCTCACCGTCATTATTAAAAACGGGCAAAGCCGTAACCAGCAATTTCTTACCACCCTTAAGGGTTTGAACAAAAGTCGCTCTCTCTTGCGACTCCACGACTTTTGGCGTAGCAAGAGGAGTAAAGAGTCCTTCTTTTTCCAGATCATAGACGGATCTGCCCATCAGCTCATCTGCATTAATATCATATACTGCCCCAGTGCCTTCGCTTACTTTTACAATAGTCCCGTCCGTTTTTGTGACGAGAATATCTTCCTGGAGCGAATGAAAGATCGTTTTATATTCATCCCACTCTGTCATATCACCACATCACCCTCATTATTCAAATTTGAATATAAATTCAATTGAATTTTACTCACTCCTAGGAAACTGCTTGCAATCGTTATTCATAAGTGAATAATAGTTACTCTAAGGTTAACATAAGACTACCCAGAATGATCGAATAGTTTGTAAATTTATCACCCTTTCACTTATATAAGATGGTAAGCTCGTTTTTGTCCTATTAAAAAGACCTGGCACGAGGATACCTCTGAGCCAGGTCTTTTATTTATACTTATTTATTTTTGAAGCGCGACTCTTACTTGGCTTTCGCCAACCGTAAAGTCTTTCATGTTATCCGTTTCTCCTACTGTAAGGTTCTTCACGAGTACATTTTCACGAATCAATGCTTCATTTTGCTGGATGGCTTTCTTCACATCTTCATCGCCATCAAGAGCAATATTGACGCGAAGATCAATTGGAAGATCCTGCTGTTTCCGATCATCCTGAATGACACGGATCACTTCGCGCGCCAGACCTTCAAGGCGAAGTTCTTCAGTGATCGTTGTATCAAGGATCACGTGGAAGTCCTGGTTGGATCCCATAGACAAGCCGGAATCAGCTACGCGTTCTACGTTTAGTAGATCCATCGGTACTTCAATTTCTCCGTCTCCTGTTGGTACCACGACTTTCCCATCGTTTACAACCTTAGCTGCTTCTTCATCCGAAAGCTTTTCAAGGTAGCCTTTCACCGCTCCTACATTCTTACCGAGGACAGGACCTGCCGCACGGAAATTCAGTTTCACTTCATAACGGACAAGATCATCAGAAGACTGCTTAACGACCACTTCTTTGACGTTAATTTCATCACGGATGATGGAATTGTATCGCTCCAGTGCTTTTCCTTGTTCAGGGTTAACAGGAATGACAACTAGTTCAGAAAGCGGCTGCTTCGTCTTAATCGCTTCGGTATTACGTACGCCGCGAGCCAGTTCAACTACTTGAAGGACGGCATCCATATCCTGTTCAAGCTGATTGTCTGCCTGATTGTCATCCACTTTAGGGAAATAAGCCAGATGAACACTTTCGCCTGTTAGGTTGTGATGGATATCATCAGCCACAAATGGAATAAACGGTGCGAGCAGCTTACTTAAGTTAACCAGCACTTCGTGCAAGGTATGGTAAGCCGCTTTCTTGGATTCAGTCATCCCTTCCTGCCAGAAACGATCACGGGAACGACGAATATACCAGTTACTCAACTCATCGACATATTTCTCCAGCTCTTTAGCACCTTTTGTAAAGTCATAATGATCGAGAGCCTCGGTAACCGTAGCTGTAACACTATTCAATCGGGCGAGTACCCAGCGGTCCAGAAGTGTTTTCTCTCCCGCTTCCTTCGCGTCGAACTCGTAACCATCAATATTTGCATACAGCGTATAGAATCCGTGCGTATTTACAAGCGTATCAATCACTTTGGATTTAGCTTCCACAACAACGCGTTCTGAAAAGCGCTTGTTGTTCCATGGAGCACTATCAGCAAGGAGAGCCCAACGGAAAGCATCCGCTCCAAATTTATTCACGAGATCCATTGGGTCAAGGGCATTCCCTTTACTCTTCGACATCTTACGACCTTCTTCATCCAGGATGTGGCCGGTAGAAAGCACACGTTTGTAAGGGGCTTTCCCTGTAAACAAGGTCGAAACAGCAAGCAGGCTGTAGAACCATCCGCGGGTCTGGTCAATTCCTTCACAGATGACATCTGCCGGGAATTGCTTCTCAAACTGCTCTTTATTTTCAAATGGATAGTGCTGCTGAGCAAACGGCATGGAGCCACTGTCAAACCAAACGTCGATAACTTCAGGGACACGGTTCATCGTTCCTTCACACTGATCGCATTTCAACTGAACACGATCGACATATGGCTTATGAAGCTCTACATCTCCGATATCACCGATCGCTTTTTCCTGCAGATCCGCCTGACTGTGCGGTGCATACTGGTGATTGCAGGAGTCGCAGATCCAGATAGGTAACGGTGTACCCCAGAAACGGTTACGTCCAATATTCCAATCGACCATATTTTCAAGGAAATTACCAAAACGGCCATCTTTAATATGGTCTGGATACCACTCCACTTGCTGGTTATTTTTCAGGAATTGATCTTTCAGTTCTGTCGTTTTGATAAACCAGCTTTCGATTGCGTAGTAAAGCAACGGAGAGTCACAGCGCCAGCAGTGAGGGTAACTGTGCTCATACTTTTCTTTATGGAAAAGAAGACCTTCGTTTGCCAGGTACTTCACAATGTCAACGTCACAGTCTTTTACGAATCGTCCTGCAAACGGAGGAATATCTTCCGTATAACGTCCCTGACTGTCCACCACGTTAAAGAAAGATAGATTGTGTTCGTTTACTAAAGCGTAGTCATCTTCACCATAAGCAGGAGCAATGTGTACGACACCTGTACCGCTTTCTGCGTTAACGAAATCTGCTTCTACCACAAAGTGGCCACGCTCTGGTTGAACAAATGGGAATGGCGCGTCATATTCTACTCCGGTAAACTCACTGCCTTTATGAGTAGATAGAACTTCGTAGTCTTCTCCCATATTTTTCTCAGCCAGTGCTTCAGCAACGATATAAACTTCGCCATTCTGCTTCGCTTTCACATAAGTAAGGGCAGGATGTACAGCAAGCGTTACGTTAGCCGGAAGGGTCCAAGGAGTTGTCGTCCATCCCAGGAAGAACTCATTTTCGGATCCTTTCACTTTAAACTTAGCTGTTGCTGACAGATCTTTAACATCTTCATACCCTTGAGCAACTTCGTGCGAACTAAGTGTGGTCTGGCAGCTTGGGCAGTAAGGGGTAACACGGTGCCCTTTGCTTAATAAGTCACGTTTATGAAGGTCACTCAGGATATACCAGACACTTTCAATATATCGGTTCTGAAGCGTTACGTACGGATCATCCATATCCAGCCAGTAGCCGATGGACTCCGTAAACTCTCTCCACTGCTTCTCGTAGTTAAAGACACTTTTTTTACATTCTTCAATAAATTTCTCTACACCGTACTCTTCGATTTGCTGTTTTCCGGAAATACCAAGCTGCTTCTCTACTTCAAGTTCAACAGGGAGACCATGAGTATCCCAGCCGCCTTTCCGAAGTACCTGATAACCTCCCATGGTTTTATAGCGAGCTACGAAGTCCTTAATAACACGGCCCAGTACGTGACCGGCATGCGGAAGTCCATTAGCTGTTGGAGGCCCTTCATAGAATACAAACGTTTCCGCACCCTCTCGTTCATCCATTGAACGATTGAATACATTTTCAGCGTTCCAATAGTCCTTGACGCGATTCTCGCGGTCTACTGCTGCTTCTTTCGTATTAACACTGCGCATTCGTTCCACCTCTTACCCTTTTTATTTTTATCTCGATAAATTCATCAACCATAGACTCAAGGGGAAATCCCTTTTAAAATATAAAAAATCCGCCCCTGCTCATAAAAACAGGGACGGATGTAGATCCGCGGTACCACCCATATTCCGCGCAGCAATTGCACGGCTCTCGGTTCATAAAACGGATAACGGCCGTCTGCCGGTTCCACCTACTCTACCCTTATTTCAGCGAAACTTCTCAGAGATGATCTTCAGCTCTAACCTGTCATCGCCTTGCAGCAAACAGCGACTCTCTGTGGACAGCCTTTACAGCCTACTCTTCTCGTCAACGAAAAAATACGTAGTTTCTCCATATCGTACATGGAAATCCTTGAATTGTCAAAGGATCTTCACCCACCATCCTGCCCATTTTTCGGAGGGTTTATACGACTTAACATGGCAGCCGTGTTCTTTGATTCATTTTACTTATCAGGTTGGATTAAAATACAGTATTATCGCTTTTACCATCTGGAGAGTACACTAATAACAAACCAGAAAGAAGGTGGCGGGATGTCTGAAGAAATGAAAAAAAGGGTGCAATCTACCTTTTCTAAAAACAAAGAAGCTTATGTAAGCAGCGCTACCCATAATAACCAGCAGGACTTAAACTTAATTACGGAATGGCTGAACCCTGAACCAAATTGGAAAGGTCTTGATCTGGCGACTGGCGGCGGGCATGTAGCCAGGGAAATGAGCCGGTGGATGGATCATGTTGTCGCAAGCGACCTTACCAAAGATATGCTGCAAAACACAGCCCGGCACTTGAGCGATATAAAAAACCTTTCCTATATTGTTGCGGATGTATCCAGCCTCCCGTTTCTTGATGAAAGCTTTGATGTAGTCTGCTGCCGAATTGCTCCTCATCACTTTTCAGACCCAGAGAAATTTATAAAAGAAGCTTATCGGGTACTGAAACCCCGGGGATTATTTTTGATGATCGATAATACTGCCCCTGAGGATGATCACCTCGACCTTTTCTACAACACGTTCGAGGAAATGCGTGACCCCAGTCACCACCGTGCCTGGAAAGTCTCAGAATGGAAAACAATGATTCAGCCTGCAGGATTTCAGCTAAAAAGAGAGATGAAGCGCAAAAAAACACTGCCTTTCCGGGATTGGCTTGAGCGAACCCTTCATGATAAAAACAGTCAGCAGCTTGTGGAAGAATATTTCCTTAAAGCGGGGCCTCAAGCCTCTTCCTATTTTTCCTTTGTCCTTAAAGAAGGTAGCATGGAATCTTTTTCAATTGATGAATGGATGGTTCTCTGTCAAAAGCATGACACTCACTAACTTAGTGGGTGTCTTTTTTGTATTCTGCCGATCGAAATTCCATATTTTCGTATATAAATAGAGATTAAGGAAATAAATGATGGATAGTTATTGGAGGTGGAATATTTCATGGATATCGTGGTTATGGCCCGCGTATTGTTTGGGTCTTCCTTAGGGTTTCATATTATCTATGCCACAATCGGTGTGGGACTCCCTGTGATGATTATCATCGCCGAAGTTCTGCATTACATTAAAAAAGATTCCGATTATGCACTGATGGCAAGAAGGTGGACGAAAGGTTTCGCTATTATACTTGCGGTTTCAATTGCTTCCGGTACGATTGTCGGTGTTCTTATATCATTGCTTTTTCCTAATTTCATGGAAATTGTCGGACAAGTCATTGCCCTGCCTTTTCAGATGGAAATATTCGCATTCTTAATCGAAGCTGTTTTCATGTCGATCTACTTATATGCAGCTGATCGGCTGCCGCCTGTTTTAAGATTTATCAGCATAATATCGGTTGCTCTTGGTGCCACCGCTTCGGCAATTCTAATTACAGATGTCCACGCGTGGATGAATACACCCGCCGGTTTTAATATAACCCCTGACGGAAGTGTGACGGATGTCGATACATGGGCTGCTTTCTTTAACCCGAGCTTTGGGGTGACAGCCATCCATGTAACTTTATCTGCTTATATGACAGTTGCTTTTATCATTGCTTCCATTGCTGCTATCCGTTTAATGAGAAGAGGCCTCTCAAGCAAAGAACGCAATTATCATAAAAAAGCTCTGACTATTGCCTTGTACTTCGGGGCCATCATGTCCCTGGGTACTGCGATAAATGGACACGAAACGGCTCAAATGCTTCATGAATATAACCCGCGTAAACTCGCTGCCGCTGAAGGTTTATTCGAAACCACCCGCTATGCGCCTTTATCCATTGGAGGCTATACATCACTGGAAGACCAGCGGGTCAAATATGCCGTAGAGATTCCATACGCTCTCAGTTTTCTGGCTGGAGACCGCTTAGATACAGAAGTTCTCGGCCTGAACGAATTTCCTGAGGAACTTTGGCCCCCTCTGTATGTACATGTCCTATTTAATGTCATGGTCGGTATCGGATCGCTTTTAATTGTCGTCGCTTTTTTCGCTATATTTTGGAAGCATGTGCTAAAAAGAGAATTTCCAGGATGGCTTCTGGCCATTCTTGCAGTCAGCGGACCGCTTGCGATGATTGCGATTGAAACCGGCTGGTGCTTCAGCTGTATTGGAAGACAGCCCTGGACCATAACAGATGTGCTTCGAACAGGCGAAGCCGCAACTAAATCTAGCAGTGTCAGATTTTTACTTGGATTATTTTTAACGCTGTATATCACTCTATTATTTATTACCGGTTTTGTATTGCGATCCTATTTTAAGCGGAACCCTGTAAGCAAAGACCTGGATGCAGCGCATTAAATCCACGTTTACCTATAAAGGAGCTGATTAACCTATGGAAGCCTCGACGCTCGCCATTACGATATTATGGAGCTTACTCTTTATCTACTCCATCCTTGGATCCCTGGATTTTGGAGCAGGATTCTGGGGAATGATTTACGGAAAAAATGATCAGACCAGTGCTTCGCAAATAGCGAACCGCTTTTTATCCCCTACCTGGGAAGTTACAAATGTCTTTTTAGTCATCTTCGTTGTTTCCGTTGTTACGTTCTTCCCATTTGCAACAACTTTACTTGGCAGTATCCTGCTTGTCCCCGTCGGAATTGGGCTGCTGCTTTTGACGATTCGAACAACGTTTATGGTGTTTGAACACCACACTCAAAAGTACAGGGAGCTTATGCGTCTGACCTCAGGATTTTCCGGGTTAATTATTCCCGCACTTCTTGTAAGTATCTTACCGATCACACTCGGTGGATTTGTGGATTATGAAAATGATCTGCCAGTCCTTCATTACGCTGAGCTGCTTACTCATCCAACCTTGTATATGCATATTGCATTTGGTCTTTCCACCGAGCTATTTATCTCAGCCGTTTTCCTTATGGATTATTCCAAGGAAGCAGATGATTGGTCAGCTTATCAGACATTTCGCAAGCATGCGATTTGGCTCGGTCCTGTGTCGATCGCTATTGCTATGTTAACAATTGGGACATTCCCGTCCGAAGCAAATTGGATCGTAGAGAACATCGAGGATAACTGGCTGTGGTTTGGATTATCTGTGTTCTTTTTTATCATTGGGTACACTTTGTTATTTATTAAAAAACGGGACGGAGTGCGCGGCTGGTCAAGGTTTGCTGTTACAGCTATCATTCTCCAATATGGAATTGCCATCTATGCTTATGGTTCAGCACACCTCCCTTATCTCGTCTACCCGCATCTCACCGTTACAGATGGATTCACAAATCCATCAACCTTCTATCCGATGCTGATTGTGTACGGGGTTGGATTTGGAATTTTGATTCCTGCCTTTTATCTGTTCTGGCGCCTGTTCCTTAAAGATAGACGCTACCTTAAACAACCTTAACCAACTTTACTTTAAATAAAAGGCACCTCAGGTCATCCATTATCTGGATGACCTGAGGTGCCTTTTATTTACTTTTTTTATACTATTGAGCATTAGAGGGTGCTAATTGGTTTATCCTTTCCATTTATAAGGGAAGTAGGTAGAGATGAATAACAGGTAAGGAGAGAACTACATGCAGAAACTCACTGAAGAATATCTTGAAGATGCTATCGAAGACAGCAAACCCTATGCTTCCTCAGGTAAAGTAAACATGGACCTTCCCAATTTTGATGAAACGATGAAGGACCTTCTAGGTGTGACCATCATAACGAATGAAGGAGAGTCTTTATCAGCAGGTGATCACCATCATTATATTCCCATGCAGAGCACCTCGAAAATCATCGGTCTAATGCTCGCCCTGCAGGATTTTGGCAAAGATCGTGTTTTCCAGACAGTGGGGATGGAACCGATGGGGGATTTTTTTAATTCCATTAGTCAGCTTGAATCTTACGATACCAGCAAACCCTTTAACCCGATGATTAATGCAGGTGCCATCGCTACTGCTGCATTAATCAAAGGGAAAAGTGTAGAAAACCGGTTTAATCGCTATTTTGACTTCCTTAAAAAAATTACAAATAATAACGAATTGCAAATGAGTGAGGAAGTGTACCAGGCGGAACGTGCCAATAGTGCCCGTAACCGTTCTCTGGCTTATTTCATGCAAAGTACAGGAACGCTCGTTACCAGTGTGGATGATGCACTCGAGCTATACTTTCGGATGAATTCGGTCATGATGTGTTCGGAGGATTTTGCGCGCGTAGGCGCATTCCTGGCAAGAGGTGGAATGACTTCCGAAAGTGAAGAACGATTAATTCCTCCTCATCACCTTCGCACTGTCAAAGCTATTATGATGACCTCAGGTATGTATAACTCTTCAGGTCACTATGCTGTAGAAGCTGGTTTTCCTTGTAAAAGCGGAGTATCTGGCAGTATTATCGGTGCTATTCCAGGCCGAATGGGGGTTGGTGTCATTGGACCAGCCATCAGTCCAAAAGGCAACAGTACCGCAGGCGGAGCCCTCATAAAAAAACTGTCTCAGGATCTGGAATTAAATATGTTCGGAGTTGAAAATACGTAATGAAGGAGAAATTGCTTTGCCATTCGATTATTCCATAGACTTTAAAAATACAGATTTCCGTAAGAACCCGGACAAATATAGAGTAGGGCGAGGAGAACAGGGCGTCCTGATGGTCGAACCCTACAAAGGGGAGATCCTCCCCCACTGGCGCTTTAAAACTCCTGAAATAGCCAGGGAATCATCAGAGAAAATCTATCAAATGTTCTTAGAATACAAGAAAAATGATGACTTCGTCGGCATGGATATGGCACGGAAATTTCTGCAGATGGGATATACACGCTCCCGCCGCTATGCAAATTATAAAGGGGGTAAAAAGTACGATAAAAATGGTGAGATTAATGAACGGGATATTGATAAAGAAAAAGCAAAATCAGCCGAGGTATTCGAAGAAAAGTGGATCCAGGCAAGGGAAAATGAAGAATACTTGAAGAAGAAAAAAGAACACCAAAAATCATACGGGTAATATTGACTTTTCGAGCGGGGAAACATAAGATATCATTAACCCGACCAACAAGGTCGGAATAATGATGCAAAGGAGAGAAACAAGTGAAACTACTCTCACTTTGGATGAGCCTTTTCTTTATGCTCACTTCTTGGATTTTAGGATTTTATTTTATCTCCATCTTATATACACCAACTATTATTATCCCATTCCCTAATCATTTTCTATGGACAAACGAATACAAAGGTTTGTTAGGATTGACTACTATCATAACGATACTTACGATCCCTTTTTTAACCTACTATTTTAGTAAGCGAAAATCCGTTGTTCATACTCGAAAATGGTCTGCAATCGCTCTAATTAACCTTACCGCCTGGCTTCTAACGATTGGTGCCCAATTAAAGATCGTTGCCTATAATTTGGGCATCTGCCATTAATTTTCCCCTAACTAAAAAAACCGAAATGAGAGATTCCGCAGGAAAAGGTTTCTCTCATTTCGGGTTTTTGTCCGGGTTAATCTTTCGCATGTTTATAAATAACCGTACTATACACCTGCGCTTTTGCTTTAGGATCCAGGTACATGGCTGCACTATTTACGGCTGTCATTGCTTCTGAAAATCCAGAAGCGATCAACATCGTCTTACTTGGATAAATAGCCGCGTCGCCTGCTGCAAAAACCCCATCGATAGATGTGCACATATCCGTACCAACAGGAATCCTTCCTTTTTCTGTTTCAAGGCCCCAGCTGTCATACAGGCTTTTCTCTATATTCAGTCCTTCATAGACTAAAATGTGCTCGACCTCCAATTCGGTTCCGTCCTGTAAAGTAACTCCTGTGAGCACTTGCCCGTCACCTGCTAAATCTTCTACCTTTTGATTCCTATGAACGTGAACGGATGACTTTTCAAGAGTTTCTATATCCTGTTCATACACGGCCTTAAATTCTTCGCCACGGTTAATTAAATGTACTTCCTCTGCAACTTTTTCAAGCGCAAGCGCCCAGTCGATTCCAACTCGGCTTTGAGAGATAACAGCTGCTTTTTTTCCGGCGTACTGATTTACGTTTTGAATAGTATAGTGAATGCACCTGTCATCATACTGACTACTGCCCTCTACCTGAAGAGGTTCCATTTCGAATGTCCCCATACCTGAGGCAACAATAACGGTTTTCGAAAAATGCTGCTCACCACTTGCTGTTGTCAGGATAAAGGATCCATCCTCCTGTTTATTAATCGTCCGAATCTGTTCGCCTGTAACGATAACAGGCTGGACACTTAACGCCTGGTTTTCCACCTCGGTCACGAGATCTTCTCCCCGGACCCCGAGAAACCCTCCTACATCATAAAGCTTCTTTTCAGGGTAGAAGAAAGCTACTTTCCCGCCCAGATCATGGTGATATTCAATGACTTTTGTTTTTAAACCGCGCATGCCACTGTAAAATGATGTATATAAACCTGTTGTTCCTCCGCCAATAATCGTTACATCAAACATTTCGTTCATAATTGGTCTCCTCTTCTAATGGGTTTTCATTAGTAAATATATAAAGTAAGGGGTGCTCACAATGGTTACTACGATACCAACCGGTATTTCGGCAGGAGCGATCAAGTTCTTTCCTACTGTATCCGCTGCTAGCAAAATCAGCGCACCTATTAAAGCCGTAACAGGAATTAACGTCTCGTGTTTTGGTCCCATTAATCTTCGAGCCAGGTGAGGGGCTACCAGTCCAAGAAAAGCAATGCCGCCACCAGCAGCTACGCATAATCCGGCAAGCGCAACAGCAAGCGCCAATAAAACCCTGCGTTCCCTTTCCACGGCCGCCCCCAGACCTGTGGAAATCTGATCGCCAAGATTCAAGATATTCAGAACTGACGCTTTGTACATGGCATATACAGTCAACAAAATGATCCACGGAGCCAAAGCGGCAACAAAGTCCCAGTTACCTCCCCATATATCCCCAGCAAGCCACACCATAGCCTGAGTGAAATCCTGAGGGTTCATCTTCACTTGAAAAATAATTAAAGCTGCGCTGAATCCTGAATTCACCCCGATACCAACAAGAATTAACCGAACAGGATTAATCCCTTTTTTCCAGGCTAATAGGTAAATCAGAAAAGCAGCCAGAAAAGCCCCTGCCAGTGCAAAAAGGGGCATGGCGTAAATACCAAGGCCACTTAATTTGGACATCGAACCTTGAAAAAAGAAAATGTAGACAATAATAGCAAAACCGGCTCCTGTGTTAATTCCAAGAATCCCCGGGTCCGCAAGGTCATTCCGTGATACCCCTTGAAGAATGGCGCCTGAGACCCCGAGGCCTGCACCGATTAGAAGAGCAAGCACCATTCTCGGCAGACGGATATCAAATAACACCATTTCCTGCGTGCTGCTTCCACTCCCAAGAAGCGTACGAATGATTTCCATTGGAGCTATGTTGACGACACCCATGTTTAAGCTGAATAGAAATAACAAAAATATACTAACTCCTAGTATAGAGACAACCCAGCCAAAGCGGCTCTGCTTTTTATTCATTCCATCCCCCTCCCCTCTCCTCGAGCAAGGTAAAGAAAGAAAGGAACACCAATACACGCCGTGATGGCTCCTACAGGAGTCTCAAAAGGAGCGTTAACGAGCCGCGCTCCAATATCCGATAACACAAGAAGCAATCCTCCGAGCACAGCCGATACTGGAATAATCAACCGATAGTCCGTGCCTACTAAAGCCCGGGTCATATGAGGAATAACTAATCCAACAAATCCAACCGTCCCTGCAACAGAAACAGCAGCTCCTGTTAAAAGAAAAACAACCACAATTCCTAAAGACTTTACGACGAAAGTGTTTTGCCCGAGTCCTTTGGACACATCTTCTCCTAAACTAAGGATTGTGACCGCTCTTGAGAGAAGTAATGCAAGTGTTAAACCCGCAACTCCAACAACTAAAAGAATTTTCACAGACAACCAGTCTGTCGCCGTTAACCCTCCGGCGTACCAAAAACTCATTTGCTTGGCCACCTGAAAATGAAGAGAGATGGCAGAAGATAGAGAACTCAACATGCCACCTACTGCCACACCGGCAAGGGCAAGTTTTACAGGGGTCAAGCCGCCTTTTGAAAAAGACCCTACACCGAATACAATAAGTACAGCGAGTCCCGCCCCTATGAAAGCTGAAATGGTCATCCCCAGATTCGTCATAGTCGGGAAAAACACTAACGCAATGATAAGAGCAAAAGCAGCCCCGTGCGTGACCCCCATAATCGAGGGAGAAGCCAGCGGATTTCTAGTTAATCCCTGCATGACAGCCCCTGAAACAGCAAGAAAGCTGCCCACTAGAGCAGCGCCAAATGCACGAGGTAAACGCAGTTCACGGATCACCTGATGATTTGTGACTCCTGGATCAAAAGCGAATATAGAGTCCCATACCGTTTTTAATTGTATGTCGGTTACCCCTAAAGAAACGGATAGTCCAAGAGACAGGAATAATCCAGCAATAGCCAGCAAAAATACAAGTCCAGCCTGGAAGAACTTCAAGGTTAATCCTTCTATATCTTTTTTATTATTTTTATTTCGCTCAACCTCTTCGCTCACGGCAGTAAATCCTCTCTATCACTAGCATCAGTTTATGTATCTATTTAATTAAAATTGAGAATCATTATCACTACGTATTATATCGATAATATTCTAGTAGTTCAAGTCAGGTGCAGCAGGTTTTGCCTTGACATTTTCAATGAAAATGATTATCATTATCGGGTATTAGACTATCATTTTAGGAGGAAAGTCATGCTTAGATCAAAATCCCTTTTGTTATTCAGTCTATTGATCATGCTTACTGTAGTAACGGCATGTAATAATAATGAAGACACTACGTCCTCTGAAGAAAACTCTTCAGACCAAAATCAAGGTGAACAATCAAACGAAGAGCGAACGTTAACTCATGAGATGGGAGAAGTAACCATTCCTTCCAATCCTGAACGCATTCTCGCCCCTTACTTAGAAGATCCTTTAGTAGCTCTTGGAGAGCAGCCCGTGGCACAGTGGTCGATTGGTGACACAGTTCTCGACTACCTACAGCCTCAATTAGAGGGGGTTCCCAAAATAGCCTGGGATCTGCCATTAGAACAAACCATTAACCAGGATCCAGGTTTAATCTTATTCAGCGGTCCATCCGCTCTGCAAAATGGTACGTATGAAGAATACAGTGATATTGCTCCGACCTACGTATTCAGTGAAGAAAACAGTTCAGATTGGCGCAAGCAATTAACCCAAATGGGCGAAATTCTTGGTAAACAAAAAGAAGCCGAACAGGCACTGGCTGATTTTGACCAAAAAGCAAAGGAAGCTAAAGCAAGTCTGAAAGAGTCCATAGGTGACGAGTCAGTTGCATTCGTATGGGCTTCAGGTGAACAATTCTATGTTTTCGAAAACACTCGTTATGGTGCAGAAGTTCTATACAACGACCTTGGCGTGACAGAGCCTGAGTTTATTAAAAACCTTCCGGAAGCCGAAACGCAGTGGAATCCAATCGCATTAGAAAAACTAGGGCAGATGGATGCTAACCATGTCTTTTTAATTGCTCAAGAGGGAGAAGCCGGGTTGGAAATTCTTAATAATAGTTCCGTATGGCAAAGCACCCCGGCTGTTGAAAATGACCAAGTCTATCAAATGAACGAACCTAGTCACTGGACAATTGATGGCGTAATTGCCCATGGCATGACTATAGATAAGGTTACAGAGACACTAACACAATAAAGAATGAAAAAAGTGTAAACGTAGATGTTTACACTTTTTTATTGGTTCTGTTAAAGGTTATGTTCAATTTTAATCAGAAAAGTTATTACACAATAGGGCCGGATTGTGGAAGACTCAGCTTCGAGATATTTTGCGTCCGTTACTTAATATAGAGAAGGGATGGCTGCGGAAACAACTCGCTTTCCTGCGGGGAACTGGCAAGCCTCCTCGGTCGCTTCACTCCCTGTGGGGTCTCGCCTAGCTCCTTCTCCCGCGGGAGTCTCGTCGTTTCCTCCGCCACCCTATGATGGAAGAGTGAACGGACCCTTCTATAGACGATAGAGGGGTTCTTGATCCGCCTTAAATGCTTCTATAGCGGGAATGATCTACACGTACACGCTTATTGTTAGAAGTTTATCTCCATCATAAAACGGCGCGTTTCGAGCAGAGATTTCGAGCTCCATATATCGCAAGGTCCGGAGGGGGACGATGAAGACTTCTGCGGGATGAACATGATCGGTGAGATCCCACAGGGCTGTTAAGCCCGAGGAAGCTCAGCACATGCCCGCGAAAAGCGAAATCGTCCCCCGCAGGACCAAATTCTCACAAAAGTCTCGAAATCAAGTCTTCAAGAAACGGGAGCGCGCGACAAGTTCTGCTATAAGCGCTTTTCAGCGTGAAAGGCAGGAAGTTTATTTGATTAAATTTTAACTGTACAACGGAGGATGGGAATGAAGGATCCATGTTTCCTGAAACCATCCCGTCAACACTTCTGCATGCGTTAAGACGGACAGGTCTTAGGGTGTGAAGCACAGGTAGATTGGGCAGAACGAAGGCTGAAGCCATTAGGTATGCTGACGGATATGCCCCACGGCTGAAAAACTAGATAGGATGAGAATCGTTCTTTGAGATAGGAACTGACGAACTTCCGAAGGTAAGGGTCTAAAGTTTCGAACGTAAGGAAACTTACGTGGTCATCTTACGATGACGTGAGTGGTGTGGAGTAAAACTGCCCCCTCTGAAAGACGCTATACCGAACGATGGCGGTATCGAGCTCACAGGCTTAAAGGAAGCATCTACGTTTAGTATGGATAGCTACGTTGTATGGTACTTGGAAAGCAAGGGACGTTGAATCAAGGGCTGTCACCCGAAACGGTTGCTATAAAGTTATGCTGAAAAGCATTTATCCTTGTGAAGGTAGGGGAATGACTGGTGAAACTTCTGTAATGGAAGTGGAGGAATAGCCCCAAGTCTAGAGTATGAAACGATTATTTTCCTAACGTGAATGGCACCGATCGGGTAGGAACGTGGGAACATCACTCCAAAGGAGGGATGCCACAGTGTCAACGCTGCGAAACTGGGATTATTATAATATGACGGAGACCT
Organism: Halobacillus halophilus DSM 2266; assembly: GCF_000284515.1. Lineage (GTDB taxonomy): Bacteria > Bacillota > Bacilli > Bacillales > Halobacillaceae > Halobacillus > Halobacillus halophilus. The sequence continues at coordinate 233,069 of NC_017668.1, read as the reverse complement.
TTACGGATCTTCATGAAAAAGCGAGTCAGGGAAATACGTTCTCTCATTTATATGAAACCATCATATCGAGAGAAAACATCCTGCTCGCTTTTCGCATGATTAAAACCAATAAAGGTTCTAGAACACCAGGAACCGATGGGAAAACCATCGATGACATGAAAGAGCTCTCCGAAAATGATCTGGTAAATGAAGTCCGAAGTAAACTTCAAAACTATCACCCGAAGAAAGTTCGAAGAGAATGGATTGAAAAAGAGAACGGAAAATGGAGACCCCTTGGGATTCCATGTATCTTGGATCGAGTGATCCAACAATGCTTCAAACAAGTTCTCGAACCGATTGTAGAATCTCAATTCTTCAAACATAGCTACGGTTTCAGACCTCTCCGGTCTGCTCATCATGCTATGGCAAGAATACAGTTTCTGATTAACCATAGTCAACTTCATTACGTGGTTGATGTAGATATTAAAAGCTTCTTTGATAACGTAAATCATCGTCTATTAAAGAAGCAACTCTGGAATATTGGCATCCAAGACCGAAAGGTACTGGCATGTATTTCTAAAATGATTACATCAGAAATTGATGGTGAAGGTGTGCCCGATAAGGGTTCGCCACAAGGTGGAATTTTATCTCCCCTTCTTTCGAATGTTGTCTTAAATGATCTAGACCAATGGGTTGCCGACCAGTGGGAAGTATTTCCCCTGACGAAATCCTACAGTTCAGATGATGCCAGAAGGCGAGCGAGAAAACAAACGAATTTGAAACAAGGATATCTGGTCCGGTATGCGGATGATTTTAAAATTCTATGTCGGGATGGAAAGACAGCGCAAAGGTGGTACCATGCGGTACGTCTGTACCTCAAAGAGCGTTTGAAACTGGATATCTCACCAGAGAAATCTCAAATTGTAAACTTAAGAAAACGAGAATCGGAGTTCTTAGGGTTCACCATTCGTGCGAATAAAAAGGGTAAGAAACGAGTGGCCCATACTGGGGTCGTTACTTCAAAAAGCGAGAAAATCAAACAGGAAGCGAAGAAACTCATTCGAAGAATGAAAGCTTCGCCTTCTACTGAGAATATTAATCGTTATAATAGCTTTGTTCTAGGACTTCACCAATACTTTAAGCGAGCGACTCATGTAAGTCTCGTGTTTTCACGTCTTGCTTACGATCTAAAACCATTTCTAGTGAACCGTCTTCGACCGGTTGGAAAGCTAGAACATCCTTTTAAGCCACCTCCTTTCTATAGGAAGACCTTTAGCTTAGGAACGAAAACGATCAATATCAATGATACGTATCTATTCCCCATTGGCAATGTGAAAACATTCCATGCGATGAGCTTCAGTTCAAAGCTTTCGCTTTACACAAAGAAGGGTAGGGAACAGATACACAAAAGTCTCCGCCCGGATATCCAGAAAGAAATTGGACATTTAATGAAGTCTTCTCTACCGAAACGAAGTATTGAATATCTGGATAATCGTATTAGTCGATATAGTATGAAGATGGGAAGATGCGAAATTACAGGCAAATACCTCCATGCACAAGACGTTCACTGTCACCATTACGTGCCAAAGAACCAAGGAGGGTCCGATCAATTTCAGAATCTCCGTATTCTTCATAAGGATATCCATCGACTTATCCATATGAAAGATATAGAGAAGATAAAGGTTTATCTTGAACGATTACCACAGAATCGATTGATCTTAGACAAAATCAATCAATACCGAAAGGTATGTGGGGTGGAAGGGATCGTTGCATCCAGTCTCGAAGAGTAACATAGGAACTTATAATGTAGTACATACCTTTAGATGGAACGCCGAATGCTGGGAAACTAGCACGTTCGGTGTGGAGCAGGGGAAAAGCCAGAGATAATCTCAAACGCTTACCTATTGCTAACTTTCCTTAAATAAATACTCAAGTTTAGCAGATTTGTTCATTACAATCCGTACACCTTTTTGGCCTTTTACCCTAATCAAATCCTGATACTTTATAACTGTATAAATAAGTAATTTAGATATGACTTTTGACCCTTTTTATGATAGAGAACACATTAAGTGAGGTCCTAAAGCAGGAGGTTCGTTTCAGAAGTCGAACATTATCATAATATGACGAGTATGGAGGTTATGAAATGGCTGAAGAACAAACTAGATATTCTCGCCTAGCGCAAATTACTAAGCTTATCAATACCAAACTTGATTTGCGCGATGTTTTAGAGCACGTCGTAACAGCCATATCCGAAGAAATCACACGCTGTGATTCTGTTGGGATTTACCTGCCACAAGAAGATGGCACCTATAGAGGCTACGTCGGGAAACCTGCTCTTCTAAATGGAATGACGCTTGATATGCATATTGTAGATCCAGAATACGATCAACTTGCAAAAGAAGTCATTGAAACGAAGAAAACCATTTACATTCCAGACACCTCAAAAGACAATCGTCCTGATTCAAGGGCGGTAAATGCGTTCAAAATTAATTCTTTACTTGTGGCCCCTATATTCTATGAAAATGAACTTTATGGATTGGTATTTTTATTCGACTATGGAATTCCTATGGATTTAACCGATGATGAAATAGAGTCCATCAAAGCTTATGTAAATATGGCTGCTGTAGCTATTCGAAATGCTACTAATTTGACCCGTAAAGAAGATTTAATTGAAGAAAAGCAGCTATTACTGGATGTAACCCGCGAACTCTCACTCTGTTCTTCTCTTCAAGAAGCCATTGACAAATGTTTCTATTACTTAAGTAAAGTGTTAAAAAACAATAACATTGGCGCTCATTTCCTTGATCCCGCAGCTGAGTTGCAGATGAAGCCCGTCAGCTTGAGTAAAAACAGTGACTGGACAGAAGATGATTGGAAGAACACACACCAGCAACTAAAGGTTGATTTTAAAAATGATGCTGCTTTCCGCGAGGTTGTCGAAAAGAAACATTCCATCATGATTCCTGACGTTACCATAGATTCAAGACCGAACCATGAGGCATGCACGCGATTTGGTATTAAAGGATTATATATGATCCCCCTGGTAGCTGTAGGAGAAGTACTCGGGACCATAGCAATTGTAAATTTAGAAGAAAAAGGCTATACATATCCCCGTTATGTTCGCCAGCTTGCTGAATCCATAGTGGATGCCACAGCGCCTGTTCTTTTTAATTTAATTTATATGGAAAAACAAGAATGGATCATTAATAAACGCACCTCTGAACTAACGCAAAAGAATAAGGAACTTGAGGAAGCCATCACAGATTTACAAAAAATCAGTAATGAGAAAGAACTTATCCTAAATTCAGCCGGGGAAGGAATCTTTGGTCTTAACTTAGACGGAAAAATCACCTTCGCCAACCCTTCCGCGATCGAACTACTTGGTTATCCGAACGAAGATGGAATCTTGGGACTTTCTTACAAAAAGATATTCTATCAGGTTGACCAGGGTGACCATTTCCGTGAATTTGCGGAATCGGATGATGCCGATAACAATCATGGTCATTCTGATAGTTACTTTCAAAAGAAAAATGGTTCTTACTTTCCGGTCGAATATGTGATTACACCCCAAAGACAAGCTGAGCAGATTGTAGGTTATGTCATTACATTTAAAGATGTGACCTCCAGAAAACAAATGGAAGAAAAAATAAAATACCATGCCTATTACGATATAGTGACGAATATACCCAACCGTGTTTTATTCCAGGACAGGCTCAACCAGGCCTTAACGTACGCCGAGCTCCACAACCGTTCATTAGCCATCCTGTTTTTGGACTTAGATCGATTTAAGAAGATTAACGATACATTCGGTCATGGATTTGGAGATACGGTACTCCAAAAGGCAGCACAGCGTCTCGAGTCTGCTATGCCTAAAGATGCCACCGTTTCGAGACAAGGCGGCGATGAATTCATTATCCTTCTACCGAGCGTGAAGGAAGAGCAGGATGCGGTCAATTATGCGAACAAGATCCTCCAGGTCTTCGAGCAGCAATTCACAATAAATGACCAGGAAATAGCCATTAAAACAAGTATCGGTATTAGTCTTTACCCATCTGACGGATCAGGTGCCGAAGAGCTTATTAAGCATGCCGATTTGGCTATGTACAAGGCCAAGGAGCTTTCAGGGAACCAGTTTCAATTTTATTCATCGGACATCGATAATCGCTCTATAGAAACAATAAAGCTAGAGAACGACCTCTACAAAGCTTTAAACGAAGAAAATTCGTTTATGTTACATTATCAGCCTAAAATGAATCTGGAAACCAATGAGATGATTGGTATGGAAGCTCTAATTCGCTGGGATCATCCTGATTTAGGGCTCGTTCCACCTCAAACCTTTATACCTCTTGCTGAGGAAACAGGGTTAATCACGAGACTCGGAGAATGGGTGTTAAAAGAGGCTTGTAAACAGATGAATCAATGGTACATGAAGGGATATAAGGATTGGACGGTTTCTGTCAATTTGTCGCCTCAGCAATTCAACCAGAACAACTTAGTTAACGTGGTGATGCGTGTCCTTAATGAAACTCATCTACCAGCAGAGAACTTGGAATTAGAGTTGACAGAAAATCTTATTATTCACAATACTTGTAAAACCACGACTACTATTAAAAAACTGAAAAACCTGGGGATTAAAATTTCAATTGATGATTTCGGCACAGGATATTCATCGCTTGGGTACTTAAAGAACTTTCCTGTGGATACCCTTAAAATCGATAAATCCTTTATTGATGACATTACAACTAATAAAAATAATGCAGCGATCACCGATACCATTATCACTTTAGCGAACAGTCTTAAACTTGATGTGATTGCTGAAGGAGTAGAGACGCAGGATCAGATTGATTTTCTTCAAGGCCGTGGGTGCTATTTAATCCAAGGGTTCTTTTTCAGTCGTCCTCTTCCTCCCGGTCAACTGATTGAAGAATTTGCAAAAAAACATTCTAAAAAGGGGTTAAAAAAATGAAATCCGTTCGAGCTGTTCTGGATTACCTAGTGTCAGGAAATGTGTCCAAAATCTTCGGAATCCCTGCAGGGTCCGTTAATGCTTTTTTTGATGAACTTTATGATACACCTTCCATTACACCAATCATTGCTAAACATGAAGGTGCTGCCGCCTATATGGCCGCTTCTTATGCCAAGTATTCTCAGTCTCTCGGAGTCTGTATTGGGAGCAGCGGTCCCGGCGGTACTAACTTAGTTACGGGGGCAGCAAATGCTATGCGGGAACACTTGCCTGTGTTGTTTCTAACGGGCGCTGTACCTGTAAACACTGTTGGACTTAACGCTTCCCAGGAGCTTCATGCAGATCCACTTTATCAATCTGTCACGAAGTACAGTAAACGGGTGGATAAGGCGGAAGACCTTCTCTCTGAAATTCATACGGCCGTAGAAATTGCCCTTACGGGAGTCCCGGGTCCTGTACATATTGCAATGCCGATCGATGTGCAGTTGCACGATATTCCTGCACCCCGGATTCCAGCTTTCCCATCTCGCACTCCCTTACTGCCGGATGACCAGTTAATCCATGAAACGGTTGACAAAATGACGGAAGTCAAAAGTGGTTATATCTTTGCTGGCCAAGGTATACGGGGGTCAGTTAATGATGTGCTTGAATTAGCCGAAACTCTCCACTGGCCGATTGTCACTACTCCGCAGGCCAAAGGATTGATCCCCGATGACCATCCACTTCTCGCCGGTGTATTCGGGTTTGCCGGTCATGAACAAGCTTCCCAGCTGATTAATGATCGTACAAAGGAAGCGGTTCTTATATTAGGCTCCAGTCTCGGAGAAACGGCCACCAATAATTGGAACCCTAATATTAATAAAGACAAATGGACCATACAGGTCGATTTCGATGCTTCTGTTTTCAATCGAAAATATGTCGTAGATACAGCGATTCACAGCGATGTTCACCTTACCGTTTCTTCCATGATCACAGAATTAAATGCACGCGGAAAGAAAAGAAATTCTTATCCTGCGGAGAACAGGGCTAACGTATCTTTGACGGAAGAGTACAATACCTCCAATGTGCTGCATAAGCTACAAGAAATTTTGCCTTCCTCTTCAAGATATACAATTGATATTGGAGAATTTATGGCCTACGTCATTAACCACATGAATGTCTTTCATGAAGACTCCTTTGATATAAACGTGCATTTTGGGGCTATGGGAAGTGGTATTGGCAGTGCTATTGGCGCCAAAATTGCTGAACCGGAACGGCCAACGATTAGTATTACAGGAGATGGCTGCTTCTTTATGCACGGAATGGAGATCCTTACGGCAAAAGAGTACGATATTCCCGTATTGTTCGTAGTTATGAACAATTCACGTCTTGGCATGGTTCATCATGGCCACTCCCTTCAATATAAACGAGCCCATGAACGATTTTCTCAACAACCGGTGGATATTTCTCAAATGGCTGCTTCCTTAGGTGTACCGTGCGCTCGAATTGACCACCTGGGTGAACTTACTGAAGAAAAGGTTCGCCAGTTGCTTCAAACCACCGGCCCATCTTTGCTGGAAATATCTCTGGTAGATGATACCGTTCCGCCTATGGGAGACCGAGTGAAATTCCTTTCATCCTTTGGAAAATAAGATACTGAACCACTCTCAATTCCAGAGTATTAGTAGAAAAGGTTCAAGTCTGTTTCAGCTCGCATCTGCGAGCTTTTTTTATGAGAGTCCTTCGTATGAGCCCCTCCTTTTTTGAATAATTATGGAAGGAAGCTATAGACAAGGGGTGTAGACAATGAAGAGCTTTCAAGAAACAGCTAAGTTCGAGCATCAGTTCTGGCTGCAAATTTTGGGAGACCATGCCAGGTTTATCAGAGATTCGTTATACCCTTCAGAACAAGAAACGATTGAATTGGCTAAGTCTTACGTACAGTTATGGGATGATTATCTCAATCAATCCAGAAGTGGAACCATACAGGATTGGATGACTTTCAGCCTTCAAGCTGGAGAAAAAGTACGAGAATTTCACCGGTTTAAGCTTGATTTACTTGAGCGCTCTCTCTTTAGTCAAATCAAGATCCACCTTCCTCCCACTTTTATTAATCACATGGTAAATGAACTGGAAGAGTATATGCTGGTTATTGGCTATTTAGGAAAAAGAGAAGTACCGCCTCTCTTCCATGAGCTGCATCACCATCTCCTTTGGTTAATGGACGCTTCAGGACACGCGGGAGCTATTAATGATGAACTGGATGGTGTGGAAAAGCGCTTGAAAGAAAAAAGCGATAAGTTTACGAAGCATTTTGAGCAATTTTACTTAAAAGCCGTAGAAATGAAAGGGTACCTGCGCACGAATCGCCAATCCTTTCCAGCATTAAGAAAATTTAACGATGAAGTAGCTCTTGAAATGAAGATTTTTAAAACCTTTCTGAGAGAACTGGAAGAAATGGAGATGAATGCCGAACTACTAGGTACTTTTTCTACTTTAATGGCAGACCATATGGCTCGCGAAGAATGTTATTACTTATTTAAAATAGCTGAGTCTACACAGGGAGAGCACCCTTCCTGTGACCCTACAAAGCCCCGTACGGAATAAAAAAGCACCCACATTGGGTGCTTTTTTATTCTGGCAAATTCTCATTTGGAAGCTTGTAGAATTCACGGATATAACTATAATCTCCTGCCATACGCCCCACAGGTTTCAACTTATAAGGGTCAATCTTATCTGTTTCCATATACACTTCCTCCCTAACATGATAGCCAACAACCTGTCCAAGAATTAGCTGGTTGAGCCCCAGGTCAATGATCCTGTCGAGCTCACACTCCATGCTTACGGGTGAATCCGTAACTAGTGGAGCTTCTACGTATGCCGCTCGTTCTGTCCTCGTTCCTGCCTTTATGAATTCATCTGTTTCTCTCGGATGAGCTTTGCTGCTTTCATGCATCTGATTGGCAAGCGACTCAGATACGATATTCACGACAAACTGGCCGGTCTCTTTAATATTAGTCAGTGTATCTTTTTCCCGTTCTACATTTCCCACTGAAAAACATAACGTAATGGGGTCCATTGAAGCTACTGTAAAAAAGCTGAATGGCGCTAAATTGCGTACACCATCAGTACTTTCTGTAGACACCCATGCAATCGGTCTCGGTACAACTGCGCCTTTGATCAACTTACTCATATTATGATCTTTGAAATGGTCCTTATGGATTAACAAAGCTTATCCCTCCTGAGAGCCTTTATAACCATCATACGCGAACCACTTTTCATTCTCATCTCTCTTGCTCATTTTGTGTTTAATTACAACATTTTAGGGAATATATGGATTAATTCACACAAAATTTCTAATACTTTAAAGGAGGCCTTTAATTGGGACAATTATGGAGTAGTATAGAGCAAGGGATTGCTGACTTGTCAGATTTTTTATGGACGTATCCACTTGCTATTATTCTGATTGCAGGAGGTATTTTCCTTACCATTAGAATCAAATTCTTTCAATTTCGCTTCTTTGGTCACGTTCTCCATCAAACCATCGGTCAGATCTTCAAGAAAACCGATAAAAAAGGTACCATCACCCCATTTCAAGCATTCACCTCTGCCTTAGCCTCTACTGCAGGAGCCACTAATATTGTTGGTGTTCCTATTGCCATCTCCTTAGGAGGTCCCGGAGCATTATTCTGGATGTGGATTATTGCTCTCATAGGAATGGCGACAAAATACTCTGAAATTCTGCTGGGTATGAAGTACAGGGAAAAGAACGAAAAGAACGTTTGGGTCGGGGGACCTCAATATTACATAAAAAAAGCCCTCGGCTGGAAATGGCTTTCCTCAGCCTTCGCGTTTTTTCTTATGCTTGAACTGATTCCAAGTACGATGGTACAGTCCAACTCCATTGCCACACAGGCCGAGGGAGCATTCGGCTGGCCTGTTTATATTACAGGAGCTGTGGTATGTGTCGCTATTGCTGCTGTCGTATTCGGAGGTATTCAGCGTATCGCCAAGATTACCGATAAATTGGTGCCGGGTATGGTACTTATTTACTTAACCGTCTGCCTTTATGTCATCTTTGCCAATGTCGGTCAGCTTCCGGAAGTATTCAGTTTAATCTTCACTCATGCTTTCACTCCGGTTTCTGCAACAGGAGGATTCGCTGGCGCGGGTGTAGCTCAAGCTCTACGCTGGGGGATTGCCCGCGGTCTGTATTCTAATGAAGCAGGACTGGGAACAGCTCCTATTGCTCATGCTGCCGCGAAGACAGACCACCCTTCCAGACAAGGTCTCTGGGGAATATTCAGTGTCTTTATTGACACGATTGTTATCTGTACCATTTCGGGCATCACCGTTCTAGTTACCGGAGCATGGAAAGAGGTTGGGGGAACGGAAGCTTCCAACATGATTAACATTGCCATTGGCACAGAGTTTGGAGATGCCTTCGGAAGTACATTTATCTCCATTTTTCTATTATTCTTTGTCATGACGACCATTGGGATCCTGGTATTCTATGGCGAAAAACAAGCGGAGTATCTATATAACCTTAAATTTGCCCGTGTTATGAGGATCGTTTATATTTTAGCGGTTTTTGTCGGAGCCATCGGCGGGCTGAAATTTGTGTGGCAATTCCTTGATTTGCTGCTGGCCTTTGTACTACTAGCCAATATTATTCCGCTCCTATTCCTGCATAAAGAAATTGCAGCCCTTACAGATGATTATGTGAACCGGGTATATAAGAAACGTAAAAGTAAACAAGAAGTGGAACTGTTTGATGATGAAGAAGCCGGTTAAATTATTTAAATAAGACAAAAAAAGCAAGCATGGCTAACCATGCTTGCTTTTTATATTACCGTAAGAATACGTGATCACCAATTACTGTAGTCACTTCTTTACTGCTGAGGTAACTGCTGGAAGCTTTCGAAGGGTTATAGAAGAAAAGAGACTCTCTATCGTATCCCTGATAAGCTACGGCTTCCTCTACAGCCTGTTTCGATTCCTGACTGGCAGGCTGCTCGATCGTCCCGTTCAATACTGGAGAGAATTGAATTCCATCGTAAATCACTCCATAGATGGAGTCTGGGAATTTATCGCTTTCTACACGGTTTAAAACTACCGTCGCCACGCCCACTTTACCTGCATAACTTTCGCCTTTAGCTTCCGCCTCAACTAAGCGGGCAAGTAAATCTTTCTCCCATTCTTCAGGCAGCACAGGCATCTGCAACTGTTCTCCCGGATAAATCATATAAGACGATTTATCATTGACCGCCTTCAGCTGATGGGTAGAAATGCCATAGTTCGATGCAATGCTATATAAGGAATCGCCCTTTTGGACGGTATAAGTTTCTTCAGCGCCTTCAGCCTGCGCAGGGAAAGTAAATGTGAATATTCCAGCAAACACCAATAAGGAAATCATTAAGTTCTTAAACATATGCAATCAACCTCCCTGAAATAATCTATTTCACACATTAACATGGGAGGTTAAAACTTTTCACTATTAATTCTTTCCAACATTACCAGCTGTATAATGTACGGAATAGGAGCTTAAATGATTTTATGAACCACTAGAAAGGGTTAGAATGAGAGAAAAAGAGAAAAGCAGGTGATTTTAATGTTAGACACGCACGCCAGAAAGTATGTACAGCCATCTATAGAAAAAACCGCTTCTTTTTTATTAAGAAGAGGAAGGACCCCCAATCAGATAACCATTCTCGCACTTATAGTAGGTCTTTCTACCAGTCTTCTCTACTTAAGCGGTTATCCAATAATAGGAGTCATCGTATTATGGATATCAGGTTTTTTAGACGCTGTTGACGGGACGATGGCACGCCATACTAAATCCTCTCCCTTTGGAACCGTCATGGACGTTACGTTCGATCGAATCGTGGAAGTAGCTATGATTGTGGCGATTGCCTATTTACATCCCGAAGTCATGTGGCCACTACTACTGTTAAGCGTTTCGATCATTATTTCCATGACGGTTTTCCTAGTCGTAGGGGCAGTTTCTGAAAAGGCAGGTATCAAGTCATTTTATTATCAAGCAGGAGCGGCTGAACGATCAGAAGGCTTTATATTCTTTAGTATTATGCTTCTGTTTCCCAACTTCCTTCTATGGTCCACTCTTCTTTTCTTCGCTGTGGAATTGTTTACAGGAATACAAAGGTTCATAGAAGCAAAGCGAATCCTGCAGTAAATGGAAAGGAAACTTAATACGCTGATTTATCTTCTTTCCTCTCCCACTTCTTAAAAGGAAGCGCTGCATCCTGTACGTTTATCCTGCGGAAAGGTAGAGATCTCTCCTGTGGATCCTTTGAAACTTCTTTATAGATCAGATTATCATCAAAACCTGCCCGTGAGGCATCATCTCTTCCTGCCGCAAAGTACACCTGATCAGGACGCGCCCAATAGATAGCTCCCACACACATAGGGCAGGGCTCACAGCTTACATAGAGCTCGCATCCTTTCAATTCAAAATGTTTCAGAGTTTCGCACGCACTTCGAATCGCCTGCACTTCCGCGTGCGCTGTTGGATCCATCTTCTCTGTCACTCTGTTACCTGCTTCCGCAATAATAGTCCCTTCTTTTACTACAATGGCAGCGAATGGACCTCCATCGTGATCCACATTGTCAGCGGCTAATTGAATCGTGTACTTCAGGTATTCTTCGTCAGTCATCTTCTACACCTCCTCTTGCGGAATTTCATTTCTGCGTGGGTTTAATCCACTTTTAAAAATCAAGCTCTGCCCCTTTTAACCGCTTCACACCTCTCTGAGCGGCCAGGTCTTCTACAAGCTTCAATAGAGCACGATCCTTTTCCTTAGCCTCAATCATGACATCAATCGGCTGCTCTGTCTGTTTCACTATCTTTAGAAAAGGGGTTACAAACGCTTCATCTACATGATCTGCATGACTACGATAAGCCCCTTCGCTCTTTGGAGAAGATAAGTGAACTTTAGGTGGAAGCCCGTATCCGGACCACGTTTCGTAAAACCTTGGCAAAAGTTCAGCTAGATCTTCCTCAGCGGTATGGTTAGCCATGTAATGATGATAGTCAAACATCATGGGAATCCCTTCTTTTTCGCATACTTCCAAGGTTTCTGTAGTGGTGTACGTTTTATCATCATTCTCTAAGGTCATTTGCTTTTTGATAGGATCTGGCAATTGCTTTATATTTTCATGAAAGCGCTCCAGGGCAGCTGATTTATCCCCATAGGCCCCTCCGATATGAAGATTAATATGAGATTCATGATGGAGACCCATCACTTTTAATAAAGCATAATGATATTCCATGTCTTTAACGGCATTCTCTGTCACATGGGGTTTATCACTCGTGAATAGTGTGAATTGATTAGGGTGAAAACTCGTTCTCAGCTCATGTCTCTTAACGAGCGTACCAATTTCAGCATACAACTCCTGGAATGGTGTAATATAATCCCACTCCACTTCGTCATGGGTGGCTAATGGAACAAGTGAGGAAGAGAACCGATATAGTGGTATTTCATGTGCAATATTGTAATGAATGGCCCTGAGTGTATGCTGTAAATTTAGACGGGTAATTCTTTGCAGCTCAGGCAGCCGCTCTTCTTCTTGTAATTTTTTGTATCTTGAAAAGGTCATGGTTTTTGCCGGGGTGGCTTCCCAAAGGGAGAGTGCATGGGCTACGTATCCGAACCTTATGATCATTTAAATAAACTCCTTCTTCACTGCTTGAATGTCTATCAATATATTCCCCTTTTCTCAGGTGTTTAATATACTTGCAGCATTTTCATTCATGATTTTCAGCGACAAAAAAAGAATCTTCTTGAAGAAGATTCTCGTCTTTATACAAACACTGGACTTTTAGTAAATGTAAAGCGTTATCATAGAAACAATTATACCTATAAATCCGCACATTAAAGTGTACGGAAGATTTTTTAAAACAATTTGATAAGGATTGACCCCTAAACCGACAGACGTAATCGTTACAATAAGACCATATGGAGCTGATGGAACCGTAGCAATTGCGCAGCTTGCGAGTAAAATCGTCAAAGTTACTGAAGGCAGCGCTTCTATTAACAGACCGCTGACTCCCCCAAAGATCCCCATCGTAGCAATTGGGTGCACGCCGAGCAGGGTTAACACAAGAAATGCAGCTTGAATAAACAACATAATGAGGATAGGGCTGCCTTCCAAAGCCACAATTGGATCCTGTAAATATTGCAAAAACGGTGAAGCATTCAAGGCCTCCGTAAAAAACGATAACGACAATAATAACACGATGAAATTATTTAAGTTATTCGTCTGTTTTTTCCATGTCGGCCAACCAATCTGCTGGAAACTGGTTTTTCTTTTTTTTACGACAGCCCATATAAAAGCAAATGGGAATATAGCAATGGTGACGGCAAATAGAAAGTCAAATTGAACGACATTTGCCAGGAAAACAACCACCACTAAAAATAGAACAAGAGCAGCTATAAATTCCACCAGTTTCTTTTTTTGGAACTGGGGATGGCTTGATGTCAGTGAATTACTTCCTATATCATGCTTTCGAAAAATGAGCTTTCCGATAGTCGAGTCCAATGTGATTCCAAGAATGGCAACGAGCAGCATCCAGGGCAGCACTTCCAAGTAATTCGCGCCTGTAATGAAGATGGATGTAGCCAATAATATTTCGAGTGGACTCCACAGTAATGCAAGAGAATACCCTCTAAGCGTCGCCATGGCTATGAAGCTATTTCTGATTTTTGTTTTAGCTTCTTTTAACTGCTCTTTCAGCAAGTCTTGCGAGATTGTAGCTGATGATAAATTCAAAAAAGCAGCCAGCGAGACCATCGTTACTTCACTTCGTATGTACAAGGATCCCATACCTTTCACATTCCCGCCGAGCAACGACTGCAGCAATTTATTATATCTTCCAGCTTTCACTACGCTATTCATCCATGGAAGCATAGAAAGAAGAAAAAGCAGACTTATGTTTCCAGCAAAGTAAGAAGGTATTTCATTTACAGAGACGTCACTCGATATAAAGAAAAAAATGCCTATCGCTAACAGCACAACACCAAGGATTCGGAACACCTTGTCAGACCTGGGAAAATTAATAATCAACATCACTATTCCCATGACCCCAATGACAAAGAATAGAATATCATTTGCCCAGAATACGTGAACAATATTTAGCAAGAACACCAATGAGTAAAAGATGTATAGATAATTTGTAATCTTTAAATTCTGCATAACCTCACCTGCCCATAGGCGAACGATACATTGGATATAGGATGAGTTCGTCTACTTATTTTTACCAATGATCTCATCCTATCGGTTACAATGATTATTTTCAAGAAACTTGAATTTCAGGATTGGGTTTATTTCCTATCCTTAAAAAGAGCCCTGATCAACTTCACCGTTTTCTACCGCTCCTGCTAGGATACTTTTTCAATACTCATCCCATCCACTAACTCTTGAAGTTCATAGGTTAATTGATTTAGCTGATCAACAACAGCTTCTAATTCCTGAGACATGGCCAGCTGTTGTTGAGAAGCTGCGGCTATTTGCTCACTGCTTGCTTCGTTCTCTTTAGCAGCATTTTTCAGCTCTTGCATGGAAGCTTGAACCCCAGCTCCACTTGTACGGATTTGGGAAGAACGCTGTCCAGTATCTTTTATCCGGGGAGTAACTTCCGATGTAGCTTTCTGGATAACATTTAATGATCCTTCAGCATTCTCCATCAATTTGTATCCTTCATTTATCTTTAAAGTACATTCATTCATTTCTGAATGGATGACCGCTGATTCTTCCTGAATACCCGATACAACTTTGTGAATGGATTGTGCAGAGTGACTCGACTGGCGGGCTAATTTCCTGACTTCTTCAGCTACAACGGCAAACCCTTTTCCTGCTTCTCCTGCTCTTGCTGCTTCAATAGAAGCATTGAGGGCTAAGAGATTTGTCTTTTCGGTAATATCCCTTATAACAGAAACGAAAGTGGAGACTTCACCCGTCTGATTCAAAAATTGGGCGAATAGCTTTTCTAACTGCTCCACTGAGCGATTGGCCTCCTGAACCCTGTTGCGTGCCTTACCAACAACAGATGCTCCTGCAAGCGACTGTTCATTAGCAAACTCAGAGTGGTCCTCTACTTCCTTTATATGTTCATCCATTTCTTTAATCGTTTGCAGCAGCTCTGCCAGCTTTCCCGTGTTTTCTTCTGCCTGGCCTCTTTGAGTAACAGCCGCTGCATTCATGGTTTGAACAGAACCAGCCATATCCTGAGCAGAATTGGCGCTTTCATTTGTTTCACGCTGAATGACCTGCGCCAGCCTCCCAAGCTCGACCACGCTTCGGTTCACATGCTGGACGACTGCTTCGTACGTCTCTGAACTAAGGCTGCGCTCCTTCTCTATCTCTTTTTCTAAATTCCTCTTATGTAGAATTAAGATGAGCGTGGCTCCATAGGTTAGCAAAAGGAACACAGCGTGAATCATAAGCAAAGAGAATTTGTAATTTGGTGTCCCGCACAACAGCACAGGAAAAAAGAAATACCCAACTAAGTGATGGACGGCAAATATACCCGCGCTGATGCTAAGCATGGCGATAGAGTTATAATAGGCAATTAAAGCAAGAACCATAAATATAGAGAAATGATATTCAACTAACCCGTCGCCTGAAGCAATGATGAGCATTGAGCCGTGAGTTAAGGCTAAGGTAATGATTAATGGAAGTATGCGGTGATTCGGGTTCGTGCGAAAAAGAGCGAAACCTGTGAATACAAGAGCCGCCGTTATCCCTAAAAGGATATAAAGCAGGGTATTCATAGAAGGTGAAAGATTATTAACCCCCATAAGCAGGGAGTAAGACTCTAAAAATCCAAAAATACGGTGCAAAATATAAACCGTCACTGCAATTATAAGCACTCCGAAAGAAAAACATAACATAAGTAGATTCCCGTTCAGCCTTTTAACCATTACTTTTTACCCACTCCCGTTTTTGTATCTATCTTTACGTAATACTAATGAACTATACTTAATAATACTAATTATTTGATTACTCTACTACTAATGCGCCTTTATGTATGTATTAATATTCTACTTATCCCTCTGCACCTGCTTGTATAAAAAAAGCTGCCGGAAAACCAGCAGCTTCATTCTTTCCTACATTCTTTTTATCGGATGTTCATCTCAGAAGGTTTAGGTCCTTTTCTTTCTCCGCGGTCTAATTTATTAATGGAGTTCATATCCTCTGCCGTCAGTTCAAAATCGAATACATTGAAGTTTTCTTCGATTCTTGAAGGTGTGACTGATTTTGGAATAACAATGGTCTCGTTTTGCAAGTGCCAGCGGATTATGACCTGGGCAGCTGTTTTATTGTGCTGCTCTGCTATTGATTGAATGGTTTCGTCCTTCAGCACTTCTTTTCCTTGCATTAGTGGACTCCACGCTTCCAGATGGATACCATTTTTGCGGCAGAAATCTTTCAGTTCATTCTGAGCAAGATACGGATGGCATTCGACCTGGTTAACGGATGGTTTTACTTCACATTCTTCCATCAGACGCTCAAGATGGTCAATATCAAAGTTACACACGCCGATCGCTTTTACTTTTCCATCCTTCTGCAGCTGTTCCAGTGCTTTATAAGTTTCTACATATTCATCGTATTCAGGAGTCGGCCAATGGATTAGATATAGATCTACATACTCAAGACCTAGCTTATCCAGACTAGTCTCAAGCGCTTGAATCGTGTTGTTATATCCTTGGTCGGCGTTCCAGACTTTGGTCGTAATAAATAGTTCGTCACGGCCTAAACCACTTTGCTTAATAGCTTCGCCAACCTGTTCTTCATTTTTATAAGCAGCAGCCGTATCTATATGGCGGTATCCTGTTTCAAGCGCCTTTGTTACAGCGGCTACTGCGTCTTTCTGTTCTACTTGCCATACTCCAAATCCTAGTTGAGGCATTTCCACATTGCTATGAAGTGTCATGGTTTTCATAAAAAACTCCCTTTCTTATTAAAGGTTTACAGAGGCAGTGTAGCACAGATGGATTTCCAAATGCTTCTATTCTGCTTACCTTATAAGAAAGAGAGATCTCTTAATATTCATTATAGTCGGTTTGATAAATTTCTACAGACCTTTCATGACCACAAGTTAGTTGATAAGCGAGTGTACCCTCCTGCTCTTCCTTATCGATACTCTGACATGTCTTTGTCGTTATTTGCCCATTCCCGAGCTTATCTCTTCGATTATCGTGTTTATAATTTATATCTTCCCCGTTAAAAGAAAGATCAATAAAAATGGGATCTCCTTCTGTCGTACGTCTCACAATGTGTACCTCATCCACGGTCCCTTGCTGAACATTCTGAATAAAAGCATCCAGCTCCTCAATAATCTCAACTTGTTTTTCTACAGCCTTATCCTCAGGTTCTTCTTTGTTCATATCAGCAGAATCCTCCGTACCTTTTTCTTCTTTACTATCCGGTTCCTGGTCTTCCTGCTCCATCGTGCTATTTTCCTGTTCCTTCTTGGATTGATCAGTTTCCTCTTCGGTGCTCTCACCACAGCCGGTTAGCAATAAAGCAAGCAATAAAATCTTCCATATTTTCATGCTTGATCACCTCTACTTCATTAGACGAATCAAATGAATTTACGTTACAACCTGCTGCGGGAAGCTCAGCTTTTTAGTAAGGTAATCTGCCAACTGGATCCAGTTCCAATATTATAAGCGTTCGCAAACGAACCCTGGTTAATGGCTACACCTAAGTTATCAAGTGAATTAACGTACACTAACGGCTCACCCTTGTGAGTATCAGCAAAAGAACGACCAAAAGTCATTGAGTTACGATAAGCTTCCCGGTCATCGTGAGTTATCGTTACTTCCAGTGTATCTCCATAACCAACCCCAATTTTTTTGAAGAAATCACGGGGGATGTTGGTCCACAGGTTTCCAAAACGTATGTCCAGTATGTCGATGCTCCCCGCTGCATAATCTCTTCCTATACTTGGTTCCTGAATAGGTAGTTCCTCCAGTGATTTTAACGGTACTTCAGGACCTACTTCTTCAAACGAAATGACTCCAGAGGCAAGTCGTGCTCCTGTATAGGCATAAATATCTCTTCCATGAAACGTATAGGACTCCCCTGACCTCGGAAGCCGATTAATAGTTTCATCAATTTCACGCGCCTGTACAATACCTTCTGTACGCTTAATGTGGGTCAGTGTTCCGTTATCAGGAGTAATCACAAAGTGGCCTGCCCCTGTTTTTACTCCGAGACTCCTTCTCGTCGAACCTACACCGGGATCCACCACTGAAACAAAGACCGTGCCTTCCTTCCAGTATGCAATTGTCTGCCACAATCTATAGGAAGCTTCCCATATATTGAAAGGAGGGATGTCATGCGTTAAGTCAAAGATTGATAACCCCTCAGATACGGAATAGGAAACCCCGTGCATGGCGCTGACTGCCCCGTCACTTCTGCCAAAATCGGATTGTAGAACTAACGCTTGATTCATCGAATCCCGCCTCTTTTTTTAGTTATAAATTATTGATAGTTTATCCAAATCCTTCAGCAAAATCAACAAGTTTATCGTTTCTGAACACTTTCAAAAAAAAATCTTTATTTAACATGTTAAAACGATTATCCTGCGAAGCCACCCGTGACAACCTGAAGATAAGCTCCCATTACTTGAAGACTCAGTTTCGAGATAAATGGGTCCTTTACGTTAGATGGACAAGGGCAGGTGGGGAAATAACTCGCTTTCCTATGGGGGAACGGTAAGCTTCCTCGCTCGTTTCACTCCCTGCGGGATCTCACCTAGTCCCTTCTCCCATGGGAGTCTCGCCATTTCCCCACCAACCCCGCTATAATGTTGCGAACGGACCCTTCCAGAAGATGAAAGTTCTTCTCCTTAATCTGCATTAAACGATTTTATAACAGGCTATTGTGCATCGTTATACCCTTAAAAATAGGTACAGAACCACCTGGTCTAATTCCTTACGAGTTAAAGTGGTTTCGAGCTTCTGATTTGGCCAGGTCCGGAGGGGGATGATGAAGACTCCTGCGGGATAAACATGATCGGTGAGACCCCGGAAGTCGAAGATGTAATGACCCCCAAATGTTGGACACCTTATGAAACTTAGGAGGGACCCAACATATGTCTAAACTTACTTCTCAAGAAAAGTACCTGATCGTCCAACGTTATCTCACGGAAAATGTCAGTTTCCGTGACTTAGAAAAAGAGTTGGGAGTGGATAGTTCTTCCATCCGTTATTGGGTGAAATTATCCGAATATCATGGTAGTGAAGCCTTCGACTTCCCCTATACAAACTATTCAGCTGCCTTTAAACTGAAAGTAATTCAACGTATAGAGGAAGAAGAATATTCGATTCGAGAAGCTTCCGCTATGTTTCACATCCCCGATTTCTCCATGGTACGCCGATGGCGTAAGAAGTGGCTGGAAGGCGGAAAAGAAGCCCTTGAATCTACAAGGAAGGGGCCAACACAGATGACGTCTCATAAGAAGAAAGAAGATTCAATGGATTCTTATGAAGCCTTAAAGAAAGAGAATGAACGCTTACGGATGGAAAATGAATACTTAAAAAAGTTAGAGACCTTAGCTCAAAAAAAGAAAGCATCTCGAAAGAAGAACAAGCGCAAGTAATCGATGAGTTAAGGTTTCATTTTCCAGTTAAACAGCTGACGGAAATAGCTGATATCCCTAGAAGTACCTATTACCATTGGAAAGAAAAGCAACTCGAGCCAAAAACGGACCGACCATTAAAGGAGCTTATCACCTCCATTTTTAAAGAACATAAAGGTCGCTACGGCTATCGCCGCATTGAAAATGAGCTTCGTAATCTAGGTCATGAAGTGAACCATAAAAAAGTCTATCGTCTTATGAAAGAACTGGGGCTTCAGTCTACGGTGAAAATGAAGAAATATCGTTCTTATAAAGGGAAAGTTGGTCAAACGGCTCCAAACATCTTAAATCGGAATTTCAAGGCGGATCAGCCGAATCAGAAATGGGTGACAGACATTACGGAGTTCAAGCTATTTGGCGAGAAGCTTTATCTTTCCCCTGTCTTAGATCTATTCAATGGAGAAATCATCACGTACACAATTGGTTCCAGACCCACCTATTCCTTGGTGAACAACATGTTAGACCAAGCATTTGAACGCCTTCATCCATCGGATGAACTGGTTATGCACTCCGACCAGGGATGGCATTACCAAATGGCTCCCTATCGAAAGAAATTGAAAGACCATCAAGTTACCCAAAGCATGTCCAGAAAAGGGAATTGTCATGATAACGCCGTTATGGAGAACTTTTTCGGTATCATGAAATCGGAATTCCTTTATTTAAGAGAATTTGAAAGTGTGGCCCATTTCAAACAAGAATTAGAGGAATATATCCATTATTATAATCATAAACGCATCAAATCGAAGCTCAGAATAAGCCCCATTTCCTATCGAGCCCGCTTTCAAGAATTGGCGTGATAATTTTAATGAATGTGTCCAATTTTAAGGGGGCAGTTCAAGACTGAGGAGGCTCAGCACATGCCCGCGGAAAGCGAATCATCCCCCGCAGGACCTTTCTTCTCATAAAAATATCTCGAAACTGAGTCTTCCACAATCCGGCCCTATTGTGGAATAAGGTAAGGCTGTAATGAAGAATGAACAATATCGTTTAATAGAGCCAAATAATAAAATAACCAAACGTTACGGTTAACGTTTGGCTTTCTTTTTAGGATATATAATGATCATGCGAAACATGATATAAATAAACAAGGAAAAAAATATAAGAGCGCTGAGTCCATTGGGAACGGGTGTGTTTTTTAAAAGGATACTCAAAACCAACGGCACGGTTGCAGCATATGCTGTCATCTTCCACAACTGCTGATAAGTCAGTTTACGATCCAGTTGGTTCGTCATGATGAGAGCCGCACCTGCAAGAGCAGATACCCCCACAAGAATTAAAAATATAATCAGCATTGGATAGAAGACAAACACCTGTACCAGATAGAGGCCGCGGGACACTTCGGTCAAGTTTGAGTCAAGACGTATAATCGTTCCGACCATATCCGGAAGAAATAGGACCGTCATCAAAATGAACAAATACATGATCGTACTTGTAATTCCCTTCCGATTTAGGCGGAACATCGCTTCCTTCTTAGGTAAACGTACACTATTCCATAATGAATCAAAAAACTCCATGTTATTCTCCTGCCTTAATCTGCATACACAGCAAGTTCTTCTTCAATCTTTGTACGGATTTTATCCAAAGCTTCTTCTGACGTTTTAGCGAAAACACGCGTGCCATTTACAATCGCATAAGGTCTGACCGCGCACATGCCGCAGAAGGAAAGGCATTCGTTCATGAGTACCGCCACTTCAGGGTATTCGGACTCAATAATGTCTTCAATATCAAGCTCAGTTATTAAGTTTCCGTCACAAACTTCGACTACTACTACCCCCATGGTTAAATACTCCTTTCTGTAATGACTAAGATGATAATCCTAAAATTTCTCGTGCATAACGTTCGTCCTGTTTCATCTCTTCTACCAGTGCATCCATTCCTTTAAAATCCACCTCATCCCGAAGATGACGCAGGAACTTTACAGATACAGTCTGATCGTACACATCTCCTGAAAAATCCAGCATATACGCTTCAACTTTATAAGAGTCACCATTTACCGTTGGACGGTAACCGGCACTAATTAACGTATAATAATGTTCGGGAGCTTCCCGGTGGAGTTTAACCACTCCTAGATAGACAGCCGGTTTTACTTCTACATATTCCTTAATATCTCCCAAATTCAAGGTAGGAAACCCTAGTTCACGGCCAAGCTGCTCCCCTTTTTCTACTACTCCTGTAATTTCTAAAGGACGTCCAAGCATGGATTGAACGGCTTCCATTTTTCCTTCGTGAACGAGAGATCGTATTCTTGTACTGCTGATCTTCTCCCCGTTTAATTTTAGGTGAGGCACAATTTTTACCGGTACATTTATTTCCTCACATATTTCTGCGAGCCCCTGTGCGTCAGAACCTCTTCCCTTACCGAAGCGAAACCCTTCCCCGACAAGAATGTGCGAGATGTTTAATTGACTTAAATGTTCAAAGACAAATTCTTCCGGAGAGGTTTTGGCGTACTCTTTTGTGAAATGAACATGGTAGTAACGATCCACTCCGTGCCCCTGAAGCAACCTTATTTTATCTTGATAAGAAGATAGAGATGAAGCATATTCTGAATCTCCTTTTAACACCCATTTAGGATGATCGGAAAATCCATAAACAGCAATTTGATCCTCAGAGGAAGCTATCTTTTTTGCCTCATTCAGAAGGTATTGATGCCCCAGGTGCATTCCGTCCATTTTACCGATAACTAATACGACAGGCTCTGAATTTTGCGGCGGCTGTGCCGTAACTTCAAATGTCTCCATCTCCATTGCTCCCCTTTAGCATAAT
The DNA here is from genome assembly GCF_000284515.1 of Halobacillus halophilus DSM 2266. GTDB lineage: Bacteria > Bacillota > Bacilli > Bacillales > Halobacillaceae > Halobacillus > Halobacillus halophilus. The sequence continues at coordinate 210,711 of NC_017668.1, read as the reverse complement.
GATTAAACCTATTAATTATATAATACCATGTCCTATTTAAGCAACACTCGCTCTCATTTGCAACTGTTCTGCACGTGGTGTTTAATAATAAGCAAGAAGCTCTTACATAGGAGGCGATCTGATGATTGAGAAAGCGAGACATTTTGCTGCAGAAGCCCACAAAGGGCAAAAGCGAAAAAATTCAAATATGGATTACATCGTTCACCCTGAACGAGTGGCAGAATCATTGCTAAAGGCAGGGTTCAGACCAGAAGTAGTATGCGCAGGATATCTTCATGACGTAGCAGAAGATACGCCTTACACACTGCAAGACATTGAAAAAGAATTTGGAGAAGAGGTTAAAGCATTAGTAGCTGCTCACACAGAAGATAAGAGCAAATCCTGGAACGAACGTAAAAGCCACACGATCCAATCTGTTAAAGAAGGTTCGATGGACATTAAAGCATTAATAGTCGCCGACAAATTGGATAATCTTCAATCATTGATTCAGGATCTCGAGGTATATGGGGATAAAATTTGGAGTAACTTTAACGCTGATTATCAACACCAGAAGTGGTATTATCAATCTATATCAGACATGATGGCTGACGGATTAAAAGAGGAAGATATTCCGGCTTTTTTTAATAACTACCGGCAACTAGTTAAACAAACGTTTGATTAACCCAAAGGGAAGGCTCGGAATGTCTCCAGCCTTCCCTTTGTTTATAACATAACAGGACGATAATAGCTGTCAATGATCTCTTCATCAGAATGAGGAATTTCTTCTCCTCTTACAATCTGGGCATTATTTATACAGCCGCTGGTAAGAAGAATAATGTCGTTTTCCTTACCGAGTTCCAGAGATCTTTTCACTCCTTCAGCACGGGTCTGCGCTGTATGAATATAAGGAGCTTCAGGTTCTTTAAAACCAGTCATTACCTGGTCGATGATAACCTTGGGATGGTGGTAACCTGGATGATCAACAGTTACAACCACTTGATCGGCTTTTCCTTCAATCGCGGCAGCCATTTTGGGCATCTTATTAAAGTCACGAATTCCAATGCCGGCTATCATAACAATCAACTGGCGATAGTCCAGTTTCTTTACTTCTTCCAACAACCTTTCCAGAGCGACCGGGGTATGAGCATAATCCAAAATAACTTTTTGGTTGTGCGGAGTTTGAATCACCTGGAACCTTCCTTCTGGTCCCTCAAGCTTTGGAACAACGTTTAAAACTTCACCCAGCGTAAACCCAAGCAGCAGGGATGTCCCTATAGCCGACAGTACATTTGCGACATTATAGGTTCCATACACAGGTACATAAACCTTATTCGTAGTTCCATTGAAAGATAAATCAAAAATTGATCCTTCTTCTGTCACTTCAATATTTTCTGCTTTAAGGTCAGCCTCACTATTTGATTGAATACTGTAGGTAATCATGTTTTCATCCTGGAGTTTTAAGAGATCTTCTCCCATTCCATCATCATCTATATTAACCACTTTATGAACGGATTGATGGAAAAGCCTCATCTTGCACTCTCTATAGTGATCAATGGTTTTATGATACTCAAGATGTTCTTCGGAAAAATTAGTGTGAATGGCTACATCAAACGTGATTCCTTCTACACGCTGTTGATCAAGAGCAATGGATGATACTTCCATAACTGCCGCATGGTCGCCTTCCTCAACTAAATCACGAAAAATATGATGCAAATCTAAAGATTCAGGAGTAGTAGGAGTACTCTTTTTATAAACGAATCTTCTTTGCGACGACCAAATTCCTGTTGTTCCAATCGATCCCGTTTTCATGCCTAGAAGTGTTAATAGTGAACGCACATAGGCCGTTACTGTAGTCTTGCCATTTGTACCTGTTACCCCAATCGTCGTTAAACGTTCATCTGACTGGCCGAAGAAAAATTTTGAAAAAGAAGCCATGGCTTCTCTAACGTCTTCCACCACAATAAATGTACAATGAGGGTAAGTTTGACTAAGCTCCAGAAATAACGATTCGTTCACGCCAATAATAAGTGATGCGCCATTTTGAACCGCTTCTGCTACGTACTGATCTCCATTAAAACTCTCTCCTTTGATACTGAAGAAAGCAAAATTCCTCTCTACTCGTTTAGAGTGAAAGGCCAGATGTACCACTTCCTGGTAATCAGGACCGTACATGCGCTTTATATTCAAATGTTTGAATTGATCAAAATGTATTATCATAGTTGTTTCCTCACTCATAATATAATAGTTAGCGTCGTCAGATTCGCGTTAAAATATGTATGTTTTCTCTATTTGATTAACGGAAATAAACCCATCATCTTCCGGGCTTCAATACCCCCGCACCCATACTAGATTAATTAAACCTTTTCCCTTATTTTAACGCAGCCAAACGCTTTTGACTTCTAATAAATGAAAAACAGTCACAACGCCCAGGTAATTCCCAAATAAACCCACCTCAGGTCATCCATATTATGGATGACCTGAGGTGGGTTTATTTTCCTTATTTGCTTTTTTGCTGCGGAGGTTTTCAGTAAGGGGGAAATGATCGCCATCGTCCTATGGCTTATAAAATTCACTTGATTTAACTCAGTTGGAAAAAGAAGTGCATAGCACAGCTATCCAGTCCATCAAACAACTTAATGGTACTTCTCTTTATGACTGCGGCTGCACTCCCTTTTCCTCTTCTTTAACAAATGATGTTTTATTTGTCTTATTCATTAAGACTGTTAAGCTGATAAGGGTAACAAGAATCGTAGCCCCCATATCTGATAAGATAGCTACCCATAGTGTGAGCCACCCTGGAATCGTCAGGAGTAACGCGGCAAGCTTCAATCCTAAAGCAAGAGTAATGTTAAGCTTAACGACTCGATTCACTTGCTTGGCAATTCTTATAGAACTTGGCAGTTTACCCAGGTGGTCCTGCATAAGGACAATATCAGCTGTCTCAATCGCACTATCGGTTCCTTTCCCCATAGCAATGCCGAGATCAGCTGTAGCCAAAGCGGGTGCATCGTTAATTCCGTCCCCCACCATAGCAAGCCTGGTACCTTTACTTAGTCTCTTTACTTGTTCTACTTTCTGCTCTGGAAGCAAACCAGCATATACATCGGTTAACCCAATTTCACCAGCTACTTTTTCCGCTGTTTTTTCATGATCTCCAGTAAGCATAATCGTATGCTTAATCCCTGCCAAATGAAGGTCTTTAATCAGGGACTTACTTTCATCTCTTATCTCGTCCGCGATCCCGAATATCCCAAGAATCTCCTCTTCACTTGAAACAATGACCAGCGTGTATCCTGCCTCTTTCAATGACTCAATATCCTTTTTCTGTTCGTTGGATAAATTCAAGTGAGGAATCGTCTGTTCGCTGCCCATATAGTAAGGGGTGTGATCAATTTCAGCGTAAATCCCCTTCCCTGGTAACGCTTCTACTTTTGAAGGCTCTTTTAATGCTGAGTTCTTCGTGTTAACTTCAGCCATTACTGCTTTGGCAATTGGATGGGATGAATTCTTTTCAATCGAACCAGCTATTGAATAAAAGAGTTCAGCATTATATACCCTCGCTGTCTGAACGGTAGGTTCTCCTTTAGTCAATGTGCCTGTTTTATCAAAAGCTATGCTTTCTACCTTACCCAGCTGCTCTAAAAATACGCCGCCTTTAACCAATATCCCATTGCGGGCGTTTTTCGTAATTCCGGACACGATAGCAATCGGGGAAGATAAAATGAGCGCGCACGGGCAGCCAACAATTAACACCGCAAGCCCCTGATAAAGTGCTGATCCCCATTCCATATTGAATAACAAAGGCGGAAGGACCATAACCAGAAGGGAAATAAGCATGATCGCCGGGGTATAGTACTTAGCAAAACGATTAATAAACAATTCGGTTGGTGTTTTCATTTCCTGTGCTTCTTCAACTAAATGTAATATTTTCGCTAAGGAGGAATCTTCATAAGCTCTGGTTATTTTCACTTTTAGAAGTCCTTCGTTATTAATGCTGCCTCCATACAGGTTTTCCCCCGACGCCTTTTCGACCGGCAGTGATTCGCCGGTAATAGCCGATTCATTCACGGAACTGAACCCTTCTATCACGATCCCATCGGACGGGATCTTTTCACCAGCTTTTACGAGTACTACATCATTCTCTTGCAGTGATTCGATCGGTACAACTCTTTCGGATCCATTCTCAAGTATCAGAGTGGCCTGTTTAGGAGCTACTTTTAGCAGCTGCTCCATTGAATTCCTTGCTTTTTCCATACCGAGACCTTCCAAGTATTCATTTAAACCGAATAGGATCGCTACAATTGTGGCTTCACGCCATTCTCCAATAGCTACGGCACCTATCAGTGCAATTGTCATCAGTGTATCAATATTGAACTTCAACTTAACTAAATTTTTGGCTCCTTTAATAAATGTCTGATAACCACTGAGAGCCATGGCAGCTACGTACATCATAATTAACACATAACCTGAAACATGACTTTGCAATAAAAACGTGAGTCCAAAAATTACGCTTGAAAGAAAAACCAGCATCTTCATATTGGAACCGTGAGAGTGATTGTGACCGTTCTCTCCATGCTCCTTCGTTTCTACAAGTGAAGCTCCGTCTGATTTCAATATTTGACGCACCTTGCTTAAATTAACTTGTTCATGGACGAGAAGTTTACTTGAATTAAATTTCAGCTGTGCGTCGCCCCCATGGTCTAACTTTTTAATTTCGCTTTCCATTTCGGCTGCACAATTTGCACAGGACAGCCCCTGGAGTTTATATTCTTTCATTGTTTCTCTCTCCTTTAGTGATGCAGAGCGTGGTTGATCGTTTGCTGTAGGACATTGATGACATGCTCATCATCATGAGAGTAAAATAGTGTTGTACCTGCTCTTCTGTATTTAACTAAACGCAAATTTTTCAAAAACCTCAGCTGATGTGAAACGGTTGACTGTCTTAACTCTAACGTATCTGCAATTTGGTTAACGGACATCTCTTGCTCACATAGAAGATGTAAGATCCGGATACGAGTCGGGTCAGACAAAGCTTTAAACGTTTGGGAGACGACGAACAATGTCTCCTCATCCAGCCCCTCTACTTCTTGATTATCCTTCTGATCTTTTTTCTTCTGTTCATTATCCATATGATTTTACACCACCCTTATATGCACATATATTCATATATACATCTATCGTATGCAGGAATGTGTTTCTTGTCAACCATGTTCTGCCCATGTTTATTCCACATTTTTATTGGGAACTATTCTTTTAGCGCATGATGCTGCGTTAAAAAAACTTTTACAAACGTTTCTTATAATAAAGGAGGATTTTTGTATGGCTAAGAAAGTATTAATGGTGCTTACTAATCATGATAAAATCACTGATGAGACACCTACAGGCGTATGGCTTTCCGAATTCGGAGAGGCTTACAATGAATTTAAACAGCACGGTTATGAAGTAACTGTAGCAAGCCCTAACGGTGGAGTCGTCCCTGTAGATCCAAACAGTGTGAGCGAAGATGAGCCTCAGGAAATTCTAGATACAAAACCTCACCTGGAAAGCACAGCACCAATCGCTGATTTCTCAGCTGAACAATTTGACGCTGTTTTCTTACCAGGCGGACATGGAACTATGTTCGATTTTCCTGATAATGAAACTCTTCAAAAACTGCTTCGTAACTTCTACGAAGCTGATAAATATGTAGCAGCCGTCTGTCACGGTCCCGCCGGACTTACAGGAGCTACTTTATCTAATGGAGAACCACTGGTTAAAGGCAAACGCGTCAGTGCCTTCACGGACTCCGAAGAAGCTGAAACAACTCTTGATCAGTACATGCCTTTCCTACTGGAAAGTAAATTGAATGAACTAGGAGCCACAGTTTCTTCAGGACCTAACTGGAGTACTCATTATGAAGTAGACGGTTACTTGATTACCGGTCAAAACCCTCAGTCTACTGAGGCTGTCGCGAAAGAACTTGTTAAACAACTGGGTTAATAGTAGAGGAAGGCTGATATCCGAGCAGGATGTCAGCCTTCTTTATGCAGGGGACCCCTTCGGAAAGAGCGCTCCAAAAGTTACAGGTATTATTTATGGTGAGGTCGGCCGAAATTACAGTCGAAAAGTGTGCGAACAAACAGAATATAGATAATGAATAAGAGTACAGCTAAAACCAGCACAACGACAAGTACGGGAACGGCCAGAGGACCACGTTCGAATAAAGCAGCTGCTGCTACTGTTCTATGTCGCAGAAAGGTTCTATCTTGTACAATTCAGTTAGTGGAATAAGAAGGCTGGGATCTTGCAGCAGGAAAAGGGTCGTATGGTAGAATGATTCGTACCCAGAAGGAGGTCTTGAATGAAGAAAAAATTAGACCACATCGGCATTGCCGTTCGCAATATAGAAGACAGTATCGAATTTCATACGAATGAATTGGGCGGAACGTTAATCGATCGCTACCGAAGCGAAGCAGAAGGCGTGGAAAGCGAAATTGCCATCATTGATATTGATGGTGACAGGACTGAACTTCTCATGCCTACTAATAATACAACTTCTCCTATTGCCAGGTTTATTAAGCAGAAAGGGAAAGGCGTTCATCATGTGGCCTATCATGTAGGAGATCTTGATCAAGCTTTGAAAGAACTTGAAACCAAAGGTATCCGCACACTAGAATGGTCACTTCGAACAAATAAGCATGGAAGGCGTTTAATTTATTTAAACCCAGCCGATACAGAAGGAACTATCATTGAGTATTGCGATTATCCAGAACTAAAATCTTAGGATCAGCACCTTATTAAACATGAACCAGTCTAACATTTTCTATATTCATTGAAATTTCCATTTATTGTCGTAAGGGTGAAAATAGGAAGTTTAACAGGGAGATCCACATGGTCCTCCCTACCGCCTTGGCTTAGCATGATAAAAAGACCAAATCACAATGTGATTTGGTCTTTTTATCGTCGAGCTGTAATATACGTTCTCTCTAGTGAGAGTGAACGGCGTACTCTGAGGATCGTCATTCATTCTAGTTCATAATTTCTATTGCTTCTGATAGATCATAGTCAGCAGGATCAAGCTCTGTTTCCTGACCTAGAGCAAGTTTGGCAAGTTCAGCGCCGAGAAATGGACCGGAAGTTAATCCAGAGGCCCCGAGACCGTTAGCTGCCAGCAGTCCGGGATGCTCTGGTACATAACCAAACACTGGAAGGAATCCAGGCGTAAACGGCCGGAATCCTACACGCGTCTCAAGAAAGGAACTGTTATATAAGCCTGGAGCGTAGCTGAGTGTTTGGTCGAAGATTTCATGAATGGCTCCCGCAGTCGTCCGATGGTCAAATTCCGTGTCATCTTCATGTGTGGATCCAGCGATAATTCTACCTCCGCCGAAAGCTAACAAATACTTATTGGTGGGAGGCATAACTACAGGCCACTCACTTGTGTCTTTCTCCGCTAGTTTCATATGGACAATTTGAGCCTTTTGGAACGTAACCTTAAAATTAATGCCTAAAGGAGTAAACAATTCTTTCGCCCAGGCTCCTGCTGTCACGATCACTTGATCAGCAGCATAGAACTGACTATCTACCTGGACACCTCTGGTATCTTCCTTTTTATATACAAGAGAAGCTTCTCCTTTAACAAGGACAGCCCCATGCTTCTTGGCTGCATTAAGCAGAGCATCTCTCATTAAGCGCCCATCCACTCGTGCTCCTCCACTTACGTGTACCGCTCCATATTCCTCTGATAATACCGGGAAAAGCTTGTACGTTTCCGTAGGGGAAAGCCGGGTTACTTCTCCGATCTCAGGCGCATCATCTCTTCGTTTTAATACTCTTTCTACCATCTTATCCAGCTTATCTTTATCGGTATGCAAACTGATAGCTCCGACTCTCTTGTAACCTGTTTCTGCTTCTCCATCGTCCAGCAGCGATTGCACTAAGTCCGGATAATAATTAGCGCCTCCTCTAACAAGCTGATACCACTTTTTATTTCGACGCTGGGAAAGCCACGGGCAAACAATACCCGCAGCCGCTTCTGTGGCCTGCCCCTGATCCTCTCGGTCTATGATAGTCACCTCAGCCCCCGTTTTCGCTAAGTGATATGCCGTTGAAGCACCAAGAATCCCTGCACCTACTACAATATATCTAGTCACATCTAACACCCTGTTTCCTCTTAGATTCACTAATCAGTTATTTTACAACAGATGAGGGGGTCTCTCAAACGGTACCAGACAGATCAACTCTCTTTCTTCAAGTCGGGCAGCTCTATGACGTGATCCGTTATCTGTAACTTGCGAATAGGCAGCATTTATTTTGACTTTCAACTATGCTCGCAATCTTCACAAAGATAGCGGCAACATTTGGCAGTTATCATTGGAGAGAGCCTTTGCAGTTCTAAAAAATAGGATCCCATTCATTTTCTATTATCTCAAACCAGCTGGCCTGCTCCATCTGACTCTCTCCTTTTTCCACTCAAAGCCCCTGTTTATTTCACAACTAAGTACTTAAGTCTCTATAAAATAAACTCTACTTCCCACTGATCATTTACGTAGAGACCAATAACCTCTGCCTGATAGCCCCATGACTGGACAAGCTCTACCGATTGCTTAATCTGATTTACTTTTTCTTCCCTGGGAACAGGGTTACCTGCACAGTCATGGTGACCGACCACTGCAATAATGTCAGATCCGTGTTTTTCACAGGAAATTCCCACTTTAGCTTGCATGGCTTCTAAATTGTCCGGCGAACCCTCAAGTAAATAACGAGTCGGTCCTGCTTCTGTAATCATATCTACGTATTCAGCATCGTACTTCTCCTGCATCCAATGGATGACCGGCAGCTGGACTCTTCCATCCATGCAATTAATGGCTGTCACAAATTCTCTTTTGCTCATAACATTACCTCCTGATATTTATGTTCTATCTAATAGTTTATCAAATCTAGCAGTAAATTGATGATCCTTTTTTAAAAGTATAGAACAGGCTGGCTACATTAAGGCCAGCTATCCTAATCAAACGTTTTATAATAGTCATTATAACTGCTTACGAAGGTAATCGGCCAGTCCCATAGCGCAGACTTCAAAGTCTAAGCGCAGTAATTCGAAAACTGGATGGTCTTCCGTAATGTTTTTTCCATTTAAATATTCCACAATGCGTCTATGGAGACGCTCTTCAATACCTGCGATCCCTTCGTTCTCGATCCATGCTGTACGCGCTTCCTCCACAAAAATCGGAATCCATTCAATGACTTCATCAAAAGCTTCTTCAGGATTTTCAGTTTTACCAAAGTGACCAAAGAACAGCCGCTTCGGGTTCATTGCGCGAAATCGCTCAATCGATTGCTTCATCGCTTCCGGGTCGAATTGATTCGGTGATGTAGTAGGCAGAAAAAAAGTTAAGCCAGTATGCTCAGTTTGATGATAGCGGATGCCTGCAGTATCTCCGGTAAAAATCCCCTGGCTTGCTGAATCAAAGATTCCTAAGTGGTGCTTCGCGTGTCCAGGAGTATCATAAAAAGTTAAGCGGCGGTTCTCATCAATATCCAGTGTCTCTCCATCCGATTTCGTAAGTATTTTTTCTTCAGGAACAGGAAGAATGGGATCGAACAGCTGATCAAATTTATCCCCATATACAGCCCGGGCGCCCGCAATCAGCTTGGAAGGATCAACTAAGTGCCTCTTTCCCCTTTCGTGCACAATAACTTTAGCATTCGGGCATTCCTGAAGCAGCAAGCCAGCCCCACCTGCATGATCCAGATGGATGTGAGTTAAAATAATATACTCAACCTGTTCAGCAGCGAGCGATAAATCTTTCAATCCTTCAAGAATTCTTGGCACAGAAGGGCTGGGACCTGTTTCTACTAAAGTAAGCTTCTCTCCCTGTAAGACATATGTACCCGTGCGACCTTCAAACCCTAAGTCAAACCCATCAATTAGATAGATATCATTTCCTAGTTCTATGGGTGCTTTCTTGTCCAATGCCTCCACCTCACCTTTCCTTTTTCTACATTTTACTAAAATATGGATAGAAAAACACCCTGGCTGCTGGATGTTTGTCACAAATTTTTCATGGGTGAATATCATGGTTTTGTGAGGAGTTGATTAACAGTGACAGACGAAAGGAATATGTACCAGCAGCCGTCTCACATGAAACCTACTGAAAGCCAGTGCGAACAACACAAGGATTACCACGTTATGGTTACGCTTGAGGACGGGAGCACAGTGGATGGAATTATCATTGATGTGAGAAATGATAAGATCACGATGCTGATCAGTGAAGATGTTATGGTAGATGAAAAAGTTGAAGCTAAAAGCTCAAGTTCGAACGATCGTCAATTCGGTTATGGTGGTTATGGTCGAAGAAGAGCTCGTCGTTTCCGGCGGTCTGTACTACCCATTGCAGGATTAACTGCCCTTGCCCTTTTTCCTTACTTTACTCCTTATCCTTACTATCAGTATCCATATTATCCGTACTAGTATTAATCGTGAACCAAGCGGCAGTCAGGGAATCTCTCCAAGTCTCCTCCCTGGTTTCCGGAAAATTAAACCACCTCAGGTCATCCAGTAAATGGATGACCTGAGGTGGGATTTTTTTGCTTCATCTTGCTTTTATCCGAAGATGGTTTTTTCGATTTGTTTCATTTCATAGAAGTAGCCTTGCTTATGCATCAATTCATGGTAAGTTCCTTTTTCCACAATCGTACCTTCATCCATCACAATAATCTGATCCATGAGTTCAAGACCTGTAAGACGGTGACTAACCAGGATCAGAGTATCCCTTTCCGCCTGATTAAACAAACGTTCATAAATTTTCCGCTCAGTTAGAGCATCTATAGAAGAAGTAGGTTCATCCAGTATCCAGAGTTGTTCCCCTTTCAGCATCGCCCGCGCAATTGCCAGACGCTGTTTTTCTCCACCAGAGAGATTTTCTCCCTTTTCAAATACGGGGTAGTCCAACCGGAAAGACCCAAGCTCTACGTCACGGAGTGCGTCCAGCATTTGCTCATCCGTAAGGTCATCTTTAGCTAATTGCAGGTTCTCCCGAACAGTACCAAAAAAGAAGTGATTTTCCTGCAAAACGACATTGCTCCTGTTCCAAATACTCTCTTCATCAATGCGCTCCATTGGATGGTCATTCAACCAGATATCCCCTTGATCAGAGGTATGAATTTTTAAGAGCAACTGCAGTAAAGTTGATTTACCTGACCCACTTGGACCGACGAGAGCAGTCTTGGAACCGGCTGGAATTTTCAAATTTACTTGCTGCAAAGTCTGCCGCTCTTCCTCAGGAAAATGAAAATCTACTCCGCTCAATTCAAATCCGTATGACTCCCCGCCACCCAGATGCAGCCTGCCTTTATCCTCAATCATTTCATCGCCTATGGAAAACAGTCGTCCGGAAGCACGTTTACTGTCTTCTAAGTGACTGGGAAGGACGGCCATGGGAGTAGCATTTTCAAATACCGTCAGCGAAATCATCACAAGCATCGCTAAAAACAAGCCATTTAAATCGCCCCTGGCAACCAAATAAGCACCCAGTCCCAATACCACCCATGAGACTAGTAAAGACACGAGTGTATTAACAGAATGGCTGAAGATTCTCTGCATACCCTCCCGCTCCTGTTCTCTAATATAAGAAGCAGAGGATTCATGCATCCGTTCTTCTTTATCCTCCAATTGCTGATAGATTTTCAAATCACGGAATCCAAAAAGAAATTCCGTTACATCTATCGATAATTCTCCTCGCGATTCCCTTACTCTATTTTCAATCGTTCTCTGCCGTAATGAAAATAAATAGGGAACAAACACTCCTGTAAGGACCAGCCCAAGAAGCAGTACGATTGCAATGGATGTAGAAAAGATTGATGTAAACACAATCGTGCTTAAAAAGATAACCACGAGAACTACCGGAGGATAATAGACCCTGAGGAAAAAGTTCTGCAGACTTTCCACATCTCCCACAATCCGAGCCAGCAGATCACCACTCCTGTATTTTTGAAAAACACGCGGAGCATAAGGCTCCAGTTTCTCAAAAAAGGCCACCCGAATATTACTTAACATCGTGAAAGTCGCGCGATGGGAATAGTAACGCTCCGCATAACGTCCCAAAGCCCTTGCAAACCCGAATAATTTTAAGAAGGCAATCAGGACCGTGAGGGCATATAGCGGCGGGACAAGAGCGGCTCGCGAAATCAAATAGCCACTTGAGGCAAAAAGCCCGACAGCCGACATTCCAGCTAGAAAACCAAACAAAATCGATAACAAAACATCTTTTTTCTCCAATGCCACAAGCTTAATCATTTGGCTTATGTCTTTCATGCTGGCGTCCCTCCTTGCTGAAGCTGCACCATTTCCCGATATTCTGGATGACTCTCCATTAATACATCGTGAGGTCCTAAAGCAGCCAGATTCCCTTGATCTAAGAACAGGATCTGGTCAGCGTTTTTGATCGTATGAAGACGATGCGCTACTGTAATAACGGTTGACGTTTTAGAGAGATCCTTCATAGATTCCTGCAAGATGCGCTCCGTCTTTAAATCTAGTCCTGTGGTGGGCTCATCAAAAAGGATAACAGACGGACGTTTTAGAAAAGCTCGCGCTATCGCAAGTCTCTGTTTTTCACCACCTGAAAGTCCGCGGCCTGCCTCTCCAACAGGAGTATCATAGCCTCGTTCCAGAGATTCAATAAGCTCTGCAATTCCCGCTCTCTGAGCAGCAGCTTTAATGTCGTTCATTGAGTGACTACCACGACCGCCAATCGCAATATTTTCAGCAATGGTTCCCGAGAATAAATAAGGATGCTGCGAAATATAACTGACTTCCTTGAACCATTCGTGCTCCTGGTAAAAGGAAAGAGCTTCCCCATTTACTTTCACTCGCCCTTCTGAAGGCTGGATCAGCCCAGCTACCACATGGAGCAATGTAGATTTACCAGAGCCGCTTCTCCCGACGATCGCAGTTTGTGAATAAGCGGGAATCGTTGCCTGAATATTTTCCAGTGCAAATAACCCCTCTTCTTTTCCATAGCTGAATTGCACGTTATCAAGTTCTAAAGATGGAGGCTTAGACCCTGCAGATAGTTTTCCTTCTCCCCACTCTACATAAGATTCGGTTTCATTCAGCTCCTCTGCCAGCTGATTGGCAGCACCCGAACTTCCACGTCCTGTATGAAAAGCACTGCCGAAATCTTTAAGAGTTAAGTAAAATTCAGGGGCTAATACCAAAATGAAAAAAGCAGAGAAAAACGGAATGCTTTCATATACCACCAAACGAATGGCAATTTCCAGTGCAATCAGACCAATACTGAGCATGGATATAAACTCAAGCATAAGCGATGAAATGAAGGCTACCTTCAAAACGCCCATGGTAGCATCACGAAAGCCGAGGCTGCTCTTTTCTATTTCATCTTTCTGCTTCTGAGCTCTTCCAAATAGCTTTAACGTTGTTAAGCCTTGAAGTGTATCTAGAAACTTACCGGAGAAAGCAGAAAGTTTCTCCATTTGTTCTTCTGACTTTTTCTTCGTCATCACTCCGACAATTGCCATAAAAAAAGGAATAAACGGAGCGGTAATAAGCATAATGAGTCCGGAATAAATGTGCTGCGTAAACACAACAATGAGAATCATAAGCGGGATGACAGCCGTCTGAATCATTTGAGGTACGTAATTACTAAAATAGCCGTCTATTTCGTCTACTGAATCCATAAGAACACTTACTTTACGGCCCGACTGCCCTTTCAAAGAAGCTTGAATAGGATTCCTTGAAAATTTTTGTATGATAGCCTGACGGTAATGACTCTTTGCGCGGGCGGCCATTTTCACACCGGTACGACCATGGAGCCACGTAAACCCTGCCCGTCCAGCCAGAACAAGTAATAGTCCAGCGAGCAGAGGAACAATGTCCAGAAACGATTGCTGATCTAAAAAGATACGGTCCACAATGGCTACAAAAAAGTAAGCCTGTCCTATGATTGTTCCACCAATGATAAGAGAAATGATGAACAAAGTCAGAATCACTTTTCTTTGACCAAAGGCTAATTTGCTCAAATGTTTCATCTATATAAACTCCTAACTGAAGCTATTTGTGAATTAATTCACACATTAATCTCATTATAATGCATCCTGCTCCAAACTTCTAAGGATAGAACTGATGAATTTATGACAATTTCTATTCATTTTTTCCTTATCATTCGCGTCGCATACCATCTCTTTGAAAGTCCTGCACTAACCTTCAGAATCGAGGCACTTTAAGAAAACTCTGATTTCCTTTCTGCTTTTTAAAGCAATTATCTTTTTATCAGGGCTCATGCTTTGAAAAGCCTCAAGCCTCTTTTTCATTTTTTTCTTCCGAGAATAATAGGTGGTAACAATGAACTTAATAAATTCAAAATCAAGTTTCTCTTCACACCCTTCCCCCATGTCTGCACGCGTTTTTCCGCGATGGATCCACCACCTTTTAGACACACGGTAGAGACAAAGAAGAAGCGGCAGCTCCAGGTAAATAATCGTATCTGCATGGGAAGCTCTCAGGTCGTAGGTCGAACTATAATTCCCTTCAATAATCCAGGAGTCCCTTCCCACCACTTCCTTCTGCTTGCTTTTGAATTCTGGCAAGCCTGCTTCGATCCAGCCTGGTTTCCAGTAGAAAGCATCGAGATGATAAACACTTATATTTAACCGGTCTCCCAAATGCCGGGCAAAGGTGGATTTTCCTGCTCCTGCAGAAATTCCCATTACCATAATCCGTTTCAATTTTTTCCCCTCCGTTCACGAATCGAAAAGTTTTTTAACGACGCCATTCCTGCTCCAGGATGGCGTATAGATACGAATCACGCCACTGGTCGTCCACCAGTAAATCTTCGTGCAGACAACCTTCCTTTTTCATACCATTTTTTTTTAAAACACGGGAGGATGCTACGTTTCTTACGTCGCAGGTCGCATAAATCCTGTGAAGCTTATGTTTATTGAATCCGTATTCAATTAGCATACTGGCCATTTCGGTCGCCAGCCCTTTTCCTGAAAAATCAGGATGAACGATATAGGAGACTTCTCCCTGTTTATTGGCTTCACTCCTAATATTCAACTCACCTACGCCTAAAAACTGATAATTCCCTCTATCCAGCATACCAAATGCATACCGTGTTCGCGGTTGATGCAAAGCCTCTCTCATGATCTAATTCACATATTCCCTGGACTGTTCTTCTGTATTTGGTCCCCAGGTCTGGTATTGGCTCACAGCTGGAATGGATGCGTAAGAGTGAACAGTCTGCCAATCCTCTTCTACTATTTCACGCAAATATATTGGGCTTCCTTTCCAGGAATTCAACATTCCCCACCTGCTTTCTTATCCTTATAAAGAACTTCGATATGTTTCCAGGATCAACCTTGCTCGCTCATCTACTTTTTCAGGGAGATCCTCATAAGAGAAATAGCATAATCTCAAACTCTCGGCATCATTTATCTTTAAGGTCCCATCTATGTTAGAAGCAAGGAACACACCGATAATATTGTAGACTTCATCTCCGTTTGGATACTGAAAATAAAGGTCCTTTCCAGATAAAGTTCCAAGATGCAGGTATTTTAAGGCAACAAGTCCTGTTTCTTCATGCAGCTCTCTTTCTGCCGTTTCAAAGAAACTTTCGCCTGGCTCCATAGCTCCTCCAGGCAGACCCCATTCCTTTGTATCCGACCTGAATTGGAACAATATTTTACCCTCTGGATTTTGAAGCAAGATCGTAGAGCCTGCAATAATAAAGGGGCGGGTTCCAATTAGACTTCTCATATCTTTCACATAGTCTTTCACCATTTCACATCCCTTCTCCGTACTTTTTTCTACGATCCCCACAAACACTGGATCCATCTAACGTAACGGACCCATTTATCTCGAAACTGAGTCTTACAGAAAAGGGAGCTTTTCCTTAACATCAACATGGAAGTTTAACTAAGCCATTCCAATAAAAAATCCCGCCCCCAAGTGTACACTTCTGGAGATGGGATTAATTCCGTGGTGCCTATCCCGAAAGGTTTTCTTACAAAATCGGGAGCTTATCTGTAGACATACTCGCATGACCTATTCTTACCTTTTTAAAAAGCTCTACCCTTTTTACTACTCTCAATTCCATCCCTCTATTAAAAAAGGTAAAAATTCTGGAACTCGGCGGCGGAAATGAGTGTAGTTATGCTCTCCACCATCAATAATCTTAAATTTAGAAGGTTCGATCTTATGCTTTACTATATCGTACATGCGCTGATTTGATTCTATGAACCCCTGATTAATAGTTTCCTCATCGCTCCCTGCTTCGAGAGTTCCGCAATCAACATAATATCTTTCCACAGAAGATAAATCAGCGCTATGAGCAAGTTGTTCCATTTCCTCCTGATTGCGAAAAAAAGCAGACGATATTGCCGCCACTCTTTTAAAGAGGTTTGGATATTTACACATAGCATAAGTAGAAATTAAGCCACCAAGTGAAATTCCAGCCATAGCTGATTCATCAGGCTGGGTATGGTAGTTCTCATCAATATACGGCTTTAACTCCTGAACAACAAATTCTATGTACTGCTTTCCGCCTCCCCCGATTCGACTTTCATCTTTCATCATGTCACGACTGTACTTCCCATTTTCCCATGGGCAGTATTCGACTTTCCTCTGTTCTCCAGGCTTCGAATCTATTCCAATCACAATGACTTCAAGCTTATTTCTATCTAAAAAGTGTTCTAAGTTCAGGGATATGCCCCCTATAGCTGATTGATCGCGAAAAACGTTTTGACCATCATGCATATAAACCACGGGATAGCTTTTATCTTTTTCACCATAATCATCCGGTGTATAGACTCTGACTGTTCGTGAATCATTTAAACACTTTGAATTTATTGAAAGAACTTTTAACATCTATTTCCCCACGCCCCTTCATCAATCTTACCTATAATTCACTTACGTATTAACTCGTGTAAAGTTTCACGGATTACTTTTTCCTATTCCCCATTATTCAGAATAATAGAATCGTATAATCAAAATCAGGAGGGAAGTACCTTTCCTCTTTTTAGACGCTTAAAAAAGCAAATTTAAGGGAAGATGTTAGAGGAAAAAAAGAAAAGGAAGTATAATCATGGTCTGGTTTCCAACCTTGACCATGTAATCTTGAGGTGAAAGAATGAATAAATCATTAATATCGTTAATTCTGCCTTCTTTTAACGAAGAGAAAAATATTCCTATGATCTATGAGGCTATACATAATCAAATGGAACCGCTCCATTACGATTATGAACTCATCTTTATTGATGATGGCAGCCAGGATCATACGTTAGAGTCGATTCAGATGCTTGCTTCTGCTCATGATCAAGTAAAATATATATCCTTCACTCGTAACTTCGGGAAAGAGGCAGCTATGCTCGCAGGGCTTGAAAAATCGAAAGGGGAAGCTGTTATCATTTTGGATGCAGACCTTCAGCACCCGAGTTCTCTCCTGCCGGCCATGGTTGAAGGATATGAAGAAGGATATGATCAGGTAATTGCACGTCGCACTCGAACGGGAGAGTCTCCTCTTCGAAAAGCCCTGTCCTCAACCTTCTACAAAGTTATCAATCAGCTGGTAGATGTAACATTAGAAAATGGTATTGGCGATTTTCGTCTGTTGAGCAGAGCCGTCGTCAATGACATTTTAAAACTGAGTGAAGGGAACCGCTTCTCTAAAGGACTGTTTTCCTGGGTCGGATATGAAGAAAAAGTAATTAATTATGAAAATGTGAGCCGACAGGAAGGAGATTCAAAGTGGTCGTTTTCTAAACTGTTAAACTATGCAATTGACGGCCTTGTTTCTTTCAATACCAAACCCCTGAGGGTTTGCTTTTATGCAGGTCTTCTCACTTTATTACTATCGCTTGGATACATCGGCTTTATTTTTATAGAAATTATCAGAACAGGTATTGCGGTACCTGGTTATTTCAGCACCATCTCAGCGATCCTGTTCCTTGGCGGCGTTCAATTGCTCAGTCTTGGGGTCGTCGGAGAATATATAGGCCGTATCTATAATGAAGTCAAACGCCGTCCACACTATCTTGTAAAGGATACGAATATTCATGACACTAAAGATCAACTCACTAAACAATGAACTTACACGTTTTATACTGGTTGGGGGAATGAACACTCTTAATTATTACATTGTGTTCTTATTCCTCCATAACTTACTAAATTTTCATTATATGGCAGCTCACATAACTGGCTTTCTCATAAGCTTTGTTATTTCTTTTTTTCTAAATACGTATTTCACTTATAAAGTAAAACCTACACTCAAAAAATTCCTGCAGTTCCCATTAACTCAAGTGGTCAACGTGGGTGTTTCATCCATTCTTGTCTTTGTTCTGGTTGATTTGCTTAGTCTAAACAGTAATATTGCGCCGCTGATCGCGGTATTTTTCACCGTTCCGGTAACCTTTATCGTCACTAGTAAAATATTAAAACAATAATGGTGGTCCCTTATGAATAAACAAAAAATCACGATACTATTCTTCTCAAGTCTGCTTATCGCCACCTTATCCCATCTATTCTTTTTAAGGCAATGGATGGAAGGAACGTTCATGGCAGGGCCAAATGACGGGCTGAACCAAATGATTCCCTTCAAACAATTTTTATACGAAAACTACACGAGCGGGAATTTCTTTTATTCGCTCGATCTCGGTTTTGGGGGAGGATTTTTCGGTCAGTTGGGTTATTACTTCTCAACAAACCTCTTCTTCCTTGTGACGGTGGGAGTGGTCTTTTTATTGGAGTTGCTGCATGTAATTGGAAAGCCAGACTCATTGTTCTGGGCTCAAGCTATTATATTCAGCAGCATCATTCGCATGACCCTTGTCATTTTGCTTACCACCTATGTTTTTAAATATATGTCGCTCCGTACCATTCCATCTTTTATTGGGGCTACTCTTTACGGTGCTTCGGTTATTTACTTCCGTCATGTATCTTACTGGGAATTTTTCGCAGATGCCTTTGTATTTGTCCCTCTCTTAATTCTAGGGATTGAAAAAATCATCCGTGACCAAAAGCCGGGCTGGTTTATTTTTGCCATTGCCGCAACCATGTTCAACAATTTCTACTTTGCTTATATAAGCTTCATTTTTGTTGGGATCTATATTCTTGTTCGCTGGCTTATTTCTCTGCAGAAAGAAGAAGCAGGGAAACTCCAGCAGCTTAAGCTCTATGTCATTTCAGTAGTACTAGGAATGGGAGCCGCTTCTATTTCCTTTGTACCTACACTATACGCTTACTTTCATAACTACAGACCGGCGTTTAATCAAGAACGCCCGCTTTTTGACTTCAGCGATAACATGCTGCTCGACAGCCGCACATTTTTGCTGTCGACCATTGTAGTGCTTTTTCTATTTCTTTTTTCTTTTTATAAAAATAAAATATTCCGGTTGTTTGCTGTCCTGACACTGTTATTTATCCTTTTTCATTTCAGTCCATTTATGGGAAGCGCCTTTAACGGCTTCTCTGCCCCAAGACACCGTTTTGAATACCTCGGCTTTTTTGCAGCCGGCGGGCTAGTCGCAGCGGGCCTGCAATTCATGAATCAGGTAAAAAGATGGGAAGTTTTCGTGGCGATCTTTCTGACAGGCCTTAGCTATTACTTTTTTGCCTGGAGAGATCCTTATTATCAAATCGAAAGCGTATTTGACCAATACATGCTTTATCAGGTCGGAATCTCCATAGCAGCTTTCCTGTTGCTTAGTATTCAGAATAAAAAAACTTGGGTAGCAGGAGGCGTGATCATTGTCCTGCTGAACGCAGGGATGATGAACGTTTATCAGCACGACAAACTTTATAAAGCAGGAAATCTCGAAGAAACGACTAAAGAATACATGCTTAGTGATGGCTATGCTTCTCCTGAACAGCAACAGCTGGTGGATCGCGTCCAGGAGAAGGATCCAAGTTCCTTCTATCGACTCGAATGGAAAGGGATGGATGACCGTAATAATATCCCGCTTATTCAGGATTTCAGCGGGACCAGTGTCTATTCGAGTATATTAAATGAACATATCCTTTACTGGTATTATGAGGATATGGAAGTCGATATGAAACAAGAGAGTATCAGCCGTTATTCTGGATTTGGCGACCGAGCCAACTTGTACAGCTCCTTAAGCGGAAAATACATTATGACTAAAAAGGGTTCTGACAGGAATATGCCTTATGGATTTGAGCCTTATCTAGAAAGCAGGAACTATCAAGTCTATCGAAATACAAAGCTGCTGCCCTTTGCACGTACGACAAGCAAGGTTTACAGTGTAGATTCCCTATCAGATGCTTCCATGATTAAACGGGAGCAAGCCATGATTGAAGGTATCATTTTAGAAAATCCGGATTCCGAAACCTCTCAGGTTAAACCGCTCCCTGATTTGATGGACAGCGCTGAGGTAAAAGCAGTTGGAGGCACCTACCAGGATGAACGGCTGAGAGTGACCGAGGAAACGGGCGGTTTAGACTTGCAGTTCGACTCGCTTCCTGAAGATGCCGAAGATATATATGTATCCTTTTATATAAAAAATAATATTAAATCTGCTCCCTGGTTTCCGTTGTATGTGAATGATTACCGAACATCGAGAAAATCGCGGGAGTCCTTTTACCGAACTGGAATGAACGATGTGACGATCCGCGTTCCAGCTGACGAAAAAATTTCCATACGTGTACCTAAAGGCGATTACCAACTGGCCGAACTTGAATTGCACTACGCAACCTATGAAACGCTTGAGAAAGCCTATGACGAAGCCAATGAGGTTTCCAGCGTAGCTGTGAATGGAAACCAGGTCGATATTCAGTTGAATAACAATCAGACGGATCAATTCCTTACGATTCCTGTCCCTTATGAAAAAGGCTGGCGTGTTGAGGTTAACGGAGAATCAAAGAAAGTCTTACGTGCGAACTATGCCTATCTTGGCGTGGAACTTGAAGAAGGACAGAACCATGTATCCTTTACGTATTATCCACCTTACTTCAAAGCTACGCTTGTCGTATGCCTATTATCCGTGCTCCTCTCCTTCTTATGGATCCGGAGAAAAACACACAAATAATGGTGAAAAGGACGTCCTCTGGGCGTCCTTTTTCGTATGCTGAATTGCAGGCCAGGTGGCATGAATACACAAGCTCCTTTAAAATAAAAGCAAGAGGAAACGATTCAATCCATTCTGAAGGAGTTTTAACATGGCTGAAAATCAAAGAAAACTGCCTTTATATATACAAATTAAAAATAAAATGATCCACAACGTGAAAGATGGAGTATGGAAGCCAGGGGATGCGATCCCTTCTGAAAGTCAATTGATTGAGATGTACAACGTAAGCCGAACTACGATTCGGCAATCGATACGGGAACTCGTTCAGAACGGGGTGTTGGAAACCCGGAGAGGATCTCCCGCGAGAGTACGCACGATTCCTCCGGAAGAAGGAGTGAATCCCGGCGTCCTCCATCATGAAAAAGGGACCCACTTCTCTATAAAAGTAATCCGTTCCGGTAAAGCTTCTCATGCGCTCCACGCCCGGAATTCCCTGGAGCTCACTGAAGAGGAAGAGATGTTTCTGATTGAAAGAATCCGATTAGCTGATGGAAAACCAATCGCATTTCAACAATTGTTTCTTCCCTATTCTATCGGTAAAACCATTGAAAATGATATAGATACGTCCTTCGATATCTTCCCGAAGTTAGGAGAACAAGGAATTTATTATACGAATATTCAAGAAGATGTATCTGCATCTAATGCCACCTCGTTTGAAGCTGATGTATTAGGGGTCAGCCCCGGAGAAGCTCTCATTGATATTGAACGGACAACAACGGGCAGCGGGTTGAAGCCTATCGAATACAGCCGCACGAAATACCTTCCTTCCGGCTTTAATTATAAGGTAGAAATTGGAAGTTAAGCCTCCTCACTACCTATTGCAATAAGTTATATCTTATTGTAATATGTTAGTTAATACACAAACGTGAATGAGGAGGAATTACTATCTCTAAACTGACGAGTAACCGACATGATAAAACTCAGATCGATCTTGTCCGTATGCGCCAATACAGGCTGGGCCGTGTTCGTGACCAGCTAAAAGCGCTGGGATACGGCGGTATCGTCATTTTTGACCCGGTGAACTTGCGTTATGCAACAGGCAGCAGGAACATGCAGGTATTTATGCTGAGAAACCCAGGCCGCTATGTATTCATCCCAACAGAGGGACCTATCACACTGTTCGATTTCCCTAATTGTGAACATCTGTCAGAAGGACTCGAAACCATTGATGAAGTTAGACCAGCCATCACTCTATCTTATGTAGCCTCTGGTGAGAACCTTTATGATAATGCGAAAGAATGGGCAAAAGAAATTGCTGATTTGATGGCTCAGCATGCAGGTTCTAACAAGAAACTTGCTGTCGATTATATCCCTTCTGTAGGGGCTGTGGAGCTTGCCAAACAAGGAATCGACGTCCGCGATGGGCAGGAACCAATTGAGCATGCCCGAAGTATTAAAAACAAGCAGGAAATCGAAGCGATGAAAATTTCTGTTCGTACAGCAGAAGAAGGTATGATCCGCATGCAGCAGGCTCTGGAACCAGGAATTACAGAAAATGAACTCTGGTCTTATCTACATCAGGTAAACATCGCTCAAGGTGGAGACTATGTGGAAACACGGCTTCTAAACTCTGGAAATCGTACAAATCCATGGTTCCAGGAATGCAGTGATAAGGTGATTAACGAAGGAGAACTTGTTGCTTTTGATACGGATATGAATGGTCCTTTCGGTTTTTTCACCGATATCAGCCGAACATTTTTGTGCGGGGATTCGGAGCCTTCGAACGAGCAGAAACGCCTGTATCAGACCGCTTATGAGCAGATCCAGTATAATATTGACTTATTAAAACCAGGCATGACCTTCCGGGAGTACGCTGAAAAAAGCTGGCAGATTCCGGATGAGTTCTTCCCGAATCGTTACTTTACTGTAGCTCATGGTACCGGCTTAAGCGGAGAATACCCTTATATTGTTTATCCGCAGGACTTCGAAGAAAAAGGATATGATGGGGTCATTCAAGAAAATATGGTGCTTTCTGTAGAAAGTTATATTGGCTCACCTGGTGGCAAAGAAGGAGTCAAATTAGAGGAACAGCTTCTCGTAACGAAAGATGGCGTAGAAAATTTCTCTGACTTTCCTTTTGAGCATCGTCTACTCAAATAATTTTTCACCTAAAAGCCTCAACCTCCCTTTGATTTGGGAAGTTGAGGCTTTTATTGATTGTTCTAATCATTATCCAAGTTGCTTATTACAGATAAGCTTTCATTACTTGAAGACTCAGTTTCGAGCTATTTAAAGAGAGGATAGGTCCTCCGGGGGACAATTCGCTTTCCGTGGGAATGCGCGGAGCCTCCTCAGGCTTTGCCTTCCGGGGTCTCCCCTGTCATTTTCATCCCACAGGAGTCTTCATCGTCCCCCTCCGGACCTAGCCGAATTAGAAACTCGAAACCACTTCACACACCGTTTCTTGATGTGAAAAAAAGCATGTGATGATGAACTCATTTTCATGCTAGAACGATGTGAAAGTTTGTCGTAGAAGCATTTAGGACCTATTTAGGAGGAGAGCATTCTCTCTTGAAAAGGGTCCACTATTCTTCCGTGGCTGGGTTGGTGGGGAAATGATGAGACTCCCGTGGGAGAAGGGACTAGGTGAGATCCCGCAGGGAGTGAAACGAGCGAGGAAGCTCACCGTTCCCCCATAGGAAAGCGAGTTACTTCCCCACCAATCCTCCACCAATTAACGTAACGGACCCGAGTTATCTCGAAACTGAGTCTTCAACTAACCGGGCCGTTAATGGAATAACCTGCCGAGGTAATTTAACCACACCGTTTAATACATCCATTAAAAACCACCCTTTACTGTTTACAAGTAAAAGGTGGTTTTTTGGTTTTATGATAGGTTTTGACTCCAATCAATGACGGCTTCTCCTTCAAGGAAACGCTCAGAGTCCATAGCAGCCATACAACCTGTACCTGCTGCCGTAACTGCCTGCCTGTATTTCTGATCCTGTACATCGCCGCACGCAAATACGCCAGGAATATTTGTATCGGTTGTACCAGGCTCTACCAGAAGATAACCTTTATCATCCATATCCAGCTTACCTTTTAAGAATTCGGTATTTGGATTGTGTCCAATGGCTACGAAAATTCCGTCTGTTTCAATTACTTCCTCTTCCTCTGTTTCATTGTCTTTCACTTTCAAACCTGTAATCTTCATACCATCTGAAACCATTTCCACCGGGGTTTTATTAAGAGCCCACGTGATTTTTTCATTGTTTTTCGCTCGTTCCTGCATAATCTTGGACGCTCGCAATTCATTACGGCGATGCACGACTTGCACTTCACTTGCGAACTTGGTTAAGAAAGTAGCCTCTTCCATTGAGGAATCGCCACCCCCAACGATGACCACTTTTTTATTACGGAAAAAGAAACCATCACACGTAGCACAGGTGCTTACACCTTTTCCGATGTTTTCCTTCTCTCCCGGTATGCCAAGCAGCTTAGCAGACGCCCCTGTGGATATGATCAGCGTTTGCGTCTCGAGCTCTCCTAAACCATCTACATTCAGTGTGAAAGGGCGCTGATCGACATTGACATCCGTGACCCAACCTCGTTTAAAAGTAGCTCCAAAACGTTCGGCCTGCTTCTTCATATTATCCATTAGTTCAGGTCCCATGATTCCATCCGGAAATCCAGGGAAATTCTCTACTTCTGTCGTTAGCGTAAGCTGCCCGCCTGGTTCAGGGCCTTCAATAACCAGGGGTTCCATATTCGCTCTAGCTAAGTACACAGCAGCTGTTAATCCTGCTGGTCCGGTTCCTAATATAATTGATTTATAAGCCATAGTGAATCCTCCTTACAATATATTATCCGCTCTTAGTGGTATAACCTGTTTTGGTCATCCTCATTCACTTTTTAGATCCTTGTTTCATCGTATGCAGCCATTTTGGTCAATTTGCAAGTTGTTAAAATGAAAGGAGTTTAAACAGAACTTTTTTTAATCCTGATTCAGCTCTTGCCAAAGCCTGCCTATTTAGACCATACCCGCTCCATTAAAATTTTTAACAACCCTTTTGTGGAATTCCAGAAATTCTTACGATACGATCTTGATCCTAATATTTTATGTAAACCTTACTCCCTGGGCTGATGAAGAGACTAAATAGTAGAAGAATCATATGATATAGCACATGCAGTCATACGCACGGTTTAGCTTTTATAGAGCAGGAGGAAGTAAAATGAAACGCTATAAACGCCCCTATCTTTCAGGCTTATGTTTATTCCCGGGATATAAATACTGCGGGCCGGGATGCAGCGGACCGGGGGCGCCGGTCAACGCGGTAGATGCTGCCTGCAAGGCTCACGATGAATGTTATAGGTATTACAGGAATTACTGTGAATGTGACATAGCTTTTATTCGCCAATTAGAGCAACTGCAGAACCCTTATACAATTGAAGGTCGTCATGCAAGAATGATGTATAAATACATGAAAATGCAGCGTCTTTTCACCTGCGCGTTTTAAATCTCCTAAAAAAGGCAGCTGAGTAGTAATACTCAACTGCCTTTTGTTTATTAATGCGTATTTTATTCTACTGTAACACTCTTAGCTAAGTTACGAGGCTTATCAACATCGCAATCACGGTGAAGCGCGGCGTAATAAGAAATTAGCTGCAGAGGAATTACAGAGACAAGCGGTGTAAGAAGGTGATGGACATAAGGAATAACAAATGCATCTCCTTCTTTATCCAGACCCTTCATACTTATAATCAAGCTGTTTGCCCCACGAGCTTCTACCTCTTGGACATTACCACGGATAGAGTAATTCACATTTTCCTGAGTGGCAAGGGCTATGACAGGGGTGCCATCCTCAATTAGCGCGATGGTTCCGTGCTTCAATTCACCGCCAGCAAAACCTTCCGCTTGAATATAAGATATCTCTTTTAATTTCAAAGAACCTTCAAGCCCTACATAATGATCCACACTGCGGCCGATAAAGAAGCAGTTGCGGGTGGTCGGAAGGTATTCGCGAGCCAACTCTTCCAGTTCTTCCTTCTGGTCGGTTAAAGCTTCCATAGCGTTGGCAGCAATTCCTAATTCCTGCATCGGATCAAATTCGAGCTCTAGACCCTTAGCACGTGCAGTATCAACAGCAAGGATAGCCAGGACGGCCATTTGTGCTGTATAAGCCTTTGTGGATGCAACTGCAATCTCAGGTCCTGCATGCAGGTGCATTGTATAATTTGCTTCCCGGGAAAGGGTGGATCCAGGTACGTTTGTGAGCGTTAACGCTGGATGACCAAGTTCTTTTATCTGGACAAGTACAGAGCGGCTGTCCGCCGTTTCTCCGCTTTGAGAAATAAACAAGAATAAAGGCTTTTCAGAAAGAAGCGGCATGTTATAAGAGAACTCACTGGCCACATGAACTTCTACTGGAATATTCGCTAATTTCTCAATGAATTGTTTTCCAAGAAGTCCCGCGTGGTAACTCGTTCCAGCGGCAATAATATAAATGCGGTCACAATTTTTCATAGCCTGACGAATATCAAGGTCGAGCTTGATTTCATCATTTTCATTTTTATATTCCTGAATGATTTTACGAATAACGAATGGCTGTTCATCAATTTCTTTAAGCATGAAGTGCGGGTAGGTCCCTTTTTCTATATCTGTAGCATCCAGCTCCGCTGTGAATGGTTCACGTGATACAGTAGTACCGTCCAATTTTTGAATTTCTACACTATTCCTTTGAACGATAACCGTTTCTTTATCCATCAGCTCCAAAAATTGATCCGTAACGTGTAAGGCAGCCATAGAATCGCTGGCAACAACATTGAAGTCGTCACCCAGACCAACTAGTAATGGACTTTTATTCTTAGCTACATAAATCGTATCTTGGTTCTCACGATCAATGAGAGCGATAGCATAGGATCCGGATAGTAATTCTACTGCCTTACGAAAAGCAGCTGCTACATCGTCCATTTGCTCATTTAACACTTCGATAAGCTGAACAATGATTTCTGTATCCGTTTCACTCTTCATATTCACATCAGCCAGATACTCATCACGAATATCGATATAGTTTTCGATAACACCATTATGAACAATAGTGAATCGCTCAGAAACACTTTGGTGCGGGTGAGCATTTTCACGGCTCGGCACACCATGGGTTGCCCAGCGAGTGTGACCGATTCCAAGAGTAGCTTTATTACTTTCATCAACAGCTTCTCTCAAGGCAGCAATGCGCCCTTTTACTTTAAATACGTTCACACCGTTATTGTTTAAAGTGGCAATACCCGCAGAGTCATACCCGCGATATTCTAACTTCTCAAGGCCATTCAGTAATATATCTTTCGTATCATCTTGTCCTATATATCCTACAATTCCACACATAAGTTGTTGTCCTCCTCAAATTATGGAGTAAGGGCAACGAATAAGCATCCATATCGATCTATTTCAGGGGCTGATTCGCTGCCCCTCTCCCGTTGCATTTCTGTATTTTTTAATCACTTTGTTCAAAGGATTTGAGCAAAGAGTCGCCTCTTTGGTTTAACCTTTGAACTTCCAGTTGAGTGCGGCAACTGGGAGGCATCCGCCGAACGTTCGATGAACCTCCTCCTCGTCAACTGTGCTGCTGCTTCAGCAAACAGTCCTGGCGCTTTTCAATAAATTTACTTCTTCTCTCCTTTTCTATGCTTGAATACGGCCCTTAACTTGCATTACCAAAACAATACTGCGGTAAACTTATTTTTTTAGGCCAACTTTTATTTTACCTGAACCTTTATTTGCAGGTCAATCTTTATTATGAGGGTCTTGAAAACCACGCTATATAATATGCACAGGATGCACGTCCGTGCACCCTGCGTCTTGTCTTTATTCTTCTTTCATACCCAGTTCTTCTTCTACTACTTGAACTACTTTATTCACGTAGGTTTCACATTGTTCTTCAGTTGGTGCTTCGACCATAATTCGTACAAGCGGTTCAGTACCTGAAGGACGGACCAGCACCCGTCCGCTGTCTCCCATTTCTTCTTCTACTGCCTGAATGGCTTCTTGAACACGAGGATGAGTCTGTACTCTATTTTTATCAATGACTCTTACATTCTTAAGCACTTGTGGAAATTTCTCCATTGCACCGGCAAGCTCTGACAAAGGCTTGCCGGTTTCTTTCATAACATTGACTAGCTGGAGTGCAGAAAGCAGCCCGTCGCCAGTTGTATTATGATCGAGGAAAATAATATGGCCAGATTGTTCACCGCCCAGGTTATAGCCGCCGCGGCGCATTTCTTCCATTACGTAACGGTCGCCCACCGCGGTTTTATCACTTTTCATGCCTTTGGATTCTAACGCCTTATAGAAACCCAGATTACTCATCACCGTTGAAACGACCGTCGAATGAGCAAGCGTGCCATTATCATTCATGTACTGAGCACAAATATACATAATGCGGTCACCATCAACGATATTACCTTTTTCATCCACTGCAATTAAGCGGTCTCCATCTCCGTCAAAAGCAAGACCAATGTCCGCTCTTTTTTCCTTAACCAGTTCCTGCAGTTTTTCAGGATGGGTGGAACCAACACCTTCGTTGATATTCAAGCCATCTGGTGATGCTCCAATAGATGAGATATCAGCTTCTAAATCAGCAAATAAACGAGAAGCAAGTGAAGATGTAGAACCGTGTGCGCAGTCTAATGCGATATGCAGTCCATCAAAATCATAATCCACTGTCTGCTTAAGATGCTGTAAGTATTTTTGTCCACCTTCGAAATAGTCATTAATTTGTCCTAGATCCGAGCCCGATGGACGTGGAAGTGTATCTGTCTCTCCATCAATCAGCTCTTCGATTTCTTGTTCTTGAGCTTCTGTTAATTTGAAACCATCAGGTCCAAAGAACTTGATCCCATTATCCTCTACGGGATTATGAGAAGCAGAAATCATAATTCCCGCTTCTGCCTGAAGAGCTTTCGTCAAAAAAGCTACCCCCGGAGTAGAAATGACTCCCAGGCGCATAACTTCAGCACCAATGGATAACAAACCAGCAGCTAGAGCGCCTTCAAGCATTTCACCGGATATTCGCGTATCACGCCCGATAAGGATTTTAGGCTTCGTAACCTCTTTTGTTAGCACGTAACCACCATATCTGCCGAGTTTAAATGCAAGTTCCGGGGTCAGTTCTTTATTAGCAACCCCACGGACCCCGTCTGTACCAAAATATTTTCCCATAAATAAAACCTCTCTTTCTAAAGTGAAACTGTTTGTTATTTAGCTGGATTTATTGTAATCGCAGGAAAGAACCTTGATTAATCTGTGCTATGATTAAACGATTCCGCGAAAACTTTTATTGTGGGTCATTGTCATTTCAATCTTCCACATCTATTTCAACTTCAAGCTTTTCTGGTTCCACAGAGGTAACCCCGTTTGGAACCGGAATTTCCACTTCCTGGGTCTGGTCTTCCGTAACTTCCGTTATATCTACAGGGATTTCCTCCAGTTTATTGATAACCGCCAGGACATCTTCTGGACCGTACAACGTAACTGTTTCTGTAGAAGTAGTTACTGAATTGACCACCACCCCTTCAGGAGCACCACCTTTTGGTGTAACCTGCACAGGCACTTCTTTTTTCCTTTTGGATAGTGGAACATTTACTATAACCGTTGTAGGATCGACCAGCACGTTCAGTTCGTTGCCTTGCTCATCATATACTTTCACGGGTGCTTCCACATCTTCAAGTGAACTCTGAGCTGATCCAACATCGACTACAGCTTTCACAGATGCCACTCGATCTACCACAGAAGATGATCCCGTAATGGTTGCCATTTCTGGTTGTACCGTTGGTTCTTCTAAAACGAGCTCACTGCCCAGTCTGCTCTCATTCAGGTAATCAACCTTCACTTCGAAATCCTCACTGACTTTTTCTTCAATAGTAACTTCGATTGTTTTAGGTTTGAGAGAAACAGACAGCTGATTCGATATCCCTGAATGCTGAAGAGAAACTTCATGTACTCCAGGACCTAATCCGTTTAAATCTACAAAGACCGTGAAGTTTTTCTGGCGTACTACCGGAGTAACTACACTCGCCTGACCTTCGACTGTTACAGAAACCTCCTGAGGCAATCCACTTACTACATATTCTTCACTGTCAAATCTGATTTCCAGTGGAATATTGTCCATAGTCTCCATATCCGAAGAATTTTCATTAAAGAACAACGAATCAGAGTCCATATTATTATCAACATTGACTGTAATCCATAGTAAACCTGCCAGAATCAAGGAAATAATTCGGATAAACCATACACTTTTCAGCCAATTATCCATTCTTTTTCCCCCTCCAGTTCCAGGTTTTCACTGCAGCGGAGTAATCCAGTTCTGTGCGGAGGATTTCTTCCAGTTTTTCTTGATCCAGGTTTCTATGAAGTTCTCCGTTTTTCGTACATGAAATGGCTCCCGTTTCTTCTGATACCACAATGGTCAATGCATCAGTAACCTCACTGATTCCCATTGCTGCCCGGTGTCTTGTCCCAAGTTCCTTCGATATAAAAGGACTTTCAGACAACGGCAAATAGCAGGCAGCTGCGACAATCTCATCATTTTTAAGTATTACGGCCCCATCATGAAGCGGAGTGTTAGGGATAAATATATTGGTCAATAACTCATTTGAAAGGTGGCCGCCAACGCGAATTCCCGTTTCAACGTAGTCTCCCATTCCCGTGTCCCTTTCAATTGTTATAAGGGCTCCTATACGGCGTTTAGCCATATAATTACATGATTTGATTATAGCCTGTATTGATTTTTCAGTTGTATCCTCTTCGGAGGTGTTTCTACTGAAGAAGCTCCCTCTTCCCAATTGCTCTAACGCACGCCTGAGTTCAGGCTGGAAAAGAATAATAATAGCAAGAAAACCCCATGTAATGGCCTGGGACATTAACCACCTTAACGTGGTAAGTCCAAATAAATTACTCAATAACCATATACCCAGAATAACGAATATACCTTTTAGCAGCTGTACAGCTTTCGTCCCCTGGATTAGCATGATTAATTTATATACAACAAACCAGACAAGGGCGATATCAACCGTAATTAAGAAATAATCTAATACATCAAATCCCCCATCAAGCATGCCTACACTTCCTTTTAATTTTAAAATCAAGCAATTTTTAGAAAAAAATTCACCTATATTATTATATCACACTTCTATTTATCGGAATATGAGAACCATTATTCAATTCAAACGAACAATTTAGTATAAAAAACCAGGGTGTAAAATTCACCCTGGTTTTTACTCCTCCTGATCTGCTTCAAACGAAAAGAGCTCAGAAACTATATGTTTCGTTTGGTACCATACCCACTCATAAATTTGATTGACCTCAGTCAATTCTCCCGTATAGGCACGGAGGGTGGATGAATCTAAATTATTTTCGATATCACCCTTTGGCTTTCCATTTATAATATCTCCATTAATGATGGTAACATCACCATTAATTCTTCCAAGAATTTTCAAATCCCCATTCCGTACGACCAGATCATCGTTAATCGTTACACCTTCAGGTACGATTACGGTATTATCCCTGATTTCCAGGTTTTCTTGTTTAGATACGGTTACATGGTGATCCTGATTCCAAGCGGAAAAAATACCACTGAACATAAGAATGAAAAATACCGCTGCAGCTGTCAAAATTGGATGACGCTGCATGGTTCGAATATAGTTTTTCCGCTTTTTCTCTTTGGGAAGACTGCTCATTACGTTTGCAGTAAAATTACTCGGTGCCGAAGCGGGACCTGTATTTTTTATCAGCGTAATCGAACGCTTTAATTCATGAAAATGGTTTTGACAGGACGGACAGGTTTGCAGATGGTTACGCAGTCGTCTCTCTTCTTCTCTCTTTAGCTCCCCATCCAAATATTTATGCATGAGTGATATAGCCTCTTTTTTGCAATTCATTCCCTCAACTCCTTTACACATGTCGAAGCCTTTTGCGCAATGCTTCCCTGCCGCGGTGCACCCTGGTCTTTACTGTACCTACAGGGATGTCCAGCACTTCTGCTATTTCCTGAAGTGCCAGCTCGTCTAAATAACGTAATACGATGACACTACGGTACTTAGGCGGCAAGGCCAGTATTTCCTTATGGATATAACTCTGAAGTTCAAGGCTTTCTACCTCTTCTTCCGGCAAAGCCTGGTCAGCTGCCAATTGAGAATACATATCCAGTCCATCCGTCCCTCTGACCTCCGCGTCGAGGTGGTAATCCGGTTTCTTTTTACGGATTCGGTCGATTGTCAAATTGGTTGCAATTCTATATAACCAAGTTGAAAATTTCCTTTTCTCATCGAACGTATGGATATTCGTATAAGCACGGATAAAGGCTTCTTGTGCAAGATCTTCAGCTTCATAGGCGTTTCCAATCATACGTAAACAAATATGGTACACTTTGGTCTGGTAAAAAGATACGATATCCTCAAACGCTGATTGGTCTCCTTTTTTCACTTCTTTAATTTTCTGTTTAATCATGGTTTCCATCTGCTATACCTCCGCTTTACTTGCGGTCGATATCCTTTACGGATGACCTCAGTGCTAAGTTTCAAAAATTATATAAAAATATATCTTTTTATAAGTTTAACTTCTATTAGTATGGGTTATAAGAGAGTAAATGTAAAAACTTACATAGGAGGAATGTTACATGGAACAGGAAATATTTTTAATTAATGAAATTGAAATGTGCCGCGAAGAAATGAGCAGAGCAGCAAGAAAGAACTCATTAACATCTAAAGAGGTCCTGCAGATGAGTATTCGTTTGGACGAACTTATGAACGAATATGAAAACCTTAAACAAAAAGAACAGCAACCTGCCTGAGGCAGATTGCTGAAAATAAAAATATTTATTTTAAACTTTCTCCAAATAAAGACCCCATCAAACCGACTGCGACACTTGCGGTCTTATTTTTTTCATCTAAAATCGGGTTAACTTCCACAAACTCCGCAGAAGTAATCATTTCCGACTGATAAAGCATCTCCATAGCTAAATGACTTTCTCGATAGCTTAGTCCACCAATGACAGGTGTACCGACTCCAGGTGCTTCGTGAGGATCCAATCCATCTAGATCAAGACTTAAGTGAACACCATCCGTACGCCCTTTTAAGTATTCTACACTTTCTTCCATTACTTTGGTCATGCCCATACGGTCCACCTCGTGCATGGTATAAACTTTAATTCCATGTTCCTTAATGAGTTCACGCTCACCTTCATCTAATGAACGCGCCCCCACAATGACAACATTTTCAGGCTTAATTTTAGGTTCATAACCATGGATACTTGTAAGCTTCTCATGCCCGATTCCCAGGCTTACAGCTAAAGGCATACCATGAATATTACCGGAAGGTGAACTATCAGCCGTATTTAAATCACCATGCGCGTCATACCAAATAACTCCTAAATTCTCATAATGTTTGGCTATGCCAGCTAAAGTTCCCATAGCTATACTGTGATCTCCGCCCAGTACCAGCGGAAAGCGTCCTTCTTCTACAACTTTATCTACTTCTTTGGCTAAACTTTGGCTTCCTTCAGAAATTTCATTCAAGTTTCTTAAATTATCAAGTTTCTCGCTTCCAGTTTTCGGAGGTAAAGGAATATCAATATCTCCCAAATCTTCTATATCATATTTTAATTTTTCTAAGCGCTCTGTCATACCTGCATATCGAATCGCGCTCGGCCCCATATCGACGCCTCTTCTCATTTGGCCCAAATCCATTGGTACCCCGATAACGGAAATTTGTTTATTCATTTATTTTCCTCCTTTATTCACTACTCTAATTGTATCCTTTTTTTGATAAATGACTCAACTAGACATCTTAGTGTATATATATGCGGCTATAGGCATCATGAAAGAGTGAGTATTGCATGAATACTTACTCAGCGTGCGAATATTGGCAGAAACAGAAAAAAACTGACATCTATTAAAGATGTCAGTTTTGTAATTGATTCATATTCATTAAAGTGGAGCCTAGCGGGATCGAACCGCTGACCTCCTGCGTGCAAAGCAGGCGCTCTCCCAGCTGAGCTAAGGCCCCATATGGAGCGGGAGACGGGATTCGAACCCGCGACCCCCACCTTGGCAAGGTGGTGTTCTACCACTGAACTACTCCCGCATAAGTAGAACGGTCACAAAATGAACGGATTGAAAGAATGAGCCATGAAGGATTCGAACCTTCGACCCTCTGATTAAAAGTCAGATGCTCTACCAACTGAGCTAATGGCTCCCAATGTTAATTAAGATCTCCTTACGAGTTCGAAAGATGCTCGTCGTGTTGCAAGTTTATCCTAAGAAGTCTCACTCCTCGCAAGCCTGCGAAGATGGCCATTCAAGAAGTTGGCTTGCTCTACCAACTGAGCTAATGGCTCCCAATTTAGAATGAGGTTTTTACTATCATTTTAGTTAATAGCTTGCAAACCAATTTATTTGTCCATATCCCTGCTTATGCTGCTTATAAACTACAAACATAGAGCTTATGTATAGAAAATAAAAAATCCCGTCAATTAATGAAGGAATTAAATGGCTGGGCCAGCTGGATTCGAACCAGCGCATGACGGTACCAAAAACCGTTGCCTTACCGCTTGGCTATGGCCCAACGAGTACAATGTTAGTATGGTCATTTAATTTAATAATATACATAAAAATATATTTTCTCATAAAAATATGCTGATCTATGTACTATCAGCAATCGACCATGCTCTAACAACTAAAATAAATGGTGGAGGGAGTAGGACTCGAACCTACGAACCCGATGGGAGCGGATTTACAGTCCGCCGCGTTTGGCCAACTTCGCTATCCCTCCACGTTAGTCAAAAAACATTTAATGGTGCCGGCCAGAGGACTTGAACCCCCAACCTACTGATTACAAATCAGTTGCTCTGCCAGTTGAGCTAGGCCGGCTAATTATGAAATTAGAATGGTGGAGGATGCAGGGATCGAACCTGCGACCCCTTGCTTGTAAGGCAAGTGCTCTCCCAGCTGAGCTAATCCTCCATCAATTGGTGACCCGTACGGGATTCGAACCCGTGATACCGCCGTGAAAGGGCGGTGTCTTAACCACTTGACCAACGGGCCTTCTTACGATTACTTCTGAGAGCTTCCAGCCGGATTTGAACCGGCGACCCCTTCCTTACCATGGAAGTGCTCTACCACTGAGCTATGGAAGCAAGTGGCTCCAACGGTAGGATTCGAACCTACGACCAATCGGTTAACAGCCGATTGCTCTACCACTGAGCTACGTTGGAATAATATAAAGCTTCGAAATGCTAAGTATAAGGGAAATGACGTGGCGGCGTCCTACTCTCACGGGGATCGACCCGACTACCATCGGCGCTGAAGAGCTTAACTTCTGTGTTCGGCATGGGAACAGGTGTGACCTCTTCGCCTTCACCACCACATCATATACAGTTTGAGGTAAACCCTCAAAACTGGATAAGGCAATCATTCAACCATCGGACGAGCGAACGTCTCTTCCGACTTCTTTTTTAAAGGATAGATAAGTCATCGATCCATTAGTATCCGTCAGCTCCACGTGTCACCACGCTTCCACCTCGGACCTATCAACCTCATCGTCTCTGAGGGATCTTACTTACTTGGCGTAAGGGGAAATCTCATCTCAAGGGGGGCTTCATGCTTAGATGCTTTCAGCACTTATCCCGACCACACGTAGCTACCCAGCGATGCTCCTGGCGGAACAACTGGTACACCAGCGGTGTGTCCATCCCGGTCCTCTCGTACTAAGGACAGCTCCTTTCAAATTTCCAACGCCCACGACGGATAGGGACCGAACTGTCTCACGACGTTCTGAACCCAGCTCGCGTACCGCTTTAATGGGCGAACAGCCCAACCCTTGGGACCGACTACAGCCCCAGGATGCGATGAGCCGACATCGAGGTGCCAAACCTCCCCGTCGATGTGGACTCTTGGGGGAGATAAGCCTGTTATCCCCGGGGTAGCTTTTATCCGTTGAGCGACGGCCCTTCCATGCGGTACCGCCGGATCACTAAGCCCGACTTTCGTCCCTGCTCGACTTGTAGGTCTCGCAGTCAAGCTCCCTTGTGCCTTTACACTCTGCGAATGATTTCCAACCATTCTGAGGGAACCTTTGGGCGCCTCCGTTACTCTTTAGGAGGCGACCGCCCCAGTCAAACTGCCCACCTGACACTGTCTCCGGACCGGATAACGGTCCTGGGTTAGAATGTCCGTACAGCCAGGGTAGTATCCCACCAGCGCCTCCACCGAAGCTAGCGCTCCGGCTTCTAAGGCTCCTACCTATCCTGTACAAGCTGTACCAACATTCAATATCAGGCTACAGTAAAGCTCCACGGGGTCTTTCCGTCCTGTCGCGGGTAATGTGCATCTTCACACATCGTATAATTTCACCGGGTCTCTCGTTGAGACAGTGCCCAAGTCGTTGCACCTTTCGTGCGGGTCGGAACTTACCCGACAAGGAATTTCGCTACCTTAGGACCGTTATAGTTACGGCCGCCGTTTACTGGGGCTTCGGTTCAACGCTTCGCCTTACGGCTAACGCATCCCCTTAACCTTCCAGCACCGGGCAGGTGTCAGCCCCTATACTTCGCCTTACGGCTTCGCAGAGACCTGTGTTTTTGGTAAACAGTCGCTTGGGCCTTTTCACTGCGGCTCCTCGGCAGAGGAGCACCCCTTCTCCCGAAGTTACGGGGTCATTTTGCCGAGTTCCTTAACGAGAGTTCTCCCGCTCACCTTAGGATCCTCTCCTCGCCTACCTGTGTTGGTTTGCGGTACGGGCACCTCTTTCCTCACTAGAGGATTTTCTTGGCAGTGTGAACTCAGGAGCTTCGGTACTTTAGTTCCCTCCCCATCACAGCTTGACGTTGCCGGACGGATTTGCCTATCCGACCGTCTCACTGCTTGGACGCGCTCATCCAATGGCGCGCTCTCCTTATCCTCCTGCGTCCCCCCGTCGTTCAAACGGAAAGGAGGTGGTACAGGAATATCAACCTGTTGTCCATCGCCTACGCCTTTCGGCCTCGGCTTAGGTCCCGACTAACCCTGAGAGGACGAGCCTTCCTCAGGAACCCTTAGGCTTTCGGTGAAAGAGATTCTCACTCTTTTTTCGCTACTCATACCGGCATTCTCACTTCTAAGCGCTCCACCAGTCCTTACGGTCTGACTTCACGGCCCTTAGAACGCTCTCCTACCACTGATCGTAAGATCAATCCGCAGCTTCGGTGGTGTGTTTAGCCCCGGTATATTTTCGGCGCAGAGTCACTCGACCAGTGAGCTATTACGCACTCTTTGAATGATGGCTGCTTCTAAGCCAACATCCTGGTTGTCTAAGCAACTCCACATCCTTTTCCACTTAACACACACTTTGGGACCTTAGCTGGCGGTCTGGGCTGTTTCCCTTTCGACCATGAACCTTATCACCCACGGTCTG
This sequence comes from Halobacillus halophilus DSM 2266, assembly GCF_000284515.1. Classification (GTDB taxonomy): domain Bacteria; phylum Bacillota; class Bacilli; order Bacillales; family Halobacillaceae; genus Halobacillus; species Halobacillus halophilus. The sequence continues at coordinate 173,273 of NC_017668.1, read as the reverse complement.
ACTCCCAGAACAAAGTCTATGGCATTCGGAGTTTGACTGAATTCGGTAACCCGATAGGGGCCCCTCGTCCAATCAGTGCTCTACCTCCATGACTTTCTATTCTGAGGCTAGCCCTAAAGCTATTTCGGAGAGAACCAGCTATCTCCGTGTTCGATTGGCATTTCACCCCTACCCACACCTCATCCCCGTAATTTTCAACTTACGTGGGTTCGGACCTCCAGTCAGTGTTACCTGACCTTCATCCTGGACATGGGTAGATCACACGGTTTCGGGTCTACGACCGCATACTCACGCGCCCTATTCAGACTCGCTTTCGCTGCGGCTCCGCTTCTTATGCTTAACCTCGCATACGGTCGTAACTCGCCGGTTCATTCTACAAGAGGCACGCCGTCACCCATTAACGGGCTCCGACTACTTGTAGGCACACGGTTTCAGGTTCTCTTTCACTCCCCTTCCGGGGTGCTTTTCACCTTTCCCTCACGGTACTGGTTCACTATCGGTTACTAGGGAGTATTTAGCCTTGGGAGATGGTCCTCCCGGATTCCGACGGAATTCCTCGTGTTCCGCCGTACTCAGGATCCACTCCGGAGGAAGAAAGGTTTCGACTACAGGGCTGTTACCTGCTCTGGCTGACCGTTCCAGGCCGATTCATCTACCTTCCTTCTTGATAACTCCAATGGAGTGTCCTACAACCCCAGAAAGCAAGCTTTCTGGTTTGGGCTGTTTCCGTTTCGCTCGCCGCTACTTGGGAAATCGCATTTGCTTTCTCTTCCTCCGGGTACTGAGATGTTTCAGTTCCCCGGGTGTGCCGTCCGATACCTATGTATTCAGTATTGGATGCTGTCCCATTACGAACAGCGGGTTTCCCCATTCGGAAATCTCCGGGTCAAAGCCTACTTACGGCTCGCCGGAGCATATCGGTGTTAGTCCCGTCCTTCATCGGCTCCTAGTACCAAGGCATCCACCGTGCGCCCTTATTCACTTAACTATCGTCGTGAAAAGACGTTGTTTCGTTCGATGTTTCTGTTGAATGTCTTGTCATCACTAGCGTCTAAAACGCTATTGATTCCTTATCCAGTTTTCAAGGTTCACACCCATTATTTAGGGTTGAATATAAAACACAAAATCACACTTTGTGTTTAAATCATTCATTTAAATGGTGGAGCCTAGCGGGATCGAACCGCTGACCTCCTGCGTGCAAAGCAGGCGCTCTCCCAGCTGAGCTAAGGCCCCAAAATTGAATGGTGGGCCTGAGTGGACTTGAACCACCGACCTCACGCTTATCAGGCGTGCGCTCTGACCAACTGAGCTACAGGCCCATCCAATTACTATAGGATTAAATATTTTAAATAGTTTAATCTCTCAAAACTGAACAACCAACCAGGTACGTCTTCCGTCCGGTCCAGCTTCCACGACCATCGGTCGTTTCCGCCTTTCCGGTTTCCTTAGAAAGGAGGTGATCCAGCCGCACCTTCCGATACGGCTACCTTGTTACGACTTCACCCCAATCATTGGCCCCACCTTCGGCGGCTGGCTCCATAAAGGTTACCTCACCGACTTCGGGTGTTGCCAACTCTCGTGGTGTGACGGGCGGTGTGTACAAGGCCCGGGAACGTATTCACCGCGGCATGCTGATCCGCGATTACTAGCGATTCCGGCTTCATGCAGGCGAGTTGCAGCCTGCAATCCGAACTGAGAATGGTTTTATGGGATTTGCTACACCTCGCGGCTTCGCTGCCCTTTGTACCATCCATTGTAGCACGTGTGTAGCCCAGGTCATAAGGGGCATGATGATTTGACGTCATCCCCGCCTTCCTCCGGTTTGTCACCGGCAGTCACCTTAGAGTGCCCAACTGAATGCTGGCAACTAAGATTAGGGGTTGCGCTCGTTGCGGGACTTAACCCAACATCTCACGACACGAGCTGACGACAACCATGCACCACCTGTCACTTGGTCCCCGAAGGGAAGACCCTATCTCTAGGGTGGTCCAAGGATGTCAAGACCTGGTAAGGTTCTTCGCGTTGCTTCGAATTAAACCACATGCTCCACCGCTTGTGCGGGCCCCCGTCAATTCCTTTGAGTTTCAGCCTTGCGGCCGTACTCCCCAGGCGGAGTGCTTAATGCGTTAACTTCAGCACTAAGGGGTGGAAGCCCCCTAACACCTAGCACTCATCGTTTACGGCGTGGACTACCAGGGTATCTAATCCTGTTTGCTACCCACGCTTTCGCACCTCAGCGTCAGAAACAGACCAGAGAGTCGCCTTCGCCACTGGTGTTCCTCCACATATCTACGCATTTCACCGCTACACGTGGAATTCCACTCTCCTCTTCTGTCCTCAAGTTCCCCAGTTTCCAATGACCCTCCACGGTTGAGCCGTGGGCTTTCACATCAGACTTAAGGAACCACCTGCGCGCGCTTTACGCCCAATAATTCCGGACAACGCTTGCCCCCTACGTATTACCGCGGCTGCTGGCACGTAGTTAGCCGGGGCTTCCTCGTTAGGTACCGTCAAGGTACCGCTCTGTTCGCACGGTACTTGTTCTTCCCTAACAACAGAACTTTACGATCCGAAGACCTTCATCGTTCACGCGGCGTTGCTCCGTCAGACTTTCGTCCATTGCGGAAGATTCCCTACTGCTGCCTCCCGTAGGAGTCTGGGCCGTGTCTCAGTCCCAGTGTGGCCGATCACCCTCTCAGGTCGGCTACGCATCGTCGCCTTGGTGAGCTATTACCTCACCAACTAGCTAATGCGCCGCGGGCCCATCTGTAAGTGATAGCGAGAAGCCATCTTTTAACCTTCCTTCAGGTGAAGGTAGGTGTTACCCGGCATTAGCCCCGGTTTCCCGGGGTTATTCCGGTCTTACAGGCAGGTTGCCCACGTGTTACTCACCCGTCCGCCGCTCGTTCCACAAGCTTCACCCCCGAAGGGGATCCGCTTGCTTCCCGCGCTCGACTTGCATGTATTAGGCACGCCGCCAGCGTTCGTCCTGAGCCAGGATCAAACTCTCCATAAAAGTTGAGATTGATTAGCTCTTTGCACACCGAATGTGCTTGTTTTAATTCCTTCTTTATTGAAAGAATATCTTGACGTACTGGTTGGTTCGTTCAGTTTTCAAAGATCAAAAGTTTTCGTTTGCCGCTTCAAAACAGCGACTTAATAATCATATCATTGTGACTCATTTAAGTCAACAACTTTTTTAAATGATTTTTTTGTGTGTCGTTTTCGGTTTGCTTTATATTCGCTCGCCTTTCCCGACAACGATTAATAATATACCATGGATCAAAAATGGAATGCAATACTTTTAAGGAATTTTTTTATCTTTTTTTAAAATCTCCTATATATATAGGAATTTAAGAAAACTAAAAAGCCCAGGGTAGTCCCTGAACTTTAGCATGAGCTTAGTTTTCTTTTTTCTTTTTAGGCATGTATTGCAGACATTCCTTCCGAGAGCCAAACCTCCGGAATATTTGAAATAAAACATCATACCGTTCTTCCATTGCTCTTTTAATCCCTGTATCTATTCGGTGGTCTCCTAAATCAAATGTGATTTCTTCCATCTCTCTTTTTAAAAGATATTCCATCTCACGTTGTTCTTGATCATTGATTATTATTCCGTGCATAGCCAGAACCTCCCTGATAACCAACCTTTATATATTTTTACCCCAAATTCATTGTTTTTAGCATAGGTTGTCCTTTTTTTCATATGTATAGAACATATTGGAAGGAAGGAGTTGCAGATACTTTGAGCTTTTATACGTGGAAAGTGGAACGGTTAAAGCGATATGGCGTTGTAGTAGCATTAGCACTATTTTGTGCGTTATTTCTTTGGTTAGGTCAATGGAGCCAACTTCCTGTTTTTTCTAATAATGGTGAACCTCGAGCATTAACCCAGGGGAGTGAGGATGTATCATTTGTCGCTTTGACTTTTAATATCAGCTGGGGAAGCGACAAAGTGTATGAAATTTTAGAGCAGCTGGAATCTCACCAGGCCCAGGCGACTTTTTTTGTTAGCGGTGAGTGGGCAGAACGCCACCCCGATATTGTGACAGCTATCCAGGAAGGAAAACATGAAATAGGAATGATGGGATATGAATATGAAAGCTATTTAGAATTAAAACCTGAACAAGTACGATCGGATTTAAGTAAAGCTCAGGAAACTTTTGAAAAACTAGGATTTGAAGAAATCAAATGGATCCGTCCCCCTCATGGACATATGGATAAAGAGGTACTGAAACTGATTGAAAATCAAGGCATGCAGGCTGTGCAGTGGAGTCTGAACCCTAGAGATTGGGAAAACCCTGGAACAAACGCCATTATTGATCAAGTTTTAAACGAGGGTGAAAAAGGAGATATTATTTTATTACACGCTTCAGATTCTGTTAAGCAGACACCAAAAGCTTTGGAAGTCATTCTACCTGGGTTGAAGCAAAAAGGATTAAAATTTGTCAGCATATCCGAACTGGTAAGCGGCGGAGAAGCAGAAACTACTCAAATTAATTAAAAATCAGCCACTGTGAATCCACAGTGGCTGATTAATTTAAGCAGCGTTTTCCTGGTTATTTGTCAGGCGGTGAAGAAGCAGAAGCTGATAAGCATTACAAGCAAGCAGTGGAATAATCATCATCCATATATAGTCACTTCCCTGTGCTCTCAAAGCAGGAACCCATTCTACTGTGGTAACAACCACCATAAAAAACAGAGCTGGAATAAAAGCATGAGACTTCGTTTCCTTCGCCTTTATGAAGGCTATCACTAGGGATATAGCTAAGAGTGCAAGCGCTGTTAGTAAATAAACTCCTATTGAACCTTCCTCAGACGCTTGATAACGGAAATAAACGAGATCAAATAATGTAAAGGCAATTAAAAATAACTGCAGTGCAGGCCAAAAAGATCTGAATAAGCCTTTTCCAAACTGATTAACCGTTAGATAAGCAAAGAAGCCCATTTGACTAATGACGCTGAATATAAATCCAAGACCGGAAAAGAATAATAACAAACCCACTAATTCAAATAATTGAAATGGCTGAAGAACTTCGGCATAAGAATTTTGTTTAAATATAAAACTGGTTACGAGGGTTAAAACTCCGCCAAGCAGCAGCGTCGTTAAAAATAACCTCACCCATTTACGACTATTCACGCGTGTTCCCCCTAAATACAAAAAGATTTTCTTACGTATTTTATCATGAAGCGCGGCTTTTTTCCTCCTGCCGTATAAAATTTGTCGAAACGCGAATAGTAAGACTAAGGAGAACGAAAGAAAGGGGACATCCTATCATGTCCAAAATTCGCTTTTTATGTCCCGTCATCATTCTTGTTTTCCTGGCAGCTTGTAACGGCAGCTCAGGAGCAAGCCAACAGGCGGATTATGATACAACGAAAAAAATGATTGTGGATATATTGAAAACCGATGAAGGCAAAGAAGCCCTCACGGAAGTTCTCTCTGATGAAAAAATGCAGCAATCCATGACTCTTGAATCCGAAGTCGTGGCCCAATCGGTCAGTGACACCTTAGTTTCTGATAAAGGGAAAGAGTTTTGGAGTAAGCTGTTTGCTGATCCTTCTTTCGTACAAGGTTTCAGCAAAACCTTGGAAGAACAAGAAAAGGATCTATTGAAAGGTTTAATGAAAGACCCTGAGTACCAGAAGCTCTTAATTGAGATATATAAAAATCCTGAAATGATGGAGCAAATGGTTACGGTTATGCAGGGGCAGAAGTTCCGTGAACATCTTGAGAAGACAATACAGGAGACATTAAATAGTCCTGTGGTTCAAGCCAAGATGAGTGAAACGATGTTAAAGGCTGCAGAAAAAATGAAAACCGGTGAAGGTTCTTCCTCTTCCGGAGGAGAAGACCAGCAAGGTGGAAGTGGAGAACAATCCGGCAGCGGTGGCCAGGAACAGGGCAGCGGATCTTCACAGTAAAAATCACGCGTTTCCCTTTATTTAAGGGAAACGCGTGATTTATTATTTAATACTTATCAATAATTTTAGCCGCAATATTCCGGTAGCTTAACCCGATTGGGTGATCGGATTGATAAACGGAAGGAGCGAACACATCTTCATCTTCGTACGGCTGCTGTAGAGGAATATGACCGAGCACGCCGGTTTGCAGTGTTTCAGCAAGCTTCGTTCCTCCTCCGCGTCCAAAGACAAATTCTTTATTTCCGGTTTCCTTACTTTCAAAGTAAGCCATGTTCTCGATAACTCCCAGGATTTCATGCTCTGTCTTCAAAGCCATCTGCCCAGCGCGTGCAGCTACAAAGGCAGCAGTCGGGTGAGGAGTCGTCACAATAATTTCTTTAGACGAAGGAAGCATGGAATGAACATCCAAAGCTACGTCCCCTGTTCCTGGTGGTAAATCAAGAAGTAGATAGTCAAGATCGCCCCATTCCACTTCTTTAAAGAAGCTTGTCAGCATCTTACCAAGCATAGGGCCCCTCCAAATAATTGGGGAGTTATCTTCCACAAAGAAACCCATGGAAACGACTTTTACTCCGAATCGCTCAACAGGGATAATCTTTTCCCCGCGTACAACCGGGCGCTCTTCCACACCCATCATATCCGGTACACTGAAGCCATAGATATCAGCGTCAATGATTCCTACTTTTTTACCTAACCGCGTAAGTGCTACTGCCAAGTTGACCGTAACTGTTGATTTACCAACGCCGCCTTTACCGCTGGCAATGGTAAGGAATTTTGTATTGGAGCCACCATCAAGTAAAGATTCTTCCTGCTGACTTTCCGCTTCCGGCTGAAATTTATTAATCACATCTTCTGGAAGCTGATCAAATCGAAGCCCTACAGTAGCTGCCCCGCCGCTTTTCAGTGCATTCACTATAGTCTGTTGAAGTTCCATTTGTTCTGCCGTGTTTGTCTTTGCAATCAAGACTTTAACACTTACATGGTTTTTTTCTTCTTTAATTGATATATCTTCAATCCCACCGGTTTCTTCTAACGTTTTATGTAAAAACGGATCTTCGATTGGATGAAGGATTTCGAGTACTTTTTCTTGTGTTAACAAAGCCGTTCACCATCCTTAGAAATGTTCAATAATGCTAGTATAACATATCTGAAACGCTTTCTAAGTAATTTGCTTACAATCCATTTTCAGAAGGATATTCTCTCTCGGTCACATACCGAAGTACCCCCTGATAAATGGAGGCAGCCATCTTTCTTTGATATTCCTCCGATTTTAGCAGCTCCCGCTCTTCTCCGTTCGAGAGAAATCCCGCTTCCACAAGTGCCCCCGGAGCCTCTACATGCTTAAGCAGATAAATGGAGGTCAAATCCATGGCCTGCCGGTCAGTGTTTTCAAGATTCGTTCTAATTTCAGATTGAATGAATTTAGCCAGGTGTTCACTTTGGGGATTGTTTGAATTAAAGAAAGTCTGAGCTCCTCTCCATTTAGGAGATGGAATAGCGTTTAAATGAATGCTTAAATAAAAGTCCGCTTCTTTTTCTTTAATGTACTGAACTCGGTTACGAATATCTTCTGATTTCCGCCTGGATAAACTCCCGGCATTTTCAGAAGCCAGATCCTTATCTTCATTTCTGGTTAAATACACAAGTGCTCCTGCTTCCTGTAGATAGTCACGCAAGTATTCACTCATACGCAGGGTGATGTCTTTCTCCTGTGTACCATCCGTTCCTTCTGCTCCACCATCAGCCCCTCCATGTCCCGGATCAAGCACAATAATCTTTCCAGATAGAGGAGATGACCACAGTGTCCAGGCATCTTTTGCTTCCTGCAGTGGATAAGATACAAGGCAAACAAGTATAATTATTCCCACTAACCATAAGGTGGTCTTCATTTTACGGATCATTCTTCCACACTCCTTAAACTCCCTAATTCACTATATGGGACAAGAGTGAAGAATATGAACAAGTGATAGCTGGTCTATGTAACCCCTTCATACAGCAGTTCGGTTACGCTCTGTGAGACTTGCTGGATTCACTTGCTTTATCGATATCATTGGCGAATTTCCTATTTTCATTTGTGGACCTGCACACGTATAAACAATCTCTGAAAAAGAATAGAAAAGGAACAATAGCCCATTCACTAACGACCTTCACAATTTTAAATACATGGATCTGTTTTTTATAGTCATTTTTCATAATAGTTAACGAATCCTTACATATTGGCGTTCTGCCTATTTTACATTATCGCCTCCCTAACCATAGCTGGATCGCATATAAATACTATATCTGAAAACAGATGCTTGTATTGGAAAAGGAGGTACAATATGAAAATCAAAGCAACTCAAATCCAGCAAGCGGAGGACAATATATCATGCATGATTACGAATTTAACTTATAGGGAAGTCCCCCAGCGAGGCGGGCGTCAAGAAAGAGTCTTTACCCTTCCCAACGATAGTACCGTTACACTCCAACGAGTCAATCTACAGGTCACCGGAACCGCGATGGTTACTTTTGAAGACGAAACTACGGTGTCTGTTGAATTTAGTATTTGCGACCGTTATTACTTATGCGCTCCTCAAGGAACAGCCATCGACTGCCAGGTTATTGAATACTCGTGCGAGATTTGTACGGTTACCGCTTCAGAAGTTAATGTAGTAATCGACTTATGTTTAGATGTAAAGTCGTCTACTACAGTAACGTTAGACGTGGATGCTGTCTTCTGTAATCCCAGAGCACAGCAAATCGAAAATTCCTGCCCATCTCCAGTTCTCCCCCCGCAATGCCCGGCAATGTTCGGTCGTGGAGTAGTAGAGAACCACACCAGCTATCCACCCCTCTCTTCAAACCCACTTATAGTTGTACAGCAAGGGGAAAAACTATGTATGCGTGCAGCTAAAGTTTACGATTGGATTCAGGATGGAATTCATACTACGCTAGCGATTGCAAGAACTGCCATTACAGGTCGCATCTTTAACGTGGACCAAGGGACCTTTTATGATTTTATTGATGTCGCAGTTGAAGATGCAAATTCGGGCGACACATTACTCATTTCGTCAGGAGCTTATCCTCAGGATACTTCTCTAGTCATTGATAAGTCTTTAACACTTCGTGGAAGCTCTGCGGAACAGACCAGAATAACCTTCCCTGATACCCTCCCTGACGCCGCTGCCTTAAGACTACGCGCTGATAATATTACTGTAGAAAGGCTTTCTCTCTTCAGAACAACAGACGAAGGTGCGGAGGAGGAAACCTTACTAGAAATTCCTCAACGAGTACCAGGAGATTATTACGAAGGGATAGCCATCCGTGATTCGATTCTCGAAGGTGGAAAACGAACCGCCCGTATAAAGGGAAAGGACCTTATATTTGAACGAAACATTATCATTCATACGGGAGATGAAGAATCTTTAGAGATTCAAGGGGCCTTAGGAGAAACTGCCATTGAGGACAATACTTTTCGAGGCGGTGATTTAAGCCGTGGCACAGTCACGTTTGCAAGAGCCTTAGAAGAAGACCGATTTGCAGGAACATTGAGGCTCGAAAGGAACAGGGTGGAACGACATACTCAGCTTGCCTTATTCGACACGAGAAACTATGAAGATGTCTCTATTTTGGTTCGAGAGAACGAATTCGATCATGAGGATCGAGGAGGTAACTCTATCGTCTTCCTACCTTTTGAATTTCCTGAGGTAGAGTCAATTCTTATTGAGGAGAATGATGTAACCAACCCTAACCCAGGTTGGCTTGCTGTGTATGTGGATTACAGTTCCGGCGGCGATACTTCTCCAGAACCGGGGCAGATCCAAGTGCTTATCAATCGATTTGTTTTTGAGCAGCCCTGGGGAGAAGAAACAGACATTATCTCACCTGTGGCTCCAGTCGGATTTACTGCTTCTGGTGAAGACTTTAATATGGGGCTAGAAGATTTTGAATTAGAAGGTAATATCGAACCCAACGAACCACCCCAGGAAATAGAGTAATGAAGAATGAGAGAAAAGCACTTCATTACGTTTTTCTCTCTACATATTTAGCCACCTCATAACAAGAACATAATTGTAAGGGTCCTATCGAATTAGTTGCTAGGACATATTAATAATTAATAAAAAAAGACCCCCAACCAAAATGGTTGAGAGCCTTTGAAATGTTGATATCTTAACGCTTGGAGAACTGTGGAGCACGACGAGCACCTTTAAGACCGTATTTCTTACGCTCTTTCATACGTGCGTCACGCGTTAGCAATCCTGCGCGTTTTAGTGGTGTACGGTATTCTGGATCTGCTTCTAACAAAGCACGAGCGATACCGTGACGGATTGCACCAGCTTGTCCAGTGAATCCTCCACCGTCTACGTTTACATAAACATCATAGTTACCTTCTGTTTCTGTAACAGCTAAAGGCTGTTTCAGAATCATGCGAAGAGTTTCATATGGAAAGAAGTCTTCAGCATCACGTTTGTTGACTACTACACGACCAGTTCCTGGAACAAGACGTACACGAGCAGTTGATTTCTTACGACGTCCAGTACCGGAGTATTGTACTTGTGCCACTCTTGATTACCTCCTTTTATTATCCGCGAAGTTCGTAAACTTCTGGTTGTTGTGCTTCATGCTTGTGTTCGTTACCAGCATAAACATGAAGTTTCTTACCCATCTTACGTCCAAGGCTTCCTTTTGGCAGCATACCTTTAACAGCAAGTTCTAGCATTTGCTCTGGGTATTTCGTGCGCATTTCGTTAGCTGAACGGGCTTTCAAGCCACCTGGGTGGTTTGAATGACGATAGTAGATCTTGTCATTGATTTTGTTACCAGTCAATTGAATCTCTCCTGCGTTGATGATGATTACATGATCACCTGTGTCAACATGGGGAGTGTACGTTGGTTTATTTTTACCGCGAAGGATCGCAGCAACTTCGCTTGATAAACGGCCAAGTGTCTGCCCTGCAGCATCCACAACATACCATTTACGTTCCACGTTGTTTTCATTTGCCATGAAAGTTGTGCGCATGTCGGTTTCCCTCCTGAATTGTTAATTTTTACAAAGCTTCGTTTATTTATCTCAAATACGATTAGTTTCCGGGGCTAATCGTGGTATAGAAATAAAATGCCATAGAATATAATATAACACTCTTATTACTAATGTCAAGAGAATACACACCAGGAATCGTTGTTATTATAAAAAAAATTTATTATCCGCCCTTATTCATAATCAACCTTCCATAAGAAAAGTCCATGCGGAGGAGCCGTATTTCCTGCGAATTCACGATTCTCTTTCTCTAAAATAGACGGAATATCTGCTGGTTCTCTTTCGTGATGCCCTACTTCAAGCAATGTACCTACGATGATCCTCACCATATTATACAAAAAACCTGAACCTTTGAACTGAAAGATGAGTTCTTCACCTTTCTGAACTACAGAAGCCTGATGAATGGTGCGTACTTTGCTTCCTTTCACATCAGACTTTGGTGAACAAAAAGAAGTAAAGTTATGCTCCCCTTCTATATAGCGGCAAGCTTCTTTCATAGCGGGGACATCCAATTCTTTTCTAATATGATAATAATAATGGCGCTTAAAAATATTTGGTTCTTTAGAATTCCAAATGAAATAGCGGTATTCTTTTCCAGTGGTATCGTAGCGAGCATGAAAATCGCTGCTTACCGGTTCAGCCTTTGTTACCGTAATGTCTGCAGGAAGCATAGTAGCGAGGGCACGTTTCCAATTCTCCATTGGAAGCTTCAGCTCGGTATCAAAATGAATGACTTGTCCGATCGCATGAACCCCAGAGTCCGTTCGCCCAGAAGCTATCACTTTTATTTTCCGGCCCTTATGAATTTTAGTAAGGACTTTTTCTAACTTCTCCTGTACGGTTTTTCCATTTAGTTGAACTTGATACCCCGCATAGTTGGTACCGTCATATTGAATGATACATCGTATTCGCTGCAAAACGTTTTCCTCCATTTAACTTCTGGTTAAGAAAAGCCCGATCACTAATAAAATGAACATGATATATAAATAGACATCTGATTTACCTAACTGGAGCTCTCTTAATTTTGTCCGGCCTTCACCGCCTTGATAACCTCGCGCTTCCATGGCCATAGCAAGCTCCTCAGCTCTTTTAAAAGCACTGACAAACAAAGGTACCAATAGAGGGATTACCGCCTTCACACGGTCCTTAAATGAGCCTGTGCGGAAATCTACTCCCCGGGAAGCCTGTGCTTTTGATATTTTCTCTGTTTCTTGCATAAGAGTAGGAATGAATCTTAGAGAAATAGACATCATTAAGGCTAGTTCGTGTACAGGAAAGTTCACTTTTTTCAAGGGGCCTAACAGCTCTTCTATCGCATCCGTAATTTCAATAGGTGTAGTAGTAAATGTTAAAAGGGACGTCACCATGATTAATAGAAAGAATCGAAGGGATATGGCAGCTCCCTGAATGAGACCCTCTTCATATATTTCCCACCCTAATATACTAACCAATACCTCTCCCTGTTTGGTTACTATAAGGTGAAGCAGGAAAGTGAAAATTACCAAAAACCATACAGGCTTAAGGCCCTTCATAATATAACTTAGCGGGATACGCGAAGTGGCAGCACTTCCGATAGCAAAAAAAGCAAGAAGTCCATGACTCATAACAGAATTAGCAAAAAACACAATGATGACAAAGAAAAAAATAATCGCAATTTTAGACCTTGGATCCAGCCGGTGAACAAACGAATCACCCGGAATATACTGACCGATGATCATTGAATTACTCATACACCCGGTCCCCTTTCACTATACGGGTTAATTCCTTTGCTAATTCTGCTATGCTCTGACCCGTGTATTCAAGTTCAACTCCGAGCTGATTCCTGACTTTTGTTACAAACTGTATAACCTCAGGCACATCCAGCTGCACATCCTCAAGCGCTTGTTGTTGTTTAAAGATCTCCAGCGGAGCACCTTCCATATACACCTTACCCTGATTGAGAATCACAATGTGATCAGCATAAGCAAGTGCATCTTCCATGCTGTGAGTGACTAAGATCGTAGTAAGCTGCTTATCTTTATGCAGTCGATGGAACATATTCATAATTTCTTCTTGGCCATTAGGATCCAGACCTGCGGTGGGCTCATCAAGCACAAGTACTCGCGGATCCATGGCAAGAACTCCCGAAATAGCTACCCGACGCATTTGACCTCCGCTTAGGTCAAAAGGAGATCGTTCGAGAAGGTCCTCATGAATTTGAGTTGCTTTTACGGCTTCTCGTGTTCTTCGGTGGATTTCTTCTTGCGGCACCCCAAAGTTTTGAGGACCAAATGCAATATCCTTTGCTACGGTTTCCTCGAATAATTGGTGCTCTGGGTACTGAAAAACGACTCCCACTTGTTCACGAAGCTTTCTAAGCTGCTTGTTTTTTTTATTAGCCTTAAGATGATACTCTCCAACTTTCACCTCACCACTAGTCGGCTGAAGCAATCCATTCAAATGCTGTATAAGAGTTGATTTACCTGATCCTGTATGACCTATTACAGCGACGTAGGAACCGGAGTTGATCCTAAAGGACACCTCATCCAACGCTCGGTGCTCAAATGGGGTATTGGGTTGATAGGTGTAACTTACCTTGTTGAATGAAATGTCCATAATTCCTCCAGTAACTCCTGGTGATTAAGTGGCTCACGTGTTAGAGGCAGACCAGCATCCTTTAATTCATCTGCCAGTTTGCTTACAAAAGGAGTATCTAAGCCAATTTCAATTAATTGTTTCTTCTTCGTGAAGAGCTCTCTTGGAGTGCCTTCCATCCAAATCTCTCCCTTATTCATTACAATCACCCTGTCCGCCTGCGTAACTTCTAATAAATCATGAGTAATAGTGATGAGGGAGAGGTCCCGCTCGGATTGCACTTCACGAATGGTTTCCATAATTTCTTTTCGACCTTTAGGATCAAGCATAGCAGTTGCTTCATCCAGAATAATATATTGGGGCGATACGGCTAGAACACTGGCAATGGCGACTCTTTGTTTTTGCCCTCCGGAAAGCCGATGAGGTTCATGGCGTTCATAACCATTCATCCCAACGGCTTCTAAGCTCTCTGTAATACGTTCTAACATTAAGTCTCTTGCCATACCGTGATTCTCCATACCAAAAGCTACGTCATCTCTAACAGTGGTACCGACAAACTGGTTGTCCGGATTCTGAAAAACCATTCCTACTTTCCTCCGTATATCCCATACAGTAGAAGCGGTAACAGGCTGACCATCTACTAAGATTTCCCCTTCTTGAGGAAATAACAAACCGTTCATTAACTTAGCAATGGTAGATTTCCCGGAGCCGTTATGCCCAATCATCGCTACCCATTCATTATTATAAATCGTAAAACTTACGTCTTTCAGAACCCACGGCATATCTTCCTGGTACCGAAATGAAACATTTCTAAACTCGATCTGAGTGTTCCCCATACATTTCCCCTCCACTCATCTGACTATTTCCCAGGAAATACGACATATTTCTGGATTTCAGACCTTTGCTTACATCCATAACATATTTTTGAGACCTTCAGGCCGAAGTAGATATAGTATTTTTGACAAATAAAAAAAGGGCTGGATTCAACCTCACGATGAGATTCATTCCTGCCCTTTTATACCAGTGGTAGTCATTAAACTAATTCAATGATCGCCATTTTAGCTCCATCACCTTTACGCTCGCCTAGCTTAAGCACGCGAGTGTAACCACCTTGACGGTCCTCATAGCGTGGGCCAATGTCAGAGAATAGCTTTTGTAAAGCTGTTTGATCTCCTTCTTCATCAGCGTCAGCCTTATAGAGGAATGACTCAGCTTGACGACGGGCATGAAGATCGCCGCGTTTACCTAGAGTAATCATTTTTTCTACCACAGAACGAAGCTCTTTTGCTTTAGCTTCTGTTGTTTCTAAACGCTCATGAATGATCAAGTCGGTCGCTAAGTTGCGAAGAAGCGCCAAACGTTGATCAGTTGTACGTCCTAGTTTTCTAGCCATTGATAATCCCTCCCTTACCGTTAACTCTGTGATGCTCTATTAATCAGTCTTCTTTTCTTAAACCTAGTCCAAGTTCATCCAACTTATACTTCACTTCTTCAAGTGACTTGCGTCCAAGGTTTCGGACTTTCATCATATCTTCTTCCGACTTATTCGCAAGTTCCTGTACTGTGTTAATACCAGCACGCTTCAAGCAGTTGTATGAACGAACGGAAAGATCAAGCTCTTCAATCGTCATCTCAAGAACTTTCTCTTTTTGGTCCTCTTCTTTTTCAACCATGATTTCAGCTTTTTGAGCTTCATCCGTTAAGCCGACAAAGATATTGAGGTGCTCCATATAGATCTTAGCTCCAAGAGAAATGGCTTCTTCGGGACGAATGCTTCCGTCTGTCCACACGTCCAAAGTAAGTTTATCGAAGTTTGAAGTTTGACCAATTCTTGTATTTTCAACTTGATACGTTACACGGGATACTGGCGTAAAGATTGAATCAACCGGGATCACGCCAATTGGCAGGTCCTCATGGTTGTTTCCTTCTGCAGGTCGATATCCTCGACCACGTTCCGCTGTAATACGCATGCGAAGATTAGCTGTGCTATCTAATGTGGCGATATGAAGATCCGGGTTAAGAACTTCAACATCACTATCATGCGTAATATCTGCAGCTGTGACTTTTCCTTCACCCTGCACATCAATCTCTAAAGTCTTTTCTTCGTCAGAATAAACTTTCAAAGCTAGTTTCTTCAAATTCAAAATGACAGTGGTTACATCTTCTACGACACCATCAATAGTCGAGAATTCGTGAAGAACACCCTCAATTTGAACTGATGTTACAGCAGAGCCAGGAAGTGAGGATAATAGGATACGACGCAAGGAGTTACCTAGAGTTGTACCATACCCACGCTCAAGCGGTTCTACGACGAACTTACCAAAAGTGGACTCATCGCTGATCTCAACCGTTTCAATTTTTGGCTTTTCAATTTCGATCATTTACACTAAACCCTCCTTCAAAACGTCGAAACCCCGGTTAGACTTTGGTCTAACCGAAATTCCTCAGGTAGGCAGTTCCGATACAAGACAACTGCTTTTTTCACTGTCTACATGCGCTTGATTTAAAAACCTATCATAACCCATTATAGACAGGGTGACAAATTCTATTCAGAACTATTATACGCGACGACGTTTTGGTGGACGGCAACCATTGTGTGGAACTGGAGTCACGTCACGGATTGCCGTGATATCAAGACCAGCTGCTTGTAGTGAACGGATCGCTGCTTCACGACCTGCACCAGGGCCTTTAACTGTAACTTCTAGAGTTTTCATACCGTTGTCCATAGCATCTTTCGCTGCAGCTTCTGAAGCCATTTGAGCAGCAAATGGAGTAGATTTACGGGATCCTTTGAAACCAAGGGAACCTGAACTGCTCCAGCTGATGACGTTTCCTTGAACATCAGTGATCGTAACGATTGTGTTGTTGAATGTAGAGCGGATGTGTGCCATTCCCGACTCTATATTCTTTTTCGCCTTACGTTTACGAGTACGTGTGTGTCCTTTACGTGCCATAAGGTTAGCTTACCTCCTTTATCTTTCGTTTATTTACGCTTGTTGGCCACTGTACGACGTGGGCCTTTACGTGTACGAGAGTTGTTTTTTGTCTTTTGTCCACGAAGCGGAAGCCCGCGGCGGTGACGGATTCCACGGTAAGAACCGATCTCAATCAAACGTTTAATGTTTAGAGAGTTCTCACGGCGAAGATCACCTTCAACGTTTTGGTTATCAACTGCTTTACGAATCTTAGCAAGTTCGTCTTCTGTAAGATCGCGAACACGAGTGTTCTCTGAAACGCCGGCTTCAGCCAGAATCTCAGCAGCTAGTGATTTACCAACACCATAGATATAAGTTAATGAAACGACGATGCGCTTATCGCGCGGAACGTCTACACCTGCTATACGTGCCATGTGCTACGTACACCTCCTTCAGATTAACCTTGTTTTTGTTTATGCTTAGGGTTTTCACAGATTACCATGACTTTACCTTTTCGTTTGATGACTTTGCATTTTTCGCAAATTGGTTTTACAGAAGGCCTTACCTTCATCATCCATACCTCCTTTAAGATCGGAGTTTTTATTTATAACGGTACGTAATACGTCCTTTACTTAAATCATACGGGGATAGCTCAACCGTCACTTTGTCCCCTGGCAGAATTCGAATGAAGCGCATGCGAATTTTACCAGAAACGTGTGCTAATACGGTATGACCGTTCTCGAGTTCAACCTTAAATTGTGCATTTGGTAAGGTTTCAACGATTGTCCCCTCAACTTCAATTACATCGTCTTTCGCCATCGAGTTGATCTCCCTTCTTCAAATCAGTCACTGCTTCATTGACATATTTTGATACGGCAAATCGAAGCTTGCCATTTGTGACACGACCAGTTTCTAGAAGGCTGTTCTGGACTTCCGGAGAGATGAAATCCATAAGCTCAATATGCTGCAAATTCTTTTTCTTTGGTCGATCATACTTACGTTTCTCTCCGTCGGCAAGCAGCACAAAGCGGCCATCCAGTACATCGATAACTACCGCATACTGTCCTGCCTCACGCCCCTGCACAATACGAACAATTTGACCTATTCGTGGACTCGACTCAGATTCGTTCAAACACGATCACCTTCATTTAGGATTTAGTTAATACTTCGTAACCCTCTTCTGTAATCGCGATGGTGTGTTCAAAATGCGCACACATTTTACCATCTTTTGTGACCACAGTCCAACGATCTGGCAGGGTTTTCACGTAACGTGTCCCCGCGTTCACCATTGGTTCTACAGCCAATACCATTCCAGGCTTGAGTCGAGGACCTTTATTCGGCGGACCGTAATGAGGTATCTGGGGATCCTCATGAAGCTCCTTGCCTACTCCGTGTCCCACATACTCACGTACAATCGAATATCCTTTCGATTCTGCGTAGCTTTGAATGGCATGGGATATATTTGAAAGGCGCTCACCCGGGTTTGCTTCATCAAGTCCTTTGAACAATGATGTCTCTGTCACTTTTAGCAAATCCAATGTTTTATCATCTACAGTGCCGACTGGGTACGTCCAAGCCGAGTCACCATGATAACCTTGGTGTTTAGCACCAATATCAATACTGATAATATCTCCTTCATCCAATACCCGATCACCAGGTAATCCATGGACGAGCTCTTCATTGACCGACGTGCAAATACTACCACGGAATCCATTATAACCTTTAAAAGATGGGATTGCATCCATACTGCGTATGAAATCATCAGCAATCTTATCCAATTCGCCAGTCGTTATGCCTGGGTGGATATTTCTTTCCAGCTCCTGGTGCGTTAAGGCGACTATCCTGCCAGCTTCACGCATGATATCTAATTCCCGTGGTGTTTTACAACTAATCATTTAGATAGGTCTCCAAGTACTTCATCAATGTTTTTGAATACGTCGTTGATATCCTTATCCCCTTCAAAAGACACTAAATATCCTTTGTCGCGATAGAAGTCCAGAAGTGGCTGCTGTTGTTCCACATTCACTTCAAGGCGCTTCCTTACAGTTTCCGGTTGATCGTCTTCTCGCTGAATCAACTCAGAGCCATCATGATCGCATTTCCCTTCCTCTTTTGGAGGATTGAATACTACATGATAAGTGGCACCGCAAGTCGGGCAGATGCGTCGTCCAGTCAGACGCTCGATGAGTTGGTCTTTTGGAACATCAATATGAAGCACATGATCTAACGTGTCATCCATATCGCTTAACAAATTCTCAAGGGCGTCAGCTTGAGCAATGGTTCTCGGAAAGCCATCCAGAAGAAAACCTTCCTTACAATCCGGTTTGCTCAGACGCTCGCGAACGATTCCGATGGTAACTTCATCCGGAACCAATTCGCCTTTGTCCATATATGATTTTGCTTCCTTACCTAGCGCTGTTCCTTCTTTGATAGCTAAACGGAACATATCTCCAGTTGAGATATGAGGGATGTTATATTTTTCGACTATCTTCTCTGCCTGTGTGCCTTTACCAGCACCAGGAAGACCCATCAGAATTAAGTTCAACGTGTTCCCCTCGCTCTCATTATTCATTAGTTCTTCACTAATTATTTAATAAAACCTTTATAGTGACGTTTCACAAGCTGACTCTCCAGCTGTTTCATCATTTCCAGAGCAACCCCAACAACGATGAGTAAGCTGGTTCCGCCAATTTGAACGGTTGGCGGCAGTTGTGCCACAGAACCTAAGATGATCGGCAGGATTGAGACAGCTGCCAGGAAGATAGATCCTACAAACGTTAACCGGTACATCACTCGTGTCAAATACGTTTCTGTATTTGCACCAGGACGTATCCCCGGGATATACCCGCCTTGTTTCTTCAGGTTCTCTGCCATTTGTTCTGGGTTAACCTGAACAAATGTATAGAAATAAGTGAAGGCAATGATCAACGCTACATAGATAATCATTCCAGGCCAATTCTGGTAATCAAAGATATATTGAATAACAGATGCTATTTCACTATTTTCGAAGAATCCAGCTACTGTTCTAGGCGCGATAA
Source organism: Halobacillus halophilus DSM 2266 (assembly GCF_000284515.1). Taxonomy (GTDB): domain Bacteria; phylum Bacillota; class Bacilli; order Bacillales; family Halobacillaceae; genus Halobacillus; species Halobacillus halophilus. Next base: position 153,804 of record NC_017668.1, on the reverse strand, counting down.
TAAAGGATATCGCGAAGATTACTGGAATTACTCCTGCAGCATTAACCTTGATTGGTAAATGTGTTGAATGTCCTCCAACAGGAGAACGGTTTACCAAGCGCTTGGCATACTGGATAGGAATTTTACGCAATGCCTGCTGGATGAAAATAACTCCAACTACAACGGCTACTATAACAAGTGCGATTAACGCAATGATCACAAGATTGATAAACAGTTGCTCTCCTGCACCGGAGATATACTGATCATACAACTGGTTTACACCGGTAGGAATCGCAGCTACAATACCCGCAAAAATCAGAATGGAAATACCATTTCCGACGCCGTGGGATGTGATTTGTTCACCAAGCCACATAAGGAAAGCTGTTCCGCCTGTTAATACCAGAGCAATTACCAGGAATTTCGTTACGCCTGGATCCGCGATCAACTGACCGCCTGCCAGAGCATTAAAACCAATCGACATTCCAATTGCCTGAATGAAAGCGAGAGCGATCGTTCCATAGCGGGTAAACTGAGCTAATTTTCGACGGCCGACTTCACCTTGCTTTTTCCATTCCGCAAACTTAGGGACAACATCCATCTGTAACAATTGCATGATGATTGAGGCTGTAATGTAAGGCATGATCCCCATGGCAAAGATGGAGAAGTTCTGTAATGCCCCGCCTCCAAATGTGTTCAAAAAGCCGAAAGCGTTTTGTTCATCCATGAAGTTAATAGCATCTCTGTTTGTAAATGGTACAGGGATGAATGTCCCTAACCGGAATACGATCAGCATAGCTAAAGTGAAAAAGATTTTCCGCCGAATATCACCCACGCGCATAAAATTGGAGATTGTACGGAACATTAAATCACCTCAGTTTGACCGCCCGCTGCTTCAATTGCTTCTTTCGCTGAAGCAGAGAACTTATGAGCTTTCACTGTAAGTTTTTTATCGATAGATCCTTTACCAAGAACTTTAATTCCGGATTTTTGGTTGCTTACCGCACCAGATTCAAGCATTAGTTCAGGAGTAACCTCTGTTCCCTCTTCAAAACGGTTAAGAGCATCAAGGTTGATAATCGCAAATTCCTTACGGTGTACGTTAGTGAAACCACGTTTTGGAAGACGCTGGAATAGTGGCATTTGTCCACCTTCGAAGCCTGGACGAGTTTTGCTGCCAGAGCGCTGACCCTGTCCTTTGTGGCCACGACCGGATGTTTTACCATTTCCAGAAGCCATTCCACGACCTACACGATTACGTTCTTTACGAGCGCCTTTTGCCGCTTTTAGTTCATGCAGTTTCATGCGAGCACCTCCTTATTTCTTTTCTAGTTAAACTTCTTTAATCGATACAAGGTGAGATACCTTATTAGCCATACCTCGGATCGCTGGGTTATCTTCAAGTACGACAGTTTGGCGGATCTTATTCAGACCCAGCGCCTTGACAGTAGAGCGTTGATCCTTCGGTCTACTAATAACACTGCGCGTGAGGGTAATTTCTAATTGTTTTTTAGCCATTATATTTCCCTCCTTATCCTACAGTTCTTCTACGGACTTCCCACGAAGTCTTGCAACGTCTTCTGCGCGCTTAAGCTCGCTAAGTCCAGTAAGTGTTGCACGCACCATGTTAATAGGTGTGTTAGAACCTAGTGACTTAGAAAGGATGTCTTGGACACCTGCAAGCTCAAGTACCGCACGGACAGGTCCACCTGCGATGACTCCAGTACCTTCAGCAGCTGGTTTCATCAAGATGCTTCCTGCACCGAAACGTCCAGTAATCTCGTGTGGAATAGTCGTATCTTTAATTGGTACTGTGATTAGGTTTTTCTTAGCATCATCAATTGCCTTCTTGATAGCTTCTGGTACTTCTTGAGCTTTTCCTGTACCAAAACCTACATGACCATTTTTATCTCCTACAACAACCAATGCAGCAAAACGGAAACGGCGTCCGCCTTTTACAACTTTTGCAACACGATTGATTGTTACTACGCGTTCTTCAAGATCTAATTTATTAGGGTCAATTTTGTTATTCATTTATGTCCCTCCTTTAACGATTAAAATTGTAGGCCGGCTTCACGCGCGGCTTCTGCTAGAGCTTTCACACGTCCATGGTACAAGTAACCTCCGCGGTCAAATACTACGATATCATAACCGTTATCAACCGCACGCTTCGCAAGCAATTCGCCGACTCTTTGAGCAGCTTCTACGTTACCTGTTACGTCTAGATCAAAGCCGTTTTCCATAGTAGATGCGCTCGCTACAGTTACTTGGCTCTCGTCATTGATTAATTGAGCATAAATGTGTTTGTTAGAGCGATACACGTTCAAACGCGGACGTTCAGCTGTTCCGAAAACATTCTTACGAACGCGTGCATGACGCTTTTTACGAACGACATTCTTATCTGCCTTTGTGATCATCTGGGTCACTCCTTTCTATACATTACCTACGAATCTTACTTACCTGTTTTACCTTCTTTACTGCGTACACGCTCACCCTGGTAACGAATACCTTTACCTTTATAAGGTTCTGGTGGACGGATCGCACGAATTTTGGCAGCAACAGCTCCGACTAATTCTTTGTCGATACCTTTGATGGTTAATTTCGTGTTGGTAGGGACTTCAATTTCAATACCTTCGCGGTTCGGGACCTCAACAGGGTGGGAATAGCCAGCGTTAATAACTACTTTTTCTCCCTGCTTTTGAGCACGGTAACCTACACCAATAATTTCAAGGGATTTTTCGTATCCTTTGGAAACACCTTCAACCATGTTAGCGATCAGGCTGCGGGTAGTACCGTGAAGAGCACGATGTTCTTTGTGGTCACTAGGACGCTCTACTGAAAGAACATTATCTTCAATCTTCACTGTCATGTCCTTGTGGAAAGTACGAGTCAATTCGCCTTTTGGACCTTTTACTGTGATCGTATTGTTATCCTGATTGATTTCTACACCTTCAGGAATTTCTAATGTTTTTAAACCTACGCGAGACATATTTTTGCACCTCCTGTCTTATCTGAGTTTTCTACCAGATATAAGCTAGGACTTCGCCACCGATGGCTTGTTCACGAGCTTCTTTATCTGTTAATACACCTTTTGAAGTAGATACTACGGCTATACCAAGTCCATTAAGAACTTTTGGAAGCTCTTCAGCTTTTGCGTAAACACGTAGTCCTGGTTTACTGATACGTTTCAGCCCGCTGATTACACGTTCGTTGCTTTGTCCGTATTTAAGGAAGATGCGAAGAACGCCTTGTTTACTGTCTTCAACATATTCATAATCACGTACAAAACCTTCACGTTTTAGAATGTCAGCAATTTCTTTCTTCATGTTGGAAGCTGGAAGCTCAAGCTTCTCGTGACGTACCATGTTAGCGTTACGAATACGCGTAAGCATATCTGCAATTGGATCTGTCATTGTCATAACTCATTTACCTCCTTCCCTGTCTCGGGTTTACCAGCTGGCTTTTTTGACACCAGGGATTTGTCCTTTATATGCAAGTTCACGGAAACAAATACGGCAAAGCTTAAACTTACGAAGTACAGAGTGAGGACGTCCGCAACGTTCACAGCGTGTGTACTCACGTACTTGATACTTCTGGTTACGCTTCTGTTTCGCGACCATAGATTTTTTAGCCACTATTTTCCCTCCTTATGGTTAGATCGTTATTTCTGAAACGGCATACCGAATTGAGTCAATAGCTCACGAGCTTCTTCGTCAGAATCAGCTGTTGTAACGATAACGATGTCCATACCACGCACTTTATTTACTTTATCGTAATTAATTTCTGGGAAAATTAATTGTTCTTTAACGCCAAGTGTGTAGTTTCCACGTCCATCAAAAGCTTTTTTAGAAATACCACGGAAGTCACGCACACGTGGTAGAGATACTGAGATAAGCTTTTGGAAGAATTCATACATACGCTCTCCGCGAAGGGTAACTTTTGCACCGATAGGCATACCTTCACGTAGACGGAAACCTGCGATTGATTTCTTAGCTTTCGTAATGACAGGTTTTTGACCTGAAATTAATGTTAATTCTTCTACTGCTGTATCCAGAGCTTTTGCGTTCTGAACAGCATCACCAACACCCATGTTGATAACGATTTTCTCGACTTTAGGCGTCTGCATAACTGACTCATATTCAAATTTGTTCATCAAAGATGGAACAATTTCTTCTTGATATTGTTTTTGTAGTTCGTTCATCGTGTGGCCCTCCTTTCATATCTGGATTATTTATCTAGTGCTTCACCAGATTTTTTCGCGATACGAACTTTCTTACCGTCCTCGACTTTGTATCCAACACGTGTTGGCTCGCCAGTCTTAGGATCGATCGGTAATACGTTAGAAACGTGGATAGATGCTTCCTGTGTCAGGATTCCACCTTGGGGATTTTCTTGTGATGGTTTAGCGTGTTTTTTAACTTCGTTAACACCTTCTACAAGAACACGTTCCTTTTTAGGATAAGCTTCAAGGATCGTCCCTTGCTTGCCTTTATCCTTACCAGTAATAACCATTACTTTGTCACCTTTTTTTACGTGCATGCTTCGCGCACCTCCTTAACAAGGCATTTCGTTCGAACATTATAATACTTCTGGAGCTAGAGATACGATCTTCATGAATTTAGCTTCACGAAGTTCACGAGCTACCGGTCCAAAGATACGGGTACCGCGCGGTCCTTTATCATCACGAACGATTACTGCTGCGTTTTCATCGAAACGAATGTAAGAACCATCTTTACGGCGCATACCGCTTTTAGAACGTACGATAACTGCTTTAACTACCTCACCTTTTTTAACAACGCCCCCTGGTGTTGCTTGTTTCACAGTTGCGGTGATAATGTCACCGATATTTGCTGTTTTACGACCAGATCCGCCCAAAACTTTAATCGTTTGGATTTCACGGGCACCAGAGTTGTCTGCAACTTTTAAACGAGACTCCTGTTGAATCATACCATGTAACCTCCCTTCGGATTAACTCCGAGCGAACTTTAATTAGATAATTACGGACTCTTCTACTACTTCTAGCAGGCGGAAACGTTTCGTTGCTGATAGCGGACGAGTTTCCATAATACGGACAACATCTCCAGTTTTAGCCTGGTTATTTTCGTCATGAGTCTTGAATTTTTTAGAATACTTTACGCGTTTGCCATAAAGTTTGTGGAATTTGTAAGTTTCAACTAAGACAGTGATGGTTTTATCCATTTTGTCAGATACGACACGGCCAGTGTAAACTTTACGATTGTTACGTTCAGTCATGTGAGGGTGACCTCCTCTCATCTATTAGTTATTTACGCCTAGCTCACGTTCACGAGCAACAGTTTTCATGCGTGCAATGGACTTGCGAACTTCACGAATACGTGCAGTGTTCTCAAGTTGACCTGTTGCCAGCTGAAAGCGCAGGTTAAAAAGTTCTTCTTTTAGAGACTTAACTTTTTGTTCAATTTCGGCAGTGGTTAATTCGCGGATTTCATTAGCCTTCATTGATTTCACCACCAATTTCTTCACGTTTTACAAATTTAGTACGAATCGGAAGTTTGTGAGATGCAAGGCGAAGTGCTTCGCGTGCCACCTCTTCAGAAACTCCTGCGATTTCAAACATGATTTTCCCTGGTTTCACTACAGCTACGAAACCTTCTGGAGCACCTTTACCGGAACCCATACGAACTTCTAGGGGTTTAGCAGTATAAGGCTTGTCAGGGAAGATTTTGATCCAAACTTTACCGCCACGTTTCATATAACGAGTCATCGCAATACGCGATGCCTCGATTTGACGGGCTGTGATCCACGCTGGATCGATAGCTTGCAAACCATATTCTCCGAATGATACTTCAGTACCGCCTTTTGCACGGCCTTTTAAGCTAGTACGGTGCTGTTTACGATATTTAACACGTTTTGGCATTAACATAATGCTTTTCCCCCTTCCTTACTTGTCTGTTTTAGTTGGAAGGACTTCTCCACGGTAGATCCACACTTTTACACCAAGTTTTCCGTAAGTGGTGTCTGCTTCTGCAGTTCCATAATCGATGTCTGCACGAAGTGTGTGTAGTGGTACTGTTCCTTCACTGTAATATTCTGCACGAGCGATATCCGCGCCACCTAGACGACCAGATACTTGGGTACGAATACCTTTGGCTCCTGCACGCATAGCGCGTTGAAGTGTTTGTTTTTGAGCACGACGGAAAGAAACACGGTTTTCTAACTGACGAGCGATATTGTCAGCTACAAGTGTAGCATCCAAATCAGGCTTTTTAACTTCCACAATGTTAATGTGAACGCGTTTGCCGGTCAAGTCATTGAGAGCTTTACGAAGCGCTTCAACTTCAGAGCCGCCTTTACCGATAACCATACCTGGTTTCGCCGTGTGTACGGTGATGTTTACGCGGTTAGCTGCACGTTCAATTTCAACAGTAGAAATAGCAGCGTCTTTTAGACGTTTTTCAACAAATTCACGAATCTTAATATCTTCATGTAACAAGTCTGCGTAGTCTTTGCCAGCGTACCATTTGGATTCCCAATCACGGATGACGCCGATACGAAGACCTACTGGATTAATTTTTTGACCCACTGATTATCCCTCCTTTTTTTCTGATACGACCACTGTAATGTGGCTGGTACGTTTATTAATTTGGCTTGCACGTCCCATCGCACGTGGGCGGAAACGTTTAAGAGTTACACCTTCATTAACAAACGCTTCGGAAACATATAAATTCTCCGGATCCATTTCATAATTGTGTTCTGCATTTGCAATCGCAGAGTTAAGAAGTTTCTCAACTACTGGAGATGCGCCGCGCTGTTTTAGATTCAATGTCGCGAGCGCTTCACCTACCTCTTTCCCCCGAATCAGATCGATAACTAATCGGGCTTTGCGAGGAGCGATGCGAACGGTTTTAGCAACTGCTTTAGCTTGCATTAGAGTGCCTCCTCTCTACTTAGCGTTTTGTTTTCTTGTCATCGCCAGAGTGTCCCTTGAACGTACGGGTTGGCGCGAATTCACCTAGCTTATGTCCGACCATATCTTCTGTCACATAAACTGGTACGTGTTTACGTCCGTCATAAACGGCAATTGTGTGTCCGACAAAGTTAGGGAAGATGGTAGAACGACGAGACCATGTCTTCACCACTTGGTGTTTACTGTCTTCGTTCAACTTCTCAACTTTTTTCATTAAATGATCATCTACAAAAGGTCCCTTTTTCAGGCTGCGGCCCATGAATAAACCTCCCTTCGCAATTGAAAGACGGGTATTATCGCCCGCCCGACAATTCCGTTATTTTTTACCTCTTCTACGAACGATATATTTATCAGACTGCTTGTTGCGTTTTCTTGTCTTGTAACCAAGAGTTGGTTTACCCCATGGAGTAACAGGAGAAGGCATACCGATTGGCGCACGGCCTTCACCACCACCGTGTGGGTGATCACTAGGGTTCATAACAGAACCACGTACGGTTGGGCGCTTGCCTTGCCAGCGGGAACGTCCAGCTTTACCAACGCTGATTAGTTCGTGCTCAAGGTTACCAACTTGACCGATTGTTGCACGGCAAGTGCTTAGTACGAGGCGAACTTCACCAGAAGTTAAGCGAACAAGAGTGTATTTTTCTTCACGACCTAGAATTTGAGCAGATGCGCCTGCAGAACGTACAAGCTGCCCTCCGCGTCCAGGCTTAAGTTCTACGTTGTGAATGATTGTACCTACAGGAATATCTTTCAATGCAAGAGAGTTACCTGGTTTGATATCTGCACCTACACCAGAAATGATTTCCGTGCCAACCTTCACTCCTTTTGGAGCCAGGATATAACGCTTTTCTCCATCAACGTAGTTGATTAGCGCAATGTTAGCGGAGCGGTTCGGATCGTATTCAATCGTAGCAACGCGTCCAGGTATTCCATCTTTATCACGTTTAAAGTCGATGATACGGTATTGACGCTTGTGACCTCCGCCTTGATGACGAACTGTCAGCTTACCTTGGTTATTACGTCCACCACGTTTGTGAAGTGGAGTAACAAGGGAGCGTTCAGGTTTGTCAGTGGTAATTTCAGCGAAATCAGATACTGACATGTGTCTGCGACCATTTGTAATTGGTCGGAACTTTTTAATCGCCATCTTTTTTCCCTCCTTTTTAATTAAGATTTATAGTTTATACTTCAAAGAATTCTAGTTCTTCGCTGTCTTCAGTCAAAGTAACTACTGCTTTCTTACGATCAGAACGGTAGCCGCCATAGCGACCCATACGTTTAAATTTACCTTTAAGGTTCATCGTGTTAACTGAATCAACACTTACATTAAAGATTTCTTCAACTGCTTTTTTAATTTCAGTTTTGTTAGCGGCTGGGCTAACTTCAAACGTATATTTCTTTTCTCCCATAAGGTCAGCAGATTGCTCAGTTATGACAGGGCGCTTAATAATATCACGTGGTTCTTTCATTATGAGAGCACCTCCCCTGCTTTTTCGGCTGCTTCCTTCGTTAGGATCAGCTTATCATGCGTTAGTAAGTCTAACACACTTACTTCTTCTACAGATGAACTTTTCACTGTAGGGATATTGTTAGAAGAAAGAGTTACATTTTCATCTTTCTCTGCTGTGACAATCAATGCCTTTTCGTTTACATCTAGAGCTTTAAGAAGGCTTACTACTTCTTTAGTTTTTGGAGCGTCTAGAGATAGACTCTCAAGAACGATAATGTTCTCTTCTTTTACTTTAGAAGAATAAGCAGACTGTAGAGCTAAGCGACGTACTTTTTTAGGCATTGTGTAGCTATAACTGCGTGGTGACGGACCAAATACAGCTCCACCGCCAACCCATTGCGGGGCACGGATGGATCCTTGACGTGCACGGCCAGTACCTTTTTGGCGCCATGGCTTACGTCCACCGCCGCTCACTTCAGAACGCCCTTTAACTTTGTGTGTGCCTTGGCGAAGATTCGCGCGCTGCATCAACACAGTTTCGTGTAATACGTGAGTATTAGGTTCGATCCCAAATACGGCATCATTCAATTCGACATCTCCAACATTAGAGCCGCTTTGGTTTAATAGTGCTACTTTAGGCATGACATATCCTCCCTTCCGTTAATTATTTGCTAGCCTTGATTGCACTTGAGACTTTAACGTACGATTTTTTCGCACCTGGTACATTACCTTTGATAAGCAGCAAGTTACGTTCAGCGTCAACTCTAACTACCTCAAGGTTTTGAAGGGTTACTGTTTCGCTACCCATTTGTCCTGGCAATTTTTTGCCTTTTAGTACGTGGTTTGGATCAATTGGACCCATTGTACCTGGACGACGGTGATAGCGGGAACCGTGTGTCATAGGTCCAGTAGATTGGTTATGGCGCTTAATTGCACCCTGAAATCCTTTACCTTTTGAAGTTCCTGTAACATCAATCACATCACCAGCTTCGAAAATATCCACCTTAACCTCTTGACCAAGTTCGTAGTCATCAAGGTTTGCATTACGGAATTCACGAACGTAGCGCTTAGGTGTTGTGTTTGCTTTTTCAGCATGACCTTTAGCTGCTTTTTTCAAACGATTTGATTTTTCATCAGCAAAACCAAGTTGGATTGCTTCATAGCCGTCATTTCCTGTTGTTTTCTTTTGAAGAACAACGTTTGGCTCAGCTTGTACAACTGTTACTGGAATTAACTCACCGTCTTCAGAAAAGATTTGAGTCATGCCGACTTTGCGTCCTAAGATTCCTTTCGTCATCCGTTACACCTCCTATATAGTTCAGTTTTATTTATAATTTGATTTCGATATCCACACCAGATGGTAGATCCAAACGCATCAATGAATCAACGGTCTGTGGTGTTGGATTGACAATGTCGATAAGACGTTTGTGCGTGCGCATTTCAAACTGTTCACGAGCATCTTTGTACTTGTGTGTAGCACGAAGTACTGTATAGATAGAACGTTCAGTTGGAAGCGGAATTGGACCAGATACATTAGCTCCAGAACGCTTCGCTGTGTCTACAATCTTCTCAGCTGATTGATCTAAAACCCTATGATCATACGCTTTTAAACGAATACGAATTTTCTCTTTTGCCATTATTTTCCCTCCTTCTTCGCCCATTTTTGAAATAGACATTCTCCGCGAAAAAACTTGACTCACTAGCCATGGCAAAGGGGCCGGGTGTGTCAACAACCTTTCGCTTCATCGCCTTTTATGACCAACATTACTCATTATATAGAAGAAATCCGGTCAATGCAAGGATAAATCCATAATTTTTATATATGAACACCTAAATCATTATACTAACCTTTCAGATCAAATTCAAGGGTTTCTCTATTATTAGGTGCTGCTTATAAAACAAACTGAACTTATTGCGATGAAGATTATATTTCGCTCCAAAATTTCCATCTTCCATTACAACAAAAGAAAACCCTTATTTCAACCATTTTCCCACAAAAAATGAGCAGCAGCTTTTCAGCTGCTGCTCACTCAATTATTCAGCAATTATTTAGTGATTTCACTAACAACGCCAGAACCTACTGTACGTCCACCTTCACGGATTGAGAAACGAGTTCCGTCTTCAATCGCGATTGGGGAAATAAGTTCAACAGTCATTTCAACGTTATCGCCAGGCATAACCATTTCTACACCTTCTGGAAGTTGAATGACACCAGTTACGTCCGTAGTACGGAAGTAGAACTGTGGGCGGTAGTTTGAGAAGAATGGAGTATGACGTCCACCTTCGTCTTTAGCTAGTACGTAAACTTCAGCTTTGAAGTTTGTGTGTGGCGTGATAGAACCAGGTTTAGCTAGAACTTGACCGCGGTTGATATCTTCACGGTTAACACCACGTAGTAGTGCACCGATGTTGTCGCCTGCTTCAGCATAGTCTAGAAGCTTACGGAACATTTCAACACCAGTAACGGTAGTCTTGCGAGCTGTTTCAGCCATACCGATGATTTCAACATCGTCACCGACTTTAACTTGTCCACGCTCAACACGGCCTGTTGCAACAGTACCACGACCAGTGATTGAGAATACGTCCTCAACTGGCATCATGAATGGTTTGTCAGTGTCACGATCTGGAGTTGGGATGTGCTCATCAACAGCATCCATAAGGTCATAGATTGCTTGCTCGTACTGCTCTTCGCCTTCAAGTGCTTTAAGAGCAGAACCGCTGATTACTGGAGCATCGTCACCATCAAAGTCATACTCAGAAAGTAGATCACGAACTTCCATTTCTACTAGTTCAAGAAGCTCTTCGTCGTCTACCATGTCAACTTTGTTAAGGAATACAACGATTGCTGGTACACCTACGTTTTTAGAAAGCAGGATGTGCTCACGAGTTTGTGGCATTGGACCGTCAGCTGCAGATACAACTAGGATCGCGCCGTCCATTTGAGCAGCACCAGTGATCATGTTTTTAACATAGTCAGCGTGACCTGGGCAGTCAACGTGTGCATAGTGGCGGTTTTCAGTTTCGTACTCAACGTGTGCAGTTGAGATTGTGATTCCACGTTCGCGCTCTTCAGGAGCACCGTCGATCATGTCATAAGCCATTGCAGATCCAGATCCAGAACGCTTGTGAAGTACTGTAGTGATTGCTGCAGTTAGTGTTGTTTTACCGTGGTCAACGTGTCCAATTGTACCAATGTTAACGTGGGACTTGGACCGGTCGAATTTTTCTTTACCCATAGTATATTTCCTCCTTTAATTAAGTAGCGATATATTTAAATTGAAATATTTATATGAAGCTCAGGAGCGAGCATCTAAACCACGCTCCTAAGCTTACATTACAAGTTATACTTCAACTCGTCAAAAAAATCAATTACTCACCAGAATTTTTCTTGATGATTTCTTCTGAGATGCTCTTCGGCACTTCTTCGTAGTGGTCAAAGTGCATCGTGTAAGTTCCACGTCCTTGTGTGTTGGAGCGAAGCGATGTCGCATAACCAAACATTTCGGATAGTGGTACAAATGCTTTAACAACCTGTGCGTTACCACGAGTTTCCATACCTTCTACACGTCCACGACGTGAAGTTACGTCACCCATGATATCGCCCATGTATTCTTCCGGAATGACTACTTCAACTTTCATCATTGGTTCAAGAAGAACTGGTTTACATTTGTTTTTAGCTTCTTTAAGAGCCATTGATGCGGCAACCTTAAAGGCCATTTCATTGGAGTCAACATCGTGGTATGAGCCATCATATAGAGTGGCTTTGATGTCGACCATTGGGTAACCGGCTAATACTCCGTTATCCAAGGATTCTTTGATTCCCTGTTCTACGGATGGGATGTATTCACGCGGTACTACACCACCAACGATCTTGTTTACGAATTCAAATCCAGCACCTTCATCGTTAGGTTCGAATTCAACCCATACGTGACCGAATTGTCCACGGCCACCGGACTGGCGTACGAATTTACCTTCAACTTGAGCGCTAGCACGGAATGTCTCACGGTAAGCAACCTGTGGAGCACCGATATTCGCTTCAACTTTAAACTCACGGCGGAGACGGTCCACGATAATGTCAAGGTGAAGCTCACCCATACCAGCAATAATCGTTTGACCAGTTTCCACGTTTGTTTCAGTTTGGAAAGTCGGATCCTCTTCCGCAAGCTTACCAAGGGCAATTGCCATTTTATCTTGGTCGGCTTTGGATTTCGGTTCGATAGCTACAGAGATAACCGGCTCAGGGAATTCCATAGATTCAAGAATAACAAGACTCTTTTCATCACATAGAGTGTCGCCTGTACCCGTATCTTTAAGTCCAACAGCACCAGCGATATCACCGGCATAAACTGTTGAGATCTCTTCACGAGAGTTGGCGTGCATTTGCAGGATACGACCTACACGTTCACGCTTATCTTTCGTGGAGTTCTTCACGTATGAACCAGCGTTAAGCTTACCAGAATATACGCGGAAGAATGTTAGTTTACCTACATAAGGGTCTGTCGCGACTTTAAAAGCCAGCGCAGAGAACGGAGCGTTGTCGTCAGCTTTACGAACAACAGGCTCATCTGTCTGCGGAACATGACCTTCAATTGGAGGTACATCCAGTGGAGATGGAAGGTAATCAATTACTCCATCAATCAATAGCTGAACACCTTTGTTTTTGAAAGCAGAACCACAGAAGACAGGATAGAAATCAACGCTTAGAGTAGCTGTACGAACGGCAGCTTTAAGCTGCTCATTCGAGATTTCTTCCCCTTCAAGGTATTGCATCATCAAGTCTTCATCAAGTTCCGCTACAGCTTCAAGAAGTTTTGTGCGGTACTCTTCAGCTTGCTCTTTGTATTCATCTGGAATCGGGCGTGATTCTGCACGAGTACCCAAGTCATCCATGTAATAGTAAGCTTCCATAGTAATCAAGTCGATGATTCCTTCGAATTCATCTTCTGCTCCTATTGGAAGTTGTACGGCAGCCGCATTAGCTCCAAGGCGCTCTTGCAGAGTACCAAGGGAGTAGATGAAATCTGCCCCTACTTTATCCATCTTGTTTACGAACACAATACGGGGTACACCGTAAGTTGTCGCTTGACGCCATACTGTTTCCGTCTGTGGTTCAACACCAGACTGAGCATCTAGTACAGCTACAGAACCATCAAGTACACGCAGGGAACGTTCAACCTCAACTGTGAAGTCTACGTGTCCTGGTGTGTCAATGATGTTAATACGGTGATCTCTCCATTGAGCAGTGGTCGCTGCGGAAGTAATGGTAATTCCGCGCTCCTGTTCCTGCTCCATCCAGTCCATTTGGGAAGCTCCTTCGTGAGTTTCACCAATCTTGTGGATACGTCCTGTGTAGAAAAGAATACGCTCGGTGGCTGTTGTTTTACCAGCATCAATGTGAGCCATTACACCGATATTACGTGTTCTTTCCAAGGAGAACTCTCTAGGCATGATTCTTTCTCCTTTCCAATTGTAAGGTTATTTGTTTGATGATTACCAACGATAGTGAGCGAATGCTTTGTTAGCTTCCGCCATCTTGTGCATTTCTTCACGGCGCTTAACTGCTGCACCTGTGTTATTACCTGCATCTAGAATTTCGTTAGCAAGACGCTCTTCCATTGTTTTTTCTCCGCGAAGACGCGCATAGTTAACAATGAAACGCAATCCTAGTGCCTGACGACGTTCAGGGCGAACTTCTACAGGTACTTGGTAGTTGGAACCACCAACACGACGAGCGCGTACTTCCAATACAGGCATTACGTTTTTCATAGCCTGATCGAAGATTTCCATAGCGTCATTGCCGCTGCGCTCTTGAACTAATTCGAAAGATTTATAAAGAATCTTTTGTGCCTTCCCGCGTTGACCGTCAACCATAATCTGGTTGATCAAACGAGTGACAAGCTTAGAGTTGTACATCGGATCTGGTAACACATCACGTTTAGCTACTGGACCTTTACGTGGCATATGTTCCCCTCCCTTCCATATTTTTAATAGTTAATCGATATCTCGATATCGATTATTTTTTAGGTTTCTTCGTACCGTATTTAGAACGACCTTGTCTGCGGCCTTCAACACTTGCTGTGTCTAGGGCACCACGTACAACGTGGTAACGAACACCCGGCAAGTCTTTAACCTTACCACCGCGGATAAGAACAACACTGTGCTCTTGCAGGTTGTGGCCGATACCAGGGATATAGGCGTTAACCTCTAGCTGGTTGGTCAAACGAACACGTGCATATTTACGCAATGCGGAGTTCGGTTTTTTAGGTGTCATCGTACCGACACGTGTACAAACACCACGTTTTTGTGGAGAAGACTGATCCGTCATACGTTTTTTATAGCTGTTAAAGCCTTTGTTCAAGGCTGGAGCGTTTGTTTGTTTCGTTTTGCTTTCGCGTCCTTTACGTACCAATTGATTAATAGTTGGCATTTTTGTATCCTCCCTTCTTAACATTTCTTAATACCACACATCCAGGTGGTTCATAAAAAGGCAAAAAACAAAGCTTTCGCGATTTACCGCCAAAACTTTATTGCTTTATCGCCACTGTAGCAGCTCCGACATCAATACCACATGCATTTCCCAGTTCCTTCATGGAAGAAACACGGGTATGCGGAATTTTTAGATCCCTGGCTAGCCGTACTACTTTCAATGTCATCGTCTGATCAGCATCGTCAGCCGTTATGACTTCGATCACTTCACCATTTTTCATGGCTTTAAGTGTTTGTTTTGTTCCAATCACTATTTCTGATTTAGCCTGTGCTACTTTTTCATAAGACATCTTGCATATCCTCCAAAGTAACAAGGATAAACGGAAGCACCTTGATTATATTATCACTACCCAAAATGCATGTCAACTGCATTTCGGGTAGTTTTTTTTGTGCTTCCATTAATTTTACCCTTTGTTAACATCTATCTACTCTTTTTAAGAATGAGTGACTTCTTCTGGCTGGGCCTGTTGTTCAGGTGCTCCTTCAGACTGAGCCTGAATCTTACGGTAGCGTGTCATACCAGTACCAGCTGGTACAAGCTTACCGATAATAACGTTCTCTTTCAATCCTAGAAGTTCATCTCTCTTACCTTTAATCGCTGCATCAGTCAGGACACGAGTTGTTTCCTGGAAGGATGCCGCAGACAGGAAGCTGTCTGTTTCAAGCGATGCTTTGGTAATACCAAGAATGACCGGACGACCCACTGCAGGCTGTCCGCCTTCCACAAGAGCTTTCTGGTTCGCTTCTTTAAATTGGTGGATCTCAAGAAGTGATCCAGGAAGTACATCGGTGTCTCCAGCATCAAGTACTCGAACTTTACGAAGCATCTGGCGGACCATTACTTCAACGTGCTTGTCAGAGATTTCAACACCTTGCATACGATATACTTTCTGTACTTCTTTAAGAAGATATTGCTGAACTCCGTCAAGCCCCTGGATATTCAACAGTTCTTTTGGATCGATGGAACCTTCTGTAAGAGGACTTCCTGCGGACACAGCATCTCCTACAGTAACTTTCATACGAGCGCCATACGGAGCCGTATAAGAGCGGCTCTCTACAGCCCCTTGAACCACGATCTCTTGTTTTTCTTTCACTTCGTTAACTTCCTGTACGGTTCCGTCGATTTCTGTAATCACGGCTTGACCTTTAGGGTTACGTGCTTCCACAATCTCCTGGATACGTGGAAGACCTTGAGTGATGTCATCTCCGGCAACACCGCCAGTGTGGAAGGTACGCATTGTAAGCTGTGTACCAGGCTCACCGATAGACTGAGCGGCAATGATTCCAACTGCTTCGCCAACTTCGACTTCGTCACCTGTTGCCAGGTTACGGCCGTAGCACTTCTTACATACGCCGTGTTTAGTATTACAAGTGAAGGCAGAGCGGATAACAATGCTTTCAATACCGGAGTCTACGATTTGTTTAGCACCATCTTCAGAAATAACTTCGTTACGACTCGCCAGTACTTCACCAGTTTCCGGGTGTTTTACTGTTTGGAATGCCGTACGGCCAATCAGACGATCAATTAGCGGTTCTATTACCTCTGAACCTTCCGTAATTGCACTTACTGGTAATCCACGGTCTGTACCACAATCATCTTCACGGACGATTACGTCTTGAGCTACATCGACAAGTCGACGAGTCAGGTAACCGGAGTCCGCTGTTTTCAGTGCTGTATCTGCAAGACCTTTACGGGCACCGTGTGTGGAAATAAAGTACTCAAGTACTGTTAAGCCTTCACGGAAGCTTGATTTGATTGGAAGTTCAATAATACGTCCAGCCGGGTTGGCCATAAGACCACGCATACCAGCGAGCTGAGTAAAGTTGGACGCGTTACCACGTGCTCCTGAATCACTCATCATGAATATAGGGTTACGCGGGTTCAAGGAACTCATCAAACGGTTTTGAATATCATCTTTAGCCCCGGACCAGATTTCAATTACTCGGTCATAGCGTTCTTCGTCGGTAATTAAACCACGACGAAACTGTTTAAGAACTTTATCAACTTTGCCTTGAGCTTCTTCCAGAATTTCTTGTTTCTCTGGAAGTACTACTACGTCAGATACACCAACCGTAATACCTGCTTTAGTGGAATAAGCAAAGCCGAGATCTTTCATTCTGTCCAGCATCTTGGATGTTTCACTGATAGAGAAGCGTTTAAATACTTCTGCAATAATGTCACCCAGGATCCCTTTCTTGAATGGAGATACTTCTTCACGGTTCGATATTTCTTGACGAATATCTGTACCTTTAGGAACAAAGTATTGATCCGGTGTTTTTACTTCAAGGTTCTCTTGGGTTGGCTCATTCATATACGGGAAGGAATTAGGCAGCATTTCATTAAAGATCAACTTACCAACTGTAGTAAGAAGCAGCTGCTGATTCTGCTCTTCAGTAAAGGTTTCATTTCCTAAAGAGCTTGCCTGAACGGCAACCCGTGTATGAAGGTGCGCATACCCATTCTGATAAGCCATTAACGCTTCATTGAGATCTTTGAAGAACATTCCTTCTCCAACAGATCCTTCACGTTCAAGCGTCAGGTAGTAGTTACCTAGCACCATATCCTGTGATGGTGTAACGACCGGCTTACCATCCTTAGGGTTAAGAATGTTTTGAGCAGCCAGCATTAGGATCCGAGCTTCTGCCTGGGCCTCGGAAGACAACGGCACGTGAACCGCCATTTGGTCACCGTCAAAGTCAGCATTATAAGCTGTACATACCAACGGGTGAAGACGAATGGCACGGCCTTCTACCAGGGTAGGTTCGAACGCCTGGATACCTAAGCGGTGAAGTGTTGGTGCACGGTTTAATAACACCGGGTGTTCTTTAATAACATCTTCAAGAACATCCCACACTTCATGGTGAACGCGCTCAATTTTACGCTTAGCTGATTTAATGTTGTGTGCAAGTCCGCGGGAAACGAGCTCTTTCATAACGAAAGGCTTGAACAATTCAAGCGCCATTTCTTTTGGAAGTCCGCACTGATACATCTTCAAGGATGGACCTACAACGATAACCGAACGACCGGAATAGTCGACACGTTTACCGAGCAAGTTTTGACGGAAACGACCTTGCTTACCTTTCAGCATGTGAGAAAGGGATTTAAGCGGACGGTTACCAGGCCCAGTAACTGGACGTCCACGGCGTCCGTTATCAATAAGAGCATCTACAGCTTCTTGAAGCATACGCTTCTCGTTCTGGACGATAATCGTCGGTGCCCCCAAATCTAACAGGCGTTTAAGACGGTTGTTACGGTTAATTACTCGACGATATAAGTCGTTCAAGTCAGAAGTTGCGAAACGTCCTCCATCCAATTGAACCATAGGACGAATCTCTGGTGGAATGACAGGCAGTACATCAAGAATCATCCATGAAGGATCGTTTCCTGAATGACGGAAAGATTCCAGTACTTCCAAACGTTTAATAGCACGAGTACGTCGTTGACCCTGAGCTGTTTTTAATTCCTCTTTCAGAGTTTCTACTTCTCCTTCAAGATCGATATCAAAAAGAAGTTTACGGATAGCTTCAGCACCCATTGCTGCCTGGAATCCCTGCCCGAATTTTTCACGGTATGAACGATATTCCTTTTCAGAAAGCAGCTGCTTTCTCTCAAGGGCTGTTTCGCCTGGGTCCGTTACGATATAAGCAGCAAAGTAAATGACTTCTTCCAAAGCACGCGGGGACATATCAAGTACAAGACCCATACGGCTTGGAATACCTTTAAAGTACCAAATGTGGGAGACTGGGGCAGCTAATTCCAAGTGCCCCATCCGCTCACGACGTACTTTGGCTTTTGTTACTTCTACACCACAACGGTCACAAACGACGCCTTTATAGCGGACACGCTTGTATTTACCACAGTGGCACTCCCAGTCTTTTTGCGGACCGAAGATTCTTTCGCAGAATAACCCGTCTTTTTCGGGTTTTAGCGTACGATAATTGATTGTTTCTGGCTTCTTGACCTCACCGTAAGACCAAGATCTGATTTTATCAGGTGAAGCCAAACCAATTTTCATATACTCAAAGTTGTTTACATCTAGCAAGGGGCCTACCTCCCTTTCAGTATCCGGGTTTTACCCTAAACTTTAGAACACGGGTGTCTGGAACAATACGTCTATTAATCGTCTAGGTTTAAATTCTCGGATTCTTTCGTTTGCTCTTCTTCGATATCCCGCATTTCTATTTCTTGTTCATCACCAGAAAGAATTTTCACATCCATACCTAAACTTTGAAGCTCTTTAATTAGAACTTTAAAGGATTCAGGTACGCCTGGTTCTGGAACGTTATCACCTTTAACAATCGCTTCATACGTTTTCACACGACCGACTACGTCATCTGACTTGACTGTCAGAATTTCTTGAAGAGTATAGGCGGCACCATATGCTTCTAGTGCCCATACCTCCATCTCACCGAAACGCTGACCACCAAATTGAGCTTTACCGCCCAATGGCTGCTGGGTTACAAGAGAGTAAGGTCCAGTGGAACGGGCGTGCAGCTTGTCGTCAACCATGTGTGCCAGTTTAATCATATACATAACACCAACAGATACACGGTTATCAAACGGTTCCCCTGTGCGTCCATCATACAGAATGGTCTTCGCATCACGGGACATACCAGCTTCCTGAAGCGTCTCCCAAACATCCTCTTCTCGGGCACCATCAAATACCGGAGTTGCTACTCTTTCTCCAAGGAGACGGGCAGCCATACCTAAGTGAAGCTCAAGTACTTGTCCAATATTCATACGAGATGGTACACCAAGCGGG
Organism: Halobacillus halophilus DSM 2266; assembly: GCF_000284515.1. Classification (GTDB taxonomy): domain Bacteria; phylum Bacillota; class Bacilli; order Bacillales; family Halobacillaceae; genus Halobacillus; species Halobacillus halophilus. The sequence continues at coordinate 134,180 of NC_017668.1, read as the reverse complement.
TTTAACATGACATCTACTGGAGTTCCATCTGGTAAGAATGGCATATCTTCTTCTGGAAGAATCTTAGAGATAACACCTTTGTTTCCGTGACGACCAGCCATTTTGTCACCTTCAGATATCTTACGCTTCTGAACGATGTACACGCGAATCAGCTGGTTGACTCCTGGCGGAAGTTCATCTCCGTCTTCACGATTGAAGATTTTAACATCAAGCACAATTCCGCCTGCACCGTGAGGTACACGAAGAGAAGTGTCGCGGACTTCACGGGCTTTTTCACCAAAGATAGCATGGAGCAGACGTTCTTCAGCAGATAATTCCGTAACCCCTTTAGGAGTAACTTTACCTACAAGAAGGTCTCCATCGCTAACCTCAGCTCCTACACGGATAATTCCACGTTCATCCAAGTCACGAAGAGCATCTTCACCTACGTTAGGAATGTCTCTTGTAATCTCTTCTGGCCCAAGTTTCGTATCGCGGGCTTCTGATTCATATTCTTCAATATGAATAGAAGTGTACACGTCATCTTTTACCAGACGCTCACTCATGATGATGGCGTCCTCATAGTTGTAACCATCCCATGTCATGAATGCAACCAGTGGGTTTTGTCCAAGTGCTAACTCTCCCATATCCATGGAAGGTCCATCAGCAAGGATTTCCCCTTTCGTTACACGATCGCCTTTGGAAACAATCGGACGCTGGTTATAACAGCTTCCCTGGTTGGAACGGATGAATTTCTGAAGACGGTAACGATCAAGATCGCCTTCTACTTCTTTGCCATCTACTTCAGATATGCGGCGTATGAACACTTCTTTTGCTTCTACACGCTCAACGATACCTTCATTGCGGCAGATAACAGCTGCACCTGAGTCTTTACCTGATACATATTCCATTCCAGTACCTACAAGTGGAGCATCCGGCTGAAGCAATGGTACAGCCTGACGCTGCATATTTGCACCCATTAGAGAACGGTTAGAGTCATCGTTTTCCAAGAATGGAATACAAGCGGTTGCCGCAGATACTACCTGCTTCGGTGATACGTCCATATAATCTAAGCGATCACGGCCTACTACCGTGTTTTCACCACGGAAACGAGCGATAACTTCAGGATCCGTGAAGGAACCGTCTTCTTCGAGTTTAGCGTTGGCCTGGGCAACAACGTAATTATCTTCCTCATCGGCTGTCAGATAATCAAATTGAGAAGTTACTTTGTTTGTATCTGGATCCACTCGACGATAAGGTGTTTCGATAAACCCAAATTCATTTACCTTCGCATAAGAAGATAAGGAGTTGATCAGACCGATGTTTGGTCCCTCAGGAGTTTCGATTGGACACATACGTCCGTAGTGGGAGTAGTGTACGTCACGGACTTCAAATCCTGCACGCTCACGTGTTAAACCACCTGGTCCTAGAGCAGAAAGACGACGTTTGTGTGTTAATTCCGCTAGCGGGTTAGTCTGGTCCATGAACTGAGATAACTGAGAGCTGCCAAAGAACTCTTTAATTGAAGCAATCACTGGACGTATATTAATTAACTGCTGCGGAGTAATAGATGAAGTGTCCTGGATCGACATACGTTCACGTACTACGCGCTCCATACGGGATAGACCAATACGGAACTGGTTCTGCAAAAGTTCACCTACGGAACGAAGACGACGGTTACCTAAGTGGTCAATGTCATCTGTTCCACCCACATTATGCAGCAAGTTAAAGAAATAACTGATAGAAGAAATGATATCTGCCGGTGTAATATTTTTTACATCACGGTCGATGTTTGCATTCCCGATCACATTAATGGAACGTTCTCCTTCTGGATCTGTCGGGTCTACAATTTTCACCGATTGTACACGCATCGGTTCTTCAAGTACTCCCTCAGCTGGATCAAGAGATCTTTCACTAAGGGTAGTTTCTTCATTATCGAAATGTGGAATCAATTTATTGAGCAGACGACGATCAATTTTATCGCCTTTTTCTGCCAGTACTTCGCCTGTTTCTTCGTCTACTAACGTTTCAGCAAGCGTTTGATTAAACAATCGATCTTTTATATGAAGCTTTTTATTCATTTTATAACGTCCGACGCGAGCTAGATCATAGCGCTTCGGATCAAAGAAACGAGAAACAAGTAAACTCTTAGCATTTTCTACTGTTGGCGGCTCGCCAGGGCGCAGACGCTCATAGATTTCAAGCAATGCTTTCTCACTGTTCTCTGTATTATCTTTCTCAAGCGTGTTCTTCAAGTATTCGTTCTCACCAATAAGATCAATAATCTCCTGGTCTGTTCCGAATCCTAAAGCACGTAGCAGTACGGTGATTGGTAATTTACGAGTACGATCGATACGGACATGTGCTACATCCTTCGCATCGGTTTCGAACTCAAGCCACGCACCACGGTTTGGAATAACAGTAGCCGTGTAACCTCTCTTACCGTTTTTATCAATCTTTTTGTTGTAATATACACTCGGAGAACGAACAAGCTGCGAAACGATAACGCGCTCAGCACCATTAATGATAAAGGTACCGGTGTCTGTCATGAGAGGGAAATCTCCCATAAACACTTCTTGCTCTTTCACTTCTCCTGTCTCATTGTTTAAGAGACGAACTTTCACACGAAGCGGTGCATTATATGTTACATCGCGATCTTTTGACTCATCCACTGGATACTTTGGTTCGCCAAGGCTGTAGTCTACAAACTCTAATGATAAGTTACCTGTGAAATCTTCAATTGGAGAAATGTCCTTGAACATTTCTTTCAAACCTTCTTCCAGGAACCATTGGTAGGAAGCCGTCTGAATTTCAATTAAGTTAGGTAACTCTAAAACTTCACTGATACGAGCATAACTTCTGCGCTGGCGGTGTCGTCCATACTGAACTAGTTGACCTGTCAACTGATTCACCCCTCAAATCAAGCATTTTAATAACGAAAAAAGCGTTCGGCAAGACATGCCGAACAGGCTTGCGGTTGATCTTGCCACAAGCACTATTTAAACATTCGCCTCTATAGCAAATGGTAATTCTTCATTTCTCTCTAACGTTAGACAAAAAAGAAAAAGGGTCGACTTGATATAGATAACCTCATTTACTTTCACTTATTGATTTTCACCATTTTACCCTTCCACCAAGCTTTTTATACATTTTCCTAAAAAAGACTTGACAGGACGGGCGTACATGGGCATTTTCCAATACTAGCATAATTAAATACCCTAGTCAAACTTTTGAGCTTTGAAAATATAGTAGCCATTTTCCTTGCGAACGACTTCAATATTCCCAAACAATTCTTCTATTTTTTGTTTTGCAGAAGGAGCCCCTTGCTTTTTTTGAATGACCACCCATAACTCACCGGATTTACCAAGAGCCTTCTTAGCCTCTTCGAACATAGCGTGCACGACCTTTTTCCCTGCACGTACAGGGGGATTGGTCAGTATCGCAGCAAACTGGCGGCCTTCCAACTGACGGAGCCGATCACTCTCTTTAATCTCTACATTAGTAACCTGATTCTTAGCAGCATTCTTTTCCGCAAGATTCAAAGCTCTCTCATTTACATCCACCATGACAACCTGACGATCTGGATACTCTAGCGCAAGGGAAAGACCAATCGGTCCATAACCGCATCCAAGATCAAGGAAGTTTCCGTCCACTGGCGGAGCTGTAAACGACTCTATAAGTAAACGAGAACCAAAATCTACTTCACCTTTTGAGAAAACGGCGTGATCTGTAGTAAAGGTTAATAAGCGGTCACGTAATGTGTAAGACCAGGTTTTTTCATCGCTTTTCGCAGCGGTTTTCTTTGAATAGTAATGTTCCGACATGATCCGAACACCCTCTTTTCATCTAGTAAGCAAAAGAAAGCCCGCCGATGATCAGCGAGCTTTACTTTAAAGATACAATTACTTAAGTTCGATCGTTGCGCCAGCTTCTTCAAGCTGAGATTTCATTTCTTCTGCTTCTTCTTTAGAAACGCCTTCTTTGATTGCGCCAGGAGCGTTATCAACTAGGTCTTTTGCGTCTTTAAGACCAAGACCAGTGATTTCACGTACTGCTTTAACAACTTTGATCTTAGAGCTTCCAGCTGATTCTAGTACTACGTCGAATTCAGTTTGCTCTTCTTCAGCTTCTGCACCTGCAGCAGCACCGCCGGCAGCAACTGGAGCTGCAGCTGATACACCAAATTCTTCTTCAATTGCTTTAACTAGGTCGTTAAGCTCAAGAACAGACATTTCTTTAATCGCTTCGATAATTTGTTCGTTAGACATGAGAAATTTCCTCCTTATTAATTTTAAAGGTTATAGTTTAGTCGAACGCGAGATTTACGCGCTTTCTTCTTCTTTCTGATCCGCAATAGCTTTTGTAGCATATGCGAAGTTTCGTACAGGAGCTTGTAGTACGCTTAGGAACATAGATACAAGACCTTCGTAGCTTGGGATGTTGGCAAGTTCCTGAAGCTGTTCAAGAGTTGCAACTTGTCCTTCAATTACGCCACCTTTAATTTCAAGGTTATCGTGATCTTTAGCGAAATTGTTTAGAATTTTTGCTGGAGCTACAGCGTCATCTTCATGGAACGCAAGGGCAGTTGGTCCTTGAAGAACTTCATGAAGTTCACTTAGTTCAACTGCTTCTGTAGCACGGCGAGTCATTGTGTTTTTATACACTTTGAAATCAACGCCCGCTTCACGAAGTTGTGAACGAAGCTCGGTTACTTCTGCAACATCAAGACCGCGGTAATCTACCAATACAGCAGATTTACTATTGCGGAACTTGTCAGCCAATTCACTAACAATTTGCTGTTTCTGTTCAATAATACTGCTCATCTTTCCACCTCCTATTGACTTTTCATCATACCGTTCCGGAAGGTTTCACAAAAAAGTACCTCCATGCAGACATGGAGGTACGTATGAGAGAACAGGGCGTTTTTAGCGCTGTCCTGCTTATTCACACACCTCGGCAGGAAATTAAGCGGAGTTGCATCCGCACCTGCTGTCTACGGTATAACGTATTCATTTATACAACGTCCCTAATTATAATTTAATTAGGGACGATAAGTCAATACTAAATTTTATTATTTAGCGAAATTGGAAACATCAACTTTGATTCCAGGACCCATCGTTGATGAAACAGCAGCATTACGCATATAAGTTCCTTTTGATGCTTGAGGCTTAGCTTTTACTAGAGCATCTGTAATAGCTTCGAAGTTTTCCGCAAGCTTTTGTTTGTCGAAAGAAGCTTTTCCGATCGGAACGTGGATGTTAGCAGCTTTATCAACGCGGTATTCAACTTTACCAGCCTTGATTTCATTAACTGCTTTTTCTACTTCAAACGTTACAGTGCCTGTTTTAGGGTTTGGCATAAGACCTTTTGGTCCTAGTACTCGGCCCAGCTTACCTACTTCAGCCATCATGTCAGGAGTGGCAACGACTACATCAAAATCGAACCAGCCTTGATTAATGCTATTAATCAGGTCTTGTTCACCTACGTAGTCAGCACCTGCTTCTTCTGCTTCTTTCGCTTTATCACCTTTAGCGAAAACAAGAACACGCTGGGATTTACCCGTACCGTGTGGAAGCACCATAGCTCCACGAATTTGCTGATCCGCTTTCTTAGGATCAACGCCTAGACGGAATGCTGCTTCAACTGTTTCATCAAAATTCGCTTTAGACGTCTCTTTTACAAGATCGATTGCTTCTTGTACATTATAAGATTTCGTACGATCAACAAGTTTTTGAAGTTCTTGTTGTCTTTTACTTTTTTTAGCCATTTTAATTTCCTCCTTGTTGTGGTTTTAACGGATTAACCTCCCACGAATAAAGGTTGCGAAAGAAGTTGAACTCCTATTTCGCAACCTTTAACTCCATCAGAGTGACGTTGTGGGATTAGTCTTCAACTGTAATTCCCATGCTTAGCGCAGTACCTTCAACCATGCGCATTGCAGCCTCAACGTCAGCAGCGTTTAAGTCAGGCATTTTTGTTTCCGCAATTTCGCGAACTTGATCGCGATTGACAGAAGCTACCTTGTTACGGTTCGGCTCACCAGAACCGGATTCGATACCTGCCGCTTTCTTAAGAAGAACAGCAGCTGGTGGAGTTTTGGTAACAAATGTAAATGAACGGTCTTCAAATACCGTAATTTCAACCGGAATAATCATACCCGCTTGATCTTGCGTACGAGCGTTGAACTCCTTACAGAAACCCATGATATTAATACCAGCTTGACCTAACGCCGGTCCTACCGGTGGTGCTGGGTTTGCTTTCCCTGCAGGGATCTGAAGTTTTACAACTTTAATAACTTTTTTAGCCACGAGACACACCTCCTTAAAGTCCGTGATGTGGTAATAGGGTTTACCCCTCCCACTCATCGCAATATGCTTAAAACACCTCTTAATCCGAGGCACATATAGAACATAAAAATTCTAGCATCTTTATAGGCATAATGCAAGGGGAGGATTGTATTTTATAGTTTTTCTATTTGAGAGAAATCAAGTTCAACCGGTGTTTCCCGACCGAACATGTTGACGTGAACTTTTACTTTTTGTTTATCTGTATCAATATATTCGATTGTGCCAGTGAAATTAGCAAAAGGTCCATCTGTCACTTTTACACTTTCTTTCACTTCTAAGTTAACTTCAGTTTTCGGTTGTTCATTCATACCCATGCGTTTTAGTACAGTCTCTGCTTCTTCGGGCAGGAGAGGGATGGGCTTTGAGCCCGAACCAGTAGAACCAACGAACCCGGTCACGCCTGGAGTATTTCGAACCACGTACCACGAATCATCTGTCATGACCATCTCGGCCAGCACGTAGCCAGGAAATACTTTCTTTTTGTTTATTTTCTTTTTACCATTTTTAATTTCCGTCTCTTCATCTTCAGGGACAAGAACGCGAAAGATCTTATCTTCCATTCCCATGGATTCAACACGTTTCTCTAAGTTCGCCCTTACTTTGTTTTCATAACCTGAATAGGTGTGAACAACATACCATCTTTTTTCCATTATCTCAGGACAAATACTTGCCCTTCCCTCCCTTATTTTCGATTTAAAAATTTTCTCCAACATAAAAAACCCGCTGAACGGGTTTTTTGTAAGTCTATTTACAAGTATAGCACAAAATCAACTCTACTATTCTTTAGAAATAAGTTCAAGCACCTCAGAGATCCCAAGGTCCACAATAGCAAAGAATACGGCAACAAAAACAACTGTACTTAAAACAGTAATTGTGTACCGCGTAAGTTCCTGTCCCTTAGGCCAGCTCACTTTGCGCATTTCTCGAGCTACGTTTTTAAAAAACTTAAACATGCTGCAAATACCCCCAAACTTGCGCCTGCCGGCTTTCTTTCTCTATTTCGTCTCGCGATGTAAGGTATGTTTGCCACATTTCTTACAAAACTTACGAACTTCCAGACGGTCGGATTGATTAGATCGATTTGTATATGAACTATAATTACGACTTTGGCATTCTGTACAGGCTAGCACTACTTTGTTTCTCATACGTTCTCCCCTCATAACCAGAGGTTTATACACTCAACAAATGTAGCACGCTTCAAACATACTGTCAATCTGTGTCTTATAATGTGATTTCACTTACTTCCAGGTACTTTTCAAGCTTTCTTTTAACACGTTGGAGGGCGTTATCAATCGATTTAACATGTCGATTTAATTCAACTGAAATCTCCTGATAGGACTGCCCGTCCAAATAAAGAGCAAGGACTTTTTTCTCGAGATCACTCAAAAGCTCAGAAATCTTCTCTTCCATATCACAGAACTTTTCTTTATTCACAATTAATTCTTGAGGATCTATTGCTTTTGAACCGGCTATTACATCAAGCAAGGTTCGATCTGATTCTTCATCGTAAATGGGCTTGTCTAAGGATACGTAGGAATTCAATGGAATGTGCTTTTGGCGTGTGGCGGTTTTGATTGCGGTAATAATCTGACGGGTGACACATAATTCTGCGAACGCTTTAAATGAAGATAGCTTACCTTCCTGATAATCTCGTATCGCTTTGTAAAGACCGATCATTCCTTCTTGCACGATATCTTCACGATCTGCACCAATAAGAAAATACGTTCGGGCTTTTGCGCGAACGAAATTCTTATACTTATTAATTAAATAATCAAGAGATTGGACCTCTCCCTGATTAATTCGTTCGATGATTGTTTCGTCATCAAGTTTGCTAAGATCCAACTCGTTGATGTCTTTCTCCGTTTGAATGATGCTCACTCAGGATCCCCCCGACCGTGCTGCCTCAATATAGCAATATTATACAGTAAGCGTTTCAAAAGCGTCAACAAGTTGTCAGAATTATTTATCTCCTCGGCGCCACTTTTCAAAGAGTTCTCTTACTTCCTTATTCATTGGTATCTTAGGCTGGTACTGGACCTGGTTCTGAGTTTCGACATCTTTTTTAATTTGTTTTTCAATATTCTTCACTTCAATGTACAGCTCTCTGGCAGACTTTCGAAAGGCTCCTTGTCCAAAAATTGTTCGCTGTTCGGCATAATCCGAGGTAGCTACATAAACTTGAGTTCGGACATCATTTAGTTCTCCTGCGAGCTTTTCAATCCGTTCATCCGCTGTTTCATTTTCTTTCGTAAAAATAACTTCCACTTTGTAATTTTTTTGTTTTTTGGCCACACCCCGGACATGATAAGCATCAAAGATCACGATGATCCGGTCCCCGGTATAGGACTGGTACTCGGCCATCATTTCAATTAAAAGATCTCTTGCCTGACCAAAATCTTGTTCTTTTAACCTTTTCAATTCCGGCCAGGCCCCAATCATGTTGTACCCATCAACTATTAGAACATTCATTATTACTCACCGACAGGGCGGCGCTTTCTATACACTTCGTACATTAATAAAGAAGCAGCAACGGATGCATTCAAAGAGGTTACTTTCCCAGCCATAGGGAGACTTACGGTCCAATCACATTTGTCTTTTGTTAGACGGCTCATCCCTCGCCCCTCGCTTCCAATCACAAGTGCGATCGGCATATTCCCATCCAGCCTCCTGTAATCTTCCGTACCATCTGCGTCTGTTCCGACGACCCACACAAACCTTTCTTTCAATTCGTCGATCGTTCTCGCAAGATTGGTTACTCTAGCAACCGGAATATATTCGATAGCGCCTGTAGACGTTTTAGCCACCGTAGAGGTGAGGGCCACTGAGCGCCTTTTTGGTATGATAACCCCGTGTGCTCCGCTCGCATCCGCTGTTCTTAAAATCGATCCCAGGTTATGAGGGTCTTCGATTTCATCGCAAATGATGAAAAATGGCGGCTCCCCTTTTTCTTCAGCTTTAGCAAACAAATCCTCAAGGTCACTGTATTCATAAGCGGCCACCGAAGCCGCTACACCCTGATGATTTCCTTCGACGAGCTGGTCAATTTTCTTTTTCGGGACTTTCTGAACAATAACCCCATTCTCTTTAGCTGCCTGCTCCAGTTTTTTATAGGCCTGGTGTTGTAACTGCTCGGACACTATCACTTTATTAATAGCTCTTCCTGATTTCAGAGCTTCCTGCACTGGGTTCTTACCTATAATCCATTCGTTATTCACCTTCTCCACTCCTTTCTTCTACAAATTGGATCGTCTGTTCAATTAATTCTTCCAGCCGCCCGGTTTTTCCAGATAAATAAAGAAAACCAAGAACCGCTTCAAAACCAGTTGAGTAACGATAAGTTTGTACATTTGTGCTCTTAGGTACAGAGCCGGACTTGGCATTTCTTCCTCGTCTGAGAACTCCCTGCTCCTCTTCTGTCAATAACCCTTTTTCCTGCCAGTATGCTACCGCCTGGGCCTGGGAAACAGCAGATACAAATTTCACGGCTGCTTTATGCAGCCGTTGTGGTTGTATTTTCCCTTGCTCCAATAGATGCTTCCTCACATACAGTTCATATACAGAATCACCCATGTAGGCAAGCGCCAGGCTTTTCATTTGTTTAACATCTTTTAAGGTCATGGGGATCAGCCCCTCTTCCAGCGTGTACCCTGGGAAGTGTCTTCCAATATAATATTTCTGTCTTTTAACTCATCGCGGATCTGATCGGCTCTTTCAAAATTACGATCTTTTCTTGCCTGCTTCCGTTCTTCAATCAGGGCATCGACCTCTTCATCCAGCAATTCTGCCTGGGTTTCAATCTCAAGACCAAGAACCATCATCAGTTCTTTCAACGTATTTTCATATGTCTCAAGCACACTGGTATGGGTTTGTTCTTCCTGAAGGTAAAGATTAGCTGATTTCGTAAGGTCGAATAAAACAGAAATGGCGTTTGCCGTATTAAAATCATCATCCATTTCTTGAATAAACTGCTCCTTGTGAGCTTCTATTTCCTTAATCCAGCGATCTGAATCATTTTGAAGGTTCATACTGGCAGATTTACGATGCTTTAAATTCTCATAAGCATTACGAATCCGGTCAAAACTGCTTTTCGCGCCTTTTAATAATTCATCACTGAAATTAATAGGGTGACGGTATTGAACACTGAGCATAAAGAAGCGAATAACCTGAGGGTCATGCTTTTTCACAAGATCGTGCGCAAGAATGAAATTCCCAAGTGATTTAGACATCTTTTCATTTTCAATATTAATATACCCGTTGTGCATCCAGTAACGCGCAAATGACTGGTCGTTATGTGCTTCTGACTGGGCAATTTCATTTTCGTGGTGAGGGAAAGTTAAATCTTGACCGCCGGCATGAATATCGATGGTCTCCCCTAAATACTTTTTAGCCATAGCGGAACATTCAATGTGCCACCCCGGGCGACCATTCCCCCACGGACTTTCCCATGATATTTCGTCTGGCTTGGCTTCCTTCCATAGTGTAAAATCAAGCGGGTCTTCCTTTTTATCCCCCACCTCTATGCGGGCGCCGGATCGTAGTTCATTAACGGACTGATGGGAAAGCTTCCCATAATTATCAAAGGAGCGAGTTCTGAAATACACATCCCCTTTTGCTTCATAGGCGTACCCTTTATCAATCAGCCCTTTTACAAAATCAATGATTTCATCCATGTTTTCAGTGACGCGCGGATGATCCACCGCTTCTTTAACGCCAAGTGCGCCTACATCTTCTTTATAGGCATCTATAAAACGGTTAGCAATGTCAGGAACCTCTTCCCCTAACTCATTCGCCGCTTTGATAAGTTTGTCATCTACATCTGTAAAGTTCAGCACGTAGTGTACGTCGTAGCCACGGTATTCGAAGTATCTGCGTACCGTATCAAAAACAATAGCAGGGCGGGCATTGCCGATATGGATATAGTTATAAACCGTTGGACCGCACACATACATCTTTACTTTATCTTCTTCCAAGGGCCGGAATGGTTCTTTTTTTCTTGTCAGCGTGTTGTATATATGAATACTCATGCTAGTTCACTCCTTTAGCTTCTTTTACTTCCTCTTGTAACTGCTTAATTTCCTTCTCTAACTGGTCGATACGATCATAAACTGGATCGGGCATCTTATGATGATCGAGATCTTTCTGCTGTACTTTCTTCCCGTCCTGCACGACTACGCGGCCCGGTATTCCAACTACGGTTGAATTGTGAGGCACATCGTGGAGGACGACTGATCCCGCCCCTACTTTAGAACTTTCTCCAATTGTGATGGATCCCAGAACCTTGGCTCCTGTAGCTACCAGGGAATTATCCAGTAATGTCGGGTGACGCTTCCCTTTTTCCTTGCCTGTGCCGCCGAGCGTGACGCCTTGAAACAAAGTAACATTATCTCCTATTTCACAGGTTTCCCCTATGACCACTCCCATTCCGTGATCAATGAAGAAACGGCGGCCGATTTTGGCCCCGGGGTGAATTTCTATCCCGGTAAAGAAGCGGCTTAATTGGGAAATCACTCTGGCCAGAAAGAAAAATTTCTTTTTATAGAATGCATGTGCCACCCGGTGGGCCCAGATAGAGTGCAATCCTGAATACGTTAAAATGACTTCAACGTAAGAACGAGCAGCAGGATCTTGATCAAAAACGACATCCACATCTTCCTTAAACATCTTAAAAAGCCCCATTTGCTCTCCTCCTTTGTTAACCAATAGTGGGAATCAAGCTACAAAAAACGCGCCTCCGTGCCCTATGGCACAGAGACGCGTTCCGCGTGGTTCCACTCTGCTTGGGAAAAATTGCTTCCCCTCTTCAGCCTTGCTAACGGAAGGTAACCGCTTCAGCCTACTCGTTTCGGCAGAAGACTCAGAGGTGCATTTCAAAGCGGTCCCAAATAATCACTTTCAGCCGGGGTGATTTTCTCTGTGTATGGGAAACCTCTTCTACTTCTCCTCATCAACGTTTCTTATTGGTAACTCTACTATATGACATAAGAAGTCATTTGTGAAAAGTTTAGCCTTGAAGTTTATTTAATACATCATCTAAACGGACATTGACGGTTTCAAGACCAAGCAGGTGAATAGCATTGGGCAGTTCTGGACCGTGTGTTTGGCCGGTTGTAGCTACACGAATCGGCATGAAAAGCTTCTTCCCTTTATGGCCGGTTTCTTTTTGTACGGCTTTAACCTGCTTCTTGATCGCTTCTGGCGTGAATTCTTCCAGTTCATTCAGCTTTTTCTTGAACGTATCAAGCACTTCTGGCACTTGCTCGCCTTCCAGCACTTCCATAGCGCTCTCATCATATTGTATTTCTTGTTTGAAGAATAATTCCGTAAGCTCCACAATTTGCGCGCCATAATCCAATTGTTCCTGGTAGAGAGCAATTAATTCATGGACCCACTCCCGGTCGGAATCACTCATATTCTCTGAAACACGTCCCGCTTCGATGAGATGAGGGAGAGTTAACTCTACTACACGATCAAACTCAGCCGATTTAATATACTGGTTGTTCATCCACTTCAGTTTTGCAGGGTCAAAAACCGCTGGTGAAGTAGAGAGACGTTCCGCATCGAATATTTCAATCAGTTTATCCTGAGTGAAGATTTCCTCTTCGCCTACCGGCGACCAGCCAAGCAAAGTAATAAAATTAAATAATGATTCAGGTAAATATCCTAAGTTCTTATATTGCTCAATGAACTGCAGGATGTGTTCATCACGCTTGCTTAGCTTTTTACGATTTTCATTCAGAATGAGTGTCATATGACCAAACTTAGGCGGCTCCCATCCAAACGCTTCATATACCATCATTTGCTTAGGTGTGTTTGAGATGTGCTCTTCCCCGCGTAGTACATGAGTGATCGCCATAAGGTAATCATCTACAGCAACGGCAAAGTTGTAGGTTGGTGTTCCGCTTTTCTTTACAATAACCCAGTCCCCAAAATCACTGGATTCGAACGTGATGTTTTCACGGACGATATCGTTAAACGTGTACGTATGGTTTTCCGGTACACGCAGGCGAATACTTGGTTCGCGTCCCTCTGCCTCAAACTGTTCAATCTGCTCTTGGCTTAAGTCACGATGAGCTCCTGAATACTTTGGTGCTTCTCCACGTGCAATTTGTGCTTCTCGTTCTGCTTCCAGCTCTTCTGCTGTCATATAACATTTATATGCCAGGCCGCGCTCAAGCAAATCATCTACATATTTTTGGTAAAGATCCAGGCGCTCCATTTGGCGATAAGGACCGTATTCCCCACCCTTATCCGGGCTTTCGTCCCAATCAATTCCAAGCCAGCGTAAATAATTAAGCTGACTTTGCTCTCCGCCTTCTACATTTCGCTTTTCATCTGTATCCTCAATGCGGATAACCATCTTTCCTCCGGCATTTCGTGCAAACAAATAGTTGAACAGGGCCGTTCTTGCATTCCCAATGTGAAGATGGCCGGTCGGGCTGGGTGCATAACGTACTCGAACTTCATTCGACATAATTGTACTCCTTTCGTTACCGTTCCTTTTTTCCAGTTTTATTTTATCATTTTTTTGTCAGGCTTGTTGATCTTTTTGCAAAAGAACGACGGCTTGAGCCGCGATTCCTTCCTTCCTTCCAGTAAAACCTAGTTTTTCAGTGGTAGTAGCTTTTACATTAATCTGTTTCGTCTCCGCATCCAGTAAAGAAGCTATATTCTCACGGATCTCCTCAATAAAGGGAGCCATTTTGGGGGCTTGCGCAATGACCGTACAATCCACATTTCCGAGTTCATACCCCTGGGCTTTTACAAATTTCCAGACATGCTGCAGAAGCATACCAGAATCGGCGTTCTTATATTCAGGATCTGTATCAGGAAAGTGTTTGCCGATATCTCCTTCTCCAATTGCGCCTAAACAGGCATCGGCAATGGTATGAAGAAGAACATCAGCATCCGAGTGCCCAAGAAGTCCTTTTTCGTGAGGAATCTCAACTCCCCCAATGATGCATTTACGTCCTTCCGTCAGCTGGTGTACATCAAAACCTTGACCAATTCGGAACATAGGATTCTCCACTTCCTTTCCTTTGCGCTGGTTTTGTATATAAGACTCTGCTTTATGTAAGTCCTCTGGCGTCGTTAGTTTGATGTTATCATAGCTTCCCTCCACAATAGCCACTTCTTCTCCCAGGCTCTCGACTAAGGAAGCATCATCTGTCCCATAGTATCCGCTCTCCTGTGCTTTTTGATGCGCTTTATAGATCAACGAAAAAGTGAAGCTTTGGGGTGTCTGGGCTGCCCATAGTGTCTTTCGATCCAGTGTGCTCAGTAATTGATCATTCTTCTGTTTGATCGTATCTGTTACAGGTACCGCTAATAGAGCGGCATGCTTTTCAATCGTCCGCTCGGCCAATTCGTGCAAGAGCTCTCGTTTAACAAATGGACGTGCTCCGTCATGGATAAACACGGGCAGATTTGTATGAATTATGGCCTTTAATCCCGCAAACACACTATCCTGCCTCTCCGCTCCTCCATCTACCAGCTGAATCTCTTTATTTAAAGAAAACGCTTGAAGCAGTTCTTCCATCTGCTCTCTTTCCTTTGGATTAGTCACTAGAACGATTTCAGCACACCATTCGTCTTTAGCAAAAACGGAGAGTGTATGTAATATTAACGGTTGATCTTCTATTTTTAGAAACTGCTTATTTTTACCAGCCAGCATGCGCTTGCCCTGTCCTGCTGCAAGTACCACTGCCGTATAATTTATCATAGTATCCATCCTAAACTGGTTTAAACCATAAAATAACCACTATAACTATCTCTGTAAATAACAAAAGCGATAACTCACCGGTTATCACTTTTGTTAGTCTCTATTTGTTTATACCGTTTTTAAAGGGCTTTTTCAAGTGATTTCGGTTTAGCAAAGATCATTCGTCCGGCAGATGTCTGAAGGACGCTGGTAACGACCACTTCAATTGTCTTTCCAATGTAGCTTTTTCCTTCTTCTACTACGATCATCGTGCCATCATCTAAATACGCTACACCCTGATTTTGCTCCTTGCCATCTTTGATCACCTGTATACTCATTTCTTCACCAGGAAGTACTACTGGTTTCACTGCATTGGCAAGGTCGTTAATATTCAATACTTGGACATTTTGAAATTCACATACTTTATTTAAATTAAAGTCATTCGTAACAACAATCCCATTCATAACCTTAGCCAGTTTAACCAGTTTACTATCCACTTCCTGAATATCCTCAAAATCTCCCTCATAGATCTCCACATTGACTGGGAGGTCTTTCTGAAGACGGTTCAAAATATCAAGTCCGCGTCGACCGCGGTTCCTTTTCAATCCATCAGAAGAATCTGCAATATGCTGTAATTCTTCCAGGACGAACTGAGGAATCACTATCGTGCCCTCAAGGAAATGGGTCTCACAAATATCTGCAATACGTCCATCAATAATTACGCTCGTATCCAGAATTTTTTCTTTTGGAATTAATGAACTGTCTACTCCCGCAGGCGCAGGAGATGAAGAAGTTCCTTCATCGGCTTTTTCTTTTTTCGAAACCATATTGAGGAACTCGTCCTTCCGTTTGAATCCCACCTGGAAACCGAAGTAACCCAGTAAAAAGGTCAAGAAAATCGGCACCACCTGATTAACCACTTGAATTTGAATATCTTGCACCGGGATGTTGATTAGATAGGCAACGATCAGACCAACAATTAACCCAAGGCTGCCGAATAAAAGATCGGCGACAGGCGCCCGGACCAAGGTGTCCTCAATCCATCTAAGAAAATCTACAATATAATCCACGATCCAAAATGTTAATAAAAATAAAATAAGTGCTCCAAGTACGGCCCCTAAAACTGCTTGCATCCAATTCTGCCAAGTGAGTCCCATGGCTGTTAACAATTCCGGAAAATAGAGGTAACCGATCGTTCCACCGGTTATGACAATAAACAACTGTACAATTCGTTTAAGCACTTGTATCCACCTCCTCACTCACAGTATGACCAAACCTCACACCTAATAACCGTGTAATACGAGGAATGATGCTTTATAAAATAGCATAGTTTCCAAAAAAAGTCAATCTCCGAAACGATTTATCATACCATATTCATAGTAAATAAGTCAATAGAATCATATATGACGATCTACAAATAGCTGCTCTTGGATCCGTTCTAAACCATCCCGAATTTTCGTCGCCCTTATCTCTCCTACACCATCTACACCTACCAGATCCTTTTGAGAAGCCTGAATCATATCGTCCAGGGTTCCAAACCTTTCTACTAAATGCTCAATAATTAAAGGCGGAAGACGGGGAATACGGCTTAAAATCCTATAACCTCTAGGGTGAAGCGGATCTGACATCTTCGTATTAGGAGAATACCCTAACAGCTTGAGCACCTGTTCATCTGACAACAACTCCGGATTTGTTACTTCCTGCATTTTTCTTAAAATATAATATGGTTCGTAGTCTGGACGCTTACTGTAATCTTTCAAGAGTAAAGCTGCCTCTTCTTCAATATTTGATACCAGTTCTGTCATCTGCAGTTGAATTAAACGTCCTTCTGTTCCGAGTTCATTCACATAGTTGAGTATTTCTGTTTTCGTTCGAAGTACCATTTCCACCCGGTGGACCACTTGAATGACTTCAGAAAAGGAAACCATGTTTTCAAATTCCATTGCACCGAGGTTGGTTATGGACTGATCCAGTACATTTTTGTATTTCTCCAACGTCTGAATTGCCTGATTAGCTTTTGTTAATATTACGCCAATGTCCTTCAAGGAATACCGCAAAGATCCTTTATACAGAGTGATAACATTTCTCCGCTGTGATATGGCAATAACTAAGGATCCTGTCTGCTTCGCTACACGCTCAGCCGTACGATGGCGCATCCCAGTTTCTGTAGAGAGAATATCCGGGTCGGGCATCAGCTGCGCATTCGCATAAAGGATCTTGGTAGCTTCATCGTTTAGAATTAGGGCTCCGTCCATTTTAGCCAGCTCATATAAGTGTGCAGGTGTGAAGTCAGATTGAATATTAAATCCGCCATCCACCAAATCCCGAATGACTTCATCATAACCAAGGACGATCAATCCTCCTGTATTAGCTCGCAGCACATTATCGATACCATCACGGAGCGGCGTGCCTGGAGCCACAAGCTTCAAAATTTCTCCAATTCCATTCTCTTTCATATCATGCCATTCCATTTATGCGTCCCCCAATGTAACCTTCATAGCTTCCTGTACCGTACTTACCCCTACCACTTCGATCGAAGAAGAAGGCTTCCATCCATCCAGGTTTTTCTTAGGAATAATCACACGCTTGAACCCTAACTTTGCGGCTTCCTGCACACGCTGTTCAATACGAGCGACACGGCGAACCTCTCCTGTCAGGCCGACTTCTCCAACCACTACATCTTCAGCCTTAGAAACTTGATCTCTAAAACTCGAAGCAATGCTTAAAGCAACCGCCAAATCAATCGCAGGCTCATCCAGCTTCACTCCCCCTGCTACTTTCACATAAGCATCCTGGTTTTGTAAGAGGAGACCGGCCCGCTTCTCTAAAACGGCCATGAGTAATGGAACACGGTTGTTATCAAGCCCTGTAGCCATTCTTCTTGGATTTCCGTAGGCAGTAGGAGATATTAGAGACTGTATTTCTACGAGTACAGGACGTGTACCTTCCATAGATGCAACTACAACGGAACCTGCCGCTCCTTGAGACCTTTCTTCCAGGAAAATTTCAGATGGGTTTAATACTTCCACTAAACCTTGTTCTTTCATTTCGAAAATGCCCATCTCATGTGTACTACCAAAACGGTTTTTTACACTTCTGAGTATGCGGAACGTATGGTGTCTTTCCCCTTCAAAATATAAAACGGCGTCCACCATATGCTCGAGGAGTCTTGGTCCCGCTATCGAACCTTCCTTAGTAACATGCCCTACAATAAAAATTGGAATACCTTTATTTTTGGCTATTCTCATTAATTGACTTGTACATTCTCTAACCTGAGATACGCTTCCTGGAGCAGATGTAACATCTTCCTTGAAAATGGTCTGAATGGAATCAATTACGACAAACTCTGGTTCTATTGCTTCAATCTGGTTGATTACATCCTGCAGATTTGTTTCAGATAATACATAGAGTTCATCTGAGGTTATATTTAACCGCTCGGCTCTTAACTTAGTTTGTCTTGAAGATTCTTCACCTGAGATATAAAGAACAGGCTTATCTTTATTGGCAATCTGAGCCGATACCTGAAGCAATAATGTTGATTTACCTATCCCCGGATCTCCGCCAATTAAAACCAGGGAGCCGGCTACTATTCCTCCGCCAAGTACACGGTTAAACTCTGGCATATCCGTCGGGAGACGCGGTTCCTTTTCGGATTTTATGGAATTGATTTTTTCTGGTTTCGTTTTTGAGGAAGTGGAACTAGTTTGAAACACATGGCGGGAATTTGTACTTGGAGCGCTCACTTCTTCAACGAGCGTATTCCATTGTTGACACCCTGGACATTTGCCCATCCATTTCGCCGTTTCGTAACCACATTCCTGGCAAACAAACTTTGTCTTTCTTTTTGCCAAGATTACTCGCCCCTTCCCTTCTAGTTTATACGATTATGATTGTGAAAAAGTTTCACAGTCATATCAATTAGATTAATTTCCTCTTACTAAAAGCATATAGGAATAAGAAAAAAACCGGAAGGCAAACGCCTTCCGATTTTTAAATTTAGCACTTAATAGCTATGATTTATTTAGTTTGTCGATTCCTGTTCCGTATAAACGACGAATTCATTATTGTCATTCAAGTCAATTTTCACGGATTGACCTTTAGCAATATTCTCTTTTAGCAACTCTTCAGATAGAAGATCTTCAACGTTTTTCTGAATAGAGCGGCGCAGCGGGCGTGCTCCGTATTCAGGGTCGAATCCTGTTTCTGCAATATGCTCAATAGCTTTATCAGATAAGGTGAAGTTGATTTCCTGCTCCTGCAGACGTTTTCTCAACTCTTCTGCCATCAAAGTTACAATGTCTTTCATGTGTTTTCTTTCTAGTGAATGGAAGACTATAGTTTCATCAATACGGTTTAGGAATTCTGGACGGAACGCTTTCTTCAGTTCATCCGTTACTTTAGATTTCATGTCTTTATAGCTCTGATTCGAGTCATCCATGCTGAAGCCAACGTATTTATTACTTTTCAGCTCCTGTGCACCTACGTTTGAGGTCATAATCAGAACGGTGTTACGGAAGTCCACCACGCGTCCTTTAGAATCGGTTAAACGACCATCTTCCAACACTTGAAGCAGAATGTTAAATACTTCAGGGTGTGCTTTTTCTACTTCGTCTAAGAGTACAACAGAGTACGGTTTGTTACGGACTTTTTCAGTCAGTTGACCGCCCTCTTCGTATCCTACATAACCAGGAGGTGAACCTACCAATCGGGAGGTGCTGTGTTTTTCCATATACTCAGACATGTCAATACGGATCATAGCGTCCTCTTCACCAAACATGCTTTCTGCCAGCGCACGAGCCAATTCAGTTTTACCTACTCCGGTTGGTCCTAGGAAAATGAAGGAACCAATTGGGCGTTTCGGATCTTTTAGACCTGCCCTTGCACGACGAATAGCTTTAGATATTGATTTAACAGCTTCGTCCTGGCCAATAACACGGTTATGAAGCGTGTCTTCCAGTTGAAGAAGACGTTCACTTTCATCTTTCGTCATTTTGGATACAGGAACTCCAGTCCAAGTGGATACGACAGAGGCAATATCTTCTACCGTAACTTCTGAATCCTCTTGCCCTTGTTTTTCTTTCCATTCATCTTTCGTTTCTTCCAGTTCATCGCGTAAACGCTGTTCACTGTCTCTCAGAGAAGCCGCTTTTTCAAATTCCTGGCTTTGAACAGCTGCATCTTTTTCCTTACGAACTTCTTCAAGCTTTTGTTCAAGTTCTTTTAGGTTCGGCGGAGCTGTATAAGAACGCAGACGAACTTTTGATGCTGCTTCATCAATTAGATCGATCGCTTTGTCTGGAAGGAAACGATCTGTAATATAACGGTCTGAAAAACGAACAGCAGACTCAATAGAGTCATCCGGTATAGTTACTCTGTGGTGTGCTTCATAACGATCCCGCAGACCTTGAAGGATTTGCACTGATTCATCCAAGGTTGGTTCATCTACTTGGATAGGCTGGAAACGACGTTCAAGTGCAGCATCTTTTTCAATATACTTACGATATTCATCAATAGTAGTTGCACCGATACATTGTAGTTCTCCACGGGCAAGTGACGGCTTCAGAATGTTGGAAGCGTCAATGGCGCCTTCTGCACCACCTGCACCAATTAAGGTATGCAGCTCATCAATAAATAGAATGATATTACCGGCCTGGCGAATTTCTTCCATCACTTTTTTCAAGCGGTCTTCGAATTCACCACGGTATTTTGTGCCCGCAACAACGGTTCCCATATCAAGGGTCATTACCCGTTTATCACGAAGAATCTCAGGTATTTCATTATTTATAATCTGCTGGGCAAGACCTTCTGCGATGGCTGTTTTACCTACACCAGGTTCACCTACAAGTACCGGATTATTTTTGGTACGACGGCTGAGAACCTGAATGACTCGTTCAATCTCTTTGCCTCTTCCAATAACGGGATCAATATTGCCTTCTTTAGCAATTGTCGTTAAGTCTCGAGCCAGCGAGTCAAGGGTTGGTGTATTCGCACTGGCTGCCTGGCCTCCAGAGCCGCCTCCTCGACGATTTTGACCGCCGGTGGACTCATTATTGCCAAGGAGCTGCAACACTTGCTGACGTGCTTTATTCAGACTGACACCAAGGTTATTAAGCACCCGGGCAGCTACCCCTTCTCCTTCACGGATTAAGCCGAGAAGAATGTGTTCTGTTCCTACATATGAATGACCAAGTTTACGTGCTTCATCCATGGATAATTCGATAACTTTCTTGGCGCGGGGAGTATAGTGAATGGTTTGGGAAACCTTCTCACCTTTTCCAATCAGTTTTTCTACTTCCTGCTGAATTTTTGAAGCTTCCAGACCTAATGCGGTTAATGATTTAGCCGCTATTCCTTCTCCTTCACTTACTAAACCAAGCAGAATATGCTCTGTGCCGATGTTATTGTGTCCTAAACGAACAGCTTCTTCTTGTGCTAGTGCAAGTACTTTCTGAGCTCTTTCTGTAAAACGCCCAAACATCATGGACATTCCCTCCTAACATTTATTCTTCATTTTCTAATTGAAGTCGTTCTCTAATTAGTGAAGCTCTGCGTACATCACGCTCATCTGGATTTAGAGAGGCTTTAGCATATTGTTGCAAAAACCCGGGCTGAGTTAAAATCATCAGCTCATTTAAAATAGTTCTTGGGATATCGTCAATTAGTTTAAGATCAATTCCAAGCCTCAAATCAGATAAACACTTGGCAGCCTCTTTAGACTCTATGATACGGCTGTGCTTTAAAACACCGTAAGAGCGAAATATACGATCCTCCAGTTGAACTCCTGATCGGCTTATTAACGCCTCACGGGCTCGTCTTTCCTGATCAATTAATTGTTTTACTACACTATGCAGATCCTCTACAATGTCCTGCTCTGATTTTCCAAGCGTAATCTGGTTGGAAATCTGATAGATGCTTCCAAGAGCTTCGCTTCCTTCACCATATATTCCTCTAACAACAAGTCCAAGCTGGTTAATTGCCGGGGTCATACGATTAATTTGCTGGGTCATGGATAAGGCAGGAAGGTGCATCATCACGGAAGCCCTCATGCCCGTGCCCACATTAGTTGGACAGGCTGTTAAATAACCTCTTTTTTCGTCAAAAGCATAGTTGATTTTTTCTTCAAGCCAATCATCCAGCTGGGAGGCCTGTTCGAGAGCTCTATCCAATTGAAAACCAGGAAAATACAACTGCAATCGTATATGGTCTTCCTCGTTAATCATAATGGAAACCTGCTCATTTTCTGATATCAAAGCAGCTGAATGCTTAGGTTTCTCCGCCAAATGTGGACTAATGAGATGCTTTTCAACCAGCACCCTTTTTTCCACAGGCTCAAGATCATTCATTTGGACAACCTCAAAGCCTTTGTAATCGCGGAAGGATTGACCTTTATATTCCTCTTTGAAGAAATCCAGAACTTTTTCCAAAGTCTCATCAGAAGCGATCAACGGGAATGGAGAACTGGAAAAATTTCGAGCCAGTCGAATGCGGCTGCTTAATACAATATCGCTGTCAGGCCCATCCTGCTTCATCCAGGGACTAAGAGCCTCATTCATAAATTGCTGCAATGACATTATTGCTCACCATCCTCCCCCTCATGAATTCGGCTTTCCAAAGTTCGGATCTTATCTCTAACTTTCGCTGCTTCCTCGAATTCTTCCTGCTCAATTAATTGTCGAAGATTAGATTTGTGTTCATCCAGCTCTCTTTTTAAATGCAGATGACCGCCTTCACGCTTTGGAATCTTACCGTCATGAGTAGTGTTTCCGCTGTGAACCCTTCTCAAAACAGGGTTCAAGCGTTCGTCAAATGTTTCATAACAATTCCCGCACCCAAACTTCCCAATTCGCGCAAATTCCTGATAAGTCATTCCGCAGGTAGGGCATTGCAGCTGAGGAGTTTGCTGCTGGGTGTGGGCTTGTTTTCCTTTAAAAGTAGACGGACTTTCAGAATGGAATAGTCCTGACAAAAGGTTACTGAGAGAAAAATTTTCCTCTCCGTAACTCATATAACCTTTATCTTTAGCACAATGTTCACAAACGTGAACTTCTGTTTTTTGACCATTTATTACCTGAGTTAAATGCACCGTAGCTTTCCTTTGGTGACACTCCTGGCATTCCATAACGCTCTCTCCCTTCCAATTCAGCTTTTATACTTTAGAGTGAAGAGCATAGCCGTCATCATTCGAGAACGGACTTCATCACGCAGAGGAAGAGGGAACGTGAGGACTTCACGGTCAATAATGCTTCCCATAAGTTTTGCTTCCCTCTCTGTAATAATTCCACTCTCTAATAACCTCTCAATCACATCCGTAGCTGCTGTTTGAGAAACGAGGGGATTAATCATGTCAACAATCTCTTCAATCATATCCGATTCCTTGCGATGCTGGATACGGCTAATACGAATATATCCGCCACCGCCACGCTTACTTTCTACTATATAACCTTTTTCCACAGTAAATCGAGTTTTAATCACATAATTAATCTGAGAAGGCACACATTGAAATTGATCAGCTATTTCACTGCGCTTAATTTCAATTGTCTTTTGCTGGTTCTTATTCAGAACCTCTTTCAAATATTCCTCTATTACATCAGAGATATTCCTCATTTTCCCTCCTCCTCTTTTGACTTTGACTATCTTTGACTTTAATTTTATTATACTCAATTTTGTGAGTTACGCAACTAAAATGTTTGGATTACATACACATTCATGATTCCCTAATTTCTTTTCTGCTAAAACAAAAAACCATGCCGAATTTTGGCATGGTTTTAGAATTTATGATTAATCTGAAGGACTTCCTCGTTACGGGAAAGCTGTTCGATTAATTCAGTACGGTTGTATTTTTGGCCTTTATCTATTTCAATAATCAGTTTGTTATGGTCTTGCTCTTGTTTCTTAATATTAATTCCTTTAATCCTCAGTTCTTTTTCATCAAATATCGCAGTAATCGATTGCAATTTAACATCAGGTCTTACCTTTAGTTGAAAGATATATGGTTTCTTCTTATTAAAATTCTCTTTTTCAATTTTATTTAATAGAACTAAACTTAATAATACGATAATAGTAGTTAAGATGGCGATATCATGCATACCGGCGCCGACCACTAATCCTATCCCTGCTACTGTCCATATCGAAGCAGCAGTAGTAAGGCCTCTAATAGTTAGGCCGTTGACGATAATTGTTCCTGCACCTAAGAACCCAATACCACTTATCACATAGGAAGGTATACGCGCTGGATCAAATCGTACATTTTCAAATTCATCCACGTAAGATTCAAAACCGTATAAGGAGAGCAGCATCATTAAACAGGAGCCTACACCGACTAAAATATGAGTCCTAAATCCTGCGGAATGATTCTTTAACTCCCTTTCGAACCCAATCAGCCCAGCTAATAGCAAGGCAATTACGATTCTTGTAGTAAATGTAAGAAAATCATCGTCAAAAAAACTGCTCCATTCCATAAACGGTCCTCCTCTTCATTAACTTTTAAATACAGAAAAAACCAGAAGTACAAACTTCTGGTTTTATATTAACGTGGCGGCGTCCTACTCTCACGGGGATCGACCCGACTACCATCGGCGCTGAAGAGCTTAACTTCTGTGTTCGGCATGGGAACAGGTGTGACCTCTTCGCCTTCACCACCACATCATATACAGTTTGAGGTAAACCCTCAAAACTGGATAAGGCAATCATTCAACCATCGGACGAGCGAACGTCTCTTCCGACTTCTTTTTTAAAGGATAGATAAGTCATCGATCCATTAGTATCCGTCAGCTCCACGTGTCACCACGCTTCCACCTCGGACCTATCAACCTCATCGTCTCTGAGGGATCTTACTTACTTGGCGTAAGGGGAAATCTCATCTCAAGGGGGGCTTCATGCTTAGATGCTTTCAGCACTTATCCCGACCACACGTAGCTACCCAGCGATGCTCCTGGCGGAACAACTGGTACACCAGCGGTGTGTCCATCCCGGTCCTCTCGTACTAAGGACAGCTCCTTTCAAATTTCCAACGCCCACGACGGATAGGGACCGAACTGTCTCACGACGTTCTGAACCCAGCTCGCGTACCGCTTTAATGGGCGAACAGCCCAACCCTTGGGACCGACTACAGCCCCAGGATGCGATGAGCCGACATCGAGGTGCCAAACCTCCCCGTCGATGTGGACTCTTGGGGGAGATAAGCCTGTTATCCCCGGGGTAGCTTTTATCCGTTGAGCGACGGCCCTTCCATGCGGTACCGCCGGATCACTAAGCCCGACTTTCGTCCCTGCTCGACTTGTAGGTCTCGCAGTCAAGCTCCCTTGTGCCTTTACACTCTGCGAATGATTTCCAACCATTCTGAGGGAACCTTTGGGCGCCTCCGTTACTTTTTAGGAGGCGACCGCCCCAGTCAAACTGCCCACCTGACACTGTCTCCGGACCGGATAACGGTCCTGGGTTAGAATGTCCGTACAGCCAGGGTAGTATCCCACCAGCGCCTCCACCGAAGCTAGCGCTCCGGCTTCTAAGGCTCCTACCTATCCTGTACAAGCTGTACCAACATTCAATATCAGGCTACAGTAAAGCTCCACGGGGTCTTTCCGTCCTGTCGCGGGTAATGTGCATCTTCACACATCGTATAATTTCACCGGGTCTCTCGTTGAGACAGTGCCCAAGTCGTTGCACCTTTCGTGCGGGTCGGAACTTACCCGACAAGGAATTTCGCTACCTTAGGACCGTTATAGTTACGGCCGCCGTTTACTGGGGCTTCGGTTCAACGCTTCGCCTTACGGCTAACGCATCCCCTTAACCTTCCAGCACCGGGCAGGTGTCAGCCCCTATACTTCGCCTTACGGCTTCGCAGAGACCTGTGTTTTTGGTAAACAGTCGCTTGGGCCTTTTCACTGCGGCTCCTCGGCAGAGGAGCACCCCTTCTCCCGAAGTTACGGGGTCATTTTGCCGAGTTCCTTAACGAGAGTTCTCCCGCTCACCTTAGGATCCTCTCCTCGCCTACCTGTGTTGGTTTGCGGTACGGGCACCTCTTTCCTCACTAGAGGATTTTCTTGGCAGTGTGAACTCAGGAGCTTCGGTACTTTAGTTCCCTCCCCATCACAGCTTGACGTTGCCGGACGGATTTGCCTATCCGACTGTCTCACTGCTTGGACGCGCTCATCCAATGGCGCGCTCTCCTTATCCTCCTGCGTCCCCCCGTCGTTCAAACGGAAAGGAGGTGGTACAGGAATATCAACCTGTTGTCCATCGCCTACGCCTTTCGGCCTCGGCTTAGGTCCCGACTAACCCTGAGAGGACGAGCCTTCCTCAGGAACCCTTAGGCTTTCGGTGAAAGAGATTCTCACTCTTTTTTCGCTACTCATACCGGCATTCTCACTTCTAAGCGCTCCACCAGTCCTTACGGTCTGACTTCACGGCCCTTAGAACGCTCTCCTACCACTGATCGTAAGATCAATCCGCAGCTTCGGTGGTGTGTTTAGCCCCGATATATTTTCGGCGCAGAGTCACTCGACCAGTGAGCTATTACGCACTCTTTGAATGATGGCTGCTTCTAAGCCAACATCCTGGTTGTCTAAGCAACTCCACATCCTTTTCCACTTAACACACACTTTGGGACCTTAGCTGGCGGTCTGGGCTGTTTCCCTTTCGACCATGAACCTTATCACCCACGGTCTGACTCCCAGAACAAAGTCTATGGCATTCGGAGTTTGACTGAATTCGGTAACCCGATAGGGGCCCCTCGTCCAATCAGTGCTCTACCTCCATGACTTTCTATTCTGAGGCTAGCCCTAAAGCTATTTCGGAGAGAACCAGCTATCTCCGTGTTCGATTGGCATTTCACCCCTACCCACACCTCATCCCCGTAATTTTCAACTTACGTGGGTTCGGACCTCCAGTCAGTGTTACCTGACCTTCATCCTGGACATGGGTAGATCACACGGTTTCGGGTCTACGACCGCATACTCACGCGCCCTATTCAGACTCGCTTTCGCTGCGGCTCCGCTTCTTATGCTTAACCTCGCATACGGTCGTAACTCGCCGGTTCATTCTACAAGAGGCACGCCGTCACCCATTAACGGGCTCCGACTACTTGTAGGCACACGGTTTCAGGTTCTCTTTCACTCCCCTTCCGGGGTGCTTTTCACCTTTCCCTCACGGTACTGGTTCACTATCGGTTACTAGGGAGTATTTAGCCTTGGGAGATGGTCCTCCCGGATTCCGACGGAATTCCTCGTGTTCCGCCGTACTCAGGATCCACTCCGGAGGAAGAAAGGTTTCGACTACAGGGCTGTTACCTGCTCTGGCTGACCGTTCCAGGCCGATTCATCTACCTTCCTTCTTGATAACTCCAATGGAGTGTCCTACAACCCCAGAAAGCAAGCTTTCTGGTTTGGGCTGTTTCCGTTTCGCTCGCCGCTACTTGGGAAATCGCATTTGCTTTCTCTTCCTCCGGGTACTGAGATGTTTCAGTTCCCCGGGTGTGCCGTCCGATACCTATGTATTCAGTATTGGATGCTGTCCCATTACGAACAGCGGGTTTCCCCATTCGGAAATCTCCGGGTCACAGCCTACTTACGGCTCGCCGGAGCATATCGGTGTTAGTCCCGTCCTTCATCGGCTCCTAGTACCAAGGCATCCACCGTGCGCCCTTATTCACTTAACTATCGTCGTGAAAAGACGTTGTTTCGTTCGATGTTTCTGTTGAATGTCTTGTCATCACTAGCGTCTAAAACGCTATTGATTCCTTATCCAGTTTTCAAGGTTCACAGTTGAAAGATGCTTTGATCTCTCAAAACTGAACAACCAACCAGGTACGTCTTCCGTCCGGTCCAGCTTCCACGACCATCGGTCGTTTCCGCCTTTCCGGTTTCCTTAGAAAGGAGGTGATCCAGCCGCACCTTCCGATACGGCTACCTTGTTACGACTTCACCCCAATCATTGGCCCCACCTTCGGCGGCTGGCTCCATAAAGGTTACCTCACCGACTTCGGGTGTTGCCAACTCTCGTGGTGTGACGGGCGGTGTGTACAAGGCCCGGGAACGTATTCACCGCGGCATGCTGATCCGCGATTACTAGCGATTCCGGCTTCATGCAGGCGAGTTGCAGCCTGCAATCCGAACTGAGAATGGTTTTATGGGATTTGCTACACCTCGCGGCTTCGCTGCCCTTTGTACCATCCATTGTAGCACGTGTGTAGCCCAGGTCATAAGGGGCATGATGATTTGACGTCATCCCCGCCTTCCTCCGGTTTGTCACCGGCAGTCACCTTAGAGTGCCCAACTGAATGCTGGCAACTAAGATTAGGGGTTGCGCTCGTTGCGGGACTTAACCCAACATCTCACGACACGAGCTGACGACAACCATGCACCACCTGTCACTTGGTCCCCGAAGGGAAGACCCTATCTCTAGGGTGGTCCAAGGATGTCAAGACCTGGTAAGGTTCTTCGCGTTGCTTCGAATTAAACCACATGCTCCACCGCTTGTGCGGGCCCCCGTCAATTCCTTTGAGTTTCAGCCTTGCGGCCGTACTCCCCAGGCGGAGTGCTTAATGCGTTAACTTCAGCACTAAGGGGTGGAAGCCCCCTAACACCTAGCACTCATCGTTTACGGCGTGGACTACCAGGGTATCTAATCCTGTTTGCTACCCACGCTTTCGCACCTCAGCGTCAGAAACAGACCAGAGAGTCGCCTTCGCCACTGGTGTTCCTCCACATATCTACGCATTTCACCGCTACACGTGGAATTCCACTCTCCTCTTCTGTCCTCAAGTTCCCCAGTTTCCAATGACCCTCCACGGTTGAGCCGTGGGCTTTCACATCAGACTTAAGAAACCGCCTGCGCGCGCTTTACGCCCAATAATTCCGGACAACGCTTGCCCCCTACGTATTACCGCGGCTGCTGGCACGTAGTTAGCCGGGGCTTCCTCGTTAGGTACCGTCAAGGTACCGCTCTATTCGTACGGTACTTGTTCTTCCCTAACAACAGAACTTTACGATCCGAAGACCTTCATCGTTCACGCGGCGTTGCTCCGTCAGACTTTCGTCCATTGCGGAAGATTCCCTACTGCTGCCTCCCGTAGGAGTCTGGGCCGTGTCTCAGTCCCAGTGTGGCCGATCACCCTCTCAGGTCGGCTACGCATCGTCGCCTTGGTGAGCTATTACCTCACCAACTAGCTAATGCGCCGCGGGCCCATCTGTAAGTGATAGCGAGAAGCCATCTTTTAACCTTCCTTCAGGTGAAGGTAGGTGTTATCCGGCATTAGCCCCGGTTTCCCGGGGTTATTCCGGTCTTACAGGCAGGTTGCCCACGTGTTACTCACCCGTCCGCCGCTCGTTCCACAAGCTTCACCCCCGAAGGGGATCCGCTTGCTTCCCGCGCTCGACTTGCATGTATTAGGCACGCCGCCAGCGTTCGTCCTGAGCCAGGATCAAACTCTCCATAAAAGTTGAGATTGATTAGCTCTTTGCACACCGAATGTGCTTGTTTTAATTCCTTCTTTATTGAAAGAATATCTTGACGTACTGGTTGGTTCGTTCAGTTTTCAAAGATCAAAATAAATATTGGTGGAGCCTAGCGGGATCGAACCGCTGACCTCCTGCGTGCAAAGCAGGCGCTCTCCCAGCTGAGCTAAGGCCCCTTATTAGGAAATGGTCGGGAAGACAGGATTCGAACCTGCGACCCCTTGGTCCCAAACCAAGTGCTCTACCAAGCTGAGCTACTTCCCGTATAATGGCGCGCCCG
This sequence comes from Halobacillus halophilus DSM 2266, assembly GCF_000284515.1. Taxonomy (GTDB): domain Bacteria; phylum Bacillota; class Bacilli; order Bacillales; family Halobacillaceae; genus Halobacillus; species Halobacillus halophilus. The sequence continues at coordinate 104,423 of NC_017668.1, read as the reverse complement.
AGAGGAGTCGAACCCCTAACCTTCTGATCCGTAGTCAGACGCTCTATCCAATTGAGCTACGGGCGCATATGAGTATGGTGCCGAGGGCCGGACTCGAACCGGCACGGTGGGTGACCCACCGCAGGATTTTAAGTCCTGTGCGTCTGCCAATTCCGCCACCCCGGCTTGACATGTTTTTCATATGGACTATCATGTTGTTCAATTATAAGTATATTAAAGTAACTATTGGAGCGGAAGACGGGATTCGAACCCGCGACCCCCACCTTGGCAAGGTGGTGTTCTACCACTGAACTACTTCCGCGATAAGTGCGGGTGGAGGGACTTGAACCCCCACGCCGTGAAGCACTAGATCCTAAATCTAGCGTGTCTGCCAATTCCACCACACCCGCAGGCAAATGGTGAGCCATGAAGGATTCGAACCTTCGACCCTCTGATTAAAAGTCAGATGCTCTACCAACTGAGCTAATGGCTCATAACAAAATAAATCTATGTTATTTTCAAATCAAACATCTCATGGTGCCGGCCAGAGGACTTGAACCCCCAACCTACTGATTACAAATCAGTTGCTCTGCCAGTTGAGCTAGGCCGGCAACTAAAAAATGGTGGAGGATGCAGGGCTCGAACCTGCGACCCCTTGCTTGTAAGGCAAGTGCTCTCCCAGCTGAGCTAATCCTCCGGATTATATAAAGTTTGGCGGCGTCCTACTCTCACGGGGATCGACCCGACTACCATCGGCGCTGAAGAGCTTAACTTCTGTGTTCGGCATGGGAACAGGTGTGACCTCTTCGCCTTCACCACCAAACCTTATTTCTTTTTTCAAGGACAAGATATATTATATTGTCCTGAGAGAAAAAATTCAAGGGTAAATTACAAGTTTTTTTGTAAACCCTCAAAACTGGATAAGGCAATCATTCAACCATCGGACGAGCGAACGTCTCTTCCGACTTCTTTTTTAAAGGATAGATAAGTCATCGATCCATTAGTATCCGTCAGCTCCACGTGTCACCACGCTTCCACCTCGGACCTATCAACCTCATCGTCTCTGAGGGATCTTACTTACTTGGCGTAAGGGGAAATCTCATCTCAAGGGGGGCTTCATGCTTAGATGCTTTCAGCACTTATCCCGACCACACGTAGCTACCCAGCGATGCTCCTGGCGGAACAACTGGTACACCAGCGGTGTGTCCATCCCGGTCCTCTCGTACTAAGGACAGCTCCTTTCAAATTTCCAACGCCCACGACGGATAGGGACCGAACTGTCTCACGACGTTCTGAACCCAGCTCGCGTACCGCTTTAATGGGCGAACAGCCCAACCCTTGGGACCGACTACAGCCCCAGGATGCGATGAGCCGACATCGAGGTGCCAAACCTCCCCGTCGATGTGGACTCTTGGGGGAGATAAGCCTGTTATCCCCGGGGTAGCTTTTATCCGTTGAGCGACGGCCCTTCCATGCGGTACCGCCGGATCACTAAGCCCGACTTTCGTCCCTGCTCGACTTGTAGGTCTCGCAGTCAAGCTCCCTTGTGCCTTTACACTCTGCGAATGATTTCCAACCATTCTGAGGGAACCTTTGGGCGCCTCCGTTACTTTTTAGGAGGCGACCGCCCCAGTCAAACTGCCCACCTGACACTGTCTCCGGACCGGATAACGGTCCTGGGTTAGAATGTCCGTACAGCCAGGGTAGTATCCCACCAGCGCCTCCACCGAAGCTAGCGCTCCGGCTTCTAAGGCTCCTACCTATCCTGTACAAGCTGTACCAACATTCAATATCAGGCTACAGTAAAGCTCCACGGGGTCTTTCCGTCCTGTCGCGGGTAATGTGCATCTTCACACATCGTATAATTTCACCGGGTCTCTCGTTGAGACAGTGCCCAAGTCGTTGCACCTTTCGTGCGGGTCGGAACTTACCCGACAAGGAATTTCGCTACCTTAGGACCGTTATAGTTACGGCCGCCGTTTACTGGGGCTTCGGTTCAACGCTTCGCCTTACGGCTAACGCATCCCCTTAACCTTCCAGCACCGGGCAGGTGTCAGCCCCTATACTTCGCCTTACGGCTTCGCAGAGACCTGTGTTTTTGGTAAACAGTCGCTTGGGCCTTTTCACTGCGGCTCCTCGGCAGAGGAGCACCCCTTCTCCCGAAGTTACGGGGTCATTTTGCCGAGTTCCTTAACGAGAGTTCTCCCGCTCACCTTAGGATCCTCTCCTCGCCTACCTGTGTTGGTTTGCGGTACGGGCACCTCTTTCCTCACTAGAGGATTTTCTTGGCAGTGTGAACTCAGGAGCTTCGGTACTTTAGTTCCCTCCCCATCACAGCTTGACGTTGCCGGACGGATTTGCCTATCCGACCGTCTCACTGCTTGGACGCGCTCATCCAATGGCGCGCTCTCCTTATCCTCCTGCGTCCCCCCGTCGTTCAAACGGAAAGGAGGTGGTACAGGAATATCAACCTGTTGTCCATCGCCTACGCCTTTCGGCCTCGGCTTAGGTCCCGACTAACCCTGAGAGGACGAGCCTTCCTCAGGAACCCTTAGGCTTTCGGTGAAAGAGATTCTCACTCTTTTTTCGCTACTCATACCGGCATTCTCACTTCTAAGCGCTCCACCAGTCCTTACGGTCTGACTTCACGGCCCTTAGAACGCTCTCCTACCACTGATCGTAAGATCAATCCGCAGCTTCGGTGGTGTGTTTAGCCCCGATATATTTTCGGCGCAGAGTCACTCGACCAGTGAGCTATTACGCACTCTTTGAATGATGGCTGCTTCTAAGCCAACATCCTGGTTGTCTAAGCAACTCCACATCCTTTTCCACTTAACACACACTTTGGGACCTTAGCTGGCGGTCTGGGCTGTTTCCCTTTCGACCATGAACCTTATCACCCACGGTCTGACTCCCAGAACAAAGTCTATGGCATTCGGAGTTTGACTGAATTCGGTAACCCGATAGGGGCCCCTCGTCCAATCAGTGCTCTACCTCCATGACTTTCTATTCTGAGGCTAGCCCTAAAGCTATTTCGGAGAGAACCAGCTATCTCCGTGTTCGATTGGCATTTCACCCCTACCCACACCTCATCCCCGTAATTTTCAACTTACGTGGGTTCGGACCTCCAGTCAGTGTTACCTGACCTTCATCCTGGACATGGGTAGATCACACGGTTTCGGGTCTACGACCGCATACTCACGCGCCCTATTCAGACTCGCTTTCGCTGCGGCTCCGCTTCTTATGCTTAACCTTGCATACGGTCGTAACTCGCCGGTTCATTCTACAAGAGGCACGCCGTCACCCATTAACGGGCTCCGACTACTTGTAGGCACACGGTTTCAGGTTCTCTTTCACTCCCCTTCCGGGGTGCTTTTCACCTTTCCCTCACGGTACTGGTTCACTATCGGTTACTAGGGAGTATTTAGCCTTGGGAGATGGTCCTCCCGGATTCCGACGGAATTCCTCGTGTTCCGCCGTACTCAGGATCCACTCCGGAGGAAGAAAGGTTTCGACTACAGGGCTGTTACCTGCTCTGGCTGACCGTTCCAGGCCGATTCATCTACCTTCCTTCTTGATAACTCCAATGGAGTGTCCTACAACCCCAGAAAGCAAGCTTTCTGGTTTGGGCTGTTTCCGTTTCGCTCGCCGCTACTTGGGAAATCGCATTTGCTTTCTCTTCCTCCGGGTACTGAGATGTTTCAGTTCCCCGGGTGTGCCGTCCGATACCTATGTATTCAGTATTGGATGCTGTCCCATTACGAACAGCGGGTTTCCCCATTCGGAAATCTCCGGGTCAAAGCCTACTTACGGCTCGCCGGAGCATATCGGTGTTAGTCCCGTCCTTCATCGGCTCCTAGTACCAAGGCATCCACCGTGCGCCCTTATTCACTTAACTATCGTCGTGAAAAGACGTTGTTTCGTTCGATGTTTCTGTTGAATGTCTTGTCATCACTAGCGTCTAAAACGCTATTGATTCCTTATCCAGTTTTCAAGGTTCACAGTTGAAAGATGCTTTGATCTCTCAAAACTGAACAACCAACCAGGTACGTCTTCCGTCCGGTCCAGCTTCCACGACCATCGGTCGTTTCCGCCTTTCCGGTTTCCTTAGAAAGGAGGTGATCCAGCCGCACCTTCCGATACGGCTACCTTGTTACGACTTCACCCCAATCATTGGCCCCACCTTCGGCGGCTGGCTCCATAAAGGTTACCTCACCGACTTCGGGTGTTGCCAACTCTCGTGGTGTGACGGGCGGTGTGTACAAGGCCCGGGAACGTATTCACCGCGGCATGCTGATCCGCGATTACTAGCGATTCCGGCTTCATGCAGGCGAGTTGCAGCCTGCAATCCGAACTGAGAATGGTTTTATGGGATTTGCTACACCTCGCGGCTTCGCTGCCCTTTGTACCATCCATTGTAGCACGTGTGTAGCCCAGGTCATAAGGGGCATGATGATTTGACGTCATCCCCGCCTTCCTCCGGTTTGTCACCGGCAGTCACCTTAGAGTGCCCAACTGAATGCTGGCAACTAAGATTAGGGGTTGCGCTCGTTGCGGGACTTAACCCAACATCTCACGACACGAGCTGACGACAACCATGCACCACCTGTCACTTGGTCCCCGAAGGGAAGACCCTATCTCTAGGGTGGTCCAAGGATGTCAAGACCTGGTAAGGTTCTTCGCGTTGCTTCGAATTAAACCACATGCTCCACCGCTTGTGCGGGCCCCCGTCAATTCCTTTGAGTTTCAGCCTTGCGGCCGTACTCCCCAGGCGGAGTGCTTAATGCGTTAACTTCAGCACTAAGGGGTGGAAGCCCCCTAACACCTAGCACTCATCGTTTACGGCGTGGACTACCAGGGTATCTAATCCTGTTTGCTACCCACGCTTTCGCACCTCAGCGTCAGAAACAGACCAGAGAGTCGCCTTCGCCACTGGTGTTCCTCCACATATCTACGCATTTCACCGCTACACGTGGAATTCCACTCTCCTCTTCTGTCCTCAAGTTCCCCAGTTTCCAATGACCCTCCACGGTTGAGCCGTGGGCTTTCACATCAGACTTAAGAAACCGCCTGCGCGCGCTTTACGCCCAATAATTCCGGACAACGCTTGCCCCCTACGTATTACCGCGGCTGCTGGCACGTAGTTAGCCGGGGCTTCCTCGTTAGGTACCGTCAAGGTACCGCTCTATTCGTACGGTACTTGTTCTTCCCTAACAACAGAACTTTACGATCCGAAGACCTTCATCGTTCACGCGGCGTTGCTCCGTCAGACTTTCGTCCATTGCGGAAGATTCCCTACTGCTGCCTCCCGTAGGAGTCTGGGCCGTGTCTCAGTCCCAGTGTGGCCGATCACCCTCTCAGGTCGGCTACGCATCGTCGCCTTGGTGAGCTATTACCTCACCAACTAGCTAATGCGCCGCGGGCCCATCTGTAAGTGATAGCGAGAAGCCATCTTTTAACCTTCCTTCAGGTGAAGGTAGGTGTTATCCGGCATTAGCCCCGGTTTCCCGGGGTTATTCCGGTCTTACAGGCAGGTTGCCCACGTGTTACTCACCCGTCCGCCGCTCGTTCCACAAGCTTCACCCCCGAAGGGGATCCGATTGCTTCCCGCGCTCGACTTGCATGTATTAGGCACGCCGCCAGCGTTCGTCCTGAGCCAGGATCAAACTCTCCATAAAAGTTGAGATTGATTAGCTCTTTGCACACCGAATGTGCTTGTTTTAATTCCTTCTTTATTGAAAGAATATCTTGACGTACTGGTTGGTTCGTTCAGTTTTCAAAGATCAAAAGTTTTCGTTTGCCGCTTCAAAACAGCGACTTAATAATCATATCATTGTGACTCGTTTAAGTCAACAACTTTTTTAAATGATTTTTTTGCTTGCCGTTGCCGGCTTGCCGCTCTGTCTTAATGCGACAAGTAATAATATACCACGCTGAAATAATGTTGGCAACACCTTTTTGCATATTTTTTTCTAATCATCTTTCCATTGAATCAAATAAACCCCCCGGAGCCTGTCAGCCGGGGGGTTATAAAGTCATTTATTCCTTTTTAAGATTCTCGATTTCTCATCTGAGGGAAAAGCAGTACATCTCTAATGGAAGGAGAATCTGTTAAAAGCATAACCAGACGATCAATTCCGATTCCTAAACCGCCTGTTGGCGGGAGTCCGTATTCTAATGACTCTAAGAAATCTTCATCCATCATGTGAGCTTCATCATTTCCTTCTTCCCGCTCTTTCAGTTGAGCTTCGAACCGCTCTCTTTGATCAATTGGATCATTAAGCTCGGAGAATGCATTGGCATGCTCCCGCCCTACGATGAACAATTCGAAACGATCTGTAAACCTCGGGTCTTCCGGATTCTTCTTGGCAAGTGGTGAGATTTCAATAGGATGCCCGTAGATAAATGTAGGCTGAATCAGTTTATCTTCAACATATTGCTCGAAAAATTCGTTAACGATATGACCAAAAGTCATGGAGTCCTGAATTTCGACATTATGCTCCTTAGCTAATTCTTTCGCCTGGTCATCACTCATATCCTCAAAGAAATCAACGCCTGTATATTCTTTAATGGCATCGACCATATGCAAGCGTGTCCACTCTGGTTCTAAATTAATTTCCTGCTCGTTATACGTAACTTTCGCAGAACCAAGGACCTCTTTTGCAATGTGGGCCACCATGTTTTCCGTCAGACTCATGACATCATGGTAGTCAGCATATGCTTCATACAGTTCAAGCATCGTGAACTCTGGATTATGTCGTGTAGAGACTCCTTCGTTACGGAAAACGCGTCCTATTTCATATACTTTTTCCATACCGCCCACGATCAAACGTTTCAGATGGAGTTCAATGGCAATCCTCATATAAAGCTGCATGTCCAGCGCATTGTGGTGAGTAACAAATGGACGTGCGGATGCTCCGCCTGGGATCCCGTGCATTAATGGAGTTTCTACTTCTAAGAAGCCCAGACCATCCAGGTACCGGCGCATGGATTGTATAATCTTACTCCGGGTGATAAACGTGTCACGGCTTCCAGGGTTAGTAATTAAATCTAAGTAGCGCTGACGATATCTTTGTTCTACGTCCTGCAAACCGTGAAACTTTTCCGGAAGAGGACGAAGAGCTTTGGTAAGCAAGTGAAACTCGTCCGCTTTAACGGAAAGTTCCCCTACTTTTGTCTTAAACATAACTCCGGTTACCCCTATGATGTCACCAAGGTCAGCTGTGTTAAAAACTTCGTAAGCTTCCTCTCCGATTCGATCTTTACGAATGTAAAGCTGAATTTGTCCACTTACGTCCTGAATATGGGTGAATCCCGCTTTTCCTTTTCCACGCTTAGTCATAATTCGACCAGCAATGGTTGCAGGAAATTGTTTTTCTTCAAGCTCCTCTTTATTATACTGGTCGTATTTCTCGATGAGATCTTCCGCCAGATGAGTACGTTCGAACTTGTCGCCAAATGGATCGAGCCCCTGTTCCCGGTAAGTATTCAGTTTATCTCTGCGCACCCGCATTTGTTCATTGAGTTCTTCCGACATTCTAATCACTCCATTCCCTTATCTATTGTAAAAGTAAGCCGCTTCAATAATAAAAACTGCCAGCTTCGGACTGGCAGTATTCTAACTATGATTTAGTATAGAAAAGACGTCGAATTGTGTCAACGCCGACGATACTTTCGTGCGTTCTCCTGATTCACTATCCTTTTTACGCCTCTAAAATACTAAGAAGGATGTTTGCGTATCTTCATTATAGCCACTTTTTCATTTTTCAATCGAATAATACAATCCATATGAAGCATATATACATCAATTCCTCATTGGAAGAACGGTCATTCATTATTAACCATTATATCCTTCCCCATATCCTCATGCTCTGAACATCTTCTGCAGGCAAATCTTCCAGAATCTCGTCCGCTTGTTTAGTTATCAACGGTATCGTTACTTTTGGATTCACTTCTGCTAATGGCACCATAACAAAAGCTCTGTCCTGCATATGTGGGTGAGGAAGAATCAGGCGCTCTGCTCTCATATTTTCTTGATTATATAGCAAAATGTCAAGATCTATTGTACGCGGGCCCCACTTTACCACTCGTTTTCGTCCTAATTCCTTTTCAATGGCCTGGCAATGATCAAGTAATTGTAAAGGAGGCAGAGAGGTTTCAATTTGTATAACCATATTTAAAAAATCATTCTGCTCGGTATAACCTACTGGCGCTGTTTCATATACTGCTGATTTTAAAACCACCGTAATCTCCGGGTGATCATCTATGCTGGCCACTGCATTTTCCAAAAATTCTTCTCTCTTAGAAATGTTGGAGCCAAGTGCGATATACGCGGTATTCATTCGGTACGGCTCCGGTAAATTTCAATAGCTACCGACTGATAGTGTCCAGGGATAGGAGGATCAGGTTTATAAACTTTAAGACGGCATCCTTGAACGGGACTGAACTGATTAAACAACTCAGCCGAAAGTTTTTCTGCGACTGTTTCCACTAATTTGTGTGCTTCTCCTTCGACTACTTTTTTACAGGTTTCATAAATCGCGCCATAATCCACGGATTTCGTCATGTCATCCGTCTCAGCAGCAGGCTTTAAATCTAGTTCAAGTTCAGCATCTACATAAAAGCGCTGCCCCAGTTTGTTTTCTTCGGGAAAAAGACCATGATAACCCCAGAATTCCATTTGATTTACATATATTTTATCCATTATAACCTTCCTTTCCCATCATAGCATCCATCATTTTTGTCATTCGAGCTATAGATTTCACGTCGTGGACTCGGACAATATGAACTCCCTGGGCAATTCCGTAACAAATCGTAGCTCCTGTACCTTCCATGCGTTCATCTTTAGGTAAATCCAGGATGGTTCCTATAAATGATTTCCGTGAACTGCCTAGCAATAGAGGATATCCCATCGATTCAAACTGGTGAAGATTACGCATCACCGCTAAGTTTTCTTCTTTTGCTTTGGCAAATCCAATCCCTGGATCCAGCACAATGTTTCCCTCTTTAACTCCGGCTTGCTTCGCTATTTTAATACTTTCCTCTAAGTCAGCCTTCATGTCGTCAATTAAAGATGTGTAGTTCCTATCGTTGCGATTATGCATTAAAATTATCGGTACATTATAGTCAGCCGCGACCTCCGCAATGGCCGGTTCTTTTTTAGCGCCCCACACATCATTAATAATGGAGGCTCCTGCTTCAATCGCCTTTCTGGCAACTTCTGCTTTATACGTATCAATCGATATCGGGAGATCCACTTCATTGTGAATAGCCTGGATGATCGGAACAACCCGCTCAATCTCTTCTTTTTCGCTGACCGGTTCATGTCCGGGACGCGTGGATTCCCCGCCTATATCAATAATATGTGCTCCATCCTTTTCCATAGCAGTCGCACGCCGTACGGCTCCTTCCACCGTATTAAACCTGCCTCCGTCTGAAAAAGAATCCGGGGTAACATTTAAGATGCCCATAACTATTGTTCGTTCGGATAAATCATATGAATAATTCTGCATTTTTAGCTTATATCCCATAGCCGGTACCTCTTTCTCTAAAAGCTTCTTTCCCTATCTTACAACATTTTTTTATTTCTATCACTTACCGTACGTATTTGTTATTCCCATAAAAAAATACGCCCTGTAAAAGAGCGTATTTCTAAAAGTTTAAGATTCGTCTTCTTCAAATTGGTAAAGCGGTGTAGAGAGATAACGTTCCCCATTACTTGGAATCACTGCTACGACTTTTTTCCCTTTACCAAGTTTCTTAGCTACCTGTTTAGCCACATGAATCGCTGATCCGGAAGAGATCCCGCCTAGAATACCATCCTTACGAGCAGCTTCGCGCGCAGCTGTAAAAGAATCCTCCGTGTTAACTTGATGAACTTCATCGTAAATTTCTGTATTCAGGATGCCCGGTACAAAACCGGCTCCGATCCCCTGGATTTTATGGGGACCTGGGTCTCCTCCCGACAATACAGGCGACCCTTCTGGTTCTATGGCATGAATTTGAATATCAGGATAGTGTGCTTTCAACACTTTTCCTGCACCCGTAATCGTTCCGCCAGTGCCAATTCCAGAAACAAACGCATCTAATTGATCACCCATCTGTTCCACAATTTCAGGTCCCGTTGTTTTTTCATGGATTCTTGGATTGGCTTCGTTATTAAATTGCTGAGGCATGAAATAGTTATGCTGTTTTTGAAGTTCAGCTGCTTTCTTAATAGCCCCTTTCATACCTTCACTTCCCGGAGTCAAAACAAGATCCGCACCATAAGCACGCAGTAGATTGCGGCGTTCCTGACTCATCGTATCCGGCATCACAAGAATGGATTTGTAGCCTTTAGCAGCGGCAACCATAGCAAGCCCAATACCTGTGTTTCCGCTGGTCGGTTCAATAATGGTGTCGCCTTCTTTTAGATCTCCTGACTTTTCTCCTTCTTCAATCATCGCTAATGCGATACGATCCTTTACAGAGCTGCCTGGATTCATGTATTCCAGTTTCAAATAAATGTCCGCGCTATCTTCCTCTGCAGACCCATTCAGTTTTACCATCGGCGTCTGACCGATAAGTTCACTAACGTTATTAACAATTCTCATTTTTTCCACCCCTAAAACCAAGTATTTTGATAGGATTTAACTCTAATGTACTGAAGGATGAGCATATTGTCAAACATTTCAATCATTTATTAGTAACGTTCCCTTTAAAAAAAGGGCGAAACAAGCTTCCTGTTTTAATTATGCACAAGAATTGTTCCGCCCTGTCTAACTATAGTTACTCTATGAGGCAAACGATTATTCTGTTTCCTGAGATTGCAGGTCTTTCAATTGATTAACATCAAATTGATAATCCTCATTACAAAAATGACACTTAGCCTCTGCCCCTTGATCTTCTTCAATCATGCGTTGAATTTCTTCATCTCCAAGGCTTGCTATCGCCACTTCTACACGCTCCCGTGAACAGTGACATTTGAACTGCACAGGCATCGTATCCAAAATTTGCAGCTTATCTTCTCCGAGCACCGTTTGTAAAATTTCTTCTGGACTTTTTCCCTCTTGAACTAGACTTGAAATGGCTGGCATCTCTGACAAGCGCCTTTCTATTTCACTGGTAGTAGCATCGTCCGCTCCGGGCATCATTTGAATAACAAATCCACCCGAAGCAAGAATGGAATAATCCGTATCCACCAGAACTCCGGCACCGACCGCAGATGGAACTTGTTCAGAATTGGCGAAATAATAGGTGAAGTCTTCACTTATTTCACCAGAAACGAGCGGCACCTGACCGGTAAAGTGATCTTTCATACCAAGATCCTTAACGACACTTAACGTACCATTTGTGCCAACAGCACGAGCTACATCCAGCTTTCCATTTTGGTTTAAATCAAAATCTACGTGAGGATTAATAATATAGCCACGTACTTCGCCTCTTGCATTCGTGTCAGCTATAATAGCCCCGGCTGGGCCATCACCTTCTACTTTTACCGTGATTTTATCCTCCCCTTTAAGCATAGCTCCCATCATGGAACTAATGGTAAGGGTTCGGCCTAAGGCAGCAGAAGTCGTCGCCCATGTATCCTGTCTGCGCCTAGCTTCCTCTACGGTATCCGTTGATTGCACGGCATAAGCTCTTACTTGTCCATCAAAAGCCAGAGCACGTACTAAATAATCTGACATGGCTCATCATTCTCCTTTAAATGCTTTTTTTCCTTTGTTACGCTGATATATTTTATGAAGACCTTTTAAAGTTAGATAAGGATCTACATGATCAATGGTCCTCGACTGACCAGCAATAAGTGTAGCCAACCCTCCTGTCGCAATGACTGTAGGGGTAGACTCAGCTGTTTCTTTCATCCGTCGGACCACTTCATCTACTTGCCCAACATACCCATAAAAAACTCCAGATTGCATCGCTTCTACTGTACTTTGCCCTACGACGTTATCGGGACTTTTAATTTCAATTTTAGGGAGTTTCGCTGCTTTAGCATACAAAGCTTCCATCGAAATGTTAATACCCGGGGCAATGGCACCTCCCATATATTCTCCACTTTCGTTAATATAACAATACGTCGTGGCTGTACCAAAATCTATGATGACGAGTGGCAGCGAATAATCCTCAATGGCTCCTACTGCATTAACTACACGGTCCGCTCCAATCTCTTCAGGATGCGGGTACTTCATCGCAAGACCATGAGATACATTTTCTTCCCCTATAATCATGGGCTGCTTTTTAAAATAATAACGAGACATACGGTCAAGTGCAAACATTATAGGCGGTACGACAGAGGAAATAATTACACCGTCCATATCTTCAAATGTTAAACCCTCATGATCAAATAGCGATTTAATCAGCATGCCATATTCATCTTCTGTTTTATGTCGATCCGTTTTTATTCTCCAATGATAACTTAATGATCCATTGTCAAATACCCCAAGTACGGTATTCGTATTACCTACATCAAGAACAAAATTCATGCTTACAGCCTCCTGCCTCATTTCCTTCGGCTACCATCATATCACAACTAGCCCTTTACTTGCCCACTAGTGCGCACACGAAAAATGTCACATCAGCCATAGAGGCCGATGTGACATGTTACGCCATTAAGAACGACGATCTTCAGAATCTGAATCAGACGTTTGGTCTGTGTCGTCTACTTGTTCAGTAGAAGAATTATCCTTAGTCGACTCTGACTCTTTTGTTTCTTCTGCTTCTTTTGATTGAATATTGACTCGTACATCATCGTCATCACTAAAATGATCTTTGCCTGATGAAGTATTGTTCTTGATTTTTGCATTATTCTTACGGGCAAGCTCTTCCAGCTCTTCGTCTGTTGGAAGGCGCTCTTTATCGAACAGGGATCGGATTTGAGTAGCGTCAAGAGTTTCTACGTCAAGTAGAGTCTTTGCGATCAACTCAAGCTTAGATTTATTATCCGTAAGAATCGTTTTCGCTCGATCGTAACAATAATTGATAAAGTTTTGAACTTCTTGATCAATTTCATAGGCGATTTGATCACTGTAATTTTGTTCATTTTGGATATCGCGGCCAAGGAATACCTGACCACCGGAGTTCGAACCAAATTGAAGAGGTCCGAGTTTTTCACTCATTCCATACTCCGTTACCATCTTGCGAGCAATGGCAGTGGCACGTTGGAAGTCATTGTGAGCACCTGTGCTCACTTCACCAAACATGACTTCTTCAGCGACACGACCACCTAGCAGACCAGTGATTTTATCAAACAATTCCGGCTTGGTCATGAAGTAGCGATCTTCTTTAGGAAGCATAACGGCATATCCGCCAGCTTGACCACGTGGAACGATCGTTACTTTGTGAACCATATCGGCATCATCCAGAACCATTCCAATTACCGTATGACCACTTTCGTGGTGGGCTACGATATTACGTTCTTTATTCGAAATTACACGGCTCTTCTTAGCTGGTCCTGCAATGACGCGGTCAATTGCTTCGTCCACATCATCCATATCAATTTTATCTTTATCACCACGAGCGGCTACAAGAGCTGACTCGTTCAGTAAGTTTTCAAGGTCGGCCCCTGAGAAACCTGGAGTTCGAAGTGCGATCGTTTTCAAGTCCACATTTTCGGCTAATGGCTTTTGTTTTGCGTGAACAGCAAGTACTGCTTCACGGCCTTTCACGTCTGGGCGATCTACCGTGATTTGACGGTCGAAACGTCCCGGACGAAGAAGGGCAGGGTCCAGAATGTCAGGACGGTTAGTAGCAGCGATAATGATAATACCCTCATTAACACCGAAACCATCCATCTCTACTAGTAATTGGTTCAACGTTTGTTCACGTTCATCGTGTCCTCCGCCAAGGCCAGCGCCACGCTGACGACCAACGGCATCGATCTCATCAATGAAAATAATGCCCGGAGCGTTCTTCTTCGCGTTTTCAAATAGATCACGTACACGAGAAGCACCGACACCGACAAACATTTCTACGAAATCTGAACCACTGATAGAGAAGAATGGAACTCCTGCTTCTCCCGCAACGGCTCGGGCAAGTAAGGTTTTACCTGTACCAGGGGGTCCTACGAGCAGGACACCTTTAGGAATGCGGGCACCTACGGCAGAGAATTTACGAGGATCTTTTAGGAAGTCTACGACCTCTACAAGTTCCTGCTTTTCTTCGTCTGCTCCGGCTACGTCTTTAAAACGAACCTTTTTCTTGTCTTCCGTGTACATCTTAGCCTTACTTTTACCAAAGTTCATGACACGGCTTCCGCCGCCTTGAGCTTGATTAAGCAAGAAGAAGAATAAGATGAAAATAATGATAAACGGAATGATCGATGTTAGAAATGTCACCCATGCGCTAGGCTGCTCTTCTTCTGCAACATTAAGAACACTTTGCTCCTGAGCGGTTTGGGTAATATTTGAGACGATTTCATCGTTTGCGGGGATTTTTGCTACGAATTCCCCTTGATCTTCACCTTCTCCAGCCAGCTGTCCGGTGATTTGAATCACACCATTTACAGGCTGAATGGTCATTTCTTCAATTTGACCATTATTTAATTTATTGTAAAAATCATTTACGTTCAACTGCTGTTGTGGCTCACCTTGACCTCTAAATAGACCGACGACGCCGATAACTACGAGGAAGATAAGTAAATAAAATATAGTATTACGAAATATCCGGTTCATTGCCTACCTCCTCCCAAGCGAGAAAAACTATAGTAAATAGTATCATAACAAAAACGGACGACACAACTAATTACCCTCATTCCTGCAGATTCAAAACTCATAATCATCGATTGATTTTTCATCCGCCGTAAACTTCCGGCTTCAGAATCCCAATGTAAGGTAAATTGCGGTACTTCTCTTGATAATCTAACCCATATCCCACAACAAATTCATCAGGGATTTCAAAACCAATCGTATCTGCCTTAATATGAGCAGTACGACCAGCCGGCTTATCAAGCAGGGTTACAACTTTAATGGAATTTGCTTGACGGTATTTAAATAAGTCTACTAAGTAGCTTAACGTCAATCCACTATCAATGATGTCTTCTATAATTAAAATATCCCGCCCTTCCACTTTCGTATCCAGGTCTTTAACAATTTTAACTTCTCCAGACGATCTTGTGCCACCGTGATAGCTTGAAACATCCATAAAGTCCATCTCCAGATGGATTTCTACTCTTTTCAGTAAGTCTGCCATAAATGGGGTTGCGCCTTTTAATACTCCGACGGCTAACGGAAAACGATCCTTATATTCTTCCGTTAAGTGGGCCCCCATCTCCTTACACTTTTCCTGAATTTCTTCTTCCGAAATCAGGACCTTCTCAATTTCGCTGTGCATGTCTGCTCCTCCTACGTTTCTGCTTTATTTTCATAATGCAACCGAAGCCAAGTCCCTGAAGATCCATCCGTACTTCCCCCGCTTTTTTTTAAGCCGACCAGCCATAGGATCTCTCCACTGCTGTCTGTTACAAGCGGCCACGTTTTGCGTAGATGAGCCGGTATTTTCTGGTCAATAAAAATATCTTTTACTTTTTTTGAACCATTCATTCCTCTCAAACGCATTCGATCTCCATTCCGCCTCGTTCTTACAATAAAGGGTAATTTTACGTGATGAGCATCACATGTAAAGACAGAATCTCCCTCTTTTTCCTGAGGACTGCCCCACTCAGCGTATAAATGAGCTCCATCAGGAAGAATGACTTTTTCTCCAGCATTAAGGAAATACTCATACTTATCTTCCTCATCTGAACGGTCAAAAGAAAGGGTCACTTCATCATAAGCGCGAACGGCTTGCAAACCTTGAGGAAAGTCCAGCTTTGCATTCGGTTTGTGATCATATAATAGGTTCATAAACATTTCCTCATGCAAATAGGAAATATCTTCAGTTTGGTTAACATACAGATAGTTCAATATTAGATGAAAGGCACTTCTTTGTAAAGCAAGTGGAAACGTTTTAAAAGTCGATAAGGAGAAATGTACGATTTTCTTCATATTTGAAGAAAAATACATAGTATCTAATACTTCTCTGGCCTGTTCCCTTATGTATGACTGGTCTTCTCTCATCCTTTGGCTCATCGCCTGCATATGAGAATGGAACTTTGGATTCTGCTCCTTTAAGAACGGCATGACATGCTTACGAAATGCATTCCTTGTGTAGTTCGTCTCCTCATTTGAAGGATCTATCCGCGCCCTTACTTGATGACGGGCATTATACTCAGCAATTTGACTCTTAGATAAAGACAGGAATGGTCTTACGAGCTGCCCTCTTCCAAATGGTCGCTGAATCGGCATTCCCTGTAGCGATTCAGGACGTGCACTGCGAACCAGCTGCATCATCATAGTTTCAGCCTGGTCATCACCATGGTGCCCCATAGCCAGTACATCTGCTTTTCTTTCCTCCATCATTCTCTCAAAGTACTGGTAGCGCAAGTATCGGGCTGACTCTTGCGTTCCCGTTCCGGACTCACTTCTGTGTGAATGGACATCGACAGAAGTGCCCGCAAATTCAATACCCCATTCTTCACATTGATTTTTCACAAATTCCAGATCATCCATGGACTCCTGTCCTCGCAGTCCATGATCGACAGAAATACCAATGATCTTCAGGTTCCAGGAGTTTTTAATGGAACAAAGGAAGTGTAGAAGAGCCATCGAGTCCGGTCCTCCTGAAACAGCCGCGAGTACGGTTTGATGAGGGGAAATAAGTTGATGTTCTTTTACAAATGAATGAACGATCTGCTCCATGCGAAGATCACTCCTGTTAGATTCAAACTGCCTGCTTTCTTTCTCCATCGTACCACTCTTATCACCTTCTGCAAAAGAATACACTTATAACCAGAAACTAAATATTGAAAATCCACAGAACACCCCCGCAACTGCAGATAAAGCCAATAGCTCACCCCACTCAGAAGAATGTTTCTGAGCTTTCATTTGCTTCCTGGAAACAGGTGATCCTTTTGCTCGTTTCATTACTATATAGGATAAAGCTTGTTTCATTTCTGAAGCACTTTGAAACTTCCCTTTCCATACTCCTGCAATAAGAGAATGATAAGGTTTTAGATCATTAGAGGAAGCAAGCTTTGCTGCCAGCGTTCTTCTAGGATGAGCCCCTTTTTCAAATTTATTCGGATGCACCATCTCTAACATAATCATGGTGACGGCAAACAAATCATATGAAGGTTCAGCTTTTCGGGAGCCAAATCCCCAGTATCCTCGATCATAAAATTCTGTGTACTCTTTGATAGCCCGCCCTATCGCTGTAACGCCTCCTACATCAATCCATCGAACTTTTGAATTTGACATTAACAAATTATCCGTCTTCAAATCTCCAAAGACGAATCCCGCTTTGTGAAGATGCTCCAGATCGGTTAACAACTGAATGGTACAAATACCGATCCATTCTTTGCTTTTCCCTCTTAAAAAATGGGCTAGAGGCACCCCTTCTACATATTCCATGACATAAAAAGGGAAAACTTGAAGAGACGGTGATTTCCAATCGTCTACATCAACAAAAGCAGGCCCAAGTTTCACGCCTTGGACCTTACTGAATTTCTTCAACATATTTACCTCAAGCATCATTCTGGAGCTGTCTTTCCCTACCTTGAGGGCTACCTTATCCCCCTGGAAAGTTTGGCATAAATACACGGCGCCGCAAGCTCCCGCTCCAAGTTTTCGGATCACTTTATATTTATGACCATTCCACTTTCCTTGTAAATATGTCCCGGGAAATAATTTAAAATCCTGTTTCTTCATAAGGATCTTCTCCATCCTGCATGCCTCTGAAGAGAGGTTTTTCAGTAAAGGCATAGAGAGCTTCTTTCAGCGCAGGGCCCGTAGGCGTGTATCCACCGCTTGAAAGTTTAGAAAAAACGCCATTGATTTCTCCGAGTTCCGGAGTCCATTTAATGACCCGCCGGATCGTATGTTTTACATCAGGAAATGTATAAATACTGAATTGATTTGATCCGGTACGTGCGTTGAGACTCAAAGAAAGATCATAAAGCGCTTCTTTCACGGTAGGTAATTTATGCTGCATACTCGCGCTTGTATCCACAAGTACAAGTACTTCAAGTTCACATGCCTCGCCTAAATCTTCCACCACTTCCACTACTTCACTCCTTGTAGCGGGCGGCAGCTCTTCAATACTTTGGCCTTCTCCCAGAATTTCCTGTAATTCTTTATTAACGACACCCTGAATGGTTTGAGTCATGGCTTGCCTCGTAACCATCTGTACGGTTTGGGACAAACTTTTCTGATATACAATTTGACTGACGCCTCCACCTGCCTCGGCAATCGATTCAACTTCTTCAAGCCCTTGAGGCTTCTCATTCTGCCGATCGTCAAGAACGCCAATCACATTGACCGTTACTCCCTGATTTCTAGCCAGAGCTGCTACGGCTATAGGGTCTTCTCCATGGTTCGAGCATCCATCCGTCAATAATAGAATTTGTTTCAAACGCCCTGCTTTCATTTCGACATCCCTCCTGTTTCGTTGCTTCCATCTTCGCCGAAAAGGAGGAATCTTATACGCCGGTTAAGCCTGTTTTTTCTCTGTAGGGATAGAGGACCACTCCGGCATATACCGGTCTATTCTCGCTACAAGAATCGTCATATCGTCATTAATGGAACCTCGATGCGTGCGGATCACTTCTTCCAGTAGAAGATCAGCTACCACTTGAGGCTCGCTGCTGTAAACCTCCTTTATTTTTCTCTTGAACCATATCTCCACGTTCTCTACGTGATTATGACCATCTAATATACCATCACTCAGCATGATCAATAAATCGCCTGCCTTCAACTGCTCGTTGGTCATATCTACATCCACTTCTGGTATAATGCCCATCGGCAAGTTTCCGGACTCGACAGTTAAAATTTGATCTCCTCTCTTAATAAAGCTAGGTGTGCTTCCCACTTTTATAAACTTGGAAGTAGCCTTATGCAAATCAATGACGGCTAAATCCAGGGTCGAAAATATTTCATCATTTGTACGCAGTGATAATATCGAATTTATCGACTGGATAGCTACGGATTCCTGCATTCCCGATTGCAGAATCTGCTTCAGCAGTCTTAGCGTTTCCATACTTTCTTCATGAGCACGTTCCCCGTTCCCCATTCCATCGCTGATTGCGAGCGCATATTTCCCCCTTCCCAGTTCCATCATGGTAAAGCTGTCTCCCGATATAAACCCTCCTCCTTTTGCTGCATGGGCTGCTCCTGTTTCAATAGCATAATGCTTAGCTGAACCAAACGTTAAATAGCACCTGCCATTAGGATAAGGAGAAATCTCTTCCATCGTAACCACAATCGTTTCCCCTAAAATATCCGATAGCACAGGTGCAATAATTTTCGCTCCTTCCCCTCGGTAATTATTTATTTCTACTACGAGTTCTAAATCAATATTTCCGGCATCCAATGTATAGATTTCAAGTTTTTGAATATCCATCCCCATTCTTTCTAGCGCGTTATAGATAATTTGTTCTTTTTGTTCGTGATGTTCTCGTTCTTTGACTATTTCTTTAGCAAAAGTGCTCATTACATCCGATACGCCCTGAAGCTGTTCCGCTACAAAGCGGCGGCTTTCCAGTACCTGTTTTTTCAATTGTTTGTTTGCATGATAGAAGGACAATTCGTGGTTCATCGTATCGATTAACTTCTGTGATTTTACACAGTGCGCATCCACGTTTTTCCGGGTCATCCTGGTGGGTTCCCCTCTTTCGTCCAGCTCCATCATTAAACCTGTCATCAAATCATGAGTCTCATCAAACTGATTAACCCAGCATTTTTCCTTTTTAAAACAGGATTGACAGGTTTTTTCTGTTACATGACTAAGAAAGTAATCAATTTCTTCTGTACCCTCTACAGCCTCCTTAGAATGGTCTAGATCATTGAAACTCTTCGAAAGGGCTTTAAATACATCAGAGAATTTACCTACTCTTACAGCGGTAACATCACGCACCTTTTGTAAGTATTTTTGTTGTTCAGAATTATGCTCTTCTGTTCCTGGGATATAACGAGACAGCCGTTTAACCCAAGAGTTTGGCGTTAACATAAATAAAACAATAGCCCAACCTGAGGCCCATATTGAATCCGACAGCCCTCCTCCACTGGATACATAAAATCCAATTAATAACGTACCTACAGCTAGCCCTGCACTCACCCCCAGTTTTTTGCCCTCTTTTAATAAACCTCCTAATAAGCCTGAAAATGCCAGCAGGCTCATTTGATAGATATGATCCATATTAGATAAACTAAGTACAAGTCCTGTAACAACACCAACCGTTGAACCAATAGCAGCCCCCGCAATATAAGCAAGGAGAATAACCAGGTAGCGCGCAAAGACATCGACGACCGCTACACCTTGAATCTGCCATCCAATCATTCCAGTTAACACGGAAGCTAATAATATAATTAAGCAGACGATTTCCTCATTTTTTAATGTTGGATGATATTTTTGCGGTGATAATAAAGGAAGACTCTGCATAAATATTAGTACAAGTATAAAAGTAAGAACTCCTTCAGCTAACATCAAAGTAAGTTCGTAAAGCTGCCATCGATCGAGTAATGCGAGGCTTGCCGTACGGGGAAGCAAACTTGCTACTAAAGCAATAGCCGGCAGCCATGTTTGGGGGTGACTTGTTCTGCGCAGCGCCAGACTTAATAGCAAAAAAGTCGTCGACGCTCCTACTACGAACCCTGCATGGGTGAAACTGTAGGTAGATGCCCCTGCCGCCATCATAATCGTAACCGGCACGACTAAAGGTCTTTTTAACCACCAGATCACGGCTAAAAACGCAACCGAGAATGGTGCCATAGAAGATAATATAATGGCTCGTCCCAATAATAAGGAAAGCACCATGTGGAAAACGCCTTTGTCCGCCATAAACGAAAACATTCCTAGTGAAGCTTTTTGTAACCCTCTACCTAAACTAGACTGCTTAAGTGTTGCTTGACGATCTTCACGCTTCATCACCGTACCTGACATTTTTTCATCACTCCTTTTGTTATTGAACTTTATTAAACCACATAAAAGACAAGCATTTTGTCAAAACAACAGGAGAACAGAAACAAAAACTTCGATGCTTTTTTCAAGAAGTATAAGACTTTCTACAAAATCTACCTGCCCCCCTCCCTTATCTATTCAAAAAACACCTCCATTCCCTATCGAAATTTACATACTAGTCTGATATTTTTATTTTTTATTGACAGTTTTTTTCTCATGGTGTACTATATTCCTTGTGACTTTGAACACAAGATATTTACTTATGGCGGTGTAGCTCAGCTGGCTAGAGCGTACGGTTCATACCCGTGAGGTCGGGGGTTCGATCCCCTCCGCCGCTACTTTTTTTAAAATTAGATGGTTGAAAGAAGTTGCCTACATATAAGGCCCGTTGGTCAAGTGGTTAAGACACCGCCCTTTCACGGCGGTATCACGGGTTCGAATCCCGTACGGGTCATCGAAACATTCTTGTCCTAACAAAGAGGACGCTTCCTTAAAATTAAGGAAGCGTCCTCTTTTTTTATTTAAAAACCTCTGTTAAAGGTCATTGGTGATTTTTCATGTGAGCCTTATTACGCAATAGGGCCGTATAGTTGAAGACTCAGTTTCGAGATATCTCAGGTCCGTGGCTAAAAAGTAGATGAGGGGCGGCTACGGAAACAACTCGCTTTCCTGCGGGGGAACTGGCAAGCCTCCTCGCTCGTTTCACTCCCTGTGGGGTCTCGCCTAGCTCCTTCTCCCGCGGGAGTCTCCTTGTTTCCTTCGCCACCCTATGATGGAAGAATGAACGGACCCTTCTATAGGCGATAGGGGGGTGCTTTGATCCGCCTTAAATGCTTTTATAGCGGGAATTATCTAAACGTACACGCTTATTGTTAGAAGTTTATCTCCATCATAAACCGGCGCGTTTTAAACATGATTTCGAGCACCATATATCGCAAGGCCCGGAGGGGGGACGGTGAAGACTCCTGTGGGATGAACATGATCGGTAAGATCCCGGAAGGTGAAGCCTGAGGAAGCTTACCACATGCCCACGGAAAGCGAAATCGTCCCCCGCAGGACCTTCCGCTCAACAAATGTCTCGAAATCAAGTCTTCAACTAATGGGAGCATATCTTCAAAAATCACACTGAAGTTTAAAAGAGCCTATTATTTAAAGGAAGCTCTGTTAAACTTAACTGTTAAGTTTTCTTATCTCAGCAAATGCCCATGGAAAACAAGTCGTTTTCTTTACTGTCCTCACTTCATAACGTTTTCAATCGCTTGTTTATGAGCTTCTACCGTGCGCTTAAGATCTTCTTCACTATGGGCCGTAGAGAGAGAATAGCGATTGAGAGGTTTAGTATAGATCCCCAGATTTAATAATTCATAATCCAGCTCTTTTCGTAAGGAAGTGTCTGCTTTCTTTAAATCACGGTAATTCTTAATAGAACCTTCTGCCAGAATAATATTAAAGATACTCCCTCGCCCCACCGTTTGCATCGGGATGTTATAAGATTGATACAATTCTTCCAGCTCGTTTCTGAGGCGGTTGGTTTTATCAAATAAATCTTCCATCGTGCGGTCCTTTTCCAATAGTTCGATAGTGGCCAGACCGGAAGCCAAAACGGTAGGATGACCATTATAGGTGCCACTATGGAATAACGTATTATGTTTTGCTCGCTGATCTGCCCCTGCTGTTAAAATATCTCTCGAACCAGCTGGAGAAAGAATATCCATAATTTCTTTTTTTCCGCCTATTGCCCCTACGGGAAATCCTCCACCAAGCACTTTTCCAAGTGCTGTAAGATCCGGGGTCACTCCATAACTTTCTTGAGCTCCTCCAAGAGCTAACCGGAAACCCGTTTTAACTTCATCAAAAATTAACAGGATCCCAAGTTCTTCCGTCAGAGCTCTTACCCCTTCTATAAATGTTTGATCAGCAGGTATGAAACCTCCCTGTACCGGTTCCATGATAATTGCAGATACTTCATCGGCTCTTTGTCTTAAAATCTTCTCAGTGGCGTCTAAATCGTTAAAAGGAAGGACTACTGTATTTTGCTGATAGTAATCAGGAATTCCTAAAGATTCGGGTACAGCATTTGGCGAAGATGGATCCCCTGCTGCTCCGTGATCTGGATTCACACTCATGAGCACCTGATCATAACCGCCGTGATAGTGCCCTTCAAACTTGGCGATTTTTGACTTACCGGCATAGGCCATAGTCGCTCGAATCGCAAGCATGGTAGCCTCAAGCCCTGAGTTGGTAAAGCGGACCATTTCAATACTGGGATATAAAGATACGAGCTTCTCAGCCATGACGGTTTCGAGCCGGTGAGGCGTTCCGAAAATCGTTGTTCCAGCTTCTCTCATCTGTCCTATAGCTGCATCAAAAACAGCCGGGTGTCCATGACCTGCAATTAAAGCTCCATAACTTAGTAAGTAATCAATATATTCATTTTGATCTACATCATAGAGCTTACTTCCGTTACCCTTTTCCATAACGATTGGATGAGGATCTATATGTTTAATGTTAGCTGTGACTCCTCCAGGGATCACTTCTTGTGCTTTTTTATGCAGCTCCCGGGATGTTGCTGTATTATGTGATATGAAATCTTGCCTATTCAATGCCAATCCTCCTATGATAGTTAATTTCAAGCTATAGTAACACAATATAGACAAGAAAAAACCAGCTCCTATTTTTTGGGAGCTGGTTTTTATTAAAACGTGCATCTTTTACTCATTGTCCTAGACAGCAAGCTATCCTCTTTTAGCACCTCGACCTCCACGTTTGGATTCCGTGTGCTTTTTCAGTGATGCTAGACGCTCGTCGCTATCCTTTATAAACCTGTTCATCTTCTGTTCGAAAGATTCAGCCGGTTTACGAGGCTTTTGAGGACGACGACTCTGGCTTTGTTGGTTTTCTTTCGCTTTTTTGATGGACAAACCAATTTTCCCATCATCTCCAACATTAATGACTTTCACTTCCACCTCATCGCCCTGGCTTAAGTGTTCATTAATGTCCTTTACATAGTTGTCGGCAACTTCACTAATGTGAACGAGACCGGTCTTCCCCTCGGGGAGTTCAACGAACGCTCCGAAATTAGTGATACCTGTTACCTTACCCTTCAGCTTGCTGCCTACTTCAATTGACATAAAAAAAATGCTCCTCCTTAAAATTTCGATAAAAATATCCTTCTTACATATTATATATAAGCTTTGAAAAGGGTGTCAATATGAAGGGTCTTCATTTGGCATTTTAAATATGATTTCGCCCTCTTTTGAATAGAAATAATTGGTTCTGGCAATTTGCAGAACGTATTCTTCATCATTCAATAGCTTGATTTCCTCATTCAAATCTTTTTGTTCTTTTTCCAACGTGCTCATTTCCTGTTGAAGTTCTTCGTACTTCTGGTGCTTATCCGCGTACAGAGACTGTTGGTTGACATGGTAAATCACCATAGAGCCAGCAACGATCATCACTAAAAGGGCAAACATGACAAGACGGCGAACTAGTCGCTTTTTCTTTTTCTGGTGTCTTTCCATGTACGCATCGTAGTGCTTCATGTATGTAGAATCTAAGCGAGCTACTGACTCCGATTGTGTTTTTGCCATTTGCGTTCGTCCTCCTTTACTTACGGAATTTTTTAAACCAATTGATCCCTATATTCTTGATTTTATCCAAAAACCCTGCTAAACGCCTTAAGTAATTTCTCGTGTTTTTCGGCAATAATCGCCAAATCAATCGAAAAACAACCTTAATTGGATAAAATGCGACAAGAAATAATAAGAATATACCTTTTAAAAGTATCTTAAAAATACCAATAAGTAAAGTGATAATTAGGAAGAAGATGGATTTTAACGGGATAAAAATTAAATGGAAGAATATTCTCTTTATGCCACGTAAAATAGAGGTAACCACCCGGATCCATACTTCAAGCATTTTCATGTAACTTGATTGAAGTAAGGCGCGGTAAGCTGCATACCCGCATAACACCGCTAAAAACACATAGACACGCAATTCCCCATAGTTAGCTAAATATAAAAGATAAAAAAGAAAAGCGGCTTGAAAAATCCAGAAGGTGAGCTGATAGATGATTTCAAACCAGCTCTTCTTATTCCTTCTATGGAAAAGACGTTCAAATGTGTCAAAAGAAGCACCTACGAATATTCCCCCAGCTATCATCGAAAGGATGGTAACGAATTGGGTTGTAAGCGTCATTTGAAGAGCTTGCTAAATAATCCTTTAGCTTTCTCCCCTTGATGCTCGTCCAAGTAAGACATGTCATATATTTTTCCTTTAATGGATACAAGACCTGAGTCAAGATCTAAATTTTTCATTTGGAGATTCTGGCCTCTGACCACTAAGTAACCCATGGAAGTTTGAAGAAGAAATTCCTCGCTATCAAAACTATCGACTTCTTTCACGCCTGAAATTTCTATGTTTCTTCTGTTCCATATTTTCACATTATGCTCGACCTGCGGCTGGCTGCGCAAGTTCTGGTTTTTATCGTAACCTTCCATCTGTACCGCCTCCTTCTCTAGTACAAGCTATGAGACGAAAGGGGTATTTAGAACGTGGAAAGTCAGTCAGAAAAGAAGTTTACATTTCTAGATCTAAAACACATGGGCCGCTAACTCTCCACGTTGATTATTAAAGAAAATCTCCCATTACTGGAAGACTCAGTTTCGAGATAAATGGGTCCTTTACGTTAGATGGACAAGGGCTGGTGGGGAAATAACTCGCTTTCCTTGGGGGAACGGTGAGCTTCCTCGCTCGTTTCACTCCCTGTGGGATCTCACCTAGTCCCTTCTCCCATGGGAGTCTCGTCATTTCCCCATACCCGTCAAGCTAAGCTCTATAATTTCGTAACTCCCTTATAAACGTTACTCTTTTAGATGAAATTTCTAAAGGAGGATAATTTTATGGATCTTAGTAAACACCTTCGGTCTATGGCTCAAGCTATTACAGAAACTTTAGGAGATCATTCTCTACGACAAACAGCTAAAGAAACGGGATTTTTGAAACGGACCAGTAAACTTAAACCAGAAGCATTCTTAAGTTTATGCACCCTCTTAAAAGATTCCGTGGGCAAAAACACCTTACCTAACTTATGTAGCCAAATCTCCTACGAATTCCATACTTTTATCTCTAAACAAGCTTTGCATGAACGTTTTAACGATAAAGCGGTTTCCTTTCTAAAACAAGTATATAAGCAATTAGCCGATAAGCAGGAAATAACTTCGTCGGTTTTGGAACATCATTCATTATTCTCGCGCCTTAGAATTATGGATGCGACATCTTTTCGTCTGCCCAGCTCTTACTCCGATTATCCAGGAGTACAGGGGCATGGAGTTAAAGTACAACTAGAATATGAATGGCTCAGGGGCAAGTTACTCTACCATAAGATTCAAGCAGAAGCTAAAAGTGATAAAGATGCCGCACGTGATCAGATGGAGTCATTGGAACCAGGGGATCTACTGTTACGGGATTTAGGTTATTATTCGGCAAGATTAATAAAGGAGATGGAGAGTAAAGGGGCATTTTTCATTAGCAGAGTGCCGAGCCAAACCAAGTTTTGGACCGGGAGTTCGAAAGAAGGTTGGATACAAATTAAGCCTGAGGAAGATCTGAAACATAAGGTTTCGGGAGAAACCATTGATTATGGATTCATAAAAGTGGGAGGAGATTCACGAAGTTCCTATGTGGCTCGCATTGTAGCTCAGAAGCTTACGCTTCAACAACAAAAGCAACGGGAAAGAGCGTTACATTTAAAAAGGCAGAAAGGTCACCAGACCCTTTCTGCCAATCAAAGAACTCAAATTCAAATCCTTGTGACCAATGTAACACAGGAAGATTTGGCCGCTCAAGACCTTTACCCTTTGTATTCCATAAGGTGGCAGGTAGAGATCTTATTTAAAGCTTGGAAATCCCTATTTGAAATGGATGATGTCCGAAAAATAAATCAAGATCGATTGGAATGTCATTTATATGGAACGTTAATTGAGATTCTTCTCTCTTCCATGGTGACTTTCCAGTGTCGTCACTATTTATATTGGAAACACCGAATAGAAGCAAGTGAATATAAGTGCATGGATATCGTGAAACAGGCTTTGCCATATCTAGTGTCTCCAATAAAATCTGATTCGAAGAGTGTCGTAAAGATATTAGAAGCTATCTTCGAAAACGCTAGGCGACACGGCAGGAAAGACCACAAAGAAAAACATGAAAGTCCGTTCGATGTTTTAGGATTAACTTATAAATAAAAGATTCCCTTCTTTTTATTACTGACTCCTTTAGGAGTCAATATAACCTTGATTGGAAATATGTGTAATTGAAGGATTGGACCACTGCTTATCTAGAATTATTCACTTACTAGCTTGACGGATATGCGTCATTTCCCCACCACCCCAACTATAATGTTGCGAACGGACCCTTCCAGAAGAGATTGGTTCTCCTCCGTAATCTGTATGAAATGCTTTCATGACGGGCTATGTGGGTCGTTATATCCTAACTACATGAGCTAATACTTCATTATGCAGGTGATGGTTGAAGTGGTTTCGAGCTTCTGATTTGGCAAAGTCCGGAGGGGATAATGAAGACTCCTGCGGGATGAACATGATCGGTGAGACCCCGGAAGTCGAAGACTGAGGAGGCTCAGCACATGCCCGCGGAAAGCGAATTATCCCCCGCAGGACCTTTCTTCTCATAAAATATCTCGAAACTGAGTCTTCAACAATCCGGCCCTATTGTTGAATAAGTCTGTCATGTAAAATCAACAAAAAGTTTTTCCGAGCTAAAAAACAACAAACCACTGCGTGGTTATGCAGTGGTTTGTTGTTTTATTATTTGACTGGTTCTTCTTTCTTGATTTCATACAGAGACGCCGCTTCATTTTTATTTACATTTTCCTTAAGCGACTTAATCTCAATGGTTAAAATCTTTTGCCCAAACTGAATGGTTAACTCGTCCCCAATATCTACATTGCTTGAGGCTTTACTTTGATTTCCATTGATGCTGATACGGCCTTGATCTGCGATTTCCTTCGCCA
Organism: Halobacillus halophilus DSM 2266; assembly: GCF_000284515.1. Taxonomy (GTDB): domain Bacteria; phylum Bacillota; class Bacilli; order Bacillales; family Halobacillaceae; genus Halobacillus; species Halobacillus halophilus. The sequence continues at coordinate 76,444 of NC_017668.1, read as the reverse complement.
AGGTCCGTCTTTTAATCAGTCGGGAAATTTTCATAAATTTATCTAAGCGCATCATTATTCCGCTCCTTTATGCTTTAGTTTAGCATCCACCCATAATTGCTCCAGCTCGTCTAAATCATAATCAGCTAAGGTCTTCCCGCCTGTTTCTGCGGTTTGCTCCATTGAGAAGAGTCTGGTTCTGAACTTCTGATTCGTACGCTGCAGGGCGTTTTCACTATTTATCCCATAGTGCCTGCCTAAATTCGCAATGGCAAACAGCCAGTCTCCAAATTCTTTTTCCATCTCTTCCTGATCTTTGTTCAGACGTGCTTCCTGGAACTCTTCCCACTCTTCTTTTACTTTTTCAATAACAGGTTCTGGAGAGTCCCAGTCAAAGCCAACTTTAGCGGCTTTCTTTTGCAATTCCTCTGCCTGTAAAAGCCCTGGAAAACTCGCGGGCACTGATTCAAGGATAGAAACTGGTTTCGTACCCTTCTCTTCCATCTTAATGGTCTCCCAATTCGTAACTACCTCTTCAGCATTTTCAGCTGTTGCTTCATCAAATACATGAGGATGACGACGAATCATTTTTTCTGTTATCGATACTATTACGTCATCCACTGTGAAAAATCCTTCATCTTCTCCAATTTGGCTATGAAGCATCACTTGCAGAAGAACATCTCCTAATTCTTCAACCATATGTTCATCATCCTGCCTGTTTACAGCATCGATGAATTCATAAGCTTCTTCTATCAAATATTTACGCAGTGATTCATGAGTTTGCTTTCGATCCCACGGACAGCCTTCCGGACTACGCAAGATACGAATAATCTCCCTCAACCGAGCAAATTGATGATTGAGTTTTTGTTTTTCTACTGGAGGAACATAAACGCTGGTTAAATTGTTGACCTTAATGCTTCGGTCTAAATCTGCCAGAGGCACCGTGGCTAGTTTCTCTCCCTTGCTGCCAGCTGCTGTAACCACTGTGACTGGATATTCAGGAGGTAAGTCTTCAAGCAGCGTTAACTTCACTTCAGAAGCCACTCCAGCGTCAGAAACCTGACATAGAATGGTGTGGTTGCGGAACTGAATCTCTTCCCGCTTCAAATCTGTTGCATCTAAAAACTGCAAGCCTTCAATTGGGTCGATTTCCAGTGATGAAAATGCAGCATCCAGATAACTGTGACCCCCTTCTATACGAAGGTCGACTTTTCCTTGTTTTCTCTTTTCAATTAATAGTTGTACCGTTTTTTCAGCAAGCATCGGATGGCCCGGTACCACATAAACCATATCCTGATACTCTGCTGCTTCCACAAGCTGCCGGACAATTTCTTTATATACGTCTTCAAACTGTGCTTTTTCTTCATAAACATGGTCAAAGCTTTCGAAATGCAGGCCTTCTTTTTTTAATTCCTGAAGCACAGGATGATCGGAGGTACGGACGAAAATCTCCTGGTTTTCATTCTGTAACAAACGATATATTCCAAGGGGCAATTGATTCAGATCTCCTGCTCCAAGCCCCACGACAGTAATTTTATTCATTGTTTCATCCCTTTCGGAAGTAATCGTATCAACCATTTATGAAAAGGCAGGACTTTTACTTCATAGCTGAAAAAGGCCCCGAGTCGGAGCAGTAGTATAAAATATACACCGGCTCCTGCTGCTGTTAAGGTTAACGTATAAACCAAGAGTCCCAGCCGGCTGGACTCAAAAATGTCGTATCCAGCTATACTGGTGACGGCAGTCAGCAATCCTGCCATTCCTGTTAAAGCAGCAAGTAAAGCCACCCAGGGTAATCCTGCCCATTTTCTTATTGAGTAATCTTTCCCTAAGATTACGATATTTCCAAATAAAACAAAAGCGGCAGCTATTATCGTAGCAAAAGCGGCCCCTTTTAATTCATAAACGGGGATCAGCCACGCGTTCATAAGATATTTAACGAATACCCCGCTTATGACAATAACCGCTGTATGACTGACATAACCTAGTCCCTGAAGTACAGAAGAGGTTGTGATGGAAACCGAACTAAAAAGAATAACAAGCATTAATATTCTAAGAGGTCCTGTACCTTCCGTATCTTGGAAGAACAAAGCGTTAATGGATGGGAACAAAATAATTAATCCGACTGCAGCCCCTAGTGCGATGATTAAACTGAATTTGGTTGAGGCAAACACGTACCTTTCAACTTCTTTCGGGTTCTTCATGAAACGGGTTCTCGTAACGGATGGAATCACAGCTAACGCAACGGAAGAAGCAAGAACCGTCCCCAGTTGAATCAGAGGCTGACCGCGATCGAAAATCCCCTTCCAGATTCGAGCCGCTTCCAAATCCACTCCCGCCTGGCGCAGACCTGGAATCAGGGTTAAAGCATCAACCATTTGAAAAGACAATAAAAGCATATAATTAAAACAGATAAACAGACCATAAAAGAAAATAGGTTTTATGTATGAAAAGGATGAAGACCAACGTTTAAAAGTCCAGTTATGTGAATTCTTAAAATAAGCTGCCAGCACCATGAAAGCTCCCACAGCTCCGAGAAATGAAGCAGCGGATGCTCCAATTCCAATGGCATACATACTTCCCCGCTTCATCACTAAAACAGCTGTCAAAATGATGATGGTGACCCGTATGATCTGTTCGATTACTTGCGAAACGGCTGTCTGTTTCATCTGATTGCTTCCTTGAAAAACTCCGCGAAACAATGAAACAAAAGGAACGATTAAAAACACGCAAAAAGCAGATCTTAAAGATGGGATAAGCTTTTCGTCACCCATTATATCTGCTATCCATGGAGCCTGTGTAAAACCTACTATAAAAATACTCCCGCATATCCCCATCAGCCAGCAAAAGACAGGAAGATAGAAGGAAGGTACGGAAAGGGAACGCTGTTCTTCAGTGATTTCCGAAACAAGCTTAGAAATTGCGGCAGGGAATCCATAGAGAGATAAAACGATGGCGAGCCCGAGAATTGGGTACACTTGCTGGTAAATATAAAAACCTAGGTCTCCAGTTATATTTTGAAGAGGCACTCGATAACCTGCACTAAGTATTTTACTAAGAAGTCCAGCAACCGTTAATATAAATGCCCCCTTCAGCACAGAGGGGGAGGAATGATTGCTCATAGCTATTCCTTTCTTCTTTGTATGATAGTAAACGAGTCCATTATATCATACAAAAAGGTCAGATCCTTTACCTTTACGGACCTGACCATTCACCTATTCCATTTGCTTCGCTAAAAAATTGGCTGCTATTTGGACTGCTTTATTTGATCCTTCTTCGATAGGTGAACCTTCTTTATTGAAAGCTGCTACACAACCGATGGGATCTCCCTGGGCGATTATAGGATGAATGATATAAGAAATGACATCTTCTTCTTGGCCGCGGGTAAACTCTATCGGTGCTGGGTGTTTTTCATAACTCATCGTTCTTGTGTCCATCACCTGCTCAATTTTTGAACCGATGGATCGGTTCAGGTAATCTTTTTTCGTTACACCAGCTACGGCTATATACTCATCTCGGTCACAAATCATTACAGGGACTTCTAAGGCTTCACTAAGAGCTTCTGCATATTCCTTCGCAAAATCACCAAGCTCACTGATGGGCGAGTATTTCTTTAAAATAACCTCACCTTCGCGGTCCACAAAAATCTCCAGAGGGTCTCCTTCACGAATCCTTAACGTGCGGCGAATTTCTTTTGGAATAACCACACGCCCCAGATCATCAATACGGCGTACAATACCAGTTGCTTTCATTCTTATGCTGCCTCCCTTTCTGTGATGATATTCCTGTTATTATCCTTTTGAAGCGCATGGAGAATAAGCGGGTGATTAAGGATAGTATGGTACAGCATAAAAAACCTATACACCCTTGGTATGGATTTTTTTATAATAATTCCGTTTTCTTGCAAATTTTAACTTGAGGATTCCTTAAAGAGCGCACAAAAAAGAGGCCTTCCTGCTTGGAAGACCTCTTTTCTAATTAAGCTGTAGTCGTTTCACGAATCATAGATGGAAGTTGACTTAAGAACTCCTCGACGATCTCATACCGCTTGGCCTGCGGCTGACGATCCCATTTGAAGGTGACTTTTAACTGGTTATCTTCCGTGCCTAACTGTACGATACGACCATATTTATTGGCATACTCAAACAGCTTCGCTCCGTCAATCAGCTGGCTTTGGTCTGAATCCATAACCATTTCGAGCTTCCTTTTCTTCTCCGTAATGGATTCAATCCGTGCCTGTTTAGCAAAGAGGCGAATGGAAGTAGCCCTGAATAAGTTCTCCACTTCTTCCGGATAATCTCCGAAGCGATCAATCAATTCATCACGTAAATCATGCACGTCTTCTACAGATTCCACGGCCTGGAATTGTTTATACATATCAATCTTCTGCTTTTCATCCTGAATATATGTGCCAGGAATATAAGCATCCATCATCATATCCAATTCTGGCTGGAACGGCTGCACGGCTTCCTGTTCTTTACCTTGTCTTTTCGCTTCAATCGCATCCTTCAGCATTTGTGAATACATATCAAACCCTACTGAATCAATAAATCCATGTTGTTGCGACCCCAGTAAATTACCTGCTCCTCGTATGGAAAGATCCCGCATGGCGATTTTAAAACCTGAGCCTAATTCAGTAAATTCTTTAATAGCCTGGAGACGTTTTTCAGCGACTTCCGTCAGTACTTTATCCCGTTGGTAGGTAAAGTAAGCATAAGCCACACGGTTCGAACGGCCTACACGGCCGCGAAGTTGATAAAGCTGGCTTAAGCCCATACGATCTGCATCGTAAACAATAAGGGTATTTACATTAGGAATATCGACTCCTGTTTCGATAATGGTGGTACTCACAAGTACATCATATTCCCCTCCCAAGAAGGAAAACATGACATTCTCAAGCTCCGTTTCATTCATTTGCCCATGAGCGAATGTTACGCGGGCTTCGGGGACGAGCGCAGCGATTTCCTGAGCCATCCGTTCGATATTTTCCACACGGTTAAATAAGAAAAAGACTTGCCCGCCGCGCGCCATTTCTCTTTCAATCGCTTCCCGCAGGAAAATTGGATTATATTCCAGGACGTACGTTTGAATAGGAAAACGGTTCGCAGGCGGCGTTTCAATAACCGATAAATCGCGGACGCCGAGCATCGACATATGAAGTGTTCGAGGAATTGGAGTGGCTGTTAATGTCAGAACATCCACATTATGCTTTAGCTGTTTGATTTTTTCTTTGTGCTTCACGCCAAACCTCTGCTCTTCGTCTACAATCAGCAGCCCCAGATCTTTAAATTGTACATCCTTTGAAAGAATCCGGTGGGTGCCCACGATAATATCCACCAATCCTTTTCTAAGTCTGTCTGTCGTTTCTTTTTGCTGCTTGCGCGTGCGGAAGCGGCTCATTAATCCCAGGTTAATACCAAACCCTTGGAAGCGCTCCTGAAGGGTTTCATAATGCTGCTGAGCCAATATGGTGGTAGGTACAAGGATCGCCACTTGTTTGCCTTCATAAATCGCTTTAAAGGCTGCTCGGATCGCTACCTCCGTTTTACCGTATCCGACATCTCCGCATAACAAGCGGTCCATAGGTCGAATCCGTTCCATATCTTCCTTAATTTCTTCTATACAACGCACCTGGTCCTCGGTTTCTTCATAAGGAAAAGCGATCTCAAAATCTTTTTGCATTTCGCCATCCTCACTGAACGCGTGACCTTTAGAAGCTTCCCGCTCTGCGTAAAGCTGAATTAAGTCATCGGCAATATCCTCTACTGAAGATTGAACCTTGCGCTTGACTTTATTCCACTCACTGCCACCGAGCTTGTATATTTTAGGCTCTTTCCCTTCAGAACCCACATATTTTTGAATAAGGTCAATCTGGTCGATCGGGACATACAGCTTATCATTACCTGAATAATTAACCATTAGAAAATCTTTATGATTGCCATTCATCTCAAGTGTTTCTATACCTAAGTATTTACCAATCCCGTGATTAGCGTGGACGATATAGTCTCCCACTTTAAGCTCCTGGTAATTCTTGATGCGTTCAGCATTGGAAAGCTTCTGCTTACGTTTGGGCTTGGCTGTGCGAGTTTTAAACAGTTCATTTTCGGTCAGAACGGCCAATTTATGCATAGGCCATTCAAAGCCGCTGCTGATATTCCCGATAACAATTGTCGGCTTCACTAGAGGCAGCTTAACATCTGATTTAGAGATGACAGCTTCCATATCATAATCTTCTAAAACCGACTGGATCTTTTCACTACGGTTGTGATCAGGAGCCAGAATAATAATTGAATAATCCTGCTTCTGCCACCTCTCCATTTCATTCTTCAATAAATTCATCTGCCCGTGAAATTGCTGCATTTGACGGCTTGAAATATTGACTACATTCTGAGGGTGAGTATTTGGAATATGACGCATGAATACGGACATATATAGGGTAGGATGCTTCATCTTGGCCCACGTGTCCTGCCAGTCAAAAGAGATGTTCAAGTCGCGGACCGTCTGGTTTGCTTCTAATAGGCTTTGATGCCATTCCGCTTCTTCCTGGTCAAGACGGTTAGCGGTTTCTTGAATACGGCTCATCTCGTCCAGAACCATCAGTCCATTCTCAGGAAGATAGTCTAGCAGACTTACAGACTCTTCATAAAAATAACCAATGTATTTATACATCTCCTGAAAGCGTTCCTGATCTTTCAAACGGTCCAGGTCCTGCTCAATCACGGTGTTCAAGGTTTCTTTTGCATCCGCTTTCGTCAACTTTTTCAGGGAGTGGCTGAGCGCATTTTCCAATCGATGATATGCCCTCGTAAAGTCTTCCTTATGCAGCAGTAATTCAGTGGCAGGTCCTACCGTAACTTCATTCAGTTTATCGTGCGACCTCTGAGTTTCCGAATCAAATGTACGAATCGAATCTACTTCGGTATCAAACAGTTCAATCCGGTAAGGAAATTCTGCCGTTAACGGATAAATATCAAAGATTCCCCCACGCAGGGAGAACTCTCCGGGGGTAGCTACCATCTCTGTACGTTCATACCCCATACTCACCAGCTGCTCCAAATACGCGTTCAGCTCAATATCTTCCCCAACACGAAAAGGGAGCTGATTATGCTCCCAGTAGGATTTTGGCGGCATGATGCGTTTTAGAGCAGCTACAGGGACAATAAGAATCCCTTTATCTTGCTTCAGCCAGTTGCTCAAGGCCTCAATTCTCTGACTTCTTAATTCAGGACTTGCAATCGCAATTTCAGAGGCGATCAGTTCGTTTACGGGATATAATTGAACCTGGCCCTCCTCGGTCAGTTCTTGCATGTCCTCATACAGCTGCTGAGCTTGAATCAATTGATGGGTAACAAGCAGGACAGGGCGGTCCAATGATTCCTTAAGCAAGGAGATCATTAAACTCCGTGATGCTCCAGACAATCCTGCAATCATTTGTTCCTTCATCCCTGATTCAAAGCCCTCTATGATTGAATGGACATCATCCTGGGGATATAAATAATCTTTAATTCCTTGCATAACGAACTCCTCCACCATCAAGGCCTACCACTTCAAAAGGTCCGCGCTTGATTTAATGAATAAAAAAATCTAACTCATGATAATGTGGATGTTGATCCAAGGTTTCTTTACATGAATCGCAAATCGTACGAATATTTAAATCACCGTTAGCGTGCATATGAACCATTTGCTGATGATCTTCTTCGTTTAATAAGTCTAAACCTAATTGGGATACATCCACATGCTTTGCATCTAATTCACCTACTTGACGCTGACAATGCCGGCAATAATAATGAATTTTCATTTCCATCCTCCTTCAGAGCTGATGGTCATTAGTTTTGCCGGCTTGTATTAAGCTTATACTAAACTAGGTAAGACTTAATGATTTACGTCGCGTTAAAATCATTCATGACTTCATTAAAAGGCTGGGTCATCCACGCTTCGCATGCTTTCACAGCAGCGTCTATACTGTCAGCTACGGGGGCCTGTTCCTGTTTGGTAAACGTTCCAAGTACATAGTCCACGACGGAAACAGGGCCATCCGGCCGTCCTACACCTACACGTAAGCGATTAAATTCCTTTGTACCTAAATGGTCAATAATATTACGGATGCCATTATGACCTCCGTGTCCGCCTTTTTTACGCAGACGTATTTTTCCTGGAGGAAGATCCAGGTCATCATACACGACGAGAATATCGTCTGCTTCCAAATCGAAAAAATTCATGAACTGAACAAGAGATTCCCCAGACAGATTCATAAACGTCTGAGGTTTTAATAAAAGAATCTTTTCACCATTTACATGTTCTGTGGTATATATCCCACGGAATTTTGTCTGTTCCAAGGACCAATGATTTTGCTTGACTAGCTCATCAAGAATCATGAACCCGATGTTATGACGCGTTTTTGCATATTTCTTACCTGGGTTTCCCAGACCTACTATACACTTCATTGCAAACTTCCTTTATCCATCATAGTCGTGCTCTCCTTAGTATAACAAAGGTTGATTAAAAATAATGTCAGTTTGTATCGATCCTGAAAAACATCCCTTCAGAATACCGTTTTAACATAGAAAAAAGGCGGGCCTTTTGGCCACGCCCTTTGTTCATCTCAGGATTATTCTTTATCTTCCTTTTCTTCATCCTGATCCTGATCCTCATCATCACTTTTCTCATTGATAACTTCAGGTTCAGCATCTTCATCAGCGATTTCAGGCTCTTCCGGTACTTCTTCCGGAGGAGTAACCGCAACGATCGTGGTATCTGGATCTTCTGTGATTTCGTATCCACTGGAAGATGTAATATCACTTACCAGAATGCTGTCGCCAATGTTCAATTCAGAAACATCAATTAGAATTTCGTCAGGAATGTTAGCCGGCTTCGCACGAACAGCCAGATCATAAAGCGGCTGCTGAAGGACGCCGCCTTCTTTACTTCCTGCTGCTTCCCCTTCAAGGTGAACAGGTACTTCAACGTCCATTTCCTGGCTCATGTCCACAATATAGAAGTCCGCGTGGATTAACTCATCTTTTAGAGGGTCAATCTGATATTCGTGCAGCATAACATCTACACTGTCTTTACCTTCTATATCAAGTGAAATGATCGCGTTCTTACCTTCATCACGTACTGTTTTAAGCAATTCGATGCTGTTAACAGAAACAGTGATTGGTTCTTTATCTTTCCCGTAAACTACGCTTGGTACGTTACCTTCTTGTCGCAATTCACGTGTCACTGATTGTTTTAATTCGTTTCTTTGAGATGCTTTTAATGAAATAGACAAATTACTCAACCTCCAATTATATACCAGTCATCTGGTCTTTTTCCCGTTTCGCTCAAACGTTAAACCTATTTTCTCATAAACTTCTTAATCAAACAAGATACTGATGGATTGACGTTCATGAACTCGAATGATCGCTTCACTGATTAAACCGGCAACGGATAGTTCAGTGATTTTGTCGCTTGCTTTATCTTCACCAAGAGGAATGGTATTCGTAACGACAAGCTCTTTAATTTTAGAACGGTCGATGCGCTCAATAGCAGGACCGGACAATACAGGGTGAGTACAGCATGCGTACACTTCTGTAGCCCCGTTTTCAACTAATGCATTGGCCGCGAGTGTAATCGTCCCTGCCGTATCAATAATATCATCAATGATAATGGCCGTTTTCCCTTCAATATTCCCAACGATATTCATAACCTCAGAAACATTCGGGCGAGGCCGTCGTTTATCAATAATGGCGATTGGGGCTTTTAATCGATCGGCCATTTTGCGAGCACGCGTTACACCGCCGTGATCTGGTGAAACGATAACCACATCTTCAAAGTTCTTCTTTTCAAAATAATCCGATAAAATCGGAACTCCTACTAAATGATCAATAGGAAGGTTGAAGAACCCTTGAATTTGAGGAGCATGAAGGTCCAGCATAAGGACGCGGGATGCTCCGGCTGTTTCCAGAAGATCCGCTACCAGCTTAGCTGTAATTGGTTCACGTGCACGGGCTTTACGGTCTTGACGTGCATAACCATAATAAGGCATGACGATGTTAATCGTTCTGGCTGAAGCACGCTTTAAGGCATCAATCATAATCAGGAGTTCCATGATGTGCTCATTCACAGGCTCACTTGTTGATTGAACAATATACACATCACAGCCGCGGATACTCTCTTCGATATTAATTTGAATTTCTCCATCGCTAAAGCTTGTCACCGTACACTTCCCTAATTCCACCCCGATATTTTCAGCAATTTCTTTCGCCAATTCCGGGTTGGAGTTCAGTGAGAATACTTTCAGTTTTGAATCCTTATATCCAGTTGCCATGGATTGAACCCTCCGTTACTCTTTTTTATTCGACTTCAATTTTGCAGCATAACCTTCTTTATTGGTCTGCCTCGCTCTAGCGATCGATAAAGCTTCAGCAGGGACATCCTTACTAATCGTAGAACCCGCTGCTACGTAAGCGCCTTTTCCGACAGTTACAGGTGCTACTAAATTAGAGTTGCAGCCGATGAAGGCCTCATCCTGAATCGTGGTTAAGTGTTTATTATGCCCATCATAATTCACAGTTATTGTACCACAACCGATATTCACACCGTCTCCAACTTCTGCATCCCCGATGTAACTGAGGTGGGAAACTTTACTTCCGCTTCCGAATGAAGCTTTTTTAACTTCAACAAAGTTCCCTACTTTTACTTCATCGCCAAGCGAAGAAGCCGGCCGGATATGAGCATAGGGTCCTACCTGCACCCGCTCACCAATACGGCTGTCAGCTGCCACACTTTGCTTAATAACTGTGCCTTTTCCGACAAAACAATTCGTAATCGATGAATGAGGACCTACTATTGCATCCTCCTCGATAATTGTGTTTCCTTCAATTACACAGCCAGGCTCTATGACAACATCACGGCTGATTTGTACGTCAGGACCGATGTAAGTCTGATCAGGATCAACAATCGTAACGCCATTTCTCATATGCTGATCATTAATACGCTGCTTCATTAATTTTTCTGCTTTAGATAACGCCACTCGATCGTTTACTCCAAGTGACTCTGAGAAATCAGGGGTTTGATAAGCACTGATCTTATCGGATTCGTTCTTAAGGATTTCAATGACGTCAGGCAGATAATATTCACCTTGAGCATTATCATTTGCCACGTTTTGCAAAGCTTCAAAAAGCTTCTGGTTATCAAAGCAGTAAGTACCTGTGTTGATTTCCTGGATCGCTTTTTCTTCTTCAGAAGCGTCTTTCTGCTCTACGATTCGCTCTACTTGCGCATTGCCGCCTCTAATCACACGCCCGTAACCTGATGGATCATCTGCATGGGCTGTAAGTATAGTGGCTTGAGCATTTTGTTCATCATGATGATCCAGCAGCTTCTGAAGCGTCTCGGCTGTTAATAAAGGGGTGTCCCCGCATACAACAACGGTGGTTCCTTCTTTATCAGCCAGAATATCTTCAGCCTTTAAAACCGCATGGCCTGTCCCCAGTTGTTCTTCCTGAACGACATAGTGACTGTCCTCACCCAGTTGATGCTGAACTTTCTCAGCTCCAAATCCAACGACTGTAATTAATTCGTTAAGTTCCAGTGTATTTAGTTGATCAACAACGTGCTGCACCATAGGCTTACCGCACACAGGATGTAAAACCTTATATAGTTTTGATTTCATGCGAGTGCCTTGGCCTGCTGCCAGCACGACAGCATATCGGTTAGTCATGAACGTACCTCCATCCTATTTATCCATTATGAATAATATCTTAAAATCCTCTTGATTTCAACAATCCGTCCTTTTACAAAATAAGCGCTACAAAAAGAGTTTTTCCCCATCAAAAAGGAGTCTAACCTAAAATTAGGTCAGACTCCTTTGATCTTCGTAAGTATTAGGAAGCTCCAGCTTCTTCATATTCCACTTCTGATTGTTCCTCGTCGCCAGCACGCTCATAAGCTTCCAGCACAGCATCTTGAATCTTTCCACGCGTGCCAGAATTAATCGGGTGTGCAATGTCTCTAAACTCTCCATCAGGAGTACGCTTACTAGGCATCGCTACAAACAATCCATTGTTACCATCAATCACCCGTATGTCATGGACAACAAACTCCTGATCTAAGGTAATAGAAGCAATTGCTCGCATTCTTCCATCAGTATTCACGCGTCGCAGTCTTACGTCAGTTACTTCCATTATCATTCACCACCTTTTTTACAAAAGAACTTATGTAGTTAAATTCCACAAAACGGTAAAAATTCCTGCAACTTTTATAAAAAAATTTCCTTTTCCTTTTGATTTTTCTTCCAGATCTAATAAAAGAAAGCCCCGAACTAAGAAGTCAGGGCTTTCTTGAGACGCTATAAATAATTTAGAAGATTTCCAGGAATCACTTCAATGGAACCTTTGCGGTCATCTGCATTCAGGATTTGAACAAGCGAAATGTAGTCATCCACCACTCGTTCTTCATCCTCATCTTCTGCTTCGGCTAAAACGCCGATACCGACTACCTCGGCGTTGAATTCATGGAGAAGATTTTTCATTCCGCTGATCGTTCCTCCAGCTTTCATAAAATCATCTATAATACAAACTTTAGAGCCTTCTTTTAGAGACCGTTTTGTTAAAACCATAGTCTGAATCTTCCTCGTTGAGCCGGACACATAATTAATACTAAGAGTAGATCCTTCGGTAACTTTAGGATCCCTTCTTGCAATCACGACCGGGACATTTAAATAAGAGGCAACGGCATAGGCAAGCGGAATGCCTTTTGTCGCGACCGTAATAATGGCATCAATATCTCTGTCTCTAAATGCAGAAGCAAATAAACGCCCGATGCTTCTTGTTGCTTCGGGGTCCCCAAGGATGTCACTCATAAACAAATAACCTCCAGGTAACAGCCGCTCCGGATCTTCTAATCGCCTGCAAAGCTGATGAACGAACTCTTCGCTGTACTCTTTAGAAAATGCCGGAATATATTTAACTCCTCCTGAAGCTCCAGAAACAGACTCTAAGTAACCAATACCTTCATGTTGAAACATTTTATTTATAATACCTAAATCCTCACTAATTGAGGATTTAGCCGCATCATACTTCTCTGAGAAAAATGGCAGCGAAATCAATTCGCGTGGCCGATCAAGAATAAAATGAGTCATTGCAACCAACCGTTCACTTCTTTTCATTGGCAATACACCCCGAAATCCGAATATTAATAATAAATATATCAGATTTGTACGGTTTTTATCAAGTTCTTTCTTGATATCCGAGCATGCGAACGACGTACACCTCTGTACAAAAACCTTTTAAGCTGTTGTAAATCCTTTGTGCTCTGGCATCCGTGTCGACTAAAGAAAAGACGGTTGGACCGCTGCCGCTCATTAACACCGCATCGGCTCCAGCCTGCCTCATTTGCTCTTTAATTTGTCCCACTTCTCTATGAAGATTGAGAGTTACTCCTTCGAGCGTATTCCCCACCTGCGCACAAATGGCATCAAAATCATAATCCATTAACGCTTCAATCATCGCATTGGTGTTGGGATGATGAGCATCAGCAAGGTTCAGATTCTGATAAACTGTCTGGGTAGAAACACCGAGAGGAGGTTTAGCTAACACCACCCAGCAAGGTGGAGGAGCTGGAAGAGGCGTAACCTTTTCCCCTCTCCCGGTCGCATGGGCGGTTCCACCGTAAAGGCAGAAAGAAACATCAGATCCAATTTCAGCCCCTAAAACGGCCAGTTCGTCCAGACTTTTATTTAAGCCCCACAAACGGTTTACTCCTCGAAGTACAGCTGCTGCATCACTGCTCCCTCCTGCGAGACCAGCAGCTACCGGAATATTTTTCTCAATAAAAATACGCACGCCCTGTTTAACTGAATAGTGATCTTTCATTAGTTTAGCTGCCCGATACGCAAGGTTACGTTCATCATTTGGTACGAAACGGCTTTCCGACTCTACACGGATGGAACCGTCCTCTAACGTGTTCAACTCAATCCGGTCAGCAAGGTCCACGGTGGTCATCACCATCTCGACTTCATGGAACCCATCTTCACGTTTATGTAAGACGTCTAAAGACAAATTGATTTTAGCGGGAGCTTTCTCAAAAATTTGCATTCAAGCACCTCATCCTAACAGATTATCTTAAAGCATTGTACCATATTTTAAGGCGTTAGGCAGAGGACCTGAAATTTGCATATCTCCTGCAACAAGACTTTGGTAATCTCTGCGTTGATTTTAAAGAAAAGCTCCCTTTTGTTAAAGACTCAGTTTCGAGATAAATGGGTCCGTTACGATAGATGGATAAGGGTTGGTTGGGAAATAACTCGCTTTCCTGTGGCCCTACACGATGTAGGGTCGATCGACGTTGCCACACGAAGTGGCAATTTTAGTCGATCCTCCTTTTTACCAGGAGCCTCCTCAGTCATTCAGAAACGACTGAGGAGACTCAGCACATGCCCATGGAAAGCGAAATCGTCCCCCGAAGGACCTACAGACTAACACGATATCTTGAGACTGAGTCTTCAAGTAACCGGCCCTATTGTTGAATAAGTACCCTATGAAATCGACACAGGGTCAGATGTAAAAAAGCTCCTTGAGGCCAATGAAGGCTTCAAGGAGCTTTAATCTATTTTTGCTGTTCTCTTATCATCTGTTCTTCTGCTTTCTCTATTGCCCACTTCACCATATTGCCGGCTTCGCGTGTCGTAATACCGCCCCAGCCATCTTTTTGAACCTTGTCGTAAAACCCAAGTTCTTTCGCGATCTCTTCTTTAAACGAATCGGACATCATACCTCTTCTGCGCCCCATCGTCTTCAGCTCCTTTCGCAACCACTAAAGCTACGACAAGGTTAGTATATGATTTGGCAATTAAGCTATACGAGAAATAATTGGATGACCTAACAGCTGTTCCCATTTTATAAAAAAATAAAAAGCAGCAAACGTGGAGTTTACTGCTCAAGAGCCAAGGTCTGTAAATCATCGAAATTCAGTTCTACAGTCTCGGTAAGAACATCGGCATAGCTATAGGATACACGTTCAAAAGCATTTTCTTCCTGGTCCAGTTCAACAATAAAAACGGCTGGGTATGTTTCAGCCAGAATTCCTGAGCGTTCAATCGTTTTACGACGTCCACCATTTGCTTTCAGGGTTAGACGTCTGCCAATTTGCCCTTCCAGGGATTGTTTGATTTCTACTAACGTTTTAGCCACTACACTCCACCTCACTGTTATTTATAGTACCACACAGATTGGACAAAGTCAAATAAAACTATAAATTATACCAATATGTCAAAATCCATGTCAACATAAAAATTTTATAGATGTTCTCTGCTAGGTTCTCCAATAACAGGAAAAATATGTGACTTTATTCAAAAAATGAAAAAGACCTTGCTTTTTCTTTTCTTTAGGCAGGTCTTCTACATGTGTGGACCAAACACACGTTAATTTGAGTATATGAGCGTTTCCGTTCAAATATAACTAACTGATGTCATTAGGATCTTCCGAATGTTCCGAATAAGGAATACCAATTCTCAAAAGACCGCGGGTCTCCACTCCTCCGAGCCCCTTTTCTCCACTAATTGTGTTACGGATGACTTCCCAAATATTTATATGATCCATAAAGGAAGTATAAGCTACACGCGCTGCAACATATACGGGATCAATTGCATGAATATTAACCCTTGAAGGCGAACTGGCAAAATTAGCTCCCGCTCTGATTAAAGATTCAAAATGGGATTGACAGGCTCCTGCAAAGATAACCATCTGGTCAAAATTCGGATACTTCTGCCTTATATTCCTAACCGACTCCACAAAGAAACGGGAGTGGCGATACGCTTCAAGCTCCTTAACAGTACCTTTAGCCTTTGAATAAGCATCATGTCCTGTAAGCACCACAATTTCCGGCTGGACTTTCTCTATAAGCCCCATGACCTGCTCCGGCATTTCTTTTTCATGCATATATTGACCATGCACTTGTATTCCCAGCTCTTCATAAAGAGCAATACATTTTTTCAGGAAGAGAGGGTCCCCATCTATATGAAGCACGCGGGGAGGAATTTGAAAATATTTAGCATCCTTCCCTGAAGCATAACCACTCTCAGCCTGGGAATCCCGTTTCTCTTTTAGAAGCCGATAATCCTGTTTAAAGAGTCTGTAAGAAAAAGCTTCCTGTTCATCTACTTCTATTTTTCTTCTGTGGTATTCGTCTCCACTCACTTTTTCTAAATCCTCAAGGGGCGCATCCGCTTCTAAGCGGATATGTTCTCCCATGAGTTTAACAAGTGGTTTATCACAATTTTTCACACGAAAAATAATGTCATGCTGATACGACTTTCTTGTAACAAGATCTCCTTTTGTTATCATGGTTCACCCACCTCACAAAGAGCACTACATTAGTGTATGTGAGTTTGGCTTCCCTGTGTCATTTAGATGGACTCTGAATAAAAAACATTTGCTAATCGAGCAAACTCTTCCATCGTTAATGATTCTCCACGGCGTCCTGGATCAATTTCAACTCTCTGCAGACGGTGTCGAATTTCTTCCTTATCCATTTTACCTTTAAAATGACGGGCTAAGTTATTCATTAAAGTTTTTCGACGCTGGCCAAATGTTGCTCTGGCGATCTCAAAAAAGAAATTCTCATCGACCACTTCAACAGGAGGCTGGTCGCGCATTTTAAGATGCAGCACAGAAGAATCAACATTAGGCTGCGGCATAAACACGGTCTTAGGTACGTTCATGGATACATGAGCTTCGGTATAATACTGTACCGCTATAGAAAGCGAACCATAGCTTTTTGTATTTGGTTCAGCGGCCATACGGTCGGCCACTTCTTTTTGGATCATCACCGTGATACTGTCAATCGGAAGTTGATCCATCAGCAGTTTCATTAAGATCGGAGTCGTAATGTAATACGGAAGATTCGCTACGACGTGAATCTCCTGTCCTTCATGAAAGGTATTCTTAATAACACTTGTCACATCAGCTTCTAATATGTCCTGATTGATAATGTGTACATTATCGTAAGCGCTCAGCGTGTCTTCAAGAATAGGTAGCAGACGCTGGTCAATTTCAAAAGCAGCCACCCGATCGGCATGAATAGCCAGTTGTTCAGTCAGAGCCCCAATCCCTGGACCAATTTCAATGGCTCCTACCGAATGGTCAATCCCCGCATGCTCGATAATGTTTTTCAATATATTTACATCTATTAAGAAATTTTGACCCAGACTCTTCTTGAAAGAAAATCCATACGTTTCTAATATTTCCTTTGTACGCGTGGGTGTAGCGACTGCTTTATTATTCATTGCTTTCCTCCTCTATGATACGCTGCATCGCCTCTTCTAATTGCTCTGCAGTGATTTGAAACATATTTAATCGGCGCAGCAACTGTTTCCCGTTAGTTTTGCCAATATGAAGTTCAATTCCTAATTTTTCTCTCCGTTTTCTGGCAGAAGGCCCTCCAATCAGACCATAATCAATTAAATCCTCTTTGGTAATGTAACCTTCGGAGAATTCCATTAGTTCATACACAGAGCCCAAAGCTTCCTGAATGTCATCTACAGTGGCATGTTCAATTCCCACCCCTTTATCACGCTTGGCACGCGCCAAATGCTTAGGCAAAAAAGCATGCTTGCAGCCAGGTACGTACTGATCTACGATGTGTCGAATCCGCTCTCCAGGAAAATCAGGATCCGTAAAGATGATAACCCCTCGTTTAGCCTGAGCATGGCTGATCTGCTCTAACACCTCTTCGTCAATAGCAGATCCATTCGTTTCAATGGTGTCGGCCTCCACAGCTTCACGAATTCTTGCGGTGTCATCTTTTCCCTCCACTACAATCACTTCTTTTATTCTCAACTTTATTTCCTCCTGTTTATTCACCTCAATTAATCTTTTCATAGCATACCACGAGTGTATAACGGAAAAAAAGCAGAGGAAGGATGCCTCTGCTTAGTCCAGAAATTTGACCTTAACTTGCTTACGGCCGAAGCTCAGTGCTTGTTCCTTATCTGGAACGAAAAGATCTATACGTTTACCATTAATCGCACCACCGGTATCCCCTGCTACAGCATACCCGTAGCCTTCTATCCAGACACAGCTTCGCAAAGGAATCACATCTGGATTGCCGTTGTCCCAATAGCAACCACCAACCACTTGATTCCGGCTTTCTTTTTTCTTATGTAGTATTCAAAAAGGTGATTTAAAAGAGCCAATAAAAAAGAAGCCAGCTTGGGTAGAGCTAGCTTCTTTTTTATGCAATTTTCCATGAATAATTAACATAACAGTCATGTTACAGTTCCAGTACAAATGAGAGTTTACTGTAACAATTGCCACTGTATTATGATTGAATACCAAAAAATTGAAGAGCATTTGAGGTCGTCACTTCGCTCACCTCTTCAAAGGTGATTTCTTTTAACTCCGCTATTTGTTCGGCCACAAGTTTTACGTATGCCGGCTCATTGCGCTTGCCTCGATTGGGATGAGGGGCAAGGAATGGGCAATCCGTTTCTACCAGCATGTGCTTTAAGTCGATCGCTTTAGCCACTTCTTTCGGCAGCTTGGCATTTTTAAAGGTAACCGGACCTCCGAGAGAAATCATAAAGTTCATATCTATACATTCCTGGGCCGTCTCAACAGGGCCGCTATAGCAATGCATGATTCCTCCTACTTCAGAAGCGTCTTCTTCTTTTAATATTTCCACGATATCATCCGTCGCTTCACGATTATGAATAATAATGGGCATCTTCACTTTCTTAGCCAAACGGATTTGTTTTCGAAAAACTTCTTTTTGAACGTCTGCCGGAGACTTGTCCCAATGGTAATCCAGCCCCATCTCTCCTATTGCCACAACCTTAGGATGAGAAGAGAGTTCTTCAATCCACTCAAGTTCCTTGTCTGACAAGTCAACGGCATCAACAGGGTGCCAGCCGACGGCCGCATAAATTTTCTCATGGCTTTCCGCAATTTCAATAGCTTTAGGAATCGTTTTATGATCAAAGCCAACGACCGTCATATACTCTACTCCCGCTTCATTGGCGCGTTGAATGGTAGCTTCCAAATCTTCCTCGAATTGATCCGCATTTAAGTGGACATGTGTATCAAAAAGCATAGTAATCCCCTTTCTTCTTCATTTGATGATAACAAAAAGGGAAAGCTTAGTCCCGCTCTCCCTTTCTGTCATTACGTCAGTTATTTCACTTTAGTGCCATTGCTTAACGTTTGATCAACGGAAGCTAAGGACAGGGTTCCCTGATTGTCTTCACCGGCTAGAATCATTCCTTGAGATAGTTCACCGCGAAGCTTTACAGGTTTCAAATTCGTGATGCAGATTACTTTTTTTCCAATGAGTTGTTCCGGAGTATAGTGTTCAGCGATACCGGAAATGACCTGGCGTTTTTCATAACCAAGATCCAACTGAATCTTTAATAGCTTATCCGTTTTTTTCACTGGATCTGCCTTAATGACTTCAGCTACACGGAAATCCAGCTTCATGAAATCATCGATTGTGACTTCATCTGTTTCCGGCTTCTCTTCCTGCTCTTCTTCCTTAGGAGCAGCAGGCTTTTTCATCATATCTTTAATAATCTGTGTCTCTTCTTCAGCATCCAGGCGTGGGAAGATTGGGTCTTCTTTTTGAACGGCTGTTCCCGCTTCAATCGCGCCAAATTCGCTAAGACTCTGCCACGTTTTCTGTGCTTCTTCTTTTACACCAAGCTGCGTAAAAATACGCTCAGGTGTACGAGTTAAGAACGGCTGAAGCATAACCGCAATCTGACGCAAGGACTCTGTGAGGTGAGCCATAACATTACCAAGACGATCTTTCTTACTTTCGTCTTTAGCCAGAATCCATGGCTGCGTCTCATCAATATATTTATTCGTACGGCTGATAAACTTCCATAAATCGGCAAGAGCTACTGAGAACTCCATGTTCTCAAGAGCGTTCTCTACATTATGGCGGGTTTCAAGCGAAAGTTTTTCAAGACTCTGATCATATTCGTCTTCACCAAGGGTAAGTTCAGGAATTTGACCATCAAAGTATTTACTAACCATAGCTACCGTGCGATTGAGTAAATTCCCAAGGTCATTGGCCAGGTCATAGTTAGTCCGTTCTACGAATGCTTCCGGAGTGAAGACACCATCAGATCCAAATGGAACTTCACGAAGCAGGTAGTAGCGAAGTGCATCCAGACCATAACGTTCACTTAGCTGGACAGGGTCTACCACATTCCCTTTAGATTTGGACATTTTTCCGTCTTTCATTAAAATCCAGCCGTGGGCAAAGACTTTTTTCGGAAGTGGGAGATCAAGAGCCATGAGCATGATAGGCCAGTAAATGGTGTGGAATCGGACGATTTCCTTTCCTACAAGCTGAACATCAGCTGGCCAGAATTTCTGATAGCGCGCATCGTCTTCTGTGTCGAATCCTAGAGCCGAAATATAGTTACTTAACGCATCAATCCATACATAAATAACGTGTTTTGCGTTACCTGGAACCTCTACTCCCCAGTCGAAAGTCGTCCGGGAAACTGCCAGATCTTCAAGGCCTGGCTTAATGAAGTTATTGATCATTTCATTTTTCCGGCTTTCTGGCTGTATGAACGAAGGATTGTTTTCATAGAATTCAAGCAATTGATCAACGTAATTACTCATTTTAAAGAAGTAGGATTCTTCTTTAACCTTTTCGACTGGACCGCCGCAATCTGGGCAGTGACCCTCATCAAGCTGACGTTCTGTGAAAAAGGATTCACAGGAAGTACAATACCAGCCTTCATATTCATCTAAATAGATATCGCCTTTCTTCATTAAGTAATCAAAGATTTTCGTAACGACTTCTTTATGACGATCTTCCGTGGTACGAATAAAATCATCGTAAGAAATGTCGAGTTTATCCCATAGATCATTAATGCCGCTGACAATTTCATCCACGTAAGCCTGGGGCTCTACCCCTTGTTCCTCTGCTTTACGCTGAATTTTCTGTCCATGCTCATCAGTACCGGTTAAATACATGACTTCATATCCTTGCAATCGTTTATATCGTGCCATAGCATCACCAGCTACAGTCGTGTAAGCATGTCCGATATGCAGATTACCGCTAGGGTAATAAATCGGCGTAGTAATGTAAAAGGTGTTCTTTTCCTCAGGCATTATTTTCCCTCCTCTGAAATTCCAAGCTGTGTAAGCTTCTATTCATTCATAATGGCTATTGTAACATTTTATCGAGTTATCTACTTTATTTCCATTCCTAACATTAAAATATACCGAACGAATTGGATAACTGTCAAAAAAAAGTTAAGATTATACATTTCACATCTGTCATTACTTTGGTAAAATTAAGTGTAATCAAAAGATGGTTATTTCAACCATTTTTGGTAGAGTAGAGAGTTTCGATTACTCGCACAGGCCTGCTCAGGTACTCAGTGACACCACCCAAAATACCCTAACCGGTATACGGAGTTGGAAATAATCATCGGTTATAAGTAATTGACACGTTTGGGAATGGTTGGTACTATAATGGCGAGACATATGTCGAAACATGACGAAATAACTTTTGATTGAGGGGAGACAGAAAAATGAAATCTACAGGTATCGTACGTAAAGTTGACGAGTTAGGTCGTGTGGTAATTCCGATCGAACTACGTCGTACATTAGGAATTAATGAGAAGGACGCTTTGGAAATTTATGTTGACGATGATCGCATCGTCCTTAAAAAGTACAAGCCTAACATGACTTGCCATGTTACGGGGGAAGTTTCTGATGAAAATATGAAACTAGCAAATGGCAATCTTGTGTTAAGTAAAGAAGGCGCACAAATTCTCTTGCAAGAACTACAGCAAAATCTTAAATAGATAAATAAACAAAGAGTGACGACATTGGTTAATAAAGAGAAGAAAACAACTAGACATATGTTGTAATATATAATCCCTTACTGTTCACAGGCCTGGCAGTAAGGGATTTCTTTATTCATGCACATGGTAAGCCTGGTAGACTTCTCGTTTGGATAGTTTTCGATCCAAGGATGTTTGCTTAATCGCCTGCTTGCTCTTCATTTGCTCTTTTTCCATGTAGTGTTCCACATGGTCGATAACGGATAAGTGTGTCCACCAGAATGAATCCTCTTCTTCCTCTTCGAAGGATGCCCCTTCAACAATGATGCAGAATTCCCCCCGTATTTCCTCTTTCTCAGACCATTCAAGGAGCTCTTCCAAGTTTCCTCTTACAAATTCTTCATACCGTTTTGATAGTTCCCTCGCGATTGTCGCTTTCCGATTTCCCAATTGTTCATAGGTATGGGACAGCATTTCTTTTAAGCGGTGCGGTGATTCATAAAAGATCAAAGTGGCTTGTAAAGACTGCAGCTTTTCCAATTCTGCTAATCGGTCTTTTTTCTTACGTGGCAAAAAGCCACAAAAATAAAATTTTTCGGTAGAAATTCCAGAACCAGCTAGCGCAGGAAGGGCCGCATTTGCTCCGGGAAGCACGATTACAGGAATGTCCTCTTCCACGCACTCTTTCACCAAATCTGACCCTGGATCTGATATTCCCGGCATACCGGCATCACTGACTACGGCAAGCTCTTCTCCGTTCCTCATGCGCTCGATCAGCTGAGGTCCGCGCGTTTGTTTATTATGTTCATGATAACTGATTAATGGAGTTTGAATATTAAAGTGATTCACCAATTTTTTTGTATTTCTTGTATCTTCTGCCGCAATTCCAGCAACCTCATTTAGAGTTGAGACAGCTCTATACGTCATATCTTCTAAATTACCTATAGGGGTAGGAACCACATATAAAGCTCCAGCTTCTGATCCATCTTTCTTATAGCTTTTCTGTATCTTCACCTTGGATCTCTCCTTCTAATATTTCAGCAATCCATTGTTCTTTTTTTATACGAGATAACTGCTTAATTCGATATTCCTGCTGCAAAGCTTCTCGTTTAGTTTCGAATGCTTTTGTATATTCAAGTTTAAATGGACCCCGGCCGCGCGTGTACTTGGCGCCTTTTCCAACCTCATGCTTTTTTAAACGCGCTTCCAGATTATTCGTGTAGCCTGTATAAAGCGATTGATCACTGCAGCGCAGAATATACACGATATGATTATTCCCCATACAGAATCTCCTTCAATTCAGAAGTGTATTCACCTTCGGAGGTAAGTGCATATAAAGGAGGCAGAATCTTAAGTCCTGGTTTGCCATCTCTGGTTCCTTCAATTAATAAAGTGTTTGCTTCTTTTCCTTCCTTTGGATAAACGAGACGCATTCGTTTAGGCTCTAGGCGGTGTTTTCGAAATAGCTCTATAATCTCCACCATCCGCTCCGGGCGATGAACCATAGATACTTTACCGCCCGATTTAGCCAATCGGCTGCAAGCTTCTATAACCTCTTCAAGCGTGCAATAAATCTCATGACGGGCAATTGCCAAATGTTCATTTATATTTCGCTCGTCCATTTGAGGAGTAGGGAAATAAGGAGGATTACAGGTAACGAGGTCAAATTTACGATTGCCGTATCGGGCCGGCATATCTTTTAAATCGCCATGAATCATGTCGAGCTGTGTGTTGAGTTTATTTAACTCAATATTCCGGCATGCCATGTCATATAGTCTTTCCTGAATTTCCACACCGGTTATGGGTACGTCAGAACGGGTGGATAGAAATAAAGGAATGACGCCGTTCCCTGTACAAAGGTCAAGAATCTTTCCTCTCGTTTTAGGTACATATGTAAAATCAGCCAGTAATACAGCATCGAGGGAAAAAGCAAATACCGTCGGACTTTGAATGATTCTCATATTTTGTTTTGCTAATAAAAAGTCAATTCGTTCGTCATCATATAGTTGTACCATCATGCTTGTTTCCTTTCTAACGTATGGAAGTTAATCAGATCTTCATTATCATAGATGTTCCTAATAAGCTTATCATGGACATTTTTTATTTAATATAAAGCTCAGTTAATTTACAGTGTTGATTTTAAACAAAAGCTCCCATTACTTGAAGACTTGATTTCGAGACTTTGAGAGAATTAGGTCCTGCGGGGGACGATTTCGCTTTCCGTGGGCATGTGGTAAGCTTCCTCGGGCTTAACAGCCCTGCGGGATCTTACCGATCATGTTCATCCCACAGGAGTCTTCATCGTCCCCCTCCGGACCTTGCGAAATATAGAGCTCGAAATCATGTTTGAAAAACTCTGGTTTATGGTGGAGATAAACTTCTAACAATGAGCGTGTACGGTGGATAATTCCCGTTATATAAGCATTTAAGGCGGATCAAACTCTCCTTTTCGCCTATAGAAGGGTCCGTTCACTCTTCAATCATAGGGAGGCGAAGGAAACAAGGAGACTCCCGCGGGAGAAGGAGCGAGGCGAGACCCCACAGGGAGTGTCAACGACCGAGGAGGCTTGCCAGTTTCCCCGCAGGAAAGCGAGTTGTTTCCGTAGCCGCCCTCATCTACTTATCGGCGACGGACCTGAATGATCTCGAAACTGAGTCTTACAGTAACCGGCCCTATACTTTAATAAAGCTCTTATAAAATTAATAACTAGATTTAACAGACCTTAATATAAAGAGAGCCTTTCCTTGGAAGAGCAAGGAAAGGCTTGGACCTGGGATTATTTTTTCTTATTTAGAAAGGAGAGACAAAATAAGCAGTCTTCATCTCTCGGGCTTCCAAAGTGTAAATTACAAATGTGAAACCCCTCTTCATAAAGCCTGGCCAAGTTATCGTAACCTTCGCCTACAGCAGGACCGCGTTCCTGCTTTGTGCCTGAAGAGGCTTTTTGCTTTTCTGCTTCATGTTCTTTGTCTAAACGCTGCCGCAAGTGATGATTTTCAAGCGATAAATGTTGATTTTCTTCTAGTAGATAAGCGAGCTGTTTTTTCAGATCACCGAGCTGTTCATAAAGCTCTCCTATTTGAGATTCTAAATGGGATACATGTTCGAATATAGCTTTTTTATTCACGCTTGACTCCACCCTCTTATTCTGCGGCTTCGGTTTGGACGACTCCTTCATCAATTAATTCCTGCAAGGAGTACTCAAGAACACGTTCTTTTTCTCTAAATTCAATCTGGACCATGCGCTCCAGCATATTTAAACCAACGACTTTCCCTTTGCCAAAGGAAGTAGCAATGTTCTCGCCTAAATCGGGAAGCTCCTTCTTAGCAGCTTCATAATCGTCGTTTTCATACTTAAGGCAGCACATGAGCCTCCCGCACAATCCTGAAATTTTCGCCGGATTTAACGAGAGATTCTGGTCTTTCGCCATTTTTATGGATACAGGTTCAAAATCACCCAGAAATGTTGAACAGCATAGCATGCGTCCGCATGGACCGATACCACCCAGCATTTTGGCTTCATCCCGGACACCAATCTGGCGCAATTCTATCCGGGTTTTAAACACGGAAGCTAAGTCTTTAACCAGCGTTCGGAAATCAACTCGGCCGTCGGCTGTAAAATAAAAAATTACTTTATTACGATCAAACGTATATTCTACGTCCACAAGATTCATGTCCAATTTATGTTCACGGATTTTCGCTTCGCAGACACGATAAGCCTCTGCAGCATTGTCGTTGTTTTCATCCACCGTCACCTTATCCTTATCATCCGCAATACGAATGACTTTCTTAAGGGGTAAGACTACGTCTTCTTCATCTACGGATTTATTAGCAATGACAACTTTTCCGAATTCAATACCGCGCACGGTTTCGACAATCACATAATCCTCTGTGGTCATTTTTAACTGTCCAGGGTCAAAATAATAAATTTTTCCCGCCTGTTTAAATCGGACACCTACAACTTCGATCATCCGGATCATCACCTCTGTAGTTGAAGGGTAAGTTGTTCCATCACTAAATTAGGATGGACATTTTGATTTATCTTTCGCTTCGCCTCAAGGATATAGGACAAACACTGCGCTGCTGACTGTCTCGACCACCTCATGGCCGCCTGCTCTAATTTCTCACGTTCCGTTGTAAAGACGATGGAATTTTCCCGGTCCAAATAATAGTTAATTACATCCTGGAACCAGAGCATTAAGACATCAAGACCGCGCTGTAGCTGTTGTCTCTCTTTAAAGTGAGGCATCCACTGATGGTTGATAAATAGAAGTCCTTCATTTGGTTTATTTTGAAGCACTTCAATTAATTGTATCACTAATTTTCGC
Organism: Halobacillus halophilus DSM 2266; assembly: GCF_000284515.1. Lineage (GTDB taxonomy): Bacteria > Bacillota > Bacilli > Bacillales > Halobacillaceae > Halobacillus > Halobacillus halophilus. The sequence continues at coordinate 50,349 of NC_017668.1, read as the reverse complement.
ACATTAGCAAACCAATCATCGTCATTAATCTCCATAGCTTCTGTTAAATTATTCGTTAAAGAAGCTAATATTTTTGCGTTTGATTGAGACACGCCTTCTTCTATAAGTTTACTCTCCACTCGTTCTGGATTGAGAGGTTGAAAAGCGAGAAGCTGACAACGTGATCGTATCGTGTCCAGCATGGTTTGGCCGCTTTCCGTAAGCAGCATAGCCGTCGTCTGCTGGCTCGGTTCTTCCAGAAACTTCAATAGACGGTTGGAAGCATTGGTAGTCATCCGATCGGCATCCACGATGATATAAACTTTTCGATTAGATTCCATACCGGTATAAGTGAATTCTTTCTGAAGATGAAGGATTTGCTCTTTTTTAATGGATTGGCCATCTGGTTCAATCCAATGAAGATCTGGATGATTTCCTGAATCTACTCTATTGCAATCCCGGCATGACTGACAGGGAGCAGCTCCCTCACGAAATTTACAGAAGATACTTTTAGCAAAAAGAATACTCATTTCCCTTTTACCGGTTCCACGATTTCCCTGAAATAAATAGGCATGCGAAATACGGTCCTTATGGAAACTGTTCATTAACATCTGAGCAGCTAAAGGTTGAATTTCTTTCATTTCTGTCCATGTCTGCATATTGTTCGTCCGTCCTTACGTATATAAATTAATGAGCAGACCTTTAATCTCTCCAATAAGCCCCAGTAAGTCGATTGTTTTCTTCTCCTCATCCATTACAGCTTCCGTCAGCTCGGCTAATTTTTCATCTACTGACTCTACAAGAGTTAATTTCCTTGTTTGTCCATACTGATTCCAGCTGTGGGAGTGTTTTAAGTTCATTCCATAATTGACGGATTCTTTAACGAAATCCTTGATCAGTCTCTTATATTTAGCCAGGTCCCGAAAGGAACGAAACCGGGCTACACGCTCCCCTTGAGCATTTATACTTTTGATAAGCTGGTTTAGCTGAACTTCTTGAAGCTGCCTGGTCTGGGATTGAACAAGTTGATCAAATCTTGGTCTGCCTTGTGATTGTTGGGCCGCTTGCTTTTGGGCAGACTCCATTTGAGTTCGCATATCATGAGTGATTTTCATGTAAGGCGGCTCCTTTACGTTAAAACTGGAAAAAAGAATCGATAGGTAAAATAAAGACCGTAGCGCCACCGACTTCTACTTTTACAGGCTTTGGTATATAGGAATCGGCATTACCTCCCATTGGAGAAATAGGCGCTACCATTTGTTCACGCTGACTGCAGTTATTTCTTATGATTTCCAGAGCATCGTCCACTTCTCCGTCCTCACAACCAATCATAAATGTGGTATTTCCTTCTCTTAGGAAACCACCTGTCGTGGATAATTTAGTGGTTTTAAAATCGTTCTCTGCTAAGGCATCGGTCAAACGATTACTATCTTTGTCCTGGACAACCGCAATGATCATTTTCATTGGATCGAACCCTCCTGTTGGGTATTTTATATCATTATAACAAACGTTAATTATTTAGCTGCGGGAAGGCGGGTGCGTAAAGCTTGATAAGCCGCTGTTTTCACCTTATCAAAAGACTGCCCAGCATTAATCACTTTAATACGATTCGGGTATTTGTCAGCCAATTGATGGTAAGCATCGTGAACCTTTTGATGAAAATCTATTTCCTCAAGATCTAAACGGTTCTGCTCTCTTCCTTTGTTGGCTGCGATTCGGCTCAGTCCTTCACTCGGTTCTATATCAAAAAGAAGCGTAAGTTCAGGCATGCAATGTTCAATGGCAAAATCGTTTACTTTGTACACTTCATCCATGCCTAGCCCTCGCGCATACCCTTGATAGGCTAAACTGGAATCAATGAAGCGGTCGCATAACACAATTTTCCCTTCCTGCAGCGCTGGCACTACTTTTTCTACTAAATGCTGTCTTCGTGCTGCTGCGTATAGAAGCGCCTCTGTACGAGCGTCCATGGCTGTGTGAGAAGTATCCAAAATCACGTGCCTGATCTTTTCAGCGATTTCGATTCCGCCTGGCTCCCTTGTTTCAAGTACTTGGTACCCTTCTTCACTCAATTCTTTTCCAATGGCATGCAGCATGGAAGACTTTCCTGCTCCTTCTCCGCCTTCAAATGTTACAAATAATCCTTTCACGACAATTCTCCTTTAACCACTCGTACTCCTTCTCCAATTCTTTCATTTTGAAAACGGGCTCCTTGCCCCAGAAGCGACTGGATTTGTTTTCTATGATGGTTAGATATACGCTCCCCTTTCATAAGTAAAGGGATTCCCGGAGGATATGGAATGACATCTTCAGCTGATACGTAACCCACAGCTTTAGACCAGTCAGCCCATTCTGATAGACTGTCTTCTAAATCAGAGTAACTTATATCTAAGGTTTGAATTTTAGGAAACGATGGTTGTTCTATTTTTATTGTAGCACGCTTTTCTTTGTTTTTTAATTGCGAATCTACATCATCGAGACGCTGCTTTAAGAGTTCCGCATCCAAGTGAGGACTTAACCCGAACGTTATTAATACTTGATTGGAAGTAGCAAGTTCAGGATAAATGTTGAGATTCTCCAATACTTGAGCTATTTCAAAACCGGGAACCTCCCTGGTTTCTAACGTCATCTTAAGAGGATCATCATAGACAGAAAGTGGCTTTACTTCCCACTGGCTGGTTGCTTTCTTAAAAATCTCTCTTACTTCATGAATAAAAGCCAGAGTAGATCGTAATTCGTCTTCCGTTTGCTGCGCTAAAAAATATCTGGCTAGATCAAGACTTGCCATCAAAGGATAAGATGGACTGCTCGATTGCAGCAGTTTTAAATAATGCTTTAATTTAAAAACCGGGAAGCGATCTTTTTGGCAATGTAAATATGAGCTCATGGTCATAGCTGGAGCCATTTTGTGGGCAGATTGAACAACCACATCGGCCCCAGAGCGTAAAGCGGAAGTTGGAAAAGGATCTCCCAGCTGAAAATGGACCCCGTGCGCCTCATCGACCAGAACTGGAAGGTTATGTGCGTGAATGGTTTCCACGACTCGATTTAAATCATATGTACGCCCAAAATAATCCGGGTACGTTAAACATACAGCCTTCGCTTCAGGATACATGGTAATGGCATGTTGAACCGATTCTGCCGAAAGCTTACTATACCGCCCGGTTTCCACTTCATATTCAGGCGAAATAAAAACAGGAAAAGCCCCTGCCAGTTCGATTCCATGTAACACTGATTGGTGACTATTTCTTTGCACAATAATAGTATCTCCACGTTGACATATAGCAAGAATCATCGCTATGTTTCCCGTTGTACTTCCATTTACTAAAAAAAAGGACTCATCACTGCCGAAATAACGGCTGGTTAAATCCTGCGCCTCAGCAATGACTCCTTCAGGAGAGTGTAAATCATCAAGTCCATGAATTTCAGTAGCATCTATGGATAAAATAGAATTAAAACTTTCTAGACCTTTATTCGGCCATACCTTTCCAAACTTATGGCCTGGAACGTGAAAGGTAATAGGATCCTGCTTCATATGATGAATTAACGCATCGTAAAGCGGCGTTTGATTTTGATCGTGCACTCGTATTCACCTACTTTTTTAATCTCTCATCCTATCGTACAGAAAACCCGGGCGCGGAGCAATTCGACCATAAAAAAATCACCTCATTTAGAATGAGGTGATTTTCTCATAGCTGCTATACTTTATCTTAAGAAAGAATCATAGACCGATGGGCTTTAGACATCTGATTCACAAAAAACTGGTATTTAGGGTCGTCGGTGGACGTCTCTATCATTTCTTTCTCACATGAAGCACAGATATAAACTCTTAATAAATAGATGCCGTCTTCCGTTTCTTTCGAACATATGCTGCAGCACTCTTTACGACTCATTAAAATTCCCTCCCTGTTTTCTTCTAATCTTTTAACCAGGTACTATATCTATTTCTAGTATCTCCGAATCTATCATTTATATACATCTATCGTAAAAAAAGATACAAAAAAACCTTAGAACTTATTCTAAGGTTAACTATTGATGTGGCGGCGTCCTACTCTCACGGGGATCGACCCGACTACCATCGGCGCTGAAGAGCTTAACTTCTGTGTTCGGCATGGGAACAGGTGTGACCTCTTCGCCTTCACCACCACATCATATACAGTTTGAGGTAAACCCTCAAAACTGGATAAGGCAATCATTCAACCATCGGACGAGCGAACGTCTCTTCCGACTTCTTTTTTAAAGGATAGATAAGTCATCGATCCATTAGTATCCGTCAGCTCCACGTGTCACCACGCTTCCACCTCGGACCTATCAACCTCATCGTCTCTGAGGGATCTTACTTACTTGGCGTAAGGGGAAATCTCATCTCAAGGGGGGCTTCATGCTTAGATGCTTTCAGCACTTATCCCGACCACACGTAGCTACCCAGCGATGCTCCTGGCGGAACAACTGGTACACCAGCGGTGTGTCCATCCCGGTCCTCTCGTACTAAGGACAGCTCCTTTCAAATTTCCAACGCCCACGACGGATAGGGACCGAACTGTCTCACGACGTTCTGAACCCAGCTCGCGTACCGCTTTAATGGGCGAACAGCCCAACCCTTGGGACCGACTACAGCCCCAGGATGCGATGAGCCGACATCGAGGTGCCAAACCTCCCCGTCGATGTGGACTCTTGGGGGAGATAAGCCTGTTATCCCCGGGGTAGCTTTTATCCGTTGAGCGACGGCCCTTCCATGCGGTACCGCCGGATCACTAAGCCCGACTTTCGTCCCTGCTCGACTTGTAGGTCTCGCAGTCAAGCTCCCTTGTGCCTTTACACTCTGCGAATGATTTCCAACCATTCTGAGGGAACCTTTGGGCGCCTCCGTTACTTTTTAGGAGGCGACCGCCCCAGTCAAACTGCCCACCTGACACTGTCTCCGGACCGGATAACGGTCCTGGGTTAGAATGTCCGTACAGCCAGGGTAGTATCCCACCAGCGCCTCCACCGAAGCTAGCGCTCCGGCTTCTAAGGCTCCTACCTATCCTGTACAAGCTGTACCAACATTCAATATCAGGCTACAGTAAAGCTCCACGGGGTCTTTCCGTCCTGTCGCGGGTAATGTGCATCTTCACACATCGTATAATTTCACCGGGTCTCTCGTTGAGACAGTGCCCAAGTCGTTGCACCTTTCGTGCGGGTCGGAACTTACCCGACAAGGAATTTCGCTACCTTAGGACCGTTATAGTTACGGCCGCCGTTTACTGGGGCTTCGGTTCAACGCTTCGCCTTGCGGCTAACGCATCCCCTTAACCTTCCAGCACCGGGCAGGTGTCAGCCCCTATACTTCGCCTTACGGCTTCGCAGAGACCTGTGTTTTTGGTAAACAGTCGCTTGGGCCTTTTCACTGCGGCTCCTCGGCAGAGGAGCACCCCTTCTCCCGAAGTTACGGGGTCATTTTGCCGAGTTCCTTAACGAGAGTTCTCCCGCTCACCTTAGGATCCTCTCCTCGCCTACCTGTGTTGGTTTGCGGTACGGGCACCTCTTTCCTCACTAGAGGATTTTCTTGGCAGTGTGAACTCAGGAGCTTCGGTACTTTAGTTCCCTCCCCATCACAGCTTGACGTTGCCGGACGGATTTGCCTATCCGACCGTCTCACTGCTTGGACGCGCTCATCCAATGGCGCGCTCTCCTTATCCTCCTGCGTCCCCCCGTCGTTCAAACGGAAAGGAGGTGGTACAGGAATATCAACCTGTTGTCCATCGCCTACGCCTTTCGGCCTCGGCTTAGGTCCCGACTAACCCTGAGAGGACGAGCCTTCCTCAGGAACCCTTAGGCTTTCGGTGAAAGAGATTCTCACTCTTTTTTCGCTACTCATACCGGCATTCTCACTTCTAAGCGCTCCACCAGTCCTTACGGTCTGACTTCACGGCCCTTAGAACGCTCTCCTACCACTGATCGTAAGATCAATCCGCAGCTTCGGTGGTGTGTTTAGCCCCGATATATTTTCGGCGCAGAGTCACTCGACCAGTGAGCTATTACGCACTCTTTGAATGATGGCTGCTTCTAAGCCAACATCCTGGTTGTCTAAGCAACTCCACATCCTTTTCCACTTAACACACACTTTGGGACCTTAGCTGGCGGTCTGGGCTGTTTCCCTTTCGACCATGAACCTTATCACCCACGGTCTGACTCCCAGAACAAAGTCTATGGCATTCGGAGTTTGACTGAATTCGGTAACCCGATAGGGGCCCCTCGTCCAATCAGTGCTCTACCTCCATGACTTTCTATTCTGAGGCTAGCCCTAAAGCTATTTCGGAGAGAACCAGCTATCTCCGTGTTCGATTGGCATTTCACCCCTACCCACACCTCATCCCCGTAATTTTCAACTTACGTGGGTTCGGACCTCCAGTCAGTGTTACCTGACCTTCATCCTGGACATGGGTAGATCACACGGTTTCGGGTCTACGACCGCATACTCACGCGCCCTATTCAGACTCGCTTTCGCTGCGGCTCCGCTTCTTATGCTTAACCTCGCATACGGTCGTAACTCGCCGGTTCATTCTACAAGAGGCACGCCGTCACCCATTAACGGGCTCCGACTACTTGTAGGCACACGGTTTCAGGTTCTCTTTCACTCCCCTTCCGGGGTGCTTTTCACCTTTCCCTCACGGTACTGGTTCACTATCGGTTACTAGGGAGTATTTAGCCTTGGGAGATGGTCCTCCCGGATTCCGACGGAATTCCTCGTGTTCCGCCGTACTCAGGATCCACTCCGGAGGAAGAAAGGTTTCGACTACAGGGCTGTTACCTGCTCTGGCTGACCGTTCCAGGCCGATTCATCTACCTTCCTTCTTGATAACTCCAATGGAGTGTCCTACAACCCCAGAAAGCAAGCTTTCTGGTTTGGGCTGTTTCCGTTTCGCTCGCCGCTACTTGGGAAATCGCATTTGCTTTCTCTTCCTCCGGGTACTGAGATGTTTCAGTTCCCCGGGTGTGCCGTCCGATACCTATGTATTCAGTATTGGATGCTGTCCCATTACGAACAGCGGGTTTCCCCATTCGGAAATCTCCGGGTCAAAGCCTACTTACGGCTCGCCGGAGCATATCGGTGTTAGTCCCGTCCTTCATCGGCTCCTAGTACCAAGGCATCCACCGTGCGCCCTTATTCACTTAACTATCGTCGTGAAAAGACGTTGTTTCGTTCGATGTTTCTGTTGAATGTCTTGTCATCACTAGCGTCTAAAACGCTATTGATTCCTTATCCAGTTTTCAAGGTTCACAGTTGAAAGATGCTTTGATCTCTCAAAACTGAACAACCAACCAGGTACGTCTTCCGTCCGGTCCAGCTTCCACGACCATCGGTCGTTTCCGCCTTTCCGGTTTCCTTAGAAAGGAGGTGATCCAGCCGCACCTTCCGATACGGCTACCTTGTTACGACTTCACCCCAATCATTGGCCCCACCTTCGGCGGCTGGCTCCATAAAGGTTACCTCACCGACTTCGGGTGTTGCCAACTCTCGTGGTGTGACGGGCGGTGTGTACAAGGCCCGGGAACGTATTCACCGCGGCATGCTGATCCGCGATTACTAGCGATTCCGGCTTCATGCAGGCGAGTTGCAGCCTGCAATCCGAACTGAGAATGGTTTTATGGGATTTGCTACACCTCGCGGCTTCGCTGCCCTTTGTACCATCCATTGTAGCACGTGTGTAGCCCAGGTCATAAGGGGCATGATGATTTGACGTCATCCCCGCCTTCCTCCGGTTTGTCACCGGCAGTCACCTTAGAGTGCCCAACTGAATGCTGGCAACTAAGATTAGGGGTTGCGCTCGTTGCGGGACTTAACCCAACATCTCACGACACGAGCTGACGACAACCATGCACCACCTGTCACTTGGTCCCCGAAGGGAAGACCCTATCTCTAGGGTGGTCCAAGGATGTCAAGACCTGGTAAGGTTCTTCGCGTTGCTTCGAATTAAACCACATGCTCCACCGCTTGTGCGGGCCCCCGTCAATTCCTTTGAGTTTCAGCCTTGCGGCCGTACTCCCCAGGCGGAGTGCTTAATGCGTTAACTTCAGCACTAAGGGGTGGAAGCCCCCTAACACCTAGCACTCATCGTTTACGGCGTGGACTACCAGGGTATCTAATCCTGTTTGCTACCCACGCTTTCGCACCTCAGCGTCAGAAACAGACCAGAGAGTCGCCTTCGCCACTGGTGTTCCTCCACATATCTACGCATTTCACCGCTACACGTGGAATTCCACTCTCCTCTTCTGTCCTCAAGTTCCCCAGTTTCCAATGACCCTCCACGGTTGAGCCGTGGGCTTTCACATCAGACTTAAGAAACCACCTGCGCGCGCTTTACGCCCAATAATTCCGGACAACGCTTGCCCCCTACGTATTACCGCGGCTGCTGGCACGTAGTTAGCCGGGGCTTCCTCGTTAGGTACCGTCAAGGTACCGCTCTATTCGTACGGTACTTGTTCTTCCCTAACAACAGAACTTTACGATCCGAAGACCTTCATCGTTCACGCGGCGTTGCTCCGTCAGACTTTCGTCCATTGCGGAAGATTCCCTACTGCTGCCTCCCGTAGGAGTCTGGGCCGTGTCTCAGTCCCAGTGTGGCCGATCACCCTCTCAGGTCGGCTACGCATCGTCGCCTTGGTGAGCTATTACCTCACCAACTAGCTAATGCGCCGCGGGCCCATCTGTAAGTGATAGCGAGAAGCCATCTTTTAACCTTCCTTCAGGTGAAGGTAGGTGTTATCCGGCATTAGCCCCGGTTTCCCGGGGTTATTCCGGTCTTACAGGCAGGTTGCCCACGTGTTACTCACCCGTCCGCCGCTCGTTCCACAAGCTTCACCCCCGAAGGGGATCCGCTTGCTTCCCGCGCTCGACTTGCATGTATTAGGCACGCCGCCAGCGTTCGTCCTGAGCCAGGATCAAACTCTCCATAAAAATTGAGATTGATTAGCTCTTTGCACACCGAATGTGCTTGTTTTAATTCCTTCTTTATTGAAAGAATATCTTGACGTACTGGTTGGTTCGTTCAGTTTTCAAAGATCAAAAGTTTTCGTTTGCCGCTTCAAAACAGCGACTTAATAATCATATCATTGTGACTCATTTAAGTCAACAACTTTTTTTAATGATTTTTTTGCTTGCCGTTGCCGGCTTGCCGCTCTGTCTTAACGCGACAAATAATAATATACCACACTGAAATAATGTTGGCAACACCTTTTGCATATTTTTTTAAATTTATAGTTTCATAGAAGTATCACTGATGTTTAAAAGGCTGAATTTCCCCTTTAAACAAGTGAAGAGCCAGGGGAATCTCCCTGACTCTTCCTATACTATAATATCCATAGATGGATCGCTGTTATGGATATTACCCCCGGAACTCCTAATAAAGCTGATGCAATAGCTGTAAAACCATTGATAGGAATGTGTAATCCAAACTGTGCTCCAAATAAATTAATGAAAAACAATAAAATCACCGCAATAATTAAACGTGTTACTGCCTGCCCCACCCATTTTATAGGGGCAGAAGGCAAACCTATAATAAGAAGAAAAGGGATGGTCAGCCCTAATAATAGAATAACGAGCACCGGATCCATAAAAAAACCCCCTGTCCAATTATGACTCTCTACAATCTATGAGTCTGGACAGGGGGTTATGAGTAGAACAGTTAAGAAAGTGCATTGAGACCGCGGTGGCGAGCTTCCCTAAGAAGATATAAGTATTTCGATTTAGTAAGGGCGAGTTCTTTCAAACCCTCTTCGGTTGGTTCAATACTTTGGTCAATAATACTGTTCAGGTTTTCCCATTCCTTTTTTAATTGCCTAATGTTCATGAGGAGCTGCTGGTCCATATCTTTAACTCTTCCTTTTTTTCTACGAAACATGGCAACCACCTTCATCACAGTTCTCTTCTTCCTTCAAGAGCCTTGGACAAGGTTACTTCATCTGCATATTCCAAGTCTCCTCCTACCGGAAGTCCATGAGCAATTCTTGTCATACGTATTCCAGAAGGCTTAACTAACCGGGATATATACATCGCTGTAGCTTCTCCCTCTATATTCGGATTGGTAGCGAGAATTAATTCTTCAATCCCTTCATCTTTTAACCGATTAATGAGACTTTCTACATTAATATCTTCAGGCCCAATGCCATCCATAGGAGAAATAGCTCCATGCAGCACATGGTATTTTCCGCCGAATTCTCTCATCTTCTCCATGGCTATGACATCTTTAGGATCCTGAACTACGCAGATAAGGGTTTGATCTCTGGATTCATCCTGGCAGATCGAACAAGGGTCCTGGTCTGTAATATGACCGCAAGTAGAGCAGTGTGTAAGCTCTCGTTTTGCATTTACTAATGACTTCGCGAAATCCAGCACGTCATCTTCTTCCATTTCTAAGACAAAAAAAGCCAGACGGACAGCCGTCTTAGGGCCGATCCCTGGCAGCTTTGTAAAACTGTCGATCAGTTTTGATATCGGTTCAGGATAATACATGAATACTCCTCCTAGAACATTCCTCCAGGCATACCTTTCGTGAATTCACCCATTGTATCGTTGGTTTTATCATCCACTTGTTTAATAACATCGTTGGTTGCCGTAATAATCAAATCCTGAAGCATTTCTACATCGTCAGGATCGACCACTTCTTCGTTGATAGAAATGTCCGTAATTTCTTTTTTACCATTAGCTGTTACTTTAACCATTCCTCCGCCTGCAGAAGACTCAAACGTCATCTCATAGAGCTCTTCCTGAGCTTTCATCATTTTCTTCTGCATTTTCTGCATTTGCTTCATCATATTGTTCATGTTTCCTCCACCACGCATGGCAATTCCTCCTTAAATATAATCAACTTAGTCTTGTATTTCTATTAAATCATCACCAACAAGCTTGCGTGCCTCTGAGACAAGGGGGTCCTCTTCTTGAGAAGATTCTCCTTCTGTCTCCACACCTTCCTCATTTCCTTCGCCCGGTGCCGCTTTTTGCTTTTGCACAAATTCTTCCCGGACTTCCTGCCAGTTGGCCTCAGGAATAGGAATGATGGCTAACGGCTTCCCTGTAAATTCTGTGAGCAGGGGTTCAATCGTTTTCTGATGCTCAAGTGCTAAAGAACAGTGAATATCGTACCTGAATGCTAATACGAGCGCTTTAGGAGAGGCAGCTCTTGGTTTACTGTTCAACAATGTGGCATGAGCTGGAGCGTTACTTTGTTTTAAAGCTTCCATAAAGTCCGCCCACCGGTTTTGGACCTTCTTAATTTCTTCTTTAGATGCTTCATTTAAAACTTGGCGGATTCGCTCATATGGAACATTATAACTTCTCCTGCCGGATTTTGCAGGTGTGCGCTTTGGTTTTTGAGGAGTCTGCTCCTGCTGAGACTGTACTCCTTTTTGCTTAAGTGAACTTAATTCCTTCTCAAGTTCATTCAGTTTCTTTGAGAGTTCCCTGACGCTTTCAGAATCCTGAGCAGGTGCAGAGGCAGGTGCCGCTTCCGGTTTTACTTCTACCATATTAAGTAGAGCAATCTCTATAAATACTTTTGGACTTGTGGTCCATTTCATTTCTTGCTGACACTGGTTCAGTTCACGGATCGCCTTCTGTATCCAATAAGCGGAAAGTTCTCCGGACAATTTACGAAATGTATCATCAGGTAGCGCTCGTTCTAAGTTATGCGCCAAATCTGGAGCACTTTGAAAGAGCAGTATATCCCTCAAATAGTAGATCAAATCAAAAACGAAGCGTCCAGGATCCTTTCCTTGCTGAATCAAATCATCCACAGCTTCTAACGCATCTTTTACTTCATGGTCATGCAGCGCCTGAACGACCTCTGCCAGTCTGCCTTGAGATACCGCTCCTGTAACGGCAAGCACATCTTCAATCGTTACTTCCTCTTCACTATAAGAGACAGCTTGGTCAAGCAGACTTAAGGCGTCCCTCATTCCGCCTTCCGCCGTAAGAGCTACGATCTCTAATGCTTCTTCAGCAATCGAGATCTGTTCGGAAGCTGTTATCCCTTGCATACGCTCAACCATCGCTTTTTGTGAAATCCGTTTAAAATCGAAACGCTGACAGCGCGATATGATTGTTAAAGGAATTTTATGGGGTTCTGTTGTTGCTAAAATAAATATGACATGCTGAGGAGGTTCTTCCAATGTCTTTAGCAGCGCATTAAAAGCTCCCATGGAAAGCATGTGAACTTCATCAATAATATATACTTTGTAAGTTACCGCACTGGGGGCATATTTGACCTTATCCCGGATCTCCCGAATTTGTTCCACTCCGTTGTTAGAAGCGGCGTCAATTTCAATGACATCGGATATGGATCCATCTTGTATGCCTAGACATGCTGAACACTCATTGCACGGTTCCTTGGCAGGGGAACGTTCGCAGTTAACCGCTTTAGCAAAAATTTTCGCAGCACTGGTCTTTCCTGTACCACGAGGCCCTGAGAATAAATAAGCATGAGAAAACTTATCCTGCTCAATGGCATTTTGCAATGTGCGTGTAATATGAGTTTGTCCAACTACATCTTCGAAGTTTTTCGGGCGCCAGACACGATACAAAGCCTGATAGCTCATATAACCGTTCTCCCTTTTTAGTCTCTTCTCCATTATACCTGATTGGAGGTTTGGATGTGAACCTTAGACATTTGAGTGTTTAAGATATTTCCTATATAAGAAGGCTCAGTTAACCCTCAGTGTTGATCTTGCAGTTAAGCTCCCATTACTCGAAGACTCAGTTTCGAGATATCTCGTGAGAGAGTTAGGTCCTGCGGGGAACGACTCGCTTTCCGTGGGCATGTGCTGAGCCTCCTCAAGCTAACGCTTTCCGGGGTCTCACCGATCATGTTTATCCCACAGGAGTCTCCCCGTTCCCCTCCGGACCTGGCCGAATCTGATACTCGAAACCACCTAACACTCTATTTGTTTGATGAGAAAAAGCATGGGGTGATGAGGTTATTTTCATGCTAGAATGATGTGAAAGAGCTTGTTATGGAAGCATTTTAGAACCTATTTAGGAGGAGAACCTTCTCTCTTGAAAAGGGTCCGTTATTCTCACGTGGCTCGGTTTCCGTAGCCATCCCCTCTCTATATCAGTAACGGACCCAATTTATCTCGAAACTGAGTCTTCCACAATCCGGCCCTTTAGTTTAATAAGTCCCTTTTGAAATAACATAACCACGTTTAACAGAACCTATAAAAAAAGCTGTTATGACATAATATCATAACAGCTTTCTGGGTAATTCTTTATGTAATGCCGTGCACCCACCTTCGATGGCGAGGCCCCAAGCGTTACTCATGGTTGTGGCTCTATCCAGGCACTCCCGCGGCACACGAGATGATCAGCTTACTGCTGCTTCCTTCCGGACCTGACAGGGTTCACTGGTTCTCGTTGCGCAGGACCTGAATGTCAACACCACTCACATGAGGCAGGCCTTGAGACCTTGCCACCTCGGGTGGGAATTCGGCCTCGCTATAGCGGATTGCGAGTATAGGGCACCGCTACCTCCCCGCTTAGCACGACATTACTATTATATCGAGGCATAACGAATAATGCAATCCCTTTTTTAAAAAATGATTATGAGCTGGGTTTATTCTTTTTCTGAGAACGGATTTTCCTAAAGAAATCAGTCAGCAGCTGGCCGCACATATCCTCCAATAAGCCGGGAACCACTTCAGCTCGATGATTAAAGCGATCATCCTCTAATAAATTCATCAAAGTTCCTGCACATCCGGCCTTGGGGTCTTTAGCTCCATAAACCACTCTCGGTATCCGCGACTGCAGAATTGCTCCTGTACACATCGGGCAAGGCTCAAGCGTGACGTAGAGGGTACAATCTTCCAGACGCCAACTGCCGATGACTCCGTTCGCCCGTTCAATTGCAATGAATTCTGCGTGGGAAGAAGCTAACTGAGAACTTTCTCTTTGATTATATCCCCGGGCAATCACTTCATCATGATGAACGATCACAGCTCCAATCGGGACCTCTCCCTCAGCTTCCGCTTTTTTAGCTTCTTGTATAGCTAATTGCATATAGTGTTCATCGTTATTCATAGAGCTCTCCTTCTAAAAATGTAAGTGTTATTCCCCTTTTCCTTCTCATACATTTATAAAGATGAGAAAGGAGTGATTTACATGCAGATCCACGTGGTCCAATCAGGGGAGTCTGTATTTTCGATAGCTAACCTCTATGATAGTACGCCAAATGCGATCATTGATGCAAACGAACTGGAAACCCCGGGTGATCTGGTTGTAGGGCAGGCAATCGTGATCCCTATTGTTGGTCAGTTTTATTTTGTCCAGCCCGGCGACAGTTTATATTCCATTGCCAGGCGGTTTGGAACAACAGCTGAAGAACTCGCTCGAGTTAACAACCTACAAGTGAACCAGCCTCTTCAGCCGGGTTTTCGATTATACATTCCGGAACAACCACCTGTTAACACTTCAACAAATGCTTATATTGAACCTTTCGGCGGAGAAGTTTCGGACACTTTACAGTCTTCTGCAGAAAACCGGGCACCTTTACTTTCTTACTTAGCACCGTTCAGTTATGAAATTCAACCTGATGGTTCCCTGAAAGCTCCTCCTCTGGATGATTTTAAAGCCATTGCTGATAACAATGACGCTTCTTTAATGATGGTCGTCACAAATCTAGCTGAAGATGGATTCAGCGCAGAATTAGGCCGGACAATTTTAACGAATGAAGATCTGCAAAATACTTTGCTCGATAATATTATCCAGACGACCCGTGAAATCGGATTTCGTGACGTTCATTTTGATATGGAATTTCTGCCTCCGGAATTAAAAGAAAATTATAACCAGTTTCTAAGAAAAGCGAAAGAGCGTCTATCGGCCGAGGGGCTTCTTATGTCTACAGCCCTTGCTCCTAAAACGAGTGCCGATCAACAAGGCCTGTGGTATGAAGCACATGATTACAAAGCACATGGGGAAATTGCAGATTTTGTTGTGCTGATGACATATGAATGGGGCTACAGTGGGGGACCTCCTCGAGCGGTCTCACCTATAGGACCTGTTACAGAAGTCGTCGATTACGCTTTGACCGAAATGCCTGCTGATAAAATTCTGTTAGGCCAGAATCTATACGGCTATGATTGGACTCTGCCTTATGAACCAGGAGGAGAGTTCGCCAAAGCTGTAAGCCCGCAAAGAGCCATTCAGATTGCACGGGAAAATAATGTGAATATATCTTATGATCAGGAAGAACAAGCTCCCTTTTTCACTTATACAGATGCGTCTGGAAGTGAACATGAAGTATGGTTTGAAGACGCAAGGTCAATTCAACAAAAGTTCGACCTTATTAAAAATCGAGGATTAAGAGGAATCAGCTATTGGAAACTGGGATTGTCCTTTCCTCAAAATTGGCTGCTCCTAAGTAGTCAATTCAATGTAGAAAAAAACCAATAATTATTTCCGCTCCAGACAGGGAGCAGAGATATCTTAGGCTGTCTGAAAGCGGAATTTAAAAGCTTACTTTAATCAGAAGGAACAAAAGCAACCACTCTATGGTTGATTTCTGTCTGATGGTAAGCTTCTTTTAATCCTTTCTTCTCAATATCCTCCTTTGAAACCATACGGTAAGGAATCTGTACTTCAAATGAATACTCGAGAGGAAAAGGCCTTAAAGATACCTGTTTTTCGTCTACCCAATGCGGCATGATGCCGCCAGGAGCAAAATCGAAGGACTGCCTGAATCCATTTTTAAACCAGGATACTTCCTCCTCCTTAGAAATACCAGGCTCCTGCATGCAGATATACAGAGAAAGGTCATCACAAAATTGAAGCCTTTCAAAATGGAGCTGATAAATATCCTTAGGAATATCCCTCTTCATTGCCTGGTATAAGTTCTTTTGTCTCTCCTTTTCATCCGCTAAAAAAGCACGAATCTCAGGATCCTCACTATCCTCCGAAAAAAAAGATTGATAGTGCATGCTGCAGAGCATCCCGGCATACAGAGACTGATCAGCAGCCTCCTCGATACCTCGCTGATAAGCCTCAAGTTTCTCAGTGAGGGGATAGTCTATAAACGAGTAAGGTCTATTTTTTTCTTCATTCCATATTGGATCTTTATCCAGAGGAATCCACGCGCGGTCATGCTGGGAAACCGCCCAGTCCGCTTCTTCTCTAAGTTTGGAACGGAGCAAAAAATCTTTCTTCCAGTTTCGTACGATCTGCCCAGAAATCTTAGCGTGTTCATGTTGTTCAATCATTAAAAAATGGTGTTCCTGTTCATTAACAATCATCGACTTCCTCCTTCATCTCTCACTTATGTACAGCTGTTTGTTAGTGCTATACTCTTAACAGAGGTGATCTATATGAAATTCCCCGTAAAAAAGAATCCCATTCTTATCCTGTTCGTTTTAGCTTTAATACCTCTTGGCATAATTGGACTATTTACAGAAGGCCTTGCCGAAGGGTGGGTCGGTCTTATCATTATGATTGTTGTCTCCATCCCTCTACTATGGGCACTCATCCGTTCTTACCACGAAATCACCGAAGACTCATTGATCGTGACGTTTGGTCCTATTATTAAAACCATTCCCCTATCTGAAATTCAATCTGTTTCCTACACGTACAATCCCCTCTCCAGTCCAGCCTGGACCTTTAAAAGAATCGCAATCACCCAGTCTCATTATAAAACGATTTTGATTTCAGTACCACAAGATGATAAAAAATTCAAAAAATTATTGGAAGCTAAATGTCCTTTGGCAAAAATTGAGTTGCCTGTCTATAGAAAATAAGTCACGAGGAAGAGATCCTCGTGACTTATTCTTTAAGGTGATACGATATTTATTTTAGGAGTTTGAGGGATTCTCGATTAAATGCCGGGATATCATCCGGATTACGGCTTGTAACCAGCTGGTTCCCGCAAACCACAACTTCTTTATCTTCGAAGTTTACTCCTGCATACTCCATATCTACAGCAATAGATTTGAAACCTGTAGCTTTACGGCCTTCCAGGGACTTAGCAGTAATTAAAAGCTGCGGACCATGGCAGATCGCAAAGACCGGTTTTTTCTCATCCATGAAATGTTTAGCGAATTTGACAAACTTTTCATCTCCGCGTAATTGATCGGGTGAGAATCCTCCGGGAATCAATAGGGCATCAAAATCTTCCGGCTTCACATCATCGACGGAAGCGTCAATTTTAACAGTAGCATCGCCCTGCTTACCTGTTACTTCTTTCCCGGCTTCCCATTCTATAGTGGTCACTTCATGACCTTCACTTTTAAACTCATCTACGGGTTTAGTATACTCTACATCTTCAAACATAGATGTTACGACACAAGCGATTTTACTCATATTCAATCATCTCCTTGAATGACATAGTTAATTTTTAACACATAGGATGTCTTCCCGTATGGGGTAAAGTTAAACCTGTTCGACTTCAAAAAAATGGATAATCAACCTTCGAAATCTTTCATGGAAAACTGTTGAAAAGTGTTGTCCTGCTGATTTTTATATACCGTTCTGCCTGCGATGGTATTGATAATATGGACGTTACGATGCACAGATAGTCCAAGGTTTGTTGCTCCCGCTCCGTGCGAATGGACCAGGTTGGTTAACGTGAAAAAATGGTGATTGCGGTTATCGTTAAAGACCAGCTGATAATCCCTTGTAACCTTAAATACGTTTTCCCCTTCCCATTCAATGGCGTCCTTAAAACGATTCATAAACCATGATGGAATATGAGGCTTGTATCCAAGAGCCAATACTACTTTTTCCGAATGATACGTATAATCGACATCTTCCTGCCATTGCTTACAAGACAGTTCATACCCGTCTTCCACAGCTTTAATTCCCTGAACTTCCGTCATAGGCTGGATTAGAACCCGACTGTCTCTTTGACCGGCTGTCCGGTGGTACAATTTCGTATAAAGCTGAGTTAATGTTTGTGGATCAATTCCATTCCGAAGCGGCTTCAATGTTTCTAATGTCTGCTCCCGCTGCTCAAAGCTCAAGTTATGAAAATAATCAACATAGGATGGGGTGAAAGCTTCTTGAGCAAATTTAGCTTTATCTAAAGAAAACAAACCGCCTGACCTTGTTAACAAGGTCAACTTCATATCCTGGCGTTCCTGCTCCTCTAATAAATCAAGGAACACTTCAACGGCACTTTGACCGGACCCTACCACCGTTACATGCTTTGCTTTAAGCAGGTTTTGTTTTTCGAACAAATATCTGCTGGTGTGAAGAACATCTTCATTCGGTAGATCCTCCATACCGTCTAATACGAGAGGTTCGTTTCCTGTACCAAGAACGACATGTTTCGATTTCACGTATTTTCTTTCACCTGTTGCTTTCTCTTCTACAATCACTTCATAATGTGGATGCTCGGCATCTTTCTTATCCATAATGTCAAGCACCGTATGTCCGAAGTACAAAGAACCGAGCTGATTCGCTACCCATTGCATATAATCGTTGTATTCCTGTCTTGGGACTTCGAAATGACGGTGGAAAAAGAATGGGAACATCCGGTCATGCTCATACAAGTAGTTCATAAATGTATAAGGGCTTTTTGGATCAGCAAACGTCGCCAAATCAGCGAGAAATGGAACTTGTAAATCCATCTTTTCGATTAACATTCCCGGGTGCCATATAAATTCGGGCGTTCTCTCAAAAAATACCGCCTCTATATCGTCTGCCTGATCTGCTAATGCGGCCAGTCCAAGATTGTAAGGACCAATGCCAATGCCAATCAAATCATATATTTGTTCATCCATATAATCACTTCCTCTGTAACCATCACTTTACCCTATGATGATTGGTTTGATTCTTTCCAAAGCTGCTCCATAAAGATAACTAAGACTGTTCCTACTAATAAACCATTACTCATTAAGTTTTGCACAATACCCGGAAGTCCCTGGAATACTTCAGTGGGCAGAAACATTAATCCTATTCCTAATAGAAAGGAGACACATAAAATCGTTAATCGTCTTTCATCCAGGTTTTCACTCGCAATATTACTCAGCCCAAGTCCCATTAATTGAACAAACGTCGCTAATAAAGCAGCGTTTGCCACAGGCGAAGGAATGCCGGAAATAAAGGCGACCAGGGGTGGAAAGAATGCGATGACGACCATCATCATAGAAGCGTATAAAAAAGGCCGCTTCCTCTTTTGCCCTGTCAAATTAATAAAGCCTGACGAGGAAGCAAGCGGAACATTCGCAATGGATGAAAACATAGCGGAGACCCCGTGGGTAACTCCTAAAAAACTACTTCCTAGATTGATCTGATTGTATGTAAAAGTCGGCTTTCCATAAATAGAATGGCTGACAGCCACAACCGAGGCTACGATATTGGATAAAAGAATGACGGCTGTTATAAAAGCAAGAGGAATCACATTCCATTCAAAAACAGGGGGTCCCCAGGCCAGCCATTCCGGAACGGAAAATGCCCCAAGGTTTCCCGTATCCTTCGGAGAAGTTCCAATTATGGCTTCATATACAAGCCAGCCGGCTCCAATCCCGAGCAGAACAGCATAACTCCTCAACCATCCTTTTCCGAATATAGACAATCCTAATACTAATAAAAACGTAAGAAAAGCTACAGCTGCCGGACCCAAATGGATGGACTCAACCTCCTGCTGAATTCCTAACATTCCCCTCAAAAAAGTACCGCTCAATTGAACGGTAAGTAAAAATAAAAAAGCACCGGTTACGAGAGGTGTAAACACAAATAAAACCCGGTGAGCCAAGCGGAAAACACCGAATAATAAAAGAAAGCCCCCTGTCCATAACATAGCTGCCTGCAGGGTTTGGAGAGTTTCCATATAACTTTTTCCAGCTTCGGCACCCGAGTAGGCCATGACAGCAAAGATACTAATCCATAACCCAGCAGGTCCTTCCATAATAGGCAGCCTGTGGCCGAACATTCCCTGTAAGAAAGAGGTTACGCCAACTACAAAAAAAGTGCGCTGCATTAAACCAGCAACTTCCGCAAAATTCAAATTAAAAATTGATCCGATAACGATAGGGAGTGCCACTGCACTTGCCAGTAGAAACACAAACCACTGGGAGGTCTCAAGGGCTGTCCCTGTTCGAGAATTAGGTCGTTCACTCATAGGTCACACCTGCATTTTCTATTCAATCATTTTCCTTTAATTTCTTCTATTATCCTAACATAGCGTTTCGCTGAATGTCTTAACCGATGCTCTGTGTTTCACGTGAAACACGTTTCTGCATGTGTTCAGAAAAAAAGTGCGCACAGAACTCTGTGCGCACCTTGATCATCAGGATTATTTTTCTATTCTTCTAAAGTTGAAGTATCACCGGTAGGCAGCCCAAGCTCCCAGGATTTCAGTAAACGGCGCATAATTTTACCACTGCGCGTTTTAGGGATGGTATCCTTAATTTCAATCTCTCTAGGGGCAGCGTGAGCACTTAGTCCTTTTTTAACGAATTGACGAATATCTTCAAGTAAATCATCTGATTCTTCATATCCGTCTCGAAGTGTTACAAAAGCTTTAATGATTTCACCGCGTTCTGGGTCAGGCTTTCCAATAACCCCTGCCTCCGCTACGGCTTCATGCTCAATCAATTTACTTTCTACTTCAAATGGACCAACGCGTTCTCCGGAAGTATTAATTACATCATCCAGACGTCCCTGGAACCAGAAGTATCCTTCTTCGTCCTGATAAGCACTGTCCCCAGATACGTACCAGCCGTTTAAGAAGTAACTTTCAAACTTCCCTGGATTATTCCAGATGGCACGCATCATGGATGGCCAGCCTTCTTTAATAGCAAGGTTACCCATTTGATTAGGAGGCAGTTCATTCCCTTCATTATCTACGATAGCCGCAACAATGCCCGGGAATGGTTTACCCATTGAGCCTGGACGTATATCCATAGCCGGATAGTTACAGACCAGCATCGCTCCGGTTTCAGTCATCCACCACGTATCATGGATGCGCAGGTCAAAGGCTTTAAGACCCCAGGTAATAACTTCAGGGTTTAGTGGTTCCCCGACACTTAGCACATGTCGTAAGGAAGAAAGGTCATGCTTGGCAGCCGCTTCTTCTCCTGCACTTAGCAACTTACGAAAAGCTGTTGGAGCTGAATACCAAACAGAAACATTTTGCTCAGAAATGGTTCCGTACCAGTCATCTGGACTAAATCTGCCACCGCGGATTACGTTCGTTACACCGTTAAGCCAAGGCGCGAATATACCGTAGCTTGTACCCGTTACCCAGCCGGGGTCAGCTGTGCACCAGTAAATATCGTCCTCTTTCAGATCAAGAACCCATTTTCCTGTCTGATAGTGCTGGATCATGGCATTGTGAACATGATAAACGCCTTTGGGCTTTCCTGTAGATCCAGAAGTATAGTGAAGGAGCATGCCGTCCTCGAGGTCTACCCATTCGATATCAAATTCTTCAGAAGCCTGATCCATTTCTTCTTCGAAAGAGATGTAGTTGCCAGGAGCATCTCCTCCAACGAGGACTATTTGCTTCAAGTTGGGCAGATCTTCGACTGGAACCCTGTCTAGAAGATCCGGAGTTGTAACAAGCATAGTCGCTTCACTGTCCTCCAGACGATCTCTTACCGCTTGTTCCATAAATGCTTCAAATAACGGACCTGCAATGGCTCCAACCTTAAGTATTCCAAAGAAAGCAGCATAGAACTCGGGACTTCTGTGCATAAACAGGAATACACGGTCGCCTTTTTCTATATTATGTTTTTTTAATACGTTCGCAAATTGATTACTCTTTACTTTTAAATCTTCAAACGTCAATTTTTCTTCACGTTCAGGTGATGTATAGATCAAAGCTGCCTGATTTTTCTTCTGTGGATCTTCTGCATGTTTATCAATCGCTTCATAAGCGATATTTACATTTCCAGTCTTACTCCATGAGAAATTACTTTTCACATCATCCCAATTGAATTGTTCGTACGTTTCTTTGTAGTTTTCCATGTTGTGGTTGCCTGATCGAGCTGGTATTGGTTGCATGTCCATAAGATCACCTCATTAGATTGTTTTTTGTAACCGTTTTCTAAAGATGGGGTAAGAAAACCCTGAAAATTCAAATCAGAGTTTCTAGGATGTTTTCTGAATATTTCATGATTTATTTACTATTCTAGGTTACTTCCATCTATTTTTAAAGTGTTATGCCCAAGAATTTACATAAAAAAGCCGGGAATACGACTGAAATTGACAGTTCTAAAAGGGATTTATATAATAAAAATAGTGTTAGAGCCTATAAAAATAGAGGTTTCTTAGCCAACCCCTCTATAAAAAACTAAGGAAGCTGAAGAACCAAGCCGCAGCCCTTAGGGTTGCGGCTTTTATAATGGAATTAACTTCCACCTCAGGTCATCCAGAAAATGGATGACCTGAGGTGACCACTATATTTTTGCTAGGAGTGTTCATAATGCCTGGACGTAATGAAGACGATTTAAACCTTTCTCTGCTCGGAAATCAAGGAACGGCCTATTCCTTTGAATATGATCCGGAGGTACTGGAAACCTTTGAGAACCAGCATCCAAACCGTGATTATTTTGTGAAATTTAATTGCCCTGAATTTACGACCCTCTGCCCCAAAACCGGTCAGCCGGACTTTGCCACTGTTTACATCAGCTATATTCCCGACCGTCTAATGGTGGAAAGTAAGTCATTAAAATTATATTTGTTCAGTTTCCGCAATCATGGCGACTTTCATGAGGACAGCATGAACACCATTATGAATGATTTGATTCAGCTTATGGACCCACGTTATATCGAAGTATGGGGTAAATTCACGCCAAGAGGAGGAATTTCCATTGATCCTTACTGTAACTATGGGAAGCCCTCTACTAAATTCGAACAGATGGCCGATCACCGCTTGATGAATCATGATCTCTATCCGGAAAAGATTGATAATCGGTAACGGTAAAAAGGGGGAAGTCTAGATGAGTGAAAAAGATGTCATCGCACGAACCAGTTCGCCAAATACAATTGACTCATTGACTAAAGATTTATATAAATTAGGGGTAAAACCCGGCGATACGCTGCTTGTTCATGTTTCTATGAAGTCCCTGGGCTGGGTCAGCGGCGGCCCGCAGGCCGTTATTCAAGCCTTAATGGACGCCCTGACAAGTGAAGGTACACTGGTTATTCAAACGCATTCTCCTACTTTGTCTGATCCTGCTGAATGGCAGAATCCTCCCGTTCCCGAACACTGGCACGAAACGATTCGCCAAACCATGCCAGCTTATGATCCTGAAAAAACACCTTCTACTTATTTAGGAGTCATTCCTGAATTATTCCGGAAGTTTCCGAATGTTCACCGGAGTCAACATCCCACCTTTTCTATTTCAGCCTGGGGTAAGAATGCCAGCGAGATTACTAGTGAACATCCTTTAGATTATTCATTAAGTGATCATTCTCCACTCGGCAAAACTTATCAATTAGATGCAAAGGTGCTTTTATTAGGCACAGGTTATGACGCCAATACCTGTTTTCATTTATCAGAATACCGGTCAGGTACTCGTAAACTGAAAGAAAATGGGGCTCCTCTTCAAGTAGAAGAGGCTGCAAAATGGACTGTTTATAAAGATATTGAGCTTGATGATGATTCATTTGAAGAAATAGGAGAGCACTTTGAGAAAGAAAGAATGGTTGTTACCGGAAAAATTGGCCAGGCTCACTCCAGATTGTTTTCCATGCCTGAAGCGGTGGATTATGCCGCAGAGTGGTTGAAAAAGAAAGATCATTAAAAAAAGGGTGCCGACTCCGGCACCCTTTCGTTTTTTATTTTTTATCATTTTTATATTGCATATAAGCGACCTGTGTAACAAGGAAGTCTTCCATTCCATGTTTTCCATCAGCCCCGCCAAGGCCTGACTTACGCATACCTGCGTGATACCCTTGCACTTCTTCAAAGTTCTCACGGTTCACATACGTTTCGCCGAATTTCAGTTCATTGACTACGCGCATAGCTTCATTTAAATCATCGGTGTAGACGGAAGAGGATAGACCATATTCCGTATCATTTCCTTTTTCGATAGCCTCATCGAGCGTGTTGAAGGTAGTGATTGGAATAACCGGACCAAATATTTCTTCCTGCATAATCGTCATGTCATGCGTGACATTGGTTAATATCGTTGGTTTATAAAAATAGCCTTGATCCTGATCGCCGCGTTCGCCGCCAGTTTCCACTTTTGCCCCTTCGTCTACGGCTTGTTTTACCATACTTTCCACTTCTTCCAGACGATCCTGGCTCACAAGTGGACCTACATCAGCATCTTTATTCTCACGAGGGTTGGCGAGTGTGCAGGCTTCAAATTTATTTTTAAGCTGTTCAATTAAGTCTTCTGCTTTGCTTTCGTGCACATAAACTCGTTCGGCGTTCGTACAAGCCTGACCATTATTAGCAAGTCTTGAAGTCAGAATGCTTTCGACAGCAATATCAAGATCTGCATTGGCTGTTACAATGGCAGGAGCCTTGCCACCTAGCTCAAGATTTACCTTGGTAATATTTTGAGCGGCTGCTTCCATGACCTTCGTACCGGCCCCAACGCTTCCGGTCATCGAGATCATGTGTACATTTTTGTGAGACGCTAACGTATTACCGATTTCTGATCCTGTGCCTGTAATCAAGTTATATACGCCTTTTGGTATTTCTTCCATGCCATCAATGATTTTTGTAAATTCCATAGCTGTGTTCGGGGTCTGCTGACTCGGCTTCAGTACAATTGTACAGCCTGTCACAAGAGCGGTAGCTACTTTCCTTGCCAAAATAAACATAGGGAAATTCCAAGGTACAATCCCGGCTACCACCCCGATAGGTTTTTTATAAATGAATATATTTTCATTCGGACGGTCACTTGGAACGACGTCCCCTTCAATTCTTCTCGCCCATTCGGACATATATCGGAAATAATCTATCGCTAAATCAATTTCTCCGCTGGCCAGTTCATAATCTTTTCCTTGCTCTTCCTGTAAAAGATCAATGAATTTCTCGCGATTTTCTTCGATTTGATCGCCAAGCTTTCGTACAATCTTTCCTCGTTCGATATTTGGGGTAAGTTCCCACTCTTTTTGAGCACCAGCAGCAGCGCTTACGGCACTCTCTACATCATTTTTAGTGCCTTTCGGTATTTGAGAAATAACTTGTTCGGTTGCTGGATTAAGAACTTTAATCCATTCATTGCCTTCAGATTCTATATATTGACCATTAATATATAATTGATGTGTCTGCAAAATAGTAACCTCCTGATTTGGTATTTATCCAATGCATTCCACCTGTTTACAAATTATAAACAAGCAGATATGTTATCCTTGAAGGTTTAGTAAAAGGGGTATGAACCCTGAGCGATAAGAAAGGAAGGAAAACAATGAAAAAACAAAATCAAATGTTTATCATTTTAGGACTTGTAGGTATTGGCAACATCATCGCATCTATTATTTTACTGTTCACGATTCAAGATCCCTTGGTATCCATGGTTTTATTCGTGTCTGGAATATTCCTCATTATTGGAGGCTATGCAGACCGTAAAGAACGTATAAAGCAGTCAAAACGTAAAGGGTAAGCTAATTTTCCATTAAAAAAAGCCCTGAAATCAGGACTTTATTTCCACTCCAGTATGTAACCTTTCACTGTTTTCTTCCCCTCTTCCCCGCTGTTTTGTACCGCTTCAAAGTAAGGGTATTCGTTGTCTAAGTGATACTGTATGGTCTCCGGTTGCAGATAAAGCTTGTACTCGAGATCATTCACCTTATGCAAAGTTATATCGGGTACAGTGGTTTGATCACCTTCATCTTCCACGAGAAGGATATCAATGTGATCAAAACCATTGGTAATTAAACGATCTTTTAGATTCATATGCGGGATTCCTCCATGAACTTATTCTATTTTACGATACCCCCGTGCACTTCCCGACAAACTTTCCATTATATGTACAAAGCGGGAGATATTCCCGCCCATTATTTTAATACCCGTAACCACGGCCACCTACATAAGATGCACCAATGATAACCAAAAGGATGAACAATACTACTAGTAGGGCGAAACCGCCACCGTATCCTCCGCTCATTTCATTCCCTCCTCTCTTGCTTACTTTACTACCATATTCAGTTCCGGAAGGGATGACAGGGCAGGAGCGGAGTTTTTTATTTTTGGGCTCTGTTAGCCCTAATTAAGTAACCGTCCACCTTAAAAATCGAAAACGACTCTAAATAAATGGAAGGTTTCTTTTATAGCCTTTACTCATTATATAGGGAAAAATCGTCTTATTCCGAGCCAGGCAAAGTATAAAGACTGGGCAAAGAAAGCCATTCCCCATAAGGGTGCAGGTATAAATTTTGTAGCACGTGCTAAGTTGGCAGCGTCACCAGCCTGCATAGGGGACACGAAACTAATCCACATAATCTCAAAAGCGCTTGTTACCGCTTCTACAAAAACAAGGGATGCTAAAAATACGAGCACATATTCAATAAAGGTCTGGTTACCACTTCGCAACAGCCAGATAAATCCTGCCCCGAAAGTAATGACCCAGAAGAGTCCGTAACCATTTCGCACCCAAAAGACTAGATTAACCGCTAAAAAAGCAATAAGAATATAAATCATCCACTTATACTGACCCTTGGAAATTAAATAAAAAAAGAGGAATGCAAAAAAAGAAGCAAAGACATAACCTGAAATACTGGTTAGGAAATGACTGATCCATGACGAATGCCCCGTCAATGTGGTTCCAGAAGTGTTAGGAAGCAAAGAAATTCTGCGCACCTCGCCTCCCGTAATGAGGGCCGTTAACGAATGACCACTTTCGTGAATCATCGTGTTCAGAATC
Source organism: Halobacillus halophilus DSM 2266 (assembly GCF_000284515.1). Lineage (GTDB taxonomy): Bacteria > Bacillota > Bacilli > Bacillales > Halobacillaceae > Halobacillus > Halobacillus halophilus. The sequence goes on along the minus strand of NC_017668.1, from coordinate 23,583 downwards.
GCAAAGTACTTTCCAACTATAGGCATTTGAGTTAGTAACAAAGCCACGATGAGTCCAAGAATGATTTGTGTTTTCATTGGTGATATCCTTTCTTTTCTTAATATCTTTTCTTTGTACTTCACTTTTCTCGAGCGATATAATGTTCTATAGTGGAAACCACGATAAGGAGGCAGAAAAGATGCAAATAAAGCTGTTACGTTTACTTGCCTTCCTCATTATAATTGTACCATTCGCCGGCTGTTCTGCTTCTTCGGAAGAGAAAAAGAGCTTGACTATTTCAGCAGCTTCCAGTTTAACAGACGTCATGAAAGAATTAACCGATACATATGAAAATAATCATAACGTTAGCATTCAATTAAATTTAGCCAGTTCCGGCAAACTGGCCCGTCAAATTGAACAAGGAGCACCTGTGGACGTGTACTTGTCTGCTAATCAAAAGTGGATGGACCAGCTTGAAGCTGGTAAGCAGATTGAATCTGCAACTCGGCGGAACTTCACTTCTAACCATCTCGTTATAATCGGATCGAAAAGCAATAACGAATTAACATCCTTGCAAACTTTAGGGAATCTTCCACCTGAATCACAAATAGCAGTGGGAGAACCCGAAAGTGTTCCTGCTGGTTCTTATACGAAACAGGCCCTCCAAAAGATTCATCTTTGGGATTTAATCGAAGAGCAGCTGGTTTTTGCCAGTGATGTACGCCAAGTCTTAACCTATGTAGAATCCGGGAATGTATCTTATGGAATCGTCTACAGAAGTGATGCTAAAATATCAGACCAGGTTAGAGTGCTGACAGAAATCGATCCTGAATTACATAAACCGATCGTGTACCCAGGGGCTATTTTATCAGACAGTACGCACAAGCAAGAAGCCACTGATTTTTTAAACTTTCTCAGTAGGAAAGAAGCAAAAGAGATTATGAAAAAATACGGATTTCAATCGTAAGCAGGAAGTGAATGTTGACTATGAGCTATTCTCCTCTATTCTTATCTTTAAAAATTGCAGCCATTGCCACCCTGCTTGTTTTTATAGCCGGGGTTATACTTGCCCGAGTCATTTCCAGGAATTTATTTCCCGGGAAAAGTATTCTAGAATCTGTATTTTTACTACCACTTGTTTTACCACCCACCGTAGTAGGTTTCGGTCTGCTTTATCTATTTGGGAAAAACGGAATACTGGGTAAATGGCTAATGGACTGGTTTGGGGTTCAAGTTGTTTTCTCCTGGATAGGGGCTGTTATTGCTGCAGTGGTGGTTTCATTTCCTCTTATGTATCAGAGCGCTTCGGCTGCGTTTCAAAATTATGATTCAAACGTAGAGAATGCGGCTTTAACGATGGGGGCTTCCAGGCTGAAGGTTTTCTTTACGATATCCTTACCTTTGGCATGGCCGGGACTGCTGGCCGGAACGGTTCTTTCCTTTGCCCGGGCACTTGGAGAATTCGGGGCTACCTTAATGATTGCAGGATATATTCCAGGCCAGACGGATACCATTCCGTTAGCCATCTATTTCGCGGTTGAAGCTGGACGGATGGAGCAGGCAAAAATGTGGGTTCTTATTATTGTAGCCCTGGGTTTTAGTTCCACCTTATGGTTGAATTGGTGGACTAGGCGTAACGTACTTTTGTTCAATCGTAAATCTTAGCAGGAGGCCTTATCTATGCTAAATCTTGATTTTCAAAAACGTCTCAATCACTTTCTACTTGATATAAAGGCTTCTTTTCAAAACGAAATCATCATTTTATTTGGCCCCTCAGGCTCTGGAAAAACGACTACTCTTAACTGTATCGCTGGTCTGAGTCACCCGGACGAAGGCCATATTGAGCTGAACGGAGAGAAACTCTTCGACGGAAGATCCAAAGTTCCGGTTCAAAAACGGCGTATTGGCTACTTGTTTCAGAATTATGCTCTGTTTCCTCATATGACTGTCCAAAAGAACATCCAATATGGTTCCAATGATGATGAATTAGTCCAGCAATTAACTGAAGTAGTTGGTATTCAACATTTGATGACAAGCTACCCTCATCAAATATCAGGTGGAGAAAAGCAGCGAGTTGCCTTAGTCCGCGCTCTTGCTACTAAGCCCAGGGCTTTGCTACTGGATGAGCCATTTTCTTCTCTGGATCGACAAACGAAGGATCAGTGCCACCAGGAACTACTCCGCCTTCATAGCAGGTGGCAAATCCCTATCATCCTCGTAACTCATGACGAAGAGGAAGCTAGAAAACTAGGAGACCGGATCCTTCCCATTGATCAGGGTAATCTAGGATCTCCAGACGAATTTTGGTAAGGAATCATTTTTTATTATTTTTAAATAATATGTTATGATAAATTCATAAGACATATACTTCTTTAAATACCTGTAGATTAAAGTATTGTCTCTCTCGGGCGTTGGAACTCTGTTCTAGCGTCTTTATTTTTGTATAACTTTTCCAAAATTTGTTTATATTGAATCTAGGATTGTAAATTGTTAATAATAAGAGCAAATGGCTTACTTCTCCTCCACCATTTCTGCAGGTAAATCTGCGGTTTTTTTTGTACAAGAAAAGACCCGGCATCCATGGAAGGATGACGGGTCTTTTCAGTTACGATAATAATGCCCCCGGCAGGATTCGAACCTGCGGCACACGGTTTAGGAAACCGATGCTCTATCCCCTGAGCTACGGGGGCAAAAAGCGTACATGTAATATTATACAAAACATTGGCTTGAATGAAAAGTGAATTCTTCTCAAATTCCTTCCTTCCTGTTACTTCAACTCTACGGATATGATAAAATATAGTTTGTCTGTCTGAACGCTCAGGATAGTTATCATTATAAGCCGTTCCCCCAGGTCGCTTTTCTCTATAGTTTGAAAAGATTCGATAGGGTGTGCGTGCTTTTCTTAATTGAGTTTGAAGGAGGAGAAGAGATGGGACATATACCTTTCATTGCGGTTGAAGGGCCCATTGGTGTTGGGAAAACGTCTCTGTCTAAAAAGCTCGCCTCCCAGTTTGATTTTCATTTGCTCAAGGAAATCGTTGAGGAGAATCCGTTTTTAGGCAAATTTTACGACAATATTGAAGAATGGAGCTTCCAAACCGAGATGTTCTTCTTATGCAATCGGTTCAAGCAGCTGGAGGATATCGAACGGAAGTATTTGCAGTTAGAGAAGCCCGTTATAGCCGATTATCATATTTCTAAAAATATGATTTTTGCACGACGTACTTTAAGAGAAGATCAATTCCAAAAGTACTCTCAGATTTTTGACATATTAACGCACGATATGCCGCGTCCGAATATCATTGTTTATCTGCATGCTGGTCTTGATACCCTGTTAGATCGTATTCGTATGCGAAACAGGGATGTTGAAGCCAATATTCAACCCTCTTATTTAGAGCAGTTATCCAGGGACTATGAGGACTTCATGAATCACTTTGAAGCGGCTCATCCTGATATCCCTGTCATTCGCTTGAATGGCGATGATATTGATTTCGTAAAACATCAGGATGATTTAAATTATATTGTTGAACTTGTAGAGCAGCACTTAAATAAAGGAGAAGTTATTAAATGAACGCACGTGAACGCTATGGAATACCACATGACAGCGTCATTACAATTGCAGGCACAGTTGGAGTAGGGAAATCTACCATGACGAATGCATTAGCTGATGCCCTTAAATTTCGTACTTCTTTTGAAAAAGTAGAAACCAATCCTTACCTTGATAAGTTTTATCATGATTTTGAACGTTGGAGCTTCCATTTACAAATTTACTTTTTAGCTGAACGTTTTAAAGAGCAGAAGAAAATCTTTGAATATGGCGGTGGATTTATTCAGGATCGTTCGATTTATGAAGATACAGGCATTTTCGCCCGTATGCATTATGAAAAAGGAACGATGTCTGAAATAGATTACCAAACGTACAAGAATTTATTCGATGCCATGGTCATGACTCCCTATTTCCCTCATCCGGATTTATTAATTTATCTGGAAGGATCATTTGATGACGTTGTCGATCGAATTAAAGAGCGAGGACGGCCAATGGAACAGGAAACGCCTGTCGAATATTGGGAGGAAATGTTCAAACGTTATGAGAATTGGATTGAGAATTTCAATTCCTGCCCAGTTCTTCGGCTGAATATAGCGGACTATGATGTGTTAAATGATGAAAACAGTATTGAACCGGTTATGGAAAAGATAGGACATTTTATCCAACAATCCCGCAAATGGCGTTCCAGCCACTTGCTCACCTAAACAAAAGCCTGAAGAGATCAAATCTCTTCAGGCTTTTTTTCATGCCTTATGGACATGTGGAGTAAGTAATATATGGGAAAACATATCCATAAAGAAAGGAGAATACATTCCATGAAAGATCGATTCATTCCCGTTACATCCGTGGCCAGTGGAACAGAGCAACCTGTAGCTGCAGATATCCACTGCCTGCCCTTCCAAGTGGTAAATGTTCTGTTCGCAGGAAGATAGCGCCTTTAGAAGTTTGTTAATTACTGTTACGTTTTAAAATTTCACAAACTAAAAAAGCAGCCTTCGAAAAGGCTGCTTTTGTTCTATAAATCTCCAATATTATGCGCTATTGTTGATAATAAAATGGCGGAGGAGGAGGGATTCGAACCCCCGCGGGGCGTAAACCCCCTGGCGGTTTTCAAGACCGCTCCCTTCAGCCAAACTTGGGTACTCCTCCGTGTGACCGACAATGAATATAATATCACGGCTGAGTAAGCCCGTCAATATATATTAAAAACTTTTTTCATTTCTGTAGAAAAGAGAGGAATTTTGTCGTTTCATCTTTTCTCATTATAAGAACCTTCACGTGTATAGTCAATTTCCTTAATTCTAAAGCCTGTTAAACCTCCAACTTAATCTTCCAGTAAAGCTCCCTTTTCTGTAAGACTAAGTTTCGAGATATTTAGGCTGAGAGGACAGTCCTTCGGGGGATGATTTCGCTTTCCGTGGGAATGCGCGGAGCCTCCTCAGGCTTTGCCTTACGGGGTCTCCCCTGTCATTTTCATCCCACAGGAGTCTACATCATCCCCCTCCGGACTTTGCCAAATCAGAAGCTCGAAACCGCTTTACCCTTCACCGCTTGAGAATAAATACTACATGAGCTTTATCCTTTTATCAGGCTGAAACTATGGGATAGAGCCTGTTATATAAGCATTCCAGACAGGTTAAGGAGAACAGAATTCTCTTTTTCCGAAGGGGCAGTTCTTCCTAATAAAGCTGGGGCTGGTGGGGAAATGGCGAGACTCCCATGGGAGAAGGAACTAGGTAAGATCCCGCAGGGAGTGACAACGAGCGAGGAAGCTTACCGTTCCCCCATAGGAAAGCGAGCTATTTCCCCACCAGCCCTTCTCCAAATATCGTAATGGACCAGAATTATCTCGAAACTGAGTCTTCAACTATTCGGCCCTATAGTGTAATAAGACTTTTATAAAAACAAACGATAGCGCTAAATAGCGCGTTAAAAAAGCCGCTCCGGCAAGTTTGCTCGGTGCGGCTTTTTTATAGGGTATAGGCTTTATACTATCGAATGAACTCTTTACCACCCATATATGGACGAAGTACTTCAGGGATCTCTACAGAGCCATCCTCCTGCTGATAATTCTCAAGAATCGCAGCTACTGTACGTCCCAGGGCAAGCCCAGAACCATTTAAAGTGTGAACAAATTCCGGCTTTCCTTTCTCTTCACGACGGAAACGAATACCAGCGCGGCGAGCCTGGAAGTCTTCAAAATTAGAACAAGAACTGATTTCACGATACGTCTCGTAGCTTGGGATCCATACTTCAATATCGTATTTCTTAGCAGCTGTGAACCCAAGATCACCTGTACACATGCTCATCACACGGTATGGCAGTTTAAGCAGCTGCAGAACCTTCTCAGCATGGCCGGTTAGTTCTTCCAGCACCTGATAAGAATCCTCTGGTTTAGCTAGCTGAACCAGTTCAACTTTATTGAATTGGTGCTGGCGGATCAGACCTCTCGTATCCCGGCCTGCAGACCCCGCTTCTGAACGGAAGTTGGTGCTGAAAGCTACAAACTTCTGTGGAAGATTCTCACTGGATAGGATCTCTTCACGATGGTAGTTCGTTACCGGAACTTCCGCTGTTGGCACTAAGAAATAGTCCCAGTCTTCAATTTTAAATGCATCCTCTTCAAATTTCGGAAGCTGTCCAGTCCCTGTCATAGAGGTGCGATTCACAAGTTGAGGAGGGAGCATTTCCTGATAGCCATGTTCATCCGCATGTAAATCCATCATGAAATTCAATAGCGCTCGCTCCAGACGGGCACCAAGTCCTTTGTAGAAAACAAACCGGCTCCCCGTAACTTTAGATGCACGTTCGAAGTCCAGAATATCGAGCTCCGTTGCTACATCCCAGTGGGCTTTGGCTTCAAAAGTAAAGGCTGGAAGGTCTCCCCACTTTTTCGCTTCCACATTATCTTCTTCATCTTCTCCAACAGGAACACTTTCATGGGGGATGTTAGGAATAGATAGAAGTAAGGTTTCTAATCGCTCTTCCACGTCTTTGAGTTCAGCATCCAGATTCTTGACCCGATCTCCTACTTCACGCATTTCTTTAATCTTATCATCCGCGTCCTGCTTTTCCTTTTTCAATTGAGATATTTCTTTAGAGACTTCATTACGGCGAGCTTTTAACTCCTCCGTCTCTTGAATCAGCTCCCGGCGTCTTTCATCCAAGTCTCCAAAGGCATCCAATTCGGATAAGTCCTCACCGCGTTTATTCAACTTCTGCTTCACTTCTTCAAAATTCTGGCGTAAGTACTTCATGTCCAGCATGTGGATCCTCCTCATTCAAATTAATTAATATAAAAAGCTCCCGTCCCTTGTAAATAAGGGACGAGAGCTTGATTATGCTTCCCGCGATACCACCCAAGTTGAAGATTGAAGATCAATCTTCCGGCTTAACTCATAACGGTGAGCACCGGTTCGACTTACTGTTATTCAGTCGAACACTCAAGGATGGATTCACACATCTTTTTCATCAGTTCTCACCAGCCACTGACTCTCTTAAAGAAAAAGGATGATGCTACTAATTCCTATCATCGCGTTAATTATTAGCTATTGTGTCTAATAACATTAGCGGATATTCAATCATAATGCAAGTGATTTTTTAGACTCTTCCACCATTTTAACAAAATGAGCGGTCATTCGATGATCTTCGGTCAATTCAGGATGGAAGGAACAAGCCAGGTAACCATCCTGTTGGGCAGCTACGATATGTCCATTATACGTAGCTAATACTTTACCGGATTCACCTACTCCTTCAATATAAGGAGCACGTATAAATACGGCATTGTATCCTTCAGCCACACCTTCGATATCGAGATCCACCTCAAAGCTTTCTCGCTGCCTTCCGAAGGCATTACGGCGCACGTTGATGTCCATCAGTCCTAAATGTACGTCATACGATCCATCAATTTCTGATGCAAGCAGAATTAATCCTGCACAAGTACCAAAAATCGGCTTTCCCTGTTTGCCGAACTCATGAAGTGGCTCTAGAAAATTATACTTGTCAATCAGACGTCTCATTGTGGTGCTTTCACCACCGGGAATAATGAGGCCATCAATATGCTCAAGCTGTTCTACCTTTTTCACTACGACACTTTCTGCACCTGAAGCTTCGATGGAACGTACATGCTCACGAAAAGCTCCTTGAAGTCCTAATACACCGATTGTGGTCATGATGCATGTCTCCTTTAAATCTATCCTGAATCATTCTATAAACGATGAATCAATCGCGGATGAGAACTGTCTCAAGAACCCTAATCCACGTATCAGCTATTTATTGACTGCGATCCTGCATACGCTGGTCAGCAGCAAGAGTAGACATTTCCATGCCCTTCATAGCTGTGCCCAAACCTCTGGAAAGTTCGCCAATCAATTTGTAGTCATCATAATGCGTAGTAGCTTCTACAATCGCACGAGCAAAGCGTTCCGGGTCATTGGATTTGAAAATACCTGAACCTACGAATACTCCGTCTGCGCCAAGCTGCATCATCAATGCTGCATCAGAAGGGGTAGCAATTCCACCGGCTGCAAAGTTTACGACAGGAAGGCGTCCGGCTTCACGGATTTCCATAAGAAGATCAAATGGAGCGCCATTGTCTTTCGCATAAACCATTACTTCATCTTCAGATAAACCGCGAAGATGACGGATTTGGGATTGAACTTGTCTCATATGACTGACGGCTTCTACGATGTTGCCTGTACCAGGTTCGCCTTTCGTACGAAGCATAGAAGCTCCTTCACGGATACGGCGTGTAGCTTCTCCTAAGTTACGGCATCCGCATACGAATGGAACGGTATAATCGTCCTTTTTGATGTGATAAACTTCATCGGCCGGCGTCAGCACTTCACTTTCATCGATATAATCGACACCTAAAGCTTCTAGGACACGTGCTTCTGTAATGTGGCCGATACGAGCTTTTGCCATGACCGGAATAGAAACAGCATTCATAACGTCTTCCACGATACTTGGATCTGCCATTCGAGCTACGCCTCCAGCTGCACGAATATCCGCTGGTACGCGTTCAAGAGCCATTACGGCTACCGCTCCCGCTTCTTCAGCTATTTTTGCCTGTTCAGCATTTACAACGTCCATGATGACGCCGCCTTTTTGCATTTCTGCCATTCCGCGTTTTACGCGATCTGTACCTGTTTGTGACATACTATATTCCTCCCTGAATGGACTGTATATGATCAATCATTTGCATGATGTGAATCCAAAATTCCTTAATTTCTATTGTAACTTAAAAAAGCCTAAAATCCTACCAAATAAATTGGCATTAACTGTTAGAACCAACTTTTCACCATATCGACAGCTCCGGTGAAAATATCGCTAAAGAACTCACCGACTCCGCCTATCATAAGCATAAACCAACTGGATTTTTCAACCGCTCCGGTCGTAACCAAATCTACGGAATTCTGGTTTTCGGATAATAGATTGTCATAGGATTCTTCTCCATTGTAAACAAGAGAAGCCGATCCTACTTTGGCACCTTTTTCAATAGGAGCCACCAGCTTTCCATCCTCATCCAATTGGTCTTCTGAAAGATTATATTCTATGGAGTATTGGTCATCTTCCCCATTTTTAACCAGCGTTTGAAGATCCGTATTGGTCTCTACCGATACCTGATCCTCTTTTCCTTTAGCTACTTCGATTTCAGATTCACCTTCCAGTTGATAGCCCGCCTCATACAGCGTCTGTTCCTGGAATTTCTGGAAACCATAATCAAATAATTTCGCTGTCTGCTGGAAACGGGAAGCTCTTGAATCAGTCTTCATAACAACTGCAATAAAGCGCTGACCATCTTGTTCAGCTGTCCCTGTAAACGTGTTACCTGCAAGTTCTGTGTAACCAGTCTTTAAACCGTCAACCCCGTCGTAACCAAACTGTGAGAGGGCACCGGGCATGTCTGGTATCATCCAGTTCCAGTTTGTAATGGTCTGGCCATCAAACTCGGCTGTTGGCTGACTCGAGATATCTAAAGATTCAGGGTAATCATTAATTAAGTGGTAGGCAAGAAGTGCAGAGGATCGTGCTGAGAGCATATTGGTCGCATCAGGGGCTGTCCCTTCAGGATAGTTATCTCCCAGGTGAGAATTATTCAGTCCAGTGGAATTAACGAATTCATAATCCGGAAGTCCCATTTCCTTAGCCTTTTCATTCATCATTTTCACAAATTCTGCTTCTGTCCCTGCAATCAATTCAGCAAGCGTAATGGTCGTGGCATTATCCGAATTGATGGCCATCGCTTTATAAAGTTCTTCTACTGTGTAATCTTTATTCATTTTCAAGCCAACGCCGGAAAAATTAGCATTTGCAGATATATCATAAGCATATTGGCTGATCTGTGTAGTGGTATCCCAGCTGATGCTGCCCTTCTGGATCGCTTCCATAACGAGGTACTCTGTCATCATTTTCGTCATACTAGCTGGAGGTAGAGTAAGATCTGCCTCTTTCTCAAATAAAATCTTACCAGAATCAGCATCTACTAGAATAGCAGATTTCGCTTCTACATTAACTGTAGCCGCGTATGTATTCCCTGGATTCATCCAGACTGCGGACGTACTCAAAATAAAGGCCAACATGACGGCCAGGGATGTATTAAAAACTTGTTTCAACTTTCTCGACCTCCACCCACAAATTATGTATTATACCTTCGTTATTTTATCATATGGCTTAACAAAAGAATAGACAGGGAAATAGTCCCTGTCTATAAAAATTACTCAGCTCAAACGGAGTAATTTGGTGATTCTTTTGTAATTTGAACATCGTGAGGGTGACTTTCGCGCAAGCCCGCTCCGGTAATTCTCGTGAATTTAGCATCCGTACGCAGCGCCTGGATCGTTGGGGTTCCGCAATACCCCATACCGGATCGCAAACCGCCCATCAGCTGGTGAAGGGTATCTGCAAGAGGTCCTTTATACGGCATACGTCCTTCGATCCCCTCTGGTACCAGTTTTTTGGATTCCTGACCACTTTGGAAGTAACGATCTTTAGAACCGGATTCCATAGCCCCTACAGATCCCATTCCACGGTAAACTTTAAAACGGCGCCCCTGGAAAATTTCGGTTTCTCCCGGACTTTCTGAGACGCCCGCCAGAAGACTTCCAAGCATTACTGCATGGGCCCCTGCCGCAAGAGATTTTACAATTTCACCTGAATATTTAATTCCGCCATCGGCAATAACAGGTTTGTTATATTTCTCCGCTTCCATCGCACAGTCGTGAACCGCAGTAATCTGTGGAATGCCTACGCCGGAAACGACACGGGTTGTACAAATGGACCCAGGACCTATGCCTACTTTAATCACATCGGCACCTGCTTCAATTAGTTCGCGTGTTGCTTCTGGGGTTCCTACGTTGCCGGCGATAATATTCATAGAAGGATACTTGCTTCGAATACGCTTCACTTGATCGATTACGCCCTGGGAATGTCCGTGGGCCGTATCGATAACTAAAGCATCCACTCCCGCAGAAACAAGCTTATCAACCCTTGTCATAGCATCTGCTGTTACCCCGACGGCAGCAGCGCAGAGAAGACGGCCATGTTCATCCTTCGCCGAAAGCGGAAATTCGATAACTTTTTCAATATCTTTAATAGTGATTAGACCTTTTAGGATGCCTTCGTTGTCCACTAATGGAAGTTTTTCAATTTTGTATTCCTGAAGAATCTTCCCAGCTTCCTCTAACGTAGTTCCCACAGGTGCCGTTACCAGATTTTCGCTTGTCATCACTTCACTGATGGCCATGGAATAGTTATCGATGAAACGCAGATCGCGGTTGGTAAGGATCCCCACCAGCTTCTGTTCTTCTTGATTATTCACAATCGGCACACCTGAGATTCTGAATTTACCCATCAAGTGCTCCGCATCAAAAACCTGATGTTCAGGAGTCAAAAAGAAAGGATTCGTGATCACTCCGCTTTCCGAACGTTTTACACGATCCACCTGCTCAGCCTGTTCTTCGATCGACATATTTTTGTGAATGACACCGAGACCGCCCTGTCTCGCCATTCCAATTGCTAGACCTGCTTCTGTGACTGTGTCCATTCCAGCACTGAGAACGGGCATATTCAGTTTCAAGGTAGGCGAAAGCTCTGTAGCTAATGAAACGTCACGAGGTAATACATCTGATTTGGCAGGCAGTAGAAGGACATCATCGAACGTTAAGCTTTCTTTCTCAAATTTATCTGCACGCATGCTTGATCTCTCCTTTTTCAAATAGTTTGGGTAAAGGTGGGGAATAATAACCGATAACTACGTAAATTACTTTCTTATTGTTATTTACAATACGACAATGACTGTTGTTTTTCAACCATAAAAAAATCCCATAAATCCCCTGTCTGGACTGCTTTCCAGACGCTTTCACGGAGCACGATGTAGTTAAAGCGCTTTCTGCTTTGCTTGCAAAAATGAGGATAAACTTGATGAAAGGAGATGCGCTCCCATGCTTAAGGAAGAAACCATTCTAAATTATTTACAAGTTACCGCTCACACCAGACCATTTTTACTGGCCTGTTACGAAAAAACAAACAACCCGAAAGCTTCTCACCATGCTTATCAGAACGCGGAACGATTTATATATGGTTTAAATCTGGGAAGTGACTACTGGGAATCTGCAAAATCGACTCCACTGAGTGTCCAGCCGCTCCTTTTATATTATGGACTCAATCACTACTTAAAAAGCTGCCTTCTAACGGTAGATCCAGGTTACCCTGCTACGGCGAAGGTTTTAGCTCACGGTTTGTCGACCAGAAAAAGAAAGAAACAGCATTACCGCTTTTTAGAGGATGATATTCGAGTTCAGCCCCATGGATTATTCCCTCATGCAGCAGATCATTTGTTCCAATTCTCATCGTCAAAAGAAAAAATCTCGATGGATGAATTGCTGCGTCCCTTAGAAGCTATGGCTCCCATCTATGCCTTTAAAAACGTAGATCATCCGCCCGCAGATGAACCCTGGCCTCCGCTACTCGCTTATTTTGCCGTTCTGTATAACTTAAGTATGCTAGTTCGCTACGAGGGTGAATGGTGGGGAGAAATGCAGCAAATGAGGGACCGGGAAGACTATGTATTTATCATCGAATTTTTAAAGAGTGCCAGCGAACAGATTCCTGTGTTAATCTCTGCATGGTTAAAAGACCAGCTGACATCTGTTTTTTGATATCAGCTGGTCTTTCGTTACCCCAGAATTTCTTCTATATGTAGATGCATATGTTCTTTTAAATGATAAATTTCTCCATCGTCTTCTAAACGAATCATCGGCCTTGTGGGATGAGTTTGATCTACAAAGACAATTTCCGCCCGTCGATTATTGGAAAGTCTTATATTCGTGCCGGTTGAATAATTGGTCATTTCTTTGACTAACACTTGAATAATGGTGTGATCATAGCGTCCAAACTGTTCCTTAAGAACATTCTCAAGGACTTTAAACGGAGAATGCTTTTGGCGATACACACGTTCTGAAGTCATGGCATGGTACATATCACTAACCGCAACGAGCTGACTATAGGGATGAAGTTTGGTATGGTTCAGTCCAAGAGGATAACCGGTTCCGTCCAATCGCTCGTGATGCTGTAAAATAGCAAGCTTGGCGGGGCGGCTCAACTCCTGAATGTTTTCCACCAGACGGTAAGAGTGTGCAGGGTGGTGTTTAATTTGTTCAAATTCGCGTTCTGTGAGCGGAGCCTCTTTATCGATGACACGTTGATCGACCTTCGCCATTCCAGCATCACTGAGTAACCCTGCAAGTCCTATTTGACTCCACTCCCCGTACTCATAGTCCATTTTATAAGCTAAATAAGAGGCCAGCACACTCATCGCTACACTATGGTGATATAGGTAATCCCAGCTTGAGGAATAATGATGAAGTCTGAAAATCACACGCTTCTCCTGAACAGCACTTTCTAATAAAGGCACCATTTCTTCACGGATCGCTTTAATATTGAGGGACCCTCCTGCCCGCCACTCCGAAAACCATTTCTTATAGGATTCAACGGCATGTACGTACTGGTCGTGAAAGGTAACGTTCTCACTTGACTCATTACACCCTGAAGGCTGTGTTTCGATCGGTTCATCATCTACTGGTTGTTCCGGAACAAAAGGAGAACCGTCTGAAAGTTTATTCGCAACTTCTACGGATTCAATTAGAAACTTCTTTAACACTTGAATATGTATAGGATGAACCAACGTGTTTTTAGGGATAATTGGATTTTTAGTACGTCCCATTACATCTTTTGTTATTAAACAGCCCGTAACCAATTGGGAAGGGTGCAGCCGCATATCATTTTCCACCTCTCTTAAAAGGAGTATAACCATTGTGATCCACTAAAATATCTTACAAAAAGCCGCCTGCCGTAAAATTCGACAGGCGGCTTGGCATTTCCCAGCAAACGGGGGAGGTTATTCTTCAGGAGTGTCTTCCACTTCTTTCGATTCCTCTGATGATGTTTCTTTATCTTCGTTCTTTTCAATTGCTTCTTCAATGATTTCTTCTTCTTCTTTTTCTGATTCCACACGAGCTACCGTGGCTACTTCTTCCCCGTCTCCAAGACGGATCAAGCGGACACCCTGAGTGTTCCGTCCAGTTTCAGAAATGCTTTCAAGCGGCATCCTGATCAGCACGCCACTTTCCGTGATAATCATGATATCTTCTTCACCATTCACGGCCTGGGTAGCAACGACATAACCATTTTTCTCGGTAAGGTTACACGTAATAATTCCTTTACCGCCCCGATTGGTAATGCGGTAATCCGTTGCCGGTGTCCGCTTCCCATACCCTTTACTTGTGACGGTAAGAACCTGCAGGTCGTCCTCCAGGATTTCCATGGATACAACGCGGTCGTCGTCTCTAAGCGAGATTCCCTTCACACCTGCAGCTGTACGGCCCATTGCACGGATTTGATCTTCGTTAAACCGGATGAGATAACCATTTTTGGTACCAATCATAATATCCTTTTGGCCATCTGTCAGTTTCACGGAGATCAATTCGTCGTCTTCCCTCAGTCCGAGTGCAATCAGACCGCCGCGGCGGATGTTCGCAAATTGAGAAAGGGTCGTCCGTTTGGTGATTCCGTTCCTTGTTGTAAACAGAAGGTACCAATCATCGACGAAGTCTTCTACGGTAATGACGGCATTAATCCACTCATCCCGCTCAATATTCAGCATATTGATAATTGGAATCCCTTTAGCTGTTCGGCTGAATTCAGGAACTTCATAGCCTTTAGCCTTATATACTTTTCCTTTATTGGAGAAGAACAGCAGCGTATTGTGGGTGGAAGTGGACAGTAGATGTTCCACAAAGTCCTCTTCGTGTGTGCCCATTCCTTGTACACCACGTCCGCCTCTGCGCTGTGAACGGTACGTGTTAGCAGGGAGACGTTTGACATAACCTTGATGCGTCAAGGTTACAATAACCGTTTCCTCCGGTATTAAGTCTTCGTCTTCAATAAAGTCACTGCCGCCCAGCAAAATTTCAGTACGACGTTCATCGTTAAAGCGTTCTTTTACGTCTTCTAGTTCTTCCCGGATAATTTCCAGAACTTTCTCTTCATCAGCAAGGATTGCTTTCAATTCAGCAATAAGCTTCATAAGATCCTGGTATTCGTTTTCAATCTTTTCACGTTCTAAACCAGTCAGACGTTGAAGACGCATATCCAGAATAGCTTGAGCCTGGCGATCGGACAGCTCATAACGCTCCATTAAACCACTTTTGGCAATCTCAGTCGTTTGTGACTCACGAATGAGCGTAATCACTTCGTCTAAATGATCCAGAGCTACTCGAAGCCCTTCCAGGATATGAGCTCTCGCTTCCGCTTTACGAAGTTCATAAGCAGTTCGACGCTTGATGACTTCTTTCTGGTGCTCCAAATAGTATTCCAGGCACTGTTTCAAGTTCAATACTTTTGGATGACCTTTAACCAGAGCCAGCATATTAATACCAAATGTGGATTGAAGAGCCGTCATCTTGTAGAGGTTGTTCAACAGCACATTTGGATTAGCATCCCGTCGTAATTCGATCACGACGCGCAGACCATTACGGTCGGACTCGTCCCGAAGGTCCGTAATGCCGTCAATTTTTTTGTCGCGGGCAAGATCTGCTATTTTCTCGACAAGACGAGCTTTGTTCACCTGATACGGAAGCTCCGTAACAATTAAGCGTGCTTTCCCATTCGCCTGTTCTTCGATTTCTACATTTGCCCGGACGGTAATGGATCCTTTTCCAGTTTCATAAGCTTTTCGAATACCGCTTAGTCCAAGGATTTTCCCAGAGGTTGGAAAGTCTGGACCATAGATGTGGTTTTCCATCAAATCCTGAATGGTAATATCCGGATCTTTACTGACGGCAAGTACAGCATCGATCACTTCACCCAGCTGATGAGGAGGAATATTCGTAGCCATCCCTACCGCGATACCTGAACCACCGTTTACCAGTAAGTTCGGGAATTTGGCAGGTAAGACAAGAGGTTCCTTTTCCGTACCGTCATAGTTGTCATCATAGTCAATTGTATCTTTATTGATGTCTCGCAAAATCTCCATAGAAATTTTGGACATTCTTGCTTCCGTATAACGCATAGCGGCAGCGGCGTCGCCGTCTACAGAACCGAAGTTTCCGTGTCCGTCCACGAGCATATAACGGTAGTTGAAGTCCTGAGCCATACGCACCATCGTATCGTACACAGCCGAATCACCGTGCGGGTGATATTTACCGATAACCTCCCCTACAATACGGGCAGATTTTTTGTGAGCTTTATCGGAATGCATGCCTAAATCATGCATTGCATACAAAATCCGGCGGTGTACAGGTTTCAAACCATCACGGACGTCAGGCAAGGCACGTGCCACAATAACACTCATGGCATAATCCAGGAAGGATGTACGCATTTCCTGGCTTATATTAATTTCCTGCACGCGTGGGCGTTCGGGTTGATCCACCATTCTATTTACCTCCTAATAACCTATAAGGGGAGAAAAGCTCAACAGAGCCTTTCCCCATCCATTTACACTGTTTCTATTTTTATCGTGACTACCATTTGTTTATTTCTTATACATCCAGGTTCTGGACATATTGAGCATTTTCCTCAATGAAGTTACGGCGTGGTTCTACCTTGTCCCCCATCAGAATATCAAAGGTTTCGTCTGCTCCAATCGCGTCTTCCAGACTCACTTGTAGCAGCGTCCTTGTCTCGGGATCCATTGTGGTCTCCCAAAGTTGTTCCGGGTTCATCTCTCCTAAACCTTTGTAACGCTGGACGCCTGGTTTTGGAGAGTTTGGCAGCTCTGCAAGCATGGTATCAAGCTGCTTATCACTATACGTATAATAAACGGCTTTCCCTTGCTGAATTTTATAAAGAGGCGGCTGGGCGATATAAATATAGCCATGTTCAATCAAAGGACGCATATAACGGTAAAAGAAGGTTAGAAGAAGCGTTCGAATATGAGCTCCGTCCACATCAGCATCCGTCATAATGACGATTTTATGGTAGCGGGCTTTAGAAATATCGAAATCCTCTCCGATTCCTGTACCGAGCGCTGTAATAATCGCACGAACTTCATTATTTGAAAGGATTTTATCTAAGCGAGCTTTCTCTACGTTAATAATTTTTCCGCGCAGAGGAAGAATTGCCTGGAAATGCCGGTCCCGGCCCTGTTTCGCAGATCCTCCGGCTGAGTCACCCTCAACCACGTAGATCTCTGAAATACTGGGATCTTTAGACGAACAGTCCGCTAATTTACCAGGAAGGTTGGAAACTTCAAGCGCATTTTTACGGCGAGTAAGCTCACGTGCTTTCTTTGCAGCCATACGGGCTCTCGAAGCCATTAGACCTTTTTCCACTACAATTCTTGCCATGTTTGGATTTTCAAACAGGAATTTGGAGAAGCCTTCTGAGAATAACGCATCGGTGACCGTACGCGCTTCACTGTTTCCAAGCTTCGTCTTTGTCTGTCCTTCAAATTGAGGATCAGGGTGCTTAATCGAAATAATAGCGGTCAATCCTTCACGGACATCATCTCCGGTTAAGTTCGGATCCATATCTTTGAACATATTATTTTTACGGGCGTAATCGTTAATCACACGAGTGAGTCCGGTTTTAAAGCCGGATTCGTGTGTTCCGCCCTCGTACGTATGAATATTATTCGCATACGAATAAAGATTGCTGGCAAAGCCATCATTATACTGAAGGGCGATTTCAATAGAAATGTCATCCTGTTCACTTTCTATGAAAAATGGTTCGTGGAGCACTTCTCTCGTACGGTTCAAATGCTCGACATAAGAGCGAATACCGCCCTCATAATAATAGCTTACCGGCTCTTCATCTGTACGCTTATCTTCAATCGAAATCGTTAAGCCGCGATTCAGAAAAGCAAGCTCTCGTGTACGAGTAGCCAGTGTTTCAAAGTTATATTCAACGGTTTCGGTAAAGATTTGTTCATCCGGTTTAAACTGAATGCGTGTTCCAGTAATTTCTGTATCTCCGATGACTTTCAAATCTTCTTCCGGCACCCCGCGGTGGAAAGCCTGGTAGTGAATCTTACCATCACGGTGGACGAATACTTCAAGTTTTGATGATAAAGCATTCACAACGGATGCCCCTACACCGTGGAGTCCTCCAGAGACTTTATAACCTCCTCCTCCAAATTTCCCTCCGGCGTGAAGAACCGTCATAATGACCTCTACTGCAGGACGTCCTGTCTTTTCCTGAATCCCTACAGGAATTCCACGGCCGTTATCTGTCACGGAGATGCTGTTATCTTTCTCAATCATCACTTGGATCTGGTCACAGTGACCAGCCATCGCTTCGTCAATACTGTTATCTACAATTTCCCATACAAGGTGGTGCAGTCCTTTTTCGTTCGTCGAACCAATATACATTCCCGGGCGTTTACGAACCGCTTCCAGCCCTTCCAGTACCTGTATCTGGCTCTCATCATAGGATTCTTTTTCAATTATGTCTTCCTTCATGGTACTCACCTACATTTCTCAAGTGGTTTTACTTATGAACTCTATTACGGACGATCTCCTCTTACCCACCTGACTCTTCTGAGAAGTCTTCCAGTTTATTTAACGTGGTCTTCATATTGGCCCTCTTCTTTAAAGTGAATACGGAAAGCGGGCTGAAATATATATAATCATTTGTAATGACGATGGCTTTCACATGATCTTCTTCTGTTTCCACCACGCGTCTGTTTTTCCGCTGATTAAAAATCATTTCCTCGATAATAGAGGACGATGTCATCAAACTGTGATCGATAATCGCTACCACATCTTTTGATTGGATGACATGATCGTCACCGATATGAATGAACAATTTGCCACCTCATTTCTCTACTTCGATCGTTCCTTCTCTAACATGAAAGATCTCTGCATGCTCCAAAGCTTCATGTTCAATTCCATCTATACTAGTCGTTGAAACAAAGGTTTGAACTTTCCCCTGAATGGTATGAAGCAGATGGGACTGCCGGTAATCGTCCAGTTCGCTGAGCACATCATCGAGAAGAAGGATGGGGTACTCGCCGACTTCACTATGAATGAGTTCAATTTCCGCAAGCTTCAGTGAGAGGGCAGTTGTTCTCTGCTGTCCCTGGGAACCATAGGTCTGAACATCTTTTCCATTCACATAAAATATAAGATCATCCCGGTGGGGACCCGCAAGCGTAGTCCCCCTTTCAATTTCCTTTGTTTCAATTTCTGAAAATTTTTCCATGTATATTTTCTTTATTGTGTCCAAATTCATATCCTCTGATACTTTGACACTTGCATTATAAGAAATATCAAGTTTTTCTAGTTTCCGGCTTATTCCTTCATGAATGGGAGTAGCCCATGAACGGAGCAGCTGCATAAACTTAAACCTTCGATCCACAATCGTCGCTGCATGCTCCATCAACTGATCCGTCAATACGCCAAGCATCGTCCGGTCAGCGTGAGGCTTACGCTGCAAATCTTTCAGCAGGTGATTACGCTGACGGAGGATCTTTTGATATTGTCCTAAATGATAGATATACGTCGGTTGAATCTGTCCGATTTCCATGTCGATAAACCGACGACGCACCTGAGGGCTTCCCTTGACCAGGTTAAGATCCTCAGGTGCAAACATAACGACATTCAAAGCACCTATGTAGTCACTAAGGCGCTTTTGTTCAATATGATTTAATTTCGCTTTTTTCCCTTTGGTCGAAATGACAATCTCGAGAGGAAAACGGCGATTCCGTTTAAATATACTCCCTTTTATTTTACCATACTCGGCGTCCCATTGTATTAATTCTTTATCCCTCGGGGTCCGGTGTGATTTTGTAAAGGCTAAAGCATAGATCGCTTCCATCAAATTGGTCTTTCCCTGGGCGTTTTCACCAATAATGACATTTATCTTATGATCGAATGTCAGGGACAATTGATCATAATTTCGAAACGACCGAAGCGACAGCTCATGAATGTACATAAGTCAGGTTCATTTCACCTTATTCTTCACGTACAACCGTGAAGCTGCCAAACTCTTCTATTTCGACTGTATCTCCCAGGTAAAGCTTACGCCCACGACGGTTTTCCAACTCTCCATTTACAAAAACTTCAAATTCACTAAGGAATAATTTAACCATTCCACCAGATTCCACAACGTTGGATAATTTTAGAAACTGACCAAGCGGGATATATTCCGTTGATATTTCAATACGTTCGCTCATTTTCATTCACCCTATTCCATGAATTCACCTTCTTTTTATTTTACTAAAGATGAAGGTGTAAGAAAAGTCCAAGAGATTTATTCTGTTTCAGCGGCTCACCATAAGAAAAGGCACCGCTATGATTTCATAACAGCGCCTCTTTTAAACTAGTACTATATTCGAATGACTGACATACCTTTTATACTAACACGTTTTTTATAAATCAGTAGGTGCGGACAGGCAGGATCAGCTGGAGAATTTGTTCGTCATCTACTGGACGAATTAAGAAAGGACGCATCGCTCCAGTGAATTCTACTTTTACTTGATCATAATCCACAGCTTTTAAAGCATCCATCATATATTTAGCACTAAAAGAAATCTTTAGATCTTCGCCGTTTACTTCATCTGCTGTTACTTCTTCAACCACATTTCCTACTTCAGGTGAGTTACCTGTGATTTCAAGGTGGTTGTTTTCTTTCGTAACTAAACGAACGACGTTATTACGATTTTCTTTTGCTAATAGAGAGGCCCTGTCGACAGATTGAAGCAATTCTTTCGTGTCGATTTTCACAATTGTTTTGCTCTGTTCAGGAATTAAACGCGAGGTCTCTGGATAATTCCCTTCCAAAAGTCTGGATAAGAAGTAAAGGTGCTTCGTACGGAACAATACCTGGTTCTCCGTGACACTTACTTCGATCGTATCTTCTGAATCATCAAGAATTTTATTCAGTTCAGTTAAGCTTTTACCTGGAATGACGACTGGGGGCAGATTCTTGCCTTCTGGATGCTCCAATGGAATCTTCCTGGATGCCAGACGATGGCTGTCCGTTGCAATAAATTCGAGTTCTCCATTTGCGATACGCACGTGAACGCCTGTCAAAATAGGTCTTGTTTCAGAAGTCGATACCGCAAATACAGTTTGACGAATTAAATTCTTTAATAAATCAATAGGCAGCTCAAAGCTATCCTCGGTATGTAACTGAGGAAGCTGGGGATATTCTTCAGGATCCTGTCCATTCAAATGGAATTCAGCATTACCTGAGCGAATAGTAACATTTCTGTAATTATCACTTTCAATTTCAACGGTGTTTTGTGGAAGTTTACGAACGATATCAGGGAAATACTTAGCCTGCAGTACTAGACTCCCTGGTTCAATGTTTTCAACATAAACGATTCCATCTTCTTCTTGTGGAATAAAAGATTCAATCGAGATATCTGAATCACTTCCGGTCAGTTTTACACCCTCTTCACTAACTTCTAATTTCATTCCAGTCAAAATAGGGATGGTCGTTCTTGATGAAATAGCTTTCATGACATCCTGAACGCTTTGCATCAACTGCTCCCGCTGAATTATAAATTTCATGAATACCTTCCTCCTAGTGAACCTATATTATATATTTATTTTTTATTAATAAACCGTAATAGTAATAGTATGCGCTGTGGATTTGTGGATAACACGATTCAGACCAAACAAACTAAGGTTATCCACATGTGTATAAGTTGTTGATGGATGTGGTACGGTTATTCACATTATCCACGTTACGTTTTCAGCTGCTCTTTAATTTCATCCAGTTCTTTTTGAAGCTGCTGATCGGCTGCGACCATTTTAGAAATCTTCTCATGAGCATGGATGACTGTCGTATGATCACGTCCTCCAAATTCTTCACCAATCTTCGGTAAAGAAAAATCGGTTAACTCTCTTGATAGATACATAGCGATTTGCCGTGGAAAAGCAATGGTTTTAGTGCGCTTCTTCGCTGGAAAATCTTCTAATCTAACATTATATTTCTCTCCAACCATTTCCTGAATGGCTTGAATTGTAATGACTTTAGGCTTAGAGCTTGGAATGATATCTTTTAACGCTTCAGCTGCCAGAGAAGCATTAATATCACGATTAATCAAAGACGAATAAGCGACCACTCGAATAAGAGCTCCCTCCAGCTCACGAATGTTTGTATCGATTTGATTCGCGATGTAAAGCATCACTTCGTTTGGAATATCCAGCCCTTCTGCATTGGCTTTCTTACGCAGAATGGCAATCCGCGTCTCTAAATCCGGCGGCGTAATGTCCGTAATCAATCCCCATTCAAAGCGGGAGCGCAATCGATCCTCAAGAGTCGGTATTTCTTTAGGCGGCCGATCACTGGAGATCACGATCTGTTTGCTTTCCTCATGAAGAGTATTAAACGTATGGAAGAACTCTTCCTGGGTCTGTTCTTTACCTGCAAGAAACTGAATGTCATCAATTAAAAGCACATCTACACTGCGGTATTTATTACGGAAGTTGACGGCTTTATTGTCTCGAATTGAATTAATAAATTCATTGGTAAACTTTTCAGATGATAAATAAACGACTTTCGCATTTGGATTATGATCCAGGACATAATGGCCAATCGCATGCATCAGGTGTGTTTTTCCCAGTCCGACCCCACCATAGATAAACAGCGGATTGTAAGCTTTTGCCGGTGCTTCTGCCACCGCCAGAGATGCTGCGTGGGCGAAGCGGTTTCCTGAACCGATCACAAACGTATCAAACGTATATTTAGAGTTGAGCATACTTTGCGGTGTTTCTTCATTCCCATTATTCTTCACATCAGGAACCTTCTTGGATGACAGCTTCACATCATCCATCGATTCTTCTTTCGTTTCCGGAATAATAAATTTTGTATCTAACTCCGCTCCTGTCACTTCATAGAGCGTTTCCGTAATCAATCCCTCATATTGATTCTCAAGCCAGTCTCTGGCAAATTCATTCGGAGCTACAATGGTCAGGGTATTTTCGCTAAGAGAATCAGCTTTGGTAGCCTTCAGCCATGTTTCAAAGCTTGGCTTACTGATTTTTTCTTTAATATGCTCCAAGGTGTTATTCCAAAGTTCGTGTATGTTCTCCAAATTGTTTCACCCCTTTCTCTATAAATGGAAAACAAAAAAACCTTTCGTTCTCTTTTTCGAACGTAGCAAAAGGATCGAAAGGTTGTTGTATAAGTTTTGTATACTCTTTATCGTTAGAAAACTTCTAATTTCAATGTGGATGTGAGATTCGCGACATACAAGACTTATAGAAAGTTATTTTCACTATCCACATCCCTGTGCATAAAAGCATATACAGGCGTGTTAATAAATGTCCACACGTTATCCACAATCTGTGTATAAGATTTTAAGCACTCAGAAGTCATTCACGCTTAAACACAAATATAATACCAAATAAAAACTGGAGTTGCAATGATTTAGGGGAACTTATCCACAATTACCACACCTTGTAGACAACAGCTATCCACAACACTATATTTTGTGAATACCTTGTCGATATTTGGTGTGGACAGTCAGCTGGAGTCGAAAAAAATATACACACAGCCTGTGGATGTTCGCTGAATGTATTTTATTTTCGCTTATTTCACTAAAAAAA